>CAVVBB010000001.1:0-480000 GCA_963746475.1 uncultured delta proteobacterium
TCGTTTTCAGGCACAGCGATTGTCCGAAGTCCTACCTATTGGTTCACTATAACATACGGAAGATGGATTGCAACGGAGACCTCGCGCAGCAGAGGGGGCGTGATGAGGGAAGAAAGGGTGAAGCGTAGCGGAAGGAGTGACGGTAATACGATTATGGATTTTGAGTTTGTGACTGGGTCTGTTCACTGGCTCCCTTCCAGATGGCGCGGCCTGTCATGCCAAGAAACAGCACGATCGCCACTTCGTTTAGCAGGCCGCCCCAAATCCGCAAAGTGCCCAGCGAGGCCAAATCCCCGATGACACGAACCAACAAAGAGAAGTGCAGCAACGCCAGGTGAATGTAAAAGGCCGGGGAAAATATCACCTGGACCTGGACTATGGCAGGAAAAATGATGGGTGCATGTCCGAAGATCATGGACATGACGAACCCGACGAAGACGATGTGCAGCACCGCATCGTAATATGGACCTGCATACTGCGCACCTATCGCAAGCATTAAGCCGCCTCCGGCGATCAGCCACAGAAATCCTGTGAACAGGCAAGTGGAAATATAGCGCGTCAGAGGAGAAGGGTGGCGCAGGTTGCGAGGTGCGATATCATTTGCCAGCAACCACAGGCCCAGGGCAAGGTAGCCGCCCCCACTCAAACGTGTGCCGAGGTCCAGGTTGAAAACCGCCGCAATGGCGCCGATCAGGATCAGCGCCACGAAAAGACCGAAGGCGAAGAACTTTATCGGTGTCAGGCGCAGGATCCGGCTGAGTTCGATGCGTTCGCCGGCGATGGTGAGTACCAGGAACGCCATCCACCAGAAGACCACCTGAAAGAGTGGGATCCCCCATCACCCACAGGATGTTTCCCGCCACCCAGGCGACTCCTCCCAATGCCATCACAAACGTGAAGATCTTTGGTTCGCGGAACAGCATGTAGGCAAGAATGGCCAGGGTTACCAGGCTGCCGAGTGTGAACAGGAGCGCTCCAGCCAGGCCGGGGATGCATAAAAGCAGTACCCAGCCTGCGGCTGTCAGAATGGGCGCGGCAAACATCCACTTCTGGCGGATGGCAACAGCACGCTCCAGTGGAATGAGTGTGCCCAGAAAACCGCACACCATCAGCGGCCCGTGGGCTACCGCCAGACCTGGGAAAGCTGGAATAGCCCAGCCCAGGCGCAGCAATCCGGCCCACAGGGCAGCCAGGAGCGCGAGCAGGGAAAATGCGACAAATGGTAGATAACGCTTTTGAATTCTCATAGAAGCATTCTATCCCCTCTTGCAAAGAATTTCATTGTGCTGGAGCAAGGTAGGCCGTCTGTAAATGGAATCAACCTGTTTTCAAGTCATATTTCTCATGCACTTTATCCGATTTGGAGTAGAATCCCATCATGCTTGAGGGATTTCAGGAGCTTGTTCGCCAATCCAGCCTGTTCAAGGAAGTCAGCCAGGGGATTTTTGCGCAGGTGATGGAGACCGGCGTAGCACGCTCGATAGAAGAAGGCGGGTTTTTCTTCATGCAGGGCGACCCTGCCACGCATGCCTATGTGCTGCTGGAGGGGAGAGTGAAAATGATCCAGATCACTCCAAACGGGCAGCAGATCACCATGCGCATCATGACGCCAGGGCAAACATACGGTGGGGTAGCGCTGCTCAATCCACGCGCCGGCTATCCCGCCGGGGCGCAGGCGGTTGAAAATAGCACCGCGCTGGCCTGGGATACGGCGCCTCCTTCGACCTCTCCGAACCCATGTTCTGCGGCTCGTCGAGGATGACGATGGGGCGCGTGCGCTGAATCCACTGGTACGGTTTCAGCTCGCTGATGACGCTGTCGTTCGCCTTGTAGAGATTGTTGCGGGCGCGGTTGAACGACTGCTGCGTCATGATGAGCAGCGACGGGAACACGTCGCGCGCGAAGGCCGGCACGATACCGGGCTTGCCGCCGTCGTAGACGCGGCGCGAGAAGTTCGTCGTGCCGAAGAGGGCGTTGAAGTGGGCTTTCATGTCGTCGAACGCTTTCTTCACGCCCTCCTTGATGGCGACCGAGGGCACGACGATGACGAACTTGGTGAAGCCGTAGCGCTGGTTCAGCTCGAAGATCGTGCGCAGGTAGACGTAGGTCTTGCCGGTGCCCGTCTCCATCTCGACGGTGAAGTGCGGGCACGAATGCGCATCGACGCTGACGCCGTCGAGCATCACGCCGTCGTCGCGTGTCAGGCGGCCCACGACGAGCGAGGCCTCGGGTTGCTCGACGTTGTGGGCGTTCTGGATGCGGTGGAGGTTTTCCTCGATGAGATCGTCGGCGAGGTCGTCCCACTCGTCGGCGTTGCCGATGATATCCTCGATGTTGAGGAACGACGCGGCCGCACGCTTGTCGAGTCCATCGAAGAGATCGGCGACGTTACGCACCCCCGCGAGCTGGTGCGGAAGGTCCGCTTGGAAGGTGAAGAAACTCATGCGCGCGCCACCTCAGAGGACCTTGAACGTGGAGTCGGCGAGCTTGAGCGCGTCGTAGAACCGGGCCTTGGCCACGTCGGTGAGCGCTTCGTCGCGGCAGACGAAGGTGTGGTTCTTCCGCTCGCGCAGCGTCTCGATGAGGTCGTCATCGATCTTGTTGTCGAGGCAGAGCAGGAGCGGCTGCGGCACGCGCGGGTGCTCGAAGCGCCAGAGCGTGTTGGCCGAGTCTTGCGGCACCTGTTCTCGCTTGGCGTCGAGCGGGAACCCGAGGAGCAGCAAGACCTCGGTGAAGAGATCCGCGGGTTGTACGTGCGCGAGCTTCTCCTTGAACATCGCGAGCTGGCCCTTCTCGAGCTGCTCGGCGGCGAGGTGGAGCGGTCGCGCGAGCGCCGGAGAGTCCTCCTTGAAGACCCGAAACCCGAAGTCGCCCTTGATGCCCTCGGCCTTCATCGCCTTCGAGACGCGGCGCAGGCGCTCGCAGGTGATCTTGTCGATGGTGTCGAGGCCGAGCTTGGCGGCATTCTTGCCGCTCACGACCTTCTGGTCCACCGCGGCGTCGATCTGCGCGAGGATGAACTTCCGCTTCGTGTCGAACTTCTGGTTCGCGAACCACACACCGTGGCCGGTGGAGCCTGAGCCCGCGAAGAAGTCGAGGACCACGTCGTCGGCCCCCGTCAGGTAATTCACGAGCGTTGCTAGGTCGTCGAAGGGTTTGGGATTATCGAAGACCTTCTCGCCACCGAAGATCCCATCGAAGTGCTTGGCGGCGTTCTGGGCGTAGCTGTATTGGACTGATGGAAGGACCTGAACCGCAGACGTGAAGAGGTCTCGACGGACGCTCGGTTCACCCGATTCCGTTGCGGGGAAATGGATCCGTCCAGCCGCGTGCTCCTCCCAGAAGCGCTCCGGGCTGCTGAAGCGCCACCCGCTCGATGGCACCTTCACAGGCTTCTTGGTTGCAGGGTGGAGCACTTCGTACTTGGGCCCGCCACCTCCGGGCCACTTGATATCGCCGTCTGTTCTATGTGGCCCCCGCGCATCGACCTTCGTGAACCTCGCGAGGGGCTTCCTCGGGTCGTCATCGGCGAATGTCGCGTAGAACGCCTTCAGCCCCTCGCGGACTTTCTCCCAGTCGTCCTTGTGATCCTTGCGGAGCTTCTCGAACAGCTCGCGGACCTCGTCGACGCCCTCCTTCGGCGCGCGGAGGATGACGCCATCGTCCTGCAGGCGCCCGACGTTGCGCGCGTATACGAGCATGTACTCGTGCCCTACCGAGAAGTACTTGGCGTCGTTCTTGCGGTTGCGGTCCCAGCACAAGGGTCGCGATGAAGTTCTCCTCGCCGAAGATCGTGTTCATCAGAAGGCGCAGATTCGCGACCTCGGCGTCGTCGATGCTCACGACGATGAAGCCGTCTTCGCGGAGGAGCCGTTGGGCTACCGCGAGGCGTGGGTACATGAAGCTCAGCCAGTTCGAGTGGAAACGCCCGCTCGTCTGCGGGTTCGAAACGAGCCGCCCATGCAGGTCGGCTTGTCGCGTCTCTTGCAAGTACAGCTCCTCGTCGATGGAGAAGGTGTCCTTGTAGATGAAGTCATTTCCCGTGTTGTACGGTGGGTCGATGTATACGAGCTTGATCGAGTTCGCGTAGCTCTTCTGCAGAGCGCAGCGGCACCTGCAGGTTGTCGCCGACAATCGGCATGTTGCGGTCGTCTCTTCGTCGACGCCCGCCTTTGGCACCGGGCGCAGTGTCACGTGCGGCGGCTGGTTCGCGAGGCGCCGTGCCTGCTGCTTTCCGGGCCAGTTGAGCGCCGTAGTGCCTCGTCGGCGGGGCCGTCACTCACGCCGTCTTCGAGCAGCTCCTTCAGCGGTGACTGCCACGCGGCCGTCCGTGAACACCTCGGGAACAGGTCACGGAGCACATCGAGGCGCTCTTCGCTGCTCGGACGACGATCGATCTTTTTCAGGCTTCATGCGCTCGTTCCCTCATCTTCCACATCGATGCGCGCGGTCGCGATCACACGCCGCTGTCGCGCAGTCTTGCTTCTGGCGTCGCCGCCGGAGTCGGCGCTCGCGTCGGCGTAGTGCCTGGTCCGCTCGGCCCGGCGACTGCACGCGCACGAGCTGACGGTACGAGGCGCAGCCGAAGCGCGCGTCGCAGTTGAGGCAGACGTCTTGCGCGAACGGCGTTTCTCTTCCCTTCGGGTCGCGACGGCGCCTTCAGCACTTTGAGCCCAGGCGGGCTGAATTTGCGTTCTTCGATAGGTCGACGACGCGCCCGAAGCTCTCCATCACCTCGGCGAGACGTCTCCGTCCACCGTCACCTCGAGCACAGGGTCCCATGCCTCCATCGCCGACTCGATCTTCGCGGGTTCGCCGCACGGAGCGCACGGTAGAGCGGCCACGTCGGACGTGTCGCGATCACCGCGACCTTGTCGGCTGGCGCTCGCGCAGCCCCTTCCAGATGTGCGCGTAGACGTTAGTTGGCGGATAGTGCCGTTCGACGTCATACGCGCGCACGTCGCGTCGAGATTCGTCTTTCAGGTCGTTACATGACCGTCGAGCTCCGTCTCTCGACGATGTCGACCACGCCCTTGAGCGCGTATGGCGGCCGGCGGGGCTCGTCTGCTCAGGCGGCACCAGCCGCACCCTCGGTCTCCTCGACCTGCGCGGCGAGCTGGTGGAGGCGCCGGTAGTCGAGCAGCACTTGCTGGCGCGCGGACTCCTTGATGAATGGGGCGAGCGACCTGCCGCTCTCCTCGCGCAGCCGCTCGAAGTTCGCCTCGAACACTCGTCAGGAAGCGCTCCGTCGTCCGGTCAGCGGCGTCTCCAGTCATGCCGCACCTCCTGCCGATTGCGCGGCGTTCTTCGCCTTGCGCGCGGCGATCATCGGTGGCGTGCAAGTCTTCGAGCGTCGCGTGGACGAGGCTGCCGAAGAACATCGTCTGCGTACGGCTGGCGGCGAAGCCGTAGCGCTCGAAGAGCATGTACTGGCGCGGGCATCGCTGGTACGCGAGATAGTCGGTCGTGTAGCTGAAGCGGCGCACGGCGGCGTCGGGCTCAGGCTTCGCCATCGGTACCGAGCAAACGTCGAAGCCCGCGATCGGCGCCGCCGTCCGAAGCAGCTCGTGGAACTCGGCGTCGACCTTCTGGCCACGTCCCTTCGGATGCGCGAGGACGAGGAGGTTCTGCGCACGGGAGAGCGCCACGTAGAACATCCGCATCGCGTCGAACCCGGGCATGCGGTCGAGCGGCTCACCGCCTGGCGGCAAGAACGGGCGCACCAGCTCCTCGACCTTGCGCGCGCGGCGGTTGGTGCGTGCGCTGCCGAGAACCACGACTGGGAACTCCAACCCCTTGCTCTGATGGATGGTGAGGAACGGGATGCGCCGGCGTGGGAACGGATCTCGGCGTCTTCGTACTCGCCTTCGCCCATTCGGAAGAGCGCGAAGAGGAAGGCCTGGAAGAAGCCCCGCTGCAGCATCTCGGTCGCGAGGCCCTGGCCCGTAATCAGCGGCGGGAACGTGTCGACGTAGCGTGCGAGGAGTTGGCTCGTCGAGCGCGAGATTGCAGACCGGCGCTTCATCGATGCCTCCGTCGGCGATGTCGATCATCTCGCGGAAGCGCTGGAAGCCGAGGAAGCGATAGAAGAGGTCGAGCAAGCCCCAGTCGGCCGTCGTCGCGCGGTTGACGACGTTGCGAAGACTGAGCGGGTTGTCGTTCGCGAGGCGCTCCCTGTAGAGCTTCTCCAAGCCCGCACCGCCAAGCGCGCGCCGAGCGTCGGCCGACAGACCCGCTGCGTTGAGCAACGCACGCTTGTGGGTGTTCGGGTCGTAGGCCGCGTCCTCGCTCCATCCCCCTTGCTCGAGGACCACCTTCAGCGCGCTGTAGTCCCGCTTGATGGCGTTCAGTTCCGCGACACGCTGGTCAACGAAGGCACGCAAGGTCGGGTCGCTCTCCATCAGCGCGTCGGCGACGGTGGTGGCGCTGTCCAGCCAGGAGTGGAACTCGCCGTACTCGCCTCGGTCGAAGGCCTCGTTGCGCGGCGGCTTGCCGAGAACGCGCGTGAGTAGGCCGATGATTAGCGTCGGCTCGTCGGCCTCGAGAAAGCGCTTGGCGCGCGGCGCATAGACGCGGAGGCCAACGCGACTGAGTGCCTCCTCGAAGCGCTCAACGACGGTGCTCTTGAGCGTCGGGAAGAGGAACGCGATTTGGTTCGGGTCGGCGACCACCTTCTCGTCGATGAGCCGGCGGCACAGGGTCGCGATCTCTTCGACCAGGTCGACCGGCTTGCTCGGAGCGGTCGTCACCACCGATATGCCGTCGTCGGCGCTGTGGGCGCGGACGCCCTTGTCGTGCAGCCGGAACTGGCCACCGCCCGGGCGGGACCAGTCGTGCTGCGCGACGAAGGATGTGTACGCCTGCACGATGCCTCGACGCGACCGGTAGTTGATGCCGAGCTCGATGCGGCGAGGTTCGACGCCGAGCACGCCGACGCAGCGCTTCGGGAACTCGACGAAGTTCTCGACCGTGGCGCCACGGAAGCGATAGAGCGCTTGGTCGTCGTCGCCGACGACGCAGACGTTCTTCGAACCGCCTGCGAGGCGGAAGAAGATGCGCTCCTGGATGGTGTTGGTGTCCTGGTACTCGTCGACGATGACGTGCTTGAACCGGTGCATCGTACTGTCGCTCGCGATGAGGGCGCGGTATGCCGCGCGCTGGAGGAGCGAGAGGTCGACGCGGCTCTTGGCGAGCCGATCGCGATAGAGTTGGTAGAGGCGGAAGAGCGAGGCGTACTCGGCGGGTGCCTTCTCGAGGATCTCCTTTGGGTCGAGGTCTTCTTCCGAGAACCGGTTGAAGAGCGACTGGAGGTTCACCACGGCCTTGTGGCGGCTCGCCGATGCGGGCGGCTCGAAGTTCGCGTTCACCGTCTCGCGGAACGCAGGCAGCTCCCCTTCGAAGGCGAGCAGCGCCTGCGCCGCCGACCAGAACGAGCCCTGCGCCAACGTGAAGTACTGGTCCAGAGCGTCGAGCACGGCGGGCGCGGTGGAGCGCTCGCGATCGACGACAAGCGAGCGGTCCTGAAGGAGTCGGTGGCAGAGCGCGTGGACCGTGCCGACGTACATCCCGGAAAGGTCGTAGGGCTTGCCGGTTTGCTCGCTTGCGAGGCCGAGCAGCGAGACGAGACCATCCTGGAGCTGCTTCGCGGCCTTCTCGGTGAAGGTGCTGAGGAAGATCGACTCGGGCGCGACGCCGTGGAACACGATCATGTTCACGACGCGCCATAGCAGGACGCGCGCGTCTTCCCCGAGCCCGGACCCGCGACGAGGAAGAGCGGGCCGTCCAGATGCTCTATCGCCTGACGCTGGCCGTCGTTCGGCGAGAAGCCCACGCGGGCGAAGAGGGACTCGATCACTTCCGGCCTCCCTTCGGCCGCCGTGGCCCCTCGGTCTTCTTGGTGGTCCTCGCGACCTGCGAGGCCATCCACGCGTCGATGTCTGTGCGCCGGAACCGCCATTGGCCGCGCACTTTGAACGCCGGCAGCTCCCCCTGCTGGGCCATCGTGTAGACGGTTTTGTCCGCGACCTTGAGCAAGGCCGCGACCTCTATGACCGTCAGTATCTCGTCGCTCATCCGTTCGGACTCCCAGCGTTGGAAGGCGTAGGCTTCCAGCGGTTTCCAGAGTACGGCAGCGGATGGGCTGAGATCAAGGCGCCCGCGTTACTGGCGGGGCTATCAGCTTGATAGACGCGCCCACGCCGCCCGCTGCGCGCCCCAGTCCCCCGCGCCGATCACCGCCCGCAGATCCCGCTCGCTCATCGGCTCCCGGCCATCGACGGCCTCGAGGAAGAGCACCTGCTCCTGGATGTCGGGGGCCAGGTGCGTGAGGTTCATGAGCTGGGTGATCCGGGCCCGGGTGAGCTGGTAGTGCCGGGCGGCGTCGGCCTGGTCGCGGAAGTCGCCGCGCTCGATGGCGGCGCCCAGGCCATGGGCGAAGGCCAGCATCTGGGCCACGCGGGCCGGGCGTCGCACGGGCTCGGGGGGCGGTTCGGCTGGTGCCGGTGCCTCCTCGGTGAAGACGAAACGACGGCCCCTGCGCTTGCGGAAGAGCTGGCCGGTGAAGACGAGGGCGCCGTCTTCCTCGGGCTCGGTGGCCTCGCTGGTGGTCGCGGCGGCTTCGTCGGTCATGGGCTGGCCTCCATGGCTGCGGGTTCCGGAGCCGTGGCGGGCGGCTCGTCGGTCGCGGCCTCGTCGTCGTCGTCATCGTCGCGCTCGGTCGCGCCGAGGTCGTTCAGGAGGACCGTCACCTGGTTCTCGGGTTCGTTGACGACCACCTTCTTCACCACGGCCTCGATGAGGCGGAGCCGGTTGCCCGGCGACATCACGTCCCAGACGGTGTCGAAGGTCTTGAGGGCCCCGCTCACCCAGCGACCTTCGGATTGCAGATCGTCGAGGCCGGTGAGCGTCCGCTCGACCTCCACGAGGCGCAGCTCGTGCTTGCCCATGGCGTGACCGAGCTCGTCGATGCGGGTCTCGATCTGCCGTCGCGCCGACTCGTTGACCTCGATGATGGTGTCGATGAGCTTGCGGATCTCGGCCGAGAGCTCGGCGATCTTCTTCGGCAGCTCCTTGTGCTCGTCGTCGAGCGCCTTGCGCTTCTTCTCGAAGTACGCGTCCATCCGCCGCGCGACTTCTTCGGCCACGCTGCCGTCGGCGGTCACGTCGCGGATGCGGGCGACGACGAACCCCTCGATGGCGCCGGCTGGCAGCGGGCGCGATTCGCAGCCCCGACGCCCCAGCTTGTCCTTCATCACACACTGGTAGTAGCGGTACTTCTTGGTGCCGCCCTTCTTCTTCCGAGTGCCCTTGGCGGTCATCGCGTAGCCGCACACGCAGAAGAGGCGGCCCGAGAGCAGGTACTCGCCGCTGCGGGGCTTGCCCGTTCGCCCGGCGCCGTACTTCTTCAGGTAGACGGCGACGCGGTGGAAGGTGGCCGCGTCGATGATGGCCTCGTGCTCGCCCTCGTACACCTCGTCGCGGTACGGCATGAACCCGGCGTAGACGGGGTTCTTCAGGATCCGCAGCACGGTGTCCTTGGTCCACGTCGCGCCCCTGCCTGATGCGCCCCTTGCTCGTGGTGCGCTGCTTGGTGAGCTGATGGGTCTCGTTGAGGTGCTGGGCGATCTCGAGCGCCGATTGTCGGTCGAGGTAGCGCTCGAAGATGTCGCGGACGACGTGGGCCTCGTGCTCGACGATGACCAGCTTCTTGTCCTGCGCCTCGTAGCCGATGGGCACGGCGCCGCCGGTCCACTTGCCGCGTCGGCGCGAGCCGGCGATCTTGTCGCGGGTTCGCTCGCTGATCATCTCGCGTTCGAACTCGGCGAAGCGACATCAACATGTTGAGCGTGAGCCGCCCCATCGCGTCGGCCGTCGAGAAGTTCTGGGTGACCGACACGAAGGCGACGCCGGCCTGGTTGAAGCGGTCCATCACCTTGGCGAAGTCGAGCAGCGAGCGGCTCAGGCGGTCGACCTTGTAGACCACCACCACGTCGATCTTGCCGGCTTCGATGTCGGCGAGCAGCCGCGCGAAGGCAGGGCGGTCGATGTTGGCGCCGGTGAAGCCGCCGTCGTCGTAGCGGTCGTCGGTGAGCTTCCAGCCCAGGTGCGCCTGGCTCTTGATGTACTGCTCGCAGGCCTCGCGCTGGGCGTCGAGGGAGTTGAAGTCCTGCTCGAGGCCCTCGTCCGTCGACTTGCGCGTGTAGATGGCGAGCCATTTTTGCCCAAGACGAACACCCTTGGGCGCCAGGTAAACAGAGGGCCTCATCGGGATGACCGGCGAGGCCTTCTTCTTTTTCCCGCGCTTCCGCGGGGTCTTGCGCGTCGGTGGTGATCGCGCGGTGCTTCGGCGAGCGCGATGCTCAGAGCACGAGGTCGTCGCCGACGTGCTGATCGAGCACGCAGAGAGCCGCGTCTGGGGCTCAGAGCCGGGCAGAGCTCTGAGGGCCGCGTTTAACAGCTCGTGGCTCTGAGCTTTACAGCTCGGCCCGTTGCCAACTCGCCACCCGCTGCTTCACAGCGCGCACGTCGTTGATGTCGCTAGCGTTGTCGTCGCTCGCGACGATGCTCAGAGCACGGGCGCGAAATGGCTGGGCGATGCCGTTGGTCTGTTGCCAACGAAAACGGCTCTGGGGTTAGCAGGGCTGTAAACCTTAGAGTCACCGGAGCGACGCCGGCCAACCCTTGCACGATCTGCAACGGTCGCCCCTGGGCCTGCGCTCTTGCGCTTGGACGAGTTGCCGGCAGCGGGCATGGTGGACGAGCCATGATCATCTGCGCCGCCGGTGACATCCACGGAGCCCTCGTTCGGCTCTTCCAAGACGTCCTCGCCTTCGAGGAGTCGCTCGGCGCGCGCTTCGAGCTCAAGAGTCATCCTCCACAGATTGGTCGGCAGGACCGCGACTGGGAGCCGCCGTGGACGCGGAGTAGTCCGTCGATGCCCGCCGCCGCTTCTGACTCGCGATGACACGACTGGTTGCCTCTGCGAGTCGGGCAACGAGCCGGCCCAGTGGGTCGAGCAGCCATCTCCGCAGCCGTGACGTTGCCTCCAAAGACGTGATCACATGTGAACGTTCCAATCGGTCTTGAATCCACCTTTCGGTCTGCTGAACGACGGCGTGGTCGCTGACCTCCACCAGCGTCTCCAAGTTGGCGAGCGAGAACGGATCCAGGTTGAAACTCCCCAAAAGGAGGCGGTTCCCATCTACGGTGGCAACTTTCGCGTGCAGCACCGATTCGTTCCACTCGTGGATGACGACCCCTGCCGCCAGCAAGCGCCGATAGAGGCTCCTCGCGGCCGCGCGCGCGAACGGAATGTCGCTGCGTCCAGCGAGCAGCAGACGGACTTGCACGCCACGCCGGGCGGCGTTTGTGATGGCGCGGACGACACCACGATCAGGCAGAAAGTAGCCGTGGGCGATATGGATACGTGACCGCGCGTCGGCGAACATCTTGATATAGCGTCGGCGCAGACGCCAGCCTCCTCCGAGACCGCAGAGATGGATACGCACCGAGCTGTTCACTGGGCCGAGCGGATGGCGTCGAATCATCGCGGCGAGCCGTGCGCACTGGGGACCGTGAATCGCGAGCGCCAGGTCGGCCCAGCCCGGGTAGGTACCCTCGTCGAGGTTTTCGTCGCCGATGTTGATCCCCACCGAGAAACGCAATCTCGTCGTCGACGATCAGGACCTTGCGATGGTTGCGACCGAACCGACCAACGAGGAGGGCAAGTAAACGATGATAGATTCGGACCACGCAGCCGGCCTCGCGCAGGGACTTCGCGACGGCGCGCCCACGACGCGCTGAGCCCCAGCCGTCGATCACCACACGAACCGCCACACCTCGCCGTGCCGCGTTGCCCAGTGCGTCGACGAAGCGCGCGCCAACGCCGGACGGGGCGAAGGCGTAGACCTCCAAGTCCACACTCGTTCGGGCGTGCGCGATGGCAGAGAGCATGGCTGGGTAGGCCCGATCGCCACCGTCGAGGAGCTCCACGGACTCCTTCGCGGGGACTGTGGTGACCTCGACTTTGAGGACGACGCCCCCCGCGGGCCCGCCCTCAGGGTGGTGGATGCGTTCTTCCGTCACGCCGCTTGCTTCTTGCGACTCAGCCATCCAAGCCAGGAAAGGCCGGCTGCGGCCGAAACGACCGACCCGCCAAGGATCCCAATCTTCGCAGCGTCCAGCATGGCGGGCGGATACGCCAGCCCGGCGATGAACAGTGACATCGTGAAGCCGATGCCGGTGAGGACGGCGCCGGCACACAAAAATGGCCAGCTCAGGGACTCAGGCCGTGTCGCGAGACCAACACGCACGGCCAGCCAACTCATCGCAACCACACCCATCGGCTTGCCAAGTACCAGACTGGCGACGATGGCCACGGTAACCGGATCGTTCAGTCCGGCGCTGGAGATCGGAACGCCTGCATTGGCGAGAGCAAAGATCGGCATGATCGCGAAGCCCACCCAGGGGTGCAGCTTCATCTCGAGTTGTTCCAGCGGAGAAATGACTTCGCGCGCCGCGCGACCGGCCTGCCGGAGGTGCGCGCGATCCGCCGTATCTCCGCTCCAGTGCTCGCCCTGCGGATAGGCCAGCACACGACCGAAGATTGCACGCAGGCGATCGTCGCTCACCCAGCCTCGTGCGGGTGTCATCAGGCCCAGCGCAACACCGGCGATCGTGGCATGAATTCCCGAGGCGTCGAATGCCAGCCAAACGACCCCGCCAAGCAGAAAATAGACGGGAATGCTCCGGATCCCGGCGCGCGCTGTCCCGAACACCACAATGAGACCCAGGGCTGCAACGGCTAGCGCTGACCAGACCACCGGATCGCCGTAGCCGATCGCCACGATCAGGATTGCGCCTACGTCATCGAAGATGGCGAGCGACAGCAAGAACAGGCGAAGAATGGTCGGGACGCGAGAGCCGAGCACGGCGAGACCGCCAATGACGAACGCCGTGTCTGTCGCGACCACCGTCCCCCAGCCGTGCATTCCGGGCTTGTTCGCCATGAGCGCGAGGTAGATGGACGCGGGGACAAGGATGCCGCCGACCGCTCCCGAAAGCGGCAGCGCGGCCTTACGCCAGCCGCGCAGCTCGCCTAGAACGAGCTCGCGCTTGAGCTCGAGCGCAACCACGAAGAAGAAGAGCGTCATCAAGCCATCGTTGAGCCAATGCTGCAGCGAACGGCTGAAATCGATCGAGCCGAAGTTGAAGCCAACAGGGATCTCCCAAATGCTCAAGAACGCCGCGGACCACGCAGAGTTCGACAGGATCAAGGCGGCGCAGGTGGCAACGAGCAACGCGGCACCAGCGGCAGCCTCGATCTTGAGAAACCGCCCGAGCGGTTTCGTAAACCGGTCGGCCCTCTCGGGTGGAAGCGCAGCTTTGGGGTGATCCTCCCCGCCAACCGTGCTGTTCGGATCCGCCGTCCGCGAGATGCCGCTTCGTTTCGAGCCGTCTTCAACAGAAGACGGCGACGTGGAACACGACCGGTTTCTCTCATCCGTCTCATTCGGCGGCACGATGGTGCTCCCGCCTTCATCCTCCCAGGTCGCCAAGACGCGATCGCTTGGTGACTGGTCAGGCTCCTCGTTTGCGGGTGCCTCGTGCCGGTCAGGGCGCCTTTCGCTCATGGTCGTTCCCGGCGTTGGGTCGCGGACCAGTGGCCTGGGCCTTCCCCACCTTCAGGGCTCCGAAACATGCGGGGCGACCTCGTCGGCCACGGCGCTCCATCATGGCTCAATTCGTTCGCTCAGCCACTGTCGCGCATCGTCAAATGACCTCTTCAGGTCGCCCCGGGCTGCCCGATAACGGCTCTGCACATCCTCCCAGCTGGCCTCTGTGGCGGCCTCGGCGCTGTCGAGTTGCGCCTTGGCGGCAGCCCATCTGTCGCTCACCACTTTCAGTCTGGCCTCGGCGTCAGCACGTGTAGCGCCGCTGGAACGGTCGATGACTCGGCGCAGCCGTTCCATCTCAGCCTGGATATCGGAGAGCTCTCGATTTGCAGCGTCGATGAACTCGTCTCTTTCCGCGTAGGCGTACACCCGAACCGATTGGGCGGCCTCCTTCGTCGCCGTGATCGCCTTCTCGCGTTGCGTGGCCGCGGTTCCGGGCTGGTCAGACTGGGCCTTTGAGTCCTCGTCCGTCGGTTTGTTGCAGCTCGTGGTTAGGACCCCGAAGACGAGGAGCCCAATGATCCGCACCGTGTGTTTCATCATTTTGCCTTTCGCATAGCAACCGCTCGGGGTGTCATCCCTTCGCAGCGTGACCACCGCGATGGCCCCGGATGATTCGAACGAGCAGTAAGACAACTGCGACGCCGACCAGGACGTGAATGAATCCGCCGAGCGTGTAGGACGTAACCAGTCCGAGAGCCCACAGGAGGAGGAAGATGATGGCGATTGCCCAAAGCATGTTTCTATCCTTCCGATCTAGTTCCCCAGCTTCTTGAAGGTGGCCTCGAGCTCGTTGTAGGCGCTCTCAACGCCAGCCTTGAATGTGTCCCACTTGTCGACCCCCGCAGCCTTGAGCTCATCGAGCTTTGCTTGCGCCAGCTCCTGCTTCGCTCTCAGATCGGCGACCAACTGGCGCTCGTCGGCTTTCGCCTTGGCGCCGGCGGTCGTGACCTTCTCTGCGAGATCGTCGAGCTTCGCACCCCATTGCTTGAGCTGCTTCTCCATCTTGCCGATTTGAACCTGCCTGTTTTCCATGTTGTCCTCCCGTTGAATTCAGCATGCACAATACGTGCCGTCTCTGATTGGTCGGACACTCGCATCCAAATGTCATATGCCCCATGTTGGCGCGCTTCCGAAGTGACCTGCACGGAATGCAGAAGGACATTCGCGCTCCGATCGTTGAGGCCGCTACCGATCGGTGACGACCGACTGCGCAAAGCTGACGCCGGGGAAACCAGTGACGAACCAACTGCGCGGTCAATCACGAAAATCTCATGGGGGAAGCGGCCCCCCGAGCGAAGCGGCGCTGGATCAACTTCACGACTTCCACGACGGCCAGGGGCAAGAGAGCGCATGCGGCCACGACGCCCCAATCTTTCGCTCCAAGTGGAACAGTGTGGAGGACGGCGCGCAAGAACGGAACGTAGACTGCGGCCACTTGCAGGAGAACGCAAAGCGCCACGGCACCCCACAACCAGCCGTTCTTAAACAGACGTGCGTCAAATGCCGAGCGAGTCTCCGACCGTGAGCTGAAGACGTGAACTACCTGGACGAACGCGAGCGTCATGAACGCCACTGTGATCGCGTGCTTCAACCCATCGCCTTCCGCACCGTGCATTCGCATGCCGAGGAAGAATGCCAGCAACGTGACCGCGGCGAGCAGCAATCCTTGCCAGCCAATCATGACCAGAAGCCGCGCCGGTAGGAGAGGCGTCTTCGGATCGTGCGGAGGCCGGCTCATCATTCCGGGCACCGAAGGCTCGAGGGCCAACGCGAGCGCAGGGAAGATGTCAGTGATCATGTTCAGCCACAGGATCTGAAGCGCGCCGAGGGGCAGCGGCCAGCCAATCATCAGAGCGATGAACACAGTCAGGAGCTCCGAAAGATTGCACGAGAAGAGGTAACGGACGAACCGGAGGATGTTCGCATAGATGATCCGTCCCTGTTCGACGGCGCGGACAATCGTGGCGAAGTTGTCGTCGACGATCACCATGTCAGCCGTTTCCTTGGCGACCTCCGTCCCTTTGATCCCCATGGCGACGCCGATGTCGGCCTTCTTCAAGGCCGGTGCGTCGTTCACCCCGTCGCCGGTCATGGCCACAATCTGCCCCTGCGCCTGCAGCGCTTCGACAATCTGAAGCTTGTGCTCGGGTGACACACGCGCAAAGACCGCCGCCCCCTTCACGGTCTCCTGCCATCCCGCAGCGTCGAGATTGGTCAGCTCACGCGCGTGCACAATCCGAAGCGGTTGGCCGTTCAGATCGCGGTCGATGCCGAGCTGGCGGGCGATCTCGGCCGCGGTGATCTGCTGGTCGCCGGTGATCATCACCGAACGAATACCAGCTTCGCGGCACGTGGCGATCGCGGCTTTCGCCTCCTCACGTAGTGGATCGGTCATGCCGACGAGGCCGACGAAGACCAGGTGTTTCGTGGCGTCGGCTTCATTCTCGGCCTCGCCTTCGGGTATGTCCCGATAGGCCAAGGCAAGCACACGTAGTGCGGCCCCGGCGAGGTCCTGATTCAGGTCATCCCAGCGCGCGCGATCGTCAGAGGTAAGGGGTGTCACTCCGCTCTCGCGAACCTGGGACGCGCTCGCCGCGAGCAACGTGGACGGCGACCCTTTCACAAACATGATCATCCGGCCCTGAGGCGTCCGGTGCACGGTGACCATGCGCTTCGTCTCGCTGTCGAAGGGCTGCTCGCGGATGCGGGGGAACTCGGCTTCGAGCGCAGCCTCCTTCAAGCCTGCCTTCTCCGCCGCCACGATCAACGCCGCTTCGGTGGGATCACCAAGCACGGCGTCCTTGCCATCGGCGTGAGCGACCTTCGCGTCGTTGCACAAGACACCGATACGCAACGCAAGGGTGAGGTGTGCGTCGGCGCGAGGCTCCACCGGTTGACCGTCTTCTTCAAACCCGCCGATTGGCGAGTAACCGGCGCCGGTGACATCGATCCGTCGCCCATCCAGAACCAACGCTGAGACCGTCATCTCATTGCGGGTCAGTGTCCCCGTCTTGTCAGTGCAGATGACCGTCGTGGAACCGAGAGTTTCGACCGCGGGCAGCCGCCGGATCAGTGCGCCCATGCGGGCCATGCGCTGCATCCCAATCGCAAGAGTCATCGTGGCTACGGCGGGGAGCCCCTCGGGCACTGCAGCGATCGCGAGCGATATACCCACTTCAAGCATGTAAAGGAGGCTGTGACCGCGAAGCCAACCGGCGAGGACAATGACCGCGCAGAGCAACAGCACGAGGACGAGCAACAGGCGACCGAGGCGGGCTAGTTTCTTCTCGAGGGGCGTGTCGTTGCTCTTCGCTTCGTCGATGAGTACGCCGATCTTCCCCATCTGGGTGGCGACGCCGGTACCGGTAACGAGAAGCTGGCCGCGTCCGTTCACGATCGTCGTACCCATGAACGCCAGGTTGAGCCGGTCCGCGAGAGGAGCCTCCACGTCCCCGATTGGATCGGTGGACTTTGTCACGGCCTTCGACTCCCCAGTGAGCGCGGCTTCCTCGATCTGCAGCCTCATGGTCTCGATGATCCGCCCGTCCGCGGGGACACGCGCGCCGGCCTCGAGGACGACCAGATCCCCCGGAACAAGTTCCACCGAGGGGAGCTCACGTTCCACACCATCGCGGACCACGCGAGCCATCCGCACCGTCTGCTTCTGAAGGGCCGTCAGCGTCCGTTCCGCTTTCCATTCCGTGAAGAAGCCGATCGTCGCGTTCAGGACGACCACCACCAGGATCGCGCCCGCCTCGAGATGCTCGCCCGTCGCGAACGCAAGCCCGGCGGCCGCGAAGAGCAGCAACACGAGGAGGCTCTTGAACTGGTTGAAAAGGATGGCGAAGGCAGTCTGTCCGGGTGCCTGCTGTAGCCGATTGGAGCCGAAACGCTTGAGGCGTCGTGCTACCTCGTCGTTCGTTAGTCCACGCGACCCGTCGGTTCGCAAATGCCGTGCGGCTGCATCAATGGCCAGCGTGTGCCAGGCCTCTACCGCATCGGATGGAGGTGACACGCTGCCGGATTTTCCGAGCCCTGGTTCTTCCATCGCTGTCGGGTCCCCGGGCGGTGTTGCCGCGCTGTCGATATCCGATCCAGACCCGCCCTCATTCTCCCAGCGCTCGAGCGCACGACGTTTAACATCCTTAGCGGCTGTGCGCTGATCTTCCCTGTGCTCGTCCTCGCGAGTTGCTGTATCGCGAGTTGCTGTAATTGACGTGCCAGGGGTGCCAGATATCTCGGTCTTGTTCTTCTTGAGCATGGGTGCGCTCTTGACGAGCATCGCAACAGCGCTAGCGATGTTCGTGTAGCTGGTCCAGCGTGCTCTGGAGAGAGCTCTTCAACTTGTCCGCCGCACCGGCGACAGCCTGGGCCAGGGTCGCTGCCTCGCAGGTCACCGCAGTGGGCTGCCGGCCCTCGAGGCGGGCTTCCATCATGCATCGCTTGTCGTACTGGCCATTCTTGTCGGCGTTTTCGTCGCTGAGATGAACTTCCACGCGCGTGATGTGAGCGCTGAAGTGGCTCAGCGATTTGGCGACCGTAGCCTCTACCTGGGTCACGAGTTCCTCGTGGCCTTCGATGTTCTTGTCGGTGTTAACTTGGATTTGCATGAGTCTCGTTCCTTCGTTGGGTTGCATCAGTATCGATAGATTGCGGCCGCGCCCTTACGCGTGGGCATCCTCGCCGTCGGGATGACCAAGACCTCGCCACCCATCTTGCCCACCAGCTCGCCCAGATCACCGAGCACATCATCGACTCGCGGGTTGTTCAGCGCGCCGCCGATGACTGTCCCGGTCCCTTCATCGAGGTGACCAGCGATCTGACGGTCCGCCTCGATGAATAGCGTGGCAACGCGCCCTGAGGCAGCGGCCGCGCCGATCTGCGCCAGGTTGTCGCTGCCGAGGCCGGCAGCGCTGGCTTGTTCGAACTCGTTCTTCAGCTTCGCGAGTCGCGCCTCGTACTGAGGTTCGACGACCTCCCACGCGAGTGTTCGCAGGACGTCGTCCGTCACGGCATTCGGATTGACCGTGATCCCCTCGGCCAGCAGAAGTGGATTGTGACTGACGCTGCGGAAACGCTGATGATGCTCCGGTAGCGCTGCCAAGATCAGCGGCAGGCCGCTGGGGCGCGAGTGGTGCTCCAATACGGCCCGGTCGACCGCGCGGAAGAACCTATCCGCGTCGATGTCCACTTCGTCGGCCTTTCCGCCGTGGCTGTGGTGCATCGCGCTTTTCGCCCCACCAACTCCCCCGTAGGACGCGACCGTCTGGTGCGGCTCGGTCAGCTCCGAGCCAAGCGCGTCGGTGATCGCGCGAGGCACCCCGACGGCCAGCTCAACCTCTTCTAGGGTGTCGCGATCTCCTTCGAAAAGGCGAATCTCGTCGCGACTCAACCCGAGCACCTGATAGCGGTCGACCGACTGAAGGAACTGCCACAACGGCTTGAGGTGAAAGCTGTCCGCCACGACAACCAACTCCGTGACCGAACGCGGCAGCCGGAACACTCGAAAGAGGTTCGGCGCGCCCAGCACGGCTAGCCCGTCGAGCGTGTGGTTCCAGAAGTCGTGCTCGCACGCGAGTGCATCAAACGGCTCCAGAAGCAATCGAGCCTCGGTCGTAGGATAGGCCTGTAGAAGAGATGCTTCCATCTCCTTCACGAGGTTGCGAAACCGAATCGGGTCCTGCCGGTGCTCTGGATGCCGTCGGTGCGTCGGCTGGTACAGCGACAGACACGGTGCCGGGTGAGGGGCGAGGAGCTCGGTGAGTGATTCTTTCGTTAGTGAGGTCATCGTTCTTCCTTGGGTGGTGTGTGCATTTTCCGGAAGCCTGCGCGCGCAACAGGCCGGGCTTCGAGCGCTTTGCGCACACGCGAAAGCCGTGCCTCCAACCGTGCGCGATCGTGAGTCGAGTCGATGGTGCGATCGGCCAGCTCGGCAATCCGTTGCACCTGTTCGCCCAGTGCCAGTCGGCGGCGCGGGCTATCGGCCTGACTGGCGATGACATCGAGTGCCCCGAGCATGCGCAACATGATGGAGACATTGCCCTTGGCGTTCCTGCGGATCTGGTCGAACGCTGAGCTCAGCAGAGATTCAAACGTCGGTGCCATGGCGATCACGCGCAATTCGTCTTCATGGTAGCGGCGCAACGCCGGGAACTTCCGGGTAGCCAGCCGAGCCAGAATCGCTGCGCGAACTGTTGATGTTCCTCATCGCTCTTCTCCATGTCGAGTCGGGACGCAAGTTTCGAATGGCCCCGAACAGGCCAATTCGCTTTTGTCTAGGGAAGGAACAACGGAAAGGGGGCACCGCGAAACTCAGCGCCTCACTCACAACCGTGAAGTTATCATGATAGGTCGCCCAACTCGACGACGAGCTTACGCACCCTGGGCGAGCCTGATCAGCTCAGCACCATGCGGGCACCTCTATTTGGGTCCGCTCAAATGGGCTACGCCGACCGCGCTGTAGGAACCGGGGATAGTAACTACAAACGCCCTCCCCGCCCCTTCCGAGAAGGTTACACATCGATTTGGGGTGCTGAGAGAGCTGAGATGCCACGCGTCTAGCGCTGGCTGGCCGGAAAAGATTTCCTCTCGACGATGTCTTCGGCGGAGCCGCCGAGCTGGGTCGGAGCGGCTGAGCTCGGACCCCCACTGATCCGGGATACTGTTTGGCAGGGCGACTTCCGATGCACTCGAGAAGCTCGCCAAGTCAACACAGACTTCGACGGCGAGGCGCATCCCTTGCATTCTGCAAAGACCCGAGCTTCGATCCGAAACAACGCGCGTTCTTACTACGTGCGCGTTTTGGAGATCCCTACCCCGCGCTGGACCACCTTCGACGCAAAGGTGTTCGGCGTGGAGATCCCCGAAGGCGCACCGACCAGCCTTCAGGAGCGCGCGTACAGCTCGCCTATTAGGTGCACCCCGTGACGCGATCACGCGCGTTCTCCCACGCGATGGCGCACCAGCAAGACGCCCATGCCGAAGATGTGCATCAGGAAGAGAACCGCGCGGAGAGGGGCTTTGTTTTGCCTATCTGCCTACAGCTCAGAGCACGTCGCGGCTGCGGAAGACCCGCCTGAGCAAAGACAAGCGGGTCCCTTCAACCAACGCAGCTATCGAACTCGCCGAGCTGTTGCGCTATTCGCCCTTCTCCACTTTCCATTCGGTTTCGACGTTGCCCTTTGCCCTGCCATCGTCGTCGTACTCGGTGTACGTGACCTTGATCTCCTCGAAGTTGTTTGCGACGACGACCGTCGGCGGACCCGCTTCGTCGTCACCGCTGGCGTGGACCGAATAGCTCGTGACCTGTACGTTCTTGAGCTCGTACTTGAGGTAGGTCGCTCTGGTGCCGCCGTAGGTGGCGGTCACCTCGATCTCGAGCCTTGGGATGACCTTGCCCGTCGTCAGCGCTTCCAGGAGCTTTGGGGAGGCCTTCTCGTACTCATATGCGATCGTCATGTCCTCAGCCACGGCGGCGCCGCGACGCCGGGATTGCCCCGAGGCGGCCGGGGTCCCAGGCTTGTTTGCGCCCCAGTCGATGCTCAAAACGTCGATCCACTTACCGTGGTCGTCGTCGTTAGACTCGCCATCGATGCCGTCGTACTTTGCGAACACGGCTGCCGAGGCAGTCGTGGGGCAAGCCATTGCGGCTAGCGCGAACACTGCGAGCGAAGACAGGAGAAGCACCGCCAGTTTGCGCGTTGGGTCTTTCATCAGCTTGGTATCCATCACAGCCTCCTTTCGACGAGGGCCGTCGTGTCAGGTTCTTCTCCTTGTACCGTGTTCTCATCGAGTCCGGCAACGGCCGTTGCGGCCTTCGTCCAAAGGGCTCATGGACGCGAAGCTCTCTCAGCCCCCCGATTTCGCAGGCATAAGAAGGGACGGGCGTCCGGAGAACGGAGGACTTACGGGTTGCTGTGACGCTGCACGGGCGCCGAACCTCATGGTGAACAAATGCAACATGCAAGGCCACGAGGAGGCGCCCGATGACGAGGTACATCGGAATGGACGAGCCCGTGGCTCGCCGGCCACAGGCGCGACTCTCCGACGGCGGACATTACAGAAGGCGGCATCGTGTCGATCACCCACGTTCTTTCCACCCACCTGGCGCACGGCGACGTCGCTGGCAACTGCGCAGCCTTTGCTGAAGAGCTTTGCGACGACGGGGACGCCTGCACCGTCGACACCTTCGTCGATCCGAGCGCAACAACCCTGCGTTGCGCGGTCGTGCGCGAAGCCACTGACTGCGACGACGGCAAAATCTGTACGGGCCCCGACCGACCATCACCCTACTCGACCCCGAGCGGCAGCTCTCGCTCCCCGCGAGAGGTGTTCGGGGCTCGGAGCGATTGCGCCGCCTGCTCTTCTGCTCCGCCCACGAGGGCGTCGAGGCTTCGAAACACGGGCAAGAACAGAAGAGAGGGTTCCATGTCCTCGTTGTGGCGGAAGGAGCTGACGCTAGGTCTTCGGGTCTGTGCCTCGGCAGGGGCCCGAAGACCTCGAAGAAGCTCTCGACTCCGTAGCCGCACTGGTCTCGCACGGTGCTTCCCGAACTTCGAGCCTCGCCTCGGGGAAGTACTTCTTGCCGAACCACAGCGCGACGTTGACGAGTCCGATGAGCACCGGCACCTCGACGAGCGGACCGATGACGGCCGCGAAGGCTGCTCCGCTGTGGATGCCAAAGCTGGCGATGGCGACGGCGATGGCGAGCTCGAAGTTGTTCGAGGCCGCCGTGAACGACAGCGTCGTCGCCTCGCCGTAGTTTGCGCCGACATGCTTGCTCATGAAGAACGAGAACACGAACATCACCACGAAGTAGATGAGCAGCGGCACGGCGATGCGCACGACGTCGAGCGGAAGCTCTACGATGGCCTCGCCCTTGAGCGAGAACATGACGACGATGGTGAAGAGAAGCGACACCAGCGTGATGGGTCCGATGCGCTGGGCGAACTTGGTCTCGTACCAGTCGCGCCCCTTGGAGCGGACCAGCACCTTGCGCGTCAGGAAGCCAGCGGCGAACGGAATACCGAGATAGATGGCCACGCTCCGCGCAATCTCACCGATGGTGATGTTGACCACCGCAGCTTCGAGGCCCAGCCAGCTCGGCAGCAGCGTCGCGAAGAAGTACGCGTAGACCGAGAAGAAGAGCACCTGGAAGATGGAGTTGAACGCTACCAGGCCCGCGCAGTACTCGCGGTCGCCTTTCGCCAGGTCGTTCCAGACGATGACCATCGCGATGCAGCGGGCGAGACCGATCAGAATGAGCCCGAGCATGTACTCGGGCTTGTCCCGCAGAAACACGACGGCCAGCGAGAACATCAGGACGGGCCCGACGACCCAGTTCTGCACGAGCGACAGCGCGAGCACCCGCTTGTTGCGAAAGACCCGGCCGAGCTCCTCGTAGCGAACCTTGGCGAGCGGCGGGTACATCATCAGGATGAGCCCGATGGCTATGGGGATGCTGGTCGTGCCGATGCTCAGGGCATCGAGGGCGCCGACGACGCCGGGCGCGGCGAAGCCGAGGCCGATGCCCGCCGCCATCGCGGCGAAGATCCACAGGGTCAGATAGCGATCCAAGAAGGACAAGCGGCCCATCAGGCCGGGGTGCGGTCGTTCAGTCATCGTCATTTATCGATAGTCACAGACTGCCCACCAGAGCCCGGAAGCGCCGAAGCACGCGCGGGCTCAGGCAATAGCAAACGCGCGGGCCGTCCACCTCGCCCTGGATCAGCCGAGCTTCCTTCATGATCTTCAGGTGTTGCGAGACGGTGGACTGGGCGAGGTCCAGCTCGCCGACGATTTCCCCACAAATACATGCACTTTTGCGGGCCAAAAGACGCAGGATTCGAACCCTAGCCGGGTGTGCCAGCGCCTTCGCGAGCGCCGCGAGCTCCGCATCCGCCTCGGGGCCCTCCACGGGCCTGAGGTCGGGGCTCTGGTCGTCCTTCGGGAGACAGAGGCCTGAGGGGTCGCTTTTCATCGTCGCACGACGATATACGACAACAGCGCGCTAGGAACAAGACCCCGCGCGGCCGTGCCGTATGGGCGCCGCCAGAGCAGCGTATCGCGCGAGTTCGCGGGCACGATGACGCATTCGCCATCGGGCGATTCGTCGCCGAGGCAGAACGCTGCCTTCGCGCTTGGCTGCTGGCAGCAAACCGCTGCTTTGGGCCACCGACTTCGCCGGTGACGCCGGCACCATTTGCGTGCCACGTCCAGCACCTGGCCTCGGGACGAAGAACTGCTCGTAGATCGTCGCGGCATCCCGGTTGACCTGTCCTTGCGAAGTGTCCATGCCGGACATACTAACGTGTTGCGCTGGCGAAGGGTTTCAGCGGGTCGCGCATGCAGCCGCAGTCCAAAGGAGCCGCACGACGACTACAACACCTGGACCTGGACCGGTCTTGGTCGTACACCCTCGGCCGACGATGAGTGACCCGAGCGCGAAGCTGCCTGTGCGCGACATCTTATTTCTGTGCGTCGCCAACTCAGCGCGCAGCCAGATGGCCGAAGGACTCGGCCGCATGATCTTTGGCGATCGCGTCACGGTGCAGAGCGCCGGCAGCGAGCCGAGCATCGTGAACCCCTGTGCCATCGAGGTGATGAGGGAGCTCGGCATCGATCTCAGCAGTCATCGATCGAAGTCCGTGCACGACATCGACCCGGCAACGGTGGACACCGTCATCACCCTGTGCGCCGAAGAGGTCTGCCCGGCATTCCTCGGTCAGGCTCGGCGTCTGCACTGGCCGATCCCTGACCCGGCGAGCCCGGACCCGTCCATCCCACGAGAAGAAATGCTCCGGCGCTTTCGAACGGCGCGTGACAGCATCCGAGATGCGCTCGAGCGGTTCGCGCAGGAGGACCTGGGCTCTGGCTGAGCAGGCCGTGGCCTCTTCCCCGGGAGCTTGCCGGACTGCCTACGGCCCATCGTCGGCCGGCAACATCAAGTCCTCCAAGAAGAACGCCGCGAGGTCGTGTCGACCCGAGAGGCTGGCCTTTTTTTTGTAGACGGCGCGCGCCTGCTGGCGAGCCGTAGCTTCGGTGACCGACCGCGCGGCGGCGATCTCCTTGTGGCTCAGTCCCTTCAAGAGCAGTCTCGAGTATCGGAGCGGGCAGGCTGGGGGTGAGCTCGTATATCGACACGCCGCGGCCAAGGCTTACATCGACGTTCGGGGCCAGGCGTCCCCGTCGGCGGAGCTGGGCGTGGAGCACGGAGACGATGACTGAGACGCAGCTCGCCCGAGCCCACGACCACGCCTGAGGCCGCGCGTAGGGCATGCCCATGTCGCCGAGCGACCCGCGATCAAACCTTCGCCGAACGCAGCCTCAGCGCATTTCCGATCACCGAGACGGAGCTGAGGCTCATCGCAGCCGCCGCCAGCATCGGCGACAGAAGGATCCCGAAGAATGGATAAAGAACGCCCGCGGCGATCGGCACGCCGATGCTGTTGTAGAAGAAGGCGAAGAAGAGGTTCTGACGGATGTTGGCCATCGTCTGACGTGAGAGGCGCCGGGCCCGCAGGATGCCGCGAAGGTCTCCCTTGACCAGGGTGACGCCGGCGCTCTCCATGGCCACGTCGGTGCCCGTTCCCATGGCGATACCCACGTCGGCCTGCGCGAGCGCCGGAGCGTCGTTGATGCCGTCACCCGCCATGGCGACGATATGTCCCTCGTCCTGTAGCGCCTTGACCTTGGCGGCCTTTTCGTCCGGCAGCACTCCGGCGATCACCTCGTCGATGCGGAGGCGGGCGGCAACGGCGCGGGCCGTGGTCTCGCTGTCGCCGGTCAGCATCACGAGGCGCAGCCCCTCGGCGTGCAGCTGCTCGATGGCTTCCGGCGTGCTCGCTTTGATCGGGTCGGCCACGCCGAGGACCCCGGCGAGTTTTCGGTCGACCGCCACGAACATGACGGTCTGCCCCTCGCCCCGCAGCGCCTCGGCGCGCTGCTCGAGCGCCTCGGTCGGGACCCCGAGCCCGCCCATCATCGCTGCATTGCCGAGGGCAAGGCGACGTCCGTCCACCCTGCCCTCAATGCCCTTGCCGGTGAGCGACTGCAGCTCCGAAGCCGACGGCAGCTCGAGACGGCGCTCTTGCGCGCCCCGAACGATGGCCTCGGCGAGCGGGTGCTCACTGCCCCGCTCGAGAGCCGCCGCGAGGCGAAGCAGCTCGGTCTCGCTCATGCCAGTCACCGGCTCGACGCAGACCAGCGCTGGCCGGCCCTCCGTGAGGGTCCCGGTCTTGTCGACGACGAGCGTGTCGACCCTGCGGAGCAGCTCGATGGCTTCGGCGTTCTTGAACAGCACGCCAAGCGAGGCGCCCTTGCCGGTCGCCACCATGATCGACATGGGCGTGGCGAGGCCGAGAGCGCAGGGGCACGCGATGATGAGCACCGCGACGGCGTTGATCAGGGCGTAGGCCATGGCCGGCTCGGGCCCCAGCAGAGCCCAGACGACGAAAGTAACGATTGCGCTGAGGATCACCGCGGGTACGAAGTAAGAGGCGACGACGTCGGCCAGCTTTTGAATCGGCGCACGGCTGCGCTGCGCCTCGGCGACCATGCTGACGATGCGCGACAGCAGCGTGTCGGCGCCCACCTTCTCGGCGCGCATGAGCAGGGCGCCGGTCCCGTTGAGGGTCGCACCGATCAGCTTGTCCCCGGGCCCCTTTGCGACGGCCATGGGCTCTCCGGTCACCATGGACTCGTCGACGTGGCTGTGACCTTCGACGAGCTGGCCGTCTACCGGCACCTTCTCGCCAGGCCGGACCCGAAGCAGGTCTCCTTCTTGCACCTGCTCGAGAGCAATATCCTCCTCCGCGCCGTCCTCTCGAATGCGTCGGGCGGTCTTGGCCGCCATGCCCAGCAGTTGCTTGATGGCCGCGCCGGTCTGACTTCGCGCCTTCAGCTCGAGCACCTGTCCGAGCAGGATCAGCGTGACGATCACCGCGGCCGCCTCGAAGTAGACCGCGACCTCGCCACCGTGTCCCCGGAACGAGTCGGGAAAAATCCCGGGCAGAAGTGTGGCCACTACGCTGTAAAGATAGGCGACGCTGACGCCGAGACCGATGAGCGTGAACATGTTGGGACTGCGGTTCTTCACGGAGCGCAGGGCGCGGACGTAGAAAGGCCAGGCGGACCAGAGACAAACTGGCGTCGCTAGCGCGAGCTCGATGAACGCTCGCGTCCGCCCTGGCAGCAAGCTCGAGATGGGCCGGCTCGGGAGCATGTCGATCATCACGATGGCGACCAGCGGCCCCGAAAGCGCCGCCGCGAACCAAAACCTGCGCTTCATGTCGCGCAGCTCGGGGCTCTCTTCCTCCTCGGCCGCCGACGTACGCGGTTCAAGAGCCATTCCGCATAGGGGACAGTCGCCCGGCTCGTCCCGAACGATCTCCGGGTGCATGGGGCAGGTCCACTCGTTGCGCATGGCGGGCAGGTCCTTCGGCTCGAGGGCCATGCCGCACTTCGGACAGTCGCCGGACCCGGCTTGCTCGATCTCGGGGTGCATCGGGCAGGTGAACGGGGTGCCGCCAGGGACCTCGTCATGCGGCTCCCGAGAGTCTCCGAGATAGCGCCCCGGGTCGCGGCCGAACTTCTCACGGCAGCGGGCAGAACAAAAATGGTAGGTCTGACCGGCGTGCTCCTGACGTTGCGGGCTATCCTCGGAAACCGTCATGCCGCAGACGGGATCGCGAAGCGCTTTGTTCGACGATTGACTAGCGGCGCTGCAACAGTGCTCGTGCTCGGGGCTCATGTCCGTCCTCCTCAGCAGCCACAGTTCTTATCGAAGATCCTGAGTAGCTCCTCGATCTTCTCCGTCCGGTCCCCGGGGTCATCGCTCTCGAACGCGCCGGTGACGCAGGTCTGGATGTGCGACTCCAGCAGGATCTTGCCCGCCTTCGCGAGCGCGGCGCGCACCGCCGCGATCTGCAGCAGCACATCGACGCAGTAGCGGTCCTCCTCCACCATTCGCTGGATGCCGGACACCTGCCCGGCCACGCGCTTCAGCCGCGCCTCGACGTTCTCTTTGGTCTCGGGGCCCATCGTGCTCATGTCTCCGTGTCCCAGGCTCCACATACCATTACCCTGGTAGGGGTACCATGCCTCATCGACTGCTTCTGTCAAGCCAGTCAGGTCCTGCTTCATTCTCAGCAGGAGGGGCATCGTGCCCATGACCCCGCCGGCCAGGACGAGCCAGTCGTAGTGACGTACGGACATGCCCCGAATCTAAACCCCGTCCGGTCCTCAGCCGCGCGACGTCGCCGATTCGACCCCTTTTCGTGCCGTGTGCGACAGGTCGCGGCGGCTCAGCGTGTAGAGCTCGGCAAGGTGCTGCTCATGCGACGCGGCGTCCCCATCATCGCATGCGCACTGCAGGAGCACCGAATGCGCAAGCGCGGTTTCGGAAGCGCGGCCGAGGGCGCGGGCAACCTCCAGCGCGTCTCTCGCAAGCTGCTCCGCCTGTCGAGCTCGCCCGCTGTCGAGCGCATGTTGCGCCCAGCGCGTCAGCAAGAATGAGAGCTCGTACTTGGCGTCTGCTTCACGCAACTCCGTAATCGCTTCCACGAGCGCATCGTCATCGTCCGCTTGCCCACACAGCAACTGTACGAAGGTAAGCAGCGCGCGCCCGCTCGGAGCCTCGGCCCCCGCGCGCAGCCGCTCACCGAGGTCCGCCAAGGACTCGGCCAGGCCGAGGACGGCCTCATGACCGCCGCGGTCGATCTCCAGCATCACCCGATGCTCGACCGCGCAGAACTCCGCCAGGCGTTCGCCGTGATCACGAGCCAGCTGTCGTGCCTCTTCGAAGGCTTGCACCGCCAGTTCGAGGTCTCCCCGGTGCGCGGCGATCATTCCGGTCGCGAAGGCCACCGCGCTGTTCGAGTGCCCGGCACGGCTCGTCAGCGCGCTCGCCTCCATGACGAAGGCCTCCGCCTGCGCCAGATTGCGCTCCAGCAGTACCAAGCACTTGGCGGCCTGAGCCAGCGCGACCGTCCGCTCATCGGGACCGGCCAATCGGCTCACGCGCTCGGCCTGCATGATGTTTTCGTGTGCTGCCGCCATGGAGGCGCTCTCCCAACGCAAAAAAGACAGCATCTGAAACCCGAGCCGCGCGGCATGCGTCAAGCCCAAATCGAGTGCCTGCTCTGCCAGCTCCCGCACCCGCGCCGCCGCCTGCTCGCGGTCCGGACTGCGCGCGGCGTATTGCACGTGCAGCAGGTCCAAGGTCGACGAAATGCGCTCCGCGTCCGCCAAGTCCTCCGCCAGGCGAAGCCCGCGCCTGGCGAGGGCTTCCGCATCGCCATTGGCGAACACGCGCAGCGACTGCTTGGCCGCGATGATGCAAGCCCGCACCCCGAGCAAGGCTTCGCCCGCCAAACCAGCATGGTGCGCCACCTCAGTGGCAACGGTCGCATCGGAGGTCTGCGGCTCGAGAAGCTGCGCGACCCTGCGGTGCATGAGTCGCCGTCTCGGGTGCGAGAGCTCGCCATAGACCGCTTCGCGAACCACCCCGTGACTGAACACGTACCGCTGCCGCAAACGCGTCGCGTCGATACGAAGCAGCGCGCTGTGCTCGAGCCGCTCCAAGGCACCCATCAGCTCGTCGAGCTGCAACGAGCTCAGCGCCTCCAAGCGCTCCACATCGATCGCATGCCCCAGCACCGCACCCCAGCGGAGCACGTCGGCCGCGTGCTCGGGCAGCTGCTCGACACGTTCGCGGACGAGTTGCGAAAGCGTCGACGGTGTGTGTGCGACTCCGGCGCTCTGGGCTCGCGCGAGCTCGATGGCATAAAGCGGATTACCTGCCGAGGCGGCGAACACGCCCTCTACATCGACCTTGGCGTCACGACCGATGAGCTCGGCAATCTCCTCGCGCGACAACGGCTCGAGCTCGAGCTCCTCGACTTGGCTCTCCCTGCGCATGCCGCGAAGGGCGCGGATGACGACCTCATTGTCGCTGAGCTCGCCGCCCCGGGCCAGCAGCAGGACGAACAGGGACCCCTCGTCGTAGGTGCGAGCGAGGAAATGAAGCAACTCCGCCGAATCACGGTCGAGCCAGTGCAGGTCATCGAGCACCAGCACCAGCCCTGCTCGCCCCTCCGACCTGCTCCGCAAGCGCGCTGCGATGGCCTCGAAGAGGGCATCGCGCGTGCTGTTCGAGTCCTCGCCCCCGGCAGAAGAGAGCAACGCCTGCAGGTCGATCTGCAGCGCATCGACCCATGGCCCATAAGGCCTCTTGCTCTCGGCCTCATAGGCGCGGCCAAACAGAAGCTCGAACCCGGCGCGGCTCGCACGTGCCGCCAGCCGCTCGGCAAGGCGGGTCTTTCCCGAGCCTGGCTCACCGCTCAGCAGGACGACGCGGGCTCCCCCGCCCGCTCGCGAAGCCTGCAGCGAGGACTCGAGCCGCTCGAGCTCCTTGTTCCGGCCCACGAAGGGCCACTCCGCTGGGCTGCGCTCGTCCTCGTTGAGCGCGGCGGGTACGGCCTTGGTGGATCGGGTAGCGCTGACGCCCGGCTTCCCCAGCGACGAGGGCATGCCGCGCCAGGCCTCCTCCAGCTCCGATTGCCCGGAAGCGCCCACCTCTTGATAAAGTCTGCGGCTATTTTCGAATCGCTGACGGGCTTCCTCAACCTTGCCTGTCTCCAGCAGCAGCCGCAGCAGCCCCGTCTGTGCCGCCACGTTGAACCCATCCGCCTGGGCCCTTTGCCGTGCATAGCCGAGCGCGCGATCGGGCTCGCCGTTCAGCCTGCAGACGAGCTCGGCGAGCACCGCGCAATGCTCTTGGCGAAACCGCTCGCGCTCGGCGATGCACCAGGCGTTGAAGTCGAGGAAGTCGGGCAGATCGAGCCCCTCGAGAAACTCCCCCCTCGGCAAACTGGCCAGCTGCTCGAGCTCGGCGGTACTGGCATCCCCGACCCCAGCCCGCACGGCGCGGCCCAGGGCCTCGGTGTCGAGACGCATGCCGGTCGCTCGAAAAGCCACCTGTTCCCGATCCGCCTCGATGCGCTGCTCTCCTTCGGTGAAGAGCCGGCGCAGCCGTGAAAGGCTCCAACGCAGCGCTCCGCGTGGGTCGTCGGTCACATCCCAGAGCAGCGCACACAGGCGCTCGCGCCGGTGCGCGCGCCCCGTGCTCGCGAGATAGGCCAGCAGCGCCCGTGTCTTTTTCGACCGGGGCAGAGATATGCGCGTCCCTGAGGCCCAGAGCTCGAGCGGGCCCAGCATGCGTAACTCGAGCTCGGCTGCTGGCTCCGGCTGATCTGCTGCATCCACCACGGTACGGTCCTTAGCCGACTATAACTGAGACCCTAGGCTGAGCGGGGAGCCGAGAATACCGCCCTCGGACGCCGGGCGCCGCCCCGTCCTCGCGGGGGACGCGGCGCTCAGAACGGTGAAAACCATTCGCTACGCCTCAGAAAACGCTGGCCGCCCAGACTCGGTCGTAGGGAATGCCTGCGGACTCGAGCGCCCGCCGGACCGACTCCACGTCCCTGGCCTCGCAAACACAGACGAAGCGCTTCCGGTCCGAGGACAAAAAGGTCTGCTTCCGGATGACGTCGTTGATTTCGAAGCAAGTCTCGGCCGCCGCTTTCATGCCCTCGACCTGCTCATCGGTCGCGGGCTGCTCGACGGACATCTCCATCACCACCGTAGACATGGCGGAAAGTTAGCATTTTCCACGAGCGTACACACGGCCGTTCTCACGGTCCCCTCCCACTCTCAGTGAAGGCCAGCGAATGCCTCGCAGCCCCAAACGAGAGACCACAAACAGAGGAGCCCGTCATGGAAGAACAAAAGCAAAAACTCGTAATCATTGCCTCGCGTGGACATGACGACGAACGAGCCACGGTTTCCTGGACCGTCGCCAACGGCGGTCTCGCGGCCGGCCTGGACGTGACGATGTTCCTGGTCAGCTCGGCGATCGACCTCGTCCGAAAGGGCGCCGTCGACTTCGTCCGCATGAATCCCTTCGACCCACCGATGAAGGAGCTCATCGAGGACTTCATCGCCAAGGGCGGTACCATCATGGCGTGCCCACCCTGCGCCAAAGTCCGCGGCTACAGCGCCGAGACCCTGCTCGATGGGGTCATCATCACCGGCTCAGCCTCCCTCCACGCTCTGATCAAGGAGGGGGCCGCGACGGTGAGCTTCTGAGAGGGGAAGCTCGTTCCCTTTGGCGAAAGCGCTCGAAGCCGGACCAGGTGGCCGGGGACACACTGCAGTCCCCGGCTCGGCAACCCCGAGTCCCGGCTCCGTCCAGCTGTGGCACGAGTGCCACAGCTGGATGTGCCACCGAGGCACACAGGCCGAAGCCTTTGCTGAAATCACTGCAAAAAGCTTCGGCACGCTACTTGCTTGCTTGAACCTTCATGCCGTCACGCGTTTCCACAAACAGCTCGACCATGACCGTCCTACGCGAGCGACTTCTTCTGTGGCTCTGGATGCACGGCTGGGGCTCTCGGCCCCTCTGAGTGGGGTTTAGGGAGCAGTGGGCGAGCTAGGGGTCTAGCTCACGCCGGCGCTGGAGTTCGTGAGGCGCGCTGACTTGCGACGGGAGCCACTTTGCCGCAAACCGCGCTCGCTCCCTTTTCCCGCCCAGAGAATCATCACGATGACCCAAAAGCCGACGATCTATTACACGAAGACCGACGAAGCCCCTCTCCTGGCCACGTATTCACTCCTGCCCATCATCAGAGCGTTCACGGCGCCCGCTGGGGTCGAGGTGGAGCTTCCGGACATCTCCCTGGCGGCTCGGATCCTGGCGAACTTTCCCGAAGCGCTGAAAGAGAATCAGCGTGTCGAGGACGCCCTGGCGGAGTTGGGTCGCCTCGCGAAGACTCCCGCGGCGAACATCATCAAGCTGCCGAACATCAGCGCCTCGGTCCCGCAGATGAAGTCGGCCATCGCGGAGCTCCAGGCGAAGGGCTTCGCCGTGCCCGACTATCCCGAAGAACCGAAGACCGACGCGGAGCGCGACATTTTGGAGCGCTACGGCAAGGTCAAAGGCAGCGCCGTCAACCCAGTCTTGCGCGAGGGCAACTCGGACCGTCGCGCGCCACAGGCCGTCAAGGAATACGCCCGCAAGAACCCCCACTCGATGGGCGCCTGGAGCCGCGACTCAAAGACGCACGTGGCCACCATGACCGCGGGCGACTTCCGCCACAACGAGAAGTCGATCACCGCACCCGCGGCCACCACCGTACGCATCGAGCACGTGGCGAAGGACGGCTCGACCACGGTCTTGAAAGATGGGCTCGCGCTGCTCGAAGGCGAGATCTTGGATGGCACCAGCATGAGCAAGAAGGCGCTGCTCAGCTTTCTCAGCGAGCAGATCGCCGACTCGAAGAAGCTTGGCGTACTCTTCTCGTTGCACATGAAGGCCACGATGATGAAGGTCAGCGACCCGATCATCTTCGGTCACGCCGTCCGAGTCTTCTTCGCAGACCTGTTCGAAAAACACGCCGAAACACTGCAAGAGATCGGCGTCGACCCGAACCACGGCTTCGGCGAGGTGCTCGCACGAATCGCGAGCCTTCCAGCCGACAAGCGGGGCCAGATCGAAGCCGACATCAAAGCCGCCTATGAAAAAGGCCCAGCGCTCGCGATGGTCGACTCGGACCGCGGCATCACGAATCTGCACGTGCCGAGCGACATCATCATCGACGCCTCGATGCCAGCGATGATCCGCACCTCCGGACAGATGTGGAACGCGGAGGGCAAGACCCAGGACACCAAGGCCGTCATCCCCGACAGCAGCTACGCGGCCGTCTATGAAGAAGTCATCGACTTCTGCAAGGAGCACGGCGCCTTCGACCCGACGACCATGGGCAGCGTGCCGAACGTGGGCCTGATGGCCCAAAAAGCCGAGGAGTACGGTTCGCACGACAAGACCTTCGAGATCGCAGCCGACGGCGTCGTTCGAGTCGTCGATGAGAGCGGCAAAGTCCTCATGGAGCACGAGGTGAGCGCGGGCGACATCTGGCGCGCCTGCCAAACCAAGGACGCCGCCGTGCGCGACTGGGTCGGTCTGGCCGTGCGCCGGGCCCGTGCAACGGGCGCTCCGGCCGTGTTCTGGCTGGACGAGACCCGCGCCCACGACACGCAGCTCATCGCCAAGGTCAAAGCCTATCTGCCCGAGCACGATACCGAAGGCCTGCAAATCCTCATCAAAGCTCCCGCCGAAGCTACGCGCTTCTCCCTCGAGCGCCTCAAAGAAGGCAAGGACACGATCTCGGTGACTGGCAACGTCCTACGTGACTACCTCACCGACCTGTTCCCCATTCTCGAGCTCGGCACCAGCGCCAAAATGCTCAGTATCGTGCCGCTCATGAACGGCGGCGGGCTCTTCGAAACAGGCGCGGGCGGCTCGGCCCCCAAGCACGTGCAGCAATTCGAAAAAGAGAATCACCTGCGCTGGGACTCGCTCGGCGAGTTCCTCGCGCTAGCCGCCTCGCTCGAGCACCTCGCCGAGAGCAATAACAATCCGAAGGTGAAGATTCTCGCGGACACCCTCGACGCAGCGGCCACGAAATACTTGCTCGAGAACAAGGCGCCCTCGCGCAAGGTCAACGAGCTCGACAACCGTGGCAGCCACTTCTACCTCGCGCTCTACTGGGCGCAGGCCCTGGCCGAGTCCGACGACGCCGAGCTCGCCGCCTACTTCGCCCCCTTGGCCAAGTCCATGGCAGACAACGAGGCCAAGATCGTCACCGAGCTGAACGCGGTCCAGGGCCAGCCGATGGATGTCGGCGGCTACTACCTGCCCAACGACGATCTCGCCTCCAAGGCCATGCGCCCTAGCTCGACTCTGAACGCGATCATCGACGGGCTCTGAGGCCAGAGTAGACGACGGCTGAGAGCGACTGTGGCAGCCGCTTCGGGCGTCACCACAGCGCTCCGGGGCCCACCTGGACAACAGCTGGGACAACGCCTTAGCCCGGATGCCTCACAGCCGGAGCACCGAACAGGGTCGCGCACAGCAAATGCGCTTCACGAGCTGGAAGAAAAACACTTGTGGAAACGCCGATTCATCTAGTGGCATTAGACACCTAACAGCTCGTATTCATTTTGCTTTTTCAACCACATGAGCCAAATCATGCCTGTGGGCAAAATTGGGGTATCAAGGGCGGCTCGGCCTCCGCATGAGCCCTCGGATTGGCGTCCCCAAGCACCGAATATGCCGTAAACATGGCGGAAAATGTCCGCTTTTGCCCTGGAAAGCCTCGCCCCGAAGTACGCATCCCGAGCGGGAGGCTGCTCGCTAAGCCGCTCCGTCCCGGCCTTGCTTGAGATGCTTGCCGGCAAGCCCAAGGAAGCGCTCGCGCGCAAAGCGATGCTCCACCACGGGTCGTGGATAGCTCTGGTCCAGCCTGACCCCAGCCTGTCGGAGCACCTCGTCCGGCGCTTCCCAGGGCGCGTGAATGTAGCGGGCCGGCATGGCCGCGAGCTCGGGAACCCAGCGGCGAACGTAGTCGCCTTCCGGGTCGAACTTCCGCCCCTGTGTCATGGGGTTGAACACCCGAAAATAGGGCTGCGCGTCGCAGCCACAGCCCGCGGACCATTGCCAGCCGAGATTGTTCTGGGCCCAGTCGCCGTCGGCCAGATACTTCATGTAGTGCGCCTCGCCCTCCCGGTAGTCGATGAGCAGGTGCTTGCTGAGAAAGCTCGCCGAAACCATGCGCGCCCGGTTGTGCACGTAGCCCTCCCCGAGCAACTGGCGCGCAGCCGCATCGACCACGGGATAGCCAGTCTTGCCCTGCACCCAAGACTGCCAAAGCGACTCGTCGTGCCGCCACGGAAAGTCGACGAACTCTTTACGAAAGGGCTCGCTCAACAGCTGCGGCCGGTCCCACAAGCTGCTGTAGGAAAACTCGCGCCAAACGAGCTGCCGAAGAAATGCGTCGGCCGCCTCGTGGTCCCCGAGCTCTTTTCTGACGGCCTGCCAAAGCTGACGCGGGGACAGGGTCCCGAACTTGAGGTCGGCGGAGAGGCGGCTCGTCCCATTCAGGTCCATGCGATCGCGCCGATCGGGGTACAGCTCCAGCGCATCGAGTAAGAACCTTCGAAGCCGCTGCCGAGCAGCCTGCTCGCCGCCGCTGATGAGGCGGGCGTTGCGTTGAAGCCCCAGCTCGTCGAGCTTTGGAATCGGCCGCCCGTCCTGGGCGACGTCGCGCGGCAACCCGGGCAACGAACGAGGCCGGGGCAGTGGCTGCTGGATGTCTACCGCTTGATGAAACGCGCGCGCAAACTGGCTGAAGACGGCGTAGGGCTTGCCCGCGCCTGTCCGAAGGGTGCCCGGCGCAAGCAAGGTTTCCCCTTCGTAGAGCTGCAAACGCTCGCCGAGTCTCTCCTGCAACTGCCTGTCGCGCTTCCGTGAAAAAGGCTCCACCGCGCGGTGTGCCAGCACGCGATCCACGTTCCACTTGGAGAGCAGACGCGGAAGCAGCTCCAAGCTGTCGCCGGACACGACGAGCAAGCTCGAACCGCGGTCGGCCAGGCTCGCTTCGAGCGCGCCAAGGCAATCGATGAGAAACTGAATCCGGTGTGGCGCCTCGCTGGCTCTCCCTCTCGCGAAATACCGAGGGCTCAGGATGAAGAGCGGGATGAGCTCGCCTGCCTTCCCGGCATCCCGTAGTGGCGCGTGGTCGGAGAGGCGCATGTCCTTTCCGCGAAACCAGACGACGGTCCTCATGATATCGACTGTAGGGTCGTCCAGCTCGACGACAAAGGCAAAGAGGCTCCGGTGTGAGGCGAAACCGGGCGAAACTCCCTGACTAGCCGACCTCTAATCCGATTCCAAACACCAGCTGATAGTCGTTCTTCTCGGGCACGGTGGCGTCTTCGCGAGGTGCAGGGTCCTCGGTGCGCAGGTACAAAAACGTCATGTTGATGTCCAGGATGTCCGTCACTTCGATGGACATGCCGGTCGAGCCGACGTGGTTGGTGTTGCCAATGTCGGTGAAGACGAGGTTGGTTCGCCAGTCGAAGAACCAGTCGATATCGCCCGTGATGTCCCAGGCCCCGAGCGTACGCAGCATGACGAAGCCGTCGCTCTGCGGGTTCTCCCGGCCGGCTTCCACGCTGCGCCACTTCAAGTACTGGTAACCCAAAGCCGACTCGACGTCCCACTCGAAGTCCGACTCGTCGATGATGTGGTAGCCAAAACCCGCGGCCGGTGTCGCGCGGAACTGGATGTTCTGAAACTCGTCGCTCAGAAACTGAGACGTGAACGGCGTGATGTACCAACGGGGCGAAAGGTACACGTCGAGGCCGGCGGTGCCCAAGTGACGGTTGATGTTCCGCTCCCCGTTCGCCTTGCCGACCGAACCGTCGTAGTCGAGCCGCAGCCGCGTGAGCTGGTCTTCTCGATAAACGCCGAGGAAGGCGTTGTACGTGAGCGCCTCCGAGTTCCCCGCAGCCGCCGAGATGCCGAAACGAAGATTGCTCGACCAAAAGTTTCGCTCTCTCGGTGCACCTTGGATGATCGACATCAACTCGCTGCGCGGCTGCCTGACCACTCCGGTCTTGGTTTCCACGATGATCTCGTCCGCCGTGATGATGACCTTGCCGACCGCGTCGTCTCGATCCGAGAACACGTAGGTATGCGTGGAGGGAGAACGAATACTGGCGACGTCCTCCCAGTCGATCTTCTGCAGGTCGAGCTCGTCGCTGTCGAACTCGAGCACCCCGTCGCGCATGCGCTCGATCTTACCCTTGAGCCACTCGCCCGAGGTGAGCTGAACCCAGTCGAACTCCGATCCAAAATCGATGGTGAACTCGTCGACATCTGCCACCCTGACGTCGCTCTGGCTCGTCTCGGCCGAAAATGTCTCGACCCTGGTATCGACCCCAGCATTCGGACCCGTGATGGCCCCACCGGTCTCCGCAGGCGAACGCTCCGAGACCGTCGCATCCGGACGGTCCGAGCTCGACGGAGCCTGGGCCTCCGCGAGTGGCGCTATGGCCAGCAAACTCAGCCCCAACGCAAGCCCCAGGCGGAGCGCCCGATTCGTCTTTCCCCTCATCGCGGGCGACCTATGTCACGGGCCGCAAACCTTGTAAAGCCAGGCAAAGTGGCCCTCTTCGAGGGCAAATCGGGCCGTGCGCGCAGGCAAATGGAGGCGGAAAATGTCTGTGACGGCGCTGCCCTGGTTTGCTAAGAGTCGCCCATCCTAGAGATGAAATGACGCGGGAGACTCCGTTGACCAGCAAGAAACTCAGCAAGACCCAGCAGCCCTTGGTCGGAATCATGACGGGAAGCCCGAGCGACCTGCCCGTCGTCCTCAAAGCAGTGGAGGTGCTCGACGAGCTAGGCATCCCGAGCGACGTACGGGTGCTTTCCGCGCACCGCACGCCGCGCGAGACGGCCGCATACATCGAGGCCGCCGAAGAAGCGGGCATCGAGGTGTTCATCGCCTGCGCCGGCATGGCGGCTCATCTCGCTGGCGTCGTCGCAGCACATACGCTCCTGCCGGTCATTGGCGTTCCGATTGCCTCCGGCGCCCTGCAGGGCGTCGATGCTCTGCTCTCGACCGTGCAGATGCCGCCCGGCGTGCCCGTTGCGACGGTGGGCATCGACGGATCCAAGAACGCAGCCTTTTTCGCGGCACGCGTCGTCGCCGCAAGCCGCCCCGAAATCCGCGAGCGCCTGGCCAAGCACCTGCAAGACAGCAAGAAACGCTACGATTCTCCCAGCTTGGACCAGCCCGGACAAGCCGCTCCCAAGAAGGCGAGCAAGGCCAAGCGCAGCCCAAAAAAGAAGCCCCCGAAGAAAAGACGCTGAGCTCGGCCGGTCAACGCGCTTGACGGTCACGGCGTCGATCCCTATGCGTTGGCCAAGCGCAGCGCACCATGTCGATCAGCCGGATCCTAGTCTTTCTCGGCATCTTGCTCGGTCTCACGATCGCGACGCACCACTACCTCTGGGCGCGCCTGGTACGCGATCCATTGCTCCCAGAGCCCTGGCGGCAGCTCGCGACGCTGCTCCTGATCGTCCTGGGCCTGTCCATCCCCGCCTCGATGCTCGTCTGGCGCCTGCTTCCCCGCTCGGTCGCGGCACCCATCGCTTGGGTCGGCTACGTCTGGATGGGCGTCATGTTCCTGTTGCTCGTCCTGCTCGGCACGAGCGAGCTTCTGCGCTGGGGCTGGCTGAAGTACGCAAGCCTGGCGCCGACGGATCCCGGCCGGCGCAGCTTCCTCGCGCAGCTGTTCGCCGGCGGCACGATGACGCTCGGGCTTGCGCTGTCGAGCTGGGGCGTCTGGTCGGCCATCGGGCCGGTGGAGGTCAAGCGGGTCAGCGTGCGGCTACCGAACCTCCCGGAGAAGCTCCGAGGCTTCAGGTTGGTCCAGCTCTCGGACATCCACGTCGGGCCGACGATCGGACAGGCTTTCGTCGAAGACCTGGTTCGGAAGGTGAACGCGCTGCAGGCCGATTTGGTCGCCATCACGGGCGATCTGGTCGATGGTAGTGTCGCGGAGCTCGCAGAAGCCGTCAGCCCGCTTGGCGACATCCGTTCGCGGCACGGCACCTTCTTCGTGACCGGCAATCATGAGTACTACTCCGGAGCGGACGACTGGCTGGCGTTCCTGGCGGACATCGGCATCCGGCCCCTCCGCAATGAATGTCTGCACCTGGAGCACGACGGCGATGCGCTTTGCTTGGCCGGAGTCGACGACTGGACCGCCCACCAGTTCGGCAACGGACACGGCGCCGACATGGGCCGCGCGCTACGGCACCGAAACCCAGAGAAGCCCGTGGTCCTGCTGGCCCACCAACCCAAGCATTTCGAACAAGCCGAGGCGCACGGCGTCGACCTGCAACTTTCGGGTCACACGCACGGGGGCCAGATCTTCCCGTTCGGTGTTCTGACCAGGTTGGTCCAGCCGTTTCTGGCGGGCCTGCACCAGCGCGGCGGCTCACAAATCTACGTGAGCTCAGGAACCGGTTATTGGGGGCCGCCAATGCGCATCATGGCGCCGGCCGAGATCACCTTCATCGAGCTCGATCGTGCCTGAGCAGCGCCGCCAGAGCCGGCCCTAGCGTCGGCTGCGCCCAGCGAAACCCCTGATCGAGCAAGACAGCCGGCACAACACGGGCCCCGCCGATGAACATCTCGTTCGCCATCTCGGAGCCAGCCGCCAAGCGCAGGACCAACTTCGGCACCGGGAGCACGGCAGGGCGTTTCAACGTACGAGCCAGCGTCTCGGTGAAGTCCGCGTTGCTGACCGGCGCCGGCGCGACGCAGTTCACCGGACCGGAGATCGCCGGGTGCTCGAGCAGAAAAAGCAAGGCGGAGACCAAATCCTCGAGCGTGATCCAGCTCATGAACTGTGAGCCATCACCGATGCGCCCGCCCAGGCCGAGCTGAAAGGGCAGCTTCATTTTGGCGAGGGCGCCTCCCTTCGGGCTGAGCACGATCCCGATCCGTGCGTGCACCACCCGGACCCCCGCCTCAGCCGCCGGAGCCGTGGCCGCCTCCCAGTCTCGGCACACGCTCGCCAAAAACCCAGTCCCTGGCGCCGAGGATTCGTCCACCGCTTCAGAAGCGCGGTCACCGTAGACGCCGACCGCGGAAGCGCTGATCCAGCTGCGGGGACCATCCTTCATCGCGGCCAGCGTCCGGGCCAGCAGAGCAGTCCCGTGGACCCGGCTGTCACGGATGCGAGCCTTGTGCTCCTCCGTCCAACGGCCCGCGGCGACGTTTTCCCCTGCGAGGTGGACGATGGCGTCCACGTCCCGAAGGCCGTCGGTATCGATACTGCCCGCAGCGGGGTCCCAGCGGACCTCCCGAGCGCTCGAGGGAGCTCGCCGCACGAGGGTTTTCACCCCGTAGCCCTCGCGTTCCAGCGCCTGAGTCAGCGCTTTCCCAACCAGCCCGGAAGCCCCGGTCACTGCAACGGTCACGCGCTCTGCCATTGGCCAAGCCTGCCTGAAGGGACTCGGGGCATGCAACCGGTTTTACGTGGCCGCGCCGCTCAACACTGGCTATTGTCCGGCATCTTGCGAGTTTTATTCATTGCTTCAGATGCATTTCCGTCCGATCAGCGCGTGGACGACGGCGAGACCTTGGCCAAAGTCCTTCGCCGAGCGGAACACAGTGTCGACCGGATGTCCCCCCTTTACGGGCACATCGACCTGCGCCGTCACGCCCTGGCCAGGCGACTCAGCAAACTCGAGTTCGAGCTGGGGGACCGCCCCTGGTCCTGCGAGCTGTACACCGGCCGAAGCCCAGACGGCGTCGGGCTCGTCTTCATCGGGAACGAAGAAGTCCTTCAGTCTGCCGACAGCCTGGCCGAAGACGCCGAGCCGCTCGGTGCGACCCGCGTCGGCGTCTTCGCGTCCGCCGTCGTCGAGTATCTGAAGCAGCACGAATCCGATTACGACCTGGTGCATGCGCACGGCTGGGTCGGCGCAGCGGTCCTGCCACAACTGCGCGCAGCCCTCCCCGACCTGCCAACGGTCCTCACGGTCTACGATGCAACGGAGCAAGGTCGCTTCGCGCATTCGGACGCAAAGTGGCTACGCCTGGGCGAGGGGGGAGAAGACGGCGATCGTGTGAACGCGCTCAAGGCCGGTCTCCTCGTGGCCGACCGGGTCACTACGCTTTCCCCGAACTACGCGTTTCGGTTGCAAGAAGTGCGAGCAGAGGGCGCGGCAACCGGACTCGAAGACGTTTTTCGTGAAATCCACGGAAAGCTGGATGGCATACGGCATGGGATCGACCCAGCGCACTGGAACCCAGCGACCGATGCGCACATCCCTGCGCGATTCGACCCCTTCGACTTGGAGGGCAAAGAGAAGTGCAAAGGGGAGCTGCAGCACGCGCTGGCTCTGCCCGTTCGCAGCGACGTTCCGCTGATCAGCGCCCTCGGCAAGACCGAGGGCGACGGCCTCGACTTGCTCGCGCAGATCGGCTCCGATCTCTTGCGCAACGACGTTCAGCTGGCCGTTCAGATCGATGGCGGTGGCGAGCTGGTCGCCGTCTACGAGGAGCTTTGGGACCAGTGGCCAGACCGCATTCAGATCAAGACCGGCCATGACGAAGCTTTCCGGCACCGCTTAATCGCAGCCAGCGATTTTGTGGTCGTGCCTGGCCGGGAAGCGCCCACCGAAAACATCCAAATGCTCGCTCAGCGCTACGGCGCCTTGCCTATCGTTTATCGCGAAGGCGGGCTCGCCGACGAAGTAGTCGACTGCGAGCCCTCCCTCAAGACCGGCTCCGGACTGCTCATCGACGCGCCGACGGCCGAAGCACTCCTGTCGGCGACCCAGCGTGCAGTGGCCGCGTTCGCGAACAAGAAGGCGTTTCAGGCCCTGCAAGGCCGGATCATGCGCATCGACCACTCCTGGGAGCGCACGGTTCGCTTGTACGAGCGCTCCTACCGCGACGCTCAAGCGGCGCGTCAGTAGTCCGAGGGCGGAGACGATCCGCTAACGGCCACTCGTATCGGGCAGCTCGGCGTCGCTCGGTTTCAGGTAGTGTGGCTCCAGGGACGCGAGATCGGTCGCGCCAGACTCGCACCAAACCCGGTCGACCTCTTTCACCAGTGCCTCCGGCTTCGGCGTATCGCAGACTTCAGGGCTCGCGGTCACGCTGGCAAAGACTTCCCGCAGCAGGTCGATGTGCTTGCGCGCCCCATCACCGACCACCGCAACGGGGCGATCGCCGAGATCGGCGCGCAAGGCCCTCAGGACCTCGGGCGGAGGTCCGAAGAAAGGCTCGACGAGCGAAGCATCGGACCCGGCAGCCGGACCATAGGCCGCGGCGAAGAGCTCACCGCGATACGCATTCATGAGTGGAACGCGTATCGCATCGGGTACGGGCTCCGTCCCCTCCGCCAGAACACGGAGCGAGTGGACCCCAACGAGGGGCAAGTCTAGCCCCAGCGCGAGCCCCTTGGCCGTGGATAGACCGACCCGGACCCCGGTGAAGCGTCCAGGGCCAATGTCGACGCCGATTCGCTTCAACTGGGCGCGCTCGACGCCTGCCTCGTCGAGCGCAGCGTCGATATGCCCAAACATGTCCTCGCCGTGCCGCGACTCCGAGCGCCACTGCACGAAGCTGAGCAGTTTCGGCCCGTCAGCGACGGCGACGACGCCCATGAGCGTCGCGGTATCCAGGCAAAGGCTCAACATGGCTTGCTTGACGCATCCCTACCCTCAGACTAGCGTCGGCGCCAGCAAAGGCTCGTCCTCCGCGCTGCCGAGTGACACCGCAGTACATGAACAAGACGGAAGAAACAGGCGGGTCCCGAAAAGCGGACGCGAAAAAGAAGAGCAAAGAGACCTGGCGCTCCAACTTCAGCACGATCGCGGGTGCGCTTCTGCTGGCCCTGTTCATACGCATCACTTTGTTCGAAGCGTTCGCCATCGACGGACCCTCGATGGAGCCCACTCTGCTCGACGGCGACCGCGTGGTGGTCGCCAAGTATCCGTACGGCTTGTTTCTCCCCTTCACGCACCAGGCCATCGTGAACTGGGGCGGACCAGAGCCCGGCGACGTGGTCATCGTCCACAGCCCGGCTGATGACGAAGACATCGTCAAGCGGGTCATCGGCGTCGGCGGCGACCGTATCGAAATCCGCCAGGGCAAGATCGTCCGGAACGGGGAGGTCCTGCCCAACGTCGAGATCTCCGAGTGCGCCAAGGGCGAGCAAAGAAACCTGGACCCGACCTGTGTGGTCTACGAAGAGACCGTAGACGGCTTCACCCATCGCCTCAGCCACTCCCGGCACGATTTTCCGATGGACCGGGCTCCCATCGACGTGCCCGAGGGGCACGTGTACGTGCTCGGAGACCATCGGGACAGCTCAAACGACAGCCGTAACCCCCTGATCGGGTCCGTGCCCAACAACCGGGTGAAGGGCAAGTCGCTGTTCATCTACATGTCCTGGCAGAACGAGCCAAACGGCGGCACCAACAGGGTGCGTTGGGGCCGCATCGGCACCAGCCTCAACTGAGTGCTATAAGCACCGGTTGATGGCCGCCACCCGCCAGCTCACTGCGCAGATCGAGGCGCATCTAGCCGATGAGGTCGGGACTCTGCTCAAAGAGGCGCCCGAGTCGATCGTGCTCGCGTACCCGAGCCCGTACAGCGTCGGTATGTCGTCACTGGGCTATCAAACGATCTACCGCACGATCAACGGGGCCTCCGGACGTGCAGCCCACCGCGCCTTTCTCCCCGATGACGTCGAAGCCTGGCGCAGCGCGCGCAGTCCAGTCCTCACCTACGAAGCGCGTCGGCCGATTGCCGACTACCCCCTGATTGCCGTCTCCGTCGCATACGAGGCGGAAATCGCAGGCCTGATTCAGCTCCTGGAGCTGTCCGGCATTGCCCCGCTGGCCGAGGACCGTAGCGACAAGGACCCCTTCATCGTCGCGGGAGGACCTCTCACGTTCTCGAATCCACTTCCCCTCGCCCCTTTCGTCGACGCCATCTTGATGGGCGAGGCGGACACATCGGTGCACACGCTACTCGATCTCTTCTTCGACTCGAGCAGCCGGCAGAGCGCGATGAGAAGGATCGCCGACGGGCTTCCACATGCCTTCATCCCGAGCCTGCACGGCTCGCAGATGCCAGCCGTCGACAAGGCCGAGCCCGAGCACCTGCCCGCGCGCTCACAGGTGATCACCCCGCACACTGAGCTGAGAAACATGTTTCTCATCGAGCCCGAGCGGGGCTGTCACCGGGGCTGCACCTATTGCGTCATGCGGCGATCGACGAATGACGGCATGCGTATCGTCGAAAAGGATCAGCTGCTGTCGCTCATCCCGCCCGAGGCCGAACGGGTCGGACTCGTAGGTGCGGCCACCACCGACCACCCACAGATCGCGGACATCGTGGAGTCCATCGCCGACTCGGGACGACAGGTGGGTCTCTCGTCGCTGCGAGCAGACCGCCTCGACGACCGGCTCGTGGCCGCCCTGCGGCGTGGCGGCCACCGAATCCTCACCACGGCCGGTGACGGTTCCAGCCAGCGCATGCGTGACATCATCCAGCGCCGAACCCGTGTCGACCATCTGCGCCGCGCGGCAGAGCTCGCGCGATGCCACGGCATGAAGCGACTCAAGCTCTACATGATGGTCGGTCTTCCCGAGGAGACCGACGAAGACATCGAAGAGCTCATTGACTTCAGCCAGCAGCTTTCGAAGATCATTCCGGTTTCCTTGGGCGTCGCCCCGTTCGTCGCGAAACGTAACACCCCGCTCGACGGCGCGGCATTCGCGGGCATCGATCTCGTGGAGCAGCGGCTCAAGCGCCTACGCCGCGGCGTTCGCGGCCGGGTCGACGTCCGCGCGACGAGCGCCCGCTGGGCCTGGGTCGAGTATGTGCTGGCACAGGGCGCAGAGGCCGAAGGGCGCGCCGTTCTGGACGCAGTCAAGGCAGGAGGTCGCTTTGCCCACTGGAAGCGCGCCTTCGAGGCGCTTCCAGCCGACCGTCCACGCCGCGCCCTCGTTCGCCCAGGCGACCGGCTTGGCCGGGCCGAGGACCGGCGGACGTTGCCTGTCTCAGCCTAGAAAGCCGTTAGCGGCCGACACGGCGAGGTCGAGATACCGCTGAGGCGTGACGCCCATCTTGACGACGTAGTAGCCCGCCAGCACCAGCGCCGACACGACGTAACCGGAGCGCATGGGGATGGCGATCTCGGCACCTTCCTCCGGCTCCCGCATCAGCAGGTAGACGAGGACCTTCAAGTAGTAGTAAGCGCCGACCGCGCTTGCGAGCACACCGATGACAGCCAGCCAGACCATCGGTCCACCAGCCTGGACGGCCACGCTGAACACATAGTACTTCCCGAAGAAGCCGGCCGTCGGAGGCATGCCCAGCAACGAGAGAATGCCGATGGCGAAGGTGACCGCCACGACCGGATGCCTGCGACCCGCGCCGGCTAGGTCGTCGTAGCTCACCACCTCACGCCCGCGCGAGCCCAACCAGATCAGGGAGCCGAACGCCAACACGTTGGAGACGGTGTACGCCGCCAAGTAGTAGAGCACGGCGCTCACACCCTCGGCCCCCACCTTGAACACGGAGGCAAGGCCAACCAGGATGTACCCCGCGTGAGCGATCGAGGAGTACGCCAACATTCGCTTGACGCTCGACTGCGTGATGGCCGTGACGTTTCCGTAGACCATGCTGACGATCGCGAGGATGGCGATGATGGGAGTCCAGCCGGTGACGCCCATGGCGGCTGGGCTGCCGAACGCTCCGACCAGGACCCTCACGAGAATCGCAAAGGCCGCTGCTTTGACCGCGACCGACATGAAAGTGGTCACGGGCGTCATGGCACCCTCGTAGGCATCCGGGACCCACATGTGAAACGGTACCGCGCCGACCTTGAACGTGAGGCTCACGATCATCATGGCCAGCGACAAGACGACCAGGGTGCTGTCCGCCGAACCGCCGGCAATGGCTTCCCGAATGCCCGCGAGGTCCGTGTGCCCGGTCGCACCGTAGAGGAGCGCTCCGCCAAACAGAAAAATCGCAGCCGCAAAGGAACCCAGGAGGAAGTACTTCACCGCGCCTTCGACGGCCCGGCTGCTAGTGCGCCGAAACGCGACAAGCGCATAGGCGCCGAGAGACATGGTCTCGAGCCCCACAAACAGCGTGAGCAAGTCAACGGAGCGAGCAAGAACCATCGCGCCAAAAGCTGTAAAAAGCAGAAGCACGTAGAATTCGCCGCGCTCGTAGCCGTGCTCTTTGAGGTAGCCACCGGCGAGCAAGGCGGACAGGCCCGCGCCCGCGCAGATGACCACGTCCATGAACATGCCGAGTCGGTCTGTCGCCAGGTAGCGCGTCACGAAATCGGGCGCTGCCGGCAGCTCGGGGGTGGTGGCGAGGATAACGGCTGAAATTGCGCCAGCCATGAAGAGCGAAAGGGCTGTGACAAGGGCCAGATCCGAACGCTCTTTCGAAAAGGCATCGACCATCATAATGCTGAGGCCGACGACGACGAGCAGCAAGAGTGGAGCGATCCCATAGAACTGATTCATGGCGTCTCTCCTGCGGGGACCATCGCGTAGGTCTCCGCCCGCCCTGCCGCGCCCCGAGAGGCCAGCAAGCCCGGCTCGGCCGCTCCCTTCGACGCTTCATAGTGCGCAGTGAAATCCTGAACGAAGGCGTCCACGGAGGGTGTCATCCGATCCAAAAAGAACTTGGGGTACAGGCCGATCCAGAACACGAGGGCCAGCAGCGGAAGGAGCGCGAAGACCTCCTGCCGGTTGAGGTCCTTCAGGCCCTCGTTCTCCTCGTGCTCAACCCTGCCCCAGAACATCCTCAGAACGGCGTGGAGCATGTAGACCGCGGCGAAAATGACCCCAGTGGCCGCCAGCAGAGTCAGTACGAACCAGGCGCCTCCGAGGCCGACCGTGCCCCGTGAGAAGAATGCGCCGGCCATGATCATGAACTCGCCGACGAAGCCGTTCGTCCCCGGAAGCCCAATCGAGCTCATGGTGACGATGACGAAGACCAGCGCGTACCAGGGCATCACCTTCGCTAGACCGCCGAAGTCGTCGAGCATCCGCGAGTGCCGGCGCTCATAGATGACGCCGACGAGGATAAAGAGCGCCCCCGTGGACACGCCGTGATTCACCATCTGCAGTAGTGCTCCGGAAACCCCGTGCTGGTTCATCGCAAACAAGCCGAGCAGCACGAAGCCCATATGACTGACGGAGCTGTACGCCACGAGCTTCTTGAGGTCTCGTTGGACCCAAGCCGCGTAGGCGCCATAGATGATTCCAAACACCCCTAGGCCCGCGAGCACGGGCCCGAGGGCTTGGCTCGCCACCGGGAAAAGCGGCATCGCGAAACGAATGAAACCGTAAATACCGAGCTTCAGAAGGACCGCGGCCAGGATCACCGAGCCGCCCGTCGGAGCCTGGACGTGCGCATCGGGAAGCCATGTGTGGAACGGAAACATCGGCACCTTGATGGCAAACGCCACCGCAAAGGCCGTGAACAGCAGGTATTGAGGGAGCGCCGGAAGCACGAGGCGCGACAGCTCGGTGAGCGCGAAGCTGTAGTGGCCGGTGAGCTCCCTGTACGTCGCGACGACATACAGAATGGCTACCAGCATCAGCAAGCTACCGACGAAGGTATAGATGAAGAACTTGAGCGCTGCGTACACCCGTTCCTTGCCGCCCCAAATGCCAATGATGAGGTACATGGGCACGAGCATCAGCTCCCAGAAGATGTAGAACAGGAACACGTCGAGCGCGAAGAACGCACCCAGCATGCCTACCTCGAGCAGCAGAAACGAAAACGCGTATTCCTTCAAACGCGTCCGGATGCTGCTCCAGGACGCATATAGCGCGATGGGCGTCAGCAAGGTCGTCAGCAGCACGAGCCACAGGGAAAGGCCGTCGACGCCGAGCTTATAGGAAATGCCGAAGGACTCGATCCAGGGCACTTCTTCGGCGAACCGGTAGCCTGGGACGCTGTAGTCCGCCGCCAGCAGTCGAAGACTCAGAACGAACTCGAGCACGGCAATGCCGACCGAAGTGCGACGAATCGTCGCCTCCCAGCCCCGGGGGATGAGCAGCATCAAGAGAGCACCCGCCGCAGGGATGAGCAGCAGCCAGGTCAATGCATGGGTCATCGGACCACCTCCACCGGAGCGAGCGCAGCATGAGCCGCCCCAGCGAGCAAAAAGGGAATCGAAAGCTCCCGTTGCGCGGCTTTCACGTTGCCGAACGCGTTTCGGACCTCGACGGTCGCCTCGACGAGCGGGTGAACCGACACTTGCACGGCTCCGAGCTTGTAGTTGCGGCCCGGCTGCAATGGCACGACGTCGCCGCCCAGGAACTGCAGCGTCTTTGCCCCGTTCGCCCGGATCAGTACGTCATGCCCGTCCAGCCTCACAGATGGCTGCAGGTCCGAGTTTGTCCGCCGCCACAGGGGGTCGACGCGGTCGAGCGGCAGGGTCTGCCAGGTCTCGCTCAGCCTGAGCTCCCGCTCGCTGCCAGTGCGCCGCGAGGCAAGGCGCAGCGTGGCCCCTCGCAGGTCGTCCTTCGAGTAGCTGAACGCGAAGCTAGGATCCGTTGACCAGCCACGGTCGAAGGTCCCGTCCGAGTTGGCGTCCCAGCGGTACTGATAACCCAGGCCCGCAGGGGCGCTCAGCTGCACCTTGGCCTCGGCCGCCTCTGCCTGGACCCGGGGGTGCGGATTCCAAAACCATACGAGCACGCCCACGGCCCCGAGGACGAACACCATGCCGTAGAGCTGGAGCACGCCGGTTTGTGCTTTGACGAACAAGCGTCCGAGCAGGCGGACATCGAGGCTGGGCAGGCGGGTCATCAGCGCATCGACGAAGGTCAGGTCGACATGACCGACCGCGGTCGCGATCTTCTTGAGTGGGTTGATGATGGTCGCCGCGTAGAGCTCGTCGACACGCCACTTGTCGAAGAGAAAGCTGTGTAGTGCCTCTGGCATGCTCTTGCTGAAGGCATCCTCGCTCTTGTTTCGGTAGAGCAGCCAGGCCGAGCCAATGCCGACCGCCATCGCTGCCAAGCCCAGCGTGGAGGCTATGTTGATGATGCCCATGTCCTCGGGGACAGGGCGACCCGTGACTGCGGACTCGAGCCAATGCCCCCACCAGTTCGTCAGGTGCTGCCCGGTGAACGCGACGATATGCGGCAAGCCGAGAAAGCCCACCACCAAAGCCCCAAAGCCGAGGACGACGAGCGGGAGTGCCATGCTCACCGGAGACTCGTGCGGGTGCGGATCATAGGGGTGGTCGAGCTTATTTCCCTCGGCGCTACGGTAATCGCCGGTGAATGTGAGGAAATAGAGTCGGAACATGTAGAAGGCGGTCATCACCGCAGCGGCGCTCAGCCCGACCAGCGTGAACCAGCCCACCGCGGTCATCAGACTGCTCTGCTCGCCGTACGCCTGCGCGGCGGCGCCGAGCAGGATTTCCTCCTTGGAGAAGAAGCCGCTGGTGAGCGGAAAGCCCGCGATCGCAGCGCAGCTGGCCAGAAAGGTCCAGCGCGTGACCGGCATTTGCTTCTTCAATCCACCCAGCTTGAAGATGTCGGCGTCGCCATGAGCGTGCACCGCGTGCATGACTGAACCGGCCCCCAAGAAGAGGCAGCCCTTGAAGAAGGCATGCGTGAAAACGTGGAAGAAGCCGGCAGCGAAGAACCCGACGCCCACCGCGGCGAACATGAAACCAAGCTGGCTGACCGTGGAATAGGCCAGGATCTTCTTCATCTCGCGCTGGACCAGGGCGATGCTCGCAGCCAAGAGTGCCGTCAGGGTTCCAACGACCGCGATGACGGCCATGGCCACCTCCGAGGTGATGAACAGTGGCGAAAGGCGCGTGCAGAGGTAAACGCCCGCGGTGACCATCGTGGCGGCGTGAATCAGCGCGGAGACGGGCGTCGGGCCGGCCATGGCGTCCGGCAGCCAGACGAAGAGCGGAATTTGGGCGCTTTTACCGGTGCAGCCGAGAAACAGAAAAAGGCAGGCCACCGTGGCCAGCGTGGCGCTGACGCCGAAGAACTTCACTGGGAAAGCCGCCCCATAGGCTCCCGCCTCGGCGGCCTCGTTGATGACGGTGAAGTCGAAGGAGCCTGCGATGCCCACCAGAATGAACATGCCGATCAGCACACCGAAGTCGCCGATCCGGTTGGCCACGAACGCCTTGCGACCCGCCGCGGCATACTGGCCGTTCTCGTACCAGAAGCCGATCAGCAGATACGAGCACAGGCCGACGCCCTCCCAGCCGACGAACATCACCGGCAGGTTAATGCCCAGCACGAGGATTAGCATCGAGGCCATGAACAGGTTCAAATAGGCGAAGAAACGGGGGTATCCCGGGTCGTCCGACATGTAGCCGACGCTGTAGAGATGGATGAGGCCACCAATGCCTGTGACGACCAACGTCATGATCCCGCTCAGCTGGTCCATGTAGAACCCAACCTCGATCGGGACCTCCCGGCCGCCGGGGAGCGAGAGCGAGAACCACTCGTAGAACCGATAGACCAGCGCGGCCGTTTCCGGGTCGTGATGGTGGAGCCCATAGAGCTTCGTAAACGCGAGAACCGCAATGACGAAGGATACGAGGACCGAGCCCACACCCACCGCCGTCACAGCCGAGCGTGACAGGTGCCTGCCAAACAGACCATTGATGATGGCGCCGAGCAGGGGCGCAAGAATGATGAACAGAAGCGAAATCTGCTGAGGAGTCTCTGTGTGCATGGCTCTAGTACCTCAGCAGGGTGGCTTTGTCGGTCTCGATGGTCTTTCGAAGCCGGTAGTAGGCGATCAGAATTGCCAAGCCTACCGCCGCTTCTGCCGCAGCAATCGCGATGACGAAGAATGCGAAGACTTGGCCGTCATGGTTCTCCGGATAGACGCGGTTGAAAGCCAGAAGCAGCACGTTGACCGAGTTCAGCATGAGCTCAATCGACATCAGCTGAATCAGCATGTTTCGCCGGGTCAGAAAACCCACCGCGCCCGTGCCGAAGAGCACTGAGGCGAGAGCTAAGAATGCGCCGATTTCCATGCCCTACTCCGCTGCCTCCTCCGCGACCTGCGCACGCGCCTTTGCGACCAGATCTGCCTCAGACGCGGTGCGCCCCCTTGCCACCGCAACTGCCCCAATAATCGCTACGAGCAGCGTAATCGAAACCAATTCGAATGGAACCAGCGCTTGGGTGTAGATCGCGGTCCCCAGGCCCTCGACCGTACCGAACTCCGTTTCGACCGCCTCCCAGGGTCGAGAAAACCGGGCGACGACGGTCGCGATGGTCAAAAAGATCGTCAGGACGAGTGTCGCGCTGACGGTGCGGGACATGAGCTGCCCGTCGACTCCGCTGACCTCTGAAGCCGGGCCGATCAGCATGACGACGAACACGAAAAGAACGACGATCGCGCCGGCGTAAACCAGCAGCTGAAGAGCTGCCAAAAGCTGGGCGTGCAAGGTGAGATACATGCCGGCGAGCGCAACGATATGGACCAAGAGTCCGAAGGCCGCGCGAAGGGGCCGCCGCGCGGCGACGGTCACGATGGCGCCAACCACGGCAAACAAGGCGGTGACGGCGAACAAGCTGGTGGCTGGACCGGTCAAGCGACCCTCCCCATCGAGCCCATGCTGCTCTGGTCATGGCGGGTGCCTTCGGGAACCCCCGACTTGGCCGCCTCGAGGAATTCAGAGCGAAACTTCTGGACCATGCCGAGCATCGGCATCGCCGTACCGTCCGCAAAGGCGCAAATCGTGTTGCCCATCATGTTGTTGGAAATGTTCACCAGGAGATCGACATCTTCGGGCTTGCCCTGGCCCTTGCAGAGGTTGTCTAGGACATCGACTAGCCAGCCGGTCCCTTCACGACACGGTGTGCACTGGCCACAGGACTCGTGCTTGTAGAAGCGCATCAAGTTGCGACAGGCCTCGACCATGTTGACCGTCTCGTCCATCACGATGGCGCAGCAGGTCCCGAGCATTGTTCCGAGCGCCCGGTAAGTATCCACACCCATGGGCACGTCAATCTCGCTCTTGCCATGCCAAGCGTGAAGCGGGTGATCTTCACCGGGCGCGTCGACCAGGCGGGCCGGGTCGAGCACAGGCGTGGAAGAGCCGCCGGGCACGACCGCCTTCAGCTCATGGTCGTTGAGGATGCCACCACCGTACTCGTAGATGAGCTCCCGCATGGTGATCCCGACCGGCGCCTCGTAAACGCCGGGCCTCTTCACGTGCCCGCTGACGCCATAGAGGCGGAGCCCGCCGTCACCGGGAAGGCGACCGAGCTCGGACCAGGCTTCCCCGCCCATATCGATGATGTCGGGCACGGACGCGATCGTCTCGACGTTGTTCACGATCGTGGGCATGCCGAAAACGCCCTTGATCGCCGGGAACGGAGGCTTGAGCCTAGGCTCACCGCGCCGGCCCTCGAGCGAGTTGAGCAGGGCGGTTTCTTCGCCGCAGATGTAAGCCCCTGCACCTGAATGAATGTGCACATCGATCGGATAGTCGACGCCAAAAGGCCGGTCTCCGAGGTAACCGGCCGCGCGGGCCTCTGCAACCGCGGCCTCGAGCCGACCGATCGAGAAAGCCAGCTCGCCACGAACGTAGATGTAGGCGACGTGAGCACCGATCGCATAACAAGACAGAATGCAGCCCTCGATCAGCCGGTGTGGGTCGAGGTCCATGATCGTCCGGTCTTTGAAGGTTCCGGGCTCGCTCTCGTCCGCGTTGACGACCAGATACACCTGGTCCGTGGGGCCTGGGTTCAGGAAGCCCCACTTCACGCCTGCCGGGAAGCCAGCCCCACCCCGACCACGGATGTTGGCCTTTTTGACTTCCTCTTTCAGGACGGAAGGCTCCGTGTTTTTCAGAGCGTTCTTCGCGACCGCGTAGGCACCCGCGGCTTCTGCCTGACTCAGCTTCCAGCTCTCTTTGATGCCGTAACGCGCCGTCAGAAGTGGCTTGATTCGCGCGGTCATCCGTTCTCGCCTTTCTGGCCGTCTTTTTCGGGAGGAGGTTGGGAAGCCACCCGCAATGCCTCGGCGCTCGGAGGCGGGGGCGCCGACGACGCTTGCCCCGGTTGCGGTACGTACTTCGCATGGGTGGCGAACCGGCGAGCAGCAGCTTCGGCGCCGTCGGTGGCGCAGGCGTCAATGATGCGGTCCAGCGTCTCGAGGTCGAGGTCCTCGAAGTAGCGGTCGTTGATTTGCACCATTGGCGCCTGACCACAGGCCGCCAAGCACTCCGCCTTGAGAAGCGTGAACTTCCCGTCGGCAGTGGTTTGCCCAGCATGGCAGCCCAGCCGCTTTTCGAGGTGCTCCTGAACCGCCTTACCTCCCCGCAAGTCACAAGAGAGTGTTCGGCAAACCCAGACGACGTTCTCGCCTACGGGCTCGTCGAAGAACATGGTGTAAAAGGTGACCACGCCTTGGATGACGGAGGTCGAAAGATTTAGACGCTTTGCGACATAATCGATGACTTCAGGGCTGATCCAGCCGTTCTGAGCCTGACATAGCCAGAGGACCGGAAGCAGAGCTGCCCGAGTCTCGGGATACCGAGTCAGGATGTCGTCGACCTGTCGTTCGCGTTCCGGCGTAAGCGCAAATGCCATGACGATTTCATTGGCCCTAGGCCACAGACCCGCCAAGGGCGCCGGGACGCTAGGCTCCGGAGCGCCACCTGTCAAGGACGCTCGAACCAGGCTCGACAGAAAGAAAACGCCGCTCGGGGGACTCTTTGCCCAGACTCGTCGAAAGGCTACGGTGCGGCCCGTGCAGCCCCGTTCGCCAGAGACGCAGAGCGCTCCGAAATCGAACAGGGTCGGTCTGTGGGGAGCGGTGGGCTGTCTCAGCATCGCGGTACTTGCCTGCGGCTTGCTGCTCTGGTGGATGCAGTCGTCCTTTGGCCATTGGTTGGCGCGGAGCGAGAGCCCGCTACGCGCGGTTGGATCGCGGATTTTCGCCTCTCAGGTCGTCAAAGTTGCGGCCAAGAACTGTCAGTCGGGCGAGGCCCAGGGGGACGCGCTGCGCTGGTTTCACCCGTCTGCTTCGATGGAGACGCGTCAGCTCGCCTGCACGATCGACGTTTCGGCCTTGGCTGACAACGAACGCCCGGATGCCGTCTCAGAGCAGCTGCTGAGCGAAACCGAGCAAACCGCGCTCGCAGAGGAAGCGGGCCTCGATCCGACGCAGTGTTACCGCTACACGAGTGAAACCTGGGTCCTCATAGGCTGCTACGACCCGGCCGCCGAGGGGCCCATGCCCTACCAAATCCTCGACATCGCCGAAACAGAGCGCTGAGCAGGGAGGGGCTACTCTCGTGCAAAAGCGACGGTGAGCCCTGCGCTTCCAGGATGATCGTACGGCCTCAGCTGCAGGACGACACAAGGCGCAGACTGCCCGTCCATGTTGCAGTCGGCCAGCGCGCAGAAGGTACGCGGCTGACGAAGCCCGTGCCAACGGCCCGCGACCGGAAAAGGCGTATCTTCAGGGTAAAGATAGGTGCTGGACCGGCGTTCATGGAAGAATACGAGCTGGGCCTGCAAGACGCCTTTTGAGGTGGCGAAGATCTCCTCGAAACGTCGCCTGAACTCCTCTTGGGCGCGATCAATGTTCGTCTGCCTGAGTGAGATGCGGCCTTCCTGGAGCTCTTTGAGCTCCGCTTCGAGCCCAGCCGGCGCCGGGCCGTGGCTCTCGAACGCCTCGAATAGAGTCTGCTGCTGCTGCAGGTGCCGGTGCATCTGCGCCAGAGGCAGCGCACGAACACGCAGAGCGGAAAACTCCTCCAAATGTGGCTCGGCCGCTCGAACCGCCTCGCCACGAAGCGAACAGCCCATCACGAGCCACAGCCCGAGGACTGCGCAGCCGCGCCACCGACTCATGGCGGTCACAGTAGTCGACGAGCCGCGCGCGCCCAACTAAAGTTGCGAGCTGATGGCGCTCATCGAGTTCCGCGGGGTACAGAAGGCCTTCGGCGACAAGGTCGTCTACCGAGACCTCAACCTCGAGGTAAATGAGGGGGAACTGATCACCATCATCGGCGGATCCGGCCAGGGCAAGAGCGTCATGCTGAAGATGCTGATCGGTCTGCTTTCAGTGGACGGGGGGGCCATTGTCTTCGACGGGCTGCAGGTTTCCGGGCTCGGCGAGGCTGAGTACGCCCCGGTGCGCCGCCGCATTGCGATGCTGTTTCAGGCCTCCGCGCTCTTCGACTCCATCAATACCTACGAAAACGTGGCCTACGGCCTTCGAGAACAGTTTTCGATGACCGAGCCTGAGATCGCGCAACGGGTAAGTGAGTCGCTCGGTTACGTGGGGCTTCCGGGAATGGAAGAAATGCGCCCCGCCGACCTGTCGGCCGGCATGAAGAAGCGGGTCGCGCTGGCTCGAGCCCTAGCGATCAAGCCCCAGGTGCTGCTCTATGACGAGCCAACCACGGGACTGGATCCCATCAACGTCACGCGCATCGCGGATCTGATCGTCCATCTCAACCAAACGCTGAACGTGACCTCGGTGGTGGTGACACACGACCTGGACGTGGCCATTCCCATCAGCGACCGAATCGCGATGATCCAGGATGGCGGAGTCATCTTCTCGGGGACGCCCGAGGCACTGCTGAACTCGGACAATCCACAGGTGCGAGACTTCATCGAGGGCAACGCCCCAGTCGACGAAGACACCGAAACTCTGCTAAGGAGCGCAGGGTAGAAATGGTGGGAAAGGGCTTATGAAGACGACCGCTGGAACCCGCCTGCGTGTTGGCATCTTCGTCATCGTGGCGCTGCTGCTTGGCGCCATCGTCGCCTTCTCACTCGGCGCCCAGGAGAACGTTTTCAAATCGAAGACGGACTACTTCTCGGTCTTCGAGGACGTGGGCGGTCTGCAAGCGGGCAACACCGTCCGCGTCGCAGGAGTGAACGTCGGAAGCGTCACCGAGGTTGGCATCACCGAGCAGGGCGACGTGATCGTCTACTTCCGCGTCATCGACAACGCAAAGCACATGATCCGTGGGATTCCCGGCGTCCCCGAAAAGGGAAGCCAAGGGAGCTTCGCGGCGATTGGGAGCAAGGGCCTCCTCGGCGATCGGATGATCGAAATCAGCGTGGGCGCCGACGATCTGCCGGAATGGGATCCCGCGTTACCTTTGCCGGTTGAATCGGGCGGAGGTCTCATACAGATGGCCGAGCGCGCGCTCACCGAAGTGGAAGGTACTGCGCACAATCTCAAGCTCGCCACGGACCCATTCGCCGACCAGGTCTTCTCCGAGGATCTGAAGAAGACTGCGAGCAACCTGGCCGAGACCACAGGCAAGCTGGCGAAGGACGACGGTACGATTCAGGCCCTCATGTCGGACCCGGCACTGTCCGCAGACGTCAAAGCAGCCGTCCGAAATATCAAGGAGGCCGCCGGGGAAGCGGCCAGGCTCGGCGAGAGCCTCAATCGTATTTCGACCGAGATCGAGACTGGCGACGGGACCGCGCATGCGCTGATCTACGGGGAGGAAGGCGCTGCGGCGATTGCGAATTTGAACAAGGCGAGCGAGGACATCGCCCACCTGACCGAGCAAGTCCGCGAAGGAAAGGGTACCGTGGGTGCCTTCTTGGTGGACCCATCGGTCTACAACGATATCAAGCGGCTGCTCGGAGACATGGAACGCAACGACGTCCTGCGCTCATTGGTGCGGTACTCCATCCATCGCGACGAGGCTTTGGACGTCACGACGGTCCGTGAGCTGGAAGGCGCAGACTCGACGGCCGTCGAGGTCAGTGCAGAGACCGTCGACGCGACCCCAGAGTGAGCCGATGAGAGCGTACCTAGACTTGCTGAACGAGGTCCTCGAGGAGGGCGCCGACCGGGACGACCGGACGGGGACCGGAACGAAAAGCTTATTCGGTTACCAGATGCGGGTGAATCTGGAGGAAGGCTTCCCACTTCTCACGACCAAGAGAGTTCATCTCAAGTCGATCATCCACGAGCTTCTGTGGTTCCTTTCCGGACGCACACACGTCGGGCACCTGCAAGAGGCGGGCGTGTCCATCTGGGACGAGTGGGCAACGGAAGAGCAGACGTCTCGTTTCGGACGCAAAGAAGGAGAGCTCGGTCCGGTCTACGGACACCAGTGGCGCAACTTCGGGGCAAGCCTGCGAGCAGACGGTTCTTATGAGCAGGACGGCGTCGACCAGTTGCAAGAAGCCGTCCGGCAGATCCGCCAGACTCCGCACAGCCGCCGAATCATCGTGACCGGCTGGAACCCGAATGAGGCCGACAAAGTCGCGCTCCCTCCATGCCATACGATGTTTCAGTTTTACGTCCTCAACGGGCGGCTGAGCTGTCAGCTCTATCAGAGAAGTGCGGACGTTTTTTTGGGGGTTCCCTTCAACATTGCGAGCTACGCGCTTCTCACGATGATGGTCGCCCAGGTCACTGGCCTGCGACCTGGCGATTTCGTGCATACGTTCGGAGACGTCCATCTGTACAAGAACCACTTCGAACAGGCGCGTCTGCAGCTTTCGCGGGAACCCAGGCCGCTGCCCCGCATGCGGCTGGATCCCTCCGTGAAGGAGCTCTTCGACTTTCGGTATGAGCACTTCGAGCTGAGCGGCTACGACCCACACCCTCGCATCCCGGCACCGGTGGCCGTATGAGTGACGAAGGCCGGCCTCGACTTGCGGTCATCGTGGCCATGGCGCGAAATCGGGTCATCGGGAAGCAAGGCACCCTCCCCTGGCACATCCCCGAGGACTTGAAGCACTTCAAGCGAGTGACCACGGGCCACGCAGTGATCATGGGACGCCGCACCTACGAGTCGATCGGCCATCCTCTGTCCAAACGACGGAACATCGTGGTGACGCGCAACGAAAGCGCAGCTTTTTCTGGATGCGAAACCGCCTCGAGCCTCGATGAGGCCGTCGAAGAGGCCCGAAGCACCGACGACTGTCCCTTCGTTATTGGGGGCGCGAGCCTCTACGAAGAAGCCTTGCCGCGCGCAACCGAGCTTCACATCACGGCGATCGACCGAGAGGTCGAGGGCGACACGTATTTTCCTGCGCAAGAGCTGTCAGAGTTCGAGTTGATCGAGAACCGGGCTGGCGACACCCCGGGTGTCACCTTTCTCGTTTATCGCAGGCGCTGAGCTCGTCTTCCCAGACGCAGAACCGAGCCGCTCTAGTCTTTGCCGCGCTTGTTCTCGGTGAGCCGACGCAGCAGCTCGTATCCCCGCTGGGCTTGGACGTCGTCGCCCAGCGCCGGAGTAGGCCGCGACACTCGCGGCGCATCCGGTGGTATGCGGGTCGCGGTGGCGCCGCTCGCGGACTCGGCCGCGGCGGGCAAGTGCCGGTCGAGCTCCTCCTCGCGCATCGGGGTGAGCCCCAGGGTTTTGGGCTCAGGCGTGACGGCCCTGTAGTCGGGCACGATGCCGGTCGCCTGTATCGAACGACCCGATGGCGTGTAGTACTTGGCGACGGTCAGCTTCACGGCACTTCCGTCAGGGAGCTCGAATATGCTTTGGACGCTCCCCTTGCCAAACGTCCGCTCGCCTACGAGAACGGCGCGTTCGTGATCTTTGAGCGCCCCGGCCACGATCTCGGCGGCGCTGGCCGTGTACTCGTTGATGAGGAGCACTACGGGCCACTTCGGACGGGTTCCGCTGCGGCGCGCGCGGTACTCTCTGATTTCCTGTCCAGTCCGGTCTCGGGTGCTGACAATCGCACCCGAGGCCAGGAACTCATCACTGACGGCGATGGCCTGCTGCAACAGACCGCCAGCGTTGTCCCGAAGGTCCAACAGCAGCCCAGTCACCCCGCCCAGGTCTCTGAGACGGGCCGCAGCGCTGTCCAGAGCCTCCCGCAGCGCCCGCGTCGTCGTCTCGGAGAATGTTTCGATCCGCACGTAGATGAGCCCGTCCTCGAGGTAGCGAAGCTCCACCGGTTCGACTTCCACGTAGGCCCGGGTCAGCGTCCGCTCGAGGGCTTGCTCGACGCCCGGCCGCCGAATGCTCACGCGGACCTGGGTCCCAGGCGCCCCACGCATGCGAGCGACCGCGTCGTACAGCCGGATGTCCCTCGCCTCTGCGCCGTCGATGGCCAGGAAGCGATCGCCCGGCTGTAGCCCCGCCTGGGCCGCTGGCCCGCCCTGGAATACGGAAAGAATCGTCAGCCAGCCGTCCCGCATGGAGACCTCGACCCCAACTCCGGCAAAACGCCCTTCGGCGTCGGCTTCGAGCATCGCGTACTCGCTTGGGTCGAGAAAGGCCGAGTGCGGGTCGAGCGATTCGAGCATGCCGCGCACTGCCCCCCGAACGAGCTCGTCCTGACTCACTGGCTCGACATAGCTCGTTTCGATGTGTGCAAGCGCACGTGCGAACACCGTGAGCGGTTGAAAAGGACTTCGTCGCGCCCACACGCCGGACGCTGCGGCGCCCAGGATGACGAGGGCGAGCGCGCAAACTGCGAAAAGCCTAGTGGTCGACTTGCGGGGGCTTGGCTGGATCATTTGCTTCAGAGGACTTTAACATTGACACTGAATCTCCCCATGGGTAGGACATTCAGATAAATTTGGCGCGGCGCTACTACACCATGGTACAGCGCCCGCACGGAGGTTTCACAGCGATGTCGACGACCGATAAGCGTAAGCAGAGTCTGTACTTTCCTGAATCGATGCTCCACGACATCAAGCACGAGTCGGCGCGCCTGGACCGCTCCCTTTCGTGGATCGTGCAACGCTGCGTAAAAATCGCGCTGCCGGAAATTCGCAAGCTGCCCTCCGTGAACGACATTCCCGATACTCCCGAAGACGAAGCCAAGAAGTAAACTCTCGGGTCGTGCAATACGATCACGAGGGTTTCATCGAGGCGGCCGATGGCACGCGCCTCTTCTTTGGATTGAGTGGTCAAGGCCCTCGCACTCTCATCTTGAACGATGGGGTTGGCTGCGACGGTTTTGTTTGGCGCTATCTGCTGCCGCGCCTCAGCAAGCAATACCGCCTCGTACACTGGCATTACCGCGGACACGGCCGAAGCGGCCCCTCGATAGACCCCGAGAGGCTCGGAATCGAGGACCTGGCGCGCGATCTTCACCAACTCGCCCAGCATTTGCAGCTGCAACGTGTCGGCTTGCTGGGCCACTCGATGGGCACTCAGGTCGCCTTGGAGTTCTATCGCGAGTTCCCGAGCACCGTAGACTCACTGATACTAATCTGCGGCTCGTTTGGCCGAATCACTGAAACTTTTCACGGGAGCAAAGCCCTGGCGCATCTTTTGCCAACGTTGCTCGAGGGCGCACGCACACTTCCCTGGGCTGCGCAGGCGCTATGGGCACGGCTCCCGAGCAGTCTCGCGCTGAAACTTGCACAGGCCAGCGGAGAGATTGATCCGGAGCGGTTTCGACAGGAAGACTTCGCCCGGTATTGGGAGCACGCCTCGCTCATGGAACCGAGGGTCTTCCTGCGGATGCTCGAGCTCGCCGGCAAACACGACGCCGCCGATCTCTTGCCCCACATCGAAGTTCCCAGCCTGGTTTTGGCTGGCGAGCGCGACACTTTCACTCCGATGGCGCTCGCGGAGCACATGGCCGCAACGATCCCCGCAGCGAGCTTCGAAGTCATCGAAGGCGCCAGCCACGCCGCACCCATCGAGCAGCCGGATCGCGTCGCCCACGCCATCGAGACCTTCCTCGAACGTACCGCCCGCTGAGGAGGCCGTCGCGCGTGCCGGCTCAGGTTCGAGGACGAGCCGATCGATGCGCGGAAATGCCTTCCTCCAACTAGTTAGTACTCTGCCCGAAAAAGCTGCTGGCCCAGGAGCAAGTATGCGCCGTTGGGCACATACGACTCGCCAAGCACCCGCACGAAGGTGCCGTTCGAGCTTCCCATGTCGGTCAGGAAGATGTGTCCCACTTCGGAGTGGACGCGGCAGTGCAGGCCTGAAACGTAGCCGTCTTCGGGGAAGTTGACGTCACCCCGTTCGCGACCGAGGTGAATCCCGTGTGACGGAATGGGAAAGGAGTTGCCGTAGCTATCGCGGCCGGTGACGAGGCGAATTCGTCCGAGCATTCCACCGTGGGGGCTGCCCATCCACTGAGTTCCATCGGCAGAGGGCTCAGATGCGTTCGGCGCTTCGTAGCAAAGGATCTCCTGCCCGATGCGAAACACGCTACCGTCAAAGAGCTCGACGGGGACATCGGTCTCGATGCGAATGTAGACCCCGTTCAGGCTCTCGAGATCGCGGACGATGAGCTGTGAGCCATCGAAGTCGAACTCGGCATGCTCCGGAGACATGTAGGCGTCTTTGGCAAAGATGCCACCCGTGGCTCGACCGACGACGTTCGTCGTGCCGACGAGCTCAAACGCCTCTCCCTCCCGGCCATCGGGTTGGATCAGCACGAGACGCACCGGAGCGGCTGTCGTCTCGGGACCACTGAGCGGCTGAGGCATGGGCTCCCGTGCCCCGACCGGCTCTTCGAATGACAGCTGAGGGGCAGGTTCCTGCGCGCCGACCGGCTCTTCGAATGACAGCTGAGGAGAAGACTCCCAACGCGGGGAAACGCCGTTGGCTTCGGAGGCCAAGCCATTGGCCGGTGGCAGCTGGGAGGGATTCAGATCATGGCCGCAGACGTGGCAGAATCGAAAGTTCAGAGGAACCTTGGCCTCGCAGGTCGGACAAGGAACGCTCGTTTCGGAGAGGCCTGCGCCGCCCTGCAAGCCGGAAGACGACGGCGGGGCCGCCGCGGGCGTAACCCCGATGGGGTCAGACGCCGTGGCCGACGAGGCCCCTAGCGCCATGCTTCCCGACGGGGTCGGCGCCGAAAAAGACTTCGGACGATTGGACTCGCGCGGAAGCTCGCCTCCGCACCCCAGGCAGAACTTGTAATGGTCCTGGTTCTCTTTATGGCAACGCGGACAGTCGATCACGCCGTAACCTCGACTCGTAGAAGGTGCTTTCCGACGAATAGGTAATCGCCGTGGCTCAGCTCGCGTTCGCCGCGAATTCGAACGAAGGTCCCGTTCTGGGAGGCCTCATCGAAAATCTGCAGTGTTGTGCCCGTCATCTCCAGACGCGCGTGCTTCGCTGAGAGATAGACGTCCGCTGGAAAGTTCAAATCGCAATCCTCGCGCCCAATCAACACGGTCTGGTCCCATGCGCAAGCCACGATACCGTCCATCCCGCCTTCGAGCACCTCTGTGACCCGGAAAGGGCTGGGGCGCCTCGGCGAGGAATAGAAATAGGTCTGATCGGCCTCGGGGCCCGAACTGTCCTTGGGAGTCGGATCGACGCGAAAAACGTGCTGACCGCAAATGAAGTGATCTCCCATCTGCAGCTCCGCCGAACGACGTATGCGGAGGTACACGCCGTTTAGGCTTCCCTCGTCCCGAACGAACAACCTGTCGCCTCTGTAAAGGAAGTTCGCGTGTCGCGGGCTCATCCAGCTGTCCGTCGGAAACGGAATCTGCTCGGCCTCACGGCCGACCACATGCTCGGTGGCCTGAAGCAGGTAGCTCAAGCCCTCGCCTATCCCTTCGTCGCCACGCACCACGATGAGCCGAGCCTTCCCCGGGGTCTGCATCGCGCCATAGTATTGAGTCTCGAGCGTCTGAGCATGGAGCGGTACCTCGGCCCCGCAGCCACCACAAAACTTGTGACCAGAGGGAACGGCGCTCGCACATTCAGTGCATACGTAGTTCCGAGCTTGCTCCATCTATATGTCCCCCAAGCTAAGGGAGTTTTAGGGCATGCAACGACCCCGCGTCAATCTGGAGCATATCCCCCGCTCAGGTCGGAGGAACAGTACGAGGTCTCCATTCACGGGCTAGGTGGCTGTAAGCCTCTGCGATGGCTTTCGCTATAAACGTCTCGATTACACGCGCTTGCACGTCTCCATCGCTTTCGCTCGCGACCTCGGCCAAGGAAAGGACTGCAGTTCCCGCAGCGGCCTCGGGCTGGGTTCGAACGAAGAACTCGCCCTGGTCGCCCCCAGCCGGGTCGAAACCAACCGAGATCGACCTCTGCGACTCCCCCGCCCTCGTGCCTAGTCGGATGGTCGTGCACGTCTGCAGCGTGACCGGCTCGGTCCGCACGGGCCCAGCCCCATACGTCAGCCGCGCAACCTGGCTCAGCACATGATAGGCGTTGCTCAAGGTCCGTTCGACGTTCGCGAGGACTTCTTGCGACGGTGCGGGCACCGTGGCAGCCCCGTCCGGCGGTGTCATGGGGTTGATGCCGTGAGAGGCAAGCCAGTCTGCTGCTTGGCTCTTGGGCGCGCCCCCTAGCGGCATGGTCTTCATGAGCTGGTCGTGATCGTCGAGGATGACCAAGGTCAGGCCGGCCACGCGGAGCGCAGGAGCTCGCCCGGCGCTCGGTTCGACGCGCAGCGCGCATGGCTCGTCCACCCAGCGCAAGCTCATCCCGGAACCCGCAACGAGCTGCACGGCCTCTAACACGGCGTCGACCGCCACCTTCCACTGCTCGGGGCGTGCCAGCTCGACACGCGTCCAACGCTCCCCACAGCCCGCAATCTCAACCATCGTTGGTCAACTCCTGACGCGCGAGTCTGGAGGTTACACCCGGCGGCAAGCAGCATCAACGGCAGTCGCAGCTTTGCGCAGGCTGTCGATGAGACTACGATCGCTGATCATGGAATTCGTCGCAGGAGCTCTCCTCGAAAGACCGCCTGGGCCCAAGTACACGAGCGCGCTGCGGTTTGCGGAGATCGCGCCCGCCTCGCCCCTTCCAAAGCCCAAAACGCTGGCTCGATGGCGCGCGGCGATGCCCGACGGCTTCAGGGTGGCGCTGCGAGCGCCCGTCGAGAGCTGGAAGTCTGCGTCCGGTGCGCTGCGGGGCGGCTCGGACCTCGACGCTGGGCTTCAATGGCTCGGAGACGCCGCCGACGCGCTGCAGGCTGAGTTACTGGTCGTGGACACAGGCCGTGAAGTGACCACGGGACAGCGCGATCGCGATCGCTTGACCGAATATTTCGCGCAGGTGCCCAGGGCGGAGGGACGCGTCCTCGTCTGGCGCGCCACGGGCCTTTGGGAGCCAGGGCCCCTTCAAAAGATGTCAGAGTCCATCTCGGTGCTTGGAGGCTTTGATCCAGTCGACGATCCGCCCCCGCGTGGACCTTGTCTCTACGGCTGCCTGGAGGCGGAGGGGCTTCGGCGCTCGTTTTCCCATGCACAGCTGATGGACGTGGCCGACACTATCCGCGGAGCATCGCCCGAACGCGCCTTCATCACGATTTCCTCTCCTCAGTCGTTCAAGGAGGCGCAGCTCCTACAGTCTCTGTTCGATGAGGCACAGTGATCACCCCTCTGGGGAAGATCGCACGAATCGACCAGCCAAGCCCAGGCCTTCTCTGCGTCAGCGTCCGTGCGGGCGAACTTGCCGGAGTCGTTCTGATGAGCTTACTGCCCACGGCATCAGGACTCGGGCTTCGCTCGACGCGGCCCCGAGGCGAACAGGCCAGTACAGCGACGACGCAGCTTCGGCACCATCTGATCGGAGCGTCGATAGACACGATCGAGCAGGGAGGCCGCTTCATGCGCATGCGGGTCCATCACAATGGGGCGCCGCTGTCCCTAATTGGATCCGCCCGGAAACCGGCGGGGGCCTGGTGGCTCGTAGGAGACGACGGCAAGCTGCTGCTTCGGTCTGCAGAAGCTCCGCCTCTGACCCTGTCGCCGGACCAAGAATTCTCCGCACTTTCCGAGGCCGAGCTGCGTGCGGCGGGCGATTCGGTTTGGCAGTCGCACGAAGCCGCTCAGGTCCGCGCGCTCATCGGTGTGCTCAAACGGGAGCGAAAGCGTCTGGATCGCAAGCGCGAAGCCATTTCCGGCGATCTCGGCCGGGTCGATCAGCTCGACGAGCTGAGAGAGAAGGCCCACCTCCTCTTGGCTCACGCGCGCGAGATTCCCGCCAAAGCCAAGTCTTTTGAGGCTAATTCCTGGGAAGATCCACACAGGCGGGTTCGGATCGACCTCGATCCTCGGCAGACGCCCACCGAGCAGGCCCAGTCCTTGTTTCAGAAGGCGAAGAGGCTCGAACGTGGCCAGGCGCGCGCCCTGCAGCAGCTCGGCCTGGTCGAGGCCTCGATCGAGAAGATCGACCGACTGATCTCGCAGGCCGAGCAGCTCGGGCCCACGGCGCTCTCCGAGGCCCTGGCCCAACTCGGACTCGGCAAGGTACATGCGCAGCCGAGGCCAGCGAGACCTACGAAGAAGATCGAGAGGCTGCCCTACCGTGAGTTCGTCTCGCACGACATGAAGAAAGTGCTCGTCGGGCGCGGTGCCGCAGACAATGACAGGCTCACCCTTCGCGTCGCAAAGCCTCAGGACTTGTGGCTTCACGCGCGCGGAGTCACTGGAGCGCACGTCATCGTTCCGCTGGCCAGAGGCGAAGCCTGCCCAAGCGAGACGCTGGCGGACGCGGCCACGCTCGCCGCTCACTTCAGCGACGCTCGAGGCGAGGCTGTAGTGGATGTGCTCTACACGCCGCGGCGCTTCGTTCGGAAGAGAAGGGGCCTGCCCGTGGGCGCGGTAACCCTGGAGCGAGAGAAGGTGATCGCGGTCAGGATGGAGCCTTCGCGACTCGAGCGCTTGCTCAGCCGTGAAAAGCCGGCGGGCTCGAATTAACAACGCCCCAGCGAAATGCTGAGGCGTTGTATAGACGAAGCCAGCCCCAAATAGGAACCAGAGGAATCGTCAGGACAGACTGCTCGAAGACTCCGCAAATGAGCGAAGCCTCTGGCTAGGGGTCTCGCGACCCCTCGACGGGCCCAGGGGGCCCGCCCGACCGGAAGATTATTTCTTCTTCCGCGCGGTCGTCCGCTTCTTCGTCGCGCGCTTCTTCGTCGCGCGCTTCTTCGCTGCCTTTTTGACGGCTCGCTTCTTCACGGCCTTCTTGACGGCTCGCTTCTTCACGGCCTTCTTGACGGCTCGCTTCTTCGCAGCCTTCTTGACGGCTCGCTTCTTCGCAGCCTTCTTGACGGCCCGCTTCTTCACGGCCTTCTTGACGGCTCGCTTCTTCACGGCCTTCTTGACGGCTCGCTTCTTAGCGACCTTCTTGACGGCTCGCTTCTTCGCAGCCTTCTTGACGGCCCGCTTCTTCACGGCCTTCTTGACGGCTCGCTTCTTAGCGACCTTCTTGACGGCTCGCTTCTTAGCGACCTTTTTGGCCGTGCGCTTTGTGGCGGCCTTTTTGGTTGTGCGCTTCTTCGTTGGCTTCTTCTTTGCAGTCGCCATGTCGACCTCCTCCAAGGTGGGTCAAGATTGCAGGTGCATGTACCGTATTGTCACGTCACTTCACGTGTCAACCGATACCGCACATGAATTATACATAACTTTGGTGTATTTGAGCCAAAACTTTTGCAAGCTCAGCCCATAAAACACTGAAATCATTCAATATTGATAGTATATCAAATGGCGCTGAAAAGCTGAATAATGTTGGTATCGAGCTAGAAGAGCCCGGATCACCCGGCGCTCACCCTTGCCGAGATCGCATTGACCCGACCTCCCCTTGGGACTACATTTCGCCCCGGCCCGGCCCCCAGCCAGGCCGACCGGAAGGGCGGACTGAGTCGCTGCCGAGTACGACAAGAAGCTCGAAAACAGACAGCGACCCGTTCCTTGCCACACGCAGCAACCACGATGTTGGTGTGAGGGGAATTTTTCTACGAAAAAGGAGTCCCGATGCAGGCGGGAGCACACGTTTTCAAGGTTGGTGACAAAGCTATCTATCCGAAGCAGGGCGTGACCGAGGTTGTCTCCATCGAAGAGAGAAAGATCGGCAGCGCCAAGATGGAATTCTACGTGCTTCGGCCGCTCGACGGGAAAAACAACGACACCATCATGGTCGCCGTAGCGCAGTCGTCTAAGGTCGGCTTGCGCCCGCCCATCTCCGAGTCGGACATCGAGGAGATCTTCGCGCTGCTCGAAGAACAGCCCGTCGTGTTCGACAACCAGACGTGGAACCGCCGATATCGCGGGTTCATGGACAAGATCAAGACCGGCTCCGTCTTCGACGTTGCCGAGGTCATGCGCGATCTCTACCGACTTCAAGCCGAAAAGTCGCTTTCGTTCGGTGAAAAGAAGATGCTCGAGACTGCTCGCAACCTGGTGGTGAAGGAGATCGCCGTAGCGCGCTCCAAAACCGAAGAGAGCACGCAAGCCGAGATCGAAGAGATCTTCGAGAAGAACTAGAACGCCAGGGGAGAAACGATCGGCTGACGTGCTCGCTCGGGAGTACGTCAGGCGATTGATCCAGGCGAGAAGAACAAAGCACGCATGGGGAAGAACACGCTGCTGATGAACGTCGATATCGGCGAGACCCGAGTTGGGCTCATCGCCGACGGCGTCCTTAGCGAATTGTACGTCGAACGCCGACATAACCGCTCCCCGGTAGGCAACATCTACCTGGGTCGTGTCACGCGCGTCCTGCCAGGCATGCAGGCTGCGTTTGTCGACATTGGCTTGGACCGAGCGGCGTTTCTACATGTCGAGGATCTCATCGCCGACGAGGGCAGCGAAGAGGACGGCGAGCAAGGCAACGGGAAGTCCGGCACGAAGGGGCGACGAGGTCGGGCCTCGAGAAAGACGCCGATTCGCGATCTGCTCAACGAGGGCCAGCAACTGATGGTCCAGGTTTCGAAGGGACCGATCGGAACCAAAGGCGCCCGGGTGACGAGCCATGTGGCACTACCGGGGCGCTACGTCGTCTTCATGCCGACGGTCGATCATGTCGGGGTGTCCAAGCGCATCGGCAATGACCTCGAACGACGCAGGCTCAAAGAAGTCATCGACTCCGTCAAGCCACCGGAGGGCGGCGTCGTGGTTCGGACGCTCGCACAGGGCTTGACGAAGAAGAAGCTCAAGGCCGACATCGGATACCTCGTCAGAGTCTGGGAGCAGGCGCGCTCCGACCGCGAAGCCGCCAAAAAGGCACCCGCGCTGATCTACGAGGAGCCGGACATCGTCATTCAGTCGGCCCGGGATCTGTTCACCGAGGAAGTGAACGAGATCGTGATCGACGACGAAGCCCAATATCTGAGGCTGAAGGAATTTCTTTCACTGTTCCTCCCCGAACGTGCCGGCGACGTGAGTTTCTATGATGGGCGGGAGCCTCTCTTCGACGAGTACGGCATCGAAGAGGAGATCACACGGGCTCTTTCCCGCAAAGTCCAGCTTCCGTCGGGGGGCCATCTCGTCATCGACCAGGCCGAGGCCCTCACCGCCATCGACGTGAACACCGGACGTTTCACGGGCAAAGGGCGTGATGTCGAGCAGACGATCCTGCAGACCAACGTCGAAGCCGTTCGCGAGATCGCCTACCAGCTGCGTTTTCGAAACATTGGTGGGCTCATCGTCCTCGATTTCATCGACATGGAACGGCAGGCCCATCGCGACAAAGTGTTCAAGGCCCTGCTGACCGCTCTGAAGGACGACAAATCCAAGACCACGGCTATCCGGATCAGTGATCTGGGTTTGGTCGAAATGACGCGGAAGCGCACGCGGCAGTCGCTTGGACGCATGCTCTATGAACCCTGTTTCTTCTGCGACGGAACCGGCCAACTTCAGTCGAAGGAAACCGTCTGCCACGAGATCTTTCGGCAGATGCGGCGCGAACGAGACGCTCTGCCCGGCTACAAAATCGTCATCAGTGCGCACCCGGCGGTCTGCGACATGCTAGAGCGGGAGGAGAAGGTGTCCTTGGATGAAGCGGCTCGGCGCTTTCAGCGGAGAATGGTTCTCAATCCGCGCAATGACTACCATCTCGAGCAGTTTGACCTCACCGGAGGCTGAGCCTTTCCGATGGCCCAAAGCGACACAGACCAAAGAACAGACCAGCGCATCACGATCAACAAAGAGTTCGAATCGTTTGATGCGTTCGTCCACGAGTATGTCACCAACGTCTCCCGCACCGGGGTGTTCGTCCGCTCGAAGGATCCGCTGCCCGTCGGTACGATAGTGGACCTGCGCTTCACGGTGATCATGGAAGACGTGGAGACCATCGAGGGCATGGGCGAGGTCGTCCGAGTCCAGGATGACCCACCGGGGATGGGCGTGGTGTTCACCGAGCTGACGAACTACTCGGAGCACCTGCTACTCAGACTCCTGACGCAGCACGGCGCTCTCGCGATCGATCGTTCGTGAGCGCGCCCCACGGCCCGCCGTTCAGCGGGCGGCCGTAATGTAGCCTTTTTCGACGAGCCCGACGATGACCTCAGCCGTCTCGATGTCCGACTTTTCAGCGTGATTCAGCACGTCGACGAGCTTGTCGTGGTTGAGCGCGAGCTGAATTACATCGAGCTCTTCGGGACTGGCGTCTCGCAAAGGGGTTTCCAAGGGGAACTGCACTCGAATTTCGGACTCGAGTGGAGGCAAGGCATCGCCGAGCCGGCGAATCTCGTCCAGCTGCCGCATGCCTTCCATCAGCAAGGCCTCGACGCTCGCTTGAATCGTCACCGGGAACTCACGCTCCTTGGCGGGCATCAAATCGAAGGTGCCGGTGTCCCAATGAAGGATCCGGTAGAATGACTTTTCAGGATCGACGGACTCATCGCCATTGACCACGGCGAAGTTCACCATGCCGTCTTCCAGGTAGATCGAGCCAACGCCGCCATCGGTCGTGATCTTGAGGATCCCAGTCTTCTTGGAGGCCGCAAATAGTTGCAGGAGGTCTGGGAGAGCGACCTCGGAGATGGAACCGGTCATGATGGAAGAAGACGAGGGGCGCCTACTGGCCGCGGCCTCTTCCAGTTGCTCCTTGGCCTCGGCAACCGACGCGCTGCCCTCGGCGACGATCACTTTGATGATGCTGGTGCCGATGAGAACGCGGTCTCCCTCGGCGAGCTTGGTCTTCGTGATCTTTTCCCCGTTGACGAAGCTTCCATTCGTGGAGCCTAGGTCTTCCAGAAAAACTTCGCCGTCTTCGACCGTTATCCTCGCGTGTCTGCGCGACACCATGTCCTCGACGAGGACCATGTCGAGCTCACTCGAGCGACCGATTACGATCTCGCCCTGCTGAGGCAGAGGAAACTCTCCGCCTTGGTACTTCCCAGAGATGAAACGCAGCGCCAATGGCAGCATTGAAATTGACTCCCCCACACCCGATTGCTTCTTCGAAACGAAGCCTATTCGCCTTTTAAACTAGGAGGTTGGAGGGCCGAAGGTCAAGCTTGAAGCGCCGAGTCTGCTGAGCGTCCGAACAGAGGTGCCCAGTCCGCATCTCTTGGGATGCGCGAAATGCGGCATGCTAGAAGAGGAGGGAATGGGCCGAGCGCTGGCATTGACCGCATGTCTGCTGGTGCTTTTGGGGGCAAACACCGCAGCGTCGCAGAGCCGGGAGCTGTCCTCTCGCTGGCGGACCATCCGCAGTGAACATTTTGCGGTCCACTACCCTGAGCGGCTGGCACTGCTGGCGAGGCGGGTCTTGGCGGTCGCCGAGCGTGCGCAGGGCCGACTCGAGCCGGTCTTCCTGGACGTCCCCAAACGGCGGGTCCAGATTGTTCTCACGGATGAGACCGACTCGGCGAATGGCTCGGCCACGGCCGTCCCCTACAACGCCATGAGGCTTTTCGCCTCGGCACCCGACGATCTCTCCGTGCTCGGTGACTTCGACGACTGGATGACGGTGCTCATCACACACGAGCACTCGCACATCCTGCATTTCGACAACATCGGGGGCATCCCAGCCATCGCAAACAAGATCTTCGGTCGTCGATGGTCCCCGAACCAAATCCTTCCAAACTGGATCATCGAGGGCGTCGCTACCTACGAAGAGTCGGCGCAGACGGCCGGAGGACGCATGCGCTCGACGATGTTCGAGATGTACATGCGGATGGCGGTGCTAGAGGACAATGTCGTCCACTTCGACACGCTGAACAACAACACCGACTACTGGCCTCAGGGGAACATTTGGTACCTCTACGGCTCACGCTTCGTCGATTGGATGGTGCAGCGCTGGGGAGAGGAGGTCATCGGCAAATGGGCGCAGTGGTATGGATCCCGAGCCATTCCGTTCAGCGTCAACCGAATGGCAAGCCGCATTCAGGGCTTCACTTTCAGCGAACTGTACGCGCTCTGGGTGGCCGACATGCAGGCAGATTACGCACGCGTCGCACGCGAGATCCGCGAGCAGGGCATTGTGCAGGGAGAACGGCTCACGTACTTGGGGCAGACCGTGCGAGGACTGCGCTTCTTCGACGATGACACCCTGAGCTATTACGTGAGCGACGGGCAAAGCGACCCGCAGATCCGGCTTCACGATCTAAAGCGCGATGAAAGCCGATCCTTGAGACGCAGCCGTGGTGAGTCTTACCCGGTCCGCGCACCGGACGGTGATGTCTACTACGAGTCCATCGATGCCTATAAGACGATCTTTCTCTATTATGATCTGTTTCGGCTGGACCCCGAGACGAAGAAGCGCGAACGCCTCACCAAGGGGCTCCGCGCGCGCTACCCGGACGTTTCTCCCGACGGCAAGAGGATTGCCTTCTCGCGCAATGAGAACGGGACCTCGAGCCTTTGGATCGCCGAGATCGATGCCATCGAAGACAGCAAGGAAATCCTGGTGCGAAGCGGCGACTTCGAGCAGGTTTTCACGCCGCGGTTCTCTCCGGACGGAGCGAAGATCGCCTACAGCGTTTGGCTCGAAGGGGGGTACCGGGATATCCATGTCATGGACCTGCAGACCCGGGCTGTCACACGCATTACCCAGGACCGTGCACTCGACACGGGGCCGGCCTGGTCACCAGACGGGAAGCGGTTGTACTTTTCGAGCGACCGAACAGGGATTGCCAACCTCTACGGGTGGGATCTCGAGACGGGGCAGACCTGGCAACTGACCAACGTGATCTCCGGGGCCTACACGCCCGCTCCCTCTCCGGATGGCACGCGACTGGCTTACATCGGCTACACGAGCCGAGGCTTCGATATCTACATGCTGGACCTCGAGCCAGGCACCGGTCGAGCCGCACCGGCCTACGTCGACACGCGCCCGCCACCGAGCCGTAGCGACGCGTTCAACCCGGACTTGGGGACGCGCTACATCGCTGCCCCCACGCTGGCCCCGCGCTCCTGGGCGCTCGATTTTCAGGAAGACACTTTCGGACGCCAGCTCGGCATCACCCTGAACGGTAGGGACGTAGCGGGTTTTCACGATTGGCGCTGGCGCGTCGGCGTGTCGCTGGAAGAAGGGTACGTCAACACGGAGTTCCGCTACACCTTGCGGCGAATGCCGCCGGACCTTTTCGTCACGCTCTTCCGACAGGTGTCTTTGCGGGGCGGCCTGCAGATCAACGGTGTGCCCCAGCAATGGACCGAAGACCTGCTAGGAGGCCGCATTGGCGCGAGCTACCAAATCCCACGTTCCTTTCACCGCAACTCGATCAGCGCGAGCTACGGTTGGAGTTGGAGCCGCGTCCTCGAGGGTGTGAGGGTGCCCATCGATCCGAACGAACCGCCCCCCGTCGTTCCGGGCACCGGTCCCGAGGGGGGATTTGCTCTGGGCTGGACGTACAGCGACGTTCGCCAGCAGACCTTCGACATGACGCCCTCCGCGGGGCGCTCCTTGTCAGCTACTCTTTCTCTTGGGCACCCGTCGCTCGGCGGACGCTTCAGCTTCGTGCGCGCGTCATGGGCCGTCCGTCGGTTCGTCGAGGCCCCATGGAAGAAGCACCAAGTGTTCGCCCTTCGCTATGGCGGCGGGGCCGCCTACGACGGCCGCGGGCAGCGGGGCTCCTTCTCGCTTGGCGGCTTTCCCGATACCTCTTTGCTCGACCAGCTCGTCAACGACGACCAGCTGGGGGGTGTAGCCCTCCGCGGCTACCCGGCGTTTTCGATGATCGGAGATCGCTTTCAGCTGCTCCAGTCCGAGTACCGCTTTCCCCTCGTCAGAGTTCTTCGTGGTCCAGAGACAGTCCCTCTATTCTTCGACCGGATGTACGCGCTGGTCTTCTTCGATTGGGGCAGCGCGTACTTCGGCGCCATCGATTTCGAGGACTTCAAGAAAGGCGTCGGCGCCGAGCTGCTCGGCGACTTCACCCTCGGGTACGAGTTGGCTTATTCCCTTCGCCTCGGCCTCGCCTACGGCTTCGACGAAGGCGGGGGCGTCCAAGTCTACGTGAACTTCGGGTTCCCCTTCTGAGGTGTTCCGGCGACGAGCCGATGCCAAGCCAACGGGCTCATTTCTCCGGGCGGCCTGGCGCTGGAAGCAAGCCCCTCCCGGCCTAGTTTGACCCTGCTCATTCTCCTGGCTGGCCGCTTCGGCTCGGCTAGTCTTCATCAGCAACGATGCCCAAGAACGCTCAGCTCGAGCTGCAAATCCTCCCTCAGCCGGACGACACGACCTGCGGGCCAACGTGCCTGCACGCCGTCTACAGCTACTGGGGAGACCAAGTGGGCCTGCCGTCGGTCGTCAAAGATATTCCCCCTCTGCCGGAAGGGGGCACTCTGGCGGTCTCGCTTGCGTGCCACGCCCTTCAACGGGGGTACGACGCGCAGATCTACACATACAACCTCCAGATGTTCGACCCGACTTGGTTTGCGAGCGGCGTCGACCTCGCAGAGCGACTGACGGCACAAAAGAAACACAAGCGATCCCGCAAGCTCAGGAACACCACAGATAGCTATCTCGATTATCTGGCCCTAGGGGGCACGGTGCACTTCGAAGAACTGTCCTCCTCTCTGCTCCGACGTTTCTTGAATCGCGGAGTCCCCATCCTCACGGGCTTGAGCGCGACCTATCTTTACCAGTGTGCGCGGGAGTTCGAGGACGAATACGACGGCGAGCGCGGCGACCCCGTCGGTCACTTCGTGGTCTTGAGCGGCTACGACCGGAAGAATAGACGGGTCAGCGTCGCCGATCCGTCGCACGACAACCCGCGCTTTCGCGCCCACCACTATCAAGTTGGGATGGACCGCTTGATCACCTCCATCGCCCTCGGAGTCATGACCTACGATGCGAACCTGCTCTTGCTCACACCGAAAAACCCGACCGCGCCCGGAGGCTCCAAGTGACCGCGCTCATCGTCGTTGAGCGGCCCGAGCAGTGGCCCTTGCAAATTCCCGGAGCCGAGGTCGTCACGGCTTCGGAATACCTGACCGATCCGAGTTTCGTCGCACACAAGAGAGCGAAAGTCTTCAATCTCTGCAAAACCTACGCCTATCAAAGCGCCGGCTACTATGTGTCGTTGCTGGCCGAGGCTCGCGGTCACAAGCCCTTGCCCTCCGTGACGACGATGCAGGACCTGCGTCAGTCGTCGATCGTCCGCATCGCCTCAGAGAGCACTGAGTTGCTCCTTCAGCACGCCTTCGCGCCGATCAAGAGCCCAACGTTCGTTCTGAGTATCTACTTCGGGCGTAACCTGGCGAGTCGATACGACAGGCTCTCGCGAGCGCTTTTCAATCACTTCCCAGCGCCCTTCTTGCGTGCCGAGTTTTCCAAGAACGGTAGCCAGTGGCGCCTGGAAAAACTTCGCGTGATCTCGCTGCACGAGATCCCCGAGTCGCACCGCGAGTTCGCCATCGAGCAAGCCAAACGCTACTTCAGAAGACCTCGGGCGTCGGGGGTCAAGCGGGCTCGATACGACCTGGCGATTCTCGTGAACCCGGAGGAAACCGACGCCCCGTCCGATGAGAAGGCGATTCAGAGGTTTCTTCGTGCCGCCAAGAAGGTTGGTATGGATGCCTGGGTGATCGGCAAGGAGGACTTCGGTCGAATCGCCGAGTTCGACGCTCTGTTCCTTCGCGAAACGACTTCCGTCAATCACCACACCTATCGCTTCGCTCGACGCGCCGAGGCGGAGGGCCTGGTCGTCATCGACGATCCCGAGTCCATCGTCCGATGTACGAACAAGGTCTATCAAGCGGAGCTGTTCGAGCAGAACGGCATCGACTGCCCCAAGACCCTCGTCGTCTATCGCGAAACCGCGGAGCACGTGGCCGAAACGCTCGGGCTGCCCTGCGTGCTCAAGAAGCCAGACAGCTCGTTTTCCGCAGGCGTCGTGAAGGCCAAGACCGTGGACGAGCTATCCAGTCATCTGCGCCACTTCTCGCAAGACTCCGAGCTCCTGATCGCGCAGGAGTTCGTCGCGTCGGACTTCGACTGGCGCATCGGGGTGCTCGACCGAAAGCCACTGTATGCATGTCGGTATTACATGGCGCGCGGGCACTGGCAGATTCAGAAAGCGGTCGGGGAACGCCAGCGACTCTATGGTCGTTCAGAGACGCTCGCGATTGAAGAGGCGCCTCCAGAAGTCGTCGATCTCGCAGTTCGGGCAGCGAACCTCATCGGCGACGGACTGTATGGAGTGGATGTGAAGCAAGTTGGCGAGCGCCTGTGCGTGATGGAAGTGAACGACAACCCGAGCATCGAGGCCGGTACCGAGGACGCAGTCCTCAAAGACGATCTATACATCCAAATCATGCAGAGCTTGTACGCGCGACTCGAACGACGCGGTCAAGGTTGATTACCGTGGAGCCAGAGACGCCGCTTCAACTTTTTCAAGGCTTTGGCATCGAGATCGAGTACATGATCGTCGATGCGGAGACCTTGTCGGTGCGACCGATCGCCGACGAGCTGCTGAAGAAGGTTGCCGGCAGCTATGAAATGGAGGTCGAACGGGGGGCGCTGTGCTGGTCGAACGAGTTGGCTCTGCACCTCATCGAGCTCAAGACCAACGGGCCCGTGCGCTCGTTGACGGGCCTACACGATCACTTTCAAGCCGACATCAACGTCATCAACGGCTTGCTGGCGCCGATGGGCGCACGGCTGCTGCCGACCGCCATGCACCCCTGGATGGCCACGGACGAGCTTCGTCTCTGGCCACACGGGGACGACATCATCTATCAAAGCCTGCATCGCATTTTCGACTGCCGAGGACACGGCTGGTCGAACCTGCAGAGCATGCACGTCAACCTGCCCTTTTCGAACGACGAAGAGCTCGGTCGACTGCACGCGGCCATTCGGCTGCTGCTCCCCATCCTTCCGGCGCTTGCGGCGAGCTCGCCCTATATGGACGGACATTGCACCGGCCTGCTCGATACGCGCCTCGACGTGTATCGTCACAACGCGCGCCGCATTCCGTCGGTGACCGGTCGCGTCATCCCCGAGGCGGTGTTTCGGCAGGATGACTACGAACTCTTGCTGGAAGGCATTTACCGAGACCTGGCGCCCCATGACCCACAGGGCATCCTGCAACACGAGTGGATCAACGCCCGTGGCTGCATCGCGCGCTTCGACCGGATGGCTCTCGAGATTCGCGTCATCGACGTCCAGGAGTGCCCTCGGATGGACATCGCGATCGCCCAGGGCGCGACGGCTGCAATCCGCGCGCTCATCGAAGAAACTTGGGTCGGCCTCGAGGAACAGCAAAGCTGGCACGAGGGCGCGCTCGAGCAGATCTTCATTTCGACCGTTGCGGAGGCCGACCTGGCCGTCATCGACAACCCGGACTTTCTGCGGGCTTTTGGACTGCAAGAGAACGGGAAGATGCGCGCAAACGAGATTTGGGCGCACTTGATCGAGACCCAGGTGGACAAGCACGCGGAGCACGCCGCAGCAGCTCCCTTGCTTCGCTCGATTGTGAGCGAGGGCTGCCTGGCGCGCCGAGTCGCGCGAGCCGCCGGTCCACGTCCGAGCAGGGCACGGCTGCACGAAGTGTATGCGCGCCTCGCCGATTGCTTGGCTCGAGACCGGTTCTTTTCGAGTGACTCGTGAAGCCCTTGGCGCTGCTGCTGAGCTGCGAGCACGCCGGTGCGCGAATCCCGGCCGAGTATCGGCATATCTTCGTCAGCGAGGCCGCTCGCAAGGCCCTGCAGAGCCACCGGGGCAGTGACCTGGGCGCGCTTACGCTCGCCCGTTCGCTCTCTCGGGCCCTCGGTGCCCCCCTCTACGCCAGCACCGTGACCCGGCTTCTGGTCGACCTCAACCGCTCGGAAAATCATCCACGGCTGCTCTCGGAGCTCTCGCGGCAGCTCGGCCCGACCGAAAGGCACGGCCTGCTCAAACGCTACTATTTCCCGCATCGAAACATGGTCGAGTCCCGGATAAGGCAACAAATCGGCACCGGCGCGCGCGTCCTACACATCGGTGTGCACAGCTTCACACCTCGACTAGACGGCGAGCTGCGCACCGCCGACGTGGGTCTCCTCTACGACCCCTCTCGCTCCGCCGAACGCCAGCTTTGCGAACGCTGGAAGAGCGCTCTGCGCGTCTGTGACCCGAACCTTCGCGTGCGCCGAAATTATCCCTATCTCGGAAAGTCCGATGGTTTCGTGACCTACCTGCGACGACGTTTTGCCCCGGGGTCCTATCTCGGCGTTGAGCTGGAGGTCAATCAGAGCATCCTCGAAACCCGCGCCAGCGCACAGCAGATCGCTGCAGTCATCGCAAAAAGCCTGGCACAGCTAGTAGAAGCCCCCCAGTGATCCCGCAGACAAAAGCACCTTCGGCTCGACTAGGCGATGCAGCGCATCGTTGAGGAGCGGCGGAGGCCTCAACGGCTTCGAAGACGAGGAGATCGACGGGAGGAAATCCCATCCTCCACCCCCTCTTTACACCTCTAGGATGTCTGTCTCTTTCTTGGAGACGATCTCGTCGACTCGGTGGGTGCCCGCTTTGACGAGTTCCTCGAGTTCCTTGCGGCTTCGCTCGGCGTCGTCTTCCCCAACCTCGCCTTCCTTTTGAAGGCTGTCGATCATGTCTTTGGCCTCGTGCCGGGCCTTGCGAACGGCGACTTTGCATTCCTCGCCGACCTTGCGGGCCACCTTCACCAGGTCCTTGCGCCGCTCCTCGGTCAAGGGCGGAATCGGGAGGCGAATGAGCTCGCCATCGTTCTGCGGATTTAGGCCGAGCTGGGCGTCCATGATGGCCCTCTCGATCGCCTGCATCTGGGTGCGATCAAAGGGCTTCAGCATGATGAGCCTGGGCTCCGGCACGGAGATCGAGGCGAGCTGCTTGAGCGGGGTCGGCGTACCGAAGTAGTCCACCCGGACGGCGTCGAGAATGCTGGGGTTCGCGCGTCCCGCTCGAATCTTCCCAAGCTCACGGCGCAGCGCCTCGTGCGCCTTGTCGATCGATTGTTTGAGCTCGTCTAGGGTTTCACTGAGCATCGTGGCCTCGACTATTGCGGGTTACCCCTCGGCTGTCACGAGGCTACCTACATCCTCGCCCGCGACAACCCGTTGGATGTTCCCGGGTGTAGTAAGCTTGAATACGCGAATGGGCAAATCGTTGTCACGGCAAAGGGCGACGGCAGTAGCGTCCATGACACCAACACGCTCGAGCAAAAACCTGTCGTAGCTGAGTCGAGGGATCATCTCAGCGTTGGGGTGCAGCGTCGGATCCTTGTCGTAGATCCCGTCGACCTTCGTGGCCTTGCACAGGGCGTCCGCATGGATTTCCATCGCTCGCAGCGCGGCCGCGGTGTCGGTCGAGAAGTACGGGTTGCCCGTACCCGCGACGAAGATCACTACCCGCCCCTTCTCGAGGTGGCGCACTGCGCGGCGCCGAATGTAGGGCTCACAGACGGCCCGGATCTCGAGCGCACTCATGACGCGCGTGTCCACGCCGGCCTTTTCCAAGGCATCCTGGAGCGCGAGGCCGTTCATCACGGTCGCGAGCATGCCCATGTGGTCTGCAGCGGTGCGGTCCATCCCGCGGGCGCTGAGCTTCATGCCTCGGAAAATATTACCACCACCGATGACAATTCCGAGCTCGCATCCGCGCGACTGAACGTCGCGGATCTCTGCACTGATGGCATTGAGAACCTCGGGATCGATGCTGTTGCCTCCGGGGCCGGTCGAAAGAGCCTCCCCGGAGAGCTTCAGAAGTACGCGCCTGAGCGGTTGCAGTTCGTTCGACATGTCTCAGGTGCCTTGTAGCGCCTCAGACACCTCAGCTGCTAGGTCTGTTTTCTTCTTTTCGATTCCCTCACCCAGCTCGAAGCGAACGAAGCGACGAATGCTGATCTTTTCGCCTAGCTTGGCGGTGAGTGCTTCGAGGCGATCCTGGATGGTTTTCTCGTCGCCCATGATCGAGACCTGGTCCAACAGGCAGACCTGCTTCTTCCACTTAGCCAGCTTGCCTTCGAGGATCTTCTCGAGGGCCGCGGCGGGCCGCTCTTTGCCGCTCGCCTCAGCTTCCTCGGCCATCTGACCACGGTAAAGGGACAGCTGGGCATCGATGTCGGCTTGCGGAATGGCGTCCTCGCTGACGTAGAGCGGCGACTCGGCCGCCACCTGCATGCCGGTCTCCTCGACGAACTGCTTGAAGTCGTCGCCTCGGGCCACGAAGTCCGTCTGGCAGTTCACTTCCAAGAGAACGCCTACCCGGCCACCGCCATGAATGTAAGCATGCACGAGCCCGTCGCCCGCGATGGCCCCGGCCTTCTTGGCGACCTTGGCCAATCCCTTTTTCTGGATGATCTCGATCGCCTTTTCCTCGTCGCCCGAGGTTTCCCGAAGGGCATCGCGGCACGCCATCATGCCTGCACCCGTACGGTCACGAAGGGACTTCACCATTCCTGCGGTAATCTCAGCCATAACTCTCCTACCTATCGATCGAAAATGGGGGTCAGCGCCGCCTCAGCTCTCGGGGTTGCCCTGCTCCGGTGCGCCGGGCGCACGCTTGCGGGCGAACTCCACTTGGAGGCCCTCTGCGGAAGCCTCTGGAGCCTTGGCACCGTCGCGCTGCACGAACTCGCGGCGGCGCGCCTTGCCCTCGATGCACGCATCGGCGATGCGTGACGTGATTAGCTTGATCGAACGAATCGCGTCGTCATTTCCGGGAATGACGAAGTCCACCAGGTCCGGATCGCAGTTGCTGTCCGTCAGCGCGATGATGGGGATGTGAAGCTTGCGGCCCTCGCGGACGGCGATGTGCTCCTGGTTCGGGTCAACGACGAACATCAGCGACGGCAGCGAGCTCATCTTCTTGATGCCGCCCAGGTATTTGGCGAGCTTCTCACCCTCACGCTGGATCGACAGAGCTTCCTTCTTGCGAAGCTGGTTGATCGAGCCATCCGCAATCTGGGCTTCGATGTCGTTGAGGCGGTCGATGCCGCCTTTCATCGTGCGGAAGTTCGTCAGCGTGCCGCCGAGCCAGCGACCGGTCACGAAGAACTGTTCTGCACGCGCTGCCTCGTCCTGCACGACCTCCGCAGCCTGACGCTTCGTTCCGACGAAGAGCACGTGACCACCTCGGCTCACGGTTTCAGCCACGAACTCGTAGGCGCGCTTGAAGAGCTCGGCCGTCTGATCGAGATCGATGATGTGAATCCCGTTGCGGGCGCCGTAAATATACTGACGCATGCGTGGGTTCCAACGCTTCGTCTGATGGCCGAAATGAACGCCGGCATCGATGAGGGCGCGAAGCCCGATGGGCAGGTCACCGGAGGCAACGTCGGGACTCCCCAGCGCGGTGAGCTCGGGGGCTTCCTCGATTTCGTGAGTGATTTGTGCCATGGCTCTCTTCTCCTTTCGGTTGAGCTTCCACTTCTCCAGTCGGTCAACCCGCTTGCGGGCACCGGAACGACTGCGCGAGCCGAGAAGTGTGCGGAGTTTCGGAGGCCGTTTGCGGACCCCGGCTTCTCATGAAGCGGGCGAGGCATACCACAGGGCCGAAGACAGGCAAAGCGGACTCCCGAAACCGGGGCAAGCCCCTGAAGTCAATCATCTCTGTCGGAGGCAGCCGAATCGCCCAGCCGGGTCCATAGCGGCGGCAAGCGGGCCCCTGGGTCGGCCGCGCCAAAGTCGCGCGCGACCCGCAGAATGCGCTCGGTGGCGCGTAGGCCTAGGTCGATATGCGGCCCCCAGGGCGGCTCCTCGGAGCGCTGAAGCCCTTGTGCGGCCAGCTGGAGCACCGGGTCGGGGTCGCCCTGCCCAGGCCCCATGGGGTCGCCCGGAAGCCCATCGTAGTAAGCGCGGAAGTCGGTGGTCGGGGCCAGGGCTTCCCGGAGGCCGTACCGCTGCGACAGCGCCGCCTGGAGCCGCAAGCACGCGTGCTCGCGTGGAACGTCGCGGTCGTCGACGTTGCCAAGGCCCCAGTCCTCGACCCCGAGCTTGGCGGGGCCCTCGATCAGGGAATGACAGAGCTCGTGGAAAATCATCTGCGCGAGGCAGTCGTCCGGGTCGAGGGAGGCCGACTCCCCGATCCAAACGACGCCGTCGCGAACCGACGCATACACCGCGTCCGAACGTTGAACACGAAAGCCGACGCGCTCAGCGACCGTGAGCCAAATGGCATCGAGCGGGTCGATGTAAGCGTGTTGCGCTCGCCTCGGCATTTCAGAGCAGTTTTCGGAAACGGAAGAAGAAGTTGTCGAGTAGCCGGTCTCCGACCGCCCGATTGCTCCAGCTCTCATAGTCGATGGGCTTGCAGCGCTCCAGGTCTGCGCTGAACTGCCGTTCGAGGGCCCGTGCGATGGCCGCGTCTTCGATGGCGGCGGTGACCTCCAGGTTGAAGCGCCAAGAGCGGTAGTCGAGATTGTAAGTGCCGACCGTGCACCAGCGACTGTCGATGACCGCGGTCTTGGCATGGAGGATGGGGCCTTGCCATTCGTAGAGCTGGATGCCGTCCTGCAAAAGGCGCCCGAAGATCTTTCTTCCCGCATATTTGGCTACGGGAACGTCGGTGCGACCCTGCACGATCACGCGAACCTCGACCCCTCGTTCCACGGCACTGGCAAGGGAGCGTCGGATGCGACCATCGGGAACGAAGTAGCTGTTGGTGATGCAGATGGAACGCTTGGCAGCCTCGATCTCCTGAAGGTAGGCCCGTCGAATGGCGAGGCGCTCCATGAAGGAGTGGTTTGCGAGGACGCGCACGCGACCGGAGCGACCCGGGTCGGACTCCACGACAGGCGTGACCGCAGAGCCCTCGGGACGGAAGCTCGATCCCGGCGAGTCCCAATGCGTCCAGCCGTGCATGAAGATCTCCCGCATCTGCTCGACGGCGGGGCCCTCGATGCGAACCGTGTCGTCACGCCAGGCCTGCCCACCCTGCTCCGCTGGCGCCCAGGCGTCGGTGAGATTGACGCCGCCCGTGAAGCCGATGCAGCGATCGACCACCAAGAGCTTGCGATGGTCTCGGTGATTGATCAGACCCACCCGAAACTGCGCCCGCCAAGGCGCAATCGGGTTGTACTGGCGCACATCGCAGCCCGCGTCCTTTAGGCGCGAGAACATTCGCTCGTCCGCCTGCAGGCTGCCAACGGCATCGTACATGATCCGTACGACAAGGCCCCTGCGCGCCTTGGCCTCGAGCGCCTCAGCGAATCGGGTCCCAATCCTGTCCGAGGCAAACCAGTACATTTCGAGGAAGATCTCGGTCCGAGCCTCCTCGATGGCCGTCAGCATGGCGGGAAACGCCTCGGCGCCGTCGCGCAGTAAGTGCACGCGATTTCCGGCCACCATGGCCTCGAAAGCGGATGGATTGCCGAGCGCATTTCGAAACTTGCCGTAAGGCTTCTTCACATCGGATGCCCATTCTTGCTAGGTTCTCCCGGATGAAACCGGCCGCGGGTCGGTTTGGCAAGGGCTCATTCCATGAAGACTCGATTTATCTACCTTTGCGCCAGCCTCTGGATGCTCGCTTCGACCACGGCAGCGCAAGACCCCGACTGGGAGTCGGGCACCGTGCACGCGCCGACCACCGCTTCCGTGAGCACCACCGCCACCGCTCCCCCTCCGGCTACTGAGCCGGCGGATGAAGGGAAGGAACGGAAGGTCTACAGCAAGAAGGTTCGTGGCCTCCTATGGCTCGAGGGAACGGTTGGTTGGGCCAGAGTGGAACCCAACAACTTCGCGTCGATCACCATCAATGGAAACAAGCTCGGCAAGATTTCCCAGGAGGGGATCGAGTACGGAGGTGCCGCAGGAATTCAGCTCGGCTCGTTTACGATCGGGTTGCGTTACAAAAAAGCCAAGCTCGACACGTTCGACTTCAACACCCTAGCCGTCGACTTGGGCTTCATGCTGCGTTTCGTGCCCGGCGTGCACCCGTTCTTTCGAACCTTGTTGAGCTACAACTTCGGCCAGCTCGACCTGGGGGACTCGCGCTATTCCAACGTCGAAGCCGACGGTGGCGGGGCCAGCGTCGGCGGAGGCCTACGGATCCCCATCATCAAGTGGATCTCCCTGGACGCGGCCGTCGACTACCAGATGTATGGGCTCTACGTCCGTGGCCAGGACAATGGCAACGGCTTCAAAAAAGGCATGGCCGGAAACGAGCTGTCCGTTTCTGGCGCGCTGACTTTCCATTTCATCCAGCGACACAAGAAGTGAGCGGCTCGGGTCGGCTTTGTGCCGCGACCAAGACAGCATTCGCACGGACTGGTTTCTAGCCCGATAGCAGCGACTCGGCGGCACGCTGGGCGTAGCGGATGGTGTCCGGGATGCCGACGCCGCGGTAGGCGTTGCCAGCCAGGGCGAGGCCGGGGTGCGCGGACATGGCCCGCTCGATTCGGTCTACCCGCTGTATGTGGCCTAGGTGGTAGCGGGGCATGGCGTTCGTGAAACGGTCTACCCGGGTCAGAGACGGCTCTGCCTCGATGCCCATGAGTGATGCGAGCTCGCGTCGCGCCGCGGAGACGAGCGCGTCGTCGTCGCTCTCGAGCAGCTCCTGACGCGCGAGGAAAACTCGGATGAGCACTTGGTCCTCGGGCGCGCGGCCCGGCCACTTCACACTGCTCCAGGTGGCCGCCAAGGCATCTCGGTGTTCGGTCTCGGGAACCACGAACCCGAAGGCGTCGAGGGGATGAGGCACCTCGGAGCGCTTCCAGGCAAAGGTGGCGGTCGCGGCGCTTCCGTATTCGATCGCTGCGAGCTCATCGGCGAGCGATTCGTCGAAGCCCCTGAGCAAGTGGGTGCTGACGCGTGCGGGAAGCGCCAAGATGACGCGGTTGGCGAGCTCTCGCTCCCCCGACGCGAGCTCGACCGTCCAGCCCGGGCCCTGCGGCGAAATCCGAGCCACGGCCGTCTTCAGCCGGACGCGGGAACCAAGCTTGTGCGCGATGGCCTCCGGAAGAGCGCCCATGCCGTTCTTAAAGCTGACGAACAGTCCGTAGCGAGCCCCCGTGGCCGTTTCGGACTCCGAGGCGCGGGTCCGCGCCCGCAGGCCGCGTGTCACGCTGCCGAATTTTCGTTCGTGCTCGACGAAACGGGACAGGGTCGCGTGCGCGCTGAGGCGGTCGGGGTCTCCGCCATAAATGCCGCCCGCCATCGGCTGGGCCAGGCGTTCGAAGAGCTCCCTGCCGTAGCGCCGCGTGACGAAGGCTCGGATGCTTTCGTCTTGCTTGTGAGCGCGAGGGATGAGGGGCTCGCAAGCAGCTCGTAGCTTGCCCAGAGGTGACAAAATCGGTGAAAGCGCCAGCTTGAGCCGGTCCGAGGTGCCTACGACGGTGAAGCCGCCGGGAATCCGGACGAGCTTTCCACGGTGGACGACGTACGCCCCACGGAAGCGATTGTCGGTGCCGATGACAGCATCTGCGAGCCCGACCCGTTCGGCGAGCTCCATGACCGTGGGCTGATCCGAGAGAATCGAGTCCGGCCCCCGGTCGATGACGAGTCCTTCGGTTCGTTCTGTTTGCAGCATGCCGCCCGGCCGGTCGGCGGCTTCCAGGACGAGGACTTCGGCCTCCGGTCGGAGCGCAACCGCACGCTCGGCCGCAGCCAGTCCGGCGATGCCGGCGCCGACGATGACGAGTCGCTCGTCAGCCATCTCGGAGGCTAGCTTCGTGAACGTGATCGACTAGCGCCTTGGCTTGGTCGACGCTTGCCTGCGGCATGATGCCGTGGCCCAAATTGAAGATGTGCCCGGACCGGCCTGCCGCGTCCTGCAGCACGGCCGATGCTGCCTTCTTCATCTCGTCGATGGGGGCGAGCAGGTGTGCCGGGTCCATGTTGCCCATGAGGCCGACCTCTTCTCCGAGCTGCTTCCAGACGCGGTCGAGCGAAACACGCCAGTCGATGCCGATGGTCGTGCCTCCTGCTTCACGTATTGCAGGATAGAGCTCCGGATTGCCGGTGCCGAAATGAATCGCGGGAACCTCCGGCGGCAACGCCTCGAAGATGGCCTTGGAGTGCGGCAGTACGTAGCGCCTGTAGTCAGCCTCGGAGAGGCAGCCGATCCAGCTGTCGAAGAGTTGAACGACCTGGGCGCCGGCCTCGATTTGGGCCTGGAGGTAGTCGATGAGGGCTGCCGAGAGCTTTCCCATCAAGGCGTGCCATAGGCCCTCGTCTCGATACATGATCTTCTTCGTTTCGTAGTAGTTCTTCGAGCCACCACCCTCGATCGCGTAGGAGGCGAGCGTGAAGGGCGCACCGGCAAAACCGATCAGCGGGACCTCCAGCTCTTTGCGCGTGATGCGGATGGCTTCCATCACGTAGGAAAGGGACTGCGCGGCGTGAATCTGGTCGGCGATCGCGTCGACCTGAGCGGCCGTCCGTATAGGGTTCAAGATCTTGGGCCCATGGTCGTCGGTGAACTCGAAGCCGATCTTCAGGGGCTCCAGCACGAGCAGAATGTCTGCGAAGATGATGGCTGCATCGACGCCGAGCTGATCCACGGCCCGGACCGTGACCTCACAAGCAAGCTCTGGCGTCTTGCAAAGCTCGATGAAGCTCACGCGTTCGCGCAGAGCGCGATACTCCGGCTGGTAACGTCCCGCTTGGCGCATGATCCAGATGGGTGTGTGAGGGACCGGCTCGCGCCGACAGGCTTGCAAAAACGCGCTCATGCTGACTCCTTCTATCACATCGCAATGATCGGGTCGGTCCGAACACCTTTGACTAGAGCGCGGACCTCGGAAACCAGGAAAATCGAGCCCGCGACCACGACGAGCCCTTCCGGGCCCGCCGCGCGTCGTGCCCGGGCCAGGCCATCTCGAACGGAACGCGCAACGGTCCCCGGCCGAAGCTCGACCAGTCGATCCGGGGGCGTGGCTCGCTCGATGGAGGGCGCGACGTAGAAGCGTCGGGCAACGGTCCCGTCGAACGCGGCGAGCATGCGGTCGTGACGCTTGTCTTTCATCGCGGCGAACAGCAAAACGATGGGACCCGGCCAATCCAGGAAGTCGAGGTAGCTGACGAGCGCAGCGCAGCCGGCCGCGTTGTGTGCGGCATCGAAGAGAAAGCTCGGCTGTCCCTTGTGAAGCTCGAGCCGGCCCGGCCACTTGGCATTGCGCAGTCCTCGAAGCACGGCTTGCTCTGGCACGGCGAACTCCGAAGAGTCCAGCTCCGCAAGTGCGGCGAGCACGCAGGCCGCGTTCTCCCCCTGGTAACGTCCGCTCAAGCCGAGTCGGAGCCCATCCCAGCGCTTCTCTCCGACGCGGACGTTCAGAGCTCGCCCTGCCCAAGTTCCCTCGAAGTCCTGTCCGACCCAACGCACGGGTGCTTTCTGGCGGCGCGCGACCGCTCCGATGGCCCGGCGCACCTCTCGGCCTTTGGCACCCACGACGCAGGGTATGCCGGGCTTGATGATTCCGGCCTTCTCCTTGGCGATCAGCGCTCGCGTTTCCCCGAGAATGCGCTGGTGTTCGAGGCTGATGTTGGTAATCACGGAAACCCGCGGTGTGACGATGTTCGTCGAATCGAGGCGTCCGCCCAGACCGACTTCGAGAAGAACGATGTCGCACTGCGCATCTCGAAACGCCTCGAAGGCCAGCAACGTGGTGTGCTCGAAGAAGCTGAGCGCGGGCAGGCGGTCGTCGGTGCGCAGCGACTGGAGCCGGTTTGCGGCTTCGCGCTCCGAGATGGGACGGCCACCAACGCGAATCCGCTCCACGTAGCGCTGAAGATGGGGAGACGAGAACTGACCGGTGCGGTAGCCCGCCGCGCGCAGCGTCGATTCGAGCATGGTGACGACACTGCCTTTTCCGTTGCTTCCCGCGACGTGAATGAAGGCCAGCTCACGCTCTGGATGGCCTCGAAGTGCGACCGCTTCCTGCATTCGCTCGAGGCCTAGCTTGATGCCGCGTGACTCCAAGCCATAGAGCCAGGCGAGCTCGTCTCGATAGCGGCTCACCCCGACAGGTACTCGACCATACGTGACACGTTGTTTCGCATATCATGGCGGGTCGAGATCAAGTCAATCATACCGTGCTCGAGCAGGAACTCCGCGCGCTGAAAACCCTTGGGCAGCTTCTGGCGGATGGTGTCCTCGATGACACGAGGCCCGGCGAAGCCGATGAGCGCAAACGGCTCGGCGACATTGACGTCGCCCAGCAACGCAAAGCTCGCGGCCACGCCCCCCGTCGTCGGATTGAGCAGCACGCTGATGAAAGGCGCGCCACTTTTGCGAAGGCGTCCACGAGCCGCGACGGTCTTCGCCATCTGCATGAGCGACAGCGCCCCTTCCTGCATCCGGGCGCCGCCTGAACAAGACAGGAGGACCACGGGTTCCTTTCGCTCGGCGCCGCGCTCCATCATCCGGGTGATCACCTCGCCGACGACGGAGCCCATGGAGCCGCCCATGAAGCGAAAAACGAAGACCCCGAGCTGAATTGGCCGTCCGTCGAGCGTGGCGCTCCCCGCGAGGATGGCGTCCTGCACGCCGGCCTTCTTCTGAGCGCGTGCGACGCGCACCGGATAGGACGCCGAGTCGACGAACTCGAGAGGGTCGCGCGCCTGCAGCTCCGTGTCGTGCGCATGCCAGCTTTGCGGATCCGACAGGAGATCGATCCAGCGCTCCGCGCTCAGGTGATAATGGAAGCCACAGGCGGGACAGACCTCTAGATTCCTTTCGAAGTCGCCCTTCTTGAAGGTTTCGCCGCAAGAGTCGCAATTGCGGAACACACCCTCTCCGAGCGTCCGCTTTTCGGACGCATGCACGCTCGGTCGGATTTTAGCGAAGTCGCTCACGCTCTGTCGCTAGCATGAAGCCTTCCGAGGAGCGACCCCCAGAGAAGCTCAGTCCGGCACAGGCGAAACAATGGCCGAAAGGTGCCGCCCGGTCCTACCGCGGTCCCGCCGGTGCGAAAAGAAGCGCTCCGGCTCGTCGTAGGTGCAGCCCCCGACGTCGTCGATGGCGGCGCGCGGCACGCCCGCAGCCCGGAGCTGCGCGGTGACGAGCACGGCGAGCCTGCCATGGGGCTTCGCCCGGGAGTCGTCCACCACCGGCGCGCCCGCGGACGCGTTGCGCATGCGCTCGGCGACCTCCTCGCCAATCTCGAAGGCAGCGGCGCGAATGTGGGGCCCGATGGCGACCAGAAGCTCAGCCGGATCGAAGCCCATGACCTCGATGGCGGCGGGAACGACACCGGCCACCGCGCCACGCCAACCGGCATGGACCGCCGCCACGTTTCCGCTGGCGCGATGCGCGATCAAGACGGGCACGCAGTCGGCCGTTCGAGCCGCCACCGCCTGCCCAGGCGTGCGGCTGATGAGTCCATCACCCTCGCAGCCCGCGATGTCCCTCGGCCGATCCGCATTTGTTAGAATGCGCACATCGCTGCCATGAACCTGCCTCTGCTCGAACAGCACATCCTCGCTGAGGCCCAGTCGCTTGGCGAAACGCCGGCGGTTCTCGCGGACGTCGGACTCCTCGTCGCCGAGATGTTGGCCCAAATTGAGCGTGTCAAAGGGCGGCTTGCTGACCCCCCCAGTGCGGGTCGCGAACCCGTGGACAAAGCCGTGGCGCGTTAGGAGCGAGGAGCGTAGCAGCATCGCCGCTCTACGTAGCACGGGAAATTCGTCTGGCGGTGATGAGGTGGAACGCACTATGATGCCCAGCTGCTGATGGGAGGAGAGCCAAGCAAGCCAATCAGGCCGACTTCTCTGCAGCTCGGGCTCCTCGTCGAAACGGAACTGGGCCAACTGCCTGGAGTCAACGTCGAGCAGCTCAGCGCGGACGTCGCAGAGCCCCTCGAGAGCGAGCATTTCGAGGCAGCCTGGCAGCGCGCCGTCGATGAGCTCGACGCGCTGCGCATGACCTTTCGCCGCGGCGAGCAGGGAAGCGTCGAGGTCTCGTTCGCCCCGCAGGCGCTCATCCGCTGCCGGACGCTCGACTGGTCGACGAAAACACCTCAAGAGCAGGAAGAGCTCTTCAGTCACCACCTGGAAGGAGACCGCAAGCAGGGCCTGCGATATGACGAGGCCCCGGCCATGCGGGTCCGTTGTCTGCTGCTTGGGCCAGCGCATTGGCGCCTCCTTTGGACTTTCCATCAGAGTCTTCTCGATGGGCCCTCGATCGGGCTCGTGCTGGCACGAGTCTTCGAGGTGTATCAGGCCCTCAAGAACGGACAGCCGGTGCCCGAGCGGAGCGCCCCCTCCTATCGCGACCATCTCGAGAAGATGGGAAGCCAGGGTCACCGTCAGGGAGAAGCCTACTTCTCGACTTTGCTACAAGGCTTCTCGGAGCCGACGCCGCTGCCCTTCGAGCGCCGTAACGGAAGTCTAGAGCCGGCGATCGCGGGAGAAGTCAGGGCTTCCATGAGCGGCGCGCAAACGGCAAAGCTTCGCGCCTTCGCAAGGGCACAGCGGGTGAGCCTCAAGGCGATCGCCAGCTTTTGTTGGGGAGTGCTGCTCTCTCGGTATTCGGGTGAAAGCGACCTGGTGTTTGGCACCACCTGGTCGTGGCGCGACGATGCGCAGCACGACGGCGAGCCCATCGTCGGCTTCATGACGAACACCACACCGCTCCGGCTCACGCTGAAGCGCGATGAGCGCGTTCATGAAGCGCTCGCCCGAATGCACACCCAGCTTTCGGAAGTGCGGGAGCTGCGTCACACGCCGCTCCCCAGGATCCACGCGAATAGCTCTGTCCGATCGAACCGACACCTCTTCAACTCCGCGGTGATTACTGACCACGGGAGCCTGAGGGCCCAGCTCGAGCGCAAGCTCCCGGGGCTGCTGTCCCATTCAATCGGAAAGCGTTCGCTGAGCGGCATCCCGCTTCTTCTTTCTGTTCACTTCGAAGAGGAACAGACCTCGGTCGAGCTGGCGTACGCGGATGGCATCCTTACCCGCGGTCAAGCCACGCAAATCGTCGAACAGTATCTTCGGCTCGTCGTCAACGCGTTCGAATCCCCGGAGGCCGAGGCGGCGACCTTGCGGATGCTCGACGACGAGGTTTTTCGCAAGCTGGTCACCGAGCAGACCGAACGCGAGCTCGAGGGGAGCCAGGCGCCGCCCGTGGTCGATGAGATTCGCGCACGCGCCCAACAAAAACCGGACGCGATTGCCGTGGAGGCGAGCGGGGGCGAACCTCTTTCCTATGCCGAGCTGGACAGTGCCTCCGATGCCGTGGCCAGCGAGCTTCGCCAGCGGCGTTGCAAAGTCGCGGCGCTCGTCCTGCCTCGCAGCCCAAACCTGATCGTCGCCATCCTCGGGGCGATGCGCGCCCGGGTGACCTTCGTCCCCGTGGACCCCGAGTATCCGGAAGAGCGTGTGAGGTATCTTCTGGAGGACTCGGGCGCCGACGTGATCCTCACCGACGACACGACGAGGCCAAAGGTTCCCCGAACGGAGGCTCCCCTCGTCACCGTGGACAGCATGCTCGGAGGCACGCCCTCGACGCGCCCTCCGCGTGCACGAAGCGAGGATTTGGAGGCGCCGACACGGCCCGCTTATCTCATCTACACCTCGGGCTCGACCGGCCGACCCAAAGGCGTGGCCGTGTCGCACGCGGCGCTCGCGAACCATTGCCGCGCCATTCGAGACTACTTCGAGCTCAAACCCCGGGATCGCGTCCTGCAGTTCGCCTCACCTAGCTTTGACGTCGCGCTCGAAGAAATCATTCCGACTCTGGCCGCGGGGGCCACGCTCGTGATTCGCGACGACCGCAGCGTCGCGAGCATTCGAGACTTCTTCGAGTACGTCGAAGACCAGCGCATCAGTGTGCTGAACCTGCCTACTGCGTTCTGGCAGACGCTGGTTCACCACACGCACGCGCGGCTGTGGCCGCTGTGCGTGCGCTTGCTGGTGGTCGGTGGCGAAAAAGCATCCCGGACGGCCCACCAGAGGTTCCGACAAGAGCAAAGCGCGCACATCCGCTGGCTCAACGGTTACGGCCCCACCGAGGCCACGATCACATCGACTCTGTACGACGACGCAGAAAACGACCACGAGGCGGCGCTACCCATCGGCCGACCGATCGACGGCGTGTCGCACTTCATCCTCGACGCAGAGCGAAGACTCATGCCGCCAGGCGCCGTGGGACAGCTTTACATCGGCGGAGTGGGCCTGGCAGACGGCTACAACCGTCGGCCAAAGGCAACCCGGGAGGCGTTCATACCGCACCCGTTTCGGTCCTCCGGACGACTCTACGCAACCGGTGACCTCGCGTTCATGACGCAGCGAGGCAACTTCGTCTACGTCGACCGTGGCGACAACCAACTCAAGATCCGCGGTTATCGCGTGGAGCCGGGCGAGATCGAAGCCAAGCTGCAAGCGCTACCTCAGGTCCTCGATGCGGTCGTCATGCCGGATTTCGGGAGGCAAGTCACCCTAACCGCGCACGTGCTCTGCGAGGGCGAGCTCGATGCGGAACAACTACGGAAGCAGCTCGCCGAGCGACTCCCCTCGTACATGATACCCTCGACCTACCGGCTGCACGAGCGCTTCCCGAAGACGCCGTCCGGCAAAGTCGACCGCAAGGCCTTGGCGAAGGGCCTGACTGGAGAGCGGCGCAGCAGCCGAATCGGCCCGTCGTCGTCGGCCGGTTTCGACTCTCCCCTCGAGAGAACCGTGAGCGGCGTGTGGCGCGAGCTACTACGTTCGGACGTGGCCGACCCAACCGACGACTTCTTCGAGCGGGGCGGAAGCTCCCTGCTCTTGCTGGAGCTGTTCTCGGAGCTCGAGCGCCGCTTGGACAGAAGGCCCAACCCGCAGGCGTTTCTGAAGGAGCCCACGCTGGCGAACTTGATTCGGCTCCTCGGCCACTTCAGCGCGAAGCAGTGGGCGAGTCCCATCGTGAGAATGGCCGATGGGGCTGACACGGTTCGACCCCTGTTCCTGGCTACGGGCGTGAGCGGCTCCGCTTCGGATTTCGTGCACCTGGTCGAGGCGCTCGACCCACGCATCCCGGTCTATGCGTTGCAAATCAATCGCATGGGCGGCGACAGCGATGCTGCGCTCCGGCGGTATGCGCGAACATGCGCCTCCGACATGAAGCTGGTGCAACCCGAGGGCGCGTTCGCGATCGCGGGCTACTCGGCGGGAAGCATCTTCGCGCTGGCCGTCGCGGAGGCCCTGTTGGAACAGGGTGAATCCGTGGACTTCCTCGCTTCATTCGACGGCACGGCGCCGACATCCGTGGCACGGAAGTCGCCTTTTTCGAGTCCGAGGCGATTCGTCCGACTCGCGCGCACCACCAGCGCCCGGGTGAGCGACTTCATCCTGGACCCGGAGCTCCTGAAACGCCGGATCGCCAAGGCCTGGACCCGGAGCGGCGCCATCTGGCGTGGTGAAGAATTTCGCCATGATGTCGGGGAGTTATTCGACAGCGGGGAAGAAGCGATCCCGGCACGGACCAGGGCCCTGTGGCAACGCAACCTGGATGCGATGATGCAGTACGCCCACCGAGAGCTACCCCTGGACATCGTGCTCTTTCGGACGGAGCTCGACCCCTTCGAAGGGCCGCACTGCAAGGATCTGGGCTGGTCTGCAGTCCTGTCCGGGGCGATCAGCGTAGAGATATTCCCGGGAAAACATTTCGAGCTCCTCACGAGGGAGGGAGCGCCCATCCTCGCGGCCCAGCTGGAGCCGCATCTGCTTGACCGACGACGTCGCCTCAACACGGCAAACTCCGCAGCCTGATTGCGAGGCGGAGCCCCTCCCAAACCAGCCTGACGACGACTTGACAAGATGTGCCAGCGGGCTAGCTTCGGCCCTCTCATTTCGCGCGGAAGTGGCGGAACTGGCAGACGCGCTAGACTAAGGATCTAGTGGGGTAAAACCCGTGGAGGTTCGAGTCCTCTCTTCCGCACCGAGAGATTTCAAGCCCTTGCGACGATGTCGCGAGGGCTTGTTGGTCTCCGCGGACGGCACGCTGCGCGCTGACCGGCGGGACGTCGGGCCTGTCCCCCTCTTGAAGTTTCGCGGCCGCTGGGGGTTCGACAGCGGCGTTTGGTGGGGCACGGAGATCGACGGTCTCTACGCGCCGATCAGCGTCATCAATGGCAGTGACCAGGAGATCACGGGCGCCCTTCACTGAGTAGCCGGCCTGAAGCCAAGCCGCGATTTGCTCTTTCCGCCCGACGAAGAGCGCGTAGGACTCGTTGTCCGGACGGTCCGCGGGAGGAAGCACTGAGTGCTCTTTCTGACTCACAAAACCGTTATCGGTTTTGCCCCTCGGAATTATTTGAAAACGATGTCGATTTTACGGTTCGAGCTCAAATGCCCCGACGTCACAGGCATCGCCCTGCGGCCGCGCCACGCCACGTTGGTCCGTCGTCAACGGCGCGCCATTCGCATCCACGCAGCCTGCTTCTGGAATCCTGTCGATGGCCACGCTCTCCGCGCCGAGCGCATGCGTCATGGTCGGTCCGCCGTTGTCCGCAAGTGGTCCAAGCTTCAAGTTCTCAGCACCAACGTTGACTTGATCGGTCTCTTGGTCGAAGCCGCAGGTGTTGCCGGGGGATTCGATGTTGTGGCCGAGGGAGATGACGACTCCACCACCGCTGTCGTCGCACCCGCCCGCGATGGTGCTATTTATCAGAGTGACGTCGCTCATCCTTACGATGGCGTTCTCGAAACTTGCCGAAATGGTGCTGTTCACGACTGTCACAGCAGCACCCTGTTGCAAAATGCCGTCCGCACCGATGTTGCCTTCAAACAACGTACTGTTAATAAATGCAGTCGTACTTCCATCCCATAGATACAATGGGCCTCCCCCGATTCTTTGGACAGGGTCTTAGGATGCCTAGGCGGCCAGCGCCACGGAGTTGGACTCGGCGGCGTTGGGGCTGACGTAGCCGTTGTGTGAGTGGCGACGCCAGGCGTTGTAGAAGTTGTCGATGTAGTCGGCGATGGCGTCGTAGGCCTCGGTCCGGGTCTGAAAGGCGCAGCCGTGCACGAGCTCCTTCTTCAAGGTCGCGAAGAAGCTTTCGGCGACGGCGTTGTCCCAGCAGTCGCCCTTGCGACTCATGCTCGGTGTCACGCGGTGTACGCTGAGCATGCGGCGGTAGTCCTTACTCGCATATTGACACCCACGGTCCGTGTGGTGGATGAGCCCGGATGGCGGACGCCTCATGCGCAGGGCGTTGCCGAGGGCCGTCAGCGCCAGCTCGCGGGACAGGGTCCTCTTCAAGGCCCAGCCGACCACTCGGCGCGAGTACAGGTCGAGGAGCACCGCGAGGTAGCACCAGCCTTCAGCGGTCCAGATGTACGTGATGTCGCCGACCCAAACTTGGTTTGGGCGTTCCGCGTCGAAGTCGCGCTGCAGTAGGTTTGGCGCGATGGGGTCGTCGTGCTTTGAGTCCGTCGTGACGCGGAAACGCCGTCTGGGCCGGGCCTTGATGTCTTGTTCACGCATCAGCCGGGCCACGCGATTCTCGCCGACCTGGCGCCCGTTCTCGACGAGCTCGGCGTGAATACGGGGTGAGCCGTAGCGCTGCTTGCTGGCCGCGTGGATGGCGCGAATCTCGACCGTCAGCCGCTCGTTGTCCCGGGCCCGCTGTGATGGCTTGCGGTCCCTGCGGGCGTAGTGGCTGCTACGCCCAATCCCGAGGTTGTCGCAGAGTTCGACGACCGTGTAGTTGTGCTTCTCCACGTCGATGAACGCGTCCATCACGAACTCTCCCGCGCGAAGAAGCTGGCAGCTTTTTTTAGGATTTCCTTGTCGCGCTTGAGCTGAGCGTTCTCGCGGCGGAGCCGCTTCAGCTCCTCCTCGGCGGTCTCGCCACGCTCCCGCCGCACGGCTTCGGCGGTGTCGGGATAGCGCTTACGCCAGCTGTGCAGCAGGTTCTCCGGCACACCGACGCTCTGGGCCACGTCGCCCACCGTCCGTTCACCACGTGTCAGCATCAGGCGAACCGCCTCACGCTTGAACTCCTCCGTGTACTTCTTTCGTTTCTTCTTCGTCATGTTCGATGTTCTGCTTCCGAGGATAACCTCCTCGAAGGTGTCCATCGAACCGGGGGAGGTTCACAAACCGCCCCTATAGATCATGGTGTCGACGATCCATCCGCTACCGAATACCCGTATCCCAGCGTCGGTAAACGTGGAGTTTTCCACGTGAAGAGCGCCGTTTCCGGACTGGATTCCTGTACCACACTCTTCGAAAGCGCTATCGACGACCTTGAGTTCCCCTCCCCCAACCAGGCATTCGCTCAACGGGTTGCTCAGCTTCAATTTTCGAAGCTCGAAGGAGGATCCGTCTTGCACTACGAAGAGGGGCTCTGCGAAGCCTGACGGTCTTTCAGAGGTAAGGCTGAGGTTGCCCAAGCCGTCGAGGATGACGTTCTGGTCAACGAAGACTGCTTCTTCGAGCACGACAGTCTGAGGCCCGTCGCAGTCGAAGCCGTGAGGCCCGCCGCCCACGGCAACGGCGTCACGGATGCCTTGATCCGTGCAGGCAAACGTTCCAACGCAGCTGCCTTGTAGACACGTACCTGCTCCACCGCCACATGCTGTACCGTCTGCAACCGGCTCAGGGTCGCAAGCTCCGCTGGCGCACATACCCACTTTGCACTCGTTGCTTTCGTCACAGGCGGTGCCGTCCGCAAGCGGGGTATACTCGCACATGCGATCGGTACACGTGTCGTCGGTGCAATCGTTGAAGTCGTTACAGTCCTCCGGGCTCTGGCATTCAGCCATGCCACCGTTTCCACCTTCACCACCGGTTCCACCACCACCGTCGCTGTCACCACAGCCGACGAGCGGAAGCCCAGCCAGGGCGTATCAGCGGTGAAGATCGGGCTTTTGCCAACCTGTGACGTGCACGAGATGCGTCTCAAGGAGAGCCGCGAAGTGATTCCGTAAACGCGTTCATTCTAGAGGCTGCAATACGAGCAAATCGAGAAGCAGAGGGGATAGTCGAAACAAAAACCCTCCCCCGCTTCTCGGAAAGGTTACACATAGTACGTTCTGCGGAATTGAGGGACTGAGAGAGCAAGCGCTGCAGCGCGGCTGCGCCGTCGTGTGACAGCCGGCGCTCCACGGAGTGACATTTGCGTGTACGGAACGCCTAGTCGATTGCCGCTCACGGAGCGCCCCCATATCGTCCGGCGATGTCGGAACAAACCATGGTGCTCATCAGCTTGGGCTTCACCTCGATCATCATCTTCATGGGGCTCTGGGGGTTCTTCAACCCGCTATCGATTGTGGGCTTCATCGAGGACTGGAGCTCGATTGCCGGCCTTTGGCTCTCGGTCCTGCTGAGACTGTCGTTTGCCGCGGTGCTCTGGCTTGCGGCACCTCTGTCGCGCAGCCCACTCGTTCTGCAGGTGCTTGCCGCGGTCATTGCCTCGTCTGCCGTGCTGCTGCCGCTGTTCGGATACACGCGCTTCAAGGCGTTCATCGACTGGTGGGGAAAGCTCCCGTCGCCGGTCATGCGCGGCTGGGGTCTGCTGGCGGTTGCCCTCGGCGGCTTCGTCTTCTGGTCGGTCGCACGGCCCATCACGATCACGCTTCCGGAGCAGCAAATCGAGATTCGCGACTATCGGACCCGGCGAGGCCCGACGCGCGTGCAGCCCCAGGGCGGCGAGGCCGTGCTGGGCGAGCTCGGCAGCGAAGCGAACGAAAATCCCTAGGGACACCCAGCTAGAGCCCGCGCATTGCCTAGCGAGCTCACTCGGCCGGCGCGACCTCGCCCGGGTACTTGCCGTCGTCGGCCTTTACGAAACTGCCCTCGCCGAAGCTAGGCAGGTCGATGAGCTTACCGTTGGCATGCTCGATGAGAAGATCATCGATCATCTTCGGGGTGGGTGCTCGGACACGGGGGGCCTCGGCGCAGGAGGCGTCGATGGGCACTCCGAGGATCTCTTCGTCGCGCAGTCGCACGAGCTGCTCGCCGTCGAAGTACTCCTCGCGATAGTAGAGGCTGATCTTCACGACCTTCTCCTGGTTTCGGTAGGCCGGCAGCTCGCCCCAGTAAAAACACTGGCCACCCGGCGCTTTGAGAAAGCGAAGCGGGCTTGGAAGGACGTTCTTCTCGGCGCCTTGGTTCAGCTCGTGGAAGAGGCGGCGCAGGTAGGTCACGTGGTTTTCGGCAAGCTCCGCGGAGCGCGGCTCGATGCCGAACTCGGCGCGCACTTCGTCGAGCTTCCCCGGATCCGGGCCGGCGGCGCGGAGGGCGTCGCGCAGCTCGTGTTTCCAGACCTCGCCCAGGTGATAGGTCATGACCGGGACCGGTGCGAGGTAGCAGGCGTTTACCTTGCCGAAGAGACGCTCGTGTGGGCACCAGAAGTTGGCGTAGAGCCCGTAGACCTCGCCGCTTTCACCGTGTGCGTGCCAGTGCACGCGCTGTGTGAAGGGTGTGTCCCACCAGCCCAGTGGCATGGGGCGCCAGAGCATTCATCGGCGAAGACGAGATCGATCACACGCCAAAGGATGAGACAATTCGGCTTCACATCGGCGACGCGTTCGACATCGTGGGCGAGCGCAAGCGCACCGACTACAACGTCGACACGAGCTCCCACGTCATCACCGAGAGCTTCGAGATCCGGATCCGCAACCACAAGGACGAACCCGTCGAGGTGCTCGTGAAAGAGACGCTCTACCGTTGGAGCAACTAGGAGATCATCAAGGCATCGGACGAGTATGAGAAATTCGATTCCAACACGGCTCACTTCCGCGTCAAAGTCCGCAAGAATAGCGAGCGGGTGATCGCCTATACGGTGCGCTACACCTGGTAGGCCATCGAGTAGTTCTGGCCAAAGTGCCCATCCCCAAACTGAGGACACGGCGAGCTCGAGGGCGATGCCAGACGTCGCCTTCCCTTCACGACAGTGGAAGACTTCCTTGCTAAGGCCCTTTGCCTCTGGCGGCTCTGGCGAGACGTCCTGCCCCGTATCGGCTTGAAAACACGCCTCGCATCCGGAAACCTAGCCGGGATCCGACGATGCGTGCTAAATTTGGGGTCATCAATGGCTCCTCGCTTCGCCGCCATCGGAGTTGCTTTGGTCCTCGTGTTCGCTACCGGGGCGGCGCGGAGCATTTCGTACCTGTGCCGGATGGATGGCCAGCTGCGTTCAGCCTGCTGCTGTAAGGCAAGCAAGGCTGCGAAACAGTCCGATCAGCCCACGGTCCGGCGGGGGAGTCAGTGCTGTGAGGTCCGAGTCTCGGAAGCGTCGCAGCCGCCCGCTGCGACCCACGACGACCTGCAGCAAGAGCGCCTGCCGACGCTCCTTGCCTGGGGGACGCTTCCCTACTCGCTACACGTTCCCCGTCCGACGGACAGAGATGTGCGGCCGGCCCTCGGCGCCCGGGCGCCACCCCGGGCAATCGGCCCCCCGATTTTCATCCTCAACTGCAGTTACTTGATCTGAGCCTGCACACAGACGGGCCGGGTTTGGCGTGCCGATGCACCCAAGCCTCAGCTGGCCGTGCGCATTCGCGCGGCTGAACAAAGCGTGTGCAGGAGATCATGATCAATGTTCAGGAAAATTTGGCAGGCATCCCATTCGCGTGAGGCATTGGGGACGGCCTTGTTCGTCCTCAGTCTTTCAGTTTGCGTCGGGGCGCAAGCTCAAAGGCCCGATCGCGCCTACGCTGAAGAAACTCAGTCGCGTCGGCCTTCATCGGCTGCAAACGAAAGCGGGCTGCATGCGATCGACACGGCTGCAAGCCTCGATCGTGCGACATTCGTGCAGGCGGTGCTGGAGCGCAATCCGAGCCTGGAGGCCTCGCGACAAGCCTGGCGCGCCGCGAAGGCCGAGGAAGCTCAGCAGAGCGCGCTCGATGATCCCATGATCGACTATTCGTTCGCGCCGCTCAGCATCGGATCGAACGAGGTTTCGTACGGTCAGGTGATCAGCCTGAGCCAGAAGCTCCCCTGGCCTGGCAAGAGAGCGCTCGCTGCAGAGGGCGCGTCGGCCGGAGCCGAGGCAGCCGAGGAGGACGTCGAAGCGACCCGCCTTCATCTCGCGCTCCTGGCCTCGCTCCTATTCGACCGATACTACGCCGCCGAGCGTTCGATCGAGCTGAATGAGCAACATCGAGCGCTCGTCGTCGACATCAAAGCCGCGGCGCAGGCCCAGTACGTGGCGGGACGCGCCTCGCAGCAGGAGCCGCTCCAGGCCGAGGTCGAGCTTGCCCACGTCGATCACGAGCACATCATGCTGTCCTCCCAGCGCGCCGTCATCGTCGCACAGATGAACGGCCTCTTGCACCAGCCCCCGCAAACCCGGCTTCCACCCGCGCCCGCGTCGCTCGAGATTCCCAATCTTTCGCCCAGGACTTCTGCTGAGCTCCAAGAGGAGGCCTTGTCGACTCGTCCGGAGCTCCGGGCCCAGCAGGCGACGATTCGGGGCCGACAGGCAGCGCGAGACTTCGCCGGCCGCGAGTCATATCCGGACTTCGGCGTCATGGCTTCCTACAACTCGATGTGGGCGATGTCCGAGCATCAGTGGATGATCGGCTTCTCGCTGAACCTCCCGCTGCAGCTTGGCAGGCGTCGAGGTGCAGTCGAGGAAGCGGACGCGGGCATCGCTCGAGCAGAGGCCGAGCTCCTCGAGATCAGCGACGAAATCCGTGTCGAGGTGGAGAGGGCGCGACAGCGGCTCATCGAAGCCGAGCACGTCGTGCATCTCTATCGCGAACGGCTGTTGCCGGCGACGCGCGCTCAGATCGACGCGGCCAGGTCCGGTTACGTCACAGGCCAGACGGCCTTTCAGGCCCTGATTGATTCAGAGCGGTCGCTGCGCGACGTGGAGCTTTCCTACCAGGAGGCCCTGGCGACACTCGGCGCGCGACGTGCAGAGCTCCTGAGCGCTTTGGGTCGCATCCCCGGTCTGACGCCGGACGGAGGTACGCAATGACATTTGCCGACGAGCTCCAGAGACATCGGCGCAAGATCGTGCCCGCTGTCGTGCTGACAGTCCTCATCGTGGTCGCCCTCGTCTTCCGGACCCAGCTGGTGCTCTGGTTTTCCGGAGAACCGCTGCCAACCCAGGCTCCCAGCAGCAGCAGCAGCCTCGACGTCGGCCCCTTCACCGTGAAAGCAGGGTTTTCGCCCGAGCCGCCACGGCAGAAGGGAAACACCCTCGTCCTCGAGATCCGGGATGAACGGGGCCAGCCCGTCCAAGGGGCCGAGATCTGGCTTCAATATCGAATGCCAGCCATGGGCTCGATGCAAGAGATGCGAGGCCAGGCCGAGGTGGAGACACTTGGCGACGGGCAGTATGCGGCCCGCTTCGACCTCCCCATGAGCGGCAGCTGGGAGCTCAGGCTTCGGATCCGCAAAGGCGAGCAGACGTACGACACGGTCCTCAACATGACCGTGGGCGCACCCGGTTTGACATCGTCCGGACCGGCCTCGCAGAGCCAAGAGAGCACGACAGCAAAACCCCTGCCGGCCTACCCGCTCGACGAGGCAACGCTCGAGCACCTCCGCGCGGCGCTCGGCGCCTACGAGCAGGTGCGCGCGTCGCTCGCCAAAGACTCGGCAGAAGGGCTCGGCGTCCAGGCGCAACGAGTGGCAGCGGCCCTCGATGCAGCGGCGGAGGACGTCGCCGGTCTTCCCGAACCCATCGCCGGCACACTGCGAAGGGGCTCTGCTGCGGCAGAAGAGATTGCGAACGCGACCGAGGCCGCGGCCGCGCGCAGACCCTTCGGTGAGCTCAGCCAGACGCTCATCGCGCTTGCGGGCGCCGACCCGCGGCTCGGCGAAGGGCTTCAGCTCTTCGAGTGCCCCATGACCTCGGGATTTCGGCAGTGGGTTCAAACGAGCCCACGCCCACAGAATCCGTACATGGGTCAGAAGATGCTCGAGTGCGGCGTACGCACGACCTGGGAGCAGGCTCGAGCGGCAGAGGCTCACGCCGACGAGCACGGCACAGGCGACGAGATTTCGCACTACACATGCGCGATGCATCCGTCGGTGAGGCAGAAGGGTCCGGGAAATTGCCCGATCTGCGGGATGGAGCTGACCCCAGTGAGGAAACGGGAAGTCGAATCGGGCACCATCTTCCTCAGCGAGATTCGGCGTCAACGGATCGGCGTGCGAACCGACACCGTGAAGAAACGTTTGATGACGCTCCAGATTCGCGCGGTCGGAGAAGTCCGTTACGACGAATCGGGTCTCCACGACGTGAACCTTCGCATGAGCGGCTGGGTACAAAAGCTGTCGGTCGATGAGACCGGACAGCGAGTGAAGGCCGGTCAAACCCTGTTCACCCTCTACAGTCCGGAGCTCTACGCGGCGCAGCTCGAGCACCTGGCCGGCGTGAGACGAAAGTCGGAAGGCGGGCCGCTCCTCTCCGAGCTCGCGCAAGCCTCGCACACGCGGCTGCGCCTTCTCGGGATGAGCGCGGCGCAGATCGCTGCGCTCGAAAAGCGCGGTGAAGCGCAGGAAAACGTGCCGATCGCCTCTCCGGCGAGCGGCTACGTGATCGACAAGCAGGTCGTCGAGGGAGCTCGCGTCGAGGCTGGCATGCGCGTGTATCGCATCGCCGACCTCAGCCAGGTCTGGGTCGACGCCGAAATCTACGAATCCGACCTGCCTCACGTGCGCGTTGCTCAGAGCGCTTCGGTAGAGCTGCCGTACGTTCAGGGCAAGCGCTTTGCGGGCAAGGTCGATTACATCTATCCGATGCTCGAAGGGCAAACGCGCACTGGCAGAGCGCGGATCGTGCTCGACAACGCCGAGCTCGAGCTCAAGCCGGACATGTACGCCAACGTGTCCATCGACGTGGAGCTCGGAGAGCGCCTTGCGGTGCCGGATTCGGCTGTGGTCTATACCGGCCCGCGCAGGCTCGTGTTCCTCGACCTCGGCGACGGCAAGTTGCAGCCCAGGCTCGTCGAGCTCGGCGTCCATGCCGACGGCTTCTATGAAGTCACCGACGGGCTTTCAGCGGGCGACCTGGTCGTCACATCCGGCAATTTCCTGATCGCTGCCGAAAGCAGGATCCGGTCCGCCGCGCAGTACTGGGAGAGCGGCGATGCCACGAAGTAGCCTGGACTCGAATCCGGGGTTCATCCCGCGCTTGATCGCTGCGAGCGCCGCTCGTCCTCTCATGACAACGCTACTCGTCGTCTGTCTCGGGGTCTGGGGGTACTACTCGTTACGCGAGGCGCCTCTCGATGCCATTCCGGATCTCTCCGATACCCAGGTCATCATCTTCACCGAATGGCCCGGGCAGAGCCCGGACCTGGTCGAAGACCAGATCACCTACCCGCTGTCGAGCTCCCTGCTGGCAGCCCCCAAAGTCAACTTCGTCCGCGGACAGTCGATGTTCGGCATGTCGTTCGTGTACGTCATCTTCGAGGACGGTACCGACATGTACTGGGCGCGCAGCCGCGTGCTCGAATACATGAACTCCGCGATGGACGACCTGCCCGAGGGCGTGACGCCAACGCTCGGTCCGGATGCGACCGGGGTCGGCTGGGTGTTTCAATACGCGCTGTCCGACACCAGCGGCAAGAACGACCTGCAGCAGCTGCGCTCGCTCCAGGACTGGAACATTCGGTACGCGCTGTCCAGCGTTCCGGGGGTGGCCGAAGTCGCATCCGTGGGCGGTTACGTCAAGGAGTACCAGGTGCAGGTCGACCCTGCGCGTCTCAGAGCCTACGACGTCTCCATCCACGAGGTCGTCCGTGCCGTGCGCGAGTCCAACGAAGACGTGGGCGGACGCGCGTTGGAGATTTCCGGTCACGAACACGTCATTCGCGGCCGCGGCTACATCCAGAGTCTCGATGACATTCGAGACATCCCTCTGAAGTTGGGTGAAGCCGGGACTCCCATCTTGCTGCGCGATGTCGGCGTCGTGAGCCTGGGGCCGGAAACGCGGCGGGGGCTGGCCGAGTTGAACGGCGACGGAGAAGCCGTCGGCGGCATCGTGATCATGCGCTACGGCGACAATGCGCTCGAGGTCATCGACGCCGTCAAGCAGCGGATCGAGGAGGTCGAGAGGAGCCTGCCCGAAGGGGTCGAGCTGTCGATCGTCTACGATCGCTCCCTTCTGATTCGAGACTCGATCGACACGCTCAGGCACACACTCATCGAAGAGATGATCATCGTGAGTGTCGTCATCTTCCTGTTTCTGCTGCACGCACGGAGCGCGCTGGTTCCGATCATCACACTGCCGCTCGCGGTGCTCCTGTCGTTCATCCCCATGTTCTACCAAGGACTGACCGCGAACATCATGTCGCTCGGCGGCATCGCGGTCGCCATCGGCGCGATGGTGGACGCTTCCATCATCATCATCGAGAACATCCACAAGAGACTCGAGGAGTGGGACCAGGGAGGCCGACTTGGACCCCGGCATGATGCGCTCGTCGCCGCGATGCAGGAGGTGGGGCCGAGCATCTTTTTCTCGCTCCTGGTGATCACGGTTTCCTTCCTTCCGGTCTTCACCCTGGAAGGAACCGAGGGACGGCTATTCAAGCCGCTCGCCTTCACCAAAACCTACTCGATGGGCTTCGCTGCCATCCTGGCCGTCACCTTGACGCCGGCCCTCGCCGCCCTGTTCATCCGCGGGAAGATCCTGTCCGAAGACCGCAACCCCCTCAATCGCTGGTTGATCAGGCTTTATTCGCCCGTGGTGCGCTGGGTTGTCCAGTACCGCAAGACCGTCATCGGTCTCTCGGCTCTTCTGATGGCCCTGACCGTTCCGGCGTTCATGCGGCTGGGCAACGAATTCATGCCTCCGCTCAACGAGGGGACGCTCCTCTACATGCCGACCGCGCCACCGGGGATGTCGACCACGGAAGCCGCGAACGTACTGCAGCAGATGGATCGGCAGCTCAAGGAGTTCCCCGAAGTGCTGAGCGTGTTCGGAAAGATGGGGCGAGCGCGAACGGCCACCGATCCTAGTCCCATTGGAATGGTGGAGACGACGATCGTTCTGAAACCAAGGACCGAGTGGCGAGAGGGGCTCACGTGGGAAGCGCTTATCAAGGAGATGGACGAAGCGCTCTCTTACCCTGGCATGCCGAACATCTGGTGGATGCCGATCCAGACGCGGACTGAAATGCTCGCGACCGGCGTGAGAAGCCCGCTCGGGATTCAAGTGTTCGGCGACGACCTGGACGTCATCGAGCATACCGCCATCGCCATCGAGAAAGCCGTCAGCCAGATCCCCGGAACGAGAAGCGCCTTCGCCGAACGCTCGACAGGAGGCTTCTACGTAGACGTTCGTGTACGCCGCGGCGAAGCGGCCCGTCACGGACTCCGGGTGAGAGACATCAACGAGGTCGTCCTGACTTCCGTCGGCGGCATGGCGATCTCGAAGACCGTCGAGGGTCGGGAACGCTATCCCATCAGCGTTCGCTACGCGCGTGAATTTCGCGATGATCCAAATCTTCTTGGCCAGATCCTCATCAGGACGGCCACCGGCGCGCAGATCCCGCTGAGCCAGGTTGCGGACATCGAGTTCGTGACCGGTCCGCCCATGATCCGCAGCGAAGATGGCAAGCTGGTGGGCTTCGTGTTCGTAGACACCGACCGGCCCATAGCCGACTACGTTCAGGACGCCCGCCGCGTCGTCGCCGAAGAGCTCGAGCTGCCGAGTGGCGTGCGACTCGGCTGGGCCGGGCAGTTCAAGTACTTCGAGCGTGCCAAGGCCAAGCTGAAGCTCGTCGTCCCCATCACGCTGCTCTTGGTGGTCTTTCTGTTGTACTGGAACACCCAGTCGGTCACGGAGACGGCGATTGTGATGCTCGCGGTCCCGTTCTCACTGATCGGGGCGATCTGGCTGCTCTACCTGCTCGGCTACAACATGAGCGTCGCGGTGTGGGTAGGCCTCATCGCACTGGCAGGCCTAGACGCGGAAACCGGCGTGGTCATGCTCCTCTACCTGACGCTCGCCCACAAGCGCTGGTCGAAGGAAGGACGGATCAGGACGTTCGTCGATCTGCGCGAAGCGATCGTCGAGGGCGCGGCAAAGCGGGTTCGACCCAAGCTGATGACGGTGCTCACGACGATGACTGGGCTTCTTCCGGTGCTGTGGAGCACGGGCGCCGGCGCGGACGTGATGAAGCGCATCGCGGCGCCGATGGTGGGCGGTCTGGTCACGTCGTTCTTCCTGGAGCTGACCGTGTATCCGGCAGTCTTCGCGATCTGGAAGGGTCGGGGGCTTCCGGCGCCAGCCGATTCTCCGCCCGCCGAGGCGCTACCGGAATGAGGGAATCCGCACCGAGCGAGGCGCCCGGGGCTAGGGGCTGACGACATCAGTCTCTAGCCGCAGCCGAGAGACGAAAATTTCGAGCTCGAGCTCGGAGTGCGCGTCGTAGATGCCGTCTGCATCCACGTCGGTCCAGGTCGCTTCGCGGTCTTCGAGGAAGAGGTCGAGCGGGAACTCTTCGTGCTTGCCGAACGCGACTTGCTCGTACCAGGCGGCCGGCAGGTTTCCGATGAGCAGCGCCCCTTCGACGCCATAATCGTCGACTTGCTGGAATAGCAACGCCTTCAGATCCTGGACGGTCCACGGTGTCCAAGGCTCGACCCGCGCCAGGTATCCTTCCCTTTCGAGGTCGGCCAGGTAAACCTGCAAGCTCTGGTTGAGCACATCGGCGAGGGCCGCTTCGACGACCACGACCAGGTCGTGATTGCAATCGCCCGGGAAAGTGACGACTGTTTCGGAACCCGTGCAACGGCCGTCGGGGCAGACCGGCGCCTCGAGTGTGCAGCTGTAGCCGTCTCCTTCGTAGCCCGACTCGCATTCGCAGGCCGCCGCCACGCAGCTCGCGTGCGCATCGCACAGGTATTCGTAGGTGCACCCGCTCAGTGGGTTGCAGGCCTCAGCAGTACAGCTCGATTGGTCGTCGCAGGAGAGCGGCGTGCCCGGAGCACAGGCGCCCGCGACGCAGATGTCGCCAATCGTGCAGATGTTTCCGTCGTCGCACGGGTCACTCATTGGCGAGAACACGCAGCCCGTGGCCGCCACGCAGCTGTCCGACGTGCATGGATTTCCATCCGCGCAGGTGATGGCCGAGCCGGACCAGGCCCCGGCGGAACATTGGTCGCCTACTGTGCAGGCGCTGCCGTCGTCGCAGGGCAACTGGTTGAAGACGAAGGAACACCCCTTGCTCGGCTCGCAGGCGTCGTCCGTGCATGGGTTGTCGTCTTTGCAGGTGATGAGCGTGCCCAGGCAGGTCCCCGCCGAGCACCGGTCCTCGCCGTTGCACGCATTTCCGTCGTCGCAAGGCCCGCTCATTGGGCTGAACCTGCAGCCGACCGACGGGATGCAGGCGTCGAGCGTGCACGGGTTGCCGTCGACGCAGACGATTTCGGTGCCTAAGCACACACCGCTTACACATTGGTCGCCCGAGGTGCAGGCGTTGGAGTCGTCGCAGGGAAGCTGGTTTGGGACGAAGGTGCATCCTTCGCTCGGGTCGCAGGCGTCATCGGTGCAGGGGTTGCCATCGTTGCAGGTGACGCCCGCGCAAGGAGCCCCGCCCGTGCCTGCCTCACCACCGACGCCACCGACGCCACCGGTGCCGGCGTTCGGTGGCTGCTCATCGCAACCACCCAGGGCGCCCAGCATTAGAAAGGTCAGCGCCACTCCAAACCGCTGGCGCATCACTGCGGTTCTCACTAATCTCGTGCCCTTCAACGGTTAGCTCTCCAATGCTGAAAGCGCCGCGCCGTCTTCGGACACTGCAAATACGTTCATAGCAGCGAGCGCCTCGACCGCCATTGGGCCAGCGAAGCAAGCCGACGCAAGGATTGAGTCAGCGGACAAACCGTCAAGCTCGGTCGAGTTCTCCCCTGAGAGCGAGTGCCTGGCTCGATACTTGGAAGAGCCTGGCTACGGGATGATTGTCGCCGGCCCCAACTCTTGGGCCGATGTACGCCCAGCGAAGCCGGGAAGGTGACAGATCCTTGGTTCTGCAAAATTGAGGGACTGAGCAGCAGAACGCGTAAAGTTTCAGAGCCTTGACGCGTCGGCCCTCGAACCTAGACTCCGCGCTCGTGACTAATCTTACTGAGCTTAACCCGAGCACGAGACTACTCTTTGTGCAGTTTGGCGACTACATGGACGCCGCCGTTCGATTCGCAGAAGGAGGAGGCGAGACGTACGCGGCTCAGCGCTACACCGTCGACTTCGTGGCAGATCTTGCAAAGCGCCTCGAACGAGTCACGGTGCTGACCTTCAGCACCGATTACCCTCTGAAGCGAGCGCCAAACGGGGTGCACTGCGCCGGTGTGGAGCTGTATCCGACGGGTCAGCGAAGTCGGCACTTGGAGCTCATCCGAGCAGCCGCCGCCGAGCAGCCCACCCACATCATTGTCGTGGCACCCCTTCTACCCCTGCTCTCTTGGGGACTAGCTTCAGGGAAGCAGGTCCTGCCTTTGTTTGCGGACAGCTTCCACGCGCAAGGCCTCAAGCAACGAGTGAAGGCCAAAGCGCTTGCCTGGATGCTCAATCGTAGGGCAATCGAGTGGGTGTCGAATCACAACCTGGCTGCCTCGTTGGACCTTCACAGGATCGGGGTCAGTCCGGACAAAATCCTCCCGTTCGATTGGCCTGCCGAGGTCGCCCCTTCGGACCTACCCCCGAAGACCGCTCCCGCGCGAAGCGCGTTTCGACTGATCTATGTCGGGACGATGATACAAAGCAAAGGCGTCGGGGATGCGATTCACGCCGTCGCCGCGCTCCGCGAACGCGGGCAGGAGGTCGAGCTGAGCCTCGTCGGAAGCGAGAGCGAAGAGTTCTGCTCCCTCGTCGATGAGCTGGGCCTCGGTTCCTCTGTGCGATTTCTGGGGCGTCAACCCCACGATCAGATCGTTCCACTCATGAATGAGCACGATGCCGTGTTGATTCCGAGTAGGCACGAGTACCCCGAAGGTCTGCCCATGACGATCTTCGAGGGCTTGTGCTCCAGGAGCCCCGTCATCGTTTCTGACCACCCGATGTTCGCAATACGCATGAGGCACGGCGAAAATTGTCTAACCTTCGAGGCATCGTCGCCCCTATCGCTAGCCAATGCGATCGAAAGATTGATGAACGACCCAGACCTCTACGCTGAGCTCTCTCGGTCCGCGAAGAGCGCGAGCGAGAACTACCTCTGCCCTTTGAAGTGGGACCAACTGATCTTCTCTTGGTTGAGCCCGAACGGGAAAGCGCGGCACACGCTTCGTCGGTTCTCGCTGACGGACCGTCGATACGGCCTGGACGAAACTCTGGCTTTAGCTTCCCAGGCCGGAGCGAGACAGACACGACCGGCAAGGAGCAGCAAAGCAACACGCGCTGCCAGTGATACGTCAGGTCTGCCACGGGCCATTTCGACGACCTGAGCTCGAGCGGCGAGTTCGTCATCGACGTGATCATGACGTCATACGAGGGTCAATTTCGTGCGGCCCGGGGCCCGCTGGCGAGCCGATATTCAGCCCTGAAGTGGCCAAAAGGCGAGCGGGTTCAGGAGCTCGACCACCGGTCCCGCTAGCGCCCGGGCCGTGCCCGGGCTACGGCTGCCCCCACACGGCTGATGGCTTACCGCGAAGCGCTACTGAAGGGGACTCTGGTCAATGCACTGGGGTTGCTCGCCAAGCTGCTGTACCCGCTATTGATCTTCGTTCTGACCCGGCTCTTTGGGGCAGAGCTGATGGGTCACTACTTTCTCGGTCTGGCGATGATCGAGCTCGGTACTGGCGCGGTGACGGCCGGCTGGGCGACGGCAGCAACGCTCTGGTTGAGCCCGCACGCGGAGAGCGCCACGCAAAGCTCCGAAGCAAGCGCCCAGATGAACATGACGCTGGGGCGGACTCTCACGTACAGCCTCGGCACGGCCCTGCTGTTTGCCCTCATGGTGCAGACTCTGGGCTCCTGGGTGGTTCACCGGTTCTTTGCGGAACACCTGGCGCTTCTTCCGGGCATCTATTTCCTCGGCTGGGCGATGGTCCCCACGGCCTTCGCAAACATCATCGGCGCGGCCAGCAAGGCACACCTGACGATGGCCTGGGACGCGATTCTGGGTGGGGCGAGACCGCTGCTTCTGCTCTCGACGAGCGTGCTCGTGTATCTGCTCGGAGGGGGTCTGACAGGACTTCTCGCGAGTTACTTCTTCTCCATGCTGGGGCTGGCCTGTCTCTCGCTGTTGCCCTTCGTTCGCTACTTCGACTGGCGACAAGTGCTGCGTCACGTTCGACCCGTTTGGGACGGGAAGCTGGTCGACTTTGCGCTGCCGCAAGCCCTGAACCACACGCTTTCGTTGTACATCACGCGACTGGACACGATCATGCTCGGCGCCCTGGGCACGAAGCCGACCGACTTGGCTTGGTACGCGACGGCCTCCTACTTGACCAGCAACCTGCAGCAGATCCGAATCGTCTTCAGCACGACGCTCGCGCCGGTGGTTGCCCGGCACCACTTCCGCGGCGAGAAGGAGGCGCTCGCGGAGCTGCTCACCAGCACGACGCGATGGATTAGCTCGATCTTTCCGGCGCTGGCGCTGGCGGTGATCGTGCTGCGCCGGGACATCCTGGGCCTGGTCGACCCAAGCTATGCCCGAGAGGGAGACCTGTTCTTTCTCGTGCTCCTGATTCCCGCGGCGGTGAGCTGCACCGTGGGCCTTTCAGGCAACTTCATCGTCTACACGGGACACAGCAAGGTCAATCTGCTCAACGCGCTCTTGATCGGCGCCCTCAATACCGTCCTGAACTGGCTCTGGATTCCCCGCTACGGTCTGCTGGGGGCCGCCTCGGCGACGGCGACTTCGATGGCCGCCGTCGGACTCCTGCAAGTCGTCGAGCTGTGGAGCCTGGAGAGGGTCCGTGTTCGCCTGCGCGACGCTTGGATGCCCTACGCGGGGGCGGCCGTGGGTGGGAGCATTCTCGCGATCCTCTGGGATCCTGCCGAGATCGGCGGCCCCATCACACGCATCGGGGTCGCGTTCGCGCTGGTCGCGGCCTACGGCCTCAGCCTGTGGGTCACGGGTCAGCCCGAGTTGCGGGCCTGGGTTCGTCGAGGCACGGGCTCACCGCGCGCCGGCTGATGAATCCACCTGCCCTGCAGGGCGCCGGCGCGTAGCCATTGCACGCTTTCATGCAGGCAGAGCCGCCCCGACCAGGGCCCTTTCACGGCTGCGTAGGGATCGGCGGCAAGGCGCTCGTCGATGAACGCCTCGATCTTCGCGGCGCGACTCTCCCAAGTCAGGTCCTCGGCCTGTGCACGTGCCGCCTGGCCGAGTCGCTGCAGCCGTGCTTCGTCACTCAGCAGCTCGGCGAGCCGTTGCTGCGCCTCGTCGACATCTCCTGAGGAAACGAGCCAGGCGTTTCGGTCGTGGTCGAGCACTTCGGCCGTGTCGGGGTTTCGACCGGCGAAGATCGGTCGACCTGAGGCCAGGTACAGAAACAGTTTGAGCGGCAACACCGTGTTGCCGACTTCCTGCAAGGGCTTGGCCGACGGTGGAATCGTGAGGGCGTCCGAGGCATACAGATAGGGCGCGAGGGATGAGGCCGATTGCCAGGGCGCGACGAAGACGTTTTCCTTGGTCTCAGCCTCCCGCTCGATGGCGCCATACTCGGTCGAGCCGACGATGAGGAAGACCACGTCCGGCATGCGGTCCGCAAGCGTGAGGAGGACATCGAGCCCCTTCTTGTCGTTCACCCGGCCCGCATACGTGACGATGCGCCGATTCTGGGGGAGCCCCAGCTCGGCGCGCGCCTTCTGTTTCGAGAGCACCGGCTGCATTCGCTGTGGATTCCAGCCGTTGTGCACCACACGGAGCTTCTCTAGAGGAACGCCGAGCCGCTCGAAGGAGCGGCAAGCAAACTCCGAGTGCACGACCAGGCCGATGAACCTCGGATGCGTCATGAACTGCCGAAAGATGGGCTGTAGCGGCGGGAACTGATCGCCCCAGGGTCGGTAGTGGTCCATGAGCACGCGCTGCCCGGCCCGAAGCGCCGACATCACCACGACCGGGTTCCGCGCATAGATGAAGTCGGCCTCGGCAAAGGCCGGGTGCGAGGGCAAACGCCAGGCGTGATAGACGTGTTGCGCCGCGATGTTTCGGGTGAAGCTTGGCACGGGCGTGATGCGCAGCTCCGGGCTCAGGCCGTAATAGTCGCGCACCTCGGTCACGAATGTGTCCGAAAGCGCGGGCGGTGCCGGCGTCGCCAACACGGCCTGGTGACCACGGGCGGCCAGGGCACCCGCGGTGTTGAAAACGACCTCGGCGTCCGCCTGACTCGACGGGACCAAGTTCTCGTAACTGAACAGGATCTTCTTTGAGGAGCTCATTCGAGGCTTGTTCTCGTGCACGGCACGCTAGCTCTCGCTGCGCGTCCCCGGGGTTTCGTATGTAGGGCGGTTCCCTCATCTCAGCCAGGAAACCGGTTCCCAGCCGCAACGCGGCAGTGTTTAGCACCTTTCCCTGTGAAGAGAGTGACTCGGGGGCCGCCTCTTCCCTTGCTGACACAATTTTGTACGAGTTCACGGGCCCATCGGGGCACCGCCCATCCCTGGGAGGGCGCGCACGCGCGTCCCAGGGACGGCGCGTATGGGACGGCGCGTATGAGGACGTGCGCGTCCGAGGGGCGCGTGCGCGGTACGCTGAGCGACTCAGGGCCTAGCCCTGGCTCCAGAGCGGGCCGTGGTCGGGACGTGCTGCCGCCCGCGCCCAGCGGACGGGCTGCTCGAAGCTCGGAAGGGGGCTCGCGAACCGCCGCCAGCCACCGACCCGCCGCGGGACGGCTGGCTTTGCGGCGAGGACACAAGCGATCGAGGCGCCCGCCCTCCGCCCCCTGCGGCAGAGCTGCGCGGCACGGTCGCGGAGACGGAAGGCCCGCCGCCCCTTCCCGTCTGGCTCCGAGATGCGGGGGGCGCGGTACGGCTCGAGCCGCCCTGCCCGACAGGGGGTCTGCCCAGCCCTCGCGGTACGCTCCCGCTCTGCCGCGCACTGCCGTTCGCACGCGGCGCGACGGCGGCACGCGAAGGGGGAAGCGTACGAGGCGGCCCGGCGGACCTGTCCACGGGGGGCACGACTCTGGGCCGCTCGGCAGCGGGCCTGGACACCGGAGGCGCGACGCGTCGCGACGCGGCAGCGGACCTGTCCACCGGAGGCGCGACCCGTCGCGACGTGGCAGCGGGCCTGGACACCGGAGGCGCGACTCTGGGCGACGGGTTCGGTCGAGGCCGAGCCCCCGGTGCCTGCGGCGCCCGCGATGCGGACCGCGCTGGCACGGGGGGACGTGCCGCCACCGGAGCCGCTCGTCGCGGATATCCGTGCGGTCGTGGCTGGGCGCTCACTCTGCCGCGGTAACTCACATGACCGTAGTAATGCCGGGAAGGCGGCGAGCTGTAGTACGGGCGCGAGTACGGCCGGTAGTAGTGCGCGTGGCTGAAGTGCGTCCGGACGTACGCCGTCGTGGGACGGTAATAGCCAGGGAAGTGATGGTATTGTCCCCCCCGGTACACCCAGCGCGGCGCCACGAACACGTATCCGGCGCGCGGCGCAACGTAATGGCCGGCCACCCAGACGAAGCCCGCGCCCCCGTAGCGCCAGTAGCCGTCGACCCAGATGGCCCCGAAATAGGGCGGCGCCGGCCGAGTGACGACGACCGCCGCTGGAGGCTGGGGCGGCACTTGCACCACGACGGTCCAGGGTTGCGGCTCGACCACCACCGTCACATCTTCATTTTCGATCTGCGCAGCGAACCCGTCGTCCGACTCGATGACGACATAGTCGGGAACCTCATCGGTGCTGTAAGCGTACCCGTCGTTGCTGGCTTGAGCGACGGTCGAGGACGCCTTGAGCGAGCCCGCGCAGCCGACAGACGTGAGCATGGCCGTGCCCACAACGAAGCTCACAAAAAGACTTTTCATTCGAACCTCCAGTCGCAGCTCGGTAGACGGGGGGGACCGGCGATTTCTTCAAGTCGAAGCTCAGGTTTCGCTCCGCGGAGCGGGGAACTCCTTCTACAGGGGGATCCGTGGTGTTAGAGTCGTCACGAGCGCATCATGATTCTTTCCGACCGCGATCTTCAAAGCAGGCTAGAGACCGGAGACATCATCGTGGACCCGATCGATGATCCGGAGCTGCAGATTCAACCCGCCAGCATCGATCTCCGACTGGATTCGGAGTTCGTGGTGTACCGCTTGCCGCACGTTCCTTGCCTGGATGCCAGGGACCCGGACAGCATCGAGGCCTACACGAGCAAGATTCGCATCGCCGAGGGAGAGCCCTTCGTCCTACACCCGGGCGAGTTCGCCCTGGGATCGACCTATGAGCGCGTGAAGGTGCCGGCTGACTTGGTGGCGCGCGTCGAGGGGCGAAGCAGCATCGGACGGCTGGCGGTCGTCGTGCACGCGACGGCGGGCTTCATCGACCCGGGCTTCGAAGGGCAGATCACGCTCGAGCTGAGCAATCTGGGAGGCTGCGCGGTCAAGCTCTACCCAGGCATGCGCATCTCGCAGATTGTTTTTCACACGATGACCAGCCCCGCGACCCGCCCCTACGGGCCGGCGCGCGGCAGCAAGTACCAAGGTCAGCGTGGCCCCATCGCGAGCCGGATCGGCAGCGACCGCAAGCTGCGGGACCCCGAGTAGAGCTCGAGTCCGCTCACTCCAAACGGCTCCACTCGCATTCGCCCTCGCCCAAGATGTGGCCCTGGGTGCTTAGCTGGGCGCGGATGAAGTCCCAGGCGTTGCGGATGGGCAAGGGGCCGCCGCCGAGTTCGTAGTCGCCCTGGGGCGGGGAGGGGAAGAGCGCGCCGATCTCGGTAGCCGCTTCGAAGTCGGACTGGGTCAGGACGCCGTCCTCGTTCAGGTCCTCGATGTCAGCAAGCCATTGTGCCTGGCGGTTCACATTTCCCTCCTCTTCCGGGAAGCCGTTGAAGACCAGATGGTCGCCGTGCATCGTGATGGTCACGTCGGAGCTCGCCTGCACGTTCACGCCGACGGGCAGGCCCTCGACCGCACAGGTCGTGTAGACAGTGGGTACGTCGGCTTCGATGACAAAGCGCCTGACCAGGGCGCCGTCCGCGTCGAGAAGGCTTCCCTCGATGAGGTAGGACCAGCCGTTTTGGACCATGGCGTCGAAGTCCTCTTCGCTCACGCTCCGGTCGCGCACGGCTCCCTCGTCGGGCGAAGGTGTCTCGAAGCCGAACTCGCTGTACTGCCCCGTGGGGATGCCGTTGAAGGCTGTGAGCTCGAGCCCGGTCGCCGGGAGTGCGGTGAAGTCGGTCACGACGACGTCGTCGCTTCCCTGGGCATTGTCACCGAGCTGGTCCATCTCGACCCGGCCCAGGGAGATGATGTACTTGCTGAACTCCACGCTGTAGCCGTCGGTGATGTTCTCCGGACCGGTGCCGGCCTCGATTCCATCGGTAATGCTCTGCTCGGCTTCTAGGATGACGTTCAAGTTGCCGCTGCCGCCACCGGCCGAGTCGTCGCCGCAGCCCAGAAGGGACAGAGCCGCGATGGGCGCGAGGAGCAGGGCCCTGCCCATTCGGTGGCGTGTGCCGGTGACGGCCAGGTTTTTCTTGTCGCTCATGTCGTACATCACTCCCTCTCTAGTTCTAGAATCATCGTTTCGCGGTCAGTCATGGCTGGGCCTCTTGGGCCCAGGTGAAGCTCGGAATGCTGCTCGATGTCATCGCCTGGATCAGCGCACTGTAGTCCGGCGCATCGGCCGAGAGCAGCACGGTTCCCGAGCCGTCGTCGAGGCTGGCGAGCCGACCGTAGTCGACGACTTCCCACCAGGCGTTCGGGTCCAGCTGCATCGTCAATCGCAGCGGCTCGCTGCCAACTAGTTGTTCGGTCCTGACGCCGTTGACGGCCGGTGTGCCGGCGGTCGCGACGAGCACGTCGATGTTTCCGATGAACCGGTATTCGCTCGGACAGCTGAGAGCGCCCGGGCAGCAGGTCTCCTCGTCGGCGACGCAGGTGGCGGTGCCGACGAATCGCCCGCTGTGTCCTCGGGGCACGTAGCTCGGGTCGCCCGAGGGGACGGCAGCCGGCCCACCGGGTACGCCTGCTAGCGCTTCGGGCTGCGGCTGAGTGAGCAACCAGACCACGCCGTAGTCGAAGAAGCTGGTGTGGACCTGGCCGGTCGTCCCAAAGAGCTGGCCGACCGTCTCAGCGCTCGGGTCCAAGCCTTCGACGGTGAAGCCGTCCAGGTACTCCAGCTGAGCGGTGGAACAGCGCGAGCTGTTGCTGCTCTTGGTCGTGCAGAAGTAGATGGGACCGAAGCCGACCTGCGCCTCTTCCAGCAGGACCTCCCAGCCGCCTTTGACGAAGCTTCTCGGCGCGGTGCCCCGAACCTCGAAGGGCAGCTCCACGAGCTCCCCGGAGGTCTCACCGCAGCTCGTGAGCAAGAGACTCGAAATCAAAATGGTCAGTGCCTGCCTCATAGCTGGAACCCCAAGGTGAGAAGGAACATGCGCGGCTGTCCTGCGGAGATGTGTCGCGCGGGGATGCGTGAAGGCACGGCGCTCGGGTCCCAGTTCGACACGAAATTGAACTCGTTGGCCGCGTACTGCTTGTCGAGAAGGTTGTAGACCTGGAAGCCGAGCTCGAAGAACCACCAGGAAAGCTCGGCCGAGAGATCTAGGACGGAGAACGCGTCGGCGGTCTGCGAGTACGGCAGCGGGCGCTCGCTGATGAAGTTGTACCCGAGGCCTAGGTGCCCGCGCAGCGGGTATTTCCAAAGGTCGACCAGCTCGTCACTGGCGCCGACGTCCAGGCGCAGAACCCAAGGCGGAACGAATGGGAGCAACTCCCCCTCGTCGAACGGCGGGCTGGGGTTTTCGACACTGGGAGGCGGTGGCTCGTCCAGGGTGGCCCGAACGTAGGTCGCCGAGAACGCGCCGAACAGCCAGGGCAGCGGGCGCGTCACCGCGTAAAAGACAAAGCCGAGCCGGGTCGTCGGGCCGATGTTTTCGAGCCGCCCTTCGCTGGCATCGAAGAACACGTCCTTGTTCAACCAGGTCCTGTACCCGGTCAAGCTCAGCTCCAGCTGCTCGTCGTCGCCAAAACGCGAGCGAAGCCCGATGTCGGCCGAGCGCACCTTGCTGAAGGGCGCGCTCTCCCCGTCCACCAGCGTGCGTGCCTGGGGCGAGCGAAAGCCCTCACCGTAGGCCCCGATGATGTCGAGCCACTCGGTGGGCTTGCCCGTCAGGACCAGCCGCGGTCCGGCTGCCAGACCGGCCGCCGTGCGCCGATAGCCCGTGATGAAGGTGTCGGGACGAAAGTCCGGCGCGAAGTTTCCGAGCTCGTCGTCGACATCGAAGAAGAGCGCGTCCGCACGGACGCCGCCTTTGAAATTCAAGTACTTCGTGAAGTCCCAGTCGAGGTCGACCCACATGCCGATATCGGCCTGCACCACGTTGGCGTCGACGGTCTGGTCCCAGGTCTGATTCTGCGGGGCCTGAATGAGGTTCTGCTGCTGCGGGTCGATGAGGTCCACCCTACCCGACAAGCCCATCTCGACCGTGCCCTTGGCCCAGTCCGCCGGCTCGAAACGCGTCGTGCGGTGCCGCGCATGGCCACCGAACACGATGCGACGGTCTCGCTGCTCGATGAGATCGCCGCGCCCGACCCAGTCGGGGTTGGTCCGGGAGCGCTCCAAGAAGCCGGTGAAGTTTTGTTGCAAGCGAAGGTCATGAAACTGCAGCCACAGATCGAAGCTGCTGTTCCTGCGATTCTTCCCACGCTTCTCACCGCCGAAGCCCAGGATCGCGCTCACGTCGGAGCCGTTTTGCGCGCGTGCAGTCGCATACGGATAAACGTCGTACCAGTCGACTCGCCCGGCCTCGATGTCGTCGAGCCGAAGCACGCCAGCCGAATCGTAGCGCGCGCCCGCGAAGCTCCCGTAGGCGCGCAGGCGCCAGCTCTGCCGACCGAAGCCCACTTGGAACATCGCCGAGCCGCTGCGCCCGCCGCGGTTTTGTCCGAAGCCGTCGCTGCGTTGAAACTGAAACGCGCCGAACGTGCTCGGGTCCGAGTCCTCGGGCGCGAACACACCGACCTGGCGAAACGTTCCGAAAGAGCCGATTTCACTCTTCGCGTAGATGCCCCGCCGCTCTACGCCGAGCTCGAACTCGACCGTGCCCGCCACGGCGAAGTCGCCCTGCCGAGGGTCGTACACGCCTTCGATGACGCGGAGCTCTCGGACGACCTCGGGGATGATGAAACCGAGGTAACTGTAGCCCTGGCCGTGAAGGTTGCTCGGCTGGTTGAGCGGGACCTGGCCAAGCTTGAGCTCGATGTCCTGACCGTGCTCCGAGTCGAAGCCGCGCAAAAAGATCATGTCCGCGACCGCCCCGCCCTCGGTGTTGGCGATGTAGAGTCCAGGGGCGCGCTTGAGCAAGTCCGAAGCCGTGTTCGCCGGCGCCGCCTGCAGAACGGCGGAGTCGATCGTGAAATCGCCGGCGCTTCGGTCCGCGGCGCGGAGCCGCTCGGCATCGACTTCGGCGTCCGCGCGGTAGTCCGGCTCGGCCGGGACTTCGGCGGGCTTCTGGGCCGCTTGGACTTGCGTCGGGGCCTCGATTGGAGCCGCCGCGGAAGCTTCGTCGGGCCTGAGCTCGGCTGCGGGGGCGACCTGCGCCGGAGCGCTGTCCGCCGGGACGGCGGGAGGCGGCGCGTGCGGCGCTTGCTGGGGCTCGTGGGTCTCTCCGGCGTGCGGCACATCCACGGCCGGCGGCTCGAAGTGGACCGCGAGCCGAATCCGGGCCGCAACCGGCTCATCGCCACGTCGCGCGGGCTGGAACTCCCAGTCCTTTACGGCCGCAACGGCCGCGTCGTCGAAGTCCTGACCGGCCGAGTGTTCGACCACGATCTCGGTCACCTGGCCTCGTGCCGTAATCGTCACGCGCAGGACCACGGTCGGGTGCTCGTCCTCGTGACCTTCGGGGTATCGGGGCGGGGGAGAGGAGAGCAGATGCGGTGGGTGCAGCTCCGAGGACGGCTCTGGCGTCAGCTTCCGTTCGCTATCCGGGACCGGAGCGGGCTTCGGCGCAGCTTCGACCTCTCCGGGAGTCTGCGGCCGATCCGCAGGCGGCTCGCCACTTTGAGCGTACGCCAGCGCCGGCACCATGCTGGCGACTATCCAGGGCGCAACGAAGCGCAGCTGTCTTGCAATTCGATTCATGAAACTCCCAACGACGGCCTGCGCGCTCATCTAAGAAGCGACAGAGCCTTTGGCGGCGCGCGGCAGATCTCAGCCGGGCGACGCGGTTCCGAGCCGGTTTGGCGATGAGGGCTGCCCTCTGAGCATGTTCGAAAGGCAGCTCCGGTGGGCATCGAGCCGCGTGCAGCGACGCGCGGACGCCCGGTGGCACGGGGATGTACAGGGCCGGCTTGGGCAAGCTCAGCACAGGACGGCCCGGTACGGCGCTCAGATCAGGAAGCGGGCGGAGAGGTCTTGGGAGCGAAGCTCAGTCGCGCTCTTCGGCGGGCTCGAAGGCTCAGCTTGGCTGGCGGCGCAACGACGGAGTCGCGCCGGGGAAACGTCAGAGTCGCATGCGCCGCCGATGCGACAGCGTCGCTGCGCTCGCTCACGGTCCCGCAGTGCTCGTGTGCATGCGCTTGGTCGGCGGCAAATCTCGGACGGAGAGCCATGCTCTGCCCAGGCGCTGCTTCGAAGGCCCAAGGCCCGACGGCCTGATGCGCCTCGCCATGCACGAGCTCGCCGTGCTCGGCGCAGATCGCGTGCTCGACCAGCAGCATGTGTCCGACCTGCGTACCCTGGGCCAGCAGAGCGAAGATGCCGAGCAAAATGGCCGAAGTCCGCAGGGGCAGTCTGGCGTCACGCGCGCGCATGGGAAGCCGCGAGTATGTGTGATCGGGCGTCGAAAGCAACTCTGGACCGGAGGGCCAAGCTTTGGGGGCTGTACGGCCGAGCGTCCTAGCCCCGGAAACGCTCGATACGTGGGGGGAGCAGGTAGGGATAGGGCTTACGTAAGACATATCGATGTAGCCAGCGGTCGGCGCGTCGGGCAGACTGAATCAGCGCGTAGGTGCGCGCATCGCCGCGGTAATGGGTCCGAACCTCTGCTTCGCTGATGGGCGGCTCGAGTTCGAACTGGCGATTGGCCAAGTCGATCGAGCCCGCGATGAGCCAGGGCAGCCCTTCCTTGTTCAAGTTCCCGATGAAATCCAGAGCTTGTCCTCGGGTCGAGTGATAATTGTCGAGAATCGACTTCAGCAGGAACCGGTTGACGATGCCGGGCAAGGGCCGCGGCAGGGCGCGGGTCTGTGTGCGGAAGTCGAACAGCTGCCGACCCTGGGCGTCGCGCAAAAAGGGCGTCCCCACATCGAGATAAAGAAGGCGTCCGCGGTCGAAGGCCCAGTTGCTGAGCTGCCCGTCGGGAGCCAGCCGGGACGTGACCGAGCGGCCGATGAGCTCGAAGATCCGCTCCACTTGCAGCAGGGCTTCGTCGACGGGCAGAGCGCGCAGGAAGTCCGGTCCGAGGCTCCCGTCCGGCAACAGTGGCTGTACGCAATAGACGATGGGACCGTCGGGGCCTGACAGCACTGGCGTCTGCGTCTCGATGACGTCGAGGCCGCAGGCGCGCAAGGCATCCACGTATTGCGCGATGGCGGAGACGGCCTGCTCGGCTTGCTCCGCGGACCCGAAGGGCACCAGCCTCTTGCAGGCCAGCTCGCCCCGGGGTGTCGAGAGCCTCAGCGCGAGGCTGACCTCGCCATAGCCGATGACCTCGAGATCCTCGGCGCGGCCGCTGCGCAGTGCGGCCGCCAAGCGTCTCTCGAGCGCCTCCAGCTCGGACGGGGTCACCAGCGCGGTCATGCGAAAGCACGCTGCATGCGTCCGATGAGCTCGCTGGTCTCGTCGTCCGACAGCACGAGGGGAGGTAAAAACTGCAGCACCCGACGGTCGTTGCCGGCCGGAAAGCAGAACACGCCCTGCTGCATGATTCGAAGCAAGGCGGCCAGCGCTTCCATGTCGGACGAAAAGCGAAGTCCCATGAAGAGGCCTCTGCGGCGGAGCTCGAAGGGAAGCGCCGCGAAGGCCGCGGCAAAGCGATCGGACAAGTCCTGCACGCGCTCCAAGAATCCCGGCTCGCCGACGATGTCCAGCACAGTCAGGGCGGCTACGCAGCCGAGCTCGGCACCGCCGAAGGTCGAGATGTGAATGAACGGGTTGTTCGGGCCATCGAGGACCTGGTGCATCTCGAGGCTGAGCAGGGTCGCCGTGATCGGATAGATGCCACCCGAAAGCCCCTTGCCCGTCACGAGCGCGTCGGGGACGACGTCCTCGTGCTGAATCCCCCAGAAGCGCCCCGTTCGCCCTAGGCCTGTCTGCACCTCGTCGACCAAGAGCTTCGCCCCGCGCTCGGTGCAGAGCCTTCGAATGCCGCAGAAGTAGCCGGGGTCCGGGATCGGCATGCCCAGAGTCGCCGGAATGGCCTCGAGGATCACTGCCGCCGTGTCGTCATCGATGGCCGCGTCCATCGCGCTCAGATCGTTGAACGGGACCTGGACGAAGCCGGGTAAATTCGGGCCGAAGGGATCTCGGAAAGAAGGGTCTCCTGCGGCCAGGGACAAGCCGGTGTGTCCGTGGTAGCCGCCCTGCACCGAGATGATCTTCGCACGGCCGGTCGCTCCCCGAGCGGCCTTGAGGGCCACATCGACGGCCTCTCCACCGGACACGCCGAAGACCAGCCTGGGCAGTGCGTCCCCGAAGCTGGCGGACAGGCGCGCCGCGAGCTGTGCGCGCAGTCCGGAAGGGAAGTGATGGTTGCCGATGTCCAAGGTCCGAAGCGCATCGCCAACCGCCTTTTTCACGCGCGGGTTGCGGTGACCAAGGCTGAACACACCTCCGTTGCAGTGGCAGTTGATGAAACGCTGCTTGCTGTAGGCGTCCTCGAACCAGATCCCCTCGCGCCGTCCCATGACGAGACGCAGGCCCATGCGCTCGTAATAGGCGAGCTTGTTCGGAGCGACGTGCTCGGCAAAGACTGCCGCGAGGGCGTCGAAGCTAGGGAAAGGGAGCTCGGGACCATCCTCTTCCATCACGGCCCAGGCTACCCCAGGCTCGCGGTCGGACCCAAGAGGCGAAAGCCGGTGTCCGCCCAGAAGCGGGCAGGCGGGCGCGGGGGCTGCTCGATGAGGTGCCTCGAAGGAGCTAGGTTGAGAGGCTCAGCTCGAGGGCAGGCCATTGAGTTTCGACTGACGTGACCAGTAGGCTCGGTAGAGCCCCGGCCGGGAGCGGCCCAGGTCGCTCAGCTCCTCGAGCCAGCGTGTGGCCAATTCCGCGTGCCGGGCCCATAGCGCTCTCGCCGAAGCCCTGGGTTCCAGACAGCGGTCTTGAAAGTCTTGCCGTGCCGCCTCGAAGCGGTCCCGGCGGCCGAAGTAGTCGGGCAGACAGGCACGGTGCAAACGCTCGTGCCGCCACCACAGCTCCGCAGCGTCGTAGGACGCGTCTGCCACTGGGCGCGCGGGGAAGAGCTGCGCATCGAGCGGCGCCGGCTTGAACGCGCTGAGGCAAGGAGACGAGGTGCCCGTGGCCCAAACTCGCGCGGCGCCGGGCCGGAGCTGAGTCACGAGCGAGGCGGTCGTCTGCGCGGCGGTTCGGCTGGGCAGCCAGGAGGCGTGCGCGCAGGGCGCCACGCTTCGCCAGCCACGCTTGGGCACCGTGTCGCCGTGGTCCGACAGAGTGGAGATGAAGTCCCGTACCGAGGGGGTGCCGAGACCGGTCAGCGAGCGCCTCGTACAGGCGCTGCGTACGCGTCCACCGGTGAACGGCAAGAGCAGCGGATTTGAGAACGCGGCCGAGAAGTCCAGGGGCTTGCGCTTGGAGAGCCAGCCTCGCTTTCGGGCAAAGTCGGCGGCGCCGGGATGGATCCGGTCGTAGTCGTCGCGGATGCTCAGAACGTTGGAAAGGGTGGCGACGCCATGGACGCGCTTGGCGGCCCAGTAACGGCCGGCTGTTTCGAAGATCCACGCGCAGTCCGGGTCGGCGACGATGAACGAGCTGTGGTAGCGAAACGAGCGGTGCCGATGTCCCATGGCGCCTCCCTGCTCGTAGCGTTCAGTCAGCTCGATGAGCAGCTCCACGGCGTCGGAGGCGGTGCCTGAGCCGTGCAGAGCCAGTCGCTGAAAGTCCATCCCGCTGACTCCCTGCCGCGGGACCTCGACCCGCGTGAAGACCGCTTCATTGCCGATCGCCACGCCCCGGTCGTTCACGCCCATCTCGCAGCCCCACATCCAGCCCGGCCGGCTCAGTAGCGCGCCGAGGCTCGTCGGGAAGATCGACAGTTCGGCCGGAACGCCCGCGCGCGCCGTCTCGGCGTCGTGATACTCGAGGTACTGCGCTTCGGTCGGCTCGCGGTCGCTGTTCTTTGCAAACCACACGGGGCCCTCTTCGGGCACGACCACGACGGTGTCACACACGGGGTCCAACGCTAACACGGCAGACGGCGGATACGCGACGGCTGCCAGCCCCGCGGGGGGCAGGCAGCCGCGTTCGTTCGGTACTTCCTGAGGCGGCCCAGAGGGCACCGCGGGACGCTAAACGAGGGCTCGGGTCAACTCGCGATCCCTCGCAGGGCCTGCTTCAAGAAGCTCTGTTCAGGCGTAGCAAAGGCTACGAAGACAGCGACCGCACAGTCCTTCACGATTCCCCAGAGGCTGAACGACAGTCGTTCGCCGACCTGAAGGAAAGCTCGTTCGATTTGTTCGACGTCGTGCTCGAAGTGCACATCGCGCATTGGGCTGGTCTGTACATTCATGGCTCTGCTCCTTTCGTCGCCAAACAGGCGCGAGGCGGAGAAGGTGCGACCCTCAGCGAAAAACCCGAATGTTCGTGCTTTTGAAAAAAGCAATGCCGATCCGAAGCTTTTCGCCACGACTCGCGCCTTCTCTTGCGACCTGAAGGCATTGACGATTTGGCTGTTTTGGACTCTCAACATGACCTAGTAATAGCACGACCGTTCGTGCGATCAACAGAAAAGAGCAACTTTCGTAAAAAGCCTGGAGTCTCGGACTGTTACGGACCAGCTCAGCGCACGGGCTGCTACGCTCGGGCATGCCCGCGGGAGGATCTCGCCGTGTTCGTGCCGCTGCCTCTTGGCTGTTCCTGTCTCTCCTCTCGGCCTGCGCTGCGACGCGCGGTCGGCCTTCACCACAAACGGCCAGCTGCCTGATCGACCTTTCACACACGTACGATGAAAGCACCCTGTACTGGCCGACGTCCCCGTCCACGTTTCGAAGGGAAACGCTGTCTTACGGTCACACGCCTTCCGGTTACTTTTACTCGGCCTTTTCCATCGCGACCCCAGAGCATGGTGGCACACACATCGACGCGCCGATCCACTTTGCGCAGGCCGGCCAGACGACGGACCTGATCCCACTCGAGCGTCTCATCGCGCCTGGGATCGTCATAGACATGAGCGCAGCGGCGGACGCGAACCCCGATGCCCTGCTGAGCGAAGCGGACATCCTGAACTTCGAGCGCGAGCAGGCCCCGATCGCGCCTGCAACGATCGTCCTCATTCGCACGGGCTGGGCCGCGCGTTGGCCAGACCGCAAGCGCTATCTCGGGGATGACGAGCCTGCAAACGCCAGCAACCTGCACTTCCCGGGCATCTCCAAGGAGGCCGCGGAGCTGCTGGTAGAGCGCGAGGTCGCGGCCGTGGGCATCGACACGGCCAGCATCGATCACGGACCGTCGAGGGGCTTCGAAGCACACCGAGCTCTCATGGAAGCCGGCATCCCGGCCTTCGAAAACGTGGCTTCGTTGGACTTGGTTCCGATGCGCGGCGCTCGCATCATCGCATTGCCGATGAAGATTGGAGGCGGCTCCGGAGGCCCGCTGAGAATCGTCGCGGTCGTGCCCGCGACGCAATGCCCGAAGCCTTGATACCTCGCCTTCGAGGCAAGCTTTTTGCCCTCGGACCCGCCTGGCGGTACCTGTCCGTTTGTTTCGACGAGAGGAGAAAGCCAGATGACTGAAGCGAAACTCGATCCGTCCCACATCATGCAGGTGGGGATGGGCTTCATGGGGGCTCGGACACTGCTGTCGGCGGTGGAGCTCGGCCTGTTCACGAAGCTCGCGGATGGACCGCTCACTGCCGCCCAGCTCGCCGCGGAGCTGCAGCTCGATGACCGTGCAGTTCCCGACTTTCCGGACGCGCTCCTCGCCTTGGGTCTGCTCGAGCGCGAGGGCGATGGCCCCTCGGCGCGCTACTCCAACACCGCGGAGACCGAGACTTTTCTCAGCCGCAAGAGCCCGACCTACATGGGTGGCATCTTGGAGATGGCCGGCGCGCGTCTCTACGGCTTCTGGAACGATCTCACCGAGGCCCTCAAAACCGGAAAGCCGCAGAATGAAATCAAAGACAGTGGCGAGCCCATGTTCGCAAAGCTCTATGCCTCACCGCAAAGGCTCGAGCAGTTCATGAACGCGATGAGCGGCGTATCGGCCGCCAACTTCAAGATGCTCGCTGAAACTTTTGATTTCTCTCGTTACGAAACGCTGTGCGACGTGGGCGGAGCGACCGGCCAGCTCGCATGCATGGTGGCCGCAGCCCACCCGCAGATGCGCTGCGTGAGCGCCGACCTGCCGCCGGTCGAACCGATCGCACAGCGCCGCATTGCGGAGGCCGGTCTCTCCGACCGCGTCAAGACCGCCCAGCTCGACTTCTTCGAGCAGCCCATCCCGAAGGCGGACGTGATCACGATGGGCATGATCCTCCACGACTGGAACCTCGAGAAGAAGAAGCTCCTCATCGGCAAAGCGTTCGACGCCCTCCCCCCGGGGGGTGCATTCGTCGTGGTCGAGAGCCTCATCGACGACGCACGCCGTCAAAACGCCTTCGGACTGCTCATGTCGCTCAACATGCTGATCGAGTTCGGGGACGCCTTCGACTATACGGGCGCCGATTTCCGCGGCTGGTGCGAGGAGGCCGGTTTCCACAAGTTCGAGGTTCTGCCTCTGACAGGACCTTCGAGCGCGGTGATCGCGTACAAGCCAGCCTGAGGCCCCGGGCCGCGGCGTCCTGTGCTAGCGTTGCCGTTCTCTATGAAGCTCCGCGCCAGAGCATCGCAGACCCTCCCCGGCTCACGCCAAGAGGTGTTCGACTTCGCGACGAACAACGCGACCTACGAGCGCACGCTCAATCGCAGCCTGGGTCCGATCGCCGGGGTTCAGCGAGCTGAGATGCACATGGGTCACCGGCTTCAAGCCGGTGCGCTCCGCAGCATCGTCATGAAGGACGGTACGACGATTGAAGAGACCATCCTCGAGCACGACCCTCCGCGTCGCCATCAGTACCGTTGGACGGAAGGACCTGGGCCGCCCACGTCATGGATCGTGAAGAGTGGCACCGGGACCTGGGACTTTTCGGCGACTGACGGACAGACCCGTGTCGACTGGACTTACGAGTTCGAGCTCAAGAGCCCGCTCGTTTACCCGCTCGCCGCAGTCATGCTCGCCCTGTTTCAGCGCTGGATGGTCCTGGGCCTCGACGCGATGCGGGCCACGCTCGAACGCTAGCCTCGGGCCCGGTGCCTCGGGGGCCTGTTCTAGGTCGGCTTTCGGGCCATGATCGCCCAAGTGCTCGAGGGCATCATGACCCCTCGTTCCGTCGCGTACGGCTCCATGAGCGCGCGCAGGTCGCGCCGAATCTCGGGGAGCTTCTGCTGCCCTAGCTCGCCCGCCTCGCGCACGATCTCGCCCGATGGCCCGACCAGAATCTGGTAGTCGATGGCCTCCTCGATGTCGCGGCCGATGCAGACATCGGCGTCGATGCGCTTGAAGAGCTCGACCTCCGGGAAGCCCGCCGCTTCTAACATGGCCCGGTCGGTGTCTTCGCCGGCCATCGAAAACGGCCCCGGACCGCAGGTCGAAGCGCCGTCCCCCGGAGGCGGTAGATGCTGAAGCGCGATCTCCTTGGACGCCCCCCAGCAGGGGTTGTCCGCCAAGCTTCGCCAGACGATGAGACAAACCTTGCCGCCGGGCTTCAGCGCGCGGTTCATGTTTCGAAGCGCACGCACCGCGCTCTGAAAAAACATCACGCCAAAGCGTGAGTAGGCAACGTCGAAGTAAGCCTCGGGAAGCTCGTGCACCTGCGCATCACCGAGCTCGAAGCGCACGTTGGCAGCAGCGGCTTCGGCGCGCTCGTGCTCGGCAATCTCGAGAAACGACTCGGTGCAGTCGAGCCCGAGCACCTCACCCTGTGGCCCGACGATCTGCGCGATCTCGAGGGCGGTCTCCCCAAAACCGCAGCCGACGTCGAGCACCTTGTCGCCTGACTGAATGTCGAAGTCCGCATACGCGATATCGCTGTGGATCTTCCCGTTGCCGGAAAGCAGATGTCTGAAGCGAATCCACTTTGGCGTCAGAATTTCGTTCCAGCATTCGACGAAGCCTAGGTTCTCGTTCGCAACGCTCATCCCGTTTGGCACCTCTTCCGAGATTGTGCAGCCGAGGCCAACGAATCACAACTGGATCGAGCCTGTAAAAAAAAGAGGGCTGCCCCTCCCCGAGCAGCCCTCCGATCGGCAGGCTAGCGCACCATCATTGGCTAGGCGGATAGCGTGGCCGGAACGCGCCTGCCTGACTTCTTTCCGTTCGCGGCCACACCGGCCTCGAACGCGGCGCGGGCCCGTTCTTCGTCCTCCTCGGCACAGCGGGGCGGGTTGCTGCACGGGCGCAAACCAAAGAACAGGTCTACCCTGGGCAAGAAGACCAGATCAACTACGGCAATCAGCGAATGATCGGCGCGCTCGATTGGTTGATGGCCGCACGGTCCTTCGATGCGCTTCGATTGCACGGCTTCTTCGGCGACAAGCTCGAGCTCGACCTGTTCGGTCCTTCTCTTCCGCGCGCGGTGCACATCGGAAAATGCCGTGGACGATTGGCCTTCATCCAGGCATCCTGCGGGCCGCAGGCGCCTCGATGCCTGCAGACCATCTTGTCGATCGACCCCACTATCCTCGCCTTCGCCCTCGTCGTGTTCGTGGGATACGCGGTTCAGACCGCGGTGGGTTTCGCAAGCATGCTGATCTGCGTCACCTTCGGGGCGCACCTTCTCGACATCGAGAAGGTCGTTCGCCTCGCCGTTCCGCTTTCGTTCCTGCAAACGGGCTACATCGTGCTTCGTCATCACGACGGAATTCTTTGGCCACTGTTGATGCGACGGGTGCTGCCCTGGATGTTGGCGGGGATGACCTTGGCTTTCGTCTTCCTCACGGGGCTAGGCAGCGCCTGGCTCGGGCTCGCGTTCGGGCTGATGGTTTTCGTTCTTTCGACCCGCGAGCTGAGCCGGCTCCGCTTTGCGGAACTGGCGCCGCGCGCACAGCCGATCTCGCGCTCGAAGTCCCTCACCGCGCTCTTTGGCGCTGGAGTCGTGCACGGCGTCTATGCGACGGGAGGGCCGCTTCTCGTCTACGCGCTCGGCCGCGAGGGCATCGACAAAAAGTCCTTCCGAAGCACGCTGAGTGTGGTGTGGATCGTGCTCAACACACTGCTGCTCAGCCGCTTCGCGCTCGATGGAGACTACGACCGCAGCGTCGTAACCGAGATCATGGGGCTCCTGCCCTCCGTACCCCTCGGAATCCTGGTCGGGGAGTGGGTTCACCACCGCTTCGATGAGCGCCGTTTCAAGGCCGCAGTCTTCCTACTGCTCATCGCCGCAGCGATTTCGCTGATCATCCGGTACGGCCTTCAGCTCCTCTGACGCTGGAGGCATGGTCACCGGAGACCAACGACTCTTGTACGAGGTCGACGCCCAGATGACGGCGCTCCTCGACCAAACGGCGAGCTCTTCGATACGGGGAACCGGCCGGCTCGCACGCTCTAGAGCGACTTGCCCGCAGCGGCCCGCTGCGTTGCCTCGAGCAGACTGCGGCTGTAGACGCGGCCCACCAAGTTCTCTCGGGTCTGCGCACCAACGGCCTCCCAGGCCTGCGCGTGCGGGCCGATGTCGACCTCGACCACGCCCCGCTTGAGCAGGGAGCGATGAGCCGTGACGTCGTCACGACGCGCCAGCTCGTCCAGAAGCTGCGCGGCGCGGCGCGCCGTTCTGACCATGGTCTTCTGATCGTCCGGCAAGAGCGACTGGAACTTGTCCTTCTTGACGATGGTGGCACCGAGGATGATGCCACCGGTGTCGTTCGTCATGTATCGGAGCTGCGTGTGCCACTGCAGCGCGACGACGGCGACGGCCGAGCAGGGAACGGTGTCGATCATACCCGTCTGTAGGCCGCCGTAGACCTCTCCGATCCCGAGACGCACCGGATTGGCGCCAACGACCCGCAGAAACTCGGTGAAGACCGGGTCGTCCTTCCAGGCCCAGGGCCGCACTTTCTTCAAGTCATCGGGAACCAGAATGCGTTGCTTGGAGAACAGGCGGACCTCGCCGCTGGTTCCCCAGCCGAGTAGCTGAAAGCCGGCCTCGTCCAGCATCTGCTCGAACCGCGGCGCTAGGGCCTGCTGAACGCGCTCGAGCTCCTCGTAGTTGCGAATCACCCCCGGAGCCGACAAGACCAGGATGGGCCGCGCCAGCATGCCGAGCCCGATGGTGCTGATGGCCGCGGCATCCAACTGACCGGCGCGCATCTTGCGCACGTAGTCCCGCTCGTCGCCCTGGCTGCCGCCGGAATAGAAGCGCAGCTCGACGCGCCCCTCGGTCTCCTCCCCAACACTGCGGTTCCAAGCCTTGAGCACCTTCATGAAGGGCGAGCCGGGTGGCACCAGCGAGGCGAACCGCAGGACCGTGGCCGACTCGGCGGCGCTGTTCCGGGCCGCAACGCCCGGGAGGGTCGACGCCGCGATCAGTAGAAGCACCCATGCGTAACGCGCAAACTTGTTCACCCAACACCCCTCGTTAAATGGCCGCCTCTGAAATAGCCCAACGCGGCTGACTTGTCTTAGGACGCAGCAAACTCGCGCTGCTTCAAAGTCGAGCAGCACGATGCCTGAGCCAGATGGGTGAGAGTCTCCTAACCCTCTTGGATCATCGAATGGATGCCCTGTAATTTGGGTCCCTGATGTGGCATATTTGCCTATAGAAAACTACAGCCGCGCGGAGTCGGCACGTAGCGCAGAGGAGGAGTGTAATGTCTTCGACAATCTTGGACTCAGTGGCCAACCTGATTACACCGGACTTTCTCGAGAAGGCTGCAGGCGCCTTTGGCGAGTCGGCACCCGCCCTGTCGAAAGGGATGGGGGCTGCCGCTCCATTGCTGCTCGGCAACTTGATCGGTCGAAGCAACGACTCGAACCTGATGTCGAACGTGTTCGACCTGATTCGCAGCCCGGACAACGACCCCGGCATTCTAGACAAGCCGTCTAGCCTGATCGGAAAGGCTGCGCTTGGCCTTCCGGCGATGGCGCTTGGCGGAAAGTTGTTGGGCAGCTTGTTTGGCGACAAGACGGAAGACGTCGGTCGCAGCCTGGGCGGCTACGCCGGGCTGGGCGCCAAGGGTGGGAGCTCGCTGCTGAGTCTGGCGGCCCCGCTGGTTCTGGGCGTCCTCGGCAAGATCGTCCGATCTCAGAACCTCAATCTGGGCTCCCTGATCAAGATGCTGCTCGGGCAAAAGGACGACGTGTACCGCGCCATCCCCGGTCCCTTGCGTCAACTGGGCCTGGGTGGCGCGGCGCCGGGACGCGAGGTGCCCGCCGTAGTCGAGAAGAAATCATCGATGTGGCGCTGGCTCGGCCCGTTGCTGATCGCCCTACTTGGTCTCTGGCTGCTGTCGAAGCTGTTCGGCGGCGACGCGGAGCGGGAAGCGATACCGGCGCCAGTGATGGAAGTGGAAGAGATCGAGGTCGTCGAGGCGGAGCCCGTGAAACCCGCCAAGCCTGTGGCCGCGGTCGAGCCCGCGAAGGTCGAAAAACCGGAGCCGGTCGAACCGACGACCGAGATCTACTTCACCGCGGATTCGGCAGACTTGCCGGCCGGTACCGCAACGAGCGCGCTCGGCAACGTCGTGGCGTACATGAAAGCGCATCCCTCCTCGACGGCGCAGATCGCCGGCTACCACGCGGACACGGGCGACCTCGACCAGAACAAGGACCTGGCTCGCCAGCGCGCCGCCGCGGTGCAAACGGCGATGAAGGAGGCCGGGATCGCCGAGGATCGGACCACGCTGGTGGAGCCGATCTCGACGACGGGCGGCCCCATCGACAAGTCCGCGCGCCGGGTCGAAGTCCGAATCAAGCCCTGAGCCGCTACGCCCGGTGATTGGCCGGCTCCCGTGCTCCCGTGCTCGTGATCGTCGCGACGACGATTACGGTCGCGGACGCTCAACGGGCGCCAGCCCTTTGCCGCTTGCGCCTCAGGAACCCACGCGGTCGGGCGGACTGGAGAGATTCCAGCGTTTCATGGCCCTTCGCAAACTGCGCAAGTTGGTGAAACCTGCACGACTCCCCATCTCGGAGATGCTTTGGCGCCGTTCCAAGCCATCACGGACGATCGACCGACGGGCCGCATCGACGACCTCCCTGAAGCTCGTGCCCCGGTCCTGCAGACGACGCTGAAGTGTCCTCGGCGCCAGATGCATCGCGGAGGCGAGCCCCTCGATGCTGCACTGGCCTTTGGGAAGCAAACCCCTGCACTTGTCGCGCACCTCGTCCACGAACGTGCGTGTTCCGATCTGCGCATGTTCCGCGGCCGCCGTCGCTCCGAGCTGCGCGTGCAGGGCCTGATTGCCGTGCCTCAGAGGCAGACTCCATACCTCGTCGTCCACGACGAGGGCCGACTTGCGCGCGCCAAACACGACCGGAGCCTGAAAAAGTGTCTCGTACCGATCGATGCCACCGCGGTATGCGTGCTCGAATTGCAGCTCACGCAAACGAAAGGCCCCGCCGGTCACGAACGCGCACAGCTTCATCAATGCGACGGCGATGAACTCGATCTCGTGCATCAAGATGGGAAGCTCGTCCTCGACCCGGTTGATCTCGATGAAATGTTTGTCGTCCTGATGGGCTAGGGTCATGACCCGAGCGTGCGAAAGGAGCTCCTGGTATTGGCAGGCCGATTCCAGACCTTCACCGAGCCGTGGGGCGGTGGTCATCAGCAAGAAGACGAGGTTATCCGCACGCGGCTCCCAAAGCTCGCCAACTGTGAGCGCGAGAAACCGGTCCTCGGTCGCACGTAATGCCTCCCGCCAGAGTCGTCCGAGCAGGTCCCGCGGCAAACGCGCAGCGGGATCCCTCCAGATGTGAGGCGGCACCCCGAGCTTCTGGCTCAGGGAGGCGATATCGAGGCCCCGCGCCTCGAATGCCTCCACCAGCCCTCGGGCCCAAGCTGCTGACAGCGTGGCCCTCGATTTTGGTCGATCAGGCATCTCGTATGCGATGAGGCCACACTAGCTGGACGCTTACAACAACTCTGTTTACATTCTGGAAACGTTTGGCGCGTCCAGTGTCGCATTTTGACGCTTCACTGGCCGCAGCCTCACCTATCGTCAGGATTCGTGGTTTTCGGTGCAAGGTTGGGCAGCAGCGCAGGGAGCGCAGGCTAGGATGAATCACCACCCCATCCAAGGTCAGGCGAAACATTGTGCTCCCCGCGTAAAGCTGCCCGGCCTTGCCCTTTTATTTAACCCCTAAATCTCGTCCAGGGGCATCTCGCACTCCTCGCGAAGACGGCAGTCAGCACACTCTGCCCCGCGCCAGATGCGATCGAAGCGCTCCTGGGTCTCGTCGATCAGGAGATCGTCGGACGTCAGGATGCCCATTTCGAAGTTCCGGCGTCCCTCGCCCTTCACTCCGAGGCCGGCCCCGGTCCAGTTCGCGCTCCCGAGGTACATCAGGCGGGCATCGACCACGACCGTCTTCAAGTGAACCCGGGGGCACATGCGCATCTGCAGGCCCCCCGAGACCAGCGAGGCTTGGTCATCGAAGCTTTGCCGGAATGCCCTGGACGGCATTGAAGCGTGCAAAATCCGCAGCTCTACCCCTGCGTCAGCCAGCTCGGCGAAGACCTCGAGCACCGAACGGTAGCCCCCACCTCGTCCGCGGCGCCGACCCGGGACCAGACGCGGGTCCTCGACCATGACATCTTTCAGATTCGCGGTCGCCACCCAGACACTTTGACGGGCGTTCAGCACGGCTTCGATCACCTCGTGGTAGTGGTCGCGGTCCGACAAGACCTGCAAGCGCACGAGCCGATCCTCCTTTGACTCCATCGCGGGAGCGTACGACAGCGCACGATTACGGTCAGCAAACGGGTGTTCAGCGGAAGTCGAAGACATTACCGTTGTTCAAGATCGCTGATGAAGGTAAGTCCAGATGGGGAGTTGGTCATGGCGGAACTTTCTACGGCGCTTGAGGACATCTATCACTGGGAACGGAAAACCCCGGACCGCTTGTGGATGACGCAACCGGTCGGCGGCGGAAGGGTCGAAACCTATACGTTCGCACAGGCAATGGACCAGGCTCGCCGAATGGCTGCCTACTTGAAGTCACTCGACTTCGAGCCGGGCAGCCACATCGGGCTCGTCTCCAAGAACTGCGCGCACTTCTTCTTGTGCGATCTAGCCATTTGGATGGCCGGGCACGTGAGCGTGGCGCTCTACCCCACGCTCAATGCAGACACCGTCGCCTACATCCTCGAGCACAGTGAAGCCAAGCTTCTCTTCGTCGGTAAGCTCGACGACTGGGACGAAATCAATAAGGGCGTCCCGGCGAGCATGCCCTGCATCGCCTTGCCGCTGGCTCCGCCTACCGACTACGAAACCTGGGACGCGATCTCTTCTCGAACCGAGCCTCTGCGGGAGAGCCCCGCACGGGGCCTCGAGGAGCCCGCCATCATCGTCTACACCTCAGGAAGCACGGGCAGACCCAAGGGCGTGATGCACAGCTTCGGCGCCATCGCCGCCGCGATGGAAGGGGCACAGAGCGTGTTCGACGCCACCGAGGAAGACCGCATGCTGTCGTATCTGCCGCTGGCACACGTGTTCGAGCGAGCCTTCGTGGAGATGCAGAGCTTCAAGACGGGCATGCAGATCTTCTTCGCGGAGTCGCTCGACACTTTTGTGGCGGACCTGAACAGGGCGCAGCCCACGGTCTTCGTGTCGGTGCCGCGGCTCTGGCTGAAGTTTCAGCTCGGCGTGTTCAAAAAGCTACCGCCCGAGAAGCTCGGGCGCCTTCTGCGAATCCCTCTCGTCAACCGGCTCATCAAGAAGAAAGTCCTCTCCGGACTCGGCCTCGACAAGGTGCGGCTTGCGGCCAGCGGGTCCGCGCCCATCCCACCCGATCTCATCCACTGGTACCGGAACCTCGGACTCGAGCTGCTCGAGGGGTACGGCATGACCGAAGATTTCGCCTACTCGCATGCCTCCTTCCCTGGGAAGGGACGCGTGGGCTACGTCGGTAACGCCATGCCCGGCGTGGAGGTGAAGCTCAGCCAGGAAGGGGAGATTCTGATCAAGTCACCCGCCAACATGATGGGCTACTACAAGCAGCCCGAAATGACGGCCGAGTGCTACACCGAGGACGGCTTCTTCCGAACCGGCGACCGGGGTGAGCGCGACGAAGAGGGGCGGCTGAAAATCACCGGACGCGTCAAGGAGATCTTCAAGACGAGCAAGGGCAAGTACGTCGCACCGGCCCCCATCGAGAACTTGCTCAACAGTAACCACAGGGTCGAGTTGAGCTGTGTCTCGGGGGCGGGTCACCCGCAGCCCTACGCGTTGATTCTCCCGGCCGAGGAGCTGCGTCCCAAGCTGGCTGATCCTGCAACGCGTCAGGCGCTGACGGCCGAGCTGGAAGGGCTGCTCGCTGAGGTCAACGAGAAGGTGGAAGCCTTCGAGAAGCTTCAATTCTTGGTCGTGGTCAAGGAGCCGTGGCAGATTGAAAACGGCTTTTTGACGCCCACGATGAAGATCAAGCGCAGCAAGCTCGAGGAAGCCTACGCCGCGAAGGAAGAGGGCTGGTACGGGAATCGCGAGCGCGTCCTTTGGGAGGACTGAGGCCGAGCCAGGCCGAGCCAGGACGAGCCCAGACGAGCCCAGACGAGCCCAGACGAGCCCAGACGAACCAGGACGAACCAGGACGGGCGACAACCCGCCCTAGCGGGTCGGGGCCATGTCATTGATCCCGCCGGTACCGCCGACCGCGACGCCACCGCCACCACCGACAGCGCCACCAGCGGATCCGCCGGCACCGCCGACGCCACCGCCGACGCCACCGCCGACGCCACCGCCACCGCCACCGCCACCGCCGAACCCGCCGGCGCCGTCAGCTCCAGGCTCGAAGTCATCGGGAAACCGGCACTGGCCATCTAAAGCGCGGCGGACAGCGCCGTCGACGCAGTCCTCGGTCACGACGCAGGCGCTTCCAAACACCGTCGCACATAGAATGAGACTCGCCCAAGTACGCATCCTAGAAACGTCCCTTGACTTCGATCCTGCCGGGGCCGAGCCCGAAGACCGTGTTGGTGCGGCCGCTCAGGCCAATCCAAATCGCCCCACCGGCGAGGAAGGCCGCGCCCACCGAACCATAAATAGCAGTCGGCACTGTGTTGACGACCTCTTGCTCCACACAGCGTCCCGCTTGGTCCTCGGCCACGCACTTCGCCTTTCCAGCCTTGATGAAGCCCGCAGTCATGACTCCGACGCCGCCCAAGCCGAGGGCCATGAGGACGACCGGGCCGACGACAGCACGCTTGCGTTTCGGCCGAAAGTCCTCGGGCTGATAGGGATCCGTAGGCTGGTACGTCACCGAGATGGAGCTGTCCGGCTCTGTGCCGGCAAACAGCAAGGCACGAATGCGCGCCTGAGCCTCGAGCTCTAGGGGCGGCTCTTCGACCAGCTCGAGGTACGCGCGATAGGCGGCAAGGGCCTTTTCCGTCTGACCGGCGCGCTCGGCCGCCAGGGCGATGTCGTATTGAACCTCGCCCTGCCCACCGAGGCGAAATGCCTCCTCGAAGGCCTGCAGAGCCGCTTCATAGTTGGCCTCTTCGTACGCGCTGGCACCTCGCATGAAGGCTCGAAGCGCCTCGGCTTCGTTCCCGGAGTCGTGCCCGGTGTCGTGCCCGGCCCCAAGTGCCGAGGGGGACGCAGCAGCAGGCTCAACGTCCCGCTGGGCTTTTGCGCTCGGCAACGCCAGCCCGATGCCGCAAACGAACAGCAGGAGCGCTTGCCAGATCACGGCGCCCCGTCCTTCTACGAATCCCAACTTGCTCATCCTCCTCGAACGCCGCCCCTTCAATGCTTGGCAGTTTACCCCAGTTTCCGCCAGTCGACGCTGTATTGGGCCGCTGGAGAGGCTCTTTTCGAGCACGCTGGCGAGGACCGCTGTGAGACACTGAACATCGCCTGGGGAATCTGGCGCCCCCCGCACACGCAGCCTAGGAAGGAAACATGCGATATCTGCACACGATGGTTCGAGTGAGCGACCTGGAGGCCTCGCTCGACTTCTATTGCAACAAGCTCGGCTTGATCGAGCATCGCCGCCGGCAAAGTGAGAGCGGCCGGTTCACGCTCGTCTTTTTGGTCGCACCCGAAGATTGCGACCGAGCGAACGCGCAAGCCGCTCCACTGCTGGAGCTCACATACAACTGGGACCCCGAGGCGTACACGGGCGGACGTAACTTCGGCCATCTGGCATTCGAAACGGACGACATCTACGCGCTATGTCAGCGGCTATTCGACGCGGGCGTCACGATTAACCGCCCGCCGCGAGACGGGCGGATGGCTTTCGTCCGCTCGCCCGATGGCATCTCCATCGAGCTACTGCAAAGAGGTGAGGCCTTGCCGGCTCAGGAGCCCTGGACCTCGATGCAGAACACTGGCAGCTGGTAGCGGAGACGGCAGCGGCCTCAGCGCAGCCAGCGATCGGCATAGGCTTTCATGGCGGACTGCTTGGCTTGCAACCCCGTCATGGCTGGATCTTCCATCCGCCAAGGGGAGGCGATGATCCCGGTGATGCCCGAAGCCGCCAGCGTATCCAAAGTTTGTGGCTTGGGCGGGGCCATGAGCCCAATCAGAGCCTCGAAGGGCTCCGCCGAACGACCGGAAGCCTGACGCAGCTCGTTCAGTTGCTCCATGGCCTGCACGGCTTGCTCTGGCGTGTACCAGAGCCCCAACCAGCCCTGCCCAAGATTGGCGGCGCGGCGCATGGCGGGCCGGCTCCCGCCACCGCAGCAGATGGGAATCGGCTCGCGCGGGGCGGGCGAGAGAACGACCTCTGGAAAGCTGAAAAACTCGCCCTCATGCGCCACGGGCTTCCCGGTCCAGAGCTTGCGCACGACCTCGATGAGCTCGTCCAGACGCTTGCCACGCGTCCGGAAATCGACGCCGGCCAGCTCGAACTCCTCCTCGAGCCAGCCCGCCGAAACGCCACACAGCACGCGCCCCTCGGACAGAACCGAGGCCGTTGCGATCAGTCGGGCGGTGGTGAAGGGGTCTTGCAGGCCCATCAGGTAGATGTTCGAGGCCAAGCGGATGCGCTCCGTCGTCGCCGCCATCGCCCCTAGCGCCACCCAAGGCTCCGGGAAGGGCATGTCCTTCGGCCAGAACATTTTGCCGTCGGGCGTGTAGGGATACGCGGTCTCGATGTGGTTCGGCATGACGAACCGGTGCGGAACGCAAACGCCATCGAAGCCCTGCTCTTCGGCAGTTCGTGCGAGCACCGGGAGCTGCTCGACCTCGCGAATGAAACCCAGGTTCAGCCAGAACTCCACTGGTCAGCCTTCCGCCCGGCCCGGGAGCCAAGGCAGCAGCCGACTGGTCGTTCGTTGATAGTCTCGGTATTCAGGATACTTCTCGACGGAGATCCGTTCGGTCAGCCAAGTCGAGCCCTGGAAGAGCGCCGTCAGCAAGGCCGCGCCCACGATGGACCAGTTCAGCCAGGCCGCACCCGCCGCGACCGAGAAGACGTAAAACGTCCACCACATCGCCTGCTCACAGAAGAAGTTCGGGTGTCTGGAAAAGCGAAAGAGCCCAGTCGTCAGAAAATTGCTCGAAGGCCTCTGTCCACGCGCGATGGCCGCATACTTCGCGGTCTGAAACTTCCACTGCTGCTCGTCGGCAAGGGACTCACCCAGGAAAAAGAGCAGAAACACGGCCGCGACCAAGATATCCAACACGCCAAGCGGCGTCCCTGCTCGCTGGTAAGCCAGGTAAGCGGGTACGGTGATGAAGAGCAGAAGCAGGTTCTGGAAGGGCGCAATGAACGTCGCGTTCATCAACTGAAAGCCGAGAGGACCGATCTTCTCTTGAACGAACTTCCAACGATAGTCTTCGCCCCCGCGTGCATAGCCACCCTTGCGCGCGAAGTTATAGGTGAGTCGCAAGCCCCAGAGCGCGACCAAAAGCGCCATGAGATTGAGCCGCGCGTCGCCGAAGCCAGCATGCGCCGCGAAATGAGCCGTGTAGATCACCGGCGTGATCGACCACAGCCGATCGACCCAGGAGTATTCCCGGGTGACCAGGGACAGCAGCCAGCAAAGGACCGAAAACGCCACACACAGCCAGAGCGCGGAGACGAGTGGATCGGTCTGGGAGTACAGATCTAGCAAACGCATTGGGCTCAACCGAAGCCGATCTCTTTGAGCTGAGCCATGAGCGCGTCCCAGCTCCAGTAGACTTTGAGCGAGATGAGCTTGCCCTCGTCATTCACCTGATAGATCCCGATCATGTCGACGACGGTCTTCTTGCCGGGACCGAGCTCGTTGGTCGCCTTGAGCACGGCGGCGCAGCTGTCGGCGCAGGGAATTCGCTGAATGGCCTCGATCGTGAGATTCGAGCGGGCGATCACATTGTCCCAGAAGCGCTCGATGGCGGCCTTGCCGCTGTGGCCCTTCCCCTCGGGGTCGAACATGGAGGGCCCGACCGGATCGGCCAGGAAGGCGTCCTCGGCGAACAATGCGAGCCAGGCCTCTTTGTCTTTGGCCATCGCGTACTTGGCCGAGCTCTCGCTCGCCACGACGGCGGGATGTCTGTCGCTCATGTCTGCTCCTCGTTGAGTTGATGGCCGGACGGAGTCACGACCTGCAGGCCTCGCTTTTAACACGCGACATTCAGCGGTCGAGCGGCCCGAGCTCCGGGGCGCTCGCCGGATCTTGCTGGTAGAAACCGCGAAGCTGATCGTACAGCTCCGGGTGCTTCGCGCGAAGCTGCCGGGGCTGTTCGAAAAAAGACTCGGTGACGACCGCGAAAAACTCGGCCGGATTGCTGGCGCCGTAGGGGTCGATGAGCGTTCTGCGGTGCTCTTCCAAGTCTTGCAGCAGCTGTTCGTACTCATGCCCTAGGACGCGCGCCCAGGCGAGATACATCGAGCGCTTGGGAAGCAAGGGTGCGCCCGGTCCAGCGCTGTTCTCCTGGTCCAGCTGATGGGCAAACTCGTGAAACACGACGTTTTGGCCGTCACGCACATCCGAGGCCCCTTTCACGACATCGTTCCAGGAGAGGACCAGGCTGCCCTGGTCCCAGGACTGACCCAAACGGGCCTGTCGTCCCTCGGTGACGATGCCATCTCCGCTAGGACGGAGCCCTTCGACGACGTAAGCCTGCGGATAGACCAGGATGGACTGCAACTTGGGGTAGTAACGCGTGTCCCGGTGCAGAAGCAGGATGCAGGCTTGCGCCGCGATGGTCACTCGGATCTCGTCGGTCATTTGTAGGCCACCCAGGCCCTCGAAACGCTTCTCGTCCAAGAAGACTTGCATCAGCCCCTGCAGCTCGGCCTGATCTTCGGCGCTGAGCGTCGCCACGTAGGGCACGTTGGAGTGAACGATCCGAAGCCACTCGGGAGGCAGGGGCTTCTTGCGGAGCGCACGCCGCCGTCTCGCGCGAAAACCAAGCATGCAGACCAATCTCGTACCCTCCATCACAGTTCGCAAGGAATGATGCGCGGGGGGCTTGTTTTAGGGCGGCGAACCTGGATATCGTCGCCCCGTGGCTTGCGCCGGATCACCGGACCCCTCGAAGGAGCGCTTAGATGCATGAGTTGTGGCGGTGCGGGCTGGTGTTTGGACTGCTCCTCGGATTGAGCGGCTGCCTGTACGACGAGACCAAGGACCACCAGGAATGGGACGGCGGCGGTGGAGCACCCGCTTGCGAGGGCAGCCAATGCCCGTGTGCCGGCAACGAGGTCAGAGACCCCAGCACCGGCGAGTGCGTCGTGCCGGCGAGCCCCTGTGACCCCTCGCCCTGCGGCAGCGGAGCGACCTGCCGCATCGTGGGCACCGATGCGCATCTATGTCAGTGCGAGCTGACCGAATTCGCCAAGCCGAGTGGCGAAACGCAAACCTGCGACGCGGTGAGCCCGGACGTCTGCATCGCACGTGGCGACGCGCTATCGCTTTACAATAGCTTCGCCGAGGACAGCGCCGCGGGCGCCGAGCTGGGGTGCCTTCTCGGCATCTTCATCGAAACCCCGCCGGCGCTCACGGAGTGGGCTGCCAAACCTTGCGCCGAGGCCTCCGCCGACGACTTCAGTGCTTTTTTGGGCGAAGACTACGCGCAGTGCGGGGCCATCGATGACATCGTGGGTGTGCCGAGCTGTCTTCACCTGACAGACGGAACCGACGCATTTTGGGACCTCCTCTTCACCGACTGGTGCGTAGAGGATGGCGCGCTCGACGAGGTCCCGGAGCCAGGTGGCTGCTTCAGCTACGAGCGTTTCAAGGGCGTGGCCGACGGTCAGGCCTGTCCCTGAACCGATTGGACGAACGGCGTCTCAGCCCTCGGCGACGCGAACGAGAACCTTTCCTCGGTTCTCCCCGGTGAACAGCGCGTTGACGGCCTTCCAGGCCTGTTCGAGACCTTCGAACACATGCTCGCGGTACTTCAGCTTGCCCTCTTGCATCCATTTCTGAAGATCGGCCGCGATCTGCGCGTGCCGTCCCCAGTGATCCATGCCGTTGAAGCCGATCATCTTCCCGCGCGCGGTGATGAGGTTCAGGTAATTCGAAGGCCCCGGAGGCTTGCGCGTCTCGTTGTAAACGGAGATCGCTCCGCAGAGCACCACCCGAGCGCCCATGTTCAGCCGAGCCAGCGCTTCATTCAGAATCCAGCCCCCCACGTTATCGAAGTAGATGTCGATACGCTTGGGACAGGCCGCCTTCAGCGCCTCGCGGAAACCGTCGCTCTTGTAGTTGATACATGCGTCGAACCCGAGGTCCTCGACCACGTGTCGGCACTTCTCGTCGCTTCCGGCGATACCGACTGCGCGACATCCGTGAATCTTGGCGAGCTGACCCACGATGGAGCCGGTGCCGCCCGCCGCCGCCGAAACCACCACGGTCTCGCCGGCTCTGGGGCGGCCCACATCGAGCAACCCGACGTACGCCGCCACTCCCGTCGAGCCGATAAGGCCGAGGGCGTGACGCGGCTCCATGCTACCGGCAAACGAGGTCGCCAAGGGATTGTCGGTGACGACCGAGTACTCTTGCCAGCCACTCAAGTGCGTCACGAGGTCACCGACTTCGAAGCGCTCGCAACGTGACTCGACCACACGGCCGACTCCGGCCGAGCGCACGACCTCGCCGATCTCAATCGGTGGCAGGTAGCTCTTGGCCGTGGAGAGCCAGGTGCGAATCGTCGGGTCGATGCCGAGGTAAAGCGTCTCGAGCAGGGCTTCCCCGTCCCCGATCTCGGGCCTCGGCTGCTCGTCGAGCCTGAAGTCGCTCGCGGCGAGCAGGCCCTCGGGGCGCTTGGCCAGCAGGATTCGTCGGTTCATCGACATGGCTGCGTGAAACCTAGCAAAGTCGCTCCTGTAGACCAAACGGGGGGAACCCGTCGTTCCCGTGTTGAATACGACCGCCCCCTCCCTCGTCGATCCCCCCGAGCAAAGGAGCGCCTCGATGGGACCGATATTTCGCTTTCGACCACTTGCAACACTCGGCTTCGCCCTGGCCGGCCTGCTACCCGCCTGCATTCTCGTCGAGGAGGGTCACGAGGTGTACGAACCCTACCCGCCGAGCCCAACGTACACGGCTTGCTTCACGGACGTGGACTGCGCACTACCGAGCTTCTGCGAAGCGCTCTCCCTCCCCGCGGGGGCACACTTCGACTACGTCGACGCGATTTGCACGGTCGGCTGTTTCGATGATCTGGACTGCCCCGTGTCGGACTACAACCTGTTTCAGGGCGCGTGCGTCGACGAGGCCTGGCTGGGCGGCATGCCAGGTCTGCGCATCTGCATCGAACGCTGCGTCGTCGATGCAGACTGTGACGTCTACGCGGGGTTCGGCTGCGAGCTGTTCGATGGCGAACGGCTCTGCTTACCCGTCCGCTGAGTCCGCAGGATCCACCGGTCGTCTGCGAAGAGAGCCCCTCGGCGGCTCAGACATCCTCGGCGATCTCGTAGGGAGATGCCGTCAAGGCTGGGGGGGCCTGGGACTAAAGGGGCCGGAGCATGACTGCCGGGCGCCTGCGGAACTCGCCGGCGAGGGGCTCTCTTCGCAGACGTCCTTGGGACCCGAGAGCCCCTCGGCGGCTCAGACATCCTCGGCGGTCTCGTAGGGAGATGCCGTCAAGGCTGGGGGGGGCCTGGGACTAAAGGGGCCGGAGCATGACTGCCGGGCGCCTGCGGAACTCGCCGGCGAGGGGCTCTCTTCGCACACGGCCTTTGAGCGCCTCTCCCTGAGAACACCGATGTCTGATGTCCGAGGTCCTGGCGATCGCGGGAACTGGAGAAGGAGCCGCACTTTTGGCAGGCTTGGCTCGTATGCCACTCGCAGCTCTGCCTATGCACATGTGTATCGTGCTCGCCATCGCCGTCAGCCTATTGGGCTGTTCGAAGAAGGAGGCGGCGCCTGCGCCTCGAGCCGAAGCCGTCGAACAGAAGGAGCCGCTTGCCATGGAAGAAAAGCCTGAATCCGTCGAAAAGGACATTCGGACCGAGGAGCTCAGCTACCAGGTCGGCGACACGAAACTCAAGGGCAGCCTGAGCTGGGACGCGAACATCAAAGGCCCACGGCCCGGCATCCTGGTCGTGCACGAGTGGTGGGGGCTCAACGACTACGTACGCAAACGCGCACGCATGCTGGCCGAGTCCGGTTACACGGCGCTGGCGCTGGACATGTACGGTGACGGCAAGGAGGCGAAGCACCCCGACGACGCGATGAAGTTCATGCAGGCGGCGATCAGCGACCGGGATGTCGCCAAGCAACGCTTCCTCGCCGCCTACGATCTGCTCGCGGCGCAGCCAAGCACCAGCCCGACCCAAATCTCGGCAATTGGGTACTGTTTCGGCGGCGGAGTCGTGCTGGAGATGGCCCGGCAGGGCGTGGATCTCGACGGCGTCGTCAGCTTCCATGGAAGCCTGGGAACGCCGTCGCCGGCCAAGAAGGGCCAGGTGAAGGGCAAAGTGCTCGTCCTGCACGGCGCAGACGACGGGCTCGTCCCGCCAGAGCAGGTCGCTGCCTTCAAGAAGGAGATGGACGCCGCCGAGGTGGATTACGAGTTCATCGCTTACCCGGGCGCCAAGCACGCGTTCACAAACCCCGCGGCCACCGACAACGGCAAGAAGTTCGGAATGCCGCTCGCTTACAATGCCGATGCGGATGCGAAGAGCTGGGCCGAGATGTCGGCACTTCTCGAGGATCTCTATCCCACTCACTGATCGCGCTCGCTGATCACATGGCGCGCCCTCATCAGCCAAGTCCCAGCGCGCGCGGAAACGCGCGTTGTGCCTCGGACGGCGATCCGGCAAGATCTCAGGCCTCGTGCCCGATGTTTTGGACAGGATGCCCACCGAGGAACTGCTGGACATCCGGATGTGCGACCTCGACCTGAGCATCGAGGGCACCTGGCTGAAGGACGCCATCGGACGGCTGAGAGCCGAGCTCGAACACGCCGGCCTGAAGCGGTTTCGGCCGCATAGCTGGCTGTGCGACGAATGGTGCTCGCCGGACGACATTCCGGGCATCGGGGTCCCGTTCTACCTCGCTCACCCGCGGCTGATGAGACTGGAACGTCAGATGATGTTCGAGGTCGAGGGCGGCACCAAGTCCGAGTGCATGCGCCTTCTGCGTCACGAGGCAGGGCACGCCTTGCAGCACGCGTACCAGCTACAGCGGCGTCGCCACTGGCAGCGTGAGTTCGGGCTCGCCTCCGAGCCCTACCCCGACTTCTACAACCCCAACCCGCTGAGCAAGAGCTACGTCGAGCACCTCGACGGCTGGTATGCACAAGCCCATCCGGTGGAGGACTTTGCCGAAACCTTCGCGGTGTGGCTGAACACGAGCTCGAAGTGGAGGCAACGCTATGCCGAGCAGCCCGCCATCCGAAAGCTTGAATACGTGGACGAGCTCGCGGCCGAGCTGGCCAAGCAAAGCCCGAGCGTGCGCTCCCGGGCCAAGCCCTATGCGCTGCCCAAGCTCCGCCACAGCCTTCGCCAGCACTACGAGCGCCGCCAGGCCCACTACGGTCCCGGCTTCGGCGCCCAATACGACCGGGACTTGCGCAAGATCTTCAGCGACGGGCAGGCCCAGCGAAGCCAAGAGACGGCCGCCTCGTTCCTGCGGCGCAACCGGCGTCAGATACGCGAGCAGGTCGCGCGCTTCACCGGGGAGTACCAGTTCACCATCGACCAGGTGCTCGGGGACATCATCGGGCGCTGCCGTGAGCTGGGCTTGCGGCTGGCCAGCAGCGAGCGCGAAACGAAGACCAACTTCGCGATTATGTTGACCGTGCACACCGTGCACCTTCTACATAAGCGCGACACATGGCGCCCGCTGTGAAGAAGCGGCGAGTCCTTCTTCTCGTCCACGAGACGCTCGTTCCGCCGGAGGACCTTCGAGGACTGTCGGACGAGGAGCTCGCGGACATCAAGACGGAGTGCGACGTGCTCCGGGGCCTTCGAAATCTGGGACACGAAGTGCGCGTCGTCGGTCTGGGCGACGAGCTCGCCCCGCTACGCACCGCCCTCGAAGAGTTTCAGCCGCACGTCGTCTTCAACTTACTCGAGGAGTTCGGCGGCCAGGCGATCTTCGACACCTACGTCGTGGGCTACCTGGAGCTCAACGGCGTGGCGTACACGGGCTGCAATCCACGCGGCCTCCTGCTCGCCCGCGACAAGGCACTCTCAAAGAAGATCCTGAGCTACCACCGCATCCGCGTTCCCCGCTTCAAGGTTTTCCCCAGGTATCGCAAGACCGCCCGGCCACGGTTTCTCGCGTTCCCTCTCATCGTGAAGTCGCTCATCGAAGAGGGGAGCTATGGCATCGCCCAGGCCTCGGTGGTCAGCAGCGACAAGGCCCTCGAGGAGCGCGTGGGCTTCATCCACGACAAGATCAAGACGGACGCCGTGGTCGAGCAGTACATCCCGGGCCGGGAGCTCTACGCCGCGGTGCTCGGAATCCACCAGCTTCAGGTCTTTCCGACCTGGGAGATGTTTCTCGGCAAGCTGCCGGATGACGCCGCGAAGATCGCCACACGCAAGGCGAAGTGGGACCCCGAGTACCAGAAGAAGCACGGGATTCGAATCGGCCGGGCCAGGAACCTGCCGGAGGAGCTCGAGCGTCGGGTCGCCAGAGTGGCGCGACGCATCTGTCAGCGGCTGGGCACCGACGGCTGCGTCCGGATCGACTTTCGCTTGAGCGAGGACGGGGAGCTGTACTTCTTGGAAGCCAACCCCAACCCGGACATCGCCGACAAGGACGAGTTTGCCGGCGCTGCCAAAGCGGCCGGCATCTCCTACGAAGAGCTGCTGCAGAAGATCGTCAGCTTGGGGATTCGCCGAGCAGAAAAGGGCTAGAGGCGGGAGCCCCTAGCCCTTCTTTTCCGAATGCGAAGGCGCGCTTCGGTTAGTTGGCGAGATTGTCGTGAAGGAACTTGCGGAAGCAATCGACCTCGCCGGCGGTCCAGGCCGGGGTCGGAGGTGTCGGCATCACGGCGCCGGAGACGAACTGCGCGTCGTCGGCGTTGACTTTCGCCAGCATGTACGAACAGTCGATGTTCGAGGCGTCGATCAGCAGGTCGCCCGGACCGCCCAGATCAGGAGTCTTGCCGATGAGAGCCGCCAGGGCCGACTCGGCACCGTTGCTCAGGTCCAGGGTCCAGCTCGTCACGCCGTCGGATGAACCGTGGCAGGTCGCGGTTGCGCAGCTCTGGAGCTGAGCCGTCGCATCGAAGCTCGGGTCCAGGCAGCTGGGCGCAGCGGCGTCGATGTTGTCGCAATAGGTGAGCTTCTTCTCGGTGGGAGGCTCCTCTGCTCCCGAATCCCCGCAGCCACCCAGCAAGACGATGAACAGTCCAATCTGCGAAGCGGCCCGAAAAACCTTCGACGTCATACTCATAGTCACTCCTGCCACAATACTAAAATTATCTCGTGCTGACGGATATTATGTTATACAGAAAAAAGCCATGCCACTGCAAAAAGCTTTCGGTGAGCTGGCTCGCAGAGTGACAGAGAGCGATAGCCGTGCAAGTCGAGTCATCTCGGTAATTCGTCCTGAAGGGCTAACTATAACTGAACGTTTGGTTGCAAAGCGCACTGAAATTAATCCTGCAGGGTGTTTTTTGGAATGTTAACTTGGTGGACGTGAGGATGTGGCAAAGAACCCTGAAGCGCGCCTTAGGCGCCAGCACAGTCGTGTTTTTCCTCGGCGGGGCCCTGCTGATGGGTTGCCAGGACGAGCCCCAGCTCTTCGCCGGCTGCTCGACGGGGAACCTCGAGGCCTGCCCGAGCTCACAGGGGTACGACAACCCCTATGAGGGACAGCTAGAGCTGCTCAGCTGGCCGGAGACGCTTCGAAAAGCGAGTCTGGAGCTGACAGGGAAGCTACCCACAGAAAGCCAGCTCCGCGCCACCGAAGAGAACGGCCAGCTCGGCCTGGAAGCCTCGCTCGCCGAGATGATGCAGGACCAGGCCTTCCTCGACCGGGTCAAAGAACTCTACAACGACCACTTCCTCACCGATAAGTATCTTGGTCGGACCAACGCGATCGACCTGCTCGACACGGAGGACTTCCCGAACCTGCGCTGGTACGAGGAGCTGGACGATGAACGCGTCGAACGCGTCACGAACGACACGCTCGCCCGTGAGGCCCTCGAGCTGATCGCGTACGTCGTCGGCCAGGAAAGGCCTTTCGGCGAGATTCTGACCGCCAACTACACGATGGCGAGCGACTACTCGGCGGCTTCGATGCTGGGTCTGCCCTCGGCTCCGGTCATCATCGGGGACAACCCCGAGCAGTTCAGCAAGGTCAAGATCCCCGGCAGGCCGCACGCCGGGATTCTGACGACCGCGATGTTCTTGAATCGCTTCCCGACCAGCGATACGAACCGAAACAGGCACCGCGCGCGGATGGCCTATTACTTCTTTCTCGACATCGACATCAACCGATTCGGTAGCCGGCCGGTCGATGCCAACCAGGACTTTGGCGAGAACCCGACGCTCAACAACCCGGACTGCACGGTCTGCCACACCACGATGGACCCTGTGGCCGGTCTCTTCATGAACTGGGATGAGGGTGGGTCGTATCGCAATGATGGCTGGTACGACGACATGCTTGCGCCCGGCTTCAACGGCGAGACCTTGCCCGCCGACGCCTATGACAACGCGCTCCGATGGTTTGGCAGGCGGCTGTCTCAGAACCCCCGGTTTGCCGTCGCGACGGCCAAGATGGTCTTCGAGGGGCTGACCGGTCAGAAGCTCGCGCAACTCGTCACCGATGGCGTGGAAGATCCTACGCCACTGCCGGACCCCGGCACGGGCGGCAGCGGCGGCACTGGAGACCCAATGGGAGCTGGTGGCACGGGTGGCACTGCCGACCCGATGGGAGCCGGCGGCACCGGTGGCACTACCGACCCGATGGGAGCAGGCGGCGCAGGCGGCATGGGCGGCGCAGCGGACCCGGGCTTGGGCGGGGCGCTCGGCACGGGCGGGATGGCTGGTGTCTCAGGCACCGGAGGCATGGGCGGCGCTGGGGGCGTCGGCGCTACGGATGGCGGGACGCCGCCGCTGATGCCACCTCCCCCGATCGACCAAAACCTCGATCCGATGCTGAAGCGCGCGTACGAGCGGCAGCAGGACATTCTGGGTACCGTGACGCAGCGCTTCGTGGACAGCGGGCTGAACTTCAAGGTGCTGGTTCGGGAGATCATTCTGACGCCGTACTTCCGGGCCAAGAACGCCTCAGCGCTCACGAACGACATGAAGATCGAGCTCTCGACCTTCGGCACGGCACGCTGGCTCACGCCGGAGCACCTGAATCGTAAGATTCAGGCCACGATGGGCGTGCCCTGGCGACAAGACAGCAATCGGCCGGACCAGCTGCTCAGTCAATACCGAATCTTCTATGGCGGAATCGACTCGGACCAGGTCACCAAGCGAGTGACGGACCCAAACGGCGTCATGGCGAGCCTGGCTCAGCGCATGGCCTACGAAGTGGCATGCAGAGCCGTGCCCTACGACTTCTCGAAACCGCAGGACGAGCGACTGCTGTTTCCGACAATTCAACGCGGCGACGCGATCGAGAACTCGGCTCGCATCCGCGAGGCGGTGCAGCACCTGCACGACCGCATTTTGGGCGAGCAGCAGATGGACGGCGAGGAGATCGAAGCCACCATGCAGGTGCTCACCGAAGCGTACACGCTCGGTCGGCAGGGCATCGCGCTCGATTGGACGCCGACGGGCTTGAACAGCTGTGGGATCGATCGAGACCCCTGGACGGGCCAGTCGCTATCGCAAGACCGCCGTATTTACAATGACGAGCAGTACAGCATCCGCGCCTGGATGGCGGCCGTGAGCTACCTGCTTTCCGATTACCGCTTCTTGTACGAGTGAGGGAGGACTGACTTTGGACCGTCGTGACTTTTTACGAATGGCGAGCTGGACCGGCCTCAGCTGTGTCGTGCCGACGACGCTCGGAGCCTTGCGCGCCTCGGCGCAAGTGAGCCCTTACACGGGGACTTACTGGATCTTCATGCACGCCGGTGGCGGATGGGACCCGACCCACCTCTGCGACCCAAAGGGGGACAACGGCGCGGGCCCGGACCCGATGGGCCGCTTCACACCCTCTGCGATTCGGCAAGCGGGGAACATCCGCTATGCGCCGGTCGACATCGACCTCGACGCCGGCCTGACGATGGACACCTTCTTCCAGAACAACTACCAGCGTCTGCTCGTCATCAACGGCATCGAAATGGGCACCAACGGCCATGATCAGGGGACCCGCGCCGCCTGGAGCGGGCGCACCGGCGAAGGTCACCCCCCGATCGGCGCGCTGCTCGCGGCCACGAACGGGCCCGCGCTTCCGATGCCGCTCATCGGCTATGGTGGTTACCTGGACACGCAGGGCGTCACCAACGCCGTCCCGCTCGGGGATGGAGGCTTGCTGCACAATCTGGCCTTCCCGTCGCGCGTGCGGCCCATGGAGTCGGACGAGAACTTCTTCGGTCACCCCGATGTCCCGGCGATCGTCCAGCGGGAGGCCGAGCTTCGGCTACTGCGCCTCCAAGGCAAGGCCCGGCTGCCGCGGGTGCACGACGCGCAAAGTGAGCTCTTGCTCGCACGCATGGGGCAGGATGACCTGAAACGCGTGTCCGAAGCGCTACCGGAGAACTTTGCGGACGGTCAGCTGCAACGTCAGATTCAGGTCGCCTTGGCGGCATACGTTGCCGGCCTCTCAGTCTCCGTGAGCGTGAGCATGGGCGGCTTCGACACGCACGGAAACCACGACAACAACCACCTCCCGCGGCTCGTCGAGTTCATCAACGCGGCTGACTTCGCCATGCAGGAAGCGGAGCGCCTCGGCATCGGCGACAAGGTGGCGGTCGTGATGGGCTCCGACTTCGGCCGAACGCCGGGGTACAACAGCGGAAACGGCAAGGACCACTGGCCGGTCTCCAGCATGATGATGATGGGCCCGGGAATCCCCGGAAACAGAGTCATCGGCGGCACCGATCCACGCCACGGTCCTCAGCTGGTCGACCCGAACACCCTGCAGGTCACAGGCGACCCAGACACCGCCAGCGGCGTCCACCTGAGCATCGAGAGCGTCCACCGCGCCCTGCGCGACTTCGCCGGTGTCCCCAACTCCTTCAAAGCAGAGTTCCCCCTAGCCGGCACCGACCTCCCCCTCTTCGCGTGAGAGGGGACAGCGTGTCCCTTAGAAGGCGAAGCCGCCGACTAGGTTGAGCCCCCAGAGGCCCTGTTTGTCGAACGCGAACCCATTGGGGTTGTCGATGTTGATTAGAAGCTTGGCCGCACCGAACTGGTTCTCCGTCCCAAAGCGAAAGAAGGGCTCGACGGCAAGCTGCGTCTTCGAGTTCGTCGACCCGTCCCAGCCGGGAAGGAGGACCAGTGTGAAGTTGGCGCCGGTCCGAAACCAGGAAGTCACCTCGTAGCCGAGCATGGCTAGCATGCCGACATAGGCACCGTTGAAATCGCTGCTCCGGCTGTCGATCGAGATCATCGCGCCGACATCGAACTCCGTTCCCCAAAGGAACCCGCTCGCACGACGACGCTCCAGGCGAAGCGGCACGATGACCGACACAGTGTGCGGGTTCCACAGCCAATAGTTCCAATTGCCACGGATGGCAGCCGCAGTGGCGTAGGCGAGCGAGGCCCGGACTTGGCTGGCGCCCGGATCGTCGGGCACGGTCGCGATGGGGATGGTCACGCCTCCGCCGAAGCGATACGAAAACTCCCCTTTCGCACCCTGGTAGTGAAACGCTCCGTAGGCATTGCCCGATCGAAACGTATTGCCAGGACTGATGCCATCACCCTGGCGAACGTTGAGGTAGGTCCCTCCCCAGAGACCTTGAAAGATGAAGTGCTTGGCGAACTGCAAGCGAAACTCGAACATCGGGCTGATGAGCGTGACGTCGATGTCTCCCGGCTGCGTTCCCCGGAAAAAGCCGAGCTCGGGCAAGATGTGAAAACGGCGCCGGTGGCGCGGCACGCCTTCGAAGCCCTCATCGAGACTGGCGGGCTCGTCTGGAAAGGCGCTCGCCGAACCCGGTGTGAGAAGTGCCACGAGCACGGCCAAGACCGCACCGATCCCCCAATTGCGTAAGTTCACAATCATCCCCCGCTTTAAGTATTAGGCAGGCATTCACCGCCCACCAAGGATTTGTTCACTCGCACCTGGGCGGCTGTTCAAGCCAGACCGTCGCTAGGGGCCGATCGGCGTCGCGACGATCACCTCGGACGGAATGCCCAAGCGGCTCACGACCTGACGAAAGAGGATGGACCAGCGCTCGGAATCGAGGAACGAGCGCAATCGCAGAGGTCTACAGCCTCCGAGCAGCGCAGGCTGCGCAGCGTACACGCGTCGCAGCACCGCGGACACGCCCTGCTGGAACGCCGTATCTCCCAGCGTGAGACTCGCCAAGCATAGGCGTCCCCCCGGGCGGAGTAAGCGGTGCGCTTCGTCCAAGACGGCCACGATGTCATCGGGGCTGAGCAGGTCGAGAACATAGGTCGACCAGAATCGATCGAAGGATTGATCGTCCGCTTCGATGATCGGGCGCCCGTCGCTCTGCCAGACGGCCGAACGATCGGTCCAGGGGCGGAGACGTTCTCTCGACAGCTGGACCATGCGCTGACTTTGGTCGATCCCGACGTAGTGAGCGTTCTGCGGCAGGTGTTCGCGAAGCATGGTCGCCGCATGCCGTCCGGTCCCGCAGCCGAACTCGATCACGGCCTGCGCAGCACCGAGGTCGGCGTGCTCGACGAGCAAGCGCACCGCGGCATCTTCGTAAAAGCGCTGCGTGTCTTGAAGCGCCCCGATGCGGTTGTAGATGGCCCGAGCCTGCGCGTGTGTCACCGCTCGTTGAGTCACCCTGGCTGGATAACACTGTTGCCTAGCTGCGCCTAGTCGCTCGGCGCCCCTGAGGTCTAAATCTCGGGGTCGCCCGTGCGCCGAATCAACTCGATGCGCTCGTTGGCAGGCTTCGCAGCGAACTCCCCAAACATGACGAGGCAGAGCTCGCTGAAGTCGTGCCGATAATCGGGGCTGGTGTAGAAGAGCGCCGGGTCGGCAAAGCAGCCGTGGTCCACGACGATCATCTCGTCCGAGACGAGCTGCGCCATGCATGGGCTCCGCCCATCCCAGTCCATCGCACCGTCGACGTGCGCCGAGTACCCGAGCGTCCGCCCTTCTTCTCTCAGAAGCGCCATGGCATTGCGCTGGTACGCGGAGTCGAGCACGTAGCCGTCGATGGGAATCCACTCCCCAGCAAGCTTCACCTCCACGTGAGAATGATTGAGCCAGCGCGGTGGCAGCGCGTAGCTGGGAAAGAGGCCATGCACCAGGTCGTGCGAAATGGTCACAAAGTGCTGACGGGCCTCGATCTGCGCCTCGTGCAGCATGGCCATGAAGAGTGTCGCCTGCGGATTGGCGTGCCCCTTGCCGAACCGCAGAGTCTCGCTGGGGCTCGCCTTGTCGGCGCGCGGGGTAAAGCCAAACGCAATGTTCTCTTTGACGTGTCGGTAAATGGCGAGCGCTCGCTCAGTCTCGTCTTGCAGACCGGCGGTCAGCCTAGCTGTCAGCTGTGAAACCTCGGGCTCAACCGGGTGCAAGCTGATGCGAGTTTCGCTGTCCCGCTCGCGGCGACGGGAGCTAGTGCCAAACAACCCCATGCCCTGCCTCGATGCTCGCCTGATGCTGACCATTCATCTGAACAGTGTGTGTTTGTACTACATCAGCACTCGTTCTGCACAGCTGGAAATTCGGTCTGTACGCGCAAGCTCGGGTTCCGCCCCGCTGCTCAATCCGCTTCCCAAGCCGACCAGTCGTAGGAGCCGCAGCCGACCCGATCCTCCGGTGCTCTTGGATCCCGTTCAGAATCGGGCGGTTGCACGGGCGGCGCCTCGGACTGGAGCACGCGCACGGCAAGATCCGTGGATAGGTACAGCCGTCCTTGCTCGAAAAGCGTCTCGAGCAGCCCGGTGCGGTGAAGCACCTCGCGAACGGGCCCCTTCACCCGGGTGAGCACCAGGCGTACGCCCTGGCTCGCAAGCTCCTCGTCGAGCTCCTGCAAGGTGAAGGCCGCCGCCGTGTCGAGCTGGTTTACGCCTGCGGCCTCGAGCACGAGCGCATGTACGGGCTCCTCTGCCTCGGCGATGAGCGTCCTCAGCGTGTCTTTGAGAAAGGTCACATTCCCGAAGTACAGCTGCGCGTCGATGCGCACGATGATGATGCCCGGCGAGCGTTCCGAGTGCGGATGCCGCTTGATGTTCAAGAAGGTGGTCGAGCCGGGGATGCGGCCGAGCACGGCAAAGTGCGGCTGCGTCGTTTGGATTAGGAAGAGCAGCACCGAGGCACCGACGCCGACGAGAATGCCCCATTGAATGCCGAGCGACAGCGTCGCGACGAAGGTCAAAGCGAGCAGCGCGAAATCGGTTCGCTTCACCCGATAGATCTCTAGGGCTCCGCGCAGGTCGATCAAACCGATGACGGCCGCCACGATGACCGCGCTGAGCGCGGCCTTCGGAAGAAAGTAGAACGCTTTGGTGAAGGCCAGGAGCGTGATCGCGACGACCGAGGCCGTGACCAGCCCGGCCATCTGCGTCCGCGCGCCGGCTCGCGCATTGACGGCAGAACGCGAAAAGCCTCCCGCGATCGGGTAGCCCCCGGTCATCGCACCCGCGAGGTTGGCAAAGCCGATCGCGATGAGCTCTCGATTGGGAAACACGTCGTAACGTAACTTCTGCGCGAAGGTGCGGCCCACAGAGATGGTCTCCATGAAAGACACCAGCGCAATGGTGGCGGCGACGGGGAGGAGCTGCCTGGCCAAGTCCCAGCTCACGGTCGGTACGCGCAGCGGAGGAAGACCCGAGGGCACCTCACCCACGATGGCCACGCCGCGTTCGGCAAGACCGAACAGCGAGACGATCAGGGTCGTGAGCACCACCACGAGCAGCGCGGTCGGCAGACGAGGCCATTTCTTAGCCACGGTGAGCAGGAGCAGAAGCGAGAGTCCGGCCACGGCGATTGTGGGCCCTGACCAGGACGAAAACTGCGCGACCGCCTGCATCACAATGGTGTGTACGAGATGGGTCCGGGGCAGCTCGATCCCGAGGAGATAGTGAAGCTGGCTCGCAGCGATGATGAGCGCAGCCGCCGAGGTGAAACCGCTGACCACCGGACGCGACAGGAAGTTCACGAGGAAGCCTGCCCGCAGGAAGCCGAGACTCGCCTGGATGAGACCGACCAGCAGACCGGTAGCGCCCGCGACCAGAATGTAGTGCTCCGTCCCGACCGTCGCGATGGCGCCGACACCGGCCGCGACCAGGATCGAGTCCATCGCGACGGGACCGACGGCCAACTGACGCGAAGTGCCGAGCACCGCATAGAGCACGATGGGCGCAAGGGCCGCGTACAGGCCGTGAATCGGAGGTAGCCCCGCCAGCATGGCGTAGCCCATGCCCTGCGGAATCAGCATGACGGCGGTCGTCAAGCCCGCCACCGCGTCCGCGCCGAAGTCGCTGCGCCGGTAACGCGGCAGCCAACCGAGAATCGGCAGTGCCGGAACCTTCCGCGTCATCCGTCGGTCGTCGCCTCTGGCCTGAAAGTCGTCGAGGGCGGCGACTGCAGCCGCATGATGAGCTGGTAGACCCCCACGCCGACGAGGATCGCGCTTCCGGTGATCAGCGCTTGCGAAGACTGAGCGCCGATCGAAGTCAGTGCTGGCCCCGGACAGTACCCCGAGAGCCCCCAGCCGACGCCAAAGAGCGCGCTTCCGCTCAGAAGCCGCCAATCGATGTCCTTTCGGTTCGGCAGGGTGAAGACCGGCGCCCACAGGGGCCTCTGCCAGCGGCGAGTAACCCAGGCGTAGCCGGGCGTGTACACGAGCAGCGCGCCCAGCATGACGAAAGCGAGACTCGGGTCCCACTGACTGCTGAAGTCGAAGAAGCCCACAATCTTGGCGGGCTGGGTCATGCCGGCGATGGCCAGGCCAATCCCGAACGCGGCGCCACCGAGGAACGCTCCGATTTTCTGCTTCATACGGCCCCCGCAAAGAACCTGTTGATCACGAAGACGGTCAGAGCGGCTGCCGCCATGAAGACGACCGTCGCGACCATCGAGCGGCGTGAAACCCGTCCGATGCCGCAAACGCCGTGACCACTGGTGCAGCCACTGCCGAGCTGAGTCCCTATCCCGACGAGCAATCCGGCGACGATCAGCGCGGGGGTAGAACGCTCGATCGCAAAGCGGTAGGCTTCTGGCTCGAAGGCGCTCCAGGACAGGCCCGCCGTGAACAGCCCGACCAAGAACATCACGCGCCAGCCGGTGTCTCCGGGCTGGGCACGAAAGATCCCGCCGGCAATGCCGCTGATTCCGGCGATGCGACCGTGGAACATCAGTAGCCCGAGCGAGGCAAGGCCGATGAGCACGCCTCCCAGGGTCGAGGCGATGGGTGTAAACGAATCCATGATGCCCTTAGCTAGCAGCAGTCGTGCCAAACTACGCAAGAACGTTCCGCACCGTCTTGCCCCGGCCTTGCGGCAGCCGCACTGTTTCAGCCCTCGTTTCAAGAGCGGAACAGTGTTTCACATCACGTTTCAATGCGTTTCAAAACTCAGTATACTTTGTTGTAATTGCGACGTTTTAGCTTGGTACGGGTGTTGCAGCACCAGAGCTTGGAGCGAAGCAGGAGGTATTTGATGCTCATCCGTCAACTGTTCGATTACGAAACCTGGACGTACACCTATCTCGTCGCGGACGAGGAGAGCGGGGAGGCGGTCCTGATCGACCCGGTCATCGACCAGGTCGAGCGCGACATGCAGCTGCTCGAGGAGCTCGGTCTCAAGCTCGTCTACACCTTCGAGACCCACGCACACGCCGACCACATCACCGGGTCGGGCCTGCTGAGACAGCGGCTCGGGAGCAAGTCCGTGGTCGGCATTCACTCGGGAGCCGCCTGCGCCGACGTCCAAGTCGACGACGGGAGCACGATCGAGGTCGGCAACATCACATTCGAAGTCCGGGCCACGCCAGGGCACACCAGCGGCTGCGTCACCTATGTCACGGGGGACCACGCAAACGCCTTCACCGGCGATGCCTTGTTCGTCCGCGGTACGGGAAGAACGGACTTCCAGCAGGGCGATGCACATCAGCTCTACCGCAGCATCCACGACAAAATCTTCACTCTGCCTGACGACACGGTGATCTGGCCCGGCCACGATTACCGGGGCCGAAGCAGTAGCACCGTGGGCGAGGAAAAGAAGTTCAACCCGCGGGTCGGTAACGGGATCAGCGAAGAACAGTTCGCGCAGATCATGGACAAGCTCAACCTGCCCGTGCCGAAGAAGCTGCACGAAGCGGTTCCCGCAAACCTGCGCTGCGGAATCATTCCGGAGGCCTCGATGTCGGGAGAGGCGCTTCCCGAGCGAGGCTGGGCCGTTATCGAACGCAGCGCGGAAGGCGTGCCCGAAGTCACGCCGAAGTGGGTCCGAGAAAACCTGGGTGCGGTGCGCCTGGTCGACGTTCGCGAGCTGGACGAGGCAGAGACCGACGGAAAGATCCCGGGTGCCGAAGTCATTCCGATGGGCACGGTCGGCGAAGCAAGCAAGAGCTGGGACCGCGACGAGCCGGTGATTACGGTCTGCCGCTCGGGGCGTCGCTCCGGCCGGGTCTCGCTCGAGCTCGAAAAGCTCGGCTTCAAGCGCATCGCCTCCATGCGCGGCGGCATGCTCGGCTATCAGGCGGGGGAGTAGCCGAGCCGCTCACACTTCCCGTGTCGTGAGCGGCTCGAGCCCCGAGCCCGATTCGTCAAAGGAGCCCGTGCTGTTTCATCTTCCGCCACAGCGTCGCCCGACTCATCCCGAGGCTCTGGGCGGCGCGGCCTCGATGCCCTGCAGCCCGCTCTAGCGCCACTGAGATTCGCTCCGCCTCGGAGCTCGAACTGCCGGGCCCCGGCCCCGCAGCCGGCCGATTACGCAAGGCCGGCCCGGGGGCCTCACCGCGAACTTCGGGCGGCAGATCCGACTCGGTCAGGATGGGCCCCTCACCCATGGCGAACGCGTACTCGATTGCGTTCTGCAGCTCGCGCACGTTGCCCGGCCAGTCGTACTGTTCGAGCATCCGGCGCCCGCCCGGCGAGATCCCGCGAATCTCACGCTCACCGCGCACGGAAGCCTGCTCGATGAACTTCTCGGCCAGCAGAATGATGTCGCCCTTGCGCTCGGCCAGTGGCGGAATGAAAAGCGGGACGACACGGATGCGATACATCAGGTCCGCCCGAAAATCGCCAACTTCCACGGCATCCCGAAGCGAGCGATGCGTCGCCGACACGATGCGGACGTCCACCGGAATGGGCGCGCTGCCGCCCACGGGAATGACGGACTTGTCCTGCAGCACGCGCAAGAGCTTCGCCTGAAGCTCGAGTGGCAGCTCGCCGATTTCGTCGAGAAGGATGGTTCCGCCGTCGGCGCGCCTGAAGAGCCCCGGAGAATCCTTGATCGCGCCCGTGAACGAACCGCGCACGTGTCCGAAGAGCTCGCTTTCCAACAGCTGAGGCGGCAGCGCCGCGCAGTTGATGGCCACGAAGGGCCCGCGCGCCCGGGGAGACTCGAGATGAATCGCCCGCGCCACCAGCTCCTTGCCCGTACCCGTCTCGCCCCGGACGAGCACCGTGACCTCGCGTCGAGCGACCCGCGCCAGGTCCCGGAGCAGGGCCTTCATCTGAGAATCCCGGGTCCAGATGCCGTGTAGCTCAATCGCGTCGCCCGACTCCTGCCCTTCCCAGGGGTCGGCACTGAGCGAGAGCAGCCAGCCCCGGGTCTGCCGCTGCACGACGAGCGGCACGGCGCGCACGTGCACCAGTCGATTGTCGCCGTCCGAAGACGGTCTCGACACGTCGGCCGAAACTGGCTTCCCCTGAGCGAGCGCCTCGGCCACGGGACGTTCATCGCTCTGGCCGCAGAGGAGCTTGGGCGCCGCGGTGCCGAGGAGGGGTATCTCGGCGCCACCGAGGAGCTCCGCCGCGCCGGGTGAGGCCGCGACGATGCGAAGCTCTTCGTCGAGCACGAGAGCCGGCCCGATCGCTTCCCCCAGGGCTTGCTCCAGCAGAAAAGAAGCGTCCGCCGACTTGGCCACGGCCTACTCTGCGAGATCCAGGCCGCGCTGTAAATGCCCGATCACTCCGCATAGCGTCAGCGTCGATTCTTCCTTATGGTTCGGCGCATGGGAGAGCTGAGTTACGAATCGACGAGTCGCTTTCTGGAGCTGGAGAGCGGGAAAATCCACTACCACGAGGCAGGTGAAGGCCCCGTCCTCCTGATGCTGCACGGATCGGGTCCCGGCGTGACGGGCTGGGCCAACTTCAGCGGCAATCTGCCCTACTTCGCCGAGCACTTCCGCTGCATCATCATCGACTTCCCGGGCTACGGAAAGAGCGAGCCGGTGCAGGGAGACCCGATCTCGGTTTGCGTGCAGGCGGCCGTGGCCGCGCTCGATGGCCTCGAGATCGAAAAAGCCTCGCTGCTCGGAAATTCACTCGGCGGTCAAATCGCCTCCATCGTAGCCGCCAAGCATGCCGACCGCGTCGAACGGCTCGTGTGCATCGGCGGCATCGGCATGAACGTCTTCAGCCCCTTTCCGGCCGAAGGGCTCAACCTGCTGATGGAGTTCACCGAGAACCCCACGCGCGAGCGCCTGACACAATGGCTTCACTCGATGGTTTTTGATCCAAAGCTCGTCACCGAAGACCTCATCGAGAGCCGCTTCAAGCAGGCGACCGATCCGGTCACCATGGCCACCTCCAAAAAGATCTACTCCCGCAAGTCGCTGGCCTGGATGAGCGACATGCGTCGGGGTCCAAAGGCGACGATGGCGCTGGCACACCTCGGCTCGATTCAGGCGCCGACCTTACTCACCTGGGGACGGGATGACCGGGTCAATCCGCTCGACAGTGCGCTCATGCCGATGCGGTTGATTCCGAAGTGCGAGCTGCACGTGTTCCCGAACTGCGGACACTGGGTGATGATCGAGCAGAAGCACGCGTTCGAGACCCTGGTGCGCTCTTTTGTGCAGCGTGAGCACTGACGCGAGACGCCGCAGACGAAGGTCGACGCAAGGCAGGGAATGCCGTACTCACTGAACCATGGGATTTGCCGACGATCGTGACCTCGAAGAGACCGCGGAGACCTTTCGAGCCTGGCTAGCCAAGCAACTCTCGGTCCCCGCGCAGAGCCTGCGGATCGAGAATCTGGAAGCCCCGCTCGGAACGGGGTTCTCGAGCGACACTCTCCTCTGCGACCTCGTTCGCAGCGCAGGCGATGGCGAGACCCGCGAGGGCCTGGTCATCCGGCTCGAGCCCGAGGAGTACATCATCTTCCCAAACTACGACGTCAGCCTGCAGCGCAAGGTCCTGCAGAGGCTCGAGCCGACCGAGGTCCCGGTGCCTCGTGTCCGATGGTACGAAGAGGACCCGACTGTCCTCGGCATGCCCTTCTACGTGATGGACCGGGTCGAGGGCGAGATCCCCAGCGACAACCCACCGATGCACGAAGAAGGCTGGCTCGCCGACGAGCTCTCTCCCGAAGAGCGCGAGCAGGTTTGGTGGAACGGTTTGGAAGCGATGTGCAAGGTGCACCGGCTGGACTGGAGGGCACTCGGCTTCGACTTCCTGCTCGAGCCCGAGCGTGGCCCTACGCCGCTCGCCCAGCAGCTCGACTACTATGAAAAGTTCTTCGCCTGGGGCATGCCGCGCGAGCGGCACCCTGACATCGCTGCTGGGATGAAATACCTGCAAGACAACCGACCGGACGAAGACCGGGTGGCGCTATGCTGGGGGGACTCGCGACTCGCCAACCAGATCTTCTCCGGGCTGCAGTGCGCGGCCGTGTTGGATTGGGAGATGGTGCGCGTCGGCGACCCTGTCCAGGACCTTGCCTGGTGGCTGGCTTCAGACCGCTGCTTCAGTGAGGGCCTCGATCTGCCGCGGCTCGCCGGGCTGCCCGGGCGCGATCAAACGATCGCGCGCTGGGAAGAAGCGACCAGCTTTCAAGCCAAAGACTTCGTCTACTACGAGATTCTCGCCCTCACCCGCTTTTCCATGCAGATGGCGCGGGTCGGGCAATACATGAAGAAGATCGAAATCATCGACGAAGATAACGAGTTCGACTACGAAAACTTGGCGTCCGTAACTTTGAGACGCGCGATGGAGGCATTGTGACAGGTCCCTTGGAGAAACTACGCGTCCTCGAAATCGAAGGCATCGGGCCTTGCCCGTTCGCCGGCATGCTGCTCGCCGACCTCGGCGCCGAGGTCATCCGCGTCGGTCGGCGCGGAGGCAGCTTTTTGGCGGCCGCCATGGACGTGTTGAACCGAAACAAGAAGAGCATCGTGCTCGACCTCAAGAGCGAGCTCGGCAAAGAAGTGCTCCTCGATTTGGTCCAGAAGTCCGACGCGCTCATCGAGGGCTTTCGGCCCGGCGTGATGGAACGGCTAGGCGTCGGCCCCGAGGTCTGCTTGGAGCGCAATCCACGCCTGGTCTTCGGTCGCATGACCGGATGGGGCCAGGAGGGCCCGCTCGCCAAGGTCGCCGGTCACGACCTGAATTACATCGCGCTCACAGGCGCCCTGCACGCCATCGGCCGAAAAGGAGAGCGGCCTACCGTGCCGCTGAACCTCGTCGGCGATTTCGGCGGCGGGGGCTTGCTGCTTGCCTTTGGCGTGCTCGCTGCGCTCTTCGAGACGCAGAGCTCGGGCAAAGGCCAGGTCGTCGACGCGGCCATGGTCGACGGCGCCGCTGCGCTCATGGCTTCTGTCTACGCGGGCATGCAGAACGGCTTCTGGTCGAGCCGGCGCGGGGAAAACCTGCTCGACTCCGGCGCACCGTTTTACGATGTCTACGAGACCTCGGACGGCAAGTATATCTCGATCGGATCGCTCGAGCCGCAGTTCTATCAGGAGCTGATCAGCAGGCTCGGCATCGCGGACGAAGCGCCGAAGGTCGGCACGCACCTTTCCCCGCAAACCTGGGACAGCCTGCGTCCACGCCTCGAGGAAATTTTCAAGAGCCGAACGCGCGACGAGTGGTGTCAGGAGCTCGAAGGCACGGACGTCTGCTTCGCCCCCGTGCTCGAGGCTCAGGAAGCCTTCAAGCATCCACACAACGTCGCTCGGGAATCTTTCGTCGAGATCGAAGGCATCACACAGGCCGTGGCCGCGCCGCGCTTCTCACGCACGCAGCCTCGCATTCCCGAGGTCAGCCACGACTTGGGCTCCGACACCGAGGAAGTGCTTCGTGACTTCGGCATCACCGATCACAAGATCCAGACTGCGCTCAGCTATCTTGCGGGCAAGTAAGAAGGGCAAGCGATGATCTCCGACTTCGACGACTTCATGATCCATCAGGCCCCGACGCCCGTGCGGCAGCCGGGCGTGAGCGACCGCAACTTCTACGATCGCTACTGGTTCAACGGCTTCGACGAGTCGGGCCGCTTCATGTTCGAGGCGGGCTTCGGACGCTACCCGCACCGCTTCGTGCAGGACGGACACTTCAGCGTGCTGATGGATGGCGTGCAGCATTCGTTTCACGCCAGCGGACGCGCTCCGTACGACCCCAAAGACTCGACCATGGGACCCCTGCGCATCGAGATCATCGAACCCATGCGCGTGGTCCGCATCGTCCTCGAGCCCAATGACACCGGGATGGCCTGCGAGCTCACTTTCTACGCGAAGGCAGCACCCCACCAGGAGCCGAAGAACCTCATGTTCGACGGGCCGCGGCTCATCATGGACGCTCAGCGCTTCACGCAGTTCGGTCAATGGGAGGGCTGGTTCTCCATCCAAGGGTCGCGTACCGAGGTGAAGCGAAGCGCGACGCCTGCGGTCCGGGACCGGTCCTGGGGCGTACGGCCCGTGGGCGAGTTCGAGGAAGGCGCGCCCAGCAGGCTGTCGACGGACCCGGCCGTGTACTGGGTCTGGTCCCCGATTCACTTCGACGACTTCTGCACGCTCTTTTTGACCCGCGAAGAACCGGACGGGACGGCCCAGGAGCTCGGTGGGACCCTGGTGAAAACCTACGCGAGCATGGACCAGATCCCGCGTGGCGAAGAGGCCGGAGCCGCCGAACAGATCATGGCCGGCGGAAGCCACCGCATCGAGTGGCTGAGCGGAACGCGCTGGCCGCAGAGCGCCAGCATCCGCTTGCAAGCTCGAAACGGCGCCCAGCACGCGCTGGAGCTGGAGCTGGACCCCAAGCTGCGCTTTCAGCTGATGGGCATCGGCTACCAGCACCCCGAATGGAAGCACGGCCTGTGGCGAGACGAGCTCGACATCGGCTACGAGAACTGGAAGATCGACGAGGTCGAACCGGACGAGTACTGCACCATCCACGTGCATACGCTCGCCCGCGCCAAGCTCGGCGACAAATCCGGCATCGGGATCCTCGAGACGCTCTGCTACGGAAGACACGAGCCCTCAGGCTTTCAAGACCTCTTCGACGGCGCCCCATGAGCGACACAGCGAAACGCGGCACGTCCACGGCCCCGGTCGCCAACACCGGCCAGGTTGCGAGGCGTATCCAAGTGACCGTCTGCTCCGGTCTCTCGCGGCACTGAGCCTGGGCTCTGTGCTAGGCTGTGAAGCTAACTAGGAGAGGACATGTATCAGCTGTCCGTGCCGCCTGCGCACTACCCATTCTTCGAGATCGTTCAGAGTTACCTGAACAAGGCTGCAGCCGTCGTCGGCTTGCCCGACCACGTACGCCTAATCCTCTCTGAACCTGAGAACGAGATCATCGTTCATTTCCCGGTACGGATGGATGACGGCACGACGAGAGTCTTCAAGGGGTACCGCATCCAGCACAACAACATTCTCGGGCCCTTCAAGGGCGGCATTCGGTATCACCAGGACGTGTCGCTCGACGAGCTGAAAGCGCTCGCTGCGCAGATGACCTGGAAGTCGGCGCTCATGGGAGTCCCCTTCGGCGGCGCCAAGGGCGGGATCAAGTTCAACCCCCGCGAGCACAGCGAAGATGAGGTCCGCCGGATCACGCGGCGATTCACCCATGCGCTCAACGGTAACATCGGCCCGTCACACGACATCCCCGCGCCAGACGTCGGAACCAACGCGCAGACGATGGTGTGGATGATGGACACGTATTTGAATACCGGCGGCGGCGCCGAGAAGAGCGACCAACGAGCAGTGGTGACCGGCAAGACGATCACCTCGGGAGGCTCCGAAGGCAGAGAACAAGCGACCGGGCAAGGCGTGATCCACTGCATCGAGGAATGGGCCAAAGACAACCGCTTCGAGCTCGAGGGCGCGACGGCGATCGTCCAAGGCTTCGGGAACGTCGGCTCACATACGGTCGGCCTTCTGTCGAGACTCGGCACCGCGACCATCGCGGTGGGCGATCACTCCGGCTACCTGCGAAATGACGAGGGCTTCAACACCCACAAGCTCGAGGAGTACGTGAAGGCCCACGGCTCCATCGAAGGCTATCCGCGCGGCGAGAAGATCTCGCGCAGCGAGTTTTTCGCCACCGAGGCCGACCTATGCGTTCCCGCTGCACTAGAGAACCAAATCGGAGCAGAAGAGGCCAACGCCTTGAAAGTGCGACTCGTCGCAGAAGGGGCGAACGGTCCGGTCAACCCCGATGGCGAGGAAGTGCTCGCCGACCGGGGGATTTCGATCATTCCCGACGTGCTGGCGAACTCGGGCGGCGTGACGGTCAGCTACTACGAGTGGGTGCAGAACCGAAACAGCGAGCACTGGGACCTAGAACAAGTGCGCGCCCGGCTGTCGCAGTCGATGCGCCGCGGCTATCAGCGCACCATGTTTTACGCTCGCACGCACGGTGTGAGCGCACGCATCGCCGCCTACGCGCTCGCCTTGGAAGCCCTTTCCGTCGCCTATGCGGAGCGTGGGATCTTTCCCTAGGCCGTATTTTCAAAGGGGGCGCGCGAGCGCGCCTGCCGTCAGAAACCGACGCCGGCGCCTAGAGTGAAGACCGGAAAATGGTCCGGATAGAGGTCCGAGGTGAACACGTTCACCTTGAGCCCCGTGGAGAAGAAGGCTCCCTTGCCGAGCCCGAATACAAAGCCACCCCCGAGGAACAAGTTGGGGTAGTTCTTCCGGTCACTCGAAAACTCGCCCTGCTTCACGCCGCTGTTCAACAGCTCGCCTTCGACGAGAACGAAAAGCTGCCGAATCGGGTAAACGCGCGCGAAAAGACGCCCACCGACGGTGTGGCGAACCGCGTCCGGGTTTGGGAGCTTGTCCTTGGACCACTGGTAGACGAGCGTCGCTCCCGGCTCGACGATGCGCTTGATGAGGTAGGACGCCTGCGGCTCGATCGTCAAAAAGAAGTAGTCGTTCAGAAAACTGAAACCGAGACCCCCGCCGAAGCGCCAGATCCCAAGCGGCTCCTTGGGCCCGGCCAGGTCTAGGTTTGCGGCCTCTCGGGGTTGAGAGTTCGGCGTCGCCGCGCTCCGCGCTGGCTGGCCCGTCGCGGGCGCTGCTGCGGGCGCTGCTGCGGGCGTCGAGCTCCGTGATGGCTCGCTGATGACCTCTGGGCCGCCGCTGTCCTGAGCGTTCGCCGCCTTCTGTGGGACGAGCAGGTTGAAGAGCGTCCACAGAAGCGCTGCCCCTGCGGACCTGCGAACAATCCCCATTCTCCGGCTCATAGCAGAAAGACGTCCTCGAGGTCCTCAAATGCGGTGGCTCGCCAGCGCGCGAGCTGACTCTGGCCTTCGAGCAGAGCCTTGGTCGCGCTGAGCACGGCGGGAAGATCAATGAGATAGCAATAGGGGTCGTGGGTGCTGCGCTCCCCGACACCGTCCGGTAGGTCCATCGGAGGCAGCCAGGAAACCATCTTTCGGGTCTCGCCCGCAAGCAAGGCGCGCACGGCCACATTCGCCAGTCGACTGCCTAGCAAGCGGTCGAAGGCCGTGGGGCGACCGCCACGAACGACGTGCCCGAGAACGGTGACGCGGGTCTCGATTTCCTCGGGGTCGCGGTCGCTCAACTGCGTGAGCCTGGCGTCGACCAGTGTCTTCAGTCGCTCGGTCGAGGTCGGCACGCCCTCGGCCTTGATGGCCACCACGTGATGGTCGTCGGCGTGTCGCTCCCGGACCGCCAAGATGGTCTTGACCATCGAGTCTACCAGCTCCTCTTCACTGCGGCGCGCTTCAGGAAAGAGCACGATGTTCGCACCGGACGCAACGGCCGCGGTCATCGCGAGATAGCCACTGTCCCGGCCCATCACCTCCACGATGAACGTCCGGTCGTGCGCGGTCGCGGTGTCGGCGATTCGATCGCAGGCGTCGACGATGGTGTTCATCGCCGTGTCGACCCCGATCGCCAGTCCCGTGAGCGCGATGTCGTTGTCGATGGAAGCAGGAATGCCGAACACGCGCACCGGCCAGTCCCCGGCCTCTTGCGCATTACTGAGCAGCTCGGCTCCCGTGAGGCTGCCGTTGCCGCCTATCACGATGAGCCCGTCGACCCCGCGCCGACTCAGGACCTCACGCGCCTGCTCGCGCGCAGCGGGCTCAAAAAAACGCTTGCTTCGCGCCGAATGCAGGATTGTCCCTCCTTGCCTGAGCACCCCGCTCACTCGCTCTGCACTCAGGGGCTCGAGCTCGTCCGCGAGCAGACCGCGATAGCCATATCGCACGCCGAGCACCTCATGCCCCTTCGACCGTGCAACGAGCGTCGCGGCCCGAATCGCCGCGTTCATGCCCGGCGCGTCCCCGCCGCTCGTTAGAATCGCAATCGTTTGGGCCATGCTCCGTTTATGTCATGAGTGCAGCCCGGCAAAAAGCGCAGGATGCTGCTTTTTGCCGGGCTGCGCCTGTTCGCAGACTCGATTCCGAGGCGGCCATTCAGTACCGCGCGTACCGAAGCGACACGGAGTCACGCGATACCTGCGCCTCGCTGCGCGCCAGCTCTCGCTCGACATACGGACGAGCTCGTGGACGAGGGCAGCGTCCACGGCCAGGCGGTCACTGTGCCCCGTTCCGACGCGCGAAATCCGCAGCTGTGCGGAGATCTTCTGGAGCCGCAGCAAGTCCTGGCGAGCTCGGGTCACCTGGCGCCGTTGGACCTGCGAGCCCGGCGAGTACCGAACGTATCCACGAATATCGCCGTGGGGATGGTAGACCGCCGCATACGACGCAGGCGCCTTGCCCCACCGCTCCGCTTCTCGCAGCTCGAGCTCGGCCGCTCGGAGCTGGCGCCGCGACTCCGCGATTTCCTGCTGGAGCCAAACCTGGAGCCGTCGTCGCGTGTCATTCAGCTTCCGATAGTCACCGGAGTGACTGAAGCGCTCCCACTCTCTACAAACGCGGCTGATCTGCTTCAGGTCATGCCAGTCGTCGCGAAGGGCTGCGCGCCGCTCCTCCTGCTGTCGCGCATCCTGCTGTCGCGCATCCAGACGATCGCGGTCGTCATCCTGCCCATGACCCTTGTGGTTACCGTGCCCACGGTCCTCGTCGTAGCGCTGAGTCTGACGCGTATGCGGTCCATTGCCCCTTCGATGAGGGGAGTCGGCGTCCGCCGACGATGCCGTCGCAAACACGACGGTCGCAAAGAAGCTGAGCTGAATCAAAGTACGCATGGTTTGTCCTCGCTTTGCTGTGAGGCGGGCTCCGTGCCCTCCACGCGTACTCCGACGGACCAAAACCTTACGAAATTCTGAATCCCTTCGAAAAAGTGCGCTCAACGTAGCAAAGACTGGTCTTTATTGGCTTTTTGGATCACTTCAGCCACGCGCGGGTCCACTTCGAAAGCCTCCCACAGTTCGGTGGCGCGGTCCCGATAGGCGTCGAGACTCAGCCGTCCACGAAGAAGCTCGGTGCGCAGAAACACGAACGTGGTCTGCACCACGTCGTGTAGGCAGTAGTCGCGAATCTCCGCATGCCGCCCCTGCTCGTACATGCTCGAGACCATCGAGCCGTCCACGTCCATTTTGCCCGGCATACCCACGAGCCGCGCAAGCGCATCTAAGCTCGGCTGTCGGGCCGCTCCGTAGTCGGTGAGCACGTCGGCCAGGTCCATGTGTCCCTCGTCGCTGTACCGGTAACGGTAGTCGCGGCTGGCGTAGTAAGCCGGAAACGGCACGCCATGCTTCAGCATGCGATTGGCGAGCACGGGCAGGTCGAACCGCCGGCCGTTGTAGCTGACCATCGTCGGGTGCCGGCTCCCGATGAAGTCCGCGAACTCGTGCAGAACCTTGGACTCGTCGGCCGGCGCATCCCCTTCTCCTCCGAACGCGCCCATCTTCTGCAAGCGGTAGTCTGCACCCAGCCAGAGCACCCCGAGGGCCACGACCTGGTGAAACGGAGCGGGCGGAAAGCCCGACACAGCCGCATCCCAGGGCAGGCTCGGGTCGGGGATGGTCTCGATATCCAGCACCAAATAGGAGCGACTCACGCCAAGAGGCTACAGCATTTGGGAGAATTCGCGACCGCACGGGGTTTTGGGGGACGAGGTTAAGGTTTGATTAAGATCGAGCTCGTTTACTTCATGTGGAGGCAAGGGGCCTCCTCGAAAGGAAACAGCCATGAAGTCGACCAAGATTCGCACTGCCCTCGCTGCGCTCACCGGCCTCGCCTGCGGCGCGGCCCTCACCATGGGGGGCGTGGCCTTCGCCCATGGCGGCAAGGGCCCCCACGGCATGAAATGGACGCCCGAGAAGATCGAAGAGCACGTCACGGAGATGACGCAGCAACTGAGCCTGAGCGATACACAGGAGGCCAATGTCCGCACCATCTTCGCGGACGCTCAGACGAAAGCGCAGGCCCTGCAAGCTGGGCCGCGCAGCCACGAAAAGATGCTCGCGATGCGCACCATCCATTTCCAGACCGAAGATGCGCTCTACGCTACGCTGAGCTGCGAGCAGCGCGAAGTTCTGCGCAAGTTGAAGCGAGAGCACCGCGCGGAGCGCATGGACGCGCGCTGGCAAGAGCATCAAGACCAGAACCGATGAACAACGGAGCAAAGCCGCAGTGAGCGATCGAGTCCTGCTCGTGGAAGATGACGCGGCCCTGGGCGAGCAAGTCGTGCAGACGCTCTCCCGGGCAGGATTCGACCCACACTGGGTGCAAGATGGCGACGAGGCCTGCGCGCTAGACCCGAACGACTACCGGGTCGTCATTTTGGACCTGATGCTGCCGGGCACCTACGGGCTGGACGTGCTCAAACGCTTTCGCGCCAAGTCCGAGGTTCCCGTGCTCATCCTGAGCGCCCGCGACGATACCTCGGACAAGATCCGCGGCCTGAAGCTCGGCGCAGACGACTACGTCACCAAGCCCTTCTTCCCGGAGGAGCTGCTCGCCAGGATCCAGGCCTGCCTGCGACGGCCGACCCTGCAGGAGTCGACCCGCATCACGGTCGGCGACATTCGAATCGACCTGGACCGGCGGGAGGTGAGCACCAGCCGGGCCGGCGTGCTCTCACTGACGCCGGTCGAGCTCGAGATTCTCGCTGCGCTCGCGAGGCGACGCGGCGCGGCCGTCAGCCGCGATGCCCTGGTCGAGGCGGCGCTCGACCCGGCGCAGGAAGGCGGACGACGAACCCTCGACGTTCACGTCTCGCGGCTGCGAACCAAGCTCGGCGATGCGGCCGGACAGCTGCAAACTGTCTGGGGCATCGGCTACCGGCTCACGGACCAGTCATGAGCCTTCGCGCCCGCCTCGCGCTGACGCTAGGCCTGGCCGCAGTCGCACTGCTGCTGCTGCTCGGCTGGGCCCAGTCTCGCTTGCAGGAGAACGTCCGGGTCGAGGTGCTCGCGGAAACCACCGTGCACCGCATGGAGTCCGGCGGGCGCGAGCGCTGCGAGGCCAATCCGAGCAGCTGGCCCAGGCGTGGTGAGGATCATGGCAGAGCGCGCGGCAACAAAGGAGGTCCCAAACGCAGCCAAGACCCCCACCGCCGGCGCCCCGAGCTTTTCGCCTACGACGCCCAGCTGAAGAGCCAGAACCCGCGCAACCCGGAATTTCCGGCCGCCCTGGCCGAGGCTCTTCGCGAAGGTGAGGAGCTGGCCGTCAGCCCGTCGCCGCGAGGACGGGAGCTCGAGCTCGCCGTGCGCATGCCCTGGGAAGAAGGTCCGTGCGCCGTGCTTCTCATTCGACAGAAACACCCGCCACCCTGGCTTTCGATGGCCACCATGGTGCCAGCGATCCTGGCCTCGCTGGCCGTGATCCTCGTCGCTTTGCTCGCAGCTGGCCCGCTCGTGCGCCGCATCCGACGTCTCACCGACGACCTCAGCCGGCTCCACATCGAGGGCTCTGCGCCCATCGAGGCCGAGGGCAACGACGAAATCGCCGAGCTCGCCCGCGCGTTCGAGCGCAGCCGGCAGACCATCGAAACGCAGCTGCAGTCTCTACGTGACCGGGAGGCGGCCCTGCGGGACTACATCACAAACACCACACACGACGTGATGATGCCGCTCAGCGTGCTCCAAGGTCACCTCGTCGCCCTTCAACAGAGGCTCGAGGCCGGCGAGCAGCTCCCCGAAAAAGCCATCGCGCCCGTTCTCGAGGAAACGCACTACCTCGGCTCCCTGCTCCACAACCTCAACGCAGCGGCCCGCCTGAGAGCCCGGGACGGACTCGTCCACCGAGACGAGCTGGAGCTCGATCGACTGGTCGAACGCGTGGTCGACCGGCACCGCCCCGTCGCCAAACGCAAAGGCGTGGCCCTGGAGGTCGCGACCCCACAGAAGCCGGTCCGCTTCGTCGGCGACCTCACCTTGCTCGAGCAGGCCCTCGGAAATGTCATCCAGAACGCCATCCGCTACAATGAGCCCGGAGGGCATGTAGCCGTAGTGCTCGAAGGCGACTCCGGGGCATTCACCCTGCACGTGGCAGACGACGGCCCCGGAATCCCCGAGGCGGACCTTCAGCGCGTGCTCGAACCAGAGTTTCGCGGGAGCCAGGCCCGCACGCGTCACCCTCACGGCATGGGCCTGGGCCTGCACATCGCCAAGAGCGTGGCCGAGCGCCACGCGCTGGCCCTGGCGCTGAGCCAGACCCCAGGCGGTGGGCTCACGGTGCAATTCAGGTATCCGACTTGATCAATCGAGCGCGCAGGACTTGACCCAGGCATCGGTCCATGCGGATCATGAACGGGGAGGCGGGATGTTCAGAGAGATCCTTCAGGACATTGTGGAAAGCACCGAGGGCGGCACGGCTGGACTGCTGATGGGCTACGACGGAATCGCGATTGATCAGTACAGCGCGGGCGGCGGAGCCTTCGACGTCGAGGCCGTCGGCATGGAATACAGCGTACTGCTCAAAGGCGTGCAGCAAGCCGCCGAGATGCTCGATGCAGGAACGGCGAGCGAAATCGCCGTTCGGACCGAACGGCTCACCACCGTCGTACGCTTGCTCAACGAGGAGTACTTTGCCGCGATCACCTTGCAGCCGGACGGTAATCTCGGAAAAGCGCGATTCCTGCTGCGCGTCAAAGCCCCCGATATCCTCGACAACCTGTAGACATGCCCGCCAAGACTCACCGCGTGCTGGTTCTGAACGGACCCAACCTGAACCTATTGGGAACGCGAGAACCGGACGTGTACGGCGCGACGACGCTCAAGGACATCGAAACCGAGCTCGAGAAGCTCGCCAAAGAGCTCGGCGCCAGCCTCGACTTCCGCCAGTCCAACGCCGAGGGTCAGTTGATCGACTGGCTCCATGAAGCCCGAGGCACGCGGGACGGAGTGCTGATCAATCCGGGCGGCCTCACGCACACGTCCGTCTCACTGCGAGATGCCATCTCGGCCGTGCAGCTGCCGACCGTCGAGCTGCATCTGTCGAACACGGCGGCGCGAGAATCATTTCGTCATCATTCTTTTACGGCAGCCGCCTGTATTGGTTCCGTGATTGGCTTCGGGAAGGACAGCTATACCCTTGGCCTCCGTGCGCTGATCGGCTATCTGAACTCCGCCGGCTGACAGCCGTCGACGAGGGAGACAGCGGGACAGCATGAATATCGATCTTGATAAGCTGCGCGAGCTCATCGCGATGCTCGAAGACTCCAGCCTGACGGAGCTCGAGATCAAAACCGAGGACGAGCGGATTCGGCTGAGCAAAGCAGCGACTGCCCAGGCCTTTGCACCGGTCGCTGTGCCGCATCCGGCCGCAACCGCGGGCCCGGGAGCGCAGGGAGCTGGCCAGGCCGAGCCAGCGGCCGACGAGGGGACCTTCGTCACCTCTCCCTTCGTAGGAACCTTCTATCGGTCGCCCTCTCCGGACTCCGAACCTTTCGTGAAGGTCGGCGACCAGGTCCACGTCGGGCAAACGCTCTGCATCGTCGAAGCGATGAAGCTCATGAACGAGATAGAAGCCGAAATCGAGGGCAAGATCGTCGAAATCCTCATCGAGAACGGCAAGCCGGTCGAATTCGGCGACCGTCTCTTCCGCGTCGAATCGTGAATCGTGCTGAATAAAGTCCTCATTGCGAACCGGGGAGAGATCGCGCTTCGCGTCATCCGAAGCTGCCGCGAGCTCGGCCTCAAGACGGTGGCGGTCCACAGCGACATCGATGCGGCGGCCCTGCACACGCAAATTGCGGACGAAGCTGTGTGCATCGGGCCTGCCGAGGCGGCGAAGAGCTACCTGAACATCCCCGCGATCATCGCCGCGGCCGAAATCACGGGTGCCGATGCCGTGCACCCCGGCTACGGATTCCTCTCGGAAAACCCCGAGTTTGCCAGAACCTGCGCCGAATGCGGTCTCAAGTTCATCGGTCCGACCCCGGAGCAAATGCTGCAGTGGGGCGACAAGGTCAAAGCCAGGAACCTGGCCAAGAAGCTAGGCCTTCCGCTCAACGAGGGCAGTGAGCCACTGCAAAGTGTCGAGGAGGCGGTGCGCGCCGCGGAAGCGCTCGGCTTTCCAGTCCTGCTGAAAGCGGTTGGTGGCGGCGGCGGGCGCGGGATGCACGTCATTCACTCGGCCGAAGCCCTTCAGACCTCCTTTGCGTCCGCAAAGAACGAAGCGGGGGCGGCGTTCGGGAACGACGCCGTGTATCTGGAGAAGTTCCTCGAGCGTCCGCGTCACATCGAGTTCCAGGTGCTGGGCGATGAGCATGGCAACGTTCGTGTGCTCGGCGAACGTGAATGCTCGATTCAGCGCCGCCACCAGAAAGTCATCGAAGAGGCGCCGAGCGTGGCGGTCTCGAGCGAGCTTCGCCAGGACATGGCGGCCACCATCCGTCGCGCCCTCCGAGAGACAGGCTACGTATCGGCCGGCACGCTCGAGTTCCTGCTCGACGAGCGAGGCGAGCTCACGTTCCTCGAGATGAACCCTCGCATCCAGGTAGAGCATCCGATTACCGAGTACATCTCGGGAACCGACTTGATTGCTGAGCAAATCCGCATTGCCGAAGGCAAGAAGCTCAACGACAGCCCGCTCGAGTTCATTCCTCAGGGTCACGCGATCGAATGTCGCATCAACGCTGAAGACCCAAAGACCTACGCGCCCTGGCCCGGTCTCATCACGGAGTACCATCCTCCAGGTGGCCCAGGTGTACGGGTGGACAGTGGTGTGTACGCGGGCTGGCGAGTCCCGCAGCACTACGACCCAATGATCATGAAGGTCATCGTACACGCACCGACACGAGAACGAGCCCTGGCCAAGATGCGTCGCGCGCTGAGCGAAACGAAAGTTGGTGGCATCCGAACGAACATCAGCTTGCACCAAGAGATTCTTTCGCATCCGGCTTTCATCAAAGGCGACTTCTCGACGCGCTTTCTCGACGAGCTCCAGAAGTCGCGCACGTGTTGACCTGGTGCCTTCGGGGTGAGTAGACTTGATGTTTGGGGGCGTTGATCACTTGTCGGCCCGCTGGTGCATTGAGTATCAACCGCAATAAAATTCTCGACGCAGCCCGACGATTTCAGTCGAAGGGCCAATACGACAAGGCGATCGCGCAGTACCGCAAGCTGGTCGACGCCGACCGCAAGGACGTTCGCTCGCTACTCAAAATTGGCGACCTATACGTTCGCAAAGGAAACCGCAGCAGTGCCATCGACACCTATCAGCAGGTCGCCGAGCACTACGCAAAGCAGGGCTTCTTCCTAAAAGCGATCGCGGTCTACAAGCAGATTCTGAAGCTCGACTCGACGCGCCTAGACGCCCAGGTGCAGCTCGGCAACATGTACGAGCAGCTCCAGCTCATCAGCGACGCGATGACGGTGTACGAGGACGTCGCCAACAGCTTCATGCGGGCTGGGGACACCGACCAGGCCCTTGAAATGCTGGGGAAGATGGTCGAGCTCGACCCCGACCACATCCCCGTGCGCATCAAGCGCGCCGAGGCCCTTTCGCGCGCGGGGCGAACCCAGGAAGCGGCGGACGAGTTTCTGCGAAGCGCCGAGCTTCTGAAGGCACAAGGGCGTCTCGACGACTACGTGAAGGTGGCCGAGCGCCTGCTCTACCATCGCGGCAACGACGTTCACGTCGCCAAAGAGCTGGCCGAAACCTACATCATGCGGCGCGACCCCAAGCGCGCCCTGGCCAAGCTGCAGATCTGCTTCAAAGCCGACCCACGGGACGTGAAGACCCTCGAGCTGCTGGCGCAGGCCTTCCTCATGCTTCAGCAGACCGACAAGGCCGTCAGCGTCTACCGCGAAACCGCCCGATTGCACCGCGAGGCGCAGCGGCAGCAGCCTTACGTCGACACGCTCCGCCGGATTTTGCAGCTCGACCCGCGCGACGAGCAGACGCGACAGCTTCTGCAGACCAGCACGCCAAGGTCGGGTGAGCATTACGTGCCGCCGAGCACGCAGCGCGACGCCTCGGCCCAGCCCGCCCAGGCAGCGAGCACGACCGGGGGCAGCAGCGCGTCCGGAATCTTGTATGTCGAAGAAGACATCGACGAGGTTTCGGACATCTCCGCATTGAGTGAAGCGGACGACTTCCTCGAAGAGCCCGAGCTGCTCGAAGAGCCCCAGCTGGTCGGGTCCGAACCGCCGCCGCCCCGCCCGAGGGCGGTGCCCGCGCCCGTAGTCGTTCCGAACTTGAGCCCCATGAGCTTTTCGGCCTTCAAGTCTTTGCCGATGAGCAACAGGGCGCTCGGGTCATCAGCCGCCGTCGCTAGAGCTCCGAGCCTACTCGAGCAAGCGCTCGAACTGGCGGACACCTATCTCTACGAAGGTCAGTTCGAACAGGCCCGCAGCATCATCGCGGAGCTGCAGCAGACGGACCCCCGGCACCCCTTGGTCGCCGACAAGGCCGAGGAAATCGAAGAGACCGCCTCCGCGTCGTCCGGCGTGTCCGCCGTCGCCCGGCCCTTGTCGGAGCCGACCCCACTACGCCCGATTCGCGAAGCGATCGAGAGCGAGCGGGCGATGGCACGCGGGGAAGTGTCGGAGCCCGACTACGAGCTCGAAATCGGCGAGCTCTCGCCCGATGAGATCGACTTCGTCGAGAGGCTCGCAGAAGAGCTGGCCGAGGTGGCCGACGTTGCGCCTCTAAACGAAGGCGCGCAGATGATCGACGCCGACACCGTCTTTCAGCAGTTCAAGATGGGTGTCGAGCAACAGGTCGCCCATGACGATAGCGCCACGCATTTCGATCTAGGGATCGCTTACAAGGAAATGGGCCTGTTTGGCGACGCGCGCAGAGAGTTCCAAGTGGCCATGTCCGACCCGCGCCGGCGCTGCCTCTGCTGGTCGATGATAGGCGTCTGCTACATGGAAGAAGGGCAGCCCCGAGACGCCATCGAGGCCTATCGCTCTGGCCTCGAAAGCCCACACAAGACCACGAACGAGGAAATCGGCCTGCACTACGAGGCCGGAGCCGCCTGCGAGGCGGCCGGCTTGACCGACCAGGCTCGACTGCATTTCGAGCACGTTTTTCAGCGCGACCCGACGTTTCGAGACGTCGAGCAAAGGCTCGATGCCTTGGGCGGGCCCTCCGTCGACGGGGATGTCGAAGACCTGCTCGAATCCATGGATGACGTGAACGCGGCCTTCGACGAGTTGATTGGCGACGAAGACAACGTATAAGTTCTGCCCCCAGGGCATGACTGAAACGAAGCACACTTTCTGCCGGATCTGCGAAGCCCTCTGCGGCCTCGAGGTCACCGTCGCCGGCGAGCAAATCGTCGACATCAAACCGGACGCCAAGCACGTCGCCACCCAGGGCTACGGCTGCGTCAAAGGTCTCAAGCAGCACCGCATGTACAACACGCCCGATCGCTTGAAGCATCCGCTTCAGCGCATCGACGGCGAGCTCCAACAGGTGAGTTGGGACCAGGCCAACGCCAGCATCGGCCAGAAGGTCCGTCAGCTCATCGACGATCACGGCCCGCACAGCATCGCCATGTACGTTGGCACCGCCGCCGGCTTCGGCGTGCTGCATCCAGTGTTCGCCCAGGGCTTCATGCAGGGTATCGGCTCTGGCAGCATTTTTTCGAGCGCCACTCAAGACTGCGCCAACAAGTTTGCCGTCTCGCATCACGTCTACGGTTTTCCGTTCACGCAGCCGTTCCCAGACCTGCCCCACAACCAGTGCCTGATCATCGTCGGCGCCAACCCCGCCATCAGCAAGTGGAGCTTCCTTCAGGTCTCGAACCCGATTCGCCGCCTGAAGGAGATGGAGGCCCGGGGTGCCAAAATCTTCGTCGTCGACCCGCGTCGCACGGAGACCGCCAAAGTCGCGGGCGAGCACATCTTCATCCGCCCGAACACCGATGTCTTCTTCTATCTGTCCTTTTTGAATGAGCTCCTCGCAACGACGGAGCTCGACCGATCCCACATCGAGCGCCACATGACCGGCTTCGATGAGCTCTGTGAGGTCGCCAAGGGCTGGACGGCAGAGCGCACCGCCGAAGTCACGCGCATTCCCGCGCAGACGCTACGCAAGCTCGTGCGCGCCTATGTCGAGGCCGACGGCGCCGCGCTTTACTGCAGCACCGGCGTCAACATGGGCACCAACGGGTCTCTGGCCTTCTGGCTCCAGGAAGCCATCAACGCCATCTCCGGAAACCTCGACCGGCGCGGTGGAACGCTCGTCGGAAATGGCGTCATCGACTTCCCCAAGTTTGGCAAGAAGAGCGGCTTGCTCATGAGCGAGCACAAAAGCCGCATCGGCGGGTACAGCACCGTCAACGACGCCCTCCCGGGCGGCATCCTCGCCGACGAAATCCTGACGCCGGGAAAGAACCAGATCCGCGCCCTGTTCGTCACGGGAGGCAATCCGCTCATCACCATGGCCAACTCGGAGCGCCTTCGCGAGGCCTTCCAAAACCTGGAGCTACTCGTCGTCCTCGACATCCAGCCGAGTGAAACCGCCTCGGTCGCTACCCACGTTCTCCCCTGCACCTCCCCCTTCCAGCGCCCCGACCTGCCCTTCGTTTTCCCGCTGATGCTGGGTCTGCAAACCAAGCCCTACCTACAGGCGACACGCCCGTTGATCCCGCCTCAGGCTGAGCAGCGAGACGAGGCCACCATCTACCTCGACCTCGCCAAGGCCAGCGGCATCAACTTGTTCGGCTCCAAGCTCGCCCAAAGGGGCCTGGAGCTCGCCAAAGGCGCGTACTCCGCGAGGCACCGCAAGGAAGAGCCCGCTGTGCCACAGGAGTTTCTCCTCTCGGCCTTGTTGCGCATCACCAAGCAGGGCAGCTTCAAGCAACTGCTCGAACATCCACACGGCCGGCTGCGTCCCGACCACCAGGGACAAGACTTCCTGGGCGAGCGGGTCACCACCGACGACCACAAAGTCCATCTGGCCCCCAAAGTCCTGCTCGATCAGGCCCAGAAGCTCGAAGCCGACTTCCAAACCGAGCTCAAGAACCGCGACAGGCTCAAGCTCATCACCCGGCGTGCGATCACCACGCACAACTCCTGGACTCACAACTTCGAGGACTTCGTGTCCGGCGAACGCTCAACCAACTACCTCTACATGCACCCCGACGACGCTCAGCGGGCGGCCCTGCAAGAGGGCGAGCTGGCAGACGTGTCGACCGATACCGCAACCGTGCGCGTACCCATCCGTCTTCATGCCGATCTGATGCCGGGCACCGTCGCTCTTCCGCACGGCTGGGGTCACCAGCAGGCCAAGGGCCTCAGCGTGGCGAGCAAGACGACCGGAGTGAATGTGAACCTGCTGGCTGCAGATGGCCCAAACCGCTTGGAGCGTGTCTCGGGCATGGCGCACCTCACTGGCTTCCTGGTCGACGTCAAACCCGCAGCCGGCCCTCTCAACGCCGAGCACTGGTCCGGTACTTAGCTCCGCCCGCGCCGTGCCAGCTAAAACTGAGCGCGAATGGTCAGATTGGGAAACCAAATGGCGGTGCTGTAGACGACCTCGCAGGGCTGGCTGGGTACTTCGTTGCGGAGCAGGCAGCCCGGTGCGGGAGTCTGTCCGAGATCTTGGGCATCGCGAGCTTGCGACAGGTTGATCCACTCGAGCCCGAAGTGCATCAGGCCCCAGCGTCGCGGCCAGTCGTAGGCCACTTCGACATCCAGGCGCACGAACCAAGGAGCGCGCTGCACGTACTGCGAAATCTCCCCCGCTCCGTCGTAGTACGCCCAGCCCAAGGCGCGCCCCGAGCGAGCCTCCAGCCTCGTGCCCAGACTCAAACCGAAGTCGGATTGCCAGGAGAACACGCCCCTAATCATGTGGCGCACATCATAGGAGGGCGTGTAGTCGAAGCTGCCGAGGGCCGAAAACGTCGTCGTCGCCTCGAGCTCACTGTAGCCGAGCGCGTAGCTGGCAAAGCTCGCGAAGCCCAAACCGAAGGGGCGACTCATGGAAAGCTCGAGGCCCCAGGTCTTTCCATCGGCAACCTCATCGAGGCTAGCCGTGCCCGCCGGTCCATTGACGGTCGAGTCCGTGAAGAAGTCGAAGAAGCGCAGCTGGTCGTACACATTCAGGAAACCGAGCGCGCCGAGCTCGATCTCTTTAGGCAAATAGAAGCGCAGGCCCGCTTCCGACTGGCTCGCGCGCTGAAGGCCCGGCTCGAGCGGAATGTCGCCCAGACCCGGAAGAGGAATGATGAAGGTCGCGGGCTGATAGGCGAGCCCCCAAGCTGCGAAGACGTCGACCCGCTCATGCGGCTTGAAAGTCGCCCTCAGGCGTGGACCGATGCCCACATCGCGGTGCCCAGCGGTGTTCCAGACGTCGGCGCGCAACCCGAGAGCGAGGTCCAGCCAGGACGTGACGGCCACGCTCGCCTCGGCATGGGCGCTCGAGATCGTTCTTCGCTTCTGCTCGGCGAACTCCGGATTGCAGGGCGAGCTGATGGACGTGATGATGTCGAGGCACTCGGGGCTTCCGAACAAGAACATCGTCTCTGCGCCGAACCGGAGCGCAACACGATCGGTCCCGTAGTGAGCCCAGAAACGCGGTCCGACGCGGTTGATCTGAGACGACGCGGTCGGAACGTCGAGGGAGCGGTCGAGCACCTCCGAAGAGTCGTAGCCATATGAGGCAGCGCCGCCCAGCTCCCACTTCCTCAGCTGTCCAAAGACACGCGCCTCGACTCGGTGAAACTGGACGTCGAGCTTGAATAGGTTGCTCGGGTCCGATTCGTCGAGCGTCGTGTCATCACGCGCACCAAAGGAGACCAGCTCGAACCGCGCTCGCCCCGCATCCAAACTGCTGAGCAGCTGGTAATCCCAGTAGTCGATGCTGGCGTCGACGTTCGTCAGGTTGAGGAGGCCGTTCGGAAACCCATAGCGGCCGGCCATTGTCACCGAGCCGTCCTCCATGACGGGAACGTTCAAGAGGCCCGACGTGTCGATGGCGCGGAGCTCCGCTTCACCGTGCACGCGGTCGCGTGGCATCGGGGCGCCTTTCTCGGCCGAAAGTACCCCACCCGTGAGCCTACCGAAGCGCGCTGGCGGCACGGCCGAGTAGAGCTTCACGTCGCCGATGAGGCCCGGGTGGATGGTCTGCGGCCCGATCACCGAGTGAAAGAGCTCTGGAACGGCGATGTCGTCGTAGAGGGACACGGTGCCGACGGGCGGCGCGCCGCGCAGATACAGGAAAGGCTGGCCGTTCGAGACGGGAAGCGCGCTCGGAAGAAGCTCGAGAGTGCGAAAAGGCTCACCCAGGGTTCCGGGAATGCTCCGGATCCCTTGCAGTTCGAGCACGGTCGGCTCCTGAGAGCGCGCTTCGACTTCCGCCGTGCTCGAAAAGGTCGGCAGAGGCTCCTCGGGCGGAGCACTCGGCGGTGCCTCAGGCGGCGAGAGTGCCGCGTGAACGACGGTCAACTCGGCGGCCACGAGCGACTCGATGGGCTCGCCATCGCGGCGACCCGGCTCGAAGCTCGCCGCGGCGATCGCGTCTTCGATGTACGCACAGAGTGCCGCGCCCGCGTCACAGCTCTCCAAGCTCGCCGAGCCGTCATCGTGAACGACGAGCGTGACCGGTACCTTACCCGAGGCGGGCAGGCTCAGCTCGCTCGGCACCGTCACCGCTGGCATCGACTTCAGGCTCGGAGGGCTGAGCTCTTGGGCCGCCGCGGACGCAAACCAGCATCCGGCGAGACAGAACGCCAGCCACGAAACCCATCGCCTCACTGCGCGCAGTCTGCTTCAAGAACGCGGTGCTGGAAATACCGAAAGCCGCAAATCACGGGTCTTCGTCGGGCTCACGCCGCTCCGTCGAGGGTAGCAATGAGCCGCCTCGTACAAGGCTCATGCCGGCTCAGTCGGCCCTTGACGGGGCCACGAAGCGCAGCTAACCCTAGCTCCTACTTTGCGGGTGTAGCTCAGGGGTAGAGCACTTGCTTCCCAAGCAAGACGTCGAGGGTTCGAATCCCTTCTCCCGCTCCGCGGCTCACGAGCTCCGTCTCCTTACCGGCGCAGCGCTCGTGCCTATTCCGGCGGGCAAAGCTTTGGCCGGCCTCGGACCAATGGTAAAGTGCGCGTAGAGGACTTGTGATGCAGATCAGGGAAATTCTCGTTCCCACGGACTTCTCAGACAGCGCGCGTCACGCGCTCGACTATGCCTGCGGCCTTGCGGAGCGACTCGGCGCCGGGCTCCACATCCTGCATGTGCCAGTCGTCCCTGCGTACATCTTGATGGACGCCTCGTATACGCCCGGTCCCGAGGTGGCCAACCAGATTCTCGCGGAAGCCAGCAAAGCGCTGCGGACGCTGGAAGAGTCTCTGGCCGTGCGTGGTCTTGCCGTGCGCACGACGATCCGGGAGGGGGTGGTCCACGAAATGCTCCGCGAATACGCAGAGGAGCACGATATCGACCTCCTCGTCATGGGCACCCATGGCCACACGGGTGTGTCCAAGCTGATGTACGGTAGCGTCACCGAGCGCGCGCTAAAGACGGTCCACACGCCCACGCTGGTCATTCCACCGGGCGGGGCCGAGCTTCCAAGCCGCATCGTCGTCGCCTATGACTTCTCCGAAGCCGCAAAGCGCGCCGCGCAGGCCGCCTGCGCCATGGCCCGTGTCTTTGCCTGCGAGCTGTGTCTCGTTCACGCCTATCTCGACGTATGGGGAGAGTACACGGACCGCGGAGCCATCGTCGGGCCCGCAGCCGAGCAACGTCGCGAGGCCTTACGGCTCGGCCTGCAGGAGATCCTCGAGACTCAGGCCGCTGATTTCGCCAGCTCGGAGGAGCACCCCATGCAAACGCGACTCGCCGTCGGCGATCCCGTTCAAGGCGTGCTCGAGGTAGCCGGCGAGCTGGACGCAAACCTGGTCGCGGCAGGAACCACGGGCAAGAGCGGCATCGCTCGGCTCCTAATGGGAAGCTTCACGCGACGACTCTTGCACGATTGCAAAGTGCCTGTGCTGCTTGCCCATGCGGAGACGCCGTAGCACAACGGCCGCGACATGAACCGCCAGGCACCCATCATGCTCTTCGTCGCCCTACTCTGCGCTTGCGGGGGAAGCGTCCAAGTCGGACGAGGCACCGAGATCAAAGAAGAGCAGGAGAACTCGCCCGCTGCCCGGGCAGAGCCGCCCGAAGGCAACATTCGCCGAGAACCGGAGGCCTACCCGTTCATCACGGTCGATCTGGAACAGCCGAAGTCGCCTCCTGCCCCGTCCGAGCCGGAGCCCGCAGCCGGTCAAAAGGGCCAGCCGGAGTCCGAGGCCGGCTCAGAGGCTGAGTAGCCAAGTACAACTCAGCCGACGACGCCACGCCGCGAGGCTATCTAACAAGGTCTCCGTCACCGCCAGCAACGCTCGTATAGGAACTGCTGCCGCCACGACTAGCGCGAGCACTGACGAACGCAAGCACTGACGCTGGCACTAGCACCGAGACCGACGCCGACAACGACGCGGGCACTGGAACCGACGCGCCCACCGACGCTGAGGTTCGGGCGGGCGCTGAGGCTGACGCTGCCGCGGTTACTGGCCCCGCGACGGCCTCGGTCGCTGCCTCAGCTCGGCTCAGCTCGGGACGCTATGTGCCGAAAGGCATGGGCTTCCACATCCGGTAAGTGAGCAGCAGGGGCATGATCGTATAGGGCGCTGAGATCAGCATCACCATAGGAAGATGGGTCTCGGCCGCATGAACGCTGAAGACCTCCATCAAGAAATACACGACGACCGAGTAAAACATCGCGGAGCTGAAGAGCAGGGCCGGCATGCGTATCCAGTTTCGCTGGTGAACGAAGGCATACACCAGAAGCAAATAGAAGGGCCCAAAGACCCAGGCATCGATCCCGAACATCACACGCACGCTGAGCAGGCGATCGAAGAGCAAGGGATCGAAGCTCTCGGCGTACCAGCGCCATGCGCGGCCGATGGGATCTCGGGCGCTACGCAGATCCACACCGAACACGATCCACTGCTCGAGCACGATCGACGTAAACGCGAAGAGCGAAAACGCTGCGACGAACAGCCAGTCGAGAGGGTGGCGCTTGGTCTGCAAATCGCGTGGATCATAACGCGGGGCGGCAAAGCGCCACCAGCAGGATCGGCTCTCAACGGCCGGGCTGGCCGCCGGCAGTCGCATCGGCACCACAAAGCGCGGCTGACTTCTTTCGCCAGGACCGTCCGCCGCAAGCGAGACCTGCCCTTATCGTCGCGATCCGCCACGGCAGGCGGACTCGACGGCTCAGGCCTCGAAGAGCTCGAGCGCCTCGGACAAGGAGGCGCGATTGACGATCTTGCGGCGCAGCTGAATCAGCTTGGCCGGGTTGTTGAACGAAACGGCGCCGACCAGGCGGTCCTCGCGCGAATACAGGGCGACGAAGGTTTCGTCTTCGGGGCGGCCCATGATTCGAAGCTCGTCGGTAGGCCTAGGCCGTCCGGCCCCTTGGATTTTGATGTCGTACTGGTCGGACCAGAACATCGGCGCGGACGCGAAGGGCTTGGCCTCCTGAGGACGGCAAAGCGTCTGCACGATGTGGCGTGCCTGCTCGACGGCATTGGTCCAATGCTCGACGCGCATGTGCTCGCCGAAGAGTGGGTTGTACCAATTGGCGACGTCACCGATGGCGACGATCCCCTCCACGCTCGAGCTCAAGGTCGCGTCACAGCGCACACCGTCCTCGAGCTCCAGCCCCGAGCCGGCAAGCCAGGACACTGCGGGTTGCACGCCAATGCCCACGACGACGAGCTCGCAGGGCAGCTCGGTCCCGTCGTCGAGCAGCAGCCCCTGCACCCGGTCGCGACCCTGAAAGCCCACGACCTTTCGCCCGCAATGGACGCGAACACCGCGCTTCTCATGCGCGGTCGCGAGGGCCCGACCCAGCTCCGGTCCTAGGCTCTGGGCAAGCGGCACTTCGAGCGCCTCGATCATGTCGACCTGTAGGCCGAGCTGTCGCGCCGAGGCTGCCACCTCGGCACCAATGAAACCCGCGCCAATGACGGCGACCCGCGGCGAGGCCTTCAAGGCATCGCGGATGGCGAGCGCGTCGTCGAGCGTGCGCAGGGTGAAGATGCCGTCCAGGTCGGGCTGCTCCGGCAATCTACGGACCGAAGCGCCTGTGGCGATCACGAGCTGCTCGAACGCCAGCTCCTCCCCATCGTCCAAGCTCAGGATACGCTTGCGACTGTCGAGACCGATGGCACGGGTGCCCAGCCTCAGGTCAAGGCCGAGCTCGTCATAGCTCTTTCGGCGTAGCGCAATGCGGTCCGCTTCCCACTCCCCGCGCAGAACCTCCTTCGAAAGCGGAGGCCGGTCGTAGGGCAGCTGCGTCTCATCCCCGATGAGGAGCAGCTGCCCTTCAAAACCGTCTCGCCGCAGAAACTCCGCGGCTCTCAGACCTCCGAGCGAGGCCCCCACGATGGCAATTGAGCCCGACACTAGGCTCGTTTGCGGGGGATCTTCTTAGTCCCGGCTTCGAGAGCCTGAAGCAGCCGTGCCCGGAGCTCGCTGGCGCTCAGCGAGCACTTCAGCTGCTGAAACATCGGCTGCGCCCGCTTGAGGGCACCCTCCGCCTTCGCCGCAGCGTCCTTCATGAGCTCACGAACGCGGCCCAAGTACGCTTCGAGGACGCTCTGCTGAGCGGAGGCGGTCGCCGAAGCAGCCTTCTGCGGAGCGGCCTTCGGAGCAGCAGCCTTGGTCGAGCCAGGGTCCTTCAACGAACCCGCGCCGTTGGCAGCATGAGCGGACGTGCCGTTGGATGTCACCGCGGGCTTGGCCTTCTCCTGTGAGGTGCCGTTGGCCGTCACTGCAGCCTTCTGCGGAGCGGCCTGTGCCGCAGGTGCCGCCGCCTTTGCCGTCGCTTTGTTCGCGCTCGGCTTCTTTGCAGTGGTCTTCTTTGCAGTCGCCTTCGTCGGGCTCGCCTTTTTGGCAGTCGCCTTCTTGGCCGCCGCCTTGTTCGGGCTGGTCTTCTTCTTAGCGCTGGTCTTCTTCGCGCTGGTTTTCTTGGCCGGAGCCGTCGTCGTAGTCTTCTCTTCAGTGGTGGTTTCGGTGGTCGCCATGTCCCCCCTCCCTTTGCGCGGCGCATCCTATCGGAATCGAAACCAACGGCAAGGCTCGTCGAGCCGGACGCTCGCTCGGGTCGAGACCGCATGAGTCTGCTCGCGTGACAGCGATGCCGATTCGCAGGACGAGCCACGGTGCGCCGCGGCGCGGTCGACTCTCTTTTCCCGAAGCTGCGATCGACGCCTTGCTACGTCGAGCTTCTCGACGATGGGTTCGACCTCAAGCGACCCGTACTCGGTCGGAATGGCCTCCGATCAGCAGATTGAGGTTCCGCGACCATCCGTTGCAAGAGGCCGAGCACTCGGAGCCGGCTGCGCCGTATGCCGACTCTGGAGCTGAGCGTTTTTCAAGGGAAAGGAAGTTTTTCACCGTCAGGAGCGTTGCCGGACGCTTGCGCGTCGCCCGTCGGCATGTAGAACACGTTTCACACCGTTTTCGTCCGCGCCCAGGACGCAGGAGCACAGTCAATGGCCATCGTCGAGATTCTCTCACCCACGGACGAAGGACGCCGCCGTCTCGGTATCCGAAGCCCTGCAACGCACAAAGAGCTAGGCGAGATCGTCGTTAGCACCGCGGACGACGTGGCGGCCTCCATCGCGCGCGCCCGCGACGCCCAAAAAGAGTGGGCCAAGGTTCCCATCGCGAAACGCGCCCAAATCATCCGCGGCGCAATCGACCTGCTCGTCGCACAGCGCGAGCAGATTATCGAAACCGTCACCGGCGAAACCGGAAAGACGAAGCTCGAAGCCATGCTGATGGAGATCATCGCAGGCTGCGACTTCATCAACTATTGGTCGAACCGCGCCGTCAAGGACCTCTCGGACGAGAAGATCAAAATCCACGGGCTCGTCCGCCCTTACAAGAAGGTACTGATGCACTACCGGCCGCTCGGCGTGGTGGGCGTCATCACTCCCTGGAACGGCCCCTTCGCTCTGGCGATGAACCCGACCGTGCAGGCACTTCTGGCAGGAAACGCGGTTCTTCTAAAGCCCTCGGAGGTGGCCCCCTACTCCGGCGAGTGGGCCGTGCGGCTCCTCAGGGAAGCCGGGGTACCCGAGGGTGTGGTGCAGGTCATCCACGGCGATGGCGAAACGGGTGCGGCCCTGGTCAACGGGGGGATCCAGAAGATCTCCTTCACCGGAAGCGTGAACACCGGCAAGAAGATCGCCGCCGCCTGCGCAGAGCAGCTCATTCCCTGCACCCTCGAGCTCGGCGGCAAGGACGCCATGATCGTCTGCGCGGACGCTGATCTGGAGCGCGCGGCTGGCGGCGCCGTGTTCAATTCGTTCCTGAACAGCGGCCATGTCTGCATGGGCGTCGAGCGCGTCTACGTCGTCGAAAGCGTGGCCGACGAGTTCGAGCGGCGCGTCGAAGAGATCGTCAAGCAGGTCCGCTATGGAGCGGGAGACAACGTTGAAATTGGCGCGGTGTTCTGGGACCGCCAACTGCCCATCATCGAGCGGCACATTGCCGACGCGAAGAAGAAGGGTGCCGAAATCGTCGTCGGCGGCGAAGCGGACACGACCCATGGCCTGTTCTTCAAGCCGACTTTCGTGAGGAAGGTCGACCACAGCATGGAGCTGATGAAGGAGGAGACCTTCGGTCCAATCGTGTCCGTGATGCGCGTCAAGGATGAGGAAGAGGCCATCGCCCTGGCCAATGACAGCAAGTACGGTCTGAGCGGCAGCGTCTGGACCAGAGACATCGCCAAAGGCATCGAAATTGCTAAGAAAATGGACACCGGCTCGGTGATCATCAACGACGCATCGATGATGTATGGCATTCCCGAGGTCCCGTTCGGCGGTATGAAAGAGAGCGGGCTAGGCCAGGTCAATGGCGCTGGCGCCCTGCGCAGCTACACCTTCCAGCAGCCGATCGCCATCGACCGCTGGAACCTCAAGCGCGAGCGCATCTGGTATCCGCAGACCGAGACGATCGTCGAGGAAATCGACAAGATGATTCAGTTCGTCTACGGAACAGCGCTCAAGAAATTGAGCTTCTTTTCCTGACGGAGCCGAATTTCGACGTACGGAGATCGCACTTCGCCGATAGAACCACTATCGCGACGCTGCGGAGCGAAAGTTAATTGCGCGCGGTTTCTTCGGCGAATGCATTGATTTTGCCATCGGCCAACCCTTGAGGGCTGCCGACGACAGCCCTGTCCTGGCGTTACATGATTGACGCATTGCGTTGGCGTGCCTTTATATGTGTCTGTGAGCTCAGTCGAGGTCGGGAATGATGTCTAAGTTGGCGCACCCTCATCCCTTGCTACCCAGGCTCCGTCGCGGGGTCGATCGCCTCGCGCACATGGTCTCCCAGCTCGGCTATGGCTTTCTACCCATCACGATAGGGAGCTGGCGCCGGGTACAGGTCGAACACAACGTCCCGTACCGCAACAGCTCGCAGCGCGCACACCTGCTCGACATCTACCGGCCCCGCGACGCCGAAGGCCCTCTGCCCAGCGTCATTTACATCCATGGCGGCGCCTTCTCCATGATGTCCAAGGACACGCACCGTATCATGGCCTACGTCCTGGCCTCGCAGGGCTATCAGGTCTTCAACATCAATTATCGACTCGGCCCGACTCACCCCTACCCCAAGCCACTGGACGACGCGATCGCCGCGGTCCTCTGGGTTCTGGACCACGGAGAAGCTCGCGGTGCCGACATCAACCGCTTGGCCATCATGGGCGAGTCGGCGGGCGCCAATTTGGCCGCCGCGCTGAGCTACTGCGCGGCCCACCCGCGGCCTGAGCCCTTTGCCCGTGCCCTCTACGAACGCAACGTCCACTTCCGCTGCGTCGCACCCATGTACGGCATCCTCGACCTGCACGACGTCGAGCGATTCTGGCGGGATCCGCGAAAGAGCCGTCGTTTGGCCACTTGGATCAAGCGCGAAATTCACGGCGTGACCCACTCCTACCTCGGCCGCAGAGCCAGTCGCGCGCTGGAATTCCCGCTCGCGAGCCCACTTCGACTCCTCGAGACCAGCCCGCCGCCGGGCAGCCGTTCGCTTCCGCCGTTCTTCACGACCGTCGGAACCGCCGACCCGCTCATCTCGGACACCATACGGCTCCGCGAAGCCCTGGACTCCAGGGGCACTGAGTGCGACCTGCACGTCTTTCGAGGCGAAATCCACGCTTTCGATGTGATGCTCTGGCGTGAATCGGCACGCACAAAGTGGCGGGCCCTGTTTCGTTTCCTCGGGCGACACATGAACGTGACCCCCGCGCCGCCTTTCGCCTTGAACGAGTCGCCCTACCCAAGCTGGCGCGAAGTGTCCGCCGGCTGAGGCGCAAGCGAGACGCCGACGGCGTAGGGCTTGGGTGCGACGGGACGTCCTCTACGCTCTGCCCACAGACGAATGAAGACGGCGCCCAAAAGGAAGATCTGGGTCGTGTAGTACACCCAAAGCAGCAGTACCAGCAACGTTCCTGCGGCACCGTACGCCGACGCGGGGCTCGCATACCCCAGGTAAGCGCCGCTCAGATAGGAAACCGTTACGGTAAATGGAGCGGTCACGGCGGCGCCGACCCACAGGTCCTGCCAGGCTACCCGTGCGTCGGGAATCAGGCGAAAGACGATGGCGATGACCACGGCGATGACGACGAGCGCAAGCAGGAAGTTGGTCGCGGGAAGCAAGTAGGGGATGCCTTCGAAAAAGCGCGACGCGGCCGCCAGGACCGTCCTGGCCGCGACGAGGACGACCAGAGACAGGGCGAGCACGATCAGCATGACGAAGCCCATCAGGCGCTTGCGCACGAGCTGGTAGCGCTCCGAGCCCAGCTCTCTAAAAGGCTTGGGCCGGACGTTCCAGAGCTGGTTGAGGGCACGCCGGAGCATCGAAAACAAGAGAACCGAAACGTAAACCATGAACAACGCACTGAACACCGCGGCCGCCAGCGAGTCGCGCTCGGCCGAGGTCCCGGCGATGGCCTGCGCGATGAAACGCGCGACTGGTTCGCCGAGAAAGGTCTCGAGCTGAACGACGAGCTCTTTCTCGGCGATGGCCTCGGGGATCAGCATGGCCGCGATCCCCAGGACCACCACGCCTAGCGGCGCCAGCCCGAGGATCGCGTAAAAGGCGATGCTGCCAGCCAGAAGACGTCCGTCGTACAGCCTGTACGTGTGAAAGACGTCGTGCAGGAACGAGCCCATCAGGGTCCGATGCTACTCGCGGTGGCTCAGTATCGGTAATACTCGGGCTTGAACGGCCCCTCGGCTGCGATGCCGAGGTACTCCGCCTGTCCCTTGGTCAGCTCAGTGAGCTTGGCTCCGAGCTGACCGAGATGAAGTCGGGCCACGTGCTCGTCGAGCTTCTTGGGCAGGGTGTAGACCTTGCCGACCTCAAACCGATCGCGCTCGGTCCAGAGCGCGAGCTGGGCGAGCACCTGGTTGCTGAAGGAGTTGCTCATCACGAAGCTCGGGTGCCCCGTCGCGCAGCCGAGGTTCACCAGCCGTCCTCGGGCTAACACGATGATGCGCTTGCCATCGGGGAAGATGAAGTGATCGACCTGCGGCTTTATTTGTTCTTCGCTGACGCCGTTCTTCGGGTCGGTGAGCCAGGCCATCTGAATCTCGGAGTCGAAGTGACCGATGTTGCAGACGATCGCTTCATTCTTCATCGCCTTCATGTGCTCACCGGTCACGACGTCACAGCAGCCGGTCGCGGTCACGAAGATGTCGCCGATGGGAGCAGCCTCTTCCATCGTGACGACCTGATAACCCTCCATCAGGGCCTGGAGGGCGCAAATCGGGTCGATCTCGGTGATCAGCACGCGCGCGCCAGCACGTGCGAGCGCTTGGACGCAGCCCTTGCCGACATCCCCGTAGCCGGCGACCACTGCAACCTTACCCGCGACCATGACGTCGGTCGCGCGCTTGATGCCGTCCACGAGGGACTCACGGCAGCCATAGAGGTTGTCGAACTTGGACTTGGTGACCGAGTCGTTGACGTTGATCGCTGGGCACTTGAGCGTGCCGTCGCGCTCCATCTCGTACAACCGGTGAACGCCTGTCGTCGTCTCTTCCGACAGCCCGAGGATGCGGTCCGGACCCTCGAAAAACTGAGGGTACTTCTGGTGCACGATCGCGGTCAGGTCGCCGCCGTCGTCGAGCACGAGGTTCGGGGCCTTGCCGCCCTCGAACGAGGCGAGCTGCTGGTGAATGCACCAGTCGTACTCTTCCTCGGTCTCTCCCTTCCAGGCGAAGACGGGAACGCCGGTCACGGCGATGGCCGCGGCGGCATGGTCCTGGGTCGAAAAGATGTTGCAGCTCGTCCAAGTGACCTCGGCACCGAGCTCGGTGAGGGTCTCGATGAGGACGGCCGTTTGGATGGTCATGTGAAGGCAGCCCGCGATGCGAGCCCCCGCTAGAGGCTTCTGTGCCCCGTACTCGCGCCGCAGGGCCATCAGGCCGGGCATCTCGTGCTCGGCAATACGGATCTCTCTGCGTCCCCAGTCGGCCAGGGAAAGGTCCGCGACTTTGTGCTTCGGGGTTGGATTCGGGCTCATGATCTTCGTGTCTCCTAGCTGCGGTGACGGCGCGCTGTGAGAACCTGCCAGGACAAATGGGCGTCCGGGCCAGCTCCGCAGCGCTCCGCGGGAATGGCAAAAACCTGTGGTTCGGTCAACCCAGCACCCTGGGCCCAACCGAGTAACTCTTCTGGGGCGAAACCAAGCCAGAGATCGGCCTGCTCTTCACGCATGCGCTCGTCGTCGTGCGAGCGGTAGTCGAGGATCACGACCTGCCCGCCAGGCTTGGCGAGACGAGCGAGCGCTTGGACGGCGCGCTGTGGACGTGGCGCGTGGTGTAGGAGCCGGGAGGCGAAGACGGCATCGGCCCCACCGAGCGCGTCGACTCGCGTGGCCACGGCCCGATCCTCGTAGTCCGCTCTCATCCATTCGACGTTGCGGTAGCCTCCGTCGGCCGAGCGCTTAGCCGCCAGCTCCAGCTGGGCCTGGGCCCGATCGACGCCCAGGACGCGATCGAACAGCGGGGCGAGAAGCCCAACCAGGGCGCCGTCCCCGGTGCCGACGTCGACGGCCAGGTCTCGATGGGGAAGCAGCGCGCGGAGCGCCGTGAGGTACGCCGGAAACGCGATGGTCTGCCGCTCGGAGGCTGCCGCGGAGGAGTGCTCGAAAAATGCGCGACCCGCCGCGTCGCGAGCCTGAGTGACCGATGCGATCCGCGCGAGACTGCCGTCGGTTTCACAAAGCTCCCGCCCGCTGCCGAGCGCATCTTGGACGAGCGGGTCCTGCCCACCGGCCTCCGCCAGGCGCGCGAGGACACGGGTGCCCTGCTTGCGAACGGCCACGATGCCGGCTTTGCGCAGGAGCTTGAGGTGACGCGAGACGTTGGGCTGGGCTTCTCGGGTGAGCTCAGCGAGCTCGCCGATGGACAGCTCCTCTTCGGCCACGAGTGCCAGAAGCCGGAGCCGGAAAGGCTCGGCGAGCAGCCGGTAGAGCTCCCAGCGGGGGGACTCTAGGAGAGCCTGCGCCATGCGGATCTATTATTCCAATATTCAAATGGATGCAAACAGTCTGATGTTCACGGACAAACTATTGTATTCACTACGTTTTCACGCTCAACGGTTTTCGGCTTCCTCCCGAATTCGCTTTTTCGTCGCCGCCCAGCTGCAAACTGGGCACTGGCTCAGGTCGTGCCGGCGCGCCGGACAGTGCTCCCGGCCGAAGTAGATGATCTGCAGGTGCCGACGGATCCAGCTGTCCTCCGGAAACACGCGTTTCAGATCCCGCTCGGTTTTGGCCACGCTCTTCCCGTCTGACAGCCCCCAGCGCGCCGCAAGCCGATGAATGTGTGTGTCCACCGGGAAGGCCGGCTTGCCAAAGGCCTGACACATCACGACCGATGCCGTCTTGTGTCCGACGCCGGGCAGCGCCTCGAGCTGCTCCATGTCGGCGGGCACCCGGCCACCGTGCTTCTCGACGAGTTGCTGGGCCATGGCCTTGAGGTTTTTGGCCTTGGTCGGAGCCAGCCCGACGGTGCGAATGATCGACAGGATGAGCTCGACAGGGAGCTTGGCCATGCTCGCCGCGTCGGGCGCCTTCTTGAAGAGCGCAGGCGTGACCTCGTTGACCTTTTTATCGGTCGTCTGCGCGCTGAGCGCGACGGCGACCAGGAGTGTGAAAGGGTCGACGTGGTCGAGCGGAATGGGCGGATCCGGGTAAAGCGCGTCGAGTATCTCGCCGATCCGATCGGCCTTTTCCTGCCGGCTCATACCCGCTCAGCGCTCGACGGCGTCAGGGTAGATCTTGTACTTGCCTCGTAGACTGGCCTGTTCGAGCACGTGCCCCTCGATGGCCTGAAGCAGCTCGGCGCGCGTGAAGCGTCCCTTGAGCGCCAGCATGTCGGTATCGAGCGCATAGACGGTGAACTGGTAGCGATGAACGAGACCGTCGTTCCAGGGCGGACAGGGACCGTCGTAGCCGAAATAATCGCCCGCCATATCGGCGTCTTCAGCAAACCAGCCAGTGTAGTCGTTGACGCCGTAGCGGGTTCCAGCAGGGGCATCGGAGGCCGCCTTTCCACCGGGCTGCACACCCTGACTGACGGAACCTTCCTCGACGACGGCGTCGGGTGAGAGGCCGACCCAAACCCAGTGAGAGAACTCGGCGCGCGGCAGATCCGCGGGAACGATCCGGCCCTCCTGATGAACGTCGTCGGGCACGCTCGGCACATCGAGGTCGTGCATGAGCACCGCGATGGACTTCGTCCCCTCGGGCAAGTCGGACCAGGCCAGATGCGGGTTCAGGTTGTCTGAGAACTCGGTCTTACCGCTGCCATCGGGCTTACCGAGCGCATACTTGGCCGGAATCCAATCGCCGTCTGCGAAACTATCGCTCCATACCTTCATGGCTTGGATGTGATCGCCACAGCCAGAGGTGTCAATCGCTCCCCGGCCCAGACGTGCTATCACCGATCCATGCTCGTCGAGCACTTCGCGGTCGGACCGCTCGGTTGCAATTGCGTGATCCTGGGTGACGAAGAACGGGGCTCCGCCATCGTCGTCGATCCGGGAGGCGAAGCTCCGCGCATCCTGCGGCGTCTCGCCGAGCTCGGCTTGAAGTGCGAGGCCATCGTGCATACGCACACGCACTTCGACCACGTCGGCGCGACCAAGGAAGTGCAGGAGGCCACCGACGCGGCGACGATGATCCACGAAGCGGACCTCTTCATGTACGAGGGGCTGCAGATGCAGCTCGACGCATTCAACGCGCCCTTCAAGGCACCCGGCGTCGCCGAGATCGACCGCTTCTTGAAGGAAGGGGACACCGTCCAAAGCGGTGAGCTCGAAGCCGACATCCTGCACACCCCCGGACACAGCCCCGGGAGCATCTGTCTCTCGGTGCAAGGAGACCGCCCGATCCTTCTCGCAGGCGACACCCTCTTTCAGCGCAGCGTCGGCCGCAGCGACCTCTGGGGCGGCAACGCATCGCAGCTCGTCAGCTCCATCCGCAGCAAGCTCTTCTCACTCCCCGACGAAACTCTGGTCATCTGCGGCCACGGTCCCAGCACGACCATCGGCGAAGAACGAAAGCTAAACCCCTTCGTCGCCGACCACTGACTGGGAGCGAGGCTCCCAGAGGCGAACAGCGCCGCGCAGGGCTTGCTCCAAGGTGAATGGGCGGGCGTTGGCTGGGAGGGCGGCCTGAAGGTGCCGAAGGTTCCCGCCGCCGAGATGAATGAGGTCGTAGTTGAAGAGCGCTTCGAGCCGCTGCAGCGCGTAGAGGACGCGCTCGGTCCATTCGGAGGGACCGATTCGCTTCAGCTCGCTATCACGGACGAGGTCCTCGTAACTTTGTCCATCGCGAAGCGGATGGTGACCAGCTTCCAGGTTGGGTACGAGATGTCCCTCCGTGAAAAGCGCCGCACCCATCCCTGTTCCAAAGGTGAGAGCAAGCTCCACACCCTGCCCCTCCACGACGCCGAGCCCCTGTAAATCCGCGTCGTTGACGGCACGCACGGGACAAGCGAGCCGCTCCCCGAGTGGCTCCGCCAAGGGCACCTTCGTCCAGTACTCGTTGCCGAGGTTCGGAGCATTGTGCGCGACACCCCTCTTGACCACGCCTGGAAAACCAACCGACACGCAATCGAACTCCTCGGCGTCCCCGGCCAGCTCCTCGATGACCGAAAATACCGCCTCCGGCATCGCTGGCTGCGGTGTGGGAAGGTTGCGCGTTGGGCCAACCGGCTCTCCGCCCGCAGCCATCACCAGCACCTTGATGCTGGTCCCGCCGATATCGACCGCTAAGACACTCATTCGCTCGCGCCGCCATGCTCTTGGAAATAGCGGATCAACTGCAGCGTCGAAGCATCGTGCTCACCCGGCTCGCCCCGCAGCTCCGGAAGGATCCGCCCGGCGAGCTGCTTGCCGAGCTCGACCCCCCATTGATCGAAGCTGTAGATGTTCCACAGCACACCCTGCACGAACACCTTGTGCTCGTAGAGCGCAATGAGCCGCCCAAGGGCATGCGGGCTGAGCGTCTCGAACGCAAAGGTGTTGCTCGGACGGTTGCCGGTGAACGTCTTGTGTGCCGCGAGAACTTGGGCCTTGCTCGGCTCGACCCCGGCCGCGAGCAGCTCGGCCTCAGCTTCGTCTGTGGTTCGGCCCCGCATGAGCGCTTCGGACTGCGCGATGCAGTTGGCCACGAGCATGTCCTGATGCCGTCCGAGCGGCTCCTGGCTGCGCATCGGCAAGATGAAGTCGCAGGGAATCATCTGCGTGCCCTGGTGCAATAGCTGAAAGAATGCGTGCTGGCCGTTCGTGCCTGGCTCACCCCAGACGACCGCTCCGGTGCCATACCCTTGCACGGGCGTCCCGTCGCGAGACACGCCCTTGCCATTGCTCTCCATGTCGAGCTGCTGCAGATAGGCGGGGAAGCGATGCAGAGACTGGCTATACGGCAAAACGGCATGTGAGCTCGTGCCGAAGAAGCCCTGATACCAGACACCGAGCAGAGCCATGACGACCGGGATGTTCCGGGCGAATGGCTCGGTGACAAAGTGTTGATCGACCTGGTGCGCACCGCACAGCAAGGCCTCGAAGCGCTCCATTCCCACGGCGCAAGCGATTGAAAGACCGATGGCAGACCAAAGGGAATAACGGCCACCCACCCAGTCCCAGAACTCGAACATGTTGTCCCGGGCAATGCCGAATTCGACTACCGCGTCCGCGTTGGTGGAGACCGCCACGAAGTGCCGGGCGACGGCTTCCTCGGCCCCGAGCCGCTCGACCAGCCACTGCCGCGCCGAGCGCGCATTGGCCATGGTCTCCTGCGTGGTGAAAGTCTTGGAGGCCACGATGAACAGCGTCGTCTCCGGGTCGACCGCGCGCAGCACCGCGCTCAGGTCCGCGCCGTCGACATTGGAGACGAAGTGCATCTGCAGCCCCTTCTTCCAATAATGACGCAGGGCCTCGGTCACCATGTACGGCCCCAAATCGCTGCCACCGATTCCGATGTTCACGACATCGGTCATGACGCGACCCGTGTACCCGACCCATTGCCCCTGTCGAACCCGGCTCGAGAAGCTCTCCATCTGTCCGAGGACGCGCCGAACTTCCGGCATGACGTCGTGGCCCGCCACAGACACCGGCTGCGACGACATGCCGCGCAGCGCGGTGTGAAGCACCGCCCTTCCCTCGGTCTCGTTGATCGCCTCCCCGGCGAACATTCGGTCGATCCACCCGCGTAAGTCGCATTCCACGGCGAGCTGAGACAGAAGCTCCAGGGTCCGTTCAGTGATTCGGTTCTTCGAGAAATCGAAAAGCAAGTCCTCGAGCGTCAGGGAGAAGCGCGCGGCACGCCCAGGGTCTTGCGCAAACAGCGCACGCATTTGAAGGCTTTCGAGCTCGCGATGATGCGCTTGCAATGCTCGCCAGGCGGTCGTCCGAGTCGGATCCGGCATTTCATCCAACATAGCCCCGAGCCCATTGCGGAGCCAGGGCTCGACATCCTGGCCTACTGCGGGTAGCGAATGCCGCCGTCAACGGGAACCAAGGGCCCGCAACTGAAGATCATGTCCGCGCTGTCTGGCGAAAGGCTGGTATTGATCGGAAAACCCCCATCATCGATCACGATGCCGATCGTCCAGTCGTCGACCACGAAGTCGACATTCGAAGCGACCCCGTCAGGCACGAGTTCCTCGGTCACGGTGCGCGTGTCCACCGTATCGGTGCTAGAGAACTCCAGCGTGAACGGGAGCTCCCGTTCACTGGGTAGGTCCATCGTGGTCGGTGTCGTCGCGCCAGATATCTCGACGTTCACTTCGAGCGCGACGATCTCGGCGGAGTCGATGCCGAGCCCAAGCAAGAGATCCCCCAGTCCCGTGTCGAGTCGGAAGGACGCCCTGACGCCGGTGCTCGCACTTCCGGCCGTGTAAAAGCTGGCCGGATCGACGGTCAAATCAACAGGAACGTCTGCGGTGTTTTCGTAGAGCAGGTCCGTGCAGGTCGTGAGATATCGCTTGCTCTGCGGCGCCACCTCGCAGCTCCCCGCGGCACAGACCCCTGTCCCGGCAGCGCAGCGAGCCCCGTCCGTATTTTCACTCGAATGCGAGCACTCGCCGTTCGCGGGGTCGCATCGGTCCATCGTACATTCACTGCCGTCGTCACAGCGCGCTACTGCGTCGTCACAGGCACCCGCGTCGATGCACTGACCGACGTCACAGATCCCCGCCGCACCGTCGAAGTCACAGGGTATCGGCTCGAGCACTGGGCGGAACTCGCATCGACCGAGTTCCAAATCGCAGGAATCGCTCGTACACTCGTTGCCGTCGTCACATTCGTCGGAGCTGCACAGGGTCACACACTGACCGGCGAAGCACTCTCCGGCCCCGTTCGCACAGGATGTACCGTCGGACAGGGCCCCCGTCTCGCACATCCCGGTTTCCGAATTGCACTCGGCGACGGTGCATTCGTTCCCATCATCCTCACAGGTATCTTCGCCGCAGCCGTCCGTTGCGGAGCCGTCTCCGCAGGCCACACAGAGCGCCAGGGCCCAGAGGAAAATGAGTCGCTTCATTTTGAGGACAGTTTACTACAGCAGGCCCTGGGCGCAGCGATTATCTCCACGTGCTGGTCCCGCCGGCACGCCCCGGACCGGCCGACTCCGCCCCTCTCGGCGCCAGTTCGGGAGCAGTCGAGGCTCGCATGTCGGCTGAGATGTATAGGCCGACCCAGGAGAGCTCGCGCATGGTTTGCGCTCGACGCGCCCCGGCTCGGAGCAAGGGCAGCGGACCCCTTCGTCGAAAAGACAAAAAAGGGGAGGCCGTGGCCTCCCCTTTTTCGTTAGACGATGCGGCTCAGCTCACACCGCGATGAGTGGCGCGAGCACGAGGGCTACGACGCTCATCAGCTTGATGAGGATGTTGAGCGACGGCCCGGCCGTGTCCTTGAAGGGGTCGCCGACGGTGTCACCCACAACGGCGGCGTTGTGCGCCTCGCTGCCCTTGGGGTGGACCGTGCCGTCCTTCATCTTGTAGCCGCCGCCCTCGAAGGACTTCTTAGCGTTGTCCCAAGCACCGCCCGCGTTCGCCATGAACAGGGCGAGAACCACGCCCGCGACGGTGACGCCGGCGAGCAGGCCCCCGAGCGCCTCGGCGCCCATCAGGAAGCCGACCACCACCGGCGTGACGATGGCGAGTGCGCCAGGAGCGAGCATGCGTCGAATGGAGGCCTCGGTGGAGATCTTCACGCAGCGAGCGGTGTCCGGCTTGGCCTTGCCCTCGAGCAGACCGGGAATGTCACGGAACTGACGCCGAACCTCCTCGATCATATCCATGGCAGCTACGCCGACGGCGGTCATCGCCATCGAGGAGAAGAGGAACGGCAGCATGCCGCCGAGGAACAGGCCGGCCATGACGAGCGGCTTGCTGATGTCGATGCCCGTGATGCCCGCCATCTGCGCGAACGCGGCGAAGAGCGCCAAGGCGGTCATCGCCGCGGAGCCGATGGCGAAGCCCTTACCGATGGCAGCCGTGGTGTTACCCACCGCGTCGAGCTTGTCCGTCCGCTCACGAACCGAGGGATCCTGTGCGCTCATCTCGGCAATGCCACCGGCGTTGTCCGCGATGGGGCCGTAGGCGTCGACGGCGAGCTGAATGCCGGTCGTCGAGAGCATGCCGAGCGCGGCGATCGCCACACCGTAGAGACCGGCGACGTAGGCAGCGGCAACCACGCCAGCAGCGATCACGATGATCGGCAGCGCCGTCGACTGCATACCGACGGCCAGGCCGGCGATGATGTTGGTGGCCGTGCCGGTCTTGCTCTGCTCGGCAATGCCGTCGACCGGGGACTTGCCCATCGAGGTGTAATACGAGGTGATGAGACCCACGGCGACGCCGGCGGCCAGGCCCACGACGGTCGCGATGCCCACGTCGAGCCAACTCACGGTCTGACCGGAACTGGTCACCGCTCCGGCAGCCGGCCACATGTACTTGGCGATGCCAAAGGTCGCGATCGCCATCACGCCGGCTGCGCCGAATGCGCCCGTGTCGAGCGCGTGCTGGGGATTGCCGCCCTCCTTCGTACGAACGACGAAAGTGCCGAGAATCGAGCATACGATACCGACCGCGGCGATGACCAGAGGCATGACCACTGGGCCAACGGTGCTCCCGTCCGAGACGACGTTGAAGCCCAGGGCAAGCACCATCGCGCCGATGATGGCGCCGACGAAGGACTCGAAGAGGTCCGCGCCCATGCCCGCGACGTCCCCGACGTTGTCCCCGACGTTGTCTGCAATGACGGCCGGGTTACGCGGGTCGTCCTCGGGAAGCCCGGACTCGACCTTGCCGACCAGGTCGGCGCCGACGTCTGCGGCCTTGGTGTAGATGCCACCACCGACACGCGCGAAAAGCGCAATGGAGGAAGCGCCCATCGAGAAGCCGGTGAGCACGTTGATCGTCCGGGTGAGCTCCCAGCCGAGAGCCCCGCGGAACAGCACGTAGAGGACGCCCAGACCGATGGTGGCGAGCCCGACCACCGTCATGCCCATCACGGCGCCGCCTGAGAAGGCCACGTTTAGCGCCGGTGCGAGACCCGTGCGGGCGGCCGCCGTGGTGCGAACGTTGGCGTTGGTCGCCACACGCATGCCGGCCCAGCCCGCGGCAGCGGAGCAGACCGCCCCACTGACGAATGCGAGAGCGATTTGCCAGCCTCGATCCGGGTCACCGGCGTAGGCCGCTGCGAGAAGACCCGCGACGACCAGGACGAAAATCGAGAGAACCTTGTACTCCGCGCGAAGGAACGCGAGGGCACCTTCCTGAATTTGCGCGGCGATCTCCTGCATGTTCGCCGTACCAGCGTCTTGCTTGGAGACCCAACTTGCCTTGCTGTAGGCGAAGAGGAGGGCAAGCGTGCCAGCAGCGGGCGCTGCGTAAATTAGTTTGTCCATCAGTTAGCTGAACCCCTTGAATCCATGGGCGGGCAAATTAGTAGGAAGACCCCCGCCTGGCCGGCGCGGTTCTACAAGATTTGCCGATCAGGTCAAACGTCGGCCGTTCAGTGCACGCAATATCCCCAAAACAAGGGGACATTGCGTCCCAGCGCAAAACGCGCGCCCGTCCCGCTGGGGCCTAGCCGGCTCGGGTCGATGCCATCGCTGATCTGGCAGCCTCGAAATCAGCGGAGCTCTGGACGCTGAGCTTCTGCACGGACTTGTCAATTCTCCCGACGAGGCCTGTCAGCACCTTGCCCGGGCCAATCTCCACGAAGAGCGATACGCCGTCCTCGATCATCTTACGGACGCTTTGCTCCCAGAGTACGGGCCGGCTCACCTGACGGATGAGCGCGTCCTTGGAGGCATCTGCATCCGTGACGGCCTTGGCGTCGACGTTGACGTAGACGGGTCGCTGCGGCTGCGAGAGCTCGATCAGAGCGATGTCTTCGGCGAGCCGCAGCTCGGCTGGCTTCATTAAGCTCGAATGAAAGGGTGCGCTCACCGGTAGAGGCATCGCGCGTGCGCCCGCCGCCTTGAGCTTGTCGCCCGCGGCCGCCACGGCAGCGGCCTCGCCCGCGATGACGATCTGCCCGGGGGAATTGTAGTTCACAGGCTCTACGACGCCCTGTGTTTCCTCACAGATGCGCTCTACGGTTTCCCGATCGGCTTTGAGCACGGCCGCCATCGCGCCCTCGCCCACCGGCACGGCTTCCTGCATGTAGCGACCCCGCTTGCGCACGAGACGCACCGCGTCCGCCAGCCCCAGCGTGCCCGCCGCCACTTGGGCCGAGTACTCGCCCAGGCTGTGACCAGCGACCACGTCGCAGGTCTCGCCCAGCGCACGGAGCAGCGCGATGGAGGTCGTCAACACCGCCGGCTGCGTGTTCGCGGTCAGTTTGAGTGCTTCCTCGGGGCCTTCGAAGCACAACGTCGAAAGACTCTCGCCGAGGGCAGCATCGGCTTCCTGGAATACGGCGCGGGCCTCAGCCGACGCGGCACAGACCTCCTGGCCCATGCCGACCGTTTGACTCCCTTGCCCCGGGAACACGAACGCTATCTTGCTCATGGCGGCCCTGCATAGCATGATTTCCCGCAGCTCACGCATGGACAGCCAATCGACCGAGCGAGACGCCGAGCACGTCAAAGGGCTGGCGATTGCACACTATCTTCTCGCTGGGCTCAGCGTGCTGTCGGCGGCTCCGCTCATCGGGTTTACGGGAGGCTTTTCCTCGATGCTCGGTGATCTGAATGGACAGTTCCGGTCCATCCTCGCGGAGTACTTAGGTACGTCGGGGCTCGACGCTACAGACGCGCAACAGCTCGACGAAGTCACCAATGATGCGCTCGGCATGGCCCAAGATCTGGCGTCTGCCGCGTTCGGCCTGACGATGGTCGGCATCGTCCTCTGCTTGCTCACCGCCGCCAGCTTCTGGTGGATTGCTCATCTGCTCCGCAAGCACGAGCGCTGGTCGCTCTGCTACCTCACGGGCTGGTTCGAGTGCCTTGCCTTCCCTTTCGGCACGGTCGTCGGTATTTTCACGATCCTGGTGCTGTCGCGACCGGGCGTGAAGCGGCTATTCGGCCAAGACTGATTTCGCGCTCGCCTCCTCGTAGCCTTCTTCACCCTCGCTCGGGTCGACCCAGAGCTCCACGGGATGCACCACTTGCCCGTTGAGAACGCGTTCGTGCTCCAGCAAGAACCAGCGCGCGCACTCGTCCATCGTCTCCTCGAGCGGACGAACGCTATACCCCAGCTCCGTTCGCGCCTTGCTGATGTCGTAGTAGAGATACTTGTCGCCAATGTACTTCATGGCCTTGTAGGCAAAGTACGGCTTCAAGCCGGTCACCGCGGAAACCCACTCATTGGCTCGGCCGAGCCAGGCGAGACGGCCCGGATTGATCGTGTGGCGGGGAAGCTTGGAGCCCGCGCAAGCGCACAGCACCTCCGCAAAACGCCGGTATGTCAGGTTGTGCCCGCCGAGGATGTACCGCTCCCCAGGCCGCCCGCGCATCGCGCACAGATGTAAGCCCTCTGCGACGTCCTGGACGTTCACGCAATTCAAGCCGCCCGTGAATACCGCAGGGTTGTCCCCGAAGACATAGCGCTGGGCGAGCATGCCCGTCGGCGTGGGGTGGATGTCGTTCCGGCCGAACGGAAACGAGGGTAGCCCCGCCACGACTTCCAAGTCCGGGCCATCGAAACGGAAGGCCTCCAGCTCGGCCGCGTACTTGCTGAACGTGTAGTCGTCGGCCGTATCCCAGTTGTTGAAGGCGGTGTTTTCATCCGCGAGCGCTTCGCCTGCGAGCGTGCCGAGGACTGCCGCCGAGCTGCAATGAACGAAGCGTCGCACGCCTGCCTGCTTGGCGGCCCTGAGCATGTGCACCGTGCCTTCAACGTTGACGCGAAACATATCGACACGGTTGGGAAGCCAGTAATCGAAGATGGCGCCGACGTGGTAGACGGTGTCACAGCCTTGAGCGGCCGCTGGCAGGGCTTCGGGGTCGCGCAAGTCTCCAACGACATGCTCGATATCCAGGCCGCTCAGGTTCTCCGTACCCATGCCGGGCTCGACGAGCGCGCGAACACGAACACCGTTCTCGAGGAGAACGCGGACCAGGTTGGAGCCTATGAAGCCACTTGCCCCCGTGACCAGAGCCACCGTTGGCTTGTGCGAAACCGGGTTCGTAACGTCCACCGCCTCATGAAAGCATGAAATCGCCCAAATGCGAGCCCCCCTCCCCGGATTGACAATGCGCCCCTGGGGCCGTAGCGATTGGGGTCGAGCGGAGGCAAGGGATGGTCGAACCCGAAGTTGTGGAAGAACGCATTCGTGAGGGCCTGGCTGCGGTCACCCATCTGGATGTGAGGGATCTCACAGGAACTCGTGACCACTACGAGGCGACGATCGTGTCGGAGGCTTTTGCGGGGAAAAGCCGGATAGAGCAGCACCAGATGGTCTATGCGGCGCTCGGTGACCTCATGGCCGGTCCGGTCCATGCCCTTGCGCTCAACACGTACACGCCCGAGAGTTGGGCTAAGAAGAATGGTTAGGACTGGACAGGCGATGGAAGACGCAACACGGGAACGCATCCAAGGGATCATCGACAGCAACGATGTGGTGCTCTTCATGAAGGGCACGAAACACTTTCCGCAGTGTGGCTTCTCCGCAACCGTCGTCGAGGTGCTTCGCCGTTCGGGCTCGGAGTTTCAAGACATCAACGTTTTGCAAGACCCGGCCATTCGCGAGGGCATCAAGGAGTTCACGAAATGGCCGACCATCCCGCAGCTCTACGTCCGAGGTAAGTTCGTTGGCGGCTGTGACATCGTTCGCGAGATGTACGAGAACGGCGAGCTCGAGGCGGTCCTGAACGAGACCGCCTGACCGCGGGTCTGCATGTCTGAGCTGCTCGGTGGGAAGTACGAAGTCCTCGCCCTCGCCGGCGAGGGCGGCATGGCCAAAGTATACCGAGGCCAGACCCACGGGGCGGCAGGCTTCAAGCGCAGAGTCGCGATCAAACGAGTTCTGGCTCCGCTGACGCAGAACAAGGAATTCCTGTCGATGTTCGTCGAAGAGGCTCGGGTCATCTCGGAGCTGGAACACCCGAATATCACGCAAATCCACGACTTCGACCGGGACCCTTCAGGGGACTACTACCTCGTGCTCGAGTGGGTGGATGGCCTCACGCTGGCGCAGTGGCAACACGCTCATCGTCAAACGGGCTATGCGGCGCCCTGGCCGATCGCAGCGGCGATCGGGATCGAAGTGCTCAAGGGTCTGCACGCAGCCCACGCGAGGCTGGACGCCAACGGGGAAGCGGCTCCGATCTTCCATCGCGACGTCACGCCGCAGAACATCATGATCAGCCTTGGCGGAGTCGTGAAGCTGACCGACTTCGGTCTGGCAAGAGCGATGGACCGGAGCAAGATGACCAAGCCCGGCTTCGTCAAGGGCAAGGTCGCATATCTGGCACCGGAGCTGACCTACGAAGCGGAGCCGAGCGCGCGAACCGATGTCTTCAGCGTGGGCGTGGTGCTTTGGGAAGTGCTCGCTGGCGAGAAACTCTTTCAGGGAGAAGACCCTTTGAAAGTCATCGGCCGGATCCGGGACGGGAAGATCCCTCCGCTGACCGAAAAGCGGGAGGATGTGCCCACGGACCTACAGTCGATTGTGAGCCGGGCCTTGGCTTTGCGGCCGGAGGAACGGTATCCATCCGCGCTCGACATGGGACGGGCCTTGGCTCAGTTCCTACGAGGAAGCTCCGAAATCACGGACACCGAGGAAATCGCCAGAAGCGTGCGCTGGGCACGGACCGAGCTCCAGAGCCTGGACGCGGCCGAAGGGAAGCCAGGCTCGACTCTCGAAGTCGGCTTGGACCCGGTCCTCGAGCCGGTCGAGCCCGCCGCCGGCGGGTCGCCTTCCGAAGGGAGCATTCCGCTCACCCGAAAGAAAAGCTCAGAGTAACTGGACCCCGAGCGCCGAAGCCACGCTGATGACGACGAAGGGCGGCGTGCAGCCGATGACCGCGGCCAACATGTAGTCCGCAAAGCGAACACCGGACATCGCCAAGGCGTAGTTCACCGGAGGCAGCGCCCAGAAAAAGAGGCGAATGAGAATCATCGAGCGCAGGGGACGCTCGTTCAGGCCGGCGAGAAGCCTCCTAAAACGCGGATGGTCCAAGTCTTTGAGAGGCTGACCGCCGATGGTTCGAACGAGGACGAAGGAAACACCGACTGAGATCGTCGCTCCGAGCATGGCCGCCGCCGGCCCCAGAATGGGCCCATAGGCGAGTCCGGCGATGGCGACGAAGATGAAGCCAGGGATATACAAGAGCTGCCCGGCCACGAACGTCGCCAGAAACACGAAAAACCCCGCAGGCCCGGCCTCGTGCATCAGGTCGCGAATCCCCTCGGCGGTAAGGTCTTCGGTGACCCCGGTCGCCCGGCCCACTGCATAGGCGAGAACGAGAACGGCAGCGAGCAACAGGAGTCGGACCCAGGGCCTCTTCACGATGAAGTGGAGTAAGGCACAGTCGATGGACAAAGGCCAGGGGAGCTCTCAGGGCCCGAACAGCAGCTCCGTCGGGTCTCGAACGGTTTGGTTCGAGCCATCGAGCGAGTTGATGTCAATGCGGCTCAGGTCGACGCGCGGCGAAAACACGACGGCGTGAAACGAATCGACCACCCGCTGGGCGTAGTCGAGACTGGAGTCCTCGGCGCGAGGCTCTGCGGCGGAGCATCCCCAGGCCGTTCCGCTCGGCCCGAACATGCAGACGCGGCCCCCGTGGACTCGAATCAGCAAGCCCTGCTCGGACATCTCGAAGCGAGGAGAGCGACGAAGCGCGCTCGCCACCTCCCGATCGAGCGCCGCTCCGGAGGACTCGATCCGCGCCGGCAACGCCCAGCCCAATCTCCGGAAAAGGCCCGGGTCCACGTCGAGCACCTGTTCATAGAAGGCCAGTTGAGCCGTCGGATCCGAAACCGCCCGCCCGAGCACGGCGCGAACCCGTTCGCGAAGCAGCGCATCGCCGGGCTTCAAGCTCTGCAAAGCAGCCTGCGCCAGCTCGATGGCCGCGCCGTAGCGCCCTTGCTCAAGGGCCACCTCGGCTGCGACTGCATCGTAGTAGCCCGACGCCCCCTCGCGCTGGTCCTCGCTCGATGCTTGCTCGATAGCGCGGTGAACCACACCGGGGCCCAGGACGGCGACGAGATCACCGACGAGCCAAGGCGGCGTGACCGCGCTACGCGCCCGGCCAATGGCGAAGGTGCCGACCAGTCGCTCATCGTCGTGAAGAAAGCGCGCTGCCTGACGGCCACTCAGCCAAGCCTCGAACCGAAACCAAAGGGACTTCGCGTGTGACCAGGCTCGAACGTAGAACGGTCGCGCCACCGAGCCCTCCAAAGTCATCTCCGCGGCGATCAATCGCGCCTGTCGATCCACCAAGGCGACGATGGCGCGATCCTGCTCCGGGTCACGGCTGTTGTGCGAACGGCGATCGGGCAGCACCAGGGCCTTGTCGGTGATGCGCATGGCCTCGGCGGGCTTTCCCATCAGGACCAGAAAGGCTGCCAGAGACCTTCGCGTTTCGTTGCGATCCGCCTCCTGCACGTGCGGAGGCCGGCGCGCTCGGTGTCTTGGAATCTCCTTCAGAGCGGAGAGCGCCTCGGCGAAACGACCCGCGCGCATGTAGAGGTCGGATAAGTCGAGATATGGATTGCCGTACCAGGAGAGCTGCACGCTGGCGGACTCGATGAGAAGCTGCTCGGCCTCGTCGAACTTGAACACCGATCGCGCGGCCTCCGAAAAGTTGCTCAGGTCCACGGCGCTGGCCTGGCCGAAGCGCTGCTTCGAAATGGTCACGGCTTCGCGACACATCCGATAGCCCTCTTCGTCGTTGCCCGCCTCGAACTCGATCGTGCACAGCGCATTCATGGCGCGTTCGACCTGGTATGGATCTTCGGTGGAGAGCCCGTCCCGAGCCGCCTCCCTCGCCAGCTCGAACTCGCGCTTTTTCATGAGAGGCCAGGCTCGCTCCGCCTTGAGCTTTGGGGTGTAACGCTCGTTGTACCGCTGCATGAACCCGAGCTGCTCGTCGTAGTGTTCGAGCTGTCCGTGCGTCCTATCGAGCTGCATGAGAATCTTGGCGTGCCAACGCCAGGGCGCGTCCATGGACGGCTCGGGACCGAAGCGCTCCTCGAACAGTTGCAGCGCTCGACTGGCATGAAACAAGGCCATGGGGAAGTTGCCTTCGCCATAGTGTTGGGCGACGGCGAGGCTGAGGTGTGCCACGTACGAATCGGCATGGTCAGCGAGGTACTTTTCCGCTTCGTCCCGACCCTTCACGAAGCGGTCCTGCTCGATGAAAGCCCAGATCTGAAGCTCTCGTCGCGTCGCGTCGGCACCCGGGATGTGAAAGGGATCGGCCAGCTCGTCGGCGCCCACAGGGGCCGAAGGCAGCGCTATGAAGAGTAGGAAGAGCGTCGCAAGGCTGGCCGGAGCGCGCATCGTCACCCCCGCTGAAGACTGGATCGAGCCAGCCGCTCGACCTGCGTCGCGACGGACTCGCCGATCAGGGCGCTCACGTCTTCCACGCCGGGGGCACATTCGAGGCGGTGCTTGAAAACGTGCGGCGCGAGCACCTCGATGTCTTCGGGTGCGACGAAGTCCCTGCCGTGAATCACGGCCCGAGCCTGCAGTGCCGGAAGCATCAAGACGAGCGACCGGGTCGAAGCACCCTGCAGAACTCGAGTGTCGGCTCGCAATAGCCTCGCCAAGTCTACGAGAGACTCCTTGACGATTGGGGCCACGTGCACCGCGCTTCGAGTCTTGTCCCGGGCCGCGAGGATCTCTTCGCGCGAGACGCCGGGCAGCTCAGCCGCCAAATCCAGGCTTGGACGCGGATACTGGTTCAGAACTTCCAGCTCCGCGTCACGCTCGATGTGTTTCATCTCCACCTTGAACAGAAACCGGTCCAGCTGAGGCCTGGGCAAGGGATAAGTCCCAGCGAGATCCAAGGGGTTCTGAGTGGCGATGACGAAGAACAGGGGATCGAGCGGGTAGGAGTGGTTATCTACGGTAACCTGCTTCTCGGCCATGGCCTCGAGCATGGCCGCCTGCACCTTGGGGGAGGTGCGATTGATTTCATCGGCGAGCACGATGTGCGCGAAGACAGGGCCGCGGCGAAATGCAAAGCGACTGGTCTCGACGTCGAAAATGTTCGTGCCCGTGATGTCGCTAGGCAGCAGGTCCGGGGTGAACTGAATCCGACGAAACGGAGCGATACCCGGTGTACCTTGCCCCAGCAAGGATGCACCGAGGGCGCGGGCGAGCGTAGTCTTGCCCGAACCCGGGTAGTCTTCGAGCAGGACATGTCCATCGGCGAATAGGGCGATGAGGAGAAGCTCGATGACGTCGTCGCGCCCGCGAATGGCGGCCCGCAGTCGTGCCCCTAGACGCTCCGCGGCTTCACGCGCAGAGCTCAGGGCGTCTTCTTGTCCTATTGGGGTCGGAATGGCTTGTTGCATGGCTCCTCTAATTGCGTCGGTCATCGCGAGCGTACCCAAGACCAGGGCGTCAGTAATCCCACGAGTCGCTTCCAGCGTGGAAATCGAATGCGTAAATCGCGGCGAACGAGCTGCGCATCGCGCTTCAGGAGCTCGGGGTCGGGGCGGGCTCGCCCAAAGGCGGCACCGATATGCGCCTCGGTGAGCGCCGAAAAGCCGGGCACGGCCGTCTGCAAGCGGCGGGCGAAGGCCTCCCGGGACTCTCCCATGCGACGGCGCAGCGCCACGTCGCTAAGCCGATCGAGCTCGGCGCGATAAACGACTCTAGGAAGCCCATCGGCCGAGGAGAAGCTCGGCGCGATGCGCCGCCAGAGCTTGATGACGTACAAGACAAGCAGGGCCACGCCCAGCAAGCTCAGGAACCAGGTCCCCGTCGCCCAGCTCAGCCGGCGCGCCATTTCCTTGAGTCTTGGAAGATCCGTCGCGGAGATGGGAATGGGCGACGCCCCTCGTGCCAGCTCGCCGAGAAGGCGCTGAAGATCCGGGTCGACGGGCTCCGGCGGAGCGTCCAAAGCCTGGTCCGGATAGACGTCCACAACGACCCAGCCAAAGCCGTCCACGTAAACCTCGGGCCAGGCATGCGAGGCCGCTCCGGCAAGAACCAGTGACGAGCCTCCTCGACGCGCCGACTCGGCCACGGCGTACCCCGTCGCAACACGGGACGGTATCCCGAGGGCCCGCATCATGTACGTGGCCGCGTGAGCGAAGTGCACGCAGTATCCCGTCCGATCGCCGAACAAGAAACTCGCAGTCGGGTCCTCCGCACCGCCGTGCGCATTCTTGAGACTGTAGACCCCCTCTTCACTGAGCCAGCCCGCCACGGCCAGGGCCTTGGCGACTGCATTGTCGCGAAGCTCCTCAGGAAGCTCGAAAGCGATTTGCCGAGCCAGCTCGGCGTAACGAGGATCGTCGGGGCTCTGCGTGTAGTGACGCCACTGCGCCTGCGTCCAAGCCTCCGCTCCCAGGTCATAATCGAGCATCACCGAATAGTCTGCGGTCAGGACGGCGGACCGGACGAGGTAGACGCGACGGAAGCGACTCGGATCGGGGTTTTGCATGGGCTCGACCTCGACCGGGGCTTCGAGCCCGAAGGGCTGCGTGTGGTCGGCCATGAGCGCGACGGTGGTCTCGAGCGGACCCCGGTGCACGCTGCCTGCGGGAGCTCCCTCGATTCTTTGCGTTTCCGACGGGTAGCTCGCGATCAGGTCGTCGTCGATGGCCTCACTTCCCGACACGACGAGCTTACGGCCGTTGTACTGACTGAAAGCCCCTTGTCGAAAGTAGTACACGCCACTGGGCGGCGAGTAATCATCGTGGAACAGCACCACCGCGACGGGCACCGGCGTACTGGCGTCACTGTAGTCGTCGCGAAACTGGAGCTCGTTCCGAACGGGCCCGGTGCTCGCCTTGTTTGGGTCGCTGCTTTCCCCCTCGGACGGCTTCTCGCCGGGTCGAAGTCCGAGGCCTGCCCCGACCGGCGGTGCCGGCATCCCCAGCACGGGCGTGAGCCCAATGATCAGTCCGAGCAAGGCTGCCATGATCCCTAGGTGAAACAGCAGACGGCCAAACCGCTGCTCCTTCAACAAGAGGAGCAGTCCCAAGGCTGTCGCAGCGCCCCCCATCACGACGAACAGCCAGGTCGGGTCCCAGCCGAGCGCGATCATGGGATCGGTGAGTCCAAAGGGTCGGTTGATGGCGCCACCGCGATGCGGGACGAACAGCTGGGCAAAGGCGACCGCAACGAGCAACAGCTCGAAGACGGCGAAGCCGCCCCGCCGGACGGAAAGCGCGCGAAACACCGCGCTCACTGCGGCCGGATACACGACGGCGGCCACGAGGTCGGCCGCCGTGACCGCTCCGATCGGCCCCAAAAGCTCGGCCCAGAAGTCCGGCGCCGTCAACCAAGCACGGAACCAGGTCCCGAGGGCCGCGAAGCAGGCCGCGAACACCACGATGACCCAAGAACGGAACTGCGTAGTCCCGAGCCTGCCTCCACCCGCACAGCCGAGGGCCCCGGCGACAAACGCGACCGCGGCCATCCCCGGCGAGCTCAAGCTGAACACGAGCAAAGCCCAGGCGAGGCCGTGGACCGCCGATCTGGCGGCGACGGACAAGGCCCGAGCTAGCCAGCTGGCGCGATTCACGCGGCTCTCCGTTCCGGCCGCTGCGTCATGGCCGTCACGTCCCCAAAGACGCGTCCGCTGATCCGATCGATCAACACGACCTCACAGCCGAGCCTCCGCAGCACGGCCGACACGGTCTCGAGCTCGGCCCGTGAGGCCCCGGCGACCGGACGCGGAGCAAAGAGCCAGCGGCGCCAGCGTGAGACCGAAGGACCGTCATGAATCGCATCCAAGGCGAGCACGACTCGTACCTGACCGGAACGCTTCTGCGTCACCGCCCGTATCTCGTCGAGCCAGGGGCCCTGCACCGGGGCCGCGAAGACCACGAGTGCAGCCGGCCCCTTCGCGTCGACTGAGGCGACGAAGTTTGCGAGACCTGACCCAGCGCGACCTTGGAAATCGGCCGAGGCGACAATCTTGCTCAGGGCCGTGTCCGGGTCCGAGCAGGGCTGTGGGGCACCGTCGGCGCCAAATTGCCATTCGGCGCCTAGCCCCTCCTGCTCGACGGCAAGCCTGGCAGCCGCCGCAGCCGCCTCGTCAGTCGGGTCTGCAATCAGGTATGCGGCCGTGCGCAGGGCCCGGCTCAGCGAACGCTCAGGCGTCTTCACCATCAGCTTGCGGGTCCGTCCAAAGACCTTCCAGTGAATGAAGCGTGCCGGGTCGCCAGCCACGTACCGACGAAGCTCCACGCGATCACCATCCGCGATACCGAGCGGGTGCGGCCAGTCCTCGCCCCCGGTGAGCGAGGTCAGCACGGGAAGGCGGCGCATGGCGCCCGCATGCGGCCGCACCTCGAGCAGAACGGTCTGCTCGTGGCGCAAGGCAAGGCGCGCCAAACCGAAGGCGTCCTGAACGACGATGCGGCGCTGCGCCCTCTGCACAATCCCTCTTCTCGAGAACGTGACCAGCTCGTTCATACGGCCCTGCGCAAGGTGACTGTCCACGCGGGGATGCGGGGCAAGCGTCCACTCCCAGCGAACCTGCAGCAAGGGAACCCAGCGCAGGGACGGAAGCCAGAAGTCGGTCCGGCACGGCGACCCGGTTTCGAATACCTGCGCGACTCCGCTAAAGCGCGTCCGCCGCAACCAAAGCTTGAGCAGCGCTGCGCTCAGACCGACAATCAACGTAGCCAACGCCAAGACCCCGGCGCTACCGTACCCGAGAACCAGAAGCACGAGGTCGAGCCGCGCAATGCCGAAACCAAACAAAGCGACGGCCGCGACCAAGGCGAGCGACATTCCGAGCGGGGTCCAAGGCCAGCAATCGGCCACACGGCGCGCAGTTGCCTCGATGCGTGACCAAGCACGCCCCTCAGCGCTACGCCGGATCATGTCGTCCATGCTGACACGGTGCCTTCACAACTCCAACACTGCGGCTGAGCCGCCTATTCCACATGCCGTGCCGACCCCGGCACAGCACGGTCCGGCACAGGACGAAGTGTGAGCTAGCGTCCTATTTTTCCGGGCTTCGCTGGCTTTCATGAGTCTTGACATGCGCAGCACCAACGTTACCATCGCGCACGCCCAAGTTAGGCCGCGAAGTGACACGCGAGGATGAGCATGAACGACGTGATGATAGAGGCTCGAGGCCTCACAAAGCAATACGGCCCCGTCACCGCGCTGCAAAACGCGAGCTTCGAGATTCGACGGGGCGAGGTCGTCGGATTCCTCGGTCCGAACGGGGCCGGCAAGAGCACGACGATGAAGATCCTCACCTGCTTCATCGCTCCAACCCAAGGCACGGCGCTCGTCGGCGGCGCTGACATCTTCGCGGACCCCATCGCCGTCCGCGAAGCCATCGGATACCTGCCCGAGAGCACGCCGCTCTACACGGAGATGCTGGTTCACGAGTTTCTCGAATGGGCCGCTCAGATGCGGGGCCTTCAAGGAGAAAGGATCAACACCCGCATTCGCAAAGTTGTCGAGGAAACTAGCCTGGGCGATGTCATTGGCAGAGCGATCGGCGAGCTCTCCAAAGGGTATCGACAGCGCGTCGGCCTCGCCCAAGCACTCATTCACGAACCCCCCGTTCTGATTTTAGACGAGCCCATGAGCGGCCTCGACCCCAACCAGGCTACCGAGATTCGTGAGCTGATTCGCGAAATCGGGCGAGAGCGAACGATTATCCTGTCTACGCACAACCTCGGTGAGGTACAGCTCGTCTGCAGCCGCGTGCTGATTATATCCAAGGGGAAGCTGGTCGCCGACGACACCGCAGAAGAGCTCGCTGCGCGCGCCGGCAAAGCTCGGTTCGTGGCCACCGTGCGACAGAATGGGCACTCGCCAGACGATATTCGCCGCGCCTTCAAGGCCATCGAAGGCGTGGAAACCATACGTCAGACCGAGGCACGGAAGCCAGGAGAGCTGAGACTGGAGATCTCGCCCAAGGGTTCACAGGACCTGCGCGCGGATATATTCCGGGCAGCGGTCGGGTCCGAGCTCACGCTGGTCGGTCTGGAGCAGCACGGCGAAAACCTCGAAGACGTGTTCCGCCAGCTCACACTGCAAGAGGGAGGTGCCTCGTGAACAATGTGCTGCACATCGCTGGGCGTCAGTTTCGGAGCTACTTCAACGGACCGGTCGCGTACATCGTCCTCTGTCTCGTACTGCTGCTTCTGGGTTTCCTCTTCTGGAACCCCTTTTTCTTGATCGGCAAAGCGACGGCTCGCGAGATGTTCCGTTGGTTGTCCATCATTCTACTGTTCGGGGTTCCGGCGCTCACGATGGGCTTGCTGGCCGAAGAGAAGCGCACGGGTACGCTCGAGCTCCTCATCACCATGCCAGTCACCGAGGCGCAAGTGATTCTAGGCAAATTCCTAGGTGTACTCGGCCTGTTCGCCGTTCTGCTGCTCCTGACACTTCCGTATCCCCTCAGCATCGCGACTCTCGGGGACCTCGACTGGGGTCCCGTGCTCACGGGCTATCTCGGCCTGTTCCTGCTCGGTGGAGCCATGCTGGCCATCGGGCTGATGGCTTCGGGCTGGACGAGCAATCAGCTCATCGCACTGTTCATCACGCTCACGATTTGCGCCTTTCTGTGGATCATCAACCAGTTCGTCTCTTTGCTTCCCTCTGGAACGGCGTCTTTCTTTCAATGGCTCTCGCTGTCGCATCACTTTCAGAGCATGAGCCGGGGCGTCATCGACCTGCGTGACGTCGTCTATTTCGTGTCCCTCACCCTCTTCGCTCTCGGGCTCGCTTTCCGAGCGCTCGAGTCCCGTCGCTGGAGCTGATCATGCCGTCCACACAGCAAGCACGCACCGCCAGTGAATCGATGACCTTCCTGCTGATCATCGGCGGGATTCTCATTTTGTTGAACGTCCTCGTTGCATACTTTCCTTCGCCGCGAGCCGACTTCACGCGCAGCGGGGCCTTCTCACTCGCTGACGGTTCCCGGAAGGTCGTGTCCAACCTGGACGATCGCATCGACGTCACGGCCTATTTCACGGAGAACCTGCCCCCGCCCTTCAACGCGACCGAACGTGAGGTCCGCGACCTTCTGGCGGAATATGCTGCAGTCTCCAAGGGCAAGATCCGTGTTCGCTTCGTCAACCCGAAGACGGAGGAAACTCAGCGTGCCGCCGAAGCTGACGGAATCCGTCGGGAGGCCCACCAGAAGATCGAAAACGACGCCGTCACCGTCGTCGAAGGGTACCGCGGACTCGTGATGAAGTACCTGGATCAGCAGAAGACCCTGCCCTCGATCCGAGACACGGCAGGGCTCGAGTACACCCTCACCTCCGCCCTCAAAGAGGTCACAGGCCAGCGCAAGAAGGTCGGTGTGATCACGGGCCACGAGGGTCCGAGCCTGCAACAGGGCTTGGCCAACCTCACCGCGGCCCTCCGCCTTTATGAGCTCATCGACGTCGACGCCTCCAAAGACATCGACCACGACGTCGCCGCCTTGCTCATCATCGACCCGAGAACCGAGCTGTCGGACCAGGAGCTTCGCAACATCGACGGCTACGTGATGGCCGGCGGCTCTCTCGGCATCTTCGGCGGCACGAGAAATGTCGACCTCGCCGCTGGAGTCGAAGCGCGGAGAGTGTCGAGCGGCATCAACAGGCTGATCCAGAAGTGGGGCGTCACCGCCGAAGACAGCATCGTCGCCGACCCACAGTGCATGCGGGCACCGATGCCGGTCGCCTCGGGCGGCCAGGTCCTCGTCCCTTACCCGCCCATTCCGCAGCTTCAGCTGGACGAGGAACAACAGAAGCACCCGGTCATGTTTCGACTGAGCTCGCCCGCCCTGCCCTTCGTGACCTCCCTGGACGTGGGCGAGGCTCCAGCGGAAGTCACCCTCACCACCGTCGCGAGCTCCTCGGCGAACTCCTGGGCCATGACGGGTGAATCCGTCTCCCTCCGTCCACGCGACCCACGCGAGTGGCAGATAACCGGAGACACCGGTCCATTCCCCTTGATCGTCGCCATCGAGGGTAAGCTGCCGTCAGCGTTCTTCTCTCCGCTGAGCGAAGAAACCACCGACAACGTCGGCTCCGTCCCGAGCGCGACGGCCAGCGTCCGTGTGCTGGTCGCTGGGACGAGCACGTTCCTCACGGACTTGTTCATGCCGGAGGCTCAGGAGGTCGGGCAAATGAACGCCGCCCTCGCGCTCGCTCTCAATGCGGTAGACTGGCTCGCTGCAGACTCGGACCTGATCGCCATTCGCGCCAAGACGGTCGAAGACCCGGCGCTCGACATCCCGGAGTCGGTCCTGGCCGCCGAGACCGACGCACTGGCAGCCGCCGAGGTCGGGGACAAGGAGGGCGTCGAACGAGCGATCGCCGAAGGCAAGGCCGCCATCAAGGCTTGGAACTCTCGAAAGCTCGCATACCGTTGGGGCAACACTTTGGGGATCCCGCTACTGTTCACGGTGTTCGGGCTGATCCGTTGGCGCCGAAGGGCGAATCGCAAGCGAACACTGAAGATCTGAGGAGAAAAGGCACTGGTATGGCATCGCGTAAGAACCGAACGGCAATTGGGGCCATCGCATTCATTCTGTTGCTCGGGCTCACCTTCGTGTTGCTGGACCAGCGCGACAAACCCACAGCAGAGGACGCGGGGCTCCCAAACGTGAACATGCCGGAGACCTCGATCACCGAGCTGCAGATCACGCGGCCGAACGAGGAACCGACGGTGTTGGGGAAGATCGACGGACGGTGGAGCGTCACCGCACCGATCGAGGCGAAGGCCGATCAGACTGCCGTGAACGCCACCGTCCGGCTGCTGTCCGAAACGAGCGTCAAGACGATCGTCGCCACGAAGCCTGAGCACTACCAGCGACTCGAGGTCGACCCCTCGCAGGCCGTGCATGTCGCGGTGAGGTACGGAGGCGGGGAGGTCACGGAGCTCGACGTGGGCAAGTACGCAAACGGTTACACGATGGCTCGCGTGAACGACAGCGAGACCGTCTACGGCCTGGACGGCGAACTCCTCTCGTCCCTCGATCGATCGCTCGACCGCTGGCGTGACACGAAGATCGTCGATGCGAACTCAGCCTCCGTGTCCCAGATCGCCTACGACACCGACCATGGACGATTCAACTTCGTTCGCGACACGGAGGTAATCGAGGAGATCGTGTGGAAACAGGCCGAGGGCGGAGAGCCGATTGAGGACTTCGACGCGCAGCGTGTTGGCGGCTTCGTCTCCACGGTCGCAAACCTGCGCGCGATAGGGTTTGCTGCGAAGGGCGTCGACGCCAGCGAAGCCGGGCTCGAACCGCCAATTGGGACCATCGCGCTGACCGCGTCGCCAGTGACAAACAGCTTGGCGGTCCGCCCAGGAGAGCTGCCCGACGAGGACGAGGATACCGCGGAACCCCAAACCATCGTCATCGAGATCGGCGGTCCGGCAAAGGAAGAGCGGCAGTTCTACATCCGCCGCCGAGGAAACGACGACATCTACATCATCACGGGCCACACGCACGGTCGACTGCGCCCAACGAAGAAGTCGTTCCAAGTCAGAGACGACACGAGCTCGCCCGCGGCGGGACCCAACGCGCAGCAGATCCCGTCACAGCTGCCGCAGCAGTAAGGGAAGCCGAACCCGCCATCGGGCGCCCGATGGTCTAGCTCGCCCCGAGCCGCAAGCCAGCGACCAGCACAGCAAGCCAGCCGGCCAGAAGGAGCAGGCCTCCAAACGGGGTAATCATCCCGAGCTTCGTTTGGCCGCTGAGCGTCATGGCATAGAGGCTGCCGCTGAACAGCAGCACGCCCGCCACAAAGCAGCCGCCAGCGATGCTGCTGGCGAGGCCAGTACCGCGCTGAGCGAGCCAGGCGACGAGTCCGAGCGCGAGCGCGTGCGTCAGGTTGTAGTGAGCCGCCGTATTCCACCATTCGAGACGCTGGGCCCCATCAGGCAAGCTCGCGAGGCGAGACCGGAGCCCGTGTGCGCCAAAGGCCCCGAGGGCCACGGCCAGGAAGCCCAGGATGCCCGAGAAAAGAACGAAGATGCGGCTCATCGTGGCGCAGCATGGGGCAAGTCGCGGCCGCTCGCTAGCAAGCCAACCGGGATCGGGCTACCCTGCTGCCGCACCGGGAGAGACGGAGCAACAACTCACCAATGAGCGCAGACTTTGGCGTAAATCAGGGACTGGTCGAAGAGCAGTTCCTCAAGTGGGCGGAAAACCCGCTCGCAGTAGAACGAGCGTGGCGCGAATATTTTGATGCATTGACGCCGGAGGAGTGGCCCAGGATCACGAGCGCTGGCCTCCTGCACGCGCCGCTGATTACTCAGAGCGGAACCCCGGCCCCGGCCCCCGCTTCCGTCCGAGCCAACGGCGGGAACGGCGCTCCAGTCCGGGACTCCGTCTTCTTCCCTGCAACAGCGGAGCACATCCCCTCGGTCCCGCCGGAAGCAACCGAAGAGCGCGCGTCGTTCGCGCCCTCGAGAGAGGTCCTGGCAGCGAACGCCCTGCAGGCACGCCTGTCGGCGCTGATCAACGCTTATCGCGTCCGGGGCCATTTATTCGCCTCAGTCGACCCGCTGGGACGACAGCAGCAGCCGCCGGAGGAGTTCTTCCTCGAACGGTACGGCCTGGCACACGTGGCGCCCAAAACGGTGTTCTCGACCGGTGACCTAGCCGGACCGCAAACCCAGACCCTCGAAGAAATCGTCGCGCGGCTACAAGACACCTACGCTCGAACCATCGGTGTCGAGTACACGTTTCTCGAGAACCGGGAAGCGCGTGACTGGCTGCAAGAGCGCATGGAGCTCACCGGGAACCACATCGACCTTAGCCGTGAACAGCAGGTTCGAATCCTCACCAAACTCACGGACGCGGAGATCTTCGAGCAGTTCCTGCACACGAAGTACACCGGTGCCAAACGCTTCTCGCTCGAAGGCGGCGAAAGCGTGATCCCGATGCTCGATACGCTCATCGAACACGCCGCGACCATGGGTGTGGAAGAGGTGGTCATCGGCATGGCGCACCGTGGGCGCCTCAACGTGATGGTCAACATCATGGAGATGAATGTTCGCCAAATCTTCGCCGGCTTCGAAGACGAAGACCCCGAAGCCTACCGTGGTCGAGGCGACGTCAAGTACCACCTGGGGTATTCGCTGGATCGACAGACCGCCTCGGGACGACCGATTCACATCAGCCTGGCGTTCAACCCGAGTCATCTCGAGTTCGTGGACCCGGTGGTCGAAGGTCGCGTTCGGGCCAAGCAGGACCGCAAAGGCGACCATCAGCGCCGAACCGTGCTCCCACTTCTCATCCACGGTGATGCGGCATTCGTCGGACAAGGAGTCGTCGCCGAAACGCTCAATCTAAGCCGCCTCCAAGCCTATGAGACCGGCGGGTCCATCCACGTCGTCATCAACAACCAGATCGGCTTCACCACCGATCCCGAAGACTCGCGCTCGACCGCTTACTGCACCGACATCACGCGAATGCTGCGATGCCCGGTGTTTCACGTGAACGGTGAAGACCCCGAGGCCGTCGCTCAGGCCGTGACCTTGGCGACCGAGTACCGCCAACGTTTCCAAGGAGACGTCGTCCTCGACCTCTACTGTTACCGAAAGTACGGCCACAACGAAGGCGACGAACCACGCTTCACTCAGCCCGAGATGTACGCGTTGATCGACCAGAAGAAGACCGTTCGCGAGGTCTACATCAATCACCTGGTCAAGACCGGCAAGGTCAGCGAAGAGCAGGCCGAGCAAATCAAGGTCAACCGCCAGCAAGAGCTCGAACGCGCGCTCGAAGAAACGCGCACTGGCAACTACCGGATGCACCTCTCGTCCATGGAGGGCTTGTGGGCAGGCTATCAGGGCGGTCCCGACTCCGGAGTCGCGGATGCCGATACACGCGTGCGGCGATCCGAGCTCGAGCATCTGCTAGACGGCCTGACCACCACGCCCCACTGGTTCACTCCGCACCCACGCATTCAGCGCTTCGTCCTCGACAAGCAGCGAAACGCCATGGAGACCGGCGAAGGGGTCGACTGGGGGACGGCAGAGAACCTCGCCTTCGGTAGCTTGCTTGCCCAGGGCATCCGCTGCCGGCTCACCGGTCAGGATGTGCGAAGGGGCACGTTCAGCCACCGGCATGCCGTCATCTACGACAAAAACAACGGGCGCCGATACACGCGCCTGGGTCACCTGACGCCGGATCAGGCCCACCTCGAGATTTACGACAGCCCACTCTCAGAAGTCGGCGTCCTGGGCTTCGAGTGGGGCTACTCCCTGGACTCCCCCGACGCGCTCGTCGCATGGGAAGCGCAATTCGGAGATTTCGCCAACGTCTCCCAGGTGATCATCGACCAGTTCATCTCTTCCTCCGAAGACAAGTGGCACCGGCTCAGCGGCCTGACCATGTTTCTGCCGCATGGCTTCGAAGGACAGGGACCGGAGCACTCGAGCGCAAGGCTCGAACGCTTCCTGCTTCTGTGCGCCGAAGACAACATGCAAGTCGTCAACCTGACGACGCCGAGCCAGCTGTTTCATTGCCTACGCCGTCAAGTGCTGCGCCCCTGGCGCAAGCCGCTGGTCATCATGAGCCCCAAGAGCCTCCTGCGTCATCGCTCGGCCGTGAGTACGCTCGACGAGCTCGCCGAAGGGCAGTTTCAGCGAATCATCCCCGACGATCCGAGCGTCGACCCGAGCCAGGTTCGACGCGTGCTGCTCTGCACTGGCAAGTTCTACTACGATCTGGTCGAACGCCGGGAAAAGATGAAGGCCTCGGATATCGGCATCCTGCGCGTCGAGCAGCTTTATCCGCTGCGCCCCGAGGAGCTTCAGGCCCGGCTGGCTCCCTACGCCCCCGACGTGGATCTCGTCTGGGTCCAGGAGGAGCCCTGGAACATGGGCGCCTGGTACTTCATGCGTGCGCGTCTGCCCGAGATACTGGGGCAGCATGTGGCTCTTCGCTGCATCGCCCGACCCGAGAGCGCGAGCCCGGCGACCGGCAGCAGTGCGTCCCACAAACTGGAACAGTCGCTCCTCCTCGACGAAGTCTTCGCTTCGTAAACGACGCTGGCCCCGCGGTTGCGAGGCCAATCGTCCGTCGTGCCGAAACCGGCTGGGCTCAGCTGCTGGTCTTGACGTTGATCTTTCGTGGCTGCGGCGCTTCCTTCTTGGGAATGCGCAGCGCCAGAACACCGTCGTTCATGTCCGCGCTGATGTTATCCGTGTCTACGGTGTCGGGAAGCGTGAAGGAGCGTGAAAAAGACCCGTAGTGTCGTTCGATACGCCTGAACGTGTCTTGCTTCTCTTCCTTTTCGACCTTCCGTTCTCCACGGATGGTGAGGATGTTTTTCTCGACGTCCACGTGGACATCGTCAGCCGCGATTCCCGGAACCTCGGCTTCCACCAAGAAGGCGTCTTCCACCTCACGAATGTCGACGGCAAGCCTGAACGCCTGCCTCTGATTAGGCCCCCAACCACGAAAGAGTTGGTCATGGAGGCGGTTCATCTCGTCAAATGGATCCCAACGAACTAGCATCTGCACATCCCTCCATGGACCTGCCTACGCAGGCCCTCGATTTGTTGCCTGCAATCACCCCGCCCCTCTCTGGCGCGAGGTTCATTGCCTAGCGTATATGCAAAGTAAGCACGGAATCTGGCGTGTCAACGCTCTGCAAATTGACTGCGTTTTCGTGCGCGATAGGCTCTGTGCATGAGGGTGTCGGCTTGGTGGCAGACAGTGGTCCCGTTGCTTGCCTTGCAACAAATGGGCTGCGCGGAAGACGTTCGTTTCGACCCGGCCGGCTGCGATGTTCACGTCACGGGAGAATGGACGGTGAACGACCAGTTCCCGAACGCGCAGACCTGCGAAGACATCGAGTCCATAGAGCTCGCCATCATCAATGACGAAGGAGACGAGTTCTGGTCGGAGAGTGACCTGCTTCTCCCTTGCGACCAGGGCAGCGGAGGCGCGGGCGGCGATCAAGGCGTTTACCTGAACTCGTTCATCAACACGCGAGGGCGCTGCGGAGGGAGCGGCGAGGTCTTGAAGAACCGCGAAGGCCCTTACAGGTACCGATGGCGCGCGATCACCGACCTCAACTTCATCGTCGACTGCTCCCCCATCCTCGACCAGGAGATCGAGCCAGCCAGTGGCGGCGCGCTCGTACTGAACCTACCCAACGTCAACTTCGTCACCCGTGAGGGTGGCAAGCAATGTCCCGAAACCAACTAGGCGGCAAACGTGTTTCGATTTCCCCCACTCACTCCTTTCGTCAAAAAGCTCCTCATCGCCTTGTTCGCAACCTACGTCCTACAGATCCTGCTGGGGAACTGGGTCGGCGTTCCCCTGTTCGGCTGGCTGGCGCTCGACACGGGGAAGCTCGGGCCGCAGACCGTCTGGCAACTCGGCACGTATGTTTTCGCGGCCGACACCGGCCCAGGTTACGTCTTTCCGATGCTCATCACGCTGCTCTTCATGTGGCTGATGCTGGCACCCTTCGAGCAGCGTTTTGGAGGCAAGCGAGCCTTGCAGCTCTGTGTCGCCGCGGCCCTGGCCTCTGCCGTGCTCGCCTTACTCGTGGGAACCATGCTTGCGGGAGCCCGTCCCCTCTTTGGTGCAGGCGCGCTGGTCCTCGGCACGCTCGCTGCGTTTGCCTGGTCCTATCGCGGTCAGGGCCGCATGAGCTTCTTCGGCATGGTCGACATGAAGCCGGTGCACATCATCTACCTGGCGCTCGGCTTGAGCCTGCTGATGTTCATCACTTCGGGAGACGCGGTGAGCTTCGCGGCCGACCTCGGTGCGATCGGAGGCGGAATGGGGTTCATCGAATACCTTCGGCGCCCGCCCAAAAAGGGCCGCAAGCCCAAGAGGCGCAAGAAAGGCCGAGGCGATCTGTCGATGGTCGATGGGGGTCGCGAAGACAAACCTCGTTGGCTAAACTAGCATCCAGTCACATGTTCCATCCAGTGCAGAGCCCGCTCATCCTCGCCGCCGCCCTTCTGCTGTGCTGCGGCGTCGCGCTGGGCTGCTCGGACGACAGCAACCCGTCGCTCCTCGCCGCAAACTACGATCCTTGCTTCAGCGTCAACGACTGCGAGCTCAGCTCGAGCCGCTGTGAGCCGCTCTCGATAGGCTTCGCTGGCTTCCTCTACACGGACGGAATCTGCACGGTCGAATGCGGCGTTGCCGGCGCGCGCTCGCCAGACTGTCCACGCGCCCTCGTCGGTCGATTCGGCAGCTGCTACCCGAGCAATGCCGCCGGAGGCAGCTCTAGGACGCCCGTCTGCTTCGAGCCCTGCAACGATACGAATGACTGCGCTTTTGGCTTCCGTTGCCTGGGTGACCTCGATCTGTGCGCCCAGGCTGAGCCCTGCCCCATCGAGCCCGGCGATGCGATTTGTGTGCCAGGACCCGACTGACCCTCCTCCGGCTCGGCGCGGCGATGCGTGCTAACGCTCGATCATGGGCACCTCTCAGCTCTCGACTTACTTTGCCCTGCTTTGGCTTCTCTCGCTGAGCGCATGCTCAAAGGACAAGCAGGTCCCCTTTGGCCTCGAAGAGGCTCCGACTCGGAGTGCGGGCGCCGCGGGCAAAGCGGACGAAGCGGACGAAGCCTCGGCCGAACCGGCCGAGACGACCGAACAGCCCAGCGGTGAGGTCTTCGAACCAGGCCGGGTCGAGATCTCCTTAGGCGAAACCGCGATGGTGCTCGAAGAGGGCTATGCCCTGGCCGCGCTGAGGGTCGACCTCGACGAGGACGGAACGCTGGATCTACTGGCAGCATCGGCGGGCGGGCAGCAGGTCCGTCTGCACGCGGCCCAGGAACAAGGGCTAGGCACCAGACAGAGACAAATCGACGCGTTCACCGTTCCAGAGGACTGCTTGGAGCCCGTCGGAAGGATCGATCAGCTTTCGCCTTCGCTGGCGGCGGTGCGCGTGGAGCATCGCTGCGCCACGGGCATCCGTACCAATAGCTGGTTGGTGACACTCGAAGCGCAGCCGCGGGTGAGGGAACGGATCACCCTTCTCGGACCCACTCCGCGTTCCGATGCAGCCATGCAGCTCGCGCTCCGAGCGCTGGACGTGGACGAAGACGGCTACGATGACGTGATCGCAAACGTCACGATCGCAGGGCTCGAGGTCCCCTTGACCTGGCTCAATCGCCCCGGTGGCTTCACTCGCAATGGCTCGCAGCCCGAGGCCGCTCTAGGGCAGGCCGCGGACGCCGCGCTGCAACAGCTCGGCGCAAATCCGGCGGCCGCCATTGAGACTGCAAACCAGGTGCTTCAGGCCTACGTGGCGATCTGCCGAGAGAGCGGCGCTGCCAGAATCGGCTTGTCGGGAACGCAGGGTGTGCAGTGCGGCCGCTCGAGCGCCGCCGGGCAGGCGGCCAGCTTAGCAATCGAGGCCGCCATTCGCCAGCGTGCATTTGTGGACGCTTTAGGTTCACAACGCCAATGGGAGGCGTCGGGCCTTCAGCTCGACGAGGTCGACGCGGAGCGCGTACGAAGTGCATGGCGAAACGCGCGCTCCGTTCCGGCCGTCCGCTGGCGGACCCTGGCAAGCGAGCCGGCGCCGATCTCACTGTACTTCGAAGACGAAGACCACCTCATCGTCGGAGGCAAGCTCCCACGTCGAATCGAACTGAGCTCCAACACCTCGACCTTTCTCGACAGCTCCGCGGAGCCACCGCCCGTCGTGGACCCCAACGCAAAGATTGCCGTGAGGGCCGTACGTCACAGCTGCCAAGGAATCGAGGCCGAGCTGCGTCCCGTCGGTGCACGCAGGTCTTTCGGCGTCCCGATCGCACCCGAAGCGCGCAGGCCCGACTGTGCCAGCTGGATCGACCGCCCGGTCTCTCTGTTCGACTGGCAGGTCCTCGGCTGGGCGCCCCAGGGTCTGGTGGCCGCCCAAGGCGACCGGACTCGCATCGTCCCACTCGACCGGCTCGGCAAACCCGCTGGTCCTCCAAGCGATCTAAACCCGGACACCCCGCTCCCGGCCCCCATTCGAGGTCCCAGTGTCTCAACCGATGGCTCGCGCCAGGCCATCCCACTGCGCGAAGGCATCCTGCTGCGTCAGTGGGGGCACGACGGCGACCTGTGGCTTCGCCCCGCACAGTGGGACGCCGTCCCTGGGGAGCTTCGCGCCATCGCGCTCAGCCCCAGCGCTCGGCGCGTGGCCGTACAAAAGGGCAGCGCGATCCAATTGCTCGAGTGGTAGCGCCATTGATTGAAGATGGATCGCCCGATGATATAGTCGGGGCGCCTTGAGCCTGCATCCGCGCTACTCGCTACTTCTCGCGTTGCTATGGATGCTCGGCTGCGGCGGATCACGCTCGTCCACTGGAAGTCCGTGCATGTCGGACACGGAGTGTCGGGCCGACCGCATCTGCCACGAGGGGCGCTGCAGGTTCCTGGACGAAGTCATTGCCGAGCTCGGCGAGGCCGCGATCGCCGAACCGGGCACGGACACGAGGACCATACCGGATAAGCTCCCCCGCAGCGCCAACGGTTTCATGGGAGATGCAGCTCACACCGGTCGGAGCGAGTTCGTCGGCCCAACGGAGGAACCCTCTTCGCTGTGGGTGTACGGTACCGGGGCGCGCGTCTTCGCCTCCCCAATCCAGGGCCCCGACGGAACCCTGTACGTCGGCTCGCTGGACGGTCAGTTCGTCGCTCTCAACCGAGACGGAACGCTCAAGTGGCGTTATTCGGCCGGAAGGAAGATCTATCCGAGCGCACTGCTCGTCGGCGACTCGGTCATCTTCGGGACACACGGACGGGAGCTCGTTTCACTGTCTTTGGAGGGCCTTCCAAACTGGAAACTGCCACTGCAGGATGCGGTCGATGCCTCCGCCACGTTGGCGCCGAATGGAAACGTTTACGTCGTCGCCGACGGGACCTATGCCGTAGACCTCCGTGGGCGCCTGCACTGGCACCGCCCGAGCGCCGATCACATGAGGACGGCACCGGCGATCCACCCAGCGGGCCTCGTGCTGGTGGGCACGTCTTCGGGAAAGCTGATTGCGCTGCACCTCGACGGCTCAGTGGCCTGGGAGATCCCCGTAGGCGGCGCAATTGAGGGCGCCGCTTCGGTCGATGCCCAGGGACGGATCTACGTGGGGACTGCGCGGGGAGACCTTCTGCAGATCAACGAGACGGGCTCGGTGCTTTGGCGCTTTTCGACAGGAGACGAGATCCGCGCAACGCCGGCGATCATGCGGGATGGCACGATCGTGGTCGGCTCCTACGACCGAAACATCTACGCCGTCACGCCGAGCGGCGCATTGCGCTGGAAGGTCCAAACACGTGGCCGGGTGCGCGCCTCGGCACGAATCGATGCGCAAGAACGGATTTACGTGGGGTCACAGGACAACTTCCTCTACTGCATCGACGCTCACGGCGCGATCCTATGGCGCTACAACATTGGCCAGGACGTCGACTCCACCGCGGAAATTGGGGAAGACGGAACCCTTTACGTCGGCTCGGACGACGGCGGAGTCCACGCTTTACGATGACCAAGAGTGAAAATCTCCCAGAGCGGGAAGAAATCCTCAAAGAGCTTCGCTCACACGCACCGCGTGCGATGCATGTGGGCGAGCTCTGCGGCCGAATGGGCCTTTCACGCCGTCTCAAAGACGACGTGGTGCGGAGCCTGCTCCTGCTGGCCGAGGAAGGCCTGGTGCGCGAAATGCCGGGTTTGCGGTTTCGTGCGCTGAAGCCCCGGGAGGCCATTGAGCGCCGCTCGGAACCGAAGCCCCAGTCACGACAGCGACGCGCGAGAGAGACGCCGCGAGCGCAGCCCGTCATCGCCCCTCCCGTCGAAGTCGGTCTGCTGACCATGACCCGTCAGGGATACGGCTTCGTCAACCTCTTTGACGGCCGCCCCGATGTCTTCATTCCGCCCGATGCCGTGGGACCGGCGCTCCATGGAGACAGGGTCCAGGTGCGGGCCCACCCCTCGCCCAAAGGACGCGAAGGTCGCATCGTCGGCATTGTCGCGAGGCGTCCCAGCCGGGTCACGGGCATGCTCAGGCCGCGCGGGCGCGCCATGGTCTTCGAGCCGGACGATGACCGGCTTCGCTCGCCGATGCGAGTCGTCGACGAGCGCCCGCACGGCGCGGACCGAAACAAGGTGTTCCTAGCTGAAATCGTCAGGTTCCCCCAGCGCACCGAAGACCGTGCCGAGGTTCGCATCGTCGAAGCCCTGGGCGCCGAAGGCGTTGCTCGCATCGAGGTCGAAAAGATCAAAGTACGCGAGGGCGTGGTCGAGGAATTCCCGGAAGACGTACAGCGCGCCGCGGCCGCGCTACCGAGCCGGGTTGAAAAGCGCAGCATGGAGGGCCGGGAAGACCTGCGCGAGCTCGACTTGGTCACGATCGACCCGGAAACCGCGCGAGATCACGACGACGCCATCTGGGTCGAGCGACATCAGGGCGGCTACCGACTCGTCGTCGCCATTGCCGACGTCTCATTCTACGTCCCGGAAGACAGCGCCCTAGACCGCGAAGCCCTCTACCGCTCTACGAGCATCTATCTGCCCGACCGGGCCATCCCGATGCTCCCGCCTGAGCTGAGCACGCATCTGGCGTCACTGGTCCCGCAGCGCGACCGGCTCTGCATGGCCGTCGAAATGATGTTCGACGACAAGGCCCATCTGAGCTCGCATCGGATCGTCGAAGGCGTGATGCGCTCTCGGGCCAAGCTCACCTACGAGGGCGTCGCGCGCGCGCTGTCGCTCAGCGAAGAGGGTCCGAAACAGCCGGCCGCGGAAAAGCGCGTGGGCAGCCTTCGCGTCCTGCTCGAGCTCTCCCAGAAACTGCGGGCCCGGCGAACCCAGCGCGGCTCGCTCGACTTCGACTTGCCCGAAGCCAAGATTGTCCTGGACCCGAAGAGCGGAGAGCCCACGTCGATCGCTCAGTCACGCAAAGACCCCGGAATCCGCAAGGCCTATCAAATCGTCGAAGACATGATGCTGATCACCAACGAGGTGGTCGCCATGCACCTGAAGCGCCACGCCATCCCGGGCATCTTTCGGATCCACGGTAACCCCGACGCCGAGCGCGTGGAGATATTCTGTGAGGTCGCCAAGACCTTCGGCCACGAGCTCGACCCAGAGTCGGCCGACAGCCCGAAGCAATTCGCCAAGTTCTTCCGAAAGATCGAAGGAACTCCAGAGGCGTCTTTGCTCCGTTACCTGCTGCTCCGAGCCATGCAGCAAGCCATGTATGACACCGACCCGAGCATCGGCCACTTCGCGCTTGCCACCAAAGACTACCTGCACTTCACCTCTCCCATCCGCCGTTATCCCGACCTAGTCGTTCACCGGATTCTGCGCGAGGTCGTTCGGAGCCAGCCCATCGATGCAGCCTTTCTCCGGCCGAAATTTCAGCGAATCGCCGCGCAGGCCAGCGAGAGAGAGCGCCGCGCCTTGTCCGTCGAACGCGACGTGATGGACGTGTACCGCTGCATCTACATGCAGGACTACATCGGAGAGACCTACGAGGGCCGCATTTCGGGCTTGGCACCCTTTGGAATCTTCGTTCAGGTCGACGACCCGTTCGTCAGCGTGCTCCTGCCCTTCGAACAGCTGGACGACGTCTACGAGCAAGACAAGCTCGGGATCCGTCTCATCGGGCAAAGGACAGCTCAAGTCTTCACGATGAATGACCGGGTCACCGTCTGTATCGAGGAAGCCAACGTCGGCAATCGTCAGGTGATCGGGTCCTTGATCCGCCACGAGGCCACGACACGACCGGAGCGTTCGCGTAAGAAGCCGCCGAAGCAGCGGGATCAGCCGGAGCGCAGGAGGCCGCGAAAGGCCTCACGCAAGCGAAAGCGCTGAATGCCGAGCCGACCAGAGCCTTTTTCGATGCGACAGCTCATCGCGAAAAAGCGGGATGGAAAGGCACTGGACGACTCTCAAATCAGGCAGATCATCGAGCGCTTCGTCGATGGACGCGTGCCGGACTACCAAATGAGCGCCCTTGCCATGGCCATCTGTCTGCGAGGGATGAGCTTCGACGAAACCGTCGCGCTCACTCTGGCGATGCGAGACAGCGGCGAGGTCATGCGTTTCGACGAGATCGACGGGGTCAAGGTGGGCAAGCACTCGACCGGCGGCGTCGGGGACAAGGTCAGCCTGGGACTGATTCCCCTGGTCGCCAGCTGCGGCATCGTCGTTCCCAAGATGAGCGGGCGGGGCCTGGGTCACACGGGCGGCACCCTGGACAAGCTCGAGTCCATTCCCGGCTTTCGCGTCGACCTTTCGCCGGCACAGTTTCGACGCCAACTGAAGACCCTGGGCTGCGCGATCATCGGGCAGACGAAGCAGCTGGCCCCGGCTGACCGGAAACTCTACGCACTGCGCGACGTGACCGGAACCGTCGAGTCCATTCCGCTCATCACCTCGAGCATCCTGTCGAAGAAGCTCGCGGAAGGAACCGACGCGCTGGTCCTCGACGTCAAATGTGGACGCGGCGCGTTCATGAAGACCGAGAAGAGCGCGAAGGAGCTCGCCCGAAATCTCGTGCGTGTGGGGCGCCTAGCTGGCAAGCGGGTCTCTGCGGTCCTCACCGACATGAACACGCCGCTCGGCCATAACGTCGGAAACGCCATTGAAGTCATCGAAGTCCTGCGCTTCCTTCACGGTGAGGGCCCCGATGACCTCGGGGCGGTCACTTTCGAGCTCGGGGCGGAGATGCTCGTTCTTGGTGGGGTCGCGAAGAACAGGGCCCAGGCCATCCGGAAGTTGCGGGACGCGCTCCATAGCCACGCGGCCCTCGCCACGATGCGAGAGCTCGTGCGAGCACAGGGCGGCGACCCGCGAGTCGTCGACGAGCCGGACCGGCTGGCCCTGTCGACTGCGCGAGGGACGGTCAGAGCGGAAGGGGACGGCTATGTGGGCGAGGTCGATCCGCTCGGCATCGGCTATGCGTCGATGGCGCTCGGCGCGGGCCGGGAGCAGGCCGATCAGACGGTCGACCCGGGCGCCGGCATCCAGATGCACGTGACTCGGGGCGACGCCGTCCGAAAGGGCCAGCCGCTGGCGACCCTCTATGCTTCGCGGCGAAGTCTCGTCGACCGTGCACGAGATCGCGTGCGCCAGGCGTTTTCATTCCGAGCCACGAAACCGCCGGCACGTTCGCGCATCATCGGGACGGTTCGGCGATAGACCGGCAGTGGTCTGTCACGCGATACCTGGCCTCAGCTGAACGCGTCGTGGTCCCCGCATCGCTCGTCTTGAGTTGCGCGCAGGCGCAGACGGCGAGAAGAAGCGCCGATGAGTCCGAGCCCAATAGCTTGCAACCTATCGCGATCATTTGATTTTTCGCGCACTCATCGAGCGGACGCAGGGACGCGAACCTCAAAACCAAACTCTCTTCGCCGAGGCAAAGACTACGCGAAACTTGTTGCACAGGCGCGCGTATGGGTAGACGTGAAAGACGAGGTTTCAGTTTGCGGGGGATCGAGCCGTTGGCTAGCGTTCGCGGACAAGATTGCTGGGGTGTTGGAGGCTGGTCTCCAAGCTGCCATGCCGCGCATCGCGGGGCGCATGAGGCCCCGGTGATCTGACCAAGGAAGAGGGTAAGGAAAAGATGAACTCAGCACTCAAGCACACCATCATCGCCATGGCGACCGCCGCGCTGAGCATGGCCGCCGCTTGTAAGGACGATGCTCCGGAAGCAAGCGAAGTCACCAGCGGTGCAGAAGAAGCCGCCACTCAGACCGTCGAGACCGCCGAGGGCGTCGCAGAAGGCTCCTGCGGTGCAGAGGGTTCCTGCGGTGCCAAGGAAGAAGGTTCCGAGGCTTCGTGCGGCGAAGGCACCTGCGGCTGACGCACGAGTCCTCAGACTCGGAAACAATGACTGAATGCCGCGTCGACTTCACCGTCGTCGCGGCATTTCGCGTTTTGGAAGAAGGTTTGAGATGCCCACACCCATACAGGGCATTGGACTAGGCCTGAGATACGATTTGGCCAGGGAGCTGCTGGAGCGCAAGCCCCAGACGGTGGCTTGGCTCGAAATTCATCCCGAAAACTACGTTGAACGGGGTGGGCGGTACCAAGCGTTCCTCGACCGCGCCCGCGAGGATTGGCCCATCCTCACGCACGGACTGACGATGTGCTTTGGAGCGACCGCGCCGTTTCCAAAAGAGTACCTCGCGAGCTTGAAAGACTTCCTCTCGGAGCTCGAAGCCCCCTGGCACAGCGACCACCTTTGCGTAGGCGGAACGGACGACCGCTTCTTTCACGACCTGCTCCCCCTTCCCTTCACCGACGAAGCGGCCCGCAACGCTGCCCAGAGGCTCATCGAAGCGCGCGATACTCTGAACGTCCCGCTGGCGTTGGAAAACGTCAGCTACTACGCGCCGCAAGCACACGATGGTCTCCTCGAGGCGGACTTTGTCCGTGAGGTCCTCGAGCGCGCCGACGCGAAGCTTCTCCTGGACGTCAACAACATCTACGTCAACAGCCGCAACTTCGATTTCGACCCCCGAGATTACATCGACCGAATCCCCCTCGAGCGTGTCGTTCAAATTCACGTCGCCGGTCATCATGTGCGCGATGACGGCTTGCGCATCGATACCCACGGCGAGTCGGTCCCTCAACCGGTGTTCGAGCTGCTGGAGTACGCTTTGACCAAACTCGGCCCGATTCCTGTGCTGCTCGAGCGGGACAATCAGATACCCCCGCTCGAGGAGCTTCTGGCGGAAATCGAAGAACTCTGGACTCTCTACCACAGAGCAACGGACAGCCATGTCACTCGCTGAGCGAAGTCGCACGATCCAGCGCGTCTGTTTCGATCTCGAGCCGCGTGAAGATGACCTAGCGGCCCTGGGCTCGCCGGAGCGCTGGCTCATCTACCGGAGCATGGTTCGCAAGCGTCTCTTCGACGTCGTGAGCAACGCACTTCCTCGCAGCAAGCGCACGCTGGGAGCTGAGGCGTTCCTGAACCAGGTCGCCCAATGGCTCGCAATGACCGGCGGCCCCGAGAGCAACCTCTTTCGCTGCGTCCCCAACGACTTCGCCGCCTTCGCCCTGCCCCGCTTCAAGGCAGCCGACCCCGCCTGGCTCAGCGACCTGGCGCGTTACGAGATCGCTCGCTGGGACGTGAAATACGCGCCCTCCAAGCACCTGCCCACCGTGGAGTTCAACTTCGATCTCGCCCCCGTGCTCACACCGAGCCTTCGCATCCTCGAGCTTGCCTATCCGGTTCACCAGGAGCCTTCCTCGAAGCTGCACAGCCCCGAGGCAACTTGGCTGTGCGTGTACCGAGACAGCGAGCACGAGGTCGTCGTCTGGAAGCTCAACGCCCTGGCCGCGAATCTCGTGCGTGCCTGGATCCCGGGCGATCAAACCATGACCCAAAGCGTACACGGCGTCGCCGCGGAGCACGGCATCGAGATTGGTCCCGAGTTCGTCGACAAGCTCTCCGACATGCTCGCCGACTTCATCGAGCGCGGCATCCTACTCGGCTCCCGCGCGCATCCGTAACGTCCCTTCGTGAAACAGAGGTGACGCTCCCATATTGCGCGCCTCAGTAGCCTTCAGCCTTGCTGATGATCTCGTTCATGATCTCCCGCGTTCCACCTCCGATGGGATACAGACGCGCGTCACGGTAGAGGCGCTCCACGACATACTCGCGGATGTAACCAAAGCCCCCATGAATCTGCACCGCCTCGTCGCAAACCGCCGAGCACATGTCGCTCGCCGCATTCTTCGCCATTGCCGCCAGGGCCGGATGCTGCTCGTGATTCAAGAACCGCATCACGCATTCTCCCGTGAGGGCGCGCCCAGCAGCGATCCGCGTCGCCATGTCGGCGAGCTTGTGCCGCGTCACCTGAAAGCCAGTGAGCGGCCGACCGAACGCCTCGCGTTGCTTCGCGTAAACGACCGATTCGCGGTAGGCCAGCTCCGCAATCGCAACACACTGCGACGCGAGCATGAGTCGCTCTGCGACGAAGTTGGCCATGATCATCGCAAACCCGGAGTTCTCCTTGCCAATCAAGTGAGCGACCGGAACTCGGCAATCCTCGAACACCAGCTCCGCCGTATCACTGGCCCACCAGCCCGTCTTTTTGAGCTTGCCGGCCACGCTGAACCCCGGGGTGTCGCTCTCGATGATCAGCAAGGAAATACCCGCATGACCTGGCTCACCCGTTCGCACCGCGGTCGTGACAAAGTCCGCACGGCATCCTGAGGTGATGAAGCTCTTTGCCCCATTGACGACATAGTGGTCGCCGTCGCGGACGGCCCGTGTTCGGATGGCCGCAACGTCGCTTCCGCCATCCGGTTCGGTAATACCCAGGGCTGCGATCTTCTCTCCCCCGAGCACAGGCCTGAGGAACCGTTCCTGCTGGGCCGCCGTTCCAAACTTCAGGATAGGCGGTACGGCTATGCCCAAGCTTCCGAGGCCCACGCAAGTCCCCACCGACTTGCCCGCGAGCACCATCTCCTCGCCCGCCACCAGGGCATGACCAAAGTCACCCCCAGAGCCTCCAAGTTCCTCGGGATACCCGGCCCCGAGCAGACCAACCTCAGCGGCCCGCCGGTAGAGCTCCTTTGGGAACTCATTCGCTTCCTCCCAAGCCGAAGCTTTGGGCGCGACCTCCGCCGCCGCAAAACGTCGAATCTCGGCCCGAAGAGCCCGATGCGTGTCGTCCTCGAACAGGTATGGCATCGCCCAAGGGTACCGAGGCAGGCCCCCTCATTGCACGAAGATCCCTGAAACAATGCAATCCGCGCCCCAGCGGATCCATGCCAGGCAGCGCGCCAGCGCGAAAACGCCGACCGGCTCCGGTTAAGCACAAACGGCCCACGCCGCCGAAGCCGCGTGGACCGCTCGTTCAGCCCAAAGGCGGACTGCTATTCTTCGCTGGCTGCGGCCGCAACCGGCTCGTGTTCGATGACCGGCGGGGCTGCAGTCGGAATGACCGGCTGCAGGGAGTCGTCCGCAACCACCATGTCGATCCTGTTGTACGCGCCAAGCCCTGTGCCGGCAGGCAACAGCCGACCCATGATGACGTTCTCCTTGAGCCCGCGGAGCTCATCCACCTTGCCCCCAATCGCCGCCTCCGTGAGCACCTTCGTCGTCTCTTGGAAGGACGACGCACTGATGAACGAATCCGTCGAAAGCGACGCCTTGGTAATCCCCAGCAGCAGCGGCTCTGCGACCGCAGGCTGACCACCCTTGGCGATCACCCGTTCGTTCTCACGCTCGAACAGGGACTTCTCCACTTGCTCGTCGGGCAGGAATCGGGTGTCGCCCGTCTCCTTGATTCGGACACGCTGCAACATCTGCCGCACGATGACTTCAATGTGCTTGTCGTTGATGGTGACGCCCTGCAGGCGATACACCTGCTGAATCTCGTCGACCAACCAGGCCGCCAGCTCCTTCTCGCCCTTCACCTTCAGGATGTCGTGCGGATTGGCTGGTCCGTCCATGAGCGGCTCGCCCGCGCGGATGTAATCCCCATCCTTTACGGTGAGGTGCTTACCCTTGGCAATCAGATACTCTTTCGGCTCTCCCACCTCCGGAGTGATGACGACCTTGCGCTTGCCCTTCGTGTCTTTACCAAAAGACACGACACCGTCGATCTCACTGATTATCGCGTGATCCTTCGGCTTTCGAGCCTCGAAGAGCTCTGCAACCCGCGGAAGACCACCGGTGATGTCCTTCGTTTTCGTGGTCTCGCGCGGAATCTTCGCGATGATCTCACCGGCTTCGACCCTCTGCCCGTCCATCGGGATGATGTTGGCTCCAACGGGGAGGAAGTAGCGAGCGACGTTCTCCGCAACGCCTGTCTTCGCGGTTTCCCCCGTGTCGGGGTCCTTGATCGAGATTCGCGGACGAGCCCCGGGATCCCGCGACTCGATAACGACTCGACGCGACAAGCCCGTCACCTCGTCGAGCTTCTCATCCATCGTGACAGCTTCGACCACGTCGCCGTACTTCACGACGCCCGGAACCTCAGTGAGGATCGGGATTGCATAGGGGTCCCACTCGGCGAGCAAGGTACCGCGCTCGACCGTGTCGCCCTCCTTGACACGCACGGACGCACCGTAGGTGAGCCCCAGATGCTCTCGTTCACGCCCGGATTCATCGAGGATCTTCACAGCCCCGTGCCGGTTCATACAGACGACTGTGCCGTCTTTCTTTGTGACCAACTTGGCGTTTTCGAACTTCACCGTGCCGCCCAAACGGGTCTCGATGCTGCTCTGCTCGATCTTCCCGCGAGCCGCCGCACCACCGATGTGGAAGGTCCGCATGGTGAGCTGCGTACCCGGCTCACCGATCGACTGTGCGCCGATGATTCCGACGGCTTCCCCAATGTTGACCTGATAACCACGGCCGAGGTCACGGCCGTAGCACATGGCACAGACGCCACGTCGCAACTGACAGGTAAGCACCGAGCGGATCAGAACCCGCTCGATACCAGCACCCTCGACCTTCGCCACGAGAGCTTCGTCAATCTCTTGATTGGCCTCAACTAGAACATCGCCCGTCACCGGGTCCACGATGTCCTCCAAAGCAATGCGACCGAGAACACGGTCACCGAGCGGCGTGACGACCTCGCCGCCCTCCTCGAGCTTGCTCACCCAAATGCCGTCGAGCGTTTCACAGTCAAAGTCCGTGATGACGCTGTCCTGGGCCACGTCCACGAGACGTCGCGTGAGGTAGCCGGAGTTCGCCGTCTTGAGCGCCGTATCGGCCAAACCCTTTCGTGCACCGTGTGTCGAGATGAAGTACTGCAAGACAGTCAAACCCTCGCGGAAGTTCGCGGTGATCGGTGTCTCGATAATCTCGCCAGACGGCTTGGCCATCAGGCCACGCATGCCAGCCAGCTGACGAATCTGCTGGTTCGAGCCTCGTGCACCAGAGTCGGCCATCATGAAGATCGAGTTGAAGCTCGGCTGGCGGGTCTTCTCTCCCGTCTCCGGGTCCTCGACCTCTTCGGTCCCGATGGCGTCCATCAGATCCCGGGCGACCTGATCCGAAGCCTCTGCCCAGATGTCGACGACCTTGTTGTACCGCTCACCATCCGTGATGAGACCTTCCTGGTACTGCTCGACGACCGTCTCAACATCCGACTGAGCACGCTGCAGCACGTCCTTTTTGGAGTCTGGGATGATCATGTCATCCATGCAGATCGAGATCCCTGCACGGGTCGACATTTCGAATCCCATGGTCCGCAGTCGGTCGGCCAGCAGAACCGTGTTCTTGTTTCGGCTCGCGCGATAACACTCGTCGATCAGCGAACTCAAGGCCTTCTTGTCGAGAACCTTGTTCACCGCCGGGAAGTCCATGCCCTCCGGAAGAATGTCGCTGACGAGCACCCGGCCCACCGTGGTGTTGTACAGCTCCCCAGCATGTCGGAACCGAATTCGGGTGTGCAGCTCGACCATCCCCTGGTCGTAGGCCATCCGGACTTCGTCCGGCGAGGCGAAGATGCCCGTGAACTGCCCCTCCTTCTCCTGGCCCTCCCGGTACGCACCCTTCGCAAACTGCTTCTCGCGCGTCATGTAGTATAGGCCGAGGACGATGTCCTGCGTCGGATTGATGATCGGACGACCACTGGCCGGCGACAGGATGTTGTTCGTGCTCATCATGAGAACACGAGCTTCCATTTGCGCCTCGACCGAGAGCGGTACGTGAACCGCCATCTGATCGCCGTCGAAGTCGGCGTTGAAAGCCGTGCAGACCAGCGGGTGCAAGCGAATGGCCTTGCCCTCGATGAGGACGGGCTCAAAGGCCTGGATGCCCAGTCGGTGAAGGGTCGGCGCACGGTTCAGCATCACCGGATGCTCGGTGATGACCTCGTCGAGGATATCCCAAACCTCCGGCTTTTCCTTTTCGACCAGTTTCTTCGCGCTCTTGATGGTCGTGACGTAGCCGCGCTCTTCCAGCTTGTTGTAGATGAAGGGCTTAAACAGCTCGAGTGCCATCTTCTTGGGCAGCCCGCACTGATGCAGACGTAGGCCGGGCCCGACGACGATCACGGAACGGCCCGAGTAGTCGACGCGCTTGCCGAGGAGGTTCTGCCGAAATCGCCCTTGCTTGCCTTTCAACATGTCGGAGAGCGACTTGAGGGGCCGTTTGTTCGGGCCGGTGATCGTCTTGCCACGACGACCGTTGTCGAAAAGTGCGTCCACGGCCTCCTGAAGCATTCGACGCTCGTTCCGAATGATGATCTCCGGAGCGTTGAGCTCGATCAGGCGCTTTAGGCGGTTGTTTCGGTTGATCACCCGACGGTACAGGTCATTCAAATCCGAGGTCGCGAAGCGCCCCCCGTCTAGCGGAACGAGGGGACGCAGGTCCGGTGGCAGCACGGGAATCACCGACAACATCATCCATTCGGGACGATTGCCGGAGTCGCGGAAAGCCTCCACGACTTTGAGGCGCTTCGCGAGCTTCTTTCGCTTTGCCTCACTGGTCGCCTCCTTGAGGTCGAGGCGTAGCTGCTCGGCTAGCGCGTGAACGTCGATGTCGCGGAGCATCTCGAGAACCGCTTCGCCGCCCATGCCGGCTTCGAAGGCGGCGTCGCCGTACTCATCCAGCAGGTCGTGGAAGCGTTCCTCGGTGAGGATTTCCCCACGCTCGAGCGGGGTCTCACGAGGATCGAGGACGACGTAGCTCTCGCAGTAGAGCACGCGCTCCAGATCCTTGAGGGTCACGTCGAGAATCGCACCAATACGGCTCGGAAGGCTCTTCAGGAACCAGATGTGAGCGACAGGCGTTGCCAAGGTGATGTGCCCAAGCCGCTCCCGGCGAACCTTGCTCTGAATCACCTCTACGCCGCACTTTTCACAGACAATGCCGCGGTGCTTCATGCGCTTGTACTTGCCGCAGATGCACTCGTAATCCTTGACGGGCCCAAAGATTTTGGCGCAGAAGAGCCCATCCCGCTCGGGTTTGAAAGTCCGGTAGTTGATCGTTTCCGGCTTCTTTACCTCACCGTGCGACCACTCACGAATCTTCTCGGGCGAAGCCAGAGAAATCCGAATGGCCGAAAACGCCAGCGGGTCTTTGGGCTTTTCGAAGAAGCTGAAGATGTCCTTCATGGCTTACTCTTCCTCCGCGGCAAGGACGTCGTCCGACCTGCGGCCAAGATTGCTCGACTCAACCAACTCTACGTTCAAGCAGAGCGCCTGAAGCTCTTTCATCAACACGTTGAAGCTCTCTGGAAGCCCCGGGTCGAGCGCGTAGTCACCCTTCACGATCGACTCGTACATGCGGGTTCTTCCTTGAACATCGTCAGACTTCACGGTCAGGAACTCCTGGAGTGCGTAGGCTGCGCCGTAGGCCTCCATCGCCCAAACCTCCATCTCACCGAGCCTCTGGCCGCCGAACTGGGCCTTACCACCCAGCGGCTGCTGCGTGACGAGGGAGTACGGCCCGATGCTCCGGGCGTGGATCTTGTCGTCCACCAAGTGGTGAAGCTTCAGCATGTACATGATGCCGACCGTGACGTCCTCGTGGAAGGCGTCGCCAGTACGGCCATCAAAGAGCACCGTCTGTCCGCTGGTCTGAACGCCGGCCAAGCGGAGGAGCTCTTTGATCTCCTCTTCACTCGCACCGTCGAACACGGGTGTGCCCAACTGAAGTCCATGCTTCCAGCTCTTCGCCATGTCGGCGACCTGCTCGTCAGGAAGCTGGTCGAGCACCTCGACGACATCGCCCCGCTTGAAGATCCCACGGATGCGCTCGCGGAGCTCAGCCGCGCTGGCCTTCTGCTCGATCATCTCCTGCAACTGCTTCCCCAGGAGGTAACCAGCCCATCCGAGATGCGTCTCGAGAATCTGACCGACATTCATACGACTGGGAACGCCGAGCGGGTTCAACACGAGGTCTACCGGAGTGCCATCCGGCAGATAAGGCATGTCCTCTTCCGCGAGGATGCGGCTCACGACACCCTTGTTTCCGTGACGGCCAGCCATCTTGTCGCCAACCTGAAGCTTTCGCTTGATGGCAACGTAGACCTTCACCATCTTGATCACGCCCGGCGGGAGCTCATCACCCTTGCCGAGCTTGTCGATCTTCTCTTGGAAGAGCATCTTGACCGCTTCGGTCTGGTCCTCGACCTGGGCCAAGATGGCGTCGACCTTCTCTTTGTCGTCGGTGACCTCGATGTGGGACCAGTACTTGTACGGAATTCCGTCGAGGTCGGCAGCCGTGATTTTCGCACCCTTCGCAAGCAGCTGCGTGGCTTTGTCGTCCACGAGCTTTGCGGTCGTGGTGTTCCCGACGAGATACTCCCGGACGCGGTCATGGGCGGAATCGAGGACAATCTTGATTTCGTCCGCCATGTCCTTTTCGAACTTCGCTCGTTCCGCCTCCTCGATCTGAAGCGACCGCTCGTCCTTGTCCGTGCCCTTACGCGCGAACACACGCGCGTCGATGACGACCCCGCTCACACCCGGCGGCACCTTCAAAGACGTGTCGCGAACGTCACCGGCTTTCTCGCCAAAGATGGCGCGCAGAAGCTTCTCTTCTGGAGAGAGCTGAGTCTCGCCCTTCGGCGTGATCTTCCCGACGAGAATGTCGCCAGGGTGGACCTCCGCGCCGATGCGAATGATGCCGGATTCGTCGAGATCCTTGAGCGCCTCTTCGCCGACGTTGGGAATGTCGCGGGTGATCTCTTCCTTGCCAAGCTTCGTGTCGCGAGCCACGCACTCGAACTCCTCGATGTGCACCGAGGTGTAAACGTCGTCCTTCGCGATTCGCTCCGACAGAAGAATGGAGTCCTCGAAGTTGTAACCACCCCAGGGCATGAACGCGACGATGACGTTTTGCCCGAGTGCCAACTCGCCGCGGTCCGTGCTTGGGCCATCTGCGATGACGTCGCCGGCCTGAACGTGGTCCCCAGGTCGCACGATCGGCGTCTGGTTGTAAGCCGTGTTCTGATTCGAACGCTGGAACTTGTTCAGACGATAGATGTCCGGAAACGCACCGGCCTCACCTTCGGCCGATGCCTTGACGACGATCCGGGTCGCATCGACCGACTCCACCACACCGTCGCGCTGCGCGACCATGCAGACGCCCGAGTCGCGCGCAACACGGCCCTCAATCCCGGTGCCGGCGATCGGAGCGTGCGTGCGAACACACGGAACCGCCTGACGCTGCATGTTTGAACCCATTAGGGCGCGGTTTGCATCGTCATGCTCTAGGAACGGAATCAGAGAGGCGGCGACCGAAACGAGCTGGTTCGGAGAGACGTCCATCAGTTGGACGGTATCGGGCGGCACCATCACGAACTCGCCGTTGAACCGAGCGCTGATCAGGTTACCCGAGAGCTTTCGGCTGGTCTTGTCGATTTTGGCGTTGGCCTGAGCGATGTAGTGACCTTCTTCTTCCAAAGCCGAGTACCAGCGAACTTGGTCGTCGAGAACAACGCCTTCCTGCACTTTGCGGTACGGCGTCTCGACGAAGCCGTAGTCGTTCACCCGGGCATAGGTCGAAAGTGATGCGATTAGGCCGATGTTCGGGCCTTCCGGCGTCTCAATCGGACAGATTCGGCCGTAGTGGGTCGTGTGAACATCCCGGACCTCGAACCCTGCGCGCTCACGAGTGAGACCACCGGGGCCAAGCGCAGAGAGACGGCGCTTGTGGGTCACCTCGCTGAGTGGGTTGGTCTGGTCCATGAACTGCGACAGCTGACTCGAACCGAAGTACTCTTTGACGACCGCGCTCACGGGCTTCGCGTTAATCAAGTCGTGCGGCATGAGCGTCTCAATCTCTTGAGACATGTTCATCCGCTCCTTGATGGCACGCTCCATCCGAACGAGGCCGATTCGGTACTGATTCTCCATCAGTTCACCGACGGCCCGAACCCGGCGGTTGCCCAAGTGGTCGATGTCGTCGACGGAGCCTCGACCATTCTTTAGGTCGATCAGGTGCTTGACTGTCGCCAGAATGTCTTTGTTCGTAAGAACCGTGTGATCGAGCGCGGGTTTCTCGGACTCTTCGACGTCCCGATAGAACTTGTAGTTGAGTTTGAGCCGTCCAACCTGACTGAGGTCATAGCGCTCTGGATTGAAAAACAGGTTGTTGAAGAGATTTCGCGCCGTGTCGAGCGTGGGTGGGTCCCCAGGACGAAGTCGGCGATAGATTTCCAAAATCGCCTCGTCCTGCGACTGGACCTTGTCGACGAGGAGGGTGTCTCGGAGATAGGCCCCGACGTTCAGGCCGTCGATGAACAAGACCTTGAACTCGTTGATGCCCGCCTCTCGAAGAGCCTCGATCCGCTCTTCGGTGACCTCTTCGTTGACGGCTAGGAGAATCTCCCCCGTGTCCTCATCGATCACGTCCTCGGCAGCGACCTTCCCGATCACCTCGGCGAAGTCGATTGGCAAGTAGTTGAGACCTGCATCTTTCAGCTTGCGGATCGCCGCGCGCGTGAACTTACGGTTCTTGCGCACCAGCACGTCGTCACCGACCGTGATGTCGTGCGTAGCGCGCTGGCCGGGCAGCAGGTCATACTCGATCGACTTGGCGTACTGGTCATCCGACACGATGTGGATGGTCTCAGTGTCATAGTAGTAGTTGAGTAGGTCGCGGGTGTTGTAGCCCAGCGCCTTCAGCAGCACCGTGGCCGGCATCTTCCGCCGGCGATCGATTCGAACGTAAAGCAGATCCTTAGGATCGAACTCGAAGTCGAGCCAAGACCCACGGTAGGGAATGATCCGCGCCTGGTACAGCAGCTTGCCTGAAGAGTGCGTCTTTCCGCGGTCGTGGTCGAAGAACACGCCAGGACTTCGGTGGAGCTGGCTGACGACGACGCGCTCCGTGCCGTTGATGATGAAGGTTCCGTTCTCGGTCATCAACGGGATCTCGCCGAAGTAGACCTCCTGCTCCTTGATGTCCCGGACGGCCCGCTCGGCCCCGTCACCACCACTGTCGTAGATGATCAGCTGGATGGTGACCTTTATCGGCGCCGCGTAGGTCATGCCCCGCTGCCGGCATTCGTCGACGTCGTACTTCGGTCGCTCGAGCGTGTACCCAGCAAAGACCAACTCGCTCGTTCCATTGAAGTCGCGAATAGGGAAGACGCTGCTGAACACGCCCTGCAGACCCGTTATCTCCCGGTCGTCGCGCGGGATGTCGGTCTGAAGAAACTTGTCGTACGACTTCTTCTGAATATCGATGAGATTCGGGATCTCGAGGATGCGTTCGATCTTCCCGAAGGTGTGTCGCATCCGAAAGTTCGTCTGAATTGTGGTCGCCGCCATTACCGAGACTCCTGCCGGACGGTCGTCCGGAGCCGTAAGTCCAACTGCCTATAAACTAATGCACGACAAGGAGGCCAATCGGCCCCCCGTCGCATCGCGGAAAGTCGTTTTCATGAAGACCGAGCTGCGCGCAATGGGACCGCCCCCGGACCGAAGGTTAACCCGGCCGGGCATGGCTGCCAAGTCCCCGTCGCGGGGCCCAAAAAGCAACGCCATGCGGCTTACTTGACGGTGACCTTAGCGCCGGCTTCTTCGAGCTTTTTCTTGATTTCCTCGGCCTCTTCCTTGGAGACCGCCTCTTTGACGACCTTCGGGGCGGCTTCCACGAGGCTCTTAGCGTCGGCAAGGCCGAGCTGCGTGATCTCGCGGATCGCCTTGATCACGTTGATCTTCTTGGCGCCAGCCTCGGTGAGTTCGACGTCGAACTCGGTCTGCTCCTCAGCGGCAGCTTCACCCACCGCAGGGCCTCCCGCTACGGCCACGGCCGCCGGTGCCGCCGAAACGCCCCACTTCTCTTCGAGGGCTTTCACGAGGGTTGACACGTCCATGACGGACCAGGAGCTGAGCTCTTCGACCATCTGTTCTACATTCATACTTGCCATCGTTGACTCTCCGCTACCGCGTGTGACGCGATAAAAATGAAAATTCCGTTATTCGCCCGACTCTTTGCGCCGATACGCATCGAGAACGAGGGCGAGGTTTTGACCCGGTGCGTTGATTTGCGCGACTAGGTTCTGCATGGGCGCCATGAGCTGCGCGAGCAGGGAAGCGCGAATCTCATCCTTGCCTGGAAGCGCAGCGAGCTCATTCTCCACTCGCTTGGCATCCAGAACTTGACCGTCCAGCAGGCCGCACTTGACTAGCAGTTTCTCCGGCTTGTCTTTCGGAGTCAGGGTGTCGGCAAACTCCTTGCGGAAGCTCTTGATGATCTTCGCCGCGGCGGACGGATCTTCGAAGCTCCATGCGATGGCCGTCGGACCAGCGAGATGGGCCGTGAACTTATCGTTGCCGGCGAGCTCAGAACCCTCGAGAGCCTTGCGCACAACGTTGTTCTTGATGACCCGATACTCGACGCCAGCCTCGCGGAAGCGGGCGCGGAGGGCCGTGATCAACTCGACGTTCACTCCGCGGAAGTCGACGAGGACAGTGGCGACTGCCTTTTCGAAGCTATCGCGGACAGAATTGACCTGACCAAGTTTCTCTTCTCGGGTAAGTGGCATGATTAGGCCTCCGCCTCGATGCTTGCCGGGTCGACCTTGATGCCGGGACCCATCGTGGAGCTGAGAGTGATGGTGCGGAGGTAGGTACCTTTGGCGGCCGAAGGCTTTGCCTTGACGAGCGCGTTGACGAGCGACCTCACGTTCTCAGCCAAAGCGCCTGGCTCGAACGAACGCTTGCCAACGGGTGCATGAACGATTCCGGCCTTCTCGACGCGGAACTCGACCTTGCCAGCCTTCGCCTCTTGGACGGCCTTGCTGACATCGAAGGTCACCGTGCCAACCTTCGGGTTCGGCATCAGACCGCGGGGGCCGAGCACGCGACCTAGGCGACCCACCTGTCCCATCATGTCGGGCGTTGCGACGACGGTATCGAAGTCCAGCCAGCCTTCGGTGATCTTGGCGACGAGCTCGTCGGCGCCGACGTGGTCGGCCCCTGCTTGCTCGGCTTCCATGGCCTTTTCGCCCTTTGCGAACACGAGGACACGGTTCGTTTTGCCCGTTCCATGAGGGAGGACGACCGCACCGCGGACCATTTGGTCGGCATGCTTCGGGTCAACACCCAAGCGTACGGCCACGTCCACGGATTCGTCAAAGTTGGCGAAACCCAGCTCCTTCACGAGCGACACGGCATCGCTGAGAGCGTATCGGCGGCTGCGATCAGGCGTGTCAGTGGCAGCCTTTCGCCTCTTTCCGGGTTTCATCGTTCCTCCTAGCGGTGGCGAAGCCACCTACCACCGTTTGTCCCCGGTGGTGCGGGGAGTGGCCGGAGCCACTCAGAACAAGTCAGTCAGCGAGCTCGACTCCCATTGAACGGGCGGTCCCGATCACGCTTTGCATGCAAGCCTCGATGCTGCCCGCATTGGTGTCCTTGAGCTTGGTCTCCGCAATCTCTTTGACCTGGGCCCTCGTCAGCTTTCCGACCTTGTCCTTGTTGGGACGGGCCGAGCCTGACTGGAGATTGATTGCCTTCTTGATGAGCACCGCGACGGGCGGCGTCTTCATGATGAAGCTGAAGGAGCGGTCCTGGTAGACCGAGATCACCACCGGGATGATCAAGCCAGCGTCCTTTTGAGTCTTGGCGTTGAACTCTTTGCAGAACGCCATGATGTTGACGCCGTGCTGGCCCAACGCAGGACCGACGGGAGGCGAAGGATTTGCCTTGCCCGCTGGCAATTGAAGCTTGATCTGTCCGATGACCTTTTTCATGGGCTCAACCAGGTAAGAGCGGCGTGTAATGCCTCAGGGCACAAAAAATGCAAGCCGATTTCTTTGAAAATCTGCGCTTGGGTAGACATCCGTAAACGGTGCTAGTTAGTTTTTTCGACCTGGACGTAATCCAGCTCGACCGGAGTGGCTCGGCCGAAGATGGAGACGAGAACGCGAACCTTGTGCTTTTCGTGGTTCACTTCCTCGATGGTTCCAGTGAAATTGGCGAAGGCGCCGTCGGTGACGCGGACGTGGTCGCCCTTTTCGAACTGAACACGCGGCTTTGGCTTCGCAGCGCCTTCGGCGACCTGTTGGGCGATAGCGGCGATTTCACGCTCAGGAACCGGGGCGGGATGGCGACCGCCGACGAACCCGCTCACCTTTGGGGTGTCTTTGATGAGGTGCCAAGTCTCGTCGGACAGATCCATCTGGACGAAGATGTAGCCGGGGTAGAAGGTGCGCGAACTCAGACGCTTCTTCCCTCCGCGTGTGTCCTGGACGTTTTCCTTGGGAATCAGGATGTCACCGAATTGAGCTTCCATTCCCGACTGCTTGATTCGCTCGAGTAAGGAAAGCTTAACTTTGTTCTCATAGCCTGAGTAGGCTTGTACGACGTACCACTTCATCAAGTTCACACGTTGTAAATCAGGTCTGTGATTTTCGACCAAGTGCCGTCGAAAACACCCAGGATGAGAGCGGCTATCGCCGACACGATGAGCACTACGATGGTTTGCGACCAGGTTTCCTTGCGGGTCGGCCAAGTCACTTTGGACAACTCCACGCAGACCTCGGTTACAAACTCATGAACCTTCTTCGCACGGAAAGCCGCGACGGCCACGATTGCAGCGACGAGGCCCGAGGCGATGGCGATGATCGTCTCGTTGGGCTCGGGAACGGCGTCCACTGTGTCCGCAAGCAGAGTCCAGGTCGCCGTGGAGCTCTTGATCAGGAACCAGGCGAGCGTGACCGCGGCACCGAAGTACACGAACTGGACCCAACGCTCGACACCAAGAGTGCCGGCAGGTCTCGCTTTTTCTTGTTCACTCGTAATCGCCATGGTTCATCTTTCGGCAGGCCAGGAGGGATTCGAACCCACAACCCGCGGATTTGGAATCCGCTGCTCTACCAATTGGAGCTACTGGCCTAGGAGATTGCTACTGGGAAGGGCGCTTTGCCAGCGTTCCGTTCAGTTTGGGGACTCGGGTTACTTGGACTCCTTGTGGAGGGTATGCCGGTTGCAGGTACGACAAAACTTTTTAAGTGCAAGGCGCTCTTTTTGGCCAGTGTTTCTAGGCCGGGTGCTGTGATAGTTGCGCCCGCCGCATTCTTCGCAGGCGAGCGCAACCTTCACTCGATCTTTGGGCATGTCGCCACGGCTAGGGGTTAGACCCGCGATTACTCAATGATCTTGGAGATGACGCCAGCACCGATGGTGCGACCGCCCTCACGGATGGCGAAGCGCTGCTTCTCCTCCATCGCCGCGGGGGTGATGAGGTTGACCTTCATCTTCACGTTGTCGCCGGGCATCACCATCTTGATGTCCTCGGGCAGCTCGATCTTACCGGTCACGTCCAACGTCCGGATGTAGAACTGCGGCGTGTAGTTCGAGAAGAACGGCTTGTGGCGGCCGCCCTCTTCCTTCGTCAGCACGTACACCTCGCACTCGAACTTCGTGTGCGTGTTCACCGAACCGGGCTTCGCCAGAACCTGCCCGCGCTCCACGTCGTCCTTGTCCACGCCGCGAAGCAGGCAGCCCACGTTGTCGCCCGCCTGCCCCTGGTCGAGCAGCTTGCGGAACATCTCGACGCCCGTGACCGTCGTCTTCTTCGGGTCTCGCACCCCGAGGATTTCCACCTCGTCACCCACCTTGATGATGCCGCGCTCGATTCGCCCGGTCACCACCGTGCCGCGACCCTTGATCGAGAAAACGTCCTCGACCGCCATCAGGAACGGCTTGTCGATATCCCGCTGCGGCTCCGGAATGTGGGCGTCGACCTCGCTCATCAGGTTCACGATCGACTCGACCCACTTCTCTTCGCCGTTCAGCGCGCCGAGCGCCGAGCCCTGCACGACCGGGATGTTGTCACCGTCATAGTCGTACTTGCTCAGCAGCTCGCGAACTTCCATCTCGACCAGCTCGAGCAGGTCCGGGTCGTCCACCGCGTCGCACTTGTTGAGAAAGACCACCATCGTCGGAACGCCGACCTGACGGGCAAGGAGCACGTGCTCCTTGGTCTGCGGCATCGGGCCGTCCACGCCACTCACGACCAAGATCGCGCCGTCCATCTGGGCTGCGCCGGTGATCATGTTTTTCACGTAGTCGGCATGGCCGGGGCAGTCGACGTGCGCATAGTGACGATTCTCCGTCTGATACTCGACGTGACTGGTCGCGATCGTGACCGTTTTCGTGTCGTCACGCTCGGTCCCGCCCTTGGCGATGTCCTTGTACGACTTCACCTCGCCACCATGCTTGTCCGACATCACCTTCATGATGGCGGCCGTCAGCGTGGTCTTGCCGTGGTCGATGTGACCGATCGTGCCTACGTTGATGTGTGGTTTGTTTCGAACAAACTTTTCCTTAGCCATTGTTCGCTTCCTACTGTCCTTGCCTTCTAAGTCGTTCGTCAGTGGAGCCCAGGATGAGACTTGAACTCACGACCTCCTCCTTACCAAGGAGGTGCTCTACCACTGAGCTACCTGGGCATAAATCAAAAATTTCTCCGGAGCGGGCGACCGGATTCGAACCGGCGACATTCAGCTTGGAAGGCTGACGCTCTACCAACTGAGCTACACCCGCAAGTTTGTGAACCTTTTTCCACTGCTCGGTGGAGGGTGGTGGGTTCGAACCACCGTAGGCATAAGCCGGCAGATTTACAGTCTGCTCCCTTTGACCGCTCGGGCAACCCTCCGAATTTTATCGATCGCTTGTCTGTTTCGCTCCGCTTCCGTCTCTCCTCCAGGACATCGCTCGAGCTGGCGATGAGACTTGAACTCATAACCGCCGGTTTACAAAACCGGTGCTCTACCAGTTGAGCTACGCCAGCAAGAAGACCATTTTTGAGGTCATCCGTTCCCGCGCAAGCAAGCGGGTGCCAACCGGAGCTCCACCCGATGCCTTGGGGCGCGCTTAACTACGGTTGACCCTTGATGAAGTCAAGGGAATCACAGGCTACATCGCCGGGGCGATCGATTTGGCCTGCACAGCCCGCTCCGCCCTCCCCGGGGACGAGGCGGCATCAGCACGAGGTTGGAACCGGCTCCGGACCTCTGCCAGTTCCTCGCGAATCCGCTCGGTCCACTCCGAGTCCACGCCCGTTCTGGCGACCATGTCGAGGGTGAGCTCCCAGTACCGAATCGCGTGCCGGGTAAGTGGGGAGACGAGCTCCGCGAGCCGTGTCCGGTAGGCTTCCTTGTAGAAATCGCACTCTTCGGTGCTCATCGGAGTTTTGGGGAGCGGCACCGGTGCGCTCATGATCTCCCGCCAGAATGCATCGTACATCGCACCAATCCGGTACCCGGACGCGGAGGCCCAATAGGCGTCAGTGAGTCGCATTGTATCGAAATAGGCACGCTGGGCGGCAAGCAGCAGCTGAGCCCGGCTTTCAAGAATCTGGTGCTGCTCGTGGACGGCTGCGAGGGGGATTCGAATGGCTTCGGAGCGGAGGCGCAGCGTCTCGGCGAGGGTGAAGCTCGCTGACGCGACGAAATGTGGGTCCTTGACCCGGGCCTGCTCGGACCGAGTTCTGTAGAAGCGAAGCGCGGCTTGTGCCGTGGCTGCCGCCGCCTCGAGCTTGGCCTCCCCCAGCAGCGCCGCCGCCCGGCGCGCCATAGCCTCGACCTCTTCGTCGGAATCCAGATCGGACCGGCCGAGCAAGGCCTCTGTGACGCCCAGAGCGTCTTCCCAGCGGCTGGTTTCGAGATACAGAAAGGCGAGTTGAAATAGTGCATGCTTGACGTCCCTCGAGTTGGGACGGACGCGCAGCAGCGTCTCGTACCGCTTGGTTGCCTCGGACCAGCGCGACTGGCGTTGAAGGCACAGTCCGGCGTTGTAGAGAGAGGCTGAAAGGTATCGACTCTGCGGAAACGCGAGGCTTATGCGATGAAACGCGTCGTTTGCCGCATCGCAGTTGCCCTGCCGCATCAAGTCCAGACCCTGCTGAAACAGCAGCTGTGCGTCGTAAGCCTGGACGTAGAAGTCTTCGCCCGAGCGCGTGGCATGTAGGTGAAGAGGCTCGAGGCTGACTGCGCGGGCCTCTGAAGGCGCCGGCATCGTAGTGTGCTGAATTCGCCCCGCGCACGCTGACGCGAGGGTTGAAAAGCAAACCGCCAAGGCGACCCGTCGCATTGGGTCCACTCTAACCCAGTACGACAGGGCTAGCAGGCCCCCGGTCTCAGGCCGCGTGCCCGTGGCTCATGCGGGAGGGCTGCGTGGTCAGGGCCAACTCGCGAACACGGACCCACCTTCGCAAGACGCGCCAGTGACTTTTCGCCATGCTGACGAAGCGAATGGCGGTCTCGTTGAAAAGGCGACCCGGCTCGTCATGAATGACCTCTCCCATGACCCAGAGTGCCTCAGGCTCACCCGGGAGGGTGAGTTGTAGCTGTATACGGTCGGTGGATCGACCACCGAGCATGGCCAGTGAATCGAGGTAGAGCCCGTGCTCGCTCAGACTGGTCACGAACGCCGGAAGAGCATCTGCTTCAGTCATGAGCTCGCAGTAGAATGCTACGGGCACGCGCGATCCTCGCCGTTGTGGATGCCTCATGCGGAAACGCTACGGCCGGGGGACTGCGCCTAGCAAAAAACTGGTCGGGATCGGATCCTCCGGTCGGTCGCTAGCGCGGTATGCTTCGTCCATGCTGGGACCCGCCGCTTTCCTATTCGCCTACCTCTTGGGGTCGGTTTCGTTCGGGCTGCTCTTGGCCTCGAGTCGAGGGGTGGACTTGCGGGCCACCGGAAGCGGAAACATCGGCGCCACGAACGTTGAGCGTGCGCTGGGCGTCGCCAGCGGCCGACTCGTCATGTTGCTCGACACGCTCAAGGGATTCGTTCCAGTCGCGGTCGCCCATTGGGGGCTCGAGCTGTCCTGGCCTTGGATCGTGGCAACCGGCTGGGCGGCGGTGCTCGGACACCTGTTTCCCATCTGGCACGGATTTCAGGGTGGAAAGGGTGCCGCAACCGCCGGCGGAGTTCTGCTCGCGGCGGTGCCTCCCATTGGCGCGGCGGCGCTGCTGACATTCTTTGTAGCCAAGCGGATGAGTCACCGGGCGAGCATCGGGTCGTTGAGCGCCGCTACGATCGCGGCGCTGCTTACGGTGACCCTGGATGGGCGACAGTGGCCCACTCTGCTCGCCGTCGGCCTGTGGGTCTTGGTCGTCCTACGCCATAGAGAGAATATCGGGCGGCTGCTGCGGGGCGAGGAGCCCTCGAGCTGAAGGGCTCGTTTGACGGCGCCGTGGAGCGCGTGGTAGGCGGATGGGAATGAACCGCGATTCAGCGGATGCGAACGAGGCTGCCGCTCCGGACAAGCGGGAGCGGATTCTGCGAGCAGCCATCAAGGTGTTTGCGAAGAATGGGTTCTATGCGACGCGCGTGAGTGAAATCGCGAAGGCGGCAGGCGTCGCCGATGGGACGATCTACCTCTACTTCAAGAACAAGGACGACGTTCTCATCTCGATTTTCGAGCAGGGGATCCAGGCCTTGCTCGGCATCCTGCAAGAGGTTGCAGCCTCGGATATGCCGGTCGAGCAGAGGCTGAAGCACATCATCCAGCTTCAACTCGGATTGCTCGAAGACAAGCGGGACCTCGCCGAGGTCATCACCGTGAACCTGCGCCAATCATCGACGCTTCTGAAGCAGTACGCGACGCCGCTTTTCAACGAGTACATCGAGGCTCTGGCCGGCATCGTTCACGATGGACAGACGCGGGGCGTCTTCCGAAAAGACCTGAACCCGCGTGTCGTGGCGCGGAGCTTGTTCGGCGCGTTGGACGCCATCCTGCTGACCTGGGCGCTGGGCGACTCGAACCCCGCGGCGCTCCGCAAGGCCGCGGGCCACTGCTCCAATCTATTTCTAGAAGGCTTGCGGCAGCGCTAGCGCCAGGCGGTTATCGAAACGCGCAGCGACCCGCTTCGTCGGTCAGGTCGCGGACGCATCTTTGCTGGTCACCAGGACAATCGGAGTCGTCCTCGCAGGAGCAGGGAAGCTCGATGGCGACCCTGACGCCTTCGGCTCCGGCGAAGCAGGAGTTTCTGTAGGTGACGCCGTCACAGCCGCAGACGACAGACTCCCGCTCGTCCTCGCAGTCCGCGGGATCGGGACGTTCGGCGCACTCCCCTAGGCTGAACTCAGCGGGGCAGATGGCGCTCGCGCAAAACTCTAACTCGGCACAATCGTCGTTGTTCTCGCAGGCCTCTCGGACCGCGTTGCTATCTCCGCAGCCGATGAGCATCGCGAGAAGCATTGGGCAAAGGAAAGCGAAGTGGACGTCGTTCATCGCCATGACGCTAGCCCAAGACTCGAGGACGGACCACGGCGCAAGCCCCCAGGCGCGCCGGTGGTCTGGCTTTGTCACCGCGATGTTGCGGTGACTCTAGCTGGTAGCCGTTCCGGGCTGCCCGGTGGGGCCATTCTGGTCGGAGCAATGGCGAGCGGAAAGGCCGAGTCTATAGTGCGCGCTGGACGAGCTCTTCGCTCACGGCCCAGAGGCGCTCAGCCGCCTCGAGATCTTGGGCGGCCTTGGACGGCGCCTTCTCTTTGCAGCGAACGAAGTACCTTCCCGTCACCTGGGCTAGCTCGTCGGCCGTGGCGCAGTAAATGGAGGTCTCGGCACCCCGCGCTTCGTCCATGATCACGAGCTGGGCGAGCGGAGAGCGGTGCAGGGCATTCAGAAGCTTGTTGTCGCGGGTGATTCGGCTTCTCACGTTCCCAGGGTGCAGCGAGTTCGAGGTCACGCCACGTCCGTGCCATCGGCGCGCGAGCGCGTTCGAGAAGAGCACGTTGGCCAGTTTGCTGTGGCTGTAGGCGACGAAACCTTTCCAGTTTTGTTCGAACATGAGGTCGTCCCAGTTCAAACACTTGGGTCGCGCGTGCATGGAAGAGGAGACGTTGACGACGCGGGCGGGCGCCGAGGCCGCAAGCATGTCACCGAGCTCATCGGTCAGCAGGAAATGCGCGAGATGATTGACGGCGAAGGTTGCCTCGTAGCCGTCTGCGCTCGTACACCTGGTTCGATACCAGGCGCCTGCGTTGTTGACCAAGGCCTCCAGCGACGAAAACCGCTGCCGGACCTTCTCGGCGAGACCGCGGACTTCGGCCAGGCTCGTGAAGTCGCAACGGAAGGTCTCTATGCGAGCCGGGGTCGATGCGAGCTCGTCGGCGGCTTGCGCAAGTCGACCCGCGTCTCGTCCGACGATTCCGACCGTTCCGAAGCTCTTGGCGAGCCCACGAGCGGTCTCGAGTCCAATTCCGCTACTGCCGCCAGTGACGAGTGCAAACCCTCTAGCGCTTGCGTCCGTGCTCATCGCGCGGCGGTATGACACGCATGACGGAGCAACACCAGACCCTGCTACCGCTCGGGAAAGTCATGGGATTCCTGAGCTCGGGTGGCGCTACGATCGCACAGTCGGCCTTGAGGATTGACACGAAAGTCCGGGCCTGCCGGAATCGGTTTCGGCTATCGTGGGCTTCTTCTCCTCCCCATGAAACTGAGGGGCTCTCTGAAGCGCACAGCTTGACACTTCGGGCATTCGCCCCTAGATCGCACGCGTTTTTCAGCTTTTTGTGAGCCTCCTGCCTTCTGAGGGAGGCTCCTCAACCCCGAGGAGGGCATGTGAAGATCCTCGTAACCATCAAGCGGGTCGCAGACCCGGACAATGCGAGCAAGCTCAAGATCAGCGGTGACGGCAAGACGGTGACGTCCGAAGGCCTCGAATGGAAGATGAATCCGTTCGACGACTGGAGTCTCGAGGCGGCGCTTCGACTCACCGAGAACGGCGCCGAGAAGAACAAGCGGGTCGGCGAGGTGGTGCTGCTGTCGATCGGACCGAACGACGAGCACACCCAACGCATCATCCGCGAGGGGCTCGCCAAGGGCGCGGAGCGCGGCATTCTCGTCGATGCGGAGGAAACCGGCCTGGACTCGAACCTGGTCGCCAAGATCGTCAAGGCGGTCGCCGACAAGGAGCAGCCGGACCTCATCGTGATGGGAAAGCAGGCTGCGGACGGCGACTCGAACGTGGCCGGGACTGTTCTGGCCGACCAGCTCGGCTGGCCGATCATCAACTACGCGATGGAGATCGCGACGAGCGACGACGGCAAGACGCTCCAGGTGAAGCGAGAGCTCGACACGGGCGTCGCAACCGTGAAGGTCACCGGCCCCGCTGTCCTGACCACCTCGGACCGCATCCTGCATCCGAAGTCGGTGAGCAATGGCGTCACCCCGGCAGACTTCGAGTACGCAAAGCTCGAGGTGGGCGGTCGCTATGCCTCGCTCAAGGGCATCATGCAGGCCAAGAAGAAGCCCATCGACACGACGAGCGTGTCGGAACTGGGCGTCGAAGGCGACAAGTCGCTGGCCTACACCAAGTTCGAGCTTCCGCCCGCGCGCGGGGGGGAAACGACCTTCGTCGAGTCCGTGGAGGAGCTGGTCGACAAGCTCCACAACGAAGCCAAGGTCATCTAACCCAGCGAACAGGAAACAAGGAATAACTGAAAATGGCTAACGTACTCGTTGTTGCAGAGCTGCTCGAGGGCAAGGCACGCAAAACCACGCTTTGTGCGGTGAACGCCGCCAAGCAGATTACCGAAGGGACCGGCGGCTCCTTCGACATTCTCTCCATTGGAGAAGGCGCTGGCGGCGCCGCCGAAGAGTTGGCTGGGTTTGGCGCGGGCAAGGTGCTGAAGGCGGAAATCCCCGGAGGTTACGTCTGCGAGAAGTACGCCGCGACCGTGGCGGAGGTGGGCAAGGGCTACGACCTGGTCGTCGCCTGCGCGAGCGCCTTCGGTAAGGACCTGCTGCCGCGCGTTGCGGCCAAGCTCGGAGCCGGCCTGGCTTCGGACATCAGCAAGATCAACATCGACAGCGGCAAGCTGTCGTATACGCGTCCGATGTACGGCGCCAATGTCTTCGGCACGCTAGAGATCTCGACGGACAAGCAGGTCCTCACCGTTCGCCAGTCGGAGTTCGCGGCTTCGGAGCCGAGCGGCGGGGCGAGCCCCTCGGAGGACGTCTCCGTCGTGGCCGATCCGGTCGCCGACAAGGTCGAATTCCTGGGCGTCGAGGTCGTCAAGAGCGAGCGTCCGGAGCTCACTGACGCCGACATCGTCGTCTCGGGCGGTCGCGCGCTCAAGAGCGCCGAGAACTTCACGAACGTCATCGAGCCGCTGGTCGACGCGCTAGGCGCCGCGATGGGCGCCTCCCGTGCGGCCTGTGATGCAGGTTACGTTTCCCCGGAGCTGCAGGTCGGCCAGACTGGTAAGGTCGTCGCGCCGAAGCTCTACATCGCCATCGGTATCTCCGGCGCCATTCAGCACTTGGCTGGCATGAAGGGGAGCAAGAAGATCGTAGCGATCAACAAGGACAAGGAAGCCCCGATCGCCCAGGTCGCGGACTACTTCCTCGTCGCGGACTTGTTCGACACGGTTCCCGCGCTCACAGAAGCCGTCAAGAAGCTCTGAGCGGAAGGGGCATACGTCCTCCCACGAGGCCCGGCGGTCTGACCGTCGGGTCTTTTTCGTGCGACCGGCTGCTCCCTGCGCCAAACTATCGAAGATGGTGGATCCTGTCGGGCTGTGTGTCGTGGGGGCCGCATTGGCTGCGGTTGCCCTTGGCCTCGTGCATCGGCGCCGAGTGCGCGATCGGTCCAATCTCGCGACCGATCCGCAAGCGCCCGCGCCCGCCGGACCGACTCGGCCTGCCCACCCTGCAACCATGGACCAAATGCGCGGCTGTCCGGTCTGTCTAAGCGAGTTCCCGGGTCCCAACCGGTTTTGCATCAAGGATGGCGCAGAGCTGACCGAATCGAGCTCTTCGCAGCGATTTGCCCAGGGCGCGATTTGCCCGACCTGTCGGCACATTCATCCGGCGGACGCCGAGTACTGTCCTCTCGACGGAGACTCGCTGGTCCCATACGGGCTCTACAGCGCGGCAAAAGCGGTCGCTGTGCCAGAATGGCCCAGCACCTCCAAGATTTGCCCGGAGTGCGGGGACCGGTGCTCGACGACCCGGCAGCAGTTTTGTGGCCGAGACGGGACTCCTTTGGTGGCCGTCAACTGACCCTTGAGGACCGGTTCTCACTAAAACAGTGGGCACACCGACCCAAGGATCCTCTAGGATGAGGTTCTAAGGCTCATGGGGGATGAAGCCGTGGACTTTTTGGTGGGCGGAATCATGACCGTTATGATCAGTAGCCAATGGGGATTCTGCGACCCCACCTGTGCTGACGACGGTCAGGTGCCCAGGGGGAACGACAGGGGCGACAAATGAAGATTGTTTGCGATAGCTGTGGCGCCAAATACTCGATTGCCGACGAGAAGGTCGCGGGGAAGATCTTCAAGATTCGATGCAAGAAGTGTTCATCTGTTCTTGAGGTCCGCGGCGACCAAAACGGGACTCCGGAGGAAGATCCGTCAACGGTGATCTACGATCACCGCAACGAAGCACTCTGGTACGTCGTCGTCGAAGGGGAGCAGCAAGGGCCGCTCGCACCGACCCAGCTCATGGCTTTGTTCGCCAAAGGAAGCATGAACCTGGACTCGTATGTCTGGCAGGAAGGCTTCGACGACTGGAAAGTAGCCAAGGATGTGCCTGAAATTGCGCAGATCCTGGGGACGACGCAGTCCGAGCAGGACGGGGCCGCGCAGGCCGCCTCCGACGAGACCTCGGCGATCGGAACGGGCGGCGACCTCTTTGGCAGTGCCGAGGACGATGCCGGTGCACGAGCACAGCCCGCAAGCAATATGTTTGCGGCGTTCGACGCTCCGGCCAGCGACGGGGACGCGCAGGAGTCGACCGGAGAGCCCTCGAGCTCCGCTCGCAACGAGGGCGTCGCCCCGCAGACCGGGACTCCACAGAAGATGACAGGGCAGCGAAACGAGAACTCGGTCCTCTTCTCGCTGGGCAATCTTCAGCAGCTCGCTGCGCGCGAACCGGCTCCAGGGGGCGCCCCCCGGCCCTCCAGCGCCCAACCGCGAGCAGCGGCGGCCTCCTCTGGCGAGGGTAGCGGACTCATCGATATACGCGCGCTGGCGCAGGCGACTGGCTCTGAGGGCCAGCGCGCTGCCGCGGCAGACGATTTGCTCAATCTCGGCACCGGCATCGGCAGCGGCACCTTGGGTGGCCCTCTGTTAGGGCCGGTCCCCGATGAAAAGGCAGGGCGCGGACCCTGGATTTGGGTCGGAGGCGGAGCCGTCTCTCTGCTCGTTGTGGCGGCTCTCGCAATCGTAGGCTCCGTCGTCTTCCAAAAAGACAGCCCGGAAACTCAGTTCGAGGTGAAGGACGACTCCGGCTCGGCGCCCACTGTCGACCTCGGGGGCCGACAAGCGGACTCCACTTCGGCGGCGGCGCAGGCGCCCAGTGAGGACCCACAGGAAGATCTGGTCGAGCTCGACAACTCGGACGACTCCGAGGACGAGGCGCTCGCCGACGCCGAGGAGCCGGCGGAGGCGCCCTCGCTCGCGGAGACGAAGAAGCCCGCTGCGCGGTCGAGCGCACGAAGCACGCAGAGCACGCGTCGCAAGACTCGGAGCACGAGCTCGGCACCGGCCGAGCGTGGGGCACAGGCCGCCGCGCCGAAATCCAAGAGCAACAATCTCGACGCGCTCATGGATGAAGTCATCGGCGGCTCTTCGTCGACGGACAACAAGAAGAGCGCTAGCAGCAGCTCTTCGAGCGCGAGCCTGCCCGAAGCACCGTCCCGAGACGACGTGAAGCGCGCTCTGGCCGGGATCAGCGGAGCCGTGCGCAGCTGCAAGAAAGACGAGTCGGGGACCGCCCTCGTAAGCGTGACGTTCAGCGGTAAGACTGGGCGCGCATCGGGCGCGGATGTCGCCTCTGGCCCTTTCAAGGGCACGCCGGTCGGGGCCTGTATCGAAAAGGCGGCCATGCGCGCTCGTGTGCCCCGGTTCAAACAGTCCACGTTCAACGTGAAGTTCCCTTACCGGCTCTGATCAGGCCGCCGGGGGGGCGGGAAGCGCCCCCTCCTCTGGCGCCCTAGGCCTTCTTCTTCGCTTTCGCTTTGGAGGCCCCGAGACCTTCTAGAAACTGGACTGCCGTCGCGACCCCAAAGCCAGTGCCGCCCTTGGGCATCGTGTCATGCGGGCGCTCGAGAAAGGCCGGACCTGCGATGTCCAGGTGCATCCAGGGAACGTCGCAGACGAACTCCTGCAAGAAGAGCGCTGCGGTGATCGAGCCGCCATAAGCGCCGCCAATGTGCTTCAGGTCTGCCACCGGGCTCCGCAGCAACGGACGCAACTGCTTGTCGAGCGGCATTCGCCATAAGGACTCGGCCGCCTCCTCCGCGGCTTCCAAGTACTTCCCGGCGAGCTTGTCGTCTGCGGCGTAGAGCGCCGCCCGATACGGACCAAGAGCCACCATGCAGGCGCCGGTGAGCGTCGCATGGTCGATCATGATGTCTGGCTTCAGCTTGCGCGCGGACCAGGTGAGCACGTCTGCCAGCACCAGCCGACCCTCGGCATCGGTGTTGATGATCTCGACGGTCTTTCCCTCCAGGGAGGTGTAGACATCCCCCGGTCGATAGGCCGCGGGACCGGTCATGTTCTCGGTCGACCCGACGACGGCATGCACTTCGACGGGCAGCTTGAGCCGGGCCGCGGCGAACACAACCGCGAGGGTGACGGCCGCACCGGCCATGTCGCACTTCATGTCGATCATCGACTTCGCGGGCTTCAAGCACAGCCCACCGGCGTCGAAGGTGAGACCCTTTCCAACGAAGACAACCTTCTTGCGAGGGTTGCTGGGTCGATATGTCACGTGAATCACCCTTGGCTCGACGGCGCTCCCCTTGTTGACGGCCAACAGAAGGTTCATCCCTTCCTTTTCGATGCGGGCCTTCGTGAAGACCTGACAGGGTAACTTCAGCTTGCGTGCTTCGCTGGAAGCGGCCTGAGCCAGGGTAATCGGCGTCAGGTCATTGGGAGGTCGGTTCACGAGGTCACGCGCGAAGTTGATGCTCTCCCCAAGCGCCTGACCTGCATGAACGGCCTTGGTCAGGGCGGTCGCTTTCCCAGATACGTTGAGAATCTCGACGGAATCGAGCCCAGTGGGCGACGGGTCGGCCGTCTTGAACTGCGTGAAGCGATACTGGGCGCCGACCAGGGCCTGAGCCGCGGCCCGGACGGTCTCTGCGGTGAGTTCGGGCAGAGCGACCGCGCCGCTCTTGTGTGCGCAGGCCGACTTGGCGAGCGCGTGGGCAAGACGCGTCGCGAGGTCTTTCGGATCGCTCGCTCGACCAACGCCCACCAGGAGCAGCCAACGGGCCTTGACTGGGCCTCGGGCGACAATCTTGAGCGTCTGCGTGTTCTTGCCTTCGAACCGCTCGTCCGCGACGAGGGGCTTGATGCTGCCTTTGCCCATGACGGCTTCGAGTGCCGAAAGCGCCTTGCTCTTTGCGGTCTTTTCCGATGGCACGGGGACCGCAACGATGTCCACGGCGCTCTTGTCCCAGCTGCTACTCGAAAGCTTGATCCTCATGATTTCCCCCTGAATCCGCCAGGCGGATATTGGCAGGAAGATTCATCGACAACAACCAGCAAAGCCCAGGAAACTGGCGGCCGCCGGCGGATGAGCTGGCGATTCGAAGACGAAACCCGGCAACTACCCGGAATCGCATGGGCGCGCGTTGGCACTGGCCGTGCATCAACGGACTCGAAGGTCATCAACCAAGGAGGCGACCATGTTCGAAGACAGCAAACCGGGCCCGAGCAAGATTAAGATCGTGTACACGATCGTAGAGCGTGAAAAGGACGGTAAGAAGTTCTGGGTGCGCGTCGGCGTTGCATTCGTGAACCGTGACGGCAGCTTGAATGTCCGACTCGACGCGATGCCCGTGAACGGACGACTGCAGATCCGAGATCCTCAGGAGATCGATCAGCGCGACAGGTTCAATCGGGAGCAGGCCGCATGAGTCGGACGCTCTGCACGACCGCACTACTGCTGTGCTTTTGGCTCGTCACTCAAGCGAATGTGAGCGCGGAAGGGTCCGCGCCGCCGAGCTGCGCCGAAGGCGTCCGCATCAACATCAACACGGCGAGCGTAGACGAGCTGGTGACGCTTCGCGGCATCGGTCCGAGCCGAGCACAGGCCATCCTCGAGGCTCGCGCCAAACGCGTCTTTCGAAGGGTCGAAGACATCTTGCGTGTGCACGGGATTGGCCGAAAGACCTTTCGAGTGCTGAGGGGCTGCATCCGCGTGCAATGACGGACTTTGCGCTACCCAGTAGGCAGCGCAGGGAATAGGGTGTCGGCATGGCCGACGCAATCCTGGTGCGGAGGGCGAACCGGGGAGACCGGGCTGCACTTCTGCGGTTTCACACGGCGCTGTACGAGCAGCACCGAGACGAAGTCCTGACGCCCGACGAAGTCTTGCTCATCGCGTACCGAGACTACGGCCGGGTGCTTCAGGACGACGTCGCTTCACTTCTGAGCGACTCGAACGCACGCGTATTCATCGCGGAATCTGCACGTGAGCCGGTCGGGTACATCACGGGCAGACTAGTCCATGAGCCGCGGCGCGTGCTACCCCGGCGCGGGGTCGTCGAAGACTGGTACGTGCTGCCGAGCAACCGAGGACGCGGTGTGGGCGCGCAACTGCTCAGCACCTTCGAACAGGAGCTCAGTGAGAGCGGTTGTGACGTGCTCGAGTCGGCGACCTGGTCCTCCAACCAAGGCGCCTGCAAGGCTCATCAGGCCCTCGGCTTCACGGAAATGCGAGTCGTCTACCGCAAGCGACTGTAACGCTCCCGGGGGAAAGCCGCGGTCGGCACCGCTACCGCGAAGACGGGATGTCGCCAAGCGCTCGTTCAGCGCTCAGGAACTCCTCAAGGCCCGCAGGACGGGCTCGATGCGCGCGCGTCGAAGCTTGAGACCGACCCGGTTTGCGATGAGCACGGAGCTGATGTCGGCGATGGGCTCGAGAGTGACCAGCCCATTCTGGCGCAGGGTCTCGCCCGTTTCGACCAGGTCTACGATGACATCGGCCAATCCGGTCAGTGGGGCGAGCTCCACGGAGCCCTGCACGAAGATCAGCTCGACCGCGATTCCTTTGGACCGAAAGTACTGATCGGCGATGTGCGTGAACTTCGTCGCGACGCGGAGCGGACGCTGGCCTGGGGGGTCCATCGTCTCTCCGGGAAGGCCGCAGACCATCATCTTGCACTTGCCGATACCGAGGTCGACGGGCGCGAGCACGTCATAGGCGCGCTCCATGAGGACGTCGCGCCCGACGACCCCGAGGTCGGCGGTTCCGTATTCCACGTACGTCGGGACGTCATCGGGTTTCAGGAGTAGGAAGCGAAGCCCTGAGTCCTTGTCCTCGCGGACGAGCTTGCGACTCTTGGCCGTGAGCGCCTTCGTCGAGATGCCAGCACGCTCTAGCCGGTCGGAGAGCTGCTCGAGCACGCGTCCCTTGGGCACGGCGATGACAATCGGTGATTCTGATTTGGACTCAGGCATGACCAGGTACCCGTTCGATGCTAGCGCCAAGTTTGGCAAGCTTTTCTTCGATGTGCTCGTAGCCGCGATCGAGATGGTACACGCGGCGGACCTCCGTCACCCCTTCGGCCAAAAGGCCTGCAATGACGAGGGAAGCGCTCGCACGAAGGTCGGTGGCCATGACCTCGGCACCCTCTAGGGCACGAACGCCTTGGACCTCGGCGGTTCTTCCGTGGACCTGGATGTTCGCCCCCATGCGGTTCAGCTCCGAAACGTGCATGAAGCGGTTTTCGAAGACGGTCTCGGTGATGCGGCTGCTCCCCTGGGCCAGAGCCATCCAAACCATGAACTGCGCCTGCATGTCGGTCGGAAAGCCCGGGTGAGGCTGAGTGATGACGTCGGTCGGTCGAATGGAACGCGAGCCCTTCACTCGAATGCCGTTGCCCTCACGCTCCACGATGGCTCCCGCCTCTCGCATCTTTCCGATGAGCGCCTCGAGTGGCTCGAAGCTTATCGGCTCGATAAAGACGTCGCCGGCAGTCGCCGCGGCCGCCACCATGAAAGTGCCGGCTTCGATCCGGTCCGGGATGATCGCATGGTCGATGGGGTGAAGGCCCTCGACCCCCTCGACGGAGATCACCGACGTTCCCGCCCCCTCGATGCGCGCGCCCATCTTGTTGAGAACGCGAGCCAGCTCTTCGACCTCCGGCTCCCGTGCGCAGTTGCTGAGCGTGGTCCGACCGGAGGCGAGCACCGCGGCACACATGAGGTTTTCGGTGCCGGTGTGGCTCGGAAACTCGAGGGCGATGTGGGCCCCGCGAAGGCGGCCAGACGGGACTTCGACCTCGACATATCCATGCTTCAGCTCGATCCGAGCTCCCATCGCCTCGAGCCCTTTGAGGTGCAGGTCGATCGGGCGCGCGCCGATGGCGCATCCACCTGGCAGGGAGACCATGGCCCGGCTGCAGCGGGCGACCAGCGGTCCGAGGACCAGCACCGAAGCACGCATTTGCTTCACCAGGTCGTAAGGCGCCGTCGGCTCGATCGCGCCGTGGAGCCTCACCTCCACACGACCCTCGCTGAACTGCGCTTGGGCCCCGAGCTGCCCGAGAAGCCGGGTCATCGTGTGCACGTCCCTCAAGTCCGGAACGTTACGAAAGACGTGGTCTCCGTCGGCGAGCAGAGCGGCGGCCATGATGGGCAGGGCGGCATTCTTGGCCCCGCTCACGGGAACGCGACCCTGCAGGCTGGCTCCCCCGATGATTCGAATGTTTTCCACGCCGCCCCCCTGTTACCCCGTCGCTCCGACGGCGGCAACCAGGGCCAGGCTGAGCGAGGTCGACTCAGGCAAAGAGCATGCCCAAGACAAAAGCTGTAAAACCGATCAGAGCCACGGATAGGGGCCGGCGGGCGGCCGGCCACTGGACGACACCGCGACGGTCGAAGCCCTTCGCGATGAGCCCCAGCAGGCCGGACAGCCAAGTCAGAAAGCCCACCAGCAAGCAGGCACGCCAAAGCCGAGGCTCCTTTACGGCGCGCTCGAGGCGCTCTGCGTGGGATGCCTCGAGGGCCGCTTGGTCGAGACCAGCGTCGATGGGAACCCGACCATGAGCGCCGAGGAGTCTGGCAATCCGCGCGTCGGCTTCCACGCGCAATGGGTCCCGCTCGGATCCGAGCCAGCGAACCGCACCCCGAGAGCCTGAAATGGCTCTCCAGGCGGCGAAGGCGCAATCGAGATCGGCGGCCGCCTCGCACTGCTCGGCGAGGCTGCGCAGAGCCGCCGCGGCGCGTCCGGGATGGGGGTTCAGCGGCATGGCTCCGCGCATCGCACGGCGATAATGCTCGATGGCTGCGGCCTGACGCCCAGCTTCGCGATGCGCGTCGGCTTCGCTGAGCTCAGCCCGGGACTGAACCCACAGCCTCCCAGCCAGCAAGAGCCCAAGCGCCAAGAGCACGGCGGCCAGGAGCAGCCGCGGGCGACTCCAGCTCACAGGAAGTCTCGTCGCCGAAAGATGAGCGAGGCGATGATCAGGACGATCCCGGCGTACAAGACAGCGTAGGCCATGGTCGCTCCCACGTACTCCCAGGGGCCGCCAAACTCCGTCCCAGCAGTGACGAGTGTACTGCGACCTGGCACGAACAGGTCGAGATTGGGCAGCACTTCGGCTAGCCACGCCAGGGCTTGCTTGATGCTCTCGTTCAGCAAGCGGGTCTTCATCGCGACCATCTGGTGAGCCGAGCGGCCCACGAGCCATACCCCGAAGGTGAATGCACCCGTCAGAAAGGGGGTCGAAAACGAGGAGAACAGGAGCGCAATCGCGGTCAAAATCATGACCTCTCCGAGGTTCAGCAACAGCGACGCGGTCAAGCGGAAGAGCTCCACGTCGACGGTCGAGCACACCCAGGCGCTGGCGGCCAGAGCGACCAGCGACCACAGGGGAAAAACGAGCGTGCGGTCCTTGGCGAAGAGGGCGCCGAGCCCCAAGAGCAACACGAGAGCTGCCGACACGCCGCCCACGAGCGACCAGGATGCGTCAGCCTGAATCGCGGTCACCATCAATTGAATCGCCCCCATCGTGGCGATGAACACGCCGCAGGTCGCGACGATACCTAGGTACTTGCCGAGCAAGAACTCATAGCGAGCCAAAGGCTTGGGAAGGATTACATAGAGCGTTTTGCGCTCGATTTCTTTGTAGAGGAGCGAGGAGCCGAGAAAGATGGCCACCACGACGGCGAAGACCGAAATGGACGCCAGCCCCAGATCGGTGACGACGCGCATCTGCTGGTCTAAGGAGAGCTCGGCCAGGGCCAAGGTGAACGCCAGGACTCCCGAGGCAAGCACGAGCACACCGAGAAGGACGCGATCGCGCACCGCTTCGCGATAAGTGTTCAGCCCAATGGCATAGATGCGGAAGAGGCTCCTCACAGCGAGCCTTCCAGCTGAGTCTGCGACTCGATGGGCACGACCTTCGAGCCCACCCAGGCACGCCCGGTCGCGAAATGGCTCAGTACGTTGCCGGACGCCAGGAGCAGGCCCGCGGCCGCCAAGGCGCAGCCGATCTCAAGCCAGCGGGACGCCTTTGGACGTGATCCGAGCCCGAACGAGCGGATGAACGCAGCCAGCGCTTGCGACACGTACAGAGCCGTCGCGCCCAGCCCGAGCAGGTAAGCGCCGACGACGAGTGGCAACGACAGGACATTGCGCCAAAGCTCGTAGTGACTGAGGGCCTCGGGACCCGCTTGCGCGTGCATCCACCAGCGCACCGCCAAATGTCCGAACACGAGGGCCCAGGCGAACCCACCCGCCCATCGCTGCAAGCGGCGACAGCCGGCGGAACGGTACGGTCCAGCCACGTCCGCCGGCTCAGCCCGAAGCGAGCGCCAGCCCCAGGCGTGTGAAACGGCACCGGCAAAGATGAGGAGGGTCACCCAAAGCAAGTCCCCCCAGCCCGCGTCTGTTGCAGCCGCGAAAGCCGCCGAGCCCTGCAAGGCGAAACCAAGCCGGCTGAGCTCCCAGACCCAAAGCAAGGCCAACGGCCACACCGTGAGCAACAGATGAGCGCGATACTGCCCCACGCGAGCCCATTAAACCCAGCTCTCGATCCCGGTCAACTTACTTCAGCAAGGGTGCTGAGGACCCCGTGTTGTCAGCTCGCCGCTTGAGGCCGAGGAGGGTCAAGGGCTCGTCCGACAGCGACAGCCCTACCCGGTCTCCAATACCCACGTTGAATACTTTCTGCGCGCCGTCGAGAAAAAGCCTGCCCCGCGTCATGCGACTCGTGATCACGAGCTCCTCTGCGGGAGAGACGAGCCCCTTCTCCAGTCGATATCGGTTGTCGACCCCTCGGTAAGGCTCGCGGACGACGAACTGGAGCTTCTGTGAGCCGATGGGTAGCACCTTGCCTCCGGCGGAGCGGATTGCGGCGGTGGACCCCGCGGCAGGTCCAGCCCAGACGCCGCTAGACATCTGACGTTCTCGTTCGCCGGCAAAGTCCAGGATGTAGCGCGAGGTCGCTGCGGGGCTCTCGTGACAATACAGCGCATCGTTTAGGACGCGTTTCGAAAGCACATCATCGTTGAGGTCGACCCGCATCCGGGCCAGGCGGCTCGGCTTGAGCTCCCGGCTCAGCGCTGCCTCGAGCACGCCTTCGACATCGCCTCCGTCGCCCGCGCAGAAATACCCCACGCTCGTGTCGGGAGCGCTGTTGATGGCCACCATCGGCGTGGACGCATCGGCCAGATGGGATGCCCAGAGCAGCGTCCCGTCCCCGCCAAGCGTGACGATGAGGTCCCAAGGCTCCTCCGGGGCAGGCTCCGGTCGGTGCCGAGTGACGGCCTTCGCGCCCAGGCTGCGCAGCGCCTCGCGCGCGCGCGTGACGGTCTCTTGGTGAACCTCGTGCTCACGCAGAAGCCCCTCGACCGACGCATCGCTCGAGGCGATCAGCTCTTTCAACCTGCCTTGAGCCCGCCCCATGTACCGTTGGTACGTGCTCTTCTTGTAGATGACGAGAACTCTTGGGCTCATACGCTGCTCAGGTCGCGCGGCGTACGCAGCCTATTTACTCGGGATTTTCTTCGCGTCCGCCAAGAAACGCGCCAGGCCGATGTCGGTGAGCGGGTGCTTGACGAGTTGATGAATGACCTTGTGTGGCAGGGTGCTGACATGCGCGCCCACCATCGCGGCCTGCACGACGTGGACCGGATGTCGAATGCTCGCTGCCAAGACCTTGGTGGGCAGGTCGTAGTTGCGATAAATGGTGACGAGCTGCTCGACCAGCTCCATACCGTCACCGCTGATGTCGTCCACTCGCCCAATGAACGGGCTGATGTAAGTGGCGCCCGCCTTGGCGGCCAGCAGGCCCTGGGTGGCGCTGAAGCACAACGTGACGTTCGTCCGAATGCCCTCATCGCTGAGGGTACGCACGACTTTGAGGCCTTCGGCGATCAGCGGGACCTTGACGACGATGTTCTTGTGCATCGCGGCAAGTCGGCGTGCCTCGGTCAGCATGCCCTCGTAGTCGGTCGCAATGACCTCGGCACTGATGGGACCGTCGACGAGCTCACATATGTCGACGATGACGTCCTCGAACGGACGACCGGTCTTGGCGACGAGGGAGGGGTTGGTCGTGACTCCGTCCACGACACCCATCGCGGCAGCGTCTCGGATCTCTTCGATGTCCGCCGTATCGATGAAAATCTGCATGCGTGTACCTTAGGAGGGCTGCGGAGGCGGGGTCAAGCGGAGTCGCCCTCGAGTGACCCTGCTCGGTAAAAACCAGGTCGTTTACCGACCCTCATCGAGCTCGAAATCGACCTCGAGCGCAGAGTCCTGCGGGTCCGTGGCCGAAGGCGCCTCGTGAGAGACCTTAGGCTGCCCGTAGCAGACCGCGAAGGTCGCGACGATGGCCGCAATCACCCAGAGGAAAATCCCGCGTGGCGTCCATTTTGCTTCGACTCGCATCCGCTTTAGCCCCGTTTTCAGGTCTCATGGCGCGCGATTGAACAATCGGCAACCAGCGCCGTCCAACCGAGCATGCGCCTCTTCTTCTTCGCTCTTTGCCTGGCCACGATAGCGCGCAGCGCTACCGCGAGCGCCGATAGAAAACCTGGCGCGCCACTCGACGCGGCCCATGCACAGCTCGGCACACTCAATGCCAGCGAACGCACCCTTCTGTCGCCGTACCTCGAGCATGGACCGGTGGTTCTGACCGAGTTCCGCCGTGAGCAAAGCGAGCTCCCGGCCATCATCTATGCGGCCCGGGTGCGGGCTCCCGCCTCCGTGGTCGCCGAAGTCATCGGCCAGCCCGAGCAGTACCCCGAGTTCATGGAAGCTTTGGAGTCGATCCGCGTCCACGGCTCGCATGGCAACACCCTGTCCTACGAATGGTCTTGGCAGGTCTCGCTCTTCAGTTTCCGCGGCCGGAACCTGATGACCTCGTTTCCTCGGCAGCCAGGCAGCCCAGGCGGCTATCGCTTCGACATCCGGGCCATGGGCGGTGATCTCGGATTTGGCCGCATGAGCTGGCGCGTCTACCCCGAAGGCCCCAATCGCTCTCTCGTGGTGTTCTCCTCAAGAATCGACATGCGCGAGGCCAACTACATCACCGAAGCCCTATCGGCGGCTGGCAACTCCATCAACAGGACCATCAATCTGACCCTTGCCACCGTTCTTCTGCTCGAGACACAGGCGGAGGCGGAACGCCGGACGGGCAGCGGCCCCGAAGGGGGCCGGGGGCACTCGGAACCCTTTCGGCGCCCAGATGTGGACACTCGAGCGCTGACGGGACTTCTGCGGCGCGGGGACCTGGTGATGCTGCAAATGGCCGGACATCGGCTGAGCCAGGTCACGGCGCTCGGACGCATGGGCGCGGGACCCGAGGAGGTTCGTCGACTGATGAACGACCCCGAGCAGTTCGGCCGTTCACTCGTTCATGGGAGCCAGACCAAGGTGATCGGGCGCGACGCGAGCTCGACACTGTTCGAGTGGCGTATTCCGCTCCCCCTGGTCGGCGTGGGCGGCACGATGCGATTGAATCTGAGCCCGACGGTGATCGCCGTGGACGGCGTCTCCGGAAGCCTCTCGGAGGGCCGATGGCGCTTCGATACGTTTCGAATGCCGGGTGGTGACACCGGCCTCATCGGCTGGGCCGAGTTCGACCCGGCGGACACGGTCAAGCTCCTCAAACGCCTCATCGCCGGCAACGAGAACTTCTCGCACGGTCTGACGGCCTCGACGCAGCTGATGCTCGTGCGTTCCTTGCGCGGACGCGTAAGGCAGCTGAGTCGGCGTTAGAAGCTCACGCCGTCTCCTCCCGACCCGGCAACGCCATCTTGGACGCCCCCGACACCTCCGAAGCCCCCGACGCCCCCGCCACCACCGGCTTCGTCCGTCACGGGCTCGAAATCGACGATCAGCTCGCAGGCAGAGCTCGGCAGCAAGAGCAGGAGCGCGAGCACTTGGACGCCGACGGAACGCAGGAGCATCTCAAAACTCCCAGCGCGCTCGAACGGACGCGCCATGCCGATCGGCCCAGCCATGAAACGCGATCTGCCTGCTGTCACGCTTCTGCTGTTCGCGACCCGTCAAATACAGCACCAACGCAGTCACCGCCGCTCCGGCCGCGATGCCGAAAGAAACGTCGGCAAACAGGGCGAGACGATCCCCCTTTTTAGCGAGCCCAGCGCTCGGGCTTTCGCGGTAAGCCTGCTCCTTGCGGAGGGCGGCGAAGCCCAGCCCGGTGCCGGTCAGCAATGCGGCTCCGGCGACGGCGGAGGTGACCCAGACCGAGGTCGGCACGGCTTTGTCCTCGCTCGGCCTGTCGTCTTCGACGCTGGGGCCGAGCGGCGCCGGACTCGACTCATACGTGGCGGCCTCGAGCTCGAACAGCACTTCGCGCTCCTCTCCAAAGGTCAGCGTGACCGTACGTTCGCCGATCTTCTGTCCGTTGCCTGCGACCACGACCTGATGCTCGCCAGGGGGCAGCAGCAGCTCCACCGGAGTCGTGCGCCCGGTCGGCTTTCCATTCAGCAAAATCGACCGGCCTGGGGTCCCCGTGCGAATGAGCAGCTTCGCGGGTGCCTTCTCGAGCGTTGCGATGCGAGCTTCGATGGCGGGCCGGTCGACCGCTTCGGGCCGGAGCTCGAGGTACTTGCGCAAGGCGGCCACGGCCCCGGTCTCGTCCCCTGCCGCCTGCCGCGCACCGGCCACCGCGACATAAAGCTCCGGTGCCGGCGCGAGCGCATAGGCCGCGAGCCAAGCAAGCTCCGCATCGAGAAAGCGGCCCATGTCGTAGAGCTCCCTACCGAGGGCTCGCGCCTCGGCAACCGTCAGGGTTGGCGAGCTCAGCCGCGCGTTCAGCTCGCCCGCCGTCGGACCGGGCGGCTCCACCGGGCCATCTTCGAGCCCGGCCTCCGCTGCTGGGGCCTCCTGCCCAGAGGGCTGCGCGAGGGCGGCCGCGGCGAGCAGCCAAACGATGGAGAAGGTCACCCACTTCATGCTGTGACGGCCACGCTAGGCCCCCGATTCGGTAGTCGTCAACTGCATTAATCGGAGCTCACGCGCAGGGTCACGGGCTCGCGCGGCGACCTCCGCGGGCTCGCGCGGGGGCCCGGCTCGATCCCTGGCCCGGCCCCGCTACACTCCCCCGTTCATGCAAGAGCCGATCGAAGAAGCCGACAATGCAGCTCGCGCGGGGCGATGTGCCATCGTGGGGCGCCCAAACGTGGGCAAGTCCACGCTCCTCAATGCGCTCTTGGGGCAGAAGCTGGTGATCACTACACCGCGACCGGGAACGACGCGCTCCTGTGTACTTGGCGTGTACGCTTCGCAGAACCCGCCCACGCAGATCGCGTTCGTCGACACACCAGGACTCGAGCGGCCCAGGGGCGCGCTCGGACGGGTGTTGAGTGACAACGCGAAGCAGGGGCTCGCGGACTGCGACCTCATTTTGCTGATGACCGAGCCCCCCAAACCGGGCGCAGCGGCCGAGCTTCACCCGAAGGACGGCGAGGTGTTGCAGCTGCTCGAGGCCATCGATACCCCGGTCATCTTGGCGGTGAACAAGGTCGATGTGCTCAAGCAGAAGGACCTGCTTCTGCCCTATCTCGATGTGTACAACAAAGCTCGCCCGTTCGAGGCGATCGTCCCCATCTCGGCCAAGCGAGGCACCAATCTGGATGCCCTGGTCCGCGAGATCCGCGATCGACTTCCACCCGGCCTGCTCTACGACGAGGATTTTCTCACGGACCGCCCGGAGCGCTTCTTCGTGGCGGAGCTCATCCGCGAAGCGGCGATGCTGCACACGCGCCAGGAAATCCCGCATGGAATCGCCTGCGAGCTCGAGCGTTACGAGGACCAGGGAAACGTGCTGCGCATCGAAGGGACGCTCATCGTCGAAAAGCCGAGTCACAAAGCGATCGTGATCGGCACCCGCGGCGAAGCCATCAAGGCGATGAGCACTCAGGCCCGGCAGCAAATCGAGGCCTTCCTCGGGCGCAAAGTGTTTCTTCGCCTCTGGGTCAAGGTCATCGAGGGCTGGACCCGGGACCCGCACAAGGCCAAAGAGCTGGCCGCAGAGGGAGATCACTCGTGAGCCCTCGGAGAAGCCGAGCACGCCGACCCGCCGGGACGGTCAGCAACCGCCCCATGGTCGCGATTGTGGGGCGCCCCAACGTGGGCAAGAGCACCCTGTTCAACCGGCTGGCCGGTGAGCACATCGCCATCGTCGAAGACGTTCCGGGTGTGACCCGGGATCGGCACTATGCGGACGCCTGGGTGCTGGGCAGGGAGTACGTGCTGATCGACACGGGCGGGTTCGATCCGCAAAGCGACGACCCGATGACGGAGGGCATCGCGACGCAGGTCCGGCTTGCCCTGCAGGAGTGCGACCTGGTCGTGTGCGTGCTCGACGCGACGGTCGACCCCTTGCCCGCCGACCGAGAGGCGGTGCATTTGCTCCGAAACGCTGGGAAACCCGTAATTTTCGTGGCCAACAAGGCAGACAGTCGCGCCAAGGCCGTGGAAGGCATGACCCACTTCGAGCTCGGCATCGAGCGCATCCTCCCGGTCTCGGCGCTGCACGGACGGGGTCTGGGCGATCTGGAAGAAGAGATTTCGCGGCATCTGCCAAAAGAGCGGGAGGACAGCTCGGAGATCGATCTGGACGTGCCCCGTGTGGCGCTCATCGGACGTCCGAACGCCGGAAAGTCCTCGATGGTGAATCGGCTCTGTGGGGAAGACCGGCAGCTGGTCGACTCGCGTCCTGGCACCACCGTGGACAGCGTGGATACACTCGTCGAGCGAGGCGAGCATCGGCTCGTACTGATCGACACCGCAGGCATTCGTCGAAAGCGAAGTGTGAAGAAGCGTGGGGTCGAAGGCCTGAGCGTCTTACAGGCCATCCGGAGCATCGAACGCAGCGACATCGTCGTCTTGCTGATCGACGGGGAACGCGGCGTGGGCGAGCAGGACGCAAAGATCGCAGGGCTCGCAAACGACCGCGGACGCGCACTAATTCTCGCGCTCAACAAGGTCGATCTTCTGTCCAAGGAAGATCAGAAACGAGCGATGGACCGTACGCGCGAGATCCTGGCGTTCGTCCCCTGGGCCCCCTTGGTCACCGTGAGCGCCAAGGAGGGCAAGGGCGTGTCGGCGCTGCTGGCACGCATCGAGGACGCGGTCGCCGAACACCGCAAGCGCATCAGCACCGGAGAGCTCAACCGCTTCTTCGAGGAAGTGCTCGAGCGGCACCCGCCCCCTACGATGCACCACCGGCCCGTGCGCTTGAACTTCATCACTCAGGTCAGCATCGCGCCCCCGAGCTTCGTCATCATCACGAACGAGCCCAAGGGCGTGCATTTCAGTTATCAGCGCTACGTCGTCAACCAGATCCGAAAGCGTTTCGGCTTTCGCGGAACCCCTATCCGGGTCTTTTATCGAGCGAAAAACAAGAAGAGACGCTAGCCAGCGGGGCCGCTTCAGTCGGGCACGAGCAGGAAGTGTGCGGTGGCCAGTGCCACCGGCTTGTCTGGATTGTCCTGCCAAGCGAACACCCGCACGTTCGCGACGCGCCGCCCGTGGCGCGTGAACTCCGCGCGAGCGAAGGTGTCCACCGCCCGGCCGGTTCTCAGGTACTCGACCGTGACGTTGATCGTCTTTGGAACGGCAATCGTCTCTCCCTGGTACAGAAGCTTGAAGATCGCGGTGGATTCGAGAAGCGCACCCAGGGTTCCGCCGTGAAGGGCCTGAACCATGGAGTTACCAATCAAGCGCTCGTTATAGGCCATCTTGCCGATGACGTCGCCGTCCCTGAGCTCTGCTGTGATCCCCATGAAGCGGGCGTAAGGAATCGCTTCCTGCAGCTCTTCGAAGTCGCCTGTCTCACGCAGCCGGGCGACGACATCTCGAATGCTCATCGAACATCTCCCGCGAGTGCCGAGCTGTCGGACTCGCGCTCGCGAAAAATCACGAAGGTCCCAGAGGCGGTTGCAATGGGCCTGGCCTTGTCGCCATGATGCGCAGACGCGCGCACGAAGGCGACGTGACGAGTCACCTTGTAGCAATGCGCATCGCAGATGACTTCTTGCTCGGGAAGCGCCGGTCGAACGTAGTCGATGCGGAGATCCAGAGTGGCGATGCGGCGTGGTCCGGTGAGCGCGAGAATGACGGCACCGCCACAGGTCGCGTCCATGAGGCTCGTGATGCAGCCGCCGTGAAGGACCCCCGTGTCGGGGTTGCCAACGAGGCGCCCGTCGTAAGGCAGGCTCATCGTCAGATGCTCGGGCCGGTAGTCGACGACACGTAACCCGAGGGCCCGGTTGTGCGGAACGGCGCCGACGTAGCGGCCCTCGAGACGCTTTCGGACTTCGTCCTTTTCGGGGAGAAACGAGCTCGACATGGCTTAATCCTTACAGCCACGGCCCGGGATGCTCAAGCGCAGATTCAGGGCTCGGCGGGGGCGGAGGCCCCGGCTGCTCCTTCAGCCAGGCCTCGCTCGAGACGAAGCTCACCCTGGCGGATGTCCACAAAACCGACTCGCGTTGAACTCTCGGCAAAGTCATTCGAATATGGGCGCGGGCCGTGAGGACGGCCGAGGTGAATCGTGGTTCGCATCTGTTTTGTTTGTCTTGGAAACATCTGCCGTTCGCCGACCGCCGAGGCGGTGATGCGCAAGCTCGTTGAAGAGGCGTCTCTGTCTCACGCCATCGCGGTCGACAGCGCAGGCACCGGCCACTGGCACGTTGGAGAGCCACCGGACCGAAGGTCCGCCGCGGCCGCCCGAAAACGGCGGATCGAGGTCAATGGGCGTGCAAGGCAGTTTGCGCCGGGGGACTTCTCGGAGTTCGAGTACGTCCTCGCCATGGACCAATCGAACCTCCGGGACTTGCTTGCGCTCGCTCCCCACGACGAGGCACAAGACAAAGTCGCGCTTTTTCGCAACTACGACCCGGGAGCGCCGCAAGACGCAGACGTCCCCGACCCGTACTACGGCGGAGTCGATGGCTTCGAGCGGGTCATCGACATTTGCATCGGTGCCTGCGAAGGCCTGCTCGCACACATCCGACGTGAGCATGCTCTGTGAAGACAGAGCTGCGATCGGCCCTCGCCGAGATGCTTGGCGCCGACGTGTCGCATGCACGCCAGCTCAGCGGCGGCGACATCAACGAAGCGTACGCAGTGTCGCTGCGCGACGGACGTTCGCTCTTCGTCAAGACGCACCCGCGACCGCCCGATGCGATGTTTGCTGCGGAAGCCGAGGGGCTCGCCTGGCTGCGCGAAGCCGATGCGATCCGCCTTCCGGAGGTCATCGGTTACAGAGACATGGACCCAGCCTTTCTCGCTTTGGAGCTGATTGAGCCGGCCCCCCGCGCAGCGGGTTTCGACGAACGGCTCGGTCGGCAGCTGGCCGCGCTGCATGCGTTTGGGGCAAAGGGCTTTGGACTGGACCGCGGCAACTTCATCGGGCGGCTGCCCCAACGCAACGAACGGCATGCGGACTGGGCCTCGTTCTACTGGTGCGAGCGTCTGGAGCCGCAAATCGAGCGCGCCATCGAGCACGGATTGCTCGACGCCGACACGCGGTCGCTGTGTCGCGAGCTCGAGGCGCGCCTGCCGCAGCGCGTTGGCCCAGCGGAGCCAGCGGCACGCCTGCACGGCGACCTCTGGGCGGGGAACCTGCACGTGGACCCGAGCGGGGAACCCTGCCTGATCGACCCTGCCGTCTACGGGGGGCACAGGGAGATGGACCTAGCCATGATGCGCCTGTTCGGCGGCTTCGGTGCCAGAACCTTCGCGGCATACGACGAAGCGGCGCCGCTGGCTGACGGCGCGGCAGAGCGCGTTCCACTGTACCAACTGTACCCGCTGCTTGTTCACGTGAACCTATTCGGGCGCAGCTACCTGCCTGCCGTGAGAGAGGCCCTGCGTCTGGTCCTCTAGACCGAGACCAGAGCGCGAGCCCAGGGCTGGTGCGACTTGACACCCCTGTCCCCTGAACCCAGAAGGAAAGGATGGCTGAGCGATACGCGCTGCTGCTCATCGACCACGGCAGTCGCCGCGAAGAAGCCAACGGCCTGCTGGGCCAGATCGCCGAGCTCGTGAAGAGCCGGCTCCCGACCGAAGTCCACGTGGAGATCGCACACATGGAGTTTGCAAGCCCAAACGTGGACGAGGGCTTTGCGCGATGCGTCGAAGCGGGGGCGACCTTGGTCATCGCCCACCCGTTCATGCTAGCCGCCGGCCTCCACGCGAGCGAGACCATTCCGGAGCTCGTGCAGGCCGCGGCCCAGAAGCACGAAGGGGTCCGGGTCGAGCTCGCCGCGCCGCTCGGCGCCCATCCTGGCCTGGCGGATGCGGTCATCGCTCGCTACGACGCCGCCAAGACGACGGCCTCAGGGTATGAGCACTAGCTTTCCGCTCGTTTTGCGGGAGGCGAGCGCATCTAGGGCCTGTGCGGCCTTTTCGAGCGGATAGCTCGCGGAAACCAGTGGTCGCAAACGACCGGCCTCGTATAGGCGATCGATCTCGCGCTGCGCATCGGCGAGCACTTCCGGATCCTGGTCGAAGTACAGGCCCCAGTGAACGCCGACGATTGAGAAGTTCTTGACCAGGACCCGGTTCAAGGCTGCCGATGGAATTCGGCCGCTGGCAAACCCGATAATTAAGATGCGCCCCTCGAAGGCGATGCACTTGGTGGATAGGTCGAACGTGTCACCACCGACGGGGTCATAGATGACGTCCGCCCCGCGACCGTCGGTGAGCGCCTTGACCTGCTTCACCCAGTCTGGATCGCGGTAGTTGACGACGGCATCCGCCCCTTGCTTTTTGACCAGCGCGAGCTTTGCGTCGGTGCCTGCCGTGCCGATCACTCTAGCGCCGAGCGCGAGACCGATTTGAACGGCCGCGAGCCCGACGCCGCCGGCCGCCGCGTGCACGAGCAAAGTTTCGCCGGCGCGGAGCTGACCGCGGTGACCGAGCGCGACGTAGGAGGTCTGATAGACCAAGCCCATGGCGGCCGCCTCTTCGAAGCTCATGCGGGCGTGCATGGGGAAGACGCGTGCCTGCGGTGCGACGACCTGGCTGGCATAGCCGCCGTAGGGAAGAAGCGCGCTCACCCGGTCGCCCACGGACACGTGCTCGACACCTGCCCCGAGCGCTTGGACCAAACCGGCCAGCTCCGCCCCCGGCGCAAACGGCAGCTCGGGCCGCACCTGATATCGACCCTGCGTGATGAGCGTGTCGAAGAAGTTGCAGCCCACGGCGCGCACCTCGATCAGAACCTCGCCAGGACCTGGCCTGAGGTCGGGGCCATCCTCTCGCGTCAAGGATTGAGGCCCAGCGAGTTCGTTGACGACCATCCGGTACATGCGCCTATTGTGCTCGCAAAGGCGTCCGTCGACGAGCCCCTCGCACCGATTGCAGACCCTGGTATATACGGCGCATGGGGGAAACGGATCGAAAGTACCGTCTACCCGCGGGGGTACTGTCCTGGCCGGCACCGCATCGCGAGGACGTGGGCTCGCGTATCCGGGCCAAAGCCCCTCCGAGCCCGCCGCCAGCGCCGATCATGCTGGACGGACTCGACGTCGAACAGACGATTTCGAGGCTCGCTGAAGCGATGGACGGCTTCGGAGACGGCCGGGTAAGCGCCCTCGCGCGGCTCCTACGCGACCCCAGAAGCCATGTTCGTGAGGCCGCGGTGCACCTCTGCGCGCAGGTCCAGCATCCGGCCCTGCTCCAGGCGCTGACCTCGCTCGCGATCGATGAGAGCCCCGGCGTCCGCAGAATCGCCGTTCAAGTGCTCCGTGCCTATGCCGGCGCCCCTGGCTACCCGCGCGCGACGGCGCAGCTTCGCTTCGTAGCCGCGGACAGCGAACGGTCGGAAAGCGAGCGTCGCCGCGCGATCGCGGCTCTAAGTCGGCTACGGGACGAAGCCTCTGTCTCGCTTTTGGCCGAACTTCTCACGGAACCGGAGCGGGGCATAGCCGCCGCCGCGCGAGTCGGCTTGCGCGTGGTCACCGGGCACGACTTCGGTTTTGCACGAGAGCCTTGGCTCCGCTGGTTCGACAAACAAGGGCACGCGAGTCGGGCGCTGTGGCTCATCGATGGCCTCGGCGATGCGCGTGCTCACCTCCGTGCGCTGGCCTCCCGAGAGCTTGCTCAACTCACCGGACGAAAAGCAGCCCTACCGGAGAGCGCGACTCGCGCCGCCTTCGTCGCAGAGCAGCGCGAGTATGAATCCTGGTGGACCGAACAGCGCGCGCGGCAAGCTGAATCAGACGATCTCTAGCTCGGACAAGGAAGCGCGGAGGGCCAGGGCGTTTTCGAAACGAATGGCGCGCATCCCGCTTTGTCGCGCCGCCTCGCAGTTGCTTTCACGGTCATCGACGAACAGGCATCTGTGCGGGGACACGCCGAGCTCACGGAGCACGCGCGCGTAAGCCGCCGGGTCCGGCTTGCGCACACCCGTTCGGCACGAAACGAACGACCAAGGCACGAAGCGCGAAACCGCCAGACGGTCCTCGATGAGCTCGTACCACTGCGGGTAGTTCGAGAATGCGTGCATGGGCACGCCGAGGCTGTGCAACTCACGCAGCAAATCTTCCATGCCAGCCAGCCAGCGATAGGACGCGCGCACGGCGTCGACGAACCCGAGATGGTCGAACCTGCGTCGATCTGCGAAGAACGAGCTCAAGAAGCTCGCCTCGCTGCGCTGGTCGAGCTCGAATTCGATCCATGCTCGCGGATCTTTCGCGGCAAGCATCGCCTCGAACGTCATGCCGAAGAATGCCGGCATCTCGACGAAAAAGGGGTCGTGCACCAGGGTCCCCATGACATCCCAAAGCAGAACCGTTTGCATGATAGTCAGCCCAGCACCGAGCGTACCCCGGTTTCGTCCTCGAGCTCGTGACGACGTAGCTTGTCCAAAAAAGTGCTGCGCTTGAGGCCGAGAAGCCTCGCAGCCTCGCTCTTGTTTCCAGCGGCACGCTGCAGTGCTCTTTCTAGCATCCTGCACTCGACCTCGACGTAAGTGCCATCGAGGGACTCGCTCGACTGCGGCGCCCGAGGCCAGGCCAAGGCAGGAAGATCGGATGGCTCAATCGTTGGGCCCTTGGCCCGTGCCACGGCGCTCTCGATGACGAAGCCGAGCTCGGCAACGTCACCCGGCCAGTCGTGCGCGAGCAAAGCCGAGATCGTGTCCTGTCGAACGCCAATGGGCTCACGGCCGAGCACGCGGCAGGCTCGATCGATCGCCAACAAAACCAGAGAGCTCAAATCTTCCGGGCGTTCGGACAAGGGCGGGATCGAGAGCACGAGACTTCCAAACTTCGCGCACAGCGCTGGATGAAGCGCCTGCCGCCGCTCGAGCTCGAGCAGACTCAGCCGTGACGTCGCAACGATGCGCGCGGGAAGCCGCTCCGCATGATGATCATCGACTTGGGTCGCTTCCCGGCGCTCGAGCGCAATCGCCAGAGCCTGCTGCGCCGCCCTGCTCAAGGCCGGCAAGTCTCGCAGCAAGAGGGTTCCGCCGGCGGCGGATTGGAGCCAGCCCAGGCGATTGTCCGACTCGGAGCCCAAAAGCATGCTGGACTGCTGATCCGCCTGCAGCGCAGAGCAGTCCAGCACGACGAAGGGCGCCGACCAACGCGGTCCTCGCTCGTGCATGAAGCTCGCGATCGGGAGTACCGGGGCGCCGGCGGGCGCCTCGAGCAGCACGGGGTCATCGAGGCCGGCCATCTCGATGGCCCGCGTCTGCACGCGACGCATCGACGCACTGTAGGCCACATGCAAGCTGTCGTCGTCGGCCTTCCCCTTGCCGAGCAGATCACACTGGCCACGGAGCTGCGCCAGCTCGTTCTCTAGGTCCGCAATCCGATCCTGGGCCGCACGGTACGAGCAGGACAGCTCGTTGATGTGGCTCTGCGCACGGCGTCCAGCCAGAGCTGCAGAACAGGCCGCCCCGATCAGGGCGGCGATCCGCGAGAGCGCATCCAGGTCGGTTCGGGTCAGGGCCTCGTCTCGAGACGCCAGAGGCAGCAGCAGCACCGCCTCAACGTCGTCTTCGTGGGCGCAAGGGAGCACGCAGCCGATTCCCCCTTGCTCCATCGCCAGGACGAGCTCGCGCAGGGCTGGCTCGCGCACGATTCGTCCTCGCAAAGACAGTAAGTCGAGGGGTTCCGAGTGAGGGTCCGCAAGGACTGCGACCTGGATCGACGGCGGCACCTCGATCGAGCGAAGTATCGCCCGCCTCGACGCCGCCAGACTTGCACGCAGGGGCGGTCGGAACGTGTAGAGCTCCACTCGATCGGCCGAGTCGCCAAAGATCCGGGCCAGCGCCGTAAGGACACAGGTACTGATGTCCTCGATCGAGCCCCCGAGCGGAAGGGAGCGTCGAAGGGTTCGAACAACCTCTGGGAGGCTTCCCAAATGACGCCAGACGAGACGGCGGGCCAAGTCGTCGGCGAGGCGGTACGTAAACCACCAAAGGACCACCAATCCGAGCACCGCGGCCTGCAAACCCCAGCCCTTCGGCGGCAAGCCTGCCAACGATGTCGACAGGAGTAGAACGACGATGCTGGCCAGTGTAAACGGGGGCGCGAACCGGTGGAGATGGCTCCAGCGGGGATCGATCCAGCCCAGGTGACCAAGCCAGAGCACCGTGGCCAGCGAAATCTCGACGCCTGCGGCGACGAGTGGTGCCCCAGGTTGCAGCCACAGGGCAGCCAGACCCGTCGCAAGCCCGACAAAGGCCACGCTGACGAGCAGACCCTCCAGAGTACGCTGACGTGAGTCGAGCTCGACGTAGTGCAGCACGCCCGTGCCTACGATGAGAACCGGGACGCAGAGCTCGGCCAGAGGGGTCCGCAACGCAAGCAGGGGGAGCACCAGCAGAGTGGCGCCAGCGGCGACTGTGGCGCGAACGGCTCTACGGGTGTCTTTGTGCAAGGCCAGGTCGAACGCTGTAAGCGCGGCGGCCAGCCATGCGAGCGCGTGAACCAAGGACAGTGCGGGCACGGCGCTCTGAGACGACGCGATGGCCACGGCCAGGGATGCCCCCATGAGCCCGAGCCGCTCGCTCCCTCGACGCGCCGGCTCGCCTCTAAGCAGAACCAGGGGGCTCAGCGTGAAGACGAGCCCCGAGAGACCAAGCGTCCAAGCCAGTAGGGCACTCGCGGTCGATGGAGCGCGCGCAGCGAGCACGTAAAGAACGGCCGCTGGGCCCACAATCATCAAAAGCCTCAGAAATCGCACGTCAGGTTCGCTCAGCCACAAATGGCGGCCGGCAGTCTATCACTCGTCCTCGGTCTGACCAGCGAGGGCGGGGTGCTCCTCCCGAAACATCCGAAAGCCCACTTCCTGCCACCAAGTCAGGTACTTTTTGCGGGCGCGATCACGGTCGCGACGCGGCAATGTGGGGTGGTACCCGAAGTACTCCTGGGTCAGGTGTTTGAGCTCGTCGCCCGCACGGCGGCGAAGTCTCGGGTCGGAATGCATCAGCGCATCGATCAACCATTCGACTCGATGTTTGGATCCATTCTTGTGATACCAGTGCCCCCACTTCTTCGTGCTCTTGCCGAAGTCCTGCCCGCTGAGACGGACGAGACTGGCGTGCGCAGCGCGAACGACGTCTTCATTGGCGAAGCTCAGCATGGTGAGCAGGAACTCGAACGATCGGACATCGCGCAGTCGACCGAGTGCATCGATCGCGACGAGCTGTCGGTCTGTGTCGTTCGGATCACGCGCCGTCGAGCGAAGCATTTTCAAGAGCTGAGCGAAGTCCTCGGCGCATGCAGACAGGACGCTCAGCGCACGGAACGCGACGGCGCGAACATCGGGGTCGGAATCGAAGATTCGCTTGCCCATGGGCCTCAGCAGCTCGGGGTGAATGAACTCAGCTGCCAAGAGGCAGGCGTAGTAACGCCTGTCCGCATCGCTGTGCTCGAGCAGAGGTACCACATAGGGGACAGCCGTCTCTCCGAACGCGACGAACGCACACGCAATTGGAGAAACGTCCCGACCGTCCGGCAAGCTCGAGTGAGGCTGTCGTCGGTCGAACCACAGCCCGCCGGGAAACTCGCGCGCCAAGGCCGGCAGCGCGGCTTCGCCAGCGGCCAGCAAGGGCAGAATCATATGCTCGTCCTGGGGGCCCGCCTTGTGTAGGGCCGCAATCAGCCGCTCGACCTCGTCGTCGACATCGAGGATGACGGTCGGCAACGATAGCTCAGACTCGGGGGGCAGCGAAGAACGGCGTCCTCGGAGCAGTCTCGGAGGAGCGGAAACCGTTGAGTCCGCGGCTCGAGGCGGGCCCTGCGCTGTGAGACCGCTGCCGTCGACGGCCCGGCGCAAGCCAGACGGAGCCGACTGGGTCTGCCAACGTCCGTTGAAACCGCCCTTTATCTCGCTCGCAGGCTCTGGATGTAGCGTCGTCCATCCTGCGGCCGTGCGCGGGGCGCCTGAGCCCGAGTCCGCTCCGGGAACGCTCGGCTGCCCGGCGGCCGTGCTCGGGGCCGTTGACCTCGACCGGGGTGCGTGGGTCAGGCGACGCAGCCGCGGCTCTGGCCGTCCGAGTACCTCCGCCTCTCGCGGCGGCATGCTGTAGCGGGTCGCGTTGAGAAAGCCCGACTCGAACCCTTCGGGCGGCTTGGGTGCTCTCAAGCCGGGGGGCGACTGCTGAAACGTTCCAGCTGGGACCGAGGTCTTCTTGGTTGCCGCAGAAGAAAGCGACGCCGCTGACTGCGAACGCAGGGCGGCAATCCGCGAGGGCGGCGGTGCGGTCGGCGCCGTCGTCCATGGGCTAGCGTCGTTTTGGGGACTCACATGCGGCGGCGCGGTCGTCCTGAGCTCGCTTCCGTGCACAGGCCCCGGCTTGCCGACTGGGAGTGAGCTCCGCGTAGCCACCCCATCGAAGGGCGCGACGAAGGGAACTGGGCCAGGCTCTTCGCGGTCCAGCCGCTCTTTCAGCTCTCGCAATCGCGAAGTGAGCTGAATGTCGTAGTGTTGCGCGAGGCCCACCTCGATGCGCAGCGTGCAGACGATGCGCTGCACGGGATCCACACCCAGCTCCATCCAGATTTCTCTCAGGCTCGCCTCGGTCAGCGGCCGGTCGACCGCGAGCACGACGGTATCTTCCGTACGCGCGATGGGAATCACCCGATGGCGCACCGCGAACTCTCTCGGAAGCAGACGCGTCGTGCTCAAGGGAGCGGCCATCACCTCTGCACGCGTGCCGGGAAGCAGGCCCCAAACGGCAGCGCAGTAGGCATTGACTTCGTTTTCGCGAAGCTGGCCCAGCTCGAGCAGCACCGTATCCAGGTTGCCACCGCGGACCACCTGCTCCTGGATTAGCTCCTGCACCTGCTCGACCGCAAGCACGTGATCTCGAATCAAAAGCGAAGCTAGAGCGGACATTGGGCTTCAATTCATGGTGGCGTCGAGGCAGCGCCGGTGTCAACGAAACCAGGCCCCCCTGTACATCCGATCCTGAACGAGAGTTAGCCCCGCCGCCACCGCTGTGTCGACCCGCAGCACCCAAGGCCCCAGACTCACCACGGAAAAGCCCTGGGCGACGAAGTCAGCCATCTCCGCGTCGGTAAAGCCACCCTCGGGCCCGATGGCGCACCAAATTTGCTCAGCGGTCGGCTCCAAGGTCCCGAGCGGCTGATGGGCCCGGGCACCAAAGACCAGACTCGTCGCTGTGTCAGGTAGAGCGTCCAGCCACTCGCGGCAGCTCCGCGGCGGGTGTACCCAAGGCACCTCGCTTCTTTCGCACTGAGCCGCTGCCTCGCTCGCGATTCGGGTCAGGCGCTCGACGCGCGAGTTGGCGCGCGTGCGGTCCCAGCGCGGCACGGTGCGCTCAGTGCGCATCAAGGCCACCTCATCTACCCCCAGCTCGGTCGCCATGCGCACGCATTCGTCCAGCTTCGCCCCTTTGGGAACAGCCAGCATGAGAACAATTCGCGTCCGGGCGGGCTCGTTTTGGGCGGGCCGCTCGACCTGACACAGCACCGATCGCGGTCCCAAGGCCCGAACCTCAGCCGAGGCGACACCGCCGCGGCCATCGAAGAGGACCAATGAGTCCCCCTCGCGAATCCGAAGAACCCTCAGATGGTGCGCCGAAGCCTCCGGCAAAGTCAGCGCCCCACCCTCGGGCGGCAGCTCCGCGACGAAGAGCCTACGAACCGTCATCGCTCCTCCGGCTCGAGCACGTAGGCGACCCAATCGTTTTCGTAGAGGCAATCGACCCGCTTCCAAGTTTCAAACGCCGCAAGTAGCTCGTCTTCTTCTTGCCGTAGGATGCCACTCAGAACCGCGAAGCCCCCGGGCGCCACACGACGCCGGAGCTCCTCCGCCATCGGCACCAGGACGCGTGTCTGAATGTTCGCGAGGACGACATCAAAGGTCTGGTCCAGTTCTGAAAGCGGACGGGTGGACGCGTGAAGACGATCCGCCACGCCATTGATGGAGGCATTCCGGTTGGCGACCGTCACCGCGTCCTCTTCGATGTCGACCGCTACCGCGCTCGACGCGCCCAGGCAGAGCGCCGCAATCGAGAGCACACCCGTGCCGCAGCCCACGTCCAAGATCCTCTCTCCACCGCGGATGGCCCTCTCGAGCACGCCCAGCACGAGCCGCGTGGTTTCGTGATCGCCACTCCCAAAGGCATTCTCGGGATCTATCGTCAGCACTACGTCGCCGGGTAAGCGCTCTCCCGGCTTCCAAGACGGCTGTAGAAGAAGGCGTTTCCCGATGCGCTGTGGCTCGAAGCCACGACGCCACTCTATCGCCCAGTTCTGATGCGGAACATGTGTCAGCTCGACGTCGTACCGCGAACGCAGGACGTCGAGCGCCGAGGTCGCTTTCCACTCGTCCGCAAACGAGGCGAGCAGCTCGACCAGGTCGCCCTGGCTGGGCTTGTCGAAGGTGCTTTCGTCGCGCTGCTCGATTCCGGTCGCACCGAGCTCCCAAAGCTGGAGCTCTGCCAGCTCGAGCGCATCGGACGAAACACGAAGGACGAGACGTGGGTGACTGGGCTCAGGCATGGGGTTCGACGAGGCGAAGGGAGATGTACAGGAACAGCAAGAGAAGCCAAGCGACGGGGGCAAAGCGGTTGCCCGCGCGCCAGGCGGCAATCGGAGTGAAGAAGGGGATGAGCACCCCCAGATAGCGCCAAACCGCATCCGAGGGGCCGCTGAAGACTCGCCATGCCAGCAAGAGGTGCGTAAACAAGAGTAGCGCACCCGATACGGTCCAGGCGGTAATCAGCCAGAGTTCCACGGCTCTCTATCTACCGCATTGTCGACCCTCCCCCAACGCAAGAGCGGGTGAAAGAGCAGGTCAGTCTGCTACGGTGGGCGCCCGGAGGTACTCGAATTGGCGTCGAAAATCCGAATCGGACTGGTGGGCTGCGGAGTGGTCGGCACCGGCGTGCTCGATATTTTGCGTGAGCACGCGCAATCCATCGAAACGCGGCTGGGCGCGCAGATCGAGGTGGTGCAGATCGCGGTCCGCAACCTGCAGCGCGAGCGCGATGCCAACGTGCCCAAAGACCGCCTGACGGACCAGCCTTTGGACCTTGCGCGTAACCCGAACGTGGACATCGTCGTAGAGCTGATGGGCGGCGTCGAAATGGCCGAAGAAGTCGTCAGGGAGGCGCTGACCCATGGCAAGCAGGTGGTGACGGCCAACAAGGCGCTGCTCGCCGAGAAGGGCGACGCATTGTTCGACCTGGCACGTGAAAATGATCTGGACCTGTACTTCGAGGCCGCTGTCGCGGGCGGCATTCCAATCATCCGGACACTCGCTGAGAGCCTGGCCTCGGACCAAGTCGAGTCGATTCAGGGGATCATCAACGGCACGAGCAACTACATCCTCTCGGAAATGGCCGAGACCGGAATCGACTTCGACGTAGCCCTCGAAGGCGCACAAGAAGAGGGATACGCCGAAGCAGACCCGACGCTCGACATCAGTGGCGGCGATGCCGCGCACAAACTGGCTATCTTGGCGACCTTGGCATTCGGAGTTCGCGTGCACCCGGAGCACATCCTCACCGAGGGCATCGACCAGGTAGACGCCCGGGACATCGGCTATGCCGACGGCTTCGGCTATGCGATTCGCCCCATCGCCATCGCCAGGAGGACAGAGCGCGGCGAGCTCGACCTGCGGGTGCACCCTGCGCTGGTAGCGACGACCGAACCCTTGGCGAACGTGACCGGAGCGCTCAACGCCGTCGCGATCGATGGGAAACACGTAGGGACCTGTCTGCTCTCGGGACCCGGTGCCGGGGCCCTACCCACCGCGACGAGCGTCGTCGGGGACATCATCGACGTCGGCCGTAACTTGCTCAAGAAGGCGTCTGGGCGAGTCCCGAGCTTCATTCACGACGGAGACGTCGAGCCTAACGTTCAAGACATCGCCGAGCTGAGCTCGAGATACTATTTGCGATTCTCGGTGAGGGACCAGCCAGGCGTGCTGTCCTCCATCACGGGCCGACTGAGCGAGCACGGGGTCTCGATCGAGCAGATGTTCCAGAACGTCGAAACGAAAGGCGCGGGCACCGCCACCGTCGTGATCTTCACCCATCACGCGACCGAAGGCGCCCTTCGGGACGCGCTTTCGGAGATCGACGAGACCCCACATGTCGTCGCGCCGACCCGCGTCCTGAGAATCGTGGACTAGGAGAGCTCGACGTAGCGTGTGATGGGCTCCGGAACGGCCCCGCAGCTGGAGGGACGGGCGGCCTCCAGCGTTTCCAGAGCTAGGCACAACTCATGCTCGCTCGCTGCGGTAGCGAAACGGACGCGCCAGCTCCGGTCCGTCTCACGCTCGGTGCCTGCCCAGCGTAAAGCTCGAATGCGATCTTCCCCGATTCGCTGGCGAAGCATGATCTCGGCCGCCTGCGTGGGGCCATCGTACGCACAGCTGCCGCGAAAATGATCGAGCTCGCCGATCCGGTGCGACCGATGCGCCGCGACGAAAGCCGGCGCGTGCTCGGGCCGCAAGCGCCCGTACATCAAGCCCTCCGGAAGCCAAAGCGCACAGGCCGCGAATCGATGCCCTCCGAGATGACTGGTTTGCCAGACCTCCACACCTTCTTTTTGCAGGGCCCGATAGAAGGCGGCACCGTGCAAGGCACAGCAGCGATCTCGGCGCCCGTGTGCGCAGACCAGACAGATGGAGGCGCTGCTTTGCGCCTCCGGAACGTCTTCGAGCCGGAGCGTGCAGAGTTGCATGGGATCGTCCAGCTCCATCCGGCGCAAACGCGGGCCCTCCGCACCGGCCGTCGCCACCACGAATGTGGTCCGCTTGCCGGAGCGACCCGGACGACGAAGCAGCTGAAACCTCGAACGCGGCACTTCTTCGAGCCAAAGCCTCAAGCGCTCACGAAGGGGATCGGAAAGACCTTGCGACTGAAGCGCCTTCGGGGCCCATGGCTCCGCATGCTCCAGAAGAAACCAGGTCTCGACGGACTCTGCTGCCGAGCCCCAGAGCAACTCTCCCGCCTCGATCGACGCGGTCGAGCAAGGCACGTGGGTCACCGCTCGTCCGCGGCACGCGGAAGCGACCGAGCCATTTCCTCAGCGGCCCCGTCCATCGTGCTCTGGCGGCGCTCCGCGATGGCGTTGCGCCAGGCGTCGCGCTGCGCGCTCAGCTCGGCCACCTGCTTCCGCGCGTACGCCAGGCGTGTCTGCAGACGCGCACGAACGGCCGGGTCCGAGGCTGCTTCAAGAGCAGCGCGGACCTCCCTGAAAACGAGCTCGGCCCGCGCAACCGCATCGGTGAAGTTCTCTCGTTGTGCGAACCTTCGGGCCTGCACCGTCCAGACGGCCCAGCGATCTTCGTCCGTTGCGTCCATCATAGCGCACTCACTGTAAGGACTTTTTCCAATGGGTCCAGCGAAAGCCGTCGAACGGCGGGCGGCCAGGTTGCTCAAGCGCCCTTCCCCCCTGCATTCCGCAAGGGGAACAGCAACCCTCGCTCAGCCCTTGAGGGCTTCGGCGCCACCAATGATCTCCATCAACTCCTTGGTGATGGCGGCCTGGCGGGCACGGTTGTACTGCAGGGTGAGCCGGTCGATCATGTCCGAGGCATTGTTCGTGGCCGCGTCCATGGCGGTCATCCGCGCGCCGTGCTCCGAGGCCACCGACTCGAGCAGCGCTCGGTAGATCTGAACCTCCACGTGCATCGGGAGCAGCGTGTCGAGCAGGGCTCGCTGGTTCGGCTCGTAAATGAAGTCGCTCTCGTCTTCCGCGAGCTCGAGCGGCGTGATCGGCAGAAGTGGCTCCACGACCACTTCCTGGTTGATGGCGCTCTTGAACTCGTTGTAGACGAGGTAGCAGGCGTCCAGGTCCAGGGCGGTATAATCGTCGATGATGTATCGGCCAATCTCGCCCGCCTTGTCCGAGCTCAGGTCCTCGAAGACTCCCAGGAAGTCATGGCGGACCTGGGCACCGCGACGATTGAAGTAGTCCCGGCCCTTCCGACCGACGATTCCGAAGGATACCTCCGCCCCTTCGGCCTCGAGCTGCTTCCAACGCAGGAACGCGGCCTTGTTGATGCTGGAGTTGAACGCCCCGGCAAGACCTCGGTCACTCGTGAGCACAACGAGCATTACTTTCTTCTGCTCGCGTCGGGCAAGCAGCGGATGCGCTTCCTCGTCCGGGCCTACCCGGGCGGCGACGCTGCTCAACACCTCGTGGGTCTTGACCGCGTACGGGCGGAGGTGCTCGATGCCCTCCGCCGCCTTGCGCAAGCGCGCCGCTGCCACGAGCTTCATTGCTCGGGTAATCTTCTGCGTGCTCTTGACGCTGCCGATGCGCTTCCGGATGTCTTTGAGCGTGGCCACCGATTACGCTTCCTTCGGCTCGAAAACCTCTGCGAAGGCGTCGAGGGCGTCTTTGAGCTGCCCCTCGAGCGGCGTCTTCTTGAGCTTCCCGGTCTCTACGATGCCGCTAAGAATCGAGGGGCGCTCGGCCTTCAGCCAGGAGATGAGCTCTTGCTGGTATCGACCGATCGACTCCGTGGGAAGAGGATCGAGGTAGCCATTGGTGCCAGCAAAAATGCAGACGACCTGCTCTTCGACCGGCCAAGGCACGAACTGCCCCTGCTTGAGCACCTCGACGAGGCGCTCACCACGGGACAGCTGAGCGCGGGTGGCGGGGTCTAGATCCGATGCGAACTGCGCAAACGCAGCCATCTCTCGGAACTGTGCGAGGTCGAGACGCAGCGTGCCAGCAACGTCCTTCATGGCCTTGATCTGCGCGTTACCACCCACTCGAGAAACCGAGATACCGACGTTGATCGCCGGGCGAACGCCGGAGTTGAACAGATCGGACTCGAGGAAGATCTGACCGTCCGTAATCGAGATGACGTTGGTCGGGATGTACGCCGAGACGTCGCCGGCCTGGGTTTCGATGATGGGAAGCGCGGTCAGAGAACCGCCGGAATCCGGAAGCTTCTTGGCTTCGAAACCGGAGCCCTTTTCCTGGGCGGCAGCCTTCGCCTGGTCTTCGCCATGCGCTCCGGAATAAATCTTGTTTCCCAGGCGGCTCGGCTCTTGGCCTTGGGGAACGACGACCCAGTCTTCGGCCATTTTCGCGGCACGCTCGAGAAGACGGCTGTGGACGTAGAAAACGTCGCCGGGATAGGCCTCGCGACCGGGCGGGCGGCGCAGAAGAAGCGAAAGCTGGCGGTAGGCGACAGCCTGCTTCGAAAGGTCGTCGTAGATGCAGAGCGCGTGCTGCCCGTTGTCACGGAAGTACTCGCCCATGGTCACGCCGGTGTACGGAGCGATGAACTGAAGCGGCGCAGGCTCTGAGGCTCCGGCCAGGACGACCGTCGTGTACTCCAACGCGCCAAACTGAGCGAGCTTGTCGACGACCTGGGCGACCGTCGACTGCTTCTGGCCAATGGCGACGTAGATGCAGTAGACGCCCTTGCCCTTCTGGTTGATGATCGTGTCGAGCGCAACGGCGGTCTTGCCGGTCTGGCGGTCACCGATGATGAGCTCGCGCTGCCCACGCCCGATGGGAATCATCGAGTCGATAGCCTTGAGGCCAGTCTGCAGGGGCTCGGTCACCGGCTGACGGGCGACGATGCCCGGAGCCTTGATCTCCACGCGGCGCGTGAGCTTGCTCTCGATGGGGCCCTTGCCGTCCACGGGCTGGCCGAGAGCGTTGACGACGCGACCCACCAGGGCCGGTCCCACGGGCACCTCGACGATGCGTCCGGTGCGCTTGACCGTGTCACCCTCGCTGATGCCAACGTCGGAGCCAAAAATGGCACAACCGACGTTGTCCTCTTCGAGGTTCAAGACCATCCCCATGACACCGCCCGGGAACTCGACGAGCTCGCCGGCCATGGCCTTCTCGAGCCCGTAGATTCGGGCGATACCGTCACCGACGGTGAGAACCGTACCGGTTTCGACGACGTCGACCGCCTTCTCGTAAGAGGCGATCTGTTGCTTGATGATATTCGAAATCTCTTCGGCGCGAAGTTGCATGGCTTCGAAGGCTCCTGTTCGCTGCGGCTACGGGGTAGTCCCTTGGCCTAGCAGCGTCTCCCGTAACTCTGTCAGACGGTTCTTGATACTTCCGTCGAAAACTCGATCTCCGATACGCGTGACCACGCCGCCAATCAGGCCCGGGTCTTCCTTTTTCACTACCACCACCTGGGCCCCGGTGATCTCGGTCAGCTTCGTCTTCAGCTGATCGAAGTAGCTGTCGGGCATTGGACGCGCCGTGGTGATCTCGGCGCGCACCCGACCGGTCTTGGCTTCGGCCAACACGTCGAACTCGTCCAGGATTTCGTCCAGCTGCGCAAGGCGACCGCGATCGACGAGCAGGTTGAGGGTGTTGCGGACCAGCACCGAGACCGCGAGCTTGTCGAGGATGGCGTTGAGAACGGACTTGATGGCGGGCCTTGGAAAAACGGGGTTCTTGACCACCTCGCGAAGCTCCGCGCTCGCCAGCCAGGCCTCTCGGACCTTGGTGATGTCCCCGACCACTGCGTCCGTTTGTTTTTGTTCTTCGGCCAGCTCGAGAAGGGCCTTGGCGTAGCGACGACCGATTGCGCTCATGACTGCCTCTCGCTGGTGACTTCGACGAGCCGATTGAGATAGTCGGAAGCGAGTCGACGTTGATCGTCGTCGTTGGTCTTCGCGGTCAAGATCTTTTCGGCGGCGTCGATGGCCGCGCGGGTCGCCTCTTGGGTCAGGTCCGACCGCAGCTGTTTGACTTGTTGCTCGATGAGAAATTCTGCGTCTCGACGCATGCGTGCGGCCTTCTCTTCGGCCTGAGCGACCATTCGATCTCGCTCGATCTCGCCCGCCTTGGTCATTTCGGCTCGAATCTGTCCCATCTCACGGTCGAGCTGCTCGAGCCGCGAGGCAGCCTCTTCGTGCGTGGCTTGGGCTTCGGCGCGCAGACGCTGCGCCTCCTCTAGCTCCGCCTTGACGGCTTCGGCGCGCTCCTTGAGCGCGGGGTTGCCCTTCTTCCGGATGGCCCAGGTGAGCAGGAAGATGAGAAATCCGAAGTTGATGAGCGTGCCCCAGAACTCCGTGTTGTGGAGAACCTGGTCGAGGGTGAGCGTGCCTTCGGAACCGTGGGCTTCGTGCTCTTCGGCCACCTCGTGAGCAACCGATGGATGCTCCTTGGCAGAGCTCAGACCCGGTGCCGTGATGGCGAAGAGGCCAATCAGACAGGCAAAACTAAACCACTGGCGAGGCATTACCGCAGCTCCCGGTGCAAGAACTTCTTGGCAATATCCTGAGCGAGCATCGGGACGTCACGCTGAAGCTCCGCCCGCAGTCGCGCCGCCTCGATGGCAAGCCGGGCATCGGCGTCTGCGAGCTGCTTGTTAGTTTCATCGCGCACCTTGTCGAGGACAGCGCGCTCCAGTTTCTTGCCCTCGTTGCGAAGGCGGTCGCGCTCCTCACCGGCTTGAAGTCGCACGCGGCGCATCTCTTCGTAGAACTCTTCGCTTTCCGCCGCAGCTTCGTCCTGAAGCCTCTGGGCCTCGAGCTTTGCGCCGTGGGTAGCCTGATCGCGGGCCTCGAAGACGGCCACCATCGGCTTGAAGATGAGGGGTCGAAACAGGAGGAACGCAATCGCGAAGATCCCGAACTGCACGAAGATCGTGCCGTCGATGTCGATGATGGAGCCCTCAGAAAGGAGGGCAGTGAAGAGCAGGTTCATCGTGATGACATTCCCGGTCGACCGACAGGTCCCGACCGGCGGTTGGGGCCAGCCGAGATCTGGGGCAAGGCGAAAGGCCTTGCGGCGCGGCTTCGTAGCATGGGCCCGTACCCAGTCAAGGGTCGTGAGCCCTCTGGCTCCTAGGTGCCGGCTCGTGCGTCGAGGCGGCTTCGGAGAGCGCGGACAGACTTTCGGGCAGCGTTCACGTTTTCCCGGCTGAATACAGACGCCGGCAAGGGCATGTCAGGGTCCACGTAGAGTTGGAAGTCGACCATCGTACGTTTCCCGCCCTCCACCGGAGTCAGGGTCCACCGAGCCTCGAACGCGTCGATGTTGCCCTCGACCAGGGCTGCTTCGATGATGCGCGCGCCGCCCTGAGGGGGAGCTTCTGACATTTTGAGCTGCCCCCACAAAGTGAAGGTGTCCTTCATGACTCCCACTTCCATGTAGACCATTGCGCGGCTTCCCCGCTGAGCGAGCACGCGCGACTTTCGGAAGTTCGGCATGAATGTCTTGTAATTCGCATAGTCGAGGACGACCGACAGGACTTCATCGATCGGCTGCTCGAAGACGGTGACCGCGCGGCCACCGGTTATGTTCGAGTTGAGCTGCGTCACCGGCTCGGTGCGAATGTCGTCTCGAGCAGCAATTGCCAACATTGGCAGCCCGAGTATTCCTACGCTCAGCGACGCGACGAGTATGAGTGACGTGATTTTGCGCATGCTGTCTCCCCTTGCGGCTGACGCACTTAGGAGCGTTCTGATTCAACGGCGAGCCCTCAGCCCGGGACTAGGATATGCCGGTGTTGGGGGGACCGGTCCAATGCGCTGCGAGTCTCCGCCTCAAAACCGCGCTCACACACATCATCCGTTAGAACCGCCGACGCCAACAAAGCGACGGCAAAGGATCGAGCCTGCTAGGGAGTCATAGTCTCATGTGTCGGTTTTTCTTGGGGATAATCTGGTTGACGATCCTTGGCTGTCTCATTTCGAGGACGGCCCAAGCACAGCAGCCAACGGCGGTGGTGCTGGACTTCGTGGGAGCAGGTGGCTCTACGGCTCGCGTCCAGGTTTTGCACGGCCTCAGGGGCCGGGTGGCTTTCGCCAAGAAGGCAGATGCGGAACGCATCGCGGCATCGCAGAGCCTCAAGCTCCAGACTGAAGAAGGGCGAGCAAGGCTCTGCAACGAGCTAGACGTGGATTACGTCTTCTGGGGGCGGGTCAATGGGCGTGGCCCCAACGCACACACCGAAATTTGGGTTGCCGGGCAATCCGGTGCCCAGCTGATGGGCTACGAGGCGGGGGCGCCGGGCACGGCCGAGGGTAACGAGCTCATTCAACAGGCAGCCGAGGTTGCACTGACGGAAGCCATGCAGCTGTCACCTCCGGGCGGCGCGCCTGAAAAGAAGAAGAGGAGAACGGCCAAGACCCAGACCCCGCCCCTCACCGTGATCGGCCTACCCTACTCTACGCCACCTACATATGCGCCGGCCTCGGACCAAGAGACGCCGGAAAAGGGCAGTCGCCGGGCAGAGATGCCCGTGTTCGAGATCCTAATCGGCGGCGGGGTACGGCTCCTCGACATCGATTTCAACGTCGGCACGACGAGCGGAGGCACCGATTATCGTGGGTTAGACTCTGGCGCCTTCTTCGATGTGGGGGGACGACTGCTGATCCGGCCGATGGGGCGCTCGCAGAGTCCCGCAGCTCAGGCGTTTGTCATTGAAGGGGACGGAGGCGTCGGCATCGGCCTCGATGCGGCTTTGCAGGAGGGCGCCGGCGGGAAGGTGGACGTCACGACGTGGAGAGCCTTGGGCCAGCTGGGCTACCTCTATCCCATCAAGCGCCTGCAGGTCGGAGGGCTCGTCGGTGTAGGCGTCGACAACTTCGACGTCGATACTAACTCGGTGCTCCCTTCGCGCCGATACGTGTACCTGAGGACCGGAGCCGCCTTAGCGTACACGATCGTCGAGGATTTCCTAGGTGTTCGCGTAGACGGAGGGTTCCGCTGGCCGTTTGCGCTCGGTGACATCGATGATGCCTTCGGCAACGACAGCAGCGCCCTTGGCTTCGACGCGGCGGCGACACTCGGAGGCCAGCTCGACATCGGCTTCACCTACGGTTTTCGCTACATCTGGGAGCGTTACAAGCTCGACTTCGCTGGCGCGACGCAAAACGTGCCCGCGATGGGTGGTCCGGGGGGCGATGGCAGCGATCAGGCGATGACCTTCCAGCTCCTCGTGGGCTGGTCCATCTGAGATGCGGCTGGGGCCTCAGGGGCGGGGCTCGACTGCCCTGCGGGGACCGCACCCGGGGCAAGCGGGTGGATCTCGCCCATCGCGCAGGTCCCCTCGAAATGCGCGCCACGATCGAGAAAGAGCGTGGGTGTGTGGATGTCTCCATGCACGCACGCGGGTGCATGCAGTTCGACGAGCTCGGACGCGTGAATATCGCCTTCGACGATCCCGCCGCGCACGATGAGCGTTCCGACGTGGAGCTCGCCCCGAACGACGGCCTGGTCACCAATCACCAACAAGCCCTCGCTGCGGACCTCTCCGGCGAAATCCCCGTCGATTCGCACGCGACCGTCAAAAAACAGCTTACCTTCGTAGCGGGTCCCCGCACCGAGAAGGGACTGGATTACCGGGTCGTCTTGGCCCATGGCTCCAACGAGCGTATGAACCCGACGCGTCAGGGTCAATGCGACTTGTCGAAATGCTCGATGACCCTACGCGCCGCCTCGCACGCTGCTTTGACCACCTCGAGGGGCCATGCTAAGTCGCGCGCGCTTTTTTCGGGCCGCTTCATCGGCCGAGTTTACCGTTTCAGCAACCGCGGGAAGAACATGCCAGAGCTTCAGAACGGGCGTATCACACAAGTCATTGGTCCAGTCGTGGACATCACCTTTCCAAGGGGCAGTTTGCCCAAGATCCTCACGGCTTTGCAGGTCAGCAACCCCGCAGTCAGTGATGAGGACTGGAACCTCACCTTGGAAGTCGCACAGCACCTTGGCGAAAGCACTGTGCGAGCGGTCGCCATGGACTCTACGGATGGCCTCGTTCGCGGCATGGAGGTCCGAAACACGGATGCTCCGATTTCGATGCCGGTCGGACGCGAGTGCCTGGGGCGAATCCTCAACGTCGTGGGCGCACCGGTGGATGACGCCGGTCCGGTCAACGCGACCAAGTTCTCCCCGATTCACCGGGAAGCGCCGACTTTCGTCGAACAGAGCACCCAGGTCGAAATCTTCGAAACGGGCATCAAGGTCATCGACCTTTTGGCTCCGTACCGAAAGGGCGGGAAGATCGGCCTCTTCGGCGGCGCCGGCGTCGGCAAGACGGTTTTGATCATGGAACTGATCAACAACGTCGCGAAGGCTCACGGTGGCGTCTCCTGCTTCGCGGGCGTCGGCGAGCGCACGCGTGAAGGTAACGACCTCTTGCTCGAGATGAGCGAGTCGAAGCTCGACACCGGCGAGACGGTTTTGTCGAAGACCGCTTTGGTTTACGGTCAGATGAACGAGCCTCCCGGTGCGCGTGCTCGCGTCGCGCTGAGCGCTCTGACCGTCGCGGAGCATTTCCGTGACGAAGAAGGTCAGGACGTCCTTCTCTTCATCGACAATATCTTCCGTTTCACGCAGGCGGGTTCCGAGGTCTCCGCGCTTCTCGGCCGTATTCCCTCGGCTGTCGGTTACCAGCCGACGCTGGCCACGGAAATGGGCGAGCTGCAGGAGCGAATCACTTCGACGAACAAGGGGTCCATCACCTCGGTGCAGGCGATTTACGTTCCCGCTGACGACCTCACCGACCCTGCCCCGGCAACGACGTTCGCTCACTTGGACGCCACGACCGTTCTGTCCCGCGCCATTGCCGAGCTCGGCATCTACCCGGCGGTCGACCCGCTCGACTCGAGCTCGACCATGCTCGACCCGGCCATCCTCGGCGAGCGCCACTACAAGGTCGCTCGCGGCGTGCAGGAGACCTTGCAGAAGTACAAGGACCTTCAGGACATCATCGCGATTCTGGGCATGGACGAGCTAAGCGAGGACGATCGTCTCGTCGTCGACCGCGCCCGAAAGATTCAGCGTTTCCTTTCCCAGCCGTTCTTCGTCGCGCAGCAGTTCACCGGCCTGGATGGGAAGTACGTGCCGCTCGAGGAGAGCATCGCCGGCTTCGAGGAGATTCTGGAAGGCAAGCTCGACCACATTCCCGAGCAGGACTTCTACCTCAAGGGCAGCATCGAAGAAGTCAAAGAGTCCTTTGCGAAGCGCGGCAAGGGTAAGTAACCATGGCCGCCTCTGAATTGCTGCAGCTGGACGTCGTCACACCTCAAGGTTCCGTCCTGTCGGCTCAGGCGGAGGCGGTCCAGGCGCCCAGCGTCGAAGGTGAGTTCGGTGTCCTACCCAACCACCTTCCCTTGCTCGCGGCGTTGAAGTGTGGCCTGTTGATCTGGACTGCCGATGGCAAGCGCCAGGTGGCGGCCATCGGTCCGGGCTTCGTCGAAGGTGGTCCGAAAAAGGTTCTTCTGTTGACCGACCTGTACGCCAGGCCGGAGCAGATCGAACCGGAGAAAGTTCGTCAGGAGCTGGCTGCCGCCGAGGACCGACTCAAGGCGTTCGACGAGCTGTACGAAGGCCCGGAGTACACCGAGCTCCAGCGCGACATCGACTGGGCTAACGCGCGTCTCGACTGCTACGCGGCTTCACGCGCAGTCTGAACGCAATCTAGCTGACGACTCCCGAGGGCCCGGAGACGATCTCCGAGGCCCTCGCGTCGTTTTTGGGGGACGCCCGCTCTGCCAAACCTCTTCAGCTCAGCCCGTTTCGGAGCTCGAGCCTGTTCCCCATTCCTCGAGAGCGAGCATGGCGGCGGTTTGTTCGGCCTCGGTTTTGCTGCTGCCTTCGCCTTTGGAGACCTCGGTGCCGTCGATTTCCATCGCGACGACGAAGCTGCGCTGATGGTCCGGCCCCTCGGCGCTCAGGGTCCGATAGACGGGCGTCGCGCGAAGATGGGCTTGAGCCCATTCCTGGGCTCGGGACTTGAAGTCCTTGAGCCCTGGCGCCTCATCGGCAAACCGGTGGGCAAAGAGTCGCCCAACGACGTCGTACGCCGCGTCGATGCCGCCGTCACGATAGATGGCGCCAATGCAGGCTTCGAGCGCGGAGGACAGCAGCCGCGGTTTGTCGCGCCCTCCCGATCGCTCCTCGCCTTTGCCGAGTCGCAGCGCCTCACCGAGATGAATCCGTTGAGCGATTTCCACCAGTCCAGCCTCGCTCACCAGATCAGCGCGCCTGCGCGTGAGCTCGCCTTCGGCGGCATCCGGAAACTCATCGGCCAACATCGAGGCGGTCACCAGACCGAGCACTGCGTCTCCGAGAAACTCGAGGCGCTCATTGTCTCTCGGCGCGATGGCTGGTCGCTCGTTCGCCAGAGATCTGTGGGTAAGCGCGTCGCGAAGCAAAGTCGGATCTGAAAATCGGTACCCCAAATCGTTGCAGAGTTTCCGCATGTCAGGATCGAGCAGGCTATTCACCTCCGAATTGGACATCGGGACCACGGTACCAGCGTTGTTTCCATAACGCTATCGTCGGAGGCACGCGTGCTATAGCTCGGCAGTGCGATTTCCACCCGAAGAGCTGCACACGGCGAGGCTGCGACTGCGACGTCCACTGCTCGAGGATGCCGGGGCAGCTTTTCGAGCCTACGCAAGCGACTCGCAGGTGACCCGGTACCTGGACTGGACGCCGCACCGAAGCCCTGAGGAAACGGCGGCGTTTTTCCGCCAGGCAATCGACGCCTGGGATCTGCAAATGGGTCATCGCGCGTGGGTCGTCGAGCGCAAGACAGACCAGGCCATGATGGGCATCGTCGATACCGTGGTTCACGCGCACCGTGTCGAGACCGGCTTCGCCCTGGGATCTCGTTTCTGGGGCCACGGCTACGTGGCGGAAGCCCTGAAGGAGGTTTGCCGCGCGGCGTTCGACGACCCGCGGATATGGCGGGTGCAGGCACTTTGCGATGAAGAAAACACGCGATCGGCCCGAGTGATGGAAAAGGCCGGCATGGAGCGCGAGGGGCGATTGAGGAAATACGGAAATCACCCCAATCGAGCCTCGAGCCCGCGCGACTGCTTGATCTACGCCATCGTCCGCCGCGATTGATTCGCTCATCGGACCCGCTACACTCGCCGGCCATGCGCTTGCTTACGACACTGCAGGACGAAAGCACGGCCCGAACGCTAGGCGACGCCCTCTTTGCGCAGGGAATGCCAGCGTCCGTCAAGACTACACGCGATGGCAACTTTGCGGTCTGGGTCCACGAAGAGGACCATCTGCAGCAGGCTCAGAGCTTTTTGAGCTCTTACGACCCTCAGGATACCCGCACGTCAGAGCTGGCACGTCAGGCACGAGAGCAACGTCGCCAAGAGGCCAGAAGTGTCAGGGAGCTGCAGCAGCGCACCGAAAAGATGCGTCGCCAGCTGGAGGCGCGGCAACAGATGCGGATCGGCAGAGTCACGCTGTTGCTGATGGTGATAAGCGGCGTGGTGTTCTTCGCGACGGAGTACGGCGCAAGGCTGAACATCGTCCAGATGTTGACGTTTACGCCGTTTCACGTCGCCGGAACGCGGGTCGACTTCGCGACCGGCTTGGGGCCCACTTTGGCGGAGCCATGGCGACTGGTGACCCCCATTTTTCTGCACTTCGGTTTCCTGCACATCTTGTTCAACATGTGGTGGCTGAAGGACCTCGGAAGCGCGATCGAGCGCGTGTTTTCGCCGCTCTACCTGCTGCTGCTCGTGCTCGCCATCGGGCTTGGGTCCAACTTTTTGGAATGGAAGATGTCCGGCCCAACGATGTTTGGTGGGATGTCAGGCGTGGTCTACGGCCTGTTCGCCTTCATCTGGGTGCGGGGACGCTTCGACCCAGGCTTTCCGTACCGAGTCCCGAGTCAGATTGTGACGTTCATGCTCCTTTGGCTGGGTCTCGGTTTCACGGGCCTCATCGGCCACATCGCCAACTGGGTTCACCTCGGCGGACTCGTCGGTGGTGCGGTTTGGGGCTTTGTTTCATCGGGCCACCGGGGACGCCAGCGCCCCCGCTGAGGCTTTCGTAGAACGTCTTCGGACGAAACGGAGCAGCCTCTCCACGCGGAAGAACGGCGTGTACGCGATGAAGGTGAGCGGGTAGAAGAAGCCGATCGCCATGAGCGCGAGCACGCCCGCGTGAAAGCTCCACATCGCGATCGACCAGACCTTGCCGATAGCGGGTCGCAGCATCGCGATCGGTGCGCCGAGCTCGAGGACCAGGCTCATCGCGGCGAGAACTCCGAACACGCGCGTGTGCTCCAGGAGGACGACCGCGAGCGGAGAGTGGTACGGGCTGCCGAGCTCGAGCTTCCGCACGTTGTCGAGCGCAACGTAGTTTCTGAGCGACTCCCCCTCGACGAACACCCAGCCGGCGTTCTTGACCTTGGCCACGCCGGCCACGAAGTAGGCACATACGGCAACCCAGCACATGAGCCGGATCGCCCAGCCATAGCGGAAGTGCGGCGGGGGCACCTGTCCGGCCCGCCGCGCGTCCAAGGAGACCGCGTCGGCGGCTGGGGCCAGCGAGAGCACGACGACGTGCACGAGCCAGAGGTTCTCAGTGTGAAGCACCGTGCCCCAGGAATTGGCGTAAGTGAGCACGACGCCGAGAAGCAGCGCAAAAGCGGGCCCGAGCAGCCTGTAACGGAAGCCGAGAACAAACGCGACCGCACCCAGGGCGGTCAGGAGCACCAGGGCACGAAATAGCCAGGGGTCCAGGGGCGCGTCCATCCAGGCGAGCGGGCCGACGGGGTCGAACTGCTCGGGGCGACGCTCGGCACAACTCAGCCAATACGGTAGACGCACCGTGAAATAGACCACGCTGTAGAAGCCAACCAACACCCGCAGCATGCCGAGGCGTTCGGCGGGCACTCTGGGAAACCAGAAGCGGAGCCCAGCGGGCGCATCGGCGCTGGTCATCGTTGGATGGGACATCGTCGTAGCGTCTTTCGAGTCTCAGGCGCTCGCTCTTCCTGGAAGTAGCGGACTGTGTTGAAATGACTTCGGGCGAGCTCGATCTCGACGGCGCCTTGCCACTTCGGATCCTCCGACCTGGCGACGCGCGCGGCGATCTCCTCGCAAAAGGCTTTGCCTTTCGCCCTGCCCTTGCCGCGACGGCTCTCCCGCCTGATCGTCCCCATCGCCTGAATCACCTCTTCATTGCCTGTGGCGAGCTCCGGCGAAACCGGCTTGCGTTGCCCGTCAGAAAACACGGCCAGGGCCTGAAAGAGCGTCAAGCCCGGATCGAGCCTCGGATCCGAGAACATGGGATAGGTCGAAAACGGAAAGCTGTCTTCGTAGACGTCGATAAAAGCCGGATAGAGCATCGCGATGCTCAGCACGACACTGAGCATGCCCCCCAGCCAGAGTTGAATCAGGTCGTTTCGTCGAAGCCCGCCCACAGCGACGCATATGTCTTATCGCGGTCGGCCTGAATGTCATCCAGAATCGACTGGATGGCTGGTTGTCCTTCGCGCTCGACGACCGCGGCGTTGTGCTCGAAGACCGATGGTGTGGGACAGGCTGGGCGTCCGAGAAGCACGGACGAAGGAATCTCGAAAATGTCGGCGTAGTGTGAGGGTTCCTTCGCGCGCAGCCGGGCGAGACGACTGGTGCGCACCAGTTGAATGGTCGGGTCGGGGGTCTGCCGCAGCATCTGCACCGTGCCACTGCAAGCACCGGGAAAGAACGACGCGGATAGAAAAACCCCACAGCTCGCCTCAACGAGGCTCTCGGCGTAGCGCTCGAAGCTCTCCCGGCCGCCCTGCCAACGGGGCCAGAGGATGAACCCAATGTCCACTCGACGCTCGGCTGACCAGCGTGCGAGCAAGGGGGTCAAGCGATCCGCCGGAGGGCTTGGCTCCAACACGACATGGAAGGCGGTACGACCCGCGCTCCGAGCCCCCTCCGCCCAAGGACACAGACCGAAGCGCTCGACCAGCTCGCGCTGGTACCGCTGGTGAAGCCTTATCGCTTGGCGGACTCGGGGATCCGCATGGGACGGGCTGTGCCTGTGGAGCGCATGCGTCACGACGGACATATCAGCTCGAATGGCCTGACCGACTTGGTCGCGTAAAGGCCAGCAGTGCAACCGATCCGCGAGAAGATGCAAAGCAGCCCGCCGAACCGAGAAAAACCGAGCATCGAAAAATCCACCGCTGTCTTCAATATAGGGGGCGTATAAAGCGACCGCTACGGCTCGGATGTGAGGCAGCTCACGAAGAGCAGTCCGTGGAGAGACTAAAGCCTCGCGCCGGGCCGCGCCCAGCCCCCCTGGCGATAGGCCCAAATCGAGAGGAGCATGCGAAGGGCATAGGAGGCCGGCAAGGCGATCCAGATCCCAAAGGCTCCCCATCCGACCACGAAGCCGAGCAGATAGCTGAGCGGGACCTGCAAGCCGAGCGTCGCGATGAGATTGATGAGCAAGCTCGTGTGGGTCGCGCCGGCTCCCCGAAACATACCCAGCAAAGCAATGTGGACGCCCACGACGGGCATGCCCCAGCCGAGAATGCGCATCCAGAGCAAGGCGTAGCGGCCCAGCTCGGTCTCCGGATCGACGCCAAAGATCAAGAGAATCGCCGGCGCACCGACGATGATTCCGATGCCTATCGCGCTCATGATCGAAGTGCACAGGATCACGGCCGAGCGAACGACTTCACGCGCCTGGGCCACGTTGCTGGCGCCGAGTGCGCTGCCCACCATGGCTCCGGTCGCCTGCGAGACCCCAAGCCCCGGCACGAACGACAAAGATTGAATCCGCAAACCGATGCCGTGTGCCGCGACCGTCACCTGCGCCACGCGCGCCAGCATGCCGACGATCGACAAGAAGGCGACGTTGAGGACCACCATGTCGAGGGCCGCGGGTGCGCCGATCCGGAATAGACGCCAGGTCAGCTCCCGGTCGATGGGAGCCCAGCCGAGCCGCGCGCGCATGCCTGGGATCACGTCGCGACGGAGGATCAGCGTGATCAAGACGATCGCAATCGCCTGGGCCAAGACGGTCCCCCAGGCCGCACCGCGAACACCCATCGCGGGCAAACCGAAACGACCCAGGATCAGGCCATAGTTCAGCACGACGTTGACGACAGTGCTGATCAGGCCGACTAGGAAAGGGAGCACTGTGTTGCCGACTGCACGAAGCGCGGCGGCAAAGAGCATGTTGAGGTAGTAGAAGACCGTGAACGTCAGAAGAGGGCGCAGATAGGCGACGCCGAGCTCAGCCACCTCGCCCTCCGCCCCGAGCCAACGCATCGCCGGTCCGGCTCCGAGGTTGCCCAAGACCGCGACGGCCGCGGACACAGCGTAGGTCAGCAAAATGCTCTGCTGAAGCACGTGATTGACGCTGTGCGTCTCACCCGCGCCGTGCACGCGGGCCAGTGAGGCCACGGTGCCTACCGTGAGCCCGAGCATCGCGACCATGAGCAGGAAGACAAGCTGCGTCGCGAACCCGAGCGCCGCCAGCGCATCCTCTGCGTCGAGCAGTCGCCCGCACATCGCCGTGTCGATGGCCAGGGTCAGCACATTGAGCAGGTTCAAGCCGACGATGGGCATCGCCAAGCCGAAAAGGCGCCGGAAGATCGACCGCTCGGCGCCGGAGGATGGGGCGAGCTCTGTCTTCATCGCCGACGGGCAAACCTGACGCGCGAAGGCCTGAAACGCCAGGCGTATTCCGTCCCCCCTTGCGGACTAGACGTTCCTTGGAAGCTGCTAGGCTGGGGCTCGGTGCTGCGGGAATCTCAGGAGTTCGGGTCTTACCGTCTCATCCGCCGCCTGGGTGTGGGCGGAATGGCAGAGGCTTTCGAAGCGGCCCGCTTGGGGCCCGGCGGGTTCGCGCAGCACGTGTGCCTGAAACGGGTGCTCCCGGCGTACAGCAGCGACCAGCGCTTCATCGAACGGTTTCACCGTGAGGCCAGGCTCGCCGCCCAGCTGCGACACAGCAATGTAGTCAGCGTCATCGACTTCGGAGAGGTCGAAGGCGCCCCCTACATGGCGCTCGAGCTCGTCGATGGGCTCGACCTTCGCAGCTTGCTCGCCTCTCGACCGGGCAAGCGGCTGCCGCCCGACTGGGTCGTCCTGATCGGGTCGGACTTGGCTTTCGCGCTCGAGCATGCCCACCACCCCGATCGTGCGGTCGTGCATCGCGACATCTCGCCCTCCAACATTCTGCTAGGTCGCGGAGGAGAGGCGAAACTTGCCGATTTCGGGCTGGCTAAGACCATGGGCAGCGAGGGCGCGACGGCAAGCCAGACGCGCCACGGCAAGATCCCGTACATGGCGCCGGAGCACATGCGCGGGGAGCCGGTCGATGGGCGCGCGGACCTCTTCTCTTTGGGTGTGGTGCTGTTCGAAGCACTGACGGGGGAGCGTCCTTTCGACGGAGCCCATGACGTCGAGACCATGCAACGCATCATCGCCGGGAAGCGACGCGGCCTGGCATCGCTTGCACCCGACGGCTCGGCCGCGCTTGTGAAAATCATCGACAAGCTCATCGCCACCGAGCGCAATGCTCGCTTCGACGACGCCTCGGCGCTGGTCGAAGCCTTCGGTGAGCTCGGCCCGGCCATGCGTACGCGTACCGAGCTGGGGCGCATGGTAGAACGTCAGCGGGGCGGGCCGAAAACGCGGAAGCACGTCGCTGCGCACACTCCCCAGTCGAACCCGGAAACGGTCACCCTCGCCACTGCAGCGACGCGCCGGCGCACAAAGCTCGAAGCCCCGGTGAACCCAAACGAAAGCGACGACGGCCGCTCAGACCGGGGTCGCGGGAGAAGACTGGCGGCATGGTTGGCGGTCGCCGCCCTAGCCTTGGCTTCGGGCCTAGGCCTGGTGCAACGCCGCTCCGATTCGACGGCGACCAGCTCGAGCCAGGCCTGGCCAGAGGTAGCAGAGGCAGCAGAGGCAACCACTGTGGCGCCGCCAAGCGCGGAGCCCGCGGCCCCCTTGGTTCCCGGGGTCTCTTTGAAGGAGCGGGCACCGCTGCGCGCCACGGCCGCAGCAGGGGGGCCGGCACAGAGAACCGGCAAGCAGAAGACGAGCACGAGGCCCAAGCGCTCGAGCCCGGCTCCGAAGACGAGTCGCGGGCGCGTTCGGATCGTGGTTCAACCCTGGGGAAACGTGTGGGTGGATGATCGCTTCATGGGCAGGGCGCCTTTTGACGGACCGTTGTCCGAGGGACAGCACGTCGTCGCGGTCGGCCAGGAGAGGCCGACCATGTCCAAGCGCATCGAGATCTCCGCCGGCAGCGTCGAGCGGCTCGAGCTGAACCTAGAACACTGAAGCGACTCTCATTCGACGACGACACCGCAGGGGAACACCGCCGAAAGCGTGGCGTCCCCGCGCTTGAAGTCCTCGCAAGCGCTTCCTAGGAGCTCGATGCTGTCGCTCGACCCCTGCTTGACGTTCCAGTCGGCCGGACAGGCGAGCGTCCGGTCACCGAGCCGAACCGTGCCCTCGTTGCAGGCCCTGGCCCGGTCCCCGACGCGCTTGTCGAAAGCGACCTCACAAGAAATGCTGTCGCTGATGATCTTTCGAAAGGCAGAGTTCAGCTCCGCCTCCGTGGTGCCGATGTAGAACGGCGCGCCGTCGGCGGCCTGCTCGGCCGGTAGCCCGACTCCGAGGTTCGCCATTCTCTGCAGGTGACTGCGGGTCGCGGCGGTCTCTTCACTGTCGTCCAGGTCGCCCACCCAGAGCATGAAAACGTCGACACCCGCCGCATGCGCTTTTTCGGCCGCTGCCTCGGCGAGGGCGAGCGCTTCTGGCGTCGGGTTCGGATTGGGAATGTCGCAAGTGTCCGGCTGGCCGTCCGTCGCGACGACGAGAATCGTTGGGCCCTCGGCGGGAGGCGGGTTGCTCGTAATCTGGCCCAGCAGCGCGTCGATGCTCTCGCCTGTTGGCGTGTCGGTGCCTCCGGGAAAGTCCCGCGGGTAGAGCGCCCCGTCACCGATGGTCGAAGCATTGTCTAGTGCGATGCCGATCTGTGTCGGCAAGCGCGGACAGCTGCGAGGATTTTCCGGATCGGGACCGAAACCGCCTGCCGACTCGTAAGTCGTGAGACCAAAACGGACGATGGAGTCGAGGGCTTGAACGATGGACACGATGACATCGTGCGCCGCGGTCCAGCGGTCGGTATCCCCAAAGGCCTCGCGCATGGAATCGCTTTGATCGACCAGAAACATCACGTTGGGAATGCTCCGCCTGGGGGTGACTTCGACCGGCTCGCAGATCTCGCCCACCCCAGTCGTCCCGCCGACTCCGTTCGTCCCGCCGACTCCGTTCGTCCCGTCGACTCCGTTCGTCCCGTCGAGCATCGTGACGCAGAGCCCACGCGGGCTGCAGACAAAGTCCTGTCGGCAATCCTCGTCCGTAACGCACTGTGCAGCGCAGATGCCAGAGCCTGCGCAGAAGGTTCCTGGGCCACAATCAGCCGCGTTCGCGCAGGGCTGTCCGCAGCTCTCAGGTGGCTCATCGAGGGTCCCACAGTTCTTGGTCGACTCCCTGCCAGCGCCGCCCGTTCCTGATGTCGCGATCCCAGCACTGCCTCCGAGTCCCGCATCCCCTGCCGAATCGTTCCCGCAACCGCCCAGGAACGTAAAGGTCAACAGCAACCCCCCACACAGCCAGAACCATCGCTTCATCGAATTACCTCCAAGACCGAGCACCAAGCCAAGGCGCGAAGGTTACCACTCAGACGATGCCCTGGGGCGTGGTCTGGGCCAAACCAGGCGCGGTTGGGATTAATGCCGCCTACCGGACCCCGATGCCAAGCGAAGCCCGCCCGGCGCGTCGCGAAGCCAGCCGGATGTGGTATCAGAATCGCTACGGGGCGCCCTGGAGCTCAGCCCTGGAGGCGCGAGGTCATTCGACGACGATGGCGCCGCATGGGAACTCGGCCGTGAAGGTCGACGAGCCGCTCTTGAAGGTCTGACAAGCGCTGCCGACGAGCTCGATCACATCGTCGACGCCAGCTTTCACGCGCCATTGGGCGGGGCACGCCAGGGGCGCGTCATTGAGCCGAACATCTCCGTTTGCGCAGGCCTTGACCTTGTCATCGAAGCGCTCCTTCATGGTCACGTCACAGGAAATGCTGTCGCCGATGATGCTCTGGAAGGCGTTCGAGAGGTTCGCGGGGTTGTCACCCACCCACACGGTTCCGGTCCCGTTCACGCCAGCGTTCGCGACTTCCTGAAGGTGATTGCGGGTCGCGTTGCTCGACAGCTGACCCACCCAGAGGACGAAGACGTCAATCCCGGCAGCGTTCGCAGCGGCCGCAGCCGTGACCACTTCGTCCCGCGAAAACGTCTGCTCGGCAGAGCCATTGGATGGATCCGGATGCTCACAAGAGTCGGGCTCTCCGTCGGTGGCGACCACCATGATCGTCGGTCCGTCGTTCGGGGGTGGATCCGCCTGAATCAGACTCACCAGCGCATCGATGCTGTCGCCCGTCGGCGTGTCCTCGCCCGCGTCATTCGGATAGCGGTAGGGGTAGATGCTCGGGTTGCCGAACGCCGCGGAGGAGCTGAGACCGAAGTCGATTCGCGCGCTGGCAGCCAGGGGATCTCCCTGAACGGGAAGTCGTGGACAGGGCGGGTTGTCGTCCCCGTTACGCGAGGTGTACGTCGTGAGCCCAAACCGCACGATCGAATCGAGGTCCGACACGATGCTGTTGATCGCGCTGTGCGCCGCTTCCCAGCGATCCTCGCCGCCTCCAAAGTTCTCGACCATGGAGCCGCTCTGGTCCACCAAGAACATCACGTTCGGGATGCTGCGGCTGGGTGTGACCGAGACCGACTGGCAGCCGTTGCCGCCACCGGTCGCTCCAGTGCCGAACGAACCGCCCGTGCCGCCGGAGTCATCGCTGCAGCGCCCCCTGGCATCGCAGCTGTATCCAGGCCCGCAGTCCTCGCTCGCCTCGCATTCCGTGGAACAGAGCCCGCGCTCATTGCAGCTGTGGCCGGGCTTGCAGTCGTCTCTGACCACGCATTGCGCGGCGCAAACCCCCAGACGGTCGCAATAGGTGCCCTGGGGGCAGTCGGAGGCCGTGTTGCAGAAGTCGCCGCAGCCTTCGGGTGCAACGTCGAGGGTGTCGCAGCTCTTGGTGACTCCCCCGCCGGCACCGCCCCCGCCGTTGCTTGCCCCAAAACCCGACGTGTCGTCACCGCCGCAGCCCATGAAAGCGCTGGCCGCGATGGCCGTGATGCAAACCAAGAACGAACGGTTCATCCCACTACTCCTGAAAAACAACCAAAATCTAATAATAGCAATATTCTACACTCCAACTGTACAGCGTGCACGGTAGGACTCGGACAATAGCTGTGAGTTAGATCGCTAGACCTCATTTTCCAGAGAGGAAAGGGCTCGGAAACACCCCAGAAACAATAACGCGCCAGATCCACGCTCTAATCTTCCCCGCTCGCAACCCGGACGGGCGGAGACGGTGTGCCCGTGGTATGCCGCCGACCTCATTTGCTGCGCCCCGGCACGGTAATCCCTAGGAGAAAAAAGATGGGCATGATTAAGGCTGAATACATCTGGATCGACGGCACCAAGCCGACGCCACTTCTTCGCTCGAAGACGAAGATCCTCGAGGCCGGAGCAGAGCTTCCCGAGTGGGGCTTCGACGGCTCGAGCACCGAGCAGGCCACCGGAGACGACTCCGACTGCCGGCTAGAGCCCGTCTTCAGCTGCCCGGACCCCCTCCGTGGCGGCGACAACCTTCTGGTGCTCTGCGAGGTTTGGACACACGAAGGCAAGCCGCACGAGACCAACACCCGCGCGGCGGCCGCCGAGCTCGAGAAGAAGCACAAGGCGCTCGAGCCCTGGTACGGCTTCGAGCAGGAATACACGATGATGAAGGACGGCTGGCCGCTCGGCTTCCCCGAGGGCGGCTACCCGGGTCCGCAGGGTCCGTACTACTGCGGCGTCGGTGCGAAGTACATCTTCGGCCGTGAGATCGTCGAAGAGCACATGGACGCTTGCATCAAGGCAGGCCTGAAGATCTCCGGTATCAACGGAGAGGTCATGCCCGGCCAGTGGGAGTTCCAGATCGGACCCGCCGGCGTGACCGAGGCGAGCGACCACATGTACATTGCTCGCTACTTGCTGAACCGCATTGCCGAGACCTACGGCGTGGACATCAGCTACGACGCCAAGCCCGCCAAGGGTGACTGGAACGGCGCCGGCTGCCACACCAACTTCAGCACCAAGCCCATGCGTGAGGACGGCGGCATGGACGTCATCAACGCTTACTGCGAGACGCTGGGTCAGCCCGAGCGCATCAAGAAGCACCTCGCCAACTACGGCGACGGCCTCGAGGATCGCCTCACCGGCGCTCACGAGACCGCCTCGTACAAGGAGTTCAAGTACGGTGTGTCCGACCGTGGTGCGTCGATTCGCATCCCGATGGCGACCGACCTGGCTGGCAAGGGCTACCTCGAGGATCGTCGCCCCTGCGCGAACATCGATCCCTACATCGTGGCCCGTCTGCTCCTCGAAGCAGCGGTCTAACGCACCGGGCCTCTAGGCTCACAGCGAGACACGGCGGCGCCATGCGCCGTCGTGTTTTCGTTTAAGCCCCGTGGGCGATCCCGACCGCGAATCGCTCTCGTCCGCGTAGCGCGAACCCGCGACCTTCGCCCGTCTACCCGCGTCCACTCGGGCGACCGGGCTGACAGCCTCGGGGAGACGGGTCATCCTTGCGCCGGTGGAACAGCACAACGATAACGAGATGCTCGCGTTGATTCGCGACACCTGTCGCCGCTTCGGTCAGAGCCTTCAACCTCGCTTCGAAGAATGGGAACGCGCCGGGATCTTTCCTCGAAGCGTGTGGGAAGAGGCTGGGGAGGCGGGCCTGCTCTGCGCTGACGTTTCGGAAGAGTTTGGTGGTGCGGGAGCCAGCTTCCGCGCGTCCATGGCAATCCAGGAAGAGCTCAGCAGGCTGGGCCTGGCCTCGGTTGCGGTCGGCCTCACCGTCCATTCGGACATTGTCGCCCAGTACATCGTAAACCAGGGAACTGATGCGCAGAAGCGCCGGTACCTGCCACGCATGGTGAGCGGTGAGTGTGTCGGTGCGATCTTGATGACCGAGCCCGGCACCGGTAGCGACCTTCAGGGCGTCGCGACGACGGCCGTCGAAGATGGAGACGACTTCATCGTCAACGGCGCCAAGACGTTCATCACGAATGGACAGCACGCGGACCTCGGGGTTGTCGTCGTGCGGACCAGCCCGGAGGCCAAGGGTAGCCGCGGGATGTCTCTCCTGCTCGTCGACCTGCACGCGCCAGGGGTTCAGCGCGGCCGAAATTTGGAGAAGATCGGTCTCCACTCGGCCGATACCTCGGAGCTCTTCTTCGAGGACGTGCGGGTACCCAAGTCCGCCATCCTCGGGAAGTTGAACCGCGGCTTCGCCGTCCTCATGGAGGAACTGGCGCGCGAGCGGCTCGCTCTGGCCGTCGGCGCGATCGCCGCTTCCCGAGGCGCCCTCGATCTGACCATCGAGTATGTAAAGGAACGAAAAGCCTTCGGGAAGCCGATCGCAGATTTCCAAAACACGCGTTTCGAGCTCGCTCGAATGGAAACCGACTACCAGGTGAATCGGGCGTTCGTCGACGAGTGCGTGACTCTGTTCGAGAACGGAAAGCTCGACGCGGCCCGTGCCTCGATGGCCAAGCTGGCCTCCACCGAAGCCCAGGGCCGAATCGCCGACGGCTGCCTACAGCTGTTCGGCGGCTACGGCTACATGACCGAGTACCCGATCAGCCGAGCCTTCGTCGATGCCCGCGTCCAGCGCATCTACGGCGGCACCTCCGAGATCATGAAGGAACTGATTTCGCGGTCGCTCCTCGCCTAACAAGCTGCCGGGCGCGGAGCCGTCTCGGCCGAGACGGCTCTCAGAAGACGCCCGCGCTCAGTTCGACATGCGAGAGCCCGCCTTGCTGGACCAGATCGAATCCCAGCCTTTGCGGTATTGCGCGTTCGCGACCTTGGGCGGACCGGCGGACGCACGGCGCTCGTCGGGAGAATGCTTGGCAGACTGTTTGGCAGCGTACTGGACTTCCACGTCGAAGAGCGCCTTGGACTCCGGGCGGGGCTTCAGCTGTATGACCTCACCGTGGATGGCCTTACCTCCCTCCAGCGGTCGGAGCGTTCCGGCTTCGATGCTGTCCTTGCGTTGACGGAGCACCTGATAGCCCGCTCCATCCTCGGACTTCGAGTACACCAGCAGCATATCGTCACCGCCTCTGCGCTTGCTGTCCTTTCCCATTATTTCATGGGTAAGGCTGTTTCCGCAGAAGTCTAGTCCCCCGATAGGCACGCTGGAGCGGGCTCAGAGGCTCGCGACACCGGGCGGCCGCTAGCATCCCGAAAGAGAAATGCTAACTGCCCGAACACTGTCGCACGCGAGGATGGCGGAATTGGCAGACGCGCCGGATTTAGGTTCCGGTGTCCTTAGGACGTGGAGGTTCGAGTCCTCTTCCTCGCACTGCGCTAACGGCGTTCACGGCAACGTGAAAGCGATCGCTCGTGCCGAGTCCTGCCTCCCTCCTCTCGCTGACTCCAGGGCGACCGACCCCCGCGATCCCTGCTTTGTGCCCACTGGCGTGCCGGAATCGCCGTCTTAGGCACGAGCAAGGCAACTTGTTTGTGAAAGCAGTCGCATTTTTGCCCTCCTTCGATATGATTCGCTGCGACTGTAGGGGGGTTGCCGTATGTGTGCGGATGTTAAGCGGGCGGAGATCTTTCTCGTTCCGGGCTTTCTTGGTTTCGAGACTTTGGGGAATCTCGAATACTTCTTGGACGTCGGAGCACTTCTTCGGCAGCAGCTGGAAGCTCAGGGCATCGAAGCCACAGTGCATTCCACGGAAACCCTGCCCGCCGGATCGCTGCGGCACCGCGCCATCAAGCTCGCCCGAGAGGTGGCTGAGCACCACGATCCGACGGTCGACTCGGTGCACTTCGTCGGACACAGCACGGGCGGGGTCGACATTCGGGTGCTGCTATCGCCGGGCAGCACGCTCGACGACGGCAGGGACCTCGAAGCCGCCCTCGGGGATGCCTATGCGAGCTTTCTGGATGCGCGAGACAAGACCCGAAGCGCCACCGGTGTCGCGACGCCTCATCACGGCACGCCGATCGCGAACTATGCGATGCGTCTGTCCTTCGACGTGCTTCTACGGGGTGCGAGCGGAATGTTGGAGCGCGACGTTGCGCGCGCGGTGCTGAGCCAAGGCCTCCGGCTGGCGGGCATGGCCACCTCCGTGCTGCGGAGCATTCCCGGGAATTCCTCGTTCCTAAAGTGGGTGGGGGCGAAAGTTCTGACTCAGAATCCAGACTTCGTACTCAGGTATCTCACGCAGGTCGGCGCCGACGTGGGGCTGCTGCGCAACCTCACGCAAGAGGGCATGAACCTGGCCGATGCCTTGCTGATCGACCGACCGGGCGTTCGGTATGGCTCGATCGTGACGGGCACGGAGCCGCCGAGGGGGCCGATTCCCACCTATGATCCAATTCTGTATGTGAACACCTTGCTGTTTCGGGGCGCGCGCAAGGGTGCGGCCGACACGGACCCGGACTACCCGTATCCGGACAGGGTGGCCGAGCTCCGAGAGCACCGGGCGACGGATGTGGCCGCTGGGCGCGACGTGGGCGTGCTGACTGTGGACGCCAGGACCAACGACGGTGTGGTGCCGAGTCTGAGCCAGGCCTACGGGGAGATCCTGGGGGTGTTCGCCTCGGACCACCTCGATTGTGTGGGCCACTACCCTCACATCCTCGCAGACGGTACGGCGGTCAGTGGCTGGGTGCGTTCCGGCGCAAGCTTTTCCAAGCAGCGTTTCGAGCTCCTCTGGGGTCGCGTCGCGGACTTCGTGGTCCGCTCCGCCAGCGCCAAGCGGACCAGCGCCGGTAAGACGAAGAGGAAAAAGGCCACAAAAGCGGCCTAGGCCGATCTCAGCCCGGGCTTGCCATTGGCGCGCAAGCCCTGTACCCAGCAGAGGATGCAAGCCGCACCGAGGCCCAGAGTTGTCATCGTCGGCGGCGGCTTCGGAGGGCTTCAGTGTGCCCTGAAGCTGGCCAAGGTTCCCGTCGACGTCACGCTCATCGACCGGGAAAATCACCACCTGTTTCAGCCGCTCCTCTATCAGGTCGCCACGGCAGGACTGGCGCCCGCGTCGATCGCCGCGCCGATCCGAGCCATCGTCGGTGAACAACTCAATACGACCGTAATTCTCGCCGAGGTGGTCGCCGTCTCGCTCGAAGAGCAGCGTGTGCTGCTCAGCGACGGCGAAAGCCTGCCTTTCGACTACCTCGTCCTCGCGGCGGGCGCGCAAACGAACTACTTCGGCAACGATGCCTGGGCCCAGCACGCCCACGGGCTGAAAGAAATGCGGGACGCCATCCGCATCCGTGAGCGGGTCCTGCTGGCCTTCGAGGCGGCCGAACGCGAGCCCGAGCCCTCGAAGCGCTCCGAATTGCTGACTTTTGTCGTCATTGGAGGCGGTCCCACGGGTGTCGAGATGGCGGGGGCCATCAGTGAGCTGGGCCGCTACACGCTCGCCCGAGACTTTCGCAGGGTGGCGCCGGGTGACGTCCGGGTGCTTCTGGTGGAGATGGCCGATCGACTCCTTCAGCCGTTCGACCCACGCCTTTCGGCGAGCGCGGACGAGCAGCTACGCAAGCTCGGCGTCGAAGTCATGCTCGGACGACGGGTGAACGAGGTCGATGGGCGCTGTGTTCGGATCGACGGGGAGTCGATTCCGGCCTCGGTCGTGATTTGGGCGTCCGGTGTACGCGCCGTGCCGCTGCCTGAGCAGATGGGCCTTGCCTGTGACCGCAGCGGCCGTGCCAAGGTCGACGGCAGCTGCGCAGTGCTCGGTCACCCCCGCATTTTCGCCGTCGGCGACCTCGCCTCCTTCATCCCTGAGGGCGAGGAAGACGCCCTGCCCGGTCTCGCGCCCGTGGCCATGCAGCAGGGACGTCATGTCGCCCGTCAGATCGCTCGTGACGTACAGCGAAAGCCGCGCGAGCCGTTTCAATACGTCGACAAAGGCATCATGGCCACGATCGGTCGAAACCAGGCCGTGGCGCAGACCAGCTTGCCCCTACTCGGCCAGCTCCGGCTGCGCGGCTTCACGGCCTGGTTGGCCTGGCTGTTCATTCACGTGCTCTATCTCATCGGTTTTCGCAACCGGCTCATCGTGATGATCAACTGGGCCTGGTCGTACTTCAGCTTCAAGAAGGGAGCCCGGCTGATCACGGCCTACATTGCAGGCGTCCATCATGCAGAGCTCGGGCCGCCCCCGCTCGACGTGGAGGAAGCCGGCTCACTGCGCACGAGCTTCGCTCGTGGCGAAACAGAGAGCTCCGAGCGCAACTAGAAACGAACGACGATCTTAGAGATCGAAGTCGCCGCTCTCGAGAATCTCGGCGATGCGGAAGAGAAAGCCGTTGGCATGAACGCCATCCACGACGCGGTGGTCATAGGTGAGGGCCATGTGCATGACGGGACGAATGGCCATCAAGTCTTCCCCTTCGTGCTCGATGACGACGACGCGCTTCTTGATGGTTCCCAATCGTAGAATTCCCACGTTGGGCTGCGAGATGATGGCCCCGCCCACCAGATTGCCCTTTCGGCCGGGGTTCGAAATGGTGAACGTCTTCGAGCTGAGATCGTCCGGCGTGAGGTTCCCGTCCCGAGCCCGCCCGGCGAGGTCGTCCACGGCACGAGCGATGCCGCGAATCGTGAGGTTGTCGGCGTTGCGAATGACCGGCACGACCAGGCCCTCGTCGGTGTCGACCGCGATGCCGATGTTCACCTCGGCGAGCTTGACGAAGGCATCGTCGAGCACCCGAGAGTTGAGCTCCGGAAACTCGCGCAGCGCCCGAGCCGTGGCGGCAATGGCAAACGCGAGGTACGTGAGGCTCACGCCCTCCTTCTTGTACTGGCCCTTGTGCTGATCACGTAAAACGGCGGTGCGGTGGAGGTCGCACTCCGCGAAGGTGACGACGTCGGGCGCCGTCTGCTTCGAAAACACCATGTGGTCGGCGATGATGCGTCGACGCCGGGAGAACGGGACGACCTCGTCACCCTCTTTGGGCACGTACGGCGGAAGACGAAAGGCGCTGCGCGGCGCCGGAGCCCCGCCTCGCGCGGTCGCTGGCGCGGGTGTAGCGGCTGGCGGGGCCACAGGAGCGGGAGGCGGAGGCGGGCTCGCCGTGCGCCCCGTCACAGGCTCTGCCTCCACGGCGGCTCGGACGTCCTCGTGCAGGATGCGGCCGGCCTCACCCGTTCCCGCGACCGTCGACAAGTCGACGTCGTGGTCACGGGCCAGCTTCCGTACCGAGGGAGAGGTCGGCGCCTGAGCCGACTCAGCGGCAGGAGCAGTGCTCGCATCGGCGGAGGCAGGCGCTGCCCCGGCCTTGGCAGCCGCGCTTTCGTCGATCTCGCACACGGGCTCACCGACCGGAACGATGTCGTCTTCGGCGGCGAGCAGCTTGGTGACCAGCCCGGACACGGGAGACGGCAACTCACTGTCGGCCTTGTCGGTCAGGATCTCGACGATCGGCTGGTCCTTGGTGACTTGGTCGCCTTCTGACACGAGCCACTTTCCGATTGTGCCTTCGACGACACTTTCGCCCAGCTGAGGCATGGTGACTGTGGTCGACATTTCGGCGGCACCATAACTCAAAATCGCTACAAGGGTAGGCATTCTTGCACGCCGACGACAGGCGTAGGACCCTTGCGGCGATGGGCGAAAAAAGGGGCGACCGCATCCGCCGCGGAGACAAACGTTTTCTGTTCCGCCTGGGCCTGGCGGCGCTCGCTGCCCTGCTGGCGAGTCGCCTTCTGTTCGGCGCCATCGAAAGGGCCGATTTTGGGGACTGGGCGACCCGGGGTTTCCTGCTATTGACGGGCCCCGCGAAAGGCGACTAGCGCAGCGCCAACGCGGAGGAGTAGAGTCACACGATGCTTGATGCACTAGACCGGGAAGATCGGCTTCGCCTGATGAGGTTCGTATGCTCCTTTGCCTGGGCTGACCTCGAGATTCGGCCGCAGGAGCGGGAGCTGGTCACGTCACTGGTCGAACGGCTAGAGCTGAACGAGAGCGAGCAAGCACAGGTGGCGGAGTGGCTGCTCGTCCCACCGGCGGCCGATGATCTGGACCCGGCCGACATTCCCAGGGAACATCGAAAGCTCTTCTTGGACGCGGCCAGGACCATCGTGATGTCGGACGGCAGCGTCGAAGAGGTAGAAGTCGAAAACCTGCTCATCCTCGAGCAGCTCCTGCGCTAGCGCCGAGGACTAGCCCTCGAGCTGCTCCAGAAGCCGTTCGCAGTCGGCGCCCATCTCCCGAGCGGACGGGAATCGCAGGCTCGGGTCTTCGCAGAGCCCTCGCATCACCCACTGGTCGACTTCCGGGTCGATCGGGGGCTGGAGCGCGGAGGGCGGTCTCAAACTGTGTGTACCCGCGGGGTCGACCAGGCCGGGAGACCCATGCTCATCGGAAGGGGCGAGGGGTCTGCCGGTCAGCATCTCGTAGGCCATCGCCGAAACGGCGTAGAGGTCATCGCGAAGCTCCGCAGACTCTTCCGCTCTTGGCTGCGCGACCGAGTGGGCCGGGTCGGCGGCGTCGATACCTGCGAGCGCGCGCCGTTTGCGCGCCTGTCCATCCAGGCCGAAAGTGAAGCCGAACAGCACGGCGCCTCGTCGATCCAAAAATACGCTCTCTGGCCGAACGTCCCGGTGGGGAGTCTTGACATCGTGCGCCGCAGCGAGTCCTCGCAAGACCTCACCAAGGACGCGTAGACAGATACGCGCCGGCAACAGACCGACTTGGCGGAGCCTGGCGCGCAGGGTGACGCCGTGGAGGTGCTCCATGGCCAAAAACGGGCTGCGCTCGCCGATGAGACCGAAACCGAGGTATCGGACCAGGTTCGGGTGTCGAAGGTCCACAACGCGTTTGGCCTCGAGAAGGAATCGCTCTCGCCCCTCCCCCTGAAAGACCCAACTCGGGAAGAGCTTCACCGCGGCCTCCATGCCGGTATGCATGTCCACGCCCTCGTAGACGAGACCCAGAGTGCCACTCGCCAGCAGGCGCGTCAGTTGATAACGGCCGTCGAGCTTGGAGCCTATGGTCGGGGGGCAGGAAGGTGCGATCGGAGTTCGGTCTGAAGCTTGCGTCCTCATGAATGACCCAAGACATTGAAGCAGTACGCGTCGGGCGACGCACTCGTGTGTGGACAATCCGTTAGCTTGCACACGGAGCTGCGAAAGAAGCGCGGTCGTGGCAGACTGCGGCAGTGAGGACACTGCTGGTGGGTCTGTGTGTTCTGTGCTCAGCGAACGTCACGCTGGCGCAGACGGACGCGGGGGCGAAAGACGAGTCGGCCCATTCGGGCCAAAAAACGCTTCCGCGGAACAAGACGACGGCGGAGCGAATCTCGGACCCCAACCCAACGACCGAAGGCGTGCCGTGGACGCTGCCCATTTTCTGGGCCCAAAGCACCACGGTGAACAGCCTGAACCGAGGCAAGCAGCTCACGCCGAGCACGAGCTACGCGTGGTGGTTCACCTTGGCGCCGCGCTGGCTGTTCAACGACGCGCTGTCGATCGGAGCCTCGGAAACCTTCAGCTTCGAATGGACGAGCGCCGCGCAGGAGGAGTTCAACCGCGCCGGGTTTTACAGCCGCGAGCTGCTCTGGGAAGACCTGCGCCTGGACACGACTTACATCATCCCGAAGCGTCCCGCGGGAATCATGTTCGTGACCGCGTTCGATCTGCGCCTGCCGACCTCTGAGTTCAGCCGCTCCCGACAGCGGTATCTGTCCCCCGGGGCTCGGTTCACAGCACAGAAGTCGTTCGACGTCCTGCAAGGGCTGCAGCTCGGCCTGACAGGGGCGTTCTGGGGATGGTTCGCGGGGTCCAACGTGATTCTGGGCCCCGATGACGTCTTCCCCTGCCGCGTGGCGCCCGCCCCGGGCGGTGGCGGCGGAAGCATCGGCACCGACCCTTGCTACGGGGCCATCGCCGCCACCCAGCACAGCACCCGGTTGACGTTGTTCGCGACGTTCGTGCCGATCAATCGTCTTGCGCTAGGGCTGGGCTACACGACGGTTTGGGGCAAGGCCTATGACCTGGCGGTCGGATGCGTCGACACCCTGACTGGAGAGGTCTGCCTGGATGACGAGAGCGCGAACGAGCACTGGCGCACGTTTTCGAACTTCCAGGCCACCGTGGGCTATGACTTCACCCCCTACTTCAGTGGCGGGCTGAGCTACGACACATGGGCCGCGCATCCGGACTCCGACGGTGGCCGGGAAAACGTCTTCTATAACGAGAACACCCGCCTCATTTTCACCCTCACGGTCCGCGTCGACGGCATGTACGCGAGCGTCCGCGACAAACGCGCGCAGGCCCGCGGCAACGGCCTGGCCGAGCAGACTTTCGCAGCACGCGGCTCACAGCCCTGAGTCGAGGAGCTGGGCGACTGCCGGACGGGCGGCAGCGATGCTCGCACCCATGCTGACGACGTGCATGGGGTCCAGATCGAAGCGGGGTCGCTTGTCGAAGTAGGCCTGCACGTACTCGAGCAGCCCCGGCAGTTTCGTGCTGCCGCCCGCAAGAAAGACGGCGTCGATCTCGCGAGCCTTGAGCTGCGCTTCGCCGAGCACCTCGTCGCAGATGAGGAAGCTGCGGCGAACGAGGTCGAGTGTGAGCTTACGCACTTCGTCTCTGGTGATGCCGATGACGCCGCAGCTCTCGGGTGCGGCCGGGTCGACCGATGGAATCGCGATCGCGGCATCCTCGGACTCGGAGAGCGCACACTTGGCGACTTCGCAGGCCTCGACCAATCGATCGAAGGTGACGGCGTCGTTCTGAAGGTCCCAGCCGTGGCGGCTCAAGGCCCGGTCAGCCACGTAGCGCGCGATAGCTCGATCGACGTCATCACCCCCGAGAAAGGTGTCTCCGCCATGAGCCACCACGCGGAAGGGATAACGCCGGCAGTCGACGACGGCCGCGTCGAAGGTACCTCCGCCGAGGTCGTAGACCATCGCGTAGCGCAGGTTGCTGCGGTTGAGGTAAGCCAGGGCCGTGGCGACGGGCTCCTCGACGACTCCAACGGAGCTGAATCCGACTTGAGTGGCGGCCTTGCGCGTCGCGGCACGTCGAGTCGCATCGAATCCCACCGGGGCCGTGACGACGGCGTGTGCGGCACTCGTGACGATCTGCGCCTCTGCACAGACGTGCTCGATGACGGTGGTGCCAATGGCAATGGGGTCTATGGTGCCGGCGCGGGTGACGAAACCCACCGTGCCGTCCGGCATCTCGACCAGCTCGTAGGGGTAGTACCGTCGAAACTGTGTCGTGCTGGCGGACCACCAGCGAGCTCCGATGACTCGCTTGGCCGACAGGATGGTGTTTAGGGGATCGATGGCCCGCCTGCGTCTGGCCGCTCGCCCGACGAGCCGCTCGCCGCTTGGCGGAAACGCCACCGCGGAAGGGGTCACGTGGCGTCCGTCCGACATCCGCATTGCTGTGAAGTTCCTCGCAATCACAGTGTTCGTGGTGCCGAGGTCGATGCCGAGGGTCTGGCGCAGGGGATTCATGAGGGCTTGGTGAAGCGCGGGCTCATATCAGCGGATCGCAGGGTGGTCGAGTCGACTTGCTTGGTCAAATGTGGTTGCGGAGCAGCCGCAAGGAGCTGCGGTTTCCCGCGTCGGCTGGACCGTGCGGCCACATATGACATAAAGTGAAACACGTTCTAGTCTAAAGATATCGACGCATGACCGCTGAATTTCACGAGTTACAAGTATCCGGCATCGTTCAAGAAACGAAGGATACCCGATCTTATCTGTTCGAGATCCCGCCCCAGCTCAAGGAGCTGTTTCGTTACAAAGCAGGTCAGTTCCTGACGTTCGAGGTTCCTTGGAATGGCATGCGTTTGCGGCGCTGCTACTCCCTTGCGAGCGCTCCGGAGTCGGATCCCTGGTTGAAGGTCACCGTGAAGCGCGTGGACGAGGGGCGAATCTCGAACTGGTTCAACGACGAGCTGAACGTCGGCGACACCATCTCTGTCGAGGCGCCGCAAGGGCGCTTCACATTGCACAGCGCTCAAACCGAGCGCGGCCTGGTGCTGTTCGGCGGCGGCAGTGGCATCACGCCGGTCATCTCGCTGATGAAGACGGCCCTTCGGACGACCGACCGCAAAGTGAAGCTCATCTACGCGAATCGTGACGTCGATTCGATCATTTTCAGGGAAGAGATCGACCTGTGGCTGGCCCAGTACCCAGAGCGGCTCGAGGTCGTCCATCACCTCGACAGCGAGCGGGGCTTTCTCAAGGCGGATCAAATCCGTCAGCTCTTTGTAGGCTGGGAGGACTCCGAATTTTATGTCTGCGGCCCCGCCGCATTCATGGATGCCGTGGAAGAGTCTTTCAAGAGCGCCGGCATCGACGGGGCCAGGACCAAGTTCGAGCGCTTCCTTTCGCCGACCGACCCGGACCGGCAGAAGGAGTCCGCGCAGGAGATTCCAGAGCAAGCCGCGGGAGAGTTCCCCGCCGAGTTCAAAATGATCCTCGAAGGCCAGGAGCACGTCGTCCCGTATGAGATCGGAGCCACGCTGCTCACCGCGGCCGAGAAGGTCGGACACAAGCCTCCTTCGTCCTGCGAAGACGGCTATTGCGGGTGCTGCATGGCGCTGCTGAAGTCGGGCAAGGTCAACATGGCAGCCCACGAAGCGCTCACCGACGACGACATCGAACGCGGCTGGGTTCTGACCTGCCAGGCACGGCCTTGCAGCCAGGACGAGCTCGAGATCGACTACGACGCCGAGTACTGAGCGCCGCGGCCTGACGCGCCGCTCGTGCACATTCGGGGATGCCGAGATTGAGTGAAGCGATCATACGCTCGCCGGAGCGCGTTCATGACGGTCGAGCGCTTGCCGTCATGCTACCGCTCGCCGAAGCGCACTCTCTCGCTAGCTCGCAGAGCTTGGCAAGTCAGCCTCGCCAAGACTGACTCAGCCGCCCGGGCGTTGGCGATCCGGCCAATCCCAGAAGGACGTCTTGCCCTTGGTCCAGTCGGGGCCGTCGCCCCAGTCGGAGCGGGTGCGCTTGTTGCGGTGATCGGGATCGTGCTTCTTTAGAGACGCGCCGTATTCTTGGAACTGCTGAACGCCGAGCTTCTCGGCCCAGTAGTCTTCTTCCTTCGACCACTTCCCGTGACCCGCGTACTGCAGGATGGTGATTCCGGGAAAGTCCAAGGTTCCTCGGCCGCTGGGATCGTCGCGGCGGTTGATCATGCGGAACACGACGCGGCCGTCCGGCTCAACCATATGCCAGTCGTAGACGCCGTAAATCTCGCCGTACTGCTCCATGAGCGGGACGATCCAGTTACGCACTGTCTCGCGACCGTGCATCGTTCCGAGGACGCGTTCCTCGTAGACGACGTCCTCTGTGAACAGGTCGGCCCAGGCGTTCCAGTCTTCGCGGATCATCCCCGCGTACCAATAGGCCCGAAACGCCTCCTCAACTTCCTGGAGGTCGAAGTCGGGCACTACTCTGCGGCCTGCTTCTCTTCGGGCCAGCTGTAGAACTGGGTGCACCAACGGCGAAAGAGGCCGATCGGGCCATCGCCGTCGCACAGAAGCGGCTTTTCGTACTGAATCTTGTTTTCCCAGATGGGGATGTCCTGCTCGAGCTGACGGGTCACCTCGGCAATGAACGCCTTGCCGACGTTCTTGTGCATGCCGCCGTCGATCTTCTTCACGGCGAAGTTGAAGCGCAGCTGGATGTTGTCTCCATCGATGGGCGTGGTCGTGGCCACGTTGAGTGTCTCGACGATGCCCTTAAAGCGGACGATCGCCAGACCGAAGCCGTAGTTCAAGCTCTCGATGCTGCCGTCGACGACGCCGCGCGGGGTCGCCATGCCGGCGCCCGAGTACACGCGGAGGATGTGTCCGTCGACGCTCGCTTCGGACTGCGGCATGTTGGTGCAGCCGTGAAGGTAGTGAAAGTGCGCGGAGTCCACGGCATTTTCGGCCATTTCCTGGTTACGCGTGCGAATCTTCCACTCGCGAAGCTCGAAGTCCGTCCATGCCTCGTTGCGCACGCCGTCCGCGGTACCCCACTCCGGAATCTCGGTCGGGATTTCCCACTGCGGAGGCAGTCCCTCGGCGTGGTGCCAGCACATGACGAGGCCAGCGAGCTCGCGTACATGCCAGGTGCCGAGCGCGGCCTTGCGGGGCAGGTGCTTGGCGTAGGGCACGGACGTGCACTTACCTGCGGTCCCGAAGCGCCAGGCGTGGAACGGGCACTCGAGCTCCTCTCCCTTGACCTTGCCGCCATGGCCGACGTGGGCGCCCAGATGCGGACAGAACGCATCGAGTACGGACAGGACACCGGACTCCGAACGCCAGATGACCAAGTCCTTCCCGAAGTACCGGAGAGGCTTCACTTCGCCCGGCTTGATCTCGTCTGAGCTGGCAATCTGAAACCAGCCGTTGGGGATGGATGGAGTGAAATAACGCTGCGCTTCGTCCATGGTACCCGCTAAAATAGAACACGTTTCACTTTTTTCAAGCGGAAACTCAGGGTGTCTTCACCAGGAGCATTCCGCCTGGGTATTCGGCGTTTGCGTAACGATATCGTTCGGTTTCGCTGGGGTCCGGGAACGAGAACGCGCAGCCCGAGGCCGGGAGGCGGCGGCTCTCGGCGATGAGATCCTCGGCCAGGGCGAGGCGCTCGGCGGCGCTGAGTCCGGGGCTGAGCCGCGGTGTGACGAAGAGCACCCCAACAGGCAGTTCGGGGCCCTCGACCGCTTGGCGCGCGGTCTGTAGCACCGCCTCCAGCCACTCGCCGCCCGAAGCGCGCAGCGAAGCCGGGCTGCCCGGCCATTCCTGCCGGCAGGCCGCCACATAGGACAGGCCCTGCAGCTCGAAGCGAAGCAGCCCGTCTGGCCCGGGCACGGTCGGGCTCACGTCCGACTCGCGATACGCGAAGCTTCGCACCCGCGTCGCCGCATCCGCGAGCGTGTCCAGGGTACGGGCGGGGTCCTGCCAGCAGACGGCATCGGAGAGGGACTCCCGGTTGTATCGCACGAGCCCGACGACCCATTCATCGAGCAGACGGGTCCAACCAAGCAGCGAGGGGGTGCAGCGCAAGCCATGCATGCCCGTGCTCGTAGCACGCAGTGGATACGGGCGGCAGCGCAAGCCCGGCGGCAGCGCAAGCCCGGCGTCGGCGAAGACTCGCAAGCGGTGCTAGGCTCTGGGCGAGTTGGAGGAAAAGATGGCGGTACTTGGCGTGGGGCAAGCGGCTCCCGATTTCGAGAAGAAGACCCAAGATGGCGAGAGCATTTCGCTATCGCAGTTTCGCGGCGACAAGGCCGTGGTCCTCTACTTCTATCCGAAGGACGAAACCCCGGGCTGCACCGCCGAGGCCTGCGCCTTTCGCGACAACTACGAGGACTTCGTCGATGCCGGCGCGGTCGTCATCGGGGTGAGTCAGGACAGCGAACGGAGCCACAAGGCATTCGCGGAGAACCATCGACTGCCTTTTTTGCTGGTCAGCGATCCGGACAAGAGCCTTCGCAAAGCCTACGGCGTTCCCAACAACCTCGGGTTCATCCCAGGACGGGTCACTTTCGTGATCGACCGCGAGGGTAAGATCCAGCACGTGTTCAACTCGCAGATCAACGCCAAGAAGCACGTGACCGAAGCGCTCGAAGTTCTCAGGCGGCTCTCGGTCGCCTGAGCCTCCGCAGCAGGAGCAGGCCGAACAAGGCGACCCAGGCGCTGCGAAACGGCTCCGAGCCGCGTTGGCGCCAGGCGACCGCGCAGGCGACACCCCCACCGCTGTCGGCTTTAAACTGGCATTGGCCCGAAGTATCACACGCAGCGTTCTCGCCGCAGCCCCCGACGAGGAGCTGATCGTCGTCGCAATCGGGATCGTACGCACCGCAGTTGCAGTCGCAGGAATCGCCCGCGGCGAACCAGGCCGGATTGCAGGTCCAGCCCTCGGGTGGACAGGCCTCGTCCGTGCACGCGCCGGTTCCGCAGAGCGCCTCGCTCGGCCAGCCACTCTCGCAAAGCGCTTGGACCGCGAGGCCCACATAGGCGACGGCCTCGCCCGCCTCTTTGTCGCCAAACGTGTTCACCCGCTGGCAATCGCTTTTCTGATCTGAGACGTAGTCGGGCTCGCGCCCAGCGACCAGAATCCCGGCCAGGCGGTTGTCCGAGTCGAGCGTGGCGCTGCCGGAGTGGCCGGCAAAGGCATCGGTGTTCGCGATGAAGAAGTCGACTTCGCCAGCACGCGGGTCCGCGACAGTGCCGCCGCTGTCGATCTTGCTCGGCAGGCCACTACCGAAGCCGATCATGGACAGTGCCTCGCGCTCGTCGAGCGCGGCAGAGCCGGAACGCACTTCGACCGGTCGGCGAGGCGGGGCGACCGGTCGGTCGAGCTGGATGATGGCGAAGTCGGGGGTTCGCTGCCCACGAGTCTGGTCGCGGGCGACGAGTCTCGCGCAGCGATAGACGTCGTCCTCGACGATCGTCGTCAGTCGACTGTCCGAGCTCATGCTGTAGTTGAAGACATAGAAAAAGGCCTCGCAGGAGGCTTGGCTTTCCATGCAGTGTCCTGCTGTGAGCACCAGGTCCGGGGCGATCAGCACGGCAGAGCAGGACGCCGCGGTCGGCTGCTCGACGAAGCGCTCACCGGCGCAAAGATTCTTCACTTCGCCGAGCGGCTTGGCCTCAATCTCATAGGTTCCGCCCGGACCGGGTTGCAGCCGATGGCGTGGAATCAAGGCCACGATGCTGCGCCTAGCGATGTCGCGGAGCTCGGCGCTCGGGTGGTCGAACACTTCGACCCGGTCGTCGTCCCCGTACACGACCTGCTCGGCGCGAGCCACCACTGGATCGTCGGTCGCAGCACAGCCAGAAGTGTACAAGAGAAGTACAAAAACCGACATGTGGGCCAAGGTGCGCACTTACGGCGGTTGTACCGCTTCTGGCCGATGATTGCATCAACGACTTGCTCTCACTCGCACACGCGCACCTGAATACTGGTGACCAGATCCCCGGTCGCGGTCGCCACGTCGGAGACGACGACCACCGGCTCTCCCGGCTCGATGCGCTCGCGCTCCCGGAGTTTGGTGAGGGCGTTAACAATAGTCTTCTCTGGATCACTCGAAAGGTTCATTCGAAAGGGGACGACGGCGCGATTGAGAAGCAACTTGCGCCGCGTCGTGCTCATGTTGGTGAAAGCGTAGATGATCGAGCGCTGCGGACGGTAGCTGGCGACGAGCTGCCCGAACTGCCCCCTGCGTGTCATGACGACGATCGCCTTCGCACCGAGGGAGTCCGCCAGTCTGCAGGCGCCGCGCGCCAGGTGCTCACGTTGCGTCTGCGGCTCGTGACGCAGCTGGAAAAAGCCCAGGCCCGGCTCGTCCTCGATGCGGCGCGCGATGCTGTCGAGGACCTGCACGCAGCGCTCGGGGTACGCGCCCGTCGCAGTTTCGCCACTGAGCATGATGGCGTCGACCTGCTCGTACACCGCGTTGGCGACGTCGGTCACCTCCGCACGCGTCGGCAGCGGATTGTGAATCATCGACTCGAGCAGATGAGTGGCAACGATGATGGGCTTGCCAGCGATGGCACACTGTCTGGCCATGTCTCGCTGCAGCACCGGCAGTTCCTGAAAGGCAACCTCGACACCGAGGTCGCCGCGGGCCACCATGATGCCGTCGGCCGCCTCGAGAATCTCGTCGAACGCCGCGATACCTTCTTGGTTTTCGATTTTGGCGATCAGCCGCTGGTGACCGTCCGCAGCTTGCACGAGCTCGCGCGCCTCGCCCACGTCCGCGGCGCTACGCACGAACGACAAGGCGATGAAGTCCAAATCTTGCTCGATGGCGAAGCGGATGTCGGCGCGGTCCTTGTCCGTGATGGACGGTAGGTTGACTCGGACGCCGGGCAGGTTGACGTGCTTTCGCGAGCCGAGCTCCCCGCCATCGAGGACGCGGCACTTGAGGCGGTGCTCGGAGACTTCGAGCACCTCGAGATTGATGAGCCCGTTGTCGACGGTGACTCGCTCTCCGGCGCGCAGGTCCTTGACGAGGTCCTGGTAGTTGACGTGGACGCTCCTCTCCTCCGTGTCGTCCGGGAGCACGGTGAAGTAAAAGACCTCGCCAGTCTGCAGGTTGAGGCTCTGCGAGAGCTCTCCGGTACGAATCTCGGGTCCCTGCAGGTCCATCAGAATCGCGATCGGGTCGGCAAGCTTTTTGTTGAGGCTCTTGATGTTGCGAATCACCTGTAGATGAGAGCGATGATCGCCGTGGGACATGTTCAGCCGTGCCACGTTCATGCCGGCGAGCGCGAGCTCGGTCAGGGCCTCCGAGGACTGCGTGGCGGGGCCGATGGTGCAGACGATCTTGGTCTGCCTTCTGCGCGACGTGGGTGACGGAAGCTTCATCTCTCTCGGAGACTAGCGCACAAAGGGGCCGGGTCTCGCGACTCTGCGGAAAACTTGCGATACCGCATCCCTGGAACGAGCATCCGAGGCAAGTTGTCATGAGCCTCCGAGAGCGCCGCAAGCAAGAAACCCTCGAGCGCATCGAGCGAGCCGGTTGGCGGCTGTTCACGAGCCAGGGATACGAGGCCACCTCGACCCGCGAGATCGCCCTGGCGGCGGACATCGGAGCGGGGACGCTGTTCAACTACTTCCCGGAGAAGCGCGCTCTGCTGATCCATCTGATGCGCAAGCGGCTCGACGCGGCCGCTCACAAGGCCCTCGAGTCGATGCAGGACGGGGGGACCCTGGAAGAGCAGCTTGCGCAGCTCTTCTCGGCTCTGACGCGCTGCTACGCCCGGGAGCGGCGCATCAGCCGGGTGTTCGTGAAGGAACTGCTGTTCACGGACGGCTCCCTCCGGGAGCAGACGGCGGCCTGGACCTTCGACCTGGTGAAGCGGGTCGCGCATCTGGTCGACACCGCCCAAGCCCGCGGCGAGCTCGACCGAAGCGCTTCGTCCCTAGAGCTGGCGCAGCAGATCTTCAGCACTCACTACTTCGGTCTCGTCACCTGGCTCGGCGGCACCATCCCGTCGCGCCAGGCCCAAGAGGAGCAGGTGGCCGCGTCACTGCGTCTGCTCCTTCGTGGCGTCAGGCGGCGCGCCGCCTCCTAAGCGAGCGTGCACGTCGAGCACCGCGGCGGCGATCTCGTCCGGCACCTCTTCCTGTAGGAAGTGACCGGCCTGGGTCTCGGTCACCGGCGGATTGCCGAGGAGCGCGCGGGTACGCTTGAGGGCGCGGGCCAGGACTGGGTCACGGCGCCCCCAGACCATGGCCTTGGGACCGTCGAACCCCCTGATGAGCTGCGCGCACTCTTCGAGCGCCGCGACCGAGGGGTGGCCGGCCTCATGAACGGCCATCCGGGCGGTCGCGAGCGGTGCGACGCGGTCGCGAATGTGGCGAAAGGGGTACCGGTAGGCACGCGCGACCTTGCCGCGGATGCTGGACTTGTCGCCTTGCGCCAGGTGCAGGGCGGCTTGCGGGAGCGGCAGCAGCCGAAAAGCGACGTCGCTCAGAATCGGCAGGTGCGAGAACCTGTGAAAGGCCGTCGGCTTGAAGTTCGGTGGAGGCGGATCGAGCACGGTGTTGAGGACGACCATCCCGCCCAGGCGTTCGGGACATGCTGTGAAAGCGTGGACCCCGATGGCTCCACCCCAGTCCTGCACGACGAGAATGACTTCTCTCAAGTCGAGCTGCTCGATCAGAGAGCGCAGCCAGCGGCTGTGGCTCTGCACGCTGTGCGCCGCGAAATCCCGAGGCTTGTCGCTGAAACCAAAACCGATGAGGTCCGGCATGATCAGGCGCAGGCCCTGGCCCTGCAAGGCCCGAGCCACCTTGCGGTAGAGAAAACCCCAGGTCGGATTGCCGTGCACCATCAAGACCGGCGTTCCCGTCCCGGTCTCCATGACGTGCATGTGCAGTCCTCGATCGACTTCGAGCAGATACCGCTCGAACGGAAGCTCGGGTGCGAGCCAGGCGGGAAGCGAAGGTGCGGGGTGCTGGATCACCACGAAGGACGTTACCGGAGCCCAGAAGCGACATCAACGGCCAGGATCGCCACCGCGGCAACGGGAAGCGCCCACGGCGCTTCGCCGGCGGCTGCTAAGGCAGTGAGGCTCTGACCACTTGCAGAAATGGCTCGCCATACTGGGCGATACGGGCCGGACCCATGCCGTGAATGACCTCGAGGGCCAGCAAGGTTCGCGGGCGAAGGGCCGCGATTTCGATCAGCGTGCGGTCGTGGCAGATGACGTAGGCCGGTACGCCCTTCTCCCGAGCGAGGTCGCCGCGAGCGGAGCGAAGGCTTTCGAACAGGCCTTGATCGACGTTGGCTGGCAGCTCTCGATGGCTCGACGAACGAGCCGGCGCGACCGGGGGCTTGGCTGGCTTCGCGAGGTCGGCGGGCGGCAGCAACAGGCGCACGGACCGCTCGCCTTTCATCGTTGCGACACCGCTCGAGGTGAGTCTGGCGACCGGAAACTCGCCGGCCGTCAGATCGACCAGACCGGCCGTGATCAGGCGCCGCAGCAGCGCCAGGACCCAAAGCCTGGGGCGATCCGAGAGGAGTCCGTGCGTGCTCAGGCTGGTCAATCCGAGGCGACGCAAGCGGTCGTTTTCGGTGCCGTGAAGCATCTCGGCGATGAGCGTGAGCCCGGTCCTGCCCTGCGCCCGGGCGACGCCCGAGAGGGCTTTTCGGACCGTGAGCAGCGCGTCCTCGTCGGAGCCGACCTCAGCAGCGGCGTCGTCGCCGAGCGCCTCGAGCCGCTCGCACACGTCGCAGTGACCGCAGCCGCCCAGGGTCTCTTGCTCGTCCCCGAAGTAGCGCAGGATGAAGTCGTGACGACAGCTTCCCGCCTCGACGTAACGCATGAGGTCCAAGAAGAGTCGCCACTGCTGCTGCACGTGCTCCGGATCCGATGTCGCACCGCCGGCCTCCGCGCCCGTGAAGCCAATGAGGCGGCGCCGCAGAGCAAAATCGGCCGAGCTGGTCAGGAGCAGGCCGTGCGCAGGCTGACCGTCCCGTCCCGCGCGACCCACCTCCTGGTAGTATGCCTCGACCGAGCCCGGCGCCTGCACGTGCACCACGGTGCGGATGTCGTCGCGGTCGATGCCCATGCCAAAGGCGTTCGTGGCCACGACCACGTCGAGCTCCTTGTCGGCGAAGCGGCGGTTCACCTCTTCTCGGACGGGCGCCGAAAGACCGGCGTGATAGGCGGCGGCGCGCCAGCCCTGCTTCGCGATGATCTCGGCAAACTTCTCTGTGTTCTTTCGCGTGGCTGCATAGACGATGCCGCCCCCGCGAGGAGCGCTGGGCTGCCCGAGGGCCTCGCTCAGGGCGGCCAGCATGAGCTGCCGCCTTTGCGAGGCATTGTCGTTCTCGGCGACGGCGAGGTGGAGATTGGGCCTCGAAAACCCACGCAGGACTACGGCCGTATCTGCCTCACGCAGACCGAGCCGCTCCTGGATCTCGGCGCGCACAAGCGGTGTGGCCGTGGCCGTGCAAGCCAGAAGGCGGGCTGGCTGCAGCTCGCTGATCATTTCGCCCAAGCGAAGGTACGAAGGCCGGAAGTCGTGCCCCCACTGTGAGATGCAGTGAGCCTCGTCCACGGCCAGCAAGGGCGGGCGCAGACGTTTGAGCATCGCGACGAGGGTGGGCGAGGAGAGGCGTTCGGGAGCCACGTACACGAGCTGGTAGTGGCCCGCGGCAATATCGCGCTCGCGCGCTCGACGCTCCTGCGCGTCTAAGGTGGAAGCGAGGTAGGTCGCCGCGATGCCGCGTTGTTCGAGCGCGCGAACCTGGTCTTCCATGAGCGCGATGAGCGGTGAGATGACGACCGAGGTGCCTTGCAGCACCGAAGCGGGGAGCTGGTAGCAGAGGGACTTTCCGCCGCCCGTGGGCGCAATGAGCATGACCTTTGCACGACCGTGGAGGAGCTCCTCGATGGCCTCCCGCTGCCAAGGGCGGAAGTCTTCTAGACCGAAGCGGTCCCGCAGCGCGCGCTCGAGGTCAGGTATCACGGAAACGCAAGGTAGTGTGGCGAGGGAGAGCACGCCAGATGTTCGGTCGTTTGCACGCGGAGTTGCCCTCGCCGGCGGCTTTTCGAGCTTTGCGAAACTGAACGGACCCCGGTGCGAGGCGGCTGGCAGCAGCGGCTTCGCTCTTCGGCTTCGCTGATCGGAGCCCCACAGGACGCGACTGGCTGCGAAACCGGTCCGCTGCCATGCTCTTGATCCGCTCTACAAGTGAGCAAGTCTCAACATGCTGAACTTCGACAACCGCTTTCTACGTGAGCTCCCTGCCGATCCCGATCCGAGCCATGCGCGGCGCCAGGTACGCGGCGCCTGCTACTCGCGCGTCCGTCCCACGCCGGTCAGCGCGCCGGAGCTTCTCGCACTGTCTGAGGAAACGGCGGCGTTGCTCGATCTGGATCCGAGCGAGTGCAACCGACAGGAGCTGGCTGAGGTCTTCGGGGGCAACCGGCTTTGGGACGGGATGGAAGGGTACGCCGCCTGTTATGGAGGCCACCAGTTCGGGAGCTGGGCCGGGCAGCTCGGGGACGGCCGCGCCATCGGTCTCGGGGAGGTCGTCAACGGTCGAGGTGAGCGCTGGGAGCTTCAGCTCAAGGGCGCCGGTCCAACGCCCTACTCGCGGACCGCCGATGGCAGAGCCGTGCTGCGCTCTTCGGTGCGCGAGTTTCTGTGCAGCGAGGCCATGCATCACCTGGGGGTGCCGACGACCCGTGCCCTGAGCTTGGTGGGCACCGGAGAGCGAGTCATGCGGGACATGCTCTACGATGGAAACCCGCAGTTCGAGCCGGGAGCGGTCGTCTGTCGGGTGGCGCCTTCGTTCATTCGATTCGGTAACTTCGAGATCTTCGCGGCGCGCCAGGAATACGACGTGCTCAAGCGTCTCGCCGACTTCAGCATCGAGCAGCACTTCGCCGAGCTCGGCGCGCCGTCCGCGGAGGTCTACGTGAAGTGGCTCGAAGAAGTCTGCCGAAGAACGGCAGTCATGATCGCCCATTGGATGCGTGTCGGTTTCGTTCATGGCGTGATGAACACGGACAACATGTCGGTGCTCGGTTTGACGATTGACTACGGGCCTTACGGATGGCTCGATGACTACAACCCCGCTTGGACGCCCAACACGACGGACGCCAGCGGCCGCAGGTACCGCTTCGGGCAGCAGCCGCAGATCGCGATGTGGAATCTGCTGCGCTTCGCCGAAGCGATCCTGCCGCTGGCCGAGCAGACCGAGCCACTCGAAGCGGCCTTGCGCGTGTACCTGGAGACTTTCGAGCGCGAGCACAGGACAGCGATGACGCGCAAGCTCGGCCTCGGAGCCTATCGGCCCGACGAAGACGACGCGCTCATCGAGGAATTGATGCAGGTCCTGCAGCTGGTCGAAACGGATATGACGATCTTCTATCGCGGACTGGCGGACCTGGACCTGACGCTACTGGCCTCGGCTCAGACGAGCGACGAGGCCCGGATGGCTTCGCTGATGAATGCCTATTACGCACCGGAACAACTGACCGCGGCGCAGCAGGCGCGGGTCGGCGATTGGCTACGCCGCTATGCCAAACGGATCCAAGGCAGCGGGCTCTCGAACGAAGCGCGCCGCGCCGTGATGAACGCGGCAAACCCCAAGTACGTCCTCCGAAACTACTTGGCGCAGCTGGCCATCGATGCGGCCGAGTCCGGAGACGCATCCAAGGTCGGGGAGCTACTCGACGTCATGCGTCGACCGTACGAAGAGCAGCCGCAGCACGAAGCCCTCGCGGCCAAGCGACCGGACTGGGCTCGACATCGGCCGGGTTGCTCAATGCTTTCTTGTAGCTCCTGAGGCCCATTAAAACGACGAGGCCCACGAGCTGAGCTCGTGGGCCTGTCTGGATGTGCCGCTCTTCGCTAGCGGCTCCGCTGCATGCGCGACTTAGAGAGAGATGCCTCCGACGCAGGTGCCGGCGCCATTGCAGGTGCCAGTCACGCCGCAGGTGGCGCCCGCCGCGACCGGCGGGAACTCGCAGCTGGCAGTGGTCTCATTGCAGATGTCGGTCGTGCAGTCGTTGAGGTCGTCACATTCCTCGCCGCATGCGCTCGGTGCGAGGCAAGCGCCAAGCAAGCAGATGCCCGTGTTGTTCTTGCAGAAGGTCCCGTCCGGCAGGGTCACCTGTGAGCAAAGGCCGGTCGCATCGTCGCAAGAGTCGGTCGTGCAGTCGTTGCTGTCGTTGCAGCGCGTGGCCGCATCCGCGCAGAGGTCGCCCTGATTGGGCTCGCAGGCGCCCGCAGTGCAGGTGCCGTTGCCGCCGTCACAGCTCGTGCCGTCCGTCACCGGATCGTTGGCGCAGGTGTCGACTCCCACGCAGCTGTCCACCGTACACTCGTTGAGGTCATCGCAGCCGTTTGCACAAACTGCCACGGCCTCGCACGCGCCACTGGCGCATGCGCCCAGATCGCCGCCGGACGTCGTGCACTGAAGCCCGTCCGCCTTCGACTGGTACACGCAGTTTCCGTTGGCCGGATCGCAGAGGTCGAACGTGCAGAACTCGCCGTCGTCACAACGCGTGGCCGCGTCGGCACACAGGTCGGGCAACGCCTCGCATTGGCCGGCCTGGCAGGTGCCAGCACCGCCATCACAGGCAGTGCCATCCGCAACGCTCGCGTTCGAGCAAGCGCCCGTGGCGGGGTTGCAGGTGTCGGCCGTACACTCGTTGGTGTCGTCGCAGGAAACGCCCGCGCAGAGGTCGGCAGCAACGCAGTCGCCGTTGGTGCAGACGCCGTCGCCGCCGTTGCATGAAGTTCCGTCAGGCAGGCTGTCGTTCGCGCAGACGCCATCGGTGCAGGAGTCAGCCGTACACTCGTTGGTGTCGTCGCAGGAAATGCCCGCGCAGGGGTCCACGACTGGCTGACAGTCGCCATTTGCGCACTCGCCACCGGCACAGGCAGTGCCATCCGGAACCGCCAGGTTCGAACAGACGCCGTCGGTGCAGGAGTCGGCCGTACACTCGTTCGCGTCGTTACAGTCGACGCCGTCGCAGGCGTTACCCGTATTCGGACAGGTCAGCGTGATCGTCACGCGCTGCTCGCAATTCGGGTCTCCACCGGCCGTCGTGGCGGTCACGTCGACCGTCCCACCCTGAGTGCAGCTGAACATGGTGTTGGCCGCGCTCGGGTCGGCGATGACGCCGCTCGTGGAGCTAAGGACGGTGGCCACGGGGCCGCCATCGGGATCGCTGGCCTGAATCCGCAGCGAACTCTCGCCTGGCGGTTCGGTCATGACGCGCGGAATGGCGTTGAGAATGTGAATGATGGGACAGATGTCGACGACGACGTCCTCGAAGCGGCCATCGATGTTGACATTGCCTGTGCCAATTTCGCCGCTTGTCGGACACTGCAAGGTGATGTCGGCCTTGACGGTCTGGCCTTCCACGATGTCGACGCTGGTCGAGCCAGTGCAAATTGGATTGCCCGCCTCATTGAAGGCGGTGAGCGTGATGACGCAGTTCTCGCCGGCAGGTAGCCCGACAAAGGTTTCCCAGACTGGAGGGTCGCGATCATCGACGACTTCGAACTCGTCCGAAAACGTCGCGCCGCCTTGGCACACAATATCGTATTGGACCGAACGTACGTCGGTGTTTCCGATTACAAGGCTCAACTGAGCACCACCCTGGGTGCTGTCCGTCGAGCAAGCTACCGTGAGTACCAGGAACGTCATTAGGACCCGACTCACAACATCAGTTCGTCGCATTGGCTACCTCCTCCATACAAAAACAAAGCGCCTCTTCACTCGACCAGCAGACATTGTGGGGGGCTGGCTCACCATCGAAGAGGCTATCCGTCAGACACCTACATCAGGGCCGGAGCGTATGCCGATCCCACCGCGGAGATCAACCACCGATTCGCCAAGCGGTGAAAGTGTTTGCTCGCGCGCCCGTCCATTGCCCAAAGAACCACTCTTTGACCGTTTTTTGCGTCCGATTGCCGCTAGCGCAGCGGCGCTGAGCGGGGCGCTACTGACACTGTTTGACACTTCGCGACCTGAGCTTGCGGTCAGCGCGGGCCTCGTGATGAAGCGCCTCAGGCGATGGGCCGCCCTTCACACGCGAGCGCGCTTAAACGCGAAAGGCCCTCGGGATGTCCCGAGGGCCTTCGCTGTGTTTAGTAAGTCGTCGGTGACTTACGGGGCGGCAACTGGATTACAGGTGGTGAGGCCTCCCTCGACACGCTTCAGGGTCGCGCCCATCCAGGTGTGGCTCGGTGCGCTGTTCGGGATCTCGACCGACTGGAAGCCGGGCTCGATGCTGAAGTCGCTGTCCGTGGCGACGGGGTTCGTGCCCGGCCAGTTGAGGGTGTCAGCCAGGAACTCCGTGCTGTTCGATGAGTCGGGGCCACCTACTGGACCGTACTGTAGTGGCTGTGGCCAGGTGAAGGCCTGGATGTTGTCGCCCGGGTTGAGCTTGCCTGCCTTGCAAAGAGAGGCAGCGCCCTCACAGTTGACGGTACCGAAGCTGTGCCACGCGCCTTCAAGCACGGTCTCGTTCGCACCGGTGTCGCCGGTTCGACCGGCCTTGAGCGCGATACAGCCGCGGCCTTCGTTGGAAGCTGCGAGAGCCTCCGTGTAGTCACTGTTGTCGTCGTTCCAGTACAGGGAGGAATCGACCACGTTGCAGTTCTGCCAGTTGATGGCGGCCGCGGTGAGGTCTTCGCCGACCAGCTCGCCGATGGCGATCGGGTTCTGAGCGTCCACGTCCGCTACGGTCATCGGGACCCCAGGCGCACTCTCATACGCACAGGCGGTCGGGATGTTGGCCACATCGGACCAGTCCGGGGTGATCTCGCCGTTACAGGTCGGCGAGAAGTTGTGCACGTTGGTCCTGACCGTCGGGGAGGAGATGAAGTCGAACTTCTGGTAAATCCAGACCCACATCATCTCGACACGGCCGGGCTGGATGTTGCCAGCGCCATCGTCCACGTACTTCACGACCATCTTACCCTGAAGGTTCGGGTTTGTGGCGTCACCCGCGCTAGCGGTCGTGCCGGCGATCTGGAAGACGCCTCCGTCTGCCTCGTCGGCCGGGTCTTCACCGTACTCCACGTAGCAGTGGGGGTCGCCTTCGGGAATCTCTGGCTCCGGAGCGGGCTCAGGGATGACCGGAAGGGCCAAGAAGAGCTGAGCGTTCCGCGCCAATCGGCAAGCGTTCTCCATCGCTGCCGAGGCTTGCGCGCGCTCGGCATCGGTTGGATCGTGAGAGCGACCAAAGGTGCAGTAGGGCTCGTCCGAACCGCAGCCGGCCGGATACGTGGCGTCGCCGCCGAGCATCAGGTCACGTGCCGTGGTGGTGTTCGCGATGATCGCATTGCGGAACGCGTCCACGCCCGCTCGGCCCAAGGCGTTGAGCTCCGAGGGAAGGCGGCTAGACGCCGAATCCATACGAGGTGGAATCGAGTTCTTCATGATGGAGTTGATGTACCCCATCTTGTTGACGCTGAGCTGCAGCAGTCGTTCCTCGTTCTCGCCTCTCGGCGTGTCGAAGTCGGCCGAGGCCAGTGCCGGAATGCTTTCACCGCCGGCGTCTCCAGGAATGGCCAGACCATTGACGATTTCGTTACAGTAGATCTCCGCGCCTTCGAACTGATTCTGGATGGATTCGCGGAAGCTGTCTGGCTCCGAAATCACGAAGCCGCCCTCAGCCGGCGGAATGTCGAACCGCCTCGGCAAGAGAAGGTTCAGGATGCCCGCAGCGATCGATGCCACGGCGTCCACACGACCCGACAGTGCACGACCGCTGTCCAGCATACCGGTGCTCGCCTCGCCGCTGCCCGTGTAGATCGAGCGACGCAGCGCCTCGACGGTCTCGCCGGTACGCGCATTCGCCGCGAAGTCGACCACCGCCGCGCTGGTGACAGTGCTGGGAAGCGGAATGCCGAGCGCCGCCAACGCCTCGAAGAGGGTGACGGGATAGCCCATCACGAACTGCGCGTTGAAGACGTCCGGGTGTGTCGCCGGGAAGCCGACGCACTCTGCTTTCGGCCGTCCGGTGACGAGCAGAGGTGAATCCGGCGTTACGGGAAGGTGCTGGACACCCAGGTCGCCGCCGTCGTTCTGCCAGATGAATCGGCCGTCCTTGGAGCTGACGTAGGCGAGACCCGCCTCCGGAGAGCAAATGACCAGCTGGTCATTGTGGTCGGTACTCGGCGAGAAGCCTGCGCCGCCACCGGTCGATGAAACGATGACCGCGCCGGTGTTGGCGTTGAAGGCATTCGTGATGCCCGCGCCGTCGACGCCAAAGATGACCGCACCCGAGTCCGACCAGGTCGGCGTGGCGCCGCTGTTGAGGCCGAAGTCGGTCGACCATGCGAGCGACATGGCCGGCGACTCACCGTCGGCGAGGTCCGGATCCAACTCAACCCGACCATCTGCGTCCGTGTTGAACTCCCAGGTCATGAACCGGTCGTAGGTTTGGCCGTCACCGGCATAGGTGACCGTGACGCGGTTACGAAGTGGGTCCGCCATGACGGTGTTCGCCGAGAAGTAACGCGTGTACACGAACGCGGAGCACCAGTCCTTGAACTCGAGCGCAAGCTGGCCGCCAGGGAAGCAGAGCAGGTCAATGATCAGATAGAGGATCGGAGCTTGGTAGCCGCGAGCCACGTTACCCACGTCGCCGTTCTGCAAGATGATGAGCTCACCAGAGGACGCGTCGACATAGGCGAAGTTACCGCGGGTGTACAAAGAGCCCACGAGCGGCTCGCCCGAAGGGGCTCGAGACCCGGGAAGGGGCTGCACGCCAATCGGAATGTCGTTGGCCATGCTTCGCTGACGCAGGGGTTCTTCCCTGATGCGCTGCGGACCGGGAGGCCAGTCGCCCTGGGAGGCAATCCAATTCACGGCACCGGTATCGGCTTCGAAGGACCAAACGTTGTAACCATCGCTGATGGCGGCCCAGTTGTAGGCCGCACTGCTTGGGTCGTTGATGACAATCGGGTACCCGCCGAGATACGCACCCGGCCCGACAGTTCGCTGAGTCGCATAGTCAGTGGGTCCGATGTAACGAGGGGTCTTCCAGATGATCCTTCCGGTGACTGGTTCGTGGACCGTGATGTGCGAAAATCCGATGCCTCGCCCGGTGCCCGCCAACAGATTACCGGCGGGCGTGACCACCGGATAGGTGATGACCGTAGCACCGGGAATCAATGGCAGCGTCTTCACGATTTCTTCCGCGAACGCCGTCGCGGTACGGTTGGCGGGACCACCGGCCTGCGCAAAACGCTCCTGCATCATTGCGTTGACATGACCCATGGCCGCGGAAGTGTCTGCCCCGGGAGGCATCTGCCCACGCTCATATAGGTTGCGGTCCGACACCGCACCGGCGGGGTCGGCCGTCGCGACCAAAACGCCAAGGGCCATCATGCCCATCAACAGTAATCGATTTCTCATTGGTACCTTCCTCTCCAAGGGACCCACCCTTTGCTACACAAGACCACAGCGCGATTGGGGAGCCAGATCGGACACGAGAAAGCCCTAGGCCGGGTACCCAAGCTCGGGACTAATCTCTAAGGGTCAGTTGGGCGGGCGGCTCAGGAGCTCGCTATCTTTAAGAATGACAGCGACCCTCGGCGGAGTCGCCGGGGCCGCTTGGTTAAAATGACAGCGGCCCTCGGCAATCGCCGGGGCCGCTCGCTTGGTTCCCTCTGCCGCCTCGGGCGGCCTGCTAGAAGCCGCCGAAGAATCCTGGGCAGTCGATCTCGGGCTGGCTCAGCCTGGGTTCCTCGCAGAACGCAATGTAGATCCCCGTGTTCGCGACGAGCTCGAGGCATTCGTTTTCTGCGTAGCATTCCCATTGGGCGACCACCGCCGCTTCGCAGGCGCCTCCAGTTTCCTTGGCGTAGGTGTAGAGCGACACTACGGAATCGACCTGCTTGCAAGCCTCGACCGTGCCGTAGCTCGGGTCCGGGTCCGCGTTTAGCAGATTGCATTCGACCAACTTCGCACAGTAGGCGTCCAGAGCGATCTCGAGCTCAGCCGCGCTCTCGCACGCACCAGATTGGCAGGTGCCGCTGCCACCGGCGCAGCTCGTGCCGTCGGCCATGTTCGGATTGCTGCAGACGCCCTCAGTGCACACGTCGGACGTACACTCATTTGCGTCGCTGCAGTCCACGCCCTCGCAGGGATCGGTCGTCGCGACGCACTCACCGGACTGACAGGAGCCACTTCCGCCATCACAGCTCGTGCCGTCGGCCATGTCTGGATTACTGCAAACGCCGTTGGTGCAGACGTCGGCCGTACATCCATTTCCGTCGCTGCAGCTGACACCGTCGCAAAGGTCGACGGGCTCGCAGCTTCCGGCTTCGCAGGTTCCGGCCCCGCCGGCGCAACTGGTTCCGTTCGCCACGTCGACATTCGCGCAGACGCCCGCCAGACAGCTGTCCGTGGTGCAGTCATTGCCGTCGTCGCAGCTCACAGCTTCGCAAAGGTCGGTGATCACGCAGTCGCCGGACTGGCAGCTGCCTGCACCAGCGTCGCAGAGCTGTCCGTCAGACGCGTTGCTGTTGCTGCAAACGCCTGCCTCGCAGCTATCCGCAGTGCAATCGTTGTTGTCGTCGCAGTTGACGCCGTCGCAGCCGGTCGGGATAACACAGTCACCAGCTACGCAGCTTCCAGCAGCGTCCTGACAGGAGGCGCCGTCATCGACCGTGATATTGACGCAGCTTCCTTCCGAGCAGAAGTCCGCCGTGCAGTCGTTGCCGTCGCTGCAGTCGACGCCCTCACAAGGGTCGACGCCCGGCACGCATTCACCCGACTGACAGGAGCCGCTGCCACTGCCGCAACTCGTGCCATCGGCCATCTCCGGATTGCTGCAGACGCCTTCGGTGCATACGTCCGAAGTACAGTCGTTATCATCGCTGCAGTCCACGCCCTCGCAGAGCCCGGTCTGTGCGGGACAGAACACCGTGACGCTCTGCTCCTGGTCACACTTCGAGGAGCCGTCGCTCACCTTCGCTGTCACTTCGACGGGTCCGCCGGCGCTCGGACAGATGAGCACGCTGTCGGGCTCGTTGGACACGGTGAGTTCCCCTCGGTCTGCGCTGAGCTCGATGGACAGGGCCCCTGGGCCCATGTCCGGGTCGCTCGCCCGCACCTGAATGATCGCTTCGTTCTCGTCAGGCAAAAGCTCGGCGGGAACGGATGTCATGAAATGAATGATCGGACAGACATCGACCGGAATCTCCGAAAAGCGTCCGTCGATGTCGACGTTGCCAACAGCGTCCCCACCGGTAATCGGACAGAGGAGCTCCACGTTGGCTTTGACCGTCTGATTCGCGATCACCTCAATCATGGTGCTGCCCGAACAGATGGGCTGCTCGTCCGGTCCGAGCGCCGTCAGAACGATGCTGCACGGCCCGACGGGTAATCCGACGAAGGCTTCCCAAATGGGCGGGTCCCGTTCGGGAACTACGTTCATCTGACCTTCGAAGCTCACACCATCCTGGCAGTCGATATCGTATTCGACGAAGCGCACGTCGTGCGCTGTGTTGCCAAGCGAAAGCGTAATCTCCGCGCTTCCTCCACTTTGACTAGTACTGCAAGCCGCGATCAGTCCAAGAAACGCCATCCACAGCCGAGCACCCAAGCAAGAACGTTGCATCGGTCACCTCCGAGTTCCTAAGCCCCCATCAAGGAAGGCTCGAACAAGAGGCGTGGGTATCGTTCCCCGGAACAAAGATCAACCACATACAACCACAGCCGCATACTTCACCTTCTCGAGGCGCTGAGCGTGAGTCCATAGACAGCAGCCTCGGAGGCGCCTCCGCCAATCGTTTGCGGTGGTACGCGCATCCAGCCGAATCCAGCTAGCTCGCGACGCGCGCCCTGAGGCAAGCGGGCCTCGAGAAGCAGGACATTGCGTCTGCTTTTCATCCAGAAGGATGGGCAAATGCGAGACCTCCGCCCTAAGCGGGCCTTTGGAACGACCCTTGCGCCTCGCGCGAAGAAGCCACCCCCGAGGCATCGAGGGTGGCCTTTTCGCGTTCTGGGGAACCGTCGAGGTCCCTATGGCCTCAGGGAACCGCCGACCAGACCACGACTCCGTTCGTGGCCTCGATGCTGAGGTTCCCGTCGTCCTGAAGGTGCAGCGAAGCACCCGGGTTGCCCCAGCTGCTGCTGTCCCAGTACGGCGTGCTGAGGGCATCGTAGAGGACGAGGTTGCCATCGGTTTGCATGACGGCGAATCGAGCTGGGCTGCCCGCACTCATGCTGTTCCAGAGCGGCACGAAGTTCTGGTCGTATAGGACGAAGTTGCCATCCCCCTGCATGTATAAGCCGTAAGCATCATTGCAGGAAGAGAGCCATTCGCCGGCGGCGAGCCCCTCCCCGCCTCGCAAATACCCGCATTCGCTGGGAGCACGGTACTGCGGAGGCGCGGGCGCGGGCGTGGACAGGTTGAAAAACAAGGACATGTACTCGCCATTGCGAGTCAGATCGACGAGGTCGAGTTGCAGACCGAGGAAGTCCGGAAGCGGGAAATTCCCGAGGGCGGAGGCCAAGGTCGGAACCAAGGACTTGGCGACTGCCGGCAAGAGGCCGAGAATCCGCGCTTCGTCGGCTTCGAGCGGATTGTCGAGGACGGTGAACTGCAGATCGTCTGCTTCGGGTTCCGACATCAGGATGTTCAAAACGCCGTCCTCGAACGATGCGTTGAAGCCCAGGGTCCCGTCGAGCACCAGCTGGAGCACCACCTTGTCGTCCGACTCCGTCACGAAGCTCAGCAGCAAGTGCGGAATGGCGAGCGTCGCGAGCTCACCGTTCGGTCCTGGCTGCCCCGTCACGAAGGGAGCCATCGTCGGGTACACGTCGATTCGAACCGGCTCACCTGGAGGCAGATCCTTGAAACCGCCTCCAAAGACGAGTCCAAACAAGCCCGCTGTGATCGGCTTGACCACACCGATGTTGGCCAGGAATGGGTCGTCGGCGCCACTCAGGTCCACCTCACGGACCGACACGATGAGGAGCCCGCTCTCAATCATGGCCTTGAGTAGTTGGTTGAATCCGGAAGCCGAGATTCCCATGCCTAGCTGGTAGGACTCGCCGTTGGGGGCCGAGGGGGAAAAGCTCGGAAAGGGCTCGTCCACGTGATAAGAGGCCGCCAAATCGACCGCATTTGCACCAGGCATCGACGCACTGATCTTCGAGTTGGCCCTAACCGTGAACCCAAGGTCGTCCTCGACGATGTCATCGATGGGAGCCTCGAGCTTCACGCCAATCTCCTCACTCACGGTGCCGTCGATGTCCAGGCCATCCAAGGCGAACTCGAGCGCGTCCGCAACGACTGTGTCTCCGTTCACGGTGCGGTTCAGGTAATCTCTGATGCCAGGAAGCACGAAGTCGTTCTTGAGGTCGGTAATGATCAAGCCGATGAAGACTTCGTAGAGTCCTTCCAGCAAGCCCTCGCAGTCGGTGTTGTAGCTGAATGCGCCCATTTGAACGGACACCGGAGAAACCTGCTGCGCGTCGATGTTGCCGGCCGCATCCGCGCCGATGTCGAAGCGCGCTTGGATGCGCGTGACGTCACTGTAGATGTCGGCGTTGCAGTTGATGTTGATCCCGCTCGTCTCGCCGACGTTGGCGCGCAGAGCCAAACCGCGAATCTCCACCTCCACATCCAGAGCGCCGCCATTCGACGTCACGGATGCGGTCAGGCCGGTCATGGTCGGGGCCGGCGCGCCCGCGACCCAGGCACTGACTTTGCCGTAACAGACCCCGAAGAGTGGACCTTCGAGATAGCAGAAGTCGCTCACGACGAGTGACCCCGGTGGAATGAAGATGGCTGGGTCCAGGCCAATGAGATCTTCGATGACGGGCTCGACCTCCTTGAGACCAGGATTCGTGACCCTAAGGGCGAAGGCATCGGGCGAGGCTTCACCTTCCGGAATGGAGTCTCCGTAGATGATAGTCACGCGATCCCGGAGCAGCTTACCCGAGCCCAGAACCGCCTCGGCGATGATCGGTTGCACGGGCTGGCTCGTATCCAGCTGCAGAAACGTCGAAAAGGCCCCGTTCACGACCGCCACAGGAATATCGTTAATGGTCAAATCAACAGTCAGCGAAGGGTGCACGTTATAAAGCTTCCCCGAGACGAGGACTTCTGAGACCTCGGTGAAGACGCCGTGCACGGGCGCCTCGATGACCAGCACCGGCTGCAGATCTTGGCAGCTAGGCGCCAGCAAAAGCGGCGCGAATGCGACCGCAACCATCGCCCATAAGTGCCTACTGGCAATATTCATCATTCCCTCTCCCCGAGTGCGACTCTCACGCGTTGTTCGAATGTTCAAGGAAGCCAAATAAGCAGTGTGCCGCGAAACCTAACGGCGTTAGATGAAGCATGTCAACATCTGCCGACGAGCTGGCTCGTTTTTGCTCTCCGCAAAGCCAGTCACGCTGGTTGTGCAAGGTCTGGCCACTAGGCAAAGTCCCGATGTAGAAGAGGAGCAACATGAGCAACAGACTCGACATGGGGAGCAAGATGCTGCTCGCCTGGGTCGCTGCGGCCCTTACGGGAGGCGCAGCGCAGGCGACGGCGCAGTGGGACACACAGGCTGATTCAGCAGGCGCACCGGCCGTGGTGGCGCCGCAGCCACCGCCCGCGCCCGGGACACCGAACCGGCCAGGCTCGACCGGACTCGTGACCGCGCCCCCAGCCCCGCAGCCCAAACCCAAGAAGCAGCCCAAAGTCCAGCCCCAGTGGGGAATCGACCTCGGCGTCCCGCTCTGGCTCGACGTGGACCGTGAGGTGGTTCGGCCCGGCGCACAGCTCGACTTCTGGGCCGCCGCTGATTTCGGCTTCGTCGCGGTTGGCGGTCGAATGGGCTTCGGCTGGACGCCGGTCGAGCTGTCGAAGAGCGGAGACCCGGAGCTGCGCTGGTACGGAAGAGAGCCGCTTCGTCGGATTAACTTGAGTCCCGAGATCCGGCTGCAGATTCCTGGCGAAAAGATCCTGCCGTACCTGAGCAATGCCTTCGACATGAACTGGTGGAACTTTCTCGAAAGGGACGTGTTCTGTGACCCCTGGTATTGGGCCTGCAGCTCGTTCGGTGTGTACCGGTTCACCCCTGGCTACACGGGCCGAGTGGGGATAGGCATCAGGGCCGCGAAGGCCTTCCATATCGACCTCGGCTTCGCCTGGTCGCTCACCGGCAAGGGCGATTTCTTCGAGCAAAAGTTCTGGGCGCTCAGCCCCTACGCGGGCGTCCTGTTTCGCAGATAGCGCCGCGAAGCCTGAGCTCGGCCTCGCCGGATGGGTCGGGGGACAGCCACGCAAGTGCCTCCCTCAAAGCCCTGAGCGCCCGAGGGTCCGGCGGACTATTTGAGACAACTCGTCGCAGAGAAGCCGTTCCCCTTACACTACATTGACCATGGTTTCGCCCAGTCACCCCAAGAAGCTGCTTCTCTGCATGTCGATGCTTCTCGGCCTGTGCACTTCGAGCGCCTGCGCCGGACGTGGACCCGAAACGGCAACGCCATCCGAGCTGCCCGCGGCCGCGGCGAACGAATGGCTGCCCGCCGATTTACCCATCCGCCTCCGCGTCGACCTGGCCACCCTGCGACAAAGCGTTTGGGGCCCTCCCCTCTGGGCGGGGATCCGGGAAGCACTGCAGAAGCGCCTGGACGAGGGCGACGCGCGAAAGCTCGCACTCCTGGATCGGGTCGACGTCGCATACCTTGCCGGAGATTTCTCCCAAGGAGACAGTCGAGGCGTGCTCGTGCTCGAGGGGCCAGCGGAGCTCACGCAGGACCTTTCGACGCAGCTCGGAAGCGAGCCCGAGCGACGAAATGGCTGGGAGAGCTACGCATTGAACGACCTCAGCGTCTTCTCGCCGAGCGAGCACATCCTCGTCGTCACCTCGGACGCTTACCTGCCTACCGTCGCCGTGCACCCGAGCAGGCGCTCCCCGCCCCTACGGGCAGGCCCGGAGCTGCCCAACACGACCTTCGCTTTGCTCGTCAAAATCAACGCGTCGACCCGAGATCGCATGCGAAGTCAAACGGGTGGAAACGGAATGGTCGCCGCGCTCGTCGCGCCGATGATCGACGAGCTCGAAAGCATACGCTTCACGGTGGGGCTAGAGGACGGTGGTCTTCAACTGCACGGTAGGTTCGACTTTGCCGGGCAACGCGGCGCACAGCTGACGGCCGCGCTGCTCGGGTACCTGACCGGGGCCATGCGCGACGAATCCGCGCCCGGCTCAGGATCCTCGACGGCCGCGCAGCTGCTCAACGAGCTCGACGTCCGCGTCGAAGACCGCATCGTTCAACTGGACCTGTCCCTAGACGCCGTGCAGCTCGGTGAGCTCATGAGCGCGAACCCGAAAAGCGAAAGTCTCATCCCCGGCATCCCAGGGTTCACGCTCTAGCGGCCGCAGCTGCGGCAGATCGGAAGCGTGATCTCGAGCGCTCAGTCGATCGAGTGCGGATACCTTGTCGGTGTCTTCGGTGAAGAAACTGCAAGAACGGCAACGGTCCAGAGTGCCTTCCTCGCCGGCCGAGGCCTGTGCGAGAGGGCCGAAGCCCAGCACGAAAGCGATGACGACGTGGCGCAGACGGTGCTCGACCGCCTGCTCGACCGGGAAGGCGAGTACCCGAGCCTCACCGAGATGGCGAAAGCGCTCGCCATGTCGGACCGAACCCTGAACCGAAAGCTCAAGGCGCAGGGAACCTCGTATCAGATGCTGCTCGATGACGTGCGGCAGGAGCTCGCGGTTTGGACTGGATGTTGCACTGGGGAGAGCGTGGTCTTGGGGCTCGGGGAAGCAGATGGCGATGTCCTCGCCGCCGGAGCGAGTCGGCTCCCCGGCTCCGGAGAGGACGATGTCCTGCGGCCCATGGTGATGCGGTACACGAGTGACCTGGTCCGGCTCTGGAAGGGGCGCTCGTCCGACCGCGTTGGGCGCTTCCTGGACGCGGCCGAGGTTGGCGACGCCGTCTACGCGGTGGGCGAGACCGACGGCACGGGCCTGTTCCTCATCGAAAAGTACGATGCCACCGGCTCGCGCCTCTGGAGCGTCGAGTCCTCGTCACGCGGTGTGTTGCAGGGCGTCGTCGGCGTAGGAGAGCGGGTCTTCGGCATCGGAACGACCAGTGACTCCTCGTTCGGTGGCTCTGACGCCATGGTGGTCGAGTTTGACCCCAACGACGGATCCACCCTTTCGACCATCTATCTCGGTGGCGCGGAGGACGACGGTGCCGTGGGAGCGATCGTCATCGCAAGTGATCTCTGGGTAGCGGGAACCACTCGTAGCTACGCAAGCGACGATGGCAACGCGGTCGGCCAAGCCGAGCTCGCGCTCTGGCGAGTGAATGTGAACTGAGCACGAAACGCAGGAGGTCTATGCAACACCGCGCGACTCCATGTGGTTGATGCGGTTGGAACTCCGGAATGGTGTCTAAGGACCGGATAGGGTTTTCCTGCTCCAAAAGACGATGACGGGGGGATAGATGAAACAAACACCCTGCCCCCGGCCCTCGGAAAGCTTACACATCGTAGGTTCTGCGAAATTCAGGTCCTGCGAGAGCTGAGAGAGCCCATCCTCGGTGCAATCGACGGCCTCAATGACGCCGTCAAAGCCAGCGACCTGAGCAGCGCGTCGGCACCCGTTCCTGCAGGTCGTGCTGCCCGTGCAAGCCGGCGTCCTCGTGGGACGTATTCCTCATCGGCAACCTCATCAATGTTCTACTCGACAAGTACGAGCAGGGGACCCTGGGCGCGCTGCTCGGCTTGCTGGTCGGCGCCGTATTCGTGCTCTGGCCATTGCAACGCGGCGTCGCCCCAAAGCTAGGCGACACGTTCAAAGGCCAGGTCGTCACGCCCGAAATCGCGGATAGACGTTCTTTCGGGAAGGGTTCCCTTTGGTGCTGAGCATCCGCATCAGGCTCTCTTTGGAGATACCGGCAGCATTGCTCAGCTGGTCGAACCCAACGGTGGCGTGCACGTAGCCTGCTACGTGCAAAACAGCGGCAAGGCCGCGAGTGAACTCTTGGCCTTTCGGGACACCGTTTGGGACACGAGTCAGATAGAGGCGCATCCCGGCAAGCCGGTGGTTCGCCAACTTCGCGAAATCAAAGGGTGGGTCATCCTGGACTCGAACCAGGAGCCAATGGATTAAGAATCCACTGCTCTACCATTGAGCTAATGACCCTTTGGACGCACCCGCTTAGCACAAAGCTTTGCGGAATGCTCAAACCTCGCAGCGGCGAAACCGTCTGCGAGGTGGCACACCCGGAAGGATTCGAACCTTCGACCTACGGATTCGAAGTCCGGCGCTCTATCCAGCTGAGCTACGGGTGCAAACCCCGAGGTGGCGAAGCCACTTCACGGGGCAATCCCCGCAACCTGCCGAAGCGCGTTGCCGGGAAATCTGACGGTTCTGTCAAAGAGTGGGGTGAGTGACGGGAATTGAACCCGCGACACCCGGAGCCACAATCCAGTGCTCTACCACTGAGCTACACCCACCAAAAAAGGGACCGGAGTCTAGCGTCACTTCCGCGCTAAGCAAGGCCACATGAGAACTTCCTAGGTCGATGGCTCCGAAGCCACGATTCGGCCAGTTTCGTAGTGCCTTCTGGCCCATTCTGCCATGGCGATGCCTGCGGCCACGCTGATGGGATAGCTGTGGTTGATGCCGAACATGGGGATGGCCACCACCTGCTGGGCGGCCTTCAAGATCCCCCCCGAGCAGCCCTCGTCTTCGTTGCCGAAGACCAGGACGGCGTTTTCGGGAAGCTCGGCCTCCCATAGGCCCGCATCGGCCTGGTCCTTCTCGAAGGCCACGATGGGCCAGTGCCCACGACTCGCCGCATCCAAGAACGCCGCCTCGTCCGGAACCTCGACGATGTTCTCGTAGCGCTGCATGCCCATGGCCGCGCGCTCGTACCAGGGCTCGGTCCCGATCAGGATGATCTCTTTGACGAGGAACGAGTGCGCCGTGCGGATGATGGACCCGATGTTGAACGGGTTCTTGGCCCGATCGATGGCGATACGAAACGGATGCCGGATTCGGTCGAGCTCGGCTCGAATTTCTTCGCGCGGAATCTCGAATGGGGGGACGCGGGCCATCTCAGTCTCTCGGTGCGCTCCTCAGGGCTTCCACTTGATGGAACATCCCATCGAGGCAACGTGCTCGAAATCGACCGTACTTCCCTTCAACGCGGCATCGAGCACGAGCCGAAGGTCCTGGCGCGTGACCTGGTCTGGCTTCTGCCAGTTGTCGTCCACGCGGCCGTTGTAGATGAGCTTTCGGTCCCGATCGAAGACGAACAGATCGGGCGTGCAAGCCGCATCGTAGGCCCGGGCGACGTCCTGGGATTCGTCGTACAGGTAGGGAAAGTTGAAACCCTTCTGCTGCGCGCGCTTCTTCATCTCCGCAAAGGAGTCGTCCGGATACTTTTCGGCGTCGTTCGAGCTGATGGCCACGAGCCGCACACCGCGGTCGGCGTAGTCTCGCTGGATCTCGAGCAGGCGATCCTCGGTAGCAATCGCGTAAGGACAGTGGTTGCAGGTGAAGACGACGACGAGCAGCTCGGCATCGACAAAGGAATCGAGGGACCAGATCTGTCCGTCGACACCGGGCAGGGAAAACGTCGGGGCGGGGGTGCCAACCGGCATCCCTTTGGAGTGCATCAGGGCCATGGGCAGCGTCTAGTGCCCCTTTTGAGCTCGTGCCAGTAGCGGGGACCAACTGTGCTAGATTCTCGCCGGGAATGGTGGAAGAGGACGCATCGCTGGACCCCCTCGTCGGGACCGCGCTTGGCGGGCTGTACCGTGTCGTGCGGGTCCTCGGCGAGGGCGGCATGGGCAGGGTTTACGAGGCCGAGCACCTGCATCTCGGCAAGTCCTTCGCCATCAAGGTGCTGAACGAGAGCAGGGCCAACCGCCCCGGCGCGCTCGAGCGGTTTCTGCGCGAAGCACGCGCGGCGACCCAAATCGAGCACGAGCACATCGTCGAGGTCGTGAACTTCGACACTCACGAGGATGGTCGGCTCTTCATCGTGATGGAGCTGCTGCAGGGTGAAAGTCTCGACGCGAGGCTCGAGCGCGGCCGGCTCTCGATGGAAGAGGCGATCGCGCTCGCCTCCCAGACGGCAAGCGCGCTCCAGGCCGCACACGAGGCGGGCATCGTGCATCGCGATCTCAAACCGGAGAACCTGTTCATCACGCAGCGCCGCGGACGTGACTTCGTCAAGGTGCTCGACTTCGGAATCTCGAAGATCGCAGACGAAGCCACCGACGTGAAGCTGACCGGCACCGACCAGATCGTGGGAACGCCTCGATACATTTCTCCGGAGCTGGCACGGGGCGAAGGCAGCGCGGACGAGCGCACGGACATCTACGCGCTCGGAGTCATGCTGTACGAGATGCTCACCGGCGGCCCACCGTTCGAGGGGAGCAATGCGTTTCAACTGCTCTTCCAGCATGCCAACACGCCGGCAGAGTGGCCCTCCGTCAGGGCGCCCGAAGCGGCCATCCCAGGCTGGCTGGATGCGCTGGTCATGCGTGCCCTCGAGAAGAACCCGGCGGAGCGCTTCGCGACGATGACCGAATTTCGCCTCGCGCTTCAACGCGGCGAGCCGCAGACCGAGGTCGACGAGCGTTCAAGTCGCAAGAGGAGCAGGCTCGTGATTCCCGTGCTGCTGCTGATCGCGATCGCGACGGCCTGGCTTTGGGCGCGACTTCCGCAGCAGGAGGCACCGGTGGAATCGACCGGGGACAGCATCGCTGGCGCGGGCACTGACACGGATGCTGACACCGTCACCGTCGCGGACACCGTCGCGGACACCGTCGCGGACACCGGCACCGGCACCGGCACCGGCACTGACACTGACGGGGACACTGGCGCTGATGCTGGCACTGATGCTGATGCTGATGCTGATGCTGGCACTGATGCTGATGCTGGCACTGATGCTGACGGCGACGGCGTTTCTACGCCCGCGTCCCGCCCGCCCCCGCTGAAAAAACCCCGCAAAAAGAAGCCTGTCGACAAACCCTCGCGCGCTCCGGCCCCGATCAAGTTAGACTTCTAGGCGCGCCTTACGGTGCCCTTCTTGGGTGGACGCTCGTGCTTGCTTGGGTTTTCGGAACAGTGCTACTCCCTGCCTGCTCGCTCCGCTGGGGGCGACGACTCAGGCTGTCTGTGCAACCGGCCCTGGGATCGGGGCGGCCATGAGGGCGCTGCTCGCCATGCTGGTGACGAGCCTGTGTGCGAGCTGTTCGCTGAGCAATGCTCCGGACCGCAACTTCGGAACGGGCGGCGCGGGCGGACGCCAGGTGGAGTTGCTCTGCGCCAACCACAGCGACGACGATGGCGACGAGCTCGACGATTGCGAAGACCCGGATTGCGCGGAGGAGCCCGGCTGCTGCGAGCGCCAACGAAGCGCACTCAGCGAAGCCTGGACGAGTCCGGACCTGAGCGTCGATTGGTTGTTTGCTCCGAGCATGGCCGGCCTCTGGTCGCCGCTTCGACCCGCGGAAGGCGGACGCCTCACCGGCTTTTTGCCCGATGATATGCCCCGTGCGCTGGTGAGCGACGACTGCGTGCCGATGGCGCTGGGTGCTTCGGTCAGCGTCGATCTACGCGCGAGCGAACCCGGTGACTGTGGCCCGAACGCTGCCTGCGAGCGCTACGCAGCAGTGGTGCTGACGCATCCACAGGACATGCTTCCTGGGCAAAGGCTGCAAGACGAGCTGGCAGTGACGATGTACGCGGGCGGCTTCGTCCAGCTGACACAAAACGGGACGCCTATCGCCACTCGCGCGGTGCCCGTGGACCTCGAGCACGGGCTCGAGATCTCGCTGCGGCCGGGCCGCAACGACAGCGGCCACGCGAGCCTGTCGGCCTCCGTCTCGCTGACGCCGGAGGGCGGCACTCGCCGCACCCTGGTCGAGGGCTTCCCAGTGGCCGCGATCGAAGACCTGGTCTCGACTGGGAGCTGCGCCGAAGTCGCGGGCCTGTACGTAGCAGTCGAGGGCCGGGGCAGCGGGGTCGAGCTGGGTCCCTTGCAGGCGAACCGACAGGACTGTGCCAATCCGAGCCAATTTGATGAAAGAAGTGCAACCCTGACGCGCCAGACGCTGGGCGGGAGCCCGCCTTGGACCAAGGGGTACGTCGGTGCGCCCACGCTCGCCAGTTCCCACACGCCCGCCTCCGACCTGCAGTGGGACGTCTGGATCGAGGGCAGCAATGACCCTCCGGAGCTCGAGACATTCGTCCATGTGGGCTACGCACTCGGCCACGGACGGGCGACGAGCGACGAAGGCGACAACTGGTCGCTCGAGGGCTGGCAGATGCTCGATGGGCCCAAGCTCGGGCACGACCCACCGTCTTGCGTCGAGGTGCCCTGCGGGGAGCCGCCACCGAGCTTTCGCGAGCCGCATCTGCTGGCCGAGCCCAGCGAAGAGCCGGCCTCTTGGGTGCTGTCTTTCGCGCGGGAGCAGCTTCCCGCGGAGGCGCGGGATGAGTTCGGCATCGACTTTCTGCGCCCGGTCGGCCCTCCGGACGCGCAGCCTCAGCTGTCGAGCGTGACCGCCATCACGCCGGCACAGATCGAGGGCTGCGAGAGCCTGCGCGATCCCGCGCTTATTCCCGTCGATCCGGATGCTGAGGACGGGTACTGGCTGTTCTTCACCTGTGTCCGCGAAGACGCCGCGGGCCACGAGATCCAAGCCCTTCGTCTCTCGGCCGACTTGGCGCTCGTGGAGGAGGCCGGGGTCCCCGTGCGTCAGCAGGTGCTAAGCCCGAACATGCTCCCCGGGTTCGCGGACCAGGGCGTTTTCGGACCAGAACCGCTCGTCCGCTTCACGGCACAGGGTGCCCGGCTGCGACTCTGGTTTATGGCACTTTCGGCGGCGGGCGAGCGGAGTGTGGCGGTCGCCGAAGCCAACACGCAGGATGCGACGAGCCTGGGCTTCGAGCTGCCTCGGTTCGAGTCCCACCCGGTGAACCCGATTTTGAGCGAGGACAGCACGCTGGTTCGCAACCGATGCAGCCCGGACGAGCGGTGCAGCATCAGCGGAATCGCCGTGAGTCAACGCGCGGACGACCCGGAGCGGCTCCGCTTCCTGTTGGCACGGCGCGTGAATGGAAGTGATGGAATGGGCAGGGACGAGCTGATTCCTCTCGAGCAAGACTGGAGGGTTCCGTGAGACGGATCACCCGCTGGGTACTGCTGTATGCCTTGGCTGCGCTCGCCCTCGGCGGCTGCGCCGACAGCGCGGACGGCGGACCGGCCTTCGAAGGCGGCGGGGGCGCGGGCGATCCTTCGGAGGGCTCCGCGGGCGCTGGCGGTGCGGCGGAAGGCGCGGGAGGAGCGGCGGGGCGCGCGAGTCCGACCGACGGCCTGCAGGTCCTGTCCCCCGAGCTGTTCGCGGACCCGGAGCGGATCCCGCTAGCGCTCGATGCGGACGCCCAGCAAAGCTACTTCGCACTTGCCCGAGATTGCTACCAAGGTGCCGGCTGCGGCGTGGAAGCCTGTGAGGCACTGGCGGCGTGCTGCGTCGGTAGCGGACGCTGCTGCAGCGCCGTGGACAGCCCCGCCCTGCCCGCGCTCATCGACTTCAGGTCCTGCGCGGGCTTGGACGTGCAATCCTGCGCGCAAGACCATGGCACGGTCGCGGTTCCCTTTGGTCCCGACGCGCCGCTGCTGAGCGGCCGGGGGCTCATGGCGAACGGAACGCTCTTCACGGATGGCGGCGCCGTGCTGGGCGCGCCCGTGGACTTGGCCGCGCATCGCGTAGACGTCGCCGTACGGTTCACGCTCCCGGAGCAGTGCGGGTCGAGCTGCCTCGAGTCGGCCGGCATCTCGTGGACGAACGGGGATCCGAGCCTTCGATTCGAAAACGGCCTGGGCCTGGTCCTGAGCGGGGCGCGCCGGGAGATGCGCTTGCTCATCGGAGACACGGCCGTCGCAAGCTTTTCGGCCGGAAGCTCCGGCACGGTTTGGATGCTGAGCGTGGAGCCGGACGGTCACGTGGAGGTACGCCGAGACGGGGAGCTGCAGACCCGCCGTCCAGTCGAGGTCTCTCAGCTGAGGCAGGCAAGACTCGCCGTATTCGGCCGCAACTCGAACGAAGCCCCGCAGGCGGCGGCGATCGCGACGCTCAGCCTGGAGCAATCGCTCTGCGACATGCCCTCGGCCTGGGAGGCGGAGATCGGCGCTGAACATCGTGGAAGACCTGGGCCCGCGCCCCGAAGACAGCCGCGGTCGTGGCCCCAGTCTGGCCTCGGACGGGGCTGAGATGCGGATCGCTTATTCGCTCGATACCGAGCTGTTCTGGGCGCGTCGCAGCAACGATCCGAGCGAAGCTCAGCTTATCGAAACGGGCCCCGCCCTCGCGCCGCTTTACCCATACGAGGCGCTCGGGTTGAGAGACCCGGAGCTCGTCTGGGATGGGAGCCTCTGGCACCTTTTTTACACGGCGGAAGACGCCAATGGTCTCCGGCACATCGGCCATGCGACCGCTGCAGCGGACGCGCTGCTCTTCACCGCCGCGCCCGTGCCCAGCCTGTCGCCGCTTCCCTCTTGGCCGGAGCCGGGACGGGCCGAAGTGCTGGAGCACCTCGCGCAAACCGGCGTCATCGGCTTCGACGCGCCCACCGTGTACCATCGGGAGGGCCTGTGGGTGCTCGTCGTCCGGGCCCTTCTGGCCGATTCGGGCTCCGAGCTGCGAGCGTATTACGCCACGGGCTTGAGCGAGGCCTTCAACGAGGACTGGGCGCCCCTGCCCGCCACCGAGCTCGCCCGGCTCACCGGCATGGAACTGCCCACCGAGGAGCTGACCGACCCCAGCTTGATCGTCCACAACGGCGCCTACCAGTTGTATTATGCGCGGCGACGAGGCACCCGATGGGCCATCGAGCTGCTCAGCTCGGACGACCTGGTCGCATGGCGGTCCCTGGGCGAGGTCCTGAGCGGCTCGGGCGCCGGCTTCGACGCGCTGGGGGTCCGCGGTCCCGACGCCCTTTCGGAGGGCGAGAGGGTTCAGCTGCTGTTTCAGGGCCACGACGGGATCGCGTTCTCGCTGGGGTTCAGCTCGCGGCCTGCAACCTCGCAAAGTGTTCAGTCTCTCTAGAGCGGGCTCGGCTGCCATCGTGGATGACGGCCGAGGCAAGTTTTGACAGAGGGGGTCGCGGCACGGAACGCTGTAGGCTGATGGACTCGACGATTCCTCCACCGGCCCCGGGCTGGCCGCCGCGAAAGTCGCGCCGGCGCGTTGGGCTCTTCGTGGGCGCGTTCGTCGCACTTCAGCTCCTCCTCCCGCTCAGCCATCTGGTCGCGGGTAACCCGGAGGACAGTCGATTCACCTGGCGAAGCTGGCCGGCCCCGTTCGAGGGAGACCCCGGCCCATGCAAGCTCGACGCCTGGCGCGAGCACCTAGATGGAACCCGAGAGTCGGTCGAGCTCGAGCAGATCGTGCACGAGGACTGGCTCGCCGCAGCCGCACACAATGAGAACGTCGTCGAAGCGCTGCTGCGCAAGCAATGCGAGGAGAACGGCGTTGTGCGCGCGCAGCTGGTCCAACGCTGCGCGTCCGGCGAAGAGCCGCAGGATTTCCAGTTGCGCTGCGCGAGCGGGCAGCTGCAAAGCCTTGCGAGAGCGGCGTCACCATGAATGCGCTGAGGCACTACTGGCTCGGCAATGTCGCACTCGCGCGGCCGTACTTCGTGCTGCGCATCGTTCTGTGCGTGCTGACCTTCGACGCCTGGCTCAACTGGATGCCGCGCGGCGCCCGGTACGGCGTCGGCAACTTCAACGTCGCTCACTTTCCCTGGCTCGACAGCTTCGTTCCGGGCGCGGGCTTCTACATGGGGCTCTTGGCCTTCACGAGCGTGCTGGCGCTCAGCCAGGCCCTCTACCGCCCCAATCGAATCGCCCTGGCGCTCGTCGCCCTAGGCTACAGCTTGGCTTGGGCGTGCAGCCTGCTCGACAGCACTCCGTTTCACTATCTGCTGTCGCTCTACCTCCTCTGCTTCGTCTTCTTCCCACTGGCCGGCTTGGAAGAGACCTTCGGCGCCGAGGAGCCAGAGCTCGCGAGCGCCTGGGGCTATGTCCTGTTCTGCGTCACGACCGCCATCGTCTATTTCTACAGCGCGGCTTGGGCGGCCGCCGAAGACCGCAGCTACATGCTCTCTATGCTCTGCTGCATCGGCTACCTGCTGGCGGCCATGCAAGACCGGCTCCGGGCGCCGCTCGCGCACGTCACGATACCGGCGCTGGGCGTGACGTCCTTGCTCCTACATGGCACGGCGCTGCTCGGGCACGGCAGCGATCCCTGGCCGCATTACACGATGATCGCCGTCGCTATCGCCGTCTTTTCTCCGAAAGAAGCGCTGCACGGCCTCGGTCGGGTGCTCAGCCATCCGGCGCGGCGCTGGGGGCTCGATCGCTCCGAAGACGGGGCCGACGAGCAGGCCTCGCGACTGTTCTACATCTCCCTGATCGGTCTGTGCATTGCCCCGATGATCAGCAGCTTCGTGGAGCTTCCGGGCGTGAAGACCGGAACTGCTCTCACCGCCATCGCCATGCTCTTCGTGACGGGTCACAGCCTGTACCTGACTCCGCGGTTTCGACCGCTGTGGCGGGTGCTCAGCCTGTTTGCGGCCTGCCTGGTCTTCTTCCTGACCGTCACCCGCACTGATGTGCGCGCCGAGTACTACCGGCAAGGAGCGGCAGATGCGCAGCGTAGGGGCGACTTGGACACGGCCCAGCACATGGCTGAAAAGGCAGCGGAATTCGACCGATGAGGCTGGCCGAGAGAGGGCCGGAGCAGAGGTTCTACGGTTCTCCAGTAAACAACCGGTCTTTACTCTGTCTTTAGTCTGAAGGGCTGCTACCCTCGGGGCCTCATGACGATAGACGCTTGGCTCACGATTGCGGTGATCGTCGGTATGGTGATCGTGATGGCCATGAATTTGGCTGGACCCGATCTCACGCTCGTCGGAGGTCTGACCCTGCTGCTGGCCCTGGGCATCGTCGACCCGGCCGATGCGTTCGTCGGCTTTGCCAACCCCGCCATCGTGACCATCGGCGCGCTGTTCGTCGTGGCCGCCGGCGTCAAGGAAACCGGGGGCCTCGACTACGTCGGCCGAGTCGTGCTCGGGCGACCGCGCGTGCTTTGGGGCGGGCAGCTTCGGATGATGTACCCGGTCGCCGGGATCTCCGCCTTTCTCAACAACACGCCGGTGGTCGCAATGTTCGTCCCACTCGTGACCGACTGGGCGCGGCGCTGTCAGTTCAGCGTGTCCTGGATGCTGCTCCCGCTGTCCTACGCGGCCATCCTCGGTGGCACGTGCACGCTGATCGGGACGAGCACGAATCTGGTCGTGGCGGGTCTGGCACAGCTCCGGAACCCCGAGCTTCACTTCGAGATCTTCGAAATCGCCAAGCTCGGCATCCCGGCGCTCCTGATCGGAACCAGCTTCATCGTGCTGGCCTCGCGCTCCCTGCTCAAAGACCGGCAAGGCGCACTTCAGGTCCTTGGCAAGGCTCGCGAGTACACGATCTCGATGCGCGTCGAAAAGGGCTCTCCCGTCGTCGGCCAGAGCATCGAGGCGGCAGGTTTGCGCGCCCTGGAGAGCTTGTACCTCTACGAAATCGAGCGCAATGGCGACGTTTTGGCCGCGGTCCCGCCGTCCACGGTGCTCCGCGAAGGCGACCGTCTGCACTTCACCGGCGTGGTGGACTCGGTAGTCGACCTGCGCAAGATGCGCATCGTCCCCGATAGCGATCAGGTCGACAAGCTCGCGACCCGCCGGGACCGACGCATGGTCGAGGCCGTCATCAGCGCCCAGTCCTCACTCAGCGGCCAAACGGTGAAGCAGAGCCGGTTCCGCACAATCTACAACGCGGCGATTCTCGCCGTGCACCGCCAAGGCGTGCGCGTGACCGAGAAGGTCGGCGACATCGTCCTACAGCCCGCCGACGTCCTGCTCCTCGAGACCCACCCGAACTTCGTCTCCGAGCGTCAAAGAGACCCGAACTTCGCTCTAGTGGCCGAAGTGGAAGACAGCACACCGCCGCGCCACGACCGCGCCTGGTTGGCGACGCTCATCCTCGCGCTGATGGTGGTCGTGAACGCAACGGGCTGGATGCACCTCATGACCGCCTCGCTCGTGGCGGGTGGCGCGATGCTCGTCTCGCGATGTGTGACCGGCGAACAGGCTCGACGCGCCGTGGACTTCCCGGTGCTCATCGCCATCGCCTCGGCATTCGGCATCGCCAAAGCACTCGAATCGAGTGGCGCCGCGCAGGTCGTTGCCTCGAACATCGTCGACTTCGCGATTCCGTTCGGCCAAGTGGGCGTCCTGGTGGCGCTTTATACGATGACCGCGCTGCTCGCTGGCGTCGTCAGCACCACCGCATCGGCAGCCCTCATGTTTCCGATCGCCGCGTCCGCCGCGGAGGCACAGGGCATCAGCTTGATGGCCATCAGCTACATGGTCATGCTAGCCGCTTCGACCGCGTTCAGCACTCCCATCGGCTATCAGACCAACCTGATGGTCTACGGTCCAGGCGGCTACAGATACACAGACTTCCTGCGGATCGGCTTGCCGCTACAGGCTCTGATCGGCATAAGTACAGTCTCCATCATCGCCAAACTCTGGCTCTAGCCTCAGATGCCCCGCTTCCCAGACCTCTCCGACGCCGCCCAGACGCTCTCCGCGCGGGTCTACAGCACGCTCGGTGAGCGGGCGCGGCGGGCACGGAGTCAAGTCTATGCACTGCACGTGGGCGACACCTATCGCGACCCGGTGCTTGAGGCGCGCGCCGAAGCACTGCGCACGGCCGATCACCCTCACCTGCACTGCTACGCACCGGTGCTGGGCGAGCCAGCGCTCATCGACGCATTCGTCGAGTACGTGCAGAGGCGACACGATACGAAACTCGATCCCGCGTGCATGCAAGTCATGCCGGGCGCGACTGCCGGGCTCAGCATCGTCTGCGAGGTGCTGCTCGAGCCCGGCGACGAGGTGCTGTTGCCGTCGCCGTTTTGGCCGCTGAGCCGCGGCATCTTCGCCACCAAGGGCGCCAAGCCCGTCGAGGTTCCCCTTTTTACGCGTTTGGACGAACCGGACTTCGACGTGGAAGCCGTGCTCGAAGCAGCCGTCACGGAACGCACGGCCGCGCTTTACATCAACAGCCCGAACAATCCGACTGGCCGCATCCTGTCCGAAGAAACGGTCGACGCGATGCTGCGCGTCGCCGAGCGCCACGAACTTTGGGTCCTGTGTGACGAGGCCTACGAGGAAGTCTACTTCGGCTCGCGGGTGCCGCGCGCGGTTTGGAAACACCCCAGGGCGGCCGGCCGGACCCTGGTCTGTCACACCCTGTCGAAAAGCTTCGGCTATGCCGGCGCTCGCGTCGGAGTGACCCATGGCCCCGCCGAGGTCATGCGCAGCATCCAAAGCATGCAGACCTACCAGACCTACGGCGCACCCAAACCCATGCAGATCGGTGGCGCTCGAGCCTTGCGACACGGCGCGACGTGGATGGAAGAAAGCCGAGCCCTGTACAGAGACGCTGCCGAGAGGACCGCCGCCGCCCTAGGCGTTCCCGCCCCCGAAGCCGGCACGTTTCTGTTTGCGAATGTGAGCCACTTGCTGCGACCGGACGACGAGGACTGTACGCCGCTCCTCGAACGTTGCGCCGACCGGGGGGTCTTGCTCACGCCGGGACAATCCTGTGGCCGGGACTTCGCGCGCTGGGTGCGCCTGTGCTTTACCGCGGTACCGCCCACGGCCCTCGAACGCGCGCTCGAAGAGCTCCGGCCACTGTTTCGATCGCCCTCCTGAGCCGCGCGGACGCGCCGAACTCAGACTTGGGCCTTGACCGAGTTCTTTGCGCTTCGCCCAAACAGGGAGCCGAGCCAGCGATCCAAAGAGACGGAGCCGGGACCCGTCAGGGTCAGGCTGGCAAAGATGGCCGCGTAGAGCAGTGGCAGCTCCTTGGCCGACCATGGGTCCGGAAAATGGTGCACCAAGGCGATGCCCAGCATGGTCCCCGCCAAGATCAGCGCCGACAGCCGGGACAGCAGCCCCGTCAGCAGCAGGCCGGCGCAGCCCACCTCTGCAAAGACGACCCACAAGGCGCTCAGCTCCGCACCTAGGCCAAGCGGGTCTGGAAAATCGCTGCGGATCTCTTCCAAGCCGATCAGCTTGGGCACACCATGACTGAGTATCGCCAGGCAGGACGCCAGACGGAGCAGGAACAGACCCGAGTCAGAAAGCTTCCTCCGCATTCGCTGCTTAATACAGGCATGTGCGCTGATCGGCTCGAAATCGGCATGTCACTTTTTGGGGCGCCGGGACGGCTCGCTACACTGTCCAGGTCATGCAGAGCGCGCCACCGCCAGGCTTGCCGCAGCCTCCTCCGCCACTCGACACGAGACGCCGCGCCGAGCGCATGCTGCCGAGCTTCGACCCGGAGGCGCAGCTGGAGTTCAGCCGGAGCGCCTTCGACCGGGGGCCCGAAAACCTGATCGCGGTGCCGCTAGCCCTGCTCCTCGCTTGGCTCTTCACCGGTACGATGCTCGGGCGCATCTTCGGATACCTGCTGGGGATGCCCTTTCACGAGCTCGGCCATGCAACGATGGCCTGGCTCAGCAGTCGAGCGGCCATCCCATTACCGTTCTTCACGGTCTGGTACGAGGAGCAGTCGCTATTCGTCGGGCTTCTGGTGAGCGGGGCTCTGTCGTACTTTGCCTTTTTGGCCTACCGTGAGGACAACCGCTTCGCCATCAGCTGCTGCGTCGTGGCGCTCGCTGCGTGCCTGTGCATCAGCCTGGGCTTATCCGCCGAGCGGACGCTGGGCTGGGAGATTCTGGCGGGCGTCCTGGGGGAGCTCGGCTTCAGCGCTTTCGTGCTGGTGGCCTTCCACTTTCCGATGCCCGATCGGCTTCGTTGGGACTTCTGGCGGTGGATCGCCCTGTTGCCAGCGGCGTTCGCTTTCGCCCAGGCCGTGCGACTCTGGCGCGCCGTGTCGGCAGACCCGACGCAGATGCCCTGGGGCTCCGCCGTCGGGTCCGAGTCGGATGGCGACATGTACCGCCTCGTGTCGAACCACGGTTGGAACGCCCAGAGCTTGGCCGACTTTTACGCACAGACAGGCTACCTGTGCCTGCTGACGATCGGGGTGGCGTATGCCTATGCGGCTTGGCGCCAGCGAGACACGAAGCTCGTCTCTGAGCTACAGACGGCCGAGATCGGAGAAGGGCGAGCTAGGCGCTGAAGCCCCACTTCTTCTTGTTCTCTTCGACCTGTTCGGGGGACGGGTGGTCTACGCCTTCGTTGACGGGGACCTCGAAATCGTCCTGGGCTTCCATCATCTTTGCGTTGAGCGCGGTGTCGTCTTCGAAGACCTCGGGCACCGAGGCGTCTTCGTAGATGGCCTCCCAAGGACACTCGGGCTCACACGCGCCGCAGTCGATGCACTCCTCGGGCTGGATGTAAAGCTGGTTGGGGAACGCCTCTTTGTCGTCGCCCTTGTACTCGTAGATGCACTCCACGGGACAAACATCGACGCAGCTCTTGTCGACACAATCACGGCACAGGCGTGTGATCACCCAAGTCATAACTTCCCTTCCAGTCCAAAAGAGCGCCAAAGGTAGCAGGGCACTCTCGCATGGTCAAAGCTGAACGAACTCGATTTTTCTGGGTTTTTCCTACTTGCGCGCGTGGCTCTTGGCCGCGGCCGAAGCCTCGCTGGGATGGCAGCCGGAACAGCTGAAATTCTCGTCGCCGAGTAGCTTGCCCATGGCCGGCGTCACCACCTCTTGCATGAACTTCACCGTCTCGGGGAAGGTCGCGAGCATCCCCTTGTGGCCGGGCGTGCCCTCGGGCGGCACGATGTACATGGAAGGTGCCGGCATCGCGAAGTTGATCTCGCGCATCTCCTCGCCGTGGCAGTCCTCGCAGCTGAAGCCCGCGTACTCCTCGGCATCATGCCCAGTGAAGATTTCCTGCATGATCGGATTCACCTTGCCGATCATGTAGAATTCGCGGTCTGCGAAGCTCATCTGCTCCCAGGGCGCATCAGGTGGAGTCAGGCCAAACGCCTCGACCGCGCTCTGCTTGCCCTTCTTTGCTGCGTTCGTCGCGTCCGCGGCCTGGCTCCCCCCGCAGGCGGCAAGCGAAGTCAGAACCCATGCCGCCAACAAACCCAGAGCCACCAGCGATGTGTTTCGCATCATGGCCGGCCATCCTAGTGCATCGGCCGTGTCGGGCCCAGCAAGCGGATCAAAACGGGCTCCACCGCGCGCTCTTCCCCGAACTCCGCTCGGGGCCTAGACTGCACTCGGGAGTGGCTCTCATGACAATCATCGGCTCGTTGATGAAGACGGAAATGGTCACGGTGGACCCGGACGCCAGCGTGGCGGAGGCGGCCCAGGCCATGGCGAAGAACCAAGTTGGGGCGGTGCTCGTCGTTCGCGACGGTGCGCTCCGCGGCATCCTCTCGGAGCGAGACGTGGTTTCGCGCGTGGTCGCCGAGGGACGCGACCCGGTGGCCACCAAGGTCTCGGAGGTTGCCACGAGCAAGCTGGTCAGCGTGGAAGTGGATGGCAAGGTCCGGGCCTGCGCCGAGCTGCTGCGTGACGAAGGCATTCGCCACTTGCCCGTGATGCGAGACGGCAAGCCCGCGGGCATCTTGTCCAGCCGGGACTTCCTCGCCCACGTCGTCGCAGGCCTCGAAGGGCTCGTCGAGCGCGCGCGCTACGAGGAAGCGCTCGGAGAGGGGGATGACCCCTATGACCACATCGGTGGATCCTACGGGAAATGAACCCGTCCACCGAAAGGCCCTCGTAGCGGCCGGCGTATTGCTGCTGGGCGGAATCTCGATGGGTCTTTGGTCTCACATACAACGCAAGATGGTCTTTCCGGGAACGCCGGGGCTCAGCGTTGCGTTTCTGAACCAGATGGCCGAGCGTTACGGCGCGAAGCCCATCGAAGTCCGCACCGAGGATGGCGAGCGACTCTACGGCTGGCACCGCGAAGCGGAGCCGCGGAACGGTCCTCGACGCACGCTCATCTACTTTCACGGAAACGCGTCCTCTGTGCTCGCGCCCTTGGCGCTGCAGCAGCGCCTTTCCGCGGGCGGATGGGACTTCGTGGGCATCCACTACCGTGGCTACCCGGGCAGCACGGGTGTCCCGAGCGAAGCCGGCGTTCTTCGGGACGCGGAGGCCACTTGGAAGTACGCGACCGCAGAGCTCGGAACGGCAGCGGAGCGAGTGGCCCTGCACGGTCGTAGCCTAGGCGGAGGCGTGGCCGTGCAGCTTGCGGCCACCGTCGAGCCCGGGGCTCTGGTACTGGAGTCGACCTTCACCTCGATCGTCGAGCTTGCGAGGGCACGCTTTCCTTTCTTGCCGAAGCAGCTGCTCGCGTACCCGTTTCGAAGCCGCGACTTCGCTTCGCAGGTCCACTGCCCGGTGCTCGTGTCGCACGGCTCGGCAGACACGCTCATCCCGGTCGCCCAAGGCCGCGAGCTCGCCTCCTTGTTCCACGCGCAGTACGTCGAGGGCGCTGGCCTCGAGCACAACGACCCAACCTGGGTCGGCCCCAGTCTAAACCGGTACATGCAGTTCCTGGACGCTGCCGTGCCTGCGGCTCAACCGTAGAACTGACTGGCCCACTGGCGGTACTGCGCAATCGGTCCGTCGCCGTCACACAGGAGCGGCTTGGGGAGGTAGCGCTTGTGCTCCCAAATCGGGATGTCCTGATTCATCTGCCGGACCACCTCGGCCACGAGCGCCGCGCCAACACCGCTTCCCGGCTGCTCGGCGCGCGGCTGGACGAAGGTGAAGCGCGTCTCGACCGTCTCGTGATCGATCGGCGTATGAGACAGCAGGTTCACGGTCTCAAAGATGCCGGTGAAGCGGGTCAGCGTGCAGCCCATGCCGTGCGCCTCGACGCGGATCGCGCCCTGCGCCTGACCGCGGGGCGTGTTCATGGTCACATGCTGAATGGCGTGACGAATGTGCCCCTCGAGGCGAAGCTCCGAGTCGGGCACGGTGGCCGTTCCGTGCACGTACCGAAAGTGCGCCCGGTCGACTCCGTTTTCGCCGATTTCCTGAGGGGTCGAGCGAATGCGCCAGCGGTGGCGCTCGGGCGGGCCCCAGTCCGGCTGGCTCATCTCCGGGACCTCGGGCACGTCCCAGGCGGGCGCACGTCCCGACGCATCGTGCCAGGCCCAGAGGATCTGATTTCGCTCGCACAGAGGCCAGGCGCGGATCCGGGCCTTGGCGGGGACGCGCCGCGCATACGGGACCTTTTGGCAGCTTCCCTGCGCGTCGAATTCCCAGGCGTGAAACGGACAGCGGATGTGCTCGCCCTCGACGAGACCACCATGGCCCAGATGAGCGCCGAGGTGGGGGCAGAAGGCGTCGAGCAAGCTCGCTTCGCCGGACCGCGTGCGGAAGAGAACGAGATCCTTGCCGAAGTAGTGCAGCGGGCGGACGGCCCCGGGCTCGAGCTCGTCGCTGTAGGCGACCTGAAACCAACCATTGGGAATTGGAAACGGAAAGCCATCGGTCATGAGGCGTGATACTAGCATCCCATGTGTCCTAAGGCGCTGGGGTTCGGGGTGCTGCGTTTCGCTCTGCTCGGTTTGTGGCTGGGAACCTTGAGCGCCTGCGCGCACAACGGCCCGGAGCTCGCGCTCAGCCCAGACACGATGCGCGCCAGCGGTTCCGCAACGGGAATTCCCATCGACCCCTTCGCGACGGAGAGCGAGAGCTCGGCCTATGCGCGCTTGCGAGCCAGGACCGACGCCGCGCAGGCCCTCGCCTGGGATGGCTCGCTCGACTCTTTCGGACCCTGGTTAGAGGTCCAGACGCAGTCGATCGAGGACGCTCTGGGCGCGCTGGCGGAGTTGCGGACGGGGCGACGAGATCAGTATGGGGTCGCCAGCGGACGGATGGCGCTCACCTATGAACACGTCGCACGGGATGTGGATCGCGCTTGGGCAATGGCTGACGCGACTGGGATGCAGCCGGACTGGAAAGACCTGAGTCCCGTTCTTTGGGAACGCGCACAGGGTTTTTGGGCTCGATGCGCGCTGGTGACTGCGGCCGCTGCGCCTCATCTCGACGCTTGGAAAATACGATGCACCGAGGGCCTGCGGAGCTCTTCCTCGGCGCCAGCTCGACAGCCTAAATGAAACATGTTCTATTCTTGAACATGGCAAAAAGCAGAGACTTGGCCGCACCGAACCCAGCCGATCCGCCCCTCGTTCTGACTGACCCGGACCGGGAGCGCTGGACAGCTGACACCGACGTCGTCGTGGTTGGCTTTGGTGGAGCGGGGGCTTGCGCTGCGCTCGAAGCGAAGGCCCAAGGGGCCCGGGTGCTGGTGCTCGATCGGTTCCACGGCGGAGGGGCGACGGCGATCAGCGGCGGGGTGTTCTATTCCGGCGGCGGAACCCACATCCAGCGCCAAGCCGGTGTCGAGGACGACGCCGAGCAAATGTTTCGCTACTTGTCACTCGAGGTGCAGGACGTCGTGAGCCCCGCGCTTCTGCGCGACTTCTGCGATCGCAGTGCGGACAACCTTCGCTGGCTCGAGCGGCATGGGGTCCCCTTCGAGGCGAGCCTGTGCCCGATAAAGACCTCGTACCCGACGGACGACTACTACCTCTACTACTCGGGCAACGAAAGCTTTGCGCCGTTCAGGGACGCAGCCAAGCCCGCCCCCCGGGGCCATCGCGCCAAGGGCACCGGTCTGCCTGGAGCCAACTTTTACGAACCGCTGCGCGACTCGGCGCACGCCGCTGGCGTCGACGTAGAGTACGAGGCGCGAGTGAGCCGTTTGATCATCGACGGGAAGAATCGAGTTCTCGGCGTGGAGTACAAGCGCATCCGCAATCCCGTCTTGAAGCGCCTGCATCGCAAGATGCACCAGGCTGGGATCGCGATCGTGAAGTACAACCCGGGGCTCGCGGCCAAGCTGCGCCGGCGTTGCAATGAAATCGAGGCCAATCACTCGGAGACTTGCCGGGTGCGCGCGCGCCGTGGCGTGATCCTGAGCGCCGGGGGCTTCATCTACAACCGGGCCATGGTCCAAGAACACGCGCCGGCGTACCGTCGGGGGATGCCGCTCGGAACCGCGTCCGACAATGGCAGCGGCATCCTGCTCGGCCAGTCCATCGGCGGCGAGACGGACCGCATGGACCGCGTCTCTGCCTGGCGCTTCATCAACCCGCCGGAGGCCTTCGCCAAGGGCATGATCATCAACAAGAAGGGCGAGCGCTACATCAACGAGTTCATGTACGGCGCGGCGGTCGGGGAGGCCATGGTCGACCGCAACGAGGGCGCGGCGTTCCTCATCATCGACAAGAGCCTAAAAAAGCTCGCGCGGGAACAGTGCAAGCCAGGCCGTGCGCAGTGGTTTCAGCGCGCACCAGCCCTGCTGAACCTCTGGTTCAACACGCGCGAAGCCCCATCGATCGAAGAGCTGGCAAAGATGCTTCGCATTCCGGCGGCGACCTTGCGCAAGACGCTGGACGCGTACAACGACGCGGCCGATGCAAAGCAGCCGGACGCTTTCGGCAAAGACCCGGACAAAATGCACGCCATGCGCGAGGGCCCGTACTTCGTGATCGACGCCTCGTTCACGAGCAAGCGTTTTCCCTGCCCGACGCTGACGCTGGGCGGACTGGTGGTCGACGAGGGCACCGGCCAGGTGCGCGCCAGGAACGGCGCGCTCATCGCTGGGCTTTTCGCCGCAGGGCGCAACGCAGTCGGGATCTGCTCGCGGCAGTACGTGAGCGGTCTGTCGATTGCAGACTGTGTGTATTCGGGACGCCGCGCCGGTCGCGCTGCGGCCTTGGGCGAAACGGCCACGGGCTCGCTGGAACAGGCGAACCCCGGAGAACGAAAGCCGAGCGACTCACTTCCCAGTATCACCGAAGCCCAGATCGCGGACCCGCACCCCGAAGCTCACGAGGGCACGGGCCGTGGGACACTAAGGTCGCGTGCGGCAACCGGTTACCCGCGGGCGCCACTTCAGCGTTCCGTCCGAAGAGCGGGAACCGGAGGCAAGCGCGCCTCTCAAGGCAGCCGTATCGTCAAGCGCGGCAGCCGCTGAGCTTTCATGCTGGACGAAACCGACAGGCGAGCGATCGAGGACAGGCTGTTCATGTACTCGAGCGCGATTGATACCGGCCAGTGGAGTCTGCTGGCCGACGTCTTCACGCCCGACGCGCGCATCGACTACACGCAGGCTGGGGGCGAACGGATCTCGGGCACCGAGGCGCCGGATTGGCTGCGTGACAACCTCGCGCGCTTCAAGCTGCTGCAGCACTTCGTGTCGAACATTCGGCTCAGCCAAGAGGACGACTCCGTGGGTTGCCGAGCCTATGTGCTCGCGGTCCATGGCTACCCGGGACCAGGCGGACAGATGCTTTTCTTCGAGCTCGGCGGGCAGTATGAGGACCAGCTCGTGCGGACTTCCCGCGGCTGGCGTATCGAAGAGAGGGTCCTCCAGGTACGCTGGCTCAAGGGCGACATCCCCGAGCGGGCCTAGCGTCGGCGGCTTCGAGAGACTTGTGCTAGGCGTAGTAGATGAGTGAGCCCACAAAGGACGAAGTCGAGCAGTGTATCCGCACCATCCTTCGATACCTTGGGGAGGACCCGGACCGTGAAGGGCTCAAGGACACCCCACGGCGCGTGGTCAAGGCCATGCGTGAGCACTACCGAGGTTACAGCGAAGATCCCAGCGATCACCTGAGCCGAACGTTCAGCGAGGTCGAGGGCTACGACGAGCTGGTGCTGGTGAGCGACATCGAGGTTTACAGCCATTGCGAGCACCACATGGTGCCCTTCGTTGGCAAGGTACATGTCGCGTACATCCCGGACGGCAAGGTGGTCGGGCTGTCCAAAGTCGCGCGCGTCGTAGACACCTACGCCAAACGTCTGCAGGTCCAGGAAAAGCTCACCGCGCAGATCGCCAACTCCATCAACGAAACCCTCACGCCGCAGGGTGTGGCGGTGATCATGCAGTGTCAGCACTTCTGCATGTGTTACCGCGGCGTGCGGAAGCCGGGCTCGTGGACGACGACGAGTCGCCTGCTCGGCTGCTTCTTGGAAGACGAGGCCGCGCGCATGGAGCTCCTGACCCTGGTGGGCATGAAACGCTCCATCGGCGGCGCCGGCACCTGAACGGGAACACGCTCCGGCCGCGCGGGATCAACGCGATGGGCGGCGTTGGAGCCGCGAAGCGAATTCGCTTCGCTACTCAGCTGCTTGTGGGGCGCTGAGGGTCGGGTCGAGCCCGGAGTCATCGCGGTCGAGACTCGGGAGGCCGTGGAGCGGTTCGGTCGGTCCGGTCTTTTCGACGGGTTCGGGGGGCTCCAGGTGGAAGAGCTCGACCACTTCGGCGCCGCGCTCGTCGCAGTACGCGGCCCACTCCACCCAGGCGACGTCGGCCAGCTTCGAAAAGAGGGCCAGGCAGGAGTAGTACGCACGGGCGGACAGCTCTGCGAAAGGCACCAGGTGCTTGTCTAGGGCGGAACTGTAGATCTCCAAGAGTCCCGGGTCGGCCGCGATCGAGTCGGGGACGGGCGCGCCTCGGATGCCGCTGGCGAGGTCTTCGTACATGTAGCCGAAGAGCGCGGTGCCGATGGCGCGCTCGTAGAGCGGTCGTGGCCTCAGCGCGAAGGCAGCCTGAAGAGCGCGATCGGTGGCGGCCTGACGGACGATGAGCCAGTCCTGAAAGGGCCCCTGCGCCCAGGCATCGATGGCCTCGAGCGTGCTGAGCTCGGGCGGGGCTGGAGGTTGCACGGCGACGGCTTCCTCGACGCGGCCCCAGAGCAGCTGCAGCTCCGTGCTCATCTGCTCGCGGGGGTACGCGGTCATTGGCACGGGAATGGGGGCCGCCACCGTCTCAGAAGCCCCGGCCGAGGTCTGCGTGGGGGCCTGCCGGCCTCCGCAGGCCACGAGCAATAGGAGGAAGACGCAGAGCAAGCGATACATGCCGGGGACGGTAGCAACTGGGCCGGGGACGGGCGAGTTCTTGTCGGGAGACGGCCGCTGGCGCAGGCTTGAGTTGCAATGGCGGATCCGAAGCTCGAACTGTCGGACGCGCAGAGCGTCGATGAAGCCGCCGAGGCGCTCTTCGGGAGCCCGCTGGGCGAGCTTCCGGCGGTCTCTCAAAGTACGGCGGTCTGGGCAGTGCCCGACAGCCAGGTTCTCAGCACGATTCGGCTGGACGAGCACGCACCGAAGAGCGACCTGGACTTTCTCGCGCTGCACATCGCGCGAGCGCGCGCGGACGCCATCGTGATCACCGGCAAGATTCTGCGGGACGAGCCTGAGCTGCGATACGACCTGTGCGCCGATCCGCGCTGGGGCAACGCGCTCGTTCAATGGCGCAAGACGCGCTGGGACATGGACGAAGATCCCTGGCTGCTGGTGCTGACGAGCGGACGCGCGCTGAGCTTCGAGCATCCCGTGTTTCGAAGCGGGGTGCGCCCGCTCATCTTCAGCGATGACCGCGGGGCCAGCCGCTATCTGAGCGACTCGCCCTACCCGGTCATTGCGGACAGGAGCCCGTGCCTGCGGAGCGCCATCAAACACTTGCAGCAAGCCCACGAGTGCCGCTGCGTCTCGATAGAGGCGGGCCCTTCGACCTCGCGCTCATTGTTCGACGCCCCGTTGGCACTCGATGAGCTGCTGCTCTCCGTCTACGAAAGCCCCGAGCTCGACCCGCGCTCCCAGGGCGACCCATTCATCTCACTGAACGTGCTCCAAACGCTGATGCCGCAGGTCTCGATGTCCCGACACCAAGACGCATCAGGCCAATGGGCATTTCGTCGCCTCAGAAGGGGACACGTTCCCGTCTGTTAACCAGCCGTTATCACAAGCCTTCTGCTGTAAAGATCGCAGCACGTTCACCCGTCCCGCGCTGCGATCTTTACAGCAGAAGGCTTGTGATTTCAGAGACTTAAACAGGTGGAGCGTGTCCCCCCCGTCTCAGCCCTTGCCGGCGCCGAGTTTCTTGGCCAGGTTGTCCATGGCCTCGGCTAGGCGGAAGTCGAGCTCGCTGAGGCCTTTGCAGTCGTGCGTGGTGAGCTCGACCTCGACGCCGTTGTACACGTTCTTCCATTCGGGATGGTGGTTCAGTGACTCGGCCACGAGCGCGACGCTGCTCATCCAGCCAAAGGCGTGCACGAAGTCCTTGAACCGGTAGCGGCAGCGAATTCGATCGCCGTCGAGCTCCCAGTCCGGAAGCGATTCGAGGCAAGCGGCGATGTCCTGTTCAGAAAGAAGCGTAGGCATGCGCCGATCCTATCACCGTTGGGGCCGGGCGCACGGGCGTCGGCCAAGCGCGCCACAGGCCCCAGACTTTGGCCTCTTCGTGACAAAGCCCTTAGCATCCGGGCGTGATCACACTTAGGCTCACCGAGAAGGTCCCTCGCAACGCGATTCTACTGGCTGGCCTCCTCGTGTTCATCATCCTCGCGCCCGTCGTGCCCCCCGACCACCCCACGCCGTGGATTGAGCTTTTCTTCGACCTGGTGCTGCTCGCGGGCGTGAGGTCAATCTCGGGCATGGGACGACATCGAGTTCCCTTCGGGATCCTCACCCTCGCCACCCTCGCGGTACGTTGGGGTGACCTCGCCGGAGTAACCGGACTCGTCCTGATCGCGGCCGGCCTCAGTCTCGTTTGGGTGAGTTACGCCATCATGATCATCGTTCCGGCCCTCTTCAAGGAGCGCGACGTGACCCTCAACACGCTCTACGGCTCCACAGTCGCGTACCTGCTGATCGCTGTGGCCTTTGCGTTCCTCTTCGGGCTGATCGAGTTCCAGTCGCCCGGTGCGTTCTCCGGGATGCCTGCGCATGAATCGCAACATCCGGGTGCCGTCTCCGATGCCCTGCTGTATTTCAGCCTGACCTCCGTGACGACGATGGGTTACGGAGACATCGTCCCGGTCCACGGCCTGGCGCGCTCCTGTGCCGTGCTGGAGGGGGCCATCGGGCAGCTGTACTTGGCCGTCATGATTGCGAGGCTCGTCGGGCTGCACATCGCGACGGAGCAACGACGCGGTTGATGCCCTGCTCATGACAGCAGCGTGGACACCGTCGGAGTCGGAGCGGAGCCCTTGCCGGCGACAGTGGCAGCGGGAGCGCCAGCGTCCCTGGCACTGCCAGCGCCCGTCAACGCCGTGTCGGTGCAAGCGCCCGTGCCGGTGCCCGCCCCCAGAACCAGTCCTCGCGTCTCAGGTGGTCGCAGAAGCTGCGGAAGCGTCGTCTATCGACGCGGAGGTCGGGCTCGATCCGGGCGGCTTTGCCTTGAAGAAGATGGCGTAGAGAACGGGCACGAAGACCATCGTTAGGATGGTAGCGACCGCGAGTCCGGCGACGATGGTGACCGCCATACTGATGTAGAAAGCATCTTGAAACAGCGGGATCAGGCCGAGGATCGTCGTGGCCGCCGCCATGGCGACCGGTCTCAGGCGGCTGACGCCGCTGTCGAGGATCGCGTCATACACAGGCTTGCCTTCGCGGACGTCCAAGTCCATCTGGTCGAGGAGCACGATGGCGTTCTTGATCAGCATTCCGGAGAGACTCAAGAAGCCGAGCAAAGCCATGAAGCCAAAGGGCTGTCCGGTCAGCAGCAAACCCGCGGTGACGCCGATCAGCGCCAGAGGTACCGTGAGCCAGATGATGAGTGGCTGTCGGATGGCGTTGAAGAGCGCTATGACGATGAGCACCATGAGACCCACGAAGAACGGGATGGTCGCGAAGAGCGGTCCTTGCGCGTCTTGCGAGCTCTCGTATTCGCCACCCCACTCCACTTCATAACCCTCCGGAAAGTTGAGGGCTTCGACCTTGGGCCGTAGGCGGGCGAGCACCGTGAGCGCGGAATCGTTCGTCGGGTCGGTGACGACCGTGAGCGTGCGTTTGCGATCGCGACGCATGACGATCTGGTCCTCCCACTCCGTGTCGAGCTGCGTCACGACGTTGGCCAAAGGAATGTAGCGCTTGGCCGCGGGGCTCCAGATCGGCACCTGTCGAAGGCTGGCCACGTCGAGCCGTTCGGCTGCCGGGGCCCGGAAGATGACCGGCATGACCTCCTCGGCTTCTCTGTAGACGCCGACCGGCATACCTTCGAAGCCCTCGCGAATGGCGTCGGCGACCTGATGCGTCGTGATGCCGTGGGCGTCGGCCTGCTCCTCGGAGAGCCGCGGACGGACGACCTTGACCCGCTCGTACCAGTCGCCACGTGAGCCTTTGGTGTCCGGATCGGCCTTGAAGATGGCTAGCACCTCTTTCTCGAGCTCACGAAGAACGTCGGGGTCCGGTCCAACCAGCCGGGCCTCGATCTTGCCTGCCGGACTCGGCCCAAGATCGAAAGTCCGCCCAAAGGCAATCGTTTCCGGAGCGAGCTCGTGCACGATCGCCTCCGCCTCGGCAATGCGGTCGCTCAAGGTGTTGTAGTCTTCTATGTCGACCAGGAACTGCGCGTAGCCGGAGTGCTCTTTTTCCGGCGTGAAGGTGAGCACGAAGCGCAGCGGCCCCTTGCCGATCGCGCTGGTCACGGCGGTCACTCCGTCGAGCTGCTGCAGTCTCGGCTCGATCTCCGCGGCGCGCCGCTCGGTTTCGTCGATGCTGGTGCCGAGCGGCCAGTACACGTCCACGCGAAACTTGGGCGTGGTCGAAGCCGGAAAGAAAGTCTTGTCGACATTGCCGAAACTAGCGAGTGATGCGGTGAACAGCAGCAGCACGACCGAGACCGAGAGCCAGCGAAACTTGATGGCAAGCGCGAGGACGCCTTTGTAAGCGCTATAGAACTTGCTGTCGTAGGGATCCTTTTCAGCCTCGCCGGCTTTGCGTGCAGCCGGCTTGATGAACCAAATGCAAAGAAGCGGCGTGATGGTCATCGCGGTGAGCCAGCTCAGTGACAGGGAGATGCCGATGACCGTGAACAGAGAGCTACAGAATTCACCCGTGCTATCAGGCGAGGTTCCGATGGCGGCGAAGGCCAAGATGGCCACGACCGTAGCGCCTAGCAATGGGGTCGCCGTCTGCTTCGCCACCGCGCGCGCAGCCTCTTCGGGGTCTTCGCCCCCATTGATGCGGACGAGCATGCCGTCCACGATGACGATGGCGTTGTCGACCAGCATGCCGAGCGCGATGATGAGCGCGCCGAGCGAAATGCGCTCGAGGGCCACGGAGGCGGGGCCCATGAAGATGAAAGTGCCGCAGATGGTCACCAGCAGCACGAAACCGATGATGAGACCACTTCGCATCCCCATGAATAGAAGCAGGACGACGACGACGATCAAGACCGCCTCGAGCAGGCTGATCAAGAAGCCGTCAATGGCCAGGGTCACCGCATCGGACTGCATGTAGATCTGTCCCATCTGCATGCCTAGGGGCATCTGCTCCTCGAGCTCGGCCAAGCGCTCTTTGACCCGCTGGCCCATGGTGACGACGTTGCCACCCGAGAGGGTCGAGATGCCGATGCCGACGGCGCGTTGCCCGTCGAAACGAAGCTTCTCTTTGCTGGGATCCTGGTATCCACGCTTGATCTCGGCGATGTCGCGGAGCCGCACCTGAGCGCTGTCACTGCCGGTGATCAGGATGTCGCCGAGGTCCTGTGAGCTCTTCACGAGGGAGTCCGGTCGGATGATCAGCAGCTCGGGACCTACGGTCACCCGGCCTGCATCGACCACGACGTTCTCCGCGGCGATCTGCGTGGCGATCGCCTCCATCGCGATACCCAGCTGCGACACGCGCTCGCGGTCGAACTCGACATACACGACTTCGTTCTGCACGCCGGACAGCTGGACCTTGGCCACGTCGGGCACGAGCACCAGCTCTCGCCGAAGGACCTTCGCGTAGTCGTAGAGCTCGCGGTAGCTGTACTCGTCGCCGTATAGCGTGAAATAGACGCCGAACACGTCTCCGTAGTCGTCCACGACGAGCGAAGGTCCGGCGCCGGGCGGCAAATCGCCCTGAGCGTCCCCGATCTTGCGCCGCAGCTCATCCCAGACCTGGGGCAGCTGCTCGCCCGCGACCGTCGGCTTGATCGTCACCGTCATCGACGACAGACCGGGCGTGTTGCGCGTCTCGATCTCCTTGAGCTGGCCCATCTTCTGAACGGCCAGCTCGAGCTCGTCGCTGACCTCCTGCTCGACCTCGTACGCAGACGCCCCCGGGTACGGTGTGACGACCAGCGCGTCCTTGATGGTGAATTCCGGGTCTTCGAGCCGCGGCAGCCCATTGAAGGCCTTGATGCCTGCGAAGAGCATCACCAACGTCAAAACAATGATGAGCGTCTTGTTCCGCAGGGAGAAGTCGGTGAGGCTCATCGCCGAGTCTCGTCGGAAACCTTCATCTCGCGCACCGCCGCCCCCTCGGTCAGCAGGTGCACGCCGGACATGGCGACGGCATCGCCACGCTCTAATCCGTCGGTCACGATGATCCGATCGCCCGTCATCGAGCCGACTTCGACGGGCTTGGCGGACACGGTCATCGAGCCTTCGTCGACCAACCAGACGAAGGGCGTCGCGTCAGGCGCGCTCACGACCGCTACGGCAGGGAGCAAAAAGTCGGCCTCCGAGGTCGTCACGAGGCCCGTGAGGATCACTTTGGCCGTCATCCCTGCCAGTATGCCAACGCCCTCGGGCCGCTCCATCGTGAAGGTGGCACGAAAGGTACGCGTGCTCGAATCCGCTGCCGTCGAGAACTCTTTGAGCTTGACCGCGAAACGCTGCCCGCGGAGCGAGGAGAGCTCGGCCATGGGCTTGGCCATCTCATTCCACGCCTCGAGGCTCATCTCGTCACCGCGTTTCTTGGCGATGTCACCCTCGGGCACGTCGACGACGACCTCCAAGGTCGAGTCGTCCTGGAGCAAGAGCACCGGCTGCCGAGGCTGCACGCTGCGGAAGTCCGACACGAGCTTGCGCGCGACGACCCCATCGAAAAGGGCACGGAGCTTGGTGTCCTCGACGGCTTTTTGCGCAACGCGCAACTGGGCTCGATCCACATCGCGGCGGCGAATGGCCACGTCCAGATCGCGCTGCGTGCCCGAGCCCGAGGCGAAGAGCTTGCTCTCCCGACGGTACTCGGCTTCGGAAAGGCGAAGCTGTGCGCGCGACGCCTCCAGCTTGGCCAGGTAGTCGGCCGGATCGATCCGCGCCAGCACCTCGCCCTTCTTGACGCGCTGTCCTTCCTCGACGTTCCAGTCGACGATGGCGCCGCCGACTTCGAACGACATCTCCATGGTCTTTTGCGACTGAATGCGGCCGGGGTACTCCGGACGCGCATCACCGGACTCGCCGGCGAGCCGAAAGATCTTGATGGGTCGGGGCGCGGGTTGTCGCTCTGCGACTTCTTGCTCCTCGCAAGCACTCGAAAACAAGAGGAGCACGGCCATCGATGCGATGAACAGCGGCCGCGCGCACTTGGGGTCAGGCATTCTGAGACTCCATCGAAGAAAACCGCGCCGCAAGGGCCACGGTGCGGAGCGAGCATAGGAAGCGCACTGATGCTTGCCAAGCTCATTTGACCGGGTTTTCGAGCTCAGAAGCTGTGGTGTCGAAGGAGGGGTCGACTATGCTGCAGCAACTCTGCGTCATGCGCGACGGGGGGTTCGAAGGGGAGACACGCGAATGCGATGGGGTGCGATTTGGCTTTGGCTTGCGTTGATGGCGGCTGCTTCGGGTGCGAGCGCGCAGAGCCCTGCCAAAGCGAAGCTGAAGATCGTGGCCGTCGCCGACGGGCCATCGCCGACGTTCGACGAATGGCTGAGCGTCCTGCGGCAGGCGACCTTCGAGCAGCTCTCGGAGCGGTATGAGATCGATTTTCCTGCAGAGGCTCTGCAAGGGGACTGGACGAGAGATGGCGCGCGCCGTGCCCTAGAGCAGGCCTACGCGGACCCCTCGGTCGACGCGGTCTTCGGTCTGGGGGTCCATGTCACGCAGGTCGTGGCCGCGGTCGACCGGATCCCGAAACCCACGCAGCTCCCTTTCGTGATGGAAGCAGAGCGTCTCGGTCTGCCCCGTCGCGGCGACGTGAGCGGCAAGACGAACCTGGCGTACATCACAGAAAGGTTCGACATCGCGGACGAGGTGCAGAAGCTGAACGAGGTCGCGGGCTCGGAACAGGTGAGCGTGCTGCTCGATGCCGACGCCGATCCCATGACTGCTTCGGGCACGCAACGACAGATCGGCCCAGCTCGGGTGACCCTGATCAGCAGCTCGACTGCGAAGGCCTCAGCGCTCCTCGAGACCGTGCCGCCAAACGCCGATGGTGTCGTTCTCGGCCCACTGCGGCGTCTCAGCTCGCAGAGCCGCAGGCAGCTGCTCGATGGCTTGATTGCGCGTCGGCTCCCGAGCGTCGCGCTCGGCGGACCAGCCTGGTTGGAACAGGGGGCACTCATGACCCTCAGCTCCGAAACGCAGCTCACTCGCCGGGCACAGCGGGCGGCGCTGAACGTCGACCTGGTCCTCGGGGGGCGCAAAGCCAGCGAGCTCCACGTGGACTTCGAGTCTCGTGAAGAGCTGCTCATCAACCTCGGAACCGCGCGCGCGATCGGTCTGCGCTTGGGATTCGATGTCCTGATGGAAGCCGAGATCATCGAGGAGAGCTTGAGTCCGCGCGGCGAAGGCCAGCTGACCCTGCAGCAGGCCATGCACGAAGCCCGGCTGAACAATCTAGCGCTTCAAGCCGAAGGCAAGTTCGTCGAGGCCGGCGAGGAGCAAGTCAAGCAGGAGCGAGGTCCCTTGCTGCCCCAGGGCCAGCTCGGGGCTGGCCTCGTCGTCCAAGATCCAGATCGGATCTTTCAGTTTTCGCAGGTCGCAGAGCGCCAGGCGAACTGGAACGCGCGGGCCAGCCAATCGCTCTATTCCGAGTCGGCCTGGACCGCGTTCAAGGCGAGCCGATACCGGCAATCGGCGCGGGAGTTCGGTTATCGCTCCGCGGAGCTGGACGCCATCTTCGAAGCGGGCGCCGCTTACATCGACATCCTGCGAACGAGCGCCTTGGAGCGGATTCAACGGAAGAACATCCGCCGCACACGCGAGTATCTCGACCTGGCCCGCGTTCGCATGAACGTGGGGATCGCCAACGCGAGCGAGGTGTATCGCTGGGAGATCACGCTGGCCGAGAACCAAAACGCCGTCGTCGATGCGCGGACTTCAGTCAGCCAGGCCAAGATCGAGCTGAACCGCGTGCTGAACCGCCGCAGCGAGCAGCCGGTGAACCCGGTCGACCTGCCAACCGACGATGCCGGACATCCGGAGCAGCCGGACGACCCGATCGGCGCGTACCTGGCCGACCCCTGGTCCTTTCGCCAAGTCCGGGACTTCATGGTCGATGAAGGTCTTCACAACTCCCCCGAAGCGCGGGAGATCGAGCAGCGCCGGCGAGCCCAGGAGCGCGTCCGCGAGGGGCGAGCTCGCCAGCTCTGGCTCCCGGACACTTTCGTCGAAGGAGGCGTGGTTCACGACTTCTGGCGGGACGGCAAGGGCTCCGAGGGTAATCCCGCATTGGGCATTCCGAGCCCGGACAAGTTTGGCTGGGACGTTGGGCTCTACCTGTCCTTGCCGCTGTCCACCGGTGGCTCACAGATCGCAGCCATGCGCCAGGCGGCCCGGCTGGAAGAGCGCTTGGACGTGGAGTTCGCGCGCATCGAGCAGAACATCGACACGGGGGTTCGCGAGGAGCTGTACACGGCCAGCGCGGCCAGAGCCGCGGTCATCTTGAAGCGCCGTGCCGCCGAAGCGGCCAACCGCAACTTGGAGCTCGTCACAGACCTGTACCGGCAGGGAACCGTCGACATCATCACGCTCGTGGACGCACAGACCCAGAGCCTGATCGCCGACCTGGGGGCAGCCGAGGCCGTCTACAACTATCTGCTCGCACTTCTGCTCGTCGACAGAGCCTCGGGCCACTTCAGGAGCTTGGACACGCCCGAGCAAAAGTCCGAATTCGCCGATCGCCTCAATACTTTCATGCTCTCCCGACAATCCGATCCCGAAGCCCAGCCGGTACGATAGGCCGTGGGCAGCCCGCAGGACCTCGGGCAGTTGCACGAGCGCTGCGACGATGTATGTGTCTGTCGGACAAAAAAACTAAACGGGTGCCCACCGCGTCCGTTCTAACTTGTGAGCTGCGCCCTTCAGGGTGATCATGGAGAGCATATGAAAGAGTTTCTTCTGTCGACAGCTCTGCTCCTCGCTTCTGTGATGGCCTTTCGCCCTCAGGAAGATCCGGCGGTCTCCCAGAACTCGCCCGAGCCCCTAGTCGCTCCAAGCACATGCGGCGACGCCGGAAGCTGCGGCAACGCCGACGCCGCCGATCCACGGGACACTGCTATCAGGCGCTAGGCAGGCCGAGCTCTGCGCACCGGTCTCGCTCGTATCTTGTCATCCGTCGGACCGGAAGGCTTGCGCGCCTGGAGAGATTCGAACTCCCGACCGTCAGCTTAGAAGGCTGCTGCTCTATCCGACTGAGCTACAGGCGCTCGCCACTTCTGTCAGCCTTCTTGGTCGGGGAGCATGCCTGTCAAGACCTCGGCCACGCTCCCCAAGGGTGAAAGCCTGGCAGTCTTAACACATGCTTCAGCCCTGACAACCAGCTCCGCGCCCCGGCCGGCCATTGCTGAACTCGACACGCGCGAGGTAGAGGTAGGTGAGCCTGATACGACGGCACAGAGCCGACGCCGTGGTGCTGCTGTCGTCGAGGACATGACGATTGCGTTCGAGTAAAAGCCCGACCCGCCTCGATTCCTGGGGTGTGTCGGGCTTTTCTTAGGGCTGGGTGCGGCACATGTCCGCCATACGAGTGAACGACTCCATCAGTCTTTCAACCATGGACTCGTCCAAGACGCTCTGCTCGAGCGCCCCCCGCATGCACAGGAGCCACTGGTCCCGCTCGGGGGTCCCAATCGCAAAGGGTCGGTGCGCGAGCGGAATGACCACGCGGCCGAAGCGCTCCGTATAGCGCTGCGGGCCGCCCATCCAGCCGATCAAAAAAGTGCTGAGCTTGTCTTCCATCTCCGCAAGGTCGCCATTGTGCATGGCGCGAATGGGCGCCGCTTCAGGCAGACTGTCCATCAGGCCGTAGAAATCGCTGACGAGCTTTCGCACGCCCTCGTCTCCCCCCAGAAGTGTGTAGGGAGTGGCTTCCTCAGTTTCAGACCGTTCAGACACGTTCGGCATCGGAAAGCTCCGCCTCGATGACGAAAAGCTAAGCGGATGAGTGCGTTGGTCAAGCGCAGGATTTGCACCTTGGATTCGAAGCGCTTTGGCTATAAAACCAAGTGAAAGGCAAGGTATGGCAAAGACTTGGGTGTTGATTGCGCACGACGCAGGTGCACGCATTTTCGAAAACTTCGGGCCCGGCAAAGGGCTAGATCTCGTACAGGAGATCGAGCACCCAGAGGGACGGGAGCGAAATCGTGACATCGATACCGACCGGCCCGGGCGCAGCTTTCAAAGCGCTGATGCCCGCCGAAGCGCGATGGGCCGCGAAGAGAGCGCCCACGAACGGACGGTCGCCGACTTCGCCAGAAAGCTCGCCAACAAACTGGAGCACGCGCGGGCGACCAACCAGTACGACCGTCTCGTCCTCGTAGCGCCTCCACGCTTCCTCGGCTTGCTGCGCGGTTCTCTCGACGACGTCACGGCAACGCTCGTGATCGGCTCCCTCGACAAAGACCTTGCGCACAGCAAGGAGTCAGAGCTCGGCAAGCAATTGGCCGATGTGATCCGGGTCTGACTGACTCGAGCATTGCGCGCTGCCACTGTCGGCTGTCGCTGACACTCGCGCTGGCGCCGACACTGGCACTGGTACTGTCGCTCTCAGCCGGCTCGGCCCGCTCAGCCGGTTCAGCCCCCTGTCGAAGTCGCCGCGGCGGTGTCCATCGAAGCGTTTTCCATCTGCGCAAAGATGGCCGCAAGCTCGTTCTCACCCAGCTTCTCTTTCGCGAGCAAGTCTTTCGCGCCGGCCTCCAGTGCCTTGCGATTTTCGCTCAGGACCGCTCGGGCCTGATCGAAGGCCGTCTTCAAGAGCTCGCGTACGGCGCTGTCGATCTCACGAGCCGTCTCCTCGCTATACGTGCGGCGTCGGACTCCGGTCGCGCCAGGACCGAGGAACGGCGACGCATCGTTCTCGTAGCTTGCGTGCCCGACCTCTTCGTTCATGCCGTACTGGGTCACCATACTGCGAGCGATCTGGGTGGCCTTGGCCAAGTCATCCGCGGCGCCAGTCGAGAAGTGATTGAACACGAGGTGCTCGGCCGCTCGGCCGCCGAGAAGAACGGCCATCTTCTGCTGGAGCTCCTCGCGTGTCATCAAGTAGCGGTCCTCGGTGGGCCTCTGCATGGTGAAGCCGAGCGCTCCGACGCCACGCGGAATGATGGAGACCTTGTGCACAGGGTCACACAGCGGGCAGGCCTTGGCCACGAGCGCGTGACCCATCTCGTGGTAGGCGACGATTTGTCGCTCCTTGGGGTTCAGGAGCCGGTTCTTCTTCTCGAGACCGGCGACGATCCGCTCGATCGCGTGCGTGAAGTCCTCCATGTTCACCGCGTCGGCCCCCCGCCGCGTGGCGACCAGGGCGGCTTCGTTGACGAGGTTGGCCAAGTCTGCACCGGTGAACCCCGGAGTCAGGGCGGCGATCCCATCGGCGTTGACGTCATCGTCCAACATGACGTGCTTCATGTGCACATTGAGGATGTCGGCGCGACCCTGTCGATCCGGTCGGTCGACCAGAACGTGCCGGTCGAACCGGCCTGCCCGAAGCAGAGCCGGGTCCAAAATCTCGGGACGGTTGGTGGCCGCCAGTAGAACGATGCCCGCCTGTGGGTCGAAGCCGTCCAGCTCGACGAGCAGCTGGTTGAGCGTTTGCTCTTTCTCGTCATGGCCGCCTGCGAACGGGCCCCCCGCCATGCGCGCCCGGCCGAGGGCGTCGAGCTCGTCGATGAAGATGATGCAGGGCGCCTTCTGCCGCGCCTGTTCGAAGAGGTCGCGAACGCGGGCCGCGCCCACACCGACGAACATCTCGACGAACTCCGACCCGCTGATGGAGAAGAACGGCACCCCAGCCTCGCCGGCCACGGCCCTGGCCAGCAGGGTCTTTCCGGTACCGGGCGGCCCGACGAGCAAGATGCCCTTGGGCATGCGTGCTCCGAGCCTGCCATAGGAGCTCGGATCCTTCAGGAAGGACACGACTTCCTCGAGCTCCTGTTTAGCCTCGTCTACGCCGGCCACGTCGTCGAAGCTGACTTTCGTGTCTGTCTCCACGTAGATCTTGGCCTTGCTCTTGCCGACCGCCATGAGCCCGCCGGGCCCCGGACCGCCCGGTCCAGCCATCCTTCGCATGAAGAAGAGCCAGATTCCTACGAAGAACAGCAAGGGGAGCACCCAGGAAAGAAACCCCGTCAACGCCGTGTTCTCTGGCTTCTGCGAGTACTCGACCCCGTGCTCTTTCAGGTTCTGGGCGAGCTCCGGATCGACGCGAGTCGTGACAAACTCCGAATGCCCTTCGATGGGCTCCTTGAGAGTCCCGCGAACCTGGTCGCTCGTGATGACGAGGTCTTCGACCTTCCCCTCGTCCAGTAGTCGCAGAAACTCGCTGTAAGGAAGCGGCTCCACGGACTGCATCTGCGAGCAGCGTTCCTGCAACAGGACCACGGCCATGATCACGACGAGAAAATAGATGAAATTGAAAGCCGGCTTCCGTTGCATCCTGAGGTTCCGAGCTGCTTGGGCAGACCGGCTCAGCGTACACCAAGCAGCGCCGAGCGTCTCGCGGCGCTACGGTCACGACAGCAGGGAAGCCGCAGGGCTCAGCCCTTGATGCAAAGTAAAGGTTCGAGCCGCGCTACCCTGCGGGCTAGACCCGCCCGGTCGGCCGCCTCGACGACGGCCCGTACGTCTTTATACGCGCCAGGCGCTTCCTCCGCGACGCCGCGCAGGCTCGCCGAGCGAATGCTGATGCCCCGGTGGTGCAGATTCCTGACGAGCTTGTCGCCACGCCACTGCTTCTTGGCCCGGGTGCGGCTCATTCGGCGGCCAGCCCCGTGACAGGCCGAGCCGAAGGAAAGTCCCATGGCCTCACGGTTGCCGAGCAGCACCCAGGACTCGGTTCCCATGCTGCCGCCGATCAGGACCGGCTGGCCGAGGTCCCTGAGCTCGGGGGGCAGCTCCGGGTTCCCCGGGCCGAAGGCGCGCGTGGCGCCCTTGCGGTGCACGAACAACTGCCGCTTCGTCCCGCCGATCTCGTGCGTCTCCTCCTTGCAGGTGTTGTGAGACACATCGTAGAGGAGGCGAAGCTCGGCCTCGGGGAACAGCTCGGCGAAGACCTCTCGGCTCAGGTGCGTGATGATCTGCCGGTTGGCCAGTGCGCAGTTGACACCGGAACGCATGGCGCCGAGGTAACGGCGCCCGACGTCAGAGAGGATCGGAGCGCAAGCGAGCTCGCGATCGGGCAGATCGATGCCGTGCTCCTGCGCGGCGACGGCCATTTCCCGGAGGAACTCGGTCCCGATTTGATGGCCGAGGCCGCGGGAGCCGCAATGAATGCTGAGCACGACGTCGCCTTGGTGAAGCGAAAGACCCGCTGCGAGCTCGGGCAGGAGGACCTCAGCCACGACCTGCGCTTCCAGGTAGTGGTTCCCCGAGCCCAGGGTACCCATCTCATCGCGCTGACGCTCTCTGGCCCTCGGTGAGACGTGCTCGGGCAGCGCGCCCGCCATGCAGCCGTGTTCCTCGGTCCGCTCCAGGTCTTCCAGGTAGCCCCAACCGCGCTTCACGGCCCAGTGCGCGCCGCCGCGCAGCATGGCCTCCATCTCCTCCTCGTTCAGATGAATGCGGCCGCGGCTTCCCACGCCCGAGGGAACGTGCCGGAACAGAGCATCGGCCAGCTCGTCCCGCACGGCTTCGACTTGTTCCCGCCGAAGGCCCGTGAGCAGACAGCGGACGCCGCAAGAAATGTCGAAGCCCACACCCCCGGCCGACACCACGCCGCCCTGCTGTGCATCGAAGGCGGCAACGCCACCGATGGGGAAACCGTACCCCCAGTGGCCGTCGGGCATCACGTAGGATGCTTCGACGATTCCCGGGAGCGTCGCGACGTTGCTTGCCTGCACGAGCACCTTGTCGTCCATCTCGCGCAGCAGCGCTTCGTCAGCGTAGAGCACCACGGGCACGCGCATTTTGCCGCTCGGCGGCAGTCGCCACTCGTACTCGGAAACCTTTTGGAGCTGATCGATTCTCATGGTGCTCTCTCCTGTGCTCCAGCCCTACACATCGACGACACATTGCGCCGACCACTGGCCGTCGGGGTCACGCTCCACGCGAAGCTCCGTGAGCGTCGCGCCCTTCGGCTCCACCGCAGGCAGGTGCTTGGCGCGATCGACTGGCTCACCGAACGCGCGGGCGTCGAGCGCCGTGCCGTCGATGTGAACCTCGCAGCGCCGAAACAGCAAGCGACGCGTACTCATCGCGTAGATGAGCTCATTCAGGAAGTCCGAGAAGAGCAGCTCCAGGTTCGGCGCGGCGCAGCGAAACTCGAACTGCACGCCCTCCGACAGATTCTCACAATCCGTGACGATGGCCGTCAAGGCCAGCGCGGCCTGCTCGAATGCGGTGTCGACGGTCGGACCGAAGCCTCGAACTCCGATGTCGGCATCATGATGAAAATGCTCCCAGCGCGCCGTCATGAGCAGCTCTGCGCCTGAGCGTACGTGCGCTCTTCTGTGGATTCCATGGCAAATCTCGGGGGCCGCCAGGCGACGAAAAGTTTGCGTCGCTCCGCCAAAAGGAGCGTTCAGTAAGGCGGTCAGCGGGACCGGGCTGGGAATTGTGCTGACGCCCGTCTCGAACAACGGTACATCAGATCCGATGGAGGCCGTAGCCAGACCTCGCCGAAACCTCTTCGATCAGCTCGCGTACGGTCTGGATGGCTTCTGTTGCGCGCAGCTCAAAAAGCTCGCCCCGGACGACGACCCGACCGAGCGCTTGCGAGAGTTGCGCCAGGTGCACGCCGAGCTGAAGAACAGCGGCGCCTTACAAAACGATTCCCTCCTGTTTCCGGAGCCCGAGCGGACGAAGATCCGCAAGCGCTTGCTCGCTCCTCACCGGGTCGGCTTCTACGACTGGCGCTGGCAAAGCCGGCACCCGCTCATTTTTCCGGAAATCGAAGACGACTACCGCTCACGGCGAGCCAACCAAGGGGCAAGTCTGAGGCTGCTGAAACTCCGGCCTCGCGGCTCGACGATGGCCATCGTGATCAACGGATTTTCATCCGGGCATCACATCATCGAGCGGCTCGCCTGGCCCATTCAGCTCTTTCGCTGTCACGGAATCGGAAGCGCGCTGTACGCGCTTCCGTTCCACGGTGCCCGCGCGCGCGTCTTTCCGCCGGAGTGGCCGGGCGCGGATCTGCGGATGCTCATCGAAGGCTTTCGCCAAGCGATCTGGGACTTGCGCATCGCCATCCGGGCCCTGCGTGAACAGGGGGTGGCCCGGGTGGGCGTCATGGGCATGAGCCTCGGCGGCTACACCTCGGCGCTTCTCGCGACGGTCACGCCGGACGTCGACTTCGTCGTTCCGTACGTACCGATCGCGTCGATCTCGGACTTCATGGAAGACAACCAACTGGTGCCGGCCAGCGGCGAGCTGAAGACTGAGCTCACCGAAGCGTTTCGCAAGCACATGAGCGTGATCTCGCCCTTGTCCCGACGCGCGCGCATCCCAGCGGAACGCATCACGGTGATCTCCGGTGAGCTCGACCAGCTGGCCACCGTGGATCACGGGGCCAAGCTGAGCGAGCACCTCGGGGCCCGGCACCTGGTCTTTCGGGGTGCGCACGTCATTCAAAAAGGACGTGCGCGCGCCTTCAAAGAAACCTTCGAAGACTTCAAGCGAAATGGGATTCTCCCGTAGCGGGAGAGCGCCCCCGCAACACTAGCTCGAGCTCGTCTTTCGCAGCGTGGGCTGGGTGACGGACGCGAGGTAACGCTCCGTCCTTCGATCGTAGACCAGCTGCTCCAAGGCTCGCTCAGCCTGTGCTCGCACCAGCGACTTCAGCGGACGAAAACCGCCGCTCATGGGCAGGGAATCCACGATCGCCAAGCGCGCGGGACGGACCTGCGGCTCGAGCACGGCGAGCGCTCGGCCGAGCTCGTCCACGTCCAGGTCCGCGCCGCGGTTGAGCGAGATCGCCCCGACGATCCGATCAGACACGCCCTCCACAGGCCAGACCGCGGCCAAGCAGACGGCGTCCACGTTGCACAGAGCCTCTTCGATCTCGCGCATGGAAATGAGCCCGGCCGACGTCCGGGCGAAGTCCACGAGCCGGCCCAGATACCAGTAGTCCCCGGCTAGATCGCGGCTGAGGACGTCCTGCGAATTGAACCAGCAGTCGCCGTTCCGAAAAGCGCCCTGGATGAGGCGCTGCTCGTCGGGGCGCGCTTCGGCATAGCCGTCGAAAAGAGTGACGGGCATGCTGCTGTCCACTCTCGACACCAGCACCCCGGGCTCGTTCGTCGCGCAGGCTTGCAGGCGACCGGTGCGTCCACGCACGAACTCCTTCCGCTCGAAGTCGTACCGAACGAGCTCGACTTCGGCGGAACCGGGAACGGGCCGGCCGACGGAGCCCTGCTTGAGGCCGGTGACGTTCGCAAGCAGCGCATTGCCCTCCGTCGACCCATAGGTTTCGACGATGCTCAGGGGCCCGAAGCGGCTCTGGATCTTTCGCCAGGTATCGGCCCGCATCCCACTGCCACCCAGGAGTCGAATGGGGTGTTTTTGCGAGTCTGTCGAAGGCGGGCTGTTGAGCAGCTCTCGGCCCATCTCACCCGAGTAGAACACGACCGTGGCGCCACACTGCCGCACGTCGTGCCAGAACGTCTCGGCATCAAAGCGGTCGGCGAGCGCAAGCCGCGCTCCACCCGCGAGCGCAGCACCCACGGCAACCATGATCCCCGTGGGGTGATCGAGGCCGGTGCAGCAATACACCGTATCCCTCTGCGTCATGCCCGCGAGCGTCGCACCGCCCAGCGCGGAAAAGGCCCAACGCTGGTTGCTGAGCCGAGCGAGCCTGGCTTCCTCGCCGACCCCGCCAGCGATCAAGAGCATGCCGAGGTCTCGTCCCTTGCCATGCGGGACCAGGAACGGCGCCGCGCTCGAACCGAGATCGGCCGCGAGGACTTCGAGGTCGAGCAGGCCTTCGGGCAGATGCGGACGCACGCGACCGCCGCCGAGAACGAGCGGCGGCGCCTCTACGAGGCCTTTGGCATACTCGGCGGTCTCCGGGTCCGTGATCAGCTGGCGAACACCTGCCAGCTCGAGCGCTCGGCGATGGAGCTCACTCGAGCCTTCGACGCCGAGCGGGAGCGAGACGGCGCCGATACCGTTCAGGGCGATGACCGCGGACAGGTAGCTCGGACGCCGCCGCATGAGCACGGCGACACGGTCTCCCGGCTCGATCCCGCACCGCTGCAGCGCGGCGGCCACGCAGGCTACGCGCCGACGGACCTGCGCGTAGGAAAAAGCACGACCCTCCCAAAGCAAGAACGTTTCGTCGGGCGTGCGCAGCGCCTGCTCTTCGACAAAGCGCGCCATGCTCACCTCAGCGTCATGGCGGAGGCCGTGCAGCCGGCGGATTCTCGGAGCCTGCCACCTCAGCTCGTCGACGCGCTTGGCGGCATCTCGCACCAAGGAGCCGAGCTGCGTTCCGACCGCCCCGACCACAGAGGACCAGAACCGCGAACGGCGCCTCCGCTCGGGATTCGAAGAGCGCTTCGACGAAGCCGCCCGGTCGGCACGATCGCGGACGTCGACAAGCTCCGGCGGAAGCTGCCCTCCCTGCTCGACCCATCGAATCCATTGCCCGACCCTGGGCCAGCTCGCCTCGGCCGAGCGGTGACCGACGATCATGCCGAAGTGCCCCGAATCCACCTCGGACTCGAAACAGGGCGCGTCGGGCGCGGCCTGCGCGATGGCCGAAACGAAGGGGCGCGCGGCGAGCAGGTCATGCTTCCCAACGAAGTACAAAATGGGACAGGTAATATCGACGAGGGAGACCGTTCTTCCGTCGATGACGAACCCGCCTCTAGCCAAGCGGTTCTCGAGCACGAGGTCGATCACGTCATTCAGGGCGGGCCCCGGAAAGCCCACAAAGCCTCCCCCGTGTAGGAATCGCCTTCGACGGTTCTGCTGCTCGAGGGCCGTGCGATCGTGAAGCTGCCTGAAGAGCTTGACGACCTGACCAGGCTCCTTCGAGAGCGAGAGCGCCCGGAACCCGCCGCGGGTCATCCTGGAAGAAAAGCCCTTCGCCGTTTGGCTTGCCGCGCGAAACACCGTGATCGCGGCTCGCAAGAACGCTCGGGCCGTGTCTTCCTCGATGCCTTCGAAGTTGCCGTGGAAGTCGACGGGCGCGCCAAAGGTCACGCAGCTGGCAATGCCCTCGGAGCGGCGAAACGCGGCGGTCTCGTAGACGAACATCCCGCCTTGGGAGTAGCCGACCAAATGCACTGGCTGCCCGGTGCGCTCAACGATCTCGTCGATGGTCTCGCTGACGGCGAGCACGTGATCACGAAGCGTACGCTCCATGCCGCCCTCTTGACGCTCGGGCGAGCCGAAGTCGGTCAGCCACACGTCGAAGCCCTGACGAAGAAGGTGCTGGACTCCGCTGATGGCCGGATCGATGTCGAAGACCTCCGAGGTGACCATGAGTGGCGGAATCAGCAGAACGGGTGGACGGCTCCCCGGCTCGAACGCAGGCTCCGATGTGTAGTGCCGAATCGAATACGTGCGCTTGTCCCGAACGACCTGGTACGGCGCGCTGTAGGGCTCGGCCAAACGCCCGACGAGCAGCAACTCGAGGGCGTTTTCGATTCGGGCAAGCGCCCGCCCACTTCTGCCTGTCGCCATTCGAGGTCTTCCTAACACGAGAAGGTACGGTGACAATCCGCAGAAAAATCGCGCTCTGAAAAGCCAGCTCACATCTAGATCGCGCCTGCCGGCGGGTGTAGCCTAGCGGGTACGAAGTGAGGGCCAAGGCGTGACAGAGATTTTCGAGCTTGCGGACGCACTGGGGCCCATCAAGACCGTTCACATTCACGAGCCCTCGCTCGGGCTCCGTGGCGTTCTCGTCGTCGACAACGTCGCGGTAGGGCCGTCGATTGGAGGCCTGCGCATGGCACCCGATGTGAGCACGGAGGAGTGCTTCCGGCTGGCGCGCGCCATGACGTTCAAGAACGCCGCCGCGGGCCTGGCGCACGGCGGTGGCAAAGCGGTCCTGTACGGCGACCCGAAAATGCCAAAGAGCGACAAGCAGCAGCTCATTCGCGCCTTTGCCAGCACATTGCGAAACACCGAGGAGTACATCTTCGGCCCGGACATGGGCACCGACGAAGAGTGCATGGCCTGGGTGCACGACGAAATCGGGCGTTCCATCGGGCTTCCCGCGGAGATCGGAGGGATTCCACTCGACGAGATCGGCGCGACGGGCTTCGGCCTGAGCCACGCCACGGACGTGGCGCTCGAGTATTGCGACTTCGAGCTGAAAGGCGCTCGCATTGCCGTGCAGGGCTTCGGCGCGGTCGGCATGCACGCCGCCCGCTTCCTCACGCAAAGGGGCGCGGTGCTGGTCGCGGCAGCCGACTCGGGCGGGACGATTCACAACCCCGAGGGCCTCGACGTTTCGGCACTGATCGCTCTCAAGTCGAGCGGCGCAGCCTTGGCCGACTTTGAAGATGCCGACAAACTCGGCCGGGACGACATCATCGGCATCCCCTGCGACATCTGGATCCCCGCCGCGCGCCCCGACGTCATTCGCGAGGACAACGTGAACCTTCTTCAGACGAAGCTCATCGTCCAGGGGGCCAACATTCCGATCACCCAAGCCGCCGAGCAGATCCTCGCAAGCCGGGGCGTGCTGAGCATCCCCGATTTCATCGCCAACGCCGGAGGCGTGATCTGCGCAGCCGTCGAATATCAGGGCGCCGGCGAAGGCGTTGCGCTGTGCACCATCGAAGAGAAGATCCGCCGAAACACCCGAAGCGTCTTGGAGACCTCCAGGGCGCAAAAGGTCCTGCCTCGCCAGGCGGCGGTAGATCTGGCCAGGGCTCGGCTAGACAAGGCCATGGGGTTTCGGCGCTTCTCGTCTTTCTCCACGGCGCCGGGGTTCTTGTAGCCATGTTTCGGATTCGCTTTCATGGCCGCGGCGGACAGGGGATGAAGACGGCGAGCCGCATTCTCGGCAGCGCGTTCTTCGCCTCTGGCTTCGAGGTGCAGGACGCGCCTCGCTATGGCGCCGAGCGTCGCGGCGCGCCGACTTTCGCCTTCGTCCGCGCTTCTCGAACGCCGATCCAAGAGCGCGGCGTGATTGCCCAGCCGGACCTCGTCATCGTCGGAGACGACAGCCTGCCAGCCGTACCCGCGGCCGGGGTAATGCAAGGGGTCGGCCCCGACACCGTCATGCTCATCCACAGCCGGGACTCGGCCGAGGCCTGGAAGCGGCGGCTCGCCCTGGGCGGTCCTGTGATGACCTTGACGAGCAGCGCCGAGGTCGCAGAGCAGAGCGACATGCCCTTCGTGGGCGGCGTATCGGCGGGAGCGGCAGCGCGGCTGATAGGCCTGATCTCCCGAGAGGCCCTGGAAGAAGCCGTGAAGAAGGAGATCGCGCCCTTCGGCGAAGCCGCCGTGCGCGACAATCTACGGCTTGCGCTACAGGCCTATGAGCAAATGGCCGAGCACGCTGGCGTGGTGAGCGAAGGCGCAGAGATCAGCGCGAGCGCATACGAGGCGCCACAATGGGTGGAGCTTCCTTTCGAGGAAGCGCGGATCTCGGCGCCCGCGATCTATGCCGCGGCCACCAGCGTACAGGTGAAGACCGGTGCATGGCGCACCATGCGACCGGTCGTCGATGAGACGCGCTGCAAACAGTGCTGGTGGATCTGCAGCACGTTTTGCCCGGACAGCGCGATCAGCGTGAGCGCGGACAGCCGGCCACAGATCGACTACGACCACTGCAAAGGCTGCATGATCTGCGTCGCCATTTGCCCATCGCACGCCATCGACACCGTCCCCGAGCAAGGGGAGGCAAGCAAGGAGCCCGAAGACGCATGACCCGTGAGCTCTTGACCGGAAATGGCGCCGCCGCTTGGGGCGCACGCTTGGCGGAAGTGGACTACGTGCCCGCGTTCCCCATCACCCCGCAAACCGAGATCATCGAAACGCTCGCGGCCTGGTTCGACGCCGGGCAGATGCCGGGCCGGCTCGTCACTCTCGACTCCGAGCACAGCATGATCACGGCAGCCGGCGCGGCCGCGGCCACGGGAGTTCGCGTGTTCACCGCAACCTCGAGCCAAGGGCTGCTCTACGGCATGGAGATGGTCTACACCGTGGCGGGCTGGCGGGCGCCGTTCGTGATGGTCAACGTCTCACGCGGCCTCGCCGCGCCGATCACGCTCGAAAGCGATCACAGCGATGTTCTGGCCGCGCGCGACTCGGGCTTCCTGCAAATTCACTGCGCGACCTGCCAAGAAGTGCTGGACACCGTCCTGATGGCCTACCGGCTCGCCGAAGATGAGCGCACACGCCTGCCGGTCCTCGTCAATCTGGACGGCTTTCACCTGTCCTTCACGCGGGAGCCCGTGGAGCTTCCCGAGCCGGACGCCGTTCGCCAATTCCTGCCACCCTTCGATCCACAGAATCTTCGCTTTGCGGCGAGCGCGCCTGCCAGTCAGGGCGTCGCGGTGCTCGGAGGCTCGCCCTACTCGTACTTCCGGTACGAGATGCATCTGGCGGCCCTGCGCAGCGTCGAGGTCTACGACGAGGTCGCGGCCTGCTTCGAAGAGACTTTCGGCCGCAGGCACGACGCGGTCGAGGGATACCGCTCTGACGACGCGCAGATCCTGTTCGTGATGAGCGGATCCTTCGCCACCAAGGCCAAGGCCGCAGTCGACCAGCTACGGGACGCCGGTTTTGCAGTCGGTCTCGCACGGCTCAGGCTTTTCCGGCCGTTTCCCGTCGACGCTCTACGCCGACTGGTCGCGGGCAAGCGTGCCCTCGCGGTGATCGATCAGAATCTCTCCATGGGAAAGGGCGGCGTAATTCATGCCGAGCTCGCTTCGGCGCTCTACGGCCAGCCTGCCGCTCCGCCCATCATCGCGAGCTTCATCGCCGGCCTGGGAGGTCGAGACATCAGCCCCGAGGAGTTCTATGAAATCGCCGCGGAGACCCGAAAGTCAGCCGAGAAAGGACAGACGCCAGAACCGAGGCTGCTCTACACTCGCGAGGAGCTCCGCGAGATCCGAAAGCTCCAAGTGATTGCCCAGGTGGAGCGGGACGAGCTGAAACGCAACGAGCTGGAGCCAGGCCAATGAGCAAGACCGCTTTCAAGCGCATGAAGGACCTTCCTTCGACGCACCTGCTCGGAACCGGCACCCCGATGTGCGCCGGCTGCGGAGGGCTGAGCGCTCTTCATGAAATCTACGACGTGCTCGGCTCTAAGAGTGTCTTCGTCAACGCGGCGGGCTGTATGACCTTGCTCTCGGTCTATCCGTTCACGCCGTTCCGTGGCTCTTGGCTGTACACGTCGATGGCGTCGGCGCCTGCTGGCGCGCAGGGTGTGCGGGACGCGCTCGACATTTTGCTGGAACAGGGACGCATCCCTGCCGAGGACGACCTGCAGGTCGTGACGCTGACCGGCGACGGGTCCGCCTACGGAATGGGCCTTTCTTCCACATCCGGAGCCATCGAGCGCGGCCTGGACTTTCTGTACGTCTGTTACGACAACGAGGGCTACGGAAACACCGGCCACCAGGCCTCCGAGTCGACACCGCATGCGGCCAAGACTGCGACGAGCCGGGGACCACGTGGCTTCGCAGGTTACAAGAAGGACCTGTTCTCGATCTGGGCTGCGCATCGACCCGCTTACGTCGCCACGGTCATCGGCTCCGAGCCACTCGATCTGGCGCGCAAGATCGAAAAGGCCAAAAGCCTGAAAGGGCCGCGTCTCATCCTCGCACTGGCGCCCTGCCCAACCGGCTGGGAGTACGAGCCACGGGACTCGATCGAGATCGGCCGACTGGCCGTCCAGACCGGCGTCTGGCCGCTCAAGGAGTATGTCGACGGACAGGTCGTGCACACGGTCGTTCCGAAACACCGACGGCCCGTGGAGGAATACTTGAAGAAGCAGGGACGCTTCGCGCACCTGTTCGAGCCCCAGCGCGACGAAGCCTTGCTGGAAGAGCTCCAAGCCCGTGTGGACCACTACTGGGCCGCACTCTGAGGGCGGTGCAGACGTCTGCGAGAATACGGGCAGGCGTCAGGTCCTGAGCCGGCTCGCACGTCCCGACCCTCATTTCGTCGACGTCATGCGACAGTATCAGCCTCGTTACCAGGTCGGTGAGATCGCCTGTGACGCCAAGCCCCGCTACGGGTCCATCAACCGGTGACCCAGCCAGGAGGAGCCGCTCGCCGCACATCGCGCCGCCCGCACGGTGGGGCTTCACCGAAGCGACGCCAGGGCTTAGGCGAGGGGCTCTGCCTACGGTGATTTCTCCTCGTTCTGGGGCCTCCCGTTTGCCCAGATGTGCCCTAGAGCTGCGTGAGTTGAGGCGGCATCTTGATACACGAACGCGCAAGATCGGCCTGGAGCTGCTAAGCATTGGCCCCAGAGATTGAAAGACTCAAACCTGCTCATGACGGAACCCAAGGCTTCCCCTAACGGCGCGCGCTCACGCGCTTATGTCGACTTCCTGTTCAGATGGCGCTGGCCGGTGCTCATCGCGACGCTTGCCGTTGCAGCGCTCGCCACCAGCGGCGGGCGTTTCATAGAGTTCAAGAACGACTACCAGTACTTCTTCCGCGAGGACAATCCTCAGCTTCGAGCGTTCGAGGAGCTGCAGGAGATCTACACGAAGAACGACAACATTCTGTTCGTCCTGGCGCCGAGCTCCCGCAAGGTATTCGAACCAGACACCCTTGCTGCCGTAGGCGAGCTCACCGAACGTGCCTGGCAGCTCCCGTTCTCGACCCGGGTCGACTCGATCAGCAACTTCCAATACTCCCATGCAGAAGGCGACGACTTGATCGTCGAAGACCTGGTCGACCTAGACGGCGAGCACAGCACCGAAGAGCTCGCAGCGCTGAAGCGCATCGCGCTGGCCGAGCCCCTCATCGCACGACGTCTCATTTCCGAGGACGCCGGAGTCACCGCTGTCAACGTCCGTTTCACCCTGCCAAGAAAGCGATCGGACGAGGAGACCCAGGCTGCGCTGGCTGCACGTGAGCTGGCCGCCGAGATCGAAGAGAAGTACCCCGGTCATGCGATCCACCTCACCGGCGGAGTGATGCTCTCGAATTCTTTCTTCGAGGCTTCCGTGCAAGACCTGTCGACGCTGGTGCCGCTGATGTACTTCGTGATCCTGCTGACCGCACTTTTGTTCCTGCGATCGTTCTGGGGAATGCTGGTCACGATCATCATCATCCTTCTCTCGTCGGCCTCGGCGATGGGAATCGCAGGCTGGCTAGGCATCCCGATCACCGCGCCAAGCTCTTCCGCTCCAACGGTCATCATGACGCTGGCGGTCGCAGACAGCATTCACTTGCTGGTTACGCTCTTTCAGTCGATGCATCGCGGCCAGTCCAAGAAGGAGGCCATGGCCGAAAGCATGCGCATCAACGCAATCCCGGTGTTTCTGACGAGCCTGACCACCGCCATCGGCATGCTGGCCCTGAACTTGAGCGACGTGCGGCCCTTCAATGACCTCGGAAACATTTCGACCATCGGCGTCACCGCGGCCTTCCTCTACACGGTCATCCTGCTCCCGTGCCTGGTCGCGGTGTTTCCCATTGCGGCGCGGGGCAAGCCGGCCGGCGAGCGCTCCGCGCTCATCACGCGCCTTGGTGAGTTCGTCGTTCACCGACGAAAGGCGCTACTGTGGCTCGGAGTGGCGGCCGTCATCTTCCTCGGCCTCGCGGTGACGCGGAACGAGCTCAATGACGAGTTCGTCAAGTACTTCGACGAAAGCTTTGCCTTCCGCACTGACACCGACTTCACGAGCGAGAACCTCACGGGCATCTACTCGATGGAATTCTCGCTCAGCTCGGGCGAAGAAGGGGGTGTTGCGGACCCGGACTTCCTCGCAAACGTCGACGCATTTGCCAACTGGCTCTGGGAGCAGCCCGACGTGCATCACGTCTTCACGCTGACCGACACCTTCAAGCGCCTCAACAAGAACATGCACGCCGACGATCCGAGCTGGTACCGGCTTCCAGACGACCGCGAGCTCGCTGCGCAGTACCTCCTCTTGTACGAGATGTCTCTCCCGTACGGGCTAGACCTCAACGACACCATCAACGTGGAAAAGTCATCGACTCGCTTGATCCTCACGCTCGACAACGTCAATGCCGTTCGGATGCGCGAGCTACAGGATCAATCGGAAGCCTGGCTGCGCAGCCATACGCCGGAGCCCATGTGGACGGTGCCAGCCTCCACCAACCTGATGTTCTCACACATCAGCGAGCGCAACATCAAGAGCTCAGTCCTCGGCGCGTTCATCGCGCTCGGGCTCATCGCGATCATCCTCGCCATCTCGTTCCGAAGTCTGAAGTTCGGCGCGATCAGCATCATTCCGAATCTAGTCCCCGCCCTGATGGCCTTTGGAATCTGGGGCCTGACTTCTGGCAACATAAACGTGGGCAATGCCATCGTGCTCACGCTGGCGCTCGGCATCATCGTCGACGACACCGTCCATTTCCTCAGCAAGTACCTTCGAGCGCGGCGTGAAGGCGGCATGAGCCCGGAGGAGGCGGTCCGCTATGCGTTTTCGACCGTCGGCGCCGCCTTGGTGGTCACGTCCTTCATTCTGGTCGCCGGCTTCCTGGTGCTCACCTTTTCCCCGTTCGGCCTGAACGCGGGCATGGGGCTCTTGACCGCCCTGGTTTTGCTGGTGGCGCTCGGCGCCGACCTGTTCTTCTTGCCTCCCTTGTTGATGGCCCTCGACAAGGAACCTCGCTTCCCGTCGAAGTCGCCGCTATCCTCGACGGCCGAGGCTCCCGCCACATGACCGTAAGGAGAAAGAAATGATCCGTTCGATTGCACTGCTGCTCCTCGCCATGATCGTCCCGGCCCTCGCGCTGGCTGGGCCCGCTGAAGACAAGGGCCTGGAGATCGCAAAAGAGGCGGACCGACGCGATTCCGGCTTCGGCGACACCACCGCAGACATGAACATGATCCTGCGGAACAAGCGCGGGCAGGAGAGCAAGCGCGAGCTCGAAATTCGGACGCTCGAGGTCAAGGGAGACGGCGACAAGTCGCTCACCGTCTTTCACAGCCCGCGCGATGTGCGCGGAACGGCCCTGCTAACCTTCTCCCACGGGACCCAGCCAGACGACCAGTGGCTCTACCTGCCTGCCCTGCGCCGGGTGAAGCGCATCGCATCGAACAACAAGTCCGGCCCCTTCATGGGCTCCGAATTCGCCTACGAAGATCTCTCGTCTCAGGAAGTCGACAAGTACACGTACAAGTACATCGAGGACGACAAGGTCGATGGCGCAGACTGCTTCCTCATCGAGCGGTACCCGGTCGACAAAGACTCCGGGTACACGAAGCAGCAGCTCTGGCTCGACAAAGACGAGTACCGCACTCGGAAGGTCGACTATTACGACCGCAAGGGGCAGCTGCTCAAGACCTTCACCGCCAGCGGTTACAAGAAGTACCTCGACAAGTACTGGCGCGCCGACAAGATGAACATGCTGAACCACCAGACGGGCAAGAGCACCGAGCTCATTTGGAGCAACTACAAGTTCAAGACCGGTCTCACGGACGACGACTTCACCCGCACGCGCTTGACGCAGGTCCTCTGAGACTCGACCTGGGGACTGAGAGCGAATGCCGGCCGCGATTGGCGCTTGCCTACTGCTAGCCCTGCTGTGTCTTGTGGGGCCTTCGCCGAGCTTCGCGCAGGGCCCGGAGGCTGAGTCGTCCGGGCAGGAGGTACGCGAGCTTCAGGAACCCGCACCCGAGGCCGTCGAGCTCGAGCTGACCCGGCCCAGAGATGCTGATGCTGATGCTGACGCTGATGCTGACGCTGATGCTGATGCTGACGCTGACGCTGACAAAGAGTCCTTCGGGGATCGGTTTCGCCGAGGCGAGCTCTTTGGCGTCTTCGACGTGCAGGGCCGTTTCTTTCCCCTGCCCGCTGCCAACCAGGGTCTCTTCGAGATGGACCCGCCGGCCAACGACTACTGGTTCAACGGCTCGATGGCCTGGGAGCCCGGCTTCTTCATGAATGTCACCGACTACATGAACTTCGAGGTCATCTTGTTCGGACGCGTCGATCAGCACGACCGCAGCCGGACCCACGGCGACATCCGAGAGGGCTTCTTCGAGCTATTCTTCGACGAGTGGAGCTTTGGCTTCGGGATCCACAAGGTGTTCTGGGGCGTGGCCGAGTCCAAGCACCTGGTCGACATCATCAACCAGACCGACCTGGTCGAGGACTTCGACACCGACATCAAGCTCGGCCAGGCCATGCTCACAGGCTCGTACACCCACGACAAGGCCGGCATCTTCAGCCTCTACTTGATGAGCTGGGCTCGGCCGCTCGTCTTCCCTTCGCTCGAAGGCCGTCCCGGCCTGCCGATCCCAGTCGACAACGGGCTGCGTGAGTACGAGTCGCGCTTGAAGCAGGGGCAGATCGACGTCGCCTTCCGCTGGTCCCACTCCATGGGCGGCTTCGACTGGGGGCTCAGCTACTTCTTTGGGACCGCGCGAGAGCCGCAGCTCTCTGTCGATCTCAGCGACCCGGCAGAGCCGGTACTGCGGCCGTTCTATGCGCTCATCCACCAGCCGGGGCTCGACGCACAATACACGGTCGAGGGCTGGCTGCTGAAGCTAGAGACCATCATGCGGGCGGGTCAGGGCTCGACCTTCGGCGCGGTGACTGGCGGCTTCGAGTACACCTTCTACCAGGTCCACGACAGCATCGTCGATATCGGGCTCATCCTCGAGTACAACTACGACGGCCGCGATGCCGATCCGCCCAGTCTGGAAGATCCGACTGCCAACAACACCTTCATCGTCTTCGAGAACGACTTCTTCGTCGGGATGCGGCTGAGCTTGAGCGACGTCGGCAGCACGGAATTCCTGCTCGGCAGCTTCATCGACGTCGACGATGGCTCCTTGTTCATCGGCGCAGAGGCCTCGCGTCGCTTCGGGGAGCACTGGAAGATCCTGCTCGAGGGCAGAGGCTACGTCGCCCAGAAAGACAACGTGATCGGCTTCTTCGAGCAAGATGCGAGCATCCAGGTCGATATCGAGTTTCGCTATTGACCAGGAGGCGCGCGCCAAAGGCTTGGGCGCGATGCTCTCCCTAGAGAAGCTCGGACGCTGGACCTAGTTCGGTTAGTATGCTGCCAAGGGGGACGGGAGGCATGAGGAAGGGCAAGGGGCGCGACGCCATCGAACGCCTGAGCAACTTCTTCGAGGCCGTCGCGCTTTGGTCCTACGACCACCGCTGGATCGTGCTTCTGGCGAGCTTCGCGGCCTGGGGGCTCGGCGGCTATCTCGCCTACGGCGCCCGCGTCGACAACAGCTTCGCGGCGTTCTTCGACACGGGCGATCCGGCGTACAAAGCCTACCAGGAGTACCGCGAGGACTTCGAGTCCGACGAGCTCGCGTACATCGTTTACCGCGCCCGGCCGAACCCCTGGGACCTCGACGCGATGCGCCGCATCGAAAAGCTGACCCGGGCGCTCGAAGACGAGGTTCCCTTCGTCAAAGAGGTGACGAGCCTGAGCAACGCGGAGTTCATGGAAGGGGCGCCGCCGGATGACATCCTCGTCTACGACCTGCTCGAAGAGTTCCCGGAAAGCCAAGAGGCCCTCTTCGCCATCCGTGACAAGGTGATGAAGAAGCCCATCTACCTCGGCGGGCTCGTCAGTGCGGACGCAACGCTCGGAGCCATCATCATCGAGATGACCCGTTCGAGCATCGACTCAGTCGAGGAGATCCGGCTCGACCCAGACGGCGGAGACGGCCTGCACAACCTCTACCCTCAAGTCAGCTTCACGGCGATCGAGGCCATCCTGCAGCGCCCCGAATACGAAGGAATCGAGTTCTTCCACACGGGCGACGTGGCCCTCAACGCCACGTACAACACCATCTTCATCGAGAGAGACCTTCCGCTGGTCTTCGGCCTGACCCTTCTCGTGATCGCCCTGTGCCTGGCGCTCGTGTTCCGACGCCCGCTCGGCGTCGTCGGTCCCTTCATGGTCGTCTTCTTTGCGATGGCGATCTCGATGGCGCTCATCGGCGTCCTGGGCTGGCGCGTCGACTTCCTGTTCGCCCTGATGCCGGTCCTTCTGATCACGGTCGGGGTGGCAGACTCCGTACATATCCTATCGGAGCTCGACATCGAGCAGCAGCGCGTCGCGAGCCGCCGGGAGGCCATCGGCCGAACGTTCTTTTTGGTGGGCACGCCTTGTCTGCTGACCAGCCTGACGACTGCCGCCGGCTTTCTTTCCCTTTCCTTTTCTCCCGTGAAGTCGATCGCCCATCTGGCCGTCTACAGCAGCGCGGGGGTCATCGCGGCGTTCCTGGCCACGATCAGCATTCTCGCTGCCTTTTTGACCTTCGGGCGACCGAAGCCACCCAGCGCAGCAAGGGCCGACCGTGCAAAATTCTTCGACACAGTGCTGAGCGCCATCGCCGCCTTCGTCATCCGCTTCCGCAACCCCATCATCATCGGGTTCGCTCTCGTCTTTGTCGCCTCGGCCTGGGGGATCTCGAAGCTCACGGTCGACTCGAACTTCTTGAACGAGTTCTCCGAAGAGCTTCCGATCCGTCGATCGACTCAGTTCGTCGACGACCACATGTTGGGCACCAGCTCCATCGTCTACCTCTTCGACACCGGCGAGCCCGACGGCATCAAGGACCCCGCAGTGCTTCGTGAGATCGAGCGCGTGCAGAGCCTGGCCGGCAAGCAGGGGATCGTCACGAAGACCTATTCCATCGTGGACCTGATCAAGGACATCAATCAGAGCTTCCACAACGGCGACCCTGCCTACTATCGCATTCCAGACAGTCGAGAGCTGGTGGCCCAGTACCTGCTCGTCTACGAAATGTCAGGCGGTGAGGAGCTCAGGGACTACGTCAGCATGGACTACGCACGCGCCACCCTCGAGCTGCGCTGCAAGCTCACGGACAGCAGTCGCTTTCAGGAGATGGTCGCAGACATCGACGCCCAGCTCGAAGAGCAGCCGCTGCGCGAAGCCCGTATCAGCACGACCGGCATCGGCGCGCTCTGGCTACGCTTCGTGACGTACATCAGCTGGAGTCAGATCCAGGGCGCCCTACTCGCCTTGACGGTCGTCAGCCTCATGATGATCCTCGTCTTTCGCTCAGTGAAGATCGGCCTGCTCTCGATGGTCCCCAACCTGTCCCCGGTGCTTCTCGTGATCGGTGGCATGGGCTGGGCGGGGATGCCGCTCGACTACTACCGACTGCTCATCGCCCCCGTGGCGATCGGCATCGCCGTGGACGACACGATCCACCTCATGACCCGCTACCATCGCGAGTTCCTGAAGTCGGGCGACTACGAAAAGGCACTCCACGACTCGATGCGAGGCGTAGGCAGGGCGCTTCTCATCACCTCGGTCATCCTGGTCCTGGGCTTCCTCGTCAACCTCTTCTCCATCATGGACGGCCAGAAGAGCTTCGGCGTCCTCCTGGCGGGCGTCATCGCCTGCGCGCTCATCGCCGACTTCCTCCTCATGCCCGCCCTCATCCTCTGGCTCAAACCCTTTGGTCCAGAGGGGACGAGATCCGGCGCCGAAGGCCGCTGAGCTCGGCATGCGCCTGCGCCCAGGGCGCGCGCCGCTTCCCCTACTTGACGGAGAACCCGATCGCCGGCTCGGTCTCGGCGAAGTCGCTGCCGAGGTACGAATCGTAGCCGGTCTCCTCCAGCAAGTGCCGCTTGAAGAAGGCGACGACGTAGAGCTTCAGTAACCGCGTCGCCTCCTCGAATGGGAAGGCGTCTTCGCTGCAAGTCGCCTCGTAGGGCTCGATGAGGTCGGCCGCGCCGATGCCGGGCCAGCTCTCTTCGTCGAAACCCGTGTCGATCAACAGGTTTCCGATGGGACAGATCGCTGCGAAATGTGTGTGATTGGCGCCGATGACATCGACTTTGTACACCCGCGGTGCATTGACGATCTCCTCGAACGCGATGGCATTGTTCTCGATCGGCACGCTGAGATCCTCGGTACCGCCCATCAGCATGACCGGCACGCTCAGCGCCGCGAGCTGCGCCTCGCTGAAACCGGCGTGGGGACCATCGCGGCTCTGGCTCTGCAGATCGCCATCGATGACCGCCGAAATCGGCGCGATGGCGGCGACCCTCGGGTCCGGACCGGCTCCCGCCCAGCCTGCCGCCATGCCAATCGCCGTCATCCCGCCAAACGAGTGCCCGAGGACCCCGACGCGCTGCTCATCGAGGCGCCCGTAAAACACATCATCCGGGTCCCGGCTGCGCTCCAGCATCGTGTCGATGATGAACGACACGTCCGGCACGCGATTGGCCGCTGCCTCGTCGAAAGAGTCCGTCGGCGAAGCCTGTGCATTGCCCGTGTGCTCCGGCGAAACCACGACGAATCCGTGACTGGCCAGAGCTTCCATCAGCTCGAACGATTGAATGTGGATGCCCTGGTACCCATGCGAAAACACGAGCAGGGTCTGTCCCGGGCTGGCCGACACGGGCAGGCCATCCATCGCTACCTCCGAGGGCAGCGTGATGGGTCCGGCCAAGGGGTACCGCGTCGGCGCGGAGCCTTCGGCGTCTTCGGGGTCTTCGGGATCGGCCGGGTACCAGACATCGACGAGCAGTGAGCGGTTTGCGCGCGAAGGATCGACCGCGGTGAACCGAAGGTGTCCGACGGCAAAAGCGCCCAGAGCATCCGGCGGCTCGACCGAAGCCGGCTCGGCCTCGCAAGTCCCCGCGGTGAGCCCCGCCTCCGTGCAAGCGGATGACCCTCCTGAACAGGCGCACAAGAGCAGCGCAAACCACACGCAGACCAGCAGAGCCAGTCGTCTCATACGCACAGTCTCCATGCGAGTTTTCCGAGCCTCGCCAAGCATAGAGACAGACGACCGCGTTCAGGCCAAAAGGTCAAGGGGTCTGTGTGCAGGACGAACCGAGGACGCAGTGCGTCGGTGCAATTCGAGACCCCCCCAAGCTCGTCGGCCGCGACACGCCAGCGGCCGGCTCAGCCCTGCTCTTCTTCCTAGGGCGGGGTCATGGTTCGCATCGCTCGTGCCACGAGAGCTCGCCGGCCGCAGGGGGCCAGAAGTTCAAGTTCGAGCCGCTCGAAAAGTAACGGCTCGGCCCTGAGACTCAGCCCCTACCGCATCGATGGAAGCGAGGAGAGGCGCGAGTTATCAGGCCTCAGCTAGCCGACGCGTTTCGCTGAACCTGGCTGCGACGAGCCCACTCGTCGCAGCCTTTTTCACGGCTGCGCCATGCGCCGAGGATCTTTGAGCGCGATGGTCGGGCCGACCGTGCCCTCAATCCGCAGGTCGATACCGTCAGCCGGTGCATGGGTCGCAAAGTCCTGGATGACCTCTTCGACGTCATGATCGAGGATTCGAGTTTCCCTCATGTCGATGACCAGCGAGGACCCATTGGGTATCTCGCGAAGGATCCGCTTGAGCGCCGCCTTGTTCAAAAAAGTCATGTGCTCGGTCAGCCGAATCTTGAAAGAGCCCGGCGCGGTCTGTTCGCGATAGAAATCGAGCTGATAGTTGTAGATGAGGATCTCGAACAGCGCGACGGCCATCCCCATGGCGATGCCGGTGAGCAGATCCGTCAGCAGCATACCGACGACCGTGACGACGAAGGGCACGAACTGCCAAAAGCCCTCTGCCCACATCTGTCGAAACAGCGAAATGCGGGCGAGCTTGTAGCCAATCACCAACAGAATCGCCGCCAAGCACGCCAGCGGAATCTTGTTGAGGATCCCCGGGATCGCAGTCACGCAAACGAGCAGCAAGACGCCGTGGATGAACGCAGCTCTGCGTGTCTTGGCACCCGCGTCCACGTTCGCAGAGCTGCGCACGATGACCTGCGTCACCGGGATTCCGCCAAGCAAGCCGGACACGATGTTGCCAACGCCCTGCGCCTTCAGCTCTCGATTGGTCGAGGTGACGCGTTTCTCCGGATCGAGCTTGTCCGTTGCTTCGACCGAAAGCAGAGTCTCCAGGCTGGCGATCAGCGCGAGGGAGAGCGCGGTCGTGTACGCTTCGAGATGGCCGAGCAGGGAGAAGTCCGGCCGATGAAAATTGGAAAGAAATTGGTCGACCGAGCCTGCCAAGGGCACCGTGACGAGGTGCTCCGGCGAGATGCGCAGCGCAGGCACGGACTGCTCGAAGAGGGCGTTGAGACCCAGGGCGGTCAGCACCACCACCAGAGGCCCCGGCAGGGCCTTCGCGACACGGTAACGCTGCAGGGCCGGACGCTGCCAGAGGATCAGTATCGCGAGAGACACTATCGTCACGAGGATCGCGCCAGGACTCAGGGAAGACAGTGCGTAGCCGATCTCGGTGAAAGTGTTGTGCCCATCGCGCTGAAAGAACTCGAGCTCGCCCTCCCAAGACGCGTCGTAGCCGAGCGCATGTGGGATCTGCTTCAGAATGAGAATGCAACCAATGCCGGCCAACATCCCCTTGATGACGCTCGATGGGAAGTAATGGGCGATGACGCCGGCCCTCAGAAAGCCCGCGAGCAACTGCACGACGCCGGCGACGATCACGACGACCAGGTAGCCCGACAGCCCCATCTTCTCGATGCCCGCCGCCACCATCACCGCGAGTCCCGCGGCCGGTCCGCTCACCCCGACACGTGAGCCGCTGAAGATCGACACGACGATCCCACCCGTGACCCCGGCCACGAGCCCGGAAAACAGGGGCGCCCCCGAAGCCAGAGCGATGCCGAGACAAAGCGGCAGAGCCACGAGGAACACCACGGTCCCGGCTCGAAAGTCAGCCGCCAAAGATCCAAGGTTCCGCATGCTCGCCTACGTGTATGCTATCGCCTAGGCTAAGTGCAAGGGCTTCTGTCCTTATCGAGCGGATCGTGGCGTAGCTCGAGGCCGAGCGCGGGCACCCGCGGAGTCGAATTCCTTCGCTGTGACCTCATGTGCCTGCTAGGCACGATGGCGCTGCTACACTCGCCGCATCGTGCGCCTTTCTGCCGGACTCATCCTCACCAGCCTCGCCTTGTCCGCATGCAGTCCGAGCAAGCCCCGACCTCCCGATTCCGTCACCGGTGAGGCCGAGCTCGAGGCCTATGTGCAGTCGCTCATCGACAGCGGAGACCCGCCGGGCATCTCGCTCGTCGTAGTCGATGACACCGGCGATACCGAACCTGTTTACGAAAGAGGATTCGGCTGGGCCGACGCCCCCAGGAAGCGCCCGGCAAAGCCGCAGACGGTGTACCAGTGGTGGTCGATCACCAAGATCCTGACGGCCGTCGCCGTTCTCCAACTCGCGGAGTCCGGAAAAGTCGACCTAGAAGCTCCGGTAAAACAGTACCTCGACTTCTTCGAGCCCGAGCACAGCGAAGACCACGCAGCCCCGACCGTCCGCCAGCTCCTCAGTCACAGCGCCTGTCTAAACGACGTCGGAATGAAAATCCTCGGATGGGTTCACTTCCGCGCCGAGGAGAGCGTCGATCAGCTGAGCTTCGCCGAATGGAAGCTGGGCGAGCATGGCAAGCTCGTTTGCGAGCCCGGAAGCCAGGGTCGCTACTCGAACCTGGGCTACATCGTCTTGGCCGCCCTCATCGAAAAGCAGAGCGGCCAGCGCTACGAAGACTACATCCGCGACCACATCTTCGAGCCACTCGGGATGAAGCACAGCGACTTCGTCTACACCGTCGCGATGGCCGAATACGAAGCGGCCGGCTCCCATCCCAAGAACCTCATGTCCCGGTTCGCCTTCGCTTTCTTCGTACCCGAGGAGCGCGCCACGCGGGCGCTGGTCGATGGACGATACTGGTTTCGACACCTGTACTCCGACCAGAAGGGATCGACCGGCGCGATCGGATCGGCCCGCGACCTCGGCCGCTTCGCCACCGCGATGCTGCGCGGCGGTGAGCTCGATGGAGCCAGGATCCTCCGTCCGGAGAGCGTCGAAATGATGACCCGCCCCCTGGTCGACATCCGCAAAGGCGCGCCGCAGCGGAACATGCGCTTCGGGCTCGGCTGGTTCCTCAGCGACGAGAACGGCAGCGTCGTGCTTTCCCATGGCGGAGGCGGCATGGCCTTTCGCGCGATGCTGCGCTTGGACCCCGAGCAGAAGCTCGGCGTCGTCGTCCTGTCGAACAGCACCTACCTCGACGGAAAAGGCGGTGCCCGCATCGCTGAGGCCGCCATCGCGAGCCAGCGCCCTCGCGCGAACTGAAGGTTCTAAGAGATTCGGCGGCCGACCGACGGAGAACGGTCGACGCTCCTACAGCCATTGGTCATGCTTCCCACATGCAAGAAAAGGTCTGTCTGCTCACCGGGGGCACCTCCGGCATCGGTCGCGCCTCAGCCATGGCCCTGGCCGAGCGCGGGGCACGGGTCATCATCGCGGGGCGCAACGAAAAGCGCGCCTCCGGCGTCGTTCAGGAGCTTCGCGCGCTGAACGCCAAAGCGCCGGCCGAGTACATCCGGACGGACCTCTCGACACTGGACGGAATGAAGCGCTTCGTCGAAGACTTTCGCCGAGATCACGACCGCCTCGACGTGCTGGTCAACAATGCGGGCGCCTTCTTCACCAGACGCGAGCTCACCCGCGACGGCTTCGAACGGACCTTCGCGCTGAACCACCTCGGCTACTTCGTCGTCACCAACCTCCTGCTCGACCTGCTCGAATCGACCCCCGGTTCGCGCATCGTCAGCACCTCCTCGGACGGCCACCGCATGGTCAAGGGCATGAACTGGAACGACCTGCAGTTCGAGCGGAGCTGGCCCCGCATGGGCTGGGACGCCTACTGTCAGTCCAAGCTAGCGAACGTCCTCTTCACCTACGAGCTCGCCCAGCGGCTTACGCGCAAGGGCAGCCACGTCACGGCCAACTGCTTGCACCCCGGCTTCATTCGCACGCGCCTCGGCCAGAACGACAGCCGCCTCAGAGCTCTCGGCACCAGCCTCGTCTACATGTTCGCGAAGAAACCCGAAGAAGCCGCCAAGACCGTCGTCTACGCTGCCCTGTCCAAAAACATGGAAGGTGTGACCGGAAAATACCTCAGCAACTCCAAAGTCGTCCGCTCCTCCAAGGCGACCTCCAACCCCGAGCACTGGCACCGCCTCTGGCAGATCAGCGCCGAGATGACCGGCGTCGGCTGAGGTCGGCAGCCCCGGGCGCGGCCACGAGGCAAGACGCTTCAGAACGCTCGGAGCAAACTACTTCGCTCTCGAAGCGTGCGCCTTCTTGGCGTTCTGCGGACGATACTCCAGATCGACATTGATCAGCGCCCCGTCCCCCGCGAAGCTGCGCGTGCTCCCTCTGGGCACGGCGATGTCGTACTCATCCCAAGTCACGTGGAAACTTGCGCGCGCCCGAATCGAAGAGCCCTTCTCCCCGTCTTGCGGCACCCACTTCACCGTCGCCGGAACGCTCACCTTCTTGACCACCCCGTGCAGCATGAAATGCCCTTCGAGCGTCATCGGCACCCACTTCCCGGCGACCAGCTTCTTGGCCCCCGTCACCTCATCCAACACGAACCGGCTCTTCGGATACTCGTCGATCTCCAGAAATGCCGCGCGCCGGAACATCGTATCCCAGGCCGCATCATCGGTGCGAATCGACGTCATCAACACATCGATGCTTCCCGCCGCCGAGCTCAAATCCTTCGGGTCGAGCGAAAGCCCCCCCTCCAGCGTGCCGAACTGCCCCCAGGCCGGAACGACCACCTGCGGGCCCTCACAGACGAAACCGAGCTTCCCATCCGAAACCGCATAACTTTGAGCAGGCGCTTCAGCCCTCGCCGCCGACGCAAGCAACAAGCCCAAGCACGCCAGCATCACAACCTTGCTTCGATATGCTGTCATACAACCCCCCAGCTACTTACTGAGTAGCGGATGACAGCAGCAGGATCCAAAAACCAGTTCTGGCGCCGTCATCTCCGGCAGCCCCCCGATCATGGTCGTCGCTGGTCTGATCACCGGAAACGCGACTACGCCTCGTCTTTCGAAAGACGTGAGAGCAGCTCTCGCCGACTTCTGGAACGGAATCGACGACCTTCTGAACTCGCTCTTGTTCGTGATGGGGAGACCGCGGCGGTTTGGCCAAGTTCCTCACCTGGGGCGGATTGCGCGGCGGCCTCGCTCTGGCGCTCGCGCTCTCTCTTCCTGGAGGCCGCGATCGACTTCTGATTGGCGACATGACGTTCGCCGTCGTGGCTTTTTCGGTCTTGGTCCAAGGGTCGACGATCTCCAAGCTCTTTCAGCCCGCATACTTGAGAAGTCTGTTGAAATAGATGATATCGACTCGGTTGATGATGAGGTCGTTTTCGTTTTCATTGCCGCGCTTGCGGTGTCGGTTTCGTCCCTGTACCCCTGACTGGAGTCGCATGGCTCATCGAGATGACGGGCAGCGCAAGGCTGCTCTTGCCGTTGCTTTCTGTCCGTGTCCGATCACGGGGTGGCGACAACAAGACTGGGGAGAATAGAGGTGGACAAGGCTGAGCTGATCAAGGCGTTCGGCGCCTTCTTCGCGATCATGAACCCGTTCGTAAACCTGCCGATCTTCCTGGCGGTCACCAAGGGGTACTCCATCGCAAAGCAACGCACCTTGGCCGTGAAGATCCTCTTCTTCTCGGCAATCATGTGCACGATCATCCTGATGGCCGGGAATGCGATCATCGGATTCTTCGGCATCACCGTCGATGAGTTCCGCATAGCTGGAGGCATCGTGCTCGTGCAGATCGCATGGTCGATGCTGAACGGACAACCCGTTTCATCCCATCAAGGTTCGAAGGACGAGCAGGACCACCTATCAGACCTGTCGGCGCTCGCCTTCTATCCCATCACCTTTCCGATGATCGTCGGACCGGGGACCATCGCGACGCTCATCATTTATTCCGGTCATGCCCAAACCGTTCCCGAACGGATCGAAATCGGCGGCATCGTGGCGATCATTTTGGTGATGCTCTTCGTCGTCCTGTTCTTCGCCTCCTCGTTCGGAAAGGTCCTGAGTGACACGATGCGGGTGATCATGACTCGGCTGATGGGAATGATCCTGCTCGCGATCGCGGTCTCAATGCTCGTGAACGGGTTGAAGGTAGTCCTGCCCGGCCTGGCTTGATCGAGATCAGCGGCCGCGCCGAGCAAGGCGATCGGTCATTCGATACTCCGTCACTAAAAACAAAGGCCCTGCCCGCATGACTCACCGGGACAGGGCCTTGGTTTCTACCGCACTCCCCCTCGTCGGTGGGGAAGAGGTCTACTTCTTCTACTCGTTCGGCTACTCGCCCGCGTGGCTAATGTGCTTCGCAGCCTGCACCGCCGCGATCACCTGATCGAGGTTGTAGCTCGCCGGCATCTGCAGCGATGGGAAGGTCTTGTAAGTCTCGAGTTCCTTCAGCCACAGCTGCTGCCCGATTGGCAGGAGATTCCAGTCATAGATATACGCCGTGCTTGGAGCGGCCAGTGCACCACCATAACCGAGGAGGGTTTTCTGATCCTCCGCGACCGCTTGCTCAAACGGGTCCCGCTTGATGTTGTTGACCTGCGTCCAATGATAGGTGACCGTGCCCGTTAGCCCGCCTGTCGCGGAAGAAGGCGCCATCGTGTAGTAGAACTTCCAGTTCTTGTACCGCACCGCAGACGGGTGCTGGCCGGTGTAGTAGAAAAACGTGTCGCGAGCGGAGTCGCCCTTGCCTTCGAGGTAAGCCCGCTGGTCGACGCCGTCGAGCGTCGTCTTGATGATGCCGGGGTAGTTGCCAGCCTCAATCTGCTTCTTCAGCCCATCACCCGAAGGTCCACCGGCGATGTCGACGAAGGTGGGGACCCAGTCCAACGCAGAGAATATCTGGTCTAGGACGGTCCCGGGTTCGATGTGCCCCGGCCAGCGGATGACCGCCGGCGCCCTCATCCCGCCTTCCCAGGTCGTGAGCTTGCCGCCCCTGAAGGGCGTGACGCCGCCGTCCGGATACGTGATTGCCTCGGCGCCGTTATCGGTGGTGAACACGATGATGGTGTTGTCGAGCTGGCCCATATCCTCCAGCTTTTTCAGCACGTAGCCGATGTTGTCGTCCATCTGCTTCATGCCGGCTTCGTTGATACCCCAGTCCTTGCCCCCCTTTTCGCCCAGCATGTTCAGATACTTCTCCGGGAGCATCGTCGTGACGTGCATGCGCGCCGGGTTGTACCAGACGAAGAACGGCTTCCCCGTGTCCTTGGGGTCGTTGCGGTCCAGGAAGTCGATGACCTTGGAGGAGATTTCCTCGTCCACGGTGGCCGAACGTTCCAACGTCAGCGGCCCTTCGTCCTTGCAGCTCTGGTTCTCCTCGGTACCGTCCGAAGACGTACACCAGACGACCGGCCGTGGAGGGGTCATACAGGTCGCCGTCTTCGGGTCCACCGCACCTGGAACGGGCTCGAGGCCTTTGACCGGCGTGTTCTTGCACGGTGGTACCACGGCCTGAGTCGATGGGTCGGAGTTGATATCCGGAAAGCTCACCCCCTGCATCGCGTCCAAGTGATACAGATAGCCCCAGAATTCTTGAAAGCCGTGGGCCGTCGGCAGCGATGCCGCTATGTCGCCCAGGTGGTTCTTGCCGAACTCGCCGGTGTTGTAGCCGAGGTCGAGGAGGAACTTGGCGAGCGCCGGCGTACCTGGCAAGAGGGAGCTGGTGGCGCCAGGGAGCTGCGGCATCACCATGCCCGCCCGCAGCGGATGCATACCGGTGAAGAAGGCGGTGCGACCGGCCGTGCAGCTCTGCTCGGCATAATAGGTCTGGAACTGCGCGCCTTCGCGCGCGATGCGGTCGATGTTGGGCGTTTCGCCGACCATGAGTCCACGGTGGTAAGCGCCCACGTTCATGATGCCGATGTCGTCGCCCATGATGAAGAGAATGTTGGGCCGCTCTCCGGTGCTTGCCCGCGCCGCGCTCGTTGCGGGCTGCACTTGACCCGGCTCCGCTTTGCCGGGCGGCGGCGGTGCTTTCAGGGGTTGGCCAGGCTGCGCCTGCGACGGCTGCTGAGAGGCCTCGGGCGCCGCGCTTTCAGCAACCGGCTCGCCGGGCCGGTCACAAGACAGTACGGCAATGCTCAAAAGCACAACGAGCTGGCTGAGCCGCGTGCGAGCTGGCGATTGGACGCGTCGATACATCATACGTTCTTCTCCCTGGGTCATGGAAGTCCAGGATACATCTAGCACGAGCAACCGAGAGCAGTCAGGCAGAGCAAACGCCCTCTGCACGCATCGCACCACGGAGCGTAGTAACGAACCAACGCCTCGTCCGCGCTGTGACTCGCGCGACATCATATCTAGTGCCGCGTAATTCGGACTTTCGTTGTTCGCGGCGCCCAATCAGCCCTAGGGCGAAGCGAAGGGCGGTGGCCGAGAAGTCCGCTCACTGGGGCCGAACGCCAAGGGCCTCTAACTGACCGACGTACTTCCTCGCCTCTGCGTCGAGACCGAGCTCCTGGCTGTAGCGGGCGAGCAGCGTGAGCACCTGAACGTTCCCTGGATAGCGTCGGTGGAGCGCGTCAAGGGTCTTCATCGCCTGCTTGCCCTGTCCGCGGTCAAAGGCGGCGACCGAGTAGACGTAGCCGAAGCGCACGCTCTGTGGGCGCGCGAAGTAAGCCCGCCTCAGGCGCACGAGCGCCTCGTCGTAGCGGCCGAGTCGCACCAGTGCCAGCCCGAGCGCGTGCTCGGCGGTAGCCTCGTCGGCGGACTTCTCGAGGCCTCGACGAAGCACCGCCTCCGACTCCTCTTGACGACCGAGTCCACGGTAGAGATCACCGAGATTGACGTAGGCCGCCGTGAACGTCGGGTCGGTGGCCAACGCCTCCTGCAGGATCGCCTCGGCCTGGCCGGGTTTGCCGTCAACCATGGCGAGGTGGGCCAACTCGACGAGCCCCTCGCCGCGGTCAGCCATGTGCTCGCGAGCCTCCCTGTACTCGGCTAGAGCCGCATCAAATGCCTGCCTGTCCGAGGGTCGCCAATCGGCGGTCTCGTCGCCCAGGAACGCGCCCGCGGCCTCGATGCGAACCGATCGCGAAGGATCGCCAAGGAGCGGCAACGCGATCCGTCGACGAAGCGCGGGCGGCATCTCGCGGGCCGAAGCCGCGGCTGCCTGACGAACGATCGGGCTCGGGTCTGCCGCAGCGCGCATCACCAGTGAAGGCAGAGCCTGAGACCGTACGTTGCGGAGTTCGAGAAGCGCCGTCGCACGCACGATCGCGGGCGCAGCACCCACTGCGATCAATTCGACCAAAGCCTCCTCGCTGCCGGGCTGCTGATGACGTGCTGCGTGGAACGCCTCGGCAAACCCGTGTGGAGGTGCGCGGTCCTTGAAATGGGCAGCGATTTGACGCTCCGCCCAGGCAGGCGTCTTGTCTGCGTGACAGCCGTTGCAGGCATTGGGCGAGCCGACGCGGGCGGAGAGCGCGGGACGCGGGAGTCCGAACCGATGGTCGCCACGCTCATCGAGGACCATGTAGGTCCGCTTGGGCATGTGGCAGTCCACGCACTGGCTCCCAGCTATCCCGGGTTGGTGAAACGAGTGGCCTGGCCCGTCGAACACCTCCGCCTTGTGGCATCGCGTGCACAGCGCATTGCCCTGTGCACGAAGTCCTGGGCCGTGAGATTCGTGGCAATCGCTGCAGACGACCCCCGCAGCGTACATCTTGCTTTGAAGGAACGAACCGTAGACGAAGACCTCGTCTTCGATCTGCCCATCGTCGAAGTAGAGGAACTCGTCGAGAGGCGCGAGGCGGTAGCCGTCGTGGTAGACGTCGCTTCGGCCACCGAGCTCAGACCGACGAGAATGGCACGGCGCGCAGGTATCGAGTTCGTCGGTGGTGGTGGGTTCGACGAGGCGCGCGATGTCTTGGTCCTCGGAGAATCGCCACTTGCGCGCGTCGGGGGACACGAGTCGGTGAGCAAAGCCTCCGTTCTGCAGGCCCGGAGCGACGCTCTGTGACTCCATCGCGATGACGTGCGCGGAACCGGCACCGTGGCAGGCCTCGCAGCCGACGTTGATTTCCTCGTACACCGTCGTGTAGGCACGCGTCTGCCGGTCGTAGTTCTTCTCGACGGAAGTCGAGTGGCAGTCGGCGCAGGCGTTGTTCCAGTTGTAAAAATGCCCGGTCCAGTGCAGCGGATCCCCCGGTCCGATGTACTCGTCCGGCTGCAGGTGGAACCACCGTTGACCACCTTCGTTCTTGGGTCGGCTGTCCCAGGCGACTGGAAACGACTGAAGCCGGCCTGGAGCCGTCTCGACGAGGAGCTGCTGAAGCGGAATCGCGCCGAACGTATACCTCACCGGGAACCGCGACCGCCTGCCCTCTGCGTCGAGCGCCTCTACGTAGTAGCTCCCGTCGGTCTCGACGAACCGGATCCTTTCCTTGAAGTACCTAAAGGACCCTTGCTTGAAATCGCCAACAATGGTGTCTGCGTTGGCTTCCTGCATCGAGAGCGCGTGATGGGACCCGAGCCAGCTTTCGTGGGCCTCGGCGTGGCAGCCTGCACACCGCGCGCTGCCGACGTACTCCGAAACTGCGGAGACGACCTCGACTGGGGCCGAGGACGCCGGCCGGACGGCTTCGGCGCCCTCCTGAGGCCGGCTGCGGCACGCGCTGAGCGCGAGGCCGAGGAACATGCACAGCAGGCCGCTTCTCACGCTCATGGGGCGGCGGCATAGCATCGTTCGCACTGACCCGGTAAGAGCGCGGCGATCAGGCGTTCGACGGGTGCCAGGGCACGTCCGGCGTGCCTTGGCGTGAAATGACTGCTCACGCGGATAGACGAGATCGTACCCGCAAGCTGCGGTTTGAATGCAGCCCACACAGCTGCACCGCCGAGGGCGAATCAGACTGTGGCATTCCCGTGGTTTGCCGAGTGAGCAACTCGCGACCGCAAACCGCCGCCTCGTTCAACGGAGAGCGACGAGCGCGAACGGCCAATCGCGCAAGCTGTTGAAATCCTTAGTCGGGGCGACTGGATTCGCTCGACGTCTGTACTTGTGCAGCCTGCTGCAGAAGTCCAGACGGAGCTGAAGAAGGAGCCATGGGAGGTTTTCGCAACCGCGAAAACCGACCAGTGGTCGGGGCGACTGGATTCGAACCAGCGACCTCATGCTCCCAAAGCATGCGCACTACCAGGCTGTGCTACACCCCGAGGATGGCCACTCCTATCGCATCTGGGGGCGTTGCGCCACCAAATGCCGCAGGGGGACGAGTAACGCCGCCACGGCCTCGGCACGGTGGCTGATTTGGTTCTTCTCCTCGGGGGGGAGCTGGGCCATGGTTACGCTTCGTCCTTCTGGGATGAAGACGGGATCGTAGCCAAAGCCCTCGGTTCCGCTCGCGGTTTCTGCGATGCGGCCTTCGCAGCTGCCTTCCGTGTGGGCGAGCTCCTCTCCGTTCGCCCCGACGACTACGATCGCGCATCGAAAACGGGCCGTACGGTCGACTGATTCTAGGCCGGCAAGAGCCGTCAGAAGCTTCTCGTTGTTCTGCGCGTCCGACGCCCCCTCCCCGGCATAGCGCGCCGAGCGCACACCGGGCTGACCCTGCAGGGCATCCACCTCGAGTCCGCTGTCGTCGGCCATGGCCAGCAAGCCGCTGGCTCGCGCCGCGGCTCCTGCCTTCTTGAGCGCGTTGGCGTAGAAGCTGTCGCCGTCCTCGACAACCTCTAGCTCGCAGCCAAGGGTCTCGAGCGATTCCAGCTCCAGGCCCTGCAGGCCGCTGAGCATCCGCCGGTACTCGCGGAGCTTTCCCGCGTTGCCGGTTGCGAGCAGTACACGCATCAGACCAGTAGTGGCGAAATGTCGATGTCGAGGCCCTCGAGGACCGCCGTCTGCTTGGCCCCGAGATCGGCCAGCGAGCGGAGCGCGAGGTCGATCATCTCGTCTAGTTTCTTTCGCGCGATCGGTGCCCCCTCGGCTGTGCCCTGAACTTCGACCACCCCGCCATCCGGCGTGCCGACGATGTTGAGGTCGACCTCGGCGTCGCGGTCCTCTTCGTAGCAGAGATCGAGCATGGGCTTGTCCTCGAGCAGCCCGACGCTGATCGCGGCAATCGGCTCACGAAGCACGCCCTTGGCGACCAGTCCTTGCGAGCGCAGTCGGTCCAGCGCCATCGACAGGGCCACCATGCCGCCGGTGATCGAGGCGGTGCGCGTGCCGCCGTCAGCGTCGAGCACGTCGCAGTCGACGGTGATCATGCGTTCGCCGAGCTTCTCGAGGTCGACCGCCGCACGAAGCGAGCGCGCGATGAGCCGCTGAATCTCCGAGGACCTGCCGTCGATGCGCCCTTTTTCGCGATCGCGCCGCTTTCGCTCAGGATTTGCGCGCGGGTGCATCTCGTACTCAGCGGTCACCCAGCCGCGCCCTGTGTCGCGCATCCAGTCGGGCACCTTGTCGGAGATGGAAGCGGCGATCAGAACGCTCGTCCCCCCGCAGCGATAAATCAGCGAGCCCTCTGGGTTTCGCTGCACGTTGACATCCATGGTCACGGGCCTGAGCGCGTCGTTCGATCGCCCATCCAGTCTGCTCATCCGGTCCTCCGTACGGCCGAATCACTACTCGTGAGCCGGGCCGCGGGCAACCAGAGCTCGAACGTCGTACCGCGCGGGTGCCGATGCTTGCAGCTGATGTGACCGCCGTGGGCCACGACAATCTGCTGGGTCAGCGGCAAGCCGAGGCCGGTGCCACGCTCCTTGGTGGTGTAGAACATGTCGAACACGTGCTCGCGATCGGTCTCGCTGATGCCCGAGCCCTCGTCGTGGACCTGAATCCGAAGGCCGCTGTCGTAGCGAGATGCTTCGAGCTTCGCGGTGCCGCCCTCTGGCATCGCTTCCCGCGCGTTTCGAAGCAAGTTCAGCAGGGCCTGGCGAAGCTGCGGCTCGTCCATGGCCACGTCGGGCAAACCGGAGCTCAGCTCGACCTTCAGCTCGACACCTGCAGCGTTCATTTCCGGCTCGATGAAGCTCGCTACTGAGCGAAGAAAATCCCGTGGGCTGTCGGGGACGAGGGAAGGCTCGGGCAAGCGGGCGAGTCGGAGATACTCCTCAGTGATCCCCTCTAGACGCTCGAGCTCCCGTTGGATCGACTGCACCAAATCGGCGCCCTCCCCGCCCTCTTCGGGAAGCTCATCGGCGAGCATGTCTACGTTCAGGCCGATGCTCGAGAGCGGATTGCGTACCTCGTGGGTCACGTGAGCGGCCATGCGCCCGATGGCGGCGAGCCGCTCGGTCTGGATGAGCCGGGATTTGGTCGCCACGGACTCGGTTACGTCGTCGGCCACGATCAGAATACCACGCGGGCCCGTCTCGCCCAATTCCTCACCGAAGGGAGTCACGAGCAGGTCGACCAAGCGCTCGGTGAAACCAGGGAGCTGCTCGCTCTGAAGTGTCATCGCCTCTCCACCTGCGGCCACTCGCTCGATCGCGTGAGCGAGCGCAGGGAGCCGCCGAAGGAGCGAGGTCTCCTCCACCCTCGTGCCAATGTCCCGCACCGTCACCCCTAGAATACTGTCAGCGGCAGGGTTGGCCGTTCTGATGAAACGGTCTCCATCGATCACGAGCACCGCGGCACGCAAGGCTTCGACGATTTGGAGCTGTGTGCGCCGAAGCCGCTGCTCCGCGAGGTTCGCCTCTCTCAAACTCTGGTCTCGCGCCGCAAGCGCCTTGACCATTCGCTCGAACTCGAGCACCAGCTGACCGAGCTCATCGTCCCGCTTGATGTCGACAGTGCTCGAGAGGTCGCCGCGAGCGACCGCCTCGACGCGCTTATGCAGGAGTGGAATCGGACGCAGCAAGCGCTGCGAGAGAAACGTCACCGTGATGCCGACGATGAGGGCCAACAAGCCCAGAAGCCCAAGCAACCAGGTGGCCTGCTCTTCCTGCGCGGCAGCCAGGGCACTGGTCTTCGAAATCCGGCGCTGCACGCTCTGCGAAGCTCGGTCGTAGTTTCGTTCGATGGCCTGCTCCATCGCCTGCAGCTTCTGCTGGAGCCGCGCCGATTCCTCGCTGTCGTGACTAAGAGACTCGAAGAGGATTCCGTATTCACTGTCGAGCTCCTCGTAGGCCCGACTGATCGCGCTGAGTTCGCGTCGCACGGTCACCAGCTTCGTCGGCTGGCCGGTCTTTGCGGCCAGCGTCTCCGCATGATCGACGCCCTCGACCGCGCGCTGCAGCGTGCTGGGGCGGATTCGAAGCGCCGCGCGCAACCAGGCTCGCGTGGACTCCGTCCGCTCCGTCTCCAGCGCCCGCTCGACGAGATTGGCATAAACGGTCTGCGTCGCCTTGGCCTGTCCGAGCGTCAGCGCCAGCGGGATGTAGCCCTCCTGGAGCAGCTCTAGGGTCTTGGACGTACGATGATGCTGGTAGAAACTGAGGCCAGCGACCACACCGAAGGCGAGGAGCACCACCAGATACCCAAGCACAATACGAGTTGGGATCGTCAGCCAGGGTCGGCGATGGGGACGCGGCTCCACCAGCTGATCCTAGTCCTGCTCGCTACGAGTGGCGAGAAACGCAAAAAGCCGCCCCCGAGGGGACGGCTTTTTGCTTATCTACACTCCGAAGCCTCTTAGAAGCAGGGATGCTCGTATGTTAGTCCAGCGACGCTCAGCTTGGTAGGAGCTCCACCGCCGACGTAGATGCGCACCGAGGAAATCTCCTCGTTGGGCGCGCTCACGATGGTGTCTGTCGTTGCAGTGTTGTAGAGCTGAAGCGCACCACCGTTCACTGCTGCGTAGAAAGCACCGTCGACTGCAACGTTGAGACTGATCGAAACGTCAGTCGCCGGCGCTGGCCTTCCGGCCGGATCGATGAACTCTAGCAAGAGGGCATTTCCGCTCGTGATGATGCCACCCCCTGCCGTGCCGGCACCACTCTGGTTGAGGATTACGCGGCCGCTGCTCGATGTGAACAATACCCCTTCGGTCACGTACTCCCCGATGATGATTCGCTCGATCCCGCTCACCAGGTCCAGATCGTTTCCCTGCGCCTGACACATGACGCAGGCTCCTCCATCCGGGTAATAGGAGGGCGCGCAGGAGCGGCAATCCGTGTCGAGGTTCCAGCCGATCTCACAGGTGCAGGTGAAGTCGCCCACACCGTTAAAGGTACAACTCGTGCCACCGCCTGACGAAATGTGGCAAGGATCCGTGGTGCACTCGTCGAAGATGCAGCGACCGGCTATCTCTACGTAGTCGACTTCGCATTCGTCGCAGTTTTCTCCGACGTACGCAGGGCCGCACTCACATCGGTAGCCATCTTCTAGATTGACGCACTCAACGGTTCCCGTTGGATTACAGGTTGCATCCGCGCAGAAGTCGGTCGCACCACCTACGCCGCCAGTTCCGCCACCCACGCCGCCAGTTCCGCCACCCACGCCGCCAGTGCCGCCGCCCACGCCGCCGGTGCCCTCACCACCGACGCCGCCAGTGCCACCACCGACGCCGCCAGTGCCACCACCGACGCCGCCAGTGCCACCACCGACGCCGCCAGTGCCACCACCGACGCCGCCAGTGCCACCACCGACGCCGCCAGTGCCACCACCGACGCCGCCAGTGCCACCACCGACGCCGCCAGTGCCACCACCGACGCCGCCAGTGCCACCGCCGACGCCGCCAGTGCCGCCACCGACGCCGCCGACACCGCCTTTTCCGCCGGATCCACCGATCGGGCCTGCGTTGTCATCCGAACACCCGAAGACGGTCAAGGCCGCGACGAGCGCAATTACCCCACTCCAATTTGCGCGCATGGCCGGGAGAATAGCAGGAGGGTGATAGTGGCCAAGAAATGTGAATCAAAATGTGATCAGGTCTCGCTCTTGATCCACCACGAGCGCGTGGGCTGTGATGAGGGAGGAGCGATTGACGAAGCGATCGAGTCGGGGGCTAGGGTCATCGAGCTTGCGAACCTCGGAGGCAGGCCGTTCCGCGACGCGGCGTGGCACGATTGAGGGGTCGCGCGCACTGCGTTCGAATGACTCCGTTGACTGGCGACCCCTCAATCGGCACGGCTTGTCGGCCCCCGCGCCGCTCGCGCGGGGGCACTCCACGGTCGCTCCAGGCCCTGCCTCCGAGGTTCGCAAGCTCTCTGGGTCCTTTGGGGTTTAGGGCCCATAAGGTGGCGCAGGCCTGACTCTTTGCTTGGCGTCGGGCGGACTTGTGCGTTCCCGTGCTTCCTATGACTGGCGACCCCTCATTCGGCACGGGGTGCGGGCCTGAGTTCCGGACCGAGAGCTCCGATGGATTCGGAGTCGCTGCGGTCGTCGACGCGACGAGGCGATGCCAATTCATCGTCGAGGAGCTGCGGCGGACTCAGCGGCTTCGAGGACGAGGAGATCGATGGGAGGGTTTGACCCAAGGGATTGGGGTGGAGGAAGGCATTTCCGGACCGAGAGCTCCGAAGGAATCGGAGTCGCTCAGGCCTTCGGCCAGACGAGGCGATGCGGCGCATCGTTGAGGAGGGACGGAGGCCTGAGCGGCTTCGAGGACGAGGAGATCGATGGGAGGGTTTGACCCAAGGGATTGGGGTGGAGGAAGGCATTTCCGGACCGAGAGCTCCGAAGGAATCGGAGTCGCTCAGGCCTTCGGCCAGACGAGGCGATGCGGCGCATCGTTGAGGAGGGACGGAGGCCTGAGCGGCTTCGAGGACGAGGAGATCGATGGGAGGAAATGCCTTCCTCCACCCCTCTAACCCCCCTTTAGTTCGCGCGGGCCTGCGCTGGGCTGGCTAAGGGCTTGCCTTTTAGTGCGTGTTGCTCGATAGCAGCTCGGACGAAGCTGGTGAACAGCGGATGGGTTCGGTGGGGCTTGCTCTTGAATTCCGGGTGGAATTGGCAGCCGATGAAGTGGGGGTGGTCGGGGAGCTCGACCATTTCGACGAGTCGGCCGTCGGGGGAGAGCCCGCAGAGGACGAGGCCGGCAGCTTCGAGTTGGTCGCGGTAGGCGTTGTTGACCTCGAAGCGGTGGCGGTGGCGCTCGCTGATGTTCTTTGTGCCGTAGATGCCCGCAGCGATGGAGCCTTCTTTCAAGGTGCAGGGGTAGGCGCCTAGACGCATGGTGGCGCCTTTGTCCTCGACCTCGCGCTGGTCGTGCATGATGTCGACGACGAGGTGCGGGGCGCTCGGCTCGAACTCGGCACTGCTGGCGCCTTCCAGGCCGCACACGTTGCGCGCGTATTCGACGACGGCCATCTGCATGCCGAGGCAGATTCCAAAGAAGGGCACATTGTTCTCTCGGGCGTAGTGAATCGCCCGGATTTTGCCCTCGGCGCCGCGATCTCCGAAGCCGCCGGGGACGAGGATTGCGTCGTGCCGGCCAAGCCGTTGTTCGAGCTCGCCTTGCTCGAGGTCTTCGCTGTCCACGTAGTCGAGCTCGAGCTTGACGTCGCATTCGAGCGCGGCGTGGACGAGAGCCTCGTGGAGCGACTTGTAGGAGTCACGAAGGTGAACGTACTTGCCGACGACGGCGATCGAGACGTTGCCACGGCCGGGGGAAAGGTACCGATCGACGGTGCGCCGCCAAGCGGACAGGTCCGGGTCTCTGGACCAGATGTTGAGGCGCTCGGCGAGCAGCCGGTCGAGGCCCTGGTCGTGCAGGGTCAAGGGCAGCTCGTAGATGACGCGCACGTCCGGCGCGGCGATGACGGCCTTGACGGGGACGTTACAAAAGTGGGCGATTTTCTCTTTGAGGGGCCGCGGGAGCTCCCGGTCCACGCGGCACAGGAGGATCTCGGGCTGGATGCCCAGGCCGGCCAGCTCCTTGACGGAGTGCTGGGTGGGCTTGGTCTTGAGCTCGCCCGCCGCCGCGATGTAGGGAATGAGCGTGACGTGCACCGAGACGCTGTCCTGCGGGCCGAGCTCGGCGCGCAGCTGGCGGACGGCCTCGAGGAACGGAAGGGACTCGATGTCGCCGACGGTGCCGCCGATCTCGACGATAGCGACATCGACGTCTCGGGTCGCTTCACGGACGCGGGCCTTAATTTCGTCCGTGATGTGCGGAATGACCTGAATGGTGGCCCCGAGGTACTGGCCCCGCCGCTCTTTCGAGATGACCGAGTCGTAGATGCGCCCGGTCGTGAAGTTGTTGGCCCGGGTCATCGTGGCGCGGGTGAAGCGCTCGTAGTGCCCGAGGTCGAGATCCGTCTCGGCTCCGTCGTCGGTGACGAAGACCTCGCCGTGCTGATACGGGGACATCGTGCCCGGATCGACGTTGATGTACGGGTCCAGTTTGACGTTCGTCACCTTGAGCCCGCGGGCCTCGAGCAGGGCGCCCATCGAAGCAGCGGCGAGACCTTTTCCGATGGAGCTGACGACTCCGCCTGTGACGAAGATGAACTTGGTGTGACGGGCGCTCATCCTGCAGGGCTCCTCCCTAGCCATCTGGGGGTCAACGCAACTTCCCGACCATAAGTGGCTCGCTCACAGGTGTCAACGTGAGCGGCGGGCATCACGCAAAAGCCGAAAACGAGCCTGCGGGCGCGGTCAGTCGCGAGGAGTGAGAAGCGACGCGCGCGTCAGGCTTTCCGCGCCAAACTTCTCGCGGAGGCTTCGGGTGGTGGAAGCCAAACGCTCGCGCCGTTCGCGATCTGCGTCGGGGAAAAGCTCCGGGGCCGGAGCCGTCGACAGGCCCGACACGGACACCCCCGTCAGCCGAACGCCCCGCTCCAACTCCGGGATGCGCTGCAGTAGCTCGATCGCGGCCTGGAAGATCGCGTCTGTGTCCGCAACGGGCGGAGCCATCGGTGCTTGGCGGCTGACGACGCGATGGTCGGCATATTTGATCTTCAAGCTCAGCGAGCTCGCCCAGAGCCCTTTTTCGATCAAGCGGTCCGCGACACGCATGGACTGTCTCAGGAGCGGGAGCCTCAGCTCGGACGCGGTCCTGAGATCGCTCTCGAATGTCTCCTCCGCACCCAGGCTCTTGGGAGGGACGCCCACCGTGACAGGTCGATCGTCGAGACCTCGCGCGAGCTCGCGGGCCGTCGGTCCCCAGCTGCCCAGGAGCATCTGCAGGGTGGCAGCGTCCGTGCGGGCCAGATCGCCGATGCTCCGGAGCCCCGCGGCATGAAGCTTCTGCCGCGCCTTGGGGCCGACCCGCCACATCCGTGAGAGGGGCAGTGGGGCCAGGAACGCTGCGGCGCTGCCATCAGGAACCACGGTCAGCCCGTCTGGTTTGCGGATGTCGCTTGCGATCTTGGCCACAAATTTGTTGGGGGCCACGCCTGCTGAGGCGGTCAGACGCAGCTCCGTGGCGATGTCGTGTCGGATGCGGGCGGCGATCTCGGGGCCGGCGCCGAAAAGAGCGCGGCTCGCGGTGATGTCGAGGAAGGCCTCATCCAGCGACAGCCCCTCGACGAGTGGCGTATAGCGCCGAAAAATGGCGAAAACCGAAGCGCTGAGCTCCTCGTAGCGGGTTCGGCGCGGCGCTACGACCACGGCGTCGGGGCAGCGGCGAAGGGCTTCGACCATCGACATGGCGGACCGGATACCCGCCGGTCGCGCCTCATAAGAGGCGGCTGCGACGACCCCTCGCCGAGACCTTCCGCCCACGAGCACGGGCTTGCCCCGCAAGGCGGGATTGTCGAGCTGCTCGACCGACGCGAAGAAGGCATCCATGTCGACGTGAATCACCGAGCGCATGATTTGCCCTGCACGCTACCGCACGGATGCTTGATTGCCAGGGCCGGGACGCTGTACCGTCGCCGGAGATGACCGGCCCCAGCGATGAGACGCCCTATGAGGGACTGTTCGGGCCCCTTCGCAAGATCGACCAACTGATCTTCACGGTGGAGATGGCGATCTTGTGGACCTTCCTCGCCGTCTCCGCGGCCATGGTCTTCCTGGACGTAGCCTACCGTCGGCTCGCGGCGCCCGACAGCAAGGTCGGGGAGCTTTTCGGCCGAGTCTTCGGCATCGAGGACCCAGCCAAGCTCGAGGCCCTGAGCCGCTGGGGTCCCATCGTGAGCGCCGCCGTGGGCTTTGGGCTGCTTTGGTTCGCATTTTGGACGGCCGAGCGGCACAAGTCCGCGACGGGGCAGGCCTCCAAGAGCAAGCCGCTGCTGCAAGCGGTCCTGGTCGGGGCGGGGCTCTCGCTCCTCGGCTGGATCATGACGCGCCCCGAGGTGCCTTCGAAGTACTTCTATCTCGTGCTTTACGTCCTTTGCGGAGCCGCATGGCTGCGGCACCTGCTCCGCGTACGTGGGCCTCACTGGAAGGTCCAGCTCCTGGCGTTCCTGCTGTCCAGCGGGCTCTTCATCTTCGTCGCCCTCAACTACTTTCCGGACGGCTACAGCTGGTCCAAAGAGCTCTCGCTCATCATGCTGCTCTGGGTCGGCTTCCTCGGCGCGAGCGTCTGCGCCCACGAGGGCAAGCACATCCAGATGGGGGCGCTCAAGCGTCTGGTCCCTGAGGGCGCCCGCGCGTACGTCGAGGCGCTGGGGTACCTGCTCACGGCAGCATTCTGCCTCTTCATGGTCCTGCTCGGATACGAATACGCCAAGCAGGCGATCAGCCTGGAGGGCCGCTTCGAGCAAACCAATGTGCCCGACTGGATCGCGACCATCGCTGTCCCGGCGGCCTTTCTGATGACCATGCTCCGCTACATCGCGGCGGCCGTGAGCGCCTTGCTCGGCGGCTCCTACGGCGCCAGCGAAGACGAGACCGAAGTCGCCGCGAAGCTCGCTGCTGAAAAAGAGGCGAAGTCTTGAGCAAGGCAGGCAAAACCAAGCTGCCCTTCTTCATCCTCGTCGGGCTGATCCTCTTGCTCCCGCTCCTCGGAAAGGGCGGCATCCTCGCGGCGGTCGTGCTGGGCGCCGCCCTGCTCGGGGCCCCGCTGTTCGTGCTCATCGGCATGGCCACCATGGGGAGCTTCTATCTGTGGAGCGAGTTTCGCGAGCTTCCGCAGTTCGCCATCATCATCGAAGGCATCCGGAGCCTGGCGGACAGCCCCACCCTGCTGGCGATTCCGTTCTTCATCATGAGCGGCGCGGTCATGAGCCGGGGCCAGATCAGCAAGCGGCTGATCGACTTCGCCCAGGCTTTCATAGGCTGGATTCCCGGAGGCATGGCCATGAGCGGCGTGATCGCCTGCATGCTGTTCGCGGCGATCAGCGGCTCGAGCCCCGCCACCGTGGTGGCCATCGGCTCGATGATGGGGCCGGCGCTCATTGCCGCCGGCTACCAGGAACGCTTCTCTCATGGCCTGCTGACCTCGGCCGGCTCGCTCGGGATCCTCATCCCGCCGTCCATCCCCATGATCGTCTATCCGATCGTCAATCAGGGTGCGGTGATAGAGCTCGAGCGGCTGTTTGCTTCCGGCTTCGGCCCCGGGATCGTGATGGGGTCCATCCTCATGGGCTTCTCATTCTACCGGGGGCTGGTGGACAAGGTGGCGACGACGCCCTTCTCTTTTCAGCACGTGCTGGCGGCAACGCGGGACGGCTTCTGGGCCCTGCTCTTTCCGGTCCTGATTCTGGGCGGCATCTACGGCGGCATCTTCAACGCGGTGGAGGCCGCGGCCATCAGCGTCGTCTACGCGGTCGTCGTCGAAGTTTGGCTGCACCGGGCGCTGACGCTCGGAGACGTGCCGGGGATCTTCAAGGAGACGGGCGTCTTTTTGGGCTCGTTCCTGGTGATCATGGTCATGGCGCTGGCCCTGGGCGAGTTCCTCGAAATCGAGGAAATCCCGGCACGCATGGTCGAGTGGATTCAGGGAAAGGATCTGACCCGCTGGCAGTTCCTGCTGCTCATCAACCTGATGCTGCTGCTCGTGGGCATGATGATGGACATCCTGAGCGCGATGTTCATCTTCGTTCCCTTGCTCGCGCCGATCGCGGCGGCCATGGGCGTCGACCCCATGCATTTCGGGATCATCTTCATCGTCAACCTGGAGATCGGATATCTCACACCGCCCGTGGGCTTGAACCTGTTCGTCTCCAGCGCGCTCTTCGAAAAGAACCTCGGGCACATCATTCGGTCGGTGGCGCCCTTCGTGGGCCTGATGCTCATCGGTCTGGCCCTCATCACCTGGTACCCGCAGATCTCCGTCGGACTGGGTAACGCCATCATGGGCGCCGAGCCGGGAGCGACCCAGGACTACGACGAAGACTACGACGAGGACCAAGACGAGGCCGGTGACGAGAGGGGCGACGGCGTCATGCCCACCTTGGACGAGATGATGCGCGAAGCCGGCGCGGACGGGCGCGAAGCCGGTGCCGACGGGCGCGAGGGCTCGCAGGACGAAGACGCCGATGACGCCGATGACGAGGAAGCCGCGAGCCCGAAGAGCCGCGGCATGCCCTCGATGCAGCAGATGATGAAAGAGGCGGACGCGCTCGACGAGGACGAATAGGTCCCGCCCAGCGACCAGCCTTGGCGCTGGCTGCGCCGGCCCAGCGCGCGTGTTAGGCTGCGGCGCCCATGGCGTACACCGTTCTTGCCAGGAAATACCGCCCTCAAAGCTTCGGGGATCTCGTCGGCCAAGAGCACGTCGCCCGGACGCTCGCCAACGCCATTCAAGCCAACCGGGTGGCCCACGCGTTCCTGTTCACCGGGGTCCGCGGCGTCGGCAAGACGACCACAGCGCGACTCCTCGCCAAGGCGCTCAACTGCGAAAACGGCCCCACCGCGACCCCGTGCAACGTCTGCGGGCCATGCACGGACATCACCGCTGGAGTGAACGTCGACGTTCAAGAGATCGACGGGGCCTCGAACAACAGCGTCGACGACGTCCGGCGCCTGCAAGAGTCCCTGCCCTACCGGCCTCAGCGCGACCGGTTCAAGATCGTCATCGTGGACGAGGTCCACATGCTGTCGGCCGGCGCTTTCAATGCGTTCCTGAAGACGCTCGAAGAGCCGCCCGACCATGTGAAGTTCATCTTCGCGACGACCGAGAGCCACAAGGTCCCGGTCACCATTCGCTCCCGCTGTCAGCAGTACGACTTCCGGCTCATCCCGCAGCGACTCGTCGCGGAGCGCGTCCGAGAAATCCTGGCCGCCGAGGGCATCGAGGCCGATGACCAAAGCGTCCTCATCGTAGCGCAGGAAGCGGCCGGCTCCATGCGGGACGCGCTCACGCTGCTCGATCAGCTCGTCGCCATCTCGGACGGCAAAATCGACGCTCAGATCGTCGCCCAGAGCCTCGGGATCGCGAACCGGGAGGCCCTGCACGAGGTGGCCAGCGCGCTGCTTGGCGGAGACGGCGCAGCCGTCATCGCGGCCGTCAACGGCTTGGCCGAAAAGAGCGTCGACATGCTGCACTTCGCGCGGCAGCTCCTTCAGCTCCTGAGAGACCTCGTGGTTCTGAAGCTCGATGCGAACGCGCACGGCGACTGGGTCCCCGAGGACAAGGAAACCGCCCTCCGCCTCATCGAGGACGTCGACCTGCTCGAGCTACAGCGCGCGTTTCGAGCGACATCGCTGGTCATGGACGAAATGACCCAGAGCGCCGACCCGAAGCTCATGCTGGAGATGGGCCTGGTGAGGGTCGCGACGCGCCCGCCGCTGCAAGACGTCAGCACCTTGCTCAGTCGCCTGGAAGCGCTGCAGGCGACGTCCGGGGGCAGTGGCGGTGGCTCGACCCCTGAGCCGCAGGGGCGCCGCGGCAGTGCCCGGCCCGACGCAGCTCAGCGCTCGACACAGGCCGGCGCACCAGCGTCGGCCGTGCCAAGCCCGGAGCCTCCCAAGCCGAAACGCGAAGCGGCGCCGGCGCCAAGCCAAGCAGAGACCCCCGCGCCGAACACGAACGTCGCCGAGCCAGCCCCGAAGACCTCTGGACCCAAGCCGAAGGTCTCCGAGCCAAGCGCGGAAGCCTCTGCGCCCTCTCCGAGCCCCCCCGGACCGAGGGCGGAGACCTCCGATGCCGCCCCAGCGATGCTGGACCCGACCCCCGCTTCCGCGGTGCAGGCCGCTGAGGCCATCAAACCCGCTGGTCACAAACCCGCCGACTTCAAGACGAGCAGTGCCGGCACGCTCGCTCCGCTTCGGCGGGCCGCGCTTCAGGAATGGGAGCAGCTCATCGAGACGATGAGCCACAAGCAACCGGCGCTCGCAGCCGTCCTGGAGCACGGCGTACCGAAGCTCGTGAGCGCCGAACGCATCATTCTTTCGTTTCAGCGGGACTCGTTTTACGGACGACAGGCCGAGGCGCCCGATTCGATCGCGGCGATTCGCGCACTGGCCGAGACACAGCTCGGTGGCGCACCGCAGATCATCATCCGCTTCGACGCCGAAAGAGACGCCGCGTCCAAGACCGTGGCCGCCGTGGCCGCCCAACGTCGGGAAGCGGACTTCGAAGCGAAGCGCAAGCAAGCGCTCAATCATCCAACAGTCAAAGAAGCGATCGCGGTCTTTCCGGAGTCGGCCGGTCGCGTCGACGTCCACATCGAAGCGGATTGAGAGGGTTACGATGAAAATGCGAGGCGGTATGGGAGAGCTCATGCGGCAGGCGAGCCGTATGCAGCGCAAGATTGAAAAGCGCCGTGAGGAGCTCAAGGAAGAAACCTTCGAGGCCAGCGCCGGCAACGAACAAGTCACGGCGGTCGCCAACGGTGGCGCGGATCTGGTGGAGGTCCGAATCGATCCCGCCCTTCTTCAGGGCGAAGACCTGGAGATGGTACAAGACCTCATCGTGGCCGCGAGCAACGCCGCCCTGACCAAGGCGCGCGAGCACGTGGAAGCCGAGATCGAAAAGATCTCTGGCGGCATGTCGATCCCCGGCATCGGCTAGCGATGACGGCCAAGGATCCGATTGCCGCGATGATCTCTCTTCTGTCTCGGCTCCCCGGCATCGGGGAACGCACCGCGGCACGCCTGGCCTTTCACGTGCTGGAGCAAGACGAGACTTATGCCCAGGCTTTGGGTCGGGCCCTACAAACGCTTCATGCGAGCGTGAAGCGTTGCGTAGTGTGCGGGAACTACGGCGCGGAGTCGCGCTGCTCCATCTGCCAAGACCCGAGACGAGACGAGTCGCTCGTCTGCGTGGTGGCCAAAGTTCCGGATCTGATCGCCCTGGAGGCCCTGGGCAGCTTTCGCGGTCGCTACCACGTCCTGCATGGGCTTTTGGCGCCCCTCGATGGCCTGGGCCCGGAGCAGCTTCCCTTGGATGCGCTGCGCTCTCGCATCGAAGAGGGCGCGGTCAAAGAGATCATCGTGGCCACGCCGCTCAACGTGGAGGGCGAAGCCACAGCGCTCTACATCGCCGACGCCTTCTCCTCTCTCCCCGTGCGAATTTCTCGAATCGCAGCCGGGGTGCCACATGGCGGGGAGCTCGAATTTACCGACCAGGTCACCCTGGTCCGTGCCTTGCAAGATCGCCGCTCGATCGAGTGATTGAATGAAATGAAGGCGACCTCGTCGAATGCGCAAGAGGTCGTCTCATGCAGAACATATCGCCCTGGTTCCTCGCCATTTGCGCAATCCTTCTGAGCGCGGCACGGCACGCACGAGCCGACGTCGTCGTGGTCAACGGATACGCCACGAGCTCGGACGCGGCAGTCAAGACCGGCCCCGCCAAGCTCACCCTCGTGCGGGAGACGCCAGCACAGACGGAACCCCGCGAACGCAAGGCCGGACTCCACTTCGACGTCGGGGGCGCTTTCGGACGGGGTCTGTCCATGGGTGGGTTCTCCGGTGCGCTACGGATCCGACCCGCACAGCGCTTCGCGGTCGACCTGGGCGCCGGGTACTATGTGGGAAGCGACTACAACGGCGACTTGCGTTGGGATGTGCCGGTCACGGCTGACTTCCTCATTTTCATGAACCCGAAACACAAAGCGCAATTCTATCTGCTCGCGGGCGCCGGGGTGTCGTTCGACACGCGACAGAGCGGGTTCGCTGAAACCCGCGACATGATTCACGCCGGCGGCCAAGCGGGGCTGGGTCTGGAGCTACGGCTCGCCCCCGCCTTCGCGCTCAACACGGACTTTCGCGGCTTTTTACGGAAGCGTGTCGACAGAGATCCGACGCCGGAGTTCGTCAACGGCTATCGCAGCACCGACGTCTCAGGCGGCGCGCTCTTGACATTCGGCGGGACCTTGTACTTCTAGGCTCCCGCGACGACTGGGTGTGCGGCTCGCGGCTCGCCCTTCAACCCTGCGGTCGGCTGCTGTCCTTGCGGCCCTTGAAAAGCTTCTTGAAGATGCTGCTGTCAGGGTCGCTGCGGCCTGCGGCAGCTTCGGGATCGACGACGAGCTGTGCATCGTCGTCTTCGTCCGCGCTCTGCAGCACGTCCTCGTCGACCAGCAGAACGAAGTCGTCGTTCATGTCGAGCACCTCGACCTCGGTGCTGTCTCCGTCCCAGGCATCCGACTTGGATGAGACAATCTCCGAAGGGACCCGCAGCTGGCTCGGCACGTTCGTCAGGCGGGTCCTCGGCGGAAGGCCGTCCGTCAGTCCGGCGAGCTCGGCATCCAAGCTGGCCAGATCGGCAAAGGTCCCGCCCGAGAAGCGGTCCAGGACCTCAGTGACTTCCTCTTCGCTCTTGCCGAGCTCTGAGAGCGCGCGATCAATTTCGGAGAATGGCTTCGAGTCCCCCACGTACTGAATGTCACAAGAAATAAGGGCCTCGTAAAGTCTTTCGGCAAAAAAGGACCGGCCTAGGGCCCCCCGAAAGCCTGCTTTAGCGCAGCTTCGAGCCAAAAAAGCCGGTCCTGGCCCCATGCCGAAAACTCGCCCATCTGAAAAGACGGCACGCCCCAGAGCTCGAGCTCGGACAGATCCTCACGGTTGCGAGCGACCTGCATCTCCCAGTGCGGGTCCTGAAGGGCTTCGCTGACCTCGTTGTGGCTGATGCCGACACGCTCGCTGATCCGCTTCAGGTCCCCGAGGTCAGCGACATCCCGCCCCTCGGCCCAGATCCCTCGCAGCGTCGAGAGCGAAAAGGCTAGCCCGAGTCCGCGGGGCTCGGCTGCGTGAAAGAAGACCTGCATGCACCGGGCGATTCCCGGGCCGATCGGATCGCAGAGCCGACCGAACTCGATGCCCAGACGGTCCGCTTCCCGCTTGGCGTCCGTCACGATGTACATGCGTTTGGCGGTCGGAACTTGCAGACCGCGCATCACCATCGGCAGGACGGGGCGCAGGCGCAGCGCCACGGGCCAACGCTCGACCCGTTCGGCGAGCTGATGGAGGCCCAGGTACGAATACGGACTGCGGAAGGAGAAGTAGAAATCGAGCGGCATGCCGGGCTGCGGCGCTGGACACAGCGAGCGAAGAAACTCCGGGCTCGGCGCCGCAGAGAGCCCGAACTGCGTTCGTAAGCCCTCCGCTCGCAAGCGCTCCTCAAGGTAGTGGAGGCGGTCGAGGCCCCAGTACCACTCGCCGCCATAGCGAAGCATGCCGGACTGATAGTGCCCGGCCTGCTCGAGTCGCACCTGGTTGCGCTCGAGCATGGGGTCCACCCGCTCCCCGGACACCGTCCCATGCTCCGCGACGATGCCGGCAAGGCGACGGCCGTCCTCGCCCCAGAGCGCCTCGCCCAGCTCCGCTGCAAGCCGAAGCTGCTGCTCCGGCGGCCGATCCCGGAGCAACACGGCATGCACCCTGCGGACTCGCTCCGCGCCGGGCATCTCGGCGGTCTTCGGAAAGTTGAGCCCGTAGGCGTCTGCGAGCAGAGCGGCGTCGCGGACGCTGTAGCGGGCCAGCTTCTGCGGTTCGGGCTGCGCCCCCGCCGAGGCCTCCGCGATGGGCAGCAAGTTCAGCTCGAGCGCATGCGCTTCGAGGATACGGGGAAGGACCTGAGCCAGCAGATGACTGTAGGGATCATCGGCGCGATAGTAGAAGTCCAAGCTTCGCCGGCCCCCGGAAAGCACGCGACCAAGCCCTGCGAGCGCGCGCTTCGCCGGGCCCATCGCGAGGTAGGCCTGTATGGCGGTGCCCCTCGCAAGCGACCTTGCGGTCATGAAAGGCCGGCGAGCTCGTACAGCTTCTTCACGGCATCGGCCAAGCGCGATGCGTCGGGTCCTCCGGCCTGGGCGAAGTCGGGTCGGCCTCCGCCGCTGCCTCCGATGACGGATGCGGCCTCCCGAACGATGTCTCCGGCCGCAAAGCGCTTGGTGAGCTCCTTGGACACGCTGCAGACGAGCAGGCCCTTTTGACCGTCCTGGCTCGGCGAGCCCAGCAGAATGACGGCCGGCGCGAGCTTGTCACGCAGCTTGTCCGCCATCTCACGAAGCGCCTTGGCGTCACCGATCTCCACCGTGGCGCCGAGCACCCGCGCCCCATCGATTTCGCGAGCATCCGCGGCCAGATCCGCGTTGCCTCCGGCCATCAACGAGCGCGTGAGCCGGTCGATCTCACGCTGGGCTTCCTTTTGCTGCTCGATCAGCCGAGCCACGCGGTCGCGCAGCTGGCTCGCCGGCGCCTTGAGAAGGGCCGCCGTGTCGGTCACCTCGGACTCGATGCTCCGCAGATGCCCGAGCGCATTGAGCCCAGTCGTCGCTTCGATACGCCGGACGCCCGCGGCCAGACCGCCCTCCGAGAGCACCTTGAATAGCCCGATGTCGCCGGTCCGGCGAGCATGCGTCCCGCCACAGAGCTCGAGCGAAGGTCCGATTTGCAGCATGCGCACCACGTCGCCGTACTTCTCTTCGAAGATGCCGATCGCGCCGCGCGCCTTGGCTTCATGCATGCCGAGGACTTCCGTGCTGATCTCCGTGTTCGCCAGAACGGCGCCGTTGACCAGGTCTTCGATGCACTGAATCTCGGAGGCTTGAAGCGGCCGCGTGCCGCTGTAGTCGAAGCGGAGGCGTTCCGGACCCACCAGCGACCCCTTCTGAGTCGCCGTTTCGCCGACGATCTCGCGGAGCGCCCAGTGCAGCAGGTGCGTCGCGCTATGATTGCGTCGCGTCGCGCTGCGCGCCGCGTGATCGACGCGGAGCTCGACCTCGCAACCAGGGACGAAGTTGCCCTTGCGTACCCGACCCCGGTGCACGATCAAGCCGTCGATCGGCTTGTGCGTGTCTTCGACCACGAATACGGCTTCCCCGTGCTCGATCAGGCCGCGGTCCCCGAGCTGACCACCCTGCTCCGGGTAGAACGGCGTCAGGCGCGTCACCATCTCGCCAGCCTGCCCTTCGCCGAGTGAGCTCACGCGCTCGCCTTCGGCCAGGACGGCCAGCAGCTCGCTGCTCGCTTCCTCGACGTCATAGCCCACGAACTCCACCGGCTCGAGAGACTGGGCCAAGACCGGATAAACCTCGGCCACCGCAGTGCTGCCGACCTTGCTGCCCTGGCTTCGCGCGCGGGCTTCCTCCATCGCCTTCGAGAAGCCCTGCTGATCCACCTCGAAGCCCTGCTCCCTGCCGATGACCTCCTGCAGGTCGAGCGGGAAACCATAGGTGTCGTAGAGCTTGAAGGCCACCTCGCCGGGAAGCGCAGGCACGCCCCCTCTCTCAGACCACTTCTCATTGCTTTCGATGAGCTCGAGCCCGCGGTCGAGGGTCCGCCGAAAGCGCTCCTCTTCCTGCCGGGTGATGTCTGAGATGAGAGCCTGCCGCTCTCGAAGCTGCGGATACACCTCGCCCATGATCTCGACCACGCGCAGTGCGCACTGGTGCAAGAACGGCTCGGCAATCCCGAGCCGATGCCCATGGCGAATCGCCCTGCGCATCACCCGTCGAAGCACGTAGGGCCGGCCGTCCTTGTCGGGAAACACGCCTTCGGAAATCAGGAACGCCGTGGTACGCGCGTGGTCGGCGATGACGCGCATGCTGATGTCGTCCTCGGACTGGCTGCCCGAATAAGCCTTGCCGGAAAGCTCCGAGGCGAGGTCCACGATCGGCCGCAGCAGGTCCGTATCGTAGTTACTGAGCACCCCCTGCTTGACGACGGCGATGCGCTCGAGCCCCGCGCCGGTGTCGATCGATGGCGCCGGCAGCGGCTCCATGGTCCCGTCTTCGTGGCGGTTGAACTGCATGAACACGAGGTTCCAAAGCTCGAACCAGCCACGGCCTTCCGCATCCGGCTCGTCTCCGAAGCAGCTCGGGTCGACCTCGTCCAGGCCGAGGCAGTAGTGGATCTCCGAGCAGGGGCCGCAAGGACCGGTGTCCCCCATCTGCCAGAAGTTGTCTTTGGCGCCGCAGCGGATGATGCGTTCTTTGGGTAGACCGCTGACCTCCGCCCAGATGGCCTCGGCTTCCTCGTCGGCCGGAGCAAACCCTTCTTCGCCGCCGAACACCGTGACGACCATGCGCTTCGGGTCGAGCTCCAAGACCTGCGTGAAGTAGTCCCAGGCGAACTCGATCGCTTCTCGCTTGAAGTAATCACCGAAGGAGAAGTTGCCGAGCATCTCGAAGAAGGTGTGGTGGCGAGCCGTGACACCGACGTTCTCGAGGTCGTTGTGCTTGCCACTGATGCGAATGCACTTCTGCGAGCTGGTCGCGCGCCGGTACGCTCGCTCCTCTTTGCCGGTGAACAGGTCCTTGAACTGGACCATGCCGGCATTGGCGAACATGAGGGTCGGATCGTTCGGGGGAACGAGCGGACCCGAAGGCACGCGCGCGTGGTTGCGTTCGGCAAAGAAGCGCAAGAAGGATTCGCGAATTTCAGCAGAAGAAGTCATTGGGCTGTGGCGGAGCACCCGCTCATGGCAGGATTGCTAGCGCTTGTGCAGCGCCAACGCAATGGCTGTGCTAGACGGCTACCCGTGTTGACGTGTCTGCGCGTCCGAAACTTCGCCATCATCGAAGAGCTCGAAGTCGAGCTCGGTCCGAGGCTCAATATCGTCACCGGGGAGACCGGGGCCGGCAAGTCCATCCTGGTCGATGCCTTGCAGCTCGTCCTCGGCGCACGGGGCAGGCCCGACGTGGTCCGCACGGACGCGACCTCGGCCGAGGTCGAAGCCCTGTTCGACCTGGACCGCGACAGCAGCACGGCAGCGGCCCTGCAAGCGCAGGGCATCGAGGTCTGCGATGAGCTGGTCATCCGGCGCGTCGTCACCGCCTCGGGACGCACGCGGGCTTACATCAATGGCCGTCTGGTCACCCTGGCCCAGCTCCGCGAGCTGACCCAGGGACTGGCGGACATCAGCTCGCAGCACGAGTACCACTCCCTGGTCGACTCCCGGCAGCACCTCGACTACCTAGACGCCTTCGCCCGTCTGCACGAGCCGCTTCAGGACATGAGGCAGGCCTACGCAGGGGTCGCCGACGCCGCGGGCCGCTTGAAGACCCTGGTCTCCGAAGAGCGGAGCCGCGCGAGCCGCGAAGACCTGCTGCGGTTCCAGGTGAGCGAGATCGACGCGCTCAAAGAAGTCTTGGAAAACGAAGACGAGCTCTGCCTCGACAGAGAGCGGCTGCGCCATGCTGAGCGCTTGGGTGGCATCGCCGGTGACGCGGAAGCCTGGCTGTATTCGTCTGACGATGCGATCTGCGCGCAGCTGTCCCGCATCGCCAACGCTAGCGAACAGGCCGCAGAGGTGGACCCGAGTCTCGCGCCCCTCGCCAAGCAGGTGCGCGAAGCGATGATCCAACTCGAGGACGCGGCCTCGGAGTACGGCCGCTACAACCGGGACCTTTCGCAGGACCCGGCGCGGCTCGCGGAGCTTGAAGAGGAGCTCGACCGCGCCTCGAGGCTCCGGCGCAAGTACGGCCAAGATGCCGCAGAGATCCTGGCCTACCGTGACGAGGCCGCCGAGGAGCTCGCTTCGCTCGAACAGTATGAAGAGCGGCTCGACCGCTACCAGCAAGCCTATGACGAAGCGCTCGCTCGGGCTTCGAGTGCCGCGCTGCGGCTTCGCAAAGCGCGTAAGAAGGCCTCCAAAGTGCTGAGCCAGGCCATCAGCGAGGAGCTCGCTTCACTCGGCATGGGTGAGGCCCAGGTGACGGTCGATCTGGCGCCGCTCGATGGGGGAGGCGAGGCGCTGCAGGTGAAGGGCGCGAGACTTTCGCCGACCGGCATCGATCGCGCGGAGTTCTTGATCGCACCCAACCGCGGTGAAGAGGCCAAGCCCCTTCGCAAGGTCGCCAGCGGCGGTGAGCTTTCCCGATCGATGCTGGCCATCAAGCGCGTTCTGGCGGGCCTGGGTCCGGCGAGCCTCTATGTCTTCGACGAAGTCGATGCCGGGGTCGGCGGCGCGGTCGCCGAGGTCATCGGCCGCAAAATCCACGAGGTCGCCCAGCACAGCCAGGTACTGTGCATCACCCACCTTCCGCAGATCTCGGCCTACGCGGACGCCCACTACCGGGTGCACAAGCAGGTCGTCGGCGAGCGCACCAAAAGCGATATTCAGCGACTCTCCGAAGGCGAGCGACTCGAAGAAATCGCTCGGATGCTCGGCGGCGTCCGAGTCACCGAGCAGGCGCGCGCCGCGGCCCAAGCCCTCATCGAGAGCGCGGCTCCCTGAGAGGCCTCGCGCGTTCAGACCCCTCCAACCGCACGCAGTTGCAGCCAATGCGTTCGAGGGTCGGCTTCAGGCGCTCGACTTGGGCCCGACCAGTGTTCGGAGCGTCGCTCGAACGACCAGGTCCCCCTGTCGATCGCTTAGCGTGACGGGGACTTCGTATTCCCGTCTCGCACTGGAGTCGATCTTCGGGCACTCGCAGTGTCCCGTAATCGGGCCTCGTGCCTTCTTCAGGTAGTCGATGCTCATGCCCGCGACGATGAATCGAGCGTCCTTGGGCAGGCTGTACGCCAGCGCGAGGTTGCCGGTGAGCTCGGTCAGATTCGCCAGCGCGATGGCGTGCACCGAGCGCAGATGGTTCCTCGAGCCGGGCCGGTCCTTCATGCGGGTGCGCGAGTACCCCTCTCCTAGCTCCTCCACCGAGGCATGAATCGTCCCCGTATAGGGTGCGAAACGACCAAGTAGTCGACTGAATAGTCGCTTGCCACCGGGCAAGGGACTGAGCCTATCCCAGGACTGCCTGACTAGGTTGACCGGGCCTGCAGCGTCGGCCCGGCTCTGTAGGAGCGTCGCGAGGTCCATGATAGGAAGCTAACCGCGAACCCATATTGGGGACAGCCCCCTTTCTTGGACGGCAAAAAAAATTGCGTGCCTTGACCGTAACGCTTTCCGTTCGGCCCTATACTCAAGGTGTCAACCTCTCCCTGCATGCATTCCCCTATTCAGCTCCCTCGGGTGCTGAGTAGGGGTTTGCTGTTTGTGGAGGGAGGTCTGCGGGTGCGCCCCTCAGCGAACGATCGCGCGACCGAGCCCTGTGAGCGTCTCCATGGTCCCGCCCAGGGTGAACTCGAGGTGCTTCGAGCTCAGAAAATATCTGTAGAGCGGGTAATCCCGGTCGAAGCCCATTCCGCCGTGCACGTGCTGAGCGGCCGCGACGACGCGAGCGCCACCTTCACAGGCCCAGAAGCGAGCGGTGGCGAGCTCCTTCTCCGCATCGCGGCCCTGTTCGAGGCACCAGCAAGCCTGCCACATGCTGTTCTTGATGGCCTGCACGTCGATGTAAGCGTCGCCGACTCGCTGCGTCACACCCTGAAACGTGGCGATGGGGACGCCGAACTGTTTGCGCTCGGAAGCGTAGTTGGCGGTCATGAACAGCGCTTGCTCGGCGATGCCGGCCTCGATGGCGCACTGGCCGAGGCGCGTTCGGTCCACCGTAAAGCGCAGCACCTGGGCGCCCGTCTCAGAACCCGCCAGGACGTCGGCCGCCTCGACTCGCGCATCCCGTAGCTCGAGCATGTGCAGGGGCTGGTCGTTGGTGCCGGTCTGTTCACTGAGGATCACGCCCTTGGCCTTTGGGTCGAGCAACAAGACGACCGTTCGCCCCTCCTCGCTGCGCGCAGGCAGCAAGATCCGCTCGGCCTGCGCCGCATAGTCCACGTTGGTGAAGGTCCCGGTCACGCGCCAGGCATCTCCATCGGGCTTTGCCGTGGCCACCGGCGCCAGAGGGTCGCGACTCTGGCTGTCGCTGAGCGCCGCGGTCAGGATGGTCTCCCCCCGAACGACGCCCGGCAAGAGCCGCTGCTTCTGCTCGTCGGTGCCAAACTCAGCGATCGGAAGGGCCGCCGAAACCAATGTCGATAGCGCCGGAATGGGCGCGACGGTTCGACCCACCTGCTGCAGGAGCAGGCAGAGCTCGGTCAGTCCCATGTCGACACCGCCATACGCTTCCGGCAGGGCGAGGCCCAGCATCTCCGAAGCGGCAAGCTGCTTCCAGGCCCGCTCGTGGAACCACTTCCCCTCTTTTTGGAGGGCTTTGAGCGATTCATCGGTGACCAGGTCCGTGAGGAGCTGCTTGAGTAGCGCCCGGATTCCGTTCTGTTCTTCGCTAAATGAAAAGTCCATCTTGCTCGCTCACTGACGCCGCTCGAGCCTGGGCATCCGAAGCCCGGCCTGGCAGATGATGTCCCTCTGAATTTCGTTCGTGCCACCGCCGAAGGTCAGAACCAACGACATCCGGTAGTACCGTTCCAAGCGCCCGCGAAGCAACGTCCCTTTGGAGTTGTGCTTCAGGCAACCGGCTGCCCCGTGGACTTCCATCAAGAGCCTGGAGCACTCGACGTAAGCCTCGGAGCCATAAATCTTGATGGCGGAAGCGTCCGCCGGCGAAAGCGCGTCCCCGGCGATGCTCCAGGCCTGCTGCCAGTTGAAGAGCTTGAGCGCTTCGGCCTTCGCGTGAACGCGCGCAAGGTTGGTCTGTACCCAGGGCAGATCGAGCAGCGTGCCCCCCTGGCCACTCGGGGCCTCCTTGGCCCACTCGATGGTCTCGTCGAGAATCCGCTGAAGAGGACCCACCGCACACAGCGCGACTCGCTCGTGGTTGAGCTGCGTGGTGATGAGGTTCCAGCCTCGGTTCTCCTCGCCGACCAGGTTGCCCACCGGTACGCGAACGTCATCGTAATAGACGGCGTGGACGTTGTTGCCGCCCAAGCAGTGCATGGGCGTGATCTGAACGCCCTCGGCGTCCGCCGGGACGATGATGATCGAGATGCCCTTGTGTGCCGGTGCGTCCGGATCGGTGCGACAGGCCAGCCACATGTAGTCGGCGTGGTCGGCCAGGCTGGTCCAGATTTTCTGACCCCGAATAACGTACTCGTCGCCGTCCCGGATGGCGGTCGTCTTGAGCGAGGCCAGGTCGGTGCCTGACTGCGGCTCCGTGTAACCAATGGAGAAGTGACACTTGCCAGCGAGGATCTGAGGCGGGTACTTCTGTTTCTGTGCCTCGGTGCCGAACTTGAGCAGCGTGGGGCCCACGGTGTTCAAGGTCAGAATCGGCACTGGAAAGCCGGAGCGCTGAACCTCGTCGAAGAAGATGAACTGCTCGATGGGGCCGCGCCCCTGGCCGCCGTGCTCCTTGGGCCAGCCGATGCCCAGCCAGCCGTCGGCGCCGAGCTTTTGCATGGCCTTGTGGTACTCGGGTCCTCCACCCTCGATTTCCAGGAGCTCAGCTTGGAGCTCTTCCGTCATCAGCTGGTCCAGGTATGCGCGGAGCTCGTCCCTCAGCGCGAGTTGCTCTTGGGTGTAGTCGAAATACATGCAGTTCCTACTTCACGAGCAGCTGCTCGCAGGTGGAACATGTTCTAGTTCGGAGCCATTCTCACGCAAGGCAAAAGCGGCTTGCGGGACGACGCTCATACGGGGCGCAGCAAAGAAAAAGCCGACCCGCGAAGGGCCGGCTTTTCTTACGCCGTGCGACGGCGAGACGACTGCTTTTATTTGGCAGCGTCAGCCGTTGCCTCGGCAGCCTCGTCGATGGCGTCCTTGGCAGCGTCGACGGCTTCGTCAGCTGCGGCCTTCGCAACGTCGGCGTCCACGACAGCTTCCTCGGCTTCTTCCACCGCTTCTTCGGCGGCAGCTTCGGCCTCGCCAGCAGCCTCAGCTGCCTCAGCGGCAGCCTCGACGACCTCGGACGGCTCATCAGCCTTCTTGCACCCCAGCATCGCCGCGCAAAGCGCGAGGAGCAGGCCCAATCGCAAAATGCTCTTGCTCATTGTTCTCTCCATGCTCACGCGGGGCGAAAAACTACCCAATGCACCCGGCCCCGCATCCGTTTGGTGGTTAGCGTTTAGGGAGGAACGCGTCAAATGTTGATAGTGCACGCATAATCAGTTCTTTACAATACGCAGCCGGCGGGACTCGGCGACCGACGTCCGCCTGGGGCCCTTCGCAGGTCACCAAATGCGAAGAAAAATGCAACGGAGCGCATCGATCTGAAGTCAAGTCGATGCTCCAAGTGGTTGGATGGGTGTCCAGTTCTACAATTGTCATTTTCTGTCAGACCCGATCCCACAGGAGCGCAGAGGCTCGCCTGTACACCCTCGACGCAGGGTGATTTTCGGCCCACCATGGCCGTGCCGCGCGAGTATGGGGGTGCGCATTTTACATTCAGCCGACTGGCAGCTGGGTAAGCGGTTTCGCTTCATCCCTGGAGACGCCGGTGCGCTGGTTCGAGAACAGCGCTTCGCCACGGTGAAGAGCCTCGGCGAGCTTGCCAAAGCGCGGAGGGCGGACCTCGTCCTGGTCGCTGGAGACGTGTTCGAGATGAACACCGTCGAAGATCAAACGCTTCGGCGAACAGCGGACATTCTGGCCAGCTTCGAGCTGCCCTGCGCCCTCATCCCCGGCAACCACGATCCTGCACGCGCGGACAGCGCGTGGTCCCGGCTTCGGCGGATGGGCCTGCCCGGGCATGTCCACCTGCTGCTCGAGCCAGGTCCGCTGCACCTGCCGGAGCTCGGACTGTGCTTATTGCCGGCACCGCTCAGCACTCGGCACAGCAGCGACGATCTCACCGAGTATTTCGACTCGGTGACCACCCCGGACGATTGCATTCGCGTGGGGCTCGCCCACGGCTCGGTCCGCAATCGCTTGCCCAATGCCAGCGAGATTCACAACCCGATTTCCGACACCCGCGCCGAAACGGCGAAGCTCGACTACTTCGCGCTCGGTGACTGGCACGGCGCCCTGCAAATCGCGCCCCGAACTTGGTACGCGGGCACGCCGGAGACGGATCGGTTTCGCGACAATGACGCGGGCAAGGCACTCTGTGTCGACATCGATGGTCCGGGCGCAGAGCCGCGGGTCGAGGTCGTACAGACCGGACACTACGAGTGGAAGGTCGTCGAGGCCGAGCTCAGGCGATCCGAGGACATCGACACTTTGGAGGCCATGCTCGAAGGGCTCGGCACTGAGCCGGAGCGGCAGATCGTGTCTCTGTCCCTGCGCGGAACGCTCGATCTTCAGAGCCGTCAGCGGCTGAGCCATGAGCTAGAGCGCTGGGCGGCGCGGCTTCGCTACCTCAGGGTCGAGGAGCAGGCGCTACACGCCGAGCCGACGGAGCTCGACCTCGAGCGAATTGGAAGAAACGGCTTCGTCGGGGCTGCGCTTGCGAGCCTGCTCGCCATCGCGAACGACCCGGCTCATGAAGAGCATGGCAGCGCAGACGATGCGATTCGTCTGCTCTACGCCGAGAGCCAGACGGAGTCTCTTTCGTGAGGATTCGCCGCATCGAGGTCCGTGATTTCCGAGCCCTCCTCGGAACGCACGTCGTAAGTGACCTCGAAGACGGACTCACGGTCCTCTCCGGGCAAAACGAAGACGGCAAATCCACACTACTCGCGGCGGTGCGAACGGTACTTTTCGAGCGTTACAAGGTGGGCGGTCAGGTGGCGGACAGCCTGCTTCCATTCGGTTCACGGGTTCGCCCGGAGATTCGGGTGGACTTTTGCATCGGTGACCGTGATTACTCGATCTTCAAGGCGTTTTGCCAGCGCCCCGAGGCCGTCCTGAAGACGCCCGAGGGCGAATACCGCGACGATGAGGCCGAGGAGGCCCTCGGGAAGCTTCTTGGCGCGCAGATCCCGGGCCGGGGGCCGAGCAAGCTGGAGCACCGGGGCGTATGGGGAATGCTTTGGGTAGAGCAAGGTCGAGGCTTCGAAACCTTCGAGCCGAGTGCGCCGGCACGTGCGAGCATGCAGTCGACACTGCAGCGCGAGCTCGGCAGCATCGTCGGCGCAGACGCCGCGAACCGGCTGCTCGAACGAATCGAGGAACGACGTAGCAGGTTCTTCGACAAGCGCGGGCTCGCGCGCGGCGAGCTCAAGGAGTCGAGGAAGCGACTGCTCGAGCTACAAGAGGAGCTTCGGAGCGTCGAGGCTGAGCTGGCGAGCTATCAGGCGCAGGTGGACGCGCTCGAAGATGCACTGGAGCGCAAGGCACAACTGACGCGGATAGGAGCGCTTCAGGCGGCCGAGCAGCGCCTCGAGCGCGCCCAGGCCTCACAAGCGGAGGTCCGAACCCTGCAGGCTCTGGTCGCCGAGGCGCAGCACAAGCTCGATCTTTGCGAGGCCAACCTGCAACGAACCATGGTCCTGCACCGGCAGCGGCAGCAATGGCTCAGCAGCGCAACCCAGCTGACCGGCGCGAGCGAAGCCGAGGCGAAGCAAGCCCGACAGCTGAGGCTCGAGCTCGGCGAGCTCGAAGGCAAACACCGGGACGCCAAGGCGGCTTGTGACGCGGAGAGAGAGGCGCTCGAAGGCACCCAGGAACGCCTCGAGTTGGCCTTGTCCCGCCGAGAAGTCGCCCACGACGCGGAACAGCTGCGACGCCTCAAGAAGCGGCTGCGAGCCGCACGCAGGTACGCCAAGGCCGCAAGCAGCACGGCGCGCCGCATCTCGCTCATTCCGGTGGACGAGGCCAAGATCGCGGCGCTCCGGGAGGCGCACGGGCGCGCCGAGACTTGCGAGGCCCGGCTCGATGGTGCCGCGGCCAGCGTGATCGTCAGGACAGGCAAGCACGTGGTCCGAATGTCCGGTGAGGCCGTGCCGCAAGGGGAGACCGTCCGGTTGCTCGAGCCTCGCACGCTCAGCATCGAGGGGGTGGGAAGCATCGAGGTGTTCCCCGGTGGCGCGCTTTTGGGGCAAAGAGTCGCCGAACGCGACGAAGCCCGTGCCCGGTATGCGCAGCAGCTCGAGGCGCTCGGGTTCCGTTCACTCGAGGAAGCTGCGCAGGCGCTACAGACCCGGCAGGCACTGCAGAGCGAAATGTGGGAATCGGAGCGGATGCTCAAATTCGAGGCCGCGGAAGGCACGGACGCCCTCGCAGCTGAAATCGATGCCTTGAAGGGGCGTCTGGATGAGCGCGTTGCGCAGCTGAGGCTCGACGACACGCCCGAGCTCGATGAGTGCGAGTTGGACGTGCAGCGGCTTCGCGGCGCGAGCGAGCGACGCAAAGAGGAAGCAGCGCTGGCCGCGCAGCGCATGAGCGAAGTCGACGCGCGGCTGACTGAGGCAAGGCACAAGCTCGTACAGGCCGAAGCCAAGGCGGAGGCGCGAGAGGAGCACATGCGCCAGGCCCGAAACCAGCTCCAAGAGGCGCGAGCCTCGCAAAGCGACGAGGCCCTGCAGAGCGCGCTCTTGGAGGCGACCGCGAAAAAGGAGCTGCGCCTGCGCGAACTCGATACCGCGCAAAAATCGCTGGCGGCGATGGATCCCGATGGCCGCGAGTCGGAGCTCGAAGAAGCCCAGCGGCTCCATACGGGCCTCGCCGAGCAATCCCGCGAACTGGAGCAAGGGATCCGAGACGCCCGAATCCACCTGAGCGCGGGTGGACGCGCGGGCCTCGGTGAACGACGCGAGGAGCTGCGCGCTCTGCTGGCCGAAGAGCGCCTTCGCTCGGCCTCGCTTGAGCGGGACGCCAAGGCCACGAACCTTCTTGCTCGGGTGCTGTGCGAAGCGTCCGAAGATGCCCAGCGCCACTTTGCCGAGCCCGTGCGGCGGCGCGTACAGCCGTACCTCAGCGCGCTCATGCCCGAGGCCAAGCTCGAGATCGATGCAGACCTGCGCATCCGCGGCCTCCGCAGAAACGACCGGGAGGAGCCCTTCGAGGCACTGAGCGTGGGGACCCGGGAGCAGCTCGCGGTGCTGGCGAGGCTCGCATTCGCAGACATCCTGCACGATGATGGCCGCCCGACTCCGGTCCTGCTGGATGACGTCCTGGTGTACAGCGACGACGACCGCTTCGAACGAATGAAGGCCATCTTGAGGAAGGCCTCGGAGCGCCAGCAAGTCCTGGTCTTCACCTGCCGCGAACGGGACTGGGCGGACTGCGGCGCCCCGATAGTCCGGCTTGGAAGCCCCGAGCTGCGACGAAGCGAGATCGTGCCCCGTGATGCGCACAAGGTGCCGGAGGCCGGGATCAAGGAGCCAGGCCAGGACGCACGCTTATCCTGAGGCGGGCCGTGACGACGGACACGCCGAGTCGCTTGGCCACGCCGTACGGGCGCGACGACGAACATGGAGGCGGCCCCTGCCTGGCTAAAACGCCCGGCCGCCTCTTTCTCTCAGAAGTCGAAGGATGTTCTGAGCAACCGTGCTCCGGACCTCGGGGGTCTCGAGGGCAGCGGCGTGTAGCAAGTGGACCGGACGGTAGACGTGTGAAGCACCGATGAGCTCGCCGTCTTGGCTGGCGGCTGTGGTGCGGAACTCCTCGGTGAGCTGTGACGCATCGACCCGCTCCCCAGCCGGCAGGGCCATGCGAAATGTGCTCGGCAATCCCTCCAGCAGAGCTTGGCCTGAACGACTCACGTCGACTAGCCGCGCCGTCGACGCCGACGCGTGTGAGTCGCCGGGCAAGGCACTGAAGAACTCGGCCACGGGCCGCACCGCCGAGCCGACTGCGAGCAGCGGGGTGCCCTTCCAGCAGAGTTCCCTCGCCCAGTCGCGAACGCGAGCTCGTCGCGTGACGTTGGGCCGAGTCGCGATGACCGCCAGAGCGCTAGTGTCGTAGCCATTGGCGAATGAGAGCAAGGGGCCTTCGGCGACTTCCATGCCTCGTTTGCGAAGCTCCGTCGCAAATGGAAAGGCCCAGCCATCGTGCACGACGACGACCTTGCGCGAAAGCGCTTCGTTACTGGGGCGTGAGGCTCGAGCTGTATGTTCTTGCTTTGCGTAGGTCATCGTGTGGGCTCCAAGCCCCGGCACGGGCGACCTATTGCAACGGGATGCGAAAAAGGCCGCCTGTGTTGGCGGCCTTCGAGCGACAAAACGCTGAGGCCACCTCAGTCGGTAAACCAGAAGAGGTACTGCGAATGCATGTCGTCGCTGCGCTTCGTCATTTCGAAATCGATTGTCGTACCGGCCGCGCGAAGCGTCAAGGCAAGTCCTGCGACAAACGTGCAAACCCTGAAAAATCAGGGCTCATCGGATTCCCAAACGCCAGACGCGAGGACGGGCGTTTCGCGGGTGTCTCCGAGGTAGATGTAGGTCCAGGCAAGCTTGGTTCCCGAGTCACTGTCGCTGCGCATCAGCGACCGCCTATAGAGCGAACCCTCGGTGCCGTAACCGGCGAAGTCCTCGTAGGCGTCGAGCACCGTGAGTGTGGCACCTACGTCTTGAAGCTCCATCAGCTGCCCGCGAACGCTGCCCGCATCGCTCAGCACCAAGCCGGGGTACCAGTCGATTCGCACGAGCGAAGCCCCTCGTACGGTGGCACCGATCGGCGGCCCGCAAAGCTGCTCCTCGATCAAGTCGTGACGCCTGTATCCTTGCATGAGCGTGCCATAGGCAAAGAGCTGGTTCGGCACTGCGGGAAGGCTCTGGCCATTGGCCGCTGCGACGAGCTGGTCCTGCGCGTGGCCGAGGTGAAACAGGCCACGTTGAACGTAGCCGAAGTACTCCGCGCCCGGGGCGATGTACCCCTGCACGCGCTGCGCACAGACGCGATAGGTCACTGCCTGATGCGCGCGACCGTCGTCCGTCAGCACCGTGGCATCGACGCGCTCGTAATACCGGCCCGCCACGCCCTCTTTGGCGTCGAGCGCGGCCCAATCCCAGACGCGAAAGAGCGCCCCGGGCGTCGTGGTTCCGAGGCGTGGACGTACATCGAGGCGGCCCTGTGCGTCGACTCGCGATCGGTAGTGGAAGACGGGTTCGTGATCGGGCAACCAGGCAGGGCCCAGGAGCTCGATGCACTTTCGGTCGTAGCCGTGCTCCGCGCACCAGCGAGCCCACTGCGCTTGGTCAAGGTTCGAGCCGTACGCGAAGTAGAGCACGCTGGCTTACCTCAGAGCATACCGAGCTCGAGCTTGGCCGCTTCACTCATCCGGTCTGGCGACCAAGGCGGGTCCCACACGAGCTCGACGTGCGAGGTCGCGACCCCTTCGACCTGACCGGATTTCTCGGCGACCTCTTCGACCAGCATCCCCGCGACGGGGCAGGCTGGCGCCGTCAGCGTCATGCGGATTTCAGCGCGACCCTCGTCGGACACCTGAACCTCGTAGATGAGCCCGAGCTCGTAGATGTTCACCGGAATCTCCGGATCATACACGCCCTTCAGGGCCTCAATGACGGCGCTCTTGACGGCCTCCGGATCGATCGGCTCAGCCGGAGCCCGGCCCGTGCCCCCATAGGCCTCGGCCGGAGGCGCGGCGTCGGACGGCGCCCCACCGACCTGCGGCAGGAAAACCTGGTCCGACGCGGGCCGCGGGGGAATTCTGTTGACCTTGAGATGCTCGATGTCGTCGCCCACAGCCCTACTCCGTCACCGCGTCTTTGCCATCGCCATCGAGCGCATGCTTGAGCGTGTGCCAGCCCAAGGTCGCGCATTTGACGCGCATGGGAAACTCGCCGACCCCGGCGAAAACGGCCAGCTTGTCGAGCGCGTCGAAATCTACCTCGCCCTCGCCCGTCACGAGAGCGTGAAACTGCGCGAACAGCGCCTCGGCTTCCGCGATGGTCTTTCCCTTGAGAGCCTCGGTCATCGTCGAACAGCTCGCCTGGGAGATGGCGCATCCCTGCCCTACGAACCCAATGTCGCTGATCTTGTCGTCGTCGAGCTGAAGACGCAGGGTAATCCTGTCTCCGCAAAGCGGATTGTAACCCTGCCCTTCGCGGTTGTAAGGCTCGGGAAACCGATGGTTCCGTGGGTTCTTTCCGTGGTCGAGGATCACTTCCTGGTAGAGTTCGCGAAGGTCCATTAGCCGAACATCTCCTGGACCTTACGAAGCGCGGCAATGAGCGCGTCGAGGTCTTCTCTCGTGTTGTACATGCCGAGCGAAGCGCGGGCCGTGGCCGCGATCCCGAATCGCTCCATGACCGGCTGCGCGCAATGGTGCCCGGTTCGAATCGCGACTCCCTCGGCGTCCACGATCGTCCCGATGTCGTGCGGATGGGCGGTCTCCATCACGAAGGACAGCACGGCGACCTTATTGGGAGCGGTGCCGACGATGCGAAGACCGGGGATCTCCCGGAGCGCCCGCGTCCCGTACCGAAGCAAAGTGTTCTCGTGGGCATGCAGATGCTCGAGATCGAAGCTGCCAAAGTAGTCGAGTGCCGCTCCTAGGCCGATCGCCCCGGCGATGTTCGGCGTGCCGGCTTCGAACTTGTAGGGCAGGTCGTTGTAGAGCGTCTTGGCGAAGGTGACCGAGCGGATCATGTCACCGCCGCCCTGATACGGCGGCATCGCCTCCAGCAATGCCTCCTTGCCATAAAGGACCCCGATGCCGGTCGGGCCGTACAGCTTGTGACCGCTGAAAGCGTAGAAGTCGCAGCCGAGCGCACGAACGTCTACCGGCACGTGCGCCACCGCCTGGGCCCCATCGAGCAACACCTTGGCGCCTCGCTCGTGAGCCAGGCGCACCATCTCGCGCACCGGCAAGACAGTACCTAGGGCATTGGACACGTGAGCGACGGCGACGAGCTTCGTGCGATCGCTCAGGCAGTCTTGGAACGCGTCGAGAGTGACCTCACCCTCATCACTGATCGGCACCACTACGAGCCGAGCCCCGGTCTGTTCGCACAGCATCTGCCAAGGAACGATGTTCGAGTGGTGCTCAAGTGCGCTGATGAGAACCTCGTCCCCGGGGACGAGCCGACTGCGGCCCCAGCTCTGCGCGACCAAGTTGATCGCCTCGGTAGTGCCGCGGGTAAAGATGATCTCGCTGCTGCTCGCCGCGTTGAGGAACCCGCGCGTCTTCTCGCGGGCTTCTTCATAGCGCTGCGTGGCGCGCTGGGACAGCAAGTGCACTGCTCGGTGGATGTTGGCGCAATCACGCTCATACACGTCGACCACGGCATCAATGACGGTCTGAGGCTTGAGCGTCGTGGCGGCGCTATCGAGATACACGAGCGGTTTGCCGTGGACTTCTTGAGCGAGCGCCGGGAAGTCAGCCCGGACGCGGCCGAGGTCGAAACCCCGACCTCCCGAGGCCCTCCGGACGGCGGACGAAGTCATGCAAGCCCTCCCATCTCCCGGCCATGGGGGATGCGAGCCAGAATGGCTTCCTCTATGCGGGCACGCGTGGGTGCGTGCTCCACCTCGTCAACGATCTGCCGAATGAAAGCGTGGGTCAACATGGCCTTTGCGAGGTCCTCGGGAATCCCGCGCGCGCGCAGGTAGAAAAGATGCTGAGGGTCGAGCGAGCCAACCGTGGCGCCGTGACTGCAGACCACGTCATCGGCGTCGATCTCGAGATGGGGCTTGGTGTGCACGGTGGCCGTGTCAGAGAGCAGCAGGTTGCGGTTTTCCTGATGCGCTTCGGTCTGCTGTGCATCGCGTCGCACGAACACGATCCCGTCGAACACCGCCGTCCCGCGCTCCCCGACGATTCCACGGTAGTTCTGGTCGCTGCTGCAGCGGGCCACCTGGTGATCCACCGAGGTGTGATGGTCGGCGTGCGCGTGACCGTCGACGAGATACGCGCCGTCGAGATCGCAGCGGGCGCCCTCGCCCTGCAGCTGCGCGCGGATGTCGAGCCGCGTCAGAGCGCCGCCGAGCGTCAGAACCGTCGACCGATATTCGCTCGCCGCGCTCTGCCGAACATCGACACGGCCCAGGCAATAGCCCGCGTCTTCATGAAAGCGAACGTGCTTGACCTTGCTGTGGGCTCCGAGTTCGACCTCGACCACGGAGTTGGTCAGGCGTTTGGGATCGCGACCTTCGTAGGTCTCGATCAGCGTGAGCCCACTCGCCTCTCCCAGGGTCACGACGATGCGCGGGTAGCTCACCGAAGCCTCGCTAGACTCCGTGGCGGCATGCCGGATCTCGATGGGCGCCGCGACACGAATGCCAGCAGGGACGTGGATCCAGAGCCCGTCTTCGAACAGCGCCGTATTGAGCGCTGCAAAAAACGGCTCGTCCCCGTTTCGGCCGAGGCGGCCCGCCAAAGCGGTCGGATCCGAAGCCAGCACCTCGCGGATGCTTCGCGCCTGCACGCCCTGCGGAACCTCGGAAACCAGATCGAGCGGGGCGCGCTCCCGGCGAAACGCGGCCTTTGCGAGCGACTGCACCGACGTGAAGCGCCAAGCCTCGGTCCTCTTGCTCGGGAGGCCTTGCGCCTGCAGCAAGTCGGCCGCCTGGGCGCGAATGGTCTGAAGCCAGTCGGGCTCAGCCGCGAACGAGGCGGGCACACTCTGGAGCAGAGACTCTGGCATCTTGCTCATCACAGCGATGCTTCCCGAACCTCTGCGTAACCCTCGTGTTCGAGGAGCTTGGCGAGGTCCTTGTCCCCGGTTCGAACAATCTTGCCGTCGATGAGCACGTGCACCAGGTCTGGAACGATGTAGTCCAGCAGACGCTGGTAGTGGGTGATGACGAGCATGGAGCGCTCTGGACCGCGAAGGGAATTCACACCGTTCGCCACGACCTTGAGAGCGTCGATGTCGAGCCCAGAGTCGGTCTCGTCGAGAACGGCGAAGCTGGGTTCGAGCATGGCCATCTGAAAGATCTCGTTTCGCTTCTTCTCGCCACCGCTAAAGCCCTCGTTGACCGAGCGCTTGGTGAGATCGTCCGGGAGCTCCACCAGCTTGGCTTTCTCTCGCGAGAGCTTCATGAACTCGATCGCATCGAGAGGATCCTCACCGCGATGCTTGCGGATCGCATTGAGCGCGGCCTTGAGGAAATAGACGTTGCTCACGCCGGGAATCGAGACGGGGTACTGAAAGCCCAGGAACACACCCTCGGCGGCACGCTCTTCCGGTGCCAGCTCGAGCAGGTTCTTGCCCTTGTACAGGATGCTCCCCCGGGTGACGTCATAGCCTTCGCGGCCCGCAAGCACGTACGACAGCGTGCTCTTGCCCGAGCCGTTCGGCCCCATGATGGCATGGACTTGTCCGGCTTCGATTTCGAGATCAATGCCCTTGAGAATGGGCTTTCCGTCTACCTCGACGTGCAGGTCTTCAATCTTCAACATCATCCTACGGCCCCTTCGAGGCTGACTCCGAGGAGCTTCTGAGCCTCGACTGCAAACTCCATGGGCAGCTTTTTCAAGACTTCCTTGGCGAAGCCGTTGACGATGAGACCCACCGCCTCCTCTTCGGAAAGCCCTCGCTGCCTGCAATAGAAAAGCTGATCCTCACCGATGCGCGAGGTCGTCGCCTCGTGCTCCAGCATCGCCGAGCTGTTACGAACGTCGACGTAAGGCACCGTGTGCGCACCGCACTTGTCGCCAATCAGCAGGGAATCGCACTGCGTGTAGTTGCGTGCGCCAGTCGCGCCGCGCGAGATTTTCACTCCGCCGCGATAGGTCTGCTGCCCGTGCCCGGCGCTGATGCCCTTGCTGATGATCGTGGAGCGGGTGTTCTTGCCCAAGTGAATCATCTTGGTGCCGGTGTCGGCCTGCTGCCGGTGATTGCTCAGCGCGACGGAGTAGAACTCGCCGACCGAGCCGTCGCCCTTGAGAATGCAGCTCGGGTACTTCCAGGTGATGGCCGAGCCCGTCTCGACCTGCGTCCAGCTGATCTTCGAGCGCTCGCCTTCGCACAGGCCGCGCTTGGTCACGAAGTTGTAGATGCCGCCCTTGCCGTTTTCATCACCAGGGTACCAGTTCTGAACGGTCGAGTACTTGATCTGCGCGTCCTTGTGCGCGACCAACTCGACGACGGCGGCATGAAGCTGGTTTTCGTCTCGCATCGGGGCCGTGCAGCCCTCGAGATAGCTTACGTAGCTGCCCTCTTCGGCGATGATGAGCGTGCGCTCGAACTGCCCGGTATTGGCCGCGTTGATGCGGAAGTACGTCGACAGCTCCATCGGGCAACGAACGCCCTTGGGGATGTAGACGAAGGAGCCGTCACTGAAGACGGCGCTGTTGAGCGCGGCAAAGAAGTTGTCGGCAACCGGAACGACCGAGCCGAGGTACTGCTGGATGAGCTCCGGATGCTTGTGCACCGCCTCGGAGAAGGACATGAAGATGACCCCGACCTCGCCGAGCTTCTCGCGAAAGGTGGTCGCCACCGAAACGCTGTCAAAGACGGCATCGACAGCCACGCCCGCCAGGACCTCCCGCTCGTGAAGCGGGATACCGAGTTTTTCGTAGGTGGCCAGCAGCTCGGGATCGACCTCGTCGAGGCTCTTGGGGGCATCGTCCTTGGACTTGGGCGCGGCGTAGTAGCAGATGTCTTGGTAATCGATGGGCGGGTAGCTCACCTTGGCCCAGGTCGGCTCCGACATCTGCAGCCAGCGATGGTACGCCTTGAGCCGCCACTGCAAGAGCCACTCTGGCTCTTCCTTCTTCTTGGAGATGAACTCGACGATCTCCTCGCTGAGCCCGGGCGGCGCGTACTCTTGCTCGATGTCCGTGACGAAGCCGGCGTCGTAGCTCTTCTTCAGAATCTCATCGATGGGTTGCTGGGCAGTAGACATTCTCGTGGCCTCTCACTGAAGATCGGAGCCTGATGGGGTCTGCTCGCGGCGGCGATTCGCTTCGTCGCTCGAGCGCGCGATCGTGACCAGTTCGAGGGCCGAGGGCTGCGCCATGTCCGCCAAGCTAATCTTGGACAGAGCGTCTTGGACGGCGACATTGATGCGCTGCCAGTTGGCGCGGACCTCGCAGTTGGTTTCGTACTCACAGAGCGAGTCGCTGGTCTCGTCCGAACATTCGGTGACCGCGATCGGACCCTCGAGCGCCTCGATCACCTCGTGAATCCCGATGTCCTCCGGACGCCGGGACAGAACGTAGCCGCCCTTGGCGCCGCGCTGCGAGGTCACTACTCCTGCGCGGGCTAGGCGCTTGAGCACCTTGCTGGCAGTGGGCTCTGGGACGTGCGTCTGAAGCGCAAGATCACGGGCCGCCTGCGGCCGATCGGCCGCGGCCAGCTGGGTCGCCATGACGACCGCATAGTCCGTGAGCTTTGAAATCCTGAGCATTTCTAGACACTTGCATACAGGACCATCGCGGTCCCATATCGTATCTAGGGTACGCTCCAGGGGGTGTCAAGCAGCAGTGAAACCGGCTCTTACCGCGGAGCTCAGGCGAGGCGCGCCGAGCCCGCTCAGAGCTGCTGGTCGACGGGAACCAGCAAGACTGGAACCGAGCAACGCCTGAGGACCTCATGGGCCGTGCTGCCGATCAGCAGCCGTCCCAGCACCGAGCGCACGCTGGTGCCGAGAACGACGATATCAGCCTCCACTTCGTGGGCCTCGGCGCAAAGGGCCTCGGAAGGTTTGTCATACGACATGATCTGCCGCCAGCTAGCCTGAGACGCATGCTCCGCGACCCAGCTCTCGAGCCTCTTCTCGGCCTCGAGCTTGGACTCGCTGCGTAGGATCTGCCGCCAGGTCCGCTCTTCGTCAGGCCTGTCGTCCCGGCCTGCAGGCAGGACGACGTTCACGACATGAAGTCGGCCACCCGTCTTTTCCGTCGCTTCCTTCGCCCAAAGCAGAGCGTTCTGACAAGAACCGGAGAAATCAGTACCGAGTAGCCAGTCCGCGCCGATGAGAGAAGTCGGAATCGGTTCGGTTCCGGTCGCCACCAACACAGGCCGGTCGGAGACCTCGACGACCTTGTCGGCCGTCGCTCCAAGTATGCGCTCGCTCACGCTCGCCCTGGCCACCGCGCGTTCGCCGCCGGCGCCGTGCGCCCCGATGACGGTGAGAAGCGCGTTCCTCTGTGACGCAAGCTCCGGAATCACGCGCCATGGTCGGCCACGCACGACGAGACCCTCGCACTCGACGCCCGACGCCACACAGCGCTCTTGCTCGGCTTTGAGCATTTTGCGCATCTGTGACTCGTAGAGGACACGCTGTTCCTCGGCCTGCTGGACGGCCGACTCGACGTCGGGGGTCTCGGGCCACCAGGTGTCCGCGTCGTCGATGACGTGAAGAAGCTCGAGGCCCACGCCAAAGGCTTTGGCCGTGACCAGGGCCAAGTCTACAGTCCGCGAACCCTCGCCACTCAGGTCGGTCGCGCAGAGTATCTTCTCGTCAGTCATGAACTAAGCATAGTTCAACGTATTGGAAGCGTGTAGCAGCGGCGCTAGGCTTGGTACGGTGAGCTCATGAGTCAGCCGATTTACATGGACCATCACGCCACGACGCCCATCGACCGGCGGGTACTGGCAGCAATGAAGCCATACCTGGAAGGTGACTTCGGCAACGCATCGAGCCGGGTGCACGCCTACGGAAAAAGCGCAAGCGACGCCGTCGAGCGGGCCCGGGCTCAGCTGGCATCGCTGATTGCGGCAAAGCCGGAAGAGATCATTTTCACATCGGGCGCGACCGAGGCCGACAACCTGGCGCTCAAGGGCGCGCTGCAGGCGGCACAGGGAACACGCGCTCACATCATCACGCTGCGCACCGAGCACCGAGCGGTTTTGGACAGCTGTAAAGCCCTTGAGCAGCAGGGCGCGCGCGTCACCTACCTGGATGTGGCCAAAGACGGCCTGGTCGACCTCGAACGACTGGAGCAGGCCATCGAAGAGGACACGCTGCTAATCAGCGCGATGCTCGCCAACAACGAGATCGGCACCGTGCAGGACCTCGGGGCCATCGGCGCGCTTGCCCGCAAGCACGGCCTGCTTTTTCACTGTGATGCCGCGCAAGGCCTCGGCTACCTGCCGTTCGACGTGGAGGCGATGGGCATCGACATGGCGAGCCTGTCCGCGCACAAGATGTACGGCCCCAAGGGGGTCGGGGCTCTGTTCGTACGTCGCTCGGTACAGAGCCGAGGCATCCCCACCGCGCAGATCCATGGCGGCGGGCACGAGCAGGGGTTTCGATCCGGAACGCTCAACGTGCCGGGGCTGGTGGGCTTCGGCACGGCCGCCGCGCTGATGCAGCAGGAGGGTCAAGAGGAGGCGCAGCGCATCGCCGGGCTTCGCGATGCGCTGCAAGCACGCTTGCTCGAGCAGATCCCGCAGGTCCGGGTCAACGGCTCGGTGGCACGGCGCCACCCCGGAAACCTCAACCTGTCGTTCGGCTACGTGGACGGCGCCCAGCTCCTGCTGCGGCTCTGTGAGCGCGTGGCCGTGTCGAGCGGCGCCGCCTGCAGCAGTGCGGCCGAGGGTCCGAGCTACGTGCTGGAGGCCCTCGGGGTCCCCAAGGATTGGGCCGCGGCCAGCATCCGTTTCGGGCTGGGCCGCATGAGCACCCAAAGCCAGGTGGAGACGGCCGCTTCTGCGACCGCGGACATCGTGGCGGGGCTGCGGGCGCGCAGCCCGCAGTGGGCCCTGCACGAGGCGGGGGTCGAGGTCGACTGGTAGCCGGGCCTGGCGAAACCGGCTCTGCGGCCTTATCTAGCGAGCATGAGCGAAGCGAGCATCACGCTGACCCCCAGGGCGGTCGAAATGGCCAAGAAGAAGCTGCTCGAGGCGGGTGAGCCTGCCGAAGGGCTCCGGCTCGGCGTCAAGGGCGGCGGCTGTTCCGGCTTCTACTACGTGTATGAGCTCGCCAAGAAGGTCCGTCCAAACCGCGATCTGGTGTTCGAGTTCGATGGCCTGAAGGTCATCGTCGACAACCGGAGCATCGAGTACCTCAAGGGCTCGGTGCTGGACTGGGAGTCGGGCCTGATGAGCTACGGGTTCAAGTGGAACAATCCGAACGCCACGGGGGACTGCGGCTGTGGTGAGTCCTTCACCACGGACTAGCCAACGACGCGCTGCGTCGTGGAGCGGACAGCCATGGCGGGCGTCCGCTGGCCCTTCAGTCTAGGCGTGTCGTCGCGCACCATCAGGAGCTCGACCAGGTCGAGCAGCCCGTGCAGCGTTCGGTCCACGATTTTGGTCAACATACCCAGCAGTGTCGCCAGGGCTCGTTACGGACAGGTTTCACGCTCGGCAACTCGGGGCAACATCGGCGCCGGATGCCTCGACCAGTAAGCCGCAAGGGCGCTCCCGAGCACGCTGTGGACCACGGCGGAAATGGCGCTGGGCACGGCGGTCAAGGGGTTGGCGAAATGGGCCTGTGCGAGAACCGCTCCGAGACCGGAGTTCTGCATGCCCACTTCGATCGATATCGTCCTGGCGGCCGCGCCGAAGCCGTGGACGAGGCCTGCAATCAAAAAGCCGATGGCAAAGCCCAGCATGTGCGCGAACGACACGGCGCCGAGCACCCTGAGCCCATTGGCCAAGATGGCCTCGCTACGGGCGGCGAGGATGGCGGCGCAGATGAGCACGATCGCGATCACCGCAGCCGCGGGTGCAAAGGGCAGCGCGGCCCGGGTGAAGCGCGGCGCATAGCGGCGAAGCCCTAGGCCCAGGGCCACCGGAAGCAGGACGACCTCCGAGGTGCTCAGGAAGAGGCCCAGCACGTCGACCTCGACGCGACTTCCAGCGTACCACTCGACCAGCAAGGGGGTACAAAGCGCAGCCAGAAGGGTGGACACCGCCGTCATCGACACCGAGAGCGCCACGTCGGCTTTGGCCAGGTAGGCGATCACGTTCGAGGCCGTTCCCCCGGGACAGCAGCAGACCAGCACGAGCCCGACTGCGAACACGGTCGGTAGCTGAAAAAGGTACCCGGACACCCAGCCGACCAGAGGCATGACGACGTACTGAAGCCCGACGCCCCAGGCGATGGCGCCCGGTCGGCGTAGGACGCGTGCGAAATCGGTCAGCTCCAGCGTCAGCCCCATGCCAAGCATGATGACCTGCAGCCCTGGAGTCACCAGGCCGTACTCGAGAAACCAGGCAAAGGCGGGTGGATAGAGAAGCCCGAAGACGCCGCCCAGAACGACCCAAAGCGGAAACAGCTGGACGAAACGGGTCACGAGGAGCGTCGACTTAGCACAGCGGCCCCGTTTCGGCGTCACCCAAGTCGACGCCTACCGGCCGATGCTCGCCGTCCAGCGCAATCACTGCATCGGCCCGGGCGGACATCTCCGTCCCGCAAAAGCGGGCGAGCCGCTCGGACCCAAAGTCCGCACTTGTGGGCGAGCGCGTGCCAGGAAGAGGCCGCGGCCAGATCATACTCAGCTCTTTTCGCGGAGACGGACGAGAGACTCCATCCATGCTACATCTCGACGCTAATGTTCCGTCCAGCTACCGACGACGTCCGTATCGAGGGCCTGCGCCCGCTGATCCCGCCCGCCATCCTGATGGAAGAGATTCATCCGGGTGACGCCGCCATCGCTCGCATCTCGAAGGCGCGCAAAGACATAAGCAGCATCCTGTACGGCAACGATGACCGACTGGTCGTGGTCGTCGGCCCATGCTCGATTCACGATCCCACCGCCGCGCTCGACTACGCGCGGCGGCTCAAGGTGCAGGCCGACGCCTACAGCGACGAGCTTCTCATCGTGATGCGCACCTATTTCGAGAAGCCCCGCACGACCGTGGGCTGGAAGGGTTTGATCAACGACCCGAACCTGGACGACAGCTTCGACATCAACCACGGGCTGCGGATCGCCCGAGGACTCCTGAGCAGCCTGGCCGACATGGACCTGCCAGCCGGCACCGAATTCCTGGACCCAATCTCTCCGCAGTTCGTCGCGGACCTGGTCGCCTGGGGCGCCATCGGTGCACGCACCACCGAAAGCCAGGTCCATCGCGAGCTGGCCAGTGGCCTGTCGATGCCGGTCGGGTTCAAGAACGGGACGCGAGGCACCGTGCAGATCGCGGTCGACGCGGTCAGAGCTGCACGCAACCCTCACCACTTCCTCTCGGTGACCAAACAGGGGCTGACGGCCATCGTGGCCACCAGGGGAAACCTCGACTGTCACGTGATCCATCGAGGTGGCTCGTCGAGCCCGAACTACGATGCGGCTTCGATCGCCGCCACGGTCGAAATGCTCGAGGCCGCGGGACTGCCGCCCAGGCTGATGGTCGACTGTAGCCATGCCAACAGCAGCAAAGACCATGAGAAGCAGCCCGAAGTGGCCGCTGCCCTCGCTGCACAGGTCGCCGGCGGTAGCACGCAGGTGTTCGGGCTGATGCTCGAGAGCTTCTTGGTGGGTGGTCGACAGAATCACAGCGCCAAGGCCGCGCTCACCTACGGTCAAAGCATCACCGACGCATGCATGGGCTGGGACGCTACCTTGCCAGTGCTGGAAACCCTGGCACGCTCCGTTCGTTCGCGACGCGCGCTCTGAGCGCGTCCAGCTCCTAGCGCCGAATGCCTGAGCCCCGCTGCATACCCCTCGAGCACATCTCGACCGAACCCGTTGGCGGCAAGGCCGAGGGCTTGGCGAGGCTGCTGCATCTGCAGTTTCGCGTACCGCAGGGCTTCGTGCTGCTTGGAGCCTCCGCGGAGGCACTACCCCCGGATCTGAACGAACACTACGAGGGGCTCGGCGGAGGCAAAGTCGCCGTCCGTTCCTCCGCCATCGGAGAGGACAGCGAAGCGGCGTCTTTCGCGGGCCAGTACGAGACACTGCTCGATGTCGAAGGACCGGAAGCACTACGTGAAGCGATCTGCCGCTGCCTGGAGTCCGCTCACGAGGCACGGGCAGAGCAGTATCGGTCCAAGCAAACCGGCGGCGCGCCGACGCAGATGAACGTCGTCGTGCAGCGTATGGTCGACGCGCGCGCGGCAGGTGTGCTGTTCACCGCCAATCCCGTCAGCGCGCGACGGGACGAGCTCGTGGTCGACGCCGTGCCCGGGCTGGGGGAAGCCCTGGTGAGCGGACAGCGGACCCCGGACCACTGGGTCCTCGGCCGTGAAGGCGAGCTTCGCGAGATCGACGTGCAGGGCTTGCATCCGGTACTCAGTAAGGAAGAGCTGGAACAGCTGCGGAGCGAAGCCCTCCGCGCGGAAACCGAATACGGCGCACCGCTCGACCTGGAGTGGGCCATCGACGCCGACGGACAGCTCTACTGGCTGCAAGCGCGACCGATCACCAGCCTGCCCTCGGATCCGAACGAGCTCGATACGACGCCTGCCCCAGGAGCGGTCTATACCTGGTGCAACATCGGCGAGATGATGCCCGGTGCGGTGACACCGCTCACGTTCTCCGTGACCGGGCGCGGCATCGACATCGGCATGCAACGCATGTACCGGAAGCTGGGCGCGAAAATCCCGGAGGGAGACGAGCTTCGCTACGTCGCCATGTTCTTCGGTCACCTGTTCTTGAACTTGGGTACCTTGGCCGAGATCAGCGCCTACGTGGCCGGCTCGACGAAGACGCAAATGTGTCTCGCGCTTTGCGGGCGGGACATCGAGGAAGTGCAAGAACCCACGCCCGCAGCAGCCTCGACCCAGGCCCGGAACGGCGTCCGTTACTTCGCCACACTGCTGCGCGGGGCCCAGCACCGCCAGGCCCTCGAAGCCGTCCTTCGAGACCTCTCGTTTCCTCTGAAAAGCAATGCCAGGGCACTCTACGGGGCCATCGACGAGCGTCTGCCCCAGGTCTGGGCGGCCTACGAGCACCATCTCCTGTCGTCGGCAGCCTCGGGAGCCATCGCTCCCATCCTGCTCGGCATCCTCGCTAAGGGCGAAGAGCCCGGGACCGAGCACCACGCGCGGGTGGCCGAGCTCCTGGCCGGCGCAAGCAACGTGGAAAGCGCGGACATCGCGGCCGGGACCTTGCGCATCATCGAAGCCCTGGCCCAGCAGCCCGAATCCCTTTCGACCTTTCTGAAGGCGAGCCCCGATCAAGCTGCGAGCTGGCTGCGCTCCGCGCCTGCCGCGGAGGCCGGGCGGGAGTTTTCTCGTTACTTGGCACGGCATGGACATCGCGCCGTTCGCGAGCTCGAGCTGCGCCAAAAAGAATGGGCGCTCGATCCGACGCCGCTCGTGCAGTCGCTGCAATCGGGTTTGCGGGCTCGACTGGAGCGCGGCCCGCAGACCGCGGCGCGGCCTGCGCGAACGAACAAGCCGGGCCGCGGCATGCGCGCTCTGTTGCGCCTCGCCCACGCCGCCGTGCGCTCGCGTGAGCACACCAAGTCCGGACTCGTCGCCGTGACCCGGCGTTTCAAGGAAGCCTACCGCGCACTTGGCGCACGGTTGCTCGAAGAAAGTTTGTTGCCTGACGAAGACCTCGTCTTTTTCTTTTTCCACGAAGAGCTCGGCCAGCTGCTGGCAGGACAAAGCTCGCTCGTTCGAACGGCCGAGCTTCGCCGTCAGGCGCTCGACTATCAGATGCCGCTGCAGTTCCCGGAGGTCTTCGAGGGTCGCGCCGAGCCCATCCGCCCGCAAGACACGCTTGACTCCGAGGGCGGGCTGCTCGGCAAGCCCGTGAGCCGGGGCCGAGTCACGGGCCGGGCGCGGGTGGTGCACACCCCGGAGCAAGCTTCCGCTCTTCAGGCCGGTGAGATCCTGATCGCGCCCATCACCGACGTGGGCTGGACCCCATACTTCGCTCTCATCGCGGGCCTTGCGACCGATGTCGGGAGCGCCGTCTCACACGGCGCGGTCGTCGCCCGTGAATACGGCTTGCCAGCGGTGGTCAATTTGCGCAGCGCCACCACGCGCTTTCGAACCGGGGACTGGGTGACCTTGGACGGCGATCGCGGCCTGCTCGAGCTCGCGCCAGACCCGGCCGAAGGCGGCGGGACGGTCGCGGCCGGACCGTCTTGACATCCCCGGTCGATATGCGATCGCAAGGCCCAATCAGGAGGCTCCCATGGTCGCGACGATCGGACTCACAGGACTGCGCCCAGACCCCGAGCGCGCGGCTCGCGTCACGTCCCCGCCCTACGACGTCATCAAGCCGGGAACGGCGCTCAGTCAGCACCTCTCGAGCGACCCGAGCTCGCTCTTTCACATCATTTTAGGCGAGCAGCCCAAAGCCGCGCTCGACCGCTTTGTCGACGAAGGCCTGCTCGTGCCCGACGAGGAGCCGGCGTACTACGTCTACGAGCAAAACTGGGACGGCCAGCAGCGCACCGGTGTCTTCGTCGCCGCCGCGGTGACGCCTTACGAGAAGGGTCAGATCATCCGTCATGAAAAGACCTTCGACGACAAGGTCAAGGGACGCATCGCGCTCCACAGGGCGACGGGACATCACATCGGGCCGGTGTTCGTGCTGACTCGGGCACCGCTGTCATCGGTGTTGGACGCCGTCAAGGAGAGCGGCGCCCCACTGTACGACTTCGTCAGCGACTTCGGCGGGCACAGCGAGATTGAAGGCATCCACAATCGCATCTGGCGCGTTCGCGAGAGCAGCGAGCACGGTGCCTCGCTCAAGGCCGCGATGGCGACGGAGCCTTTCTACATCGCGGACGGACACCACCGGTACCACGCCAGCTTGCTGAACAAGCAGTCGCACTTCCTCTGCTACGTCACCGAGGAAGCCGTCATTCAGGCTTACAACCGTGTCATCAACGGCGTGAAGACACTCGAGGAAGTCGCCTCCGAGCTGCCGCTCGAACCGGCCGATCGCTTCGAGACCCCGCCAAAGAACAGCTTTTGCATCTACACGAAGAAAGGCTGTTACAAGCTGAACGCGCAGAAGGTCCCGACCGACGTGGTCGGCCGGCTCGACTGCGCGATTCTAGAGCGCGAGCTGTACCCAAAGCTTGGGCTCACCCATGACATGATCATGGACCCGGCTCACTTCGACTATTACTCGGAGTCGGCTTTGGACACGATGAAAGCGGTCGTCGACCGCGGCGACTATGACATCGCGGTGGCCTTGCATCCGGTGAGTCTCGACGAGCTCATGGCCGTCGCCGACGCAGGGCTCAAAAACCCGGACATCGTGATGCCTGAGAAGAGCACGTTCTTCGCGCCGAAGATCCTCTCCGGCCTGTTCCTCCTCAAGATCGACAAGGCCTGAGCATGAGCTCCGCGCTTCCTCAGTACGGGCGAAGCCTCGATCCGAAGCGGACGATGCGCGCGATGGTGCTTCATCGGTATGGGGGCCCCGAAGTCCTCAGCGAGGCCCAGGTGCCACGTCCCGTTCCGAAGTCCGGACAGGTGTTGGTCCGGACGCGGTTCGTCGGCGTGAACCCCAAAGACGTGATCGTCAGGAAAGGAAAGTTCGCGGCCGTCACGGGGAAGCGTTTTCCGCTGATCATCGGGCACGACATCGCCGGCGAGGTCGTGCAAACGAAAGGGCGTTGCGACCTGGCCGTGGGCGAGCGGGTCTACGGGATGATCAACGACTTCGCGGGTCGCGCGTATGCGGAATACGCCGCCGTGGACGTTAATCAGCTTGGCCGCGCCCCCGCTTCGATCGACTTGAAGGCGGCGGCCGCCGTACCGCTGGCAGCGCAAACGGCGCTGCAGGCGCTGCGCAACAACGGACGCTTGAGGCCCGGACAAAGAGTGCTGATCAATGGCGCCTCCGGGGGCGTTGGCGTCTTCGCGGTTCAGATCGCGCGAATTGTCGGCGCCGAGGTCACCGCCGTCTGCAGTAAGCGCAACGCCGATTTCGTCGCCGGGCTCGGCGCTCAACGGCTCATCGACTACGGGACGACCGAGCTCCCCTCGCTGAGCGAGCGCTTCGACCTGATCTTCGACGTGTTCGGCAACTACCACTTCGACGCGCTGAAGCGCCTGCTGGCGCCCCGGGGGACCTACGTCCACACGATCCCGAGCCCGCGGATCGCCCAAGACGTGATTCGAACACTCGGACGCAAACAGCGGGCGAAGCTGGTCCTCGTGCGTTCGCGCCGCAAACAGCTCGATTGGCTGAGCGAGCAGATCGACGCCGGCCAGCTGAAGGTTCCCATCGACCGCACGTTCCCGCTTCGGCAGGCTTCCGAAGCACACCGCTTCATCGAAACGAAACGCGCCCGGGGCAAAGTCGTGCTCGAAGTCGACGGCTAGCCGAGCTCGCGTTCTGCACTGGCCTTGCCCGGCCTCCGCGGACAAGATGAGGCCTGTGGCTTGGGAATTTCCGCACGCGCTCCCTGACCTCGAAAGCTCACGACAAGCCGGCCGTGAATTCGCCAGGGACCTGGACATGTACTCGAAGCTGCGGCCGTTCGAGCCCTACCGCTGGAAGACCGAGCACGTCGGTCATCCCTGCGTGCACTTCGACGACGTTTCGGCCATTCCGTTTGTACGCAACGTAGCCGGCGTCGAGGAGTACCAGCACCGGGCGCGGACGCGAGCCGGAGATCTAGATACCTTCGTGACGGTGACTCCGGCGGTGCCCGGGTACGAGTCGTATTGTCGCGAGACGCTGCGGCTGGGCAGTCCCGTGCACCTCATTGCCGAGCCCGCGGTCTCGCCCAGCGCAGTCGCCAAGGCCTGCCTGAAAAAGCGCACGCGAGCCGCACTGGTCGAGACCGCCAGGAACAGCGGCGCAATGACCCTCCACCCCTACATGGGCATCGAAGAAGTCTGGGAGCTGGCCTCCGTGATCTCCACAGACAGCCAAACTCCCGTTTGCGTCATCGGGCCGCCGCCGCCCGTCAACTGGGTGGCCAACGACAAGGCGCTCTTCGACGAGCTGGTGAGTCGTGTCCTGGGCCGCGACTGGCTGGTCGACACGCGCATCGCACGGGACGCCGAGGGGATCCGAACGGACCTGCGCGCAATGGCCCAGCGTCACCCGCGCGTGGGTCTGAAGCGAACGCGCTGCGCCTCGGCCATGGGCAACGCCGTGTTTGACTCGGACGAGCTTCTGGAAGACCCACGCAGGCTGGAACAGGCCGTCAACGACTTCCTGCAGAACACCGAATGGCCTCGGGGCGAAGAGGTGCTTTGCGTCGCCTGGCTGAACGCATCGGCCTCTCCCTCGACCCAGCTTTGGATCCCCCCGCTCGGACATGGCAGCCCGCGTCTGGACGGCATCTACGAGCAAGTCCTGCGAGGCCAAGAAGGCGTCTTCGTCGGGAGCCGCCCCTCGACCTTGCCCGATGCCGTGAACCGCAGCCTCGGCAACTCGGCGCTGCAGGTCGCCGCGGCCCTTCAAGAGCTCGGCTTCGCGGGTCGATGTTCGTTCGATCATCTCGTCACGGGCGAGCCCGCGGGAAGCTTCGAGGTCGTCTTCAGCGAGTGCAATGGCCGCTGGGGTGGCACCAGCACTCCAATGAGTCTTCTGGACCGCATCAAGCCCGGTCCGCGGCCAAGCTACCGGGCCCAAGACGTGCTGTTCCCCAAGCTGGCCGGCGCCAAGCTGCACGACCTGCTCCGCCTGCTCGACGAGCTCCTTTTCCGCACGGACAGCGGCCAGGGCCGGTTCATTCTCTACAACGTCGGCCCGCTCGCCGGTCACGGCAAGTTCGACGTCATCTCCATCGGCGCTGACCCGGAAGACGCCGAGCGCGGAGTGCTCGAGATACTTCCCAAGCGCCTGGGCCTGTAGCGGCCGAGGCGCTTGGGAGCACGAGTCGAGCCTCTTAGAAGAACTTGATGCTGAGGTCGATCAAGGTCTGCTTGAAGTCCGTGTAGGGCGCCGTCATGAGCTCGATGGCGCTCAAGGGCAGGTGCTGTTTCAGCACGCCACGCGGGTTCGAAAACGCCTCGAAGCCGAAGAAGCCGTGCCCCTTGCCGATGCCGCTGTTGTTCGAGCCGCCAAACGGCAGGCTGTTGTTGAAGAAGTGCACCGCGCTGTGATTGATGCAGGTACCGCCAGCGCGGGTGTTCCGCAGGATCCGCTCGATGTTCTTCTTGCTCTTGCTGTAGATGTAGAGCGCGAGTGGCTTCTCCTTACCGTTGATGATGCGCAGCGGCTCGTCGAGATTCTTGTACGTGATCACGGGCATCACGGGCCCGAAGATCTCCTCGTTCATGATGTCCGAGTTTAGGTCCAAGTCCGTCAGAATGGTCGGCTCCACGTAGTCCTGGCTCGCGTCGGTGCCGCCCCCGTAGACCACGGTCGCCCCCGATTTCTTGGCCTGTTCCACCAAGCCGGCAACCCGCTTGTAGTGCCTGTCGTTCACGATACGCGCGTAGGAGCCGGAATCCTGTGCGTTGGCCCCGTAGAAGTTGGTGATGGTCTCTTTGACCTTCTGCAGAAACTCGTCCTTCCTGCTCTCGTGCACGAAGACATAGTCCGGCGAGATGCAAACTTGGCCATTATTGACGTATTTGGCCCAGGTGATCCGGCGTGCAGCCGCGGTGACGTCCGCCGTCTCATCGACGATGGTCGGGGACTTGCCCCCAAGCTCGAGGGTCACGGAGGCCAGGTGCTTGGAGGCGGCTTCCATGACGACCTTGCCGATCGTCGGCGAGCCCGTGAAGAAGATGTGGTTGAACGGGAGGTCCAGGACGGCCTGAGAGGTCTCGATCCCGCCCTCGACGACGGCCACCTCGTTCTTGTCGAAGATGCTTTCGATGATCTTCTTCGTGACGGCCGAGGAGTGGGGCGTCATCTCAGACGGCTTGATGACCACGCAGTTGCCGGCAGCGATCGCAGCCACGAGCGGACCAAAAGTCAGATTGATCGGAAAGTTCCAGGGCGAGATGATGAGAACGACGCCCTTCGGCTCGTAACGGACGTGCGAGGACGAGCCGATCAAAGCCATCGAGGTGCTGACCTTCTTCGGCTTCATCCAGTGGCCGAGATGGCTCATCGCATGCTTGATCTCACCTGTGACCGGGTAGATCTCGGTCAGGTCGACCTCACTCGGGTGCTTGCGAAAGTCTGCATAGAGCGCGTCACGGATCTCCTGCTTGTGCCCGAGCACCGCCTCGAAGAGTTTTTTGAGCTTTTGCTTGCGCTCCTTGGCAGTCGAGTTTCCGACGGCCATCTGGTTCGCACGCTGCGCCTCGAAGATCGCGTTGATCTCTGCAACGTCCGTCGTCTGGCCCACAGTCCCAGCGGGCGCAACGGCCTCAGTCCTGGTGCGGGCTTGAACGGCTGAAGTAGTCATCTTGTAAACCTTCCCTAGTAAAGCGAAACTCGCAGACGAAACTGCGCCGAGGAGCTTGTCTCGACCCCGCCGCTTGTCAAGGAAACCCACATCCTCGTCGGCACGCGCACCCCAGCCCGGTGCAGCGGGTCGCTCTCCGTGGCGCCGAATCGGTAATGATCTAGAGCGTCACGAACGAGCCGCATAGCCGGACACGATGCGCTCGGAGACCTCCCACAGCCTTTGGGCCAGACCTTGGTCGCGGCCGTGATGGTTGGGGCACCACTCGTTGCAGTCACCAAAGTACTTGCCGCGGACCCCCTCCATCTGGGGGTGGGTCGCGACGAAGCATTGCGTCGCGGCCCCTTCCGGGATGCTCTTCAAGATCAGAGGCGCGGCAAGCTTCATCGCAACGCCAGCCACCGGGTTCATGTTTCGGCTGAGCTCGGTGGCTATCACGCCAGGGTGAAGACTGTTGGCCGTCTTGCCCGTCCCCGCCAAGCGCCTGGCCAGCTCCTTGGCGAACAGCAGGTTGGCGAGCTTCGATTGCCCGTAGGCCTGGAGGGGCGAATAGCCCCGCTCACCCGAAAGATTGTCGAACTGTATGCCCTCGGGCGGACAACGGCGATGGGCCTCGCTGCTCACGACGACCACACGCCCGTTTTCGCGGAGCTGGCCGAGCAGCGAGGTGACCAGGAGAAAGTGGCCGATGTGATTCGTGAAGAACTGAAGCTCGTAGCCGTGGCTCTGCTCAAGCTCCGGAAGCGCCATGATCCCCGCATTGCAAATGATCGCGTCGAGAGGACGGCCCAAGTGCCGAACCGCGGCGACGCAGGCCAGCACTGAACCGGGGTCCGACAGCTCGCAGGCGACCGCGCTCGTCTCCCCATAAACCTGGTCACATGCCCGCTGGGCTTTGTCTCGCGTGCGCGCCGCCGCAATGACGTGCGCTCCGCGCATGCCGAGCACCCGCAGAGTCTCTTTGCCGAGCCCCGCGTTGCAGCCGGTCAGCAGGATGTTGCGGCCCGTGAGATCGAGGCCCTCGGTCACTTCCGCTGCGCTGGTTCCGTAACCAAACCCGTTGGGACCGTTCTGCTTGAAGCGAGCGAGAAGCGACATGGCGCGGGGAGGAATCTAGCAAGGGCCCGAGCCCTAGCCACTAGAAGCTCAAACGCGCCGACTGCAAATCCCAGTGAAGCCGTCTTTCGCTGTATGTTCGAATCTCGCGCTCCCGACCGCGGCGTTTGCGCTGGCGCAAGCCGAGCAGAATTCCCGAGGTGATCATCCCGACTGCGCCCCCGATGAGGGCCGAGCCGCCGATGCCCCAGAGCGCCTTGCCCGTCGTCGTGCAGACGAGATCTCCGTCAAAACGATCGTCGCGGCACTGCGAGGCGCCGGCGATGCTCAGAACCAAACCGAGGCCGAAAGCTCCGGTCGTGCTCAGAAGCGCGATCCGCGTGCGCCGAATGTGCTCGTCCAGCTGCTCCAGGTCTTGAAGGGCCTGCAGCTCCTCGACGCTTGGCTCGCTCACCTGGCTCATCGCGAAGAGTTCGGCCGCCTCCGTATCCTGGGTCTGCGCCTGGGCCAGCGACGGCGGAACGAGCCCTGCGAACGCGTTCATCAAGCACACGGAAAGTGCGATCTTCTTCATCGAGCCCCCCTCGCGGCTCATGCGTAGCAAATTTGGACGTCCACAGGCAAACTCGTCGCGGTACAGTGGGCTCTCGGAGGGCATGGCCATGAGCGCCCGCATCATCGACGCCTGGATTCAACATCCAACGAGCGCGTTCCTCGGACACGAGATGTTCGCCAGCCTACGCCGCTGGATGAAGATGGAAACCGTTCCCGAGCACATCCCGCTCGACTTCACGCTCGCTGCGCTCGACGCGGCTGCTGTCAGCCAGGCGCTGAGCTCTGCCTGGTGGGGGCCTCGGGGCCCGCTGATCAGCAATGACGAAGTCGCTGCGACGACTCGCGCGCAGCCGGGGCGGATTGTGGGCATCGGTTCGGTAGACCTGCACCGGCCCATGGACGCCGTTCGCGAGCTTCGGCGCTGCGTCAAAGAGCTCGGCTTCGTGGGGGTCCGAGTGCTTCCCTGGCTTTGGGGCCTGCCGCCCAACGACCGACGCTACTACCCCATTTACGCCGAATGCGTGGAGCTCGACCTGGTGTTCTGCCTGCAGGTCGGCCACGCGGGTCCAATGCGCCCGAGCGAGCCAGGCCGCCCGATCCCTTACCTGGACGAGGTCGCGCTCGAGTTCCCCGAGCTCCGCATCGTCGGTGGGCACATCGGCTACCCCTGGACCGAAGAAATGATCGCCCTGGCCACGAAGTATCCGAATGTCTACATCGACACCTCCGCATACACGCCGCAACGCTATCCTGAGTCGCTGGTTCGTTTCATGAAGGGCCCCGGTCAGCGCAAGGTCCTGTTCGGAAGCAACTGGCCGATGATTCCGCCCCAGAAATGCTTGGCGCAGCTCGATGGACTGGGGCTGTCGGAGGAAGCCCAAAGGGCATTTCTCCATGAGAACGCCGAGCGTGTGTTCAAGCTCGAGCGCGGGCCTGTCTGATCCCGCCCGGCTCGCGTCTCAACGCTCGGCGAGCAGCTTCGCGTCGGCTGCGGGCGTCGGGCTGCCGTAGAGCCTCGTGAGCTCGGCCGACATCTTTGCGGTGAGACCCAGCGCGAGCATGCGGAAATCGCCTCGAAGCGACCACCACCAATACTCGAACGAGGCAGGGCGGTTCTTCTCGATGCGGAAATGTCCCAGCCAGGCCAAGCCGTACCCGAATAGTGGCGCCAGCAGGATGAGCCAGAGCTCGGAGGTCAGCAGGGCCGCTGCAACGCAGGCCAGACCCAGGCTCGTGCCAAGATAGTGCAGTGCCCGGCAGCCACGCGTTCGATGCGCGCCGACGTAGTACGGCCAGAATTCCTCGAAAGACTGCAAGCGGTCGGTCATCAGTGCGTCCTGTGCGTCTGGCCGGATTGTAGCGGCAACGCGTTGCCTGGTCACCGTCCGAAACGCCCTGGGCGGTCCGGCGCGTCGCAGAGGGCAGCAGCGGACAGCAGCGGGCCGGCACACATTGCGCTAACCTCGAAAGGCTGTCCGGTGAGAGAGCTAGCCATAGTCGTGCTCGCCTTCGTCGCATTGGCTGCGATTGCCTATGGCGTCGAGTTCGTCGCGCAGCCGAGCGTCTATCAGCTCGCCTGGCTGCTGATGACGATCCTCGGGCTCGTCGCCGTGGTCGCCGAATCCATATATTTCGCGACCCTCTTCGCGTCACTTCAAAAGAACGGCGAGGTGCCGAGGCGCTGGTACGCGCGGTCCTTCGAGCACCATCACCGGCTGAGTGCCAAGCAGCGTTGGCTGGTGTTACCGTTCTTCTGGCTCGGCTTCATAGGACTGAGCGCCTCTTTTTTCATCGCCGTCCTGCTCGCCTTCGCGAGCTTCGGTATGTTTCAAGAGCTCCGTCGACCTTGAGCTAGGATGGGGCCGTTACCCCGTCGGTCGATCTCAGTTGAGCTCTCGGCTGCGCACGTAGTAGCCGTTCGCGAACTCGTCGAAGAAATCCTCGACCAGTGGGTGCTCTATAGGAGCGCCGGTCGGGTCCGGCTCCAGGTGCCGCTCGGCCACGTAGGTTTCGTGAATGGCGTCACCCACCAGCACTCGGTACCAGGGCTGGTCCTTGGGCGGAAGGTTCTTGGCGACCTGCTCGTACCAGGCATCGCTCAGTGAAAAGCTGAAATCGATGTCTATCACGACGCCCCGGTAATCGAAGAGTCTGTGTTGAACGAGTTGGCCGATTGTGAATTTGGGCTTCATGGCAATCACCCCGCAGCATCCGTCAGCTCGCCTGGCACATAGGCCATAGCGTTCGCAGAGACAAACCTAAAGGCTCGCCTCTTCCGCAAAGCTAGCATTTGGCGAATCATGGCGCTTAGGCTGGAATTTGGCGCGCTTTTTTGCATCCAAGCTGCCAGCGGGCCTTCGAAAGGGGCTCTGACTCCCCAGAACGGGCGAGCATGGACCGACTTTGGGTCGCCGTAGGAGTCCGCGCTCAGGCCATCAAGGCGTCCGCAAACCGGGCAACGTGAAACTCGTCGTCACCGAAGAGCGCGTTCAAGGCGTACATGCGCTCGAAGTAGAGGCCGATGTCATGCTCGTCGGTCATGCCGATCCCGCCGTGAAGCTGCAACGACTGCTGAGCGACCCAAATGCCGCCAGTCGCGAGCTGAAACTTCGCTCAGCCCCGCGATCTCGCGAGGGACGACGAACAGCGTGATGCCCCGCGGCGCCCTCGCTGAGACAGTCTCGGCGACTGAGCTCTGGCCAGGGCCCTGCCGGGCTCTTTGCAGGAGAATTGCGAGCCGCCGGCGCTCCGCGTAAGAGAGGGTCCATGTCTCTCGTCGAAGTGAGCCGCCCTCAACCGCACGTCCGTCTCGTGACGCTAAACGAGCCCGGAACCCTGAACGCCATCTCGTTCGATTTGACCGCGGCGCTCTATGAGGTGCTCGCTGAGCTCCGCAAAGACAACGACTGCAGCGTGGTGGTCCTCACGGGCGCCGGCGCGGGCTTCTGCTCCGGCATGAACCTCGAGCAGATGGGTCTTCCGCCCCATGCCGAAGGTCTTCCGATGTCACGCATCGCGATTCGTTCGATGCAGTACATCTCCGGCCTGATTCCGGCCATGCGTGAGATTCCACAGCCGATCATCGCGGCCATCAATGGACCCGCCTACGGAGGAGGACTGTGTCTCGCGCTCGGAGCCGACATCCGCCTGGCCGGCGAGTCCGCCACGTTTTGCTTCGCGGGCGTGCACCACGGGCTCACCGGCGCCGAAATGGGCATTAGCTACTTGCTACCGCGTGCCGTCGGCTCGTCCTACGCCGGCGAGATCTTGCTGACTGGACGGCGCTACGGCTCGGGGGAAGCCTCGAAGATGGGCTTGGTCTCCCGCGTCTACCCCGACGGGGAGCTACTCGAGCGCGCACTCGAAATGGCCACCGAGATCGATGCGCTGAGCACGCACGGCATCTCCATGACCAAGCGCGTGCTATGGAGCAGCCCCGAATGCGGCAGCCTGGCGGCCGCGATCGACCTCGAGGATCGCAACCAGATGCTCGTGCGCATGACCACGAAGAACTTCGAGGAGTCCATGTCGGCACGACGCGAGGGCCGAAAGCCCATTTTCGAGGACTAGCGCCGACCCGTAGGGGCCACGCCCCCAGAGCCCAGCCGAGCTCGCGCTCGATGACCAGCTCGCGCTCTATGACCCATGGGCAGCGCCTCCTGCTACCCACGGGGGCAGCGCGGCTCCTGCTAGGCCGCTACGCTCTCCACGAGCAGCCGCAGGGCGTCATGGGTCGTGAAGATGCCTATGACCTTGTTGCCCTCGACAACGACCGCAGAGCCGTACTGGTGCTCGAGCATCTCGCGCAGGACGTCCAGCATCGGGGCGTCCTTGGCCACCGTGTAAGCCTCCTGGGTCATCGCTTCCTCGACGGTCGTCTCGTCGGGATTCACTTCGTTCAGCCCCGCGATGACTCCCAGGTCCCGCTCGCTCACGATGCCGTGCAGCTCACCCCCATGAAGCACGGGCAGGTGCCGGATCTTGTACTTGCGCATCTGCTCCTGCGCGAAGGTGATAGTTTGCTCGCTCCCGACCGTGTGGGGCATCGGGGTCATGAAGGAAGCGATGAGGGCCTGCTTATCCATGCTTATTATTTACCACGTTGCGAAGGTGTCTGGGAGGCGATGCGTTCGCGTCGGCCGCTCATCGCTTCGCGAAGTACAGGGGCATTTCGTAAGTTACCTCACCTCCAAGCGGAGGCGGATCAAAGGTCATTCCGCGCATTCCGTCGACAACGCACTCGGCTAGCGCGGCGTCCCCTCCGAGGGTCTCGGCGGCGTTCATGTCCGAAATGTGACCCTTCTCACCAATCGTGAACCGAATGAGCACCTTGGCCGTATGGTGGCCAGTCCCCGGATCCCAAGCCTGGTTGCAGGGCACAATGCTCTTGCTCTGATCGTTTATGCCTTGCCGCACCCGGCTGGCCTCGATCTTGCCGGGGCCGCTCACGTACCAAGGCGGGATGCCCTTTTCGAGATCCATGCCGGCCGGCAACTCAGCCTCGGGGTTCGCGGAGTCCGACGCCAGAGCCGCTGTCTCCACCGGGGCTGCTTCGCTTTCGGGACCAACCTCCTTCGCGCAGCCCAGGCAAACCGATACCCACAGCCACAGCACGAAGGGCCAAGCTCGAAAATCGAACATGCTGCGCTTGTACCATGTGCGCGGAACGGACGGAACCTTCTACTGTTCGCGACGAATGAGCTTCTTGACGACCTGTTTGGCCTTGGGAACGAGCTCTCGCCGCATCGTTTCGAGTGGCATCAGTACGGCGCCACGAAAGCGCTCCTGCGGCCGCGCCCTGAACACCGTGTTGTGCACGTTGCCGTCCCAGTCTTCGCGCGTCTCAGTGTAGTAGTAAGCGGCAAACGAGATACGCCGGATGCCCTCGGGGCAGGTCACGGGCTCGACGCCATGGAAACTGATCTCACTCGTCTCGAAGATCACGCAGCGATTGAGCAGCGGCTTGATGGAGTGGTGACACTCGCGGACGTCCTTGTCCCAAAGTTCGACCGCACCGCCCCACTCGTCCTTCCAGTCCTCGTTGAGGTAGACGAGGATGTTCAGGCGACGATGCAGGCGGCGAAGTTCCAGATAATTGAAGTCCACGTGAACATCGAGTCGGCCTCGCGGCCCGGTCAAGTGCATCCCCCCACCGTCCAGCCGTGAATCGTACTGGAGCCCCTCGATTCCAGTGATGTACTCCAGCTCTGAGAGGAACTCCGGCGACGACAGTAGCGCGTTCAAGCGCTTCACCGGCTCCGGGAAGACCGATATGTCGGTCACCTGGATCTTCGACTGTTCGTTCACAGCGGAAAATTCGCGCCCTTGCGCCTTGGCCACCGAATAGCTCGGGTAGGACGCGGCCACTTCTCGGGCGAAGGATGGCTCTAGAAAGTCATCGATGGCAACGAACGGAAACGGTTTGGCGTTGCGGAACTGACGGCGAAGCGATTCACGATCAAGAGGGCGAAGCATATTGATTCCGGAGTAAGGAAATGGACCCCGTGGCGGGGATGGAGGCTGCAGCCGTTTCTAACAAGTTGGCCCGTCGGTGGTCCAGGCGCCAGCCCGAAGTGACCCTCTCTGCCTGGCAGCGCAAGCCGCGCCGCCAGCTTCCGCGCCTGCCACGGCCCTGGTAGGCTCGTCGTTGTATGGAAGACACCGCGGAGATCATCTGCCCCTACTGTTTTGAAAGGGTCGAGATCTACGTCGATCCCGACAGCCGCGGCGAGCTCGTCAGGGACTGTGATGTCTGCTGCCACCCCTGGACCCTGCACGTTCAGCGCGACGACGATGGCGCGCTTCGGGTCGAGGCCCTGCGGGCCCAGTAGCAGGGCGCTCAGCGCAAAGCTTGGCTCAGGGCCTCGCAGGCCTCGCGCATGGCCTCGCGGGCCAAGGCCGAAAAAGCGCCCATCCCGACAAAGCCATGAACCGCGCCGAGGTAACAGGACAGTCGGGTCGGGACACCACTGCTTTGAAGCCGCTCTGCATAGGCATTTCCGTCGTCGCGAAGCGGGTCGAACTCCGCCGTCATCACGAGCGCAGGGGGCAGACCGACGAGACTCTGCGCCTTGGCCGGTGCGCAGTAAGGCTCGGATCGCCTCGCGGGATCCGGCACATAGTGGTTCCAAAACCAACGCATGGCCGCCGTCGACAGAATGTAACCCTCCGCATTTTCGATGCAGGAAGTGCGGCTGAAGTCGTCGTCCGTCGCTGGATAGACGAGCAGCTGAAAACGAATCTCGGGCCCCTGTCGGTCGCGAGCCATGAGGGCAACCACGGTGGCGAGGTTTGCGCCCGCGCTGTCACCGCCGACCGCGAGCCGGGAGCAGTCCAGGCCGAGCTCGCCCCCGTGCTCGAAGGCCCAGCTGGTGGCCGCATAGCAATCTTCGGGCGCCGCTGGGTATGGGTGCTCGGGTGCCAGGCGATAGTCGACGGACACGACGGCACAGCCCGAGCCGGCACACAGACCGCGAGCCTGAGAGTCATGCGTATCGAGATTTCCGACGACCCAGCCGCCACCGTGGAAGTAGACCAGCACCGGGAAAGGTCCCTCTCCTACAGGTAGGTAGACGCGGACCGCGAGCTCGCCGCCAGGGCCTGCCAGCCGGTGGTCTTGCACCGACGAGAGCGGAACCTCGGCCCGCGGGCGCCCGATGGCCGCATAGACGCGCCGCGCCTCCTCAGGCGTGAGCGTCTCGAACGAAGGGATGTTCGCTGCTTTGCGGGCTTCGAGGACCTTGGCGATCTCGGGGTCGAGTGGCATGTCGACAGTGGCTCCCGAGCAGGGATGACGCCGCTAGTTTACGCCGCGCTCTCGATCGCCCCAGAATTGCTTCCGGAGCGCCTTCTTGTCCGGCTTGCCCAAGGCCGACAGTGGAATCGAGTCCACGAAATCCACGGTCTTGGGCGATTGGACGGAGCCCTTGGCGCTCTTGACCGCCGCCTGGAGCTCCTTAGCGAGCGGTTCACCGCCCTCATGGCCGGGTCGCAGGATGACGACGGCCTTGACCGCTTCACCCCAACGCTCATCCGGAACCCCGACCACGGCCACCTGGGCTACCGCCGGGTGCGCCGAGATGACGTCCTCGATCTCACGGGGAAAGACGTTGAAGCCACCGGTGACGATCATGTCCTTCTTGCGGTCGACGATGTGCAGGAAGCCATCCTCGTCGAAACGGCCAACGTCTCCGGTGTGCAGCCAACCTCCAGAAAAGGCCTCCGCGGTCTGATCGGGCAGGCCATTGTAGCCCTTCATGACCAGCGGAGCGCGCACGCAGATTTCGCCTGCTTCGCCCTCCGCGACGGGTTGGTCTTCATCGTTCAAGAGGGCGAGCCGAATCCATGGCGTCGGTCGCCCGCAGGACGCAAAGCGCTCGGGCTTGCTGAGGTCGTGCTCGCCCTTCTTCATGTGGGTCAGAACCATCGGAGCTTCAGACTGACCAAAGAACTGGAAGAAGATGGACCCCCACTTCTGAAGCCCTTCCTTGAGTCGTGCCGGGCTCATCGGAGACGCGCCGTAGAACAGCGTCTTCAAGCTCGAGAGGTCGGCGCTGGCTGCCCTGGGATGATCCAGGAGCGCGTAGATCATCACGGGCACCAGAAACGTGGTCGTGATCTTGTGTCGCTCGACCGTATCGAAGAAGAGATCCGGCGTGAAGCCCTGCATGACGACGAACGAGCCACCGAGCTGCAGCGTCGGAACGAACACAGCGGCCGCCGCATGCGAAAGCGGTGTGGCGATGAGAAAGCGCACCTCCTCGGGCCACTCCCACTCGGCCATCTGTACCATCGTCATGTAGGCGGCCGAACGGTAAGGCTGGAGGACGCCTTTGGGACGGCCCGTGGTACCGCCCGTGTACACGATGGTGTTCAGATCCTCGGGGCCGATGTCCGGAGCCACGAGCGGCTTGGGCTCGAAGGTCGCCGCGAGCGCAGTCAGGTCCTCACCGACTTGTGTGGGACCGAAAGCCAGCAAATTCTTGAGCTTCGGAACGCGCTTCTTCAGCTCCTGGGCCAGCCCCTCGAAGGCGCTGGCATCGTAGACCAGAGTCTCCACGCCGGCGTCTTGCAGCACGTAGGCGTGATCATCGACCGAGCCGAGCGGATGAAGCGGCGTTCCACACGCCCCGACGATCGCATTGGCCGCCAAGTGAAAGAGGACCTCGGGGCGATTGGCCGAAATGATCGCGGTCCGCGAACCCTTGCCAATGCCCTTGGACTGAAGCGCCTGCACGAAGCGGCTGGTTTGAGCCCTCACCTCGGCATAAGTCGTCGTCGTGTCGCCCAGGATGAGGAAAGGGCGGTCGTCGTAACGGTTGAGCCCATCGATGATCAGATGGGGCAACAGTGGCATGTCGAAAAGTCGTTCCTCGGTCATGGTGTCTCCCAGTTCGGCCGATCGGTCCTAGCACCGATCGGCAGCAGCCGCGAGAGCGAAGCCCCGCATACGACGGACGGTTCGTCCGCTCGGCCCTCAGGCCAGCGGCGAGCTTCGGTGCGTCGCAGCGAACGCCGCCGCTGCCGCGCGGTCCGGGTCTTCGATCAGCGTCAGATCCTGTCATCGCGCATCGTAGCGGACATGAGGCGGGCCGCGGGCGTGTCGTCATCTTGACGAGAGGCAGGCGGGGGGAGCGGGGGAGCCTCGACAACAGGCGCCTTGGGCTTTGAGATGTAGCTGTACATCACGGGCAGGACGAAGAGCGTGAACCAGCTACCAATCGCCAGACCGGCAAACAAGGGCCAGCCGAGGCTGCGATGCGCTTCGGCTGCGGCCCCGGCGGACAGCAGAAGCGGAATCATCGCGAGCACGATGGCGCAGCTCGTGATCAGGACGGGGCGAAGCCGCATGGCCGAGGCGCCCAGGATCGCTTCCATCTTGGTAAGCCCCTGCTGCGCTTGAAGCTCGTTCGCCGTCTCGACGAAGAGCATGCCGTGCTTGCTCAGCAACCCCAGCAGCGCGAGCAGGCCGATCTCAGAGTACACGTTGAGCGTCGAGGCACCCGCTTGCATACAGATCAGGGCGCCACAGAGGGCCATGGGCACCGTAAGCAGGACGACGAGCGCATCACGCCAGGACTCGAGCTTCGCGGCGAGGAGCAAGAAGATCAGGGCGACGGCATAGAGGAACGCGCGAACGAGCGTGCGTGCCTGTTGGACGTACTGCCGGGATTCGCCGATGAAGTCGTACGAAAAGCCTTCGGGCAGGACTTGTTTCGCGGCGTCCTCCGCGAACGCGACGGCCTCACTCATCGACACCCAGGGAAAAGGAAGAAGACCGATCGTCGCCGAGCTGCGTCGATTGAACTGCTGAAGTGCGCTCGGTTGCACGGTTTTGCTCAACTCGACCACCGTGCCGAGTGGCACGAGCATACCCTGATGCGTGGGCACGTAGACCTGGTCGACCATGTCGGTGCTCAGCCGGAATTCGGGGGCGACCTGCGTCATGACGGGGTAGCTGTGCCCCTCCATATCGACGTAGTCGATTTGACTGTCTCCAAACGCCAGCGACAGGGCCTGGCCAATCTCCAGCATGGAAATGCCGAGGCTGGCAGCCAAATCTCTCTTCACCTCGAGCGCCATCTGCGGCTTACTCATCCGAAGCGAATGATCGATGACATAGAACTTCCCGCTCTCCTTCGCCTTCGCCTGGATCGCGGTCATGAGCTTGTAGGTCTCGTCATATCCCTTCGCTTGCCCCGTGATGACGAGCTGCACGGGGAGACCCATTTCGCTGCCCGGCAGCGGCGGGATGAGGAATGTGTCGAACTCCATTCCGGGGACCGACTGCAGGTCGCGCTGGAGCGCCATCCGAATGTCGTCTTGAACCCGCTTGCGCTCGGCCCGGGGCTTCAGGTGGGTCGCGATCAAAGCCGTGTTCGAGCCCCTGAAGCCGGCTATCGAAAAGGAAAGCTCGTTCTCCGCCAAGTCCTCGAACAACTTGGCCGCGTCCTGACTGGACTTGACCGTGTCATCGAGGCTCGCGTGCATGGGCGCGATGCCCTGCCCCATGACGACGCCCTGGTCCTCGGCGGGCAGCAACTCCACGGCGGTGTGGCGAAGCAGAATCGGAATGCTCGCCAGCGCCACGACCGCGAGGGAAAGCACTACAGGGCGGTGCAGCAAAACGTCGTCGAGCGCGCGCTCATAACGCGCACGAACCTTGCCCAAGACTCGGTCCGTCAGTCCCTGAGGCCAGCCGTTGTCATCGGTCTTCAAGAGCCGCGAGCTCATCATCGGAGCCAGGGTCAGCGCGAGGACGCCCGAGAGGACGACCGATGCGATGAGCGTGAAAGCGAGCTCCGACCACAGGGCCCCGAAGGGCCGCGTCAGCAAGGCCAATGGCACAAACACCGCGGCCACGCCGAGCGTCATGACGAGGAGCGGCGCCGCCAGCTCGCGCGCGGCGAGCATAGCCGCCTCGAACGGCGAGCGGCCCTCCTCGATGTGCCTGCGAACACCCTCGATGACCACAATCGCGTCGTCCGCGACCAGGCCGACGGCCACGAGCATGGCCAGCAGCGTGAGTCGGTTCAGGGAAAAACCGGTCGACTGCATGAACGCCATGGAACCCAGGAGCGACAGCAAGATGCAGGTCAGCGGGACGATGACCGCTCGCGCGCTCCCCGTGAGCGAGAAGATGACCAAGAGGACGATGGCCATCGTGAGCAGGATGCTTAGGCTGAGCGCGTCGAGCGAATCTTGAATTTGAGTCGTCTGATCGAGCAGGATCTCGTAGTCGAGCCCTTCGGGCATCTCCTGGGCCAGGTCAGGAAGCACCTGCTTGAGCTCCGCCATCACGGCGACCGGGTCTGCGTCTTCGCTAGGTCTGACCTGGAGCGCCACCGCAGGGCGTCCGCGCACGAAGACCTTGGAGCCGTCATCCCGGGAGCCGGCCTCCACTTTTCCGATTTCTTGCAGGCGAACGAGCGTGTTACCCGACTGCGCGAGCACGAGCGACTCGAGCGACTTGAGCTCGTCGAGCGCCGCGGGCACGGTGATCGAGGCCACCGTGAAGCGACCCTCGATCCCCGCTACCACGGCCTGGTAGTGGTTATCCCGGAGCGCCGCAAAAACCTGCTGCGGCGTGATTTCGCGCGCCGCCATCGCCTGAGGATTCAGCCACACGCGTATCGCACGAGTCGACGCGCCGAACTGATCGATCTCGGCAACACCGGGCACCGTCTCGAAGAGCGGCATCACGACGCGGCGGACGTAGTCGGTGATCTGCTCCGCATTCATCGTGTTCGAGTGGAAGCCTACGTAGAACGGCGCGATCTCGGATCCCGTTTGCTTGCGGACTACGGGTTTGTGCGCGTTCGTGGGCAGCTCCTGCTTCAGCCCAGCCAACTTCGACATGATTTGGGCCAGCGCCGCGTTGGCGTCGTAGTCGGGCTCGATGCGGGCGCTGATCTGACTCTCCCCGGGCACTGAGCTCGAGCGCAGGTAGTCGATCCCCTCGGTGCCGGCGAGGGCAGTCTGAATGGGCTTCGTGACGAGGCTCTGAATGAGCTCCTGCGGCACCCCCGGGTAGACCGTGGTCACAGTGATGACGGTGTTCGTGAATTTCGGGAGGTCGCGGACCGGGAGGCTCGACGAGGCCTGCAAGCCGGCAAGCAGGATCAGCAGGCCGACAACGGTCGTCAGAACGGGGCGCTTGATGAAAACGTCGGTAAACTTCACGTCAGTCCAAGGGGGGCTCGCTCGGCTGCGGGATCACCCAGTCTCCGTCATCCAGCTTGAGCTGTCCGGACGTTACGATCTTCTGACCTGCCTGAAGACCTGTGTCTATCACGACTTGCCCGTCGCGCTCTCGTCCCGGCGTCACCGGGACCCTCTTCACCTGGAAGGCTTGCTCGCCGTCTCGCTCCTGCTGGCTGCCCGTGTCGAGCACATAGACGGTATCGCCTTGCAAAGTGTAGACGATGGCGGTCCGAGGAATCGCGATCACTTTGTCCTCGGCCGCCAGAAGTAGCTCCAGCTTGGCAAAGGCGCCGGGAGCAAGCTTGCCCTCTTTGTCGGCAAAGCTAGCGCGAAGGCCGAAATTTCGCCGCAGCGCGTCGACACTCGGGTCGAGCGCGGTGATCGCTCCCATGAAGCTCTGCCCGGGAAGGGTATCGGTCCAAAGCTGCACTTCCTGACCAACGAAAACTTTGCTCCGGGCCGACTCAGGCAGCGAAAAATCACAGAAGACACTTCCCTCGGTGTCGAGGGTGACGATGCTGGCCCCCGGCTCCAGCACTTGTCCGCGCCTGACTAGCCGAGCGCCGACCCGCCCCGACAAAGGTGCGCTGATGCGCGCGTGCTGCAGTGCCAGCTGGGCCTCAGCGACCTGAGCGCGGGACTCCTGGTACTTGGCTTCCAGGCTGTCGTAGTGCTGCTGCGAAATCGCCCCCTCTTCGAGCAAGGGCGCATACCGCTGGACCGTCTCCCTTGCGGCGTCTCGCTCCGCCAAGGTCTGCGCGAGCTGCGCCCGTTGCGCGGCATCGTCGAGCACGAGCAGCAGGTCCCCTTGCTCCACTTCCTGCCCAGTGTCGAACCCGATCTCGGCCACCTTGCCGCCGACCTGAGTCGTGACCTGTACCTGCTCCGCGGCCTGCAGCGTCCCTGCGGCAGAAAGCAGCGCACTCCACGGCTGCTCCTTCACGGTCATGACGGCCAGCTTCTTGGGGCCGGGGCGGTGCCTTGCGACATACTCGGATCGCATCTGGCTTCGGAGGGCGTTCCAAGCCAGGAGCCCCCCGAAGACTAGGGCCAGGGCGAACGCCAAGACGATGAAACGTCGCTTCACTGGAAAAGCTTATATGAAAATCTGAGCCCGGGTGAAGCACACCGTCCCCTCGGGCAACATCGGCAACATTCAGTTCCCGGGCGCCTCGCCGCCACCGAGCCGGTCGAGCAGGGCCTTGGCCATGGCCGCAACCTCGTCGCGCTCCATTTCCACGCTGCCGCGGCTCTGGTATTCCTCCGTGTCCGCCTCCGGCAAACCCTCCAGAAAGCGGCTGGGCGTGATCTTGATGATCCGGCCACGCTGCACCCGTGCTCCATAACGACTCACGTAGAGCAAGTCTCGGGCGCGGGTCACCCCGACGTAAAAAAGCCTGCGCTCCTCCTCGATGTCCGTCACCACAGCGTCGGTCACCTTCGGATCGGTGGTGCGCGCGTGTGGCAACACACCTTCGACACATCCGATCAGAAACACGACGGGAAACTCGAGGCCTTTTGCGGAATGCAGAGACGACAAGGTGACCGCCGCGCCGGCATCCTCGGCGCCGTCCTCACCCTTGTCCAAGGTCATGTGATGCAGGAGCTGTTGAAGCGCTGCACGGTCAGCACCGCTTCGCTCCTCCACACGCCGAATGCTCTGCAAGAGAAAACGCATGTTGGCGTTTCGCTTCTTGGCCTTGTCGTCGGACGCCGCCTCGTCGAGCATGCCCACATCGCTGAGCAGCGCGGCAGCCACCTCGGCCGACGAGCCCGAATGGAATCCTCGAGCCGAACGCTCCAACGCGGCCGCCAGGGTGAGCGCGGAACGCTGCGCCCGAGACGGCAGTCCGTCGATCCGATCGGCCAGCCCCAGCGCCTTGAGCACGCCGATGCGATGCCGCTCTCCGTGCTCGACGATCTGTTGGAAAGACTGAGTGCCCAGCCCGCGTGCTGGCGTATTCACGATGCGACGCAAGGAAAGCTCGTCGCGGGGATTCAGGGCCACCCGCAGATATGCGATGGCATCTTTGATCTCCTTGCGGTCGAAGAACTTAGTCCCACCGAAGAGCCGATAGTCTATCCCCGCGACGCGAAACTCTTCTTCAATCCGCTTCGCCTGGTTGTTCGATCGGTAGAGAACGGCGATGTCGCGCAAGCTCAGACCATCCTTGGCCAGTGTCCGGATCTCGGCCGCAACGAACTTGGCTTCCTCCTGCGGACCGGGAAACGCGCAGACGCGCACCGGCTCGCCGCCGTCTCGGACGGGACGAAGCACCTTCGCGTAGCGGCCCTTGTGGGCTCTCGCGATGGCCGCGTTGGCCACGTTCAGGATCGGCTCCCGAGAACGGTAATTCTGCTCGAGTTTGGTCACCGAGGCCCCGGGAAAGTGGCGCTCGAACTGCAGAATGTTCTGCACGCAGGCCCCCCGCCAACCATAGATGGCCTGGTCATCGTCACCGACGACGACGATGTTCCCCTCGGCGTTGGTGAGAAGGCGAACGAGCTCCAATTGAGCCTCGTTGGTGTCCTGAAATTCGTCGACCAAGACCTGGGCAAACTTGCTGCGCCAGCGCTGTCGAACACCGGGGTTGCTCTTCAGGAGTCTGACTGGCTTGGTGACCAAGTCATCGAAATCGAGGGCGTGCATGTCCGCGAGTCTGTCTTCGTAGGCGGCGTAGATACTCACAGCCGCCTGGTCGTATTCGTCGCCGCGGGCCCGCACCCTAGCCGGCTCCAGCATGGCGTTCTTCCAAAGGGAGATTCGGCTCAACACGGCCTGAGCGTCGAGCTGGCGTTCTACCGTGGCCTCGGTCCGCAACAGCTCACGCACCAGCCCTAGACAGTCGCCCTGGTCGAACACCGTGAAGCGGGCCCCGAGTCCGAGCGCAGTGGACTCCTCTCTCACGAAGCGAACGCCGAAGCTGTGAAAGGTCGATAGCCAAAGCGCTTCGGCGACTCGCTTGCCAACGATCGCGGCGATGCGCTCCCGCATCTCGGCCGCGGCCTTGTTGGTGAAGGTCACCGCCAAAATCGCCGGCGGCTTTACGCCGCTCTCGAGCAAACGGGCGATTCGGGCGGTTATCACCCGCGTCTTTCCGCTGCCCGCTCCCGCCAAGACGAGAAGCGGTCCCCCCTCGTGCTCGACCGCTTCCCGCTGCTGTGGGTTCAGTCCCAAGACCGCCGCTTCTAACCTGGCCCGAGAGCCAGTTCAAGAATCACCATCGCTACGAAGTAAGAAGCCCACCAAAATGGTGGGCTTCTTACTTCAGTCGACCGGGTACGCGTGGGTTACCAGCGATCGCCACCGCCACCGCCACGGCCGCCACGGCCGCCGCGGCCACCGCCGCCACCGCCGCCGCCACCGCCGCTACGTTCGTGTGCCTCACTCACTCGAATCGTGCGGCCATCCAGGTTCGAGCCATCGAGCTCCTGAACGGCGCGCTGTGCTGCCTCGTTGTCCGCAAATGTCACGAAGCCAAAGCCTCGCGACCGACCGGTGTCCCGGTCTGTAATGACCTTCGCATCGACGACCTCGCCGCACGCCTCGAAGGCCTGGCGCATTCCCTCAGCCGTCGTATCCCAACTCAGGCCACCTACAAATAGTTTGTTGCTCATCTGTCTTTCTCACTGTCTGTCTTGCGGCGCACGGGCACGACAACCCTCTCGATCATGGAACGATTCTCGGAACTCGGCGTACAGGACGGAATGGATTGAAGCATCAACTCGGCCCGATGTCACCTGGGCGCGTGCAGGCCTCCGTCGGAAAGGCCAGCAGCGCCAAGCCGGAGCCTCGCGCCACTACGCTCTCAGGCAGGCACGCACGGCCTCGACGACGTCGGCCGCGTCCTGGTCCGTGAGCTTCTGTGACAACGGAATGCTCACCGTTTGCCGCCCAATTCGCATGGCGTGCGGGTACTCCTCGGGCCGCCAGCCGTAGCGGTCCTGATAGTACGGGTGCTCCGGAATGCTCAGGTAGTGCACCCCCATGCCGATGTGACGGCGGTGCATCGCGCTCAGGAATGCATCCCTGCTGAGCCCCGTCTCGCCTTCGTCGATGAGCAATGTGTACAAATGGTAGCCATGCACCGTGTCGGGCTCAGGGTCTACGGGAAGCGTGAGCGGCAGCCCGGCCAGCTCGCGATTGTAATAGGCCCACAGAGCCTCACGGCGCTTCCAGAAATCGTGGATGCGACGTAGCTGGTGTATCCCGATCGCAGCCTGCAGGTCCGTCATGTTGTATTTGAAGCCCGCTTCGACGACTTGGTAATGGTTGTATCCCTCGTCGCTGAAACGCTTCCAGGCGTCCTGGCTCATGCCGTGCAGGGCGAGGGTACGAATCCGCGCCGCCTTGTCCTGATCACGGGTGACAATCATCCCGCCCTCGGCTGTCGTGATGTTCTTCGTCACGTAAAAGCTGAAGCAGCCGAAATCTCCGAACGTCCCCGCCTTGCGACCCTTGAACTCGGTCTCGAGCGCATGGGCGCAGTCTTCAATCAACGCAATCTGCTGACTCTGTGCGACTTCGGTCAACGCGTCCATCTCGCAAGGACGGCCGGCAAAATGCACGGGCACGATGGCCTTCGTGCGCGAGGTGACCTTAGACCGAACCTGCTCCGGGTCGATGTTCATGGTTCGCGGGTCGACATCCGCCAGAACCGGTGTCGCACCCGCGTGGATGATAGCGTTTACGGTCGCACAAAAAGTCAGCGGCGTCGTAATGACCTCGTCCCCAGGCCTTAGGTCCTCGGCCACCATGCTCAGGTGCAACGCCGCCGTACAGGAGTTGACGGCCACCGCATAGGGCGCGCCCTTGTAATCGGCGAAGGCGTCCTGAAATTGCATGACCTTGGGCCCGGTGCCCAACCAACCGCTGCGCAAGCTTTGTGCGACCTCATCGACCTCTGCATCCGAAATCGAAGGCGCACCAAAGACGAGGAAATTATCTCTATTCCGAACCACCGTTTGACCACCATTTCCAAGTTTGCAGGCGCATTATGTTGGCTGAAGCCCTTCTCGTCGATTCAGCCGACCCCGCAAGCCTCAAGCGCCTTGCGCAGGGGCCTAAGGCAGCGGACGTCGTCCCTCGTAACGGAGCTTGAAGGCCTCGGGCAAGCTAGTCGATGGGTCATAGACCGTCCGGTACTCCCTGTCGGGTCTTGCGAGCGACAGCTCGTAGTGGCGGATGAGCGTGGCGAGCGTGAGCGGCAGCATGAGCTCGGCCATGGCCGCGCCCAGACATACATGGGGACCTCGGCCATAGGGTGAATACGCATGCTTGCGCCTGTGCTCGTTGCGAGGGGATCGGTATCGCTCGATGTCGAAACGGTAGGGGTCGGCGAAGTACTCGGGGTCTACATGGGTCCCCGTCGTGAGCACGAGCACCTCGGTGCCCTTCTTGATCCGATAACCCGCGAACTCGAAGTCTCTGACGGCGTGTCGTCCCATCCCAAAGGCCGCGGGGTATAGACGTAAGGTCTCGTAGCAAGTGCCCATCAAGTCGGGGAGAGCCTTGAGCTCGGTGGGGGCAGGTAGCCTGCCACCGTTCTCGTCGCAGGCGGCGTCCAACTCCGCGCGAATCCGCTCAAGCAGAAGTCCCTGATCCCGCAGCAGTTCGCGCAGCGCGTAGGCGAGCGTCACCCCCACGGTATCCACGCCGGCCGCGTAGCCGAGCAAGAAGTGCGCCCATAGATCGCCATCCGTGAAGAGCTCCGGATGCTTCTTCTGGGCTTCGAGACCGCTCTGCAAGAAGCCCTTCGCCTGGCCCTTTCGGACTCGCGCCTCGACGCGCTCGAGAAACTCGGTGGCTTGTCTCTTGAGCCTGCGGAACCGAGGTAGCCACAGCGCGAGGTTTGGCCACTTTCCGAGCACCTTGGTGTTGGTCACCCAGCGGAAGTACTCGACCACAGAATTGATCGACTCCCACTGCTCGAGAGAATTCTCGTCGGCAAGCAGCAAGTTCACCTCGAGCGAAACGAGCTGGCGCGTGAAGTGGATGCAGGAAAAGGTCTCACCTTGCTCGCGGCTCGCCATTAGGGCGTGAATCAGCTCGATCACCCGATCCGCTCTTTGCTCGACCACGCGCGCGTTGAGGTCGTCACGGTACAAACGACGCAGCAACATGTGGTCGGGACCGTCCAAGGCGATGATGGAATGCGGCGCCCGCAAGAAGCCCGTGAGCCCCTTCCAAAAGGTGCCGGACTCGAGCGCATCCCGGCCCTCGGCGCCCATCCAGCGATTGGCCTCGAGACCTGCAAGAACGACCATGCGACGCCCCGGCGCCTTCACTTGAAATGCCTCGCCGTAGCGAACGTGCGCGTCCCGAAAGAAATGCATCGGGTCACGGAAAAGCGACAGCGCATTGCCTAGAAGCGGAAGCCCGCGGACCGTAGGCGGCGAGGCACCGCGAGCGATCGAAGGATCATGCGCCGGAAAACTCGAGTGCCCTGTCAGGGAGGTCAAATCCCGCAGACGCTAACTGTGGGGCAGTCTGCGTGTCAAGGTGGGGACGAAAACCCGGCACGCGTCAGCTCGACTCGAAGCCAGTCGCGCGCCTGAATCCAATCACGATGCACCGTCCGAATCGACACCCCGAGGATTTCGGCAACCTCCTGCACCTCGAGACCGGCAAAGAATCGATACTCCACGATCTGCGCCTGTCGCGCGTCTACCAGGGCTAAGCGCTCGAGCGCATCGGCGATTGCCAAGAGTTCTTCGACCGGCATCTCGCCCGCGGCCAACTCCTGCGGGTCGAGATCGACACGCCTTCGATCGCCACCTCGTTTTGCGCGACCTCGGTAACGCGCTCGGTCGACGAGGATGCGTCGAAGCGCCCGCCGACAAAGAGCTGTGAAGTGAGACTTGTTTTGCCACTCCACGTCCGAGCCGTCGGCCAAGCGGAGAAACGTCTCGTGCACGAGGTCCGAGGCGGAGAGCGCCTCGTAAGACCACTCTTCGGCCAGACGACACTCGGCAAAACGCCTCAGGTCCTCGTAGACGAGCGCTATGAGTTTCCTCCCCTCGATGGAGTCGATAGTCCTCGGGGATTCTTTCGAAGGCTCGGGACTCGGCGGGGCCGTCTGCATACATGGGCGGATATCATCGCACATAAACACATGTCAAGGAGCTACCGACCGCGGATCTCTTCCTCAGTGTAATCGCGTTCTACGCCCTGCTCTCGGGCGGGCATTGTCTCGACCTCCAGGGTCAGGGGCTCACCATCTCGGATCAAGGAAACCCGGAAGGACGAGTCGTCTCTGAGCGCTTCGTACGCACCATTGAAGGCGTCCATCTGGTCGAACCGCACATCGTTAATCTGCTTCACGATGTCGCCGTCCTGCAGGCCCATCTCGTCGTAAAAACTTCCGGGCGTGACCTGCGAAATGATCGCACCAATCATCGGACGATCCTTGTCCGCTCCGTGCGGGTAGATCGGACGGTAGGTCTTGGGGGGATCATAGTACGGCGCCCAGTTCGCATGACTCTCAAGCGCGACCTGGTCGCGCTCGCCACGGTGCATCCAGGTGATGGCAGCGATGCCTTCATACACCTTGCCTTCGTCGGCAAACTTCGTGACCTGTTGCAAGTACGTCAGGCGCCGATCTTCCTGCGTCTCTTGCGGTGCTTCTTTATCGAGCTCGAGCACGATGCGCTCTCCGTCATGATCGATGACGGCGCGCGCGGAGTACACCTCGGTGAGAGTAGTGTTCTCATAGGGCTTCAGCTGATCACCGATGCCGAGCACCTGACGCGAGTTGTTGTTCACGTCGCGAATCGCCGCCCGCGACAAGCTCGCGTTGGATGCCACGCTCGTGCCAATAAGCTTGAGGTTCAGCTCCACTTCCTCGCCGACGGCTCCCGGCTCTTGGATTCGGTCCCAAAAGTCCGCATCGCCAGTCAGTTCGGCTTTGCGAGGCTTCGCCGCGACGACGGGCTCCTCAGCCGGAGGCTCCTCGCCACGAAAGACGAGGAACGCCACTAGACCCGCCGCAAGCAAGAGTCCGATGATCACCAGCAGCTTGCGGCCGCTGCCCGTGGCTCCGGTATTCTTCTGGCTCATTTTCAAGACTCCTATTATTGGTAACTTCGCCCGTGTTCGGGACGAGCGAAGGTCTCAGGAAATACAGCTTCTAACATGCCAGAACGCTCTTTTGGCGACATTTCACCACAGCGCCTGACATTTCGGTAATCCGTCAAACCATTCAATTAATGGCGGCTGGACGCTCCAAACCCAGGGACCTCCCGGGCACGCCTCTGGCCTGGATCGCCGAATCCACGGCCTCGCACGCCTCGGTCGTCCCGAGCTCACACGCTCGCTCCATCATCTCGAAGGCGCGAGCCGGGTTGGGCATAAATCCCTCGCCTCCCTGGTCGTACCAAACCGCCATGGTGGCGCAGCTCGAGGCGTCACCCATCTGACAGGCCCGCGTGAGCGCATCGGCCGCGCGCATCAAATCGCGCTCCGCCCCGTCGAGACCCTGCGTGTAGAGGACGCCCAAAGTCAGACAGCCCTCTACCCATCCCTTGTCACAGGCACGAACGAACAAGTCTTCCGAGTTCATCGGAGGCAAGGGCCCCTTCGTTCCGTCTTGCAAAACATAGACCCAATCTGCGACGTCGGGCCGGGCGCGCGCGATGTCGCCCTTTGCGGACGAGCTCGCCAGGTTCGCATTTCCGCAAGCTGGGTGGTAGCCGAGCTCGCAGGCGCGCTCGAACAGAGCGCTTGCCTTCTTGCGCGAGCTCTCGTCGTCCAACGACAACTCCGCACCGCGCTCGTTGCAGGCCCAGCCTGAGCCTTGCTCGCAAAGCCGCAGCTCGAATCGTTTGCGAACTTCGCAGGCGCGAAACCGCCCTTGCCCGCAGGCCTGTCGCCAGAACGCCAGATTCCCACCCTCGTGCTCGTCACCAATCGCACCGGTCGAAACCATCACGACGAACAGCGCCGCCCAGATGACCATTTCGAACAGGTTGTGATAGGTGGCGAGACCCTTCAGCAGAGGCCGCTGCTCGCCCTTCGCCCAGCCGAATCCGCGCGCCCAGCGGTCGAGTGCCCTCGCCGACAGGTTCACCAAAGGCACCGCGACAAACGTAGCGTAGAAGCTGGGGACGTAAATCAGCTCGAGGAGCGCATAGAGCAGGAGCACGGAGACGCCATAAAGCGCGCCGAAGACGAGCCGGCCCAGAGTCGTCTTGGGTGCGGTCGACAAGTCGGTGATCAGCAAGTGCATTCCCACGAACGCCGCAATCGGAATGCTCGAATCGATGAAGAAGTACGTTCCTGTCGCCGCGGTGTACAAGAGGCCGAACAAGTAGACCGTCGCAGCCGCAGCCAGGGTCATCGACGTCACCCCGGCGACGGCTTGAACGACGAAGCCCAGCAGGAAGATCATCAGATAAATGTTCGGAGGACGAAAGAGCGTGGAGGCCATCTCCGCGCCCCAGGTGAGCTCGCTCAAGCCGAGGGCAACAAGCAGGACGGACGCTGCACTGAGGGCGAAACCAGCCGGGTTGAAGATGTGGGTTGTCTGACCCTCCCGCTCCCAGGTGAGAAAGCTCTTGCTCAGGTAGGCGACCGCCACCATCACGAACTGCAATGCAAACCAGTCGTCCTTGAACCAGAGGAACAAGTTCATGACGCCTAGAACCTGAACCGGTCCGAAGCCCAGAGAAGCCCGCTTCCCGCGCGACCAAGACAGCAATACGTCAAAGCCGTACGCAAAAAGAAGCTGCGCCACGAGCAGAATCGCGTAGTCATAGACGGGACGCCAGTACCAGCCCCAGTAGAGATAGATGGCGAGCAGCGCGAGCGCCTGAATCCACTGCTCTCGGTGAATGGCCAGCTGGACTCCGGGCGTTTGTCGCTTGCCGACAAGGCGCAGGGCGAGCACCGAGCTCCAAATCAGCAGTACCGCCGCAGCGCCGAGAAACGAACCCACGAGCGCGCTGTTTCCGGACACTCGGGGCAGCAACACAAGGCCGCCAAGCCCCAACGCAGCAACGATTGGGATCGCGAATGCTGAATACGTTCCGGTCCGATCTTGATGGTTGGGCACCTTCATCCTCCGAACACAATCACCTATAACTGTGCAGAACGTGGGGTCGTAACATGGGTACGTGCCTGGCGTCTACACCAAGAAAAATGTGAAATTCGCAACATATCTTGGCGATCCGTTTTCTCTAACATCGGGCTAGCCTAAGCGATTCTCGTAACGTTATGATGGCGCCCCCCCTCGAATCCAAAGGTCCCTAAAGTGAGGAGCTCATGAAGATGATTCGCAACAGCCTGCTTTGCGCAGGGGTCGCCCTAGCCGCGCTCGCCTGCAACCCGAAACCCAGCCAAAGCCCAGAAGAGGCGGTGACTAAGGCCTTCAACGAGTTCGCGGAGGCCGCAGGGGCGAAGGATGGGCACAAAGCCGCGACGCTTGTGACCGAAGACTCACTTGCGACATTCGACAAGATGCGAAACCTCGCTCTCTACGGGGACGCCGCAGACTTGGACAAGGCCTCGATCGAGGAGCTCACTCTGGTCCTGGTCTTCAGGTCGATGCTGGATGCGGGCGTTCTACGCGACATGAGCCGCGAAGACCTGGTCGCGCTCGCCTTGGGTGAAGAGCAACTGCTCTACACGCGAGTGCAAAGGGGAGATCGCCTGGAGGACCTCACGATCAAGGACGGAGTCGCAGATGCGAGAGTCGTGTTCGGGAAGAACGACGTTCAGGTTTCAGACTCTCGACTGCGGCTGGAGAACGGCGTCTGGCGCTATGACCTGCTCCCGCACCTCGAGGTCATGGGAAAGAACCTGCTCGACATCGCGAAAGAGAAGGACATGAGCCCAGGGAAGTACGTGGGCCTTCTGGTGGAAGTCCGCACCAACACGAAACTATCCGACGACACATTCGCTGCTCCCTACCCAAAGAAGCCCCGCGCCGAAGCCGAACGGGCAGCCGAGCCACAGGACTGAGTCACTCAGGATCCAGCTCGCACGATCGCAGCTGGGCGACCGCCGGCCCAGCAGCATTCGCGCGCGCTGGGTTGACTGGAGAGCTGGACTGCACTGTCCTTGCATGATGAACACGCAGACGTCCCGAAGGACGGTCCACTGGTCAACACGGGTCCTCGGCCTCTGCCTTAGCCTCGCTGGCTGCAAATCACAGCAGCTGACCAGTCAGGCCGCCAACGTCGTCACGGTCCAGGCCCTGCCGGACGAATGCGAAGACATGGGAGTCGTGACAGGCCGAAGCGGTGGCCTCCTCGGCGGCTACGTGGAAAAAGAAACACTGGTCCAGAGCGCGACTGAGGACGCACAACAACGGGCGGCGAAACTCGGAGCAACGCACTTCGTTGCACAGCCGGCCAGCATCGAGCACGGGAGCGCCATCGCCCCGACGCGGAACCAGCAGCCCGCCATGGGCCACGGCGACAGCTCGAGCACGACCGTCACCGTGACCGGAACGGCATACCGCTGCGTGCCCGCAGCCGACCCAGGACAGATTGCCACGCGGCCTCCGAGCGGCGCCCTATCCGCTTCGACCACGAGCCCCGTCGCAAAAGCGCCGTCGGTCGCCAGCACGCCGCTCAAATCGCCTGCTTCAGCAGGCAAGGCGACGACAGCGATCCCAAGCGCTGCTCCAGCGATCTCACTTGCCCCACTGGGCAGACTGCACAGGGTCACCGTGTTTCAGCTGATCCCGGCAACGCCACGCAACGAGGCCGAGCAAATTCAAGTCCTCGAGCTCCAAGATGCGGCCACCCTCGACTCCCTGACCCGCGCCCTCGCGGATGCGGCCGCTGCAGAGCTGCAGTTCGTCCCGACCTATCGGATCGAGTTCATAGGAGAGCTCGGCACCCAATCAATCCTCTACGGATTCGGCCACGTGAAGTACGCGGGTCACAGCTACCAACTGCCTGACGCAGAGCTTGAGCGAACGCTCGGACTCGTGACCGTCCAAGAAGCGGATGAAAACTGACTTGAGCATTCGCCACAGGGAAGAATTGTGATCTGGCTCACAGGTGCGGCTAGCAGGGCGCCAACCGCAGCATCGAGCACGGAAACAGCCCACTCGCCTCAGCCATCCTCACTGAACATTCGGCTCGAAGGGCGAGACGAAAGTTGATGATAACTGCAATGCTCTAGACAGAGCGCACCGCGTTTGTGCATTCTCGAAGCCGCAGGCGGAGGTGTGATGTGAGCTGTCTCAGGATAATCGCGGTAGCGACAGTATTGGTCTTGTGCTCGACAACCCGGTACGCGGAGGCCCAGCCTGCCTCGGGAGAGCCTGCGGAAGAGCAATGGCTGGAGCAGGAGAATGAGGCACCCGACGACGACGCCGAAAAAGCCTGGATCGAAGAGCAGGATTCCGACGTCGACACGGAGCTCCGACCCGGCTCCTGGGGCGCGGCCGAACCCGCGCCGCAGCCCGAGCCTGAGATGCTCACACCGCCACCACCGACGCCCTCGATCACCCCGGGCAGCACTGCGACCACCCCGGGCAGCACTGCGACCCCGCGCCCCCAAACGGAGGCTGCTGAACGCGCAAGGGCGCGTGCACCTCGGCGTGAAGAGGACATGATCCCGCTCCGCTTCATCTGGCACGGCTACTACCGCGCCCGATACAACTGGATCGGTAATGTCCCCGTCCCCCAGGTCCCCCCTAACGAAGGCTTCAGCCGCGAAATGGACAACGCCAGGGCGTCCTACGGAACGATGCGCCTCCGACTGGACCCGGAGGTCACCTATGGTCCGAATCCAGATCTTCCCATCGCCCGTCTACGCTTTACCATCGATGGCTTCGACAACGTCGTCTTCGGCGACAACGCCCGCGTGTTCAGCACCTCACTTTTCTCCACCGACCAGTCTTACACGAACGTCGATGGCTTCGACCTCAGGGATTCCCTGAAACTAGAACGAGCTTGGATCGAATTTCTCGTTCCCGTCGGCCAAATGCGCGTCGGGCGCATGGAGTCCCACTTCGGAATGGGGCTGCTCACTCACGCAGGCAACGGCCTCGCCGAATGGGGCGATTTTCTGACCGGCGAGACCTTCGACCGAATCCTCTTCGTGACCCGCCCCATGACAGTCGGGCGAACCATCAAGAGCGGCGACGGTCGGCAGACCCCGCTCATCTACGCGTTCGCTTACGACCGACTCGCCCAAAACACCGTCGTCGACCCAACGATCGCTCGGCCTCCGGCAGCCACGAATTACGAGTTCCAGCCATTTACGACGAGCTTTCCTGACCGCTCAACGGCCCCGTACGACTACCTCACCCTCTTGGATCAGCGGGTGAACGAGATCGTGAACGTGGTCGCTTGGCTCGACGAGGACTGGGGAGTGCACGCAGACGACGAGCTCTTTGGCGGAGTCTACATCGTCTATCGTTGGCAAAACGAGACCAAGAGCAAGGTCCCCATCTACGTGGCCGCCTGGCGACTGCAGCACCAGCTCGGGGACCGAGGTGTTGCGATCACTAGCGAGGGCGAATTCAATGCCATCACCGGCAAGAGCGGCGCTCTCTCGTTCACAGGCGGCTGCCCACCCGCGCCCTGTAACGAGGGCAAGGCCGGTATCTACAACGTGATAGGCCGCCTCGGCGCGACAAAGCCTGGCAAATGGGCGACGCGTCTAGAGGGCGGATTCGCGAGCGGTGACAGCTCGCTCATAAATAACAAGCTCACTACGCGAGGCTTCAACACCAACATCAAGGTCGGTCTGCTTATGTACCAGGTCGCCCTCGATACGCTCGGATTCAACACCCTCAACCCCTTGGGAGCCACGGAGCTCGGGCCCAACGGAAGCGTCTGGAACTCCAAATACCTCTATCCGCAGGGCCGGTTCACGATCGTCCCGGGACTCGAGGCGCACGCGACGTTCCTGGTCGGCTATGCGCACAAGCTAGACTCATTCGTCTACGGAACCATCGAAGACAACTGTGGCCTCAAAGGCAAGTGCTTCATGGGCTGGGAGGCTGACTTCGCCCTTCGCGCGAAGATTGGCGCGGACGACATCGTCTGGTTCGATCTCGAGGGCGGCGTCATGCAGCCGGGTGGAGCATTCAAGAACGCCGGGCTGCCCGACGATTTTCTCTGGACCATTCAGATGCGCACCGCGATGGTTTTCTAAACCTCGA
>CAVVBB010000001.1:485000-2102459 GCA_963746475.1 uncultured delta proteobacterium
CGCTTCGTTGCGTCGGCGAGGTCCCATACGTCCGGAACGAGCTCGCTGTCGACGTGATAGCCAAAATCGACGGAGCCGTCGTAGCTGAAAACCGTCAGGTTGATGCCGGCCCCTTCCATGACTGGGCCTGCGGGGTATGCGGCTTCGAGCTTCATGCCAGCCATGTAGAGAGTGTTTTGGGGTCCAGGCACGTTGGAGATGATCAAGTTATGGACGGGGCGGTGGTGGTCGGCGAGGTGCTGGTGGCTGTAGGTGCGAACGGCGAGGTTGAACATCCTGGGTCCTGCAAACTCTGCCCAACGGAGCAGCGTGTCTGCGCCCATCGCATCAAACTCGCGTTTGGCACCGACCGTGGTCTCGTGAATGCGACGGACTCTTTCGAGCGGATCGGCAGTGTCGGTCGCGAGCGTCGTCCACATGATGGAGACCTTGTTGTTGAACTCGACCGCCTCGGACTCGGCGCGAACGGAGACCGGGCAGCCGGCGGTCAGCGAAGTCTCGGGCAAGCTCCGCCGACCCAACAGGTAATGGCGAAGCCCGCCGCCGGCGATGGCCAAGATGACGTCGTTGACGGTACACCCTAGCTCTTGTTTGATGCGCCGGACTTCATCCAGGGGCACCCGCATGACGGCCAAGTTCCGGCGCGGTGAAACGCTTCGGTTGAAGTGGGTCCGCGGCGCATCGAGCGGCCTTCCGCCCCGTTTATTGCTGGTGCGAAGCTGAAGTCGCACGAATCCAGCCACTTTCATGAGGGTCGTCGTGACGGTTCGGGCGGCCCGCAGAGGCTGCATGAAGCGGGAGCGCAGAGCGAAAGCCACCAACTCGAAGTCGCTCGGCAGCCGCTCCGGTTGCGGGGGCTCGGGCGGCGACAGAGGGGCTGGGGTCGGGCTCTTGTCGAACAGGTCCAGCAGCAGGCCTGTTCCCGACATTCCGTCCATTACAGAGTGGTGCACCTTCAGCATGAACCCCACCCGGCCTCCGCTCAGGCCTTCGATCAGCCACATCTCCCAGAGTGGACGCGCGCGATCCAGCGGAGTGCTGCTGATGCGGCCGACCATGGCGCCAAACTCTTTGGCATCGCCTGGCGAAGGTACTGCCACGCGACGCACGTGGTGAATCAGATCGAAGTTCGGGTCCTCGATCCACAGGGGGTGGTGCAGGTCGAACGGAACCCGCGCGAGGCGACGGCGAAAGACCGGATGGCGCGCGACTCGATCCTCGATGTGCTTGAGCACCGCTGCGAAGTCGTACCCGCCGGGCCGGTCCTTGGGGTCCAAGATGCAAGCGAACGCCACATGCATGTGCACCTGTGGTGTCTCTAGATAAAGAAAGGAGGCGTCGATCCCTGCAAGGCGTTCCATGGGCAGGGGTAGTGTAGGCCCCGAGCCGCGGCATGGCCACCTCGCGCGAGCGGGAAGTCACGCAGCAGCGCGGAACGTTTCAAGAGGCCCGAGCAGTGGTATACCGGTGGCCGTAGAGATCCGGGGTTTGGCATGATCAGCACGGCAAACGTCATCGAGAAGGCACGGGGTCATGGCGGCTAAATGTGTGCTCATCACAGGGGCTGCTGGGGGGCTCGGGCGGGCACTCGTCGAGCTGCTCGTTGCCCATGAGTGGCGCGTGTACGCGGCCGATTTCTCCGAAGAAGCGCTGGATCACGTGCGCCACGACCCCGATGTCGTACCCATCGTCATGGATGTGACGGACCGAGCCAGTGTGGAAAGTGCCTTCGCGAAGGTCTCGGGCCAAACGGACCGGCTCCATGGGATCGTGAACTTCGCCGGGATCCTGGCTATCGGCTCGATGGTCGATATGCCCGAAGAGCAGCTGCAAAGGGTGTTGGAGGTGAACGTCATGGGGACGTACCGGACCAACAAGCTGTTCTTTCCGCTCGTCCATGCGGCCAAGGGCCGCATCATCAACATCAGCTCGGAGACGGGCTGGCAGAGTGGTGCGCCCTTCAACGGGGCATACGCGATGAGCAAGCATGCCATCGAGGCCTATTCGGACTCTCTGCGACGCGAGCTGGCCCTGCTGGGCGTCAAAGTTATTAAAGTACAGCCCGGCCCGTTCCAGACGAGCATGTTGAACAGTATCGAGGAGCAGTTCAGCCGGGCCGAGAGAGAGTCCACCTACTTTCGGCGGGTGCTGCGACGGCTCAAGGTTCTCGCGACCAAGACTTCCGATAAGGGGCACGACCCGGACGAGCTCGCCAAGGTGCTCCACCGTGCGCTCACGACGAAAGTCCCCAAAGCCAGCTACTCGGTCAAGCCCGATCCAGCACGCAGCGCGCTCGAGTGGCTTCCGAACCGCGTGGCCGACGCGGTCTGGCTCGCGGTGCTGGGCAGGGCCAAGCGGTCGTGACGTGCCTGGCCCAAGATTGCTTGAGATCGCGGGACGCAGGGCTAAGCTCCACGACGAAGGAGCGCCTATGACTACGGGAAACGTCAAAGTGAAGCCCAAGCCCAAAGGGCTCGACGAAGCCTACGTGGGCAAGATCATCAAGACGATGTCGAAGGTGAACGTGGCCCTGTACCGTGCGACCGGCGGCCTGCTCGGATCGAGCTGGCGAGTGGGCAGCGCGTTCCCGTTTGGTATTCCAGTGCTGCTGCTGACCACGATTGGGCGAAAGAGTGGCCAGCCGAGAATCGCGCCCCTGCTTTACATCGAGGATGGTGACAACATCATCGTTGTGGGCTCGCAAGGGGGTCGGCCGGGGGACCCGCTTTGGTACAAGAACCTGCAGGCCAACCCGAATGCCGAGGTTCAGATCAAGCGGCGCAAGATGAAGGTCAAGGCTCGGACCGCGTCTCCGAAGGAACGGGAGCGGCTCTGGCCAATCCTCGTCGAGCACTACAACGACTTCGCCAGCTACGCGACCTGGACGGACCGGCTAATTCCGGTGGTCATTCTCGAGCCCGCGGACTGAGCCCAGGGGCATGCCAGTCCGAGCTGCCCGGCGACGGAGGCCCGCGCAAAAGAGGGGCCTTCGGGCGTTCCTCCACATGTGTCTGCTCGTCTCCTCTTGGGGCCTGCTCGGGATGAACGACGCTCGCGCAGGAAACACGGACGACGCCGTCGCGGGCACGGATGCGGCGCTCACGGCAGGGGCGGTGGTCGCCATCGTTCGCACTGGGGCGGCGCTTTGGTTCAATCCCGCCGGAGTGGCCATGCTGGACATGCGTTCAGTGGGCCTGACAGGCTCCCTGTATTCGATCTCTATCTTGAAAGCTCCTGGGCTCATGAGCTTGGAGAACGGTGAGGAGACCAGGGAGAACCAGCTCTCGCTCGGAGCTGTGCCCCGCGCGCTCACGTTCGCACTGGCGCTGTCACCGAAGCTTCGGCTCGGGTTCGGGTTCTTCTACTCGAGGTCGCGAAGTCGGCTCGTGCAGGACAGTGTGCGCTCCGAAAACGCCTCTTCGGCAGTCGAATGGTTCACTTCGGACGGCCGGAGTTTTTCGAGTTATCACGTGAGCGCCGCCGTCGGATGGAAGTTCAGCGAGCGTCTTTACCTGGGGGCGGCGCTCGACATAGTGCTTAGCCAGTTCGAGCAGTTCAGCCTGCTGTCCGGCGCCTACGACGGCGGCGAGGCAGGCGCGGCGACCACCGATCTCGCTTCGTCGATCGCGGGAGGTGGATTGCAGCTGAAGGCGGGTGTGCAGTGGACGCCGAGCGATGTGGTCCGAACGGGGCTCTCGGTCTCGATGCCGAGCTATATGGTCTACATCTCCGAAGACACGACCCGCACGCAGCTCGTGGCGCCCCCCGATGGGCCGGGCCGCTTCGAAGGGACTCAGCTCAGCGATTTGAGCGGAGCCTGGACGGGTTCGGAGCCGGGTAATATTCGGGCCGGTGTGGCCTACGTGAAGTCCTGGGGCTGGCTGGAGCTGGATCTGATCTACGACTTTCCGCTCGAATCGGCCGACTTCAACATCCACCGCAAGGGGATCTTCAATGCACGGCTGGGGGGATCCTCCGAGCGTCGAGGCAGATTGATTTGGGGTTTGGCATCTTCACGGACCGTAGCCCGCAAAAGAGCTTGGAGGCCTTTGGCGACCGAGACATCGACTTTTATGGCGCGAATCTCGGGGTGGACTTCGCGAACCGGGAAGAGCCACCCGGCGCCGATGAAGAGGGCTTCTACTTCGCTTTCGCCCTTGCCGTGCGTTACGAGCATGGGCACGGCCGGGTCGCCGGAGTGCTCCTTCCGTCGGACTTCTCCGAGGAAGACGTCGTGCTCAACCCCGTAAAGGCAAAGGTCAACGAGCTCGGCGTGAATCTAGCCGTGAAAATTCTGTTCTAGAAGGCCCGAGACCGCCACGGGAATCATAGGGGCGGGTCCGGGCCGGCCGAGCCGGCCGGGCTGGCGGGCTGGCGGGCTGGCGGGCTGGCGAGCCGGATATTGTGAGGCGCTAGCTGCGGCGCTCGCGCAAGCCGCTCACGATCTCGGCTGCGCAGGAGTCGGCCAGGGCGTAGGTCGTCATCAGGGATACCCGGTCGGCGACGCCGTGGAAGCGTTCGAAGAGGCGGCTGGCAACGGCCTTGGGCTCGCCGCAGACGGCGATGCGCTCGACCATTTCGTCGGAGACCAGCTCCGACAGCTCGTGCCAGCGATTTTGCCGGACCATCTGCTGGAGCGACGGTTGGAGTTCGCCCCAGCCCTCGGCGTCGAGACATTTCTTGTAGTTGGGCGTGGTCCCGTAGAAGGCAATTTGAGCCCGGGTTCGTTCGAAGGCCTCTTTGTAGGATTTTTCGTCGGGTCCGGTCACGACCATGCACATGGCCGAGAGGCTGAAGTCCTCGCGCTTGCGGCCGCTGGCCGCGAGGCCTTCGGACAGGGCCGGCAGCGTGTAGCCCTCGAGGAACTTGGGAGTGTGAAAGGGCAGCGCCACGAAGCCGTCGGCGAGCTCGCCAGCGAGTCGGGTCATGGGCTTGCCGACGCCGCCCAGCACGATGGCCGGGGCCCCGTAGGGGTTGGGTGCGGGCGTGAACATCGGCTGCATCTTGCTGTGGCTGTAGTACTCGGACTCGTAGTCGAGCGGAACGCCGTCGTTCCAGCAGGCGAAAATGGCCTTGAGGGCGCCCACGAAGCCGCGCATCCGCGTGACGGGCTTGCCCCAGGGCATGCTGAAGCGCTTTTCGATGTTCGCTTTGACCTGGGTGCCGAGGCCGACGAAGAAGCGGCCGTGGGCCAGCAAGTGGATGTCGTTGAGCTGGTAGGCGAGCTGGAGCGGGTTGCGGGAGAAAGCGATGGCGACCTGCGTCGAGAGCTGTAGACGACTCGAGGCAGTCGCGGCCAGGGCGAGCGGCAGGAGCCCGTCGTGTGCGCCTTCGAGGCTGTAGATGCCGTCGTAGCCGATCTCGTCGAGCTTTCGGGTGCGCGCCGGGACGTCCTCTAATGCATCCCAGAGAAGGGGTCCGTCGATCTCCATGCGGTACGCATATCACAGCCTCGTCTAATGTGAGATCCGAAGCTCTATCCCTGAGACGGCGATGCGGCTTGTTGCCCCGTCAGCCGCTGTGCAGGGAGGCGAGGCGGCCGATGAGCTCATCCAGCGCGTCCTGAAGGTCGCGCAGGTCGGCCTCGCCGAGCCCCCGAAGAGCTCGGGCCTGTGCGCTGGAAATGGCGCGGAGGGATTCGTCGGCGATTTGGATGCCTTGACTCGTGAGAGACAGAGGGGTGCGCTCGGCATCGTCCGTGGCGGCCCGTTCGAGGAGCTCCGCGCGCTCCAGACTCTGCACCACCTCGCGGGCAGTGTGCTCGTCCCAGCGGAGGTAGAAAGCCAGCTCGGCGACAGAGCTGGCGATGCTGGCACGGATGAGCCCAAGCACTTGGTACTGCGGATGCGTGATGCCGCGGCTGGCCAGGCAGCTCTCGGTGAACGCTCCATAGAGCCGCGCGATGGCACCCAAGCGGCCGAAGAGCTCGATGGGGCCCGCGTCGATGCCGGGCACCGCGCTGCGGTAACCAGCGAGGATCTGCTGCAGGTGCGCGTCGATCGATTGGGGGAGAGAACTTCCGCTTCCTTCCGTCATCAAGACCACCGGGCCGTCATCATCACCACCGGGACCGAAATTTACTGTTTTTGCGGGCCTTGAACAATGATCGCGATGGAGAACTGCGAAGTCCCGAAGCCGAGCTCCCACTAACGGGCACATCTACCTAGGTACGCTGACATGGCCCGATAAACAGACAGGAGCATCTTCTTGGGCTTCGTGTATGAACGTTCACTGCAAATGCAAACAGCCGTGTCCGCGATACCCAAAAGATTTGCTTTGGCGCTGGATTTTCGCATCTTGAAATGAGTAGAAGGGGAGCTTTTATGATTCGCCGCTTGCTTTGGGGTTGGGTGATGCTCGCGCTACCGTTGGCAGTCGCTTGCTCGGATGGGTCTGGGACCGGTGGGACTGGCGGAAGCACCGGCGGGACCGGTGGGGTTGGCGGAAGCAAGTGCAACCCGGCGCTGTTCGGGGCGGAGTGTCCCGACCTCGGCGTCAGGGGGCCCTGCCAGCAAGGCCCGTTTTGTCTGACCTGCCCTCTCGAGAAGGACTACTGCGAGTCCAATGACGACTGCGCAGTGGGATTTCAGTGCACGCTGTCGGATTGCCTCAGCGAAGATGGCGGGGAAATCCGAACCTGTGTCTTTTCTCCGAGTCCACCCTGCGGCGAACAGGGCGAGTGTCCGAAGGACCGAGAGTGCATGGATCTCGGCGAAGAATATGGGATGCGCTGCGTGAAGGTCACCGAGGGCTGCAACTCGCGCTTCGACTGTCCTCCCGGCTACACCTGCGAGGACGGTGAGTGTACGGACCGTCGCCTGCCCTGTCAGCTCAACGATCACTGCCCGAAGAGTCACAAGTGCGTGCTCGTGGACGCGAAGGAGCAGTTCTGCATGCGCGTCCATGAGAGCTGCCTCGACGACCAAGACTGCTCTCCTGACCTCGCGCCGCGCTGCGCGGACGTCGACGGAGACGGCAAGAAGGAATGCGCGCCCGTGTTCGACCCCAATGTGTATCCTCCGGAGGCCTGCCTTAACGAGAACTGCGGGGGAGCAACGCCAGTCTGTGAGTTTTCCTCGACGGGAAGCTCGGCGAGCTGCGGCCGGTATGGCCTTTGTCGTCCGGGCATGAGCGATTGCGCCGCAGGCTTCGAGTGCGTCGCGCTGTGGCTCGACGGTCGAAGCGAATGCGTTCCGACGGGGGGCAGCTGTTCGCACATCAGCGACTGCCCCAGCCACCAAGTTTGCGCCTCAGCCCGAGACGGTGGGCCACCCAGCTGTCAGGCCGGGCTCGTCGAATAAGGAGACCTCAAGATGCGCCGTGCACTCAGCCTCTGGATTAGTCTTTCTTTCGCTCTGACCCTCGCTGCTTGCGAGACGGAGACGTCTAACGTCGCGTCGACCGAGGCAGAGCTGATCATCCCGCCTCAGGTGTGCGCTCCTGAGTCGCCAACCTGCTTCATCGCGGAGGACTATCCGGAGCAGGGCGACCTGACGATCTCGAACTCGACCAACCTCATCAGTTCCGGAGCGGGGGGCGCCGGGGGTGCGCCTGGGCAGCTCCAGCTGACGGGAAGCAGCGGCGTGCTGATCGACGACGATGGAGACGGCGTCGCCAACGAGGCGGACGACTGCGCCGGCCCCGGTTGGCGCCAGCCCTGCGACGGCGACCCGAGCAACGACGGATTGACCGTGGTGCTCGAGTACGACGCGATCGGTCAGGTCGAGCTCGGCGCGCAGATCGACGTGACGGCCTCGATCAGCACCGCCGACGTGTACATCCTGATGGATGTGACCGGATCGATGGGCGGCGAGCACCAGGCCTTGGTGAACCAGCTGATCACAGGCGATTTCATCGATCCTGCCCTCTGCCCCGGAGCCGCGGGGACCGGGCTGGTCGGGGCCATGCGTTGCGTGGTGCCCGACGTGCAGTATGGGGTCGGGCAGTTCCACGAGTACCCAGTCAGTCCGCATGGGGACCCCTTCCAGCACACGCCCTATCACCACCACCTGGACATCACGGACGACATCGGCGACTTGGTCACGGCCGTGTCGAACCTGATGATCCGGGGCAACGGCGACTACCCGGAAGCCGGATCTCAGGCCCTTTACTCCATCGTGACCGGCCAGGGCCTCGGACCCTGGGTCCCGAACCGCGCGCCCTGTGCGAACAAAGGCTGGGGCTACCCCTGCTTCCGGCCTGGGGCCATGCCGATCGTCTTGGTGTTCACCGATGCGGAGATGATCAATGGCCCCCCCGGCGGGATCCCGAACTACGAGTCCCCGACCGACTACGATCCGCTGAATTTCTTGACGCTCGGCGTCGGCACGGACTTGCCACCCTTGGAGCAGGACCCGGGTATGCTCCAGGCCGACAACAGCTTGGATGCCTATTACCTCGGCCAGCTGGACAAGAAGTCCGTCAGCGTCATGGGGACGACGGCCAACAACGCGAACAGCTTCTTCACGTCCAAGGGAGCCTGCGAATACTGCCCGCCGGACCCCATGACGCCCTGTATCAACGACTCCGAGTGTCTCACCGCACCGGGCACCTGCAACCTGGGCACCGGTCTGTGTGATCCGCCGAGCTGCTGGCCCGATGGACTGGACGGCGCAGTTTGGTTCAATTTCAATCAGGACCAGAAGAACGTATTCTTCAGCGCCGAGGGGGCGTTCTTCCCCAGCTCGCACGTTGCCCTGTTCCAGGACGACCTGAGCTTCTTCGACTGCGACCCGGGTCCGGGCGCGGGTAACAACTGGGGTCAGCTGTCGGTTGTTGAAATGGACAAAGGCGACTGGTACCTCGTCGCTGACGCGCGCCTGAGACCCACGGACGGCGTCAATAGTCGGCGCGGTCCCTATCAGCTACGAGTCGTGACGACGGCTTCGAAACCGGAGTGGAGAACGGCCGACGCGCCAGTGTTGTGGACCGACGTGGAGACGGAGCTTCTCGCGTCGGGCGTCAAGGTGATCAGCGTCATCAGCGAGAACACAGGCGGGCACATCGGCGTTCCCGACTACACCGAGCTCGCCGTCATCACGAACTCGGTCGACAAGGACGGGAAGCCGTACATGCAAAAGATCCCGGGCAATGGGAGCGGCTTGGGCACGGCGGTCTTGGACGCGCTTCGTTCGCTCGCTGGCGACACTCGACGCGACGTCACCATCATCGCAGAGGACAACCCGACGACGCCCTCGATCGACGAGAGTCTGTTCGCCAAGGCGATCATCGCGGTCGACTGTCAGACGACGGGCCTGGCCAATTGCACCGGGGGCGAAGGAACCGATACCTGCACCGACTGCCTGGCCGACACCCGGGTCTCGTTCAGGTTTCGCCTGGGCAACGATATAGTCCCTCAGACGGCGGTCACTCAGGTGTTCGAGTTCGACATGGTCGGGCTCACCGAGAACGGGGTCGAGCTCAGACGCTTTCCGGTGCGCGTGATCGTGCCGCCAATCGGAACCGCGTACGGGTCTGGCTACTACCAGAACACTTACGATGCCTCGACGGTGTGCCAAATGCCGCCGAGGGTTCCGCTGGGGTCGGACAAACCCGAGTGGGGAACGCTGACCTGGGAGGGCAGCATCCCGGCCGGGACGAGCATCGAGCTCGAGGTGTTCACGGACGATGTGCTGGCCAATCTGGATACGCAGATTCCGATCAAGTTCGTGTACGACGACACGACGACGACACCGGTGACGATCGACCTCGGCGATCGGTTCGATGTGGACCCCAATCTGACGAACTACCTCGCGTACTTGCGAGTTCGGGCACGGCTGCAGGCCTCGCCGGACGGGCTACAGACGCCAACCCTGGACAACTGGAAGCTCGTTTGGGATTGCATCCCCTTCGACTGAGGCGCTGATGTTTGCCTTTGCGGACCGGCTCGGGCAACTTGGAGCCATGGGGAACTTGCGATGCGTCTATGGGCTCGCGGCGCTGTGCCTAGCGCTGTCGGTCGTCGGCTGCGGTGACAGCACCGGCGGCACTGCTGGAAAGGGCGGTGAGCCGCCTTGTAACCCCTTGCTGTTCGGGATGGAGTGTCCGACGGGCGGTGTCGGAGGTGACGGTGGCACTGCGGGCAGTGGCGCAACGGGCGGTAACGGCGCGACTGGGGGCACGGCGGGTCGCGGCGGCACGGGCGGCAGCGGCGCGACCGGCGGCACGGGCGCCGTGGGTGGGAGCGGCACCGGCGGCTCAGGCGGCGTGTTCAACGGCGAGTGCTACACGAGCGGTCTGTGCCAAGAGTGCCCGTTGCTCCCTCCTCAAGCACGATGCCCTTGCGACTCGGATGAAGAGTGCGTTTGGACGGGTTGCAACGATGCGGACGGAAAGCCCATCGGGCAATGCCAGGCTTACCCTAGGGGTGCGGGCCCCGGCTGCGGCGATGACTCCGACTGCTTTTTGGGGTTCTACTGCGAGAATGGCGAGTGCGTCGACCGCCGTGTGCCCTGTAAGCTCGTTTCCGACTGTCCCAAGGGCTTTGCGTGCGTTGAGGAGAGTGCCGCGAGCTTCTGCGCCCGTGTGTATCGCTCTTGCGATACCGCGAGCGATTGCCCAAGTGCGCTCGATGTCATCCTGTGCGCAGATGTCGATGGCGATGGGCAGAAGGAATGCACTGGGTCGCTCGACCCCCTACAGGTCCCCGAGCCCGAGGCCTGCGCCAATTCGCAATGCCCCTCAGCCTCGGCGCCGGTTTGTGAAGTCGGCAATACGGCCAACCAGTCGAACTGCGGGAAGTATGGGCTTTGTGGATCAAGCGCGGACTGCGCGACCGGTTTCTCGTGCCGCGCTCTGTCCGAAAATGGACGCAAGGAGTGTGTGCCGAGCGGAGGTTGCAGCAGCAATGCCGGCTGCGGTGCCTACCAAGTGTGCGGCGCTCCGCGCAATGGCGGCCCACCACGCTGCGAGTCCGGCATCGGCTTGTAAAGGGGTTCTGGGCCCCGCCGCTCACTCGCCGACGATGCGGTGGAGGCGGGTGCCGTCCCAGCGGGCGCAGGCCTTTTGGACGTGCTCGAAGAAACCGAGAAGGGTTGGCGTGACTTCCAGGAGCTCGACGTAGGGGTCGCCTGGGGATCGGCGTTCCAGATAGGCGTAGCGACCGCCTAGGCGGTCGGTCCAATGCTGCAATAGGGGGGTGCCGAGCTCTGTGCCGTAGGCGACGGCCTGGTCGAGCTGCTCGGTCAGAAACGCGATGTGGTGAAGACCGCCGCCGGGCCGCTCTTCGAGGAAGTCCCGGTAGAGCGAGGGCGCGTCGTTGTGCTGCACGATGAGCTCGACTTGGACGGGTCCGGAGTAGCTGAGCGCGACGCTCATGTCGACGTCGGTCGGTTTGCCGCGATACATCTGCTCCGGCAGGGGCACGTGTGCCATCTCGTAGAAGGGGCCGACTCCGCGAGAGGTCCACTGTTCGATTGCGGCAGCCATGTCGGTCACGACGTGACCGAGCTGTAAGAGCTCACCGAACCGAGCTGGCTTGGGCATAGGCTTCATCTCCTGTCGCAAGTGGCCGAGTATGCGCGAGGATTTCATCGGAACCAAGCGGACGCGGGCAAACTCAAACTTGAGTTTGAGGGCCTCGGAACGCATCATGACTGCGCCAACTGGGGTTCACCCGATGAGTCGCGACACAAGCCTTGCGCACTGGGACGACACGGCCGACGTCATCGTCGTCGGCATGGGTGGGGCTGGCCTGTGCGCGGCCATCGAGGCGGCCGAGGCTGGGGCCTCGGTGCTCGGACTCGAGCGTGCAAGCGCGCCTGGAGGGGCCTCGGCCCTGTCTCACGGGCAGCTCTATCTAGGCGGAGGGACTTCGGTCCAAAAGGCCTGCGGTTTCAGCGATTCCGCCGAAGAGATGGCCAAGTACCTGCGGGCCGCTTGCGGACTCGGAGGCGACGCCGAGAAGATCGAAATTTTCTGTGCCCGCAGTGTCGAGCACTTCGACTGGCTGCGCGCACGCGGGGTCCCATTCAAGGACAGCTATTTGGGGCCACAAGAGACGACGGACCCGCACAGTGATGACTGCCTGACGTACACGGGCAGCGAGCTGGCGCATCCGTTCTGTGAGATCGCCAAGCCTGCGCCACGCGGTCACACGGTCCAACGAACTGGCGACAACGCGGGCTATCTGCTGATGGAGGTCCTGCTGAGCGCGGCGACGAGCGCGGGGGTGCGCATTCAGAGCGACACCCGAGTGTCTTCTCTGTTGCGCACGTCCAATGGTACCGTGCTCGGTGTGACTGCGGTGATCGACGGCGAGCCGAGGCGACTTCGAGCGCGAAAGGGAGTCGTGCTGACCGCGGGGGGCTTCATCGAGAACAAGGCGATGGTCCAGCTGCACGCGCCCTGGCTTCGTCGCTGCCGCTATCGCCTCGGCACGGACTATGACGACGGCAGTGGCATTCGGCTAGGCATCGCGGCCGGGGCGGCGACGGCACAGATGGATGCGGCGATGATCGCCCTTCCCTTCTCGCCGCCTCGTGCACTGCTGAAGGGGGTCTTGGTCAATCGACAGGGGCAGCGCTTCATCAACGAAGACGTTTATCAGTCCTTGGCAGGAGAGCGCGCTTTGCTTCGGCAGGATGGCGAGGTGTTTCTGATTTTGGATGACGCGCGCTTTCAGCGTCCCGCTTCACCGACCGAAGTCACGGCAGTCGCCGACAGCTACGAAGCACTCGAGGCCGAGCTCGGCATGCCCAAGGACAGTCTCGCCCACACGATGCGCGTGTACAATGAGCACGCCGCACGCAAGGAAGACCCGTTTTTTCAAAAGGCCGAGCGCTGGCTGGAGCCGATGCGCACCCCGCCCTTCGCGGCGCTCGATCTCAGCACGCGCAAGGCGTTCTATGCAGCCTTCACGCTGGGGGGCCTGCGGACTCGGCCGAGCGGCGAGGTGCTCGACGCCGAGACTCGACCCATCCCGGGGCTTTTCGCAGCGGGCCGGACGACCGCGTCGGTTCCGGGACGGGGGTATAGTAGTGGCTTGTCACTTTCGGACGCGACCTTCTTCGGCCGTCTGGCGGGAGCCTCGGCCGCGCGAGCGCCGGTGCGCGAATCATGAAGAGCGCTACGAAAGAGCTGCATGTCGACGTGGCGGTGCTTGGCACGGGCGCAGCCGGACTGAGCGCGGCGGTGACCGCAGCCGTCGAGGGCGGCTCGGTGTGCCTACTCGAAAAGGCAAGTCTCGTCGGCGGGACGACCGCGGTATCCGGCGGACTGACCTGGTTCCCCAACAACCCGCATATGGCGGAGCTCGGCATCGACGACTCCTACGAGGAAGCCGTCGGCTACATGCGGCGGAATGCGCTCGGACGCGGTGACGACGCGCTCATCGCACACTACGTCAGGCAAGGCCCCAAGCTCGTTCGCTATCTCGAGCAACACGCGGGGATCGCTTTCGCGGCCGTGCCGAGCTACCCGGACTACCACCCCGAGTTCGAAGGCGGACGCCGCGGCGGCCGGCCCATCGAAGGGCCCATCTTCGACACGCGTCGGCTCGGGGATTGGGCGAGTCGACTACGCAGGAGCCCCATCTTCGGGGCCACGCCGATGCGCGTGAGCGAAGCGACCGAATGGGGGGCGTTCAGCAAGCCACTCAGCCTTCCTTATGAGGAACTGTTCGCCAGAGAGAAGGCCGGGTACGTGTGTCGCGGCTCAGCGCTGGTCGCGCATCTGTTGAAGGCCTGCCTGGACCGAGGCGTGGAGCCGTATCTACAGACCAGGGCCGAGAAGCTCCTCAGCGAAGAGGGCCGCGTGACCGGCGTCGTGGCGCGTGGCCCCGAGGGCGAGCTGAGAGTGCACGCTCGCCGTGGAGTCGTGCTCGCGACGGGCGGGTTTGAATGGAATGCCGAGCTGATTCGGCAATTCATGCACGGGGTGCTCTCGCATCCGAACTCGCCACCTCAGATGGAGGGCGACGGACTGAAGATGGCGATGGAGCTCGGCGCTCGGCTCGGCAACATGGGCGAGGCATGGTGGGCACCCTCGATCGCCGTCCCCGAAGAACACTACGATGGGGCCCCGCTGTACCGCGCCGAGTTCGCGATTCGGACGCTTCCGCACAGCATGATCGTCAACCGGGCCGGCAAGCGCTTCGTCAACGAGGCGCTCAACTACAACGACCTCATGAAGCCGTTCTTCGACATCGACCCAAATCAGATGCGACGACCAAACCTGCCGGCCTGGCTCGTCGTCGACCAGCAGTTCAGGGACAAGTACCTCTTCGTCAACCGCGTGCCGGGGCGGCCGGCGCCCGACTTCGTCGTGAAGCAGGAGTCGCTCGATGCCCTGGCCCGCGCCATCGACGTCGACTCGGCCGGGCTCAAGGATACGGTGACGCAGTTCAACCGGTTTGCCGAGTCGGGCGTGGACTTGGACTTCCAGCGGGGCGAGAGCGAGTACGACGTCTTTTACGGCGACCCGGACAACGCGCCCAACCCATGCCTAGGAACGATCGAACAGCCTCCGTTCTACGCACTGCAGGTGCATCCGGGCGCCCTCGGGACCAAAGGTGGCCCGGTCACCAACCAGGACGGGCAGGTCCTGCGGGTGGACGGCACGCCCATCGCGGGACTGTACGCCGCGGGAAATGTCGCGGCGAGCCTGGCCGGCGCTGGGTATCCGGGACCGGGCATCACGATCGGCGCTGCGCTCCTTTGGGGGCATCTGTCGGCCCTGCACGCGATGCACGCTACAGGCGGTGAGTCGTGAAGGGGAGACGCGGAACGGCGCTCGGCTGCTTGGTCGCCATGCTGATCAGTGTGGGCTGCGGGGACGGCGGCACGGCCGAGTGCTCGGGCGAGCAGCTCGAATGCGATGGAGAGTGCATCCAAATCGAGCCGACCCTGGCTTCGATCCAGGCGAAGGTCTTCGATGTGAGCTGCACCGCGAGCAGCTGCCACGACGCGAGCAACCCTCAGGCGGAGTTGGAGCTCACTTCCGTGGAAGTGTCCCGCGCCAATCTCGTCGGGGTCCCCTCGGAACAGCGGCCGGAGCTCGTGCGGGTGATGCCTTCCGAAGCGGACCTGTCGTACCTGATGAACAAGCTGGATGGGATGAACCTGGCGGCAGGGACGACTCAGATGCCGCAGCTCGGCCAACCCCTGTGCGATGCCAGAACGGAGGCGATTCGCGAGTGGATCGAGCTCGGAGCGCCTTAAGCCGGAAGGGAACCACGAACGCATGGAAATGGAGTACCGCCGTCTCGGGAACGCAGGCATCAAGGTCAGCCTGCTCTCGTTTGGCTCCTGGGTGACCTTTCACAACCAGCTCGGTCAGGACACGGCCCTGCAGTGCATGCAGGCTGCCTGGGAAGCGGGCGTGAATTTCTTCGACAACGCCGAAGTGTACGCGAACGGTCGGTCCGAGCGCATCATGGGGGAAGCGCTGCGCGAGCTCGGCTGGCCCCGCGAGAGCTATGTTCTTTCGACCAAGCACTACTGGGGACTGCGAGACGATCCCAACATGCGCAACACGCTCAACCGCAAGTATCTGTTGCACGCGATCGACGGCTCGCTGGAGCGGCTGGGCGTCGACTTCGTCGACCTGCTGTTCTGTCACCGGGCTGACGAGAACACGCCCGTCGAGGAAACAGTCTGGGCCATGCACGACATCGTGACGTCCGGAAAGGCCTTGTACTGGGGCACGAGCGAATGGCCGCGCGAGGCGATCGAGGAGGCGTACGAGATCGCGGAACGGTACAGCCTGCGCAAGCCGGTCATGGAGCAGCCGCAGTACAACCTGCTCTGGCGGGAACGGGTGGAAAAGGAATACCTGCCCCTTTACGAGGCGTACGACATCGGGACGACCGTGTGGAGCCCGCTCGCCTCGGGAGCGCTGACGGGGAAGTACCTCGACTCGATCCCAGAGGGTACGCGCGCGACCCTGCCGGGCTACGAGTGGCTGCGTGAGCACATCGTCTCCGCCAACAACCAGAAGAAGATACGCGCAGTGCTGGAGCTCGCGCGCGAGCTCGACTGCACCCCAGCCCAGCTCGCCATCGCCTGGTGCGCAAAGAACCCCCGCGTTTCAACGGTGATCACGGGTGCGAGCCGGGTCGAGCAGGTCCGGGAGAACATGCGGGCGCTCGAAGTGATACCGCTGCTCAGCGACGAGATCATGGTTCGCCTGGACCAGGGCTGAGCATCGCCTATCGCGGCTGCCTCGACCTACGGCGCCGCACCCGCTGACGGCACCGTAGGTCGAGTTGGTCAAAGGCAGCCCAAGCAAGCAAAACCGGGGAGAGAGGGGTAGGCCCATGAGAGCATCACTGCGGGGTTAGGCCACATTGCGCTACACCCGAAAGGAGAGCACAAGCGCAGAGGTAAGTGGGAAGAATTCGGTGTTAAAGTGAAGGATCTCACGCTGCCGAGGCCTCTTTTTGGGCGAAGACCACTGGGCATCGATCAAAACGCCCCGCGCAGGCTCATGCCCGCGAAGCTCCGTCCGAGGGCTGGGCTGACCGCCCAGCTCCTACGAGGTCCGGCGCCAGGCGGAGGCCGGCCCTGCAGATAGGCCTCCCAGTAGGCCTCTTCCCAGCCGTCTTTGAAAGACAGGCCAAAGCCGAGAAGGCCCGTCCCGGCAGCGACTCCGCCCGTCACATAGCCCACCGTCTCGGCATCCGTGTCGAGGTCGGCCACGGGTGTGAGACCGAGGAGCAGCGCACCCGTCACGAACAGGCCAAAGCCAGTCCAGCGTCCGCGCATTCGCTGCCGTCTTGCCTCGAGAGAGTAACTGCGAAGCTCGCCTTCGAAGCGAGCCAGCTCCCGTTCGGTCATTCCCGCGGCCACCGCCGTCTCCCAGCGGCCGTAGCGTTTCTCGGACGCGCTGGGCATCGCGAGCTCCACGATACCGAGAGCCAAGGCAGGACCGCCCGCCGCCACCGCGAGCATGCCGACACCGCGGTTGAGGTCATTGTTGGGCGGTTCGTCGAGGAACGCCCAGATGCCAAAGCCTAGAAGCGCCGTGCTGGCGATGAGCGTGGAAGTGCCACCCGTGACGCGCCGCTGCTTGTCCTGGACAGCCAGGTAGTCGAGCCAGGCGCCGAGCAAGCCCGGATCTACCCCACCCTCGTCCGGCGGAACGATACCGGGCGTCGGTGCCTCGGTCACGAAGGGCAGCTCCGCTTCCTCGGTCTTCACGACGCCGTCGTGCGATTGCGCGAAAGCCGATGACGGCGGAAGCGTGCCAACGCTGGCTAGAACGAGACCCCAAAGCACAGGCCAGCCAACGCTGCTCTGGCAAATCCGATGCATTCGATTCTCCTCGCTCGATTCGTTGTATGCTGGCGCCATGTCCGCCCTGAAAGACCTTGGAAATGCTCGCTACGTCAGCTTGGAAACCTATCGCAAGAATGGCAGCGCCGTACAGACTCCGGTGTGGGTTGCGCGAGCCGGCGAGGAACTCGTCGTTTTCACGAACGGCACTTCCTACAAGGTGAAGCGTTTGCGGCGCAATCCGAAGTTGCGTGTCGCACCGTGTGGAATGCGGGGTGCCCTCCAGGGAGCTTGGCATCCGGCCTCAGCACAAATCGTCAGCGACCCGGCACGCGAGAAGGCCGCGTACGCTGCGCTGCGCAAGAAGTACGGCTGGCAGATGCTCCTGGCCGACCTGGGTGGGAGGCTCGGAAGGACGAAAAAAGACTGGACTGTCCTTGCGATCCGTCTCGATTCGTAGGAAGCCCCGTTCTCAATGACTCTTAACAACTACCGCGCCAAGCGGAATGCCTGGCTTGGCCTCGGCTTGGCCACGTTCCTGGTTTTTTCAACACTCGCCTCGGCTCCGCCGGCTCTCGCGCAAGATGATGTCGCCGAGCAACTGAGCGTCGCTCAACAGATCGCGACGCTGTTCGCAGAGCTCGACGAAAAGAAAAATCAGATCGACACGCTCAACGCCGATCTGCGCAAAGAGCGAGGCACCGCCGCCACCTTGATGCGCGCCCAGATAACCGAGCAGGAGGCCAAGTATCGTCGCCGCCTTTCGAGCCTCACCGAGCTGCTCACCGACACGCCGAATGCCGGGAAGGGCTTTGAAGAAGCCCGCGCAAGGCTCGCAAGCTTGCTCAAAGCCGATGAGCAGCAGCTCAAGGCGAGCGTCGACGAGCAGCAAGGCCGTATTCGCGACCTCGTCACAGTGGAAGACACGGGCTCAACGGAAGAACAGACAAAGGCCGCAGAGCAAGTCCCGGTCGAGATCGAGCGTAGCGACCAGCTCTTCAAGGACTGGCACCAGAACCTCGAGAATCAAAAAGCGCTCGACTTGGACGTCGGCAAAGACGAAGCGAAGCTGAGGGAGCGCCTTCAGAAAAGAGCTGAGTTCAGCAGCGGGGCACTTCGGGAAGCCAAGACGACGCTCGAGCAAATCGCCAAGACGCCCGGCCTCAAAGAGGATGCCGAAGCTCAGAAGCAGATGGCGACGCAGCGAGAGTACTTGGGTATGATCGCCAACAGCCAGCGGGTCACAGTGGGCCTGCTCGACAAGTACGGCGTGGACACGACCGACTATCGGCAGGGCATCATCAGCGCGACCGGCGAAATCTCCGATGACATCCTGAACGTGAAGGTCGCCAAGGGCCTCGTCGAGGAATCGACCGCCAACGCCGTGGGCTGGGTGAAAACGCATGGTGCGGGGCTGCTCTTTCGCTTCGGCGTCTTCCTGTTCATCCTGTTCCTGACCTGGCTCGCAGCCCGAATCGCGAGAAGGCTCACGGGGCGTGCCTTGGAGCGGCACCAGACCCAGTTCGACATCTCCAGTCTCGCTCGGACCTTCTTGATTCGGTCTGCCGGACGGCTGATCTGGGTCTTCGGCACCATCGTGGCGATTGCACAGCTCGGAATTCAGCTTGGGCCAGTGCTCGCCGGCTTGGGCATCGCCGGTTTCGTAATCGGTTTCGCGCTTCAGGACACGCTGGCAAACTTTGCCTCGGGGATGCTGATCCTGCTGTATCGACCCTTCGACATCGGGGACTTCATCGAGGCAGGTGGCGTCTCGGGCAAGGTGAGCCGCATGAACCTGGTGTCCACCATGATCATCACGCCGGACAATCAGATGCTCGTGGTTCCGAACAACCAGATCTGGGGCAACGTCATTCGGAACGTCACGCATCAGACCGAGCGCCGCGTCGACCTGACATTCGGGATTGGGTATGCGGACGACATCGACAAGGCCGAGACCGTGCTTTCAGACATCGTCGCGTCGCACGAGAAGGTCTTGAAGGAGCCCGAGGCGGTGGTTCGCCTGCACGAACTCGCCGATTCGTCGGTGAACTTCGTGGTGCGCCCATGGGTCAAGACGGACGACTACTGGGACGTGTACTGGGACCTCACGCGGGAAGTGAAGCGACGCTTCGATGCGGAAGGCATCTCGATCCCGTTCCCTCAGACCGACGTGCACCTCTATCGAGCGGACGCAGCCGACGCTGGTCTCGAAGGCTACGACGGACCCGCGCAACGCTCGAAGACCGATCTGAGCGCGCAAACGGCGGACCAGGGCGCTTAACGAAATAAGGGGCTGTTCGGAGACAGCCCCTTATTTCGAGCACACAGGGCGCGGCGTGCTTACTCGCCGGCCGCTGCCTCCGCTCTGCCGCCAGCCCCCGAAGCATCTCCGGCGGCCTGCTCATGCTCCGCAATGAGCTCATCCATGCTCTTGGGGCGCAGATCTTCGATGGAGTACGGCAAGGACAGGACGCCACTCTCGAGCCACTCGTGTCGTCCGTCGAGCATCTCCTGGCCCAAGCGCATCGCCTGCTTGTCGTTGTTGCCCCAGAGGCGACTGAAGAGCGTTTTGATGAGCAGCTTCTGTTCACGGGCGAACAAGTCGGCCACGTCTTGCGCCCTAGCGCCCTCCTCGCCACCGGCGGCGGCGAGCCTCTGCGCGTAGTTGACGCTCGCGGCGAGCGCGAAGATCTCGAGCCCGATGTCGACGGCGCGGAAGAGGAAACCCTGCCGGTGTTCGAGACCCGGACCAAAGCGGGCCATGCCATGAAAGACCGCACGTGCCAGCTTGGCGCTCGCGCGCGTCGCGTAACGCAGGTGCTTGCCAAGCTTTCCGTATCGGCCGAAGCCGAAGAGGCCCCAGCGGAGCCAGCGAGTCGGATACCACCAGGCATAGAACGCGATCATCCTGGGAAGCGCGGCGAGACGCTTGCCGAGGCTGGCGCGAACGTCGGCGAAGTCGCCAGCGAGGGTCAGGTGCTTGTCGACCGCCTCGCGCGCGATCATCAAGTGCATGATCTCGCTCGAGCCTTCGAAGATTAGGTTGACGCGGCAGTCGCGCAGCATGCGCTCGATGCCGACGGGGGCTTCCCCGCGCGAGGCGAGCGAGGACTCGGTCTCGTAGCCGCGTCCGCCGCGAATCTGCAAAGTCTCATCGGCCAACTGCCAGTTGCGGACGGTGTTCCATTCCTTGGCTGCCGCGGCCTCGAGACGAATGTCGACGCCCTCGGTATCAGCGAGCTCGCCGACCGTGTAGGCGATCGATTGCATGGCGAACGAGGTGGCGAGCAGGTTGGCGTTCTTGTGCGCGATCGCCTCGTGCTGACCGACCGGGACACCCCACTGGATGCGCGCGTTCGACCATTTGCGCGCGACCTCCACGAAACGCTTGGCTGCGCCAGACGTTGCGGCAGGCAGACTGAGCCGGCCCGTGTTCAAGGTCACCAAAGCAATCTTGAGGCCATCCCCATCTCCGCCGATGCGATTGGTCTTCGGGATCTTGACATTGCGGAAGTGAATCTGGGCATTGCCCAAGGCACGGAGCCCCATGAAGCGGCACCGGTGCTCGACCTCGACGCCGGGCCAGTCCGTCTCGACGACGAAGGCGTTGATGCGCTTGGTCTTCGGGTTGCGGGCCATGACGACGAGCAGCTCGGCCAAAGAGCCGTTCGTGCACCAGAGCTTGTTGCCGTTCAGGATGTAGTGCTCACCGTCTTCCGAAAGCTCGGCGATCGTCCCGAGACGCGCAGGGTCGGAGCCGACGCTGGGCTCGGTCAGGGCGAAAGCCGAAATCGCGCCCTTGGCGCATCGTGGAAGGAAACGCTGCCTCTGTTCCTCGGTCCCAAAGAGCTTGACCGGCTGCGGAACGCCGATGGCCTGGTGCGCGGAAAGTAGCGCCAGGATGTTGCCGTCGTGCGAGCCCACGAGCTCCATCGCGCGAACGTACTCCGGGTGGGTCAGCCCGAGCCCGCCGTACTCCTTCGGGATTTTCATGCCGAAGCAACCGAGCTTGGCGAGGCCGTCGATGACGTGCTTTGGGTACTCGCCCGTCGTGTCGATCTCTACCGGGTCGACGTCGTTCTTTAGGAATTGGGCGAGATTTTGGTAGAATTCTAGAAACTCTGGCCGCTTGGGCTCTTCGAGCGACAGCCGCTCCAGCAAGTCCATTCGGAAGTTGCCGAGGAACACCTCTTTGATGAAGCTGTCTCCGGTCCAGACCTTCTGCCGCGACTCTTCCGCAACCCTCCGGGCTTCCTGTGCGTCGGCCATGGGGAACTCCTTCTCGTGAGAGTGGTTAAATATCAGCCAAAAGCTAATCCGTCACAAGCAACGTAAGTTGCTGCGGGCCGAGCCTTACGCCTTACAGGCGGAATGATCAACCACTCGGGCCTAGCGGCGGGGTCCGCCACCACCGCGAGGCGCGCCTCCCGAAGGACGCGTGGAAGGACGACTCGAAGGCGGTGGGCGGTAGCTTGGTGGGCGCGCGCTCGGCGGGCGCGAGCTCGGCGCTGGACGCGTCGAGGGGCGCGTCGTTGGAGGACGATAGCCAGGCGGACGGCTAGTCGTTGGAGGACGATAGCCAGGCGGACGGCCCGAGGTCGGAGGACGATAGCCGGGCGGACGGCCCGAGGTCGGAGGACGATAGCCGGGCGGACGGCCCGCCGGCGGCGGGCGATAGCCGGGCGGGCGTCCGTAGTACGCCGGCGGACGATGCGTCCGAGAGTAGTTGTAATAGGGATGATAGTAGGCCGGCGGGCGATAGTAGTACGGATGCCCGTAGTACCAGTGATAGTGATACCAGGGGTGCCAGATCGGATAGGCGATCAGCGGCGGCGTATAGAATCCCGCCCAGAAGTACACGCTAGGTTGCGGCGCTGACACGTAGACGTTCACTTCGGTCTGCTGTGTCTCGGGCTGCGGTGGCGCAGGCGGGTTCTGTGCTGAGGTTGCACCCGGGACCGGCGTCGTCCTGTAGACGACGTTCGTCGAACCCGCTTGTGCCCAGCCCGCGTGATGGAACACCCACTGCTCGCCGTTCCACTCCCAGCGCGGGGGAACGAGCGCGTAGCCTTCGACGGGGTAGATCCACTGGCCTTCCTGCCACTGAAATTGTTCCCCGGTCCAGATCCAATGACCTGGAAGCCAGCGGAAGCTCGTCGATGCGTAGGTCTGGGCCGTGGGCTGCTCCTCGGCCAAAGGCGCCGGAGTTTGCGGGTGTGGTGGACGCTCCTCGGTGCCGCCCACGGGCGGCGCTTCCGCGGGCGGCGCGTTCTCGGGCACCGGGGGCATGTCTTTGGGGATCTCGTCCGCAGACCGTACGCCCGAACCTTCACCAGATTTGCTCGTTTGCTGTGGAGCCTGCGCGGCAGCGAGTGCTGAAAGACTCAGCAGGCCGAGCAGCACGGCGATGCGCTTCATGAGGTATGCATACGGGAGCGCCGCGCGGGCGGTCAAGGGCATGTTCGCCAACCCTTGTGGGTCGAAACTTCGCATCGAGCTCATCTCGCCCTAGCCGCCCGAGTTTTGCCCAGACTGTAAGCTAGCTCACGGAGACGAGGCCCCAGCCGCTACCACGCTGCTCGGCGCGGCCGCTATCTTGCTTTCATGTGGGTTCGCAACAGCTTGTCGCGAATGGGCGCCCGTTACCGGTTTCACACGAGCTGAGCGGCGGACCCTCCCGAGCAGGCAGCGAGCGGCTCCGGTCTAGACTCGCTCGGTCGCAGCCCCGCGTCGTCCAGGTCGTCCGGGATGTCCACGACGTCGCCAGACGAGCAAGCCGAAGAATGCGGCCGACAGCAGTAGCCAGGTCCTGTCCGTCTTGCGTGTGAGCCAACTCGAAGCGCCCAAGGCGCAGGCAGCCGCGTTCGCGTTGAGGGTGCCGTCACCATCGCGATCGATGCCCATTCGCCGGCCACTGCCCGGAGGCACGCAGGTGAACGTCAGAGGCTGCGACGGGACCTGAACGAAGGACAGCAGCTCGGCCTTGGACAGGGCCGGTTCACCAATGTTGTCGGAGAGGAATCTTCCGTCCTTTTGAAGCCACCAGCCCCGCGATGCACCGCCGACCACGCCCTTCACGATGAGATCACACTCGGTCATCACGCCAGCGCCCGGAACGACAAACGGGGTGAGCGCTCGCTCGATGAGTAGGTCGAGCCGATCGAGCACGTCCTGGCCGCTGCCGTTGCGGACCGTGACCTGCTGACCGACGATCGGGGCGAGGTCCGAGTCGAAGGCCATGATGAACGCTTCTAGATCGCGGCGCTCGGCGGCATCCACGGAAAATACACTGGCCCCGAGGAAGTCGAACACGCGTGCGGTACTGCCGTCGTGAAGAAAGCCAAAGCCGCGAACCTGAGGGCCCGTAAATGAGCCATCGAGCCCAGGAGCGAAGTCGGTGGGCGCCGTGCCAAACATCCCCACCTTGTCGTAGGCATTTCGAAGATGGGCGACTTTGAACTCCATGGTCTCGTTTTCGAAGGTGGAGCGACCGTCCGTTCCGAAAAAGCCACTCGAACGATCGAGCGCGTGACAGCCCTCGCAATCGCTGATCGCATCGGTGTTGCGTCCCGTGTACAGATCAAAGCCGCGCTGCTCCGCCGAACGAAGACGGTTGTCCAAGCGGCGAATTGGGTTCGGCGGGTAGCTGATCTGCAAAGCGAAATTGGTGAACGCGAGCATGTCGCCCGGGTCGAGCTCGCCCTCGTCTCGTCCGATGAGCCCAGGGAAAGCGGCATTGAAAGCCATGAACGCCGCCGTTTCGTCGAGCGCGCTGCCACCGGAGTTGGCTCCACTGCGATCGCCACGCCAGTGCATGGGTCCAGAGTTCGCGAGGCCGCGAAGGCTCTGCGTCGTCATCGGGCCCTTGAGCGGGTCGAAGTTCTCCAGATCACAGATGATCGGTAGGCTCCCAAACGTGCACGGATTGCGATTTGCAAACGGTGCAGCGTCAGGGTCTCCGAGATCCCAGGCGAGGTCGTCCATGTCTCCAAAGAGATGACAGCTCGCGCAGGACGCCTCGCCGTTGCTGCCCGTGAGCTTGGCGTCGTAGAGGAAAGGGCGACCCTGCACCAGCGACGGCGGCTCGGGGTTGTGAAGCCAGGCGCGCTGGACAGTTTGCCCGGTGCCCGCGTCCACCGCGAGGACGACGTTTTCGAATCGCGCCATGACGTACAAGCGATCGCGATCCGGATCGTAGACGAGGCCGCTCGGCCCACCATGAGGGAGGTCGATCATTCGGTCTGGACTGGGCGTGAACGTGTCGCTTTCCAGCTCCGCGGTGTCGTAGACGGCGATCGCGCTGGAACCGAAGCCCGCGACGTAGAGCGTGCTTCCGTCGGGGCTCAGTGCCATGCCCATCGGCGTCGCGAGGCTAGCGTCCTTCGTGCCTGCGGGCTGCGGGACCGCGCGGTAGTCGATGTGCTTGTTGAGGTGCCGAGCGCTCACGTTGCCGGCGGTGTCGATGACGGAGATGCGGCTCTCGTGAAGATGGCCGCGGACCGACGGGGCATCCCCGGACGGCTTCGGGCCCAGGGTGTCGACGTAGTTCCCCATTCCCTCGAAGCGCACACGGTTGTTCGCCTCCGTGTTGGTCACATAGAGCTTCTGGGTCGCCGGGTTGAACAGCATGTTGAACAGAATGGTCCCCACTCCGGACACTGACTGATCTTCCAACTCCGTCGGCACCGGCGCGTTCGCGTCGATGACGAACACGTCGAGGTCAGGGAGCTCGAAGCGAACGGCCGGGTTCCAATTCCGACCGAGCTCGTCCTCCCAGTTCCCGGTGACCGGGTTCATGCCGACGATGAGACCGGTTTCGCGACTCGCAATGCCCTGAAAGTTCGTCTCCGGCCCGGGACGGCCGCCTGGATAGCGCGCGTCTTGTCCGTCGCAGGGTCCGGCGCCATTGCAGACCAGACCCTCGTTGACGCTCGTCGTCTGGTTTCCCGAGCGAAACACCGCCGCGTACACCTGCGACCCATCCGGGCTCTTGGCCAGAGCGCGAGGCTTGTCGCCGAAGAGCGTGACGATGGTGAGCGGCATTCCCCCGAGCGAGCTCCCTAGGTTGCCCGCGTCGAAGACCCAAACGTCCGCGCGACCGATGCCCTCCACGGCGTACTCACCGTCGGGATAAGGGCTATTCTGGCCGCGATGGGCGGTCGTGATGAACGCCCGGTCCCCGGTGGGCCCCGCGAAGACGATGTCGCGAGGCGCATCGCCAACGAGCAGGGTCCGAACCACGCGCGGGGGCGCGGCCTTCAAATCGACAACCGAGACGCTGTCGGACAAGTGGTTGACGACCCAGGCTTCATCGTCGTTACGAAGCGCGACCGCGACGGGCTCGAGGCCTACCGGCACGGAGGCCACGTTGAGCAAGAGGCCGCCGTTCGCAATGACGAAGACTTCCAAGAATCCATCGGCCGTGTTGACCGCGTAGAGCCGCTTTCCATCCGAGGAGAGCACCAGGGGTCGGACTTGGTCGGACTCGAAAAGCGTGTAGCTCTTCTGGGCAGAAGAAGTGCTCGCGGTGAGCACGAACATCGCGAGCGCGAATGCACGCACGCGCTCTCGTTTCGTTAGAATGCGCATCGACCAAACTCCCCTGCAGACCAAGTCACGACAAGCACAAGCCTATGGGGCGATAGCCCGTCGAGTGGGCAAAGGTCAATCCTTTTGAAATGATTCTGGAACGAGGAGCTGGTAGGAATAGGTAGTGAATCCTGAGTCTTTCGAGGATGCAAGCGAGACGAGCGCGGCCGAAGACGCATCCGCACGAGAGATTCCGCTCGTCCGGGGCCATTGGCTGCTGGGCTGCCTGCGCGACTACGTCGGGAACGAACGCGAGTTCATCCTGCGCGGACACGAACAGCACGGTGACACTTTCGGTGTCCGGCTGCTGAATCTGCGGATCTACTTCACCCGGGATGCGGAGATCGTGAACGCCATCAACACGAGCCACTGGGAGCACTTCCACAAACCCAGCCTGGCCAAGTTCATTTGGAAGCGCTTCCTCGGCAACGGCCTCGTGCCGAACGATGGACCGTCCTGGAAGCGTCAACACAAGCTGATCATGCCTGCCTTTCACAAGCATCGCATCGATGCCTACGTGCCGGTCATGGCCGATTTCACGCAGCGCATGATCGACGGCTGGAAGCCTGGCGAACGGCGAGACTTCAACGAAGAGATGACCTCGCTCACCTTGGGCATCGTGACCAAATCGCTCTTCGACGCAGACCTCGAGGGCGAGGCGGAAACGATTCGCAAGGCGATGCTCGGCCTCAATACGCTGCTCATTCGCAGGATCCACCGGATGATCCCTTGGCCTGACTGGGTCCCGACGCCGAGCAACCTCAAGGAGATGCGCGAGATTCACAAAATCGAACGTGTCTTGTACCGGTTCATCCGTCAGCGGCGCGAAGAAGGCATGGATCGCGGCGACCTCCTATCCCACATGGTCGCAGCGACCGATGAGCAAGGCCAGATGTCGGAGAAGCAGCTCCGCGACGAAATGATGACCCTCGTCTTCGCTGGGCACGAGACCACGGCCCATGCGCTCACCTGGATGTGGTACCTGCTCGCCCGAAACCCCGACAAGGCCGAAAAGCTGCGCCAGGAGATCGACCAGGAGATCGACCGGGTATGTCCGGGTGGCCAGATGAGCGCCGACAAGCTCGAGTCGCTCGAATACACGGACAAGGTGATCAAGGAATCGATGCGCCTGCTTCCGTCGGTCTGGATCTACGGGCGCGAGCCGCAGCGCGACATCACGCTCGGTGGATGGCGGTTCCCCAAGAACTGCTCGATCACCATCAGCGTGTTCGCGATGAACCTAGACCCCGAGCACTACGAGGAGCCCGAGCAGTTCCGGCCAGAGCGTTGGACGCGTGAGTTCGAGCGCGCCCTGCCGAAGGGGCAGTACGTGCCGTTTGCGGCCGGTCCCAGGGTCTGCCTGGGCAAGCAGTTCGCGATGAACGAGATGCGTACGATACTCGCCGTCCTGATGAAGAACGTGGTCCCCAACGTGCCCGAAGCGTACGAGCCGCGGCTCGTTTGCGAGCTGTCACAGCATCCTGACGAACGCGGCATGCCCATGCAGGTCCATCTGCGAAACCGCTGAGAATCGGTGTATGCTCGGGTCCGAGCACTCTCGATGAGGTAGCAAGACCGAGGAACGACTGGAACGCCCGTGCTGAATGACCTCTATGAACGCGTCCCCGTACGTGATGGCCTCGCCGCCGAGCGAACGATTCTGGCCGCCGAGCGGACTTTTCTCGCCTACGTCCGCACAGCGTTCGCGATGTTCGTGACGGGCATCACCGGGTCGGCATTCCTCGAGCAACGTTCGCTGATCATCGTCGCCTACGTCCTGACCGCAACGAGCGCGGCGGTTTTTCTGCTCGGCATCGTGCGTTTCATCCGAAGCTACAACACGGCCCATCGGATGCTGCTCCGCCTGGAGCGCGAGCCCACAGAAACGGCCTGAGCTTGGTCAGCGCCAGGGTCCAAGGCGCTGACCGTCAAGGACAGGCTCAAGTGTCGGGGTCGGACGGCGCAGGCGAGGAGGCGCCTTCGCGATGGGATTCGCCCGAAGGCGGAGTGCTGTAGGGCCTGGGAACTTCCGAGAGCCGTGGCGGAGGCATCATGCTCTGGCTCGTGACCGGGGTATGGAGGAGGCGCGTGCCCCAGGGTGCGCGCGCGATGAGCAGAAGCGCGAAGACGATCAGCCCGAGCACGGCCGCCGCAAGAAAGCGGTTTGACTGGCGCTTCTGAAAGACGTCACCCTGACCCACCTCGGGAATGCGCTTGGGCGCAATCTCCAGTCCATAGCGCTCGGCGATGTCGATGATCCGCGTCACGTGGATCGCAGGAACGTCGGCCTCGAGAAAAGCGCCGATGACCGAGGGCGGTAGCTCCTCGATCCCCTTGGGTGGACGGCGGTTCATCCCTGCAAGAAACTTCTTCTTACCCACGCGGGTGCCCACCGAAACGGTCCCGCCGCCCACGTTGACGTACGCTTTGATGGGGCGTTCCCCCGCCGCGTCGCGGTAGAGCTGAAGCCGCTCCAAAACCTTGTCCCGGTCCGCCGCGGCGATGTCCGGTGGGCTACCGTAGCCCTGATCGCTGGACAGCTCCGTAAGGTCCTTGGGCGGCGTGATCTTGGGGATGCCGTTTCGGTCGATGGCCCTGTCCAGCATCCGCTGCCCGCGGCTCGTGAGCCCGATGGCATCGTCGCCTACGCCACCACGCGAGGCTGCGATCGACGTGTATGGGAACACGTTGGCCTCACGCAGTACGGCCTCCATGTCGAGCCAGGTCATGCGCGGGTCATTGGCCCCGTACTGCGAAGCCGCGGTGCTGGTGATGATGATCGGGACCGCTCCGAGCGTGTGCAGCGCTGCGTAAACTGCCACGTTCATCGCCGGGAAAGAGCCCGACACCCCGACGGCGACCGCGTCCCCGTTCTGAATGTTGAGCTCCTTGAGCCACTCGACGACCACGGCGGCGAAGTTCGGGTTCACCGAGGTCTGCTTGGAGACCAGGCTACCGCTACCGCTCGTGATCGGAGACAAGGTCTGGCCGACCATGCCCGAGCCCGAGGGATCGGTCTCGGGGATCGTCTGGATGCCCTTGGTCACAGACTTCTCCTTGATGACCTCCATGGCCTCGAGCGCCTGATGCGCAGCCTGAAGCTTCTCTCCGTAATGGGGCTGCCGCTCTTCGGTCGGAAAGCGCTCGACGGCAATGAGTCCCACGACGGCAATCGCCGCCACCAGCGCGCGTTGAACGTAGGACGCGCCCTGCGGCTTCCAGTACATCCCCCTCATATCGTCACGTCTCCCATCAGCACGATGAGCAGCATTCGCACCATGACGGCGGCCGTCACGAGACTGATCGTCGTCTCGAGCACGCCTTGACGCTGATACCAGATGGCGATCAAGCCGGGAATGATGAAGCCGATGACCGCGCTCTCGGTCATGCTTCCGAACTGGCTACCGATCCCCCAGCTGAAGGCCATTCCGATCACATAGCCAATCAAGATGGTGAGGGCGATGCGGCGGCGCCCGTAGACGATGGCGATCTGAGAAAGCCCTACCATGACCCCATAGGTCAGGAAGGCCGCCAGCAAGGTCAGGCCTACGTCGATCGGCCGGCTCGCGTAGAGCGCCATGTAGCCGGGGACGACCATGCCTCCGGCAGCGATCCCGAAGAGCTCGCCAAACATCAGGCTAGCCGTCAGACCCAGGCCAATCGATAGAGACAGTAGCTGCCACTCAATCATTCTTGCTTCCTCGATTCTCGAAGTACTCGGCCAGCGCCAAACCCGGCCCGGCAATGTTGCCGAGCCCCATTACCAAAGAAGAGGTGTCAGCCAAGCCGAGCAAGATCTCGAAAATATCGGCTGGGTGATCTCGGTCCACGAACACGATTCGCGTGGGGTCGAGCCCTCCGCCGACCGCTGCGCGCGCAAAGATGTACTGACCCGTACCGAGCAGAACGACCTCGTCGGCCTGCGTCCATTCGGCATAGGCTTCGCCTAGCTGCTTGCTGCGATCGGCGCGGTCCGAACGGCAGTTGAAAACGGCGATGCGCTTGTCGTAGTTCGGGTAGCGCAACAAGGACTGCTCCCAGATGTACCGCGTGGAAATCGGATCGTTTGCCGCAAAGCCGTTCACGAACACGACGTCGCGACCGAAGAAGTGCAGATGCGACTCCGACATGCCCCCTGGGTCCGGCTTCGCCTTCCACATGCCTTCGAGAGCGACCTCAGCCGGGATGCCCACGTCTTCGCAGACCGCGATCGCCAATTTGACGTTGTCGAGATGCTCGCGATACGAAAATCGGTCCAGGTCCTCGTCGGAGACCTCGATGCTGATGTCTTCGGCGCTTCGGTACCGGGCCTTCTTTTCTTTGGCAACCTGCTCGAAGAAGGCGCGGTACTTTCGCTCCGCGCTCAAGAAAACGCCCTCTGCGGGCACCATGCCGACCAGCGCCCTGGCCACGTCGTCTTCGGTGGGACCCATCACGTCCAGGTGGTCCGGCCGTGCATTGGTGATGACGCCGTGCGTGGCACGGATCAGACGCGACTCCGACAACCACTGCAGATAGGGCTGAAGCGCCATGCATTCGACGACCAAGGCTTCAGCACGCTGTGCCGCCGCCACGCTCACGGCCTGCCTTTGCTCGATGATGTTGGCGCCCGACGGCCGGTAGACGGGAACCTCACGACCAGTGGGCAAGACGAAGCGCGGGACGGTGCCCGTGGTCTTGGCCACGCAACGAATGTTGGCCTCTCGGAGGCCGGCCGCGATCAGGCGGGTGACGCTCGTCTTGCCGCGTGTTCCGTTGACGTGAATTCGTATTGGGATTTGCGCGAGACGCCGGCGGTGGGCGGCATACTCGAAGGTCAACCAGGCGATGAGCAGGACGCAGGTCGCAAGCAGAATGTAGATCTCGGTCGTCACAGCCAGCTGTTTCCCTCGAAGCGCGGACTTTTACCAGCTCGCATGATTACATCAAGGCAGATCGCGTGCCGAGTTCTGGCGCGAGTTCTGAGGCTTCATGGCGTATACTCGTGGGCAGCTCGGCGGCAGCCTTGCTCCACTGTCCATGAAATCAGTGATTCCTACACGACTAATTACAAGTGTCGCACCAGATCCGCGGCCCCCACGTCAGATCGCACGCGAGTTTCAGGGCCTGCTCGAGGCCGGCATGGAGCTCAGACCCTGCGGAGAGGCCAAAGACGACCCGGTCGGGATGCTCCTTTCCGGCGGGTACACGCCGAAATACCGGGTCGACGTGTTCGACACCCGGTTCTACCTGACCAATGCGCTGCAAAACTCGGCGCTGCGTTTCTTGGTCGCCTACGTGGTCCAAGGGCGTACCCCTCGGCCGCGGGGACCGATCCATCCGCGGATCTTCTACAAGGACATCTCCCTGGTGTGGCGCGCGGCCTCGCACTTGCTTTCGTCCGAAGACGACTTCTGGATTGGCAAAGGGGATGTACGAGAACGTGGCGAGCTGGTCGAGTCGGTCGAGTCGACCTCGGATCTCCCACTCGAGGCGCAAGCTGCACTAGAGACTCTGAATCGAAAGCTCGTCCGCGTACGCACCGACGTCGACGCGCTCTACCTCGTCCTTCGAAGGGGGACTCCGGGGCGGATCGAACCCTATCCAGACTTCACAGCGCCGCGACGAAGGGCCGCATCGAATCGCGCAAATCTCATCCACGGCGGCCAGAGCATCGCCTGGTTCCGCAGGCAAAACGACCCGAGCTCCTTGAAGTTCGCGCCCGGCTTCGAACCCGACTTCGATCGTGGCTTCGTCGATCGAAGTACCTCGACGAGCGCCATGTATGGAGGCCCGCTGCAGCGCTTCCGCATCCTGTCGAAGAACGGCAAGATTCAGTACATGTTCTTCGCCGGCGCTCGGCATGCCTGGATCATCCCCCCACAGGCGCTGACGACAGAGCTCTCCAGCTTCGGCGTGCGCACCATCGACGTGCTGGCCGATGAGGATCTTTTCGTCCCGGGCTACGAGTATCACTACTTCGCCGAGGACGCCGATCCTGAAGAGCACTTCACGCAGATCCCAGAAGGCTTCGCTGGCGCGCCTTGCCTCCACGACCCCGATCGCGCGGACGCCTCGGCCTGGCTCGACGCGCTGCCGGTAATTCGCGAGTTTCGGAAGAAGATCCTTCGCAAAGCCTGAGCAGGGTTACTGAATCGCGACCGAGTCGGGCTTGTAGCAGGTCGTGGTACGCCGGACCTCCGTGTCCCCCTCGAAGACGAGGCGCTGGTAGGGGTCGACTCTCGCATCGGGGTCGTCCGGGTCCTCGATGATTGTGAACAGGACACGGCTCTCCTCGCAATCCTCGCCACAGAGGGTGATGCGGAAGAAGTATCGTCCCCGGGTGCTGGGGTCAGTCGAAAGAGACACGAGCAGCGTTTCGTCCCCGCTGGTTGCCAACGTGACGTCCTGAAGCGGCGGTCGCTCGAGCTTCCAGAAGTCGACCAGCTCGACACGGACCGTCCTGGTCTCCGCGTCGACCTCGATGTCCGCTTCGATCGCAGAACCAGGCGGGAGCTCCTCGGCTCCGAAAACGGGAGGTGCGAGTAGCTCGGGCTCGGCCTCCGGCGGAACCGGAGCGGTGCAGTTCGGCACGAACTCTCCGTCGATGAAGATCCCGCCACCGAAGCCCGTGTCGCCAGAAGGCTCACTGCCACATGCGCCAGTTCCGACAGCGACCAGGAGCGAGAGCCATGCCAACCGCGCTGAAAGGGAATCAAGCATCTTGTAACGGGTCATCAGGACCACCTCGGCAAAGCAAGGAACATCAGCAAGCTTCGAAACTGACTGATAACACAATCACCTTAATCACATAAAGTAGGTGTTTGTGAGGCCTATCTAAAAAAGTGATTAGCATTCGTTTTTTCTGATTAATGCGTTGTGATTCCGAGCCTTTTGCCCTGCATGCGTACAGTGTAAGACAGTGTGTTCTCTATAACCGAACCGGCGAAATGTCCGATTGTGACGATCAAATCTGCGCCAAAGCGATCTAAGCTCGGCGCATTATGTGGCTTAGTGAATCTCGCGGGAGTGATGCACCGCGAACAGAAACGGTCCCGGCCAACACATCCCCGACCGTTTTGCGTGCATTGCGATTGATTGAAGATGGTGTGTTGGATCGCGCAAACATCGACGCGCTGTGCGAACGGCTGAGGATCAGCCAACGCCAGCTACGGCGACTGTTCCGGGAGCAGCTCGGAACGACCCCCGTTCACGTCGCCAAGACGCGGCGTGCTCAGTTTGCGCGGCAACTGATCGACACGACCAGCCTGCCGATGGCGCGGGTCGCGACTGCGGCCGGCTTTGGCAGCACGCGGCGTTTCAACGACGTCATGCAGGAGGTGTACGGATGCTCACCGTCACAACTGCGCAGCTGTCCCCGGCCTCAGTCGGCCTTCGTCGAGCTTCGGGTCCCCGTCGCTCGGCCGTTTGACTGGAATCGCTTGCTCGGCTTCTTGGCGCCGTGCGCCATTCCTGGTCTCGAGGAGATCAGGGATGGGCAGTACTTGCGGACAGCTCGATATCGCAATGTGATGGGAGAGATCGCCGCGCGCTATGATGCGTCGGAAAACGCCATCTGCGTGCGGGTCAGCCCCGAGCTCACGCCCAAGCTATTCGACGTGGCCTCCGGGATTAGGCGACTGTTCGACACGGACATGGAGCCCGCCACTGTGATGGACGCTCTGCGCCGGAGCGAGGCCTTGGCAGCTCGGCTCGCGCGGTGCCCCGGACTGCGCGTTCCTGGCTCCTTCGAGCACTTCGAAACGACGGTGCGGGCAATCGTCGCCCAGCATGCCGAGCCGCAGGAGGCCATGGAGATTCTGGTAGAGATGGTCAGGAAGTACGGAAAGCCCCTCGAGGGGTCGCAGTCCGGCCTGACACATGCCTTCCCCAGTCCACGCCAGCTCAGTCGCGCCCGACTGACATCCGTAGGACTACCCAAACGCCGCGCCAGAACCATTGAGACGCTCGCCGAGGCCGTCGACCAAGGGGCCTTGCGCCTCGATGGCTCGCCGAGCCTCGAGAGCAGCCTCGAACGGATTCGCTCCATCCCCGGCGTCGGCGCCTGGACGGCGGATTACATCGCGATGCGGGTCTATCGGGAAGCCAATGCGTTTCCAACCGCAGATCTGGCCCTGCGAAAGGCACTGGCCGCAGACGGTGTGCTCCTCAGCGCCAAAGAGCTCGAAGACCTCTCGGCGGAGTGGAAGCCTTGGCGTGCCTACGCGGCGATGTGTATTTGGGAAACGATGGATCCGGGCTTGTGGGACGGCGTCCCCGTGTCGCACGGACTCCAGGATCAGGCGCGACAGCTCGAGCAGGTCGAACCGTTCGAGGAGCTCCATGCCCAGCGGGAGGCCGCAGCGGTTTGACACGATCGCATCGCGCGCAAAGCTAGGCTGCACCGAGGCTGCCTCGGTCGGGGGAGAAGGTGTGTTGAAGCGAATTCGCCTAGGCCAAATCTTTGCACATCAGGTGACGTTTTCGGAAGCGCTGAGCTGCATCGGAGACCTGATCGAACAGGGCGATGGCGGCTTCGTCGTGACGCCCAACGTCGATCATGTCGTGCAAGCGGAGCAGAGCGAAGCGCTGCGTGCAGCCTATCAAAACGCGAGTCTATCTCTGGTCGACGGCAAACCGCTGGTTTGGCTCTCGCAATGGATGGGACACGCCCTCCCGGAGAAGATCTCGGGTAGCGATCTGGTCGAGCCCTTGGTGCGCGAAGCCAGCCGAGAAGGCTGGCGGGTTTTTCTGTTGGGCGCGGCACCCGGCGTCGGCGCGAAGGCCGCCGAGGTGCTTCAACGCGACAACCCCGGACTTCAACTCGCTGGGGTCCACTCACCGCCGTTCGGCTTCGATGAAGACGAGGCAGAGTGCCAGAAGGTCGTCGCGATGATCGCCGAGGCCAAGGCAGACCTGGTCCTGGTCGCCCTCGGTTGCCCCAAGCAGGAGCTGTGGATGCACCGCTACAAGGACGCGTTGGCTCCGGCCGTCGTCCTCGGGATTGGCGCCACGCTCGATTTCATCGCCGGCAATGTGCAGCGTGCACCCAAGTGGATGTCCGACGCCGGCTTGGAGTGGGCCTACCGACTGGCACGCGAGCCAAGGCGGCTAGGCCATCGCTACCTCGTTCGCGATCCTCAGATCATCAAGGTCGCTTGGCGCATGCTTCGGCTCCCCAAGGACGCTCGAGCCGACTGAAGGCTCAGGCCGCCCTGACGGCCCCGGTCGCCTCGAGGTGCTGGCAGGTCTTCTCGATGCCTTCCGCCACACTGACCGCGGGCTCGTAGCCGAGTTCCCGCCGGGCCTTGTCAATGCTGAAGTAGTGGTGCGTGCACATGTACCGGACGGCGAAGCGGGTCAGACCGTCTTCGTTGCTGAGCGTGCCCCCCCGGAGCGTGTCCAGGCCTTCCTTGATGGCGGCAATTCCGTAAACCAGCGACTTGGGCGCTCTGTACTTGATCGGCGGGAAGCCGAGCCGCGCGGCAACCTTGCGTACGAAGTCCCAGAACGGCATCGGCTCGCCATTGGTGATGAAATAGGCCTGCCCCGCCGCGACACTTTCGACGCCATCTTTGGCAAGCGCCTCGTCGGCGAGCAGAAGGGCATCGATGAGATTGCTCACGTAGGTGTAGTCGGAGAGCCAGATGCCGCGGCCGACCTGCACCTTGAGCCGTCCCGCCTGGGCCTGCTTGAGCAGGGCGGGCACAAAACGCTGGTCCCCCGGGCCAAACACGACGTGCGGGCGAAGCGCGCAGCTTGCGAGCCCGTCTTGCCCGTTTGTCCTCAACACTTCTTGCTCCGCGGCGATCTTGCTGTCTGCGTAGGGTGCCTGCGAGACCGAGGCATAAGGCAGGGTCTCGTCGCCATGTTCGATGTCCTTGCCCTCGTAGACCACACTGCCGGAGCTCACGTAGATGAACCTCGAGACCCCTTGCTTTCGGGCGGCGGCGAGCAGGTTCTGGGTGCCTCCGAGGTTGACCGACCAGACGATGCCCTGCTTGTTCTGCTTAGTGTGAACGATCGACGCGTTGTGAAAAATCGTGTCGACGCCCTCGCAGGCCGCCAGAACGGCCTTTGCGTCTGTGATGTCGACCCTGCGGTAATCGACACCGTCCACGGGACATTGTGGCACGACATCCAACACGATGACCTCGTCACCGCGGCGGACCAGGGCTCGCACGATCTCAGCGCCTACGAAACCGCAGCCCCCAGTTACCAAACTGACCGTCATCCTGTTACTCCACTGTCCCGAAAAGAATGTCGGGCAACGGCGTGATGGACGCGTAGTTCCCCGAGAGCATGCTGTGGTGGTGCCGGTCGTGCTTCGCCGCGAGCACACCCATGGTCTTGAGCGGAAATCGCGGCACGTCGACGCCTGCGTGATTGAGCACGTTGAAGGCCGTGTATGCGGTGAGCAGTACGCCTAGCGCATAGATGTGGACGCCGCCGACAAGCGCCATCGAGCCGAAAAAGAGCCCCAGGCCCATGAGGGTTTCGAGCGGATGCAAGAGCAAGCTGTCAAACACTCTCGGGTTTCTGGCGGCATGGTGAACCGAGTGAACCCCGCGGAGCAGGTTCCACTCGTGAAAGGGATAACGGTGCATGAAGTAGTAACCGAAGTCGTAGATCAGGATGACCGTCAGCAGCTCCAAGAGGAAGCGCCAGGCCGGAACCTCGTGGTCGTAAAAGATGTAGTCGGAGAGTCCGTACAAGGTGCCGAAGATGAACGCGACCGAGACGACGGCGTTCAGCAGGACGACCCGGTACAGTTCCCGTTCGCTCCTCGAGCGGTGTGGATCATCACTGATGAGATACTTCTGCGCGGGTGCAGCACGGTACGCATAGAGCAGCAACGCCATGGCAAGACCCGCAGAGACGTAACTGGCGAGAATGACGAATAGAAGCTTCACGACGCGACCTGTTGTTTCATGGGGTAGTTTAGGGAACCAGCCTGAGGATGAGAGTGCCGGCCAGCATGAAGGCGAAGCAGGCGGCGATGCCCAGCTTGGAAGCACGTTTGCTGTACGAAGATTTTACCGCTGAAGCCTTGCGGAACGAAGTCGAATCGCAGTCGAGCTCGAGCGGTTCGCGGCTTGCCGGGACGCTCTGGCAAAGCAGAGCGACGCCGCGCGCAATGTCTCGCTCGCTGAGCGCTTCGTGCCGTCGCATGTGAACGGAGCCTGTATTGACATGTGCCATGCACGACCCGCAGAAACCGGATTCACACGAAGAAGCGGGCTGCAGGCCTGCGCGATGCGCACACTCCAGCAAAGTCTTGCCCTGCACGTAGGGCACCGTGCGAGAGCGTCCGTGGAGCCAAAGGCTGAACGCTTCAGGTGCCTCGAGCGCCGGCTCGGCACTGCGCTCGGCGGCCGCCCGGTCCGGATCGACGGGAGAAATGAAGCGCTCGGTGTAGACGAGCTCCTCGTGGATACCGGAGTCCGTGAGCGTCTTCTCGACCAGGTCCATGAAGGGCTCGGGCCCGCAAACATAGAACTCGCCCTCTTCGAAGCCCTGCACCTGCGCGGCAACCCGCTCGGGATCGAGCTGCCCCTGCTCCTCATCCAGGTGATGACAAACCTCGACCCGCTGCGGATTGGACTGAGCCAGTTGCTCGAGCTCGTCCCGATAGATGACGGACGCTGCGTCGCGGTTGGCGTACACGAGCTTCATCCGGCGTTTGCTGGTCGCCAAGGCGCTCTTCATCAGCGAGAGGATGGGCGTAATCCCGCTTCCGCCGGCAAAGAAGAGCAGAGGCATGTGCGGCCGCGTCTGCGGGTCGAGCACGAAGCGCCCCTCGGGAACACTCGCCCTGAGCACGTCCCCCAACTTCAGCTGCTCGTTCATCCAGTTGGAGATGCGACCGTCAGGAACCCGCTTCACCGCGATGCGGAGGTTCGCGTCGATCTCAGGTGCGCTCGAAAGCGAGTAGCAACGGGTGACCTGAAAATCGTCCCAGGGAAAAGCGAAGGTCAGGTGCTGGCCAGCCTTGTACGCAAACGCCCCTCGCAAAGAGGCGGGCACACTCAGTTCGAAGGAGCTACACTCCAGCGTCTCACGGACGACTGCCGAAACGCGAAGCTCATGAAAGATCACACTCATGACTCTTCCCCGAGACCGCTCTTTTCCAAAACGGTGTTGAGTTGGCCAGGCCTGCAGTAGCTTCGGAGCAAATGTCTGAGGGCTGCATCGGCGATCATGCTGGGTTCTTCTTTCATCCCGCGTTCCATCCAGAGCCCGAGCCGCACCTGCTGACCGGCAATCGCACTACGCACCATGAGCTCAGGATCGTCTTCGATGAGGTAGCCGTCCCGCATCGCAGCTTCGAAGACGGTCATGAACAGCTTGTTGCCAGCGGCCATGGCCTGGATTTGCTCGGGGCTTCGAAGGAGCTCTGTCGCAGACCAGGCGGTGACGTCCTTGAGCTGCATCCGAAGAAAGTCGGGGTGCTCCATGAAGAACAGGAGCTGCGCTCGAAACCCCGTGACCAAGGTATCGATCGACGAGCGCCCTTCCTGCACCACGGCAGCGGCGCGCGCCATGACCTCGTTCAGACGCCGGCGGTACACCCCGCGGTAGATCTCCCACTTGGATTCGAACACGGCGTAGAGGGTCGTCAGGGACACCCCAGCCTCAGCCGCGATGCGCTGGACCTTGGTGGCGTCATAACCGACTTCGCTGAACACGCGCTCGGCCGCATCGAGAATCGCGGTTCGATAGAGCTCGCGCTTCTTGTCTCGGAGCGTTTTCCGGGGGGCCTTAGTCTTGGCGTCTCGCGTTGACACTATGAATACGGAATGGTAGTGAGGAAAAAAAGAATGTCAATTCCGGTTTCTACCGCCGCGGAAACTTCGAACCCTACGATGCCGCAAGTGGACCTGTCTGAAGCGACGGCCATCCCCTGCAACGAGCCCGGGACTGGCGAGTTTCTGGGTCAAATTCGCATCGACTCGCCGCAGGACGTGGACGCAGCCGTCGAACGCGCCAAGGTCGCCCAAGCGAGATGGCGCCGGACGTCGTTCGAGCAGCGACGCGAAGTGCTGCGCCAGCTGCTCGCCTACACGGTCGAGAACAAGGACGAGATTTGCCGCATCGTCCAGCGCGACTCGGGCAAGACGCGCGAAAATGCGCTGATGGGAGAGATCTGGCCAAGCTGCGAGAAGTTCCGATGGATGATCGCGAACGGCGAGAAGCACCTGCGTCCCGAGCGCGTGTCCTCAGGCCTGCTCCTGCACAAGAAGGCGCGGCTCGAGTTTCATCCGCTGGGCGTCGTGGCTGCGATCATTCCCTGGAACTATCCCTTCCAAAACATCGTCAATCCCCTCATCCCCGCGCTGATGTCGGGGAACGCCATCATCTTCAAGCCATCCGAGTGGGTTGCCTGGTCGTCCTCGAAGTTCATCACGGCGTTTCGAAACGTCATTGCCGAATCCGGTCACAACCCGGACATCGTCCAGGCCGTTCATGGTCTCGGGGCGACGGGTGCGGCCTTGGCTCGCTCCGACGTCAACAGCATCCTCTTCATCGGGTCGGTGGAGAACGGTCGCCGCGTGATTGAGGCGAGCACCGAGCACGTGACGCCCGTCGTAATGGAGCTCGGTGGCAAGGACGCCTTCATCGTCTGTGACGACGCCGACGTCGAGCAGGCCGTGCACGCCGCGCTGGGCGGCTGCTTCATCAACTGCGGGCAGAACTGCGTCGCCTCAGAACGGATTCTCGTGCACGAAGCCGTGTACGCAGAGTTTGAAAGGCTCGCGGCCGAGCGCGTGAAGGCGTTTCGTCAGGGCACTGGCCACGATGCGGTCATCGACGTGGGCGCCATCGTCACGCCAATGCAGCTCAACGTCATCGAAAAGGCGGTGCAAGGGGCCATCGCTCAGGGCGCGCGCGTAGTGACCGGTGGCAAGCGATCCATGACAGACCGGGGCGACTACTTCGAGCCCACCATCCTCGCCGACGTCACTCCCGAGATGGACATCATGCAGGAAGAGGTGTTCGGTCCGGTCATGCTGCTCTGCCGGGTGCGGGACGACGCGCACGCGATCGCGATCGCCAATGGCGTTTCCTACGGCCTGTCATCCTCCGTGTTTTCGAAGAACCGACGGCGCGCTCGGCAAATCGCTCAGCAGCTGGAGACCGGGATGAGCGCCATCAACGAATTCGGCGGTGTGACGTACATGGCCCAAGACCTCACCTTCGGAGGGGTCAAGGCCTCTGGATACGGTCGCATGAACGGCCGCGAGGGCCTGCGCTCGATGTGCAACATCAAAGCGGTGCTCGACGACCGCCTGCCCATTCACGTCGTCAACCGACTCTTTCCCGTGGACCCGCGAGACTACGGCAAGTTCAGTGGTGTCATCGACCTGATCTACGGCCAAGGCTTCTGGTCACGCCTGCGCGGCCTGGCCCAAGTCCTCGCCCCGCCGAAGTCCTGATGGATCGCTACGATTACATCGTCGTCGGCGGGGGCTCGGCCGGCTGTGTGCTCGCCGCGGAGCTCAGCTCGGACCCGGGCGTGCGCGTCCTGATGCTCGAAGGGGGCCCGAGCGCCGAGGCACACCCTGAGACCCTGCGCGCCGACGGATACAAGGACGCGTTCATCAATGACGCAGTCATGTGCGAACGGTTTTCGGTGCCACAAGAGCACGCGGGTCATCAGCGCTTCTTTTCGGGCACGGGCACCGTCTTGGGCGGCAGCGGCTCGGTCAATGGCATGGTCTACACGCGCGGGGCGCGGGAGGACTACGCCGAGTGGCCGACAGGCTGGCACTGGGACGACATCCAGGAAGACTTCCGGACGATCGAAGCCACTCTGCGGCCACACCGCCGCGAGCCCACCGAGTGGACCGAAGCCTGCATCGCCTCGGCCGAGCAGCTCGGCTTCGCACGCAAACAAGACCTGAACGACGGCGGGATGAGCAACGTCATCGGCTACGAATGGATGTCCTACGAAGGCGCCAGCCGTCGAAGCTCATACGTCGCGTTCATCAAGGATGCGGGGGCCCGCCCCAACCTGACAGTGCTCTCCGAGGCACGGGCGCATCGCGTCCTGTTCGAGGGCGAGAAGCGGGCACGCTGGGTGGAATTCGAGCACGACGGGCACCTGCAGCGTGCGCGTGCCGAGGGCGAGATCATCTTGTGTGCCGGCGCGCTCGAGACCCCCAAGCTGCTGATGCTGTCGGGCGTGGGGCCTGCGGAGCATCTTCGAGAGTTCGGGCTGACGGTGATCGCGGATCGTCCCTCGGTCGGCGCGGAGCTTCACGATCACCCGAACGTTCCCGTTTTCTTCAAGACCCAGCGCGACATCGACTGCCACTACCCGCAGCTCTACAGCTTCTTCCGCACGAACGGCTCGAGCGACCTGCCGGCGACGCAAAGCGATACTTGCTACGTTTACTGGCCCGCGCCCTCGTCCCTCGAGCAGATGGCAAAGCGCATGCTTCCGCCCAAGGTCGTGCCACATTCCCTTTACGGTCCTCGCTCGCGGGAGCTAGTGCGAAAGCTGGTCGGCGGGGCGTTTCAATTCGAAGCCGTGCAGCAGTTCGCGCGACGCCTGTTCGGCATCATCCTGATTCTAGGAAAGCCAAAGAGCCGTGGAACCTTGCGCCTGACGTCACCAAGCGTACGTCAGCAGGCGCGAATCGATCCCGCTTACTACTCTCACGAAGAGGACATGCAGACCATGGTGCAGGGCGTGCGGATCGCCCGGCAAATCGCCGAGGCCGACGGTCTGTCACAGTGGGGCGCCAAAGAGATGATGCCCGGACGGCGCACGAAAACCGACGAGGCCATCGCGAAGTACGTTCGCAGCAACAGCATCACGACTTATCACTTCGCCGGAACCTGCAGCATGGGCGAGAGCGACGAGCAGGTCGTCGACCCGCAGCTGCGAGTCCGCGGAGTGCAAGGTCTGCGCGTCGCGGACGCGTCCGCCATCCCGAACACGCCCGTCTCCGCGCTCAACGCGCCGAGCATGCTGATCGGGTACCGCGCGGCCCGGGCGATTCAGGGCCGATAGGCCTGACTCCTATGGGCTCCGATCGCCCTCGGGCTTGCGAACACGCATCAGCCCCTCCTGCGCAACGGAGGCGATGAGCGTGCCGTCCTGCGCGTAAATCCGACCGAAAATGAGACCGCGTCCCCCAGAGGCGACGGGACTGTGCTTGACGTAGAGGACCCACTCATCGAAGCGAAAGGGGCGATGAAACCAGATGGCATGATCGAGACTCGCCAGGATGAGCTCTTCGGTCAGAAAGCTGTGCCCGTGACGATTGATGGCGCTTTCGATGAGCCCATAGTCGCTCGCGTACGTGAGCACGGCCTGATGCACGACCGGATCGTCACCGAGTGGACCGCCAGCACGAAGCCAGGTGCGATGAGGCCCCTCGCTCGGTTCCGGCCTCAGCAGGTCGACGTGATCGAGGTGATGGCGCTCGATCGGCTGCTCGATGCTCAGAAAAAACTCGAACGCTGGGTGCCCCGACTTGGCATACTCACGAAACAGCTCGAGGTTCGAAGGCACCGACTCGGGTGGCGCCGCGGCCGGCATGGGCTCCTGGTGTTCGAGCCCGTTCTCGTCCGCTTGAAAGGAGACCGAAAGATTGAAGATGGCCTTCCCGTGTTGCTTGGCGACCACACGCCGGGTCGCGAAGGAGCGACCGTCCCGAATTGGGTCGACGTGATAAATAACCGGGACGCTCGTATCTCCCTCACGCAGGAAGTACCCATGAAGCGAATGAGCGGTTCGGTCTTCGACCGTTCGGCAAGCCGCCACGAGTGACTGTGCCGCGACGAGGCCGCCAAAGATCCGGGGGCGCCCATCGTTCGGGGAAGAGCCCCGGAACAGGTCGTCATCGAGCGCCTCGAGGCTCAAACGTTCGAGAAGGTTGTCGATGTGCGCCACGTCTGGAGATAGCACGCCCGCGGCGCGCGTTCATCGGGGCATCATTGAAGCGTGTACCGAATCGTCATCGGCGCACCCTTTCGACGCACCGTAAGGCTAAGAGACTCCGCGGTTCTGAGCGACGCGTAAGCCTTGAGAGCCGTGTCCGGGCTGCTGAGATCCTCTCCGTCGATGCCGATGAGGATGTCTCCGTTCTTCAAGCCGAGTTTGGTGAGCAGGGTGTTGGGACGAATCCTCGCAAGCTTCATCCCCACGGTCTTTCCGCCTTCTTGGTGGGGCCGGATCCTACCGATGTCCATGAGCTTGCCCGGGTTGTCGAGGACCTTGTCGAGGATCTTCTTCTTGATGACAAAGCTACTGTCGCTGACGCGTTGGATACCCTGAGCGATCTCATCTTTACTGAGACCTGCATTTCGGTCTCGTTTGACCTTCGGACCCGGGCTGTCTTCCTTTTTCGCGGCCGGTTTCTTCGGCTTCGGCGCAGATGCGACGCGCGGCTTGTTCGAAGCGCCGCTATAGGTGAACATTTCGAGCCTACAGGCGGGCCCGTCGGACGGCTGCACGACGACACTGTCCGAGCCAATGCCGAGCACGGTCGCACCATCGAGCTGCGAGCCCCGGCGATGAAAGCTCGTCTGACCCGTCGATCCCACGATGGCCGCGATGCCCCAGTCGCTCGAGGACGCCACCGCGCCTACCAGACGCAGGCTGCCCTCGCAGCGCGGCAGAGCTGAGCGTCCGTCCCAGGCCGAGGCCAGGTCCGCGCCGGGCTCCAGCTCCGGTTCAGCCGAGCGTGTCAGGTCGCCCTGCTCCGAATCGAAGATGTTCCGCCTCAGGATCGGGGTCGCATCGTATCGCCGCCGCTCGACGAGACCCTGAAACTCGCCCCCCGCTCTGGCCGAAAGTTCTGCATCAGCCGCACTGCCGAGCACGCTGGGTGCCATGAGTCGCGTGGCCGCCTGAGCCAGAAATAAGGCACAGACCGCGACCGTGGCGAGGATCAACGGCACGCGCAGTCGGCTGTTCGGTCGAGCGCTCACGTCTCCGGTGGTCATCGCAGAGGGCAGCCCTGCTTTCAAGCGCACGGGGGCGCGCTGAGCATAGAACCCATCTGCCTGGGGGCCTCGCCTCTCAGCGCTGCGGACGGCGGCGTCGAAGACGATGCAGCCCGACGCCAGCGCCTAGAAGCATCAAGAACCAGGGCGCTGCAGGGGCTTGTCCGTCCGCCGCCTGCGGCGACAGAGCGCAGCTTCCGATGCTGCCGGTGATGTGCCAGTCGAGCTCCGTCGAATCGCTGCTCGGACCGTCCGAAGCCGCGATGACGACGCGATAGACGCCCACATCAGAGTCTCGAACTTTCCCGGAAATCGTTTGGGTCTGCCTGTCGAAGCTCAGGCCCGGTGGCAAACCAGCCACCTCTACGAAGAGGTCATCGGCGTCCGGATCGCTGGCCGTTACGCTCTGCGTGATGGCCTGGCCAGCCCGGTGAATCAAGTAGGGCGTCAGCCCCTGATTGTAGGCGCCTGGGTTCTCGACGACTGGGGGACGGTTCGGCGACCCCAGCGGCATCTGGATCCGCTGGATCCACTCTCCGAGGAGCTCTAGCCCGCGCTCATCCGGCAGCTCCTTGGCGAGCGGTGGCATGGCTGGACCGCCGATGGCGGCAGTTCGCAAAAACACGACCGAGGCATCGGGCGCCCCCGGCTTGATCAGCTTCGCGCCGGAAACACCGAGAGTGTCGGCGGCGGTACCGTTGATCAGGCCTTGCTGAGCGAGCGGTGTGGTCAGGCGCGCATCGAACATCGCCCGATTTCCGGTCTCGGGACGGTGGCAACTGGAGCAGTTCGAGTCGATCCAAGTCCTGGCCCGGTCTTGCAGCGAGCGGCTGATGTCTTCGTAGTCGCTCCCGGCCAGGGAGCTGGGGATCTGGTTCTCAGAGAGGCTCGGCGAAAACAGGCCGAGATGGTTCCAAGTTCGCAGCTGGTTGTCGGTCACGCCGGTGGACGGGTAAGTGAGCTCGCGGTTTAGCTGGTGCGTACGTGGGCCGAGCGCCCAGCCGCTGCCACTCGAGTGACATTGCAGACACTGGTCGCGGGACGGAAAGTTCCATGTCTGCTTCCGAGATCCCGTCGCGGTTTGAATCGTGTACTCGGTCGCATCTTCCGTCGTCAGCAGGACGGCATCGGTCTGATTCTTGAGCCACTTGTAGGTCAGGCCGTACCAATCGGAGTCGTCTCCCTTGACCAAGAAGCGCGTTTCGAGTCGCGTGGTGACGGAAGGGTCGGTCTCGTCGAGCGGAAGCTCGAAGTGCTTCATCAGGACAGTCCCCACGGGAAAGTCCCAGTCGCTTTGCGCCGAGAACGCAATGGTCTCGTTCTGTGGAACGAAGATCCAGCGATACTTGAGCGCACCATCCGACCAGAACCGAACGAGGTCGTACGGGATGGCCGCATCGGACAGCTCCAGCGTCGCGACGTCGTCGAAGGCGGGGAGGCTGCTGAGGAGCCTGGGCGCGTCTGGCACGGGATTCCCGTCCCGAACCAGCTTTTGGAGCGGAAGGGTGGAAGCCACGTCCCCCATGAAAATGTTGCCCTGGTTGTCCTGTCCGAAGGTCGCGAGGTTGCCGGCCGGAAAAGTGGAAATGACTTCCTTGGTCGCCGTCATCGAGTTGATGTCCAGCGTGATCGCCCAGATGGTATTGGTGACGTAATCGCCGGCGATGAAGCGCCCGGCCAGCTCGGGATACTCGGTGCCCCGGTAGACGTAGCCGCCGATGATGGCCTGCGCCTCGGCTCGGGTGAAGTCGATGACCGGATCGGTCAGCACTCCGGGATACGAGGATGGTTCATCGCGGGGACCGTCGATCAAACCCTCGCGGAATGGCCATCCGTAGTTGTTGCCGCACTGCAGGATGTTGATCTCTTCGCGCGTGTTCTCGCCGACCTCCCCGGACCAGAGCAGGCCGGTCACAGGGTCCAAGGCGAGTCGATGCGGGTTGCGATGTCCGAGTGTGCAAATCTCCTCGAGCGCAGCAGGGGTCGAGTTGAACACGTTGTCGTCCGGAATGCAGTAGTAACGACCCGACATCTCGTCTGCGGCGATGTCTGGATTGGACGCCTGCATGCTCTGGTAAGAGCGTTTGGGCTTGTGGCTCCCTGCTGGGCAACTCCAGGTGCCGTCGCGGTTGTCGGTGATGTTTACGGCCAGGCGAACCGAGGTACCGTCGAAATTGTTCTCGATGTCCTGCGCCGTCATGAAACGCCAGTGCTCGCCGAAGGTCAGATAAAGATGGCCGTCGTTGCCAAAAGCGAGCCCGCCACCGCGGTGCGTGCTGTTGTAGAGCCGGATGTGGATCATGGGCGTTTCGCTGCTGGAGTCGCCGCGGTACACACCGGCCGCCGCGTCCCAACGCGCCGTAAAACGCGAAAGGCGCAAATAGACGTCGTAGAAGCCGGGGGTCGGATCGAGGGGAAAGCTGTCGTTGCAGCTACCCAAGTCGACGGCGTCGAAGCCGGATTCGAGGTCGCAGTGCGAGGAGTAATACGCGTAGAACGTGAGCTCGTTGGGCGAGCCCGCCTGACCGAACTCCGGATGGAACACCATACCGAGGAAGCCTCCATCCCAGACGTCGGCGACGCGGTCGCTAAGGTCCATGAAGACCTGCTTGTCAGCAGGCGTGGCCGACGCGTCGTTCGGAATCGAAACGATCTCGCCCTGCCGTGAGCCCACGTAAAGCCGATTGTCGGCGGGATTCGATGCAATGACCAAGGTGTTGGGCAGCGCGACGTTGGGAAACGCATCGACCGTGACCCAGCTGACGTCCTCCGGACGCTTGGGCGTTCGCATGGGTAGGGTCCCGTCCAAAAACGGACCGATGGGCACGCGCGTGTTCAGACCATAAGGCTGAGCCTCGCTGCGGCTCGAAACCGCCGCGAGCGCCAGCACCAGAACCAAACTGAGGGAGCGAACTTTCATCAAGAATGAAGGCCTCTTTGAGGATTACATCAGGCCACAATCCGGCGCAGCAAAATTCGGACGTCACGTGATCGAACGCCCGAATGGATGACGCGTTTCCCCACCGAGGGGGAACCAAACGGCTACACTCCGGCCCATGGATGCTAACGAGATCATCGAAACGCTAGGGCTCCGAGCTCACCCCGAAGGCGGTCATTACCGAGAAACCTGGCGACACGAAGACGGGGAACGCCGGGGCGCCGGGACCGCGATTTACTTTCTGCTCCGCGCGGGCGAGGAGTCGCGTTGGCATCGCCTCGACGCGGCGGAGATCTGGCATCATTACGCCGGCGCGCCCCTCGAGCTGTCGACTTATGAAGACGGTAAACCCGTGCTGACGAGAGTGCTTGGCAGTGACCTGCTCGCCGGAGAGCGGCCACAGATGATCGTCGAAGCGGGGCACTGGCAGGCGGCGCGTTCGCTGGGTGAGTGGAGCCTCATGGGCTGCACCGTGTCCCCTGCTTTCGAGTTCGAGCGCTTCGAGATGGCTCCCCCCGATTGGCGCCCAAGGGCCTAAGAAGCCCTGGCCGAGAGCCGAGGGGTGGGAGTCTCTAGGCGATCATAATCTCATGTAGGTGCTTGTATTAAAGTGTGCCGGTGTGTACAAACGATTTGCCCCTTTTAGGGCCGTCTTAAACGCGCTAGTAGCGGCTTCCCTTGGCTTCGCTCCAGACGTTTCGCCGTACTGACGGGAGGAGAGAAAAGACGATGCGACCACAGTCCATGACCATGCTTGGCGTGTTCGCAATGATCGATCTCCTTGCGATGTTCGCCCTGTTCTCGGAGCCGAGTGCCGAATCGAGCTCGCTCGCGCTTTGCGAACCTCTCCCAGCCGACGTCACGCAGCCGGTGCTGGCCGAAGAGGTTCTCCTCACAGCTCAACACAACGAGTTGCTGGGGGAGCGCCAGGAGACGATGGAACCCCGCTTCGGTCCGTCGGACGACGACCCCATGCCGGTGCCCGTGTACCACGACAAGACGCTCGACGATGGCAACCCCCGTTCGACGGACGACAAGGGTCAGACGAACGGCGCGGGCGGATCCGAAATGCTCACGACCTCAGTGGTCGGTATCTAGCGTATCTGACGTACCTGGCGTCGAGGGCGCATCAGTCGTCGTACTCCTCGCTCCACACCGTCAGGCTGTACACATCACAGCTACCCTTGAACTCACCCGACTTGGAGCCGACGACCAAGTACAAGGTCCCCATCCCGGACGAGTCGCAGTCACGATAGAGAGCCAACTCGTTTTTGCCGTCCTCGATGCAGTAGTCGTTGGAGCTAGAGCCGCTGCAGCCGAGCTTGCCATCGGATCCATTGGCGCACCGGTACTTGAGCCGGAGCTCTGGAACGCTGTCTAGACCGTCGATTTTCACATGCACCGAATAGGCGTTGGTATCGGGGATGCGCAGCATGTAGTGGTCTTCGTCCGCCTCACCTCGGAGCGAAGCGCCAGCGACCTTAACCGACCAGATTTTGCTCTGGCAGGAGCCGTCGGTGCACAAAGCGGTCGCGATGGACTCGTCGTCATTGGGCTCGTGAATGTCGCCGCAGGCGTCGACGCTAGCGCATTGGAACGGCTGTCCCTCGGCCGACCGTACACACCGCTGATTGGCATCGCACGGCTCACAGTACACCACGCCCGAGCAGCCATCCGAAAACCCGGCGGGCGGCGAGCATTCGTTTTGCTGGCAAGGAAAAAGCTGGGTGCAGCACAATCCGTCGACGCAAATCTCACCGGCCCCGCAGGCCGGCGAACAGCCGGTTTCACATTGCTCCCCGGGCGGGCAAACGCACCGACCTTCGACGCACTCCTTGGCCCCCAAGCAAGTGCCGCAGTCAATGGGATCCCCACTTGCGCACAGACGCGCGATCGGGCCACATTCGACGTCTTCACAGGTGTTCTCCGCACAACCACAGCTGAAGTTGGAGCAAGTCTCACCGGGCGGACAGGCAGGCCCTTCCACGCTGCGGCCGCAGCCATCCACGAAGTCCCCACAGCTGATTTCGGGAGGCTCGTCGCCGAGAGAGGTGTAGGTGTCGGAGATGTTTTGTCGAATCTCCTCCCAGAGCAGCTCTTCGCAGGCCGCGTCCCAGCACAGCGCATCCGGCTCACAGCTGAAACCGCTCGGGCACTCCGCGTCGTCGTTGCATTTAAAGACACCATTGGGCAACTGAACGTCGCAGCTCCAAAGAAGGGAGAGTGCCAAAAGCAGCCAGCAGATGCGGTTCATGGATATCCCCAAAGACGCAGACAAAGCCCTTTCATCAAGCTAACAAAGCGCGGTCATCCGTGCCCCTGACACGAGCGAATCTGTGCGCTGGACCGCTGATCATTCGAGCATCTCGCTTGACAGGGTCCGTTTTCGCCTCGCCGCCGAACGTGCTTTGATGCGGACCATGGCCGATTTCGAGCTCGAAGGCAGGGGCATGGACCTGCCCTGCATCGTGCGGGAGGCATCGTCGTTTACCGCGACGTTTCTCGTCCCCACTTCCGCGGCGCAGGCCTTGTTGCCCGATGACGCGCTGACCTTGCTGGAGTTTGTGCCCGGACGAACGCTGCTCAGCCTGGCCTGCATCGACTACGTGGACAACGACCTGGGGGACTACCAGGAGGTCTCGATTGCGTTCTTCGTGCGCGAGAGCCGACACCGGCAGCGCCTCGGGTACTTGGGCGCCTGGCGCGACTTCATGCGCGGTCGCATCGCCACTTACATTCACCGGCTACCCGTCAATCAATCCTTCACCTGCGAAGCGGGACGCCAGCTTTGGGGCTTTCCGAAGACGGTCGAAGACATCGAGTTCTTCGTGGAGGACGCTCGAGTCGCGTGCAGCTTGCGGATGGACGGCCAAAAGGTGTTCTCTCTTTCGGCCAAAGCCGGGGGAAAGGCGAAAATCCCGGAAACGGCGATGCGGACCTACAGCTACATCGACGGCGTGCTGCATGTCACGCCGTTCCAGTCGAGCGCCAGCGAGGTGGGCTTTGGGCTGGGGAACATGGAGCTCGAGCTCGGGGACCATCCCGTGGCGGACGAGCTTCGAAGCCTCGGACTGCCCAAGCGTCCACTGATGACACTCTGGATGGGCCATATGCGCGGCCGCTTCGAGGCGGCCGAGCGCGTGGGCTGAAGGCGAACGCGCGCCAGCGCTGGAAGTCCGGAGGGCGCGCGAATCATCACAGAATTCGCAGTTCGCTCTCGCCAAATTCCTTTCTGATTGCAATCGTTTCATAGATGAAAGCAAAGACAGTGCTGTTGCTCGGCGCCTTGGTCCTCGCTCTCGGCTGCAGCGACGATGCCGCCTCGGACGGAGCGGGTGGTAAGGGGGCTGCTGCTGGCGGCGCTGGCGGCGCAGCAGCGGAGGGCGGTGCCGGCGGGGGCTCCTAACGCATACCTGCTCAGCGGAGTCGACGGCGATCTGCTGTTTGGGCCCGTCGGCATCCCGAGTGGAGGCAACGGCAGGGCACCCACCGTCGCCGCTTTCGACGGTGACGGAAGGCCCGAGTTCGCTGCCGCCGACAAAGGTTTCTACGCCGTTTACGATCCAGACTGCACAGGCTCCGCAGACGTCGCTTTCTGTGCCCCGTGGCCCTACTGCCCGGCCAGAGCGAGACCGTGCTCCTGCAGTTCACGCCGGGCCCGGGGGACATCGGGCCCTGGGACTTCTACGTCACCGTCGACGACGAGGCGGCAGGCCTGTCGCTCACGCTCGAGTGCGCAGAGAACAACAACGAGGGCAGCATCGGCGCGGCCCAGTGCATCGTGGTGCAATAAACGGGTCGCTCGATCGCCGAGGACTAGGGCTTTCGCTCCAGCCGCAAGAGTTGGCCCCGCCCATAGCTCGCACCGGGCTCGGTATCGCATCGGTCACTGAAGGTGCTCGCGTAGATGTAGCCGTCTGGGCCGATGTCCCAGCCCGTGGCGTTCGCCAGATGCGCGACGTGCTCGTCGGAGATCATCCGGCCTGCACTATTCAAGGCGACAGCGCGGACGAAGCCGACGCACATGTCGCCATACAGCGTTTTCCCGGTCAGCCCACCGGCATACCGGTCCACCGAGCTCAGGTATTGCAGACCCGCCCAAGCCACGCGGAGCACGGAGGGGACGGCTTCCGAGTCGGCCCGGACGTACGGATGGTCGAGATCTCGGTTCCAATACACAACCGGCTGCGTGAAGCCCTCGCAGTCACGACGACAGGGGCCCTCGTAGGTGGCCCAGCCGAGGTTCTGCCCGGGCTCGTCGATGAGATTGACCTCCTCGAAGGCAGCCGCGCCCACGTCGCCGATCCAGTAGCGCCCCTGTGCGTCGATGAAACCCATCCAGGGCGATCGCATGCCGTACGCGTACACGAAGTCACTGCCGCTAGGATCTCCGATGAACGGGTTGTCGGGAGCCGGGCGGAGCGCTCCATCCGCACCGACCGAAAACCGCAGAAGCGCTCCGAGCTCGTTGCCTAGGTCTTGGCCGTTACTCGATTCGGTCTTGTCGCCGAAGAACGCCCAGAGACGTCCCGCAGCGTCGAAGCCGATCGCGCCGATGTTGTGCCAGGCGGCCTTGGCGTTGGGCTGGCCGGCCCGAAACAGCTCCACCGCGCTCGCGCCCACGGCCTCGTAGTCAGGCTGCTGCGGGTCGAAGACGAGGCGAGAAATCGCACTGAAGGAGTTCGACACGCAGTGGCCGAGGTAGATGTAACGGTTCGTCGCATAGGCAGGGTCGAAGGCCAGCGAGACGAGGCCACAGTCGGTCTCGGTATACACGCCGGGAACGTCGACCTGCCCGAGCCATGTCGCCGAGGTCCCCGCCCCCTGAAGCCGGAAATGTTGCATCGTACCGGTACGGGTGAGCAACAGGAACTCCGCCGTGCCGGGGATGAAACGCAAGCTCGTGACCTGTGAGACGGGAACCGACAGCGGGATATTGCGGAAATAGAACGACCCGCGAGGCAGCTCCACCGAGCCCCCGGTTCCCCCGGTCCCCGGTTCGCCGGCCCCGCCGCCCGCGCCAGAGTCGCCGCCCGCGCCAGAGCCACCGCCAGCACTGGCGTTGGCATCAGGGGGAAGCGCGGCAATCCAGTCCCGGAAAAGCCCGAGGGCGGCGTCGTCGCGACGCTGTACGCCGAGCGGAGGCATGGCTTTGGCGAAGGAGTCCTGACGCGAGAGCCCTCGAAACAAGACACTCTCTTCGGGGTTTCCGGGAAAAACCCGGAGGCCGGCTGCAGAGGCCGAGCTCGCGGCGGCGCGGTTCACGGTGTTGGCAAAGAACCGCTCGGGCCGCATGTCGAAGCTGGCCCCCTGCCGACCCGAGCCGTTGTGACAGTGCACGCAGTTGCCGAGCACATAGCCGGTCACTTCGTGGTCTTCGGCTCGAACCCATGCGGGCAGAGCCCCGGTGAGCTGTGCCTCGTTGTAGCCGAGCACGAGGCTCGGGGACGCCTCATGACAGGCCACGCACTTGATGTGGCTCGGAATCTCGTGCTCGAAGCTCTCTTCGCCCAATCGAACTTCAACCTGAACCGACTCGCTTCCGTCGAGTAGAACCGCGTCCGTCTGCTCGGCGTTCCATTGGTACACGCCGTAGGTCAAGCCATCGGATTCGTATCGGATGACGCGCGTCTCTACCCGCCGGCCTTCGTAAGAAAAGGTCTTGAAGAAGAGCGTGCCCTCCATGAGCGCGTCCGGCTCCGGTCGCTTCCCGTCCGGTGCGGCCACGAGCCGCCACTTTTCGCTGCCGTTGGTCCAGAGTGGGAACGAGGGCTCGTACACGTACACCCCTGGCGTGGGCGTCTGATCCTCCCAGCTCTCATAGAGCGGAAGCTCGCTCAGTAGAGCGGGCAGCTCCCCCGAAAACGGAAGGTCCGCCGGCTCGGGAACCTCGATCTCAGGGCTCGGCTCGGCTGCGCAAGCCAGCAGCCAGCACGAAGTGGCCACAAAGAGAGCTAGGCATCGATATCGGCAATACACGACGGCCCTAAGGAGCGATGAGTGTTGACCCTTATCGGCTAGCCTTCAACAGCTATCATCACATCGGCACGGAAGCCGCTCAGCAAGGTATGGCCAGCCGGTTTCGGACGCTGGCTCAGGCGCATAGAGTCCTCATGCAGAGACGAAAGCGGCCGTCGTGGCCTAGACCTGCAGCCGCTTGGCCAATTTCTGCGCGTGACGCAGGACCAAGCCGTAGATCGAAAGTTGGGGGTTCGCGCCAATGCTGGTCGGGAAGAGTGAGCCGTCCATGACGTACAGATCGTCGAGCTGGTGGAACTTTCCGTTGCTGTCTGTGACGCTTCGTGTGGGGTCCTCTCCCATGGCGCATCCACCCATGACGTGCGCCGACCCGACGGTGATCCGACCGGGTGCGAAGCTCAGCTCCGCGATGGCCTTCTTCGCTTCGTTCCAACTCGCGTAGTACGGCGCCGAGCGGTGCGAGGGTCTAGCCTTCTGTGCACCCTCGGCGAACTGCATCTCGGCCATGATGGAGCAAGCACGGCGCGCCCCTTCGAAGAAGTAGTCCGTCAGCGGGTAGTCGAGGATCGGACGGCCGAGCTTGTCGAGCTCGACGGAGCCGCCCTGGCTCTGCTCGTGGAAGCCGTCGCGCAGGAGCGCGATCATCGCCTGCATGTTCGTCAGCTCCCCCATGCTCTGCGTCAGTGCCTCTCCGGACAGACTACTGAAACCGGCCGCAAACGCCGGCTGCAACGGAGGAACCTCGAGCTTGAATCCCATCGTCCCGCCGCTCACGTCCTGCCACTGGAAGTGGTCCGAATAAATCGACTGCGGCGCGCCGTAGTAGGGGTCGATGGCCTCTGCGAAGACGGCGTAGGTGAGCACCGTCGGGTGCAAGAAGGTTCGCTTGCCTATCCGATCGTGCGGATCGGCCGCCTTGGACCTCAGTAGAATCCCGGGGTTCTGAATGCCTCCACCGCAGAGCACGGTCACCCGGCCGCGGACCGTGATGGGCTGGCCGATCGGTTTGCGAGCACGCGCATCGAGGGCCACGGCCTCGACGCCCTGCACCCGGTTGCCCTCGATGAGGAGACGCTCGACCTGCGCCCGATGCACGAGATGGGCTTTGTGATCGAGCGCTCCGGGAATCGTGGTCACCAGCATCGACTGCTTGGCGTCGACCGGGCAACCGAGGCCGCAATAGCCGAGATTGAGACAGCCCCGGACGTTGCGCGGGATCTTCTTCCAGGAGTAGCCGAGCTTTTGCGCGGCCCTGGCGAGCACCTCGTTGTTCGGATTGGGCAGCATCGCCCACTCGGCAATGCCCAGCCGCTCGACCATCTCGTCGAAGTACGGCGCCATCTCTTCGGACGAGCAGCCGTGCACTCCCATCTGCTCCGCCCAGTACGCGAGCGTCTCTTTGGGCGTGCGAAAGCTCGAAGTCCAGTTGACGGTCGTCGAGCCGCCGACCGAGCGGCCTTGCAGAATGCTGATCGCCGCGTCCTTGGTCGCCCGGCCCGTGCCCTCCTGGTAGAGGTCGCGGTACGCCTGCCGCTCGTCGAGGCTGAAGTCACTGGAGCTCAGCAGTGGGCCGGCCTCCAGGATGACGACGCTCAGCCCGGCCTTTGCGAGGGTCTCTGCCGCCGTGCCTCCGCCTGCACCGCTGCCGACGATGACCACGTCCGCCTCTAGAGCCAGCGGACCGGTCAGAGTGCTCGCATCGGTGATCTGCCAGTCTCGCTCCTTCGCACGGAGGTATGGGTCGGTACTGTTCTTGAGCAGGAGCTGCGAGAGGTCCGTCACGGGCTGTCCTCCACGGGCAAGCGGTCGCCGATCTCACGTTTGGGAGGCCCGGGGTAGCCCGTCGTCGCCGCATTGGCTGGGATCAAGTACCAGGCGCTCGCGATGAGACGGATCACGCTGGCGTAGATCGCGTTCAACAAGGCGATCCGGCTGTCACGAAGCCGTTCGAGCGCATTTTGCGCATCCTGTACGGAAGCGCGGGACCAGCCCGCCCATTGTCCGGCCAAGAGCGCCCGGCTGGGTCCGAAGTTGAGCACGTCGAACGCTTGACGCGTCATGAGCAGAATGCTCTCGGACAAATCCCCGAGGAGCGTGTCGAAGGAGATCAAGGTCTGCTTGATCTGCGTCTCGTCGCCCGCGGTGACGCTGCCTGCCAGGACGGCTGGAATCAGGGCCTTGATCAGCTCGACATCCTGAGGCCTCAGGTTCTTCATGCCTGGGGCGATTTCCTTGGCTGCACAGCCCGTCACGGCCGCCCCCAGGCTCAGTGTCGAGAGCGCCGCCGAGCCGGCGAGCGAGAGCTTCAAGAAGCCTCGGCGGTCGGTTCGCAGCGGGTCTCGCGTCAGCAGATCCATAGGCTACTCCGTCTGCTCCCAAAGCCATCGCCCATAGGACTCGCTCACGCGCTCCACCGTCTGTGCCACGAGCTCGGGCACTTCATACGGATGATGCGCCGCCATCCAGCGCTGCAGACCGTCGAAGTGACTGCGCCGGGTCTTGATGAACAGCTGTACCTCGTCGGCCATCTCGACCTCGCCTTTCCAGCGGTAGAAAGAGCGAACGCCGGGCAGCGCGTTCACGCAGGCTGCCAGTCTCGATTCGACCAGACCCCGCGCCAAGAGCTCTGCGCAGCCGTCATCGGGCACCGTGCAAAGAACGACGATGAAATCGTCTTCAGGCATCGGCTTCGAGACTACCCGAGCCACGCCGGACTGTCTATCGCGCGGCGGCCGCGAGCCCCGCGTCACTGCCGCTTGAACGTGTCGCAGCTATCCATCGCTCCGGACTCGAGCCCGCGACGAAACCAGGCCACACGCTGGGCGGAGCTGCCGTGCGTGAAGGACTCGGGCGTCACGTAACCGCGACTCTGCTTCTGCAGACGATCGTCGCCGATGGCACTGGCTGCGTTGAGCCCCTCCTCGATGTCTCCCTCTTCGAGTAAGTCGTGCATTCGATCGGCATGATGCGCCCAGACCCCGGCGAGACAATCGGCCTGGAGCTCCTGGCGTACCGAAAGTGCGTTGGCCGCTCGCTGCGGTGCTCGCGACTGCGCCTGGCGCACCTGCGCCGAGATGCCGATCTGGTTTTGCACGTGATGGCCCACCTCGTGCGCGATCACGTAAGCCTGCGCGAAGTCCCCGGGAGCGCCCATGCGGTTCTGCAAATCCGAATAGAAGCTCAGATCGATGTAGAGCTTGTCATCGAGCGGACAGTAGAAGGGCCCCATGGCAGCCTGCGCGAAGCCGCAGGCGGACTGTACCATCCCGCTGAACAAAACCAGCGTGGGGGGCTGGTAAGTCCCGCCCTGTTTGGCGAAGAGCTCCGTCCATACCTCTTCGGTGTCGGCGAGCACGACCGCGACGAACTGAGACTGCTGGTCCTCCAACTTCGTCGGCGCCCGGGACGAGGGCTCCGAGGGCATCGGCGGCGCGGTCATCGAAGGCGCGCTGCCAACGATGGCGGCGAGCAGGCCGGGGTCGAGCCCGAACAGCAAGCCGAGGCCGAGGATCAGAAGCAGGCCGAGCCCGCCGCCGAACGCGCGCGGTGAAACCCGCATTCCTCTTCGGTCCTCGATTCTCGTGCTCTGTCTTCTACCTTGCCAGCGCATGGGTAGCGAGCGTACCCAATCGAAGAGACGCTGGACAGAGCACTTTGCAGCAAAGCGTCTAAGCCTTGCGGATTGTACGGCCCGGGCTGGCGGCTCGGAAGCGGTCCCTTCGCAGCTCTGCGGGCGAGGCACCCAGGATCTCGAACAATCGCTCCATGTCCACGGACTGCCTCACAACCGCCGCGAGCTGGTCGTACGGGTCCTCGGCAAGCTCAGTCCGCACCGGCAGGTCCGGATTCAGCATCGCCGAGCGCACGCGCAGTCGGCGGACCAGCAAGTCCGCGCGGCCTGGCGCCTCGAACAAACCGTGGATCAGCGTGCCCACGATGTGCCCCTCCTGGGACTGAGCCCCGTCCAGCAGCGGCTCCCGGTTCGAGCCCCTTGCTTCGAAAAGCGCACATTCAGCAGAAAATCGGACGCGGCCCATGTGCATCACGTAGCCCTCTAGCTCCGCGCCTTCGTCCGCGACGAAACTTCGCTGAAGGGCCCGCATGCGCACGCGCTCCGCTCTCTTCACGGACCCGAATTCGGTGTGGATCGGCAGAAGACCCAGCCCTTCGACGGCCGATTCGACAGACTCGATGTGCTGCGGGTCCTCGATCCGCGCCCCCAGCATCTGGCAGCCTCCGCAAATCCCGAGCACGGGCATCCCCATGTGCGCGCGAGCGCGGATCGCTTCGTCCAAACGCCGCTCTCGAAGCCAGCGAAGATCGTGCACCGTCGACTTGCTCCCGGGCAGCACGAGCAGGTCTGCACGAAGCAGGTCCCGGGCTCGATCCACATAGCGAACCGTCAACGCCTCATGTCTTTCGAGGGGAAGAAAATCGTCGAAGTTCGAAAGATGAGGCAGCGCGACCACGGCGACTTCGAGCTCTCGGGGCTCGGGCGGGCGCTGGCTCGGAGTGATCTGCGTCGAGTCCTCGTCCGGCAGTCGAAGCGAAGGCACGAACGGAATGACACCGAGGATGGGTCGGCCTAGTCGTTCTTCCAGCATCGGCAGGGCTGGCGTGAGAAGGCCGCGCTCACCACGAAACTTGTTGATGAGCAGACCTCGAACGCGCGCCCGCTCCTGCTCGTCGAGCAAGGCCAGCGTGCCGTAGAGCGAAGCGAACACCCCGCCGCGGTCGATGTCCCCGACAAGCAGCACGGGGGCATCGGCCAGCTGCGCGACGAAGCCATTGGCGAGGTCACGATCCTTGAGATTGATCTCCGCGGGGCTCCCCGCTCCCTCGATCAGCACCAGCTCGTATTGCTCGCGAAGCGCTCGAAGGCTCTGTCGAACCGCAGACACGAGCTCGGGAGGCCGCTCCGCACTTTGACCAAACCGAATGCTTCCCGCGACTCGCCCGCGCAGAACGAGCTGCGCGCGCATACCCGCCTCCGGCTTGAGCAGGATGGGGTTCATGTCGACGCTTGGCTCGATCCCAGCGGCACGCGCCTGCATCTCCTGAGCCCGGCCGATTTCGAGCCCGTCCGCGGTGACCGCGGAGTTCAAGGCCATGTTCTGCGCCTTGAACGGAGCCACCCGGACATTCTCGTCCCGAAAGATCCGGCACAGGGCCGCGAGCAGCAGGCTCTTGCCCACCGAGGAGGCCGTCCCCTGGAGCATCAGCGTACGGGCCAGGGGCGGCGACATCAGCGGCTTCCCGTCCTTCCGAGGCTCAGTTCAGCCAGTAGACCTGACGCGGCGGCAGACCATTGGGCGCGATCTCGATCGAGCCGAGCTCGGTGGCGCCTTCTTCGTCGTCGATGGCAAACTCGAGCAGCACATTGGCGGACGCGTCCGGAACGACCAAGATCTTTCGGTCGGGATCGTAGGCGGACAGACCGAGAACGTAAGCCGTGCTCCCCGCATGGACTTGAACCTGCTCACCGGTCGCGATCTCGGTGATGTAAAGCGCGTCGGTCGTTCCTAGGCTGAAGTCCCCGTCGGCCACTGCAGCGACACGCTCCGCGTCGATTGCGATCAGCGACGAGGTCGCCGCCGCGGCGTCCTCGCTGCCCGCGGGGGACCAGCTCTGCTCGATCGACGCGACCCCGTCGGTCACTTCGATCAACACGACGCCCGAGCTCTGGCGCTTCTTCTCCCAATTGAGATTGAACTCCGCATCGTACTCGTACGGGCCGCCGCAGGACACGACCAGCTGGTTCGCGCTCCCCGGCACGGGCACCACATGACCACAGTTCTGCATCGAGAGCGTCTCGGACGTCGCAGGCATCGGCAGAGCCTCGACGGTCCCGGCGTCGAGGTCGATGACGGCGACCGCACCCGGGCCATAGGTCGTGAAGTCGGCGCTGATGCGGTCCAGTCCCACGACGGCCTGGCGACCGATCACGACGCCACGGTTGGGGCGTGCGTACACGACGGTCTCCTTCCCGGGGGGCTCCTGGACGATGCTGTTCAGCCCCGAAAGATCGATGCGTCGCCCGGTCGGACTCATCGTCTCCGGGTCGATCTCGATGAGATCGTTGCCTTGATCCGCCGGGTCCGCCTCGGGATCGAGATTCGGCTCGTAGCGCGTGATCCAAGCACTGTTTTCGTCGACGTGAAGCACGTCATACGGGTTCGAAGAAAAGCCCGAGGCTCCGAGGCGCGCCCGGACCTGGCCCTTCAGATTCCCACTGGGCGTGTAGAACTCCGTGTAAACGTCGGTGTTCAGGCGGTCGAGCACTCCTAGCGTCCCGTCGCCCGCTTGGCGGGTGGGAAGCGCGACGTCGCCGGACAAGGTCGCCACGAGTCCTGGGAACGTCGTCCCGGAGTCGAGCCAGCTCTCATCGAGCAGCTCGAAGTCCGCGTCCAGCACCGCTATCGAAGAGCTGCTGAAGTCGCTGTTGACCACGGCGAAGGCAGGCTCGCCGTCGAGCGCCTCGAGCGCCGGGGTTCCTAGGTTCCCGGCCCCGCCGCCCGCGCCACCCGCGCCCACGTCGCTGCCATCATCGCCGCATCCCGTAGCGGCCAAGGCTGCAAAGAGCAGAAGCGCCCACTTGTGATTTCGTCCCATCTTTCATCTTCTCCAGCGTCGGGAAGCGTCAGAAGGAACAAAGCTGCGCCGAATGCAAACCGCCATGTGCCCACCGCCCTTGCCCGAGGCGACTCGCGTTGATCCAGCCGAGGTAGGTCTCCGGGCTCGTGACCGTAGGTCCTGCCGCCTTCCCAGGCCTTCGCCCAGTGGCATCGTGGCAAGACATTGAGTCACATACCGTGGCGGGTCCGCGCCGGCCTCTCACCGACTTCCCTGTTCAACCGGCGGCTATCACGCGCCGGCCTCTCTCCAGCATCCGACGCGCTGATCGCACAACGAACACCTTCGACCCAAGCTGGATCGCGACAGTAGTTTTGCCCCAAGCAAAGTCAAGCGAGCCCTACCAGGCGTACCGGTAGCTCACCCGGCCGCTGAACCGGAGCCCCGGAAGCGGAAAACCAAGCAGGTCCTCTCCGCGGACATCCAGCAGATCGTCGGCTCGGACACCGAGGCCCAGGGCCCCTTCGAAGAGCTCGGCGCCCACACCCAGGGACAGCACGGTGCGACTCTGGATGGCGACGAGGTTGGCGGGATCGGCGTAGCTGTCTCCTACGTAGTTGATCTCGAAAAACGTGAACAGGTCCGAAAGATGTGCGCGAAGCGGCCCGCTATGCACCGCCGGTCGGGCCAGAGCCAGCCAGCTGGGCTGCCCGGGAATCTGGTTACCGGTCGACTCGTCGATCGCGTCGATCCAGGTCAGCTCGGCGTCGAGCATGAAGTAGCAAGAGATGGAAGCCCTGAGCTCCACTTCGGCGCCACGGGTTCGGCCCGAATCGATGTTCTCGGCGACGACGGCAAACTGCGCAGTACGCCGAAAGCGAATCTGGTCCTCGATATGTCGCGAGAACCAACCGGCCGAAAGGTAGCCACTGAAGAGCCCTCGATGACCGCGAGCACTCGCGGCTGCGTCGAATTCCAGGGACTTCTCTGGGCGCAAGGAGGGGTTGGGCAGGACCGTGCCCCGGTTTCCGAAGAGCTGCAGCCGGTCCGGCAGCCGGAAGCCACTGCTGACCGATCCCCGAAAACCAAGCCAGGGGAGCGGCGCGATCGCGGCCCCGACGCGATACGTCGGCAAGAAGTCGCTGGACTCCCCCGGCGCCTGCACGTCCGGTCGGGGCGACTCGATCGACGCACGGCTCCAGCTCAGGAGCACGCTCGGTCGCAGCTCGAGGGCGACGTTTCCAAGCGTGCCGAAGAACCGCGGCTCGAGGCTTCCCGAGACCGTGAGCCGATCCGAGGGCTGCTCCTGATAAGCAGCGAGCTCGTCCTCGGGATCCCTCAGCAGGTAACGCGCCGTGGCGATCGAAGTCAGCTCGAGCCAGGGCATCAGCATGACCGAAGACGCCATACGTCCAAACAACGAATGGTTGCGGTCATCGGTGAGCTGCGGTGCACCGAGGCCAATCTCGGCCTGCTGGTCGTCGAAGCGGTCACGGCCGTAGTCGTAGTTGCCGAGAATCTGGAGCCGGTAAGGATGCTTTCCGCCCTTGTCCTGCAGCCATGACAGGGAACCGAGCATGCGCGTCGTCTTCATCCGCGCGTTGGCCGCGGGTGCAGAGCCTGGGCCCGGAACGCCGCGGTCACGGCCGACGCCCCAAAAGAGGGCATCGAGCTGGCTATGGGTCCCCGTGTCGAGACTGAGCTGACTAAAGCCGAAACCCTCAATGAAATCGGCGTTGCTCCGGCGCGCCCACTCGTCGTCCTGCGGCTCGAAAAGCGTCCCCTTGTCATCCCAAAAACGGTAGTTCCCCTGCGAGCCAGCCGCTCCCGCCGTCGCGAAAGCCCGCACGCGCTCGGCACTCGCCGAGCCGAACAAGTTGGCTCGCCAGCTGCCAAAGCTTCCCCCAGTAACCCGGCCGCCGAGCTCATTGCCCACAGACTGCCGAGGCAAGAGTCGCAGCACCCCGCCGATAGCCCCTTCGTTCAGCCAAACCGGCGCACCGCCCCGAAACACCTGTAAGCCGTCAATCGCCTCGACCGGGATCAAGCTCAGGTCGAAGTCCCCGGTGTCGGGACCGCTCAACGGCACGTCGCCCAGCATCACGGTCGACTGCGAGCAGGCTGCGCCGCGAAGCCGCAAGCAAAAGGGGCTTCCCTCCGCACCCGTGCCCACGACCCGGGTGCCCGCCGACTGCTCGACCAAGTCCTGAGTCGTCTGCGAAACGCTTCGCTCCCGCACGCGGATCTCCGTACCCGCGGCCGTGGCGTCCAGGGAGTTGCCCGACGGGATCTCGCGCTCGATCTCGACCGTCTCGCTAAACTGCGCCCGAGCCGAGCCTGGCAGCCCCGCGAACGCAGCCGCGATCAGCAGCGCCAGGCAGCGCAAAGCTGCACGCGTCGGTCGGGGGCATAGGTTCGTCTTGCCTGTGGCTTCCAATGCGAGCTGCGAAGCGGGAGCGGTCGGACGGGCAGGAAACCAAGTGCTTGTCTTCCGGCACACGACTCTCACCATCCCCGAGGTGAAGAACGTCTTTTGCCGCCGAGCAGGTTTCCGGGCTCGCGACCCCCAGTCTCCGTCACCTTCCCAGGCATTTGCCCAGTGGCCTATCGACGGAGATTTCAGCCGCATACCGTGGCGGGTCCGCGCCGGCCTTTCACCGACTTCCCTACCTCGACGCGCGCCGACCATGACCGATCGCCCCAAGGGGGTCAATTCCATGCCCCGTCGCTCCGGCTTGGACCCCGTGGTAAGGACGGTCGGTGAACCGCTGGCTCTACCCCTCACTCCTGGGCCTGCTGCTCGTGGCGGCAGCGCTCGCCGCGCTGGTCGGCGTCGGAGACCTGGGAAACGCGGATCTACGTGAAACCTTTCTTCTTCTTCGTGGCTATCGCTTGGCTGCCTCGTTTCTGGCAGGCGCTGCGCTCGCGGTCGGCGGGGTCGTCGTGCAAGGGCTCTTTCGCAACCCCTTGGCGAGCCCATCGGTCCTCGGGACGACCGCTGGCGCGAGCTTGGGCGGTCAGCTCGCGATGCTGTTCTATGGTCTGACGGGGCTCGGCGCCGCGACCCTCGTCCCCGAGATGATGGTTCCGCTCGGTTGCTTCGTCGGCGCCTTGGCCTCGCTGGCCATCCTGCTCGCCTTGCTGCGCATCAGTCAGGACCTGCTCGCCCTACTGCTCACCGGCTTCGTGCTGTCCGCGCTGTTCCTGAGCTTGAGCGCGTTCATCATCAGCGTCGCGCAAGAAACCTGGGAACTCGGCCGCGCCGTCGTCGCCTTCTCGCTCGGCTCCGTCAGCGGCACCGGACCACGACAGCTGCTCTTCGCCCTGCCGCTCATCATCGCCGGACTGGCCGCGTCCTGGTTCTGGGGACGCTCGCTCGACCTCTTGCTGAGCGGCGAAGAGGAAGCCCAGTCGCTCGGAGCGAACGTGCAGCAAATCCGATGGTGGTCGGCGACCTGGGTCAGTGTGCTGGTCGCCGGCGCGGTTTCGCTCGGCGGCAACGTGGGTTTCGTCGGGCTAGTCGTTCCGCACATGCTTCGCCCCTTTGCAGGCACACAGCACCGCCGGTTGATTCCGGCCGCAGCCTTGGGCGGCGGCATCTTCTTGGTCGCCTGCGACATCCTGGCGCGACTGATTCCATCCCGCGGGGACATGCCGCTTGGCGTCGTGACCGGGATGATCGGCGCTCCGCTCTTTCTGATGCTGCTGCTCCGCATGCGCAGGGAGCAGGCCTATGCCTGAGCATGGGATCGCAGTGCGTGCGGAGCACGTCTGCGTGCAGCTTGCCGGCCGCCCGGTGCTTCGCGAAGTGGAGCTGCACGCCGAGCCTGGAGAGGTCGTCGCCCTGCTCGGTCCGAACGGCGCTGGCAAGAGCACCCTGCTCAAAGCCATCGCGGGGCTGCTTCCCTACGACGGGAACATCTATCTCGGGCGCGAAGAGCTGAGCTCCCTGAGCACGCGGGAGCGGGCCAAGCGCGTGGCGTACGTGCCGCAGCGGAGCCTCCTGCGCTCCGCACTCTCGGTGGACGAGGTTGTCGCGCTCGGGCGCTATGTTCATGCGGGAGCGCTCGGAGGCTGTTCGGCCAACGACCAAGAGGCCATCGACCGGGCCCTTTGCACCGCGCACGCAGACACCCTGCGGGGTCGCATCTTCACCCAGCTGTCCGTGGGCGAACAGCAGCGCGTGCTCATCGCGCGCGCGCTCGCCTGCGAGGCTCCCGTCTTGCTGCTCGACGAACCCACCGCCGCTCTGGACGTGGGCGAAGGCCTGGCCGTTCTGCAGCTAATTCGGAAGCTCCAAGCACGCGAACACAGCCTCATCATCGTTCTTCACGACCTGGCCGATGCGCGGACCAGCACCGACCGAGCTTACCTGCTCGACGAAGGACAAATCGTAAAAGCCGGTGCGACGCGGGACGTGATCAGCCCCGGACCGATCCGGGATGTGTACGGCGTTCGCATGATTGAAAACGCGCGGATCGGATTCGAGATGGACTCGCCGGAAGGAGACGCGGGTCGATGAACCGGGTCAATCTCGTCAATGCCCTTCTCCTCGCCACATCGGTCTGCATCAGCGTCTCGCTCACAGGCCTGGTCACGGTCTGGGCTCCCAGCACACGCGCTCCCGCCACCGAACCGACCGCCGCAGGTCTCGTGAAGGACGCGAACGGCACTCGCATCCCAGCCCATCCCTATGCTCGCATCGCGAGCACAAGCATCATCGCCGACCAGGTCCTACTCGAGCTCATCGAACCGAGCCGAATTCTCGCCGTCAGCGGTCACACGCTCGAGAACGGACGTGAGCCGTGGCGCTATGAGGGCAAGATCGGCGTGCGACGCGCGCAGGACATCGAGAAGATCATCGGGCTGCGCCCCGACATCGTGTTCATCAATAGCTTCGTGGACACGCGGCACGTGCAGCGCATGAAGGAAGCGGGGCTCAAGCTCTTCGACCTCGGCCCCATGAAGGGACTGAGCACGCTGCTCCCGAACATCGATCAGATCGCCTCCGTGCTCGACGTGCCTGAACGGGGCCGCAGCCTGCAATCCCAGTTCCTTCGCCAGCTCGAGGCGGTCGCGGCTGGGCAGCCCGAAGGCGAAAGGCGCCGGGCACTCTACGTCGGCATTCACGGCGATCGGCTCTACGGAGGAACCGAAGGGACAAGTTTCCACGATGTCCTCGTCGCAGCCGGCCTGCTGGATGTCGCGGCCGAGGCCGGATACGAGGGCTGGCCAGCCTTCACCCACGAGGAGCTGCTCTCGCTCGACGCCCCTTGGATCATCACCAACGCGGGTCAGGAACGAGCCTTTTGCCGGCACCCCGGCCTGCAAGCACTGAAGGCTTGCGCGAGCGGCCAAGTGCGAGGCGTGGACAGCCAGCTCTTGACCGATCCAGGGCTCGCCATGGTCGAGGCGGCGGCGGCCATCCGGGACGCCGTCTACGCGCCAGCTCCAATCGGCGCAGCCAGCCCGAGCCGCCAATAGCGTGCAGCCAGTTGACGCCATCCTCGGCGTCACCGTAGATCGAAGCGTCGCGGAGCAGTCATGAGTAAGAACGAGTACGAAAGCATCTTCCGACCGGGGCTTTTCGCCGGACAAGTCCAGATCGTGACCGGCGGTGGCAGCGGCATCGGGCGATGCACGGCGCACGAGCTCGCATCTTTGGGTGCGACTGTGGTGATCACGGGGCGCAAGACCGAGAAACTCGAGGCGGTGAAGGCCGAGATCGAAGCCGCGGGCGGCTCGGTCGATACGGAAGCGTTCGACATACGCGACGAAGACGCGGTCCGTTCTTCGGTGGCGAGGATTGTCGAGCGGCACGGCCGCATCCACGGACTGCTGAACAACGCCGGCGGCCAATTCCCGGCACCGCTTCAGGCCATCTCGAAAAAGGGCTTCGACACCGTCGTCGCCACCAACCTCACGGGCGCCTTTTTGATGTCGCGTGAGGTCTTCACACAGTCCATGCAGCCGCAGGGCGGCGGAGCCATCGTAAATATCGTGGCCGACATGTGGAACGGCATGCCGGGCATGGGACACTCGGGCGCGGCCCGGGCAGGCGTCGTGAACCTCACAAAAACCGCCGCATACGAGTGGTCGTCGAGCCACGTGCGGGTCAACGCCGTGGCCCCCGGCTACATCGCCTCGAGCGGCTTCAACACCTATGACGCGGCAACCCTGCAGTTTCTCCTGCAGATTCCAGAGCACACCCCGATGAAGCGCTTCGGTACGGAGGCCGAGTGCAGCGCCGCCATCTGCTTTCTGCTGAGCCCGGGGGCCGCGTTCATCACCGGAGTCACGGTGCCGGTCGACGGCGGGGCCCCGCTCGGAACCTCCGTGTTTCCGCTTCGGAACCACTCGGGCTCCCCGGCATTCGACGGTTTTCACCTCTCCGAAGTGCCCGAGGTCCTACGAAAAGACGACTCGGGCGACTGAACGAGAACGCCTCACACAAAGCGAGCGTCGCGCAGTGGGCCCGGAAGGCCGCCCGCGAAGTCGCCCGCCCGAAGCTGGCCACATTGATTGCGCGAGGTGGGCTCGCTCTTCACAGGACGCCGTCGCGTAGGGGCCGGCTAGAGCGCGGCGCGGCGCGCAATGAGCTCTATCGCCCTCTTCGGGTCCGACTCTCCGGTCCCGCCTAGCAGAACGACGCAGCGGCCGATTCCGAGGTCTTCGAGCTCTGGCAAAGCATCGGGATTCTTCGCGATGCGCCAGTTCGCCATGATCTCGATCGAGTTGAACGCTCGCCCGGCCTCGTCGGCCAGTTCGCGCAACTCCTTCAATTTCGCGAGTAGCTGCTCATGGGAGTCGCTGGGCGCATACCAGCCCTGTGCCTGTTCCACGACGCGCCGAAGGGCCATTCGGCTCGTGCCCCCGATCAAAATCGGCGGGTGCGGTTTCTGCTGCGGCGTGGGGTAACTCTTGAAACCGCGCCAGGACAGAAACTCACTCTGATGCTCGACGAGCTCCCCGGACCAAACCTTCTTGATGCCCTCGAGATAGTCGTCGAAGCGTGCGCCTCGCCGCGCAAAAGGAGTCCCCATGGCCTCGTACTCCTCGGCCAGCCAGCCGATGCCGAGCCCTAGCTCGAGCCGGCCACCGCTCACGACGTCGAGGCTCGCAGTCTGCTTGGCAAAGGAGAGCGGATTGGTCTGCGGCAAGATGTTCACGCCGGTACCGAGTCGCAGTGTCTTCGTGACCGAAGCCACGTGCGTCAGAGCGATCAGCGGGTCGACGAACCAGGTCTCCGGAGCGATGCCCATCTTCCCGGAGCGCGCATATGGATAGACCGAGTCGTAGTCGGCGGGCACCATCGCGTGCTCGAAGGTCCAGACCGACTCGATGCCGGCCGCCTCCGCAAACTGCGCCAGCTCCGCCATACGCTCGACCGTGTCAGGGCCACCGACGTTGATGGGCACGATCCCGATCTTCATAGAGAGCTCCTTTCTTCGGACCAGACTGGGTCGGCCTCTGGCTCGGCCGGCGCATCGTGGCTGCGCAAAGCGCCGCGGGTCGATCGCAGCAAGAGCGCGAGCCAGGACCACTCCGCGGACTGAGAGCTCACGATCCGCACGATGATGGTGAGCGGGACCGACAGAAGCGCTCCCATTGGACCGAGCACGAAGCCCCAGAAAATCATGGACAAAACGACGACGGCGGGCGACAAGTCCGTCGCCCGGCCTGCCCATCGGGGCTCCAGGCCGAGACCGACGACGAAGTTGATGAGCAAGTATCCCGCACCGAGGCCGAACGCGGCGGGCCACCCGAACTCCATCAAGCACAGACCGATCGCCGGGACAGACGCGAGGATGCTACCCACGTTCGGAATGTAGTTGAGGGCGAACGCAAGCATCCCGAAAAGCAGCGAGTGCTCGAGACCGAAGGCCGCGGTAAGCAAACCGACGAGCACCCCTGTGATCGTGCTCGTCACGGTCTTGATCCAGAGATATTGCTGCACGTCGCCCGCAGCGCGGCGGATCAGATCGATGTCGATCCTTCCGAGACGGCTCCGGTTCTCGAGCTTGCTAGACATCGAAGCGCTCTCGATGACGAAGAACACGGTGATCACCAGGACCAGCAGCCCCGTCGTGACGATCGTCAGCGCAAGCGTCAGCCCCGGCAGGGCCAGTTCGAGAGCCATTTCGTGCGGCTGAAACTGCTCCACCGCGGTCGCGGGAATCCCGAGGTCGTGTCCCCAGAGCCACGCGGCGAGCTCTCCTTGAAGACGCAGCCAATGGGATCTGAACGCCGGAAACCCGCGCGCGAACTCGGTCGCCGCGCGCGCCACCAGCCAGCCGAGCCCACCCACCACGGCCACCGCCACCAACACGGACGTCAGCACCGCCAGCCAACGGGGAAGCCGCTGACCAGCGAGGTCCACGATGCGCGAGAGGCTGATCGCGATCAGCACCGCCAACAGCATCGGAATCACAATGGGTTTCCCTAAATGGAGAACCACGAGAACGACGCCAAATGCAGCGAGGCGAATCATCGAGCCCTAACCCTAGCCCCGCTTGTGACGCTCGACCATGGCTCTTCGGAGCCGCGGTTGACGGGACCGCAAATGTGTGTGACACAACCACACGACGCCTGACAAGATCCCATGTTCCGTGTGTACGACTCCCATGCGCTTCGGGTGGATGGCACGGTCCCGCCGATTGTGCTCATCGAGTACCGGTCTGCGGCCGAGCTGAGCGACGATGAAGTTCGCCTCACGCTCGACCTCGGCGAAGAACACCTCGCCTCGGGATCGCCTTATCTGCCCATCGCCGTCCCGGGACCGGACGGCAGCATCTTGCGGCCACGGCACCGAAGAATGCTCTCGGACTGGCTCTCCGATCGCCGCGAAGATCTCGCGCGCGACAACTTTTGCCTGATCCTCGTAGCCCCCGATCGCTTGGCCCGCGCCATCTGGCGCATCGTGAACCGCTTCCGCGCGCCGAGCCTGCGCGCAGTCACGGTGACCGATTTGAAAGCTGCCGCCGACGCGGCCCGACGCGAACTCATTCGCATGGGCGAGCCGCTCAGTGCTGAGCTAGAAGCGACGCTCAACTCGCTGTGCGCGCGCGACCGTGCATGGAAAGCCAGCGCGGCGAGACACACACGAGGAGCGCTGATGTCCGAGATCACGATTTGGCACAACCCCCGCTGCAGCAAGTCACGGCAGACCCTTCAACTCATCCGCGACCGCGGCGTCGAACCCACGATCGTCGAATACCTGAAAGACCCGCCCTCGAACAAGCAGCTCGAGGAAGCGCTGCGGGCCTTAGACCTCGAGCCGCGAGCGCTCATGCGCAAGAAGGAAGCGCCCTACGAGGCGTTGGGACTCGACGATCCGGGACTCAGCCGCAGTGCGCTCGTCGCCGCCATGGCGGAAAACCCAGTCCTCATCGAGCGACCCATCGTGTTCGTCGGGGCACGTGCGGCGCTCGGACGCCCCCCTGAAAACGTGCTGACTCTCTTGGATTGATCAGCTCGGCGGCGGTATCCTCCGGCCATGGGCCCAACGATCCGCACACGCCGTAAGCTCTCCCGACTCGCTTTCGCAGCCGGAGCGCTCGTCCTGTTAGGGGCTTGTAAGAAGAAGCCCGAAGAGCCGGTCGAGCCGGCCGCCGAGCCCGCCGAGGTCGCGGAGGCCAAGCCGGAGGAGGCAGTCGACAAGGCAGCGCCGCCGAGCTTTCCGAGCATGCCCATTCCCGCGGACAACCCGCAAAGCGATGCCAAGATCGCCCTCGGTCATCAGCTGTTCTTCGACAAACGCCTCAGCGTCGATGGCAGCCGGTCTTGCTACTCCTGCCACCAGAACGAGCACGGTAACGGCGGCGAGACCCCTCTCGCGGTCGGCGCTCAGGAAAAGCAGCTCACGCGCCACAGCCCGAGCATCTGGAACGTCGGTTACCTCGACGCGCTCTACTGGGATGGGCGCGCGCCCAGCTTGGAGGCGCAGGCCAAGGGTGCTTGGGGCGGAGGAAATATGGGCGTCGGCAAAGAGAATCTCGCAAAAAAGGCCGCTGAGCTGTCGAAGATCAAAGGCTACGCGGCCCAGTTCGAAGCGGTGTTCCCAGGCGAGGGACTGACCCCGGACACCGTCGCAAAGGCCATCTCGGCCTACGAGCGAACCTTGATATGTGACCGCACGGCCTACGACCGTTTCGCAGCCGGCGACGAGTCCGCCCTCAGCGCAGAACAGAAACGGGGCTACGCGCTGTTCAACGGTAAGGCCCAGTGCGTGCTGTGTCACGCGCCACCATTCTTCTCGAATGCAATGGGCGTCGAAGGGGGGCTCTTTTACAACGTTGGCATCGGCACCCAAGGCACGGCCGAGGTCGACCCGGGTCGCGCCGCAGTGACGGAGAACGACGGTGACTGGGCGGCCTTCAAGATCCCCTCGCTGCGAAACGTCTCCAAGAGCGCTCCCTATTTTCACGATGGCTCGGTGGCGAGCCTGGCACAGGCGGTGGCGCTCATGGCCGGCGGCGGCATCGACAACAAGAACAAGACCTCAATCTTGAAGAATCAAAACCTGAGCAGCGAAGAGATCGGCGCGATCACTGCGTTTCTGGGTGCGCTCGATTGCGGGCAAGCTCTGGAGGAGCCAGCGCTGCCCGAATAGTCTCGACCTGTCGGGTTTCGGACTCTTCTTTGGGCGCCAGGCGCCGGCGCAACCGGAACGCCAAGTTCATGAGGCGGCTCAGCAGCTTGGGCGCAACGACCGAGAGACCCACCCCGGCCGTCGCAAGGGGCCTGGCGAGGCGCTGCTTGCGGCGGGCCGCAGCATTGAGCACGTACGCCGCCGCCTCCTGCGGCGACATCAGTGACTCGTCGTCCATGTCGGCGTTCATCGCGGTTCGCACGGCGGGCAAGTACGCATTGGTGACGTGAATGTTCTGGTGCGCGGTCTCCGAGGCCAACGTGTCCCCGAGCTGCGCGAGTGCGGTCTTGCTCGACGCATAGGCCCCACGTCCCGGCGCTGGAACGCCTGCGCTCGCGCTCAAGATGTTGATGATGTGTCCAAAGCGCGCGCCCCTCATGTGCGGCAGCGCTGCACGAATGAGCCGCGCCGGGGCCATGAAATTGATCTGCATCAGCTGCTCGAGCTCGTGAAACGACTCGAGCGACTCGGTGAGCGGCCGTTGGACCGCCTGGCCCGCATTGTTGATGAGCACATCGATCCGCGCGTGCTGCTCGACGACGGTCTGCACCAATCGGTCACATCGCTCGAGCGATGTGAGGTCGGTCACCACGTAGGAGGCCACTCCACCCCGCCCTCGTATCGCATTCACGACACGCTCGAGCTCTTTGCGGCGCCGTGCCGCGATGACCACGACAGCACCCAGATCGCTGAGTGCGTGAGCGAGCGCCTCTCCAATCCCGCTCGAACCGCCAGTCACCAAGACTACAGCCCCGTCGAAATAGCGACTGCAGAGCTCGGATATGTCCGAAGACGGTTCGGCAAGAGCCTGCGTCATGAAGCGCACCTTAACCCTTGTGCCTGGCGCGCGCCAACGCGTAAACGAGTTTGCAAGCTGCCTACCGAATCGTCGGTTGGCGCGTCTGGCCTCGTCGCGTAGAGCTTGAGCATGCCCCAAGACCTGGTCCTCAAAAATCTCGACGACGACGGAGTGCTCACGATTACGCTGAACCGCCCCGAGCGACGCAACGCATTCAACTCGGCTGGCTTCCTGGCACTGCGCGACGCGCTCGCCGAAGCCAACGGCAATCCAAAGGTCGCCGTCGTCCTTCTCACCGGCGCCGGTGACGACTTCAGCACCGGTCTAGACCTGTCCGACGTCGGCAGCGAAGACGAAGAAGGAGAGCCCGCCTTCGAGCAAATGATGGACGCTCTGTGTGGGCTGGACAAACCTCTGGTCGCTGCAGCGAAGGGCTATGCGATCGGCTTTGGGACGACCGTCCTCTTCCACTGTGACGTCGTTTACCTCGGCCGAAGCACGAAACTGAAGATGCCCTTCGCCAGCCTCGGGCTGGTCACCGAAGCCGCTGCCGCTTACCTCGCCCCGCTCAGCATGGGGCGCAAGCAGGCCGCGGAGCTCTTGTTCACCGCCGAATCTTTCGACGCCCAGAAAGCCCTCGACTATGGCATCGCGACCCAGGTGCTTCCGGACGAAACGCTGCTACCTTCCGCGCTCGAAAAGGCACGGCAGATGGCCCAGTGGCCCATCGAATCGCTCGTCGAAATCAAGCGCCTCATGAAAGCCCCCCATGCAGAAGAGGTCGCACGCGTGCGAAAGCGCGAGCTACAAGGCTTCGCCAAGCTCATGGGTAGCCCGGGCAACGTCGAAGCGTTCACCGCCTTCCTGGAGAAACGTCCGCCCGACTTCAAACAGTTTCGCAAGTGAATCAGCGCGAGGCAGCCCAGCGCAGCACTCGCATGAGCAGCGCAAAGCTACGGGTTCGAGGTAACTGCATATCCTTGCGCTCACCAGACTCCGGAAACAGCTCGTACCCTGCGTGAAGGAGCCGCTCGACCGACTTTGGCGCCAGGACGTGCGCGAGCTCGAACAGGGTCCCTACCGGAGTCGTGACACGCCTCTTCTGCTCGAGGATGCCGTCGACGATCAGCTCCGCTGCCTGCTCGGCGCTCCGCATCGGGATCTCCCTGTAGATCGCGAGCTTCACCATCGGCGTCTTGACCAGCGGCATGTACACGGTCGTCACCGCCACACCTTCACCCAGCGTTTCAGCAGCCAAGACTCGGCTGAAGGCATCGAGCGCCGCCTTGCTGGCAATGTAGGCGCCGTAACGGGGAATGCTAATCTGCGCACCCAGGGTCGAGACATTGACGATCTGACCGCTCCGCCGCTCTCTCATTCGCGGCACGAAGCCGAGGATCAACTGCAACGCACCGAAGCAGTTGAGCGCAAAGGTCCGCTCGAAGTCGTGTAGCCGGTCGTAAGACGCCGCCACGCTCCTGCGGATCGACCGGCCCGCATTGTTCACTAGGACATCGACGTGCCCATGCTCCGACAGCACCGAACTGACCAGCCGCTCCGTTTCCTCTGCGCTCGACAGGTCGCAGGGGTAGATGAAGGCCTGGCCACCCGCGGACTCGACCGCGCCCTTTGTCTCCTCGAGCTTGTCCCGTGAACGCGCGACCAAGACCAGCCTGGCCCCGGCTTTGCCCAGGCGAATCGCCAGCGCCCGACCGATGCCGCTCGAGGCCCCGCTGATCAGAACGGTACGCCCGTTGACCCGCTCCTGAAGCTTTCGATCTCGGCCTTGGGCTCCCATCTCGGGGAACTCTACCGGAAACGCAGACGACCGAAGCAGACAAACCCGGCCGTTCTGGCCTGCGGCGAACAAACGGGTCGAAGGGCTCGTCGGCAAACTGTGCGCAGTGACCCCTGCTCGCGCGGCAAGCAAAGTGAATTTATTGCAGAATGCAGGGTTCACCAATAGTGATCGATCTTGGAGATCGGATAGTGAAGCGATTTTTCCTCGTCCTTTTGACCAGCGTGCTCACGGCGGCCTGCGGAAACGAAAGCAAAGGCACGGGTAGCGCCGGAGCCGGCGGCGACTCCGGCTTCGGTGGCGCAGGTGGTGAGGCTGGACGCCCGTCCGCTCGATACCGGCCCGGAGCCGTCGAAATCCGCAGCCCTTCCCACGGCAGCTTCGTCGAACAAGGGGCGACGAGCCTGGAAGTCAGCGGCATCGTCACGGCGGAGGCCCTGTCCGGCCCGAACCTCAGCCTCGCTGTGAACGGACAGACCGTCGAGGTGGACCCCGCGGACGGAAGCTGGTCGACGGTCGTTGCGCTGGGCGACGCAGGCCCTCTACAGTCCATCCTCGCGACACTTAGCCTGAGTGCAGACCAGAATGAGTACGACCGCATCATCGTCCTGCGCGGACAGTCCGTCGCCAAAGGGGACCGCGCATCGAACGCCGCCTTCATCCAAGTCACCGATGCGGGCTTCGACGTCATCGAGCCCGTCGCCCTGAGCCTGCTTCCCATCAACTTCGCCGATGCCGTTCCGAACGGCGCGACCGTGTTGAGAGATGCTTGTGTCGTTAGGGGACCACTGTTTGACGTCTGCTACGTCAGAGCTTCGGCGGTCGTCGACGGCGAGACTCGGGTGAACGGAGACATCACGGTCGGCATGGACGCCCGGACAGACCTCATCGCGCTCGACATGTCCGTAAATGACATCGCGGTTCCGATTCGACTGTCGTCACTAGGCTTCGTCGATTGCTCTGCCACAGCATCCCTGGGCACGATGAACATTCGGGGCGGTTTCGAGCTCGCCCCGCTTGCAAGCGACCCAGCTTTGGTGGACGTCGAACAAAGCGCCTCCCTACCCTTGCTTGTTTCGCAAAGCAACGTCGACATCAACGTCCGAAGCTGCGACTTCGACTTCCTGACACCGCTGATCGACCTCGTGGCCCCCGCATTCGAATCGATGGTCCAGGGCGGCATGGAAAGCTACCTGAACGCCAGGCTGTCCGGCACCAACGACACCCCAATCGCCGCGGCCATTCAGCAAGCCATGGCCACGATCAAGGTGGCCCAAACCGTGGGTCTGGCCATGGGTGCCAGCGTCGACGGCGTCTTCACCGAGGTCAACGAGACCGAGAGCGACGCACTACTGCTCGCTGACATCGGCTTCGTCCCGGCCTGCATGCCGGCCGACCGAGCCCCGAAGCTGGACCGCGCGCTGGCGCCAGACTTCGTGCCGAGCCCCATGCCGGTGCTCACTCCAATCAGCGACACGGCACACCACGTCGGCCTGGCCATGTCCCCTGCGGGTTTCAATCAAATCCTACGGTCCATGACCGAATGTGGATTACTCCTCGCCGATCTCACCGAGCTTCCGAACGATCAAGGAACCCCTGCGCCCATCAACACGGGTCTCATCGGCCTTCTGGCGCCCGGCCTGAGGGACGAGTACGGCGCCGAGGCCGCGATGCACGTCGAGCTCACACCGACGGTCGGCCCCTTCGTGACAGGCGAGGCCGGCCCCAATGGCGAGCTCATCGCCATGACAGTCCCGCAGCTTCGCGTCGACTTCGTCGTCACCGAACCCGCGGAATTGGCCCTCTCGCTCGTCGTCGACATTGTCGGACTGGGCGTCAACCTCGTCCCGGCACCGGCGGGCACCGAGCTCGCATTCGCGGTCAATCCGCCCGAGCCGGAACAACTCGGCGTCTACATCCTCGACAACCCGTATCACGTACAGCTCGACGTCATCCGCAGCTTCCTACCCTCGTTCCTCCCAGGTTTCCTCGAGGGAGTCATCGCCGACATCCCCGCCTTCCCAATCCCGGAGTTCGCAGGTCTCACGCTCCGAGCGATCGAGGTCAGCCAAACCAATGGCGCCCTCGGCATCTTCACCACGGCAGAGCCATAAGGAGCCCAGTCGCACTTGGAGCTCGTACCGGCAGACCATACAGGCATCGCGTCGCTCGTCATCGGTCCCGAGAACGGGCGCCTCCTGCTGTGCCTGCACGGTTTTCCGGACGTTCCGGACACTTGGGTTCCGGTCGGCGAACGGCTCGCCTCAAACGGCTTTCGCGTCGTCGCCCCGTATCTACCGGGCTATGCGCCCTCCTCGCTACAAGGGCCTTTCGACGCGCGCTCCCTCGCCGCTCGACTCGCCCCCTACATCCGCACCGTGGGCAGGGGGGCGCCCGTCGATCTCATCGGCCACGACTGGGGAGCCGTGCTCGCCTATGCGCTCGCCCATTGGCACCCCAGACTCGTTGGCAAGCTCGTCAGTCTCGCCGTGCCCCATCCCGGTGCGTTTGCGGGCAACCTGCTGCGCAACCCGAGGCAGCTGCTCCGAAGCTCATACATGGCCTTTTTTCAGTTAGGGAAAGTGGCTGAACGCGGGGTCGAGCTCCGAAACTACGCCCTCCTGCGTCGACTCTGGCGTACCTGGTCTCCCGGCTACGATCCCTCCGACCCATACTTTTCGAAGCTCACGCATTGCCTGTCACAAAGCTGGCCTGCTCCGCTGATGTACTACCGCGCCTACGGCAGGGACGGCCTTGCACGCAAGCACATGCACCAACTCGCACAGTCCCCGATCGCCGCGCCCACGCTCTACCTCCACGGCCGCCAAGACGGCTGCATCGGCGTCGGGCTCATCGCAGCTCACGAACGGCATTTCACGGGCCCCTTCGAGCAGCGGATCGTCGATGACGCGGGGCACTTCCTTCAGCTGGAACGCCCCGGCGAAATCGCATCGGCCGCCCTGAGCTGGCTGCGACGCTAACGCCAGGCCTCAGTCCCGCACGAAAAAGGCCCCTCGAAGTATCTTCGAAGGGCCGAATCCTACGCCCTGGGGAGCCCGGACCGGACACCTACCGTGAAGCGTCCGTGGCTCGTCGCCTCGCTCTACTGACTGACGGCGTCCTCGACCGCCTTCAGAAGGCTCTTGCTGTACACGCGACCTACGAGATTGTTACGCGTCGTGGCAGCGAGCTGCTCCCACTCGGCTTTGTTAACATCGAGATCGACCTCGCTCATCCCGCGCTGCAGCATCGAGTCATAGGCTCGCTGGTCGTCACGACGAACCAGCTTGTCGAGCGCCTTGGCGGCGCGCTGGCCCGTCTCCATGAAGATCTTCTGGTCCTCGGGAGAAAGCTCCTGAAACTTCTCCTTCTTGATCAGCGATGCACCCACGATGATGCTGAAGTTCTGCTTCGCCACGACGTTGAGCCGCGTGTGCCACTGAAGGGCGACCGCAGCGATCGCCGATGCCGGAGCCACGTCCACCATGCGGGTCTGAAGCCCCGGGTAGACCTCGCCGAGTGCCAAGCGGACGGGGTTCGCTCCGATGGTCTTGATGTACTCGCCGAAGACGGGATCATCCTTCCAGACCCAGGGGCGCATCGACTTGAGGTCTTCAGGCTTCTGGAACTGGTCGACCGAGAAGATCCGAGCCTTTCCGCCGTCACCCCAGGCGACCAGCTGGAAGCCAGCGTCGTCGAACATCTGTGCGAAGCGATCGAACATCGCCTCTCGTGTCCTTTCGAGCTGACCGTAATCGACGATGAGACCAGGGGCCTGCAGCACGAGAACGGGCCTCACGACCATTCCGAGTCCGACGGTCGAGATACCAGCGCCATCGAGCTGACCCGCACGAATCTTGCGGACGAAGTCACGCTCGTCGCCCTGACTGCCACCCGAATAGAACCGAACCTCGACCCGGCCCTCCGTCTCTTTGATGATGCTACGGTTCCACGCCTTCATGACCTTCATGAAGGCCGAGCCTGTCGGAGCGAGCGATGCAAACCGGATGACGGTCTTGGCTTCGGCCTCAGCTTGGGGCGCGGACACCGCACCGGGAAGAATGAACGCTCCCAATACGAGAACTGCCAAGAAGACGCGCTTTCCTAAGCTCATAAGACCTCACCTTTCGAAATGGAGGGCCGAATCTAACGGCATTAGATTCTACCGTCAAGAGTCTCCAAACCCGACTTCGACTTATTGCATCATCGGCGGCTTCATGAGGGCCCCCCTCGGCGCCATCGCGACTGCCGGCGCACATGCGCGGAGAAGTAAGTGCAAAATTCGACCGAGGAGTCTTCGAGTCCGAGCCTCAGGCTGCGTCCGCGACGGCCCGGCTAGCCTGAACGCTCGAGACGATCGAGCGCGCCGCCGAGCTAGTCGCCGCATCGAGATCCTCGATGCGGCCGTCCACGAATGCCTCGGCCAAACCGATCGCCGCGCTCACCAGCAGCTCCGCGTGAACACGGGCATCCCCGGCCGGCTGCTTCGGCTCCACCTGAAGAACGAGCTGCTCCATGCGGTCGCGCAGGTTTTCGGTGAGCGACATCCATCGAAGCCCCATGGGCGATGTGACATCTCGTCGGTAGCGTAGGAAGACCTCTGCAATCTTCCTATCGCGCACCAAAGAACGCGCACAGGTGCTCAAAGCCTTCTCGATGACTTCCTCGACGTTCTCCTGCGCATCGGCGAGCGAAGGATCGAAGGCATGGCCGAGCTCGCCGGCCACCCAATCGCTCACCTGCTGCAGCGCCTCGTCCATCCCTTTGAAATGAACGTAGAAGGTGGGTTGAGCCACCCCGGCAAGCTGCGCCACGCGACCGGTGGTCAGCGCCGCAGAGCCTTGACGATAAATGATCTTGATGACCCCTTGAAGGAGCCTCCGCCTTGTCCGTTCTTTGTTCACCCGGCGAGACATGGCCGGTTCCCTAGCAGCCGGATTGGGGCTTTCCAAGCCGAACGGGTTCCGATAATCGGGTCGGCGCCGACGCAACGCAAGAACCGGTGTCGTCCATCGTAGGCAACCCCGCCAAGTCCCGCAGTTCGGCGCCTCCGGAGCGCTTCAGAGTCGAGCGCCTCATAGGGGCGGCGGCGCTGAGCGGCAGGCCGGGTCGACCGCCAGCAAATGTACGTCGCAGGCCGGGGGATCGCACTCCTCTTCTTCGGCAACGCAATCCCAGAACACAGCCAGAGCTTCGAGGCATGGGGTTGTGCGCGTCAACGTCGTGAAGCTTGCTGCGCACAACTCGAAGTAAACCTCGGGCTCGAGAGGCTCGAAGACGTGAGGTATTGGAGACGGCTGACAGTTAGCGAGTTTCGCGCAAAACGCCAAAAACGCAGTTTGGGCTGGGTCCGGAGCCGAGCCGCCAGCGCCAGCCGGCCCCCCCGTGCCCGCGGAGCCGCCCGTGCCGGCCAGGCCGCCAACCCCTCCGGTACCCGCGGAGCCGCCCGTCCCCGCGATGGCGTCGGAGTCTGCACAACCGGTTAAGAGAAGCAGCGCGGTGAATCCGGCGGCCATCACGCTCTTGAAAGCAACCATGAAACGCACCGCGAGGGAAAAAGCAGCGATCGAACTCCCGCAGCCTAGCAGCTCAAGCGCGAGCTTGGAAAGCCAGAGCAGAGCGCGATTTAGCGAGCTGTATGACAGATTGGTATAGCTCAACGGGGTCAAACTCTGGCCGCTTCGCCTATGCGCGAGCCCGACGAAGCGACGCAGTGAGACCCCGAGGCGGTCCGGAAGACGGGGTCACGAAGGCCACCCTCGATTCCTCGAGGGTGGCTCTTCTAAAAAACAGCCAAGACTCGGAGACTCCCGTTGTCGTCGTAGACAACGAAGTCGCCATCGCGCTGCATCAGCAGCCTGCCCCGCCGTCGGCGAGCCCATGCCCGCCGCCCCGCGGTAATCCACATTCCGTTGGAGGCCCGAACCGAGGGGCTCCGGAGTTGGCTAATACAGGTTGAAGAACAGCGACATGTATTCGCCGTTGCGCGTGAGGTCGACCAAGTCGAGCTGGAGACCTAGAAAATCCGGAAGCGGAAAGCTTCCGAGGGCAGACGCGAGCGTCGGAACCAGAAACTTTGCGACACTCGGCAAGAAGCCGAGAATCTGAGCCTCGTTGGCTCCCAGAGGATTGTCGATGACGGTGAACTTGAGGTCATCCTGTCCCGGCTCTGCCATCAGGATATTCAGGGCACCGTTTTCGAAAGATGCGTCGAAGCCCAAGGTTCCGTCGAGCACCAGCTGCAGAACGACTTTGTTATCCGATTCCGTCACGAAGCTCAGAAGCAAGTGCGGAATGGTGAGCGTCGCAAGCTCGCCGTTTGGCCCTGGCTCACCGGTCACGAAGGGGGCCATCGTCGGATACACGTCAATCCGCACCCGCTCATCGCGAGGCAAGCCCGCGAAGCCGCCTCGAAAAACGAACGCGAGGAGCTCGGCAGTGATCGGCCCGACACCCCGACCGGCGAGCAGGGGGATCCCCAGAGAGTCAAAATCGATCTCGTCGACCGACATGATCAGGAGACCCGTTTCGATCATGCTCTTCATCAGCTGATTGAAGCCAGAAGCCGAGATTCCAAGGGCCAGATCATAGGGCTGCCCGTTCGGAGCGGTCGTACCGAAGCTCGGAAAAGCCTGCTTTGCGTAGAACGAGCGATCGAGACTGACCGCATTGGGGTCCGTCGCCACCGGACGAAACAGAGCGCCGGCCGCTACGGTGAAACCGTCCTCCGCTTCAGAGATCGCGGAGATCGGCGCATCGACCTCGACAACGCCAATCGCATCGCCCACGGCGCCCTCGATGTTCAGCGATCCCAACACCGCTTCGAGCGCGTCGGCGATCACCGTGTCCCCGTTCTTGGTAGCGTTGAGGTAGTTGCTCATGCCTGGCAGCACGAAGTCGTTTTTGAGGTCACTGATGATCAGTCCCATCAGCACTTCGTAGAGGCCCCCCAAAAGCCCATCACAGTCCGTGCTGTCCTGGAATGCCCCAATGTCAACGGAAACATTCGTCGTTTGCCGCGCATCAATACCGCCTGCACCATCGGGCTCAAGAGCAAAGGTCCCGTGGACACGCATGACCTCCGAGAAGATGTCGGCATGGCAGTTGATGTTGACGCCTGCGGTCTCCCCAACATCCACCCGCAGGGCAAGTCCCTCAATCGCGACGTCGACGTCCAAATAACCGTTGCCGGCGGCATCTTGTCGCGAATCAATGTTCGCGGTGATACCCGTCATCCTCGGGGCCGGCGACCCGGCCACGACGGCCCTTACCTTCCCAGCGCAGATCCCGAAGAGCGGGCCCTTCAGGTAGCAGAAGTCATCGACGACCACTGCCCCCGGCGAAATAAAGATCGATGGATCCAGCCCGATCAGGTCCGCGATGATCGGCTCGACATCGTCCAGCCCCGGATCGCGCATCTGCATGGCAAAACCATCGGGCGAGGGTTCACCACTCACGATGGAATCCCCGTAGATGATGGTCACGCGCTCGCGAAGCAGCTTAGGATCAGCGCCGACCAACGCCTCCACTATGATGGGCTGCGTCGGAGCGGTCGTATCGAGTGGCAAGACAGCACTAAACTTCCCGTTCACAACGGCTGCCGTGGCTCCGTTCACGGTCACCTCGACCGGCACGGAAGGATGCACATTGAACAAGGTGCCGGTCACGACGACCGAGTTCTCTGTTGTGAAAGACCCATGTACCGGCGACTCGATGACCAGTCTCGGGTTCAGATCCTCACAGCCCTGCGCCATTAAGAATGGGGCGACGATCAAAGCGACGAGCGCCCCTAAGTGTCTCTTATGCATTCTTTATCTCCATGCCCCCGTCGACTCATTTGATCGACGGAGCAGTCAAGCTAATCGCTACTGAAGACGGTGAATCTAGTGTCGTTAGATAACGAATGTCAACACGGCAAAGACGGTACCTCTCGCCCACACTGTGAGTCTACAGGCGCCTTTTCTTTTGCAAAAACGCCCGTTTGGCTTAACTTGCGCGCCATGAAACGGGGGGCCGCTCCCCGCCCGTCGTTTGCCGCGCCAACGGCGAGGCTGCGACGGAAAGCAGGAAGGTAGACAAAGATGAATTCGACACTGAAGTACACGGTCATCGCAATAGCAACTCTGGCCCTCAGCCTCGGCGCGGCCTGTGGGAAGGACGACGCCTCCGTGACTGCGGAGGAGACCACCACCGGCGCCGAGACGGTTGCAGCGGCCGAGTCGGAAGTCACCGAGGAAATGCTCGAAGAGGCCGCAGTCGAAGCTGAGGAAGAAGCCGAGCAGGCCGATGCCTCGGACCTCGTGAACTAGTCACGAAACCGTCGAGCTGACCCGTCGGTCAGGCTCCCAAAATACAAAGGCCTGCTGTTCACGTACAGCGGGCCTTTGTATTTGGGGCGCTTGCTGAGCATAAGAGCCCGTTCGTCAGAACGCCTGACACAGCTCTTTGCCTGGACGACGACGCTGCCAGCGTACGGTTCCGCTGCAAGGGCTAGCTTAGCGCTCGATCGGTCGCTGAAAACTGAATCGGAATCGAATGCAGACTCAAAACTTCTGGGTCTACAAAATAGTCGCACTCGGATATGACCAGATACATCCCTCTTGCGAGGAAATGCTCCTTAGAAAGGAGGTGATCCAGCCGCAGGTTCCCCTACGGCTACCTTGTTACGACTTCACCCCAGTTACCAAACACTCCTTGGGGACCTGCCTCCCTTGCGGGTTAGCGCGGCCACTTCTGGAGCACTCGACTCCCATGGTGTGACGGGCGGTGTGTACAAGGCCCGGGAACGTATTCACCGCTGCCTGCTGATCAGCGATTACTAGCGATTCCGACTTCATGCACTCGAGTTGCAGAGTGCAATCCGTACTGAGGCCGGCTTTTTGCGATTCGCTCCACCTCGCGGCTTCGCAGCGCTTTGTACCGACCATTGTAGCACGTGTGTAGCCCCGGACATAAGGGCCATGAGGACTTGACGTCATCCCCACCTTCCTCCGGGTTGACCCCGGCAGTCTCCTTTGAGTGCCCAACTAAATGATGGCAACGAAGGATAAGGGTTGCGCTCGTTGCGGGACTTAACCCAACATCTCACGACACGAGCTGACGACAGCCATGCAGCACCTGGACCTGAGTTCTCTTGCGAGCACCCCCGAGTTTCTTCAGGGTTCTCAGTTTTTCTAGCCCGGGTAAGGTTCTGCGCGTTGCTTCGAATTAAACCACATGCTCCACCGCTTGTGCGGGCCCCCGTCAATTCCTTTGAGTTTTAGCCTTGCGGCCGTACTCCCCAGGCGGAGCACTTAACGCGTTAGCTACGGCACAGCAGAGGTCAATATCCGCTGCACCTAGTGCTCATCGTTTACGGCGTGGACTACCAGGGTATCTAATCCTGTTTGCTCCCCACGCTTTCGCGTCTCAGCGTCAGTAAATGTCCAGGTGGCCGCCTTCGCCACTGATGTTCCTCCCGATATCTACGAATTTCACCTCTACACCGGGAATTCCGCCACCCTCTCCATTACTCAAGACAAGCAGTTTCGAATGCAGTTCCTAGGTTGAGCCCAGGGATTTCACAACCGACTTGCGAGTCCGCCTACACGCGCTTTACGCCCAGTAAATCCGAGCAACGTTCGCACCCTCTGTATTACCGCGGCTGCTGGCACAGAGTTAGCCGGTGCTTGCTAAGGAGGTACCGTCAAGGCGCAGGCATTTCCTCCTGCGCTTTTTCGTCTCTCCCCACAGTGCTTTACGACCCGAAGGCCTTCATCACACACGCGGCGTGGCTGGGTCAGGCTTTCGCCCATTGCCCAATATTCCTCACTGCTGCCTCCCGTAGGAGTCTGGCCCGTGTTCCAGTGCCAGTGTGGCTGATCATCCTCTCAGACCAGCTACCCGTCTTCGCCTTGGTAAGCCGTTACCTCACCAACTAGCTGATGGGACGCAGGCTCATCCTCTGGTGGTGCTTTGAGGCACCTTTAACCGCTTTCACCGTAGTGAGCGTGGTCTTATGCGGTATTAGCATTCCTTTCGGAATGTTGTCCCCCGCCAGAGGGTAGATTACCTACGCGTTCCTCACCCGTGCGCCACTGTACTCACTCCCGAAGGAGCTTTCTCGTTCGACTTGCATGTGTTAGGCCCGCCGCTAACGTTCGCTCTGAGCCAGGATCAAACTCTCCAGTTAAACTGTTGAGCTGGTTATCCTGATGACACGAGACATAAAGCCTCGCGCCACTCGAGCATCACATTTTGTATTGCGTGTTGCTCTCGGACTGCGGTTCCGGAGAACCGCATTTTGAATTGACCCTAGTCGTACGTTTGTTGCACGACTCGGGACCCGAGTACGTAACTATTGATTCCGATTCAGTTTTCAAAGACCGATCGACGGAGCACCCGTTGAGCAGGCGGTGACTGTGGGCCGTCCGAGGACTTCGGTCAACCCGTTTTCGCCTTGAGACATCCGTCGTTTGTCAGCCCTTCCAGCGAGGAGAACTTCCTGCCGAAAGGGAGCCCGAAGTTAGCGCGGGGCTCGGAGTGGTCAAGTGAGTTTTTGCAGATTTTGTCGTTTTGCGTTCGGAGGGGGTTTTCATCGGCCGAATGAGGGGGATTTTGTGGGTTTTGGCGGAAGTTTTTGGCGGAAGTGGAGCCCTAGCGCCCCTGGTCTTCGCTTGCGGGACTTTCGGGCAGCGCCAAAAGGGGGTTTGGAGGGGACTCGAGCGCTGACTCGCGAGAGGGCGAATGCTGTGTGCGGAAACAGCGTGGTTCACGCCCAAGGACTCGAGGGGGAGCCTCTCGACGAGGGTGCCTCGAAGCGACCGCCGGCGCCTGAGCGCATCGTCTCCCAATGTGTGGAGCAAGAGGAATCGATCGGTCGACTCGCTGCGGTTGGCTCGATGGACACTTTGCGGCAAGGTCCCGGCCGAATAAGTCCTAGCGCCGACGACCCTGGATCGCCGGCGGTTCCTCTCGACTGATGCCGAAGCCGAGGGGAATTGTAGCTACGGGTATACATCGCCCCCCAATCCACAGAGAATCCCCCGCCATGCGCGCCCTAGCCGTCATCTTGAACTACCGGACTCCCGAGCTGGCGATTCAGTGTCTGGCGTCTTTGGAGCATGAGGTCGAGCAGATCGGCTCGATGCATGTGGCGGTGACAGACAACGCCTCGGGCGACGGTTCGGTCGACAAGATTGCTGCGGCGATCGCGTCTAACGGCTGGGACTGGTGCACGCTTCTGCCCCTGAACAAGAACGGCGGCTATTGCTTCGGAAACAACGCCGGGATTCGCCCGTTTCTAGATGGCGACGACCCACCCGAGTTCGTGATGCTGGTCAACCCAGACGCATACATCCGGCGAAACGCCATCACGAAACTGCTCGACTTCATGGATGCGCATCCCGAGGTCGGTATCGCCGGAGCACGCGTGGAGGCGCCGGATGGCACCCCGCAGCACTGCGCATTTCGGTTTCCCAGCATTCAGTCGGAGCTTCTCGGAGGGTTTCGGCTGGGAGTTCTGACGAAGGCCCTGCGCAATCGCGATCTTCTCTACGAGTTGGGGGACCAGCCCTCGGAGGTCGATTGGGTCACAGGGGCGGCGATGATGATCCGAAGCGAAGTCTTCGACGACATCGGTCTGTTGGACGAGGGGTATTTTCTCTATTTCGATGAGGTCGACTTCTGTCTGCGTGCTCGTCGTGCAGGCTGGGTGGTTTACTACGTGCCAGACGGGGTCGTGGCTCATCTTCAAGCACAGGCCACCGGAATTACGGACGGGCGCAAAAAGCAGAGGCGCTACCCGGACTACTGGTTCAATTCGCGACGGCGCTTCTTCGTCAAGAATCACGGGAAGATCAAGGCTATGGCAGCCGATGTGGCGTTCCTGGCCGGGTACGCGACGTATCGCGCCCGTCGGGTCATCCAGAGAAAGCCAGATCTCGATCCACCAATGTTCTGGTACGATTTCTTGAGAAACAGCACGCTCGTGAAAGGCTTCGACATCGATCCCGAAGCCTCACGAGGCGGCTCTTAGCTCAGGAACGCGCCGGTGGGCTCGTGGATGCCCTTTGCGACCAGCTCCTCGCGGGCTTTCGTCGGTTGCCAACCCAGAAGGTCACGGGCCTTGGAGGCATCGAAAGTCGATGCGAATGTCCGTCCGCGCCAGTCGGCATAGCTCGGCATGAGCGTCTCGCGACTGCCCAGCGATTTGATGGCCCACTTGACCACCGCCTCGCTATAAGAACGCATCGGTGAGGTCGGAAGTCGCCGTAGTCTGATCCCTGCTTGGCGCTCGAGCTCGTCCAAGTACTCATTGGCGGTCAACACGGGAGGGCTCACCAGGTTGAACGATTCGCCTTCGATGCCTTCCACGTTCATCGCCCGGACCATGGCATCGGCGACGTCGTCGACGAGCACGATCGGAAGCGGATGATCACCGTCACCATAAAGTCGAGCGACCGAGTTGTAGGGCCAGGCCGCGACGCCCCAGTGGTAGGGGCTCCCCCCGGCACCCAGCACGATCCCTGGACGGAACAAGACGACCGGCAGCTTGGACGACTCGCGCATTTCGAGCAGCACCCGTTCGTTCTCGGTCTTGCTGCGGGCGTAGGGATTCGCGCGCAGCATCGAGGGAACTGGGCGCGTCTCTTCGTCGATCGTTTGTCCGGCTGTGCCGGCCTCGTATATGGCGATCGAAGACGCGTAGTAGAGTCGGCGCACGCCTGCCTGTAGACAGAGCTCCGCCACGCGACGCGTCGGCTCGACGTCATACTTGAGATACTCTTCCCAACTGTTTCCCGTGCCGCGTGCGAGGTGAAACACTTGGTCTATCCCGCGAAGCGCCGATCGGACGGCTTCCGGATCAGCGAAGTCGCCGCGGTGCAAGTCGACGCCTAGCTCTGCCAAATCGGTCGCCTCGCCAGGATTGCGAGCCAACACGCGGACCAGGTGTCCCTCTTTGACCAAACGCCGGACGAGGGCGCGACCGATGAAACCGGTGCCGCCGATCACGAGCACCTTCGGGTTCTTGGCAACTTTGGCAGACTTTTGCTTGCGGGGTTTCGACGCGGAGGACGAGGGCGTCGTTGCCGGCACGGCGCCGGCCGCGCGCTCGGCGAGCGAGATCGCGGCCTCTCCCATCGCAGCGCTCACGCCTTCGTCGACGGTGCCCCCGCGCGTTTGGTAAAACGCGCTGACGGCCTGGAGAATGCTCGCCCCGAAAGGGCTCCCCTCGGCTTTGCGGACGCCGGCCTTCGACAGGACGAACTTGGCAAGCGTGCCGGTCGCCTGGCGCACGGCAGCGCCCGAAGAGGACAGCACGTCCAAGTACCTGTCCACATCGAGCAGATGTGGCGAGTGCTCGCTCACGACGTAGGTACTGCGCTCGAAATCGACCCGGCCAGTGGCGTTGGTACCTCGAACGTGGACGTAGTGCTCCGGGTAGCCGTCGATGAACGACAAGCGAATGCGAACGCTCGTCGTGCCCGCGAGGCCCAACATCTCCCAGCGCCTGAAGAACTGGCGGCCCCCTGGCAGCGTGATCTCGTCGAAGGCGCGGACTTGTAGCTCATCCAGCTGCCCGACGAGGTCCTGACAATGCGCAAACGAGTGCGGAGCGACCTCAAACAGGATGTTCCGCGGGTCCTGGAACATCCAGGCGCTGAAGGAGGTGCCCCCGAGCTGGCCCAGGTGTTTGTTCCAGACGATGTCGACTTGGTCGATGCGCCCCAAACGCCCCTCGCGCAGGTCTTCGATCAGTTGCGTATAGGCGGGGAAGTAGAGAAAGTTGTGGCTCACGCCGAGTGCGCAGCCTTTTTCTTCAGCGAGCTTTCGCAGACGACGGCAGTGCTCGACACTGTGCGCGAGCGGCTTTTCGGCGAGGACGTCCACACCGGCGCCCAGGGCCTCTTCGATCGGCGCCACGTGTAGATGCGGCGGAGTAAGTACGTGCACGACGTCGATCGACTGCTCCTTCAGGAGCGTTCCGAGATCGGAATAGACCGATGGGATGCCCTTGGCCTCGGCGAAGCGACGAGCCCGGCCGAGATTGAGGTCGCAGACGGCCGTCACTGTGGCGTTTGGGATGGCGCGAATGGCGTCGACGTGAAAGTCCGCGATGTAGCCGGCACCCACGATGGCGGCGCAAACAGGACGGTGAACCACTTTAATTCTCCTTGTGCTCGATGATTTCCGGGCGCCGCTCGCGCCATCGGTCCAGGTAGAATTTACCGAGGCCGGCCACCTGGGGAAATGGCGATACCGCACAGGACACGCCCCAGGCAACTGAATGGGCCCATGGAAAGCCGCGTTCGCGCGTTTGCGCGGCCACCCGAAACGCGACCGCCGGGTAGCGCGCGAGAATCGACAGTGATAGCCCCATCGTTGCGGGACCGAGTAGAACGGCGCTCGCAGGAGCTACGAGGCCCCACAGAAGCGCCCGCTTCTTCTCTCGCACGAACAGGCGATCCGGAGTGGTCCCATGCATCTGCGAGACCTGCGCGTACGCGTAGCCGCAGCGTTTGGCGCGGAGCCACCACTGCCGGGCCCGGTGCATGTCCACGTCGTGAATCACGCTAGGCCGTTCTAAGCGCAGGACACGTCCGCCAGCCTGCCGTAAGCGCAGGGCCAGCTCGTCGTCCTCAGCAGCGATGACCGTCGGATCCCATCCTCCGACCGCTCGGAGGGCAGACGCGCGAATCATCACGTTACCCCCGAAAGCGTCCGGCGACCCGCTCTTCCATTCGACGTCGCAGATGCGGTTATAGACGGAACGTTCTGGGTGACGCTCCTCGATCCATCCGGAAATTGCGACGAGCGAGTCATCGCGATCCAGCTCTTGGACAGCGGCGCTCAACCAGCCCCCGGCAACTTCACAATCTCCGTCGACGAACTGCACGTACTGCAAGTCCGGCTCGTCTCGTAAGAGCCGCTCCAACCCGGCGTTCCGGGCCCGGGCCGCCGTAAACGGCAAGGTCATGTCCAAATTGACGACCAGGGCGCCACGCGCGCGGGCGGCTTCCGAGCTGCCGTCAGTCGAGCCCGAATCCACGTAAACGACGCAGCGGCCGTCGCCGACGACCGAGTCGAGGGCACGAATCAGTCGCTGGCCTTCATTGCGGCCAATGAGAACGATCCCAAGCTTTTCTTCGAGCATGCTCCGCTATTGCCCCAGGTGAATCGTAGGTGTCGCGTTCTGCGCGACCTCGTCGATGTCGTAGATGAACTCCGTCGGCTGATTGATGAGCCACTTGTCGAGTAGGTCATCGTAGTTGAGCGAGTCGATGTCGCCGGACTGGCCTCCTGGGAGCTGATAGCTACATGAGACCCGCTCGGCTGCGGCTTCGCAGACGAAGCGAGTGGAGGGTCCGGTGGTCTGCGTGAAGTCGCCGTTCGGGTTGGCCACGTCGACGGTGAACAGGCCGCCGTCATTGGCGTAGCTCGACTCTCCAGGGCCAGGATTGTTAAACATCGGAAGGCCCAACGCGGCTAGATCCGACTCTAGAATGGCGCCGTGCAGGCGGTCCCAAGCCCACTCGGTTTCGTCACCTCCAAGCTTGGCCCGAAGAAACTCTCCCGCTGTGTCGAGGGCAGCTCCCATGATGTCGAAACGCGTTTCGGGCGCAGGGTTGCGAATGTCGTCCCAGTCGATGTCACCCGCGGTGAGCTGCGAGGGATTGACGATGGAGTAGAACGCCGCGTAGTTTGGAGCACGGCCCGGCGGTGGGACTGGCTCGCCCGAAGAGTCGACCGCTTTGTTCTCGTCTGCCGTGATTGCGATTTCCAACTCTGCGATTGCCACATGGAACGCCGCGCAGCCCGCCGATGAGAGAACAGCCGCAGAGTCGCTCACGAGCGGAGACATTTGTGCGTCCGTTCCACTGAGGCCGGTTGGACACTCGAAGTCCCAGGCCTGCAGAGCGTTCACGACGTTTTGCGCGCTTTCGGTGAGCTCGGTGTTCATGTTCGTTGCGATCGCCAAGATAGCAGGGGTCATCTGTTCGCCCATCTCTGTGGACAAGCTCGGAGAATTGGTGAACGCCGGGCGAGTCATGGACTCGCGCGGCGTCAGGCAAGCTAATGAGAACATTGGCTCAGCGCCGTAGGTAGCCGTGGCGCTTGTCGCCCGAGAACGGCAAGGCTGCGGAAGGCTCCAAGCCCTCCGGTGCCGCATCTTCCCCCTCGATGCTCACGTAGCCTTCGTCGTCCACAGGCTCATGATTACACACGCATGCTGCATATGTCTATAAATAACGGACAACTCAAATCACGGACTGCTCGAATGGCTAGTCGCGCGGAGCTCGCGCTCCTCCCCTTGGCCGCCGAGGTTGAGAGGATTGAGGCTAAGAGGATTGGCGGCCCGCGTGAGCGAGCCCAGGCCGCCGCCTGCCACTCGCTAGTCCGGCGCCGGGAGCTCGGAGTGACCCATCAAGTACGTGTCGACCGCCCTGGCGGCCCCACGACCTTCCGCGATTCCCCAGACCACGAGCGACTGTCCACGGCGGCAATCCCCGGCGGCGAATACCCCGTCGATGCTGGTCGCGTAGTCACCGTACTCGGCCTTGAAGTTGCTACGCGGGTCGCGCTCCAAACCGAGCTTCTCGGGCAGTGTGTCCTCGGGGCCGACAAAGCCCATCGCGAGGAAGATGAGCTCAGCTTCGAAGGTTTGTTCGGAGCCGGGAACCTCGGTCATCTGCCACTTGCCATCCGAATCCTTTTGCCACTCGACCCGAACGGTTTCGATGCCGGCCACGTTGCCGTTTCCGTCATCTATGAAGCGCTTGGACAAGACGCAGTACTCGCGTGGATCCTTGCCGAACTTGGCCGTGGACTCTTGATGCCCGTAGTCCACGCGAAGGATGACGGGCCACTGCGGCCAGGGATTGTCTGGAGCACGCTCTTCGGGCGGCTGCGGCAGGAGCTCGAAATTCACCATGGACGTGCAGCCATGACGCAGCGAGGTGCCGATGCAGTCGGTCCCCGTGTCGCCACCACCGATAACGATCACCTTCTTACCCTCAGCCGAGATGATGGCGCTGCAGTCGTCGTCGAGAAGTGACTTGGTGTTCTTCGAGAGGAACTCCATCGCGAAGTGAACGCCTTCGAGCTCCCGCCCCGGAATCGGCAGGTCGCGAGGCCGAGTGGCGCCGCAGGCCAGAATGAGCGCATCGCTGTTTTTGCGGACTTCCTCGATGTCTACGTTTACACCGACGTGTGCGTTGGTTACGAACTCCACGCCCTCTTTGCGCATGAGGTCGACGCGCCGTTCCACGGTCTCTTTGTCGAGCTTCATGTTCGGGATGCCATACATCAGCAGGCCGCCAATCCGGTCGTCTCGCTCGTAGACCGTGACGCTGTGCCCGGCTCGATTGAGTTGCTGCGCCGCCGCCAAACCGGCTGGGCCGCTGCCGACGATCGCCACCTTCTTACCGGTGCGCTCCGTCGGCGGAAGGGGCTCGATCCAGCCCTCTTCGAAACCCCGATCGACAATCGCGTTCTCGATGTTCTTGATGGCGACGGGGGGCTCGTTGATCCCGAGGACGCAGGCGCCCTCGCAGGGAGCGGGGCAGACTCGCCCCGTGAATTCGGGGAAGTTGTTCGTCTTGTGCAAACGGTCGAGCGCCTCGCGCCAACGCCCACGGTAGACCAGGTCGTTCCACTCGGGGATGAGGTTATCGATCGGGCAACCCGTCTCGGACTGACAGAAGGGGACGCCACAGTCCATGCAGCGCGCACCCTGAGTCCGTAGGTGCTCCTCCGGGACCACCACCAGGAACTCTTTCCAGTCCTTCAGGCGCTCCAGCGGATCGCTGTACGGAACGGTCTCCCGCTCAAATTCCTTGAAGCCAGTCGGTTTTCCCATTTCTCTCTATTACTCCGCGGCCGGTAAGCTCTGCTGTTGCGCTCGAGCAGACACGCCGAGGCTGCGGTCGCCCCGCTGCGCAATCACGCGCCTGTAGTCTACGGGCATGACCTTCACGAACTTCGATACAGCCTGGTCCCAATCGTCGAGCAAGCGACGCGCCGTCGCCGAGCCCGTGTACGCCAAATGTTCCTCCACGAGGCCTCGCACGACCGCGATTTCTTCCTCGAACTTCAGCGTCTCGAGCTCGATCATCTCCATGTTGCAGTAAGTGTCGAAGTCACCCTTCTCGTCGAGCACGTAAGCCACGCCCCCACTCATGCCGGCGGCGAAGTTGCGTCCAGTCTCCCCGAGCACGACCACCCGGCCGCCCGTCATGTATTCGCACGCATGGTCGCCGACGCCCTCGATGACCGCCCAGGCCCCCGAGTTTCGGACACAGAAGCGCTCGGCCGCACGCCCACGGAAGAACGCCTTTCCTTTGACCGCGCCGTATAGGACCACGTTGCCGATGATCATGTTTTCCGAAGGAACGAAGCTGCTTTCCTTGGGCGGATATACGATGATCTTGCCGCCGGAGAGACCCTTGCCGACGTAGTCGTTGGCATCGCCTTCGAGCTCGAGCGTGACACCCTTGGCAAGCCATGCACCGAAGCTCTGCCCGGCCGAGCCTTTGAACTGGAAATGAATCGTGTCGTCCGGGAGAAGCTCTTCGCCCCAGACCTTCGCGATTTCGTGGCTCAATGTCGTTCCGACGGTTCTGTTGGTGTTCTTGATCGGAAACGCGCCGCGCACCGCCTCGCCCTTGCGAATCGCGGGCTGCGCGAGTTTGATCAACTCGTTGTCGAGCGACAAATGCAGGCCGTGGTCTTGTTTCTGCGTGCAGTAGACCTCGGTCTCGGGATACTTCTTTCGAGCTGGCGCGAGGATCGGCTGCAAGTCGATACCCTGTAACTTCCAATGCGTGATCGCGTCGGCGGTATCGAGCATGTCTACCCGGCCAATCATCTCTTTGAAGCTGCGGAAGCCGAGGGAGGCCATGATCTCTCGTGCCTCCTCGGCGACGAGCATCAGGTAGTTCACGACGTGCTCCGGCTGACCCTTGAACTTCTTTCGGAGCTCGGGATCCTGCGTCGCGATGCCGACCGGACAGGTGTTGAGGTGGCACTTGCGCATCATGATGCAGCCGAGCGCGATGAGCGGCGCAGTGCTGAGGCCGATCTCCTCGGCTCCGAGCAGGGCGGCGATGATGACATCGCGACCGGTCTTGATCTGACCGTCGGTCTGCACGACGACACGGCTTCGGAGATCGTTTAGAACGAGCGTCTGATGCGTCTCGGCGAGTCCGAGCTCCCAAGGAAGACCAGCATGCTTGATCGAGGTGAGCGGGGATGCGCCCGTACCGCCGTCGTGACCACTGATGAGAATGTGGTCGGCATGCGCCTTGGTGACGCCGGCAGCGATCGTGCCCACCCCGACTTCACTGACGAGCTTGACACTGATGCGTGCCGCAGGATTGCTGTTCTTGAGGTCATAGATCAGCTGGGCGAGGTCCTCGATGGAGTAAATGTCGTGGTGAGGCGGCGGGCTGATGAGGCCGACCCCGGGCGTCGAATGACGAACCTCGGCGATCTCCTCGTTGACCTTGCGACCGGGGAGCTCGCCTCCCTCACCGGGCTTTGCGCCCTGCGCCATCTTGATCTGAAGCTCGTCGGCGTTCGTCAGGTAGTTGATCGTCACGCCAAAGCGACCGGACGCGACTTGCTTGATGGCTGAGCGCTTGGGGTTCATCGAACCGTCGGCAAGCGGCTTGTAGCGTTCCGGGCTCTCGCCACCCTCGCCCGTGTTGGACTTGCCACCGAGCTGGTTCATCGCAATCGCGAGCGTCGAATGTGCCTCCATCGAGATGCTGCCGTAGCTCATCGCACCGGTAGCCATCCGCTTGACGATCTCGGAGGCAGGCTCCACCTCCTCGATCGGAATCGGAGTCCCCTTCTTGAAGCGCATCAAACCGCGCAACGTGCAGCGGCTGCGTGCGTTCTCGTTCACTTCTTCGGCAAAGGCTTTGTACGCTTCGCGGCTATTGGTCCGCGCCGCCGTCTGAAGCCGGGCAATGCTATTCGGGTTCCACATGTGCCGCTCGCCCTTGGCGCGCCAGTGGAACTGACCGTCATTCGGAAGGACGGGGAGACGGAAGTCGTCGCCAGACGGATAGCCGAGCGCGTGTCGCTCCACCAGCTCTTCGGCCAGGACGTTGAAGCCGACGCCCTGAATCCGGCTCGCAGTACCCACGAAGCACTTGTCGACGACCGAGCTGTTCAGTCCGACCGCCTCGAAAATCTGGGCGCCCTTGTACGACTGCAAGGTGGAGATACCCATCTTTGCGAAGACTTTGAGCATGCCCTTCGCCACGGCCTTTCGGTATCCCTCGACGATGCTGTCGTCGTCCGGGAACCTCCTGGCATCGAGCGCGCCGCGACGACGTTCCTGCCAAAGCGCTTCGAATGCGAGGTAAGGGTTGATCACGTCGGCCCCATAACCGATGAGGCAGCAATGATGGTGCACCTCTCGCGCCTCCCCGGTTTCGACCACGATGCCGACCCGGGTGCGCTTCTCGGTGCCAACCAAATGGTGATGAACCGCTCCCGTGGCGAGTAGCGAGCTCACCGGAATGCGATCGGGACCGATCGAGCGGTCGCTGAGAACGACCAAGCTGTAGCCGTCGTCAACGGCCTTCTCGGCTTCCTCCCGAATGCGGTCGAGCGCCGGCTCGAGGCCCGCAGCACCCTCAGCTCGATCCCAGCTGATGTCTATCGTCTTACTGCGCCAGCCGCGTTCGTCGATGCGCTTGAGCGCGGTGGCCTCTTCGTTCGTGAGAATCGGATGCGGGACCCTCAGACGGTGCGCGTGCTCGGGCGTGGTCGTCAATAGGTTCCGCTCTGGCCCGATGTAACTCTCCAGGGCCATGATGACCTCTTCGCGGATCGAGTCGATCGGAGGGTTGGTGACCTGCGCGAAGAGCTGTTTGAAGTAGTCGTACACCAAACGTGGCTGGTCGCTGAGCACGGCGAGCGCGGAGTCGTTGCCCATGGAGCCGACCGGATCGCGCTTCTCCTCGATCATCGGTCGCAACATGAACTGCAGGGTCTCGGTCGTGTAACCAAAGGACTGCATGCGGGAAAGGAGCGTGTCCGGCTCGAAGCCGTGCGCATCGCCGTTGACCGGAAGCTCGGTGAGCTCGAGGCGCTGCTCCTTCAACCATTGACCGTAGGGACGGCGCGAGGCGAAGTCGCGCTTCAGCTCGTCGTCCGGAATCATCCGACCCTGCTCGAAGTCGATGAGGAACATGCGGCCGGGCTGAAGTCGGCCCTTGTGCTTGACGAGCTCCGGAGCCACGGGGAGCACGCCCACCTCGGACGCCATGATGACCCGGTCATCATGGGTGAGGTAGTAACGGCTCGGGCGAAGTCCGTTTCGGTCGAGGCAGGCGCCGATGTACTTGCCGTCTGTGAACGCAATCGAGGCCGGTCCGTCCCAGGGCTCCATCAGGCAGCTGTGGTACTCGTAGAAGTCCCGCTTCTCCTGAGACATGTGCTCGTGCTTCTGCCATGCCTCGGGGATGAGCATGACGGCAACCTCGGGCATTGACCGTCCGTTCATGTAGATGAACTCGAGCACGTTATCGAGGGTGCCGGAGTCGGACGGGTCCGGCTCGACCACCGGAAAGATCTTGGCGAGATCGTCCCCAAAGAGCTCGCTTTGCGCGAGACCCTGCCGGGCGCGCGTGAAGTTCTTGTTGCCGCGTACCGTGTTGATCTCACCGTTGTGGCTCAGGCAGCGCAGCGGCTGGGCCCGATCCCAGGACGGAAAGGTGTTGGTGGCAAAGCGCGAATGCACCATGGCCAGGTGCGTCTCGTAGTCGGGATCGGTGAGGTCGGTGTAGAGCGGAAGCAGCTGCTCGCAGGCCAGCATGCCCTTGTAGATGATCGTCTTGCTCGATAGGGAGCAGGGGTAAAACATCGAAGCCTGGGAGAGGCTCTGATCCCTGCGAAGCGCGTTCGAGGCTCGCTTGCGAATGGTGTAGAGCTGTCGCTCGAAGCCATCTCGATCGAGCCCGTCGGCCGCGGCAATGAACAGCTGCTCGATGCGAGGCATACTGCCGCGGGAGGTGGGGCCCAGATCGGCGCCGTCCGGATCGAGCGGCACGGGGCGCCAGCCGAGAAACTTCTGACGCTGTTCGCCGATGATGCGCTCGAAGGTCTTCTTGCAGTGAGCCCGCTGCGTGTCGTCGGTCGGAAGAAAGATGTTACCCACCCCGTACTTACCGACCGGGGGTAACTCCACGCCCAAGGCCACCTTGGCCTCGCGGCGCAGGAGCTTGTCCGGGATGCCGGTGAGCATGCCCGAACCGTCGCCGGTGTTCTTCTCGGACCCGCGGGCGCCCCGGTGGTCCATGTTGCAGAGGATACGGTTGGCGTCCTTTACGATCTGGTGCGACGCCTCGCCCTTGATGTGGGCCACGAAGCCCACCCCGCACGCGTCTTTTTCGTTCGCGGGGTCGTAAAGGCCATGCTTTTCGGGGAATCCGTAGTTCATATCTCGTTCGCGATGGTTTGAGCCGGCGTTGCCGGGGTTTAGCGTCGGGCCCGCTAGGAAGCCTTGCGACGGGTCCGCTTCTTGGGCGCCGCCTCGTCATCCTCGTTCGTCGGAAGGGCGACCTGCGCCCTCTCCGTCCGAGTCGAGAGCACGACCATGGTTTCCGTGCTCACGACCCCATCCATCGACCGGACGCGGCTGATGAGCTGCTCCAGGTCGGCGGTGTTGCGCGTCTTTACCTTGAGAAGCACGGTGTGGCCACCCGTCACGTGGTGGCACTCCATGACTTGCGCAATCGTGTCGATCTCTTGTTCGAAGGCGCCGAGCCGTCCCGGGTTCGTAATCGAGACGCCTATGAACGCGGAGACGTCGAGCCCAACTGAGCGTGCGTCGAGGACGGCCTGATAGCCTTTAATGATGCCGGCGCTCTCAAGCTTTCGGACGCGCTCCATGACTGCAGGTGCACTGAGCCCCACCGCCGCTCCGATCTCTTTGAGAGAGCGCTTCGAATCGGACTGCAATTCGTCGAGAAGAGACCAATCCGTTTTGTCGAGGCTAGGGTTTCGTCCTGCATTCATTAGGCTGTCGCCTCAAAGTGCCGAATAGATAGGGGTGGTTTTGAGGATAGTCAACTCGACACATCCGGGCGGGGGCCCCTAAAATAGGACGGGTCTGAAAGGAGCGCCGCTGGGTACGGAGCCGATGCAGTTCAGCCTTTTTAGATATCAGTAGAATATTACCAGTATACGCGATATGGTTTGGATTCTGAGATCCGGACTCAGGAGGATCCGATTGCAGGGGGCACAAGTCGACGACATCGACCGGATTGGCCGGTATCAGCTCTGCTTTGAGCTGGCGGTCGGCGGGCTCGCGACCGTCTACCTGGCCCGGGCCAGCGGAGCAGCCAAGCCGGACGAGGCCTTGGTCGCGATCAAGCGAATGCATTCGTCCCTACTGAACGAGCCTGGTTACTCGAAGATGTTCGCCGACGAGGGCTGGATAGGCTCCCGCGTCAGCCACCCCAACCTGAGTCGCGTGCTCGACTACGGCGCGGAGGACGGTGAGCTCTACATCGCCATGGAGTATTTGGTGGGAGAGCCGCTATCGCGTGTCTTTCACCGCATGCTGGCGGCACCGGAGCAGCAGGACTGGGCCCGACTGACCTATCGTGCCGCTCAGATGGTCGCCGATGCCTGCCGGGGTCTGCATGCTGCGCACGAGATCCGAGGGGAGCGGGGCGAGTTCCTCAATATCGTTCACAGCGATGTCTGTCCGAGCAATCTGTTCGTGGGCTATGATGGGCGGGTCCGAATCATCGATTTCGGGGTCGCCAGCGCGCAGCTTCATTCCGATCATTCGTCTCCGGGACAAGTGATCGGCACGTTTCCGTTCATGGCCCCAGAGCAAATGGCGGTCGCGAGGGTGGACCGGCGAGTCGACGTTTGGGCGCTGGGGGTTTTGCTTTGGGAGCTCCTCACACTGAGACCGCTGTTCGAGAAAGACAGTGACGTCAACACGATGTACGCGGTGCTTTCGGGCGAAATTAGCCCACCTTCCAAGTACAACGAACACGTACCCGCGGAGTTGGACGCGATCGTTCTTCGCGCGCTCGAGCGAAATCCAGAAGCACGCTGGCAAACGGCGGAGCAATTCGGCGATGCTTTGGACGAGTTCCTGGCGAGCTGTAAGGACGCACCGGGGGCGCAAGGGATCGCAGACTGGATGGCGGAGTTGTTTCCGCAAGGCGAGAGCCAGAAGCGTCAGCTGATGGAGCTCGCGCTGCTTGCCAAGTCCACGCCGCCGGCGGTCATGGGAATGCTCGAGAAGAGCGTCACTCCGCTCGTGGCAGGACTGGTGGCGATCGCGCTGGGCGTGCTCGCCGCCTTGTCCGTCATGGCGCTGGGCTGGGGTCCGTTCTGAACGCGATCTGCTCGCTCTCGGTCATCACGCCGAGAGCCAAAAACGGCGGCCCTCCGGCGTGAACGAGTCCTCGCATGCGGCCTCGCGCGTCGAGTAGAGGCGAGCCAGAGTTGCCCTGCTGAACCGGGCACGCGGAAAGGACCCTCACGGCCGCCGACACCGCGTCCGCCCAGGGCATCAGTCGACGCTGGTCGTCGACGAGGCATCGCCGTGTCTGCAGCTGGTGCACCTCGTCGTAGAAGTGGTCCGCCGTGACCGAAACCATTCGAAGCACTTCGCCCTCGGGAACGGCTTCGGTCGCGATCGGAAGTGCCGGTCGACGCGCCTCGCTCTTCAGACGCAAGACCGCGTAGTCCGGGGCGAGCAAGCCTGCACGCGCTTCGGAGGTCGCGATGATCGCTTCGCAGGGGAGCCACTCACTCGGCCGTTCCCGGGTCCGAGGAAAACCAAGCCAGACCCCCGCACAGCCGCGACCTTCGCCGAGCTTTGCTTCTACGCAGTGACGCGCCGTGACGGCGGTGCGAGGACCGACGAGCGCCGCAGTGCAGCGCATCGGCTCTTGTGACGAGCGAAGTCCGACGAGCAATGCGACCGAGTCGACGCACTGGTCCTGCGATGCACAGGCCACTTCGTAGTTGAAAAGGCGTTCAGGTGCATCCTTCGCGTGCATCGACGAGCTCCCGCGACACGCGACCGACAGCACGAGACCGAGCAGTAGGCTGGAGCAGAGTCTGCGCGTGGATCTGCAGCACATCTGATCAACTTACCCGTGGGTCATCAATTCGTCAGCTGCTGAACAGGTGGGCGCTCCTTTTTTGGCTGACTTTGGTATGTTCGTTACAGCTATCGTGATGCTCCGCACACTCGGAATCGCAGGGGTCCTTTGGATGTGTTGTGGAGTCGGTGCTGCGACCGCAAGCGCGCCGGTCTGGGTCGTACAGGAAGGCGACGTGCTCGGCATCATCGCAGAACGCTTTGGCGTGACGGTCGAGCAACTCAAAGCTTGGAACGGCTTGGACGGCGATTTGATCCGCGTTGGCGACAGCTTGGTCGTGGGTCCACACAGATCCGTCGCAACGAGCCCGGACAAGACGCCGCCGCTCGCGCGGGCGCGGGCGGAGGACGAGGGCATCGACTGGACGCCCCCGTTCGACTACGGCGCAGGCGCCGAGGATCGGGTCGACCGCGAACAGTCCGAGCCTCTGGCAGCTCGCGACCCCTCTGTGGCCTTGCCAAAGCCGGCCACGCCAGAAAAAACCACGGGGCAAGTCGCTGCGAAGAGGAAAACCTATCGGATCCAAGCGGGCGACACGCTCCTAGGCATCGCGGCTCGCTTCGACATGACGCTCGACGACCTCATCGCCGCAAACCCTGGCCTGGACCCCGATCGAATCTTTCCAGGCGACTCCCTGAAGTTGGACGCGCCAAGACCACGGGTCTTGGTGGAATGGGAGCGTGGAGACACGCTACTGGCTGCCTCGCAACGTTACGACGTCCATGTCCGAGACCTGCTGCGTTGGAACCCAGGCATCTCGGACCGCGGCCCCAAACCCGGCGAGCGCGTCCGGATCTATACCCGAGCGCCTGTGAGCCCCTCGGAAGCCATCGGACTGCCGAACCGGGGCCGGCTCGAAGACCCCGCCCAGCTGCCGCGGCACAACGGGTACGTGATCCGGGATCCAGCCCGGTCGTACGGCACCGAGGAGTCTGTGCGCTGGATGCTGGACGCCTTCGAGCGCGTGGACGCCAAGTTTCCGACCAAAAAAGTTCGTGTCCACGACATCAGTGACCGCAATGGCGGCTGGCTGCGCGACCACAAGAGCCATCAGAACGGGCGAGACGCCGACATCTCCTATTACCAGCGTCAATGCGGAAACCAGGGGTGCGCGTTCCGGCCTGTGAAACCGTCGGATCTCGACGTGGCTCGCCAGTGGACGCTACTGGAACACTGGCTCCAGCACGGCCAGGCCGAGCTGATCTTCATCGACTACCGGCTACAATCGAAACTCTACCGCCACGCAAAGAAGCGGGGCGCGACCGAGGACCAGCTGAGGCGCTGGTTTCAATATCCGCGTGGCCGAAACGAGCCGGCGGGCATCATTCGACATTACCGGAACCACGAGGACCATCTCCATGTCCGCTTCGTCTGTCCTTACTCCGACGACAAGTGCCGGTAGAAACGGAGCAGTCGACGCATCGCCTCGGCCCTGGGATTGACGCGAAGACGCCAGGCGGGACTCATTTCCCCATAGGTGACCGCATAGCCATCGGGAAGAAACATCGGCTCGAACCCGAACCCGTACTCGCCTCGGCAAGGCCACACGATGACGCCATCGATGCGGCCGACGAAAGTCTGCGCAGAGCCGTCCGGCTGAGCCACGCACAGAGCTGAGACCATGGTCGCCCTCGGGCTCGCTCGCTCCCCCAAGGCCAGGAGCCGCTCGTGCACCTTCTGGTGTGCGACTCGAAAATCCTTGCCCGGCCCTGCCCAGCGCGCCGTGCGTACACCCGGCTCGCCCCCGAGCGCGTGGACGCAGAGGCCAGAGTCGTCGGAAACAGCCGGAAGCCCCGAAGCTCGCGCCGCCACGACGGCCTTGAGTTCCGCGTTCTCCTCGAAGCTCTCCCCGGTCTCTTGAGGTGCGCGCAGATTGAAGTCCACGGCTGGACGCAAGCGAATCGCTAGCCCGGCCAGGAGCGCGACCAGCTCCCGGAGCTTTCCTGGGTTGTGACTGGCGACGACCCAGTCGGTGACGTCCGGGCGAAGAGGCGTCATGGCGCCCCGGGAACGCTGAGCATCGGAGGCTCGCCGCTCGGGTAGGGTCTGGGCTGCCCGAGCTGGCGCGCAAAGACCTTTGGGTCGGAGGTGGGGAGCTCACAGCGCCCGCGTTCGCAAACGTAGGCCGTCGGAGCCCCGCGAAGCGAACGTTTGCCCGTCAACCACGGGACCGTCGACTGCTGCCTCGCAGCCTGCGCGTCCGAAAGTGTTGCCAAGACCCGGTTCGGGAGGAACGTGCCACGAAGGACGTCGGACAGGGGCTCGGCGGCCTGCGATGGGTCGGGAAACAAGAGCGCTACCTCGAGGGGAACGTCCAGATAGTAGTCGAGCGCGACCAAGGCGTGCGGCGCACCCAGCGGCGCCTGCTGCAAACCGGGTGCGAAGGCCGCGAACACTCCCTCGGCCCTCCGCTGCCAGTCTGTGTCTCCCGTGAGCTCCGCCAACCTCAGCAGGTTCAGCGCCGAGATTGAGTTCCCGGAAGGTACGGCCCCGTCGACCAGCGGCTTCTGGCGAACGAGCAAGGCCTCGTGCTGCTCGGTGGTCATGAAATAGCCATGCTCCCCATCTGCGAAATGAGCGTCTTGGAAGTGTTGTAGCGAGAGAGCCTGCTCGAGCCAATACAACCTTCCGCTGGCTTCGTACAGGTCGAGACAGGCGGCGACCATGAAGGCGTAGTCATCCAGGAACGCCGACGGCCCCGGGCGACCGTCCTTGTGCGTTCGCACGAGCGCGCCGTCGGCCCCGCGCATCTCTTCGAGCACGAACGAAGCCGAGCGGGCTGCCGCGGCGAGGTACGGCGGATGATTCAAAATGTCGCCGCCACGCGCCAGAGCCGAGATCATCAGGCCGTTCCAGGCAGCGATGACTTTACGGTCGACGAGCGGCGGGGGCCGCTTGCCGCGGGCTTCGTAGAGCTTGTCGCGGGCCGCAGCGAGCGTTTCACGAGTCTCGGCGGCGGACAAACCCAGCTTCTTGGCCACGGCGAGATCGCTCATCCGTCGATTCAGAATGTTGCGGCCCTCGAAGTTGCCGCGCTCGGTGACGCCGTAGGCGAGCGACAGCATTCGGGCGGACGGACCGTCGAGGACCTCTTCGAGCTCCGCTGGGGTCCAGGTAAAGAACCAGCCCTCCTCATGATGTCCACCGGGCACGGGACTGTCGGCGTCACTGGCCGAAAAGAATCCCCCCTGCGGCGCCGTCATTTCGCCGATCACGTAGTCCAGCGTCTCACGAGCCACGCGCCTGTGCTCCGGCTCCTTCGTCAGCTGCCAGGCCTCGAGATATACGACCGCAAGCAGAGCGTTGTCGTAGAGCATCTTCTCGAAGTGCGGCACGAGCCACTGCGCGTCGGTCGAGTATCTGTGGAAGCCGCCGCCGATCTGGTCGTAGATGCCGCCCTTGGCCATGTGAGCGAGCGTCCTGTCGACCATGGCCAAGGCGCCGGGATCTTTGGTCCGCTTGGCATAGCGCATCAGCAGTAGGAGGCGTGCTGGCTGTGGGAACTTTGGTGCGCGCCCGAAGCCGCCAGCCTTCGGGTCAAAGGCTGCCGCCAAGTCCTGCACCGCGCGCACGATGACTTCGTCGCTCGATACGCCCACGCCGGCCGGGCTCGCCGACGCCTGCTCCAAGCGCTCGCTCAAGGCCCGAGCCTGCTCGAACACTCGCTCGGGTCGTTGCATATACAGACGCAGTAGCTCCGGCAGGACTTCGGTGAGCCCGGCACGATTACCTCGGACGCCCTGCCTCGGGGGGAAATAGGTCCCGGCGAAGAACGGCTTTTTGTCAGGCGTCATGACGACGGTCATTGGCCAACCGCCACGCCCCGTCAGCATTTGCACGACTGTCATGTACACCGCGTCGATGTCGGGTCGCTCCTCACGGTCAACCTTGATCGCGATGAAGTGGCGGTTGAGATAGGTCGCGATTTCCTCGTCTTCGAAGGACTCTCGCTCCATCACATGACACCAGTGGCAAGTCGAGTAGCCAACCGAAAGGAAGACGGGCTTGCCTTCTTGCCTGGCGCGCTCGAACGCCTCCTCGGACCAGGGGAACCAGTTGACGGGGTTGTGAGCGTGCTGAAGCAGGTAAGGGCTCGACTCGCGAATCAGCCTGTTGGTGTAAAGGGGGACGCCGCCCTGACTGGAGTGACGGGTGAGGGGCCGGTACTGCGGCCCGAGGCCCGCACGAGCCGCTTGCAGCTCTCGAGCGAGCCCCTCATCGACCGTCTCGATGCCCGGCAGCGCCGGGTCTGCCGGCCGGCGCGGGGCAACGGTGCTCGAGCTCGGATCACAGGCGACACCAGGGACCGTCACCGCCAGAAGGAGTCCAAGGATTTCGCGGACTCTGGGAGCTGTTCTGTTCATGGGCATAAACTTCAATGAGAACAAGCACTTGACCGAGCACCATGATGTAGGCGAACCGATGCGAAGTGCAAAGAGATGCAACACTGCCTCGTCCGTGATAAACCGCCTGCTCGCCAAAGCGGGGCCAAGGGGCCCGCAGGCCCGATTTTATTCAGGAACTTGGACACCCATGGCAGAGAACACTCCCTCCCTTCCGCCACGCATTTTCGAACACGTCACCCGCAAAGATTGGGGCCGGTCGGTCTTGCTGGAAGAGATTCCTGACAAGCGGACGTTTCTTTTCGAGGACGGCTCCGAGCGGAGTTTTCGCCCGGACTACTGGTCCAAGATGGAGCTCGCCGCCGTAGGCGCCAGCGAAGCGCTCCGGATCGATCGCCTCGCGCGACGCAACCAGGCCCCCAGCCCAAGCTCGAACCGCAAGACCAAGGCTCCGCCCAAGAAGCCGGACATCACCTTCGAGCAACAGGTGGCTTACTTCATGAAGCTCTTCCCCGTTGGTTTCGAGGACGAGGGCTACATCAAGTCCGAGCGTGGAGAGCCCGGTACCAAGGCAGGGGAAAAGCTCAAAAACGCCGCACTCGAACGGGCCGAGGATCAGCTTTCACTGGATAAGTTGGACGAGCTGATCGCAGAAGGCAACGACGAGGGCGTGCTCGAGCTGGCACACGGGTTTTTCACCGGTATCAAGGGGACCATCCAGAAAGCCGAAGCGGCGCGCTTTCGCGCGGTAGCACCCGAGATGCACGCGGAATTCGCCAAATCGCTGCGCGAGCTGCTCTACGGCGAGCGGGCCTACGGGCTTCGCTTCGACGCCTTCGCGAGCACGCTGGACGTGGAGGGTGGCCCCACTTGGCCGATGGCCACGCTGCTCCCGGCACTCGTGTACCCCGCAGACCACATCTTCGTGAAGCCGACCTTCATGAAGAAGCAGGCCCTGATCCTCGACATCGACCCCAAGTACGACACGTCTCCCAATTCGACGACGTACGAGCCATTTCTCGAAGCTGCCAAGCGTACTAAGGAGCTGCTGGAGCAGGCTGGCCAGCGACCTCGCGACATGTGGGACGTCTTCGTCTTCATCAACAAGACCCTGAGCCCCAAGGCGATCAAAGAAGCCACCGGCCAGGAGTAGGCGCGCCTGGTGCGCGCCTTCGTTCGCACCGAATCCTGGCCGATCGCGGGCGGGTTTCGACTCGCTCGCGGTGCGCGTAGCGCGGCCGAGATCGTCGTGCTCGAGCTCGAGCAGGACGGCCTCAGGGGACGCGGCGAGTGCGTTCCTTACCCGCGATACGGCGAGTCGGTGGCAAGCGTGCGGCAGGCGATCGAGGTGGCATGCGCGTCCATGGGCGAGCGTCCTTCGCGGGAGGCACTGCAGACTGCCATGCCCGCGGGAGCAGCCCGGAACGCCGTCGACTGCGCCCTATGGGACCTGGAATCGAAGCGGACGGGGACTCCGGTCTGGCAGCTCGTGGGTTTGCGCCGGGCGCCCGCTCCGCTCAGGACGATGCGTACGGTCAGCCTGGATACGCCAGAGCGGATGGAACGAGCGGCGCAGCGATGGGCGGACCCAGGAGTGCTCAAGCTCAAAGTCGACGGCGGAGACGACATGGCGCGCATCGCGGCAGTCCATCGCGCCGTGCCGTCGGCCGCTCTGGTGGTCGATGCCAACGAATCATGGAGTGCCGAGCAACTGTGCCGCTGGCTGCCAGAGCTCGGCGGGCTCGGCGTCGAGCTGCTGGAACAGCCGCTGCCGGCCGGCCGAGATGAAGCCCTGAGCGAGCTCCGGGGCGGCGTGCCCATCTGCGCCGACGAGTCTTTTCACGATCGCCAGAGCTTCGAAGAGATCGCTGGCCGCTACGACGTCGTGAACATCAAGCTGGACAAGACGGGTGGACTCAGCGAGGCGATCCACTGCGCGAGCGAGGCCAGAGCCCGGTCCATGCAGATCATGCTGGGCTGCATGGTCTGCACCTCGCTCGGAATCGAGCCGGCCTTACTGCTGGCTCAGGACGCCGACCACGTCGACCTCGACGGCGCGCTGCTGCTCGAACGAGACAGAGACGGGGCGGCCTCGGACCCGCTGACGGGTGAGCTTCGGTCGAGTCCTGTCCTTTGGGGCTCGGCCTGACTTTGCCGGAGGCGACCCGTCCGCCGGCTCAGCCGCCGAGAACTTCGCGAAGCCGGTCCTGAATCCGCTCGTCCGTCGGATAGATCTCGTCGACGTGCTCGGACTCCACCAAGGTATTGGTGATCTTTTTCAGCATGTGTTTGACGGAGCGAGCGTCGGAACCGGCCGTGACCAGCTCGATGAGCAGGGCCTCCTTGCGGTCGGGATCGAGCTCGATCTCGTCGCGTTCGACCATTGTGTCGAGCGACACCGACAGGGCCTGCATGAGCCTGCGGGTAAACGGCGTGTGCTGGAACGGAGGAGGTTGCTCATCGTCCTCTAGACTCAACTCATCTTCGGGAGAGGGTAGCGATGCCGCGGTCCGCCACGAATCGTGACGCTCGGACCAGGCATGGGCCAGCGTCGCGAGGGTCTCGTCCGGGTCATGGGAGAGACGCTCGATGAGTCCCGGGACCTCGCCGGCATGAATCGCCTGCTCGAAGTCGACCAAGTGATCGGCGAGGGCCCGGTGCACCGCGTCCATGTCCGAAACGGACACTTCCTCCGGCAGCTCCACCCGCCGCGCGGCCAGGAAGCGGCGGGTCAGCCATAGAGACAAGCGCCGCTGCCAGCCGTCCTCGCGGTCTACTGGAGGCTTGCTCTTGCCGCCTTCGACAACGGGCCACTGCCCGCGCGAAATGGCGTCCCATGCTTCCAAAAGAGGAGTGTCGATCAGCTCCTCGAGAATGAACATGCCCGAGGTCGCCGCCTCTTCCCATTCGTCGCTCAGCACCGAGGCAACTTCGTCTTGGATGGACTTCAGCGCGTCCGCGTCGAGCTCGCCCTTGGCATGTCGAACCTGCGCGGTCATCCATTCGAGGGTCGCGGCGAGGTTCGGGAACTCGAGGTCGCCCCGGAACCCATCTCGGACGCTATAGACACGATGCTTGCCCTCTGGGTCGGCGATTGTGTCGATCAGGAAGATGAGGTCCCTGTCCGCCGGCGACACGAAGGGCTCCATTTCGGACAGCGTGATGGCCCAATGAAGACGCCACGGACGGGTCGCGTCGCCAGCAGCGATGCCGCGATACGGGTCTTCTAGCGTGTCTAGAAGAGCAAAAGCGTGACTGGCGCCAGCAGTCACGTGAAGCAGGTCGATGACGGCATCGACCTTGGAATCGCCGAGTTCGGGAGGCTCGCCGGCTTGGCCCAAAGCTTTCCAGTAGCCCGCGACCGCATGTAAAAACGCCTGATGAGGCATATGGATGGGAAATCTAGCGCAGTTTCGCGATGATGACAGTGAAGAGTGCTCAGGATGTGTTCCAAACGGCTACTTGAAACGTGTTCTATTTTTCCTTAGACCCTAGGTTCGATGAACTCGACGACTCTTGCGGCGCTGCGACCCGAGCCGATGCTCAACTTCGAGCTGTCGCATGGGATGACGATTGCGGCCGACGCTTACGGAGCTGCAAGCGACCCGGTGGTGCTCTTCATGCACGGGGGTGGGCAAACGCGGCACGCCTGGAGAGGTACGGCCAAAGCCCTAGGCCAAATGGGTTTTTACGCCATCTCGATGGACATGCGCGGGCACGGCGACAGTAGCTGGGCGGCGGATGGCCAGTACCGGGTGAATGACTACGTCGAGGACTTGCTGGGCGTGGTCGAGCGACTCGGCCGAGCGCCGATTTTGGTCGGAGCCTCGCTCGGGGGGATCACCGGACTGCTCGCGGCGGCCCGGTCCGGAAGCTCAGTCGCCAAGGCGCTCGTCTTGGTCGACGTCACGCCACGAACGAAGCGCGATGGGGTCGAGCGGATCATCGGGTTCATGAAGGCTGGCGCCGAGGGGTTTGCCTCTCTGGAGGACGCGGCCGAGGCGATCGCCAGCTATCTACCCCACCGCAAGCGGCGCTCGGACCTGAGGGGCTTGGCGAAAAACCTCAGGCAAGACGCGGCGGGTCGCTTCCAGTGGCACTGGGACCCAAAGATTCTCGAGGTTTGGGATCCGGGCCGCTACGACCAGGAGACCCGCACGCAGATCGTCGAGGACCGGCTCGCGGCTGCAAGGCAACTGACCGTGCCGACGCTGCTGATTCGGGGTCGGATGAGCGACGTGGTGTCGGAGGAAGCCGCTGAGGAATTTCTCAGCTTGGCTTCGCACGCCGAGTACGTCGATCTCGAGGGTGCGGCGCACATGGTAGCGGGCGACCGGAACGACGCCTTTACCGAAGCGGTGACGAGCTTCATCGAGAAGCATTTCGACAATTTGGAATAGAGCGAAAAAGAGGAGGCAGGCGATCCATGGCCATTGAGCTCGAGGATTTTAGGAAGGTGCTTCGCCGCTGGGCGAGCGGGGTCACCGTGGTGACGGCGCGCGACGGGGAGCGAGTGCACGGGATGACGGTGTCGGCGTTCTCGAGCGTCTCGGCCGACCCTCCTTTGGTGCTCGTGTGCGCGAATCGCGGTTCGACGACGCACGGGATCATCGAAAAGGGCGGCGTGTTCACGGTGAACATTCTGGCCGAGCACCAGGCCGAGGTGTCGACGATCTTCGCGTCCTCGAATAACGAAGAGTCGCGTTTCGACAGCGTGCCTTGGCGCAGCGGCGAGACGGGCGCTCCGATTCTCGAAGGCTCGCTCGCGAGCATCGAGTGCACGGTGACCAATGCCTACCAGGAGGGTAGCCACACGATTTACGTGGGCCGTGTGGAAGCGGTGCATACCGAAGATGCCGATCCGCTGCTCTACTTCCAGGGCTCGTACCGCTCCCTCGCGTGCAAGGGCGCCTGACGCCGCCGAAGCTTGGACGTCGCATCCGGCGTGCTAGGCTGCGCGCATGGCACGCTGGATTTGTATCGTTCTATGTTTCGTTTCACTGATTGGCTGTAAGACCAAGACTGAAGAAGCCGAGCCGGCGACCGAGAAGATGGTCGCTCCGCCTGCTGAGCCGGCCGCCACGAAAGCCAGCTCCGAACCGCTGCAGCCGCTCCCTGAACCCGCTGGGCTGAACACGGAGAAGGTGCTTCTGGGCAGGGCCCTCTTTCATGATCCGATCCTCAGTGGGGACGGAACGATCTCCTGCGCGACCTGCCACTCGCTCGACCATGGGGGAGCGGAGCCGCGTAAGACGTCTACGGGGATGAAGGGCCAGCTCGGGCCAATCAACTCGCCGACGGTCTTGAACGCGTCCCTCAACCTGGCGCAGTTCTGGGACGGGCGGGCCAAGGACCTACAGGAACAGGCCGAGGGCCCGGTCGCGAACCCCATCGAGATGGGCGAGACCTGGGAAAACGTGGTCAAAAAGCTCGAAAAAAATGCCGAATACCGGGCGGCTCTACAGAAGCTCTACTCGGACGGCGTAACGAAGGCGAACATCACGGACGCCATCGCAGAGTACGAGCGCTCTTTGCTGACCCCGTCGCGCTTCGACGCATACTTGAACGGCGACCCGGACGCGATCACGGCCGAAGAGAAGGCCGGATACGAGACCTTCAAAGAGGTCGGCTGCACGGCCTGTCACATGGGCGTGAATGTCGGAGGCTCGATGTATCAGAAGATGGGACTCGTCAACGATTATTTCGCCGCCCGCGGGACCGAGCTCACGGACGCGGACCTCGGCCGCTTCAACGTAACCAAACGAGAGTCCGACAAGCACTTCTTCAAAGTCCCGAGTCTCCGCAACGTCGCGCTGACTCCACCCTACCTGCACGATGGATCGCAAGAGAGCCTCGAGGACACGGTCAGGATCATGGGCAAGTATCAGCTGGGCCGAGACCTCAGCGACGAACAGGTGGCCGCCATTGTCAGCTTTCTGAAGAGTCTGACGGGCGAGCTACCCGCGCACGCGCGTCAGCCCTGAGGACAGACGTTCAACGGCCAGAGCGAGAGCTCCTCTGAACGAAGCTCGCAGCGACCTGCCTGGTCCGTGCCTGTCTCCTAGCCCATGACCTGCAGGCGGACTTGGCTGTCGTCTGGCTGGCGGGGGCGGGGAGCGGCGATGTGCTCGTGGCTACTCGGGATGGGATCTGGCTCGTTTTCGCCATGGGGGATGGCTTGCTTCATGAGGTTCTGCCAGGCCTGGCTGGGAGCCGGAAGCTTTTCCTTGAGCTCGCTGGCGACGAGCCGCGCCACGGAGGGAAGGTAAGGCGCCATCTTGTCGAAGGTCGCTTTGGCGGCCGGCAGGTCCTTGGTGACGAGCTCCCTCGTCCGCTCGAGGAGGCGGCCGGCGCGAACTCTGGTTCGGCCCAGCGGGCCCTTGCCGATGAATGGAGCGACCTCGTGAACGAGGTCGGTCGCGGTTCCCGCAACGACGTGCGGCGCCTTGTAGAGCGGATTCCGGTACTTGGAGGAGCTCGCGATGTACGCGCGAACTTGCTCCTCAGTGACGCCGTGGGCTTCGAGCGCCGCAGCGTACTCCTGCCGGGCTCGCTCGCGTGCCTTGAACATGTACATCTGCACGCGTGAGTAGAAGTTGACTGCACCATCGCCGCTGGTCTCGACGGGGCAGAAGATGGCATCCGGATAGAGCTCGGTGATGACGGACTGCACGCCGTCCGACACGCCGGAGCTCGGCATGCAGCCAAAGGGCTTCACGCTGAGGGTCATGTGTGCCTTCTGCTTCACGACGTTCGTGATCAGCTTGGCCACTTCCATGTGCCCTTCTCCGCCACGAAGCTCGTTGTTGTAGAAGCTGTGGCCGACCTCGGCGATTTTGTCCATGTCGGGAAGCTTCTGCCGCTTGAGACCGCCGGCGAACGAAAAGGCCGCAAACGTGAGGCGGAGCGCGATCTCACCAAGCCAAACGCCGGCCATGGTGTAGCCGACGTCTTTGCCCTTGAGACCATAGTAAGACTCGTCTTCCGCACGCAGGTTCATTCGGAGCTGGGTGTCGTGCCGGAACTCCCAGAGCGTGTAGAGTAGCCAGTTGACGAGAATCTGGATGTCGTTCTCGCCCGCTTCGCTCTCGATGAAGCGCTGCAGGAAGTAGTTCCCGTCGCCCTCGGTGGTCATCGCCCAGAACTCGCCGATGATCGCGACTTTGGGCTTGGCGCGAAGCCGGTCGACCTCGATGTTCCGAAACAGCTTGCGGCAGCGCCAAAGGGCCTTGAGCACGCTTCCGTTGCGCTCGAGGGTCTCCCGGACGTCCTGCTTCGCAGCGGCGACGACTCGGTCGGTCGCTCCTTCCTCGACCTCGTACGGACGGATCCGATACGACAGTAGGTTGATCACGTCCCCGGCGAAGAGCGCTCGCGCCAAAGAGATGAAGAACTGAGGATTGAGAGCCAGGCCAACCTCTTCCCCGGTCGCCTGCTTGAAGCCACCCGACTGCTGAAAGAGAACGACTCGAAAGCCGTCGAACCCAGCATCGCGGAGCGCCTTGCGGTACTCCGTCACGTACATGCCAAAACGGCACGGGCCGCAGGCCCCGGCCGTGAGGAAGACGTACTTCTCGACGATCTCCTCCGGGCTCATACCCTCCTCGTCCCGGAGCCGGCAAAGCTCCGCGACGAGGTTGCCGACGGTGAAATACGTGGGGTTGCACTGACCGCGGTTGCCGAATTCTTTGCCCATGCGCAGGGCCGTTTGATTGGCCGCACCCATGGCCCGGGTTCGGTAGCCAATCCCCTTGAGCGCGGCAGCGACGAACTCGTCATGCGCCAGGGTGAGACCGCCGTTCAAAATCGTGACCTTGTCTCGCTCGCTCGCGCCGAACCAAGGATCGACCATGGAGTCGGTCCACTGCTCTTTTTGCAGATCGAGCCCCAATCGTGTTCGCTCGGCCGCCTCGAACGCTGCAAGCTCCTTCTCGATGTCCGTTTCAGTAACGCTTCCCATGATCTGCCCCTTCAAACACGCACGACTTGGCCGTCTTCGGTCTTTCGACCCAGTTGAATCAGAGAGTCGTTGGCGGCAATGGACGGCACGTCCTCGGCAGCCTCGACCTGATAGCTTCTCACTCTTTCGATGAGCTCTTGGATCTGCTGATCGAGCTGCTGGTCCGAGCGCTTCAAGCGCGTCAGCCGGCCCTGCTTCATGCGCATGAGCTCTAGGCGTTTCTCGTCGAGACGCCGCTGAAGCTCTTGCTTCTTGTTCGCGATGTCCTCGAGCGCCTCCTCGCGGAGCGAGAGCGAATGCGCGTAGGTCTTGACGCGAATTTTGATGCTGCCGCCAGGCTTGTTCGCGTCGATGTCGTGAAGCGAGGAGGCAGGAACGCCGCTTTTGGCGATGATGTTGTCCATGATCCCGTAGGTCGGCGCATCGTGACCGCACTTGAAGCTGCTGAGGTCGAGGATGGCGACATTGGGATGGCGTGCGGCAAACTTGGCTGCCCAGACCTTCTGGGCGGAGTTGGCGGAGTAGTTTTCGGGCCAGACATCATTGACCGAAAGCGGCTCTTCGCCCTCTTCGAAGAAGCGACCGAGCCAGTGCGGATCCTTAGGGATCGAACGAATGCTCAGGATGGGGTAGCCCAGGACCTGAAACTCGTCGGGGATGCCGTGGTGAAGACCGGGATCCAAGTGGTACGGACGGCCGAGCATCAAGATGGCGATCTTGTTGTCGTACTCGACCTGTTCGAGGATGGCCCTGCCCTTGTCCTGCAGATCCTGGTCGAAGCGTTCGAGCGCCGCCGCGGCTTCGTTCGCCGCAAAGTCGCTCTCGTCCTCGGTGACCTGCAGCACGTCTCGAAAGGCCTGGTAGAGCGCCTTCTTCAGCAGCGTGGGCTCGGCGAAGCTGAAGGCCGGATCCAAGTACTGGATGCCCCGGTTCCCGAAGTAGTCTTGCTCCTTGGTAAAGGCTGCCTTCATGACGTCGGGGGTTCCGGCGACGATCGGACAGCTGGCATTGTCGACCGTGTCGGCGACGAAATTCGGCACGTGCGTGAGGATCGGAAAGAAGATCGCGTCGAGGGGCGCCTGCTCGTGCTTGTGAAAGAGCAGCTGATGGAAGTGGGCCTGGGCGACCTTGCTCGGGTAGCAAGGATCGACCGAGCCGTACTTGCCGCCCTCTTGAAACATGTCTTCGGTCGTCGCGTCACTGAAGACGATGTTCTTCGGACGAACGCCGAGGACCTCGAGGTACGTGCGAAAGAATGGGGCGGTCGAGTACATGTTGAGCACGCGGGGAATGCCGACTCGCCAGCGTGCGCGCATCTGCACAGCTTCCGCGGGCGAGCGCTCGAAGGGCCGCGTGACCTCGGTCCTTTTGACGGCTCCGAAGAAGCCGCGCTTGATCTCCACGTCTTTCGTCGGCGTGCCGGCCTCCGGGAGCTCCTGTACCCCGGCCACGCGCTTGAACGCCTTGAGGCCTTCGTAGGTGACGAGATTGGGGAAGTCTCGCATGACCTGGCGGCGTTCTTTGACGAGCGCCTCCATCGCGTCCTTGGACTCGACCATGCCCTTCTCGCATGAAAATCCGCTGATGTAGCGGCTCGTGCTCCCGTCTGGCCGGTAGGCGTCGATGAACGTGCGCGAGCAGTTGTTCGCGCAGAAGTGGCACACGGTCGAGTCGTCGTTCCGGCTCTCGTACGTCAGCTCGATGGCCGCATCCAAGCCGATGAAGCTAGACGAGCCGCGACGCTTCACGACCCGCAGGGTCTCCATGGCAGCGCCAATCGCGCCGGCCTCGCCGCTGTGTGGGTGCACATAGACCTCGGCCCCGGGCACGCGCTCTTTGATATAGTCGACCTGAGCCTTCACGGCCGCCATGTTGTACTGAGTGCCTCCCTGCAGAACGAACTTGGTTCCGAGGGCGGCCATGCGAGGCACGCCGACGACGTACTGCCAGACGTTCTTCGGGAGAACCTGGGCCAAGCCCGCGAGAAGCTCCTCTTTGGCGAAGCCCTCCTTTTGAAAGTTCACACGGTCCGTGTCCAAGAAGACCGCGCAGCCGTAGCTGAACTTGGGCGCAAGACTCGCCTTGAACGCGTTCTCGGCGTACTCGGTGACCGGTAGCCCGAACTGGTCGGCCATGGCCTGAAGCAGCATGCCGTTGCCGGCCGAGCACTGATTGGAGAGCTTGAAGGACTTGATGTCCCCGTTTTCCATGAACAGGACCTTGATATCCTGTCCGCCGATGTCGCAAATGACATCGACGTCGCCGAAAAAGTGGGTCGCGCTCATCATGTGCGCAACGGTCTCGACGATGTTCACGTCGGCCTGGACGCACTCCTCGAGCACGTCGGCCGCATAGCCGGTCGCGCCGAAACCGATGACCTCGAGCTCGACGCCCTTGGCGCGCATGCGGTCGCGGAGCTCTCGCAGAAGGTCCTTACTGTCCTGAATCGGATTGCCTTTGGACAGCGTGTAGGCCTTCATCAGAATGTCGCCGTCCTCGCTCAGCAGAACGGCCTTCGAGCTCGTGCTTCCGCCGTCCAGGCCGACCACCGCGCGAAGCGTGCCGCCGCTCTTGAGAAGCGGCTCGGCGAACTTCGGGATCCGATAGGCGTCGAGGAAGTCGTCAAGCTCGGTCTCACTCTGAACCAGCGGCGGACCGGCGCTCTCGCCGAGACGCTCCTTGCGGCCCTCGTGGATGTAGCGCCGAAGCCCGTCGAGCCCTTTGTAAACGCCTACCTCGGCCGGCTCGTGCAGACCGTAGATCACGGCGCCATAAGCTGCGTAGAGCTGCGCGTTGTCCGGAACGACGATGAGCTCCTCGATCGGCACGTCCTTCGGATAGTCGTAGCCGCGCTCGTCCCAGGTCTCTGGAATCCGTTTTCGCCAGCACTGCTGCAAAAACGGCAGGTATGTGTTCGGGCCGCCGAGAAGAATGACCTGGTGCCGAAGGGTGTTCCCGCGCGTCAACACCGAGAGGTTTTGCGTCACGATGGCGTCGGCCAAAGAGCACATGATCTCGTCGGCCGGGATGCCCGTCTTGACCAGGTTGACGATGTCGGTCTCGGCGAACACGCCGCACTTGGCCGCGACGTGGTGCAGGTTCTCGTCGCTGAAGTCGAGCTTGCCGGTTTCTTCATTGGGCATGCCGACCTTGATCACGCACTTGTCGATGGTCGCGCCGGTGCCGGACGCGCACTTGTCGTTCATCGAGGCGCTGGCGGTCTTCTGCCCGGTCTGCTCGTTTTGCTTGAAGATGATGATCTTGGCGTCCTGGCCACCCAGCTCGACCACGGAGCCAGCTTCAGGATGCAAGGCCTCGACGGCGAGGGTGACCGAGTTCACCTCTTGCACGAACTTGGCGCCGAGTGGCTCTTCGAGCGGCTTGGCTCCGGAGCCGGTCGTGAAGATGCGCAGGCAATCGGCGCCTTGTTCCTCGGCGACCTGGCCGATCTGAACCATGAACTCGAGGACGCATTCGGCCTGCTTCGTGTGATGACGTTTGTAGTCGTCCCAGAGGATGTCTTTCGTCTCGGGGTCGACGACCACCGCCTTCACGGTCGTCGAGCCGACGTCTAGGCCAACAGCTAAAACCCGCATCTCCCTCTACAAGCCCCTTTCGACGGTCAAGAATCGAGATAACCACATGAATTGGGGAAAGTCACGTGACTTGCTGGCACGAATCGCGACCGCGCAGTCACCAGTCGCGGCTCGAAAAGTCGCCTGATTGCTTGCACGAATCGCGACCGTTGAGTCACCAGTTGGGGCCCGAGAAAGTCACGCGACTTGCTGGCGCGAATCGCGACCGCGCGGCCACCCGTCGCGGCCCGAAAAGTCACCTGCTGATCTCGGGCGAATCGCGACCCTGTAGTCACCAGTCGCGCGAGCGTGCAGATCGTCGTATAGGGGCGCTGCAGAGCAGAGCGAGGAGCAGCCGGAATGAGCAAAGTTCTAATCATAGGAGCGGGCGGTGTCGGTGGCGTGGTGACGCACAAGTGTGCGCAGGATCCAGAGACGTTCTCCGAGATCGTTCTGGCGAGCCGAACGCTGGGGCGCTGCGAAAAAATCCAGTCGCAGGTTCGCGAGCTCCGAGGCCGGGAGATCGAGGTGGCACAGGTCGATGCCGACGACGTCACGCAGACGGTGAAGCTCATCGAGCGGGTGAAGCCCGATCTGCTCATCAATGTGGCCCTGCCCTACCAAGACCTGGCACTGATGGATGCCTGCCTCGAAACCGGGGTGGATTACATGGACACCGCGAACTACGAGCCGCCGGATGAGGCCAAGTTCGAATACAAATGGCAGTGGGCCTATCAGGAGCGATACAAAAAAGCTGGCCTTATGGCGCTTCTGGGCTCGGGTTTCGACCCTGGTGTGACCAATGTTTTCTGCGCCTATGCGCAGGCCGAGCTTTTCGACGAGATCGACACCATCGACATCTTGGACTGCAACGCGGGCGAGCACGGACACCCCTTCGCCACGAACTTCAACCCGGAGATCAACATCCGCGAAATCACCCAGCCAGGCCGCTACTGGCGGGAGGGCAAGTGGATCGAGATCGAAGCGATGTCCGAATCACTCAGGTTCGACTTTCCCGGAGTCGGCGAGCGAAGAGCCTTTCTCCTCTACCACGAAGAGCTCGAGTCGCTGGTTCAGAACATCAAGGGGCTCAAGCAGATTCGCTTCTGGATGACCTTTGGTGAGGAGTACCTGACGCACCTGCGCGTGCTGCAAAACGTCGGCATGACGAGCATCGAGCCTGTCGATTTCCAAGGGACGCCCATCGTCCCGATCCAGTTTCTGAAGACGCTCTTGCCGGACCCGTCGACGCTCGGGGAGAACTATACGGGCAAGACGAGCATCGGCTGCCTGATCAAGGGTCGCAAAGACGGAGCGCAGCGAGAAGTGTTCATCTACAACATCTGCGACCACGAAGAGTCCTGGAAAGAGGTCCGTGCGCAGGCCGTGTCCTACACGACGGGCGTGCCGGCAATGGTCGGAGCCAAGATGATGCTCAACGGGAGCTGGCGCGGCGCGGGGGTGTTCAACCTCGAGCAGCTCGACCCACATCCCTTCCTGCAGGAGCTCGCCGTGCGCGGCCTCCCCTGGCACGTCAAGGAGCTCTAGTGGCACCCTGCGAGACGCTCGATTTTTCGACTGTCGAGACGCCTGCGTACGTCATCGACCTCGGGGCGCTGCGCACGAACCTGAAGACGCTGGCGCTCGTGCGCCGCGAAGCGGGCTGCAAGATCGTCCTGGCGCTCAAAGGCTTTGCGACCTGGTCGACGTTCCCGCTCGTGGGTCAATACCTGGACGGCGTTTCGGCCAGCTCACCCCACGAAGCCCGTCTGGGCCGCGAGAAGCTCGGCAAGGAGGTGCACAGCTACGTGCCCGCCTACGACGAGCACTCGCTTCGGGAGGTGATCGAACTGTCCGACCACGTGATCTTCAACTCCGTGTCGCAGGTCGAGCGCTTCTCCGATGTCATCCGGGCCCATCGCGGCGAGGTCAGCTTCGGCCTGCGTCTCAACCCGGAGCATCGCGAGGTCGAGGTGGCCCTTTACGACCCCTGCGCGCCGGGCTCGCGGCTCGGAGCGACCGCACAATCACTGAAAAACGCGGACCTTTCCTTGCTGGACGGCTTCCACTTTCACACGCTCTGCGAGCTCGGTGCGGACGCGCTCGCGCGAACCCTGCCCGTCGTCGAAGAGAAGTTCGGCCCCTACCTCGAGCAGGCGAAGTGGGTGAACTTCGGGGGCGGGCACCACATCACGCGAGCGGACTACGACGTCAGCGAGCTCATGGAGCTCATTCGGCGGTTCAAGAAGGCGCACGACGTAGAGGTCATCCTGGAGCCCGGGGAAGCGATCGGCCTGAACACGGGCGTGCTGGTTGCCTCGGTGCTGGACATCCTCGAGAACGACGGGCGGATCGCGATGCTGGACACCTCGGCCACGGCGCACATGCCCGACGTGCTGGAAATGCCGTATCGCCCCCGCATCCGGGGCGCGCGCGACCCTGGGGAGGCGCCGCACAGGTACCGGCTCGGTGGGCTGACCTGCCTCGCCGGAGACGTCATCGGTGAGTACGCCTTCGACCAGCCACTGCAAGTCGGCGATCGCCTCGTATTCGAGGACATGGCGCACTACACCATGGTCAAGACCTCGACCTTCAACGGGGTTCGGCTGCCGTCCATCGCGCTTTACGACCCGAGCACGAACGAGTACCGGGTGCAGAGGCGTTTTGGGTATGCGGACTACCGCGATCGGCTCTCCTGAGCTTGAACTTCGGCGCAAAGCGGTAAGACTTGCGCGATGAGCTCGCTCGACCCCTACAGCGCACACGCTGAGCAGCTCGGCGCAAGCCTGAGCACCGAAGCGTTGCTGATGAAAGTCGTCCGGCGCATGGGAACGACGCCGTCGGAGCTCTTTGCCTACGTCTCGGACACGAACCGACTGTCGGAGTGGATCCCGGGCGCGAGGAAGAGCTGGCCCGACGACAGCGAGGCCGACGTGCCGGGGCAGCGAGGCTCGGTCCGAGTGATCTCCTCGGGGTTCGGAAAGCCGACGCGCGAGCGCATCAAGGCGTTCGAGGCGCCGCGGGCTCTCGCCTACTCGGCTTCGGACAGCTCTCTCATGGGTTTGATGACCGACCATCTGAGCGTGATCGGCTGCGAGCCGCATCCGGACGGCGGTGCGGTGTTCATCTGGCTCGCTTTCGGTCGCCTGCCGAACAACCGGCTCAAGGCATTCATCGGCAAAAAAGTCTTCCAAGCCGTGCTCCATGGCGGTACCAAGGCTCTGGAGCGCAAGTTTCCGCTCCGCTGAGCCCATGGAGCTCTTCCGAAGCAATCGAACCGAAGAACTGGCCGACGCGCTGCTGTCCATCGTGCGTGAGGCCCCGCTTCCCCCGCTGAGCCGTGAAGTGATCGTCGTTCAGAGCCGCGGCATGGAGCGCTGGCTCACGCTTCATCTGGCCGAGCGCTTGGGCATCTGGGCGAACCCTGCCTTCCCCTTCCCGAGAGCTGCCATCGAGCTCCTACTTCAGGACCTGGGTCCTGAGGACACGGAAGCCTCGCGGGCGTACGCGCCGCAGCGGCTCAAGTGGGTCCTAGCCGAGCTGCTCGCCGAGGGCGGCATCCCTGCGCTCGAGCGCTACCTCGGCCAGACGCCGGACGCAGACCGGGTCCTGCGCCTGGCCGGCAAGCTCGCAGAGCTTTTCGACCACTACGTGATCTACAGACCGGACGTACTCGATGCATGGAGACGAGGCAGCGAGCCAGAAGACTGGCAAGCTACGCTTTTTCGGCTCCTGTGCGAGCGGCTGGGACCTCATGATCTGGCGTCGCGCGTCCATGCCTGGATGCCGAAGCTCGCAGGGGCACAGGACACGCTGAGGTTTCGTTTCGAGCGCCTGCACCTGTTCGCAGTGGAGACCCTGCCGCCGCTTTTTCTGAGCTTCTTCTCCGCGGTGTCGCGGCACATTCCGACCAAGCTCTATCTGCTCGAACCCAGTCAGGAGTACACGGCCGGCGTCGAGCCGGCGCAGCTCTCACTTCCCGTGCTCCCCGGCGACGAAGCATCACCCATCTCGGACGGGCATCCTTTGCTGAGCTCCCTCGGTGCGCTGTCGCGAGAGTTTCAGGACATGCTGCTCGACGGGGTCCTGGTCGAACGCGAGTCCGATCGGTTTGTGCAACCGACCCGCGACTCCCTGCTGTCACACATTCAGGCCGACATCCTGGCGTTTCGTCCTCCGGACGACGGGCCCAAGCCCATCCTCGATGCAGATGATGTGTCCATCTCGGTTCACGAGTGCACGAGCCCCGTTCGCGAGACCCAGGTCCTGCACGAGCTCATTCGGGCGGCGCTAGAGGACGACCCAGGGCTTCGACCCGAAGACATCGTGGTGATGGTCCCCGACCTCGACAGCTACGCGCCGGCGTTCGAAGCCGTGTTCGGGGCGGAGCAAACGCTGCCCATCCCCTATGACGTGCATCGGGCGACGAGCCTGCAGGGCGTCGATCTCTTCGGCGACGCGCTCGCCATCTTGAGCGCCCTCGGCTCGCGCTTTTCCGTGCTCGACGTCCTCAAGCTGCTCGAGTCGCAGTCGCTCCGTGAGGCATACCGCTTCTCGCAGTCGGAGCAGGCACGTCTGGCAGAGCTACTACGCGACGCCGGCGTCCGCTGGGGCATCGACGCGGAGCACCGGATCGAGCTCGGGTTCCCAGCGGACGCGACGCACAGCTGGCGTGCTGGCCTGAGTCGTCTCCTGCTCGGCTTCTGCATGCCGCCCGACGATCCGCGCACGTTCGGAGGATTGATGCCGCGCGGTGCCCCGAGCCTGAGCGACGCGGAGTTGATCGGACGCCTGTCAGACTTCTGCGAGCTGCTTTTTCGGTTTCGCAGCGAGACCCGAGGACCGCTCCCGGCCGCCCTGTGGGCCCAGCGCTGCGACAAGCTCCTGCGGGCCTTGCTTCGTGATGAAGACGACTGCGCCGAAGCGGCCCGCAGCCTGCGCGATGCCTTGCAAGAAATCGAGGAGGGGGCCACGCAGGCAGGGTTCGCCGCTCCCGTTTCACTCGAGACAGTCCGTCAGGAGCTTGCGCGGCGACTGGCCCGCGACGCGGCAAGCAGCGGTTTTTTGCGACGCGGGGTGACTTTGACGGAGCTGGTGCCGCTGCGCTCGGTGCCTTTCCGCATCGTCTGCCTTGCGGGAATGAGCGAAGAACGGTTTCCTCGAACCGACGATCGACCCGGCTACGACCTCACGCGACGGCATCAACGCCGCGGAGACCGAAACAAGCGGCGCGACGATCGACACTCGTTTCTGCAATCGCTTCTGTGCGCGCGCGAGCGCCTTCTGATCACCTACAGTCCGCGCGTGCCTGCGCGCCATGGAAGGGCGGCTCCCTCGCCGATCGTGCTCGAGCTCCAAGAGGCAGCCGCCCGGTACTATGCGCAGCAAGAGGGTGAGCCGATCGAAATCGACCGACATCCGCTTCAAGCCTTCGATGCGGGTTACTTCGACGGAACCGGTCCGCTACACAGCTTCTCGAAGCACAACGCGTCGCTCTGCGAGGCGCTGCTCGAGCCCAAGCGGGAGCGCTCTCCCGTCGTGCTCAGCGCGCAGAGCACCGAGCCCGTCACGCAGCTCAGCGCGGCGGAGCTGCGGCGATGGCTTTGGCATCCCGTGCGCGAATTCGTGCAGCGCCGCCTCGCCACGAGGCTGGAGGCTTCCGAGCTCTACGAGCCGAGCCGCCCGCTGACGGACATCGAACCCCTGCAGAGGTTCATCGTCGGCGAACGGGTGCTGGGCCTGAACCGCGAGCGTGTGTCTTTGGCCGAACACCTCGCGGCCTCACCCGAGTTTCCCGATGGAAACTGGGGCCTGCTCCAGCGGGAGAAGCTGCAGCGCGAGGTCGACTCGATCGAAGCGGAGCACCGTAGGCTGCAAAGCGCGTCCAGCGCGGATGCGACGCTCGTCAGGCTGCAAAGCGCGTCCAGCGCGGATCAGACGCTCGTCGCCATCCGCCTCGGCGTACTGCGGCTCGAGGGCAGACTGGACGGCGCTCAGCAGACCGAGCGCTTACTGACCCGGTTCGCCAAACCGGGCCGTGCTCCGGAGCTCGAGGTGTGGATCGAGCACTTGCTGATGAATGCAGGCCCGGCGGAGCTGCCCAAACGCACGGTGCTGGTTCTGCGAGGTGACGAGCCGCTCGCCGCTCAGGTCACCGTCGTGCGTTTTTCTCCCGTGCCGGACGCGCGCGAAAAACTGCAGGCGCTCACCGAGCTTTGCCTCCTCTCCCAGGGCGAGCCCGCGCCGCTCTATCCGACCGCCTCCTGGGCCCTCGCCGACCGTGAGCGCCAGGGCAAAGACCTGGCGGTCGGGTTCCGACAGCTCGGCGATTTCCTTAGCAAGGCGGCGGCAAATCACGATCCCTATCTCGCCTTGGGCTGGAATCCTGAGCAGTTGAACGACACCGACTGGCGTGAGCACTGCCTGGCCGTGGCGCGAACGGTGTACGGTCCGCTGATCGAGCATCGGAGCGTGTCATGAGCGCCACGCCGCCACACTTGGCGCCGCTTCGTGGACGCAGCCTCGTCGAGGCCAGCGCGGGCACGGGCAAGACCTTCACCATCACGACGCTCTTGGTCCGCGCGATCCTAGAGCGGGACCTCGGCCCTGAAGACATCCTGGTCGTCACCTACACGAAAGCTGCCACCGCCGAGCTTCGTAGCCGCGCGCGCCAGCGCATCTTGGATGCCATCGAGCTGCTGGGCCAGGAGCAGAGTGAGGACCCGCTGCATCAGGTCGTTACCGAGCTGTGCCGGAAGCGCGGGCGCGTCGCCGTCTCGAAGACCCTGCGCAGTGCCGCCCTTCGCATGGACCAGGCGGCGATCTACACCATTCACGGCTTCTGTCAGCGCCTCCTTCAAGACTACCCACTGCTCTTCGGCATCGATCTCGACTTCGAGCTGGCGGGGAGCGGGGCCGAGGCCCTGGCCGACATGGCGGCGGACTTCTGGGCCACTGAGCTCGACGGCAAACCGCGCTACCTGTTGACGGCGCTCGAACGCAGCCGCGTGACGGCGAAGTCGCTGGCAGACTTGGCCAAATCGGCCGGCACACCGTCCATGCCGATTCTCGGGCCAAAACCGGTCCCGCTGGACGACGCACTGCTCAGGTCCTGGCAGGGCGCCCATCATGCGGTGCGCGAGATCTGGCGTGCGAACCGCCAGGAAGTCACGGAGCGACTGCTCAGTCCGGCCCTCAACAAGAACGTCTACAGGGAAAAGAGCATCCGCGGGGTCTGGGTCCCGGAGCTCGAGTCGCTTTGCGAAGAGGCGCCCACCGGCCTTCCCAAGTGGTTCGTGAAGCTCACGCAAGCCAGCATCGACGCGAGCTGCAAGAAGAACCAAGAGCCGCCGCGGCATAAGTTCTTCGAAGCCTGCGCAGCTCTCGTCACAGCGACTGAAGCGCTCGAACCGGCCCTTCGCTTCGAGCTGTTCAGCTTGAAGAAGCGCTTCGTCGAGTACGCCGAGCGCATGACCGAGCAACGCCGGCAGACGCAGGCCGTGCTCAGCTACGACGACCTGCTCACCACGGTCTTCACGGCCCTGCAGGGCGATACCGACAGACGGATTCGCGCGCAGATCGAGCAGGCCTATCCCGTCGCGCTCATCGACGAGTTCCAAGACACCGACCCGGTGCAGTACCAGATCTTCCAAAATCTCTACGGACCGCAGAGCACGATGTTCTTCGTCGGGGATCCCAAACAGGCGATCTACGCCTTTCGCGGAGCCGACGTGTTCTCGTACTTCGAAGCCGCGAAGGACGCGGAAGACCGGAGGTACACCCTCGACACGAACTACCGCTCGGACGCTGGACTGGTCGCCGCAGTCAACTGCATCTTCAGCCGCCAGCCCGAGCCCTTTCTGTTCGAGCAGATTCGCTTCAACGAAGTCCAAGCCCGAGCCGAGGAGAGCGCGCCGAGCTTCGACCCGCCGTTCGAGCTCGTGTACCTGGACGCGGGCACGGCGGACGGAGACTCCCTCGAAGACGTCGTGGCCGAGATCAGCGTGAACGAGATCAACGCGCTCCTGCAGTCCGATGCATGCCTCGATGGCCGGCCGCTCGGAGCCGCGGACATCGCCGTGCTCTGCCGTTCCAATCTGCAGGCGACCAAGGTCACGAAGAGTCTCCTTGCACGAGGCATTGCAGCCAGCTTCGACGGAGACGTCAGCGTGCTCGACAGCCGCACGGCACAAGAGCTCGAGAGCTTGCTCGAGGCCGTGCTCATGCCTGGGGACTCGCGGCTCATCCGAAAGGCGCTGCTCAGCTCTCTGCTCGGCGTCAGCCCGGCGCAGCTCGCGTCGCTCGACGACGAGTCATGGGCGGGATGGGTAGAGGACTTCCGAAGCTGGCACGAGGTCTGGAGACAGCGTGGCGTGGGTCGATTCTTGGAGACGCTGTTCGGTCATGGCGGCGTCGAAGCGCGCCTGAGCAAGCAGCCCGACGGTCCGAGGACACTGACCGACCTTCAGCACCTGCGAGAGCTGCTCATGAGCGCCGAGCGCGAGAGGGCCCGCGATGCCTACGCTCTCTTGCAGTGGTTTCGGCGCGCGCGGAGTGGCGGCGCGAGCTTCGACCCCATGACGGCGGAGGCGCTGCAGCAGCGCCCGCAGAGCGAGTCGGCGGCGGTGCGCGTCACCACCGTACACAGGAGCAAGGGGCTGGAGTTCGGGGTCGTCCTTTGCCCGTTTCTTTGGGGGAACGGGGGTCTTCGTAACTCGGAGCGCAGCGAGCCGAGGTTTCATGACCCTGCGGACGGCGACCGGCTCAAGATCGACCTGGGCTCCGAAGCTTTGGACGAGCACCGCAGCCTGGCCGAGCGGGAGAGCCTGGCGGAGGCCCTGCGACTGACCTACGTGGCGCTCACCCGAGCCAAGCATCGCTGCCTGCTCTTCTGGGGGCCCGTCGGGCAGTGGCGCAAGTCTGCGCTCGGCGCCCTACTCCACGGCGCCGAGCGCATCGGCCAGCTTGGCGAGGACGAGCTGCAAGCAGAGCTTCAGGAGCTGGCGCGCGAGTCGAATGGAGTCATTCGACTGCGCCCACCGCGAGCGGCCGTGGAGCGCATACCGAGTCCGCCGGCGCCGCGGCGCATCGAGCCACGCCGGGCGACCCGGAGCTACGAGCTCTCGCCGCGAATCACGAGCTTCAGTAGCTTGAGCGACGCAAGCGGCGGACGGACGGTGGTCGAGTCGAGCTCGCGCGAGGGGGCGACCGAGCTCCGCTCCCGCCACGGCAAGCTCGAGTCCCTGGGGCAGCCGAGCCGCGAATTCGAAGGGCGCTTCGCCGATCTGTTTCCGGGCGCCAGGACGGGTCTGCTCTTGCACAGCATTCTCGAGCAACTGGACCTCTGTGCGCTCGACTCGCCGCAAGCGCACGAGCTCGTCGAGCGCCAGCTTCGCCGCTACGGCCTGGAACCCGAGCTCGCCGACGCGCTCCTCGAGGACCTGCGCATCCTGGGCGTCACCCCGCTCCGCGCAGGCGGGCCGAGCCTGGCGGACTTGGACCCTGGGCGTCAGCTACACGAGCTCGAGTTCAGCTTGCATGCCGATCAGCACAGCGTTGCTGGCCTCGGAGCGCTGCTCGAGGCGCATGGCGCGCCGAAGGGCGCGGCGGACTACGGGCGAAGCCTTGCAGAGCTTCCCTCGCGGGCTCTGCGAGGCCTGGTTCGCGGCTTCGTCGACCTGCTCTTCGAGTGGGAGGGCCGCTGGTACGTCGCGGACTACAAGTCGAACGCCCTGTCGAGCTACACCCAGCCGAGCCTGCTCGCCGAGATGCAATCGCACCACTACTTCCTGCAGTCGCTCATCTACACCAGCGCCGCGCATCGCTTCCTTCGCTCACGCCTACCAGAATACGACCCGGTGCAGCACTGGGGCGGGGCCTTCTTTTTGTTTCTACGCGGCATGAACGGCGAGTCTGAACCCGGCAGCGGCGTCGTGTTCGAGCAGCACGAGGCGAGCCTGCTGGGAGCGCTCGACGAATGGTGGAGCGGAGGCGCGGATGCTGACTGAGCTTCAAGGACGCGGTCTGCTGGGAGCACTCGACGTGCAGCTCGCGCGAGCCCTCGGTCGCCTCAGCCAGTCGGCAGGTCAGACTGATCTGCCGGGCGAAGTGCGGAGCAACGGCGCAGCGGGGCTCAGCCCAAGCCCTCACGAAGCCGTGACTCTCGGCGTCGCCATGGCCAGCCGAGCCATTCGGGCGGGCCATAGCTGCTTTCCGCTAGGCCTTCAGCCGAGCGAGCTCTTCGCGGGAGAGACCCTGGCAGCCTGGCCGCAACCCGCTGCCTGGGCCGAGGCGCTCGAGGCCAGCGGCCTGCTCGAGGACGGCCCCCTCGTGCTGGACTCGCAACAGCGTCTTTACCTTCGAAGGTACTGGGAGCTCGAGCAGGGCATCGCCGAACGGCTGAGCCGACCGCGGCCCGATTTGCATGCCGTTCCGGACAGCGTCTGGCTCGACGAAGCCATCGACCGCCTCTTCGGCGAACGGGCCACGCCTCTGGCACGCCAAGCGGCCCAGAACGCAGTTCGACAGCCCATCTCTCTGCTCTGTGGCGGCCCTGGCACCGGAAAGACCACCGTCGTCGCTTCCATCGTGGCCCTGCTGATCGAGCAGTGCAGACGCCATGAGGACCGGACACCCGAAGTTCTCTTCATCGCGCCTACCGGCAAGGCCGCCGCGCGCCTGAAGGAATCGGTCCGTCAGGCCAAAACCCGCATCGCCGCCGCGGAGCGCGTGCTCGACGCAATCCCCGAGCAGGCCGCTACCGTGCACCAGGCGCTCGGCATGCGCCGATACGGCATGCGCTTTCGTCACGGCCGAGAGCGGCCCTTGGAGGCGGACATCATCGTCGTCGACGAGGCCTCGATGATCGACCTGACCCTCATGCAGCAGCTCCTGCAAGCCGCGCCCGAGCGAGCACGGCTGCTCATCGTAGGCGACCCCGATCAGCTCAGCTCCGTCGAAGCTGGCTCCGTCTTGCGCGACCTCGTCCAGGCCTTCGAGCGAGCCGGCGGCACCGAGCGCCTGACCTGCCTCAGCAAGACCTACCGCTACGAGTCCGACAGCCCCCTCGGTGCCGGCATCCGGGCGATTCGCGAAGGCGACCCCAAAGCGCTCGAACGCCTGCTGGACCCGGACCCCAATGCCGCGCTCAGCTGGGCGCCCTTGTCCGAGCTCCCCGCAGAGCTCGACCGCGCGGCTCACCAATGGTCGGCCATCTTGGAGGAAACCGACCCCGTCGCACACTTCGAGGCGCGGGAGCGCTACATCATGCTTAGCCCCCTTCGACGCGGACCGCTTGGCACCGAAGGACTCGCCACGGCGCTTCGCCAGCGGCTTCCGACCAGGCTGACAGAGGCCCGGACTCCGATTCTCATCGAGGAAAACGACCGCGAGCTCGAGCTCTACAACGGCGACTTCGCCTTCCTGGAAGAAGGCCCTCAAAACCTACGAACGGCTACAGTCCAACGAGACCTGAATCAGGTCCAGCGATTTGCCGAAGCCCTTCTGCCCCGCTACAGCCCGGCCTACGCCCTCAGCGTGCACAAGTCGCAGGGCTCGGAATTCGACGAAGTCCTCATCGTCTTGCCCGAATCCAGCCACCCGCTCGTGACCCGCGAGCTGCTCTACACCGCCGTCAGCCGCGCCCGCCGGCGCGTCCGCCTCGTCGGCAGCAAACCGAGCCTGCTCCGCGCAGTCACAGAGCAGGCTCAGCGCCACAGCGGCCTGGCCGACGCCATCAGCGCAAGCGCGACCGACGCCGCCAAGCGATGAGCAAGCCAGCCATCAGCAGAAGCCCGAGCGAGCCATAGCTCGGCGCGGCCCAGGACACGGCACAGCCACTGAAGATGTCGCCGGGATCGACCGGATCTCCGTCATCCGGATCCTCATCGGTCGGAGGAAGCTCGTTAAACCGAAGCGCAGGGTCACCGAAGAGCTGGTAGATCTTCTGCATGTTGGCCGAGGGCTCAGCAATGTCCGGGTTGCTTAGAAGAGTCTGCTGCGCTCGGATCACGGCGTCGCCGAGTCGAAGCTCGTCCTCCGCGAGGATCTGCAGTAGCTCAGTCGAAAGAGCTTGAGCCTCGCCATCGTCCGACACGCCGCTGGCACCCCAAACGGCGATCGCTCCGTCGTCGTCGGAGAGCAGGGCCTCGCTGAGGGATACCCAGCCTGGGAGCTCGAATCTCGAGCTGCTGCAGGTCATCATCAGGTAGACCGGCGACAGCCCATCGAGCTCCAGGTCCGGCACATCGTCCACGTGGAACAGCGGCTCACTGCCGCCGAGCACATTCATGCCAGCGTGGCCCAAGTAATGCACGAATCGCGGCGCGCGCCCGAGCTGTTCGAACAATGCGTCACGGAACTCCTGAAGGGACCCGGCTTCGGTGCGGTAGCTCCGCTCGAAGGACCAATCATCCGCCAACTCGACGGCGATGCGATCACTTTCCCGCGCGAAGAACGCATGTCCTGGACTATACACATCCTCGCGCAAATCGTCCTCGTCAGCCATCATCAGGACCTCGTCCCCGAGCTGGTCCAGGTTCTGCTCGAAATGCTGGATGCGGGCGACGATGCGGGCGAGCTCTTCCGTACGCGTAACCGGCAGACGCCCGATCGCTAGCTCCGGAATGCCGTCATCGCCCTGCCAATCGGCATAGGCGTTGTCCGAAGCAAACAGGCCCCCTTCGGCACGGACCAAGAGCGGCGGGAACCAGGTTCCACCAAGCCCCTTCAGGTCGCGAAAATCGTACGAGCCCTTGCCCACCAGCACCGCATACCTGGGTGCCTGGGACCAGCGCTGTGTGTGCTCGAGGAAGGCCCGGACCGCATTGGGATTGGCGGTGCCGTCCGAGAATTCGTCGTACACGTCCTGTAGATCGACCAGCATGGACTGCAGCCCGTCGGCCTTTCGATAGTCCACCAGGGCCCGTGCCGACTCGTAGAACGGAGCCGGTGCGATGACCAGGTACTCTGCAGCATTGTCTTCGCTCCGTAGCTCCGAAGCGACATCGTTGAAGAGCGCGCTCGGAGAGCGATGCACGGCCGCCGTCGTGAAGTACGACTCGTCCGCGCGCGCATCGAAGCTCACTGTGGCCACATCGCCCTCCACCGAGACGCTAGCGTCCTCGATGAGTCGCGGGCGGCGCGGATCGGTCACATCGAAGACTGAGGGCGCATCCCCAAAGGCCCCGCGCAGCGCTAGACTCGCGTCTGCAGCCTGCGAAAAGCTGAGCGACTCGGCAGCGGTTTCGTAGAGGCGCTCGACCAGGAGATCGAAGCCATCGAAGTAAACGATGCTCTCGTCGACCCCCTTCGCCACGATTCGCAGGGTATTGCTGCCGTTCTGAAGCAGACCGGCGGGCAGCGTGAGCTCGGCGATCTGCGTCTGCATTCCATTGAACTTCGCCCCGCCGACGAGAACCCCGTTGACGTAGAGGTCCACGTCGTGCGGGAAGTCCGTAATGCCCCGGAGCTCTACGCTGAGCTGGGACTGCTGACTGGGAACCAGCGACTCGAGCTCGAACTCGACCTCCGCCCCAGCAGGCTCGAACGGGGCGGCCCCTGCCCAGACCCAGAAGTCGGAATCTCCACTCGTCCCGGCGAGCGTGCCCGGAAGCACGTCCTCCTCGAAGTGAATCTGGTCCTCGAAGGACTCCGCCACCGGGCCATCTGAGACGGGGCGCGAGACGCGCTCGATCGACAAGCCTTCTCCGAGGCTGACTCGGTACAGGCGCTCGCGCGTAAACACGCTATCGATGGCAAAGCCGAGGAAGCGGAGCGCATCGCCTTCCGGGCTGGCCATCCAGGCCACCGGCTCGCCGGCCTCGGTCAGCGAGAAGTCGCCGGCGGCCAGGCGCTCACGCACCTCCGCCTCACTGAGCCCAAACCGCGCGGCCAGCTCCGCGCTACTCAGATCGTAGATCCCAGTTTCCTCGACCCCAACGTACACGGCCACGGCGTCACCAGGGTGCTGCCGTTCGCCGTTCTCGGGCTCGTCGACGAGCGCCGCCACCACTTTGCCTACGTTGCTATGAGCCTCGCGAGCAAAGCTCTCCCCCTCGGACAGGAGACTCTCGACGCCGGCGGCCACGACGACGTCGTAGGGACCGTAACTGGAGCGCCTTCCCTGAGCGTCGACCTCGACGAGCAGATAGCGCGCCGGCTCGCCGCTCGCGCCCGGATCCCGCAGGTCATAGATCCCTCCCTGAGCCGAGCCACGAAGGCTCGGCAGCAAGCCCTCATGCACCTGCACCCAGCTACCCTCGACCTCCCGATAGACGTAGAAGCCGATGGTCGAAACCTCGGTCACCGTAAGCCAGCGCAGCACGACCCCAGCCTGGTCTTCGAACGCCGTGAACGAGTGAAGCAGCGCGTAGTTGAGGTTCTGACAGTTGACTTGAGAAAAAAAGTTCCGACAGGTGTCCGTGCCGCCGTTGCCATCAACGACGTTCTCCCCGGTCCCGCCATCGAGGACGTCGTCACCCGCGCCGCCGTTCAAGGTGTCGTTGCCGGCCTCGCCCTCGATGGTGTCGTTGCCAGCATCGCCGAAAATGATGTCATCGCCGTCACCGCCCCTGATGGGATCGTTGCCATCGCCGCCGTTGATCGTATCGTTTCCGGCACCACCGTCGATGTTGTCGACGCCACCGCCGCCGTCGATGGTGTCGGCCCCGTCTTGACCGTTGATGTTGTCGTTACCGTCCCCGCCGATCACTGTGTCGTCGCCAGGGCCAGCGAAGATCGTGTCGCCGGACGACCCCTGAGCGTAAATCGTATCGTTCCCATCCCCACCGTCGATGACATTGACGACGCTGGTGTCCCGGCCGCAGATGTAGTCGTTCCCACCACCGCCATCGATCTGCGTAACCACTGCGGAACCGGTCGGAATGATGCAGTCGTCTCCCGCTGTCCCGGTGATCACAGACTGACTAAGCTGACCCGGCGGCAGGGGGTTCGTCCCGGCCGGACAGTCGCCGTTATCGGTACATTGCGCCTCCGCCACTGACGGGCGCAGCGCCCCGACACACACCCCGACACACAACAAAGCAAGCACTAGCCATCGGCGTTCCATCATCACCCCGCAAAACCTGGCATCCATCCATATCCCGAGTCGGACGCCCCCGGTTGGGATTGTCCATCCATCAAGCCAAATTGCAAGGTTTCGCCTGCACAATAGTTCTGGTTTGTGCTTGGACAACGCGGGGGTTCCGGCGTGCATCGCGGCGGGCTTCAGCCTATATCGCATGAAGTGAAACACGTTTCACTTTGGAGGATTCATGGCTGACTTTGATTATATCGTGATCGGTGCGGGTTCGGCGGGCGCAATTGTTGCCAGCCGTCTGGCGGAGGACCCGAGCGTCACGGTCTTGCTTTTGGAAGCTGGGGGCTCGGACCAGACCCGGATGATTCGCACGCCCGGGATGATCAGCCTCATTCACCAGGTGAAGCAGCTGAAGCAGAAGGTCGACTGGGGCTTCACGACGGTGCCTCAGCCGCACATGAACGGCCGGCGCATTCCGTACACCCGGGGCAAGGTCCTCGGCGGCTCGAGCGCCATCAACGGCATGCTCTATCTGCGCGGCAATAAAGAGAATTACAATGGCTGGGCAGCTCGCGGCTGCGAGGGCTGGAGCTTCGAGGACATCCTCCCGTATTACAAGAAGCTCGAGAACCACGAAGACGGCGAGACCGAGTTCCACGGCGCCGGCGGACCGATCCAGGTCACCCGCCACCCGGGGGACCAGCTGAGCCCGGTATCCAAGGCCTTCATGCAGGCCACGGCAGCCGTCTGCGACGTGCCGATTACGGATGACTTCAACGGCGCGGAGCAGAACTGCACGAGCACGTACCAAATGTCGGCGCGCGCCGGGGTCCGCAGCAGCACGGCCGAGGCTTACATCACGCCACACAAAGAGCGACCCAACTTCAAGGTGGAGACGATGGCGCTGGTGCACCGGGTCGTCATCGAAAACGGCCGGGCCACGGGCGTCGAGTACTCGCAGAACGGCACACGGACGATCGCCCGCGCCGGCCGCGAGGTGGTTCTGTCCGCAGGCGCCGTGGGCTCGCCGCAGCTTCTGATGCTTTCCGGCGTGGGCCCCGCCGAGCACCTGAAGGAAAAGGGCATCGAGGTGAAGCTCGACCTGCAAGGGGTCGGCAAGAACCTGCACGACCATCTCTTCGTGCCGCTCACCTTCCGCTCGCCCACGAGCCTTCACCGTGGCACGGCGACGCACTTCTTCGGCGGGATGCTGAAGGAGATGATCAAGGGCGACACCTGGTTCGGCCGCACGGTCTTCGAAGCCGGCGCCTTCCTGAAGAGCCGCCCCGACGCGCCGATTCCTGACATCCAGATCCACACGCTGCCCTGGGGCTACCCGGATCCCAACCAGGACGGCCCGGATCGCCCGCACGTCGACAAGGGCACCTGCCTGACGGTCATGCCGACCCTCATCTACCCAAAGAGCCGAGGCGAGTTGCTGCTGAGCTCGAACGCCCCGGACGCCGCTCCGCACATCGACCCGCACTTCCTGGAAGAGCCGGAGGACGTGCAGCTGCTCGTCAACGCGATGCGAAAGTCACGGGAAATCTGCGCGCACCCGGTCATGCGAAACCATCTGGGCGAGGAGCTTGCCCCGGGCTCGCACCGCTCGACGGACGCGGAGCTTCGCGAAGAAGTGCTCCTGCGCGCGACGACGGTTTATCACCCGGTCGGCACCTGCAAGATGGGTGTGGACGAGATGGCGGTGGTCGATCCTCAGCTTCGCGTGCGCGGCATCGAAGGGCTCCGCGTGGCGGACGCTTCGATCATGCCCGAGGTGACCGGCGGCAACACAAACGCGCCGTGCATGATGATCGGCGAGCGAGCTGCCGCGCTAATCCAGGCCGCGTGAACGGGCGCCCAAGCGAAGCGCGATGAACGTGAGGTCATCGGGCTTCGATGGGCTCCCCTCTTCCGGGCTCTGCATCCGGGCCTTTCCGAGGCTGGCCAGGCGATCGGCGGCCTTCTGGAGCGGCCCTTTGCGTACGCCTTCGACGATTTCGCCGAGGTGCAGGTTGTCGCTCAGACCGTCGCTCGCGAGCACGACCGTGTCGCGCGGGGCGAGCTTCAAGGAGGCGCCAAGCTCGATGCGCATGTCCTGGCGGCCGAGCGAGTTCGATATGAGGTGCAGGTCCTCGTGGTGGAGCGCGTCGTCCCGGTGCAAGAGGCCGGACTCGACGGCGTAGCCGACCGGCGAGTGCGGCACGGTCATCCACTTCACGAGGCCGCGCTGGCCTGTGACCAGGACCATCGAGTCGCCGGCATGATAAGTGCGCATGATCCCGTGATCCACCTCGACGACGGCCATGGTGGCCGCGGCCCCCACACCCAAGGCGATGATCTTCTGATTCGCTTCCTCGAAACCGTTGATGATCGCGTCACGAAGCCCCTGAGAAAGGTCCTGCGCACCGGTGATGGCATCGCGGACGGCATGCACCGCGAGCGCAGCCGCGTCGGCGCCGCTCGGATGGCCGCCCGCGCCATCGGAGACCACGGCCACGCCAACCGAGGGTCCCACGACGATCAAGGCAGCGGCGTCCTGGTTGGGCTTGCCGGAGCCGGGTCGGCGGGCGCTGAACACGGCCGCCTGCCCCGACGCGAACGGGAAACAGCAGCTCTTGTCCAGGTCCACATCGGTGAAGATGTGGTGTTCGGTCACCTTATTGCCCGAGGCGCCACCGCATCGAACGCGTTGGCCATGGCGACCCCGTCACGAAAGCGTTTGCGTTCGCGCACTTCGAGTGCACGCCGAAGAAAGTCGGCAAACTCGGGACTCACCGTTCGCCGAAGCCGAGATGCGCCAGGCAGCGGCCAGTCGAACGGCCACTCCGGGAGCTCTCCCGAAAACATTCGATAGAGCACGAGCCCCATCGAAAACACGTCCGACCGAAACGAAGGCTTCCCCATGGCTTGCTCGGGTGCGATGTACCCCACCGTGCCCTGGCCCGAACCGTATATCGTTCGCGTCTGGAGGGCGACTTTTGCGATGCCGAAGTCGGCTAGTCGTACCAGGCCGTCAGGGAACATGATGATGTTGTCCGGCTTGATGTCGCAATGGATGATGCGCTTCTCGTGGGCGTAGGCCAGGGCATCGACGAGCTGCTCGGCGTAAGCCATCGCCGTCCGGGTGCCCATCCGGGAGCGTAAGCGATCGGTCAGCGTGCGGTCTCCCAGGGGACTAGCGATGACGAAGTACCCGTCGACGAACATCGCGTTTCGAAGCGGCAGGATGTTGTCGTGATCGAGCCGGGCCATGAGCCGCACCTCGCGACGGATGAGAGCCAAGGCATCGTCGTCAAAGGCATGCCGATGCGGGACCTTGAGCGCGACCGGCAAGCCTTCGATGGTGTCGTAGGCTTCGTAGACAGATGCGAATGCACCACTGCCAATGCGTCGTTGGATGCGGTACTTGCCCAGCATCTGACGCGCCTTGAAAGCCTGCGGCGCACGCTCGGCTCCGCTCTGGGCAACAGCGTTCGGGTTCATCTTCTCCCAAAGCCCGCTCGGTGCTCGACCCGAGCGAGTAAGCTTCGTTTGTACCATGCAGCGATTCGATCGCTCGCCGAAAAACGGAGCGCAGGGAAGATTGCAAAACGGTCGCGAAAGCGTGCCCAGCTCGGCTTACTCTCGCGACCGTGTTCTCGACAGCTCGCCGAGGCAGTAGACCCTGCTTAGTTCGACTCTGGCGGCCAAGGCCGCGAGAGCTTCTTGGCGAGCTCCGCCGCTGTGCCCTCGTCGATGGGCGCGCTCGGGTCCTGCCCCATGCGCTTGAGCACCATCTTGCAGTAGGCTTCCGTGAAGTTCAGTAGCTTGGCCAGCTCCTTGAGATCGTACGTTTGGGTCTGCATGAAAACGCTTCCTTTACGCCTTGTAATGTAGCTTGGGCGTCACGGCTGTCCACCGTAAAAACAGCAGGAAAGCGCCCCTGAACCCGGGCTGGCTACTGGCTGACGAGATAGATCGCGACGCCCAGAAAGAGGAGCAGGATCAGGGTGATGATCAGCCAGCCGGGCCCCCTGACCATCGCTGCCGAACCGCTGTCCGGCGGCGGGACATCAGGCGGACCCTCGATGGGACGAGCCGCCAGGTATTCCCCGATGAGCTGCTTGGCGCGCTCGAGCTGATCGGCCGGTACCCGGACCTCGGTGCCAGAGCGCCCTCTGTCGACGATGCCAGTGAAGGCCGTGTCCCGGTGGTCCACGAGCGCGGCAGCAATCCCTTCGCTTTCGAGCATCTCCTGAAGGGCCATCGCTTCCTGCTGCGTGGCGGTTTCGTGTGCGAGCTTCGTCTCTTCCATCATTGCGGTGATCCCACAAATGGGGGCACAGGACAATCTATCGAATCGCCGATCACGCGAATCAGCTCCGCCTCCCGGTCGGAGACGCGCGCGTCTGCGATGACGCTGGCCCCGCAGGCCCGCATCAAGCCCTTCTTGAGGGCTGGGGTCGCCGCGTCGTAGCGAAGCAGGGCGATCTCGACGGCCTGAAGCGTGCACTCTGCTGAAGGCCGCAAGCTCAGCGTGGCCTGGCCGAGGCCCAGAGCCTGCGCCGCCGCCTCGAACGCCCTCCGGGCCTGATCCTCAGAGCGGGCCCCGAGCCGGGCCAGGGTCGAAAGCAGGAGCTCGGTATCGGGGAGGAGATCTTTGAGCTTTCGAAAGCGGACCGGGGTCTGACCCAGCTGGTCGAAGTAGCGCCCCAGATGCCGGCGGATACAGGCGCTGACCGCGTATTCGAAGAGATCCACCCGCCCGTCGCTCCGGATCATCGCATCCATCGCATCCAAGAAACGCCGGTATTCCGGTGCTGAAAGCCCGCGGAGCGTGCCGATGGCGATGTCGATCAGGGCGATCTTCTCGGCCGAGGGGCGCGACCGGGTCTCCGCGGCAAAACGCTCGGCCAGTGCCACCGTGCGAGCGTCGGTCCGCTGTTCGAGCACGGCGGCCTCGTGCAGAGCCTGGGCACGATCGGGGCCGAGCAGAAGCCCGAACACGAGCGCCTGCGCTTCGTGCTGCTCCCGGGCCGCCCCGACCCAGCTGTCCTGCATGCCCTGGTGCATGGTCCGGGCGGCGGCGATCTCCTCGGGCCTCGGTTGGCCGATGTGCTCCAGGGCCTGCCGAACCTCGGCCGCGCTGGGGCTCTCCGCGAAGGCGCTCAGCGGGGGCCCTTGCGCGCCCGCAAGCTGTTCTCGGGCCTGCGGGTCTCGGGCCCGCGGGCCGAACCCAGCACCGATCTCGGGGAGCTGCACCTCGGGGAACTCGCCGTTCCAATGAGGCTGAAGCCGGAGGATGCGCTCCTCGAGCGGCGGGTGGGTGCGAAAGAGACTCGCAAGCAGGGGAAGCCGCCGGACCCCGCTCGAGAAGAACATGTGACTGGCCTCGTCGGCCTGAGGGGCCCTGAGGTAGGAGCCCGTTGCGACGCCGCCGATTTTCTTCAGGGCATCGGCCAGGCCCTCCGGGTCGCGGGTGAATTGGACGGCGGAGGCATCGGCCAGGATCTCGCGCTGCCTCGAGATCGCCGCCTGAACGAGCCGGCCGAAGAACACACCAATCGAGCCGATCAGGAGCAGGCCGAGGCCGATGGTCACGCCCCCGGCCCCCTCTTTTCTGGAGCTGTAGCGCGCGCCCCGAAGGATGATCCGGCCGAGCAGGGCCACGAGGAAGACGCCGTGCAGCAGGCCGAGCGCGCGCAGGTTGAGCCGAGAGTCTCCGTTGAAGATGTGGCTGAATTCGTGGGCGATCACACCCTGAAGCTCATCTCGGGAAAGGAGCTGGACGGCGCCGCGGGTCACTCCGATGGCCGCGTCGCTGGCTGTGTTTCCCGCGGCAAAAGCATTGATGCCTGTCTCCTGCTCGAGGAGGTAAACGTCCGGCACCGGGGTCCCCGAGGCGATCGACATCTCCTCGACCAGGTTGAGCAGGCGTCGTTCTTCGGGGACGGTCGAAGCAGGGTCGACCCTGCGCCCGCCGAGAGCCTCCGCGACGGCGCCACCGCCGCTGCGGAGCCGGGCCGACTTGTAGAGCGTGCCGAGACTGATGAGCAGCAAGGTCGAGCCGACAGACCAGAAAAAGACCTCGGGTTGCCAAGCCTGAAAGCTCAGCGGCTCGATGGCATCGTAGTGTCCCGTGATCACGGCCGCCCCAGGCCCTGCAAAGAGCCCGTGCCAAACGAAGAGCGCCAGCGCGTACACGGCGGCACAGACTCCCAGAACCGCCAAGCTGAAGAGGAGCGTAAGCTGCGAGGAGCGCTGCCGAGCGAGGTCTTGCGCCTCGAAGAAGTCCATCGTGCGCCCTGGCTAGAACTGGACCTGGACCGGCGCGCGCTCGGCCTCGGACTCGATCTCGAAGAGCTCGGCGGGCGCGAAATTGAACGCTTGCGCAATCATGTTCGAGGGGAACATCTCTCGTTTATTGTTGTAGTTCATGACGGCGTCGTTGAACGCCTGCCGAGCGAAAGCGACCTTGTTCTCCGTGCTCGTGAGCTCCTCGGAGAGCTGCATCATGGTCGTGTTCGCCTTGAGGTCCGGGTAGGCCTCGGAGAGCGCGAAAAGCCTTCCCAAGACTCCGCTGAGCCCGGCTTCGGCGCTGACCAAGGACCGCATCGCCTCAGAGTCGCCCGGGTCGGCGGCCACGCGCTTCCGGGCGCTCTCGGCCGAGTTGCGAGCGGCGATCACGGCTTCGAGGGTTTGCCGCTCGTGGCTGAGATAGCCCTTGGCCGTCTCGACCAGGTTCGGAATCAGGTCGTGGCGCCGCTTCAGCTGAACGTCGATCTGCGCGAAAGCGTTCTGAAAGCGGTTTCGCAACTGAATCAGGCTGTTGTACATGCCCGCGATCCAGGCGATCACCGCGACGATTAAGACGATTAGTCCGACGAACCAGGCCATGATGGAGCCCCCTCCCCTTTTGAAGGACGCCCCGAGTCTACGGCAGCCGGTGCGCTCAGCTCAACTTGTCTGAGTCTGCGCCCGTTGACCGTGGCCTGTGCGCGTGTTGGGATCGGCGCATGCGGCGCCCCGCCCTGCTCGTCCCCTTGCTTCTCGCGCTGCTCAACCCACTCGGATGGGCGGGCTGCTCCAAGCCCGCCCAGAATGCGGACCCCCAGCAGCCGGTCCCGCGAGGGCAGGAGCGCTGTGCTCGGGGGCTCGAGCCCTTGCCGGCGGGCATCCGCAGAGGAATCAGCCTGGCGCACAACTACCAGCATGGCGGCAGACGCGGCTACGGGACCCCTACCAGTGCGGCGAGCTTGCGTGAGCTCAAGGCCCTCGGGGTGCAATCGGTCAGCCTGACGCCGTTCGGGTTCATGCGCGGGCTGGACGACCAGGCTGTGCACGGCATCGAAGACGTGCCGGCCGCAGAGACGGACGCGCGAGTCCGCCGCGAAATTCGAGCCGCCAAGGACCTGGGCCTGCGCGTGTTCTTGAAACCACAGCTCTGGGTCGTGGGGGGCGCATGGCGGGGCCGGCTCGATCCGGGGAGCCCACAGGGCTGGGATCAGTGGTTCGCGAGCTACGAGGCCTGGCTGCTTCACTACGCCGACTTGGCCCAGTCCGAAGGCGTGGAGCAGCTGGCGATCGGCGTCGAGCTGAAGTCGACGGAACAGCGCTTCGAGGAGCGCTGGCGCGAGCTCGCGAAAAAGGTCCGAGCGCGCTTCGATGGCGAGATCGTCTACTGCGCGAACTGGGACGACGTGGACGCGCTGCCCTGGTGGGACGCCGTCGACTCTATCGGGGTTCAGTTCTATCCGCCGCTGGCGGAGGGTTCGGTCGTCGACGAGGCCGGGGTCCGCGGGCGACTGGACGCAGCGGTGGCCAAACTGAAGAGGGTTTCGGAACGGACCGAGCGTCCAGTGCTGTTTTCCGAGGTGGGGTACCGCTCCGCCAAGGGATCGCTGGCCGCGCCACACCAATGGCCGGAACGGGTCGAAAATGCGGAAGCAGACCAGGAGGTCCAAGCGCTCGCCTACCGACTCTTCGTCGAGGCGGTGCGCGCCCAGGGCTGGGTGCGGGGGATCTACTGGTGGAAGTGGTTCACGGACCCGAAGACAGCCGAGGAAGGCCCGAACGGGTTCTCTCCGCGAGGAAAATCCGCCGAGGCAGTGCTCCGTTCGGCCTATGGCGGGAACTGCGAGCCTGCGCCTTCAGCGCTTGATTGAGTATCATCGATGGCCATGGCTGCGCCGAAGACGGTTCTGGTGACTGGAGCGAGCACCGGAGTGGGGCTCGCCCTCGGCAAGCTCTTGGCCGAGACCGACTGTCGACTGATCCTCACTGCCCGGCAGTCCTCTCTACCGCGGTTCGAGGCCCATGCACTGCGGGAAAGTCAACGGCTTCGGATACGGCCCCTGGACGTCACGAGCGCGGAGCAGCGGGCGGCGGTGATTCAGGAGGGAGAGCGCGATTGGGGCGGGGTCGACATCCTGGTCAATAACGCCGGGATTTCCTATCGCGCCGTCGTGGAGCACGTCTCCGAGGAAGAGCGCCAAGCGCAGATGGACGTGAACTTCAGCTCGCCGATGGAGTTGATCCGACTCGTCCTTCCGGGGATGCGAGCCAAGCGGGCGGGGCGCATCATCACAGTGAGCTCGGTGGGAGGCATGATGGCCATGCCGACCATGGGGGGGTACAGCGCATCGAAGTTCGCGCTCGAGGGCGCTCATGAGTCGCTTTGGTACGAGGTTCGCCCCTGGGGCATCCGCGTGAGCCTCGTCCAGCCGGGCTTCATCGACTCGGACGGCTTTCGGAAGGTCCGGTACACGGCCAAGAGTGGACACTCCGAGCACGAGATCACGGAGCCCTACCACGCGCACTACGTCAACATGGCTCCCTTCGTCGCTTGGCTCATGCAGCGTTCGTGGTCGACGCCGGAGTCGGTAGCCAGAGTGATCCTGCGCACCATGCGCAAGAGGCGTCCTGCCCTCCGCGTGCCCGCGACCCCTGATGCCCGACTCTTCGGGGCCTTGAGACGCATCCTCCCGCGCGGCGTCTATCACCGACTCCTGTACCGGGCGCTGCCCCGGGTCAGCAGCTGGGGCCCTTCGCCCAAGCGCGTGATGTCTCTGCCAGCGCCAAAGCGAGAGGACGGCGACTGACCGCGCTCAGGAGGAGGCCTCTTCTTTCGCCTTCTGCTCGAGCTGAGCGGCGTGAATGGCTTTTCGACGCTCCATGACCTGACGGGCGAGCTCCTTGCGCGCCGCTTCGAGGCGCGTTTCGAGTCGTTGATTTGTTTCGTTGAGTCGGTCGACGAACGACTGTTCGAGTGGCCGTTTGTGCAGGACCAGGTCGTAGAGCGCGTCGAAGGTCTCGATGAGCTCGGGCTCCAGGTCCGTTTCGATCTCGGAGTGGTCCTGCTGGGTTCGGAGCGCGGGCTCTACCTGGGCAATCGCGGCGGCGGCGTCCCACTTGTCTCCGAGCCAGCGGAAGACGTCGCCCAAAGCGGCCTCCGTGTCGTTCAGCACGGATTCGTAGGCAAGCATGTAAACCGGGTAGCGCCGGGTCACGATGTCGCTCACCAATGAGAAGTTTTCGGCCCACCATTCGAGCACGGGCGGCATCGTTGGGTTGGCTGGAGGGGGAGGCTTGCCTTCTTTTTCGCGAAGCTTGGTCTGTGCCTCGCGTTCCATGGTGTAGAGCCGGTCGAGCGAAGCCACGTATTGACGCCAGGGGCGAACGGTGGCGATGACCTTGTCGATGAACGCGCGGTCCGTCTTGATGAGCCCCGGCACGAAGACTTTGACCGCGAGCTCTCGGGTCTGTTCGGGAAAAAGATAGACGCCCGACTTTGGATGCGGATTGGTGGCGTAATAGATCCCCTTTCGGAGCTCCGATTCGTAGAAGCCCGCGGGGTTCGCGTCCTTGATGGTGTCGCCCCAGTTTCGAGGAAAGGCGTCGCCGATCGGATGGATGCCGGCAGCCTTCAAAAGCTGCATCCACATCGAGGTGCCGGAACGCTTGGTGCCGGTGACGATGATCATCGCCGCAAGGCTAACACAGGAAGGTTTCAGTGACCCGGCAGCCGGTCGCTGCGCGCGTCACTTGCCCGGCAACTCGCACTCGGCCTCCAAGGCGTCGATGATCGCCTCGTCCTCGCAGCTCAAGATGCGTTCGCAGCCTAGCGAGCTGAGGCAATCGAAATAGCTGGCCAGGGCGAGTTCGCACGGCTCCGTGGCAACCTCCACGATCCGCGTGCCGAGATTGCTTTCGACGCAGCGGGCGAGGTCTTCGGTGTAGGCGCAGTCGAGCTGCGTCATGCAGAAGGTCTCAATCGCAGTCGGAAGATCACCGCCGCTGTCGACACCTACTCCGCCGCCCGTGCCTGCGGCACCGCCCGCGGCGGCCGCACCGCCCGAACCAGCGGCGCCGCCCACGCCTGCGACACCCCCGACACCAGCCGCGCCGCCCATGCCACCTTCACCAAACTGAGCCTCGTCAGCGCTGTCGCCGCAGCCTGTCAGCGCTAGTATCGCGGCGGCGATCGGCGGAATCGCCTTCTTGGGTCTCATCATCGATCGAACCGTTCCTAAGCCAAGATCCTAAAGAAGAGCTCTGCAGATTAGCCAGTCTGCGAGCAAATGCCTAGACGCGAGATCAGGCGGGATCCCTCACAGAACGAAACTGAAATTGTATAGATGCGTAGGGTGCCTTATCGTGCGCCAGGTGCCGGACTCAACTGTAAAAACTCAGCGAAAGATGGAATTTGGGGGGGTGCCCGGCAATCTGGCGATGATCCTCGGGCTGCCGGTGTTCACGGCCTATCTGTTCTTCGCGGTCCGCTTCAACGACGCTCGGCTGCTCCCGGCGCCAGACGCCGATTGGCAGGGCTTCTTCGCGGCCTTGCGGCCTAGCTGGCGGGCGACGTGGATCTACTTGGTCTGGCTCGCGCTACAGGCGCTGCTTCAGCGCTACGCCCCGGGCCGAGAGGTGCTGGGATCTGAGCTGCCCGACGGGAGTCGCTTGCCATACCGCATGAACGGCTTGTTCTCGCTACTCGCGACCCTCGTGCTCGTCGCCGGACTCCACGGGTCCGGTCTGTTTTCGATCGGAAGCCTATACGAGGAGTTTGGTGCGCTGCTGAGCGTGATGACCTTGTTCAGCTTCGCCTTCAGCTTGTTCCTTTACTTCTATGGGAAGAAGCACGGTCAGGCACGGAACTTGAGCGGCAGCGTCATTCACGACTTCTGGATGGGAACCGGGCACAACCCGCGTGTGCCTCCAGGCCCGAAGGGCTTCGACTTGAAGCTGTTCTGCGAAGCGCGGCCGGGCTTGATCTTCTGGGTGCTTCTCAACAGCTCGTTCGCCTATGTGCAGTACGAGCGCTACGGCTTCGTCTCGACCTCCATGCTGCTCGTGTGGCTCTTCCAGATGCTCTACATCGTCGATTACTTCTGGAATGAAGCGGCCATCCTCACGACGATGGACATCAAGCATGAGAACTTCGGCTACATGCTGGCCTTCGGCGACTTGGTCTGGGTCCCGATGACTTATTCACTGCAGGCGCACTACCTCATCGATAGGGTACATTCGCTGTCCTGGTGGGCCGCCGGCCTCATCGTCGCGTTGAACATGCTCGGCCTGTACATCTTCCGGGCGGTCAATCGGCAGAAGGACCGCTTCCGAAAAGCACCCGAGGAGACGCGCATCTGGGGCAAGCCGGCCGAGTACTTGCAGACCGAGCAAGGGGGAAAGCTTCTCTTGTCTGGTTTTTGGGGCTGGTCGCGGCACTTCAACTACGTGGGCGACATTCTGATGGCCCTGTCCTGGTCGCTTCCCTGCCTGTTCGACTCGCTCTTGCCGTACTTCTACCCGATCTACTTCGCGGCTCTGCTCATTCACCGGGAGCGACGCGATCATCATTTCTGTTCCACGAAGTATGGTGCGGACTGGGATAGGTATTGCGAGAAGGTGAAGTGGCGCATCATCCCGGGTGTCTACTAAGCTCACGCACCAAGGAAGGAGCTGTCATGCGCATCAAGGTCGACTTCGATTTGTGTCAAGGGCACGGGAACTGCATGGGCGAGGCGCCCGATGTCTTTCGCGTTGATGACCAGGGGTTCTTGGAGATCCTGCAAGAAGAGCCGCCCGAGGCGCTTCGCGAAGCCGTCGAAACGGCCGTGAAGTACTGCCCAACCGCTGCGATTTCGCTGGAGGCTTGAGCATGGACGTCCGAGCCGCCGTTGCATACGAGGCCGCCAAGCCGCTCTCGATCGAAACCGTCCAGCTTCAGGGGCCAAAAGCCAATGAAGCACTGGTGGAGATCAAAGCCACGGGGATCTGCCATACCGATGCCTACACCCTGTCCGGCGCAGACCCGGAGGGCATCTTTCCTTCAATCCTGGGACACGAGGGCGCGGGTGTCGTCGTCGAGGTCGGCTCCGAGGTCAAGACCCTGAGGCCGGGCGATCACGTCATTCCACTCTACGTGCCCGAGTGCCGCGCCTGTGACTACTGCTTGTCGGGCAAGACCAACCTCTGCCAAGCCGTGCGGGCCACACAGGGGCGCGGCTTGATGCCCGATGAGACGAGCCGCTTCTCGATCGGCAAGGAGACGCTCTACCATTACATGGGCACGTCCACCTTCGCCCAATACACTGTGGTTCCGGAGATCGCGCTCGCCAAGATTCGGCAGGACGCTCCTTTCGACAAGGTCTGTTACATCGGCTGCGGGGTGACCACGGGCATTGGTGCGGTCGTCAATACGGCCAAGGTAGAGCCTGGGGCGAACGTGGTGGTCTTCGGTCTCGGTGGAATCGGTCTCAACGTGCTGCAGGGCTGCCGGATGGTCGGCGCGGACAAGATCATCGGTGTCGACGTCAACCCAGCGCGACGAGAGCTGGCCGAACGCTTTGGGATGACACACTTCGTGAACCCGACGGAAGTGCGGGAGGATCTGGTCGCGTATCTGGTCGATCTGACCGGCGGCGGCGCCGACTACACTTTCGAATGCATCGGCAACGTCGACGTCATGCGCCAGGCGCTAGAGTGCTGTCACAAGGGCTGGGGACAGAGCATCATCATCGGGGTGGCCGGCGCTGGCGAAGAGATTCGCACTAGGCCTTTTCAGCTGGTGACGGGGCGGGTCTGGCGGGGGACTGCGTTCGGCGGGGCTCGCGGACGCACCGATGTGCCGAAGATCGTCGACTGGTACATGGACGGCAAGATCCGCATCGACGAGCTGATCACGCACAAGATGCCCCTCGACAAGATCAACGACGCCTTCGACTTGATGCACGAGGGCAAGTCCATTCGCAGCGTCGTAGAGTTCTGATGAGCAGCAGCGACGAAGGGCTGTTCGTTCACCAGTTCGAGCTCGGGCCCTGGGACAACTTCATTTACTTCATCGGGGACAAGGCGACGCGCAGCTGCGCCGTCGTGGACCCGGCCTGGGACGCGGACTTCATCAGCGAGGAGGCCGCGCGACTGGGCGTGACGATCACGCACATCCTGTGCACGCACAGCCACTTCGACCACGTGAACCGGGTCGAGGCGATGCTGGAGCGCCACGACGTGCCGGTCCACATGCTCGGCGAGGAGATCGACTTCTCCGGGTTTCGCTGCGAGAACTTGCAGCGAAGCCGAGCCGGAGACGTACTGGAAGTCGGACGGGAGCTTCGCATCACGATGGTCCATACGCCTGGCCACACGCCCGGCTCGACGAGCTACCGGATTGCAGGGGGCATCGTGACGGGTGACACGCTGTTCGTGCAGGGATGTGGGCGCTGTGACTTCGTCGGCGGTGACCCCGAGGTCATGTACGAGACGCTGAAAAGCCTTCGCCAAGCGCTCCCGCGCGAGACACGCATGTACCCGGGGCACAACTACGGTCCGGTGCCCGTGTCGACGCTCGACGAAGAGCTGAAGCAAAACCCTTACCTTCAGCACCCGAGCGTGCAGGACTTCGTCGCGCACCGGATGGAAGGAAAGACCGCCGGAACGACCTTGCCGCAGGAGCCGGACTGGCCTTGAAGCGGCCCTCGATGCCGTCTTGCCACTCAGTCGTCTGACGGGCCAAAGCGAAGTACACTCCGAGCATCTTGGCAAAGACTCCCGTCACCTCGACTCGCATGGAGCGCTTCGATGAGAGCGGGGTCGTTCGCACGGACGACCTGGTGGCGGTCGAAGAGCCCCTGCAGCTCGTTCTGGAGCACGGGCCCGAACACGCGCGGACGCAGACGCCGCTCGCCATGACGATGCGAACCCCGGGCCACGACCTGGACCTGGCGCTCGGCTTTCTCCGCGGCGAGGGAGTCGTCGAGGCGCTGGACGACGTCCTCGACGTCCGACACTGCCAAAGCGCCGAGACCCCGCACAACAGCGTCAGAGTCGTGCTCCGGCCCGGGTTCGCCGTCCCATCGAGGCTGCTCGAGCGAAACCTTCTGGTTCATGGCGGCTGCGGCCTGTGCGGTGAGCGCACGCTCGAAGCGCTGCAGAAGTCTGGCTGCAAGAGCTTGCCCACGAGCGGTCAGCCGCTGGACGCCAGCCTGATCCACCAGGCGGTCCTGCGCCTCGAAGCCTCGCAGCCGTGCTTTCGAAACACAGGCGGCACGCACGGCGCGGCGCTCTTCAATCGCTCGGGAGAGCTCCTTTTCGTTCGTGAGGACGTCGGACGGCACAACGCGATGGACAAGCTCGTCGGGGCCGCGCTCAGGCAGCCGAGCGCAGGAGCCGCGCTGCTGGTCATCAGCAGCCGGGCGAGCTTCGAGCTCGTGCTCAAATGCGTCCGGGCCCGCTTCCCCGTGCTCGTGGCGGTCGGCGCTCCGTCGAGTCTCGCGATCGAGACTGCACGGCGCTTCGATTTGAGCTTGCTGGCCTTCGCCCGAGAGAAGCGTTTCAACGTCTATTCCGCGAGCCGGCGCATCTCGGCTTCCCCGAAGGCCCCGGTCCGGGTGATGAAGGCAGGAGGCCTTTCGTGACGACAGAGGAAAAGAGCGGCGCGCAAGCACCGGAGACAAACGAGCGGCCGAAGATCGGAAAGCCCAAAGAGGCTGCGGCGGGGCTCTCGTCGGTGACCTCGACCTTCAAGCACATGATGAAGAACGGTCATGCGCTTCCCGGGGCCGTCGGAATCCTCAGCTATGTAAATCAGAAGGACGGCTTCGACTGCCCGGGCTGTGCCTGGCCGGACCCGGACGACCGCGCCATCATGACCGAGTTCTGCGAGAACGGCGCGAAGGCCGTGGCCTGGGAGACCACGCTCAGCAAGGCCGGGCCGGCGTTCTTCGCCAGACACAGCATCGAGGACATGAAAGCCCGCTCCGACCTCTGGCTCGGCGACCAGGGACGTCTCACCCATCCCATGGTGCTGCGCAAGGGAAGCACTCATTACGAGCCCCTGAGCTGGCCGGAGGCCTTCGAGCTCATCGCCGAGACACTGAAAGCGCTCGAGTCGCCGAACGATGCGCTCTTCTACACCTCTGGGCGGACCAGCAACGAGGCTGCCTTTTTGTACCAGCTTTTCGTGAGAGCCTTCGGCACGAACAATCTGCCGGACTGCTCGAACATGTGTCACGAGTCGAGCGGGGTCGGCCTCGGAGAAACGGTGGGGATCGGCAAGGGCTCGGTCACGCTGGAGGACATCTATCAAGCCGACACGATCCTCGTGATCGGCCAGAACCCGGGCACGAACCACCCGCGCATGCTCACCGCGCTCGAGAAGGCCAAGCAACGCGGCGCGCGGGTCATCGCGATCAATCCGCTGCCCGAGGCCGGTCTGATGGGCTTCATCAACCCGAAGAAGCCCATGCAGTTGCTCCGAGGCGGCTCGAAGATCGCGGACCTCTTCTTACAGGTGCGGGTCAACGGCGACGTGGCGCTGCTCAAGGCGCTGATGTGCCTCTTGCTCGAAGCAGAGAAGCGCAAACCGGGGCAGGTGTTCGATCGGGCGTTCATCGAGGAGCACACGGAGGGCTTCGAGGCACTGATCGAACACTTGGAGGCGCAGGACATCGAGGCCCTGGTCCAAAGCTGTGGGGTCTCTGGACAAGCGCTTCGCGAGGCCGTCGAGCTCATCCTACGTGGGCCCAAGATAATCATCTGCTGGGCCATGGGCCTCACTCAGCACGAAAACGGCGTCGAGAACGTGCGAGAGATCGTCAACCTGCTCCTGCTGCGAGGCAGCATCGGCAAGCCGGGCGCCGGGACCTGTCCCGTGCGGGGCCATAGCAACGTCCAAGGCGACCGCACCATGGGCATCCACGACCGGCCCCCCGCCGCGCTTCTCGAGCGCATACGGGAAGTGTTCGGATTCGAGCCTCCGCGCGAGCACGGGTACAACACGGTGGAGGCTATTCAGGCCATGCTGGAGGGCAAAGCCAAGGTCTTCATGTCGATGGGCGGAAACTTCCTGCAAGCGAGCCCCGATACCGAGCGCACGGCCGAAGCTCTGCGCAAGTGCCGGCTCCTCGTACACGTGAGCACGAAGCTCAACCGCAGTCATCTCATGCAAGCCGAGACTGCGATCATCTTGCCCTGCCTGGCTCGGTCTGACCGCGATAGGCAGGCCTGCGGCGACCAGTTCGTGAGTGTCGAGAATTCCATGGGTGTCGTGCACTCGTCGAGGGGTCACCGAAGACCTCCTCACGCGGAGCTACACAGCGAGGTGTCGATCGTGGCGAACCTGGCCGCGCGGGTGCTCGGCCCGGACAGGCCGCTGAGCTGGTCCTCGCTGGTCGAAGACTACGACCGGATCCGGGACCTCATCGAAAAGACGATCTCTGGGTTCGAGGATTTCAACGCGCGCGTGCGAAAGCCCGGCGGCTTTCATCTCTACAACGCCGCACGCGAGCGCAAGTTCGACACCGCGTCCGGGAAGGCCCAGTTCAGCATCAACGAGGTGCCGGACGACTCGCTGGCCGAAGGCTGCTATCGGATGATGACCCTGCGCAGCCACGACCAGTACAACACGACGATCTATGGGAACAACGACCGGTACCGGGGCATCGAAGGCGGCCGTCGCATCGTGTTCATGAACGAAGCGGACATGCGCGCCGCTGGGATCGCGCCGCAGACGCGCGTGGACTTGCACAGCGACTTCGGCGGTCGGCGTCGCAGTGCGTATCGCTTCCTGGCGGTGCCCTACCCGATCCCGGCTCGCTGTGTCGCGACCTATTTCCCAGAGGCCAACGTGCTGGTCCCTCTCGACCATTTCGCCAAGGGCAGCTTCACCCCCGTCTCCAAGAACGTCATCGTGACGATCGAGCCGAGTCGGATGGACTGAGCGCGGCGACGGCGCCTTCCCGTGTCTAGGACGGCCCCACTCACCCGAAGGGTCGACGCTTCGCTGAATGAGCGAAGCACGGGGCCTCGTTCGTGGACGCATGCCGTGGCCGTTGGCGCGTGACGTTCTGAAGACTCTTGCGGCGTCCGATCGGGGGTCTTAGGCTCGTCCCATGCGAACACTTCATCTCGTCATGGCGCTGGCCCTCCTCCTCGTCGGCTGTGAGCAAGGCAGCTCGTCTACCGCGGCTCCGGGCGAAGCTGCGACCGACAACGCGAAGTCGACGGCGCAGGACGACTCCAAGGCAGCCGAAAACGCAATCCCTGAAATCGGCGTCGAAGACGCGGCAAAAGCCCTGCAGGCGGGTGCCGTGGCCATCGATGCCAACTCGAAGCGTACGCGCGAAAAAATGGGTACCGTTCCAGACGCGGTCATCCTCAGCTCGTCGTCGAACTACGAGCTGAGTCAGTTGCCGAGCGACAAGAGTAAGGACCTCATTTTCTACTGCTCGAATACGTTCTGCACCGCATCCGACGCGGCGGCCGAGCGTGCGTCCGAACACGGCTACGAGAATGTCCACGTGATGCGGGAGGGCATCAAGGGCTGGAAGGATGCCGGCAAGCCGACCCAGGCCTACCCTCAGAGCTGACACTCGCGTCGCTCAATTTAAGAGCTGGCCCGCCACCTGAGTGTCGAGCCAGCCGGGTGTGTCTGAGGTCCCTTGTTTAGTCGATGGACACCTCCGCAGTGTGCCACGAGAGCGGGCGGTAAGTGAAGACCGAAAACAGCCGCCGAACGCGCTGGCATTAGCCCAAACGGGCCGTATGCTTCAAACCATGCCCAAGAAGACAGCAAGCACGAGCCCTTCCGAGAAGAAAACCGCGACCAAAAAGAAGAGCACGGCCAAGAAGCCGGTCGCCAACAAGCCGGTCGCCAAGAAGCGGGCCGCCAAGAAGCCGGCCGCCAAGAAGCCGGCCGCCGAGAAGCCAGCGGCCAAGAAGCCGGCCGCCGAGAAGCCAGCCGCCAAGAAGCCGGCCGCCAACAAGCCGGCCGCCGAGAAGCCAGCGGCCAAGAAGCCGGCCGCCAAGAAGCCGGCTACCAAGAAGCCGTCCGCCAAGAAGCCGGCCGCCGAGAAGTCCATGGCTAAGCTGAAACCCGTGGTTGATGTTCCGAGCGGCGCTGACAACGTCAAGGTCGTCAAAGACTTCATTGCGGCCCTCGAGCGGCTCGACTTCGACGCTGCGCTGGCCCTCTGCGCCCCGAACGTCATATGGATCAACGAACCGATCAAGAGCGCGGGGAGCCGGGAGCAACTGGGTACTGTCTTCCGCTCCGCCTTCGGCAACGTATCTCTGTTCAGGGTGGAAGATCTGCAGATCGGCCAGGACCCGGACGGCACGGTCTACACCGACCGCATCGACATCATCAAGGGCGGCGGGATGTCGATGCGTATCCGCGTCAAGGGCGTCTTCAACGTGCAAGACGGACAGATCTCATCCTGGACCGACAGCTTCGATTGGCTGGAGGGGACCCGCCAAGTGCTCAGGTCCGCGCCAAGCATCCTGAAGTTCCAGCTCGGCAAGCTGCGCAAAAGACGGGGCTGAGTCGCCTCGCACGTTGGGCGGACTCATGCGTCTGACTTCGAAAACTCAGAACTCTGTGGTAACGAACTAGCCGCTCGATGCTTCGTTGCCTGACCTTCCTCCTGATTCTGTCGTTTTGGGCGCAGCCGTCCCTCGTGTGTGCTCAGGTCGAGCCGCAGAGCCCAGCCGGCAAAGCGAAGGCCCCCAAGGAGCGTGCCCACCAAGAAAACCAAGAAGACCAGGGCAAGCAGGACGCGGCGACCGCAGGGCCAGAAACGAAGAGCGAACCAGACGACTCCTACGAGGGCGAAACGCCGTCGGACGCCGAGCTCGAGCCCAGAACGACCACGGTCAAAGAGTCGATCAAGGAAGACAAGCAAAAGGGCGGGCTCTTGAAGGCCGACACGGCGGAGACGGATGCCGAGGGCCTGGCCGAATTGGAAGCTTCCTCGCTCGCGGAGCCAAGTACGGTGTCCCTGTCCGACGTCGAGACCGTGGTTCCAGAAGACGTGAAGCTCCCTGGCCGGCTCGGGCCGGTTCGTCTCTACATCGGCGACACCGAGGACTGGCTCCGAATCGGTCTCGTGGCGCAGCTGGAATACGAGCATGAGCAGCTGCTCCGCCAGGAGCGAGGAAGTCTCAACACGCTCGAGTTCCGACGCATCCGCACTATCCTTGGGAGCTCCTTTCTGGAGGGCAGGATTCGCACCCAGCTGCAGTTGAACCTGTCCCCGCAGGCTTTGGAGTTGATCGACCTTTGGCTCGGGTTCACACGCTTTCGCTTTGCGAGCGTCCGCGCAGGGCAGTTCAAGATCCCTTTCACCCGCTACCGGTCGCAGTCCAACACTGCTCTGTCGTTCGCCGATTGGAGCCCGGTCACCCGAATGTTCGGTGCCGAGCGGCAGTTTGGTCTGGAGGTGCTCGCCTCCGGTGGCTTGGGGAATCTCGAGTACGCCCTAGGTCTGTTCACCGGGCAAAATGCGCGCGCCAGCCATGCGGTCGGCCTCGAGGAGTACTACGGAGAACAGCCGTCGAATCCCTCGGCTCTCGGGGATGGCTTTTCCTTCACCCAGTTCGACCCCGCCCTTATTGGCCGGGTCGCGAAGAACATCGGCAAGATCAACACCGACACGAATACCGACCTGGTTGGCGGCCCGCTTCGGCACAGCTTGGGATTTAGCATCGCCTGGACCGCACGTGCAGACGTCACGGTGGATCTGCCCGTACGCCTCGCGTTCGAGTGGCTGGGCAAGGTGAACCACTTCGATTTCAATGCCATCGCCTACCTCGGCTGGTTCGAGCGCTGGACCAACGAAAACCTCGCCTACGGCTCGTTCGGTCTGCTCGCTGAGATGGGCTATCGTTTCACGCACATCTTCGAGCTCGCGACTCGCTACAGCCTAGTTTACTACAGTAACGCGCTGCAGAACGACGCCAAGGCCTATGCCGCGGAGAAGATCGCGAACGCCGACGACCCGGACATGGCCGCCAGCCAATACGCCGGCGTCGGTGAGTTGATCGCCAACCACGAGCTGTCCCTGGCGGCGGGCGCCCGCATCATCGGAAACAGCCTCAAGACCTTGGTCGAATTCGACTGGATCCCCTACAAGTTAGACGAGGGCAGACAGAACGCGCTGGCCGTGACCCTACAGCTTCAGTTCATGTTCTAGAGCTCGGCCGCCGTCGCGTCGAAGGACCAAACGTGGACGTTCGCAATGCAAGGGTGCATCTCGGACACGCGCTCGGGCCAACGCAGATACTGCGCCATGGCCTCGCGGCCTTGCAGGCTCGTTTCGTAGAGGGCAGCGTATTGCGGCAGATCGCCGAATATCTTGCGGTAACGCTGCGTGTTCCAAAACCAAGGCGAACGGATGACGTCGGCCGCGTGCACCGCATCGTACCAAGCATTGAACGACTCCTCCTGCGATGGGTCGGTACAGTTCGTCATGCCCACCATGAGCCCCCCGCTGGGCTCTGCACGACTGACATGGGGTAAGCCCGGTAGGTACTCGTAGGCTCCAAGCCCAAGCGGACGCAGGGCCTCGTGCGCGTAGGGTTTGGCGAGTATCTCGTAGGCGACGCCGGGATCGACCGTCTCGAACACGGTCATGAAACGCGGTCTGCCGAGCGTGCCGCTCGACTTCTCGGACTCGTAGACGAGCGCATGTGGCACCTCGGCCGCTGCGCGCAGTTCCTTGGCGCGCTCAGCCATCCAAGAAACGATTGTTTCGGTGTCGGCGCGTGCGACCAGATCCTCGACGAGAATCACGATGTGATGGGGATAACGAGCTTGCATGTCAATTCGGTCTCCTTCGCAGCCAGCCCGAAAAATAGGCGACGGCCACGGCAACGAGGATGCTTAGCGCTCCGGCGAAATACACCGGTCCTACGCCGAACGTGACCATGAGAATGGGCGCCGACGCCGTAATGAACCCGCCGCCCATGAGCGGCTCATAGAGAATCTGCTTGAACCCGAAAGACTCGGCGGCCTCGGTTTCGAACTTCGGGTCGGCCACTCGGAGCAGCAGAAGGCCGAGCGCCGTCACTCCCGTCTGCATGCCGTACTCGGTAATGCCCCGCTCGAACCAGGCGCCAGGAAGCATGCGAGGGGCGAGGAACCAGGTCGCGAAGATCGCCCAGCCAAGCCCCGCCGCCATGAGCAGCGTGAACGGCCAGAACAGATCGAGGAACACATCGAGCTTGATCGAGGCGATGGCGGACAGGACCAGGAAGTCGAGGGCGAGGCCAAGAATGCGATCGAAGGTCTTTCGGTCGAGATAGGTCGCCAGGCCGACTTTCGCGGAGAAGATCTGGACGAGGATGCCGCCGATCATGGCCATCGGAAACAGGGGGAAGCTGGCGAACAGGTCCGGCTCCATGTCCCGGCTCATGGACTTGAGGCCTTGAAGCAGATACCAGCCAATGAGAATGGACAGGCCCACGAAAGCACCGTGAAAGGCGAGCGGCTCGAGGGCCGAAGGAGCCGTGGTCATGCTCACGCCCGATTCACGCCGGCCTTCGGGAATGAGCCCGCGGATCTCGTCGTGGCTGAGCTGATCGGGTGACTTGATGACCTTCGTGTAGCCGCGCCGGGCCGCGATGTTGATCATGAGCATCCCGAACACGACGGCGCTGATGACCCCTACCGTGGCCGACATGAGCCCGAGCTCGGAGCCCGCCGGGAAGCCGAGCTCGTCGAAAGCCTCTTTCATGCCGGCCGCCGTGCCGTGACCCCCGGAAAAGCCGATCTCGATCAGCGTGCCGAAGATCGCAGGGACTCCAAACATCGGCTCCAGGATCAGCACGGTGAGGGCGATGCCGACCATGTAGTAACCCATGCCGACGGTCCATCCGTAACAGATCTGCGGACCACCCTGACGCCAGATGATCCCGAGGGAAGGAATGTGGAAGCCCAGAAACAAGCAGGCGAACACCACGTTGATCAAGATGCCGGGAAACGCAGACCAGGTGCCGAGCATCTCAGCAGAGATGAGCTCGACGCCGAGCTTGCCGATTCCATATGGACCCAGCGCCAGCCCCAAGAAGCCGCCGATAATCGACGCGGGCAAAAAGAGCCGCTGAAAGACCCCCACCTTCGCGCGGATGAGCTTTCCTGCCAGGAGCAGCACCGACAACCAGCAAAGGTCGATCAGGATGCGGAGAAGCACCTCACCATTGATCGTCATCCTAGAATCCCCCCATCGGCCGGCTCACCTTAGCCCATTTCTGAGCTCATTCCGAAAGCTCGGCCACGAAGACTTCTGACGAAGTCTTTTGACGAAGTCTTCTGGCGAAGTCTTCTGGAGACGGCCGTAGCGTAGCGTCCTAAGGCGTTTCGCAGGGATTGGCGATCGGAGGAGACTCGACGGGAACCGGCACCCCGATCCCGACGACGCCGCTCTCGAACAGCACGCCCACGCTGAGGGCATCGCAGGTCACCGACGGACCGCCTGAGGTTCCGGGCACCGAGAGGACGTCGGCCATGCTTGGCAGCTGACCCTCGAAGATGGTGCGCTCCGGGGTCCCGAGGCAGACGCCGGCGGACTCCCCGGTCTCGAGAACGTCGAGGATCGACATGCGGCCGCCGATGTTGACGTCGCGGAGGCCCCTGAGGTCGTCCTCGAGCGTCCCGACGACCAGCCCTTGTGCCATGCGAACCGTCACCGTCGCCTGCCCCGCAAAGAAGAGAATACTCGCACGATCGGGCAAGCGAACCACGAGCTTGCCCCCCGAAACGTAAGCGACTTCGTCGCTTATGCGCGGCCGCTCGAAGACTCCCAAAAAGAACGCGTCGTCTCTGACGTACCAGTGATCGCTCCCGTCCCAGGCAGGCGGCGCGGCGGGCTCGCCCGAGGCGAGTTCGATCAGCTCACCCTCGACGAACGCCACTTCGGACGAGGGGAGCGGCGTTCCGGCGACCGCCTGGGCCACCACCACGCGCACCTGAGGGTCGTACGCCGTGCCGTTATACTCAGAGATGTGGACGACGAGCGTGCCCTGGCCTCGCTCCTGGGAATCCCTGGCGTCCTCGGCCAGGTTCTTTACGGACTCGGAGAGGGTCACGAGAGGAAGCAAGTCGGCGCCCACGACGTTGTCGATTCCGTCGTCTCCATCGAGCGGGACCTTGCGGCCCTCGGGAAGGCACTCGACCTCGCTGTCTTCGCTGCTCGTCTGCAATTCGTCCAGGTCGAAGCCAATCTGTCGCCAACGCTGATTCTCGGTCTGCTCGAGGACCGGCTCTCTCAGGGCAATCGTGAGTGGATCGATGTCCGGGCCGTCCAAACCCGCGTCGGGTCGAGCGGGGATCGCTGACGCCGATGGATCGGTCAGCAAGGATTCGTCATAGACGTCGCAGCCGGCGCCCAGCGGCGCGGCAAGGAGTGCAAATAGAAGCAGGCGATGAGACTTCAAAACGAGGGCAGCTCCGGCAGCGAAACCCCGCGGCCGGTTTGATTCGCGTATCATTTTGCAAGACCACCTGCAAAAGGTCACAAATCTGTCCGCTCAGCGACACCCACCAGCACGACTCCGCCCCGAAGCTCCGCGCGAAGGCGGCTGGCTCGGCCCCGGCAGCAGATCGCCGCTGACCGCGTGCATGAACCGCAAGCGCTGATCTCTGTCAGCGCCTAGGACGGCCGCTGCTCATTCGGTCCATCTTGGGAGGTTGCTCCGTCGGAGCGCCCAGCCTTCGTAGATCGATGGCGACCACGAAGAGGAACAGCCCCAAGGCCACCGTACCCAGGCCCTGCCCGACACTCATTGCCACCATCACGGGAAGCCAGCCCTGGTCGAACAGAGACCATCCGATCAAGGCCAGTGCGGCTAGGCCGATACAGCAAGCGCTCACGAGGATCCTCCTCCGTGAGTAATCTTCGAGCGGCTTGGGGAGCCTGATCATAGTGTTTCCTCGTGTGGCTTGCTAAAAGGGTGAGCGTAGCCATGGCAACCAACGCTGACGCAACTCGTCTGGCCCGAGCGAAGGTCCTCGACGAGCCCGCGATGGTCGGGCTGATCGCCCCAGATGGCGCCCTGGGTCGAGTGGCACTGCATGCAGTTCCCGTTCTCGAACGGTCTTTTGATGTGGATCTTCGGAAGCGCCTCTTCGAGGCTCATCGAGGAGAATCCGGTCAGGTACTCGTACACGTGCCCCATGCCCCCGAGCTTGGTGAGGACGAAGCCATAGATGCCGTAGTCGGCGTGACAGGTGTAGCAACTTTCCTCGCCGATCATCTTGATGCGCGTATGCACCGCGGCCAAAGACATACTGTCGGGGTCGATCGCGTCCGCGATGTGAGCCTCCATGACGTGGCAGCTTCCGCAAAACTCCCGGTTCTTGGTGGCGTGCAGGCCCTCGACGTTGCCGACGAACGCCGTGAGAATGGGCAAGACGCCAAGCCCCATCAAGAGCGCTCCCTTGACCCCGAGGGTGAGCGGCGGCCTGCGCACCAGGTACCAGACGAGAATTATCGCTGCGAGTATTCCGCAGGTCAGCGCGATCCAGGACAGCGGCGATACATGCATGACAAATCCAACGCACCCCGCAGTACAGCCAGGGCTCAAGCTGACGATGGGCCAGGTCGCGGGGCAAATGCAAGCCGGCACCGTCGGAAACGGACTCGACTCTTCCTGCTCGCCCTGCTTGCGGGCTGGCTCGTGCTTCAGTGGACGACCGAAAGAGGCGCATCCGCGCAGCCTCACAGCGTGGGTGCCGAAGTCTGGGGTCAGGCGAACCCCGGGGTCGGCTTGCTCATGGTGCAGGGCTCCACGCGGAAGTATCCGTATGTCGACGCGGAGGCCTTGATCTGGGCCGGCGTGGGGGACACCGAGAACTTCGAGGCACTGGTCGTGAGCGTGCGCGTGCGGGACCCGGAAGGCCGAGCAGAGGGGCAGCTGGGCCGCTTCATCCTGGCGACCGGTGCCGTACGGGCCGTACAAATCGACGGGGGGCTCGCGACCTTTCGAGCCCCGTCGAAGACCCACGTCGAGATCTTCGGCGGTGCCCCAGTCGTCGGAAGCTTCGACAGTCGCGCTTCGGACTGGATGGTCGGGACCCGGGTCTCCCAAGGGCTCGGAGACCGGGGCGTGGTCGGCGCCTCGTATTACAATCGATTCGATGCCGGCCAGCGCGCGGATGAAGAGCTCGGTGCAGACTTCGCGTTGCGCGCTACCGATTGGCTGTCGATGGCCTTCGCCTTTTCCTGGGAGTTCCTCAACTCGGGTCTCGCGAATCTACAGGGCACGATTTCCGCGCAAAGACGCGACAAGAAGCTTCGCGGAGAGCTGTTCATCACGCGCCGCTCGCCGATTCGCCTGCTGCCGCAGACTTCGCTGTTCACCGTGCTTGGCGACGTCTCGACCCTAGCCGCGGGCGGCAACGTCTTCTGGCGGGCGGCACCGCGCCTGGACCTCTGGTTCACGGCGGCCCTGCAAGACGCCCGCGAGGATCTCGGTTACAGCGGCTCGCTGCGAGGCACCCTTCGTCTCGACGATGAGGGCCGTGGCGCCATCACCGGTGAGCTCCGGCGTCAGGACGTGGCGGATCTCGGCTGGACCGGCCTTCGGGCGGCCGCCGAGGTGCCCCTGCACCCCAAGGTCGATTTGGCGCCGGAGATCGAGCTGATCATCCCCGACGACCCGAGCGAGGCTCCGGGACACGTCTGGCCATGGGGCCGGCTCGCGCTCCAATATCGACCCTCTGAGTCTTGGAAGATCGGGGCGGCCGGCGAGGCGAGTACCAACCAGTACCAGCGCTATGACGTCCGCGCCTTGGCACGCGTCTCTTACGAGGCAAAGTGGCCCAAATGAGGAGGGCATTCATGGCGTTCCTGTTCGTGCTGAGCTTTGCGCTCGGCTCGGGCGGCTGCGCGAAAATCCTGGGTCTCGATACGCAAGACGAGTCGCGGCCCTTCGAGCATCGCGCCCATGTGCTCGAAGGCATCAACTGCCTGGAGTGCCACGGCGAGATCCAAAGCGCAGGGGACAGTGGTCCGCTTCACCTTCCGACGGACGCGAGCTGCGTCGACTGCCACCAGGACCCGCACGACCCCAATCCTTGCGGAAACTGCCACGGTCGGGCCCAAACGCGCCGTGGAGCCGAGATGGCCAAAGAGCACCTACGCTTCTCGCACCAGCAGCACGACGAGGAGGGCGCCGGCGACTGCGTGCGTTGCCACGTCGGCGTGAAACAGGACGCTGACTTTCTGCGCCCGAACATGGCGACCTGCTTCAGTTGCCACGAGCACAAGGATCAATGGGACACCCGCGACTGCGACGGCTGCCACGTCGACCTGCACTCGGAAGGCACTCTGCCGGAGAGCCATCTGGTGCACAGCGGCGACTTTCTCCGAGAGCACGGCATGCAGGCGGCGTCCCAGGGCGAGCTCTGCGTCACCTGTCACACGGAGCGGCAGTGCGCCGCTTGTCATGGCGTCACCGTCGCGGACATTCCGTCCCGTCTCGCCTTCGACGAGCCGCTGCGACGCTCGATGCACCGGGCGAACTTCATCGCGGTCCACAGTCGCGAGGCGGCCATCAATCCAGGCATGTGCACCGTCTGTCACACGGAGCTGTTCTGCGTCGACTGTCACATGGAAGAGGGCTTCGCGGGCATGAACCCCGAGCGGGGGAACCCGCACCCGCCAGGCTGGTCAGGACCCCCGGGCGCGGCCAATACGCACGGTGAGGCGGCCCGGTTGGATCCACTCTCCTGCGCGAGCTGTCATGGCGGTGCCGGCGAGATGCTCTGCGTGGGATGCCATCGGGTCGGCGGCCCCGGCGGAAACCCGCACCCACCGGGTTTCAGCAGCCGCCTCAGCATGAACGACGACCTGCCTTGTCGCCTGTGTCACATTGGCGGCCGCTGAAGCGGGCGCTGCGCGCCATGGGAGGCCTCGGCTTTCTCATGTTGAGCCGTGAATGCCTCGCTCCGGTGAGCCAGCCGGCCTGATATCGCGCGAGCCGCGTTCATCAGGAAGCTTGCTCCGCCTCGACAAGCGATGCGATGATTCGAGCGCCCTCGAAAAGTCTGCGGCTCGTAGATGGGTGAAGACCGATGAAGCGCTTGTTCGACCGACGGCAGATGCTCAACTGGTTCCTCGGCGGCAGCACCTTTGCCTGGCTGGGCTCGGTCATCTATCCGGTGCTGCGTTTTCTGAGCCCCCCCCCGGAGCAGGAAGCGGTGGTCTCCTCGGTCAAGGCAGCGACGCTCAGCGAGATGGCGCCCAACTCCGGGAAGGTCTTCAAGTTTGGCAGCAAACCAGCGCTCATCGTGCGCCGCCCGGACGGCAGCTTCGCGGCGTTCCTGGCCAAATGCACGCATCTGGATTGCATCGTGCAGTACCGCTCCGACAAGGAACGGATCTGGTGCGCTTGTCACGACGGCTTCTACGACCTGAACGGGATCAACGTGGCGGGCCCACCCCCGCGACCCTTGGATGCGCTCGAGGTTCACCTCAAAGAGGACGATGTCTACGTCACGCGAGAATCGTGAGCGCAGGATTTGGAGCTGGCTCGGGGAGCGGTATCCGCTGTCGCAGGTCGCCGAGTGGGCGAAGCACAAGACCGTACCGATCGGTCCGGGGGCGTTTTGGTACTACTTCGGTGGAATCACGCTCTTTTTGTTTCTGATCCAGGTCGGGACCGGAATTCTGCTGATGTTCTACTACAAGCCGGGGGCGGACACGGCCTACGAGAGCGTTCGATTCATCTCCGCCAAGGTGCCCTTCGGCTGGCTCGTTCGCTCGATTCATGCCTGGTCGGCGAACCTGATGATCCTGTCGGCGATGATCCACATGTTCAGTGTCTTCTTCATGCGGGCCTACCGAAAGCCGCGCGAGCTGACCTGGCTGTCGGGCATCGTGTTGCTGGTGGTACTGCTCGCGTTCGGTTTCAGCGGTTATCTCTTGCCCTGGAACGAGCTGGCCTTCTTCGCGACCAAAGTGGGCACGGACATCATCGGTGTCGTGCCGCTCGTGGGAGAGCCCATCATGTACGTGCTTCGCGGCGGCGAAGAGGTGACCGGGTCGACGCTTCCGCGATTCTTCGCGCTTCACGTCGCCCTGTTCCCCGCGATGCTGACCCTGCTCATCTTCGGCCACCTCCTCTTCATCCAGTTCCAGGGAATCCACGAGCCCGAAGCCTGGATACAGCAGCCGGAAAAACGCAAAACCATGCCGTTCTTTCCGCACTTCTTTTTGCGGGAGCTCTTTTTGTGGCTGATCACGCTCAACCTGCTCGCGGTCCTGGCCGTCTTCTTCCCCACCGAGCTGGGCGTCAAGGCCGACCAATTCGCCCCCGCCCCGGCTGGCATCAAGCCGGAGTGGTATTTCCTGAGCACGTTCGAGTTCCTGAAGTACATGCCAGCGCACGTCGGTCCGATGGAGGGTGAGAAGTTCGGGCTCCTCCTGATCACGCTCGGAGGAGTCCTGTGGTGCCTGGTTCCATGGATCGATCGGGGCCGCATTCGCTGGCTCAGCACCCTCGTCACGGTCGCTGGTGTGGCCGTTCTGGCCTTCCTGCTGGTCATGACGCTCATCGGATACATGGCATGAGGACCGTCGCTCTCGTTTTGCTCGCGACGATCTGCGCGACGCTCTGCGGCTTGGCAAAGGCGGATGCCGGCCTGGGCGGCGAGTGCCTCGGCTGTCACCTATCGACGGACGACGGCGCCTGGGACTCCTGGAAAGACGACCTCCATGCACGAGCGGGAGTGAGCTGCGAGTCCTGCCACGGTGGCGACGCGATGCAGAAGGACAAGGCGCTCGCCAAGGGGCCAGGTTCCGGCTACCGCGGAGTGCTTTCCCCTCAGGACATCACGCAGTTGTGCGGTGGATGCCATGCCGATGCGGAGTACATGAAGGCCCGAAACCCGCTTTTGCCCGTGGACCAGCTGCAGAAGTACGCCACCAGCGTGCACGGGCAGCTGCTGGCCGAGGGTGAGACGAAGGTGGCGACTTGCGCGAGCTGTCATGGAGCGCACGGCATCACCGAGATCCATGACGCGAAGTCGCCGGTGTACGCACCGAACGTCGCTGCGACCTGCGCCCATTGCCATGCGGATCCGCAGTACATGAGCGATTTCCGGATACCGACGAATCAATACGAAGAATACGTGCAGAGCGTGCACGGGAAGGCACTGCTCGAGAAGAACGATGTGCGCGGCGCGCCGACCTGCAACGACTGTCACGGGAACCACGGGGCGACGCCACCTGCGGTGGATGCGGTGAGCAACATCTGCGGGCAGTGCCACAGCTACATCGCCGAGCTCTTCGTCGGGAGCCCCTTGGAAGCCGCGTTCCGGGACAAATCTCTGGCCGACTGTGTCGCCTGTCATGGGAAGCACTCGATCAGGCACGTGTCAGAGGAATGGATGGGCGCTGAGCCTGGGACCGTGTGCCGAAAGTGCCATGAGAAGGGCGACGAAGGCGACATGCTAGCCTTCTATTTCGTCGACAGCATCGGCTCGCTGCGGCAGTCCTCGGCCGAGATCGCTCGAGTGCTGCAAACGGCCGAGACAAAGGGCATGGACGTCTCCGAAGGCGAGGACCACTTGGAAACCGCGCGTCAGGGCCTCATGCAAACCCGCGCGCTAATCCACGGTTTTGCGAAGCCCGCCGTCGAGGAGAAGCTGAACGAGGTCAGGGCGAGCCAGGAGGCCGCCATGGAGGTAGGCCAGGCGGCACTCGAAGGTTTCGAGACGCGCCGCCGTGGGCTCGTGATCAGCACCTTCCTTCTCTTGCTCGTGACGATCGGGGTTGCGATCAAGATCCAAACGCTCCCGCGCGGGTAGCGAGATCGAAGGGGGCAAGCGCTCCGAAGTCAATGCCCGCGAATGAACGTGTGGCAGCCCGTACATCGCTTGGCATTGGGTTCATGATCGGCGACGTCTTCGTGACAGCTCATGCAGGTCGCCCGGTCGGCTCGAACCTGAGCCTGATGAATGTCGTGACAGGCGACGCAGTCAGCGTGGGCCTCGGGCTCGTCGGCGATACGATGAAGACCCGGTAAGCCCGCGGACTCATGGCAGCTCGTGCAAGTGGCTTTCGCTGCAACGCTGCCGCTGTGAGGCTCGTGGCAGCTCAGGCACTGCCGATGCCCCTCGGGGCTCTTCGCGAACTGTGATTCGTGACAGCTCGCGCACCCGAGCGGAGCCGTCATTTGATGCACCGACCCTCCATGACAGGACTCGCAGCTCGAGTGTCCTTCGAGTCGGCTGGTCAGGCGCAGCTGCTCGGCGTGGCAGCGCGCGCACAGCACGCGCTCTTCGAGATGGCTCAAATCGAAGCCGTGTGGACGATGGCAATCAGTGCATTCGGTCTTCGCCGAGTGGAAGGAGGTCTCGGAATGCGCCTCCTGATGGCATCCGCTGCAAGACTGCGCGAGCTGGGCGAGGTTCTTGGGGTGAGGCTCATGGCAGGACGCGCAGTCCTGCTGCCCACCCATGGAGCGATGCGTCACCGAGACGTCGGAATGGCATTTCGTGCACGAGGCCTGCTCTGCAGCTCGTACATCGTGCGGCTCGTGGCAGCTCTTGCAATCCCGATGCGCGCGGACCTTGTTCTGCGCGAGGACCCGAGTCTGCGTATGGCAGCTCGTGCAGGCAAGGGCCGTATTCCGTGAGAAGGAATGCGCCTTGTGACAGGTCGCGCAGGAGTCGTGACCCCCGGAGGAGGTCGCCATGGACGAGACGACTGGCTCATGTGTTTGGTGGCAAGCCATGCAGGCCGCCGTCTCAGAGGCGAGTTTGTGGCCCCCATGACAGTCGACGCAACCACCGCTCAGACTTGCCCGTCCATGCTGGAGGTCGACTTTGCTGTGGCACTCGTCGCACTGAAGGACCGTCTCCGAAGTCGGCTTGTGGGGATTGTGGCATGTTTCGCAGGGAAGCGACGTGTGTATCGCGAGCCCGGAAAGTCCCTCCGTCTCGAAGGGCCCGTGGCACCGGGTGCAGTCCCAGCTTCCAAAGACGTCCGGCTGTGCCCCAAAAACGTGGCAGCTGTAGCAATCCATCGGCTTTCCCTGGAGGTCGACGTGCGCGAGCTGGGCCTGCTCCTCGTGACAGGCGGTGCAGACGCCGGTGTCCGGGGCAGTGAAGGTCGGCTCGCTCGGGTCGTGGCATTTGTCGCAGGCGATCTCTTGATTGATCACGTGGTTCGAGTGCCCCGGTGAAAGTCGAACCTCCGGCCAGTTGCTCGGCACCGTTCGCGGAGCCGGAGCGTTTCGGGTCGCTTTGATCTCTTGGACGTTGCGTCCGACTCGCGTGGCCAGGAGCCCGGCGACGAATCCGATGATGGCTATGGCCAAAATCCAGAGCAACGTACGCTTCATGCGGACCTCAGTCTGACTCGATCTCGCCTAAAACACGAATGCGTCTACGCGACCGTTGAGGTGTGGGGCGTCGGCGCCGAGTTTCGTGCCGGCGGAATCGATGCCTCGGTGGCACAGATTGCATGCGATCTCGAGGTGGCCCTCAGGGGGGTTTTGGTGGCAGGAACTGCAGTCCAGATCGAGCTCCTGGTTCCAGGCAACTATCGGGTCCGAGCCACCACGGGCGTGACAGCTCGTGGCGCACTGCTGGGTGTCGAAGTCGTAGCTGGCCCCGGCGCCCCAGGCCGGCTGGAACAGGACGTCGACCTCGCCGTTTCCGTGGCTTCCGGTCAGCATCTCGTAGTCGGCACCGAAGTGGCAAGACTGGCAGCTCAGCCCTCTCATGGAGGCCGCCGAGGGCTGCGTGTGCGTATCGTGCAGCCCGCCGAAAGGTGGACCCGGGAAGTAGCACTGGTCGCGGGGCGGATAGGGACGCTCGCCGTCGCCGTGGCAGGTGCCGCAGGCCATGACGCCTCCGGGCAAGTCGTGGCAGCTGGTGCAGTCCGTCGCCTCGGGAAGAAAGAACTCGACCCTCGGGACGGGCGCAGGGGAGCCCGGGTGACAAAGACCGCAGGCGTCTCCGCTCGTCGGGTCGACGATGCCTTGCCAATCGGTTTCGGCCAGATAGGCCCCGTGCCAGTCCTCGCTGCGCGGATCGATCCAGCTGGCGGGGTGCGAGCCCGCGCGCATGGGAACGGCTCCTGCGAAGACCCAGTCTTCGAGAGTCTGGGTTTGCTCGGGCGTCAATAGATCTGCATGGCTCGACAGCTCGAGCACTTGGACGATGGGTGCCCTCGGGTCTGCCGGCCGGGTCGCCGGTTGTCCGTCGGGGACGCAGTAGATCGTCTCGAGGTAGTCATCGACTCGATAGTCCGCCGCGGCCGCGGGCCCGCTGTGACACTCGAAGCACGCATCGTCCAGGATTGGCGCGACGTCCGCGAACACCGGTGGCACGTCCGCGGTTTCGCGCTCCTCGCTACAAGCGGCCAGTACGAAGCTCAGCCAGAGAGTGCCTGCCCTCCACCCTCGCTGTGCCGTGAAGCTCATGGCGCCACACGATTGGGTAGGAGCTCGGCATGGCACTGCCCACAGGCGTTGGTGAAAGCGATGGGCTGATCCGGCTGGCCGGCGAACAGGTCCCAGGGGGTGACCGTCATCCGATGGCTCGCGATGTCGTTCCAATAGTACTGCACCGTCGGCGGCCCGCCCGTGTCGTCGAACAAGGCTGGGACGGCCGCCCCGGACTTGGCGGTCGGCACCATGTGACACTGCGTGCAGAGGTAAGGACCCAAGAGCTCTTCCAGGCTCGCATGGCCCTCAAAGCCGGTGGCCTCCGCAGCATGCCTAGCGACCGGATAGAGCTCCGGGCTGAAGGCTGGGCTGTGACAGGTCGTGCACAGAGCGTTGGGATTGCCCGAGCTGTCCATGTCGGCGAGATCGGACGCGTTGACGTGCGGATCGTGGCAGCCAGTACATGTCGTGAGGCGGAACGGGTTTCGGTAGTGCCCTGAGCGAATGTGGTCGGAGTACTGCTGGTAGTGGGCCTTGGAGTCGACAGAAGGCTCGAAGAACGCCTGGGGCGCGCCGCTCACGCGCGTGGTGTGGAGCTCGGCAAAGTCAGCGCGGCGCATCCCGGGTGGCGGCATTCGGCCTTCCGCCGAGAGAGGCAGGCCCGTCACGCCGCCGCCGATCCCCAACGGGCGCGAATGACAAGACCCACAGAGCGCCGCTGCGCGGCCCGGCGTGAGCAGCCCTGGCGAGACGATGTAGCTGCTGCGAGGGCTCGACTCCAAGTGCTCGGAGCCAGGGCCGTGGCAGGCCTCGCAGCCGGTGTTGATCAGCTCGCGCTCACCGTCGCCGTCGTAGTCGAACGCCCCGTCCGGGTCGGGAAGGGCCGAGGCGGACCAGCCCTCGCTTTCGCTCCCTTCGAGGCGATACGCGGTGAAGTGACAGCCGGCGCAGTTGTTGTCGAAAGAGGCCTCGTTTGGAGGATCGGCCAGGGCGTCGCGCTCAAAGTCGTACCAGAGGTCCGAGCGATAGTCGCGGAAGGGCCAGTCGCTTGGGTCTGGATTGGAGAAGTCGCCCTCGTAGGCGTAGTCGAGGGGAAGAACGAAGTAGCTGAAGCTGCCGTTGTCGTTGCTGCGCCGAGTCAAGTACTGCTGGCGGTGAACCGCGCCGCCGTACGTCAGCACGACGTCGTAGCGCCTCGGGGGCTCGGCGCTCTGCCGGTTCGCGATCTCGACGTAGTAAGCGCCGACGACGCCCGGCGTCAGGGCGGCATCTCGTCGCAAACGCAGCTCGAAGCTGACTCCGCCGGCGGGCGGCCTGTCGCTCACCGCGCACTTGCTCACGGTCTCGGACCTGGCGTCACAATCGTAATAGTAGAGGGTCGTGCCAGCCTCGAAGGCCTCGAGCCCCTCGTCGAAGTCGGGCCAGGGGCCGATGTCCTGCATGCTCGAGCGAAGTCCGGGCACCTGGAGCCCTACGCTGTGAGCGGTGCGCTTCGTTTCGTAGCCGCGATGGCACAGCATACAGGTCGCCGAACCAATGTAGGTCGCCGCCGGACTGGGCAGGGAGCTCACGCGGATGTCCATTTTCATTCCGAGCAGCGACTCGGTAGGGAACGAGACCCTGCAGCTGTCGCCGCCTGGCAGATGCTCGCTGTCGCTGTCGTCGGGAACCCAAACGACGAAGTGGCGCCCCTCGGGAAGCGTCTCGAACAGGTAGAATCCGTCGGCATCGACCTCGGCTTGCTCGAAAGCGTCGCCCTTCGTTTCGAGCAAGTCCTCGATCGGTTCGTCGACCTCTAGGGTTGCGGTTGCTTCCGGAGACAAGAAGAGATCGATGGGTGTCTCGGCGAGCTGCGCGACCTCGCTCGCTGGGACCAGGTACACCGTCCCGCTCCCAACGGGCTGCAGGTTCGGCTCGGTGACCCGACCTTCCAGACCGCGAAGCGATGGATCGATCCCCCCACCTGCGCCGCCGGAGCCCCCGGCTCCTCCTTGCGGGCCCGGGTCGCTCGCGTCGTCGTTGCAGGCGGCCACCGCCAAGGCGACCGCGAGGAGCGCGAAAAGCGAAAAGCCTCGCCGAACGGAGAGCATCGAGTGGATGATAGACGTCCGGCGCAAGCCTTCAAGAAAAGACCTGCCCCGGAGTGTCGTGTGCGTCTGCTCGATCCCAGCTCCCCGACTAGGGTCGCAGTGGCGGGATCACACTCGGCGTCCCACCCATCTCCAAGATGGAATCGTAGAGCAGCTGCTCGATGTAAGCGCCGTTATGGATGTATCCGGCCGGGTCCTTGCTAGCCACGGTGAAGTTGTAGGCCGCGGTCAGCATCTTGAAGTCGAAATCCCGATAACGGTTTGCGTAACTCGCGCCCATCCCGTTGTCCTTGAACCAGTACGGATAGGTTTCGCTGTCGTAAAGCACCGGGGAATTGATCGGCAGATCGCCCGTGGTCGCGTAGGCCTGCATGGCCACGAGCAGCTGAGCCTTCAAGACCTCGATCTCGCGGAAGTTGTCGCCCGGTGAGCCACTCAGGTCCTGGAACCTGGTGCCGGAATGACAGCGGTTGCAGTCCGCGACCTCGGGCAAGAAGGTGTGTTTGGCCTCGTTGTCCTCGAAGGGAGGATTGCGGGCGAGGCTCGCGTTCATGTGGCAATCGATGCAGTCGACGAGATTGCTTTCCTCGTGCAAGCCGATGAACTCGTTCTTTCCACGGTACTCCTTGCCCGCATACTCGTAGCCGGCATTGACGTCGCTGCCGAAGAGCGTCGCAGCCGCGGCGTAGTAGTGGATGTTGATGAAGTCGTACGAGTCGTAGTCTGGGACCTGGGCGATCGAGTTTGGCGTCGCGTTTTCCACGCTCTGACCAGACTCCCGGCCCTGGTGGCAGCTCATGCAAATGTTGCTGTTGTTGCCGAAGGAGGCCGTGGCGCCCGACGGGAACTCGATGTTCGCCAGAGCCGGGTTTGCGCCGAGATCATCGTAGCGCGTCTCCGGATTGTCGAATAGATTGGTATCGGTGTGGCAGGCGACGCAGTCGACGCCCCGCGTGGGGAGCTGTGAGCTGGTCGCATCATCCGTTGCGAACTCGATGAAGCCGCCCGAGCTGTGGCACTTCGAGCACGAGGCCGAGATGCCACTCGGTGTGAAGCCGTCAGGTTCATAGTCCTCGTCCCAGTGGCGAAATGCCTCGGTGTCTGTCGCGCCGTGGGCGCTGATTTGCCACTGCTCCGACTTCGAGGCACTGCCGATGTCGGACCCATCGGCGGTCTGGTCGCCCCGACCGACGACCTTCACGGAGGTCTCGCCCCCGAGGTCCGCGATGGAGTCATAGAGGATCTGCTGAATGTAGGTCCCGTTGTGGATGAAGCCGGCGGGATCCTTCAGGGCAACCTGGTAGTTGTAGGCACCCCTCAAGAGCGCAGCGTCGAAGTCCCCGTACCGCTCGCCCTGCTCGTCAAACCAGTAAGGGTAGCGATCGGGATTGTATACGATACGCGTGCCGATCTCGTCTTCCGAATAGTCTTGTAGTGCAGCGTAGAGGTCCTCCACGAGGGCGTCGATGTTGTCGAAACTCTTACGGGGCGAGCCCTCGAGGGTTTCGAAGCTGCTGCCGCTGTGGCAGTCGTTGCAACGGTCGACGGCCGGCTTCCAGGTATGCATCTCGCCGCCCTCGGCGTTCGTCATGTGGCAGCCCACACAGTTCGCGACGTCGTCGGGATGGGACGGGAATGTGTTGCGCGGCCGGTAGTCTTTTCCGGCGTACTCGTACCCGGCGGTCGCCTCGCCTCCGAACAGGGATCCGGCGGCCGCGTAGTAGTGGATGTTGAGGAAGCGATAAGGCGGATCTTGGCTGGCAATCTGGTCGTCAACGGACTTGCCAGACTCGCGGCCCTGGTGGCAAGCCGCACAGATGTTGCTCGAGCTGTAAAGCGAGAGCTCCGCATCGGACGGGAAGTTCACGGGTTCGAGCTCACCGAAAGTCGCCAGGTTCGAGTAAATGGTCGGGAAGGTTTGGTGACAGTTGACGCAGTCGAGGCCCAAGGGCAGCGGGACCGCATTCTCATTGTCTCCCGTTGCCGCGTACTCGAGGAAACCCACGAGAGGGGGGCGGGGAGCCTCGTTCTGGGCCGCCCCGTGACACTTCGCGCAGCCGCTCGGAACCTCACCGTCCGCGTCCCAGTGGCGCCAGGCCTCAGCGGCGATGTCGCCGTGGCCGCTCTTGGCCCACTCGGCGCGAATCGGGTTGCCGGTGACATCCGTGTAGCCTTCCGATTGCTCAGCGGAGTAGTTCCCTTCGGTGCCGGTCAGGAATTTCAAGACCGTGGTCTCGGTGATCTCGATGGGCCCGGTGTACTCCGTGCCCTGGACGTTACCCTCCTCGTCGAGGACCGAGCTGAGGTCGGTGGTGTAGTAGATGGGGTCGCCGCTTTCGGTGCTCAGCTCGACCTCGACGCTGTCCTCAAAGCCCAAAGGGCCTGAAGGGTTTGCGGTCACTGCATCAGTTACAACGCCGCCGGTGCCGCCCGTGCCGCCCCCGGTTCCTCCGACGCCGCCATCTCCTCCGGAACCGCCGTCGCCGCTGCTGTCCCCGCAGCCTGTCGTCGCGACGCCCAGTGCAAGCGTTGCCACGATCACAAACCTAAGCGTGATGCTCCTGCCTAACACATTCATCGGCCCTACCTCTGACTTTAAGTCTTTGCCCTCTAACCCGTGGCCGAGTGTGTACGTTTTGCAGGAAAATCGGAAGCCTTTGCAGAAAAAATACTGTGACTTCGCCGCGGCTGCGCAGGTTCGCGCAACGAGCGCGGCTCACTGAGTCGTCGCGCAAATTCTGCGCGGACTCTCCGACGGCATCGGTCCTAGCCACCGGGGTCATTCAGCCGCGACTGCTTCATTCATTCTTGCTGAAATGTGCGAAAAAACAGTAGATTCAGAAGATGACGATGGTGCTCTCACTATCGGACTGAGCTTTGCAACGGGCAGAGCATAGGAGGCTGCGATGGATCACTCGCGCGGAAGTCTTCAGCAGGAGCTCCTGGCACGGGGCGTGTCACGGCGCGAGTTCATCGGCTTCTGCTCTGCCATGGCCGTCATGCTCGGGCTGCCCAAGAGCGCATACGCCGCGATCGCCGACGCGCTCGAGAACAAGCCGAAGCCCACGCTGGTCTGGCTCGAGTTTCAGGATTGTGCCGGCAACACGGAATCCTTTCTGCGTTCGAGCAAACCCACGGCTGCCGAAGTGGTCTTGGAGCTGCTGTCGGTCGACTATCACGAGACCATCATGGCGGCGGCAGGCCACCAGGCCGAAGCTGCTCTAGAGGCGGTCGTTCGTGACAAGCCCGGCCAGTACGTCGCGGTCGTCGAGGGCTCGATTCCCACCGGCGCCAACGGCGCGTACTGCACGATCGGCGGTAAGTCGGCCCAGCAGATCGCAGAGCATGTCTGCCGCAATGCGCTCGCCACGCTCGCCGTGGGGACATGCGCCACCTTTGGAGGGATTCCGGCCGCCTCGCCGAACCCGACCGGCGCGCTCGGTGTGGCCGACGCCGTTCCCGGCCTGAGCCCGCTCATCAATCTGTCGGCGTGCCCGGTCAATGCCGAGAACCTCACGGGAACGATCGTGTACTTCCTGACGTACGGGACCTGGCCCCCGACCGACGAGCTGAACCGTCCACTCTTTGCCTACGGCAAGTCGATTCACGACAACTGCGAGCGCCGCGCTCATTACGACGCCGGTCAGTACGTGGAGCAATGGGGCGACGAAGCGCACCGACAGGGCCACTGTCTCTACAAGATGGGCTGCAAGGGCCCCGTGTCCCATCAGAACTGCCCGAACGTCGGCTGGAACGAGAATACGAACTGGCCGATCGGCTGCGGTCATCCCTGCATCGGCTGCGCGGAGCCGGACTTCTGGGACAAGATGACACCGTTCTACGCGCACATTCCGAGCTTTCCCGGCTTCAACCAGGCCACCCCCATCGACAAGGTCGGCATGTGGGGAACCATCGGCATCGGCACAGCGTTCGCCGGCCACACTCTGGTTCAGCTCGGCAAGCGCGCCCTGGGGAAGCGCCATGAGGCCCAAGAACCTCCGGCGACGAGGAAATCTGACGACGATGAGGGAGGTGCCGAGTGACGCATATCGTAGTAGATCCGGTGACCCGCATCGAAGGGCACCTGCGCATCGAAGCCGAGGTCGACCAAGGGAAGGTCGCCAACGCCTGGTCGTCGTCGACCATGTTCCGGGGCATCGAGATCATCTTGCAGGGCCGAGACCCGCGCGACGCGTGGGCGTTCACGCAGCGCATCTGCGGCGTGTGCACGACGGTGCACGCGATTGCCTCGATCCGCGCGGTCGAAAACGCCATCGGCGCCAAGCCGCCACCCAACGCGCGGCTTCTGCGAAACCTGATCATCGCGTCCCAGTGCATTCAGGACCACGTCATTCACTTCTATCACCTGCATGCGCTCGACTGGGTCGACATCGTTTCGGCACTTTCGGCGGACCCGGCGGAGACCTCCGCGCTCGCGCAGTCGATCTCGAGCTGGCCCAAGTCGAGCACGAGCTATTTCAAGGGCATCCAGGACCGCGTCAAGGGCCTGGTCGACCGCGGACAGCTCGGGCCTTTCGGAAACGCGTACTGGGGTCATCCGGCGTACAAGCTGCCGCCCGCCGCCAACCTGATGGCCGTCGCGCATTACCTGGAGGCGCTCGACTGGCAGCGTGAGTTCATCAAGATCCACGCGATTCTCGGCGGCAAGAACCCGCACCTTCAGAGCTTCCTCGTCGGCGGCATGGCCACGCCGGTCGACCCGAACTCGCAGGCCGCGCTGAACATCCAGACTATCGCGCACATCAAGAAGCTCGTCGCCGGCGCTCAGCAATTCGTCAGCCAGGTGTACATCCCGGACGTCCTGGCGGTAGCCTCGTTCTACAAGGACTGGGCCGGCTACGGGGCGGGCGTCGGGAACTACATGGTGTACGGCGAGTATCCGATGAACGACGATGCCGCGCCTTCGCTGCTGATCCCTTCTGGCGTGATCCGGAACAGAAATCTCTCAACGATCGAAGATTTCGACCCGGAGAAGATCACCGAGCAGGTCACGCATAGCTGGTACGAGTACGAGGGTGGCGACAAGGAGGCGCTGCACCCGTCCCAGGGTGAGACCCGGCCCAACTACACGGGGCCCAAGCCCCCCTACGAGCGCCTCGACCTCAATGCGAAGTACTCCTGGCTCAAGTCGCCGCGCTACGAGGGCGTGCCGATGGAAGTCGGCCCGCTGGCACGCATGCTGGTGGCCTACGGCCGCGGAAACGAGGAGGTTCAGCAGTCGGTGAACGCCGTGCTGAAGCACCTCGGCGTCGGGGCCGAGGCCCTGTTCTCGACCCTGGGACGCATCGCGGCGCGCGCCATCGAGACACAGTTTTTGGTCAACAACATCGGCGTCTGGGTCGACGAGCTGGCGCAGAACATGGGCAAGGGCGAGCTGCGCATCCACGACAACAGCAAGTGGGAGCCCGCGAGCTGGCCCAAAGAGTGCACCGGCGCGGGCTTTCACGAGGCCCCTCGTGGCTCGCTTGGCCACTGGGTGCATATCGAGAACGGCTCGATCGCGCGCTACCAGTGCGTGGTCCCGAGCACCTGGAACGCAGGTCCGCGCGACTCTGGCGACACCCCCGGCCCCTACGAAGCCGCGCTCGTCGGAACTCCGATCGCCGACCCGGAGCAGCCCCTCGAGATCCTGCGAACCGTTCACTCCTTCGACCCTTGCATGGCCTGCGGCGTGCACGTCGTAGAGCCCGGAGGGCGCGAGATCGTTCGCGTGAAAGCGAGATGACCCCCCCGACCGCCAGTAAGACCGCGAAAGTGGCTACGTCCCCGACGAAGTCCAGCCGGTTTCCAAAGGCTGAGGCCGAGGGGCTCGAGCGGGTTTACGTCTGGGACGCCGTGGTTCGGCTGACCCACTGGGTCATCGCCCTGACGCTGCTGATCCTGGCTGGGACCGGGATCTACATCGGCAGGCCTTTCATCACCGTGAGCGGCGAAGCCGGTCAGAGCTTCGTGATGGGCACGGCGAAGATCATCCACTTTTACGCCGCGATCGTCTTCACGCTCGCGGTCGTGTCGCGAGTCATTTGGATGTTCCTCGGTCCGTACTACGCGCGCTGGCATCAGTTCCTTCCCGTCGGAAAGCGGCGCCGTCGGGACGTGTTCGCAATGCTCAAGTTTTATCTCTTCTTCAGTAAGAAGCCTCCGTTCAACGTCGGACACAACCCGCTGGCGGGACTGACCTACGTGGCGGTTTTCGGTCTGTATTTCCTGATGATTCTCACCGGTCTCGCCATGTATTCCGTCGACGCCGGGGTGAGCTACATGTCCATGTGGGACTTCTTGCTTCCCATCTTCGGTGGACCACAGACGGCGCGCTGGATTCACCACATGGCCATGTGGTTGCTGCTGGGCTTCGCCGCTCACCACGTATGGAGCGCAACCCTCATCGACAAGGTCGAAGGGGCTGGCCTGATGGACAGCATGTTCAGCGGCTACAAGTTCCTGCCGAAAGGCTGGAGGAAGAGGCGCGATGACTGAGCGAACCCCGGTTCTGGTGCTGGGCCTGGGGAATGTGGTGTGCACCGATGACGGCGCGGGCATCGCCGCGGTTCACCGGCTGCTGCAGGAATACGAAATGCCCGAAGGCGTCGTGGCTCTCGATGGCGGGACGCTCGGGCTGTCTCTACTGCCACTGGTCGACTCGGCCGATCAGCTCATCATCATCGACGCCATTCGCGCGGACGGGCCGCCCGGAACGCTCGTCCGCATCGAAGGCGCCGAGGTCCCGCCGGCCGTCTTCGAGCGCCTTTCGCCGCATCAGATCGGGGTCGCTGACCTGCTCGCTGGCGCGACCCTGCTGGACCGGTACCCGAAGAGGGTCATCTTGCACGGGGTCGTGCCCGAGTCGATCGAGCTCGGCCTGGGACGCACACCTCAGGTCGACGCAAGCATTCCGAGCTTGGTGAAACGTGTGGTCGAGGAGCTCGCGGGACTCGGCTACCCACTGCGCCCCATGATGGCGATGGAGTCCGACGATGCCCGCACGAGGAGCGTGGATCATGTCGCTCGCACTCTGGAGCTGTAGCGGCGAGGTGCGCGATTCAGTGGCTCCGAGCCGAGACCTCACAGTCCCCGTCGAACGACTCAATTCCGAAGAAGCGCGCGCGAGCGGGCGGGCTCTATTCGTCGACAAGTGCGCGCTTTGCCACGGCATGAACGCGGACGGGCGGGGCGTTCGCCGTCAAGGGCTTTCGAAGAAGCCCGTCAACTTCCAAAGCCAGACTTGGCGCGCCCGTGCCACCGCCCCTGGCGTCTACCGAGTCCTGCGCGAGGGCGTGCAAGGCAGCTCCATGCCCGCCTGGCCGAGTCTGAGTGAGCAAGAAACCTGGGACCTGGTGGCCTACGTCCTCAGTGTGTCGAAGGAGCGGCCGTGAACCCCGGGCGGCGCATCGAGGTGCGTGGGACCGTGCAAGGCGTCGGGTTCCGGCCCTGGGTGTATCGACTGGCCCAGACCCACGGGATCGGGGGCCGGATTCGCAACCACTGCAGCGGCGTCACGATCGAGGCCTTTGCCGCAGAGGACGCGCTCGATGCATTCGTGGAGCGCTTGCGACACTCCGCACCGGAGGCTGCTCGCATCATGGAGCTCCGAAGCTCGTCGATTCCGTTCGAGCCCGTCGAGGACTTCACGATTGAGCCGAGCGGGGAGCTCGGCGAACGCGCCTTCTGCATCCCGCCGGACCTCAGTTTGTGCTCCGCCTGCGAGTCCGAGCTGCTCGACCCCGAAAACCGGCGCTACCGCTACCCGTTCATCAACTGTACGAGCTGCGGCCCCAGGTACACCATCGCGACCGACATTCCCTACGATCGGCAAGCGACCACGATGGCCTCGTTTCCGATGTGCCCGCAGTGCCAATCGGAGTACGAGGAGGTCCTGGACCGGCGGTTTCACGCTCAGCCCAACGCCTGCCCTCGCTGTGGACCGAAGCTCGAGCTTCTGAGTCTGTGCGAGGGGGGTTCGTCGCAAACCGGAGATCCGATTGCGGACGCCGCCGCTTGGCTCGCGCAGGGCCTCATCTTGGCGGTGAAAGGACTCGGCGGCTTTCACCTTGCCTGCGACGCGACCGATCCCGAAGCCGTCTCACGCTTGCGCCAGCGAAAACAGCGAGACGAAAAGCCCTTTGCGGTCATGGTCGGCGAGCTCGGGGCCGCCCGCGAGCTGGCAGAGCTGAGCCCGGAAGAAGAATCCCTGCTGAGCGGTCCGGCTCGCCCCATCGTGCTCGCGCGACGCAAGTCCGAGGCCCGCATCGCGCAGGCCGTGGCGCCCGATAGCGAGCTCATCGGCCTGTTCTTGCCCTACACCCCGCTGCACCGACTTCTGCTCGACGGTGTGAAGCGGCCTTTGGTGATGACCTCGGCGAACATCGCCTCGGAGCCCATCTGCGCCAGCAATGACGAAGCCCGGAACCGCTTGAAGCACATCGCGGACGGCCTCCTCATGCATGACCGGGAGATCGCCTGCCGCTGCGATGACTCGGTCGCCCGGGTCATCGCCGGCGCGCCCATGATCATGCGCCGTTCGCGGGGCTACGTGCCGCGCCCGATCCAGCTCGCTCGGGCCGTAGAGCAGCCGATCTTGGCTTGTGGCGCAGAGCTCAAGAATAGCTTCTGTCTGGTCGACGGCGACCTCGCCTATTTCGGGCCGCACGTGGGTGACCTCGATTCGCTCGCGACGCTGCGCTTCTTCGAGGAAGCCATCGATCACATGCAGAAGATCCTGAGGATCGGGCCGGAGCTCGTCGCCTACGACTTGCACCCGGCCTACCTGTCGAGCCGTTACGCGCGCGCACGCTCGGACGCCACCGCGGTCGGCGTGCAGCATCATCATGCGCACATCGTCAGCGTCATGGCCGAGCATGGTATCGAGGGTCCCGTGATCGGCCTCGCTTATGACGGCACGGGCTACGGGCTCGACGCAACGTCCTGGGGCGGCGAGATTCTGCTCGCCTCCCCCGGTCACTTCAGCCGCCTGGCCACGTTTCGCCCGATCGCGCTTCCTGGCGGAAACCTGGCGATGCGCGAAGTCTGGCGCACGGGCCTCGCCCTGCTGGAAGACGCTTACGAAGGGCAAGCCCCCCTGGATTCGCTCCCGCTGTTTCAAGCGCTCCCGGAGCACGAGCTGACGGTGGTCCAGCAGATGATCGAGCGCGGGCTCAACGCGCCGCGTGCGAGGGGTCTGGGGCGTTACTTCGACGCGCTCGGCGCCGTCGCGCTGAACCGACCGCGGGCGAGCTACGAAGGCCAGCTGGCGGTGGCCTGGAACATGATCGCCGATCCGAGCGAAAAGGAGGCTTATGCCTTCGACTTGGATCGTTCGACCGATCCGATGGAAATCGACCTGCGTCCGCTGGTGCGCGCCGCCGTAGAGGATTTGCTCTCGGGCCTTCCCGCGAGCCGCGTCTCCGCGCGCTTTCACAACGCCCTGGTGGAAGCGAGCGCGACGCTGGTACGGCTGGCGGCCGCCGAAGTCGGAAGGCTCCCGGTCGTGCTCAGCGGAGGCGTGTTCCAAAACGCCTGGCTGGCCGAGGGACTGCTCGGCGCCCTGAGCGACCGGTTTCGGGTCCTGCTCCCTCGAGAAGTCCCGGTTGGGGATGGCGGGCTCGCGCTGGGGCAGGCTATCGTTGCGGGGGCGTGTGAAAAGGAGGGGCAGCGATGTGCCTAGGGGTTCCAGGCAAAGTGCTCTCGGTCGACGACATGGTCGCCCTGGTCGATTTCTGGGGAGTGCAAAAAGAGGTCCGGCTCGAGATCTGCGATGCCCCGGTCGCACCCGGTGACTACATTCTCAATCACGTGGGCTTTGCCATCCGCCGGATTCCGGCCGAAGAAGTCCAGGAAACTCTGGCCCTGTACGACCAGCTCCTGCGCGCTGCCGAGGCGGACGACCTGATGGCCGGCGACGTCCGCTCCGAGATCGAGGCCGCAGGCAGCGTGGGCGGCAAACCCGAGGGAGGCGCCGATGGAGCGCAGTGACGCGTTCAGCCAGCTCAAGTTCCGCGACCCGGCACGCGCGCGCAGCCTTCGCGAAGCGCTGCACCGACTGGTCACGCGCGCGGACCACGCGCCGGTCTCCGTGATGCACGTTTGCGGCAGTCACGAGCAGGCCATCGCCAAGTTCGGGCTCCGCTCGGCGTTCCCCGCCGATCTCAACGTGATCATGGGACCCGGCTGCCCGGTGTGCGTGACCGACGTGCCAGAGGTGGACGAAGCGGTCGCGCTGGCCCGGCAGGGCGTTCGCGTGGCGACCTATGGCGACATGCTGCGCGTGCCGGGCACCAGTCAGTCCCTGGCGGATGCCAAGGCCGACGGGGCGCGGGTCGACGTCGTCTACAGCGTGACCCAGGCGCTGGAGCTGGCGCGGCAAACCGATGAAGAGCTGGTTTTCTTTGCCTCCGGGTTCGAAACGACGGCCGTCGCCACCGCGGTGGTCCTGCTCAGCGATCCGCCCAAGAACTTTTCCGTGCTCTCGGCACACAAGTACATCCCCCCGGTCATGGAAATCGTCGCGGAGATGCCCGAGACGAAGATCGAAGGCTTCCTTGCGGCGGGTCACGCGGCCACGATCACGGGCTGGGGCGTGTTCGAGCCGTTCGTCCAGCGTCAGCAGGTCCCGGTGGTCGTGGCGGGCTTCGAGCCCCTCGACGTCCTGGCTGGCCTCGTCAAACTGCTCGAGCTCGTCGTTCAGGGAGACAAACGCGTCGAAAATGCCTACCCGCGATGCGTGACGCGCGAGGGCAACCTCCAGGCCCAGCGCCAGCTCTGGCGGGTCTTTCAGCCTGCAGGCGGCCGATGGCGAGGGATCGCGCACGTGCCCAACGGGAACCTTCGGCTGCGCGATGAGTTCGCTGCCTATGACGCTCGGCGCAAGTTCGACATCGACGCTTCGGCGCTCTGGGCCGATGCTCCACAGAAGCTCGTTCAGCAGTGTCAGTGCGGCGACATCATGGCCGGCATCGCCTCCCCGTCGGACTGCCGCCTCTTCGGCGCCGAGTGCACACCGGACACACCGGTCGGCGCCTGCATGGTCAGCACCGAAGGCACCTGCCGGATCTGGCATCAGTACGGCGGACACCCTGCCCTGCCGAGGAGCCCTGCCCTTTCCCGCCGCGAAGGAGGCACGGCATGACCCGCAATCCACGCTTGATCGATGAGCGCATCAGCTTGCGGTACGGCACCGGCGGCGGGGCCATGCGCGCGCTCATCGAGCAGATTTTCGCGAAGGGTCTCGGTGACCTGGGGGAGGGAAACGTCGGCCTGCAGGCCATGGACGATGGGGCCGCCATCCGAATCGGCGACCGCTTTCTGGTCTTCACGACGGACTCTCACGTCGTTCATCCGACCGTGTTTCCGGGCGGAGACATCGGCCGGCTCGCCGTGGCGGGCACCGTCAACGACCTGGCCATGATGGGCGCAACCGAGCCGCTGGCGCTGAGCTGCGCCGTGATCCTCGAAGACGGTTTCGAGCGCGAGGCGCTGCGGCTGATCTGGGAGTCCATTCGGAGCTGCTGCGAAGAAGCGGGCACGACGATCGCCACCGGTGACACCAAGGTGATGGGTCACGGCGAGCTCGACGGGATCGTGCTCAACAGCAGCGGGATCGCTTTGACGGACCGGCTGGTCACCGACTCGGGTCTGCGTCCTGGCGACAAGATCATCGTGACCGGGACCCTGGGCGACCACGGCCTTGCGATCATGGCCTGCCGCAACGAGCTGGCCTTGCAGACGGAGCTGCGCTCGGACGTGGCTCCCATCAACGGCTTGATGCGCCGCGCCTTGGACGTGGGCGGGGAGAGCCTCGTCGCGGCCAAGGACCCGACCCGGGGCGGGCTCAGCAGCGCGCTGCACGAGATGGGCGAAAAGAGCGCGGTGGGCATCATCCTCGACGAAACGGCGATTCCGATTCGCGACGAAGTCCGGGCCGTGGGGGAGCTGCTCGGCATCGACCCGCTGCTGGTCGCCAACGAAGGCAAGGCCGTGATCGGGCTGCGCCCGCAGGCCGTCGATGCCGTGCTCGACGCGCTTCGGGCGCATCCGCTCGGCAGGAACGCGGCCCTGATCGGCGAATGCGTCGAGGAACGCCCAGGCCTGGTCGTGCTGGACACCGGCTTCGGTAGCCGATTGCTGTCCGAGGCCGAAGGGGAGCTCTTACCGAGAATCTGCTGAGGAGCCGTGAGCATGAAGCACATTCACATCGAGAAGGAAGGACCCGTCGGCATCTTGACGATCGCGCGGCGCGAGCGCTTCAACTCGCTCGATGTGCAGACGGCACAAGACTTCCGCCGGGCCGGGCTTCAGCTCGCCCGGGACCGGAGCGTCCGCGCGGTGATCCTTCGCGGTGAGGGAGGCGTGTTCTGTAGCGGGGCCGACCTCAAGTACATCCGCGACGGAGGCGACAGCGCGGAGCTCGGATACTTGCAGCCGGAGGCGCAACCGCAGGGCGCGGGCTACGGGCCCATCTTCAAGCAGATCCTCGAATACATCCACAGTACGATCTCGGAGATTCGCCGCGCGCCCAAGCCGTTCATCGCCTCGGTGGACGGAGCGGCAGCGGCCGGGGGCTTCGGCATTGCGATGTGCTGTGACTTGGTCATCGCTTCAGAGCGCGCATGGTTCGAGTGGGCCTATCTCAAGACCGGGCTCACGGGCGCCGAGAGCTCGACCTTCATGCTCCCGAGACACCTCGGGCTGCGCAAGGCGCTCGAATTCGTGCTCCTCAATCCGAGGCTGAGCGCGGAGGAAGCGCAGCAATGGGGTCTCATCAACGCCGTGGTTCCGAACGAGGAGCTGGAGGCGGCGACGATGCAAATGGCCCGAAAGCTAGCCGAGGCTCCGGGACCGGCCGTGGCCGTGGCCAAGGAGCTGCTGAACCGGGCCGCGGGCATGGAGCGGCTCGACGTTCATTTGGACGCCGAGCGGGAGGAGCTCGCGCGCATCGCTGATGGAGCGCACTTCGCCGAAGGCATCGCGGCGTTCTTCGAAAAGAGAGCGCCCCAGTTCGAAGGCCAAAGCGAAAGCGAGGACGAGGATGCATGAGTATTCCATCGTGGCCTCGCTCATCGACCGGGTCGGTCGTGAAATGACCGCTCATCGGGCCAATCGGGTGAACCGGCTGCACGTGCAGATCGGCGAGCTGAGCGGGGTCGAGATCGACTTGCTGAAGACGGCGTTCGAGACCTTCCGAGAGCGGACTGTGTGCAGCGAAGCCGAGCTCTGCATCGACCCGGTGCCGGCGGTTTGGGCCTGTACGCGCTGCGGCCGTGAAATGCCGCGGGGCGCGGTCCTGCGCTGCGCTGAGTGCGATGTTCCGGCGCGGCTGACGCGCGGAGACGAGATCATCCTGGCACGGATTGAAATGGAGACAGCCGATGTGTGAGACCTGCGGATGTGGCGACCCCGAGATCGTCCCGATTGAAGTCCAGGAGCGGATTCTTTCCGACAACGACGCCCAGGCGGCCCACAACCGGGTGCACTTTCAAGCCGCGGGAACGCTCGCCATCAATCTCATGGGCTCCCCCGGCTCCGGAAAGACAGCCGTGCTCGAGGCCACGGCGAAGGCGTTACAGGGCCGGTTGCGCTTGGGCGCCGTCAGCGGCGACCTAGCCACCGACAACGACGCCGACCGCTTGAATGCCGCGGGGATTCGCTCGGCTTCGATCACGACCGGCACGGCTTGTCACTTGGACGCGCGACTCGTGCACCACGCCCTGCACCATCTGTCCTGGAAGGACTGCGAGCTGTTCTTCATCGAAAACGTGGGCAATCTCGTCTGCCCAGCCATCTACGACCTGGGCCAGGCCGCGAACGTAGTGGCGCTGTCGGTCACCGAGGGCGAGGACAAGCCCCTCAAGTATCCGGTCATGTTCCAGAAGGCCGACCTGGTCCTGCTCACCAAGGTGGACTTGATTCCGCATCTGGACTTCGAGCTCCCCAAGCTCTTGGACGCCCTCTCTCGCGTCATGCCGGACCCGCAGACGCTGCTCCTGTCCGCGCGCACGGGCGAAGGCATCGACAGCTGGCTCGCCTGGCTCGAGGACCGCCGCATCCAGGAATCGGACAGCCGGGCAGCCCGAACCGAGCCCGAGCACGGACGCGACCACGGACACGACCACGACCACGGCCACGGCCACGGCCACGACCACGGCCACGGCCACGACCACGGCCACAGCCACGACCACGGCCATTCACACGTTCACCCAGGGCGCGGATCGGAGCCTGCGCATGGACACGACTAGTCTCTTTGCGACCCTGGCAGCGGCGGCGGTCACCGTTGGCTCGCTGCACTCCCTGGCCCCGGACCACTGGGTTCCAATTGCGGCCGTCGCGCGCGCCCGCGGCTGGTCGAGCCGGCGCGCCGCGGCCGTCGGACTGCTTTGCGGCTTCGGTCACGTCACCGTGTCGGTCCTGCTCGGCCTCCTGGCTCTGCTGTTCGGCGCGCACATGCTGCAGAGCCTCGGAGAGCGGATGGAATCGCTGGCCGGGATGCTGCTCATCGGATTTGGCGTGGCTTATGGCATTTGGGGGCTTCGTCACGAAGTCGCCCATCGCATGCACGGTCACAGCCATCGGCACTACGACCACATTCACGATGCCTCGCGCACCACGGTCGCTTCTCTGTTCCTCATCTACTGCGTGGACCCCTGCGTGGCCGTCATTCCCATCCTCTTCGCGGCAGCGCCCCTGTCCCGGCTTCAAACCCTGAGCATCGTCTTGGCCTATGAGGTGGCGACCATCGCAACGATGGTCAGCCTCGTCTGGCTCGCCCACTCCGGAGCGCAGCTGTTCAAGGGCAAGTGGATCGAGCGCTACGGGCACAGCGCCGCTGGAGGCCTCATCGTCGCCACCGGCTTGCTCGTCGCCGTTCTCGGTTGGTAGACGTTCGAAGCCCAGCAAGCTGCACGATGCGAGCTCGTGAATGCCGCTGCGGCTGTGGTATGGGAGCAAGGCCTATGGTTGCGAAAACGGTTCTCGCGTACGGACTGCCGAAGCGCTGTTCGCTCCTCGCTCTGGTGCTCCTCATGGCTTGGCTCTGTCCGCTCGCTGACGCTCGGGCCCAGGAATCGGTCGAAGAAGCGATCGAGAAGGAACAGCCGAGCCTCGCGGAGGCCGCACAGAACCCCGTGGCCGACATGATCAGCCTGCCGCTTCAGGACAACATGAACCTCACGGTCGGGGACAAGCAGGTTCAGAACGTGCTGAACGTCCAACCGGTCATCCCGGTCGGGATGGGGCCGGTAAACCTCATCACCCGAACCATCCTGCCCATCGTTTGGCAGCCGGACGTCGAAGACGGCTCGGGCGGCGTGTTCGGGCTCGGGGACACGCAGCTTTCGCTGTTCCTCTCGTCACGCGATCCGAAAGGCGTGATCTGGGGCTTGGGACCCATCGTGCTCTTGCCCACGCGCACGAACAGCGCTCTTGGCGCCGGTAAATTCGGGCTCGGGCCGGCAGCGGTGGTGCTCAAGATCCATGGACCTTGGGTCGTCGGCGTGCTCGTTCAGAACGCCTGGGGCTTCGCAGGAAGGAACGAGGTGCCCGACACGAACAACTTCCTGCTTCAGTATTTCGTCAACTACAACTTCAAAAAGGGCTGGTACGCCACGAGCGCCCCCATTCTCACGGCGAACTGGAATGCGGCCTCCGAACAGAAATGGCTCGTCCCGTTCGGGGCGGGCGCCGGTAAGATTTTCAGCATTCGAAAGCAGCCGATGAACGCCAGCCTGCAGGTGTATGGCAATGCCGTGCGGCCCACGGGCTACGCGCCGGTCACCCTGCGCCTGCAGCTTCAGTTCCTGTTCCCCACCTGAGCCATGGCATACTCTGCACTGGGTGCTGTGGGCATGAACGAAACCTTCGGTCGTTTGCAGTCCGAGCTCGCCGGTCGCTGGGAGCTGGCCGACACGGGCGGCGTGGAGCCTTACGACGTCGTCGTCGTGCCTTCGCTTTCCTTCGACGGCATCGACCGGGTCTCGATCGACGGTGTGATTCATTACGAAGAGCGGATGCTCTTCACATTGAACCTTCTGCGTAACCCGAGAGCCCGGCTGCTCTACCTGTGTTCCCAGCCGATTCACCCGGACTTTCTGGACTACATGCTCTCGCTGGTCGGGGGGATTTCCCACGCGCACATCAAGCGCCGGCTCTGCGTGCTGCCCCTCTATGACAGCTCCTTGCTGCCCTTGTCTCGGAAGCTTCTCGCCCGCCCGCGCGTGCTAGAGCGGATGCGCCAGTTCGCACGACCCGGCTGCGGTTTGTTGACCTCGTTCACCGTGACCGAGGCGGAGCGAGACCTGGCCGTGGCCATCGGCCTGCCGCTTTACGGCGTCGACCCCGCGCTGAGCTGGCTGGGGACCAAGAGCGGCTCGCGCTGGGCCTTTCGAAAGGCCGGCGTCCCGCTGCTTCCGGGCGCCGAAGACCTGCGAAGCGAAAAGGACGTCGTCCAGTCCATCGCCGCGCTCTGGGAAGAGCATCCTCAGCTCAGACGGCTAGTCGTGAAGCAGAACGCGGGCTTCAGCGGCAAGGGCAACGCGATTTTCGACCTGCAGGCACTTCGAGAAACTTCGGCATCGAGTGGCGCATCCCGCGAAGGCCGCGAGCAGGCGATCGCCGACGCGCTTCCCAAGATGCGTTTCGTCGACCGACAGCAGAGCTGGACCTCCTTCGAGGCCAAGCTCCAGCGCGAAGGCGGCATCGTCGAAGCGCTGCTGGAAGCCGAGGACATCCGCACACCGAGCTGCCAGCTTCGTCTGTCGCCCCGGGAGAGCCTCGACCTGCTCTCCACGCACGACCAGCTGGTCGAAGGCGAATCGGGGCAGGTGTACGCAGGCTGTCGTTTTCCCGCCGACGAGCGCTACCGTAAGTCCATCCAGGACGATGCCTTTCGCGTCGGACAAGTCCTACAAAAGGAGGGCGCGGTCGGGCGTTTGGCGATCGACTTCGTGTGCGCGAAGAACGAGCAAGGCAGCTGGCAGCACTATGCCATCGAGACGAATCTGCGCCTCGGCGGTACGACCCATCCGATGATGCTGCTCCGGATGATGACCGGCGGCCGCTACGACCCGGACAGCGGCCTTTATCTGACGCCACGCGGGGAGCCACAGTTCTACATGGCCACGGACTCGATGCAGGCCGACAGCTACCGGGGCCTGCTCGTCGAGGACTTGCTGGACATTGCCGCAATGGGCGGATTGCACTATCAGTCCTGGTCCGAAGCAGGCGTGCTTTTCCACTTCATGGGCGCGCTGAGCGAGTTCGGGAAACTGGGCATCACCGCCGTAGGGAAAACCCCCGAGGAGGCCGAGCTCTGGTTCTGCAGAACCCGCGAAACCTTGGATCGCGAAACACGGGGACGACATTGTTCATCGAGGAGCTCAAGCAGGGCGTAGTTCGGGTCTCGGCCTCGGCGGATTGGCCGCGGCCACACGTTGGGCTTTGTGGAGGGATGCACGGGAACGAGCCCTGCGGGGCAAGGGCGGTGCAAAGCATCCGCAGGGACCTGGAAGAGGGGCGACTGCATCCCGAAACGGGCACGCTTTATCTGATCCACGCGAATCCGGAGGCTACCTCGCTCGGCCGTCGGCACACGCCCGGCGGTGACGATCTCAACCGCCTCTGGGACTTCCGCTTCGTCGAGTCACGACGGCCGGAGGCCTACGGCTATGAGCACCAGCGCGTCTTGGAGCTCAAGGGCGTGCTCGCCGAGCTCGACGTCCTGCTCGATGTCCATTCGGCCTCGACCCACACACCGCCCTTTGCCATCAGCAACGGCGTCGGCAACGCAGACGATGTGGCGAGGGGACTCGGGGTCTCGTACCTGGTGCAGTCCTGGTACGGGCTCGCGGACAAAGTGATCATCGGCTACCTGAAGGTCCAGGATGTGCCCGCGCTATCGGTCGAGTGCGGAGCGCACCACGATCCGGAAATCGACGCCAAAGCCTTGGAAATTTCGCTGCGCTTTCTTCGAGAGACCGGAGTCCTCAACGGCTCGTTGAGCTTCGAGAGGCAGGAAACACGCGCGGTGCGGGTCGTGGAAGCGTTCACCAAACCGAGCGAGGACTTCCGCTTTGGCGAGCCCTGGACGGGGTTCCAGCGGCTGTCACCAGGCACCCTGCTCGGCAGTGATCGCGTCACTGAGATCCGCGTGAGTCGCACCTGTTACAGCGTCCTTCCGAATGACCGAGTCGCAGTCGGCGAAGACATCATCTACCTGGCCGTCGACGCTTGAACGGCGGCGCCCGCTGCAGGCTTGGGTGACGGTGTCGTGCGCATTTATACGACGACCGTGAACAACTCGCCTATAATGCGAAAGACCGCTGTGCCTCGAAACCACGGGAGGTAACTGCATGGCAACGGGAACCACGAAGAAGAGGAGCAGCAAGAAGAAGGCTGCTCCGAAGAAGAAGGCCGCGCCGAAAAAGAAGGCCGCCAAGAAGAGCACCGCAAAGGCGAGCGCCAAGAAGCGCGCGGCCAAGAAGAGCACCGCTCGGAAGAAGGTCGCGAAGAAGAGCACCGCCAAGAAGAGCACTGCTCGGAAGAAGGTCGCGAAGAAGAGCACCGCTCGGAAGAGGGTCGCGAAGAAAAGCACGGCCAAGAAGGCCCCAGCCAGGAAGAGCACAGCGAAGAAGGCCGCCAAGAAGCGCGCGGCCAAGAAGTCCGTTCTGCCTTCGGCCCTGACGGAGTCCCTCGCCTCCCATGAACGGGAGATCAAGGCGGAATGGGCGTCCTTCAAGAAAAAGGCCGCAAAAAAGCGGGTCGAGCTGAAGAAGAAGCTCGAGACCGCGCTGAAGAGCCCGAGCGCCTCGAAGAAGAAGGCCAGCAAGAAGAAAGCGGCCAAAAAACCCAAGGCCGCGGCCAAGAAGCGCGCGACCAAGAAGGCATAGAGGACTCCGGTCCAGCCAGGACGGGTGCGGGCCATGCTCGCGCCCGTCTGCAATTGTGCCCTGGCGCCGGTCGACCGCGGCTCGATTCCGCTCGCTTCTAGCTGAACCCTCGCCGGTTTGAGGGCTACACTTGCGCGGCATGCGAGAAGAACGGTTTGGAGATCTCCTGGTTCGAATCACCGGCGGCGAAGATCGCGAAGGCGGCGGCCAGGGGCCGCTCGTCGTCCTGATGCACGGCTTCGGCGCGCCCGGCACCGACCTACTGGGCTTGTGGCGCGTGCTCGAGGTTCCGCGGAGCGTGCGATTCGCATTTCCAGAGGCGCCTCACGAGCTGCCGGGGACGTTCGGTGGGCGAGCCTGGTGGATGATCGATCCGGAGCGGATGAACCGGACCATGGCGCAGGGCCCCAGAAACTACGCGAACGAAATCCCGCCGGGCATGGAAGAGGCGACGGACCAGGTTCTGCGGATGCTCGGCGCGCTGCAAAAGGAGCTCGGCGTGCCCAACGAACGCCTGCTGCTCGGAGGCTTCTCCCAGGGGAGCATGCTGGCCTGCAACGCGGTCTTCGCCCGTGAGCTGATGCCGGCAGGTCTGGTCATTCTTTCAGGAACGCCCGTAAACCTGGCGGCCTGGAAAGCTCAGATGCCTTCGAGAAGTGGCTTGCCTGTCTTCCAAAGCCACGGCGAACGAGACCCGCTTCTGTCGTTTCAAGCCGCCGAACAGCTGCGCGACGAGATGCGCCGAGCAGGCCTGGCCACCGACTGGCAGCCCTTCCGTGGCGGCCACGAGATTCCATTGCCGGTACTACAATCGCTCGGCCAGTTCATTTGCGCCCTCGGAGCGGACTGAGGCGCAGATGGGGGCCAAGTACGAAGTTGAAACCCTGATCGAGGCGCCTGTGAAACGCGTCTGGACCGCGCTGTTGGACTTCGAGCGACATGATGAATGGGCCACCGCGTTCGCCCTGCAAGGCAGCGCCTGTGTCGGCGAGCCGGCCCGGGTGCACTTCTCGCTGCTCGGGCGCAGGCTTTCGTACCCCGTCGTCATCGAGAAAGTCGAAACGGAACGAGAGCTTCGATGGCGCGGCGGACCTAGGGGCCTCGTTCGCGGCAGCCACTACTTCCTGCTCGAGCCGCTTGGCCCCGGAGCCCGGCGAACCCGACTCCGCCACGGCGAAGAATTCAGCGGCCTCGCTGTTCGCCCGCTTTGGCCAATCCTCCAAAAACAGCTTGGACCTGCGTATTCAGCGTTCAATCATGAGCTCAAGCAACGTGCCGAAAGCCTTTGAGGCGAGCGACCGATGAGCCTGCCCTCGTTTCCGAGCCGGGTAGAGGAGCTGAGCCCGGAGCTACTGACGGCCGTGCTCGCGCAGTCGAGGCCTGGCGTCGTCGTGCAGAACCTGTGTGTGATCGAACGCGCTCAGCGCGGTGACGGAAGCACCTCCACCGCCGACCGCGTCGTTCTGCATCTGGATTTCGCGCCCGGAAAAGACGCAGGTCTGCCGAGCCGTCTGCTGCTGAAGACCATCCTTCTGCATCGTGGCCTGCGGCTCGGGGCCTCGGCGATCGATGCCACCGGAAGCTTCCTGCGGGCGCTCGGCTCGGTCCCAGCAGGCGACAAGATTCGGCCCTTGGTCTTTTCGGCGATCCGCGCTTACCAGAAGCGCTTTCCTCAGGCGCCCGACGCCATGTACTTGAACGAGGTGCGCTTCTATCGGGACATCCGGCCCGAGCTGCGCATCGAGGCGCCAATCTCGTTCGCTAGCGTGTACGACGCGCAGAAGCGCACATTCGGCGTGCTGATGGAGGACCTCAGCCTGCGCTCGGCCGCGTTTCCGAACGCGACCCTGGCGCTCGATGTGGAGCGGATGCGCGAATTACTGACGACCCTGGCCGGGCTCCACGCGCACTTCTGGCAGAGCCCGCGCTTGCAAGGCGACCTGGCCTGGGTCGCGACCCCGCGCTCGGGCGGCATGTACCCGGTCTTTCGAGCCCTGGGGCTCGACATCATCCGCAACCAGCTGCAGACCCAGCCCTTCAAGGCCGAGCTGCTCGAGCCTCTCGGCCGCACGGTCGATCAGCTCTGGGGTGCGCTCTGGAGACTGCAAGAGATCCTCGACTCGGGGCCGACGACCCTGCTCCACGGCGACCCGCACATCGGCAACAGCTACCTGCTGCCCGAAGGCGGAGCCGGCCTGCTCGACTGGCAGCTGATGATTCGGGGCCGATGGGCGCACGACGTCACCTACGTCATGGTCACTGGATTGGACCCAGACACGCGGCGCAGCCATGAGCGAGACCTGCTTCGCTTCTACCTGCAAGAGCTGAGGCGGCTCGGCGTGAGCGAGCCCCCCGATCTCGCGGCGGCCTGGAAACTGTACCGGCAGTCCGTGGCATGGGGCCTCGTGATCGGCTGGCTCATCACCCCGCCCGAGAACTACGGGCAGCAAATCACCGCCGCCAACATCGGTCGCCTGGTCACTGCGGCCCAAGACCTGCAAACCTTCGAGCTGCTTTGACCCGAACGGCTCTGCGTGGACGCCCAAAGAGCCTCGTCGTAGCTTCGTGCCCATGAGCCTCCCTCCGCAAGACGTCGACCTTCACTTTCCCCTCGACACCGGCTGCATCGGCTGTTCGCCCAGTAACCCCGCAGGCATGCGCCTGCGCTTCCGCCGGGAAGGTCAGGAGATCGTCGGCAAGTACGCGGTTCCGAGCCGCTTCACCGGAGCGCCGCAGCTGGCTCACGGGGGCATCCTGGCGTTGCTGCTCGACGAGTACAGCTGCGCCGCAGCGTATTTCCTCAAGGGCAAGCTCGTGGTCACGGGAAGCCTCGAGATTCGCTACGAACGCCCGGCCCCCATCGACGAAGAGCTGCAGATCCGAGCGCGCATCCTCAGCGACGAACATCCAAAGTACTGGCAAATCGAGTGCCGCATCTTCCACGCCGGTCAGCCAGTGGCCCGGTCGCAGGGGCGGTTCTTCCCGTCACCCGCGATTCAGCAAGCCTGAGCGGCCTGGTACGTCGCCTGGCCCGATCATGGCCGTCCTCGGGGCTGGTGCCCAGGCGCCGATCGCGAGGACCACGGTGCTGGCCGCTCTGGCCGCTCAGGCCGCGGAGGCCGCGGTAGCCACAGACCGCGATTCGCTCGACAAGCTTCCAAACATCCGCTTCTTCGTGCGATCACAGAGCTTGTCGACATCGAGCACGATCAGAAAATCGACGACTCCGAACTCTCTGTCGATGGCGGGCTCGCTGCAGACCTTGGCTCCCATATCCAGGTAGATCCGGAAGAGCGGCGGCAGCTCGACGTCCCGATCGACCATCCTGCTGCCCCTGCACGAGCAGCTCTGAGTCGCAGGCGACTGAAAACCTCGAATGAGGTGTCCCCCTGCGGCGAGCTGCCTGTGTAGACGCAGGCCCACCCCCGGATCGGTCGCTGGCACGGAGCAGCAACCGAACAGATAGCGCAGCTTGTTCCAGCTCATGTACTGAGCAATTCCGCGCCACAGCAGATAGATCACGCGACCACCGCGATGACCTGATGCCACGCACGCACGACCGAGCTCCACGCCCTCCCGAAGGAACTGCTGCGGAAGCGTCTCGAGGTGGAACTCGCTTTCCGAGTAGAAGCCGGTGTTTGCAGCCATTGTTCGCGTCATGAGCCGGTACGTACCGACCACTTCACGGCTATCTTGGTGCTCGACCAGCAGGTGGTGACAGCGCCGGTCATAGGGGTCTTCGTCGAGGCCCGTGGCGTATGAAGTGGCAAGGCCTTCGCCAAGCTCGAGGTTGAAGACCTGGAAGCGCAGGCGTTGCACAGCCTGCAGGTCGGCGCGCGTTCGGGCAAAACGGGCGCGGTACGGACCGCTCTTGAGGTGCATATCCGGAATCCCCCAAGCATCGATCGAATGACAGTCCTTCTTTGGCACGACTGGCGTGCTGGTACTGGGATCAAGTTCCATGAGTCCCTCCTTGCCCGCAGAGTCGCCGTTCGAGGTCACAGCCGTTTGAAGTTGCTGTGACGGTTCGGCGAGCCTTGCGACTACTATGTGAACCACAGATTCACGGCCAATGACAAACAGCGTTGTCGACCCGGCTCATCGAGCTCTGCCCAGACCTCGCGAGCGATGACGGCTCTATGTAGAAAGTCGATCAGCAGCAGGTGCCGACGCAGCGTTCGGTGGAGCCGATGGCGCTTGACGGGGTTGAAGGTCCCGGGGAGCGAGAAGAGCTGTCGCGGGTTCTTTCGCACCCAGGTCCAAGAGCCCATCTCCAAGGTCAGGGGCAGGAAGAGACCTCGCGACTCTCGTCTCGAGCGATCGTAGAGAAAGTCCCAGAGATCCCCGTCGATAGTGTACGCCTGCGACTGCGGCTCGGTCTGGTACACATGATGCGGCAGGGTCCGGTTCAGCAGCTCGAATAGCGAATAGACCTCGGCGGTGTTCGGAAACGGCCTGACGGTACGCGCGTATGGGAACCACAGACGGTCCTGGAAGCCGAAGCCGGAGTGGACGTCGAGCGCAATCGAGGTCCTCGACGGCAGCGTGTACTTAGTGACGAAGTCGACGAGCGCCCGGGACTCCAGCTCGAGCTCGCCCGCTCGACCCATGAACCAGGGAAGACGTGGCGTGAGCCGCTGACCACCGACGAGGAATGCCGCGTGCCCGCCGTGCTTCACCGGACCGTTGCGCATCAGATCGACGCCGTTGGCGTTGCTGCGGGTCCCGGCAAGCATGCCCTCCGGGTTGAGTAGTGGAATGGCCGCGACACGGCTCCGCTGAAGCGCCTCTTGCGTGAGCACGTCCCATTGAAGTCGCTCGGCCAGGGTCCTCAGGTACGCGAGCACGACCTGCGTCCCAATGCGCTCGAGGCCATGCACGCCGCCGATCAAGGTCAGGCACGGAGCAGTTTCGTCCTCCTGCCCCATGGCGATTCCGTAGACTGGAAATTCACCCGCTCGTTCGAGCACTTCGACTCTTGCTTGGTCGCCGAGCCGCTCGATGAGGTCTTCGAGGTCGTCGAGCTCGGGGATGCTCACGGAACGACGAGCTTCCGAATGGACTGACGTGCGGCTCTCGTGAGCGAGCCGGCGTCCGAAAACGCAACGGGGTCGATCGGCTCGCCAAAATCGAGCTGAGCCACGACGTTTGGGTTTCGGTGGAGCGCGACGAAATGAGGAACGAAGCCAGCCCTGCCCACCCAGCAGGCATCGCGCCGAGCGTATCGAAGGGCGACCGGTACGACGGGCACTCCTTTCAAGCGCGCTGCCCCAAAAGCGCCCCTTGCAAAGGGAAGCACATCATCTCCAAAGGTCGTGGTCCCTTCCGGAAAAACGAGGACCGAGACCCCTGCGTCCAAGGTACGCATGGCCTTTCGGAGCGCCATGGCACCGCTGAACACATCGCCCCTCCTGACGAATATGATCCCGAGATCCTCCAGCGCCGCGCCTATCGCTGGCCAGCCGAGAATCTCCGACTTTGCCACTGCCGCGACGGGCGTCGCATGCGCAATAGCGATCGGATCAAGATAGCTCATGTGGTTGGATACGAGCACACTCGGACCTTCGGGGATTTCGCCACGGATGCGCAGCTCGAGTCGCATGCGCTCGGTGAGCCTCGAGCAGGCCTCCTGGAGCCATCGGGCACGGTCTCGCGGCGAAAAGGGCTGCTCGAGCAGGGAGCGGCTGATCTCCTTACGGCAGTCGACCGCTTCCTTCAAAGTGCGGACCGTGCGGCTTCCGGCGGTAGACCAAGAAACGCGCGCTGGTCGATCCGTCGACGCGAGGCTTCTCGACGCAGTCAGCGTAATCACTCGCTCACTCTCTCGCAGAACCGTGTCAGCGGGACGGGAGATCGGTGACAAGCCAGCAACAAGCCCGAGCGACGAACGCTGCATTCGGGAGGACCCCGTGGGCTCGCCTCCGTGCGACAATTTGCCGCCTACTCTCACTGAGAGCCCGCCCTACGATGGAGGGACGATGCGCAACCTCGCCCCGATCATGCTGCTGTGCGCCGCCACGGCGATAGGCGCGGGCTGCGGCAAAGCCGCCGAACCCGGCCCCGGCCAGCTGAGCCCAAGTCCCGATCGCGAAGCGCAGAGCGTCATTCGCAGCACGGCCAGCCCCTTCTGTCCTGGCAAGACACTCGACTCCTGTCCGAGCCCCAAAGCCAGCGAGTGGCGACGAGACGTCCATGCATGGGCGAAGGACGGCGTGCCGGCCACTGAGATTCGCTCGCGCCTGCAGGCGCGAACCCCCGGCTTCGACCTCAGCATCCGACCGGCTCGATGGAGCGGCTGGATTCCCGTCGCGGCGCTCTTGTTCTCGACCTTCGTGATGTGGCTGGTGGCCCGCCGACTGCTGCGCAAGCAGCGGCGCACGACCGCGCCCCGGCCCGGCGGGGCCGAGCATCGAGATGAGCTCGACCGTCGCCTCGACGAAGAAATCAGCCGACTCGCCGAGATCTCTTGAGGCGTTCCGCAACGAAGGGAAAGCGGACGCAAAGAGGCGGCGCAAGCAGTCGCGCCGCCTCTCTGGCGATTCGTTCGAGCCCGCTCTCAAACATCTGAGACTGGCGCTGTCGTCGTCTTAGAGTTTGAACCCGCTGATCTTGACCAGGTCGTCCGTGCGACCATCGAGCTTGTTCGAGTCCCAGTCCATCAGGTCCGGTGCCTGCTGGCCGTGCTGCAGATGGTAGAAAGCCGTCTTGCCGGTTCCATCGAAGATGAACCCGCTCGGCTCGGCGCTGGGGTCACGAACCGAAAGCATCGCCACGCAGCCATCCGTGTAGAAGTCGCGGTCATCACCGTCCTGCAGACAGGCCCAGATTTCACCGAACTGCGCGTCTTCGATGACGTAGACGTTGCTCGTGAATGGCTGAATGTCGAGGTTGTCGTGATTCCTCATCCGGTCGTCGCCGATGTTGAACGGACGCACGTCAGCTTCGGCGAAGCTGCCGTCTGCATTCGCCAGTAGCGGGTATCCAAAGTCCTCTTCGAAGACCTCTTGATTGGCATCGGCGGCGTCCTCGTACACGCAGATCACCTCGCCGCGACCGTTCCCACAGGTATTGGTCCAGCACCAGCGGATCCCTTCGGCCCCTGCATAGGCGCCGTAGCTTCTGTCGACGTGCAGGTCCTCGGGTCGACAGTACCCGGTCGCGCCACGCTCCTGTGCATCCGCTCGAGCCGTCGCTGCGTTGACTTCCACCCAGAGGCCGCGGCCAGCCTGACAGCCCTGTCCGTAGTCATCGCTGCCCGTGCAAACCGTCGCCAGCGCGTAGTTCTTGCCAGCAGCGAGCGGCGACTGCGAAAGCTCGGAGATCGTGTTCTCACAAAGCAGGCCGGGACGAACCGGCGCACCCTGACAATCGAAGAGGGTCTCTGGCACGAACCGGAAGATGGCACCACCATCATTGTCGAACCCGGGGCGCAACTCGTCGCCGCCAATGACGACACCATTGTCCAGGGCCTCTAAGCCCTCCCAGGCCTGTGTGACCAGAGCCGTGCGCTTCACGATGTTGGCCGACAGCGTCGGGCTATCGATGCCGGCTCGAATGTCTGCCGCCACCCCGGCTGACCCTCGGTCCGCAATCCAGTGCTCGTCCGTGGCAAGCGGATCGATGATCTCATAGCCCGCGCCATCTCCAGTCTCCTCGGTCGCCAAGACCGTTCCCCACTGCGTGGTTCGAATTCCGTCACAGCGGTCCATTCCGTAGAGGATGGTCACAACTTCGCCGCTCTTCACATCGATCCGCTGAACGGAGCTGTTGAGACCGCCGTTCCCCGCCGGCGTCGTACCGTTTCGGCCGTCCTCATTACAGACGATGAGGTGTGTGTAGTCGATATCGTCCGGCCAGAACGCAATCATGTCGGCTTTGTACGCCACGTTCCGTGCGACGAACTCGGCTTTGAGCCCCTTTGCCAAGAACTGACGGTCGGCGGCGTTTGCCACAGCGCGCTCGATCACGTCCTCATCAGTTGCAGTTCGCTCGATGGGCTGGACGAAGCCGAAGTACTTCATCGACTGCGCCTCGAGCTTGTGGGCCACACCCAGACCAAAGTCCTGTAAAAATGCGAAAGCCACACCGCTGCTGAGCAGCACTGCCGCCATCGCTGCCCAGGCAGGCATTTTATTGCGTCTATTCTTCATTGGGACACCCCTTCTCCGACCGGTGACGTTTCGACGGCACCGGCAACTAGGTTGATTGAAGGGGACCTTGACGACGGAATGTGCCGGCAGAGCGTTGCGAGCGTGAACAGTACGTCACCGTCTTGCGCCAAGAACGATCGTGCTCGGATCAGCTTTTCAAGAAGTATTTCTTCTCTCGCGACGGATCTAGGTCGTGCTGCCTGCCCGGTCATGCGGAGCTCAAGGCCTCGAACTGCCTTTCAACGAAGAGCGCTTGGCGGTAGGCTTCTTCCATGGCGCGCCCCTCGCAACAGCTCATCCTCGCGATTCGACAGACCGCTGCGCGACTGTCGCAGCCAGACAGCACGTACCGCTGGTCGAGCTTTGCTCATTGCAACTGCGGACACCTGGCCCAAACGATCAGCGGGCTCGAACCGATGGAGATCCAAAAGCGTGCAATGCGCAAAGAAGGCGACTGGGGCAGCCAGGCACGAGACTCGGTTTTTGGAAGGACGCCCTGGTTCGACTATGGCGACCGCCCCGCGCTGGACGAGGGCGCCTGGGAGCCGGAGGACGAGGGCGCCTGTCGGGTCAGCGGGACCGGGCTCGAAGTACTCCTTGCGCAGATGTACGCGCTTGGCCTGCACCCCGACGACGTCGAGCGGCTCGAGCGACTGAGCGATCCACATGTCCGACGACGCCTCGGAACGGCCAAGGAGCCCTTCGCCCACTACGAGAAGGAGCACGTGATCGCCTACCTCGTGGCCTGGGCGGAGCTGCTCGAGGAAAAGCTGGCCGGCATGGAGCTGTCTGAGATTCTTCCTCAGGCTGCGGAGTGAGCAGGGGAGCGACGCCGCTCCCGCTCAACGGCGTCCGCAGCTATCTTTGAGCATGGCCAAGCCCAGAGTCGAGATTCACTACTGCCCCAAGTGCCGCTGGCTGACGCGGGCCTGCTGGCTCGCACAGGAGCTTCTGATCAGCTTCGAAGACGCGCTCGGCGAGGTCGCCCTCCTCCCCGCGCCCTCGGGGAGCTTCGAGGTGTCTCTGGACGGCCAAGTCCTCTTCAGCAGGCGCGCCGAAGGCCGTTTTCCCGAACCCAAAGAACTGAAGCAGCTGATCAGAGATCGCATCGACCCAGAGCGCGACCTGGGTCACTCGGACCGCGACTGAACCTAGGCGTCGCTTTTCAGTCGACCCAGCGCGTCTCCCGGAATATCTGAGCAAGCCGATGGTCGTCCAAGAAAGAACCACCTGGTTGCACGTCGTGTTCATGTACCGGGGCGCCGCCCTGATGATCATCTGGCGGCGGCTGCTGCTCGTGACGCTCGTGAGCGTGCTGATCACCTGGCTCCACGAACGGTACGGGCTCTTTCACGACAACCTGACACTCGTCCCCTTCTCGCTGATCGGCATCGCGCTCAGTATCTTTCTCGGCTTCCGCAACAACACGAGCTACGACCGCTTCTGGGAAGGTCGCAAGCTCTGGGGCCAGGCCGTGAACATCAGCCGAACGCTCACCCGGCAAATCCTCACGCTGATCGGCCCGAGGGAGGCTGATCCCAGCATGGCCGCGCACCGAAAGGCGCTCGTCTACCGGGTCATCGCTTACGTCCATCTGCTGCGCCAGCACCTGCGAGAAGAAGACGCGCTCGAAGAGATTACCGAGCTTCTGTCTCCCGCAGAGCTAGAGGCGCTACGCACCGAGCACAACCGACCGGTGGCGCTTTTGCAACGGCTCGGTGACCTGTTCCGTTCCGACTGGGACCGCGGCTGGGTCGACACCCTGCATTTGCCGGTACTCGAATCCTCGCTGACCGACTTCACCTCCGTCCAGGGCGGCTGCGAACGCATCCGAAGCACGCCGATTCCGGTCAGCTACAATATCCTTCTTCACCGAATCGTCGGCGTATATTGCCTGGCCCTGCCCTTCGGCCTCGTGGCGGACATCGGCATCTTGACGCCCGTGGTCGTCATGCTGGTCGCCTATGCCTTCTTCGGCCTGGACGCCGTCGGCGGAGAGATCGAAAACCCCTTCGGCACGGATCCGAACGACCTTCCGCTGGGCGCGCTCACGCGCATGATCGAGATCAACCTGCGCCAGCGCCTGGGCGAAACCGAGCTTCCGCCCTACGCCGAGCCGGTCGACCATATTCTGAGCTGAGGGCTCGCAGTCCGGCCCTCATTGAGACCGCCGTCGCCGTCGTTCCGTCAGGAAGTACGCGCCGAGCCCGGCGGCCGCGACCCCTACGAGCCAGGGAACGAGGCCAAGCTCCGCTCGAAGCGCGTTGTACAGCATCCAAACGGACGCCCCGACGTAGACCGCCGCGGCGAGAAGAGCCTGCGGTCGCGGCGCAGCGAGCTCTGCACGACGGCGCTTCACGAAAAACAGACCCAAGGCGACCAGCGCCGAAAACAGCACGAGTACGCCCGCGACGTTACTGAGCAGCTCGCCGACCGAATGCAGGTGCAGCAACAAGACCGCCAGCAGGGCTTGCAGAAGCACCGAGAGGCTTGGCGGTTTGCCCTCGGGCGCTCGAAGCCTCGCGGGAAGAAAGCCATCACGCGCCATCTCGGCGTAGACCCGCGGACCGACCAGGAGCATGGCGCTCGTGCTCGACAGCATGGCGATGGCGATCAACCCCGACATGGCGAGCGAGCCAGGCTCACCGAGGAAGTTCGCTGCGACGAGGTGCCCCAAGGTCACGCGCGCCTCCTCGTATTGATAGACGATCTTCGCCTGCTCCGGGCTGAGGTTGGCGACCAGGACCCAGTTCACCAGTAGATACAAAACCCCCACGAGCGCGCAGCCGATGAGCATCGCGCGCGGCACGTCACGCTTGGGCTCATGGAACTCCTCTGCCGCATAGGCGGCAGCATTCCAGCCCGAAAAAGCGTAGGCCACATAGAACAGGCTCATCGCAAAGGGCATGGGGGCAAAGCGACTCGAGTCGCCCGGTGGATGCCAGTCGGGCCAGCGGTGGCTGCCGAAGGCTAGCCCGACGCCGAGGAAGCAGAGCAGAAGCGTCCCCTTCAACAGCACGAGCCCGTTCTGCGTCCACTTCGACAGTTGCAAGCCTGCCGAATGAAAAAGGCTGAGGACTGCGATCAGACCCGTGGCCGCCCAGCGCACGGGCCCGCCCTCGAGACCCAGCATGGCGAAGCCAAAGGCCGACGCGGCGTAGGCACTGATCGCTGTCGGTGCCGCAAAACCCACGAGCAGCGATGCCCAGCCCGCGAGGTAGCCGAGCGCCGGATGGTAGAGCTCCGACAGGTACCGATACTCGCCCCCCGATCTCGGGATCAAGATGGCGACCTCGGCGTAGGCCCTGGCACCGGCCATGGCCAAAAGAGCCCCGAGCAGCCAAGCGATGAGGATGGAGCCGGCGCTCAGAGCTTGCGCCATGAAGCCGGCGCTGAGAAACACCCCAGCGCCGACCATACTGGCCACGACGAGTCCGATGCCGGAGCCCAGGCCGAGCCATTTGCCGTCGTTCACAGCGGAGATTCTAGGCACAGCGAAGATCCTAGGCCGCGCGCGGGTTCATCCGCCGTAGAAAACCTTGTCCCCGAGATCCTTCAGCCACAGGGTGGCGTCGTCGGCACGGCCAGCTGGCTGCTTGGTGACGCCCGCATCGACGACCTCGCCGACGAACAAGGAGTGATCGCCCCTCTCCACCGTAGCGACGAGTCTACACTCGACGAACGCAGGGGCATCGACGAGGATCGGCGACCCAGTCGTGCCAGCACGACAAGGCTGTCCTCCGAGCAAGTCTCCGTCCTTTTGGACGGGCTTGAAGAAGGCATAGGCCTGGTCCTGCTGCCCCTTGCCCAGGACGTTGAGCGCGAAGCTCTTGGTGGATTTGATGAGCGCGTGCGCTCCCGAGTCCGCTTTGACTCCCACTGCGACGAGTGGGGGATCGAACGATGTTTGCGTCACCCAGTTCACGGTGGCGGCAGCCACATTGCCTTCGGGATCCTCGGCCGTGAGCACGTAGAGGCCGTAGGGAATCATCCGTAGCGCGGTCTTCTTTGCATCGTTGTCCATGGACAAGCCCGTTAGCATCGGACGAACCTTCGAATCAAGCTCGTAGACCGACCGGGATGAAGAAGACAGCGTCAGAGCATGTCGATCGACGACACGCTCAGCTCGCTCTGTACCGGAGCAATGCCCGATCGAGATCCTCGTACCCGTGGAACAAGCGCACGGAGGCTGTGTCCTGACTCGCCAGCGCATGGCTCTTTGGGATGCCCAACCAGACTTCGTGCTGGCTCGCCAGCCCGCGCAGCCCCTGGGCCAATGCGGCTTGCTCGCCGGGTCTGCAGTCTCGGGCGACGCTGAGCAAAATGACGTCCGAGCCGCTCTCTTTCGCGGCGTCGGAGAGGTCCTCGAAGGGAATGTCGGCGCCAAGATAGATGGGCTCCAAGCCTCGGCTCGCCGCCATGAAGGCCCCGATGATCGCCCCGAACTCGTGCAGATGCCCCGGCGGAGTTCCGACGATCAATCGCTCGGCGCCTGGAGCCGTCCCGGCGTAGCGCATCAGCGTTCCGAGCAGGTTGCGCAACTGGCCGGAGATGATGTGCTCGTGATAGATCTTGAGCTCCCCGTCCTGCCAGGCGCGACCGACACGCCGCATCAGGGGCACGACCAGCTCCAGGCTGAGCGTGATGGGCGCGGTGACCGCGGCTGTGCGCGCGAGAAGGGACTCCGCACCCCGGACATCGAAGCCGCGCACCGCGTCGATGTAGTCTTCGATGAGCGCGCCGTAGACCGAGTCTTCAATGGCTTCCGCCGACCCCGTCTCTCCGAGGATTCGCTGCAGATCTTCGTCTCGAAGGCGGGCGACCTGCCCGATCGAGTGACCGAGCTCGGTCGCCCTGCGCAGAAGTACGAGCCGACGAACCTCCGTCTCTGAGTAGCGGCGCTTGTTTCCGCCCGTACGCTCCGGCTTCACCGCCTCGTAGCGCCGCTCCCAGACCCGAATTGTGTCGGGCGTCAGTCCTGTCAGCCGCGATACGACCTTCATGGGAAAGACAGACGTGCTCAGGCTTTGTTGCATGTATGTCTATATACAGTCTAAGACACCAGAAGAAAAGCATCTGCGCTATTTTTTCTGCTAATGCCTTGAAAACAATGGATATTGTGCCACTAGATTTATGTATGGAACCTCTCTGAACATCGACAATCGCTTGACTGACATAGACAGAATATGTACAAACACCTGGACAACTTCTGGAATCGAAGGATGTTAGAAGTGAAAGAGACAGACCGATGCAACTGCTAGACCGAGGCCTGCTCCCCGACCCCCTTGTCCGCTTTGGGATCCGACGCATCTGCAAGAGACGGCTCACGCTCAGCGACCGCTTGGGCCCCGACGCGGCGAGCCTCCACGTCGAGCGGCTTCGGGGCAGTCCCGTGGCGGACTCACCCGAAGCGGCAAACGACCAGCATTACGAAGTGCCGCCAGAATTCTTCCTCAGGGTCCTCGGACCTTGGTTGAAATACAGCTGCTGCAGTTGGGAGCCAGGCGTCACGACGCTGGCAGAGGCGGAGCGCGCCGCCCTCGCCCAAATCGAAGAACGGGCGCAGCTCCAAGACGGACAGCGGATCCTGGAGCTCGGCTGCGGCTGGGGCTCACTCAGCCTGTGGATGGCCGAACGCCTTCCCAATGCGCAGATCACCGCGGTCAGCAACAGCGCCGGACAGCGCCGGTTCATCGAGCGTCGGGCGCGGGACCGGGGTCTTCGCAATCTGGAGGTCCTCACGGCCGACGTCAACGAACTCCGGATGGAGGGGCCCTTCGACCGGGTCGTGTCCATAGAGATGTTCGAGCACATGCGCAACTGGGAGGCCTTGCTGAGCCGCATCGCCAGCGGTCTCAGGGACGATGGATTGCTGTTCGTCCACATTTTCGCGCACCGGCGATATGCGTACCTTTACGAAGACAAGGGCCCGGCGGACTGGATGGCCCGCCACTTCTTCACCGGCGGGCAGATGCCCTCTGAAGAACTGCTGATGCACTTCGATCGGGACCTCGTCGTCCGCCACCGCTGGCGTCTCGAGGGCACCCACTACGAAAAGACGGCGAACGCCTGGCTGCACAACTTGGACCTGCACCGGGACGAGGCGATCGCGGCTCTACGACAGGTGACCGACGAGCCCCAAAAGGCGTTCCATCGCTGGCGGGTCTTCTTCATGGCCTGCGCGGAGCTGTTCGCCTATGACAACGGACAGCAGTGGGGCGTGAGCCAGTACCTGCTTCAAAAGCGGAGGGTCGCGTCGTGAAGATCGCAATCATAGGCACGGGGATCAGCGGCATGGTCTGCGCGTGGCTGCTGCAGCGGGAGCACGAAATCAGCGTCTTCGAGGCGGCAGACCGAGTCGGCGGGCACACGAACACTGTCGACGTCGAGCTCGAGGGACACAACTTTGCAGTCGACACGGGCTTCATCGTTCACAACCCGCGGACCTATCCGAACCTGGTTCGAATCTTCGATCAGCTCGGCGTCGCGACCCGAGCGACGAACATGAGCTTCAGCGTTCAAGAGGCTGCCACCGGCCTCGAGTACTCGAGCCAGGCCCTGCTTGCTCGCCGAAGGAACGCCCTGAGTCCGCGCGTGCTCCGGATGGTGCGTGACATCTTGCGCTTCAACCGCGAGGCCGCCGAGCTTGTCGACCAGGAAGACTCGGACCTGCCCCTGGGCGAGCTCCTCAGCATGCGCGGCTACTCGCAGGCCTTCATCGACCTGTACGTGGTTCCCATGGGGGCCGCCATCTGGTCGACCGACCCGACCCGAATGCTCTGTTTCCCGGCGCGCACTTTCATTCGTTTCTTGGCAAACCACGGTCTGACGCAGCTCAAGGAACGACCGCAGTGGCGAGTCGTCGAGGGCGGCTCCCGGCAGTACGTTCAAAAACTCACCGAGCCCTTCGCGGATCGCATACGCCTCGCCTCACCGGTAGAGAGGATCGGCCGACGGGACGATGGCATCGAGCTGCATGTGCGCGGCGAAGAACCCGAGCGCTTCGACCAGGTCGTGATCGCGACGCACAGCGACCAGGCCCTCAAAATGCTCTCGGACGCCAGCCCAGCGGAGAAGCAGATCCTCGGCGCCATGCGCTACCAGGCCAATGAGGCCGTGCTCCACACCGACGTCTCGCTGCTCCCGCGCCGCCGCAAAGCCTGGGCCAGCTGGAACTACCATGTGCCCGAACGGACCCCGGATCGCGTCATCGTGACCTACGACATGAGCGCGCTTCAAGGTTTGGAAGATGCACCGGCGAGGTTCTGCGTTTCGCTGAACGCCGGCGACCGGATCGGTACTCGCAAAGTGCTCTACCGAACGAGCTACCAGCATCCACTCTTCACCCTGGACTCCATCGCAGCCCAGAAGCGCATCGACGAGATCAGTGGCGTCCGAAACACCTTCTACTGCGGCGCTTACTGGCGATACGGATTTCACGAGGACGGAGTCGTCAGCGCCCTGGCCGTGGCGGATAAGCTGGGCGCCAGCCTGGCGCCCTGCACTCGAACCAAGCCCGCAGCGGAGGTGGCCGCATGAACAGCGCAATCTATAGAGGAACGGTACGTCACCGACGCTTCACCCCGGTCGAGCACGCCTTTCGCTACGAAGTTTTCTACGCGTACTTGGACCTCGACGAGCTCCCCGAGGCGCTAGACGGACTTCCGGGATGGTCCGCGCGGCGCGCCGCGCTCGCGCGCTTCGCTCGCCAGGATCACCTGGGCGATCCGAAAATCCCGCTGATCGATGCCGTACGGGATCTGGTCGAAGAGCGGTCCGGCCGTCGTCCAGACGGTGCCATCCATCTGCTCGCGCTCCCGCGAACCTTCGGCATCGCCTTCAACCCCGTCAGCTTCTTCTACTGCCACCAGCAGGATGGCTCGCTCAGCCACATCGTGGCCGAGGTGAACAACACGCCCTGGAACGAGCGTCACTGCTACGTCGTCGACGTCGAGCGCGAGAACCTCGGCACCGGTCGCGTGCTTCGCTTTCAGGTCCCGAAGGCCTTTCACGTTTCTCCGTTTCATCCGATCGAGCAAGAGTACGACTGGTGCTTCACCCGGCCCGGACGCTCTCTGCTCGTGCATATGGAGAACCGCCAAGACGGCGAGCTCAAAACCGACGCCACCCTGGCCCTTCGCCGGGAACCACTCGACGCACGACACGCGACCCTCGCCCTGCGGCGCCAGCCCGCAATGGTCCTGTCCGTCCTCGGCGGCATCTACAAGGAAGCGATGCGACTCTGGTGGAAGGGCGCCCCGTATTACCCGCACCCGAGCAAGCTCGGCCCTCAAACCGGTGAGCAGCCCTCATGAGCAACCCGAGCACACTGCAGGCCCAGCGCTCGAGAGCCTCTTTTTTGCAGTCACGCTGGCACTCTCGCATCGCCCGCAAGCTGGTGATCCGCCGTCTCGAGAGCCTGAGCTTCGGCGAGCTACGAATCATCGACGCTTTGGGCGCGAGCGTTTTCGGTGAGCCCGGGAGCGGGCCGAGGTCGACGCTGCACATCCACGAGCAGGGCACCTGGACTGGGATTGCGCTCGGTGGAAGCTTGGCCGCCGGCGAGCACTACATGGAAGGTCATTGGACTGCCACAGACCTCGTCGCTGCCGTTCGAGTTCTTCTGCGCGCCTCCGAGAGGCTCAGCACCCTGGATGGCGGAGGTCTCGGCCTGTTCCGGAGCACCGTGGATGCCTTCCAGCACCGCCTACGGAGCAACACGCGAGCGGGAAGCCGCAAGAACATCGCCGAGCACTACGATCTCGGAAACGACTTCTACCGCCTCTGGCTCGACGAATCCATGATGTATTCGGCCGCCATCTGGGAGCGGCCGGCCATGAGCCTGGAGCAAGCGCAGCATGCGCGTCTAGAGCGGATCTGCCGCAAGCTCGAGCTCGGTCCGCAGGACCACTTGCTGGAGATCGGCACCGGCTGGGGCGGCATGGCGATTCATGCGGCATCACGCTTTGGTTGCAGGGTCACGACCACCACGCTCTCGCGAGAGCAGCACGCCCTCGCGACCGAGCGCGTGCATGCCGCCGGCCTGAAAGACCGGGTCACCGTCCTACTAGAGGACTACCGAGACCTGAGCGGAAGCTATGACAAGCTCGTGTCGATCGAGATGATCGAAGCCGTCGGCGCGGAGTATCTGGAAACCTTTTTCGCGAAGTTCGGCAGCTTGCTCGCTCCCCACGGGCTTGGCCTCATTCAGGCGATCACCATCCCGGACGACCGCTTCGTCGACAGCGTGGGACGGGTCGATTTCATCAAGCGCTACATCTTCCCGGGCGGTCAGCTGCCGAGCCTCGACGCGCTGAGCACCGCCTGGGGCAAGCGAACGGACTTGCGGCTCCTGCACATGGAGGACTTCGGCGAGCACTACGCCCGCACCTTGAACGAGTGGCGCAAGCGCTTTCATGCCCAGCTTGGAGAGGTCGAGGCGCTCGGCTACTCCAAACGCTTTCAGCGCATGTGGGACTTCTACTTGGCGAGCTGCGAAGCGGCATTCATCGAACGGCACTGCGGCGTGGCTCAGCTCCTGTTCGCCCGGCCCGAGGCGCGCCGCGCGCCCATCGTTCCTGAACTGAGCCCGGCACGAGGACCGCAAGAATGACCCGCCGGAGCCAGGGCACCGACGCCTCGCTTGTCCTGCTGGGCTCCGTCATCGTCGCCGTGCTGGTCGCCTGGCTCGGGGGCCAGGGCGGGGCGAGTGTCGCCGGGCTCTCGGTGATGGTCTGCTGCGCCCTGTTCGCCTTCGCGATCCAGTGGCTCGCTTTCATCCCCGCATACCGGCGTCAGACAGAACACTTCTACGACTTGGTCGGAAGCCTCAGCTACATCGGGGTCACGGGCTTTGCGCTGCTGGCATCGGGTTCGAAAGACCCACGCTCCATCGTCCTCAGCCTACTCATCTTCGTCTGGGCGGCTCGGCTGGGCAGCTTCCTCTTTCGACGCGTCCGCGAGGCGGGCTCCGACGACCGCTTCGCGGAGATCAAGACCAGCGCGTCGCGGTTCTTCACGGCCTGGACACTTCAGGGCCTCTGGGTGTTCCTGACGCTCTGCGCGGCCCTCGCGGCCATTACGACGAAGCAGCCCTCGAGCTGGGGTGTCTTGGACTGGCTCGGCCTGCTGATTTGGGCCCTGGGTTTTGGGCTCGAGGTGGTCGCGGACCGCCAAAAGAAGCGCTTCCGACGACGACACCCCGACCGCTACATCGACACGGGCCTGTGGGCCTGGTCACGCCACCCCAACTACTTCGGCGAAATCGTGCTTTGGTGCGGGGTAGCGCTCATGGCTTCGTCGACGCTTCACGGCTGGCAATGGGTCGGCCTGATCTCGCCCGTCTTCGTCACGCTGCTGCTCACCCGCATCAGCGGAATCCCAATTCTGGAGCGCCGAGCCGATGCGCGCTGGGGCCATGACGAAGCCTATCTGGCATACAAGATACGCACCCCCGCTCTCGTTCCGCACCCACCCGGGCTGAGTGCGGTCTCACGGGCCTAGATGCACGCGAGTCGGCAGAGATCTCTCAGACTAGCGGCTGAGCAACAGCTGGGCTTCGCCCAGGTCCTGAACGATCTCGACACGGCGCGCCGAAGCCGCGAGCGCCGCCCGCCCACCGATGATTACCCGCACGTGCTCGGGAATGGCTCTCATGATCGAAGCGACCTCCCTTTGCGCGTCCTCTGCCGAGAGGCTGGTGACGGAGAGCATCAGAAGATCGGCATGGGTGTCCGTGACGGCGAAGGCGATCTCATCGGCCGGCAGGTTCGTACCGAGGTAAAGAACGCCCCAGCCGTGCATGGCGGCGAGCATCGCCACCATCATCGCACCGAGCTCGTGCTCTTCGTGAGCCGGCGTCGTGACGACGACCCGGCGGCGCTGTTCCGTTCTGGGATAAAGGCGCATCAACGAAAACAGCAAGCCTCGCATGACCGTCGAGCAGGCATGCTCCTGCGCGACGCGCAACTCACCCCGCTCCCAGCGGTCTCCGACCTCGACCAAAATCGGACCCACGACCTCCGCCAAGAACCGAACCGGCTCGGTGCTCAAGGCCGCGCGGGAAAGCATGTGCTCGGCCTCGTCGACCCGGAAGCGCTCGATCGCCGCGAGCACCCGCTGGCGAAGCTCCGGCAAATGCTGCACGGTCGCCTGCTGTTCGCTCGAGGCGCCGCCCATGCGGTGCAGGTCGGAGTCAGGCAGCTTCGCAATGCCGCCGATCGAGTGTCCTTCCTGCACGAGCTTGTGCAGCAAGCGCAGTCGCGCCACGTCCGCGTCCGTGTAGAGCCTTCCGCCCGCCTCGGTGCGCTGCGGCAACACCGCGTCGTAGCGCTTCTCCCACACACGGAGAGTATGGGTGGAGAGCCCGGTCATCTTAGAGACCATGCCGACCCGGTATTTCGCTTCGTCCGTCATATCACTCTCGAGGCCCGGACAAGGTGCCGGGATGCACGGCAACTGTCTAATTGCTGTCTAACAGGTCTCTCGCCCGCCGAGAACTTCCATGGCTAGATCGCCCTCAATGCCAAGTCGCATCCTAGACAAGTCTTCGATCGGAAAAGAGCTTTGCCAAGGTCCGGACGGTTTCTCCCGTTCCCGAGGACCCGTGGAGAACCGGACTGTATGAACGCTGAGAAAAAGACCTGGTTGCTGATCAACGTACTGGGTGGCCTCGCCGTCCTCGGCAGTTACGCCCACGGGCTCGGCACGCACCCCAGCACACGCGACCTACTCTGGGGAGGGATCCCCGAGCCGCTGCGGGGGATCTACGGCATCACGATGTGGCTCGCGACCGCTGGCTACCTGATGTTCCTCTACGAGGTCGGCGCAAACATCGATCCCACGGAGACGCGAATCGGCAGACGCTCCGGTTTCCGCATCTTCAACGTATGTTCGGCAGCGGTACTGGTCGCATCGGCCCTGTGGATGCCTACCACCTTCGCCTACCTCGAACAGCCTTCAGCAGGCCTTTGGTTGTTCATTCGGATCGACCTGCTCGTCGTAGGGCTTGGTGCCCTCGGTTTGATCTTGGCCTTCTTCCAGCTGAGCCCGCGCCGGGAGGGATGGTCGGCGACGGTTACCGCTCTAGGACTGCTGCTGTTCGCGTTGCAGACCGCCTTCCTCGACGCTTTCGTCTGGCCGGCCTTCTTTGCAGCGGGCGGCGGCTAGGGAGCGAAACCTCGCAAAAACAGCCGACTCCTACACGCGCTTTCAAGCAGAGCTGTTTGCGACTTTGGGAACAGCATGCAATCCCCCCACCGTGGGTCACAACCGTTCCAGCGCATCGCCGCGACGGATTCTCGTCGTACAACTTCACGGAGACTATCGCGAGGCCTACGAGCGGATTCGTAACGGCGGTCCCGAATACTATTACGGTCAGCGCTACTCGGTCGACGCCGTCGCTCAGCTGAGACGAGGACCGGGCGACGAGGTGGCGACGCTCTGCGGGTTCACCGATGAACCGTATGACGAGCTCGTTGCTCCGGGCGTGCGAGCCATCGGAGCCGGCTTCAAGACGAAGGTGGACGACCACGCGCTGGTCCGTCTGGTACGCGACTACGAGCCCACCCATCTCGTCCTCCGCGTGAAGGTCTTGCGTCTTCTGAGGTGGGCGGTTCGCCAAGAGATTCCATCCGTCGTCGTTCTGGGAGAGTCGCTTTCCAAGGGTAGGATTCGGACGCAGCTACGAAACCGAGCCATCGTCCGGGCGTTGAACAAGGATGCCATCCGCTGGGTCGGTGCCTACGGAATCTCCTCAGCCAGGAGCTTTGCGCGCGCAGGCGTACGGCCGGACAAGATCGTTCCCTGGGACTTCCTCTTCGAGCGACCCGAGTCGTTCGCGACCAAGCGCCTGCGAAGCAGCAAGCCCCCTTGGAACCTTTGCTTCGTAGGCTCGCTGGTCGAAGGCAAGGGTGTCGGAGACATCCTCGAGGCCGCCGCCCAGCTCAAAGAGAATGGCATCGAAGTGCGGCTGGACATCGCCGGGCCGGACACGGACGGTCGCTGGGCTGCGCTTGGCGAAGAGCTTGGACTCGCGAAGCAGATCAACTTTCGGGGACTGGTTCCCACAGACGAGGCCATCTCGATGATGCGAGAGGCCGACGCCGTCCTGGTCCCGAGTCGCCATCGCTATCCCGAAGGCTTTCCGCTGGTGATCGCGCATGCGATCCAAGCAGGCACACCCTTGATCGCTTCCGATCACCCTAGATTTCGAGAGCACCTGCAGGACGGCAACAACGCCCTCATCTGCCCACAAGCCGATCCCGCGGCCCTGGCCGACTGCATTCGCCGCCTGCTGACGGACCCAGCACTCTATGCACGACTCTCGGGCAGCACGAGGGCATCGTGGTCAGCCTTGAGTCTTCCGGTGAAGTTTGCCGAGCTCATCACTCGCTGGCTCAGTGCCTCGGAGCGTGACCGGAACTGGTTGCACGCGCACCGACTCACCTCGGACGTCTATACGACCGTGGCGCCACCGCAGGGCATCGGTCTTCCGGGGCTCAAGCCGGAACATGGCGCGAGCTCGCCGCAGCCGGACCCGGCCGCAGTAGCCTCGAAGGCAGCCCGCGGCGAGGCCGTTTCCAGCTCCAGCACGGGCTGAACTCGTTGGTCAGCTGGGGCCAGCCGGGGCCAGCCGGGACCAGCCGGGACCAGGAGCAAGTCTGGCGTCCATTTGACGATGTTTTCAGGCGGAGGCTAAAGAGCGGGATGGATTCCCTCTTTTGCACTGCCGCCGAACAGGCCGGCTGCCTGTCGATGCTTTTTTGCATCCAACTCGTCTCCTGCGCATTTCTCGCAATCCTCTTCCTTCAATCAGGCATCGACAAAATCGTCGACCGCGCCGGCAACATGGACTGGCTCACCGGCCATTTTGCCAATTCGCCGCTGAAGAGCGTAGTCCCCATGCTGCTCACGCAGATCACTCTGCTCGAGGTCGCCGCGGGCGCGCTGAGCGCGGCCGGTGTCGTCAGCCTGCTCGTGTCGGACAACCTGCTTCTGCCCCGGCTCGGCGCCCTGCTCTCTGCCGTCTCTCTGCTGGCGCTCTTCTTCGGCCAGCGCCTCGCCAAGGACTACGCCGGCGCGGCCGTGCTGGTGCCTTACCTGCTGCTCGCCGTCGTCGCACTCTACGCGCTCAGCTGAGCGAGTGGGCGCGACCCGCGACAGCGCGGTCTCGCACGCACAGCGCCTACACCATGGAGCGCTCTGGCCAGACTGGTTTTGGCGATGCTGTCACAGGCGTCGCCGAGGCCGCTTTCCATGCTCGACTTGCTGGCCATGCGGCGGCGGCGCCAGGCTCAGACACACTGAACGCGCGCTAGGGTGTTTCGCGAGGCCGAGGGCCTCGTGACACAGACCCAAAGTTGAAGCAGCTCAAAGAGCCCAGTCGGTTTCGGCTGGGCTCTTTGACGTTCTGCCCGCTGCGCAAGACGAGCGAGCGCCCAGTCGGTTCGAGACGTCGGCCTCGACAGCGACTTCCGGGCCGCCTGGGTGTCTCTGCAAAGCGAAAATCGGACGTCTTTGGGTACCGGGAGCGGCCTACAATCGCTACTATCCGCCCATGAGACAGCAGCGCACTCGCTCCTGGCGGCCGCGGCCGCACAGTTACGCCTTCCTAATCGGCTTGCCGCTGATCGGTTCACTCTCCTTCGGACTCGGCTGCGGCTCGGACAAACAGGCCTCGGCCCCCCCGCCGTCCGCCTTGCCCGAAGAAACCGAAGCCGGGATCGAGGAGACGGTGGAAGTCGCGGAAACCGAGCCGGCCGCACGACCTCTGGTCGCCAATGACCAGACCTGGACGCCAGAAGAGCTCGAGGCTCTTCTCGCACCCATCGCTCTGTATCCAGACCCGGTGATGACGCAGGTCTTGATGGCCGCCAGCAACCCGCAAGAGGTCCTGGACGCGGGCAACTGGTTGATCGCGAACCCGGAGCTCGAAGGCGGGGCGCTCGACGAGGGTGCCAAGGAGGCTGGCTTTACACCGCCTATGCGCGCGATCATGCAGTTTCGCCCCTTGGTCGATCAAATGTGTCTAGAGATGGGCTGGACCACCGAGCTCGGCCAGGCCTTCACCAACGACGAAACAGGCGTGCTGGAAGCCGTACAACGCCTCCGTCAGCAGGCCAAATCCGTCGGCAATCTGAAGAGCTCCGAGCAGATGAAAGTCGAGACCAAGACGGAGCAAGGCAAGGCGGTGATCATCACCGAGCCGCCGAGCCCGGAAGTCGTCTACGTGCCGACTTACGACCCAGTCACGGCTTACGCGCCACCGCCCGAGGGCTCGACAACGGTGAACAACACAACGGTCGTGGTCGAAGAGAAGAAGGGTCCGAGTACGGGCGCGATGGTCGCGACCGGCGTTCTTTCGTTTGGAGTCGGTCTGGCGATCGGGTCCACCTTCAACAACGACCCGTACTACTACGGCCACAGCTACTACTACCCGAACTATCACTACGGCCGCATTCCGCCCCCGCCGCCTTACTACTACCGGCCCGTGTACGGGCACGGCTACGCGCCGAGCTATCACTATCAGCGGCCGCCCAGCTACAACAAGGTCTTGAGCGACAACAAGATCGTCGTCGTGAACAACGACCGTAGGAACAACAACTACTGGAATGGATTCGACGACAAGCCCTCCGGAAGGGGACGCAAGAGCGAAATCAAGAGCCCCATAAGCGCTGCCAGGCCCAACCGGCCGGAGCTGACGAAGCTCAATGCGGACGCCAAGAGGCGCCAATCCCAGCCAAAGCGGCAAGTCGCTGACACCCGGCTTCCTACCGACGCCCCGAGCTCAGACTGGAAAGGTCGCTCCAGTTACGCAGGCGCCAAGCCCGAGGCCAGAAAGAATGCGAATCTTCCGGCCAAACCCGCATCGCAGCAAGCGAAAACAAAGGCGGCATCCAATGCGGCCGCCGCAAAAGCCAAGAGCCCCTCGTCAGTCGGAGATCGCGGCTATGCCGGCAATGCCAAGCCCAGCAAGGCCGGCTCCCGTTCCCCGGCCGGGGCGCAGAACGCACGTCCACAGGCCGCCTCGAACGCGGCGACCCGAGCCAAGTCGCCGGCTACGAGCAAGGCAAGCCCCAGCGGCTCGCAAGCATCTAGACCCAGCGGCTCCGCCCGGCCCGACCGGGCCAAGCTGTCGAGCGGCTCCAGCGGCGCGTCCGCCAGAGCGGCCAGCGAGAGGGGTCGGTCCAGCATGCCCAAGGGAACCAGGGCCAAAACCGGCAAGCGACGGTGAGATGATGAGAACACTCGACAAAACAAAGAAATCGCTGCGGCTTGCGGCCGCGGCACTACCGCTCCTCTTCAGCCTAGCCTGCGCGAGCAAGCCGCCCGAAGATGCGAATCACCGCTCCTTCGCCTCGGCCCAGGAAGCCGTCGACGCGCTCGTCGCTACGCTCGAAGCCCAGGACCCCGCGGAGCTCGCACGGCTACTCGGTCCGGGGAGCGAAGACATCATCGACTGGGGAGACCCGGTCGAGGCGAAGCTCGATCGTGTCCGCTTCTTGAAACTCTATCGGACGCAAGCCCGGCTCGTTCCAGAGTTCGAGCACGTGATGGTGCTCGAAATCGGCGAGCAGCACTGGCCCCTGCCCGTGCCCATCGTGGAGCGTAATGGTCGCTGGTACCTGGACGGTGCCGAGGGCGTCGAGGAGCTGATCTACCGCAACGTGGGACGCAACGAGCTCGGCGCCATCGGGGTATGCCAGGGATTCGTCGACGCGCAGTACCAATACGCTTCGGAGGCACATGATGGGTTGCCCGCAGGAGTGTACGCGACGTACGTGATCAGCGATGAGGGACTTCACAACGGCTTGTACTGGCCCTCTGAAGAAGGAGAGTCGCTGAGCCCCGCGGGCCCCTTCGTCGCGGCCGCAGCGGCTGAAGGCTACAGGCGCGTCGCAGCCGGCGAGCCCATCCCGTACCACGGCTACTTCTACCGCATGCTCTACAGTCAGGGCGAGCACGCCCCTGGCGGCGCCAAGGCATACTTCGACGACGGCCTGCTCGTCGACGGCTTTGCGCTCATCGCATGGCCTGCAGAATACGGCGCTGGCGGCATCAAGACCTTCATCGTCAACCAGGACGGCACGGTCTATGAGAAAGACCTAGGGGCGGATACGGGAGACCTGGTCGATACGATCCGAGTCTTCGACCCGGACCCCTCCTGGTCCAAAGTGGAAGCGCCCTAGCAGCTACCGCAAAGCGCAGCCGCGCCGGGCCCAAGTGGGCCTAGCGCCAGGCGGGCGACGATCGATCTATGCACGCTGGGAAGCGAATGTCTTGCGTGCTAAGGGGGGCCGAAATGCGACTTACCTCTCTCGTGACGATGACCCTCATGACGGCCTCCCTTGCCCGGACCGCGTCGGCCGCCGACTCCTGCACGATCTTCTACAAGCTGACCGGCACCCTGCAGGTGACGGATACGACGATGGGAAAGGGAGACGACACCATCGAGGACTTGAAAGGGTCCTTGGTCCTCGAGTTCAAAGAGCGCGATGGGGCTGTCGCCGACGGGAAGGTCAAGCTTCTTCACTTCTGGATGCAGCAGGACTTCAGGCTCGACAGCGTGGTCGACGTGACCACTACGCTTCATCACTACGCACCGAGCTGTAATGGCGTCGAGGAGCCGAGCTGGCGCCGCCCCTCGGACCCTGGATTTCCAAAAGAGTGCCGCTATGACGGCAACGAGCGTGCCCTTGCAACAGGCGATCTCGATCGACTCGCCGGCAGAATCGACTGGGACCGCTGCAACGCCGCGAAGAGCTACTGGGCCAAAGGGAAGGACGAGTACACGTTCGAAGACAAGAGCCGGGGCAAGGGCTGCCTCGAGGATATGCACGTAGCAGGCAACATCCACTGCAAAGGCAAGATCGGCTGTAAGTGGGGCAGCCTCAAGTCCGGCGACAACCCACAGTTCGACGTCTGGTCACAGCCCATGATCCACGGCCCAGACGGTTCCGCCGCTTCCCTGAGCATCTCCGAGGATCTCTCCAAAATCTACACGCCGCGTGGCAAGAAGGACGGCGGCTACCAGTCGTATAATCTTCCGAACGACGCCCCCAGTCGTACCTGGATCAGCTGGACCGGCCGCCGCGACGACTCGAGCCCATACACGAGCTGCCCTTGAGTTGCCCTCCTCAAAGCGCTCTTTGCATGCGAGGGGCGAGCTCGCGTTCGGGGCGCCGCAACATGCAGCGAAGACGTAAGCCATTCGGTAGGTTCTCGTCCTTCAGGACGGAAAAGCCGCGCCTCTCGTAACCTGCCGCCAAGTCGTCTTCGAAGGTTTCGAGGTAGCAGGCGACACCCTCGGATTCGGCGCGTCCGATGATGCGTCTCAGCAAATCGTAGCCGATGCCACGTCCTTGCTTCTGTGGCGCGACCCCCACCGCCAGCACGTACCAGTGAGACCTCGGCGCGAGCTCCAAGCGCCGCTTTTCCATGCGCAGCCCGAGAGCAAAGGCACGCCAGGTCGCCCGCCAGCCAAAGCGCCGAGGAAACGCCAAGAGACCGGCGCGCAAGAGCGTCCATGGCGATGGGGCCTGATCGGGCCTGAACACGAGAATGCCAGCATCGCAGTCTTTGCTGACGTGAATCTCACCGCAGCGCAGAGCGAGCCGCGCCGCGAAGCGACCAAAAAACCAAGCCAGGGCAGCGAGCTTGTCTGGGTGCCCCGACAGAATGTAGGAGTAGTCGGGGGCGCGACTGAAGGCCCTCGCCAGCGCGAGGCCGAGCTGGTCGCTACGCTGATCTGCCGTGCGCAGCAGGGTGATGTCGACGGTCATGATGATTCTCCGGTCTCTATGCGGTCGTATTCTGCGATGACGCAGTTCGTGCCCCGCCGATCGACAGACCTCCGGAAGTCGGCAGGTCCATCGACGTCCACAGCCGAGGTCCCTGCCTCATCCAACGAGATGCGAACTCGGCAACAGTCGGCGCTTGCACCGATTGCGTGCTCTGCAAGGCCTTCAGTCGTCTGGGTGCTTCAAACCAGCGCGTCTGCGGCCAAATGTGGTGCACGCGATGCAGGTTCCTATGGAGCATCAGCTGAGAGAAGAGCGACGGGACCCGTACGTCATGGGTGACGCTCCCTTGGTCCCTGGATGGCGTCGCTTCACGGATTTCGACTCCATAGTGCTCGGCCTGGCTGAACAGAAAATCGATCCAGGCGAATCCACAGAATGGGATGAGGTACGCCATCAGGAACGACTGCGGTGCCGTCACGGCAAAGGCCATCACCGCAAAGAGCGTGAGGCCCAAGCCCAAACGCGCAAGCATCAAGCTCCCTCTCTTGGCGCTCGGTACGTAGCGAGCCGCGAGCCGATTGATGGACATCGCGACCCAGACCTGTGCTGCCGGCGCGATGGGCCAGATCCAACGCGTGCTCGGGCTACCCGCGTACAACAGGCCCTCCGGGTCGGCCTCGTCGCAAGTATGGCGGTGGTGTTCGAAATGAAAATACCGATAGGCGACCAAGTTGAAACCTATCAAACCCGCCGCGATCGTTCCGAGCAGCTCATTGGCCATCTTCGACGACACGAAGTTTCGATGCACGCTCTGGTGCGTCAACTCGAGCATCCCTACGAAGAAGAAGCTCTGCACGACCACCAAGGGCAGCACGAGCAGCGATCCAGGGTAGGCGCTAATCACCACCGTATTGAGCGCGGCCAGTGTGACGTAGACGTAGCTAGGCCAGCTGGCCCTGGCAAAACGAGGCACGCGGAGCGCGCCCTTCGGCTCGGCCGATGTCAGGTGTTTGCTCATGACCTTGCACTCAGCGAATGGGCGTTGTGCGTCGGGCGGGCAGCAAGCGCAGGATGACCGAGCGAATTGGCGCAAACCTGGGTTCGCTCGGCCGTCGTCCCTCGGACCGGGGCGCAGCTCGGCTCGGGCCGTACGGTGTCCTGCGGTTCGGACGCGTTAGCGAAGAGCTCGAATCGCTGCTCCGTCAACTTGTCGAAGACACTCATGATTGCACGCCTGTGATCACCGATGTCCACGCATGCGCAAACGCCATGGCCTCCCGAGTGCTGGTCCGGCGGATACCCGTTTCGCAGCAGACGGAACGGACGGTGCGTCCCGACCCACAGCTCGCGGAAGAAGGCCAAGAACGCATCCCGCGGGGTGCCATCGGCGAGTTCGAGACGCATGTAGTCTTCGGGACGGATGTCCTCGCTGGCCCGTGCCTCGGCGAACCCCGGCATCGCCAGACAGGCGAACACACGCTCCATGCGAGTTTCCTTCATCAGCGAGAGCGCGTTGAGAACCATCAGTCGGTGCGCCTGTTTGCTGTGCTCGCGGGCAATGCCGGCGGCCACGAGATACAGCTGTTTGCCTCGAGGGTCGAACGTCGAGCGTAGTCGACCTTGATCGGTAGCGTCGTCCCAAGAACGAATCTCTTCGGGAGACTTGTTCGTCGGTTGCATGATGTACCAACCGACCACTTCGCTATCGCCCCGGGCCGACGTCCTCTCGAGGAGCCAAAGCCAGGGTATCTCTCCGCTGTTTAGGATCTCGAGCTGATGCCTGATGAAATCCGCGTCGTCCGTCGCGTCCTCGCCGAGCCAACCGTACTCGCTTTGATCGAGCCGGTGAATGACAGGGACGTCTTCAAGACGCGCCGGTCGCACCGCCCAGCTCCCTAGCTTGAAACCGGAGGTGCAGTCGCGCTCGCGAAGTAGAGCGCGCCGCAAAGCGTACAGTTCGTCGATGGTGCCCCCCGGTGATTGCGCACGTACCTCATCGAGTGTTTCCTGCCTTTGGGGGCCCTCCGCGAAGGAACGGCTCAGCTCGCGGATGCTGAGTTTGTTGAAGAACTGAGCAATCGACAGCTCTTCCTGAGTCTGTTTTTCGTATTCCTGGCAGAACTCGATCGCCGTGAGCGACCCCATGCCCTGATGGGGCAGCGGCACCTGCACGTCGACGGCTTCGGAATTCGGTAGATTGAGCAGTTGTCCAGCGATGTCACGCATCATGGTTTCACGTTGGCTCAAGGGTCCGCGACCGTCAGAGCGCTCCCTCCGTGCAGAGATCGACTGCGGCTGCGGCTGCGGTGGAGCCGCGACCTTCGCCTGCAAGACATACAGCGCCTTGTCGACCAAGCGTCCATCCAGCCAGCGGCTCCTGCAGGCTTGACGCCGCACCTTACCGCTGGTCGTTTTCAGGACGCTCCCCACCGGGGCGAGCACAATGGCGTGACAGGCTATTTGCTGGCTCTGCAACACCGCGCTTTGCAGCTTTTGGGCGAGCGCCCGCAACTCGGCGACCGAAGAGCGAGGGTTGCGCACTTCAGCCAGCAACACGAGTTTCTCTTCGACTTGTTCTGCGGACTCGACCTCGACGCTGAAGCACGCCACCCCGCCTGGTTTCAGGCGCTCGTCTTCGAGCTGAACACAGTCTTCTACATCCTGCGGGTACAAGTTTCGCCCCGCCAGGATGAGCATGTCTTTGATGCGCCCGCAAATGTAGAGCTGTCCGTCACGGACGAAGCCGAGGTCCCCAGTACGCAAATAGCGATGCTGTTCATCGCCCACCAATCTTGCGGAGAACGATCGCACGTCGTCCTGATCGAGTTTCCAATACCCGGCGGCTTTACTAGGCGAATCGACCCAAATTTCGCCCACTTCGTCATCTTCACATTCCGTAGACGTCTCCGGATCGACGATCTTAAGCCGCACGTCTTGCGACCAAGTCCCGGAGCTGACGAGCTCGATGCTGTCTCGCACGGCTTCATCGCAGACTCGAACTTTGCGTTTCACCTCGAGCTCATGCTTGTCGATTTGGCAGACGGTACCGCCAGAAAAGCTGACGGCCACCGTGTGTTCCGCCAAGCCGTAGGCGGGCAAGTACGCTTCGGGCCTGAGCCCCGCGACCGCGAATGCCTCTAAAAAGCGGCGCGAAGTGGACGCCCGCACCGGCTCCGCCGCGCTCATCACCACCTGTAGTGAGCTGAGATCCCACTGCGCTCTCTGCTCAGGGCTCGTTTTTCGCAGGGCAAGCTCGTAGGCGAAGTTCGGAGCCGCCGTGTGCGTCGCTCGGAGCTCGTGCATCAGCTCGAACCACAGCGCCGGACGCTTGATGAAATCGAGCGGCGAGAACAGTGTCAATTCCAGATTACCACCCAGTGCATTGAGGATTCCGCCAATCAAGCCCATGTCATGGTATTGAGGAACCCACAGGACGCCTCTCGAGTGCTCGTTCATGCCCAGGCCTTCGCGGCTGAGCTCGATCTGATGCAGAAGATTGCCATGGGTGATGACGACGCCTTTTGGAGTGGACGTCGAGCCAGATGTGTATTGAATCAGCGCGACGTCATTCGCGGCAGCCTCCGGACCATACACCGGAGCGTAATCCCCGGCGCATACGTCGTCGGTCGTGACCCAGCGCAGATCGATCGCCCACTTGCTCCGCTTCAAGCTGAGAAAGTCTTGCACCACGGAAAGCTTGCGAGTGCGCGCATAGGCGCGGTTGGTCACCACCAAGCGTGCGTCACAATCGACCGCGACCTTGTTGAAGGCCGCCATCCCCTTGTCCGCGTGCAGGGGATTGGGTGGATAGACAGGAACGGGGATCAGACCGGCGCGAATGCAACTTGCAAAGGCCAGCACGAAATCGAGCGACGGCGGATACACCAGGAGCACCCTGTCTCCCACACGGAGCTTACACCTGCTGCGTAGGAAGCCCGTGAGGGCATCGACCTTCAGTCGCAGCTCCTGCCAGCTGAGGGTTTGCTCAATCTGCCCCTTGTCATTGGCAAAAGAGTAAACGGTCTTGGATGGGCTCTGCTCCGAGTAGTGCGAGAGCGCCGAAAAGAGAGTGTCGTGATGGGTCATCTGCCTAAGCCTTTCATTGTCCTTGATACGCAGGGCGGAACGCTTAGGTCGGTCACCCGCGTCCATACTCGAATGAATAGGACGACATCTGAGCGCGAGTCAGATGGACAGAGCGCTTAAGGCGCTTAGGAAAACCCGCGTCGACGCTTAAGCGACGCAGAGCTTGCCGGCGATGACGGGGCGAAGCGGGCCTACTTGGCGGAGGCGACCTGGAGCATGCGCGCGCCGCGCGCGTCCTCGGGCAGCAGGTCCTCGGCGCTGCACGTCGCCTGGTATCCGGCGACCGTGTCGTGCGCGATGTCAGCGAGGAAGCTCGCCACTTCTGCCTCCTTCGCCGAAGCGAGCTTTCCAGCGTAGCGCGCGGGCACGGGCAAGCCCTGGGAGCTCACGCCGTAGAGGGTCTCGTAGAACACGCATGCCGCGAGATAGCCGCCCTGCGGGGTAAGATGCAGGAAGTCGCTCTTCTGAAGTTGAATGGGCAGCTCCGAACGTTCGGCAGCGGCGCGCTCGGCAGCACGAAAGGCCGGGCCCACGGGCGCATTCAGTACCGGCGTGCCTGCCTTGTCGGCGGCCCGCCGGATGCACTCGAAGCGCGCGTTGATTCTCGGCTGCGGCGCGACGTTGTTCGCGAGCGCCGGACCGACGTAGTTGACCCAGGTCGTCTTCGGCAGGGTTTCGCGAACTTGCCCGATGAAGGCGTACTTGTTTGCCGTGTGTCGACGGGGCGAGTCGAAGCGCGAGGGCATCAGCTTGCCGAACCAGTGAAACAGGCTTGGATGCTCGAAGGAGTCCTGTCCGAGCAGATGCATGAAGCCCACCCCCACGACGTAGGTCCAGGGAACCTCGCCGTACTGCTTTAGCTTTTCGCGAGCCTGGCCGGGACCGTCGACCCAATAGCCGAGGTCGTGCGGCCCCTCGGCGAAGCCGAGCGAGCGACCTTCGGGAATCGTCGTGCGCCCGTCTGCGATGGCGAGCCGATGGATGTCGGCTACCAAAGCAGGGATGTCGAGCGCGGGGTCCTGATTCGCCTGGTCCCCGGGCGCCTTGAGCAAACTGTGACCAAACCAGAGCACGTGGACGGCACCCTTCTGAAGAGGCCTTGGCTCAGGCCCCTCGGCTTCCGGCTCCTCTCGGTTCTGCCAGATCGAGTCGAGATCCAGGTCTTGGTTCGAGCCACAGGCCAGGGCGCCCGAAAGAAGCATCAGCAAACCGCCCAAGCGCACTCGCACCGTGTCACTCCGCTGCTTCGCGCTGCGCCACGTCGAGCGCGCGAATGAGCTCCGTCGCCAAGTGGCGCGCGTACGGCTCGCTGCACATGGTCTCGTGATCACCCAGCACGACCGTGACCGCGAGATCTGGAATCAGTTCCCCCCAGCCCAGGGCATCGTCGAATCGGAGGCGCGTTCCCATCTCGCGCTCCTCGTGACTGACACGAAAGAGGTGCGCAGGGCCGCCCTTGTAGGGCTTTGGCGCGTATCGACTTTCGGCCTGCAGCCAGGCCACCCGCATGTTGTCGTTCCGGAACTGGTACGGGAAGGCTTTGGCCAGTGGCCGAACGATGGCGTCCTTCGCCGAGTCGATCACGTCGCCGGCGCCGTCGACCACCTTGCCGAGCGCGTAGGAGGCGCCCCCTTCACGCAACCGAAGGGTATGCATCCGCAGGCGCTCGCGCCGATTTCGCTCTGGCATCACCGGACACAGACTGTCCAGCATGAAGAGCAGGCCCACCTCTTCGCCTTGCTGCGTCAACTGCTGGGCCAGCTCGTAGGCTGCCGTTCCGCCACCGGAGAAGCCGCCGATGTAGTACGGACCCCGTGGCTGCACCTCACGCATGTCCCTAAGGTACTCGGCCGCCATCTCTTCGACGGACTCGTGCGGGGCCTCCCTGCCGTCAGTGCCGCGGTGCTGCAAGCCATAGAAAGGTTGCTCATCGCCGAGGTAATAGGCCAGGTGTCGCAGGTTCATCGGATTTCCGCCCATGCCCGCGGCACAGAAGATTGGCGGCAGCGACCCACTCGTTCGAATGGGGACGACCGTGCTCTTCGCCTTTTTTCGCACTTCCGCCTTTGGTTTGCCCGACCGCTCATCGGCCGCACCGAGCTCCTCCCGCAGCAATGCCGCGAGGGACTCCACCGTGGGGGCCTCGAACAGCACCGAGATGGCAAGCTCGACGCCGAACTCCCTGCGGACGAGATTGAAGAGACGCACGGCGATCAAGGAGTGTCCACCGAGATCGAAGAAGCTGTCCTGCACGCCCACGCCATCGACACCCAGAAGGGAAGACCACATCTGCGCAATCGCCTCTTCCCAGCGATCTCGGGGAGCCAGGTACGGGCTCTTGAGCTCGGGGCGCTCCAGCGCCAGCGAAGCCTCGCTGCTCCGCACGCTAGCCTCGGTCTGCCGGGCCAGGCTCGGCAAGTCGATCGACGTGTAGATCGGCGTCGCCGAGACCTTGCGCGAGGAGATCACCGTTTCGAAGGCTTGCGCGCCTTCTTCAGGCGTGATCCCCAAAGAGAGCATGTTCTGAAACGCGCGCTGTGCCGGGGTCAGCAAAGCCGACGGCACCGACGCCCGCGACCCCTTCGTGGCGGCTGGGGTCGCACTCACCGCCCGCCCCAGTTGCATCCCCGGCGTGAGGCGCCTGAGAGAGAACCCCTCGATGCTCGCGACCAGCTCTCCGTCTGTCGTCGTGATGCTGATGTCGAAGGTCGCGGTCTCGCCGCAAACCTCGTTGTCGCCGGCGTTTCGGACCCAGCTCAGGACCCTCGGAGGCAAACTGCGACTCACTTTGATGGAGCGATACGTCATGGGCACCCAGAGCTCGGAGCCCTCGTATCCCTCGATCAGCCGCATCGCACAGCCGGTGGCCAGGTCGAGCAGAGCCGGATGCATGGAGAAGTCGCTCACTTCGCCCGCAAACTCGTCGCTCAGCGAAAGCTCCGCGAGCGCCTCTCCTTCTCCGTAGGCGACCCGGCGCAGCACAGCCCAGCGGGGCCCGAAGCGAATGTGTCGTTCCTGATCGGAAGGCAAAGCGCGGACCCCGTCCCCGAGCCGCGAGACTCGGCAACGGTCCTCGATGCTCCGGAGCGGAAGGTATTTGGTCTCGCGGCTGCGGCGTAAGAGCTTAACCTCGCCTTCTGCGTGTAGCTCCCAGTCTCGGGAGGCTCCGTCCAGCTCCGAAGTGCTCTGCACCTCGACGCTGTAGGCACCGCTGCCGTCCTGCTGCAGCACGACGCGGAACATTCGCTCCTCGTCGTCGTCCAGATCGAGCGGGCTGAGAAAGGAAAGGTTCTGAATGCGTATCGGCGTGTCTGGGACCAGCTCTTCCATCGCTGCGGTCACGAGCTGGACGAAGCCCGTGCCGGGCACGAGCGCACGACCGTCGGCCCGGCGGTGCCCATCGAGCAGCCAGTGCCGACGCGGGCTCAAGGTTCCGAGGAAGCGGGTTTGTCCGTCTTCGGTCTCCTCGCAGGCGGTGAACAACGGAAACTTCGTCGTGGGGCCAGGAAAGACCTTGCTTCGCTTCGCGCCGCGCATCTCTGCGGCCGCGCTGGCGGCCATGCCGACCTCTGCCCAGACGCCCCAGTTGAGGGCGGTGAACGGGCGTCCTTCGGCACGCCTCAGTTTCGCGTGCGCATTGAGATAGGCATTGGCGGCCACGTAGTCGACCTGGCCGGCCGGCCCGATCGCCGTGCTGGTCGAAGAGCAGGTGACGAAGAAGTCCAGTCGTCGATCGGCGAAGAGCGTGTCGAGGACCCGAGTCCCATGAACCTTGGGCGCGAGGACGGCCCCGATCTCGTCGACGGTCTTCGTTTCTGCCAGTCCGTCACGCAGGAGGCCCGCAGCATGGACGACTCCGTCGACCCGACCGAAGGCGCCTTCGATGGTCTGGAGCACGGTCCGCATGGCCTCGAGGTCACTGACGTCGGCCGGTGTGAGCAATACCTCCGCGCCCAGCTCTTCGAGCTCCTGGACGCGACGAATCATCAGGCTGACGGAGTCATTGGGGCCATGAAGACGTAGCCAGGTCTCACGCTGCGATCGCTTCGGAAGGCTCGTTCGGCCGACGAGCGCCAGCCGACAGCCGCGACTGGCCATGCGACGCGCCAAGGCGAAGCCAATGCCGCCGAGCCCGCCGGTGATGAGATAGACTCCGCCCTCCTTGATGGAAGCCCCATCTCCGTCGATGAGCGGGGCCGAGCCATAGGTTTGCTCGAAACAGAGCTCGCCGCGCAGGGCGAGCGCACAAGTTCGTGGCCTCGAGAGGAGCTCCGTGAGGAGCGCTGCGGGCTCGGGCGGCGAAGCGACCCGCGACCTCGACAGCAAACCACGACGGGGCGCTTTGACCGGGACGGGCATGTCGATGCTGCGTATCTGCAGTCCCTCATACTCTTTTGGAAGGACGCGCAGCGGGCCGAGGAGGGTTGCCTTGTTGGGGCAGGCGAGCTTCTCATCGCCCGCGGCCTGCATGCCGGAGCTGACCACATCCATGGCGACGCCCTCGAGCATCCCCGCCTTCGACAGCTCGGCAACGAGGTAGAGGACGCTGTAAAAGCCCCTCTCCAAGTGAAACTGGAACAAGTTGCCGTTTTGAAGGTCGTCGGGCTCGTCCGAGTAAAGCCAGGCGTGCACGACGCGATCAGGCCGCAGCTCGGCCTTGGCCAGAGCTGCCACGAGCCGCTCGTAGCCATCGGCGCCGCGCTCCGGATCGAGCATGAAGCTGTGCACAGTGACTGGCGCAAACGCGTTGCCCGGTCGAACTGTGACGACTCGCTTGCCCCGAGCCTTCAGGCGGTCGACCAAGGCATCCGTGCAACCGAGCGAGTCCGCGAACACGAGCCAGCATTCGGACTGCTCGTCGGCAAGCTCGGGCCGCTCTCTGAGCTTCCAGGCGTCCTCGTAGAATCGCTCCGCGGGATTTTCGATCCTGTGCAGTCCCTCGGAGCTGCCATGGCCCGTGACCTGGCCCGGCTCGATGAAGTAGCGCTGACGCTGAAACGCGTAGGTCGGGAGCGGAAGCCGACGCCGCCTTCCGGGGGCTCGGAACTGTGACCAGTCGATCTCGAAGCCCGCGCACCAGAGCTGACCCGCCACCCGTAGCAGGTAGGCCCTGTCGTCGATCTTCTCCTTCGGGTGCCGCAAAGAGCCAGTCACGAGCGCAGCGTTGGCAGCCTTGCAACTCTGCTTGGCGAGCGAGCTGAGTGTCGTCCCGGGGCCGACCTCGAGCAGCAGTCTGCCCGGCTCCTCGAGCAGCCTATCCATGCACTGCGAAAAGCACACGGTGCTCCGAAGGTGCTGAACCCAGTACTCCGGGTCCGTCGCCTCCTCCGCCGTGAGCCAGTCACCGCTGCGGTTCGAAAGCACGGGGATCTCTGGTGGGCGCAGAGTCAGCCCTGATAGCTGGGCGCGGAACTCCTCGAGGATCCCGTCGAGCATGTTGGAATGTGCCGCCACGTCGATGCGGATGCGGCTGAAGTCCACATCGTCGGCCTGCAGTCGCTCGACGAGGGCGGCGATCGCAGCCTCGGGACCCGACACCGTGAAGAGCTCCGGCCCGTTCTTGCAGGCCAGACTCAGGGAATCGGCCAGGTACGGTCGAAGCTGCTCTTCCGGGAGCGCCACGCTGAGCATCCCGCCCCGTTCTGTCTTCTCGAACAAGCGGCCGCGAAGAGACACGAGCCCCAAGCAGTCCTCGTAGCTCATGACACCGGCCACGCAGGCCGCCGTGTTCTCGCCCATGCTGTGCCCGAGTAAGGCCCTGGGCTCGACCCCCCGTCGACGCCAGAGCGCGGCGAGCGCGTACTCGAGGATGAAGATGGCCGGGAGCTGCAGCGAGGGTCGAAGGAGCTCGGTAGCGGCAGCCTCTTTGCGTGACTCGTCCGCGAACAAGAGGGGCGCGAGCTCGAGCCCCTGCTCCTCGCGGAGCCAGCTCAGGCCCCGGTCGACGTCCTTGCGGAACTCCGCGTCCGCTTCGTAGAGGTCACGCGCCATGCCGACATACTGCGCGCCGCCCCCGGGAAACAAGAAGGCCACGGACGGGCGCTGAGCGCTCGCTTTGCCCTCGGTCCAGCGCAAAGAGTCCCGGCTCGACAGAAGCTCGACGGCATCCGCCTGGTTCGAGACCACGGCTACCGCACGGTGCCCAAAAGCCCTGCGTCCGACGTCCAAGGTGTAGGCAACGTCGGCGACTTCGAGCGCGGGCTCCTCGGTCAGGTGCGCGGCCAGTCGGCTCGCGTTGCCTGCCAGGGCTTCTGCGTTTCGTCCGGAAAGCAGCAGCGCGTGAAAGGCCTCCTCGCTCGGCGCCGAAGTCGGGACCTCGGGAGCCTCCTCCAGCACGACGTGCGCGTTCGTACCCCCGACGCCGAGAGAGTTCACGCTCGCGCGCAGCGGCTCTTCGGAAGTCCAGTCACGCAGTCGGTCGTTGATGAAGAACGGCGACTGATCGATGTCGAGCGCCGGGTTCGGCGCCTCGAGGTGCAGAGTGGGTGGCAGCTGCCGGTGCTGAAGAGCCTTGCAAACCTTGATGAAGCTCGCCACGCCCGCCGCAGTGTCGAGGTGTCCGATGTTCGTCTTCACCGAACCAATGCCGCAGTAACCTAGCCGATCCGTCGAAGTCGAGAAGGCCTGTGTCAGAGCCGCGAGCTCGATGGGATCGCCCGTGGCTGTGCCGGTGCCGTGGGCTTCTACGTAGCTGATGGCGTCCGCATCGATGCCCGCCACCTCGAGCGCCTCGGCCACCGCCGCCGCCTGCCCGTCGACACTGGGAGCCAAGTAGCCCACCTTGCCGGAGCCGTCGTTGTTCACCGCAGAGCCGCGGAGCACGGCAATGACGTGATCGCCGTCGTCCAGGGCATCCTGAAGGCGGCGGAGCACGACCATGCCCGCACCACTGCCGAACACGGTGCCCTGGGCGTGCTGGTCGAAGGCGCGACAGCGACCGTCCGGGGACAGAATCTCGCCCTCGGCGTAGAGATAGCCCTGTCGGTGCGGCAGCTCGAGAGTCACGCCGCCTGCCAAGGCCATGTCGCACTCGAGCGCCAGCAAGCTCGAGGCCGCCTCGTGAATCGCGACGAGCGACGTCGAGCAAGCCGTCTGGATGTTGAGGCTCGGCCCCTTCAGGTCGAGACAGTACGAAATCCGGGTCGCGAGAAAGTCTTTGTCGTTGCCGGTGTGGCGAAGCAGAAAGTGTCCGACGGAATCGACGAGTTCCGGATTGCTCAGAAGGTTCTGGATGAAATAGGAGTTCATCCCGCAACCGGCGTACACCCCGATCGAGCCATCGAAAGAATCGGGGGGATGCCCTGCGCTCTCGAGCGCCTCCCAGGCGCACTCGAGCAAGGTCCTGTGCTGCGGGTCCATGATCGCGGCGTCCTGCGGACCGAAGCCGAAGAACTCTGCGTCAAAATAGTCCATCTTGTCGATGGGGGCGCCGCGCTTCACGTAGTTGGGGCGCTCGAGATCGGCCCTTCGAACGCCGGCGGCGAGCAGCTCCGCGTCGGTGTAGGTTCGGATCGACTCGACACCGTCCCGCAGATTCTCCCAGTACTGCTTGGGCGTATCGGCCCCGGGGAAGCGGCAGGCCATGCCCACCACCGCAATCAAGTCACCAGTCTCTTCGTGCATGCTCGACATGATTCCTCAGGCTGACTTCTTCTTGCGGCGACCCAGCGCGTGACGGCGGCGCGCGCCTCGACTCACCGCCTTCTCCATCACCTCGCCGGCGTCGTCGCCGGACAAGGCCTCGGCCAGGGAGCCGATGGTCGGAAAGCGATAGAGGTCGGTCAGCTTCACCGGCTGCTCGAGCTGCTCCCGCAGAGCCCGATGCGCCTGCACCATCAGGAGGGAGTGACCGCCGAGGTCGAAAAAGTTTTCGTCGCGCCCAATGCCCGTGAGCTGCAGGGTCCGCTCCCAGATCGCGGCAATCGTCCGCTCGAGCTCGTTTGACGGTGCCACCGTGGCGGCTGCCGCTCGGCGGTCCTTGCGCAGGCCTTCCGGCGACGGCAGCGCCTTGCGGTCGATCTTTCCGTTCGGAGTGAGTGGGAAGGCCGGTAAACTCGCGAACACCGAAGGTAGCATGAACTCGGGGAGCTCTTTGCGAAGCGCGGCGCGAAGCGCGTCCTCGTCGATGCTGCTGTCTTCGGGGACCAGGTACGCGACCAGACGCGGATCTCCGCCCGGGTCGGGCTGGGCGACGACGACGCACTCTCGAACCGTCGGGTGCTGGGACAGCTTGGCCTCGATTTCACCGAGCTCGATGCGATAGCCGCGAATCTTGACCTGAAAGTCCATCCGCCCGAGGAAATCCACGCTGCCGTCCGACGCAAAGCGGGCGAGGTCTCCGGTTCGGTAGAAGCGCGAACGTTCTTCACCGGCGCTCGGCAAAGAGACGAAGCGCTCGGCGGTGAGCTCGGGCCGCTGGTGGTACCCGCGGACGACCCCCTCTCCGCCGATCAGCAGCTCACCGGGCAGGCCGGGAGGAACAGGTTCGAGGAAGCGGTCCACGATGCAGAGCTGCGTGTTCGAAATGGGCCTGCCCACGGAGATGCTCTGTGGCTTTCCCGAGACCCGCTGAGTCGAGGACCAAATCGTGGTCTCGGTCGGCCCGTACATGTTCGTCACGGTGCCGCCTACGATGTCGTCGAGGGCATGGGCCAAGGCGACGGGAAAGGCTTCGCCGCCGATCATGATGTGATCGATTCGTCCGAGCGCCGCACGCATGTCGTCGTGCAGCGTCATCATCTTGGCCATCGACGGCGTGCACTGAAAGTGGCTGACGCCGTGCTTCGCGATGAGAGCCGCGAGACCGAAGTCCTCCTGCTGCGGCTGCTCAGAACCGTGCGTTCGATTCGCCTCTTGCATGACCTGGGCCAGGCCCGGAAGCCCGCGCCGCACGTCCTCGACGGACATGCCGAAGTCGACCAGACAGGCAATCTCGTCGACGCCGGCGGCGCGTACCCGGTCCACCATCTGCACGCAGTTCTGCGGAGTCCCAAAGAGTCCGCTGGTCTCGTAGTAGCGCTCGAAGGCGTGATCCAAGAGCGCGTCCATTTCCTCTTCGCTCAGGTGGTCGAGGCTGATGTCGTCGCGCTCGTCCGTCCCTTTAGGGCGCTTGAAGGCTGGGAAGGACCAGGCGAACCCCTTGATGAGCGAAATGGAGCTCGAAAGGTAGTCCTTCATCGGCTGCCGCACCCGCTCGCGCACCTCCTCGTCGCTCTCGCCGACGCAGGAGTGGAGCATCAACGTGACCTTGCCCGTGGCCGGATCGAAGCCCGCCTTCCGCCGAGCTTCCCTGTACGCACGAATCTTTTCGGCCATCTCCTCGAGGCTCTGTCCGAGCAGATGGGTCAGCAGATTGGCACCCGCCCTACCCGCCATCTCGTAGGTCTCGACGTTGCCCGCACTGGTCACCCAGACGGGGAGCTCCGGCTGAACTGGACGCGGCAGCACGCTGGTCTCGACCATGTCGCCGAAGGGGTTCTCGAAGGAGACCGATTCACCACGCCAGAGCTTGCGCACGGTCTCGATGGCCTCAAACATCTGGCGCTTGGCATCCTTGAAGCCTTGCGGACGGATGACGAAGTCGTTGGGCTGCCAGCCCGAGGCGAAAGCGAGACCGACACGCCCTCGCGAGAGGTTGTCGACCACGGACCACTCTTCGGCCACGCGAATGGGCGGGTGCAGCGGAAGCACGCAGCTGCCGGCGCGGATCTCCACCTGCTTGGTCACGGCCGCGAGGGCGGCCCCTGTGACGGAGGGGTTCGGAAACGGCCCGCCAAAGGCGTGGAAGTGCCGCTCCGGCGTCGAGACGAACTTGAAGCCGCGCTCGTCGGCGAACTTGGCGCTCTCGAGCATGAGGTCGTACTTGCCCTGCGCCGAGGAGTCGTCGTTGCCCCAGAGGAAGATACCGAAGTCCATCGGCTTTGCAGGGCCGGCCGCCCGCGTGAAGCCCTGCGTGTCGTCCTGTTTCCGGTCGACATAGAGGACGACCTTGAAACCGCGGCACAGCGTCCAGTGCAGCTCCAGCACGGAAATGTCGAAGGACAGACTCGTCACCGCGAGCCAGGTACCGGGTGGGTCGTGCGCAATGCACTCGTCCATCCCCGCAAAGAAGTTCACGACGTTGCGGTGTTCGACCATCACGCCCTTGGGTTTCCCCGTGGAGCCCGAGGTGTAGATGACGTACGCGAGATTGCGGGGGGCGGGTCCATCGCTGGGCGGCTCGCTCGGAAACTCTGCGATACGGGGCCACTCGGAATCCACGGCGACGGTGCGCGCTGCGGACTCGGGGATTTGGGGCGCGAGGGCCTTCTGAGTGAGAACGATGGGGACCTGGCTGTCCTCGATCATGAAAGCGATGCGATCGCGCGGATAGCTGGGGTCGAGCGGCACATACGCGCCGCCGGCCTTCATCACGCCCAGCACGGAGACGATCATGTCGAGCGAGCGCTCGACGAAGATGCCGACCATGACGTCGGGGCCGACGCCCTCGTTCTTCAAATAGTGTGCGAGCTGGTTCGCGCGCTGGCTGAGCTCCAGATAAGTGTAGCTCTGTCCTTCGCAAACCAGCGCATCGGCCTCGGGCGACTTGGCGACCTGGGCGTCGAACTGCTGGCAGATCGTGCTCTGCGCGGGCAGCTCCTTGCCGGTGGCGTTCCACTCGCGCGCGATGCGAATTCGCTCTTCCTCGGTCAGCAGCGAGACCCGCCGAAAGGCTTCCCCGGGCGCACGCGCGATCGCTTCGAACCAGCTTGCGAGCTGTGCCAACATCCTGTCTGCATCCGGAGCGGCTAGTGCCCGCTCGTCGTACTCGACGAGCAGCTCGCTCCCATTTGCGTCGGTCACGAAGGACAATAGCGTGCCGGCTGGAGCTGCGAAGTCCTCACGCTCGTCCACGCGAGCCAGCAGCACGGGCGAAAGCCCCTGCTCGAGGAGCGCGCTGGACGAGCGCAAAGCGCGGTAGCGCTGGACCATGTCCTTCAGAAAAGGACCGCGCTTCCGGTAGCGGCTCAAACTCGTCAAGAGAGACGCGCTGGCGTCCCGGGCACTTTGCTCCGCATCCTCGCCGAGGGCGATCCGCCAGGGAACCTCCCTGCTGAACAGTTCTTGGGCCCCGTCGGCCTCGGACAGAAGTTCCGCGTCCACGAGGCTGAGGTCGAACTGCGCTTGCGGGCTGATGCGCGCCAGGTACAGCGCGACCGCAGCCAGAACGGCGTCGGCCCGGCGCGTGGCGTCACCGCCGGCAAGGGTGTCCATGTTCGGCAACGACAGCGTTCGGCGGCCGCGCCTGGGCGAGCCCTCGGCGATGCGTTCCGGCCGTAAGTAAGGAAGCTCCACGCCGTCGAGGCGCGTCAGCTCTCGCAGCCAGCGCGGCTCGGCGCGGGCGATTCGCTCGGCGCGGGCGGCGTCGAAACTCTGGTCGACGCCGGTCAGCACTTCGCCCACGGCTACCCCTAGGTAGAGCAGCGCTTCCTGCGGACTGAGTGACCTCCCCGAGAGCGAGCGAAGTCCGCTCAGCAGCAGCGCGCCAGAGCGCATCGCGACCCGAATACCATTGTCATCGAACGCCAGGCAGGTGCCGGCCGATGCGCCCTCGGCGGCGTCGACGAGCTCGGCCCGAGCGACGGTGACGGCACGACCCCGATGGGCAAGCTTGGCCGCCCCGAACGGGTTGTCGTAGTGCCCAAAGTCGAGCGCGCGAACGAGCCGTTCGCCCTGCTCGGCGGAGTGCTTGAAGTCGAGCGCGCACAAACTGTCGGGACGTTGGTAGCGAGCAAAGTAGCTGCGCCGACTCAGGTCCTGCGGGCTCCGCGACTGCCGGCCCGAATCGAGCTGCTCGGTGAGCTCGGCGAAGGCCTCGATGGCGGCGGCGAAGTTCTTCGTGTTAAGGGTGACGGAGGTCTCTGCGGGATCGAGTGCGAAGTCATGCCGCAGCAAGACGTCGCCCTCGTCGATACCGCCAGCCATGTCGTGGAAACTGATTCCGTATTGGCTGAGACCGTTGATCAGGGCCCAGACCGGAGTGTACATCCCGGCGTAGTCGGGCAGAGGGCCATCGTGGAAGTTGATGGCCTGCCGACTTGCGCTCGCGAGCATTCTCTCGGGCACGATCGAGAGATTGGCGATACTGAAGAGATACTCGGGCGCCAGCTCGGGGACTCCCTCCGCCGCCTCATCCCCTGGCGCGAGCACACTCAGTTGCTCGGCTCTCGCCCAAGCCACGACGGCCTCGGCCGCGCTGACCACCGCGAGCACGTGGTGCCCCCGCTCCCGCCAAATCTGAGCGCACTGCACCAGCAGCGACTCCTGACCGACGAAAACGGCGCCAAGCGATGGACCGACGGGAGCGCCACCGGTTGAGTTGGGCCTTTCCACCATAGATCCCCCGAAGAAGAGGAGAAATTTCTCTCTTACATTTCAGGCTGCCAACCGCAAGCAACACAGGCCGGCGAATTCCCGTGTTCGGTGACCCAAACCGCCAGGCCCCCACTCGTAGGTCAGCGTCCGGAGCTGTGCGCCTAGAAGCCACGACGCAGACGAACACGAAGCCGGTCGCCGCGTCCGCCAAGGCGGCCCCTAGACAGGTATGCGCGCCAACACCGTAGGGGTTGAACGCGCCCTGCTCCGGCTGGACCGCCCCTTCGCCCAGAAACCGGCCGGGATCGAAGCGCTCCGGTTCCTCGAAGTACTCCCGCATGAGACTCTGAGCTCCGGTCGACACGAAGAGCTGGTCGCCCTCCTCGATTTGGGAGCCGGCATACACGAAGGGCGTCGTCGCTTGGCGTACGAACCCAGAAAGGGCCGGGTAGCGGCGACTCGACTCCAGCTTCACGGCCGTCGCCAAGGGCAACTGAGCCATCCATTTTCGCCCGAGCGGCTCGGACGCGCTGGCGGCCTCTGCTTCTGCACGCCGCTCCGCGACCAGCCCTGGACGTCGATAGAGCGCGGCCAGCGCAAAGCTGAGCGCCGCCGCCACCGTATCCAGCCCCGCAAAGTACCGCGTGATGGCCAGCAGCGGTACGTCTCGCTCGGTCAGCAACTCGTCGCGCACGCAGCGCCCAAGCGCCGCGAACAGGCCTTCATCCGAATCGAGGTCGCTGGCTACGCCAATCGACCTCGACTTCGACGTTTCCGTTGATGAACTTGAACTGCCAGCAGGTCCGAAACATGTCGAAGTTGATGAGGTGACGGTTGGTGTTGAGTGAGCCCGAGGCCCAGCCGACAGTTCCGTTGTAGCCAAGCCCCGCCAGGGTCCGTCCATCGGCACGCTCCAGTTTCCACGTCGTGTTCAACGAGCCCTGGTTGGGAGTTTGGCCAAGCACGGCTTCGACGCACAGACGGTAGAGGCTGGCCAACACCTATGGGTGACAGGGCAGCTCTCGAAATAGCGGCTCATCGGCTTTCTGCGGCGTCGCACGACCCCAATCCTCATCGCATAGCGCCAGGGGAGAACCGCGGGGCCTAGGTGTAGCGCCATTGGGGACCTGGGCTCAGGTTTGCGTATCGTGCTGCGGGGGAATCGGACCGGGGATCGTTTCGGCCGGCTCGTCCAACATCTCGCGCAGATCGATTTCGATTCCGCGGGAGATGGTCGTGATGGGCACGTCGTTGGGGTTTCCCTCGAAGGGGTTCTCGCTGACGCGCCCGATGCGTTCCATCGTGTGAAAGACCCACATGACGATCACACTGAAGGGCAGCGACAGCCAAACGAAGTGCTCCCCGATGAACGGGGAATGCTTCGCGACCTCCGCACCGATCTGGTCGAACTCGAACATGACACCGAAGGGCAGGAGCAGCACGAAGATCCACGTGAACATCGAGTTCAGCGTCGCGTACTGGCGGGGGTAAGGGAAGTTCTTGATCCGCTCGGACTTTCCCTGCAGCTCGTAGAGACCGACCAGTACGTTCTCCATCTCCATATGGCGAAAGTCCTCGATGAGACCCCCAGACCTGAGCTCTCGGAGCTGCTTCGACTGCAGCGAGATGAGCTGCGCCGGCAGATTGGACTTGCTGCTGATGTACGCGCGCTCCTCCGCGGATAGATACGGCTCGAGCTCTTCGTCGACGGAGTGCTGGTGCTCCCGCACGCCGATCATTTCACTCCATTCACGGTTGGTTTGGTGCTTCAGAAAGAGCTCCCAGGGTCTGGGCTCTCGCAGAGCGTGCCGGAGCGCCGTGAGCCAGGCGATGTGTCGAAAGATGAGCTCCTTCTTGATGCTCTTCAGCTTTGCTTCGCCCGGGTCATGCTCGGTGAAGTCGCTCGTGATGAAGTCGTTGACCATGATGCCCCAGGCTCGGCTCGTGTTGACGATGCCACCCCAGATCTTTCTGGCCTCCCAGAGTCGGTCGTAGGTAGCGTTGTTCTGGAAGCTGACGATGAAGGCGACAGCCGTACCAATCAGGGCGATCGGCAGCCAGGGCAAGTGCAGCCACTTCTGGTCCAAGACCTCGTAGAGGACGACCGGGACCAGCGCTAGAAGGACGAACAAACGCGTCTCCTGACGCGTCCAGCTCACCATGGACCTGAGGGAGTAGCTCTTCCTTGTATACATCGCGCGCTTGGAGATCTAGCGCACTCCCCCGCGGTCTGGGGCACAAAACGTGGCCCCTTTGAGGGGCTGCTCGGTGCCGATCTCGGCATCGACGACCTCGCGATGCTCGGAGCCTCGGCCGTGGCTCAGGGGGGAGCAAGCAACACGAGTAAGCCCGAGGACGGAAACTCGCCACTTTCATCGACAAAACTGACCTTCTTACCGTCACTGCTCACGCAAAACAGCGGAATCGCATCGGGACCGCGCTTGGCCCGGAGCTCCTCGAGAGTCGGCACATCCTGAACTTGCAGGCTGGTCACCAGCCCACCCATCCTGACAAGCGAATCGAGCTTGTCGAGTGTCGCTCCAGCGGCGACCTGTGAGGCTCTGAGCTCGGTCGCATAGTGGGGCAAGGGACGGCCGAGCGCGGTGCTCGGTTGAATCTGGTACACCTTTTCGGCCCCGAAAAGACGACGGAAGTGAGCTGCCGCCAGGGTGTTCACATCGTCGTTCGATGTCAGCGCAACGAACTGACCAATCCCGTCGAGGTCGAGGTCCCGCAGGAAGCGACGCGAAAGGATTTCGCCCCTCTTCGAACGCAGTCGCAGCTGTCGTGCCTGCTCGACCTTCCCGGCGTCCGGATCGACGACGATCACGTCGAAATCATGCTCGGCCAGGGCCGTGGCAAGCAATCGACCGACCTGGTTGGCCCCGAGGATGAGCACACCCTGCGGCTCCCGCTGCGCCAGCCCGAGGAACTTCACGAGCGGCGCTGCCGAAAGCCCGGATACGAGAACCGTCACAGCGATGACCGCGAACGTGACGGGCATCAGAATCGCGGCATCCTCGTATCCGGATGCCACCAGCTCCAGGCCGAAGAGCGACGCCACGGCTGCCGCGACGACTCCCCTGGGCGCCATCGCAGCCAAAAAGACGCGTTCGCGGACCGACAAACCAGAACGGAGAGTTGCCAGGCCCACGGCCAATGGACGGGCGACGAATATGACGACCGCGACGAATCCGAGCGCAGCGAGGGGGAGCTCTGTGATGTCGGTCAACTCCATACGAGCCGTGAGCAGGATGAAGAGCATCGAGATCAGAAGAATGCGGGCGTGCTCGGTGAACTCGACACTCTGCTCCATGTTGACCTTCTTCTGGGAGGCCAGCGCGATACCCATCACGGTGACGGCGAGAAGCCCGGACTCCGCTTGAATGGCATTGGCCGTGGCATAGACGACCAGCACGAAAGGAAGAACGACGGCGTTGTGGAGAAAGTCTGGCAAGAAGTCTCGCTCGCGAACCTTCACGAAAAGAAACGCCACCGCGTAACCGAGAAAACCGCTCAGCACCGCTGCTTTTGCAACGCCAAAGGCGATGTCCGAGACGGCTCTGTCGACGTCTCCGGACCTGATTCCTTGAAAGATGACGACGGCGAGAATTGCCCCGATGGGGTCGTTGATGATGCCCTCGAGCTTCAGCACGGACCCAACCGACCCTCTGGGTCGCGCATGCCGAAGGAGCGGCCCGATGACGGTCGGCCCGGTGACGACCAAAATCGCACCCAGCAGGAGCGCGAGCTCGATCCGGAGCCCCAGAAGGTAGTGCGCTGCGGTACAGAGCACGGTCCAGGTGACCGGAATGCCGATCGAGATCAGCCCGCGAACAGGCAGCGCTACGCCACGGATCTCGTCCCAGCTCGCGGTCAAGCCACCCTCGAACAGAACGACTGCCGCCGCCAGCGCGACGAAGGGAAACGTGAGTGAGCCGAGTAGCTCGTCCGGCTCGAAGAAACTGGTGACGGGTCCCGCCACGAAACCCACGAGCAAAAGCACGAGAATCGACGGAAGCCTCAAGCGCCACGCCACCCATTGCGCGCCTGCTCCGAGCGCGATGAGCGTGACAATTTCGTTGATGGCGCCGTGATGCATGGTCCTGCAGGGGATAGTAACTACAAACGCGCTTGGCCCGGCGCAATGTGCTGCGCTCAGAGAGCTGAGGGAGCAACACCGACAACTCGCCTCGAGCCCGTCGAGTCCCTCGCAGCTCGTGCACTGCGAAAAAGCAAGACCGGGCATGGAGCAGGAACGGACTTGCCCGTCCTCGTTCCGACCGAGAGCGCGAAGAGCAGGCTGCTGCCCTGGTCGGCTGTCACGAACTGGAACTTGGAGCGGAAGGTTCGGCTGTCGGAGCCGAGTGCCCGAGCTCCGGTCGGGGCGCGCCTACCTGTAACAACTAGCCGTTCTTGGAGCGGGAAATGAGATTCCGACTCACGACTTCAACCTTGGCAAGGTCGAATCACCGAACGGTGACATGGCTCGATTCGCGTTCCTCGCGACGGCGGCTTTCGTCGGGTTGCTAGCGCTCGGATGGAGAGGCGGAAGCCGCGACAGCCGACCCCGGTTCAAGGGCTGCTGTCGCGGCCGGACTCGAAAGTCTTCGCCGAATGCACTGAACGCGTCAGTCCGAGGCCGTTACCACGCGCCTCAGGATGTACATGTCCAGAACTCCGTTGTCGTCTTGCTGACCGCGGGAAATTCGCAGCTCATCGTCCAGATACGCGTTCCAGAGCTCACCCGTGATCCCCTTGGGGCCTGGGACGGGAAGCGTTGGGAGCTGTCCGGAATCGACTTCCAACACCAGGTCGACCAAATTCTTGTCTCGGGGGATGCTACCCAGCCGAGCGACATTGTCGTCAAACTCCAGGTCGATCACGTTCAGGCGTGGCTCGCCCACGTTCGTTTCGTCGGGCAGGTTGGTGAGGGTGAAGTTGCCTTTGAGGAAGCTGTGGACGAGCGTCGGATCGAAGCCAAGGATACTGAGCTCGGTGTCGGCGACGTTGTAGTAGAAGTCACTGAAAATGACCTGATACACGTTGCTACGGTCGATTCCGAGAAAGGCATCGGCCTGGTCGATGTCCGGGTCGTCGTACCAGAGGCTCTTCCAGGAGCCTTGCAATAGCTCCACCTCGTTCTCGGGTCGGTCGGCGATGAAGTACTGCTCTAGCTCGTCCACCAGGGGGTCGAGCTCCGCACGCACCTCGTCGATGTTGTCGGTGCGGGTGGTGTTCGCCTCGGCAATGCGAACGATTTCGTCTTTCAGGTACATGATGCGGCGCTCTTCGTCCGTTCCGCAAACACCGGCGATGCACGTCAGGTCAGGGCCGCAGACCGCGCCGTCGGGTTTGGTCGTCAGCTCGCAGATGCCTACGAGATTGCAGGTATTGACGGTGCAGGGGTTGCCGTCGTCACACTGCGCATCAACCGTGCAGACGTCGCGATCCAGAACGGTGATCGTTTCGTCGACGATGTCACAGGCTGACTGGATCAGGACGAGCGCCTGATTCTGCTGCGCCCTGCTCGGGTCGGCCGGTTGGTTCGCGAGAAGAATCCCGTCGCGAGCCACCGTGATCGCCACGACGATGTCCGCGGCATTGCCGATGACGACCGCAGCCTCGAGGTCACTGATCTCGAGTGCGGCCGTGGCGTTGCCCAGACGGCCGGGGACCGAGTTCTTCATGATGGAGTTGATGTAGCCCACCTTGTTCACATTGAGCTGAAGCCAACGCGCCTTGTTGAACGCGTCAGGTGCCGCCACCACGACCGGAAGAGGCTCTGTGATCACACCGCCGTCCGGACCGAAACGGCCGTTGATGACCTCGTCACAGTACTGCGCCGCGCCCTGGAACTGCGCGAGCACCGACTCGCGCCAGCTACGCGGCTCCGAGATCAGGAAGCCACCTTCGGCTGGCGGCACATCGAAGCGCCTTGGAAGGAGCAGGTTCAAGATACCGGCGTTGATCGCCGCCACCGCATCCACACGGCCGGAGATATACCGCCCGCTGTCCATCGCGCCCAGGCTCGCTTCGCCACTGCCATTGTAGACCGAGCGGAACTTCGCCGGGATCGTCTCGCCCGTCTGAGCGTCAGCCTGGAAGTCTGCGATCGCCGTGCTGGTCACCGTGCTCGGAATCGGAATGCCCAGAGCCGCCAAGGCCTCCAAGAGACGGATCGGATAACCCAACACGAATTGGGCCTGATACATGTCCGGGTGAGTGACCGGGAAGCCGACGCACTGTTCGCCCGGACGACCCGTCACTAGCAGTGGCGAGTCCGGCATCACCGGAAGGTGCTCCAGGCCCAAGCCGTCCGCGGTGTTCTGGAAGATGAAGCTGCCGTCGATGGGGCTGACCTGAGCCAGACCCGCCTCGGGCGAGCAAATCACCAAAAGGTCGTTGTGGTCGGTGCTCGGCGAGAAGCCTGCGCCACCGCCAGTCGAAGACGCGAGGATTGCACCGTCGTTCGCGTCGAAGGCATTGGTGATGCCCGCGCCGTCGACACCGAAGATGACCGTACCCGAGTCCGACCAGGTCGGCGTCGCGCCACTGTTGAGACCGAAGTTGGTCGACCAGGAGAGCTGCATGGCCGGCGAATCGCCGTCTGTGAGATCGGCATCGGGCAAAATGGTGCCCGGCTGGCCCGGACCGCCGTCGGTGATGAACTCCCAGGTCATGAACCGGTCGAAAGTCGCACCGTCACCGGCATAGGTCACCGTGACGCGGTTGCGGATCGGGTCCGCCATCACCGTGTTGACCGAGAAGTAACGCGTGTAGACGAACGCAGAGCAGAAGTCCTTGAACTCGAGGGAAACCTGGCCGCCGGGGAAGCAGAGCAGGTCGATGATCAAGTAGAGGATCGGAGCCTGGTAACCTACGGCGAGGTTATCGGCGTCACCATTCTGCAGGATGACGAGGTCACCGTTGAGCATATCGACATACGCGAAGTTACCTCGGGTGAACAGCGAGCCTGCCAGTGGCTCCCCCGAAGGCGCTTTGAGCGCTTTGGGAAGCAAGGGGGTTGCAATCGTCGTATCGTTGGCCATGCTTTGCGGCCGAAGGGGTTCTTCCCTGACGCGCTGCGGACCGGGCGCCCAGTCGGACTGAGAGGTCACCCACTTCACCTCACCGCTGTCCGCGTCGAAGGCCCAGATGTTGTGTGCGTCGGAGGTGGTCGCGTAGTTGTTGGTCGCCAGCGTGCCGTCATCGACGATGCCCGGGTAACCACCCAGATACGCGCCAGGTCCGACCGTCCTCTGCAGAAGGTAGTCCTGAGGTCCAAGGTAGCGAGGCGTCTGCCAGATAATTCTACCGGTGACAGGCTCGTGGACCGTGATCGACGAGAAACCGATGCCCCGCCCATGACCTGCGAATAGATTCCCAGACGGCGTAATCACCGGATAGGTGATCACCGAGGCACCAGGAATGAGGGGCAGCGTCTTGACGATTTCTTCGCCGAACGCCGTGACGGTACGGTCGGTGGGTCCACCGGCTGCAGCCATGCGCTCCTGCATCATGTTGTTCACGTGGCCCATGGCCGCGGGAGTATCCGGGGACGGAATCATCTGCCCGCGTTCGCTTGTATTGCGGTCACTCACCGCACCGGCTGACCCAGCCATGGCGACCAGCACGCCAAGGGCCGTCATGCCCATCAACAATAAACGATGTCTCATTGGTACCTTCTCCTCGGCGCGACGCATTCTGCGACACTAGACCCCAGCGCGATCGGAGAGGCCTATCGGACAGGCATCCGCCCCAGGCCAACTATCCTGGCTCTGGGTTCGTCTTTTTGGGCGAACGAGGAGCGCCTAACGGGGGAGACCGAGACCCTGCGGGTCACCCGACGGACGTCACCGTCGTCCCCGGAGCCGTCGGTCGTGATGTACAAGGCTTCGCGCACCATTATCGATTGCATCAAGGAGGACGTGGAGCAGCGCTATCGGTTTGAGAGGATCGTCGCGCTCGTGTCCGGGCCGGATTCACGGCGCGTCGACGCGCTCATGGTCGAGCTCGGCGCGGCTGGAATCCGTCACCTCCTGTGGGACGACAGCCACGCCCAGTGCGCCGAGGCCGGAACCCCCAACTCGACCCCTCTTGGTTGGTAGCCCAAGAGTGACCCCGAAGCGCGTAGCAGGAATCGGCCAGCCGGGGCCCTCGGCACCGCGAAATTAACCCCCAGAACCACTGAACAGCTGTCGCTGAGTGATCCCAAGACGTGCGGACCAAAGTGCGGACTATAGTCGGAAGCGCTGTTCTGAAAGCGGGCAAAACCGCTGTGATTTCGGAGCGGGAAATGAGATTCGAACTCACGACTTCAACCTTGGCAAGGTTGCACTCTACCGCTGAGTTATTCCCGCAAAGAGGAGGTCTTTGCTAGCGTGACGTGGGGCGGGCGTCAAGTCCCGACGTCCAGGTTCGGGGTAAAAAGCCATGTTCTGGGGCTCACTCGTAGCGCAGGCCCTCGACCGGGAGCATCCGTGCGGCCCACCAGCTGGGGGCGATGGTCGAGACGGTGCAGATGGCCAGGGCGATGACGATCGTCAGGGCGAAAACGGTGGGGTTGATCACGACGGGCAGGTGATCGATGAGGTAAACTTTCGGGTCGAGCGGAAAGCGGATTTTGGCCAGGTAGGCGACGACGCCTCCGCCGACGAGCACGCCGATGAGGGTGCCGACGATGCCTATGACGACGCCCTGGACCATGAAGACGCCGAGCACGGTCATGTCGGTGGCGCCCATCGCTTTCAAGATCGCGATCTCACGCTTCTTTTCGATGACGATCATGATGAGGGTGGCGATGACGTTGAAGGCCGCCACGAAGATGATCGTGGCGATGACCAGCGTGAGAACGATCTTCTGCACCTCTAGGGCTGTGAAGAGGTTTCGATTGAGCTCGGACCAGTCGAGGGTGTGAAAGGCACCGCCGAGCTTGCCTTCGAGCTCGCGCGCGACCGCGGCCGAGGTGTCCAGGTCGCGCACGCGGAGCTCGACGCCGGTGACGTTGTCGCCGTCTTCGTAGAGGCGCTGCGCCTCGAACAGGTCTGTGTAGACCAGACGCGAGTCGTATTCCTGAAAGCCGGCCTCGAAGATCCCGATGACCTCGAAGTCGCGGCTGCGCGTCGCGCTGGTGCCGGCGTCCGCCATGGACAGGTCGAGCGTGGCCAGGGGGGAGATGAGCGTGACCCGGTCCCCAAGCGCGAGCCCGAGGTCGGCGGCCAGGGTCTTTCCGATGACGATGCCAGGGGAGTCCCCGGCCCTTTGCTCGTCTGGGCCCGCGACGAGCGCGGCTTCCCAGCTGTCGTCGTCGGGCAGCTCGAATTGCTCGTCCGGTAGGCCCTCGAGTAGGGACTCGACGTCCTCCGGGGAGGCGACCGCGCTGGCCCGCAGGGTCGGCGGCGCGTCCGAGCCTTTGGGGGCATCCCAGCCGGCAGGCCGCTGGCCCGACGCCCGATGATCGAGTGCGGGAGCCGATGGCTCTGGCGAAGCGTCGAGCTCGGTTCTCAGCTCGTCCAGCCATTTCCACTCGTCATCGGACTTGCTCGTTGCAGCCCGGTACGGCTGGGCGCCCGGACGACGGAGTCCTTCTAGCTGGCCCTCGATCATCTGGTTCGGAAGGTCGAGCACGTCGCGGACGCCCTCCGGCGTGACTCCTTTGACCAGGACGACCGCCCGTCGATCGCCCTTGGTCAGCATCATCTCGTTGATGCTGAACGGCGCGGCGCCGGACACCTCCGGCATCGCTCTGGAAGTCTCCAGCACTCGCCGATAGTCTTCGAACTCACGGCCATATTTCAGGACGAGCACGTGCGCGTTGACGCCGAGGACCTTGTCTCGAAAGGCTCGTTCGAAACCGGTGGTGATCGCCAGCACCGACAGCAGCGCCGCTACCCCGAGTGATACGCCGATAATCGATATGATCGTGATCATCGATACAGTGGCGCGCTTCTTGGAGCGCAGGTACCGAAGACCGATCTGAAAGCTGTAGGCCACGTCCGAAGGGCTTATCACGCGCCGCGACGATCGACGAATGCGCCGCGATCCCTAGCGAACTTGCCCAGGATCGGCGGACTCACTAGGGTAGTCTGGATGATGCGGATTTGGGGGACCATCTGTTGCGTGGCGCTGCTGGCCGGCTGCCTTCAGCAGGGCGCAAGCCCGGGCGCGAAGACCGCGCGCCCAGAGATTTGGCCTTCGCCGTCGACGGCGAAGGCGGAGGCGGAGCTCCCGAGCCCTAGTCCAGCGAGCCAGCCCAGAACCCTGGACCCGGCGATGGTTCGGCTCGGCAAGCATGACGTCGTGATGCAGGTCCGGCAGGCCATCGAGGGCGAAGACTACGCGCAGGCCAGAGAGCTCGCCGAGGCGAACCTTCCCCGCGCCTCGACGACGAACAAGGGACGCTTGCACTGGCTCGCAGCGCAGGCCGCGTTGAAGGAGGGGAAGAGCGCCACCGCCCTCGAGCACCTGAGGACGCTCAGCGACATGGGCCATCCCTTGGCGCGCTGGGCCCAGCTCGAGCACGCCACGCTCATCGAACGGAGCGCGCCCCACGTGGCCGTTCAGCTCTCGGAGCCCCTCACCGATGACTGGGCCGGTCAGCGCCGCGCCCGGCTGGTGGAAGCGGGGGCGCTGGTTCGGATCGGTGATCTCGACGGCGCCATCAAACGTTACCGCATCATCGTAGAGGAGACCTCGGCCAAGTACGGAGCCGCCTCTGCGGGCATGCCGCTGGCGCGACTGCTCGAAGACAAGGGCGATCCGGCCTCCAAAGCCGAGGCGCTGGCGCTATACGCGCGCGTGATTTCGAAGGCTCCGCTGACTCAGGTCGGTCGCGACGCACAGGAGCGCTACGACGCGCTTTCAGCCAGCATGCCGGGCGCGAGCAGCAGCACGGAGCGCCTACGCACGGCGACCCAGCGCGAGCTCGCCAAGGCAGAGGGTTACTACGCGGCCAAGCGTTTCAAGCCCGCCGAACGCGCGTTCGCCCGCGCTCTCAAGCAGATGAAGGTCGGAAGCGATTCCTGGTGCGACGCCCGCTACAAGCAGGGCCGCTCGATGCTCCAGTTGCGGGAGCGCAGTCAAGGCGCACCGGTGATGGTCGAGGTGGCCGACGAATGCCCCGGCTATGCAGATCGTCCCTGGGCGAGATTCCACGCCGCCCGCGCCTACAGCCGGACCGGCCAGTGGGATTCGGCCATCGCTCAGTATGAAAAGCTCGAGGCCGAGGCCCCCAAGCACCGACTCGCGGACGACGCAGCCTTTCGCGCGGCGCTCGTCGAGCTGGAACGCGGCGATGAAAAGGCGGGGATGCGGCGCCTCAGCAACGTCCCGCGGCGCTATCCCGACGGGGACATGTGGTCGGAGGCGCTGTTCCGCCTGGGCTGGATGTCGTTTCGCAACAGCGACTACGAGGGCGCTTTTGAGTACTTCGACGAGCTCGCGCAGCGTGGCGGCGATGGCCACGAAGAGGGTGTGACCGGTCGCGCCTTCTACTGGCGGGCGCGCGCCCTGTACGCGATGGGTCGACGCCTCGACGCCGTGCAGCAATACGTCGAGATCGCGCAGCGTTGGCCGCTCCGTTATTACGCGCAGCAGTCTCTGGCACGGCTGCACGAAATCGTCCCGGAACGCGCGGAGCAAATCGTCAGCAAGATGCGCGAGCCAGATCCGACCCGGATCGTCTTCGCCTGGCGACCAGAGTTCGACGCGCCTGCATTTGAACGAGCCATCGAGCTGCTCGCCGTCGGGGAGGTCACCTACGCCTCGGCAGAGATGTACGCACTGCAGATGCTGGGCGAGGACCTGGACCCCGAGCTCGCCGTCGTCGGAGCCATTTTGCTGCAATACGCAGGCGCTGAAATGCGGCTAGACCGGGCCATTCGTGAGCACTTCGAAGACTTCGAGGGTCTGATGCCCAAGGGCGAGGGGCGGCTCATCTGGGAGGTCGCCTACCCGAAGGCGTTTTCGCCTCTGATCGAAAAGACCGCGGAGCGCGAGGCGCTGCCGCCCTCATTCGTGCGCGCTGTCGCCCGGGAGGAGAGCAGCTTCAACCCCGAGGCCGTCTCCTGGGCTCAGGCCTACGGACTCGTGCAGCTCATCATGCCGACCGCCAAGCGCTTTGCCGAAGAGGTCGGCGTTCGAGCCACGCCCTACACGCTCAAAAGGCCCGAGGTGAACCTCAAGATCGGCGCTCGCTACATGGCCTGGCTCTGGGAGCGCTTCGAGGAAAACCCGGCGCTCGTTCCGTCGGCGTACAACGCCGGCGAGGGCGCGGTGCGACGCTGGCTCGAACAAGACTCGAGCCGACCGCTGGACATCTTCGTCGAAGAGATCCCTTTCGACGAGACGCGCCGGTACACGCGCCGCGTCCTTCAAACCTACGGCGTCTACGAGTGGCTCAGCACCGAGGAGCTTCCACCGCTTCACTCCAAGGTTCCCCAGCCTCAAGTCCCCCAGCGCTACAGCAAGCTCTAGAAAACCCATCTCGCGCACGAGCATCTGATTCAGCCGACCAGCCGTCAGGGTACCTGGCCCTGAAGCTGCGTCAGCAGGCTGCCGAGCTCCATGGCCTTCGAGACGTCGCCGTCGATTCGAAGCTTGCCCTGGACGAAGGCGACCTGCGGATCGAGCTGCCCGGTGAAGATCTGATGAAGGTGGTCCCCGCGGATGCTCAGCTTGGCATCGGCCGTATCGGAGGACCCGGACTCGACGGACCGCGCGTCCAAGTTCACGAGCCAATCTTGCTCACTCTTGCCGGTCACGTGAAACTGAAGCTCGCCGGTCCCGAGCGGCCGTTCCGCGGTCCAGGACTGGAGCAGGTCTTTCATCTGCTCGAAAAGCGGAGCTAGGTCCAGATCCTGTTCTGCGTGTCGATCCTGCGCTGAAGCATCCTGCGCCGCCCGCAGCTCTAGCGCACGCTCCTCGAGCTCGTTCGCCGCTTCGCGCAGATACCGAGAGAAGTCGTCCAGGTCGGGCATGACCGATGGACAGGAAGTTGGGCTCAGGGACAGAACGCCGTTGTAGCTGAAGACTGTGATGATGAGCCCCATGCCGTCGATGATGGGTGCCATACCCATGGTCGCGAAGAGCTTGTGGCCGGCAACGTACATGTCCTGCTGCGGCCCGGGCACGTTGGTGATGACGCAGTTGAAGAGCGGCCTGTGCCTTTCCGCCATCTGGAAGCGGGAGTACAGACGCGAAGCCCGGCCTGCCAAGCCGAACGGCACGAACTCAGCGACGTCTGCGAGCGTATTCGCGCCGACCGCGCTCTGATGCGCCTTGCCGCCTTGGACGCCCGCCTTGATGGCCTGCACCCTGTCGACTGGATCTTCGATCTCCGTCCTGAGCTCGACGAGCATGGCGGAGATCTGGTTGCCCCCTGTCCCATGCGCCTCCTTGGGACGGGTCGAGATCGGTACCATCGCTACCAGAGACTCCTCGGGCAGCGCATCCTTTTCGGCGAGATAACGACGCAGGGCACTGGCGCAGATGCCGAGCACGACGTCGTTGAGCGTGCAGCAGAGCACGTCCTTCACGAGCTTGACCCGGTCGAGGTCCAGGAGGGCCGTGTTCCAGATGCGCTCCGGCGAGATGAGGTGATTGAGCGGCGTCGGAGGTGCGGTAAAAGGTGCCGGTGGGGCGTCGTGACCTCGAGACCGAACTTGCTGACCCGCCCGTGCCGTTTGCACCAGCTCACGCACGAGCTGCGGAACGAGGGCAGGCTTGCCTGCGGTCTTGCGCATGGTGCGCCCGAGCATGGTGAGCTCGTTGGGGATGGGCTCGACGATCCGCGGTGGCGGCGGCTTCACCGAGCGTGGCTCGCGAGTCACGTCGAACAGAACGCTCATCATGTCGGCGCCCGAAACGCCATCGACGGCTGCATGATGCACCTTGCTGATCAACGCGACCGAGCCGGGCGGAAGCTGGGGAATCTGGTCGAGTCCTTCGACGAAGACCATATCCCAGAGCGGCCGTCTGCGATCCAAAGGGCGGCTGAAGATCCGCGCTGCCAGAGTGCGGAGCTCCCTCCAGCTTCCCGGACGCGGCAAGCCCACATGTTGGAGGTGCATGTGGATGTTGAAGTCCGGGTCGTCCGCCCAGTAGGGCTTGCCCAAGCCGAGAGGCACCATCACGAGTCTCTGCCGCAGCTTCGGCACCAGGTGAACGCGTGAGGCAAGCGTGTCCCGGAAGTCATCGAACTTCATGGAGCCTTCGAACACGAGAACGCTGCCGACGTGCATCGGCGTGTGCGCGTCTTCGAGGTAGAGGAAAGAAGCGTCCAGGCCGGTAAGCGGTTCCACGGAAGGCCTCCCAGGCTTAGAGACTACACCGCCCAGCGGCGCGCGCCCAGGGCCTACTCAGGAAGGCTGGAAGGTCGCGGCCAGATCCTTGAGCAGGCGCTTCTGTTCCCGGCTCAATTTGCGGGGTACTTCGAGCTCGACGACGCAGATCAGGTCGCCTCGGCCGCGGCCGCGTAAGTCCGGGACACCGGCCCCGCGAACCCGAAGGCTGTCGCCCGCCTGTGTTCCAGCGGGCACCTTGAGCGTCTGCGTGGCATCCGGATCTTCGTCGAGCACCGGGACTTCGATCTTGGTACCGAGCGCCGCCTCCGGATAGTTGAGCTTCAAACGGTACATGAGGTCCTGACCGTTGCGCTCGAACTGTGGGTCCCGCTCCACATACACGGTCACGTAGAGGTCTCCGGCCGGGCCTCCGCGCGAGCCGGCCTGTCCTTTGCCCGCGAGCCGCAGGCTCTGCCCGGTTTCGACGCCGCCTGGCACGTTGACTTTGACAATTCGCTCCGAATCGATCTGGCCCGCACCGCTGCAGTCCCCGCAGGCTTCGGCCGCCGTGCTGCCCTGACCCCGGCAAGCCGGACAGGTCGTCGTCATCACGAAGGCGCCTTGAGCCCGTGCGACCTGACCGCGTCCACCGCAGGTCCCGCAAGACTGAAGCTGCCCGCCCTTGGCACCGGTGCCGTGACAGCTCTGGCAGGGCGTCGGGTGGGCGAGGTTCACGTCGCGCTTGGCGCCAAACGCTGCCTCGCGCAGCGACAGCACGAGCTCTGTCTTCACGTCGGCCCCGCGCGAAGGGGCGTTCGGATCGCGACGGCGTCCACCAAAGCCGCCAAAGCCGAAACCCCCGCCGAAGATCTCGCCGAAGATGTCTTGGAACTGGCTGAAAATGTCGCCGACGTTGTTGAATCCGGGCGCACCCGCACCGCCGAGCCCGGCATGGCCAAACTGGTCGTACAGTCGGCGTTTTTCCGCATCGCTCAGGACGGCATAGGCCTCCGAGCAGAGCTTGAAGGTGTCCTCCGCAGCGGGGTCTGAGTTTCTGTCAGGATGAAACTCGAGCGCCTTTTTGCGGTAGGCCTTTTTGATTTCGACCGTGGTGCTCGTCCGTTGGACATCGAGGACTTCGTAGTAATCAGGCTTGGCCATAGCGATACGTCGAAAGAGGAAGGAATCCGCAAAGCAACTTAAGTCGACTCGGGAACCGGTCAAGGGGTTGAATTTTAGGGCTTATGCGGGCTTCGCAGCGCCTTCTGTGTGCCGATGCAGGACATCTTGCACCAGTCCCGCAGGCAGACGCTGGTCCCGCTGAAAAGCGCGCATGTGCAAGATCGGCTCGCCGCCGAGGTCGGCGGCTGTACGGCCGTGGACCTGCTGCAGGTACTTGCGGGGCTCGAAGGGGACGAGATTGGACGCCGCTTGGGAACCCACGCGACCCAGCAAGTCGAGCAGAGCGCGGAGCGAGTTCATCTTCATGTAGGGACAAGTCGCGCAACCGCCGGCGGTCGAGCAGCCTTCGCCACCCGCAACGCCGGGAACGACACCTAGCCCGCTCTGCGGATCCTGGGCGACCGCCTCGCTCGCGACCGGAAAGATGATCTCCACCTCGATGGCCGCGCCGCCCTCGGAGGCGAAGTCTCGCAGCTTCGCCTGCACCTCGCGCACGATGGGCGTGATCATCCCCGCTTCGGTGCCGAGCACGAAGCGCAGCGTCGCGCTCTCTCCGAGCGCAATGCCCTCGTCGACCTTCGACGTGATGAAGCTGAGGATGTTCGAAGTGCTCCCGACGACGCCGTCGCCACGGCTTTGTGCCTGCAGCCCGAGCGCGAACATCTCCCCAGGGACCTCCAAGTGCGCCGTCACGAACGCGTCCGGATAGGACTGCCGCACTCGCGCGACGACCTCGTGGCCGAACAGGTGGTGAACGATGCAAGTGCCCTGCTCGAAATAATGGAACCGGGGGAGCAGCGATTGCACGCTTTCACGGTCGTGCTCCGGATGAAGCCGACGAATGTCCTCGTCCGGCATCTGAGCCAGGGCTGCAAACATGTGGGCCAGGTTCTCGCCCATGTACGTGTCGGGGCCGAACCAGATGTGCACGTCCGTAATCTGCGCCGCAGCCTGGAGCACGGTCTGGACGACGTTCGAAGAAGTGCAGGTGATCGTGGGGACGATCCCGTGTGCCTTGGCCTTAGTGATCAGGCTCGTGTTGATGTAGATGACGTGCAGGCTGTGCGGCGTTTGGGAAGCGAGCGTAAGATAAGCGCCGTACGCGGGCGCCTCGGCGGACTCTGCCAGGGAGCAGCCGATCGGCTCGGTCACCACGCGGTACACCGCGACGTCTTCATGCCCCGAAGCGTCGAGCATGGCCCGGACGTTCTCACTCATGAAGTCGACACCGAGGACCGCAATGGTTGACACGCCCTGCTCGGCCATCCGGATCGCCCGATCGGCCATAGCCAACGAATCGGAGACGTGGATGTGCGGCCAGTCGCAAGCCGAGAGAACACCTTGGAGCTCCGGGTCCATGTAGAAATGCGCTACGACGCCAACGTTCTTTTCGCGCAGGAGCCTCGAAAGCTCGGTGACGCGGCTTGCATCGGGATGCAGGAAAGCGGCCTGCGCCTCCGCAAACGCGCCTTGTGGGGTCAGCGTGTCTGCCGTCACGCGTAGAGTCGGGAAAACGGGAAGCGTCATCTGAGTTTCGCCTTGAATTCAGGCTATATGTCTTGCTGGTCCCCCCCCATGTCAAGCCAAGCCCGGCCAACCTCGGTCTACATCCACTTTCCCTGGTGTGCGCGCAAATGTCCGTACTGCGACTTCGCGACCAGGCCCATGCGCCCCGAAGCCGTAGCACACGAGGCGTATGCCGAAGCGGTGCTCGCCGAGCTGCAAGCGCGCGCGCCGTCCCTGCATGGACGCGAGCTGAAGTCCATCTTCTTCGGCGGGGGAACTCCCTCACTGTGGAAGCCCGAAGTGCTCGGACGGGTGAGCCAGCGGATCGCAGCCGCATTCGAACGCCGGACCGACGAGCTCGAGATCACCGTCGAGTGCAACCCGAGCTCGCTCTCTCGAGCGCATGCGGCGGCGCTGGTCGAGCAAGGCGTCAACCGGATCTCGATCGGCGTGCAGTCTCTGCGGGACGAGCATCTCAGTTTTTTGGGCCGCCTGCACGACCGGAAAATGGCCCTCGAGGCCCTCGAGGGCGCCGTGCGTGAAGTGCCGCGCGTGAGCGCCGACCTGATGTTCGGCATGCCCGGACAGACGGTGGAGCGCTTCTCCGAAGACATCGAGCAGCTACTGGGGACCGGCATCGAGCACGTGTCCTCCTATGCGCTCACCATCGAGCCCGAGACGCCGTTTGGCGCACTGCACCGACGCGGCAAGCTTCGAGTCTGTACCGACGAGCTTTATGCGGAGCTCTTCGAGCACGCCCAGGCCTGCTTCGAGGCAGCGGGCTGGACGCAGTACGAGGTCTCGAACTACGCGCGACCCGGACAGGAGTCCCGACACAACGCGCACTACTGGGAAGGCGGGGATTACCTGGGCCTCGGCGCGGCGGCGGTAGGCTGCCTGTCGGAGGCCCCAGGGCGAGCGCTGCGATGGCGAAACGCGCTCGACCCCGACCGGTACGTCGCGAAGCCAGGGGCGGACGCCGAAATCGAGCGGCTCGGGCCACAGGATCTCGTGCGCGAATCACTCATGCTCGGCCTGCGAACGAAACGGGGCATGGACCTAGCGGAGACCGCGACCCGATCGGGCACCGACCCGCGCCTGGGGCGGGAACGCGCCCTGGAGCACGCGCTGAACCAGGGGGACCTGGTGCAGGAGGGAGCGAGGCTTCGCGTCCCGAAAGAACGCTGGCTGCGCCTCGACGGAATTGTGCGGGAGTTGTTCTAGTCGACTTTCGCCCGCTAGACTGCGGCCCCGTGAGCATCGATTTCGAGGAAGTGGCTGTGACCGATCTTGCGAAATCGTATGGTCCGACGCTCGCCCTCACGGGCGTCAACCTCAGCTTCGAGGCGGGAAGCTTGACGCTCATCCAGGGCGCGAACGGCTCCGGCAAGTCCACCTTGCTCTGGTTGCTCGCGCTCCTCGCGAGACCGAGCCGGGGTCAGATCCGCTACGGCCGCTACGGCGCCGAGCATGCCGACCTGCTGCGGGGCCGAATTGGCTTTCTGGCGCACCAGCTTCAGCTGTATCCGGGGCTCACGGGCAAGGAGAACCTGGAGCTCGCCGCGAAGCTGCACGAGATCCCCGGCGCCGCAGAGCGCGTCGACGGGATGCGCGCTGTGCTGAAGCTGGACGACTACTGGAACCGGCCGCTTCGAACCTACTCGCGCGGCCAGGCACAGCGCATCGCGATCGCGCGGACCCTGCTGCACGAGCCTCGGCTCCTGCTGATGGATGAGCCTTCCACCGGTCTCGACGCGGGATCCGCAGAGGCGCTGCTACGGCTCACCGAAGAGCAAAAGGCGCGAGGGGCGATCATCCTCATCGTCAGCCACGAGCTTCACTTCGCCAAAGACATCACCGACCGGGTGCTACAGCTTCGCCGCGGGCGACTCCTGGAGGCCGAGGCATGAAGACCCTGCGCGCCGCGATGCTCGTGCTCCTGAAGGATCTGCAGCTCGAGCTTCGGACCAAGGAGATTTTGACGGCCACGGGGCTTTTTGCGGTCCTCGTCGTCGTGCTGGGCTCCCTGGCCTTCTACACGGATCGGAACAGCTCGGCGCAGGTCGCGCCCGGCGTGCTCTGGATCTCGATCCTGTTCTGCGGGATCTTGCTCATCGGTCGAAGCTGGGCGCTCGAGCGGGAAAACGACGCGATTTTCGGCCTGCTCGTCGCGCCGATTCCACGCGCGTCGATCTACATCGGCAAAATGCTGAGTGCGCTGCTGCTGCTCTTCCTCGTCGAGCTCCTGCTGGTCCCGCTCTGCCTCATCTTCTTTCAGCTCGAAAGCAGCGGCCACACGCTGTGGCTGCTCGCGCTCGTGTTTCTGGGCTCCGTCGGCTTCGTGGCCACGGCGACCCTCTTCTCGGCTGTGGGCATTCGGACGCGCGCCCGCGACCTGATGCTCAGCGTGCTCGTCTTTCCCCTGGTCGCCCCTGCGCTGCTCGCCTCGGCCGTCGCCACCCGCGAGCTCTTCGCCGGCGCTTCGCTGGACGAGCTGCTCAGCTGGATGCGCATCCTGGCGGCCTTCGACCTCGTCTTCGTGAGCGTGAGCATCTGGATCTCTCGCTACCTGCTCTCCGAGAGCTGAGCTCAGCGGTAGGCGCGAATCAAGTCGAGGGTGACCGGGTTCGACCAGTCGAGGGCCCCGTCGTAGCGGAAACGGACGAGACCGTCTCCGTCGATGATCCAGGTTTCGGGATAGAGTTTGGTACCGAAGCGGTCCGTCACGACCTTCGTCTCGGAGTCGAGCAGATGAGTGATCCGCGACTCGCGCTCGATGACGGCGTTTACCTCGGCCCAGCTCTGGTCCGTGGACACCGCGACGACCTCCACGTCATCCCAGTTCTCGGCGATCTGCGCGAGGGTCTCGATCGTGGGCATCTCCTGGATGCAGGGCTTGCAGGTCACGGTCCAGAAGTTCATCACGATGACTTTTCCGCGATGCTCCGACAGCGTCCAAGGCTCCCCGTTTCGCTGTGGCAGGGTGAAGTCCGGCGCGCTCAGTCGGCTCCCGAGATAGTGCGGGAAGCCGCCCCTGCCCTCCATGAGCTCGTCGAACCGTCCGTTGCCGACGAGCGCGCGGAACGGCCCTTCGAGAGCGCGTTGCCGCGCGTCGGCGACAGCCCCCGTGAAGAGAAACACCATGGGGAGTGCGATCAACACCACGATGAACGTGGCCCATGCCTTGCGCTGCACCTGCCCTGCTTAGCTCTTTTCGAGCCCTAGTGAAAGCGGATCGGCCTTTACGGGCGGGTACAGCCTCCGACCACCGATCTCGAGGTACAGGCCATCGTCATCTTCGCCCACGAGCTCGGCGATCTTGCTCATGGCGTGGTTTTCGAAGCGCGCCGGACAGCGGCCCTCCCGCACGGCGCACCAAAGGCCGCCTAGAGAGTCCTGGCACAGCGTGGCCGGGTCGAGCCGCTCTTCGCGGTCCCCGGACAGGCGCAGGCGCAGACCCTCTGCGTCCGCTACCGCGTCTTTGACGAAGTAGGCAGGCCCCGCGATCTCGACATAGGCCCAGTTGATGTCGTTGCTCAAACAGAAGCGCCCGTCCTCGGCTCGGTCCACCCAGCCGTCGAAAGAGCGGACCAGGTTCGGGTGATCGATGCGATCGTCACCCTCGTACCAGCGTCCGGCCGCGTCGCGACGGATCTTGGTCTCACGCGTGCGCCCTTGAATGAGCTGCCCAGGATCCATGCTCGTGAGTCTTGGGTACCAGAAATTTCCTGCCAGGTCGATCCTGCTAGAGTGCCCCCAGCATGAATCGAAAGAGCCGAAAGCTCGTCGTGGTCTCGAACCGAGGCCCTTATCGCCACGAAACGGTTCGGGGCCGTGAACGCTGGGTCCGTGCCGCCGGAGGTTTGGTCGCCGCCCTGGACCCGGTGCTGCAGAAGCGCGGCGGAGTCTGGGTCAGCGCAAAGCAGGCCGAAGACTTCGATACCGTCAATGTGCCCGAAGGGCTGAAGCTGAACTATCAGCTCGCGTACATCACGCTCCGGCCCACAGAACAGCGGGGGTTCTATGAGGGCGTGTCGAACGCGGTCATCTGGCCGCTTCTGCACAGTTTTCCCCCGACGATTCGCGTGGGCGACGCGCCCTGGCTGCAGTACGTCAACGCCAACCGGAAGTTCGCCGACACCGTCCTGCGATCGAGCGGCAACTCGGATCTGATCTGGATCCAGGACTACCACCTGATGCTCGTGCCCGGATTGATCCGCGCAGGCCGAAGCAAAGCCCGAGTGGGCTGGTTCTGCCACATCCCTTGGCCCGCGCCCGACCTGTTCGGGATCATGCCCTGGCGTGAAGAGATTCTCGAAGGCCTGCTGGGTGCCAACCTACTCGGCTTTCACATCAAGGAGTATGCCGATCACTTCCTCGACTGTGTACGCCGCTTCACGCGTCACAGGGTTTCCCGGAACACTGTCATCGTCGACGGCCGAACGGTCCGCGTTTCGGTGTTTCCGATCGGAACCCCCGTTCGTGACCTGCAGCGCCTGGCCTCGGACCCGACGGTCGGCCGCGAAGAGGAACGCATTCGCGAAAGAATCGGAAATCGCAGGGTGATCCTGGGCGTCGACCGCCTCGACTACACCAAGGGCATCCCCGAGCGACTCTTCGCCTTCGAGCGACTCTTGCGGCGCGACCGCGCAGCCCGCAACCGCTACACGCTCGTACAAGTCATGGTCCCGAGCCGGACCGATGTGAAGGCCTATGCCGACCTCAAAGAAGAGATCGACCGCATGGTCGGCGACATCAACGGGCGGTTTTCGGAAGCGGGCAACGTGCCCATTCACTACCTCTACCGAAACCTGGATCAGCGAGAGCTGTTCGCGCATTACCGAGTGGCCGACGTCGCCCTGATCACCCCTTTGCGCGACGGCATGAATCTGGTCGCGCACGAGTACGTTGCCGCGCGAACCCAGGACGACGGCGCGCTCGTGCTGAGCGAATTCGCGGGCGCCGCCAAGCATCTTCGCGGGGCAATCTTGGTCAATCCATACGACGTGGAGGGCGTGGCCAACTCGGTGCATTTCGCACTCAACATGAAACCGGCGGAAATGCGCCGACGCATGCGCTTGCTCCGCTCGGAGGTCATGAAGCTCGACGTGCACCTGTGGGCGGACCGATACATCGAAGCTCTGGAGGACGCATGAGTGCGAAGAGCGCTCTGATCGACCGTCTACTCGCTCTTCCGCGGCCCTTGCTCCTGGCTTTGGACGTGGACGGCACCCTCGCCCCGATCGCGCTGCGACCCGATGAAGCGAGGATTCCCGACGCCACGATCGCGCTTCTGCAAGAGCTTGCAAGCCTGGTCGGCCTGGAGGTCGCGCTCATCACCGGGCGGGACTTGGCCTCTCTTGAACGCATGGAGCGTATCGAGGGCATCTGGCGCGGCGTGGAACATGGCGGGCTCGTGCTGGCTCCCGGCCAAAAACCGACGAAGCGCGCGATGGACGAGGAGAAGCTGCATGCGCTCGAGGCCTTCGCCACCTGGGTGCGCGACGAAGCGCCGGACGCGGTCCTCGAGCTCAAACCACAGGCCGTCGGGGTTCACGTCCGTCCGCTGCTGCAAACGGACCCCGATCGCGCGGCGGCAATTCTCCGAGAAGCCGACGCCCTGGGCGAGCGCCTCGGCCTACACATTCGCCGTGGGCGCGCGCTTCGCGAGGCCGAGGTTTTCGAGCACGACAAGGGCACCGCTCTACGCGAGATCTTCGAGCGGACCGAGGTGCGGTCGGTGTTCTTCGCCGGAGACGACATCACCGATACGCCGGCGATCGAGTTCGCCGCGAAGCATGGAGTGGGCGCCTTCGTACGCTCCCCGGAGCGCCCGCGCTCGCCGGTCGATGCGGCGGTTGTGCTCGAGGGCGTCGGCCAAGTGCGCTGTACCTTGTCCGAGCTGCTGCGCCGGTTCGAGGACTGAGGGTTGGGCGTCTTCGAGGAGCCATGGTAGATCCCCCCCATGCTCGAGGCGGAACGCGCGCGAGCCTGCGACATCGCGCGACAGGCGGGCACTTTGCTGATGCAAATCTACGACACGGATTTCAGCGTCAGATACAAGAGCAAGACGGACCCGGTCACCGAGGCTGATACACGCGCGAACGCCTACATCGTCGCCGCCCTGGCAGAGGCTTTCCCCGCCGACGGCATCGTCGCCGAAGAAAACGCTGATCACGGCGACGCTCTGAAGCCGGGTCGCTGCTGGTACGTCGACCCGGTCGACGGAACCAAGGAGTTCATCAAGAAGAACGGCGAGTTCGCGGTGATGCTGGGCCTGGCCATCGATGCTGAGGCGAAGCTCGGGGTCGTTTTTCAGCCAACGCAGGACAAGCTTTACGCCGGCGTCGTCGGTCAGGGCGCGTACCTCGAACAACATGGGCAGCGGCGCTCGCTGACGGTGAGTGAGATCGACGAGCCGAGCGAGCTCGGGCTCGTCGTGTCGCGCTCGCACCGGGGCCGAAACATCGACGAGCTCATCGAGCGGCTTCACATCACCAAGAAAGCCCGGAGCGGCTCGGTCGGTCTCAAGGTCGGCCTCATCGCTGAGCAGCGCGCGGACCTCTACGTGCACATCTCGGACAAATCGAGCGCCTGGGACGCCTGCGCCCCGGAGGCTGTCCTCAAAGCAGCAGGTGGACGCTTTACCGACCTGGCCGGCGAGCCTTACCGCTACGGCGGGACCGACATGCGGAACCGGAGCGGCATCTTGGCCTGCAATGCCGCGGCCTACGATGCGGTCCTACCCATCGCCAAGGCCCTCGGTCGCGAAGCTGGATTGATCGATTGACCATGCCGAACTGGAAGCAAGCCTGGGAGGAGCGCCGAACGCCCTGGGACGCGGGCGAGCCGAGCCCGACCCTGGTTCGCCTTCTACGAGAAGACCGGGTCCCGGCGGGCGCAATCCTGGTCCCGGGCTGCGGCACCGGCTACGACCTCGCCGCCCTCGCAAGCGAAGATCGGCGCGTCGTCGGCCTGGACCTCTCACCGATCGCGCGCGAAACGTTCCTCAGCCAGTATCCGGAGCTTCCGGGCAGCGTTCGATACGAGGTCGGCGACTTCTTCCACTACGCAGAAGACGGGGCGTTCGACTTCATCTGGGACTACACCTTTTTCTGCGCGCTCGATCCGGCACAGCGCGGTGCCTGGGGTAAGACCATGGAGCGCCTACTCAAGCCCGAAGGGATCCTCGCTACCCTGCTCTTTCCGTACGCCAAGCCGATTCCCGACGCGCAAGGCCCGCCCTGGCCCATCAATGAGCTGCTCGTCGCCGAGGCACTCGGCGAGGCCTTCGAGCGCACCGAGCTCGTTGAAGCGGAGGCCAGTCACCGGGGCCGCGAAAACCGAGAATACCTGGCCACCTGGAGAAAAGGGGCGCGCTCATAGAGCGGGGGCCACGGGCCCGTGTGACCGCAATCGCGACGCCCGCTTCAAGGTGAGGGCAACGCGGAGGGTTTCCAGTTGATCTCGGAGAAGCCGAGGCTGTACTTCGCTGTGGCGCCTTTGCGTGTCACACCGACCCAGAGCTCCGTCGTGCCAAGGGGCAGGTCCGCTTGCACGCTCGGGCTGTTCGTTCCCTTACGGTCACGGCTGCAGACGACCTTGCCGTCCGGATCGCGGGCAACCAGGGCGATGTCGTCTTGGGAACGCGCGAGGATGTACAACCGAAAGAAAGCCGTTTCCGACTCGAGGAGATAGTCCGGCTGTTCGGAGATCCAGGCCTTGCACTTCTTGTGAAGCGCTGATGCCAAGACCTCGCCCTTGGTCGTTCCATGGACCACGTGCGGGTCTGGGCTGAAGCCCGCATGGAGCGTCACGGTGCCGAAGCGGCGCTTGGACTTGGCTGCCACTGGCGAGTCCGCGGCGGTCTCGACTGGATGCGGGAGAGGCGCGGAGGCCTCGACCGGACCGAGCGCGGGCGGAAGCCCGGGCGCCGCGGCTTCCGGTTCGGAACAGGCCAGCAGGAACCCCAGCACACAGAGGCCCAAACAAGAGGAGAGTCGACGTTTCACGCTTCACGGACCATTGCGCGAAACCCGGCGGAACGAAAGCTGCGCGCTGAGGCCGGCAAACGGCAGCTAGGGCGAAACCGGGTCCATGTCTGGGATCTCGCCGCTCGCATCTGCCGTGAGCACGTAGACGGCCGGCCTGAGGTCCTTGCCTGTCTCCCGATCGACCACAATCCAAAGGTTGGCGACCCCGGGCGCCACCGTGGCCGACAGCGGGGGCAAGACGGGGATGCAGTCGCCGTTAGGCGACGAAATCGCCAAAGGAAAGCTCACCGCTTGCGGATCCGGAACCAGCTTCCGCTGCTCCCCGAACGCAAAGCCGGACACCAAAGCCGGGGGGCAGCCGCCTTCGGCGGCGATGATGAGGTCCACGGCGGACAGGACGGGGTCGTCCGCCCCGTGCGCCATGATCACCCGCCCTTGGCCAGGCTCGAGACCATCGAGGCGTCCATCGAGCATGAACAGATCGAGCGGCGGGTCGGCGGCGGAAACGCGGTAGGCCACGAGGGTCAGCAGGTCGCCGTCCTCTAGCTCGACGGGAGCTCTGAAGATGGGCTCGCTCTGCCCGGCGACCGCGATCCCGAGCTCGTGCTCACCGGCCTCGAGGGGGACGAACTCCGCCGCCTGCCCGAACCGCAGTTCGTCGACAACGAGCTCGCCGTCGACGAGCAGGTCGACCGCCGTGTCGTCGGCACTCGGAACGTCAGGAGCCAAGTGTGCGAAGCGAAGCTGAGGTGGCATGGCATTTCCGCCCGCGCCTCCAGCGCCGCCATTGGCGTCTCCGCACGCAGCGCAGCCGAGGGCGAACATGGTGGCGACGACTGTTCGACGAGACCTCATGAGCCAGTATGGGAGCACAATTGCCAACGCCGGGCCCAGATTGCTGCAAGGGGGACGCAGCCTGGAAGCCCGGCGGGGGCAAGTGGCCTCGGGGGCCAGGGTGGGTCCGCGCTAGCTCACACGCCCGGCGCCGAGGCCTCGGGCTGCATGCCCGCACCGTTGTTTCCGTTGCTCGGTGGGGGTGGTGGCGAGCTTTCGCGCGCTGCACCCTTGATGACTTTCTGCGCCAAGGTCGCCAGGCTTCGCGCGCCACTCTTTTTCAGGAGCGAGCGGATTTGGGCTTTGACGGTGTTCTCGGCCACGCCGAGAGCCTCGGCAAGTTGTTTCCTCGATAACCCATCTACAGAGAGGGTGAGGAGCTCGGTCTCCCGGCGCGTGAGCCGAAGCTGCCTCGCCAGATGCTCGATACGCTGACCAATCGCAGCGTCATCGACGCTCTCTTGGGCCAGCGCGCGCTGGATGAAGGGATTCAAGTTCTCCACCGAGGCAGGCTTACACACGTACTCGCCGCGCAAAGTCTGCACCTTGTTGACAACATCCCGGTTAAGCTCTCCCGTCAGAACCAAGACGGGGAGCGCTCCTTGCTCTTGACGGATGTCGGCGAGGAGGTCCAAGCCATATCCGTCCGGCAAGATCAGATCAAGAACGACGCCAGTCCAGTCTCGACCTCCGTCCAACATCTCCCGAGCGGCAGCCATGCTGTGCACGACCTCCACCGAGCGGTGACGTCCGAAAGTACGAGCCAGGGTTCGTGCCAGCGTCGGCTCGTCCTCAACTATCAAAAATCCTCCCGACATAGGAGTAAACTAACCTACATGCCCCCCCGGGTGGTACAGATAACCGCAGCATGTGTGATCTTTTTAACCCTGCTTTGACTTATTCTTTTGGGCGAACGACATGTCTGGCACAAAGAGGGACGGTTAGATGATCATTCTGACCTCTGCCGCCCTAGTTTTCCGACGACCCTTCACTTGACGTAGGGTTCGCATCGGCCTTGAATGGTGGAACGCAATGTTCGTGTTGGTCACTGAAGAGGGGGGCGCGCAGCAGCGACTGGAGTTTTCCAAGCCGGAAATTACAGTTGGGCGCGTCCAAGGCAATGACATCATCCTGTCCAAGCGGAATGTTTCGAAGAAGCATGCACAGATCACACTCGACCCAGAGCAGCCGGTCGTGGTCGATTTGGGCAGCACGAACGGAACCTGGGTAAACGGTCACCGCATCAGCGCACCCGTAGCCCTCAAGGCGGGCGACAAGATCTACATCGCTGACTTCATTCTGACGCTCGACAGCGGGGCACAGCGCCGGGTCCAAGGCCACCGCGAGCCCTCCCTGGCCCCGCCGCCCGTGCCTTCGAGCCCCTCCATGGCCGCGCGCCCACCGGCCGATCCCGCGGCCGCCCCGTCCACGGATCGCCCAAGCCCCCGATCCCTCGAAGCGGAGGCGAACGGCGACGCAGAGCACCAGACCGATGTGCCTCCGAGCAAGCCGGAATCGGAGATCGATACTCCGTTCTCTGATTCCCAACTGAAGACCGAGGTGCCGGACCCTAGACTCAGCCAGGCCGCCAAAGCCGCCGTGTCGGCGAAGAAAGCGTCACGGCGCAAGCTTCCGCCCTTCGAGGAGCTCATGGCGAGACTGGCCGAGAGCTTCGACCTCGGCGACACCGACGCCGCTTCCATGCGCGACGAGAACCGTTGGTCCGATGCTCGCAAGGCCATCGCTGAGACGCTGGAGTCGATGAAGGCTGACGGCACGCTAGAGGCGGAGGCGGACACAGGCTCTTTGGCAGAGCTGGCGCTGCACGAGTCCGTCGGACTCGGGGTGCTCGACGACCTGCTCTGCGCCGAAGACGTTCGAGAGATCGTCGTCAGAGGAACCGACGCGATTCTGGTCGACCGCGGCGAGGGCCTGGCGTCGAGCAGTCTTCGTTTCTCCTCGCAGGGCGCGCTCCGAACCGTCGCTGCCCGACTCGCGGCGCAGACTGGCGGCTCCCTGGACGAGCAGCTGTCGTTCACCGGTCACCTGTCGTTCGGTCCACTGGTCATGATCATGCAGCAACCACTGGCTCTGCGTGGTCCGCTGATCGAGATTCGAACGACGCGAACCGTCACGCTTGCCGGACTGGTTGAGCAAGACTGGCTTACGCCCGCCATGGCCGACTATCTCAGCAAAGCCGTGGCGGAACGGCGAAACATCATCGTCACCGGCGCGCAAGGTGCGGGGGTCACGACGCTCGTTTCGGCACTGACCAACCAACTGAGCCCATCGGAGGGCACGGTGGTCGTCGAGGCGCTTCCCGATTTACAGATCGATCGGCGCGGCCTGCTCTCACTCACGAGCCTTGGCTCGGGGATGGCACTGTCGGAGCTCATCGAGCGCGCGAACCGAATGCGCGCCGAGCACCTGGTGCTCGACGACGTCTCCGGGCGAGACGCTTGGAGCGCCTTGACGAGCTTGGCAGAGCGCGAGCCGGGACACATCGTAGGGCTTCACGCCTCGCGCAGGCAGGACGCCGTGAGCGCCGTCGTGCTCGCCGCCCAGTGCAGCGGTGCCCATGGCCCTTCCGTGGCGAAGCTGGTGGCGAGCGCCGTCAACCTCGTCGTCGCGGTGGACCGCACCCCTGGATCGCCGCGCGTGAATACCGTCTTCGAGATCACGGGCGCCAACGACGACGGGCTTCAATACGCGCCGGTACGGCTCTGATTAGAGAGCCCGACCGACGGAGCTCATACGCGGTTGAATGAGGCGAGCTGCGCGGGCCGGTCGCTGAGCATCGGTGGTGGGTACGCTGGTCGCGCGAAGTAGTAGCCCTGGCCGTAGTGTGCGCCCAGATCGACCAGCGCACGCGCTTCTTCTTCCTGCTCGATTCCCTCGGCCACGACCCGTGCACCTAGATCCTGACAGAGACGGACCATGTGCCGCACGAGGACTTGAAGACGCCGGTCCTTGGCTACATCGGCCACCAGTGTTCGATCGAGCTTCACGATCTCCGGCCGCAGGTCGACGATGTACTTGAGGTTCGAATAGCCCGCTCCGAGATCGTCGACCGCGAGCGAAACACCCTTTCCCCGAATCTCACGAAGAACGCTGTGACAAAACGCAAAGTGGGTGAGCGGTACCGACTCGGTCACCTCTAGATAGATGGGCTGGTCGTGCTGGAAGATCGGATCGTCGGGCTGGACGAGCCAGGACTCGTCGAACTCGTTGGGGTGCACATTGAGAAAGAGCGGCGCGTCGGCGCAACCGACGACGGCGAGCTCACGAATGACCCGACCCAGTGCCCCGACGAATCGGGTGCGGACGGCCTCGTCGAACAGCTTGGGAGGACCGGCCCAGTGCGGTGAATCACTCCTGACCAGGGCTTCGTAGGCGAAAGGCCGCATGGTGCGGAGCGAGACGATGGGCTGAAAGACCACCTTCAGGTCGCCGAACCGAAGGACGTCGGGCAGGCTGTCCAAAGCACCGCAGCTGGGCAGCCCCGACCGGCGGTGCTGGGTCCTCTCCAACCAATCGTGGAAGTTCGTCACCCGGCCATCTCCCCCAAAGTCCGTCATGGACGTATATTTACGATAACAAGGCTATTGGGCTCTGTCGCTGAGATTAGTGAAATTCTTGTATTATCAAGGATTCAGAGGCCTTCGGGGGGCTTGCGGGGACCCGTCGCTAGCGCGGGAGCGTCCCCTCTGGTATTTCGGCCAGCCATGGCGACTTCACCCTCGATTGGCCCAGCGTTCGACAGCCCCATCGGCACGACCCTGGAACGCCACCTTCTAGACCGGCAGCGGCGCATGAGACAGGCCACCGGAGACTTCACCGGGCTATTTCAGCAGATCATGCTGGCCTCCAAGATCATCGCTAGCCGAGTGAGCAGGGCCGGCCTCTCCGGCATCCTCGGCCTGACCGGCAAGGTCAATGTCCAGGGCGAGGCTGTTCAAAAGCTCGATGCCTTCGCCAACGATACCATCGTGAGGACCGTCGAGGCCGGCGGACACGTCTGTATCCTCGGCAGTGAGGAAGTCGAAGAGCCGATCGCAATCCCGGCTCAGTACCCGCAGGGCAAGTATGTCCTTCAGTTCGACCCGCTCGATGGCTCGGGCAACATCGACATCAATGCGTCGATCGGGACCATCTTCTCGATTCACAGGCGCGTGACGCCCGACGGAACGGCCGGGAAGCTAGAGGACCTGCTGCAGTCCGGCAGGAAGATCGTGGCCGCGGGCTACGTGATTTACGGCTCTTCGAACATGCTCGTTTACTCGACGGGCGAGAGCGTCGATGGCTTCACTTACGACCCGGGTGTCGGCGAGTTCTTCTTGTCCCACCCGCACATCCAAATCCCCGACCGTGGGACGACCTACTCGGTCAACGAGGGCAACTACCACCGCTGGAACGACGGAATGCAACGCTGGGTAGATTGGGTCAAAGCGCCCGGCGAGACCAAGAAGGCCTACTCGCTGCGGTACATCGGAGCGATGGTGGCCGATTTGCATCGAACCTTGCTCCGCGGCGGCATCTTCGTTTATCCGGGCGACTCAAAGAACCCCAAGGGCAAGCTTCGGCTCCTTTACGAGGCCAGCCCCATGGGGTTTCTGGTCGAAGCGGCTGGAGGAGCGGCCAGCAACGGGGAGCAATCGATCCTCGATATCCAGCCCAAGCAGCTGCACGAGCGCACACCCGTGTTCATGGGCAGTAAAGCCGACGTCGACGACGCGGTTCGGATGGTCAAGGGCGGCTGAAGCGGCCTGCTAGGGCTTGGGCGTCATCACGAAGGGCATCGACGTGCGCACGCAGCCCCCCGCGGGAGGGGGAAACTTCCAGGCGCGGGCGGCTCTTTTCACGCAGTTGTAGACTTGTGGGTCGTTGAGCGTGCCGCTGATCTTCACGTCGGCGACGTTGCCGCGCGGCGCGATGGTGAGGAGCAGCTCCATGTTGCCTTGGAGCAGGTTGTCGTCTTTTAGCCGTCTTTCATAGCAGGAGCGCACCTGGCGCCGGGGCGGACCGTTGATCGTCCCGAGGATCTCCTTCGCGCTGAGCGTGCCGTAGCACTCCTCGTACTTGGGCCCCGCCGGTGCGTTCGGCTTTTCGGCCTCTGCCCCTTGGGCCGGCTCACTCGGGACGAGGTCCTCCTCCGCTGGAATCTCGATCTCAGGGTCGAATTGCTCGCGTACGATCGGCTCGGGCTCAGGCAGCGGCGGTTCCGCAATGCTGGGCTCTTCCTCGGTTCGTAAGCCGAACCAAAGGCCCAAAGCGGCCAAAATCACGACGAGGGCAATGAGCCCGTACTTCCCTTGATTGTTCTTGAGCGGCGGTAAGCTCGAGCCTTCGACCACGTGTCGTCCTGTTCCCCGTAAGGCAAATCACCGAATGCGGTGAGCACCCGGCTAGTCTAAGGCGCACCGCCGCACTGGCAAAGTCTTCCGCCTGCCGACCCCCTATCACTCAGTGTTTGCGGTTCGGCAACGACTCCTTTATTGTTCGGCCCTGTTTTTTGCGGGCATTTTGGAATGATCGACAAGCTAAAAGGTTTCTTCCTGGTCTTACTCGTAGTCCTGCTCTGTCTCGTCTTCGCGCTGCAGTTCGGCGGAGGACAGGCCGAGGGCTGCACGGCTGGGGGCAGCGGCTATCTCGCCAAGGTCTATGACACCACCATCAGCCAGGGCGACTTCGATGCCGCCTATGCGGTGGGGAACTTCTCGCGGATCCCCGCGGAGCGTCAGACCGAGCTCGGGCTGCCCTCCTTCGTGATGAACGGCCTGATCGATCGGGTGCTGCTGGCACGCGAGGCGCGCAAGGTCGGCTTCGAGATCAGCGACGTCGAGGTCATGGAGCGCTTCGTGGACGACGGGGTGGTCCTTCTGTCCCTTGGCACGGGAGCCCCGCTCTACTTGCCTCAGGGCAAGATCCCGGTGTCCTTCAAGGACAAGGACGGGACCTTCAACACGGAGCTCGCCAAGCGCTACATCCAAAACGGACTCCACCGGAGCGTCGGTGAGTTCACCCAGGCTCAGGCCGAGGAATGGCTCGCCTGGCAGATGCGCGAGCTCGTCGCGATGAGCGTCAACGTCAGCGACGCCGAGGTCTGGGACGAGTACAAGCGCACCCACAACAAGGCCAGCATCAAGTACGCCCGCTTCTCACCCGCCTATTACGCCCTGAAGACGGCGATGCCCGACGAAGACGAGATGAATCGCTGGATCGCGGAGAACGACAGTCGGCTCGAGGAAGCGTACGAGGCCAACAAGCACCGCTACACGAACGTCGAAAAGCAAATCCGCGCGCGGCACATTTTGCTCAGGGTATCGTCCGATGCCTCCGAGGAGGACAAGGCAGCGACCCGGGAGAAGATTGAAGCGCTTCGGAAACAGGCGCTCGGAACTGCGGACTTCGCCGAGCTCGCCGCCAAGAACAGCGAGGACCAGGTCAGCGCAGCCGGCGGTGGCGACCTCGGCTACACGGCCAAGGGCCGCATGGTCCCTGAGTTCGACGAGGCGCTCTTCGCCTTGGCCGAAGGCGAGATCTCCGAGGTCGTCGAGACCCCGTTTGGCCTGCACATCATCAAGGCCGAGGCCATCCGCGAGGGAGACGTGCCGAAAGAGGAGGCCAAGCGCGAGCTGGCCAAAAAGCTCTACGCCGAGGAGGCGACCGACCGGCTCGCGCAGCAGGCGGCCCGTGACGCGCTGACGAAGTGGCGGTCCAAGGGCGCCGATGCCGTAGCGGCCGACTTGGAGGCGAGCGCGGGTGACTTGTCGATCGCCCCCAAGATCGAAGAGACCGGCATGTTCGGTGCGGGCGACAAGCCGATTCCCGGGCTTGCCGCGGGCACCGTGACCAGCGCGGTCTTCGCCATCCAGAGCACCGAGGGTGACGCAGCTCTGCCCACGGAGCCTGTGCGAATCGGCGACGAATGGCTGATCTTCGAGGTCACCGAGCGGCAACGCGCCGACGAGGAAGAGTTCGACGACGAAGCGAAGGCGAGCACGCGCCGACAGCTCGAGGCCGTCAAGCAATACGAAACCGTCGCCGTGTACGTGCAACAGCTACGCGAGCAGGCAGCCGCCAGCCAGGCGCTGCGCATCAATGAAGTGCCCGGCGCGAATGGCAGTAGTTGATGGCGTGAGCCTGCCGGAGCTTCCCGCGCAGGCACTCAGCCTCGAAAACGGCTTGCGGGTCCGTCTGATCCCGCTTCCTCATCTGCAGACTACGACTCTGTCGTTCTTCACGCGCTCGGGCTCCCGGTACGAAGACGCCGAAACCAACGGGCTCAGCCACTTCCTCGAGCACATGCTCTACCGGGGCACTCAAGAGCACCCCGATGCTCACGAGCTGAACCTCGCCATCGAGCGCCTGGGCGGAACGCTCGATGCGGCGACGCACGTGGACTTCACGAGTTACGACCTCAGCTTGCCCTTGGAAAGCACCGAGGACGGCCTCGGCCTGTTCGCCGAGGTGCTGCAACGACCCTTGCTGCGCGACCTTCGCGTGGAAAAGGAGATTCTCCGAGAAGAGATCTTGGAGGACCTGAGCGAGGACGGAGAGGAGATCGACGTCGACAATGTTTCGCGTCAGCTCCTGTTCGGGGAACACCCGCTCGGCTATTCGATCCTCGGACCGATCGAAAACATCGAGCGCTTCGACAGCGAAGACCTGCGTCGACACCACGAGGCTCACTACACGGCCGCCAACTCCGTGCTGTGCGTCGCGGGGGCGTTCGACGTGGAACGCGTGACCGATGCGCTGAGACGAGACTTCGGCGGGATGCCCCGCGGCAAATCCGTCTGCGGATGCCCAGCCGACACGATGCAGGTCTCGTCCCGATTCCGCTACGTGCACGATCCGGGCAGCCAGACCGACGTGCGCGTCTCGTTCCACACGCCCGGCGTCTGTGCCGAGGACGCCTCGGCGTTACTATTGCTCGCCCGCATCCTCGACGACGGACTGAGCACCCGGGTGCACCAGCTCATCTGCGAGCAACGTGGACTGGCCTATGACGCCTTCGCCGGGCCGGACCTCTTCGAGGAGTGCGGCGTGCTCGACTTCGGTTCCTCAGTCGAGCACCCCAAGGTGCTGTCGCTGCTCGAGGCCACCTTCGAATTGGTGACCGGCTTGAAGAAGCAGGAACCGAGCAAGGCCGAGATCGAAAAGGCCAAGCGCCGCTATCTTTGGGATCTGAGAACCGTTTTGGACGACACCGAAGGTGCGACTCAGTTCGCCGGCGCGAACTCTCTGTTCGGCCTGGCCGAGGACCTGCAAAGCAGCGGCCAGCTGATCGCCGAAGTCAGCACCGAAGAGATTCGCAAAGTCGTGGAGTCCTACTTGCGCCCCGAACAGGCCTACATCACTTGTGTCGGCGCGCTCTCGGACAAGCAGCTCGCAAGCATCGAAGCGCTCATTCGCTGAGATTCACCCAGAGCGCCTCGCCGTCCGCGCCCCATTCTTTCTTCCACACGGGCACCGTCTCCTTGATGCGGTCGATGGCTTCGCGGCAGGCCGAAAACGCCTCGGCACGGTGCGCGGCACTCGCGGCCACGCAGACGGCGATATCGCCGACCTGAAGCGCTCCGACCCGGTGTACGGCCGCGAGCCGCACGCCCGGATGCCTGTCCGCAACGCCTCTGAGCACCTCGGTCATTTCCTTTTCGGCGAGGCTTTCGTGAGCTTCGTAGTCGAGTCGCACGACGCGTTTGCCCTCGGCATGGTCCCGGACGACACCGACGAAGAAGGCGATCCCGCCAGCACCTGAATGGCAGACTTGGCGCCAAATCGGGTCTATCAGAATGGGTTCGTCGCTGAGCTGGCAGTACACGACCGGGGCACCGCCGGCCACGGGCGGGAGCACATCTACCCGATCTCCAACTCGAATGACTTGCTCGGCATCGGCGAAGTCGCCGTTGACCGCTAGACGCATGCGATCGAGGTACCCCGCGAGACCGGGATGCAGGCGGCTGAGCTCTGAGCGAAACTGCGCCTCGGAGACCGACTCGGAGTCGAGCTCGACGAAGCTTTGCGCGCAGCCGGCGAGCTCTCGTGCGGCCGCATAGTAGTTCACGCTCACTTTCATGAGTCGCGGGAATCTAGCAGCTGGGCGGAGAACGTCAGCTGGACGGCCGGTCCATGCTAGATTGCGTCGAGCGTGACGGAGTCGGGGATGAAGCTGATCTTCTGGGTGCTGCTCACGAGCCTCATCGGGGCCATGATCGTGGCTCCCCAGGCGGTCGCCGCATGGGAAATGCCGAGTCTCGTACTCGACCGGGCGAGCGTGCGAGCGATCCTGGACGAGGACGAGGAGCTCGCCTCCAGGCTCCAAGATTCGGCCGAAATCGAGGTGTTGCAGAGGCTGTTCCTGGAACACGGGGAGCGCGAGGCAGACCACTCGGACACCCGGCAGGACTATGATCGGCGCCAAGCCCTTATCTCGCACAGGATCGAGACGCTCGAACGCGCGGGCGGTCCCGAGCGCGTCGCGGCCTTGCGAGCCGCTGCCACCGAGCAGTTCATGCAAGGGGTCTCGAAGCGGGGCGCATCGATCCAGGCGAGCGAGGCAAAGGGACGCTGGGGTGCGTTTGGTCAGATGCTGGCCAAATACGGTCTCCTCTACGAGGGTGTCGTGATCGCACCGGAGCTGACGGTGCGCGCCCTTTACAAGGCCAGGTGGAACGCCATTCATCGGCGGCCCCTGGTGGATGGCTTCAGTCGGATAGAGCTGCAGGCGTACTGGGGCTGGCTGGCTCTTCACGCATCGATGTTTCCGCTCGAGCGGCGCATCCAAGCGCTGCAGGAGTACGAGGAGGCGGGCGGCCGGAGCGGCACCGAGGCCGCTGCCATGTTCTCGCTGATCGCCCAGGAGCCGGAACGGGCCATAGAGCCACTCGAACGACTTTACGCGGACAGCGGACAGATTCGATTTCGGAACCTGGCCCTCGGTGCAAAGGCCGTGGCGCAGCCGCAGTGATCGGTCGGACTTCCGGATACACGCCGTCGCTGGGTGGACAGGAAAAAGCCCATCCCGTAGCCTAAACCTCTTCGCGACAAGCGGTGCAGTGTGAAAGTCGACCTACGCAAGAGCCTATTCATTCTGCCCAACCTCTTCACGCTTTCGAGCGTGCTGTGCGGCTACTATGCGATCGTCGTCTGCTCGACTCAGCCCGACGGCACGGATTTCTACCGGGCCGCGCTGCTGATCATCTTTGCGCTCTTCTTTGATACCATCGACGGACGGGTCGCGCGACTCACCAAGACGCAGAGCGCCATTGGAGTCCAGCTCGACTCTCTCGCGGACGTCATCTCGTTTGGCGTGGCACCCTCGATTTTGGTGTACCAGTGGTCTTTGCACGAACTCGGCAAGGCGGGGATCGCCGTGGGCTTCGTCTTCGTAGGCTGCGGTGCGATCCGCCTGGCCCGCTTCAACGTGACCACGACGACGGAGGAAGGCCACCCGATCAAGCCCGGCAAGTACATTCAAGGGCTTCCGATCCCAGCGGCGGCGGCCGTGCTGATCTCCTTGGTCGTCGCCAACACGCTCACCGGAAAGCTCCCGTTCACGCCAGTGATCCTCTCGGTACTGATGTTACTTCTGGCGCTCTTCATGGTGAGCACCATTCCCTTCCGCTCTTTCAAAGACCTGCGACTTTCCTGGCGAAGCGCACTGTTCATTTCCGTCGCTCTGGGGTCGACGGCCGTGATCGCATTCCGATACCATCCCTCACTCGCCTTCGTGTGGCTTCTGTCCGCCTACTTGGTCATCGGCATCCTCGAGGGGCTGTTCACCTGGATGACGAAGACGCGGTCGGACGCGGACGAAGAGGCCGGCCCCGCCTAGCCGGCCCCGCCTAGACGGACGGACGGACGGACGGACGGACGGACCAGCCTGCACTCCAAAGTCCCCAAAAAATGGGAAGCTGAGACCTCGGCGGGGCCGCCGCCAGCCACGGCCGCATGCTCGCCCGCACGGGCTAGGCCTTGACGCGACCCGGCAGGGGCTCAACGCTCGTTGAATGCCGCGGCTCGAAAATGCTTTGATCGAGATCGACCGGGCACTGCCCAGTGGGTCGCTGATCGTCGACCCGACGATCCTTCAGAGCTACTCACACGACGAAAGCGAAACGGCTCCGTGCATGCCCGCGGCGGTGATTCGGGCAAGCAGTACGGCACAAGTCGCCGCGGTCATGCGAGTCGCCTACAAGTACGAGGTGCCCGTGACCCCGCGGGCCGGCGGCACGGGTCGCGTGGGCGGGGCCGTACCGGTGGAGGGGGGCCTGGTTCTGGCATGCGAGCGAATGAACCAGATCAAGGGGATCGATCCGAGCGAGCTGTCGGCCACGGTGGAGCCCGGTCTGGTGACCGGTGTCCTGAAGCGCACGGTCGAAGCGGACGCACTTTTTTACCCACCAGACCCGAACTCGCGCGACTCCTGCGCCATTGGCGGTAACCTCGCCGCCAACGCGGGGGGCCCCAGGGCTTTCAAGTACGGGGTCACCCGGGAGTACGTGCTCGGGATGGAGGTCGTGCTGGCCGACGGGACCGTCCTGCGGCTCGGCCGAAAGACCCACAAGGGCGTCACCGGTTACGATTTGACCGCTCTCATGGTCGGTAGCGAAGGCACGCTGGGCATCATCACGGAGGCGACGCTTCGCCTCGTGCACCGGCCCGAGGCCACGGTGACCTTGCTCGCATGTTTCTCCGACGTCCAAGACGTCGCACCGGCGGTAAACTGTCTCCTTGCCCAGGGCGAGGTCCCTGCCTGCATCGAGCTTCTCGACGAAAAAGCACTGGAGATCGTCAAGCCCGAGGCCGGTCTCACGATTCCCGCCGACACCAAGGCCATCCTGCTGATCGAGTTCGACGGAAAGGCAGCGCGCCTCGACACGACGATGGAAACGGCAGGCAATGCCCTCATCGACCTCGGCGCGCTCGAGGTGCTCGTCGCACAGAGTGGCTCGGAGCGTGAACGGCTCTGGGCCTCGCGCCGCGAGCTCAGTCACAGCCTGAGACGCCAGGCCACGCACAAGCTTTCCGAAGACGTCGTCGTTCCCCGGACGAAAATGGCCGAGCTGCTGCGCTTCTGTGGCGAGCTGGCCGAGCGGCACGAGCTCGTGATTCCGACCTACGGGCACGCGGGGGACGGAAACCTGCACGTGAACTTCCTCTGGGACGAGGCGTCGCAAAGGGTCCGAGTCGACGCTGCGATCCGCAGCCTCTTCGCGCGAGTCATCGAGCTGGATGGCACCCTCAGCGGGGAGCACGGCATCGGCGTGCTCAAGGCGCCCTACCTTCCCTTGGAGCAATCGCCGGAGCTCATCGGGCTGCAGGAGCGAATCAAGAACGTCTTCGACCCGAAGCACATTCTCAACCCGGGCAAGATGTTTCCCGACGATGCCAGGCGGTTCCACGGCAACTGCTGAGACTCGAGCCGCAGCCCACTACCCGGCTAACCCTTGCGTGTCGGGCCCGAATGAAGAGCAGCTTCCCTGCCCCATCGGGGAAGGCAACCATGATATGTAAGCCGGATGCGTTGGCTTAGACGCGGCGCGCTGGCGCTCTCGTTGCTGCTGGGCCTGAACACCGGAGCTTCGGGTCAATCGTATACGTCTTACGAATCGGTGGGACTCGCGCGCGAGGTCAAGATCACCATACCGGACGACCTCGAACAGGTGCGCGGCATCGTGGTCTCCCTGTCGGTCTTTGGCATGGAGGGCTTCGTCCCCGAAGCCTTTGCTCGGACGCTTGGCTTCGTCCACTTGGAGTACGAGGGCTTTCGTCCAGAAGGGATCGTCGGCAACGATCCGAACGGCGACTTCTACGGACCCGACGTACTGGAAGCCATCGCCCAAATCGCCCTCGAGTCCGGACACCCGGAGCTCCGAAATGCGCCGATGGTGTGGACGGGATTCTCGGACGGCTCGAGCTCCGGTCTCGCGATGGCGAGCGTGGTTCCGGAGCGCATGATCGCCATCGGCGAAAACGACGGCTCCATCAACGTCTATGAGGGATGGAACACTAGTGACCTGCCTACGGCACTTCCGATGCCACCGAGTCTTCGGAGCATTCCGATCCTGTTTTGTTCCGCCGAGAACAGTGAAGACTTCGAAAAGTTCGTCATCGACAACCGTGCGCTGGGGGCCTTGTGGGCCAGAGCCTCGATGCATACGCGCACCTCGCACGAGCCTGGCCAACGCGCCTGGCCGATGATCTATTACTTTCTTTCCGAGGTCATCAAAGGTCGATACCCGACGGATGCCACACCGAAGATCTACGACGACTTGACCCGTAGCAGTGTTCCTCTTCTCGTGCCGGACGAAAACGCGGGGTACCTTGCGCAAAGCACCAGAGGCCAGGCCTTTCAATCGTTGGCCCCTTTCGAGGCCTTCACCGGTGACCCGAGTCGCGCGTCCTGGCTGCCGAGCGAGGCCCTCGCCGATGGCTTTCGAAGCGTGGCAAGCTGGAACCGCAACGGCCCGCTGGACCCGCTCGGCAAGGACGTGAGCTTCATAGATCCCGGTAAACGCTGGACAAAAGTCGTTAACCTCGACCCCTCGTGGACCGACTGGGAGCAGGTCGAAGTCTACGACGGCGCTCGAGTACTGGCCGTCTACGAACCGGGCGACCCCTTGATCTTTTCGTTTCTGGCCAGCGAAGACGGGATCGGCGCGCATCTCCTCTACGCAATCGCGAGCCGCGGCGAGGAGCGCGCCGTCAGCCCCCCAAGCCTTCTCGTGGTCGAGGGAATCGCCCCACTGCCCTTCGAGCCCTTTGTAGGAAGCACGCCGCCCCCGGCGCGCCCAGACCCGAGCTCGGTCCCGCGCTCCGACGGACCGAGCGCGGACACAGACGGCTGCCAGCTCGCCCCAGGGGGGAGCCCCAATGCCGCCCTGCTGCTCTACCTCCTCATCGCGCTGCTAGCCGCTCGCCGAAACGCATGCCGAGCGCGAAACCAGCAGCGCTAACACTGGCACGGCGGCCGCCACCGAGACGGAGGCAGCCCTGTGTTCCTTCGCTCCCCCTTACAACAGCATGCTCACTGGAGATTCGATGATCTGCTTCAGTTGCTGTAGGTACTGGGCGCCGGTCGCGCCATCGATGACGCGGTGGTCGCAGCTCATGGTGAGCCGCATCCGTTTGCCGGGAACGAGCTGACCGTCTCTAACGACGGGCTCTTCACGGATGGTGCCCACGGCGAGGATCGCGCCCTCGGGAGGATTGATGACCGCCGTGAACTGCTCGATTCCATACATCCCGAGATTCGAAATGGAAAAGGTTCCCCCGGTCATGTCTTCGGGCTGAAGCTTGCGGTCCCTGGCACGCGCGGCCAGATCTTTCACTTCGTCCGCGATCTGGCTGATGCCTTTGCGATCCGCGTCGCGAATGACGGGAGTCATCAGGCCCTCGGGCACAGCCACGGCGACCGAGATGTCGACGACTTGGTGACGATGGATCTCTCCGTCGACCCAGGAAGCGTTGACGGCGGGAAACCGCCGTAGCCCCACGGCGCAGGCCTTGATGATCAGGTCGTTCAGCGAGACTTTCCTCCCCTGTGCTTCGAGCAGCAGGTTCAGCTGCTTGCGCGCCTGGTTCAAGGGCTCGATATCGACGTCGATGCCGAGGTAGTAGTGCGGGATTTCCTGCTTGGACTGGGTGAGGCGCCGGGCAATCGTCCGCCGCATGCTGCTGGCTTTTTCGACGCGTGGCGCAAGACGCTCGTAGCCGGCGGAGAACGTGGCTGCCGCCTGCGGGGAGGCGAGATAGGCTTGCAGATCGCGCTTGACGATGCGTCCGTGCGGACCCGTCCCGGTCACGCTCTTCAGGTCGACGCCTTCCTCCCTCGCAATCCTGCGGACCGCTGGAGACGACAGAACGCGTCCCCCATTCGCCGCCACGGCCGGAGCAGCCTGCGCCTCGGAAGCCGGCTGCTCGGCGGCCTGCGCCGGTGGTTCTGGGGCGGCCTGCGCTGCCTCGCTTTCGCCGCCACCTGCCGCTCGGACAGCCTTGGCGCTAGCAGCTGCCTCTGCGACGAGGGCCGAAATGTCCTCTCCGGCCTTGCCGATGATCGCTACCGGCACTTCGGGTAGCAAGGTCTCCCCGGCCGGGACGAGGATCTTCAAGAGCACGCCCTTGTCGAAGGAGCGGAACTCCATGGTCGCCTTGTCAGTCTCGACCTCGGCGAGCAGGTCGTCGATGTCGACCGGGTCCCCTTCGTTCTTGCTCCAGGCGACGATCGTCCCCTCTTCCATGGTGGGGGAGAGCTTTGGCAGTCCGATGATCTTAGCCATGATTCACTTCGCGTAACTGACGCGGCGCACGGCGTCGATGACGCGCTCCTCCGTCGGTTGGACTAGGTTTTCCAAATTGAGCGCGTATGGCATGGGCACGTCGAGCCCGGTCACGCGCTCGATCGGTGCGTCCAGATAGTCGAAGGCCTGCCTCTGTAGCCGGTCGACGATTTCCGCACCGGGTCCGCCGTAGGGCCAGTGCTCGTGGACGATGACGCAGCGGTTGGTCTTCTTGAGGCTCTGCACCATCGCCTCGTCGTCGAGCGGCCGAAGCGAGCGGGGGTCGATGACCTCGCAGTCGATGCCGTCCTCGGCAAGCTTGTCGGCTGCGGCCATCACTGTGTAGTACGGCCGCCCCCAGCTAATGATCGTGCAGTCCGAGCCCTGCCGGGCGATGCGCGCCTTTCCGAATGGAATGAGCTCCTCTTCGCCCTCATCGGGCACGTCGCCCTTGAGCCCATACAGCATCTCGTTTTCGAGGAAGATGACCGGATTGTCGCTGCGGATGGCCGTCTTGAGCATGCCCTTGGAGTCACGCGCCGTGCTGGGCGACACGACGTACAGGCCCGGGATGTGCGCATAGAAGGGCTCGACGCAGTGGCTGTGCTGCGCAGCCACCTGTCGCGCCGCGCCGTTAGGTCCACGGAACACGATGGGCACCTTGAACTGCCCGGCGCTCATCTGGTGGATCTTCGCGGCATTGCTGATGATTTGATCGAAGGCGACGAACGAAAAGTTCCAGGACATGAACTCGATGATGGGCCGCAGTCCCACCATGGCGGCGCCTATACCGACGCCGGCAAAGCCGGCCTCCGCAATAGGCGTGTCAATGACGCGCTTCTGACCAAACTCTTCGAGGAGGCCTTCGGAAACCTTGTAGGCGCCTTGGTAATAGCCGACCTCTTCGCCCATCAGGAAGATGCTCTCGTCGCGCGCCATCTCCTCTTGCATGGCCTCCCTCAGGGCCTGCCGAATGGTGATCTGTCTCACAGCTCCGTCTCCTCGGCCAGGGACAGGCTTCTCATCAAGTCCTCGCGGGCAGGCGGCGATTCGTCGGCAAACTTCAGCGCGGCGTCGATTTGCTCGTCGGCCTGCTCGTCGATGTCGTCGAGTTGCTGCTCATCGACGCCGTGGGAGCCCGTCAGTCTGTCATGCAGGACGTGCAGAGGGTCGAGCTGCTTCTTTTCGTCGACCTCGGTCCGGGGCCGGTACTTGGCCGGGTCGCTCATGGAGTGACCACGAAAACGATAGGTCTCGATCTCGATGAAGGTCGGACCGCCACCGCTGCGCGCGCGTTCGATGGCGGCGCCGATGCGCTCCTCGACCACGGCTACGTCGTGCCCCTGGAAGCGGTCACCGACCATGCCGTAGCCCTTCGCCTTGATCGAGAGGTCCTTGAGCGGGCTGGTCCGCTCCAAGGGAGTTCCCATGGCGTACTGATTGTTCTCGACGACAAACACGATGGGTAGCTTCCAGAGACCGGCTAGGCTCATCGCTTCGTGGAAGCCACCAATGTTCGTCGAGCCTTCGCCGAAGAAGCAAATCGTCGCACTGTCGTCGCCTACGTAACGGCTCTTGAACGCCGTCCCGGCGGCGACCGCGAGATGCCCGCCGACGATGCCCCAGCCGCCCATGAAGTGCGTCGCGGCGTCGAAGAAGTGCATGGAGCCCCCCATCCCGCGAGCGCAGCCCGTGTCCTTCCCGTAGAGCTCCGCCATCGCAGCACCGACGTCCATGCCGCGGGCAATCGCCATGCCGTGGTCACGGTAGGTCTGAAACACGTAGTCGCTTGGCCGCAGGACGGCACAAGCCCCCACCGCAATCGCCTCCTGACCAATGTATAGATGAAGAAACCCGCCAATCTTTCCGAGCGCATAGCTGCGCGCGGCTTCCTCTTCGAAGCGGCGGATGACTCTCATCGTTCGGTACTGCCCGAGCAGCTTGTCCGTATCTGTCACCAAGTCCCCTTGCGCGTACTTTAAGGAACGGCCGCGGAGAATGCCAACCGCGACGAAGCTTTCCTGAGCACAGTAGCGCTTCTTCGAAAGAAGTCAGGAACCTGCGCCGAAACTGCAAGGCAACAAACTGGCCATTCCTAAAAGAAGTTACTGATGCCGTAGGCCTTTTGTAGCTCGATCAGGTATTCGAGGAAGGATTCGCCCTGCTGTAGCTCCTGGAGCTTGAGGTTTCGAGCCGGATCGCTGGCCTGAAAGCTGCGTACTTCGTTTTGCAGGTCGACCAGGCGGCGAAGAAGCTGAAACCCGATCTGTTCTTCCTCGAGGTTGAGGGCAAGGCTCGGCCGCACCTTGACCGCGACGTAAGGGGTCCGAAAGCGGTCCGATTCGTAAACCACGTAGTCCGCGTCCTGCGCATAGTCGCAGCCATTCGGTACGGCCGGATCGACCACGAAGTGACCGGCACCGAGCCCGTCGCTGCCGTAGACGCAGGTCGGGCTTCCGTCTGGCTGGACGTCTGCAATGTCGAACGCCACCCCACTGCCCGCCTTGAAGACGAGGAGCCTCTGCTCGAAGGTCGTGTCGTAGTAAACGGGGAACTGTGCAAGCGCGAGAATCGCGGCCCAGCTCCGAAGAATCTCGTTCGAGGTCCCCTTCACGACGGGGCCGGGGTACACCTCCGGCTGACTTCCCCGGCAAGGAACGCTCGCGGTCCCGGCTTCATTGACGCATTCGCCGAGAGCGAGCCCTCGATACCAGCTCATGTGCTGAACGACCGGTTCGCCGTCGCGCATGAGCAGACGAGGCGCGAACCAACGCTCGTCCTGCAGAATCAGTCCGCCGAAGAGCTCGGTCATCTCCGTCGGAAAGAGATCGTAGAAGTTGATGAAGTAGCGTTCGTCGACATTGAAGTCGAGGTTCCAGTCCCGCTTGGCCAGCGCAAGCAGGGCCGTCATCTTGTCGTAGAACACGCCCGCCCGCTCGGGGCGAAAGAAACCGAAGTAGCCATCCTGGTACTTCGTCCACATGCCGAAGCCCTGCCCGGGCAGGAGGCTGATGTCCGCACTGGGCAGGTCGATCGACTCCCCTATCCAGCGGTAGGCGTTGTCGCCCGCGTCGAATTCATAGGAGCCCTCGTTCGGAAGATTCACGAGCTCGATGAACCAGTTCATCGCCTCGATCGAGGCCAGGAACTGGTCCTCGAAGCCTAGCGGCCCAGCCTTCGAAGAGAATCCGGGCTCGAAGTTGTAACGAAAGAACAGGTGCTGGAAGATCTTGGCGGCCGTGCTCACCGCCATCGTGGCGCCTGCGCCGCGTGCGCCGCGTCGCTGGAAGCGGCGATAGTAGTCGACCGGGTACCGCTCCTCCCAGCCACGGCGATAGTGATCGATGACCTCCTCGAAGCTCTCGCCGGCGTCGAACGGGTTACACCAGGAGATGTCTTTGCTGCGTTCGTCCGGGCAGAAAAGGTACTTCACGGAGGCGAAGTCACGGTCCGAGGAACTGCCCGGATAGGCCGCGAAGTCATCGTAGTCCTGCATGTCGGCGTCGAAGCTCGAGCAGAGGCAGCCTCTGTGCCCGCGGCAAGGTTCCTGCGGGAACCGGAACCGCGGGTTCTGAACGCAGCGCTGGTAGACCGGCTGTCCCTGAACCAAGGCCTCGGAGCCCTTCGAGTACGGGCAGTCGGCGTCGACGGAGCAGCTCTGCCCACCCAGATACGAGCGCCACCAAACGCGCCCGGCTTCGTGGCTGCGCTTGAGACCCTGTAAGGAGCTATCCTCGTCGGTAGCGAGCTCCCCCTCGATGGACCGTAGGTCGAAGGCTTCCTGGAGGTCGAAGTAGTTCCAGAGGGTGGCCGCGACGTCGTAGCGACCCAGGCCCTGCGCATCGGACGAGTCGCCGTTGTAGTCCATGGTTGAGCTCGTCATGTAGTTGTGGGCGCCGCGGGCCGCGCGCTGATCCCGCACCTCTCTCAAGTCGGACAAAAACACGTCGAATTCGCTGCCTGCGACGAAGCCGTCATCGTCCAAATCGTAGTCTTGCATTCTCGGCAGGGGCAGCGCCTGCCCGTTCTCCCCGAGCACCACGTTGAAGTAGCCGTCACCGTACTGCTGCCGGTCGAGGCTCGCGCCGAAGTTGTGGCGCAGACCGACCGAATGACCGATCTCATGGTGCTGCACGCTGCGCGCGTAGAGCTGTTGCATGCGGATCGAGGCCTCCGCGGGGGGCCGGCCGCGAAAGGCTTCCGCCCAGTACTCGGCGTAGCGGGAGCGAAAGAGAGGCTCGTTCAGCGGGCAGATCCCGTAGTCGCTCATCTCTTGCTCGGAATCGACTCCGCTCGTGAGCGTTCGCATGAACCCCGATCCCCGAAACGGCGATATCTGGTCGAGCACGGCAGCGTCGTAAATGCTGCTCTGAGCATCGAGCCCGAAGACGAAGTCCTGTCCGTGATCGAAGTGCCGTGAGAGGGCCTCGAAGCCGTTGGGTCCGAGGGAGCCCATGAGCTTCTGCTCGATGGGCGTGCCCTGAAGACGGCGCATCCGGTCGCTCATGATCTGGGCCCTACCGTCGATGCCTCGGAGCGACTCGGTGCGCTCGACGGCGACGTCCATCGCCTTTCGCAGAGCCGCATGCACGTCGACGGGGAGCGCGGGGCGAGACGGGTCGCCGTTGCTGAAACCGTCCGACCCCGAAGCGGCGAGCCCCACGGGGTGCTCGGTGCGGCCGAGCCTGGAGAAGTAGCTCCGAAGGTTCTCTCCACTCAGATAGCGCTCGGCGGCCTCTTCGTCCCCGGGCTCGCAGCCCAAGTCCTCGTTGGCGCAGCGAAGCACGGGAAAGAAGTCCAAAGCCTGAGTGGCGCGCCGCTCGACGCCGGCGGCCGAAAAGCTTGCGTTCGCGCTGACCAGCTCGCCCGTGGTCGGGTCGACCCTCAGCGCCGAAACGCCGCCGAAAGAGGTGTTGACCTGATCGATGTAGTGAAAGAATTGATAGCGAATGTCTCCGAGCTGCTGCCAGACGACGGGCTCGCCTCGCTCGTCAAGCACCTCATCGCAGGGTGTGGACGCGTCCTGCCGATACCAGTCGCAGGCGTTCGAACGCAGAACGAAGAGACACTCGTCGCCGACGAACTGATACCGATACGCCTGCGGAAGCGGATAGTCGTCATAGCTCGTCGGGCTGGCCGGCTCCTCGAACTCGAGGTTTTCGACCTGGCACTGGTAGGGGTCTGCAACGCCGAGGCTCTGCCATCGTGAAGGGCTGACGAAAGGGTCGTACTTTCCCTTGCAGGTTCCGCCCACATCGTCTGGAGAGCCACAGAAGCAGTAGCGAGTCGGATCCGTCGTCTGACAGCTCAGGCGTACCGAGGCGTAGTCGGGCAGCGCCCGGTCGGTCGCCGCGCGCCATCCGCGCATGAAAACCTCGTTCCAATTTCCCATGACTTCCATGGCCGCGTGAACGAGATGCACGGGAAAGCCTTCGTTGAGATGATACTGAACGGAACCGGCGCCTTCCCGAAGCCGCCGCGGCCTTCGCTCTTTCATCGGCACCGTGCAACGCTTTGCCGCTCGATCGCAGACAGAGCCCTCCCTACCCGGCCTGTAGTCCGAGCGACCGTCACACTCCCAGTCGGCGATGCAGGGCTCGTCCGTCAAAGAGACCTCGAAGAAGTTGTGCCGGGGTCGCAGGAACGCCAGGGCGTCTGTCTCTCCATGGTCCTCGGCCAGCCCTCCCGCACAGACGCCAGAGTCCGGGTCACAGTATCCGCCCGCCCCACAGTCTGCGTCCCGGTCGCAACGCTTGGCGAAGTCGTTCTGGTCGACGCCACCGCGCAAGTACGTCCGCTGATAGGTCCGGAAGAGGCCGAACTTGTCGAACTCTTCGTGACTCTGACGCGCCGAGGCGTACTGGTGCTCGGGAGGAACCCTCAGGAACGCCATCCGATTGGGCACCGAAAGGTTGCGGCAAGGCACGCCGCTGACGAGCAAGCAGTCCGGGTCGGGCGACCAGTTCTGCAGCGTGACGAAGCTCATGTAGTGGACCAGGTCCTCGCTGCCCTCGGGCCACTCGTTGGCGAAGCGGTAGTCCGGGTCCGCTCCCACGCTGACGAACTGCGGCTCCCAGCTCTTCGGAAAATCACAGCGAAAATCGTCCCCCTCGCCGTAGCAGTGCGACGAGCCCTCTTGCACGAAGAAGCTCGGGTTCTGCGTCCAGTTCCCGAAGACGGGAAAGCGCATCGGGTAGAAATGATTGTCGATCAGGTTGGCCGACCAATCCACCCGCATGAAGTCACGCTCGAACCAGCGGCGATCCTCGGTGTTCTCCTCGATGACGTTCCGTGATTCTCCGGTCACCGGGTTGTACTGCGGTCGCACGTCGACGTGGTCGACGATGGAAAACGCGGCCAGTGGCTGACCGCGAAATTGCGGCTCATCAGCGTCGCTGTTCGCCCCGTCGACGAGCTCATAGGAGCGATACGCATAGAGAAACTTCTCCTCGATCACCCAGCGCACCCGCCCTAGGACTGGAGATTCGCCCTTGTCCACCGCCCAGTCCATCCCCATGGCGCCGGACCAGATGTGCGAAGTCGTGTCGGCGTCGACATCGATGGCCGTGTTGGCCAGCCACCACTCACCCTCGAACATCTTCTTGTCGACGAGGTTCGGTTGCACACGGTTCGCGGTCGCCCCGCCGTCCGTGCAACCGCCAAGCAGCAGGACCGCCATCACCGAGAGGAGCAAGCTTCGCCGAATGATACGCATGAACCTCTCCTAGAACCTCAAGTAGCTGGCAATGCCGAGCTGCCGCTGTAGATCGATGAGCTGAAAGAAGAAGGACTCCAGATCGCGCTGCCGCCGGTCGAGCGTCGCCAGATCATTGCCCGCCTGCACCTCGTCCAGGGGCACACGATACCCACGGGCGTCCAGCGCATCGAGCTCGGCGGGCAAGACGCTCTGCCCCGAGCTCAGGCGTTCGAGGATCGCGATCGCAAACGCGTTGTCCGCTGCCTCTTTGACCATGTTGAAGCCAATCGACTCCTGGTTCGGTACGGAGACAGAGGGCTCGACCTGAAAGGCGACGAAGGTCTTGTTGAAGCGCGCGGAGCTGTGTCGCACGAAGTCGACACCCTCCACGCTCGTTGCACTCGGTACGAAGCAGTCACCCTCTCCCTCGATGCAGATGAAGAGCTGATTCTGAAACGTGGTGTCGAAGAAGACTGGGAAGTCCGACAGAGCGAACGCGGCCGCGATGAACTGAAGGAGCACGGAGCTCCCACCATCGAGGACGTCGAGATCCGCATAGGTCTCTTCGATGGGATCGGGTCGGCAGGTCTGCGGGCTGCTGCAGTCGCCGCGATAGAAGTCCATGTAGACGACGCGCGGGTTCGAGCAGGAGCCCGCTCCCGGGCCTTCCTCGCAACGGACTCTCGGAGAAATCGATTCGGGCTCGTCTTGGATGATGCCTTGGAAGATCTGCTGCATTTCGACCGGAAAGAGGTCGTAGAAGTTGGTCCAGAAGGGCACATCCCGGGTGAACGCCGTCGTCCAACCGCGTTGGGTGAGCATCTGCATGGCGATCCACTTGTCGTAGAACGAGCCGATCCGCTCGAGGCGATTGATCCCCGTGAGCCCGCTCTGATAGGTCGAAAACAAGTAACGCCCGAGCCCGATGGACAGGTCGAGATCAGAGCCGGGAACCCCCGGACTCGCGCTGAAGCGCTCGAAGTTTCCGGTGGTCGGATTCAGGCCGTAGGAGCCGATGTTCGGCTGACCGAGGATTCTCGCGTAGAAGTTCAGAACATCTGCGCTCGCCATGAACTGGTCGTAAAAGCCGAGGTCCCCTTCGTCCGTTCGGAACGCCGGGTCTGCCTGGTAACGAAACAGGAGGTTCTGAAAGACGTCTTGAAGGATCGTGAACTGGCGGCCAATCAGCCGGTCTGCGAGGTATGGACCGATGTCGAAATCGGACCTGAAGCGCCTAAAGTTCGTGAAGATGTATTGCCGCTCGTACTGCTCGGCAACGTTGCGGACGATGTCCCGGTAGCTGGCCCCCTCGTCGAAGCGATGGCACCAGCCGAGCGTGCCTACCCGCTCGTCCGAGCAAAACCGATAGTCGACGGGCAGCTGCGGGCTCGGCGCGTCCTGCTCGACGATCGCCGCGACGTCGTCGTCGAAGCGCGAGCACACCGTGCCGTTGGCGCCAAGCCCCTGCGCGTGGGGCAGGCAGCGTTGCGTGAGGCCTGCGTCCAGGTTGGCTTCGGTGAGCTCCTGCGCGTTCGCGCCTTCGAGACTGAAGGGACAGTCCGCGTCGACGCGGCACTCCTGTCCACCGTGGTAGTACTTTGCCCAGAGGCGCTCCGTGTTGACGGGCGTGACCTCGTCCTGCGTACGGCCGGCGACGTTGTCGTAAACCTCGACGAAGTCGCCGTACGCGAAGTTGACCGCGGCGACGTCATAGCGACCGGCTTCCGAGTGGACACGCTCGTACCATTGTGCGGTGTATTCCATGATGGAGGAGTCCATGTGACGGTCGATCCCCGCGAGCTCGCGCTTGCTCCGAGCCGCATCGAGCGCCGACTCGAAGTCAATCTGCTCTTCGGCGCTCAGGCCCGGAACTCCGTCCTGCTCGAAGCGGGCCGGGTCCGGAAGCGGGATACGCTCAATAATTTGGTAGTACTCGTCGTCGTAGTTCTTGTGGTCCGCCGAGGCCCCAAAGTCGTGTCTCAACCCCAGGCAGTGCCCGAGCTCATGAAGCTGGGTCTGAAAATAGAGCATCTGGTTGAGCGCTATCTCGAGTCGGGCACGCGGCCAGTCTCGATGCGCCTTGACGAAGAACAGCACCGAGTCGTCCACGTACTCGTTGGGCATCATCACGTTCATCCGGCTGGCCAGACTCTCCTGCTCGATGAAGCTCCGAAACTGTTCGTGAACGGGCTTGCGAAACGGCGAGACCGCATCGAGTAGCGGCTCGTTGATGTCGGCCGGCCCGAAACCATCGGGAATCACCGACACACCTGCGAGCATCAGAGTCTCAAGGCTCTGCATGGTCCGATGCTCGATGTCCGACCCCACGAGAGCGGCTCGCCGATCGATGAACGTATTGCTGCGTCCCGCGGGACCCGCCAGCGCCGCGGCTCGCTCCAAAAATGCGCTCATGCGCTGATCCACCGTCCGCAGGTCGCGCGTGCTCGCGCTACCCTGCTGGAGCGCGACGTTGAAATCGATCCGTGGTCTGGCGGGAAGCTCGACCCGGTCGAGATTCTCGAGATAGGCGCGCACGTCCTCGCCGGTCAAGAACTCCTGGTCGCTGATGTCCCCGTGAATCAGGTCGTACATTTGCAGCGCGGTCGTACGGTAGCGGTCGAGCGCGGGTCCTCCGATGTTCGCGTCCCCGACGATGAGCTCGCCCGTCACAGGGTCGCCGCGAAGAGTCGCGATTCCCAGAAACGGCGTGCCGGGTTGGTCGACGTAGCTGAGGAACTTGAAGCGGCTGTCCCCCCGCTCCTGGCAGCTCAGGCCCTCGGTGCTGTCGCCGTTTTCGTCGATGCTCAGGCGATTGCAGGCATTTTGCGCGAGCCGAAGAACGCACTCGTCGCCGGTCTGCTCCGCCTGAAACCAGCCATTGAAATGCGAGTCCTGCAGGTCGGGACGGTCGAGCTGGGGTCGCGCACCCGCGGGCACGTCGACCCAGCAATCGAAGGGATTCTGGACGCCACGGGCGGCGGCTTCGGCGGGCGTCTCGAAGGGGTCGTAGCGGCCTGGGCAGGTCGGATTTAGAATCGCGCCCGTGTCCGGATCGCTGATGCAGGCGCAGTAGCCATCTGGGTCTTCGGTCTGACAGCTCAGCTCGGGAAAGACGACCTCTGGCTCACCACGCAAGCGCCGCACGGTCTGCATCAGCACCTCGTTCCAGCGGGCCACGAGCTCGAAGCTGGGCTCGACCAGATGCGCGGGGAGCTCCGGCGTCAGGTGGTAGACGATTGGGCGAACCCGACGCTCGGCGTAGGGAATCGGGGCTCCATCGGCGTCGCGCCATTGCTGCCAGAGATTGTGCCGGTTGACGCTGTAGTTGAGGAAGTCCGTCTCGAAATAGGCCGGGTCGTCGGCCGCGCTGGAGCGGTCTACGGTCGGCCGCTCCAGCCGGAAGAACCCGGCGCGCTCGAAGCGCGAGTCCACCCAGTCGACTGGTTCGTACTGCCGCTCCTCACTGACGCGCAGAAAGCTATTGCGAACGTAGACGGCCGTGGTCACGCAGCCGGGCGCGTCCAGGTAAGTCGACACACAGAAATCCACCTCCTGGTTGTAGAGCGGGTCGAACACGACGCCCGGTGTGATCAGCTCCTGGGAGACGAAGTCGAATGCGTAGACCTGGCCGGCTTCGTAGTCCGCGGCCCACAGCCTGGCGTCCTGCGAGCAAGCCTCGGAAGAATCGTCGACCCCCTCGCAGGGCATTTGGTGAAAACGCGGCTGCCAGGAATCGGGAAACTCCGAAGCCGCTTGCACAAAGAATTCGGCGGGCTCGCGTTCGAACACGCCGAGAAGCGCATTGAGCTCGCTGACCTGTCCGTAATACGCGGGTAGCGCGTTGCTCGCCCAGTTGACGCGCATGAACTCGCGCTCATACCAAGGCCGGTCCTCGTCGTTCTCGACGATGACGTTCTGCTCCTCGCCCGTCGCATCGTCGTAAGCGCGGCGAATGTCGAAGTGTTTTTCGATCTCGAACGCCGCGACCGGCTGGCCACGTAGCTCTCCGGGCTGAGGAGAATCGGGGTTTGCGCCTTCGGCCAGCTCATAGTCGCGATAGGCCAGGAGGAGCTTCTCTTCGATGACCCAGCGAACCCGAGGAAGGGAGAAGTTCGACGATGAGAAGTCCATCGCCGTGTCGCCGGGAAACGTCCCGATCGGTCCGCCCTCGTAGTCCACGTCGATGACGGTCCGGTTGAAGTACCAGGACGAGTCCTTGAAGACGTCCTTGTGAACGGTGTTCACCCCAACTCGATCGACCGGCGGCTTTTTGTCACCACACCCCGCCCAAAGCGTCGCACACAAGGCAAGCCAGATGAGTGATCCGCGCGCCATAGAGTCTCCCCACGTTCCAGGCCGAAACGCCGGGGTCCATTGTACGCCGCAAAGGCGCGTTTTGGCGTGAAACATTCAATGTGGCGCCTACAGAGCATGACAGTCACCCACGCAAAGTCGCCCGCGCGATACGCGGCGTCGATTCGGCTCGCGCCCTTCGCACTTGGCTTGTGTCTACAAGACTCCTTAGGATGATAGGGGAAGTGCGCATTCACACATTGCGGGGGGTCCAGCTCGAGCACACCGTCCTCGAAGTCGCACCGACGCGGACGAACCCGGTCATGCGCGTGCTCGAGGAGGGACTAGGGACCGCAGCGCTCGCGACCCGCGCTACCGCCGGGTCGATCTTCGTCGGCTCGAGGGCCAGCGCGCTCAAGTGCGTGGCCGCTTTCGGGCCGGGCGCCGATGCCTTGCTACGTCATAGCGCCCCGCCGCATCGCGATCTGGCGGCGCGCGCTCTACAGCTACCAGAGCCTCTGCTCATCAGCCAAACCGAGCCAGACCCACAATTCGCAGAAGGCACGTCGGGCCGAACCCGAATCGCATGGCTCGGCTCGATGCGAGACCGGCGCAAATCGCTTGGCATTCTGCAGCTCGTCAATCCGCAAGGCGCCCAAGAATTTTCCGAGCAGGAGATCCGCGTCGCGACGGGGATGATGCACTACATCACGACGTCCATCATACAGGCGAGCTCGCTTCGCCACGCCAATCGCCTCGCAGCGCACGACCCCTTGACCGGGCTTCGGAACATCCGCGAGCTCGACACCGAGCTCGGCCATGCACTCAAGACGGCGGGCAGGACGCGGCGCGACATGGCCCTCATGTTCGTCGACGTCGATCATCTAAAACGGGTCAACAGCACCTTCGGCCACAGCGCAGGCAGCGAAGCCTTGCGGCGCACGGCCAAGGCTCTCGAAGAGGCTGTGAGCGGGGTGGGCTCCGTATTTCGCTTTGGCGGAGACGAGTTCGTGGTCATCCAGCGGAGCGCCACCGAGGAAAGTGCGTTCGCCTTGGCCAACCACTTGCGAAGCCACGTCGCGGCGAACACGGCCGGACGCATGCGCACCGGCGGTGTGCTTCCGACGATCACGGTGTCGGTGGGGATTGGTATTTTGAGCGCGCTACGCAACGACCCTCGCGACCCCGGGCGTAACAGACGTGCGCGACTGATGACGATCGCGGACAGAGCCTTGTTTCGCGCGAAAGCAGAGGGGCGAAACCGAGTGGTCCTCGCGACCCGAGGCGACGACCGCCTTTAAGGGGTCATTCTATCTTGATGATGCGAAAGGGCTTTGTAGGCCTGCGCTTGCGTTTGGGTGCTCGATGAAACGACTGCGCCAGCACGAACGCATCTTGGCGTTCGGGAACGACGAAATGCCGTGTCGGACTTCGCGGCCGCAAATCCGGACGCTTCGAGGTGTCGAGCTGCACGCTGAGCTCGGCTCCCGGCTTCGCCTCTGTGTAAAAGTGTGCAACCCCCGCGGCGTCGGTTCGGGTCACCGGCTTTCCGTCGAGGAGCACGGGGATCTCGACACCAGCTCCGGCGCGCACCGCGATGGCGACGGTGCGAAGCACGGGTGGACAGCGCAAGGCCAACTCGACGCTGTCCACCCCCACACCGGATTTCGCCTGGTCGGGAAGCTGAAGTCCCGGCGCGTCACGCTCGGCGCGATGCCCCGGGGGACAGTCGTAGCGGACCACTAGCTTTTGCCCAGGCCTCCCTGTCAGTACGGTCTGAACCAGGCCATCGTGGTCGCTGCGACCGACAGGCGCGCCCTGCACGGCGACCGAGACTTCTGCGAGCGGTTCCCCGGGATCCGACTCCGTCACAAAGCTGACGAGCAAGCGTGCGCGTGCGGGGCCGTGATTCGAGCACCCGCCCACCAACAGGCAGACGACCACCATGAAAATCGAGACTCGACTCAGAAACACGGCTCCCCCGATCCATCGAGCCCGGGCTCGCATTGCAGCCGCCTTTCGAGCGCGCGCACGAACGCTGCGTAGACCGTCGATCCCGGAGATGTCGCCTGAATAGCCCGGTAAAGCCGCAGCGCCTCCGCCGTCTCCCCGGCCGCCAGAACGGCCGACGCGCGCTCTTCGAGCTCTGCGCGAGAGGATTGTCGAAGTCGCGCCAGGAGCTCGGGGTCCGGGCGGCGACCGCGAAGCTGCGCCATCGCTTCTTCTTTGGCCCGGGCGGCAATGAGCCGCTCGCGCTGCTCCTGAACCAGCTCCGCCACCGCGCGCTCATCTTGAGCCACGCGCGCCTCTCTGCGTTGCCGAGCATCCTGAAGCCGCAAGACGACCGCCTGCTGAGCGGTTCTTTCGGAGGCCCGCGGTGCTCTGCTCGTCACCGCATCCCATTCCGGCGTGCCCTCTGCGGCGGTTCGATTGCCAAACGACACGGCGAGCAGCGCGACCAGAACCAGGACCAGACCCGCGGACTCGCGACGACTGAGCGATCGTTCGCTCCATCGACCGATGAACCGTGCACGGCGAACTGGCTCTTGCATCGCGGGACGGAGGAACGCCGAAGCCGCGGGGCGCTTCGAAGACTCGACGCTGTCGACAAGACTCGCGCGCTCGACGAGGAGCGTCGGGGGTTGCCCTGGCTCTTCGAGCAGATGTCGACCGCGCAGATGAGCCCAGTTCTCGACTACCGTCCTCGGCTCGGCGGAGCTCATGGCGCATCGTCGACGGCACATGGCTTGCCGCCAAGCTCGTAAAGACTGCGAAGCCCGTAGCCGCCCTGCTCGCTGAGCCCAAGCACTTCGGTGACGTGGGTGACCCGACGGCTGCCATCGGCGAGCCGGGCCATTTGAACGATCCCATCCACTGCGGATACAATCTGCGACCGCAGCGCAGGAAGAGGGATGTCGAGGTCACTCATCAGCGCCATCGTCTCGAATCGATGAAGCGCGTCCGAGGGATCGCTCGCATGAATCGTCGAGAGACAGCCGGCATGTCCCGAGGTCATCGCTTGGATGAGCTCGACTGCCTCTCCACCCCGCATTTCACCGAGCACAATCCGGTCGGGCCGCATTCGCAGGCTGGCACGGAACAGGTCGCGAATGCTCACCGCACCGAGCCCCCGGCCGTCCGCAGGCTGGGCCTCCAAGTAAACGACGTGCGGAAGCGGGATCTGAAGCTCGCTCGCATCTTCGATCACGAGGACCCGCTCGCTCTGCGGCATGAGTGCCGACAAGGCATTGAGGAGAGAGCTTTTCCCCGAACCCGTCCCGCCAGCGATGATGACGTTCTTTTTCGCGCCAACCCAGGCCCGGAGGCGCTGGGCCGCCTCTTCGGGCAGGGATCTCAGCTCGACCAGCTCGTCGATGCCGAGCGAGTGTGTCGAAAACCGACGAATCGACACCATCGCACCGTGCGGGGAGGCGGGCGGCACGATCGCCTCCACTCGGGAGCCATCTGGGAGGCGGGCCTCGAGGATGGGCGCCCTCGGTCCGATCTCACGCCCGACGTACTGCGAAAGGTTGCGCAATGCGGCCAGAAGCTTGTCGCTGGACTCGAACCGTGCCTGGGTCAGCTCGATACGCCCCCGTCTTTCGACATAGATCTGGCTTGGACCGTTGATCATGATCTCGCTGACGCTCTCGTCGTCGAAGAACACGACCACGGGCTCAAAGAAGCTGCGAATGCTGGACGCGAAGAGGTCATGACGGGCGCTCATGGTAGGGCTTCGTCTTGAGCGTACAGCTCGGCAGAGGACAAGCGTCGCGGTCCATCATTGGCCCAGTCATCCCGCTGCAGTCGCGCTCTGGCTTCTGCTGCGTACCGTCCGTCGGGATCGAGTCGCAGGTAGTTTTCGAAGGCGCGCCGAGCCTCTTTTGGCTCCAAGGAACGCTCGCTGTAGAACACTGCGAGGCGATACTGGGCCAGAGGCTCCTCAGGCGCGGCCTCGGTCACGGCTTCGAGCTCCAAGCCCGCCCGCTCCGTATCCCCGAGCGCGTCGTAGATATTGGCGACGACGAACCGCAGGGGCCAATCCTCGGGGTGAAGTCGAAGGTAGGGCTCGGCGTGCGCAAGAGCGGATTGATAGCGGTTCGAGCTCACACAAATTCGAACCAGCCAGGAAACGACCTCGCCTTCGTCATAGCCACGGGCCCTGGCTGCGGTCAGGTACTGTTCGGCGCGTAGAAAGTCCCCGTGCCTCGCGTGAAGAACGCCTTCTTGGTACAGCTGCTCTGCGTTCACGGTGCTCATCGCCTGTCGCAGGTCGGCCTGAGCCTGTAGAGCCTCGTGCTGACATCCTGCGCCGAGCCATATCAGACCGAGGACGAGCCACAGCTCACCTCGATGGGTCCTAGAGTTTGGCGGCTGCCTGAGCTTCGATGCTTTGAAGCCATTGCACATATTCATTGCCCTCCAAATGAGTGGTCAGACGGCGCAGGTGCCTGGCCGCGCGCGCGACCTCTGCCCAGCGCCCGCGCTCGATGGCGGCGTCGAGGCGCAGGCGCAAGGCCGCATAGTCGGCTTCGATCCGTTGACGAAGAGAGTCGACCTTGCTTCTGAGCCGCACGGCCTCGTTCGAGCTTCCGGCGTTCGCGTAGCAGGCTGCCGCTTCTTGTAGACGCAGCACCGCCTTCACCCCGTCACCGGGTTCGTAGACATAGCGAACGACTTGACTCGAAGCTCTGCGCTCGAGCTCCTGCGCCTCGCGCAGTGCCTCTTGCACCTCTGGGCATCGGCTAGAGTCGACAAAGAGCGACGGGTGCAAAACCGCATTTTGGATGCCTGCGCCCGAGCTCGAGCCTTCGCTGAGGAGCAGCCAGGACGCCGATGCGAAAAGCACCGTGATCCCGAGACAGAGACCTCGCCCCGGCCGGAACCGTTCCCCATCGGACCGCTCGAGCAAACGAATGCGCAGAGTCGCCAAGCGAATCTCGGCTCCCCAGGGGACGAGGCCCGCTCGAAACGATGCGCCATCCAACTCGACGTCCCCCGCTTGCTGGGTGACCGATACCCAGCAACCCGCTTTTCCGCTCGGCACGAGGAGCAGGTGCTCGAGCTCCAGGCCGACCTCGCCCGGCAAGGAGATGCCCGCCTTGGTCGAACGACCGAGGATGAGCTCCGAATCGGCGAGTCGAAAGCGCTCGATCCCGCCATCGGCGCGGATGACTTCTGCGTAAGGCTTGCTCACCCGCCAAAGCCTCCAGTGCTGAAGCGGACGACCACGGGGCCCAGGAGCAAAACGATCACGCACAGAAAGATGAACGCCATGGGTCCCATGAGCATCAGCGCGGCTTTCGCAGCGGACTCCTCGAGGTCGATGCAGCGCTTGAGTCGCTGAGTTTGGGCCTGGATGCTCAAGAGGTCTGCGAGCGAACTGCCTTTCTCCTCGGCTTGAATGACGCTGTAGACCAGCTCTCGAACGCGCTCGGTCGGCACGCGCTCTGCAAAATGCTCGAGGGCCCGCCTGCGCGTGTGGCCGAGCTCGAGCTCCCGGACGATGCGGCCGAGTTCTTCGATCATCGGATCGCCGGGGTCGGGCGCATGCTCGACGATTTGCTTGATCGAGCCGGGAAAGTCGAGGCCCGCGCTCATGCAGAGCGAGACCAGGTCGATGGTGCGGGGCAGGGCCAGGCTGACCCGCCGGGCGCGCCGTGTTGCGACGAGCTCGAGACGTAAGCAGGGGATCAGCGAACCGAAAACCGAGGCTCCGAGCACCCAGAGCCACGAACCGCTCTCGAGGCCCGTGAGCCAAGCGAGACTGGATCCCCAGCCGAGCCCGCTTAGCAGACACATCGCCAGGACCTCGTCGGCGCTCAGACCGAGCCAGTCGCCTGAACGCAGCAGCTGAGCTTCGATCCTGGCCCGAAGCGCAGCGACGGGCACGAGCGCAAGCCAGGCGGCCAGCTGCCTGAGCACCGGCTCGATTCGGGCAAACAAGCCGGCATCATGAATCGCACGCTGTCGCTGGAGTCCCCTCGGGCCCACGGTGGGACGAGGCAATGCCGGTCGAAGAGCAAGTATGTAGCTCAATCCGAAGACGCCCAGGACGATCCCGGCGGTCGCCGCAGCGTACAGCCATGAGCTCGAAGCGCTCATGTTTCCACGTCCACAATCCGTCGCGCCCAAAGCAGAGCCAGGGTCCAGGTCAGCGCGCAGATCAAGAGGATCAGCTGACCCGCAGGATGATTGCGCATGGGCTCGAACCAGCTCGGATCCATCCACACTATGACCGAACACAGCACGAACGGCATCGCGGCCAGCGCGATGATTTGTCCCCGGCCCTCGGCCGTTTTGGCTCGAAGCACCCCCTCTAGCCGCGCCGACTCACGCAGTATGCAAGCCGTATCCTCGAGGATCTTGCGCAGGGAACCACCCGTCTTTCGGCCCAGAACGAGCGTGGCGAGCGCGTCGGAGACGGATGCACTCTGAACGCGCCGGGTCGTGTTCTGGAGTGCCTCGTCCAAGGATGTGCCCAAGCGAATCTCCTTAATCAGCAGGTCGAGCTCCTCGCGCAGAGGCGCCGAAACCAAGTTCGCGGTCGAAGCGATGGCCTCGCCAATCGACGGGCTGGCGCTCAGTGCGTTGGAAAGCATGAGCAGCCAGGAGTCCAGCTGCTCCTCGAGGCGGGCCACTCTGCGTCGATGCAAGCGCTGAAGCGACCAGGCCGGGACCGTCGCCATGGCGACGGCTAGCAAGAAGAGCAGGCCCGAGCGGAGCGTTGCCGATGCAAACACGGTCGCCAGAACGAAGATCAGCTGAACCGGGGCCAGCTGAGCCCCGCTCCAGGGCGCGCGGACGAAGCGTGTGTGCCTCTCGAGCCACTCGGGATACCGGCCGAGAACGAGACCCAGCGGGCTCGGCACGATGGCTAACGAGACATAGGTGACCGTGGTCACGGCACAAACGGTTAAGATCCCCGTGCTCCACAAGAGGGTGCTAGCCAACGAGCTCACAGGAAGTCTCCTCGGGACAGGAGCCCCTTCGTGGCGAGCTCACCGATGAAGCTCGGGAGGTATCCGCTGGCCTCGAACCCAGCCTGGACGCCGGACTCAGCCGACGCGCCGCCGGGACGAAACGAGAAGATGTCGTGCAAGATGAAGTCGCCGTTCTCGTCGAGACCGAGGAGCTCGGTGATGGCCGTGACCCGGCGTGAGCCGTCCGCGAAACGCGCCTGCTGCACGATCAGGTCAATGCTGGCCACCATCTGCTCGCGGATCGCCCGGGACGGAAGCTCGAGCCCCGACATGAGGCACAGCGTCTCGAGTCGTTTAGCGGCTTCGGCCGGACTGTTGGCGTGGGTCGTGGTCATCGAGCCCTCATGCCCGGTGTTCATGGCCTGAAGCATGTCGATGGCCTCGCCCGCGCGGCACTCTCCCACGACGATCCGGTCTGGCCGCATCCGAAGGGCATTTCGCAGCAAGTCTCGAATGCTGTACGCGCCTTTTCCTTCGAGATTGGACGGCTTCGACTCGAGGGAAACGACGTGCGGCTGCGCGAGCCTCAACTCGGCGGCGTCCTCGATCGTCACGACGCGTTCGTCTTTCGGAATCGAAGCGGACAAGACGTTCAACAGGCTCGTCTTCCCACTTCCGGTGCCGCCGGAGATGACGATGTTCCGCCGGGCTTGGACGCACCGCTCCAAGAATCGCCCCATGCGTTCGTCGAGGCTTCCGTAGCTCACCAGGTCGGCCATCGTCAGAACCGTGGAAGCAAACTTGCGTATCGTGATGCAGGGTCCACGAATGGCCAAGGGCGGAATCACGGCATTGACGCGCGAGCCGTCGGGCAGCCGAGCGTCGACCAGCGGGCTGCTCTCGTCGATTCGGCGGCCAAGAGGCGTGACGATGCGCTCGATGACCGATCGACAGGCGTCGTCGTCCGTAAAGCGAAGACTGGTCTCAAAGAGTCTTCCGTGTCTCTCGACGTAAATGGTCTGTGGGTCCACCACCATGATCTCGGAGACTTGCTCATCGTGGAGAAGGGCTTGGAGCGGCCCAAGGCCCAGAGCCTCGTCTGTCATCTCCTCGATGAGCCGCTGGTACGAAACAGACTCCGGCAGCTCGTCGGCCAGCGCCTGAACGATGCTATCGAGCGCCCGGACTACCCTCGGCCTCATGATGCTTTCAACGACGTCCGCGCGGTCGAAGGAGGCCAGATCCAGATGCTGCAGGAGCATTCGATGGATCTTTCGGCGCTGAGAGCCAGGCACTTCGACCGCCGATGCTGGCGACACCGGTCCGCTCTGCGTCGCGGCATCGATCAAGCGTGCCTTGAGGACGTAGGACCCGACCGCCAATGCCGAGGAAAAGGGAACCCGGCGGCACTTACCGTGCAGACACTCACCGGCCACCCAGGTTCCGTTGGCCGACTCGTCCGTGATGCGGATCCCAGACGGTTCGGCATCGATGCGCAGGTGTCGGCGGCTGACCTCCGGCGAGGATAGAACCACATCGCAGCTCGGGTCCCGGCCGATGAGCGCAAAGCCGTCGCTCGGGAAGGCGAACTCGTCGACACGACCGCTCGAGGACTCCACGGTCAGGTGCAGGGTCCGGCTCACTGCGGGCCTCGTGTGCCGCTCTGAGTAGCCTCACCGAGCACGCGCGGCTGCTCGATCAAGAAGTGGTCGTCAACGTTTCCACGAAAGTTTTCGTAGACACGCAGTGATTCCTCGACCCGATTACGCTGACGCAACGTGACTGGTTCCACGACGGAGGGAACGACGAACATATAGGCCTGGGTCTGCTCCTGCTGCCGAGAATGCGTGCCAAACAATGCCCCGATGAAAGGCATTTGAGACAGGCCGGGGAGTCCATCCTTGACGAGCTTCTCCGATTGAGCCCGAACTCCGGCGAGCGAGACCGACTGTCCAAGCTCGAGATTGACGAGGGTCTCCACATGCGAGGTCATGCGCCCGGGTATTCCGTCGCTTCCTCTTTCCGCGTCCAGATGGGATACGTCCGCACGAACCTCCAGCTCGATGCGGCCCGTGCGAGCGTCATACTTAGGCAGAACGCTCACAGTCGTACCGAATTCGATAGGCTTGACGTCCACCGTCAGGTTGTTCTGAACCTGCACGTTGAACTCGCCGCCGGAGGTGAAGATCGCCTCGGTTCCGTTGGCTGTCACCAAGGCGGCTTGCCGATACACCTTTGCCCATCCCTTGGCCTGAGCGAGGTCCAGACTCGGCATGAAGGTCTGCGAGAGCACCTGAAACGAGCTCTGCGTCGGGACGGCGCTGCCTCCTGTAATGGAAAGCGAGGCCACCGAAGGTACGTCGGCCGCGCCGACCGTCCCGGGCCAATCGAGGCCGATCTGATGACCGTAACGCTCCTGGATCATCACGAAGTACAAATCCAAACGAATGTTCTCGCGCGTGCCCAGCCCCTTGCTGGCGTCTTCGGAAAGAACGCGAATGCGATGCTGCCTCTGTGAGCCGTCGTGTCGAATCAGAAGGAGCGACGTCATTCCCGGTTGCTTGCCCACAATCACGAACCGGCTCTGATCACGGGTCACCCGGATGTCGGCTATTCCAGGCGTGCCCTCCGAGTAACTGTTCACGTCTCGGGCCGATAAGCTTCGCTGCTCTCCGACTCGAAGCGCGATCGTCTCGACGTCGAGCAGCTCTTCGGCCCCTGCGCTCGGAACCGCTCCTAGCTGAGCGAGCGAGAGCAGGCTGCTCAGGATGATGACGCGGCAACGCATCATCGCACTCTTTCGATGCGACGCGCGGTCTGAAGCCGGGCGCGCTTCTCCTGCTCGAGTAGGTACGAGTCGTCCGTTTCGGCAAGCTGCTCGTGCACTTCGACGTCGTCGTCATTGCGGAGCACGAGCCGAAAGGTTCCGTCTCGCTGGGCCTGGGCGACAAGCGCAGCCTGGTCGAGGCTGACGAGCAAGGTCACTGCGTTCGACTGCGTGCTGTCCGATGCTTCCTCGTACGCGGGGCGGACATCGTCGCCCACGGCGAGAACCAGAAGGTTCTGTAACAGCGGAACAGTTACGACACGCGGCTCTGATCCCGGTTTGACCTTCGTCAGCAAGACATCGACCCGGTTGCCGGGCCGAAGCAGACCCTCGAACATGTTGCCCCGGACACTCTCGATCATTATCGCACGCATCCCGCGTGGCACTCGCGTGGACAGGCTCAGGTTCTCACGCTCCGTCGTCTCTAGGTCGGTCCAGAGCAGGGCCTGATTCGCGAATAGCTCGAGGGTGACCCGGACGCCGAGCACTCGCGGGAGCTCGCTCGCCCGTATGTGCCGCGGCTCGACGAACGAATCGGGGATGAACCGGGAGACGAGGGCCTCTTCGCGGACGCGACTGCCCACCGGGAGGTCCTGCCGCAAGACCAGGACTTCCACGGGGTCACCGCCCATTACCTCACGCCGAAACCGGCGCACGTAGAGCGTCAACAGGACGAAACCGATGAGCGCCATGACGGACGCGCTGATGAGAGCGGTTCGGTTCATGGCGTTTCCTGATGAAAGGTTGCGGAAGAAGGACGAAGGACGTGGTTCATGGGAAGTCTGTGGTTAGGACGGTGGCCGTCTGCGAGTCCCCGGATGCACCGCTCAGCAAGACGGTAACCATCTGGCCGTTGCGCTCGAAGCCGAGTACGCGTGTGTTACCGACGACGAGGGGCTTATCGACCGCGGCATCGAGAAGTTTCCAACTGCGCTTTGAAAGCTCGCGGCGGTAGAAGGTCTCGAGGCCTTCTTCGAGCCGGCGGCGCGGGCTGTACAGGGTGAGACCGTACGGCTCATCGCTCTGCCAGGCAGACAGAATGCGCTGCATCCCGGGTGGTCGCGGCAGTCCCTCCGGGTCCCGTCCCGGAACGTCTAGACCCTTCGTGGGCAGAACCTCGAACAAGTCGACGGGCCCCTCTGTCCACATCGTTAGCAGAAAGGACTGAACCGGGTTGTCGTCCATGGGACGCGCATAGGCATAGCGAAGCGATCCGAGCTGCGCGGAGTTCCCAGTCTTGGCAAAGAAGAGGAGCCGATCGATGAGCTTCGCCCCGTCGACCGCAGCCGGGCCTAGGTCCAGGCAGGACACATGCCCACCGGCTGCGCCGCCGGTGCGCCGCGTATTGAGGGCTCCCTGGACGGAGATCTCCCCGACCCGCTCGGACAAGCGGGCCGAGAGGCCAGCGTCCCGCCCCTCGCACAGGGCTTGATAGTGGTCGAGGACCTCGTCGACCGGAGCCTCGACCGTGGTGGTTTGCAGAAAGAAGCGGGCTCCGTTGACGTAGACGGCCCGGGGCAGCTCCGTAGGGCTGTCCGGATAGGCCATCAGCTCTGCGCCGAGCCCGTGCAGGAGCTCGTCCATCTGCGCGTCCACCCAGCGCACTCCGAGGAACAGGGCTCCCCAGCAGAACAGCGTCAGAAGGCCGGACACTCTCGCCATGTTCGCCCATGGCAACGCTCGGAGCCGACTCACCATCGACCACAGGCCCCCGTCGCGAGCTCCATGCCCGAAAGGCCGCCCTCGCAAGCCTCGCGAAGCGCTGAGTCGAGGCTGGGCCCCGCACTGCCCCGGGTGTTACAGGGCAGAGTGGTCAGGGCTCGCATCCGGGACTCTGACCCAGGCAGGCCTCTTGGCATGTTCACCCTCGCCTCAGCGCGACCATCGGTCGACCGGCCCCAGAACAGGTTGAAGAGCCGGCCGGTGAACTTACCGAGTGAGCGGCCCGAAACCTCAACCGCGTTGAGCGGGTCCAATCCCTCTGCGGCAAGGCGGCGCCCAGCAGATAGGCAGTCAGGGCAGCTGTTCGGAGCACAGTCACCAGAGTCGGCTTGGAGCCACGCCGCCCGCCGCGCCGAAGCCTTGGCTTCGAGCTTGGCGCCGTACATGCTGTGAAAGCCTAGGACGGCCAGAAGCAAGGCGATGAAGACCGGAAGACAGAGCAGCGCTTCGGCGTAGACCGCCCCTTCTTGCGCAGCCCATAGCGCTGCACCCTTTCTTCGACGAACCATCAGTGAACAGACTCCATGCTGCGGGTCAGTTCGACCAGAGCGGCGCACAGGTCCGCCGAGCCAGGGCAGGCGCGCGCCAAAACGGAGGTCAACTTGGCGGGCATCCGAAACCGCCGAAGCCGACCGCGCCACTTCATGCGCCACATCCAGTGAGCCTTCTTTTCGGTGCCGTCGAAGAAGTACTCGGACTGCGCGAACGACACGCGCCCCAGGTCCCCCAGTCGCGCGCTCTCGCTGCGCCCCTGCTGACGCCCTCCTTGGGCTATGGAGACACCGCGTTCTGCGCGCGCCCAGTATCCTTCACTCGGACTTTCCCCGATGGCGAACGCGCGATACTGAAATTCCTCGTGTCCCAGCCAGAGCAGGCTACCGTCCCCGCGCTCGTCCAAAACGCGCCGAGGCGGCTCGAGAATGTCCTTCTTGCAGGTCTTCGGTTTCCCGAGCCTGAGACCTCCTTCCGCTATCGCCCCGAGGCCACGGCCCGTGAGCGCAGCGAGCGAACCTCCCACGGACGACAGTGCGCCAGCAATCCCGTCGCCAAGCTCTTGCGCGAAGCGATCACAATGGGTGCCGACACTGCCCTCTTCCAATGGAAAGCCAGGCAAGTCCCCCGAAGCCACCGTGTCAGTCATGGGCAGCGCGAATCCCCGGGAGACCGGAGGCTGATACGCGCCCTCCGTGCTCGCGCGACTTGCCCGAGCTAACGCGAGCGCTGGGAAGCCCCTTTGCAACGCCACATGCGCTTCGTCGAGCGCACGGTGCGCTTGTGAGACGAAGCGCTCGACCGCATCACCGATTTCGCGGGTCGCGACTTCCGCCGCCTTGAGCGTAGCGACCTCGGCGGACAAGCAGCCGAAGCAGCCGATATTCGCCGCGAACGTAGCCGCGAAAGCGATCTGCAAAAGGCGCTCGATGGTCCGAACGATCAGAAGAATCCCGGCCGTGACCATCATGATGAGGTTCAGCAGGACGTGCAGGTTCATGCCGCGGGCTGCGGTCACGGCTGCACCGTAGGCCCCTGCATCGGCCGAATCCTGCATGATGCGCCGGTAGAGGACGGCGTCGCCTATTCCCATCAGGAAATAAAGTGCCCCAATCATGAAGAGCGCCATGAACAGCGCGATCAGCATCATCGCGCCGTCCTCGTCAGACAGAAGCGAGCGGCTGTGTTTCACGACCGTCCTCCGGGCGGTTCGTAGTCATACGCGGCCTCGTGGAGCAGGAGGGTCGCCTCGTGCTCGAGCCGTAGAAAACGACTCCCCGGAAACCGGTTCGCGAGGAAGCGAAGCTCCCGCCCGAGCGGGCCTGAGCACACGAGGAGGCGAGCGAGGGGAACCTGACAAGCGTACGCGTAGCTCACGCGAACGTTGATCTCTTTCCCCTTTGGCCCATCCGCGAGAGCGGGAAAGCTAAGCGAAAGCGCAGCGTCGGAATAGAGCGACGCGCTCGGGGAGACGGAGTCGATGGCGCTTGCGATGCTCGAACGCGCGCCAAGCCGTGTCGGCGCCAGAGGTGTCAGGGGCGCGACCGCGGCTTTTCGAACGGCGTCGAGCATCGCGTCACGGCCCTCGTATTCTTTCGGGTCGTCGGAAAAGACGACGACGGCGGCCCGCGCGGCAGAGTCTGCGGCGTGCTGAACGATTAGGCTGGCGGTCGCAATGAGGGCGAGTTGTACGATGCTGAGGAAGAACAGCCAGACCGGAATGAACGCAACCAAGAACTCGAGGAACGCGATGCCGCACTCGTCACACAGAAGCGAGTCTCGCTCGCTCATGGTGTGGACCCTCCCATGGAGAGGAGCGGCGGCAGTGCGCACAGAACCGTGGCCGCGAAGATCGGCACCCCCATCCGTACGGGTGTCATGAGCTCGGCGCTGAGCTCCCGTCGCCAGGCTTTGGCTAGGACAGGGTTCAGCAGGACGAACAGCGCCTGTCGGAGCGTGCTCAGAAGCCGGCCGTGCCAGGCGAGGCCGAGCAAGGACAGAAGTGAGGCGATCACGAAGGAGCAGAGCTCGATTTCGACCCCTAGAGCCGGGTCCAGGGACGTGAGGGCACCGAGAGCGGCGAAGAGCTTGACGTCCCCGCCGCCCATAGAACCATGCCGAAACATGGCGTACGGAATGAGGGCGCAGAGCAATGCAGCCCCGACCGACCACAGCGCAGCCTCCCAACCGAGGGTGACGCTGTAGCCGATCGGTGCGAGCAAGAGCGGTGGCACGCTGAGCCAATTGGGGATCCGGCCGCTCCGAGAGTCGGAGACTGCCGCGATCGCGGCGATCACCAGAGCCGTCCCAAAGAATGAGCTCGAGGGCAGGATCTCCATGGCTCGTCACCCTTTCATTTGACGACTTTGCTCATTTGGCCTTTTGCGTCGTCGACCTCGTCGATGAGCGTGTCGCCAAACTTTTGCCAGGTGCTGATACCCAGGACCGCCACGAGGCCGAGCACGATGATGTACTCGACTGTGGTGAGCCCGCGTTCGTCGCTCAGGAGCCTGTGTTTCGGTTGTGGTGTGTGCATTGGGGATTCCTTTCGTCAGGGAAGAGGGGACAGGATGAAGAGTCTCGTGAGGTCGTAGGCTTGAAGCAGAGGCACCCCGAGCGCGTACAGCGCGAGGCCGACCGCAAGGGCCACCGTGCCAAGCACAATGGTGTATTCGCTGAACACAACGACGGGCTTATCGGACGGGCGTCGGTGCAGTTGCCTCGATCTCCAAAGAGCCCTCAAACCCCAGTCGTGCTAACCCGCCAAGTCTTGGAGCGTAGAAGACCCGCATGAGCCAAACCGATTACCGAACCGTCGTTGAAGACTTGTATGCCGAAGCCCTGGAGCGACCGCAATCGAGCCTTTGCTGCACCACGGTGCCAACCTGGCAGCTGCCGGGTTTGAGCATTTCCAAGGCCATGCTCGAGCGAAACTACGGCTGCGGCACGACCGTGCACCCGAGGGACCTGGCTGGCGCCGAGCAAGTTCTCTACGTCGGCGTCGGTGCCGGGATGGAGGCGCTCCAGTTCAGCTACTTTCTGCGCAAGCCCGGCGGCGTCATCGCGATCGACAAAGTCGACCGCGTCTTGCAGACCGCCGACGCCCTGCTGAACGAGGCGAGCGCGGACAACGACTGGTTCCATCGCTCGTTCGTCGATCTGCGTGAAGGAGACGCGCTAGCGCTTCCGGTCCCCTCGGCGAGCGTCGACGTCGTCGCACAGAACTGCCTGTTCAACATCTTCAAGCAACAGCACCTGAAGACCGCGCTCGGCGAAGCACATCGGGTGCTCAAGCCGCACGGTCGACTCGTGCTGAGCGACCCCGTCGCTTCAAGACCCATGCCTCAGCACTTGGCGGACGACGACCGACTGCGGGCACAGTGCCTTTCGGGCGCGCTCACTTTGGACGCCTATTTGGCCGAGCTGGTCTCCGCGGGTTTCGGCACGATCGAAGTGCGAGCTAGGCGCCCCTACCGGATGCTCGACCGGCGGCGCTATGCTCTGCAGAGCGACCTGCTGTTGGAAAGCGTGGAGGTCGTGGCCATCAAAGATCCGATTCCGAGTGACGGCGCCTGCATCTTCACCGGGCGCACCGCAATCTATGTCGGCGAAGACGAGTCCTTCGACGATGGAAAGGGACACTCGCTCAGCCGCGACCTTCCCTTGGGGGTCTGCGACAAAACCGCCGCCGCCCTCCTCTCGCTCGGCCGCGAGGATCTGGTCGTGACCGACTCGACCTGGCACTACTCGGGCGATGGCTGCTGCTGAAAATGTAATCTCTTGCAGAGCCCAAAGAAAGAGCGTTGCAAAAGAACGCTGCGATGAGGGTCATATCACTACTTGTGGACTTTGTTTGTCGCGGCATGCTCGGCATCCTCGGGGGACGTGCCGGCGTGCGTGTCCGTGCGCCGGAATCGAGAGGACTGAGCAGATGGGACATCGTAAAGTGCACCGTGAACGTCGGACAAACGAGCGTGTCGGCCTCGACGGACTGGCTCTTCTGCTCGACCGCGGAACCCCCATCGGCAGGTACAAGCTCGAAAACCTTTCGGCTGGAGGCGCACTGGTCGCCGGCGGGCATCGCCTGCGACCCGGTCATCTCGTCCATGTGCTCATGGACCTGACCACGGGCCGAGCTCCCATGAGCATGACCGGCTCCGTGCGAAGACAACAAAACGGCGGGGAGGTTCTGGCACTGAGCTTTCCGTCTCTGTCGCCCGACCAGGAAGATGCGATTCAGGATGCCGTGTTGCGCGCCCTGCTCCGGCGGGAAGACGGGGCGGGTCGAGCCCCGGTGCTTGTGTTCGAGCCAAGAGCCCGGGTGCGCCGGGAGATCGAGACGGAGCTGCGCAGCTTCGGGCTTCCGTTCGTGTCCGTCGAGAACTTGGGCGAGGCGATCTCGGAGCTCGAGGACGAAGAGGTCGAGTACGCGGGAGTGGTGATCCACTCAGTCACGCACGATCCAGGCTCGATGGAGGTCATCGATTTTTTCGCGCGCAGCGAAGGACTGCGGACCATCATTTTGCCAGAGCCCGATGGAGGTCTGACACCCGAGGCAAAGCGCCTGGCGTCCCTTCCGCATGTGCGCGTGCCGCGAATCTGGAGCCCTTCCGAGTTCCGACGTGCCATCCGCAACTAGTGTCCGGGCCAAAACCGCAGAGTGCTGAAAAAAGAGCCCCTCTACAGGCTGCGAAACGGCACGATCTGCAAGCTGTCGAGGCCGGGAAGCCGCTCGAAGGAGTCTGCGACGTCGGCGGCTGAAGCCACGGCGACGATGGTCAGGTCGGTGGCAGACAGACGGGAGGCCACTGCGCGATTGGCTTGCTGAGTCGTCACGGCCTTGACCCGGTTCACGTAATCGTAGACGTGGCTCGCCGGCACCCCGAGCAGGTCGATCTCCATGCGAGCTTCCAAACGCTTGACTGGCGTGTCCTGGTCGAAGCAATGACTGTTGACCAGATACTTCTTCGCAAAGCGCGCCTCCTCGCCACGGATGCCGCCTTCGATCCATGCCTCCATCAGCTCGATTTGCAGGGCGGCACAGTCCGCCGCGTACTCGATGCTGGGTGCAGTCCACATGTACCAGGCATCCCGCTGGTCGGCGTGAAGCAACCGACTGTAGGCGCCGTAGCTCCAGCCACGCTGCGACCTCACTTCGTTCATCAAGCGTCCCGTGAACGTGCCCCCGAAGGCTGTGTTCGCCACCACCAATGGAAACAGCAAGGGGTCACGGGTTCGAGCCCCGAGCGTGCCGATGAAAAGCTGCGCCTGCACGCGATCCGGCTTGTCGACGATGAAGACGCGCCGGCCGGGCGGAAGACGCGGCGCCGGGACAGCCAGGCGCCCATCGCGCTGTCGACGCCCCGGGAAGTCCGCCCGGAGCCACTGCTGGACGGCTCTTTCGTCTACGTCACCGGCCGCCCCGACCAGGACCGGAACCTGCGCCAGGTAGCGCGCGTAGAAGTCTCCAATGTCTTTTCGTGTGATGCGCCGCAGGCTTTGCGCGCTTCCGCCCGTCGGCCGCGCGTACGGATGTCCCTCGAACAGCATTTCTCTCGCGCACAGGGCGCCGAGGGCGTGGTCGTCATCGAGCCGTGCGACGAAGGAAGCCAAGAGCGTTCGCTTGAGCTGGGCGAAATCGGCGGCACGCATGGCCGGACGCCAAAGCATGTCGGACAGCAGCCCGAGGAGCGGCTCGAGGTTTCGGCTGATGACCGTCGCGTGGACGCGCGTGGAGCGCGTCGATACGTCCACGGACATCCGCGCCCCGAGGGCCGCGATCTGCGCTTCGAAACGCTCGGGCGACATTCCGCTGGGCCCCTTGCGGATCAGGGCGCCCGTCATCTGTGCCAGTCCTTCTTTGCCCGGCGGATCCTGGAGGCTGCCCACGGGCATTGCGACTTCGATGTCGACCAGTGGGAGTACCTGACTGCGCTCTAAGTAAAGACGCGTCCCGGGGGAGTAAGACTTTGGGCGCGCCCGCGAGAGCCCCTTCATGACGGCCTCGGCGAAATGTGAATGCGCGTCCGTCGCGAGGAAGACAGATACTTTGCCGTCACTTCGCGCACACGTTCGGGGCTCACCGCTCGATAAGCCTCTAGGCGCTCGAACACTGCGGCGCCGTCGCCCGCGACGAGCTCGTAGAAGCCGATCTGTTCAGCCTTGCCACCGCTGGTCTCCATGCCGTGTAAAAAGGAGAGCTCGAGCTGGTGCACGGCCTTTTCGAGCTCGGCCGAGCTTGGCCCGTCCTCCGCGAGCTGCTCGAGGCTGGCCTCCACGAACCGAAGCGCGTCATTGGCGCTGTGGCCATCGCGCATGCTCACCCAAAGCTCGAACAAGCCGGGCTGCTCGAAGGGGGAAACCGAGCCGCGGACAATCGAGGCGCTTTCTTGGTCGAGACAGAGCGCCTGATAGAGCCGAGAACTGCGGCCGCCACACAGGAGCTCGGCAGCAAGCGTGAGCGCGGGCGTGTCCGGGTCCGTAAAAGCGGGCGCCCGATAACCGAGCAGGAGCTTTTCGGTCGCTGTCGGGGCCGTGAGCCGGACCACCCGCTCACGGCGCTGCGACAGCGCGGGCTCGGACCGGTCCTTGGACGCCCGAACGCTGCGCATGTGGCCGTAGTGCTCCTGGACCAGGCTGAGGGCCTTGGCCTCGTTGAAATCACCGACGATGACGATTGTCGCGCGGTTGGGCGCGTAATAGCTACGGTAGAACCGGCGACAGTCGTCGACGGTGAAGCCGACGATGTCGCTCATCCAACCGATCGTCGGCCAACTGTACGGATGCCGAACGAAGGCCTTCTTGTAGAGCTGCTCCATGGCCATGCCTTCGACGCTGTCGTCCACGCGCTGCCTGCGCTCGTTGGCGACGACCTCCTTTTCGGAGCTCACCTGCGGAGTGCGAAGCACGAGGTTGGCCATCCGGTCGGCTTCGAGCGCGACGAGAAGCGGCAGGGCGCTCTTCGGCGCATTCTCGTAGTAATAGGTCCAGTCGGTCCAGGTCGCGGCGTTGACCTCGGCGCCGGACTCCTCCATCAAATGGTCGAACTCGCCGAGGGGATGGTTCTTGGTTTCGCCGAACATGAGGTGCTCGAACAGGTGCGCCAGGCCCGTCTTGCCAGGGCGCTCGTGCCGCGAGCCCACCGCGAACCAGCTGTGATAGCTGACCGTCGGCGCGGACCGGTCGACCACCGTCACCACCGTGAGGCCATTGCCGAGGCGGAAGCGCCGAAGCCGGAGCTCGCCGCCAAACGGGCGCTCCCCGAGGAAGCTCCACTTGGCGGTGGATGCGCGGACGCCGCGATTCAGGCGCTGGACCAGCGGAGTAGCCGAACTCATGAGCGCCCGAGCCTGTTGGTGCGAACCCTATGCGTCAAGCGGCTCCACGCAAAAACGTACCGGATTCCGCCCGCCTGGGAAACGGCTAGGCAGTCGGGCTTCGCTTGACCCTGTGTTGGGCGGCGGGTAGAGGACTCGGCGATGTCCGACGTCCGCGTACGTTTCGCCCCCTCTCCAACCGGTTATTTGCACATCGGCGGAGTGCGCACGGCGCTCTACAGCTGGCTCTGGGCTCGTCAGAACGGCGGCAAGTTCGTACTGCGTATCGAGGACACAGACCGGGAGCGGAGTACGCAGCAGAGCATCGACATCGTGCTCGAGTCCATGCGCTGGCTGGAGCTCGACTGGGATGAAGGTCCCGGCGTCGGCGGAGACTATGGTCCCTACGTTCAGAGTGAGCGCCTCGACATCTACGCGGACTACGCCAGCAAGCTGATCGAGACAGGCCACGCCTACCGCTGCTACGCGACCAAGGAAGAGATCGCGGAGGCCCGCGAGCTTCACAAGAAGAGCGGCACCAAGGACGGCTTTCGCTTCAAGAGCCCCTGGCGCGACCGGAGCGAACCGCCGGCGGACCCGGGCGAGCGGCACGTCATTCGGTTTCGGGCCCCAGAAGCTGGCTCCACCGGCTGGAACGACGAGGTCAAAGGCCGCATCGACGTGCTGAACGAGACCCAGCAGGACTTCATCTTGCTTCGTCCCGATGGGCTTCCTCTCTACAACTTCGGTTGCGTGGTGGATGACCTGACGATGAAGATCTCGCTGGTCGCGCGCGGTGACGACCATATGATCAACACCGCCCCACAGATCCTGCTGTACGAGGCGCTCGGTGCGGAGCCTCCGAAGTTCGCACACATGCCGATGGTGCTCGCCCCCAACGGCGACAAACTCTCCAAGCGACACGCCGCGGTTGGCGTGCTGGAGTACCGTGACATGGGCTACCTGCCCGACGCAGTGCTGAACTACCTGGTGCGCCTCGGCTGGTCACACGGCGACCAGGAGATCTTCACCAGGCAGGAGCTGATCGAGAAGTTCTCCTGGAACCAGGTCGGCAGCACCGCAGGTCGGTACGACGCCAAGAAGTTCCTGTTCGTGCAAGGGGAGCATCTGCGAATGCTCGAGGACGGCAAGCTCGCGGAGCTGGTGCTGCCGTTTTTGGAGCAGCTTGGGATCTCGACCCAGGCCGAGGATCCGGTGCTTCGGGCAGCGCTGCCACTGGCCAAGCCCCGGGCGCAGACCCTCATCGAGCTCGCTGACGCAGTCTCTTTCTTCCTGCGCGAAGTGGAGTTCGAGGAAAAGGCCAGCCGTAAGTTTCTGGTGCCCGACAACGCGGACCGCCTGTTCCAGCTCGCCGAGCTCGTGAAGCAGGTCGAGCCCTTCGAGCGCGAGGCGCTGGAGGAGGCCGTCAAGACCTGGCTCGAGCAGAACGAGCTCAGCATGAAGGACGTCGCCCAGCCCGCGCGGGTCGCCATGACAGGGCGGACGAGAAGCCCGGGGCTCTTCGAGGTGATGGAGGTGCTCGGTAAAGAGCGAACCCTGCAGAGGCTGCAATCCGGAGCTGCTATGGCGCGCTCGAATGCCTAGATTCTCTGCGTTTCTTACAAAATATGACAATTGAAGGGTCGCCGTGGACGGGGGCCGACCGCAAGGTTTGGGGTTTCAGGATTTGCCCCCCAGCCGGAGCCCCTATTGCAGACTCTCGTCGTTGCCGTTTACCTGCTCACCCTCGCCGTGCTCGCGCTCTACGGCGCGCACCGGAGCGCGCTGTGGCTTCGCTACATGCGCCACCGGCAGGAAAAGAGCATGCCGCTCGAGCGCTTCGAGGAGCACAGCCTGCCGCTGGTGACCGTGCAGCTGCCCATCTTCAACGAGCGCTACGTGGTCGAACGGCTCATCGAGGCGACCGCGAAGCTAGACTACCCGGCCGCCCGGCTCGAGATTCAAGTTCTCGACGACTCCACCGATGAAACCTGTGCGCTCGCACGCGCAAAGTGTGAAGCGCTCGCCAGGCAAGGGATCGACATTCGTTACCGGCACCGCGAGAACCGCGCCGGTTACAAGGCTGGGGCCCTGCAGGCTGGCATGGAGGACGCGAAGGGCGAGCTCATCCTGGTGTTCGACGCGGACTTCGTCCCGGGTCCCCAGATCCTCCGCGAGCTCGTTCATTTCTTCACGAATCCCAAGGTCGGCATGGTTCAGGCACGCTGGTCGCACCTCAACCGCGAGTCCTCGCATCTGACGCAGTGCCAGGCCATGCTGCTCGATGGTCACTTCGTGATCGAGCACGCCGCACGACACCGCTCCGGCCACTTCTTCAACTTCAACGGGACGGCCGGAATCTGGCGCAAGTCGGCCATCATCGATGCCGGCGGCTGGCAGCACGACACAGTCACCGAAGACATGGACCTGAGCTATCGCGCGCAGCTCAGTGGCTGGGAGTTCGTGTATGTTCCCGAGGTGAGCGCGCCGGCGGAGCTGCCAGCGGACATGAACAGCTTCAGGAGTCAGCAGTTCCGCTGGGCCAAGGGCTCAGTGCAGACCGCCCGAAAGCTGCTCGGTCCCATCGCCCGAGCCCCGATCGAACGGAAGATCAAGACCGAAGCCTTCTTTCACCTGACGAACAATCTGGCCTACCTCTTCTTGCTCCTGCTGGCCCTTCTTCAGCTGCCGAACATGCTCATCCGACGCAAGCTCGAGCAGCCAGGGCTACTGCTGCTCGACGTTCCGCTCTTCCTGGCCACCTGCGGCTCGATCGCCCTCTTCTACGTCACCGCGCACCATGCGCTCCACGGCAAGGCCTGGCACGCAATCAAGCGCCTGCCACTGATGATGGCGCTCGGCATCGGGCTGGCCGTCAACAACAGCCGTGCCGCGGTCGAGGGCCTCTTTGGACATGGCGTAGAGTTCGTGCGCACGCCCAAACACGGGCTCGTCGGCGGGAGCGCAGCGAGTCTATCTGGTTCTTATCGCGGTCAGTGGCCCTGGCACAGCCTGCTCGAGATCGGCTTTGGGCTGTATTGCGGCGCCACTCTGCTGGTGGCTGTGCTCACACAGAGCTGGCTCAGCATACCGTTCGTTCTCCTGTTTTGTGTCGGTTTCTTGTACGTCGGAACAGCAGGACTCTTGGAAGCGCTTCAGGCGCGCTGGGCTCAGGGCGCCGAGGAGCCCGAAGCGGCCACGCAGTTGCCCTCTTCGCATACTTCTCCGAACGCACAGTCGATCGCGAGCTGACAGCGGGACAGGGCCTCGCTGCTGCGGAGGCAGAGCCGGCGCCCGGCGACCGAGCGACAGAACCTAATGCTCGCGTCGACGAGGGCGCAGTCTTCGTCCGTGTCGCAGGGTGTGCGGCACTCGCCGTCTAGGCAGAGCCTGCCCTGCTTACAGGGGGTGTTCGGGCAGAAGCCCTCGGGCTCGCTGGGGCCATCGTCACCGCCGGGAACGGGATCCTCGCTGGGGTCGGGGTTGGGAGACACGTCCGTCTCGGTCGGATTGAGGCACAGACCTGCCTCCGTGCAGATCGTGCCGAGAGGACAGTGCGCGTCGGCGGTGCAGCGCTCGAGGCACCCCCGGCTGCTGCATTGCGCGCCGTCGCCGCAGTCGCCGTCGGTCACACAGGCCGAGCGCTCGGGTGGATCCTGTCGCCAGCAATCCGCGCCACGGCACACAAAGCAGCCAATATCCGCCGGCGGCCCCTCGGCGACGCAGTGGTAGCGGGCTTCCGAGTCGCAGCCGAGCACGGAAAGGGCGAGCAGGACCATGGTGAAGAAGCGAGCCATGGCCGGTTCGACGCGCTACCCAAGCGGTTATTCAATTGAGGAACGGCTCCTTGAAAAGCCGCCGCTGTCATTGGATAAAGGTTCCCATGAGCGGCCATAGCAAGTGGTCTACAATTAAGCGGCGCAAGGGTGCACAAGACGCCAAGCGCGGGAAAATATTCACGAAAATCATTAAGGAGATCACCATTGCGGCCCGCCAGGGCGGCGGTGATCCCGATGGTAATCCGCGGCTTCGCCGTGCCCTGGACGCGGCCCGGGCAGCCAACATGCCGGCGGACAACATCACGCGGGCCATCAAGAAGGGAACTGGTGAGCTCGAGGGGGTGCAGTACGAAGAGCTCGTCTACGAGGGAATCGGCCCCGATGGCACGCTTTTCGTGTGTACCGTCGTCACGGACAACCGGAACCGGACCGTGGCTGAGGTTCGTAAGATCTTCGACAAAAACGGCGGTCAACTGAGTACGAGCGGCACGGCGACCTGGGCCTTCGAAGAGAAGGGTGTGGTCCGTGTCAATCTCGAGGCCGCGACCGAGGAGTCGCTTTTCGAAGTCGCCGTCGGCGCAGGTGCGGAAAACCTGGAGCAGGCGAACGAGGAGTGGGTCGTCACGACGGCTCGCAATGAGCTGGACGCCGTTCGGGACGCCATGGAGCAAGCTGGAATCGAGCTCTCGTCTGCCGAGCTCGAATACATTCCCAACAACCCCAAGGTCGTCGAGGGCGACGAGGCCGCAAAGTTGATCCAACTCTACGAAGCGTTGGATGATCACGATGACGTGCAGAATGTCTACTCCGACTTCGAGCTGAGCGAGGAGGCACTGGCCTCGCTCGCGTCGTGAATCATGCGGGCCTCGTGACAGCATGCGCGTGATAGGCATCGATCCCGGGACGCGGCGCACCGGATGGGGCGTGGTCGAGATCGTGGGGACGCGGCTCGAGTACATCGCGGCAGGAACGATCGCCGTGCCCGCCAAGCAGGCGCTGGCCACGCGGCTTCACGCCATTCACAAGACGCTCGCGGAAGTGATAAGCGCTCACCGACCACTCGAGATGGCGGTCGAAGAGATCTTTTTCGCCAAATACGCCAACGCCGCGTTGAAGCTGGGCCACGCGCGCGGGGTCGCCCTGCTGGTCGGCGCCCAGAACGGACTCGAGGTCCACGAGTATCCTCCGGCGATCGTCAAACGCACGGTCGCCGGCTCGGGCCAGGCCGAAAAAGAGCAGGTCGCGCGGCTGGTGGGCACCTTGCTCCGCCTCCAGCAAACCTTCGACGTAGACGCCACCGACGCGCTGGCGGTCGCCATCACGCACATTCAGGCCGCGCGTACGATACGCAAGCTGCCGGCTCAGAAGCTGCGCAAAATACGGACGCCTGTTCAGTAAGCTGCTAGGCTCGCGCTGTGATCGGCAGGCTCTGCGGAACCATCGAGCGACAAGAGGGGGATGGCTCGGTCATCGTGGACGTCCAAGGCGTCGGCTACGAGCTGTTCGTTCCGCTCGGCTCGCTCGGCCGCTTGGAAGCAACCCCCGCCGGACAGAGCGTGGTGCACGTGCACGCCCATGTCCGAGAAGACTGTTTCACGCTGTACGGCTTTGCGACGGTGGCCGATCGCGCAGCGTTCCGAGCTCTGCTCAAAGTGACGGGCGTGGGTCCCAAAGTCGCGCTGGGCATCATGAACGTCCTGGACGCGGCCGCGCTCCAGGACGCGATCGCCATGCAGAACAAGGCGGCGTTCAAGGGCATCACGGGGGTCGGTCGCAAGACCGTCGAACGGCTTTTGATAGACCTGCAAGACAAGCTGGACTTCGCGCCGCGGAGCGCGTCCGGAGTGGTCCCTCGAGTGCCCCCGCGCGCGCCCAGCGCACCGTCTGAAACAGTCGTCGGCGCCCTGGTGCAGATGGGCTACAAGCGAAACGAGGCCGAGGCTGCGGTGAGCAGCGCTGCAGACGGAGCGGACGAACGAGACCTGGAAGGCCTGCTGCGAGCAGCCTTGGGAGCACTGTCCTAGAGCCATGGAAGCACGCTCGAACGAAAACCTGGAAGCCAGCGAACAGTCCGTCGACGAGGTGCTCGACCGCAGCCTGCGTCCGATGAAGTTCGACGACTTCGTCGGACAGGAGAACATCAAGAACAACCTTCGGGTGTTCGTCGAGGCGGCCCGGCGACGAGGGGAGCCAGTCGACCACACCCTGTTCTGCGGGCCGCCGGGGCTCGGCAAGACGACTCTGTCGATGATTCTCGCAGCCGAGCGCGGGGTGACCCTGCATTCGGCCTCAGGCCCCGCCATCGAGCACAAAGGTCAGCTCGCTGCGCTCCTCACTCGGCTCGAGCCCTGCGACATCCTGTTCATCGATGAGATCCATCGTTTGAACCCGGTCGTCGAGGAAAACCTCTACTCCGCCGTCGAAGACTTCCGAATCGACATCGTGAACGGCGATGGACCTTACGCTCAAACGCTTCAGCTCCCGCTGAGCCCTTTCACTCTCGTCGGAGCAACCACGCGAACGGGGCTTCTCACCAACCCGATGCTTTCGCGCTTCGGCTACGTGTCACGGCTCGACTACTACCCCGTCGAGTCACTGCGCGCGATCATCGAGCGAAGCGCGAGTCTCATGGGCCTTCCGATGACCAAGGAAGCGGCGCTCGAGCTGGCCACGCGGGCACGGGGCACGCCGCGGATCGCCAACCGGCTGCTGCGGCGCGCGCGTGACTTCGCGGAAGTCCTCTCGGACGGCACGCTCGATGGACAAACCGCGAGGGAAGCCCTCGACCGTCTCGACGTCGACGCCGCCGGGCTCGACCAAATGGACCGGCGCTACCTGTCGGTCATCATCGATCATTACGACGGTGGCCCGGTCGGTATCGAGACCCTATCGGCGGCTCTCAGCGAGGCGAGAGACACGCTAGAAGACGTGTACGAGCCGTACCTCCTTCAGAAGGGCCTCCTGGCGCGCACGGCCAGGGGCCGGGTCGCGACTCGGCACGCTTTCGAGCACCTCGGGAAAAAGCCTCCAAAGGGTTCGCTGGCGAGCCTCGTTTGATCGAGCCCAGATTCTGTACTCCGATAATTCCGATCGCTAGAGTCCATCCATGCAGGAACCCGCCCGCCGCAGCACCGACGCCCAGCTTCTGGCGCGGGCCTGTCGCCTGGCTCCCAGCGACGCAGAGCGGTTCACGATCTGGCTCGCCAAGCTGAGCCCGGAGGAGCGGACGGACCTGCTCGCTCCGCTCCAAGCTGCGCTGTCCGGACTCGTCGCCTTTCGGCAGCTCGAAAACCACGCTTTTCCGGTTGCCTCGAATGGCCTGCGCGCGCGCTTGAGGACCGTTCGTGCGGGCTACCAGTGGGCGCTCGAGCTAGCGCGTGCCCTCGCCGATTCGAGCGCCTCGGCTGTACAGGGTCCAAACGCTTCCCTCCTCTCTCTGGAGCGCTCGCTCAGCGATGCGCTTCGCATGAGTGAGCGACTCGTCGAGCTACCAGCGGTCCACGCCGAGGACTTCGTGGCCAGCTTCGACCTCTTCTTGCGCGACCTGCGACACAACGTCTTCTTCGCTCCGGCGGACCCGCTCGAATTCAACCATGCTGGCGAGCTCCTGGTGCCGGAGGAGTTGGCGCCGGACCTCGCCGACTTCACGGGCGAAGCTGCGAAGATGACGACGATGGTTGCCTTGTTGACCCTGCTCCGCGCCCAGCGCTTCCTGGGCATTGCGGACCGGGAGGTCTCGGCTGTCGACGGTGTGCATCGGGCGCAGATCCTCGTCTCCGCTGTGCGGCGTGAGCTGCGCACGCTCACTCGCTTCTTGCTCGTGCAAGGGATCGAGTCCCTTGCCGATGACTTCGCGTCTCGTCTCCCGCCGAATTCTTCCAGGCATGTCGAGAGCTTTCGGAAGGCGATCGAAGGGATCGCGATGGACCTTCACATGCAAATGCGGACCCTGCTCGACGAAGCCCTGCCGCAGCTCGACGCCCATGAAAGACCCGCGACGGACGCGAGCCGTTTTCACCGCAGCGTGGCGACTGCCCGCCAGACGCTCGAGGACAGCGCGAAGCAGCTGCGATGGCTGGCACTGGACCAAAGCGCCCCGCACCACGCGGCTCCAATGGACACTGGACCCTCGGAACGCTTGCGAGAAGAGATCTGGGCTTTTCGCTTCGTTCTTTGGGCCTTCGCGGACAAGGTTTCCGCTGCCGCGCGAGCAGGCCGGGAAGACTTCGTCTTGGTCGACGCTTTCCTGCGGCACTGGGCCGCGTTCGGACCCCGGCTCGCAAAGCAGACGGACTATCCGCAGCAGGGCCCCCTTCTGGACAGCGTCGCAGCGCTGAAAGCGGCGGATGGCGCCGAGCCGGGTCGGCTCCGAAGGGCGCGGCAAGAGTGTTTGCGGTTCTGCGCACACCTCAACGGCAGCTTGGGACGGCTCCTGAACGAGCCGAGCCTCGGCGAAGTACCCTTCGACAAGAACGCCGCCGCGGCGCGACTTCGACAATACGTGGAGGAGAGTTCCCGTCGCCGGTCGGACAGCCCGGCGGCTGCGGGTGCCTTCGGTTGGCTCGATCGCGTCCCGGATCGGACGCGCGCCAGCGCCTAGTGTTCTTTGGGGGGAAGCCTCACCACAAAGACCACTGACCGCCGACGAGCACTTGCGCGGCGATGAGGGCGTTGGTGACGGCATGGGCCAGGATCGCGTCGCTCAGCAGGCCTCGGCGCTGCTGCGCGTAGGCGTACAAGACTCCGGCGAAGAAGGCGGCCAGCCAGGCCTGGTGAACCATCGCAAAGGCCAAGGAAGAAAGCACGACGGCCGGCCAGCTCCATTGACGATAGGAGACCGACGTGAAGTCTGCGCTGATGAGGCGGCGTAGGAGAAAGCCGCGAAACGCGAGCTCTTCGGCAATGGGAATCGTCAGGGTGGCGCCAAGGACGCGCGCGCTGATCCACAGTCCTCGTATCGGGGCGGGGAGCGCGAGGAGATCGGGGGGCGGCCCATTTTGTGCGCCTGCCTGGCTCAGCGCTGCCATGGAAAGCCAGATCACGAACACCAGGAGGCCCAGCACGAAGGCCTCCCAGGACCAAAGAGCGCGACCGGCGAACTGCTTGCGGAGCCCTGCGGCGTAGTCCTTCCGGAAATAGGTCAGAAGCAGCAGGGCAACGACGACGGTCACTGGATAGTAGTAGTTGAAATCCGTGACGAACAGCCCGATTGCGAGCTGACTGGCGACAATCGCGAGCAAGGGAAGCAAGAAGGGCAGGCTCGGGTTGACCACGGGAGCCGCCCTGGCTCGCGGCTCGCGCGCGAACCAGTCGACGCGCTGGCTGAGCCAAACCGCGCCGAGCACCACGGCGGAAGAGACCAGCCAGCCGGCCTTCGAATGAAACCCTCCAACTGCGACGGCAGGATAGCCGAGGTGACCAATGCCGATGAGCGCAACGATGCGAATGACGTTCAGGGCCCAAACCAGAAGCATCGCGCAGAGGAGCAGGCAGAGCACCTGCGGAAAGCGAAACCTCCGGCGGTAGAAAGCGAGGTACGCGCCGACGAATACGGCGACCAGTCCGATGCCCTCGTATCCCGAACAGACCGGAGACACTTCGACGACGAATGCCTCCGTGCCGACGGTGGCGAGGCTCGGGTCGTACGAAACGGGATCGACCAGCATGTTTAGCACGCCGAACACGGACAGCAGGGTCCAGTCACTCAGCTGGTTCCACAGAGCGCGCGTCGCGAGTCCCGCCACGAAGGCCAGTAGTCCGAGCAGAGAGGCCAGTGTCAGCGGGCGCGCGAGCTCATGCAACACGCTTCGAAGATCGAAGGCGCCCAGCGCAAAGACCGAGACGGAGGCGACTGTCGCGACGAGGCCGGCAAGCCAAGCGGCCACCCAGAGGGCGGGCTCGCCCACGGGCGCTGACGCGCCGAAGACTTGCGACGTGACGAAGAAAAAAATGGCGAAGCAAGCGAGATGCACGGCGAGAGTCAGGCCTGGGCGACTCGGCTCCGTCTTCCGAGAGCTTTGCAGCGTGTCTCGCAGCTGTGGTCCAGCGAGGAGCCACAGCGCTGTGCCCCAGGCGATCACCGCTGGGCCGAGCATTTGCACCAGGCTCGCGCGCGAGCCATCTCCGAAAAGCTCGAGCTGCGGCGAGGATTCGAAACTCAGGCTAATCGAAAGGTACTCGAAGCCCAGAAGACCCAGAGCGGCGAGGGGTCTCACGAACCACGTGTCCGAAGACTTGGCCTGAGCCGGCAGGTACTGCGTCAAGGCTCAAGACCGCCCACTGCACGAACCGGCTAAGGAACGCAGCTGGGTCATTCGCGCTCAGGCCAGCTCGTCCTCGCGTCGACGCGAGGTCAGGCACAGCATGCCACCGGCCAGGAGCAAGATGGCTCCACCGGCGGCGCTTGGATCGAGCTCGGGCACGGCTGTGGGGCCAGGCTCCGCTCCCGGATTCCCGCCATGACTACCTTCACCGAACCACGAAGACCAAAAACTGAACCATCGATGGCGCCAGCCCGTGTGGTGGTGGCCGCCCCGATGCTCACTGCCGCTCGAGTAGCCGCTCGCGTTGGCATTCGAAGCTGGGACCGCGAGAAGTACGGCAAACGAGATTCCTAGTGCAACGATCAGGCTTTTCATCCTACGGCCTCCATGAGCGATGAGCTGATGCTGTTATCACCAAAACGGGCTTCGATAAATACTGATTTAGTGCGCAGCTTGGAGGAGAAGAAAAGCGCGACCCGTGAGTGTCAAAATCGCTCCCTCTAAAGGCGTAAACACGGGAGCTACACTAAGCCCCAGGGAACTCAGCCTCAGAGGGCCAGCAGCGTAAAGGCGCGCTCGATGAGCCAGAACGCCCCAAGCGATCCGGTGACGTACGCGGGGAGGAGCCGGTTCGCTCGCCAGCCTTCCGCTCGCCAGCCTTCGGGTCCTCGCCGGCCTTCGGGTCCTCGCCGGCCTTCGGGTCCTCGCCAGCCTTCGGGTCCTCGCGTGCCTTCGGGGAGGAGCGGACGAACGAGCCGGTCGGCGAGCCAGGAACCGCCGATGAGCAGCAGCTGGGCGAGCTCGATGCCCAGGTTGAAGCCGAGAAGCGCGAGGGGCACCTCCGCTGAGGGGATACCCGCCTCGGTCAACATCGATGCGAACCCGAGCCCGTGAAGCAAGCCGAGCATGCCGGGCAGGATCCATGGATGACGCCAGACGGGGCCCTTTTGCCCCGCTCGGATCTCGAGCGCGAGCACGATGATCGTCACCGCGATGAGCGCCTCGACCGAGGCCTGCGGAAGTCGCACGAGCTCGAGCACGGACAGGGCGAGTGTGAGGCTGTGACCCAGCGTGAACGCGGTGACGGCCATGACCAGGCGACGGCGCCAGCCGAACAGACACATCAAACCGAACACGAAGACCAAATGATCCCAGCCCATCAAGAGATGATCGACACCGAGTCGCAGATACGCCCCAAACGCCCGTGACTCGGTATCGGCCTCGACCTCGGCCTGCCGCAGAGTGAAGCTCCTTTGGCTGGAGTCCAAGATGGCGTGCCGGGTTTGTCCCGACGGTCGGCGAATACGCACGACGGCGTTGAGTGAGGAGTCTTCGAAACCGTCGACGTGAATCGGAACCCCAAGCAAGTCGGCGGACACGCAGCGCAGTGGCGTCACCTCGGTGAAGCTGCTTTGGTCTTCGGAAAGCTCGCGCTCGGCGGGGCCCAGGCTCACGCAGCCTTCGGGAATCCGAGGGCTCAGGCTCTGACCGGAGGGCCGCTGGAGCGGCGCGCGCCAGGACATGCGCAGGGTACGCGGCCCCGTCGGCTCGAAGCTGAGAACCGCCGGGGCGAGCGGATGGGCCCAAACGGGGCTTGCTTCCGACAGACTGAGAAGGCCCAGCGCCAGCCCCATCCAGGCCCCCGCGCGCGCCGTCATGGTCGCCTCCGGACCTGCACGGCGTACGCCTCGCGTAGTGCGTACAGGCGCTGTTCGGCGAGCGCCCTGCCCTTGTCCGCAAGAAAGTCGGCCCGAACCTCGGCTTCGATTTGCGCAAGCGGCGGCAAGAATCGACCCGCCCGTCCGAGCACGCGTATGAAGTGAAGGCCGTAAACGGACGGCACGGGACCGTACCAGCGGTTGAGCTCTGCTCGAGCCGCCGCGTCGGCGAAGGGTTCACCGTAGCTGGCCCGCCATTGCGCGAGTCGCTGGCTCTGCACCGGACGAAGTCCCGGAAGCGAATCCCCAAACGAGCCCAGGCCCTCGCCCGAACCCGCCGCGAGCTCCGAGGCGAGCCGAGCAGCGTCACGCTGCAGGCTGTCCGGCCGTCTGGATCGGCTCAAAAAGATGTGCTCCAAGCGCAGCTCGCCCTCGCGCTCGAAACGCTCCGCGTAACGTTCGCGATGCGCCTGAAGCTCTTTCTGACTCGGCATCGCCTCCTCGGGAACGAGGCTCAGTGCGGCTCGCGCCCGATGCAGAAGTCGCGCCTTCACGACCGGGTCTCGCTCGTGCAACTGCAGCTCTAGCGCCCGCCTGAAGAGTCGCAGGTCGTCTTCCTGGGAGTCGGCCTCGATGAAGCGCATATTGCGAACGAGGTGCTTGAAGATGATCGGGTCTCGCCGGACCCATTCGTACTTACGCGCCTCGCGAAGCAGAATGGCTTCGCGGACCTTTTGCTCCACCTCCGCCTCGTTCGCATCCTCTGCGACCTCGATTCTGATCTCCTGCGGCGGCGGATGCAGTCGCTGAAATCCCGCGCGCGCGGCGAATAACAGACCGCCAATGACGAAGAAATGTGCGAGCGCACGAAGCATCGGTCAGCCCTCCGGTCGGTACCAGATGGGAGAAGTCCAAGCGCGTTCCTGGATGCTGGTCTGCAGGCGTGGAAGGCAGCATTCGCTCGGACCGGACGTGATGGAGTTGGCGAGGCCGACGCAGAAATCGACGTTCGTGCTCGAGCTCGGTCGCTCCGCACGACAGCAGGCTCGCTCCTCTTCGCTCGGCAATCCGTCGGCGAGCGCATCGCAAGCCGCGACGTTCAGGCCGACGCTCGGGTCACAGCAAGCGATGTCGATCTCACGCACGGGGTTGTCGCAGTCATACCCTTGGTCCACGCACTGCTTGACGGTCCATCGGCAAACGGGGTTTTCGAGGATGCGCACGTAGTAGTAGGCGGGCCTGCTGGGATCGAAGTCGGGGTCGGTCCACACGGTGCACAGGTCTCCAAAGCCTCGGCCCTGCGGCTCACAGTTTCGTAAGTCCACGCTCGCGCCGTTGTTTGGATCGCCCGCGACTTCGAAGACCTGAACGTCGTAGTCCTCACCATCGAGCGAGCCCTTGATGATTTGGATGCGCTGAAGCGGTGCGCTTTGCGCATCTTGGCGCGCATGGACGACGAAGCTCGGTGCACCGGCACCCTGCGGCGGAGAGCCGAGCTCGCCACCCATGGGCACGCCGAGGGCGTAGCCCTGCTCCGGCAGATCCTGCCCCGCGTCGCAGAGGTCGCTCGGGTAGCCCCAGCCTCCAAAGAACCGCGGCACGATGCGGGGCCCGCTCGTTCCCCAGGTTTCCTTGCGACGCAGCGCCTGGAAAATGGCGCTTCGTGAGTTCTCCTCGGCCCAGACCCCCGCGAGGCCCCCTGGGTTTAGGTAGCGAACGTCGGGAAAGCCTTCGGGAAAGATATCGCGGTTTGGCTGCCCAGCGCCGCCGTGCCCCTTGAAGCTCGCTTCATCGACCAGGCCGGGGGCGGCTATGTGCGTGTCGGTCGAGGAAATGATTCCGTGCTGGAACGGGTTCGTGCCGAGCGAAGCCTCGAGCTTCAGGCCCTGGCCATAGGCGCTACGTACGAAGTCGGTCTCGAAAGGCTCGGTGAAGAGGCCCAAATTGGTCGCCGCCAGGTTCGAGAAAGGCAGAACCTCGAAGCCACAGAGCTCGTCGGATTCGCTTGCCATGCACTCGGAGGCGCCCTTGTGCTGAAAGATTTCGATAATCGGCTCCATCTCGTTGCGCGACTCGGCGTACGCAGCATCGAACGGAGCACCATCGCGCTTCTCGTCGAAGAAGAAGATGCCGCCGGCAAGATTGCTGTTGTGCGGAATCGTGAAGGCATCGCAGCCCGTGCCCGCGTCGATGCACTCGGCGCGAAGTTCGTCCCACAGGTCCTCGACGTAGGGAGCTTCGAAATAGCCTACCGGGAAGTCAGGGACCTGCGCGTTCTTGAAGATGACGTTGCGGTGCAGATTGAGAGCGCCCGGTCCCGCGCTCCATTCGTAGCCGACGAACGATGTGAACGTGCAGGATGCCGTCTGATCGTAGGCGGCCTGAGCGGCATCGCGCACCCCGCGCCAAACTTCCTTGCCGGCCTCGAAACAAATCTCGTTCGCCTCACCGCATAGGCCCGGGTGGGTCACGTTGTTTTGCATCCGCGCGGTGAGCAAGTTCAGGAGAATGAACGCTGCCGCGGGATCCTCGCGAGCCTGCACGCAGTCCGCGTCGTCGTACGCGGGCGAGCCAGGATCATGACAGACGTCGACCGTCCCGAGGTACTCGGCATGGTCGCTGAGCATCACGAAATCGAGCGGGCGATCGATCTGCGCCGTTCTGCTTGGGCGGCCGTCCGCCTGGTAGGGCTGAAGTCCAAGCGTCTCGCCGCGCGCAAAGTCATAGGCCTCTGCTGGACCCGGTCGCGTGCCCTGTAGATTCGCGTCCAGAGACAAGCTCGTGTGCACGTGCGTGTCACCGAAAAACGGCTGGCGCAGTTCCTCGAACGAGTCGCAGCGCCCAAAGTCGTCACAGGCAAGCGGGTCGACGCTGCAGTCGACGACGCCGCCATCGCCCCCCGAGCCGTCGCCGCAGCCTGCAGCGACCAGCAAACCCAAAGCCAAGCATGAACGCAACGTCCTAAGGGACACCCTAGGAGGCTACCTAGAAACGCGCGAAGAACGCAATGGTACCAATTGGGGCCGGGGAGCGCTCAGACGGTGACTTCACCGGAAAAAACGTGGCGAGCCGGCCCCTTCATGAGAATCGGCTCCGTGGGACCCTGCACCGTGATCGAGAGGCTGCCTCCTGGCAGAATCAGCGCAAGCGACTCGCCCGCTGCAGCCCGCCCGGTATGCACGGCCGCGACCGCCGCGGCGCAGGCCCCAGTGCCACAGGCTTGGGTCCAGCCCGCACCCCGCTCGAAAACATGCAGCTCGATGGTCCGTCCGCCTTTCAGCTGCGCGAAGCCGACATTGGCGCCCTCAGGGAAGTGCTCGTCCTGCTGGATTTGGGATGCGAGCGCGAAACGTTCCCCGCCGAGCTCGTCGAACGTCACCGCATGCGGGTTCCCCATCGACACGGCCGTGACGCGGACTTGGCGCTCCCCAACCCGAAGCGGGGCGTCGACCCAGGGCGCAGCGGCGAGGAGCGGAATGTCCTCGGGGCGCAGAGAAGCCGGGCGCATGGTCACGAGCACCGAGCCCTCGGAAGCTTCGCGCTCGACGACGCAGCGGTGCGGGCCGCTGTCCGTGTCGACCTGAAGATCGAGCGAGCTCAGCTCTTTGCGACGCGCCAAATGCAAGGCCGCGCAGCGAAGCCCATTTCCACACATCTGCGGGATGGAGCCGTCCGAGTTGGTCACGTGCATGGACGGACGGACGGCGTCGACGATCAGCAGTCCATCGGCACCGATGCCGCGGTGACGGTCGCAGAGACCGCGGACCTGCGCGGGGCTCAGGCGCTCTACAGAAAGCGCATCGCGGTCGACGACGATGAAGTCGTTGCCCAGACCTTCGTACTTGTGGAACGGAATCCGCACAGCTCGGCAGTTGTAAGGCTGTCCCCGCCGATACGCCAGCTCAGCGCACCCGGACCAGGGTCGCCCGGTCTTCGGGGGTCGCCAAGATCGCGTTCCAGCCCGCGGGAAGCACCGGCTCGGTGAACTGGAACAGATAGCGGGCGTCAGCCGGGGCCAGGTTGATGCAGCCGTGGCTGCGACGGACGCCGAAGTCGTCATGCCAGAAGGCCGCGTGCAAGCCATAAGCGCCCTTGAAGAACTGCACCCAGGGCACCTCTTGCATCATGTAGTTCCGAGACACGTCGGTGCGCTCGATGTTGTCCATGTCCTGGCGAGCGAGCTTGACCCAGATGGGAAAGGCACCTTTGGGCGTGCGCGTGGCGGGCAAATTCTTGCCGGTCGAGACCAGGGTCGCGAATCTGGGCTGCGAGCCCTCGTACGCGACGATGAGCTGTTGCGCGAGATCCACGTCGACCCAGCGGTCGGTCGGCCCGAGGCCTTCGGGTGGGGCCTGAGGCTCGGGGAGCGCCAACGCAGAGCGCCTGACCACGCCGCCTTCCCGAAGCTCGACCCAGGGGCCACGAACGCGGGCAATCTGGACCCGCTCACGCCTTGCCAGACGCCGCTTGGCGGGCCCACCGGGCCTTTGATAGAGCGTGCTCGGCTTGGGCGAGACCCAGGCAAAATCGAGCGGTTCGCCTGGCGCGAGCCGAACGCCCTCGAAGTCACTGCCCTTGGCAAAGCGAAGGGCGCTCCGCTCGACCCAGAGGAGCTTTCGCGTCTGCACGAACTCGATGCCCCCGTAGACTTGCCGGCCAATGACGACGAGCCCGAATCCCTCGCCGTAGGCCTCGAAGTAGTCATTGGCGAAATAGTCGCTCGGGTGCTTGTAGGCCCGGGTCCCATCGACGCGCACGAACGCGTGTCGCCGCTGCACTTGCTCTTTGGCAACTTCGGGACTCACGCCCGGCGGCCGCACCGAAGGGACGACGTGCTCCTCGCAGATGAAGAGCCCGTCGGCCGTCTCGTACCAGACCTCTTTGGCGCAGCCATCGCCAAAGACTCTGCGCGCAAAGGCCAGGCGCGTCCCTCGGCCGACGGTCCCCCTGCGCTGCGCGCCACTTTGCGGCTTCATCATGATGGGTGCGCCATCATCGACGACTTCGATGGAGCGCGCCCAGCCGGGGGCCGGGACCGCGGGCCGCGGGCCTTGGTCGGCGCGCGTAGGAAGGGCGGAGCCCAGCAGCCAGAGGCTCGAGAAGAAAAGGACGGCGGCCAGCAGCCAGAGGCTCGAGAAGAAAAGGACGGCGGCCAGGACCCGCATCCGTTTGAACGATACAGAATCAGGCCGAAAACGCACTATTCCGGCTCGGGCCCCTCGCTATTGCCGTGAAGCCCGTACCGCTTCGCGAGCTCTCGCAGATGATAGCGTGTGAGCCCCGCCGCTTTGGCGCTGTGGCTGATGTTGCCGCCGTACTTGTCGAGCAGTGCCTTCAGGTATCGCGACTCGAAGGTGTCGAGCACTTTTTGCTTCGCATCCTTGAAACATACGCCTTCGGCGACCGACTCCTCGGCCAGGGCACCGGGCAGAAAGGAGCGTGGCGTCTTCTGAGACGCGGGAAGCAGATCGGCGATGCCCAATTCTGTCGAATCCGAAAGCGATACGGCGCGGTGGATCGTGTTCTTGAGCTCGCGCACGTTGCCCGGCCAAGGATACGCCTGGAGCTTGTGCATCGCGTCCGCGGTGACCGTGAAACGTCGTCCCTTGAGCGAGCCGCTCTGTAGCTGGGCGTCGGCCAGAAACTGCTCCACCAAGGCCGGGACGTCCTCGGGTCGCTCACGCAAGGCCGGCAACTGCAGCTGCACCACGCTCAGTCGATAATAGAGGTCCTCGCGAAAGGTACCTTCGTTGACCATCCGTCGCAGATCTCGGTTCGTCGCCGCTACCACGCGAACGTTGACCGGGATCGGTCGCGCGCTCCCTACCCTCTGCACCTCGCGAGTCTCGAGAACGCGGAGCAACCTGGGCTGCAGGCCGAGATCGAGCTCGCCGATTTCGTCCAAGAACAGCGTCCCCCCGTCGGCTAGCTCGAAGCACCCGCGCCGGCGGTCGACGGCGCCCGTAAACGAGCCTCGTTCGTGGCCGAACAGGGTGCTCTCGATGAGGTTCGCGGGAATCGCGCTGCAGTCCTGGACGACCAGTGGCCGGGGCGCCCGACTCGAGGCTCGGTGAATCGCGCGGGCCACCAGCTCCTTGCCCGTACCGGTCTCGCCGTGCACCAACACGGTGAGGTCGGAGGCCGCGACCTTTTGGAGAGTGGCGAAGATTTCGCGCATCCGTACGCCCCGGCCGACGAGCTCGAAGAACTTCTCGTCGGGGCTCAGATTGATCTCGATCGTGCTCGGTTCGAGCTCGAAGCGGATGCGCGTCTTGCCGATGCGGATTTCACTGCCGGAGCTCAGCCAGGCTTCGCGGACACGTAGGGATCCGATGCCCGTCCCCTGCCGCGAACCGAGGTCTCGAAGCAAAAAGCCGGTCTCGCTCGCGACGATTTCGCAGTGGGTGCCGCTGACGAGCGAGTCGCTGAGGCTCAGGTCGCAGATCACGCTGCGCCCAACCGTCACGCGCTCCCGGACGATATCGAGCCGAGCACCCGCGTCAGGGCCCTCTTGCACGAGCAGATGGCTGCGGCGCAGCTTGCGCTTGGTCGCCCGTCGTCCGTCGAAGACCGTGCTGAGAGCCGGTTCCTCGCTCATGAACCATCCCCTCGGAGGGCCTCGATGGCCCGAGCATAGTCGTCGGTATTGTACACGGCGCTGCCGGCCACCAAGACATCGGCACCTGCCTCGACGACCTGGCGTGCAATGCCGGGCTTCACGCCGCCATCGACTTCGAGATCGATGTCGGCCGAGATCTCGTCGATCATTCGACGCAGGGTCCGGAGCTTGCTGTTGGCCGACTCGATGAAGCTCTGGCCGCCGAAGCCCGGGTTCACGCTCATGACCAGGACCAAGTCGAGATCCTGAAGAACGTATCGCAAGACCTCGGGCGGCGTGTGAGGATTGAGTGACGCGCCCGCGCGTTTTCCGAGGCCGCGTATCTGCTGAAGTGTGCGGTGCAAATGCGTGCAGGCCTCGACATGCACCGTGATGATGTCAGCCCCGGCCTCCGCAAAGGCCTGAACATACTTCTCGGGCTCTTCGATCATGAGATGCACGTCGAGCGGCTTCTTCGTGGCCCGCCGAATGGCCTCGACGACGAGCGGTCCGATCGTAATATTGGGCACAAAGCGCCCGTCCATGACATCCACGTGGATCCAGTCGGCCCCCGCTCGATCTACGGCCTGGACTTCCTCGGTGAGGCGGCCAAAATCCGAAGAGAGGACGGAGGGGGCGATTCGAATGGGTTTGGATGAGCGGGGCACGGGGGCAGTCAAGCGCCGTGCAGCCGAGCTGTCAATCCGCACACATGCCCGGTCCGAGGCGATACATTGACGCAAACAGGCCTAAGACCGAAGAATCCGATAACCTTCTTAGAGAAGGCATTGCCGCCAGAATGAGCGAACAAAGATACCGAGTCATTCAGAAGCTCGAATCGGGGGGTATGGCCGAGGTGTTCCTCGGCGAAGCCACGAGCGTCCAGGGCTTCAAGAAGCGAGTCGCGATCAAGCGCGTCCTTCCCCATCTGTGCTCGCAGAAGGGCTTCATCGGCATGTTCCTGGACGAGGCCCGGCTAGGTGCGCGGCTGAGTCACGCGAACATCGTCAGCGTCTTCGACATCGGCTCCGCCGACGACACGTTTTTCATCGTCATGGAGTTCGTCGACGGGAGCAACCTGAAGAGGATCATGGAGACGCTGCGCAAGAGGGGACAGCGCTTTCCACTCAACGCGGCCGTCTACATCGCGATGGAAGCCTGCCGAGGGCTCAGTTACGCGCACGAGCTTCGCGAAGAAGACGGCAAGCCCATGGATCTGGTCCACCGCGACGTCTCCCCACCGAACATTCTCATCAGCCGCCGCGGTGAGGTGAAGGTCACCGACTTCGGCTTGGCCAAAGCGCGAACACAGCTCGAGCGCACCGATCCCGGCGTGGTCAAAGGCAAGTTCAGCTACCTGTCGCCCGAAGCCGGCATAGGGAAGACGGTCGACGAACGAGCGGACATCTTCGCGCTCGGCGTGTGTCTCTGGGAGATGCTGGCGGGCAGACGTCTCTTCTTGGGCGATACGGACTATGAGACCGTCCATCAGGTCACCCAGGCAGAGGTGCCTACCCTGGTCGGAGATCACCCGGAAGTGGACGCCAAGTTCGAGGGCGTTCTGAGGCAAGCGCTCACCAAAGACCCGAGAAAGCGATTTCAAACGGCGCGTGAGTTTGGTGACGCGCTGGCGAGCTACCTGTTTGCCCACCAGATGAAGGTGACGTCGTATGACATCGCCAACCTGGTCAAGGCGGCGCTCGAGGAAGCGGAGCAGTCGGTCCGGCCGCAGCCGATGATGATCGACAAGATGATCCAGGAGGAGCTCGGTCGCTTCACCTCCTTGGACAGTCCGAATGAGGACCCAAGCCTCGTGGAGTCGACGTTCGACTTCAATCCGGACGACGAGGGCGCTCGCCCGCTCGACGCATCGGATTTCGAAGACCCTGCCGACTGGTTCGCAGGAGACGACGAGGTCGCGGATGCCATCGAGCAGGTTCGCGGAAGCGCCCCAGCCGGAGCCACCATGGGCTGGGTGGATTCAGGCGCACACCCGATGCCCAAGGACCCTCGGGTCCCCGCGGAGGCGGTCACTCGACAGGCGCAGAGCGCAAAGCAGAGAGCGGCCGGTGCGACCAAGCAGCTCGCGACGGCTGGCGCCGAGTCAGGACGAAAGACCGGGAACACTGTGGTGATTCTCGCGACCTTGGCCATGGCAACGGCTGCAGCGGCCACGACCTGGCTCATTCTCAACCGCTGAGGCCCCTGACCTGGCTCATTCTCAACCGCTGAGGCCCCTGACCTGGCTCATTCTCAACCGCTGAGGTCCCTGACCTGGCTCATTCTCAACCGCTGAGGTCCCGGCTCGCATGTCGCACCCGACGCCCGAGACGCCTTAGCCGCTGGTAGTCGTTCGAGGACAGGGGCACGCTGCCAAAGCGGGTACCCAGGTAGGCCTCGGTGAGCGTCTGCACTTCATTCGCAGCGTCGAAGCCGAGCTCGGCCAGCCTCGAGGCGTGCTCGGCGGGCGTTACATCTGTCGGGCGGGGGTGACCCGCCTTTCGTAGGTCCCGCTCGAGGGCGGTATAGAGGCGCAGCGCCCGATCTTGGTCGGCCTGAAGTCGTAGCTTCGAAGTCGCGCTGCGGCGCCGCGACCGTCGCCAGCGGATCCAGGCGACCGCGATGAGGAACGGGATCACGACGGCTAGGAACCAGCGCCACTCGAGCTCGAGGGATCCCCAGTCGATGCGGCTGGCTCCGCTCTTCTCGTCCTGCTGCTCCGGCACCGCTGACTTGGCGCTGTCGTTGCTGCGGAGCGACCGATACCAGGCGGCGATTCCCCGCAGGGCGCGAACCTGGTCCTGAATGTTGTATTCCACCACGTACTCGGCCCACCGGACACGCATCGCGTCCATGATGTGCCGCAGCTTCACGAGGAGACCTTTGGGCGGCGCCGCGAGCTGACTGCTCGCCGGGGTCGGATCGAAGGTCTCCCAACGGTCCTCGACCAGAACCTCGACCCAGCTGTGCGCATTGCTGTTTCGCACCGCGTAGTAGCCGCCGTAGGGGTTGAGGTCCGCACCGAGAAAACCCGTGACGTTGCGAGCGGGGTGCCCGAGTGCGCGCATCATCACGGCCATGGCCGTGGAGAAGTACTCGCAGTGTCCTGCTTTGACGTCGAACAGGAAGACCATGAGCGGATCCAGATCGCCGGTCTCGGGCTGCTCGAGGGTGTACCGATAGCCGCCGCCCGAGCGCAGGAAGGCTTCGATGGCCATCGCCTGTCGGCGTGCATCCGGCAAATCGCCCGCCACCTGCCGCGCTAGCTCGGCGATGCGCTCGTAGCCCTCGGGAATTTTGGTGTAGCGCTCGAGCTGCTGCGGCGAGACTCGCTCCAGCAGCCCCGACGCGCTTCGGTCGACGTAGACCTTGTAGGTGAGCGGCTGGTCGAGCAAATCGCGGTATCGCAGGTCCATCCCTGGCGAGTAAAAGATGCCCCGATGACGATCGCGCCCCGAACGGACAATCGCCGGCAGCTGCAAAGCCACGGCGCCTTCCGGCAGAAAGATGACGGGCTCGTCCATTGGATCGAGAAGGATCTGGAACACGAGATCCTCGTCGTTCGGAAAGCGTGCGATCTCGTACTTGTCGCGACGCCTGCGAAGCTCCGCGCCCGAGGCCGTCGTCCGTGTCCAGCGCCCGCCCTGGTAGCTGTCGAAGGACGTGCCGCGAAGCCGTAGCGCAATACTGTGCGGCGCCGACTTGGCTAAGGCGGGGGGCCGGACGCGCATCACCACGGTCGGATCGTCACGGATCGTGCCGAAGCCACCGAGTTGTACGTCGGGGCCAAAGCCTGCGGCAGACTGGCTGCGAGTGCTCAGGTTGGAAAGCATCCCGACGCCGACGCGCGGAAACGCGAAGAAGAGCGTCGCCGTGAGGACGAAGAGTGGGATCGCGAGCAAGGTCGTCCCGAGGAGAAAAGAACGCGTGGCAATGCGTGGGCTCTCGAGCTGAGCCTCCAGCATCTGCGGGTGCGCGCCGTACCGCAGCTCGAGCTCACGGCGGATGTGGGTGAGCGAGAGCATCCAGGGCATCACCAGCACGAAGCCGAAGAAGACCAACGCATAGTCCAGCCCTGAGGAAAGGACCGTGCCGGCGATGAGGTGCAGAAACGCCAAGATCGTGATCTGCTGATAGTCGGCCGCGCGCTTTCGGTGAGAAAGTCGGGACAGCTGCAGAAAGGCCGCGTACTGAACGCCGGCATCGAGCGCGGACTCGCCCAGGAATGCACGTAGGATCTGCACGAACAGCAGAGCCACGACGGCGTAAGTCCACATGCGCGAATAGCTCAGCTTGTCGATGAGCGGTGGCTCGGCGAACCAGCTGACGGCAAAGCCGACGATGACCATGAGGGCAACGGCCCCCGTAAAGGTAGTGCCGAGCATCAGGGCCGTGAGACCCAGGCTCGAAAAAATGTAGGCGACGAGCTTGTGGGCGAAGCGGAAAGTCATGCCGCGTGCACCCGCTCGGTTGGGTCTTCGCCCTGCCGGCCGTGTCCGATGACCGGAGTCAAAAGAGCGAGAAAGCGCCAGATTGGGTCTGGCGGCGTCCCGCCCGGAACCAGCGTAGAGCTCGTGCCCGAAGCGCGAACCTCGACGCTGACGCCGCGATTCAAGTAGGCGGCAGCCACGGTCGCCAGCTCCGAGATCTGCTCCTCGAACGCCTCGCGCCAAGCGCTCATGTCGACCTGCCGAGGATCGACCATGTTTTGGATGTGCAGTGTGAGGCGCGATTGAGCCTCGCGCTGGCGCTCGCGTACGACGAGCTCGCCGCGGGCCGCCGTTCGCTGCCAGTGGATCTGTCGGGCCTCGTCGCCCTCGCGGTAGTACCTCACGCTCCCGGCGAACTCGCTACCCTGCCCGAGTCGCGGCATCGACGCGAGGTCGCCGTCGACCTGGTCCAGGGCAGGGGTTTGCGTGCCTTGCAAGAGGCGCGGGTAGACGATCAGGTCTTCGGGTAGGGAAACGCTGTAGCCCTTCTCGATGAGACCGAAGGGAAACCGCGTAGCGACGTGCAAGTCGCTGAACCGAAAGCGACCGCGGCGAAAGGGGTTCAGGGCATAGGCCGTTCTTTGACCGCTTCTCGGCTCGACGCGGATGAAGTGCGCGGCCTCGGTCCGCGCATCCGCGACCTCGTCGAGGGCCTCGACCGAGACGCTGGCGAGCCAACGCTTTTCATTGAAGGCGGCGATTTCGACGAGACTCTCGGTCCCTGCGAAGACGCGCGATGGCAAATGACGGCTGACCCTCAAGCGCCACAGGGCCAGGTCGCTGAGCACGCCGCTCACGAGAAGCAGGCTGAGGAGAAGGGCCAGCACCAGGTAGAGCAAGTTGTTGGCCGTATTGATCGCGGCGAAGCCGACCCCGAGCGTCACGAAGACGAAGGCCTTTCCTTCACGCGTCAGCCGAAACCGTCTCGTGGCCCGCTTGCGTCTTCTCCTCATGCTACGTCGTTTAGAGCGGAACCGGGATCATTGAGAGCAGCTCGCGGATCACGCGCTCTGCGTCCTCGCGAGTGGCCACTCCTGCCGAAGGACCGCTCAGCTTCACGCGGTGAGCGAGAACCGACGGCGCCAGGGTTTTGACGTCATCAGGAAGAACGTAGGAGCGCCCCTCGACCAAGGCCAGGGCTCGGGTCGCTCGCTCGAAGCCGAGCGCACCACGGGTCGAGACCCCGACGGAGAGCAAGGGGGTGGCTCGCGTCGAGAGCACGATTCGGTGCAGGTAGTCGAGAATCGCATCGTCGATGCGAACCAGATCGACCGCTTGCTGAACGTGCAGCAGCTCGACGTCGTTCATGACGGGGCGAATCTGCTGCACCGGGTCCTGGCCACGGCGATGAAGGACCCGACGTTCCACCTCTGGTGGCGGGTACCCAATGCTCAGACGGACGAGAAAACGGTCGAGCTGCGACTCGGGTAGCGGGTAGGTCCCGTAGAACTCCCGAGGGTTTTGTGTCGCGACCACGAAGAAGGGCTCGTCCAAAGGGTGGGTGACCCCGTCGATGGATACCTGCCGCTCGTCCATCGCTTCGAGTAGCGCGCTCTGGGTCTTGGGCGTCGTGCGGTTGATCTCGTCGGACAGGAGCACCTGCGTGAAGATGGGTCCCGCACGAAACGCGAAGCTGCCCTTGGACTGGTCGAACACGTTCCCGCCGAGCACGTCAGAGGGCATCAGGTCCGAGGTGCACTGCAACCGTCGGAAGGTCACACCCACGGAGGCCGCGAGCGAGCGAGCCAGGGTGGTCTTGCCGACGCCTGGGACGTCTTCGAGGAGCAGATGGCCGCGAGCGAGCAGGGCCACAACCGATAGCTTGATGACCTGTTCTTTTCCGCGGACGACCTGCGCGACGTTGCTCACCAGGGCCTGGGAAAGCTGGGTCGCGTTTTCGGAGATGTGGGCAACGCTCGAAGACTGGACCACTAAACAAACCTACCACAAAAAACGTTGAAACTAAATTTTTTCAGTGTAACTGATATGAATCCGGGCTTAATCCCCATTTGTCCACAGCTTGATTTGGACAGAATCCGTTGTTATTCCAATAGCTTATCGTCTCCTGCCGCAAAAGAGTCCACAGATGACCCAGCCGACACCCGTGAACTGGGGTCCTCGAACAAAAACGCCTCGATTTCCGCGCGCTTAGCATGCGCGTCCCGCCGCCCCATCTCGATCAGCTCCCGAGCGAATTCCCCGTCGAAGAGGAGGTAGCTGGCCAGATCTGCATCGGCGCCAGCGCCCACGTCGAGCAGGCTCAGAAACGCCCGTCCCAAGGCCTTTCCGAAGCGAACCCGATTGGACGCCAGATACTCCGCAGCGACCTGTCCAATGTCCGTGCTCGGGCGGAGCACCAAAGAGCTCAGCAGGCGCCGCGGAGCCATGGCGCCACGAGCCTTGGCCGACTCGTTGATGCGGTCGAGAAAGCTAGGACCGTAAGCGTGAACTCCGTCCCGCAGAAAGTCGTTGATGCGCTGTACTTCGAGGAGGTCCGTGTTGACGTGGTCCAGCAAAAACGCATTGAGCACCTTACCGAGGAGAAAAGGCGCGCCAGGAAACTTGCCCTGCTGAACGGGGCTGCGGCCGCTGGTATGGGGTGTGGACAGGCCGATCACCAAGAGCCGGTCCATCCCGAGATGGATGGAAGGTGCCATCGGGGTATTGAGACGTAGCCCGCCATCGCAGTGGATCTCCGAGCCGATCTCGATTGGCGGGAACACCAAGGGAATCGCAGCGGAGGCCAGGACGTGGTGCTGGCCGATCCGCGCCTGCCGAACCAGAGCGTGAAGCCCGAGGCTTTGAGGGATCCCGACGCCGGGCGCCGCGTCGACGAAGATCACTGGTTGGCCACTGCCCACGTGGGTCGTGCTGACGGTCAGGGCGCGGAGCTTGCCCTTGCGGACATTTTGCCGAAGACGACGCCAGTCGATGTGTCGACCGACGAGCTGCGACAGGCGGGTAGGGTCAAAAATTCCCGATGCGCGCGTGCTCCCAAGCAGGACGCGGTAGAGGCCGGCGGCCTGCTTGAAGCCGAAGCCGAGCACATCCGGTAGCTCGAGCTCGGTCCACAGGGTCGACAAGGTCGTGACGGCCTGGGGCAAATCTTCAATTGCCGACGCGACGAAGGTTCCGTTGACTGCGCCGACGCTCGTCCCTGAAACAAGGTCTACTTTGGGTCCATTCCCGCCACTGTCGGGGAACTCGCGAAAGATGTACTCGAGCACACCGACTTCGTACGCCCCTCGCGCACCCCCCCCAGACAGAACGAGACCGAGGCCGCTCACGGCCAATCCTCGTCAACCTTCGGGGGCTCGGTCTCGTCGTGCGCGTCGTTCAAGAGGCCTCGAATCTCAGGAGGTAGCCACAGATCTTCGTGCGGCAGGGCGCGTAGCGCACCGAGCAAAACCTCCGCTCGGCGCCACGGCGGGGCCGTGGGCGACAGATATACCACGACTCTAGGACCGATCTTACAAAGCCCTCCGTCGATCGCGCTCTCTTCGGGCAATTCCTCCTCCCGGAATGTGACGCCCAAACGCCGAAGGGCATTTTCGAGGGCCGTGACTTTGGCGCCGAGGTCCACAGTCCCAACGTGGCCACATCGGTCATGCTCCGCAATGTGGTTCAGCCCGGCGGGCAGCTGGTACACTCGACGGGACGTGATTCGACTGGCCAAGCCTTGGATTGGTGAGGATGAGCAGCGCGCGGTGGCGGCCGTCCTCGAGAGTGGTCACCTGGTACAGGGTCCGCTGGTGGAGCGCTTTGAGCACGCCGTGGCAGCTCTGGTCGGCCGAAAACACGCCGTAGCCGTTTCCAGCGGAACGGTGGCCCTGGATCTCGCCCTGAAGGCGGTGGGTATCGGCGCCGGAGACGAGGTGCTCTGCCCCGCGATGAGCTGGCCGAGCCCAGCGCATGCCATCGTCCGACGAGGCGCGCAGCTTCGATGGGCGGACATCGACGCCCTCGAGTGGAACAGTAGCCCCGGAGCCTTGGGCGCAACCCGCACTGCGCAGACCAGAGCTGCGGTGGTCATCGACCAGTTCGGCAACCCGGTTCGGGCCGACGCGATCACACGTGCCTTGGCCGGCTTGCCGATCATCGAAGACGCCGCCTGTGCGCTCGGCAGCCGTTTCCACCACGCGCCCTGCGCAACCCTGGGGCTCGTCTCGACCCTGAGCTTTCATCCGCGCAAGATCATCACGACGGGCGAGGGCGGCATGTGCCTGACCGATGACTCAGCGATCGCAGAGCGACTGCGCAGCTTGCGCAACCATGGTCTTCGTGACGGGGTCTTCGTCGAGCCGGCCAGCAACGCGCGAATGACCGAATTCGCAGCCGCGCTCGGACTCTCTCAGCTGAAGCGGCTGGACGAAATCGTCGCGCGCCGCCGACAGCTGGCACGCCGCTACCAGGACGGGCTGGCCGGACGCGTGGACATGCAGCAGGCCCCCGAGGGCGCCGAGTCCAACTACCAAACCTTTGGTGTCGTCCTACCGGACCGGTTCGACCGGGAAAAGACGCGACGCGCAATGTATGACCGAGACATCGAGACCGGCCTTCTGTCCTACGCGATGCACACACTGGAGAGCCTCCCGGCGGCGCACAAACCGCTCCCAGTGACCGAGCGCGTCGTGGCACAGGGCATGGCGCTGCCTCTGTATCCGCAGATGAGAAACAGCGACGCGGACCTCGTCATCCGCGCGCTTTGCGAGGTTCTCGACGGGTGAGTGCAGTGACTGAAAACGACATCGTTCTGAGGGTATCGGGACTACACAAGACCTTTCACATCGGCTTCCTCCGCAAACGGGTGGAGGCGGTGAGCGGTTGCAGCTTCGAGGTTCGACAGGGTGAGATCTTCGGCCTGCTGGGACCGAACGGTGCGGGCAAGACGACGACCATCAAGATGATCCTGCGTCTCATCTTCCCGACCGAAGGCGAGATCCAACTCTTCGGTCGCACGCCAGGGGATCCCGAGGCCATGCGCCGCATCGGGTACATGCCGGAAAATCCCTACGTCTATCAATACCTGACTCCGCTCGAGTTCTTGGACCTCTGCGGTCGCCTGATGGGCATGGGTCCGTCCGAGCGAAGACGCCGAGCCGAAGAGATGGTCGAGCTCGTCGGGCTCTCGGAGGCGAGAAATCGCTCGATTGGAAAGTTTTCGAAAGGCATGACCCAGCGGATCGGTCTCGCGCAGGCCCTGCTGCACGACCCGGAGCTGCTGGTGCTCGACGAGCCGATGAGCGGCTTGGACCCACTCGGACGCAAGGAAGTTCGCGACGTCCTGCTCGAGCAGAAACGGCGAGGCAAGACCTTGCTCTTTACGAGTCACATCCTGAGTGACGTGGAGCAGCTCTGTGATCGCGTGGTCATCATGAAGAGCGGGAAGATCGCCTCGGCGGGCCGGGTCGAGGAGCTGATCGCTTCGGCCGAGCACCGTGTCGACATTACGCTCAGCCGGACGCCGGCCTCCTTGCGGGAGGCGCTGCAGACGCACGGTCGGATCTTGAACGAAGCGGACGGGCTGCTGACCATTCGGGTCGAGGGCGATGCGCAGGTCGACGCCTTGCTCGAGCTCGCTCGTGGCGCCGGGGCTCGTCTGGACTCGGTCGTGCCCGAACGACACTCGCTCGAAACGCTGTTCGTGGCGGATCAGGCGCCACCCGGGTAGCTGTGCTAAACGTCTGCGGCAATGTCGGTGAAACGAGTCTCCCCGCAAGAGGCCCTAGCGCTCCTCGATGAGGGCTATGTCTATTTGGATGTTCGCTCCGTTCCGGAGTTCGAGGCCGGCCATCCGAGCGGCGCGTACAACATCCCGCTTCTGCACATGACCGAAGCCGGCATGGAGCCCAACCCGAGCTTCTTCGACGTGCTGTCCGCGATCTTCCCGCCGGACAGCAAGCTCATCCTCGGATGCCGCTCTGGAGGACGATCGCTGCGCGCTGCGCAGGCCTTGATGCAAGCCGGGTATCGAGCCGTGATCGATCAGCGCGCAGGGTTCGATGGCGCGCGCGGCGCCTTTGGGCAGCTCGAGGAGCCCGGCTGGCAGCCGGCAGGCCTGGACGTCGCAACCCTTGCCGAAGAGGGCAGAAGCTACGAAGCGCTGGCGAAGAGGGCCGGCAAGGGATGAGCATGTGGGCGGTCACATGAGGATCGATACGTTTTGCGCCGCGACCGCCTGGAGAGAGCTCAGCGAGCAAGCTCGACGCGCCGAGGCGATGGGCTTCGACGGCTTCGCGGTGCCCGAGATCACCGGTGACCCGTTCATCCACGCAAGCATGGCGGCCCAGGCTACGGAGCGGATTCAGCTTCGCACGGCCATCGCGCTGGCCTTTCCCCGTAGCCCCATGGTGGTGGCCAACCAAGCCTGGTCCATTCAGGTGAACTCGCAGGGCCGCTTCGCCCTCGGCCTGGGCACCCAGATCAAGGCGCACAACGAACGCCGGTTCAGCGTACCCTGGAGAGCCCCCATCGCCCGGATGACCGAGTACGTGGAGGCGCTTCGCGCGATTTGGCGCTGTTGGGAGCTGGGCGAGCGGCTCGACTATCGCGGCGAGCATTACCAGCTCACGTTGATGACCCCGGAGTTCGCGCCGCCGCCCTCGAAGCTGCCCATGGTTCCGGTCTATCTGGCCGCGGTGCGCCCGAAGATGCTCGAGGCGGCCTCTGCGATCGCCGACGGCCTGCGGCTCCATGCGTTCTGCACACGCAGATACCTGAGCGAGGTCGTGGCGCCTGCGATCGAGAGAGGGCTGGAGGGCGCCGGTCGCGAGCGAAGCGCGCTCGAGGTCTGCGGCGGCGGTTTCGTCATGACGGGCCCAGACGAGGCCACCGTCGCGAAGAACCGCGAGTGGGCACGCTATCGGGTGGCATTCTATGGCTCGACGCCGGGCTACCTGCCGGTGATGTCGCTGCACGGCTGGGACGACCTGGCCGCCAAGCTTCACGGCATGTCTCGAAAGGGTCAGTGGGAGCAGATGGCGGACGAGGTTCCGGACGAGGTGCTGCACGAGTTCGCGGTTTGTGCGACCTACGACGAGCTGCCTGATGCCGTCGAAGCTCGCTTTTCCGGGCTCTCGGACTGCGTGGAAATCGACTTCGGGCCCGAGACGCAGCCTGAGCTCGCGGCGGAAATCCTGACGCAGATCCGAGGCATCGACGGCGCATTCAAAGCGCACGAAGACCGGTACGCGCGGGCGGGCTAGAGACTGCGACGGAGCTCCCCGCTATCGCGTTGGCGCAAGAGCATGCTCGGGCGGATGCCGGGCGCGAAGGGCGAGGGCGTGACTTCGCTCGAGGGAAACATCTGCACGAACTCCGGTCGGCCCGGAACCGCGTCGACCAGCTCGCGTTCGAGGATCATCGAGTTGTACTGCTGGGTCCACAGCTCGGGCGTATTGCTGTTCAAGACGACCTCGTAGCCGTAGCTTTCGGCCTGCTTTTTCAGCCCAGGAATGCGCGAGTGACGAGGCGACCAGCTGTCCGCGCTGGTGCCATTTTCACTGCAACCGAAGACGCCCTGCTCGGCGTGGACGAAGAGGGTCTGATTCCCACTCGTGTGGCCGGGGGTGCGAAGGAGCAGGCAGCCATCACCGAGCTTCAAATCCGCATCGGTGAGGACGACCTTGTGCGTCGGAACGCCCTTCTTTCCATCCGAGATGAACCAGGGCTGCTGTAGAGGGTGCAGGGCGTCCCAGTCCTCCCACTCGACGCGCGGCGCGAGCACGACCGCGTTCGGAAATCGCGCGGCTCGGCTTCCGTCACCCAGCAACGGTCTCAGGTCCTGGGTGTGAAAGTGATCGAAAGCGATGAGGTCGATGTCCTCGGGGCGAAGACCCAGCTTGGCGAGCTGAACGTCGACCTGCCCGCACTGCGTGCTGATCAGCTTGGCGCCCTGCTCACCCACTCGCTCGATCATCCGCGCGAAATAGGGTGTCGCGCGGGCCGCTTCGTAATCCGAGGGGTTGAACAGAATGTTCTTGAGCTCGCCGTCGGCTTTCAACTGCACGAGGAGACAGCGATGAAACATCTGCACGAATGGAAAGGGCAGGGGCACAGCACGATTGAAGGCGAAGGTCGTCGGGTAGAGTAGCGTCGCCAGCGGGATGGTTTTGACGGCCTCGACCCTGGGACCCGCACGAAGCGCGTCGCCGAGGCCTCGCGCGGCGCTTCGTAGAGCCTTCAGCTGAGATCCTGCCGAGCGGAGGTCACGGGCTTCGTCCAGCGGGTGCAGGCGGCGCACCCATGGGATTCGTGGATCGATCGGCTCGCCCGTCTTCATGGCGCCCTCCAGTGTCAGTAACTCAGCTCCGGGTCAGCCCTGGAGCGTAGACCAGATCAGTCCCGGAATGCGAACGAGCGATGGATCGGCGTAGAAATAGGTGAGCTGCCTGCCGATCTCTGCAGCTTTTCTGTTTCCGACGAACCAGGCGGGCTTCGGAAAGACTCGAAATGGACCCCGAAGCACCGACTTCTGCACCTTGTCGAACATGTATGTGTTGTGCACGACGCCTGTGCCCGAGCGAATGTCGGCGCGGCTGTGACCGGGAAACGCCCCCCAAGAGGGACTCACCATGCCGTAGAGAACCCCAGGCCAATGATTGACCGCCACGCCGCCGTACTCGAGCTTCGCGATGGCGCGCTCCACCGCCTGGGCCACGGCCGCATCATGCAGTGACCTCGGGTGCACGAGGATCTGCGCCGACAGGGTGCCCCAGAGCGTCTCGTTGCAAAAATCGACCGCCTGATCGATGTACTCGACCAGCGAGGCCGCGTTGAGGCCGACCTCGGTCGTGACTCCGCACCAGGCCTCGCTGTGGAAGCAAATCTCGTCCTCGCGCGCAGGGTTCAGGTGCGTGATGAGCGTCCAAGGCACCTGGTCCGGACCCGAAGCGCCAAACTGGTCGGCATAAGGGTGCTCGTCCACGAAGCGCTGGTGCCGCTCCTTGGCCCCTGGGTAGTAAGGATGGCGCTCCGGCATTTTGCGAAACGCGCTTCGGAGCGCGGCGAGGAATGCTTCTCGCTGCGACCACTGCGCATGCTGGACGATGACCCGCGGGGCATTGCAGTTGAAGCCCGCATTGTTGCAGAGCGAGCTCGCGACGTTGTCGGCCTGAAACGAGAGGTCTCCGGCGGACCAGGGTCCGGGAATGACGATCACCGGGCTCACGTTGCCGAGCTCGCAACTGATCGGCGTGTCCAGCCGCGGCCGGTCCTCGGCCTTTCGTGCGGCACCTTCTTCTCCGGTGCCGTAGACGATCGCGTCGTGAGTCTTGTCGGAGCCGGTCAAGTGAATGTCTTCGACGCTCGGATGGAGGCACATGTACTCGCCCTCGGCGGCACCCCCGTAGACGACTCGAAAAAAACCCTGTTCTTCGAGCGCCGCAAACGCATCGCTCACGATGGGCCCTAGATATTCGTTGACTGGGTTCATCTTGAGTAGAACCACCCGGCCTTCGACGAACAGCGCGTAGAGCGCGTCCATCGGCCCGATCGACGACACGTTGCCGGCACCCAGCACCAGCGCGACCCTCCCGACCGGCTCGGGGTCGCGATAGAAAACGGCCTGTGTGGTCTCCAGATCTTCCAGGCGAACGGCGGGCTGCATCCAGACCTCCGCCGTGAAGCCCCGAAAGAGAAAGTTGTCCCAGGCATCGGTCGGAAGCACGGGAGCGACCACCTGGCCTTGGGCTCCGAGGTACGCTGGCTTGGGCAGGGCCGGCGCGCCGAACTTCTGAATGTCCCGGAGGGAGCGAATGAGGAGCTGGATGTTGCGAAGCACCACGGCCGGCCCCCCCAGCCACTCCTCTGCTTCACAGGGTGCCCCGGGTTCGATCCCCTTGGCTTGCAGCGACGCCTCCACCCAGTCCTCGGCCACACGGGCGACCCCTTCGCGGAGCGCCTCGAGCAAGTCGATGCGATCATCCAGGCTGAGCTCGGCAAAGGCTTGCTTGCGTCGGGAGAGCAGCTCCAGCGCTTCATCGATCTGCGGACGGCTGCTCGGCTCGAACCGGTGCCTAGCTTCGGGCAGCACGGGCGAGCCGTGGATCGCGGGAGACAGATGCATCAACGGGCCCCTCCGGGTCTAGGGTCAGGCTTCGTCTCTTCACTGTGCAAGCGGCGCGCGAGAAGATCAATTGCGGACTTGCAAGCCCTGCCAAAACGCCTCGACTTCGTCTAATGTGTCGCAGACACGCGCTGGCGGAAGGCTTTTGAGGAGTACTTTTCCGTAGCCACGGCGCCGAATGCGCGAGTCGAGAATAGCGACCACGCCCTGGTCTCTACGGCTGCGAATCAATCGGCCGAAGCCCTGCTTGAGCGACAGGGCCGCCGAAGGCACCAAGTAGCGCATGAACGAGGACTCGCCTGTGGCCTCGAGGCGCTCACATCGTGCCTGGATCACCGGATCGCTGGGGACGTCGAAGGGGAGCTTGTCGAGGATGACCAGCCGTAGCGCCGAGCCGGGCACATCGACGCCCTCCCAGAAGCTCGCGGTTGCGAACAGAACGGCGTTCCCGTCCTCTCTGAACCACTCGAGCAAGGTGGTCTTGGGGGCCTCTCCCTGCACCCAGACTCGATAGCCGAGCGCATCGCGACAGCGCTCGGCAAAGCGGTTCATCATCCGAATCGAGGTACAGAGCACGAACGCGCCGCCCTTGGTCATGTCGATGAGCGAGACGATCTCCTCGCTCGCCGCGTCGAAGTAGTCGGCCTGGCGCGGATCCGGCAGATGCGACGGCGCATAGAGCGCGGCCTGCTCGGCGTAACGAAACGGCGAGTCGACGATCGCCTCGTCGATCTCCTCGGGCAAGCCCAGGCGCTGCTTGAAGAACTTGAAATGACCGGCCGTGGCCAGCGTGGCGCTGGTGAAGATCAGCGCAGGCACGCGCGTGTGGAGCCTCTCTCGAAGTAGCGGCCCCACGTCGATGGGGCTCGAGCCGAGCGAGCGCGCTCGGCCGGTTCCCTGCACCCAGCTCACCTGGCCGGCCATCTCCAGGCTGCCCAGGGCATTGCGCATGGTGTCGCTGCGGCGAGCGATCTGGAGCAGCGTTTCACTCGACGGGCGCGCATTGCGACAGGCCGCGCCGAGCTCGGTGAGTGCGTTGTCGAGTGCGAAGAGGGCCTCGTGCGGGATGTCTTCGGAACGCAGCGGTGCACGCCCCGCGTCGGCCCGAAGAGGAAGCGCCTCGAAGAAATTCGAGGCCCGCTGAAGGACCGACTCGACCGGGCGACCGGCCTCGGACGCTGCGCCCAGCTTGGCGATCGCCGCCCTGGCATCACGGCCGAGCCTGTCGAACATCGCGACCGAGAGCCGAGCCCCGAAAAAGAGCGTCGCCGTGTCTTCGATCTGGTGCGCTTCGTCGAAAACCACTGCGTCGTAGTCGGGGAGCACGGAGGCAAAACCCGTGTCTCGGAGCGCCAGGTCAGCGAAGAACAAGTGATGATTGACCACGATGAGCTGAGCCTCGTCCGCCCGCCGCCGAACGGCAGTGACGAAGCAGTCGTCGTAGTGCGCGCAGCGAGTCCCTATGCGAGTGTCCGAGCCGCTCACCACGCGGGGCCAAATCGGGTCTTCTTCGGCGATCGAGGGCAAGCTGGCCCGATCCCCGCTGACCGTGCTGCCAAGCCAGCTGCGGAGCATGGGCAGGCTCCGCGAAAAGCGCGGCGCCGCCGCATCGGCAGAGCTCTGAAACTCTTCGTAGCGCCGGCGGCACAAGTAGTTGCTCAGGCCCTTCACGCAGGCCGCGTTCACCTCGATGCCGAGGTGTCGTCGAAGTGCGGGCAGGTCCTGGTCCATGATCTGGTCTTGCAGTGCCCTGGTCCCGGTCGAAACGAGCACGCGACGTCCGCTTGTCAGCGCCGGAACGAGATACGCCCAGGTCTTGCCCGTGCCCGTCCCCGCCTCGACGAGGAGGACCCCGTCATGGTTGAGGGCCTCCTGAACGGCACGGGTCATCTGTAGCTGCCCCGGCCGGTGCTCGTAGCCGCGCACCCCGCGCGCCATCGGACCCCCAGGCCCCAGCAGGTGAGCTGCGTCCATGGCTGGCCTCTAGCACGGGACGCTGACCGCGCCTCGAAGAACGCGCTATAGGTAGTCGGCCGTGATTCCGATTCGCGACAACAATCGAACACGCCGGAGCCCGGTCGTCACCTGGACGTTCATCAGTGCGAACGTGCTCATCTTCCTCGCAGGCCTGCTGCTGGGCAGGGAGGGCGGCGAGGACCTCATGATGCGCTTCGGCGTGATTCCGGACGTCCTCGTGCACGGAGACTGGCTGGTGCGGCGGCTCGACGGAGGTGCCATGGGTGCATTGATCACGCCCATCACGAGCATGTTTCTGCACGGTGGACTGCTCCATCTGGGTGGCAACATGCTGTTCCTGCACGTGTTTGGAGACAACGTCGAAGACGTGCTCGGTCGGGGCCGGTTCACTCTGTTCTACCTAGCTTGTGGGCTCTTGGCCGTGCTGGGGCAGGTCCTCGTCGACCCGGGCAGTACGGTGCCCATGATCGGGGCCTCTGGCGCCATCTCGGGCGTGCTTGCCGGATACATGACTCTGTTCCCGCACGCGCGCGTCCTCACACTGGTGCCGATCTTCATCTTCATTCACTTCATGGAAGTGCCGGCCGGGATCTTCATCATCCTCTGGTTCGTCATGCAGCTAGCGCTCGGCTACATGTCTCTCGGGGCCGTCTCGGAGGGTGCGCAGGGGGTGGCCTGGTTCGCCCACATCGGGGGCTTCCTCGGTGGCCTGATCCTGATTCGGCTGCTCTACCGCAAGTCTATGGAGCGGCAGCCGCGTCTGTTCCGCTAGCCGGAGCGGGCTTGCTTGGCGCCGAAGGCGCTGCGGCGGGCGCGGTCGGTTTCTCGGCTTTGGGTTGGGGCGCCGCCTGGGACGGTTCGAGCTTGGCAGGCTCGAGCTTGGACGGCTCGACCTTGGTGGGCTCCAGCTTGGCCGTCGCTGCTTCCGTGGCCTTCGTGGCAGGAGCGGCCGGCGTGGGAGCTGCCAGCTTCGGCGCTTCGTCCCCGGCCGATGCTTCGAGCTTGGTCGCTGGAGCCTGCGCTGCTGCGGTCTTTTCGGCCGCGGAAGCGAGTTCTTGGAGGGTGTCCTCTGCCGGCTCGGCGGCCGCGGTCCTCCGAACCCTGAGCCGCTGCTCGAGCTTGAGCACGTGACGATCCATCTCGGTCTCGAAAGCCGCGAGGTCCACGCTCACGCGCTCCGTTCGATAGCCCCCCCTGCGAATGAGTAAGCTCAGTCCTTCGGGCTTGACGTCGAAACGCAGCTCGCCCGGCGTCCGGGTCGACTTGCCGTCATTGGCTGTCACACGGGCGCCCGCGGGCCAGGTCACGATTTCGATCACGTAGGGAAGCGCGGCAGCCGCCGGCTTCTCTTCCTGCGCCTCGCGGAGCTCGTCCCCTGCTCTCGCCGAGCTCGCGGCGGCGCTCTCCGCCTCGTTCGCGCTCCCCGGCTCGGAGTCTGCAGTCGGGTCCTTGGCTATCGTGTCGGCCAGCGGGGCGATCTCTGGGGCCGCGCGCTCCGTCTCGCCCGCTGTGGCGTTCTGCGAGCGAGGCGTGAGGAGCCCCTTCTGCCAAGCCGCAAAAGCAGCGCCGCCCAAGAGCAGCACGAGCAGGCCTATGGCCAGGAAGCGACCTGTGGTGCGCTTCGCTGGCGGCATGTCCTCGTCCGCGTCTGGCGAAGACGGCCCATCGTGCAATTCCGAAAGTGGATTGGCGCCCACGGGCTCCGTCGGAGTGCCCGCCCGTAATGCGCCCACGGGCTCCGTCGGAGTGCCCGCCCGTAATGCGCCCACGGGCTCCGTCGGAGTGCCCGCCCGCGCAGGAATGGAGCTCGGCGAAAGCGAGACCAAGTTGATCGGCCCAGTATCGTCCTCTGCGCCAAAATCGGCGACCGATGCGTCTAATGCGCCCACGGGCTCCGTCGGCATGCCCCCCCGCAGTGCGCCCACGGGCTCCGTCGGCATGCCCCCCCTCGCAGGAATGGCGGGCATGGGTGGCGCGGGCGCGGGTCGAAGCGTTTCGAGCGCGGCGCCGACAAGACCAGGGGTGTTCGGCACGACCGGGGTCGCGCGCGGTGGCGCGGTGCGGGCCGGGCCACCCTGACGAGACTTCGCAAGCGCGCCCCGGAGCTCCTTGAGGAGATTGGGGTCCATCGCCTGATTGACGATCGTGGCCTCGGCGTCGAAGGCTCGTCCGAAGCCGTTGGGCAAGGTCTGCTGCGCATCGAGACCGCCGCCAGCCCGCGCACCGAACGCGGAGCTCGCAGTCCCCGGAGAAACACGAGGCGCCGAGCGTTCCGGCGTCATGGACGCCCCCCCGGCACGAAGCGCACCTCGCGCCACGGCCTCGCGTTTTTCGGCTAGAGAGCGACTCGTCTCACGTGCTCGCTCTGCACCGAGCTCGGCCTCGCGGGTGGTGCTTGCATCCGCGCCGCCCTCGGCCATCGCCGAGGCTAAAAACTCACTCACGTGGCGGACCGAGGTTTGGTCCGGATGGGTCGAGGTCTGCTTGAGCGAGGCCGCGGACATGACGCTCGTCGCGACGTTGTGCTCGCCCCGCTCGAAGGCTCCCTGCCCTTGTCGCTCTTCGACGATCTGCTGGACCACGGAGCGGCACTGTGGGTCCATCTTGATGAACTTGATGCCCATGCCAGGCGGGTCGTCGGGCTTGCTGTCGGCGTCCTCGCGCCGCCAGACCACGCGGCCGACGCCGTGAATCAGTGGCGACTGGTCTTCCAACAAGAACTCGAACTTGAGCAAGGTCCCGACCGCCAATGGCTTCTTCGACTTGATGAAGACCCCGCCCCGAGAGATGTCACCGCTGTAGTGCTCGATGAAATCCTCGAGCGTGGCGCTCTTGTAACGGATCTTCAGCGAGAGCAGCGACCGCTTGTCCTTGCGTGCTTCTGACATTTCGTTCCTCGAGTCCCCCAACCACAGAAAATCCTAACGGTGGATTCGTAAAGCAACAAACCTTTGGCCGAGCCAATCGTGCCTACCAAGCCAAACGGTGGGCTAGACTACAAGTACGCGGTGGGTCCGCGCCGTTCCCGCGCCTACCTGCAACTCTAGGTCGCAGCCTCCTGCATGGGCAAAGGCAGTACCGTGAAGCTGGACTTTCCACTGTGCTTCCGAACAGTCGCTGACGCTGATGCAATCGACCGCAAAGCCCTGGGCGCGAGCGTCGGAGTAGGCCTCGGCCAAGGCGTCCGAGTCAGCCGGAAGCACGCGATGAAGCGTAGAGCGTGGCCGAGCGTGCAAGCGCGAAGACCCGAGCGGCGAAGATTGAAGCGCTAGCGCGACAGCATCGACCAGAGCGTCCGCTTGCACGGAACGAACGCGGGCGGGCTCCGTCGCGCTGGGCTCGACGATGGCGGCACGGGACCATATCGGCGGGGGCGGACCGAGCGCGCTGAGCGCGCTCGCGTACAGGGGCGCCAGCTCGGGCGCGACGTCGAGGAGCGGCGCGAGCGCAAAGCTGCGCTCGGCCAAGCCTGGATGCGGGAGCCGGAGCCGCGGTGTCTCGACCGGACCACGCTCGTCCCAAAGCAAGTCTAGATCTAGGCTGCGCGGACCCCAGCGCTGCCCGGACTGACGGACGCGTCCGAGACGACGCTCGGTCCTGAGCAAGACCGCCAGAATCTCGGTCGGAGCCAGGCTCGTTTCCAGCCGAAACGCAGCGTTCAGGTAGTCCGGCTGGGCCGGCCCCAGAGCCGACGTTTCATAGAACGGCGAGCAGGCCGTGAGCACGAGCGCCCGATGGGCGTCGAGCAAGCGCGAGGCTGCTCGGATCAAAGCCTCTCGGGACCCGAGATTGCTGCCCACGCCGATGACCGCGATGCTCATCGGGCAAGCATACGGTTGTAGGGGCCGGGGAACACGGCTAGGTTGCGTGCATGTCGGAGATGCCGCTTTTCGAGCGTCTTCAGAGCCAGGAAGATGACGGAGACGCCGAGCACGTGTTCGGCGTGGCCGAGATCAGCAAGCTGGTCCGGCTGACGGTCGAGGACCGCTGGCCGAACGTGCTGATCGAGGGCGAGCTCTCCAATGTCGTGCGCGCCGCCTCTGGCCACGTCTTTTTCGCGCTGAACGACGAAGATGAGCCAGCCCAGATCTCCGCCGTGATGTTCCGTTCGGACGTGGCGCGGCTGCGAACGAAACTCCAAAACGGAGCGCGAATGCGCGTTCGCGGACGACTCTCGGTCTACACGCAGCGAAGCCAGTTTCAGCTCATCGCGCGCTCGGCCAAGCCCGTAGGGGAGGGCGACCTCGCCGCCCAGTTTCGAAAGACCTACGCCAAGCTTCAAGCCGAGGGTCTCTTCGACGAGGAGCGCAAACGCGCGCTTCCGGTCATGCCGCGCGTCGTCGGCGTGGTCAGCAGCACCGCCGGCGCCGCGCTTCGAGACATCATCCGGGTCTGCGCCAACCGTTGCCCGGTAAGGATCGTCGTCGCTGACTGCCGCGTTCAAGGCGAGGACGCGCCACGCTCCATCGTGGCGGCGCTCGAGCTCATCCAGCGACTCGATGAGCTGGAGGTGGTCATCGTTTCACGCGGCGGAGGCTCGGCCGAAGACCTCTCCGCCTTCAACGACGAAGCGGTCGCTCGGGCGATCGCCAACTGCCGCGTGCCGGTGGTGAGTGGCGTGGGCCACGAGATCGACACGACCATTGCGGATTGCGTCGCGGACCTAAGGGCCGCCACACCCTCGAACGCTGCCGAAATCGTGGTCCCCGAGGCGAGAGCCTTGCAGAACGCAATCGACTCTCTGGAGCGGGATCTACAACGCGCGATGCAAGCGCGCGTCGATGGCGCCCGGCTCCAGCTCGAGCGCAAGCTGCGCACGCTGCAAGCATCGGGGCGGGTCGTCGTTCAGGCTCGAAAGGCGCTTCGCGCGCTTCAGGAACGCCTGTCCACGCAGGACCCACGCACCCTGCTGCGCAAAGATCGCGAAACGCTTCGGCGACTGACCGCCCGGCTTGCTGACCGCGGGCCGCGGCCGGTGCGCGTTCAGCGGGCGAAGTGGCTGGCGCTCTCGACGCGGTTGAACAGCCTCGGGCGCCCCATGGTCCAGGATGCGCGCGGTCGTTACAACGCCTTTTGCGCAGGGCTGGACGCGCTCTCTCCGCTGAAAGTGCTCGACCGGGGCTATGCCATCGCGCTCGACGCGACGAGCGGGCGTGCCATTCGCAGGGCGGACGAGGTTCGGGCGGGACAAGCCATTCGGGTTCGGGTGAGCGAGGGCGAGTTCGGCGCTCGGGTCGCGGACGAGACGGACGAGACGGACGAGACGGACGATTCGCGGGAGAACGACTCATGAGCAAACGGCTTCGACTCGGCATCTTCGGCTGGCCGGTCAAACACTCCAAGTCCCCGCAGATGCATGCAGCCGCGGCCCGAGCCGTGGGCATCGAGCTCAGCTACGAGCTCTTCGCCGTGCCGCCCGAGGCGCTGTCCGAGGCGGTGAACAAGCAGCACCGGGACTGCATCGACGGCTACAACCTCACGGTGCCCCACAAGCAAGCCATCATGACCGAGCTCGACGAAGTCACGCTGAGCGCGCGGATGATTGGCGCGGTCAACACGGTGGTGCGGACCGACGAGCGCTACATCGGACACAACACCGACGCGCCCGGCCTGGTTCGCTCCTTGGAGGAAGCCGGCGTCCGGATCAGGGGCGCAAACGTGCTCATCCTCGGTGCCGGAGGCGCCGGCAGAGCAGCGGCGGTCGGTCTCGCTGAGGCGCAGGCCTCCAAGCTCGTCGTCCTGGCGCGCCGGCTCGAGCAGGCCGAAGCCCTGGTGAGCTCGCTGAGAGACGGGCTGCCCTGCGAGATCGAGGCTGCACCCATGACAGAGGCGGCCGCGCACTTCGAGCAGGCTTCGCTTCTGGTGCAAGCGACGAGCGCGACACTAGCCTCGAACCCAGGGGCGGAGGCATTCGCAGAGGCTCTCCCCATCTCATCGCTTCCGGACGACGCCGCGGTCGTCGACATGGTCTACGACCCGCTCGAAACCGCGGTGCTCGCCCGAGCCAGAGCGCACGGCGCCCAAGTCGTGGACGGGCTCGGCATGCTGCTCCATCAGGGCGCGATCGCCTTCGAAATGTGGACCGGCCTCCCCGCGCCGGTCGAGGTCATGCGAGCGGCCCTGCATCGCTGAAGCGGCCCGACAGGCCTTCTACATGCCCGACAGGCTTTCTGCATGCCCGACAGGCTTTCTGCATGCCCGACAGGCGTTCTACATGAGGACACCATCGCTGGGACAACTTCGGCTCACGTCCAAGATGCCACCCCAGAAGATTCGCGCTTCCCACCAGCGCTGGTAGGCCTCGCGGTTCCGTTCGCTACGATCATTGCGGGAGCTCAGTCCTCCAGCTCTGCTACGCCGAACATCTCGGCCCCGTGAACGAAGACCAAGGGCTCGGCTTCCATGACCGGCTCCGGGCTGGCGTCGAGCCCGATCGTGCAGTCTTCCACGGCGAAGAATTCCTCGGCGCGCATGAGCTCGTCCGACACTCGAACGCCTTTGGGCAGCGGCAACGCTCCCATCAAGATGCCCCCATCGAACACGCAAGCGACCTCGTGCCTGTAGTGCCCGGTGTGGTCTGGCTCCCCGGGCAAGGTGTCTTCACCAGGCGCCACGAGCAAAACGGCCTTTCGCCGTATCGCCACGAAGGGCAGCGATTGAGGTTGGGCTGGAAGGCACACGTTCGTCAGCCGAAAGAAAGGGTCGTGCCCGTTCAAAAAGCTCAGCATGCCTTCGCCTTCCGGGACGTGGAGGGTGCCGACGACCCATCCGGAGGGGGTCAGGATCCGGACGGCGACTTGACGTTGGCTCGGGACGGAGGCGGTCATGGGCGCATGATAGCTGGAAGCAGCTGCCAAGGTGTCGCCGTACTGCCGCAGGGGGGTGACAGAATGGCAGTTTTCGAAGGAAAACTGCCGTTTCACCCCTGTAGATCATTGAGGAATCCGAACATGCGTTCATGGCACGAGACCTGCATTCTCATCGAGTCCCATGTCTCGTATCGGCGTCTACATTCTAGCCCTCGGCTTTCTCGTCACCAGTGTTGCACTTGTGGTCGACGCCCTGGTCGTCACCGACCAGGAGCGAATGGAAGAGTTCGTCCAGGCGGTCACCGGACAGATCTCTGACGACCGCATCGACAACGCGCTCGAGTATGCTGACCCCGAGCGGGTCGAGATGGACCTCGTCCAAGAGAGTCGAAAGCGGCACTACGGCTCGGACAACCTGGCCGATCTTCGACCGACCGCCCGGCAAGCCCTCGCGCCACTGGCTGGCAACAACCTCCGGCTCATCCAGAAGAGCATCTCCGTCGACGGCAACAGTGCCCGAGTGGCACTGCGCGTACGCACCGAAGCAGGCTTGGCCAACACCGTGTTCGACCTGCGTCGGTACGACGAAGACTGGCTGCTGCGCCGCGTCACCGTCAACTGAGCCGCACGTCTTTCGCGGACAGACCCTGCACACGCACGAGCTTCTCGCGGCTGCGCTGCCCGCGGCTGATCTGCACGCGCGACTTGCTCACGCCTAGCGCCTTGGCCAGGAGCTTGATGAGCGCGTTGTTGGCGGCTCCCTCCACGGGCGGCGCACTGAGCGCCACACGAAGGGTGCCCTCTCGGACATCGAGCAGGGCATCACGGCTGGCGCGCGGCGTGACACGCACGCGAAAGCTCACCGAGTCCCCGTCCTGCTGCAGCTCGAGCCGATCCATGCGGTTCGGGAAGCGTACTTGACGCTGCCCGGGAAGGCAGGGAGATTCCCTCGGACATGCACCCGATCTTGTTTTTCGTCCCGACGCCTTGGGGCGCCGTGCCCATTTATTCCTACGGCGTGATGTTGGGGCTCAGCCTTCTCTTCGCTTGGTACTTTCTGATGTACGAGGGGAAGAAGATAGAAGGCTTCAACCAGGAGCTACTCGCGAGCTGCTTCACCTGGACCGCGGTCGGCGCGATCGTCGGCGCCCGGCTTCTCTACGTTCTCACCAACCTCGACTCGTACCCGACCCTGGGCAGCTGGTTCAACATTCGTTCGGGAGGACTGGTCGCGTACGGCGGCTTTTTGGGCGGCTTCGTGACGGCCTGGTCGTTCTGGCGCATCAAGAAGATCCCCCTCCTGCCGTTTGCCGACCTCATCGCGCCGACGCTAGCCTCGGGGCTCATGATGACGCGCATCGGCTGCTACCTGTACGGCTGCGACTACGGGAGACCCCTGGCAGAAGGCGCCAGCGGCGCGCTGGCCAAGGCCGGTACCTTCCCAAGATGGGACGTCGACGCCTATCCGGGCTTTGCCTGCAGTCAGACCATCAGCGGCTCGCCGGCCTACGAGCATCATCTGCAAGTCTATGCGGACCAGATGACGGACCGCACGGCTTCGCTCCCCGTGCACCCGACGCAACTCTACGAGTCCGCCGCCGGGCTCGTTCTGTTCTTGCTGGCGTTCTGGCTGCTGAACCATCGCAAGTTCCGCGGCCAGGTCTTCCTCGTGGTCGCCGGTCTCTATGCAGTGTGGCGGTTCGCGATCGAGTACCTGCGGGACGACCCGGAGCGCGGCTTCGCTTACGGCTTTTCGACCTCGCAGCTGATCTCGCTGGCGCTCATCCCCGCCTGCGCCCTGGCCTACGTGCAGCTCAAAAAGCGCGCGGACGAGCACGGTGACGCGCCGCTGCCTCCATGGGCCCTGGAGGCGGGACAAGAGACCGCCACGACCAGCGAGAAGGCCGGCAAAGCCACGAAGTCCGCAGCGGCCGCCAGTACGCGGCCGAAGAACCGACGTAGGCGCTAGGGTCATCGAGCTTGGGAATCGCGAAGGCCGGGCCTTCGCGACCGGCGTGCTCGGATGCGGGGGCGCACGCTCGGCGTTCCAATGTCTCCCGTGACGGCCGACCCCGCATCCGGCACTAGTCGGCCCCCGCGCTGCGCGCGCGGGGGCACTCCACGGTCGCTCCAGGCCCGGACTCCGTCATTGGGCGTTGGAATCCTCTGGGTGGCGAAGGCCTGACTCTCGGTCCGGCCTGGGGCGCACGCGGGCGTTCCAGTGTGTCCGGGGACGCGTGCCGACCCCTCATCCCGCATGGCTTCTCGGCCCCCGCGCTGCGCGCGCGTCCCCGTTACTCCTCGAGGGGCTCTTTGGCTTTTTCAAAGGCGTCCAAGACGCGGGGGCTGGTGCGGACGGTGTCGAGCTCGAGGTTTGGCTGCAGCGTGAGCGCGGCGCGGAAGGAGGCCTCCGCGAGGTCCTCCCGGCTCAGGGCGACGTAGGCTACGGCGAGGGCTTTTTGGATGGTCACCACCTGCGTGGAAAGCAGGCCGCCCGTGGCGAGAAAGCGGTTTCCGAGCGCGACGGCCTCCGCATAGGCCCCGGTTTTGACATGGCCGATGAGCTTGGGAAGCTCCTCCTCGACCTCGTGCTGACGGGCTCGCGCGGCGCCGCCACCGGCGGCCCGGATAAACGCTTCGGCGGTCCGCTCTTTGAGCTCGGCCGCAAGCGTCAGATCGAGGACAGGCACCAGGATCACCGCGCCCTTGTTCAAAGGCACACCCGGATTGAAGCGGCGCACGCGACGCGCGCCCTTGGAGTCTTCACCGAGAAAGAGCGAGGCGATCTTCGCGTAGCTCTCGTTCACGTCGACGACGTGCCGGAGCGGATACGGGACCAGGAGCTCCTCACTCTCGATCGGAGGCGTGCGACGGCTGCCGCGGTTGGCTTCGATGAGCACCGAGGCCCGTCCCTCACTGCCATAGAGCTGATTGGCGATGCTCTCCCAAGTGTCGCCGGGCTTGACCGTGTAATACGAAACGGTCGGGATGAAGAGCCAGCTTCCGGCGATCAGTGGAGCCTCGTCGCCTCCACGGATGGAGTTCGCCTCACGAAGCACCACCTCTTTGCTTGGATCGCCGTAGTACTGCTGCGCGATGGACGCCAAGGTATCTCCCGCGTGGACGGGATGACTGTAGACGGCCTGTGCGGCCGCCTGGCTGGCCGAGATCGAGGCGAGCAGAAGCGCGGTAGCGACGAGCAACCTCATGGCGTCTCGGTGACCTCCTCTTCTGCGACGGGCGCGGTGAGCTCGGCCCTATCGACTACTTTCACGCCGGGCTCGATGATGATTTCGTGCTCGATCGGCATGAAGTAGGGGTTGAGGTACTTCACGTAGTGCTTGCCCGGCTGGAGCGGCACCGCGTGGTCCGAAGGCGTCGTGAGAACGTGCACGCCGTCGACGAAGACGTGGGCCCATGGATCGGCGCGCACGGAGAGAAAGCCTGCCCCTTCTGGCTCGGCCGCGGCAGGTAGGCTTCCTTCTCGTGGATTCGACCATCGGCCGCTGGCGATTTGCACTCCAAGCCCGGAGCCCAGGATGAGAGCCGCCATGATCGCCTGCTTTCGCAGCACATCGAGCAAGAAGCTCTTGTCCTTGCGACCGTTGCGCATCGCGTTCGGCGCCACCCCCGACAGGACGTTATCGGCCTGATCGGCGGTCATCACGCCGATCTCCTCGAGGTACATGACCAGGCGCGCGTTGTAGTTGAGGTGCACGCGCGACGCGAGGAACTCGCTCAGGTCGTCGATGAGGGCCTGCGTGGTTGGATAGCGATTGGCCGGCATCTTCTGCATGCAGCGGGCCATGATGCGCTCGAGCTTGCGGGGCACCTGTACGCCGAGGCGCTTGGGCGTCTCGTAACGGTCGAGGCGGATCTTCTGCATGACCGTGCGCGAGTCGTCCTCGAGAAAAGGCTTTCGCCCGGTGAGCATCTGGTAGAGCACGATGCCCACCGAGAAAATGTCGCTGCGAAAGTCGAGCTTGTCTCCGAGGATTTGCTCCGGGCTCATGTAGCTCGGCGTCCCGAGGCCCGTGCCCGTCTCGGTCAGGTCGCCAAAGCGCTCGTGCCGGGCGATGCCGAAGTCCATGAGCTTCACGTCCCCCTGCATCGAGACCATGATGTTGGCCGGCTTGATGTCGCGGTGGATGATCCCGCGAAAGTGCGCGTAGTCGAGACCTCGGGCGAGCTGCAGGGTGATGATGGCCGCGATGTCGGGCGGGAGCTGTGGGGCGCGATCGAGCAGGTCGTAGAGATCGATCCCGTCGATGTACTCCATGATGATGAACATCGAGCGGCCGTCTTTGACGAAGTCGATGACGTGCAGGATGTTTTCGTGCTGAAGCGACGCCATGAAGTGCGCCTCGCGCTCGAAACGCTCGGCGAACTGGCTGTCGATCGCAATCGACGGCTTCAGCGCCTTGATTGCCACCCTGCGGTTGAGGGGCTCTTGAATCGCCTCATAGACGACCGCCATCCCCCCACTGCCGATTTCACCAAGGACGCGACAGGTTCCAATTCGTTCGACCATCCGCGTTCCTCAAGTTTAGAAGGCGCCCATAGGGTGTCAACGGCGTCAGAGACAATCGGATTCCCAAACATCGCGTGGAACGACACAGAGTCCGTGCTCCTCCCACGTGGTCCCACCTCGACCATCACGGATGACGAAGTTGAAGCGCACGTACGTGCCTTCTGGAAGGGCTCCAGGGGGCAGCGCCCAGTTAACTGACTCGAAAGGGTTACTGCTTCCGTCCGTCGGTGACGTCTCGTTGATGAATGAGAAGCTTCGCTCGAAAGTACCACCGTCGGCGAGCCAGCTGATCTGGATCTCTTCCTGCAGCGTCAGCGTGTCACCGTCATCTTCAATTTGAAAGTTCTGCAGGCTCTCGGCTGTGACGCTCAACCGAATGTTTGCGACGCCGACAGTATCGGGAATGCACTTCACGGCTCTTTCCGCCGGTTCGAGTTCTTTTATCGCTTTCAGGCAGCCGGTGCGCGGGGCGGAGTCCGGAAGGTCGAGCCAGCGATCGGGCACGGTGCACCCAGTCGACTGGTCGTTACATCCGATCTGCAATGAGGCGATCACCGGTTGCAGGTTTGGAGGATCGTACTGCTCGAGCGGAATGCGAACGGAGATCAGGCGACCCTCGTCGCCCTCGGGGTTCTCTGCGCTCTTAGGATTGGCGCAGGGATTGGGCTCCTCGACGCCTTCAGCCAGCAACTCGAGGAGACGTTGCTCAGAGGCGATGTCTCCTTGGCAGATCGCCCCCTGGACGACGACTTCGGTCTCGCTCCCCAGCTCTTCTTGGCTGGGCACCTGGAAACGGATGACCGGATCGACGGCCCGCGGCCCATCCTCGTTGACGCAGTTCTCGCAGGGCTCGATGAGACGCCCGCACACCGGAGGCGTGATCACCGTGAACGCCGGAACACAGGCGACGAAGCGCCACTCGATGGCGGGCTTTGGACCGGCGTCGATGACGTGCTGGGTCACGCGGATGACCTCCCCCGGGTTCGGGTTTGCTCTCTCCGGCTCGTCCTCGACTTCGACCAGGGCCGCGACCGGTCGCAAATTGTCGACCAAGGAAGCCGGCTCGAAGGAGTCCGCACAGCCAAGCATGAAGAGGAGCCCCATCGCCCACGGAGCCCGCTTCATAGCTCGCCTCGCAGACCTAGTGAGGGGAAGATCGGGAGTCCAGTCAGCTCGGTGTTCTGGGAGAAGTCGTAGTTGTAGATCTCCCCCTCGAAGTTGCGCTGATTGTAAAGGTTCTGGATGTCCAAAAAGAGCGCGAGCTTCCATTGGTCGAAACTCCAGGTCTTTTGGACGCGGAGGTCGAAGCGGTGGAAGAGCGGGTTGCGCTGACTGTTCACGGCGCCATCGATCGGGATGTAGATATCGTTGAGCGCATCGTACACCGAGCCGACGACCGGTGTGTATGGGTTGCCGCTGACGAGCCGAAAGGTGCCGCCCAGCTCCCAGCCGCGGTTGAAACGGTAGACAAACGAGGCGTTCAAGATGTGGGTCTGGTCGAAGTCGAACAAGCGCCAGGGCTCGTCGGGACCGTCCTTTCGCTGACTTCGCGAGAGCGTGTACGAGAGATATCCGAAGTAGCGCGCCTCCGTTTCTCCATCGTCTATGCGCGGTCGCAGATGCGCCGCAAACTCGGCGCCGTAGATCCGTCCGATTCCTTCGTTCGTGTAAAACGGCGGCTCGCCGTTCGATGTGGACACCACTCGGTCCCAGAGGTATTTGTAGAAGCCCTCCACGCTGAACATCAAGCCGGGGATCGGGTCGATCTCGTACCCGGCGCCCGCATGGACGCTTTGAATCGGCTCGAGGTTCGGGTTACCGATGTCGGCGCTCGACTCTTGAAACTCCGGGGCTTGACTGTAGAGGCCCAGACCAAACTTCAGACGCATGTCTTCGCGCAGGTCGAAGGAAACGTTCGCACGCGGGTCGAAAGCGAGCTCCTCAATTTCGCTGAAGTAATCGAGACGGGTCATCAGGCGAAGCGAGGTGAAGTCGCCGATGCTCATGCTCGACTCGAGATACAGGCCCGGTCTGGCGTAGACCTGGCGCGTGTCGACGAACACCTGCTCCTCGCCGGCGAGCGGTCGCTGCTGACTCCCTCCGCCTTCCGACTGTGTGGGCTGAGGGCCGATGTACTGGATGTGGGCCGGGGTGATGTAAAGATCGATCCCAGAGATGATCCGGACGCGGTCGCTGATCTGCGCCCGCCACTCGCCACGGCCATAGGTTTGCACGAAGTCGCCGTCGAACACGAACTCGTCTTGTAGCGCGAACCTGACCTTGGCCGGGCCTGCCATGAGGTCGATCTCCTGCTCGATGTTCGGTCTGATCTTTCGATTCCAATCCATCTGAAAGAAGTTGAAACGGGTCAGCAACCCGGCGTTCCCGCGAATTGCCGGGTCGTCGCCTTCAGCTTCCTCAAACAGGAGCTCGAAGCGATCGTTCGAGCCATAGTTCAGGAAGCGCACCCGGTCTTTGGCCGTGGGCTTCCAGGTCAGGAAAAGCTGGTAGTCGTAGTACACCGGTGCCGACACGACCCCGATTTCGTCCGGCGCCACGGCGGAAAAGACCAGATCGATGAGGCTTCGACGAGCCGCGAGGGCGATGCTCACTTTGTCCGTGATGGGCCCCTCAGCCAGCACGTACGTGTCGATCGCCGAGAGCTCGGCGACTCCGTGCCAGCGGTCTTCCTTCGGGTCCCGGGTCCTGACCTCCACGATGCCGCCGGTTCTGCGCCCGTAGCGACCGGAAAAGTTGCCGGGCACGAAGTCGATCTCCTCGAGGAGCCGAGAGTTGATGACGCTGGTGAGACCGCCGAAGTGATAGAGGAGCGGAATCGGGATCCCCTCGACAAAGGTCTCGCTGTCCTGCGGCGCGGAACCGCGAATGATGAGAAAACCAATCCCCAAAGGCGGCCTCGCCACGCCTGGCAGGATCTCGATGGCGCGGAGCGCATCGCCGCGCGTTCCTGGAATGCTCGTGAGCTCGTCTTGCTCGATGGTGCGTTTGACGACCTCACGCGCCGGCGGCTCGATGACGGCCGTGGCGCCAAACCCCTGGTAGCCCTGGCCTTGCTTCCGGCTGGCCCCGAGCCGATAGGTCACCTCGGTGACCTGCCCGGCGGCGATCTCTTCGACGTTCGAGATGTCACCCGAGGCCCCGCCGAAGACAAGCACCCGATAGGGGCCAGGCGGTAGGTCCGTCAGCATGAAGGAACCATCCGAGCCGCTCCGCAGGTCGCGGACCTCTCCACTCTCCTGCGAGCTCACCTCGATCGCTACGCCGGCCGCCGGCTGCTCGTCTTTGGCGGAGAGCAGCCGCCCGGAGAGCCAGCCGAGACTCGGTTCGGGGGGCTCTCGTTCGGGCTCGAACACGTAGCGATAGCTCACTCGAGACGGCACCGGCTGCCAGTCACGACGAGCCGGCTCGAACACGAACTGCCGCACGGCCGTCAGGGCCGCCTGGTCTAAGGCCGCACCGGCAGATTCGAGGACCTGAACGTCCGATACCAGGCCGTCCGCTCCGATCGAGACTTGCAGGTCGACCGCGGCCTCGAGGCAGGCTTCCTTTTCGGCAGCGGGGCATTCCGCCTCCACGAACCGAACCAGTCGTGGTGGCGTGAGGAGCTCCGCCGGAGCCTTTGCCTCCGGCAGCGGCTGGGCCAAGCCCAGGCTCGCGAGCATGCAGCTCGCCCCCAACACCGCCAAAAAGCGCGTCACCGCGGCAGCATACGCATCGGACCCGCCGCGTCCACCAGGGAGCGGACTTTTGCGGAGCGGCGAAGCTGCGGTCCGGAGGAGACCCGGCGCCCCACTAGGCGCCAGCGAAGTAATCGTTGGTGATACTGGCGTCAGCTGGGGCGTTTTGCGCAAACCGCGTTTCGCAAAGCAGCGTTGGAAGCCTGGCGGCCCTGATCGATGCTCTCTGCGCCGAGCATCGACCAGGCTAGACTTCTCTTCTCTTCGCATGGCCACGGAATTCGATTTTTGGGAGCTGCTCGCGGGCGTAAGCCTCTTCCTGTTCGCCATGGCGCAACTGGAGGGCGCGCTCAAAGTCCTGGGCGGCCGCTCGATCTCGCTCTATCTCGGGCGACAGACCCAGAGCCGTCCCAAAGCCGTCTTGGGCGGCCTGCTGAGCACCGCCGTTCTGCAGAGCAGCTCCGTCGTGGGCCTCATGGTCCTGGCCTTCGTGGGCGCCGGCCTCCTGTCGCTGCCGAGCGCTCTCGGCATGATCTTCGGCTCCAACCTCGGAACCACACTCACCGGATGGATCGTCGCCACCCTCGGCTTCAAGGTCGAGATCTACTCGCTCTCTTTTCCGCTCATTTCCCTGGGCGGCTTCATCGTCCTGTTCAGCAGTGGTCGTGCAACCCACGTAGGGCGCGCCATCATGGGGCTCGGGCTCCTACTGCTGGGCTTACAGTTCATGAAGAGCAGCGTCGCCTCGCTTCAGGGCTTGATCGACATCGCCGACCTAGCGGGCCTCGCCTCTTGGAAATACCTGCTCTTCGGGTTCATTGTCGCGGGCGTCATCCAGTCCAGCTCGGCGAGCATCATGCTCACCCTGGCCGCCCTCGACGCCGCCATGATCGACCTCCCGAGCGCTGCGGCGATCGCGATCGGGGCAGATCTCGGCACCACCAGCACTGTCTTGTTCGGCGCGATTGGCGGCTCGGTTCCGAAGAAGCAGGTCGCGGCCGGGCACGTGCTGTTCAACCTGGTCACCGCCGTCCTCGCCTTTGCCTTTCGACTCCCCTTGCTGAGCCTGATTGCCGCGCTCGGCATCGAAGACCCGCTGTACGCTCTGGTCGCCTTCCACAGCCTTTTCAATTTCATCGGCCTGCTGCTCTTCGTCCCCTTCACGAGCCCGTTCGCAGGCTTACTCGAACGCATCCTTCCCGCCGAAGAAACGAGCGAAGCGCGCTACTTGATCGAGGTCAGCCCCGGACCTGGCGAAGCCTCCCTCCGCGCCGTCGAAAACGAGGCCTCAGCACTTATCGCCCGGGTCATCAGCCTGAACATGGCGGCTTTCGACCCCCCGCTCGAGACGCCTGCCGGAGAATTTCCCGTGCCACACAGGCGGGGCCTGGAGGAGCAGACGAGCGCTAGCTTCAGCGAGCTCTACAACCGCGCCAAGCGACTGGAAGGCGAAATCCTCGAGTTCGTGATCCAGCTGCAAACCGGACCGCTCGACGAGCTGGAATCGGGGCGGCTCAACCAGCTGCGACTCGCGGTACGCGAGGCCATGCACTCCGCCAAGGCCATCAAGGACATCGCGCACAACCTCACGGAGCTCCGCGACTCCGTCAACCCGACTTCCCGGCGTTACTCCCGGCGTTTTCGGGCGGCCATGGAGGACTTTCTCTCGCGGCTGTTCCTGCTGAGACAGGAAGGCGAGCCCAAGCTCTTCTTCGAAGAGCTTGTGGACTTGCTCAACGAGGCGCAGCAGCAGCACCAGCGGATCCACGAGGAGATCTATGCAGACGTGCGCAACGGCCGCGTAGATGAAACGGAGGTTTCGTCTTTACTCAACATCGCCCGCGAAATGCTCAACTCCCGCAAAGGCCTGGTGCGCGCGCTCGCCAACTACTACCTGAGCGAAACGCAGGCCTCCGACATCGCCAAGCTGCCTAGCCACTGATCGTCCCAAACGACAGGCTGGCCCGAGCAAAGAGGCCCTAGCGACGAGCCCGCGGCCTTGCGAGCTGGCCTCGAGCACGCCGAGCCCTCAGCGCTGCTCGTCGCTCTCGGCCGCCAAGCGGAGCGCCCGAAACCAGGCCCCGCTCAGCACGAACAAGGGAAACTTGTAGAGTTGCTCGCTGAAGATACGCGTCAGAAACTGCGCCGGCCCCGTGAACGGCAACGGCGGGTTCGTCTCCCGCTTGTGCCCGTAGCCCTGCGCCGCCATCGCCAGCGCCATCCCTGCCAGGCAGCCCAGCATCCGCAGCCAGGCGAGATGGAACAGCGCCCAGACAAAGCCAAACACACAAGCGATGAACAGCGGCACCGCGACGATGTGAATCAACAGATTCTGAGCATCCTGATGAAATTTCCCGTACTCGTTCACGCCGGACAGTGTGCCCGGGCGATGGCCGCAGGTGAAGTGCGGATGGGTAATCGTCACAAAAGTAAACCGCCGCCTCCTGATGGAGGCGGCGGTCCGTGCGTACGTGTTGGGGGGTTTAGTTGGCTGGGAACGCTGCCCAGTCTTCAGTCCAGTCGGTGCCTTCAGGTGCAAAGGCGCCGGCGCAGGCTTCGTTGGCAGCCGAGTAGTCGGGCGTGCCCACACCGGAGGCGGCCGGGCTCACGTCGCCGAGCTGCGGATCGACGTCCATGCCCATGCCGGTCATGAGGGGGATCACGGTCGACTCCTCGAAGCAATCCGCGCCCGCGTTCAAGCAATCGTTGCAGTCGACCCAGTTGTCCTCGTTGGCATCCGAGCAGTCGTCGGTGGGAACATTGGGGCTGTTGTTGAAGAAGCAGCTGTCTTCAATCAGCAGGCCACTGCCCCAGCCGTCCGCGATATCCCAGGAAGTGTCCCGGATGTCGATGCCGGCCTTGGCGAACTCGGTGACGATGAGCCCGCTCTGAGCCGCGAGGGTGCCGCGGCGATTCACGATGCCACGGTCGGTCTGAGCGGAGCCGATGAGCGTTCCGTAGTTGATCGTCGGCGCCGAGCGCGGAAGAAGGTCGTTGTTGCCACCGTTGTTGTCACCCTCGAAGCCACGGGGGTCGTCGCTGCTCGGATTGAAGTGGTGAACGATCACGTTCTCGACGGTGCCGGTGTAGCCCTGGTCCCAATCGAGGCCGTCGTCGCCAGGGCCCGTGATGAGAAGGTGGTCTGCGTTGACCGTGCCACCAAAGAACTCGACGCCGTCATCCGAGCCGCGGTGCGCCTGGATGTAGCTCAGCTCGGTCTGGCTGCCGCAGCCGCCGACGGTGAGCGAGTTGAGCTCGTTGTCCTCGCCGAAGGTGTATCCGGCGAACTCGATGCGAGCGTACTTGAGCTTGCCGCAGTCGTGCGTGTCGTCATTGCCGCCGTACTGGCCTCGGTCCTCGGTCTGGGGAAGACCTTCGATTCCCGCGACGCACTCGCCGGCCTCGCCGTCACAAGCCGCACCGCCCGCCGAGCTATTGATACGAGCCTTGCCGAGAAGGACCACGCCGCCCCAGTCCTGCGCGCGACGGTCACCCTCCGCGGCAGAGGAAGTGAACACAATCGGCGCCTCCTGGGTTCCGACCGCATTGATCTTGGCGCCGGTCGTGATGACGAGGCCTGCCTCCGCATCGCCGATGATCAGCGTACCGGGCTCGATCGTGAGCGTTCCGTCCGTCACATAGACGGTCTCTTCGAGACGCCAGATCGTGTCGGCGGACAGCGTCGTGTCTTTCGTAATCTCCGCGGGAAGGCTGACGACATTGTCGCCGCCCGTGCCCCCAGTTCCGCCACCCGTGCCGCCAGTGCCGCCAGAGCTGTCACCGCAGCCGATACCGAAGGCCGTCAGGAGAGTGGCTAGAATTAAAGTTGAATATGCTCTCATGTTTGTATCCCTTTGTGCGACTGTGCTTCGCTCGTCGCTTAAATCGTTGATCCGCTGAACTCAGTAACTGAAGGAAGCCCCCACACTCACCGTCGTGCCGCGATTTTGGAGCAGCACGAGCTCTTCCCCCTGCTTGTAGCGCTTCTTCGCAAAGGCGATGTTCTTCCACTTCAGGCCGAGCTGGACATGCTCATTCACTTCCCAGCTCGAAACGAGGTCCAGCAGGTGCTGCGACTTCTCGTAAACATCCGGGTCCTTTTGAAACCCCTCGGCCCCGATCACTTCGACCAGTCGCGGGCCAAAAGAGTTATAGACGAGACCCACCATCACGCCCGAATCATCATCGTCAAATCTCAGTGACAGATTGGTGACGTAGGGCGACTGAAGGAACATGTCGCGCTGCTTCACGGCGGCGAGGGAGTCCTCTGAAAGCGTGGTCTGCGACTGAATCAGCGCCACATTTCCGTAGAAGAAGAAGTCCGAGAGCTTGTCGTGAAAGCGATCGAAGCCGAGGCGGAGCTCGAGCTCGCCTCCGTAGAGCCAGGAACGATCCGCATTTTCAAACGTGGCCTGCGCGTTGAGGCTACTGGTGACGGAGAACTCGATGGCATCCTTGAAATTCTTGTAGAAGAATGTGGCCGCGAGTAGGTCCGTGGCACCGAAGTAGTACTCGTAACGGGCCTCTGCGTTCTGGATACGGGCCCGGTCCAGGTCCGGATTACCGACGATGTTCCAGCCGCGGAGAAAGTCCGTGTAGAGGAAAGGCGCGAGCTGGCGGAAGGTGGGGCGAATGACCGTCATGCCGTAGCCGAGCTTGACGAACATCTTGTCGTTGATCTGGAAAGCGAAGTTGGCCGAAGGCATCGGGTCGAGATCCGTTCGGTTCGTCTGATCAGCCGGATCGGTTTCGCCAGTGAACTGATCTTTCGAGATCACCTGCTGCTGGAAGACCTCGAAGCGCATCAGCCCCAAGAACTTGAGCCAATCGGTGATGGGCGTCTCGAGCTGCGCGAAGGTTCCGTAAAGATTGGAAGAGGCGTCATAGCTGTCCGTGGCTCTGGTGAGCTCCCTCATCGTGCTGATCACGCCTAGGCCGTCCGGGCCGAGCACCACCTCTGGGTCACCCACGAGCGGTTTGTCCTGGTACTGCTGCGCGATGAAGCGGCGCGCTGCGAAGTCACGCGTTTCGTATGCGGCGTCAACGCCAACCGTTCCGTAGGCCCCTTCCCAGATGGGAAAGCGCAGGCTGCTCGTCCCGGCGAAGTCGAGCTGCTGTAGGTCGGAGTAGAATCGGCTCGCTTCCGAAATGAACTGGCTCCCGAGCTGCTGTTGAATCTGCCGGCGATCCGGTTCATCCCGGCGCCCGACGGTGGCAACGGCATTCCAATTGAGCTGAAGCCGGGTGTCCCCGAGGTTTCGGTGGTCACCGCGAAGCTGGTTCCAGAAGAGCGTGCGCCCGATGAAGTTGTAGCTGTCCTTGGTTTTTGGAATGGCGTTCTCGTCCTCCTGCCCGAGCTGCAGAAGCGTCGTGTCGTCCGAAGTTCGGCTGAAGAACGTGGTCGCGAAGATGGAGTTGTCCTGGTTGGCCGCAAGGTAACCACTGCCAAACGCTCCCCAGAGCACTTCCTGTGTGCCTTGCAGGTAATCGAAGTTCTGTCGTTCGCTCCGCACCGTCTGGTCGGGATTGAAACGATAGCGTCGGTTGAAGCCGTCGTAGATCTTGTCCTCGTACTCGTAGAGGAAGTTGATCCGGTAACCGAGCTCCTTTTTCTTCTTGCCGAGCTCGACCGTGTCGCCGACCGTGAAGTTCATGCCCATCTTCGGCATAGCCAGGCGCTGCTTGGGGTTCCAGATGTCTGGAAAGCTCTTCGAGATCTCCGCGACCTCCGCGCTGGTGTAGCCGTCTTCGCCCCGTCGAGCGGGCTCGAGCTTTTGATTACCGACCGCGCTGGGCAGCGCCCGAACTCCGTTGTCGTAGCCGAGCCAGTCGGTCTTGCTGCCCTGGTAGGTCGGCATGTCCTGAAAGGTGCTCATCGAGTTGGCTCCGAGGCCGATTCCGCCTTTGAGCTCGAGCTCGCGCGGGTAGTTCTCGGTCTGGATGCGTACGAGACCACCGGCGAAGTTGCCCGGCAGGTCGGGTCGCGGCACCTTGACGACCCCCAGATTGCTCACGATATCGGACGGAAACCGGTCGAGCTTCACCGCGGGAACGTCAGGGTCGACGCTCGGCACGGGGATGTCGTTCAGCAAGATGCGATTGTAGCTGCCCGCAAGACCGCGAACGATGATGCGCCCGTCGTCGTCGATGGTGACACCGACGACACGCGCCGCCGCACCTTTGGCCGTGCCATCGCCAGAGCGACTGATTTCCTCGGCGCTGATGGCATCCTGAACGGTGACCGCTTCCTTTCGGATGTTGAGCTGCGCAGCCTCGCTGGAGGTGTCTGCCAGGTAAGGAACTTCCTGCTCCTGAACGCCCGCGTCTTCTTCGCTGATCGGGTCGAGGACGAAGTTGATGCGCTTGAACTGGCCGCGGGTGACCTGGACGTTGTCCCAGCGCGCGCCGTGATAGAGGTCGTAGAAGGAGCGGAGGGTGTACTGGCCTGGCGGAAGGTAGAGACGGTAGCGCCCGGACCGGTCGGTGATGGTGCTTCGAACCTTACCGTCGGTGTTGCCCTTGGCCGTGACCGGCGCATCTGGCAGGACTTTGCGGGTGCTCCGCGAGGCCACGCGCCCTTGGACGCCAGTGCTTTTGTCGGCCCCGGGCTCGAGCTTGTTCGGATCTTGGATATTGGCGACGGAACCGGTCACCACAGGCGTGGGCAGATCCTGGACGCGGGTGCCGTCGACCTTGTCTTTGTCGTCGCTGTCGCCGTACTCGATGACGGTCTCGTCGACGTCACTGAGCGAGTCCTCTTCTTCCTGCTCGGCTTCCTCTTCCTCGGAAACCGATTCGGCCTGGTCGGACGGGCTTGGCGCAACCGGGGCGGAATCCTCGGGCGCTTCCTCGGACTGAACGGGCCCCGGCGCGCTCTGCGCGGCTACCCAGCCCGGCGACGAGACGCTCGCAGACACCACGAGCGCGGCGCAAAGCGCCTCTCGACTCAACCTCAACATGTTCCCCCTGCTAAGCTAATGCTTCTCTAGTCGTGGACGCTCTCGGTCAGCACGGCGATATGTGCGGCGCCACCCATACGCGCCAAGTCCATTGCACGAACCGCGCGCGAATACGGAGCGTTGTCAGCCGCGTCGAAGAACACCTTTCGCTCCCCACGCGCCACGAGCACGCGCTTGAGCTTCCCCGGAAACTCCTCATCAGCGATGACGTCTTTGTTGATCTGAAAGTCACCTTCCGAGTTCACGCTGATGACGATCGGCTGCCGGTCGTTGGGGTCGGGCGGCGGCAACTCTTCTTCCGGGTCCGACTTATCCGGCACGTGTACCCAGAAATGCGCCGGCATCATGGGCATGATCACCATGAAGATGATCAGCAGCACGAGCACGACGTCGACGAGCGGCGTCACGTTCATCTCGGGATGCGGCTTGCCCTTTTTTCCAGCTTTGGGTGCGCTTACGTCCATTCCCATGATGCGTTCTCCTGCTCCAGTCCCGTCCCGCTAGTTGGAGGCGGAACCCTTTCTTTGACGAATGCTCTTGGCGAAGGTCTCGGCGTCCTCGAGCGCGGTCTTGGTGGCCCTCAGGGCGACTCCGGGAAACCCGACGTCCTGCACGATGGCCATGACATCGCGCACCTTGTCGTAGGTCAGTCGGTGGTCGCCGCGAAGAACGAGCCTTTTGGTCGGGTCATTCGCGTTCGCCGCTCTCAGATGTCTCCCGAGCTCCTCTGCGTCGACCGCGTAGTCCTCGAAGTAGAGCCTGCCATCCGCATCGATCGAAAGAACGAACGGTTCGGACTCCCCTTTACGCTCGTCATCAGGGTTCTCGATCTTTGCCAGCTCGAGATTCAAGTCGCTCACGGCGGCCGGCAGAACGACCATGAAGATGATCAGCAGCACGAGCACGACGTCGACGAGCGGCGTCACGTTCATGGACGGCTTTACTTTTTCTTTCTTTTTTCTCGATAGAGATGCCATCTGCTGATCCTTTCCCCGTGCGGCCCCGAGTTACTCTGCGGGAACCGGCTCGGCCTGCTCGGCGCTGGCCGTCTTGGCGTTGCGGCTCCTGACTGGCGCCCGCGATTCGCCGAGGGCACCGGCCTCGAGCTGGTCGATCAGCTCGCTGCCTGCGTTCGCGAGACCGGCCTCGTACTTCATGATGAGACCGCTCAGCCAGTTGAAGAGCATGACGGCGGGAATCGCCACCATCAGGCCGTAACCCGTCACGTACAGGGCCTCACCGATGAGCGGACCAATCGTGCTCAAGCCGCCGCCGCCTTCGGACCCGATGACCTTGAAGGCGCCGAGGATCCCAAAGACCGTACCGAGCAGACCGATGAACGGCGCGGTCGAACCGGTCGTCGCAAGCACGCTCATCCCCTTGTTGAGGTTGGTGCTGAGGTTCTCGCCCGTGCGCTCGAGGTTACGTGTCGCAAATTCGGCGGCGCGTTCCTTGCTGTTTCCGAGCGCTACGTTGTCCTGGAAGGTTTTGACGCCTTCGTAAATGAAGCGCGCGAGATGGCTCTTCTTCATCGAGCCCTCGGCGACCTTCATCACGGCAGTCGCATCGCCACGCTCCATCGGCTCGGCGACCTCGGCGGCAAAGTTTCGGGACCGCCGCTTGCTGGTCACGAGCATCAGAAGGCGGTCGACGGTGATCGTGACGCACCAGATTCCTTCGATCGTCAGCAGAACGACGACACCCTTGACGATCGGGTTCATCGCTTGCCACATGTGCAAAATGTCTAGTTCCATGGCTTTCCCCTTGCTTCTTCCGCCTCAGATGTTGGACGGCTTGAACGTAAATTGTCTGCGGTACGGATAAGGAACCGCCGTACCATCGGGCAGGCGCGCGGGCTCGAACCGTTGAGCCAGCGCGCACTTTAGGATTGAGTCGTCCGGAATGAGCGGATGCGACTGTTCCATCTCCGCCTTGAGAGGAACACCGTCCGGCATGATGAGGAGGCGAACCACCACGCGGATGGTCTCGGCCCTCACGCGGACCTCCTCGGGAATCGGTGGAGCCTGGCAGCCGCCTAGGAACTTGGGTCGCTCGACGGTGTCACGCCTCTGCCGTGGGCCCTTCTTCTTTTCTTTCTTGCCCGTACCGCCCTGGCCGATCATCTCGTCGATGTTGATCTCTTCGACCTCGGCCAGCTCACCCGAGGCTTCTTGGAGGACCTCGTCTGGAATCTCGGTGGGCGCGGAGAGCCCACGTTTCTCACCCTCTTGCTTGGGCTTCTGCTGCTCCGGAGCCTTCGGCTTGGGTTTCGGTTTGGGCTTCGGCTTGGGCTTTTCTTTTTCGACGGGCGTGGGCGCAGCCGCAAACTCGACGGCGATGTCTCGATCGCGGCGGTCCACTACGACCTTGGCCGTGGCGATCGCGGCAACCGTGCCGAGTCCGATCAGGACGTAGATCACAGCCGACACAGCAAGCGAAAGGCCCATGCGCCCCTTGCCTTCGGTCTGCTGCTTTCCTTTTTTGAAGTCGTTAAACATGCTGTGTGGGTCGGCGCGAGATGCGGCTCAGCCGGACCGCCACTTTATGGATCTGATTGAGCCCTGCCCCCACAGCCTTCTGGCAACAGCTAGGTGACGTTGCTGTGACAGCGATCTGGGCAGCGCCCCGCGTGGGGAGTGGGTCAGGGAGCCGCGCGCATCCGGTAGCCCGCGCCTCGAATGGTTTCGATGAGTTCTGACGCGGATCCGAGCTTCTCGCGGAGCCGTTTGATGTGGGTGTCGACAGTCCTCGACCCCACTGAACGAGCACAGCCGTCGTCACACCAGCGCCAGACTTTTTCAAGCAGGTCAGCACGCGCTTGGAGTTTCCCGGGTTTGCGTGCGAGATGTTCGAGCAATCGGAACTCCACGGGAGTCAGGTGCACGGGCTCGCCAGAGCAACGCACCGTCTCCGTATCGGGTTCGATCTCGAGAGGCCCGCGAAGGAGCGGACCCGCCGCCGCCTCTCGTCGTGAGGAGTGACGTCTGAGCACGGCTCGAAGGCGCAGCCCGAGCTCACGACTACCGATGGGCTTGAGCACGTAGTCGTCCGCCCCGAGCTCGAAGGCGATGACCCGCTCGATTTCCGCGCAGGCAGGCGTCAGCAAGACCACGAGCGCCTCCGCGCAGCGCTCGCTGCACCGGATCCGACGAAGGAGCTCGACAGCGCTCATGTCCGGCGGGTCTTCATCGATCAAGAGTAGGCTGGCGCAACCGCAACGCGCGCGCCGAAGGGCGGTCCGAGCAAGACTGACGCGTTCGACGTGACAAACCGCTCCCCGGAGCGCGGCCGACAATTCGTCGAAGAGCGCCGTGGATTCGGAAAGCACACAGAGCTCGAGGGTCATGGGTCCAGCGAGCCTGCTCGGCGGAGGTGACAGCGGAGTGTCACGGCCGTGGCAGGCGCGAAAGAACGAGTCTTTTGAGTTGGGTTATGATTCAGAAACCTGATGTGCGAAAAGACTTTCGTTCGTCCGAACGATTCGCACGCTAGACCGGGAGCGGGGGCAAGGTCTGCAGGCTACTCCTGTCCGCCCGGCCTAGGGTGAGCCTCAGCCTGGTCCACTGCCCGGGCTCGCTCTCGGCCTCGATGTCTCCGCCCATCCTGGCAACCAAATGCCGCACGATGGAAAGACCGAGCCCCGTGCCACCCATGTCCCGCGAGCGCCCCGCGTCGACGCGATAAAAGCGCTCGAAAATGCGCTGAAGCTGGTCCTTCGGAATCCCAGGGCCGGTGTTTTCGATTTCGAAGGTCACCCAGCTCGAATCCGCCTCAGCGCGAATGTCCAAGTGCCCTCCCTCGGGAGTGTACTTGATGGCGTTGTCGACGAGGTTGATCAGTACCTGGTCGAGCGCCCGCGGGTTCGCGACGACGGGCGGAAGCCCGCGCAAATCGTCCATGCGAACGTCCAGATGCTTCTTCGTCGCCTGGGCCTCCAGCCCGTGCACCACATCCTGTACCGCTTGGTTCAGATCCACGGCCGTCAGCTCGTATTCCTGCTCCGGCGACTCGGCCCGACTGAGTGCCACGAGGTCGTTGACGAGCGCCTGAAGACGCAAAGTATGCTTGAGGATCACGTCGAGGAAACGCGCGGTGGACTCGGGATCGTTGATGGCGCCGGACTTGAGGGTCTCGGCGAAGCCACGAATGGCCGTGAGCGGAGTCCGGAGCTCGTGACTCGCATTCGCGACGAAGTCACGGCGGACCGCGTCGGCAAGCTTCTGCTGGGTCACGTCGTGGAGCACCCCCACGACGCCGGCCCGCTCTGGCAGAGGCGCGACGACCGCCGTGTAGCTGCTCGTCTGGCCCGCGGACGTGAGGGTCAGGTCGACCGACACGGCTTCTCCGTGCCTCGAAGAGCGGACGGCCTGGTGCAGCTCTTCACTTCGCAGGACCTCGGAGGGCATCTTGCCGATCGGCGAGTGCTGGAGGATCCGATCGAGGGCGGTGTTCGTAAGCACGATGCGCCCTATCGAATCGGTCACGAACACGGCTTCGACCATGGAGTTCAGCATGGTCTTGAGGCGGTTTTCCTGGGCGTGTAGCGAGGCGATCCGTTCGCTCAGCTGGTCGGCGAGCCGGTCGAGCGAGCGACCGATTTCACCGAGCTCGTCGTCACGCTGGCTGAACGTGCGCACCGACAAGTCTCCCCTGGCGAGGGAGTCGGCCACCTCGGTGAGCTGTCGTGCCGGTACGACGATGGCGCGCGAAAGGGCCCAGGTCAGTAAGACACCGATGAAGAGCGCCAGGGCCCCGGCGACGAGCATGAGCTCACGCACCGTGGACCGCAGGGCGTCGGCCTGTGCCTTCGAACGAACGGCGCGGACGATCGTCCCATCTTGGAGCTGATCGGCGTACACGAAGAACGTTTCGCCTTCCGCCTCGTACGGGACACGCTGTAGCCCGGGCGACGCCGGCGGAAGCAAGAGCTCTTCGGCTACGCTTTTCAGTCGTGCGCCATCATGAAGCGTGTCGCCGACGGCCACGCCATTTCGAGCGATGACGATGCGACAGCCAAAACGCGCACCGACGCCCTCGGCGGTCGTGTCCGGGTCGACACCGCTGTCGAGCGAGGCTGCGGTGGCCTGCACCGCCTTCTCGAGGTCGAGCCGCTGTGTATTGACGAGCCGGTACTCCGTGAGCGGGTCTTCGAGCAACAGGATCGTCAAAACGATCAGCGCGGTCGCGCTCATCGTCGCGGCGATTAGATTCCAGCGAAGGCCCCAGCTTTCCACGGGGAAAGCATATCAACTTAGGACGGCTTTTGTATCCGATAGCCGACACCGCGGACGGTCTCTAGATAGTCCGAGCCTTTTCCTAGCTTCTCCCGCAAGCGCTTGATGTGTGTATCGACGGTCCTCGTTTCGACGCCCGGGGCGTAGCCCCAGACCCGCTCGAGCAGATCGTCTCGGCGCTGGACGCGGCCCGCTCGCGACGCGAGGTCTAAGAGCAGGCGGAACTCGAGCGCGGTCAGCGTGATCTCCTCGCCGTCGATTTCGACGAGATGTGCGGGGACGTCGATCCTCAGGTCACCGATGCTGAGCACTTGCGGTCCGTCCTGGGTCGCCTCCGGGCCGACGCGCCGCAAGATGGCGTCCACGCGCAGGGTGAGCTCGCGAGGGCTGAAGGGCTTGATGACATAGTCATCCGCGCCCACTTCGAAGCCGACGATGCGGTCCACCTCTTCGGCCTTGGCCGTGAGCATGATGACGGGAATGCGTGAGGTCTCGGAGCTCCGCCGCAGGCGACGGCAAACCTCGAAGCCGCTGATGTCGGGAAGCATCACGTCGAGGAGGATGAGATCGGGGCGGCGTCGGCTGACCTCCGCGAGGGCGTTGGCGCCGTTATAGGCGATGGAAACATCATGTCCCGCCTCTCGGAGGTTCAGGGCGACCAGATCTGCAAGATCGACTTCGTCTTCGACGACTAGGATGTGAGCAGCCATGGTTGATTCACGCGGAGCCTGTCAGCGCACTGTGACAGCTCTGTGACCGGTCGGTCGCGAGCCCGCAACGTGCTGCAAGCAAGCCTCCTCTGCGCTCGGGACTGTGGCAAGCTCCAGGCGCTCCTGCTCGATACGCGGGACGACCCTGATTTGTGGCGAGTCTCGGGCACCGGGCTGTGCTAGTGTCGAATGCCAAGAAAGCGCGCAAAAGTCTTGAGAATTCCCTTAGCCAACCTGCTGGTGCGGAGCCCACTCCCCCAGATCGCCCAGCTCATGAACGACGTCCAACGGACCGTCGACTGCGTTCCGGAGCTGCTCTCCTTGCTGATCGCGCAGGACTACCGGGGCCTCGAGCGCATGGCGCGTGAGGTCAGCAACCTCGAAGCCCTGGCGGACGCATCGAAGAACGAGCTGCGCTCGAAGATGCCGGTCCGCCTGATGCTTCCGGTCGACCGCAGGGACGTGCTGAGGCTGATCAGCGAGCTAGACGCCATCGCCGACTGCGCGGAGGATGTCGGTGTGATCCTCACCCTGCGCCGCTTCGAGATGCCCCCCTCACTCGTCGAGCCTTTGCAAGATTTCATTCACGACGTGATGAAAGTCGTGGGCGCGACTTCCGACCTCGTGCGGACGACCGAGGAGTTGATCGGGGCGAGCTTCTCTGGCAAAGCCGCCGAGCGCGCGATCTCCCAGGCGAAGGAGATCGGCCGTCTCGAACACTTGGCCGACAAACGCCAGGACCAATGCGCCAAAGTTCTGTTTCGATTAGAGGACGAGCTCTCACCCGTGGCGATCTTCATGTGGACCAAGCTGCTCAACAAGATAGGCGACATCGCGAACCACGCCGAAAACGTGGGCGACCAGTTTCGCCTGTTCGTTGCGGCGTCCTGACGCGAAGGTTCGTTTCCAACCGAAGCCTCCAAAACCCCGACAATGGACACAACCACAATCATCCTTGCGGTCGCGGCGGTTAGCGGCCTCTACATGGCTTGGACGATCGGCGCGAACGACGTCGCCAATGCCATGGGCACGTCCGTAGGCTCCGGTGCACTGACCTTGCGCGGCGCTATACTCGTCGCCGCCATCTTCGAGTTCGGTGGCGCCATGCTCGTGGGTGGCTCGGTCACCGATACGATTCGCAAGGGCATCGTCGATCTTCCAGCGCTCGGTACTGACCCGATGGTCATCGCCGTCGGCATGACCAGCTGCCTGATCGCCGCAGGACTCTGGCTCAATCTAGCCACGTACGCGGGTTGGCCCGTCTCGACGACCCACAGCATCGTCGGCGCCGTCGTGGGCTTCGGGGTGACCGCCGGTGGCCTGAGCGCGGTGGACTGGAGCACCATGGGCAGCATCGCCGCCAGTTGGGTCATCTCCCCGCTCCTGGGCGGAGTGCTGGGCTACCTGCTGTTCATGCTCATCCGCAAGACCATCCTCACACGAGAAGACCCCTTGCACGCCGTCGCCCGCCTGGGTCCGATCTTCGTGTTTCCGATCATCGTCACCCTTTCGCTGAGCGCGATGTTCAAAGGCCTGAAGCCACTGCGCCTGGACTTGGCGTTCGGCCCGGCCTTGCAGATTGCGGTCGGTTGCGGGATCTTCGCGAGTTTGTTGGCCGCGCCGGTGTTCCGTCACTTCGCCAAGGTCCGGGTGACGGACATCGACCGCGAATCGAAGCTCGCGAGAACCGAAAAGGTGTTCATGGTGCTTCAGGTCATGACGGCTTGCTTCGTAGCCTTCGCGCACGGCAGCAATGACGTCGCCAATGCCGTCGGACCGTTGGCCGCTGTCTTCAGCGCGGTCAAAGAGGGCGTCACCGAAACCGTCCAGGTCCCCACTCGCGTGATCCTGATCGGAGGCCTCGGCATCGTCGTCGGGCTCGCGACCTACGGCTACAAAATCATGGCGACGATCGGCAAGCGAATCACGGAGCTGACGCCCTCCCGCGGCTTTGCCGCCGAGTTTGCGGCCGCATCGACCATCGTCGTCGCCAGCAAGATGGGCCTTCCCGTGAGCACCACGCACACGCTGGTCGGAGCCGTCGTGGGCGTCGGCTTCGGCCGGAGCATGGGCGCGATCAACACCCAGGTTCTGCGGGGCATCGTCGCCAGCTGGTTCATCACCGTGCCCTTCACGGCCATTCTGGCCGCCCTGATTTTCGTGCTGGCGCGCTGGATCTTGCTCTGAGTGGCTCGGCTGACCCCCCCGCGCTAAGCAGGGCCCATGGCTCTATCCGTGGGAATCGTCGGTCTGCCCAACGTGGGCAAGTCGACCCTTTTCAACGCCCTGTCCGACAAGCAGGCCGAGGCGGCGAACTACGCGTTTTGCACCATCGATCCCAACGTCGGCGTGGTGCCCGTGCCCGATCCACGCTTCGATCGCCTGGTGGAGCTCTTCCAGCCCAAGAAGATCGTCCCGGCGACCGTGGAGTTCGTCGACATCGCGGGACTGGTGCGCGGCGCCTCCAAGGGTGAAGGCAAAGGCAACGCCTTCCTCAGCAACATCCGTGACGCAGACGCCGTCGCACACGTCGTTCGCTGCTTCGAAGACGAAAACGTCGTACACGTCGACAACCGAGTCGACCCGCTCGCGGACATCGAGACCATCGAAACCGAGCTCATTCTGAAAGACATGGAGACCGTGCAGCGGCGCTTGGACAAGGCGCAGCGCGCGGCCAAGGGCCAGGACGCTTTCGAGAAGAAGGCCCTCGCACTGTGCGAACGCCTGATCGCCGCGCTGGACGCGGGCAAGCCCGCAAGCGCCGTGCAGCCCGCCGACGAGGACGAGGCGCTCGCCTTCCGCGACATGTTTTTGCTGACGAGCAAGCCATCGTTCTTCGTTTGTAACGTGAAGGAGGAGCAGCTCGCCGATGTCGACAATGACCCGCTCGTCTCGCGAGTCCGCGAGCTCGCGAGCGGCCGCAATGTGCCAGTCGTCGTCATCAGCGCCGCAATCGAGTCGGAAATCATGCAGCTTCCCGAAGCGGAGCGTGCGGAGTTCATCGAGTCGCTCGGGCTCGACGAGCCCGGCCTGCACAAGGTCATCCGCACCGGCTACGCCACGCTCGACTTGATCACCTACTTCACCGCGGGCGAGCCCGAGGTCCATGCCTGGACCATTGAAAAAGGCACCAAGGCGCCTCAGGCTGCCGGGAAGATCCACAGCGACTTCGAGCGCGGCTTCATCCGCGCCGAGGTCATCAAGTGCGAAGACTTGTTCGAGCTCGGCAGCGAGCAGGCCGTCAAGGCTGCGGGCAAGCTGTCGGTCGAAGGCAAGGAGTACGTCGTGCAAGACGGCGACGTCATGCACTTCCGTTTCAACGTCTGAGGCGTCTTTGCGAGCGGACCAGCGTCGCGCGCGGCGCGGCGCTCAGTCGACCGCGGGAAACGCGACCACGGAGCCGCATTCGGTCTCATGCATGAGGATGCCGTCCTCGTTGGGGCCCATGTCCTGGTCTTCACCCGAGCCGATACCCAGCTTGGCGTCCGCGTCCGTGTAGGCGAGGAACACGCACATTTCCTGGTCTTTGAAGCCGTACTCGAGCGTGCGATCGGTGTCGTTTTCGTAGCCGCAGGTCACCCGAAGCCCTGTCGCTCCCTGCGAGGGCATCGGCGGGTCGAGCGTGAGGCCGAGAGGCTCACCCACGCCGTTGTCGATCTCGATGATCGTCCGCTCGCTGCCGTCTTCATGGACGAAGCTGAGGTTGAAGAAGTTGCCCCACTGATGGTAGTGCGCGAGCACGTAGTAGACGTTGAACTCGGGCAGCCCGCCGAGGTTCTCGAAGGGCGCGCTGAGGTCACAGGTCATCGAAAAGCGCGACTCGGCGCGAGGCGCAATCGCAAGACTGCTGTTGCTGAAACTGATCGGCCGAAGCCGAACCTGTACATCTTCTTCGGGTACGGTCTCGATGTCGAAGCTGATGGCGGTGTCGAGGGTCGTGGCCGACACGTTGACCAGGTGAATGTCGCCGACGATCTTGCTGCGGGGCGGGATCTGCAGCACGGCACCCTCTGGGAAGGCTTGCGTCTCGGAGAACGTCTGAGTCGACTGCGCGAAGAAGACCCCGCCGGCGGCGGCGGCCAAATACTCACGAAAGCCGTAGTCCTCGCAGTTCCAGGTTCCGTCTGGCACGTCGTACAGGGTCTCGGGGACGAAGAACCAGTTGCTGTGGTGCCATGCCCCATCGTTTTGCTGACTCACCTGGCTGACGTAGAGCGGTTCGTCGTTGTCCAAGCTCCAGCTTTGACAATTGCCGAGGTCCTCCTCGCCGGGCTCGATGAGAATCGGTGGAAAGCGATGACTCAGCTGGGCGTTCGTACTTTCGCCAGTGTCGGAGTCTCCACATGCAACTCCGGCAACGCCGAGCATCGCGACTAGAGCCAAGAGCCGCATCACCCAACAACGATATGATGTTGAACTCGATTCGACAAGACCCCGGCACAGGGGCAAAAACCAGGGCAGAATGGGCCCAGCGGTCGCGCTCCTCTAGGCTGCTGTGACGTCGAACACCCTTATGGCCCTGGGGCGAGCATCCCCGCGCCTCATCAGGGCTCGTCGGGGACGCAGACGGATGGATCGCAGACGTTCGCCTCGATGAGCAGGTACTCGTTGCTGCCGTGATTGTCGACGTGGAACAAAACCTGCGTCCCCGCCGGGAAGTCCCTCGGAGCCACCCGGACCTGATCCACCGAGCCACTGTCTTGTGGAATCAAGAGCCGCTCGTCGAAGGCAAACCAATCCCCAATGACGAGACCCATGTGCGCTTCGACGCCCGCGTTGAGTGCGAAGTGAAAGGTGCGCGTCTCGATGAAATCGCCAGCCTTGATGTCGCGCCGCAGGGGCTGCTCGAGGGTGACCCAGTCACACTGCTCCGTGTACACCGACATGACCGTGAAGCCCGAGAGGCACTCGGCGATGTACGTCGGCTGGCACAGTGGGTAGTCGCCGATCTCCACGCAGTCGCCGCCCGGGACCGGGCAATCAGGGCCAGCTGGGGGGCAAAGCTCGTCACTTGGCGGCGTGCCGAAGAGCGCCTCACCGTCCGCCGTGATCTCCCAAAGCAAGTTGTCGACGATGGGTCCAGGCTCGCTCGCGCCGGCGCCTTCGTCAGCACATGCTGCGCTGAGCAGGACCGCCAGTATCGAGACGAGCTTCGCGCTTGTGCGCACAGGTACCTCCAACACTATCGAGGAGCCGACCTCGATGATCGGCTCCCGCAGTATGCCCCCGCAAGGCCTCCGCTGCATCCGCAGGCAGCGCTAGGGCCCGCACAGCGCTCAGGCGTCCTTGGGAACGCTCAGGCGAATGAGCACGTCGGGCTTGACCTTGAGAGCGCCCAGAGCCGCGGTGAACGGCTTGATCCCGAAGTCGGGCTGGTGAATCGTGATTTGCGTCACGAGGCGCCCATCTTCGCTACGGAGCTCCGTTTGCACGTTGCGAGTGCGTCCGCAGAGCTGCAACGCGCCCGACACTTTGTAACCGTCGCCCGCCGCAATGATCGAGCTCGACTCGAAGCGAATCTCCGGAAACTTCTTCACCCGGAGCACGTCGTTGGTCACATTGCCGAGGATCTTCTTCTTGTCTCCGTCGCTCAGCGTACCGGGGTCGTCCTGGCCATTGTTACGCGCGCAGACCACGCGGATGCTGCTCGGATCGAAACTGGCCGTGATGGCCTTGGACTCCTCGTCCACTTCGATCGCGAAGCGCTCGACCTGCAGCTTCAGGTCGTGAGCGAGCTTGGCCAGCAATCCATCCTTGAAAGAAAAGATCTGGCACTCGGAGTTGTATGCGTCGTAGCGAGCCATCGTCGGCCATGTAACTCACACGGCGGCCAGAGGCCAGCTCGCTGGGGCTCGGACCGGCCAGTCCACTCGACGGTAAGGCGCGCTAGGGTTCGGCGATGAAGTAGGACCCGAGCGAAATGAACATTTCGTCGTCTGTGGTCGTCCCGCCGCGAAGGGTGCAGGCGTCACAAATCCCCGAGCCACACACGGCATCGTCTCCGCCGCAGGCCATCCCCTGGTTCTCGCCAAAGAGACAGTAGCGCTCCTCTGGACTGCAGCCGCAGCCTGCAAACGGAAGACCGCAGGTGGGTGCGTTGGGCTTGGTCGACTCCCGCTTCACCTCGGCTGGGTTGTCATTCCCGTTGTCGTAGACCGCGCAGGCTCTGAAGGTTCTCTCTGTCTCGGCGGCACCGTCCAGCTCCACCGGCGGGTCGTAGTACAGGTACAGAGGGTCATTGTAGAGCAGACTCTCGTAGTCCGCGGGTCCGTCGGGGACGCTACAGTTGGCGGTCCCATTACAGACTTCCTGAGGCGGAAGCCAGATGCGATACCTCTCGCCGCGCTGGTGCATGTGCGAGCTCAGGGAGAGGAGCCGGGAATACTGCGGCAGGGTGAAGCTGTGGCAGATCTCTTTCTTGGTGAACGGCGCCACCGCTCCCATGGCGAAGATCTCTTTCGCCTCGAAAATTTGTCGCCGGAGCGACTGTCGTTCTTCTTCGGGTGCGAAGCTGAGGTTCACCCACTGCTCGACCGTCGTCGGCTTGTCGGTGAGATTGAACGCGTGACTGTTCCAGCCGATGAAGCCTTTCAAAGGCAGGAGCGAGTACACCCCGGCTGGCGGCTCGTCGATGAAGCTCGATTCCTGCGCACCGGTCAACTGAACCCGGGTGCCTGAAACCCCACCGAACGCGTTGGCGCCAAAGCTCGCGAAGTCGTCCGGCGCCGCGGAGTACTGAACGCAGCCAATCGACGGCAGCACCGGGGTCGTGCACGCCGCTCGGGAGCCACATTCGTCGGCCTGCGTAGGGTCACAGCCTTGTCCGTCTCGCTCCCCACCGAGACAGGTCCAGGGGCCCCAGTCGCCGCCGAGCGGATCGGACTCGGGCGTATAGACGGTGATGATGCTGTGGTGGGACTGACCGTCCTGGGCGAGCTCGTTGCGTCGAAACGCGAAACATTGCCGTGCGCCGCCGCCTTCGAAGTCCTCTTCGCAGGGAACCACGAACTGCGGCGGTACGACCTCGCTCAGGTCGTAATAGGTGACGTAGCAGACCTCAGCTTCGGCCTTGGACGGGAGCCCCCAGCCACCGGAGTACAACTGCACGCCGAGCTCGGGCTCGGGCGACGGCAGCGGCACGATCTTGTTGGGGTCGGCTGCAGCATCGTGGTCGCATCCGAGGAGCGGGAGCGTGCCCTCGACGATGCCCTCAGAGGAGGCGCCGCCACGAATCCACTTCCGGATCGCCGACAATTGCTCCTCGCTCAGGGCCTCAGCCCCACTGGGCATGGGCTGACCGAGCGAACCCAGGCTGCTGCCGTCCCTCTTGGCGCTGAGTTTCAGGTAAAGGAGACTGAGGGCTTCGTCGCCGGGGAACACGCGCTGTATCGAGGGATCGACATCGCTGGCGGTCCGAACGAGCGCCGAGTGCGAGACCGATGCACGCAGGTCGAGCCCGCCCTGTCGTGAGTCACCATGACAGACCGACTCCGTGCAGCCACGTGCTTCGAAGATCGTTTGCTGGATGGCCGCGTAGGTGCTGTCGAACTCGCAGTCGACCGACTGGCTGTCACCGCAGGCGGCAAGAAAAAGGGCCGCAGAAGCTGTAAGCCAAGCGAGCCCCAGAGCTTTCAAGCGCATTTCAGTATCCTAAGCTGCAACGCGCTTGCTCTTCCAGCCTGATCCGTCGAAATAGGACTCGCAGTTCGGTTTGGAGACTCCTCAGTTTGGGGGTTCACCTAGCAGCCATCATCCGCTAAAGCCGCTCGATGTCGCTCGAAACGCTCTTCAAAATCGTGAACTACGGGATGCTTCCCTTCTGGGCGCTGCTCCTCTTTGCACCTCGCTCGTCCTGGACAAAGCGGCTCGTGCATAGCCCCGTGCTGCTGCTGCTCCTGGCCCCCCTGTACGCATTCTTGCTGTTCTTTCACTCGCCGATGCCTTCCGATGGAAACTTTCGGACGCTCTATGGCGTGATGATTCTGTTCACGTCACCAAGCGCCGTTCTCGCAGGCTGGATTCACTATCTCATCGTCGATCTCTTCATCGGCGCCTGGGAGTCCCGCGACGCGATGCGTCGAGGCATTCCGCATCTGTGGCTCCTGCCGTGCTTGCTGGCGACGATGCTGGCCGCGCCGATCGGGCTTCTGCTCTACGTCATCCTGCGCTTTGCCAAGACGCGCGCGCTGGAACTCGACGAACATGAAGAGCTCGAGCGAGCAGGCGCTTAAAAACGAGAGGCTGACGCACCGTGCGCCAGCCTCCCATCATCGGACTCCACACCAAAAGGAAAATGGGCCCTGCGTTTTCGACCGGTGTTGCCGGTCAGAAGCAGATACGAGCGTTAACTCGTCCACACCTCCGGTGAGAGTCCGATCCTACAAGAACTGTCCATACGCACATTCCTCCCCCGGGCGATGCCGGCACTCCCGTGGGTCTCTGAGCACCGTGCTCAGACCTCTAAGAGCGTTCCTTGGTGGTGAAGTCCGAAAGGCTTCGGCTTCAGCGTTCGATGGCGACGCGTCTCCGACTGAGTTCACACCATTGTGGGGCGCGATGGCCCAACCGCCGCCGACGCAAGCTCGCGTTGCAAAAGGAGCTAGCCTTTTTGGTGCAACGCCACTCACAGCATCGAAGATACTTCGGGCGGGCTCGATTCGCCAAGAGAAGAAACCTGCTCAGAATAGGAATTCGTCGTCGATACGGAGAATTTGCAGGTTTCGGTCACGAAGTTGACCCAGCTCTCGGAGCACTCTGGACTCGAAAACGGGCTTGATGTGGTACAGCAAAATGGGTAGCTCGACGCGCTGTCTGAGCTTGTCCAGCTCCCGGTCCAGTGAGCGCGGGGTGTGATGGCAGGACTCGGTCGCGAGCCTCTCCTCGTCGTTCGGAAACGAGACTTCCATCATCAAGGCCTGGACGTTCGTCAGCTCGTTGACGTGCTCCCAGAGTCTCTTCGTCGGGCCGGTGTCGCCGCCGTACACGAGACTGACCCCGTGTTGTTCCACGATGAACGCAGACGTGTCGACCGTGTGATCCACCATGACGGGCGTGACTTCGAGCTCGCCGACGCGGAGCTTGTGCTCGGGCGGTGCTTCGACGAAACGGACCACGGGTCCGCTCTCGGTGTGAATCTTCGTGAAGTCCGGCCAGAGCTTGTCGTTGAAGAAGTGGACTCTCAAGGCGTCGATCGTGGCGGGGACACCGATGATGTCGATCGTCGGGCCTCCTTGCTGACATCGGTTGTCCGCGAGCATCCCGAGGTCACGAATGTGGTCCATGTGCGAATGACTGACCAGGACCGATTCGATGCGCTCTTGCTCCGCCAAGGAGAGCGAACCCGTGAGCGCGCCCGCATCGATCGCCACGCGATCTCCAATCAAGAAGCTCGAGGTTCTGTGCTTGGGTGTCTCGCCTCCATGACACCCGAGCACCCGAAACTGCATCAGTGCGTCTCCTTCGACCGAACGAACGTCAGAAAGTCACTCAGCCGGGCGCTGTCCTTGATGACGACGCCGCCGTCCGACTCTTCGACGACGCCCACACGCAGCAGGCGGCGCAGCGCGGCGCGTGCCTCATGCTTCTTCATCCCGAGCTGCAGAGCCATCTGCTCGGCTGTCGTCTCGGCGGGCGAATCGAGCGGCACGTCCTCCGCGTCCTCTTCGAGGAGCTGAAGCATCACGCGCACGTTGGGGTCATCCTCGACGAGCACGTCGATGAGCCGGTTCGCTTGATCGAGCCTCTGGGCAAGGCGCTTGAGAAGGCGAATCGGTAGCTCTCCCGCGCCGCTGATCATCTCTTCCAGTCTCTGGGCGGAAACCCGTAGAAGCTCGGTGTCACGGGTGACCTGCACGGTCGCGGAGCGCGGTCGCCCCGTGAGCACGGCCATCTCCCCGAAGACCTCACCTGGCCCGAGCGTGGCCACCACTCGGTACTTTCCGTTCGTCGATTTGACGACGCGCACTTGGCCCGAGCGAATGATGTAAACGGACTGCCCGGGATCTCCCTGGCGAAAGACGATGGTTCCCGCCGGAAGCCGAACGCCGAAGTGCTCGTTGGAAGACGGGTTCGTCATGTCTCGACCAATCACTCTAGCTTGGCGATTTAGCGTTCGCCAGCCTTGCTAGACGATTGAACCGGAGCCCGGAATGCGCTGTAATCTCGCCACTGTGTGGGGGGCCGTGCAATGGGAGCGCTTGGGGGAATTCGCGCCGGAGCTGGTGGTTCTACTGAACCTTCTGGTCGCGACCCTGGCCTCGGCCCATGTGATTCTGAACAAGGACGACACGCGTTCAGCGATCGCCTGGGTGGGCTTCATTTGGCTGGTTCCCTTTGTGGGCACTGCTCTGTACCTTCTGCTCGGCATCAATCGAATTCGACGACGGGCTCGGGAATTGAAGTCTGGTGCCGCCGTCTCGCGGGTGTCCTTGAGTGGCAGACTCACGCCTCCCCCCGAGCTCGACGCCCAGCTCGGGCTCGAGCAAGGCTACCTGAAAGAGCTCGCCCGGGTCGGAGCTTCGGTCACGCGGCGGCCACTGCTCGCCGGAAACCTGATTGAAACGCTCGTCGACGGAGACGAGGCTTACCCGGTCATGCTCGAAGCCATCCGCCAGGCCGAGTCGTCGATCTCGTTCACGAGCTACATTTTCGAGGCGACGGGCATCGGCGCGGAATTCGTGGACGCGCTCGACGACGCGCAGCGCCGCGGGGTGCAGGTGCGGGTGCTCATCGACGACGTGGGCACCCGCTACGGGCGCCCGAAGATCAACCGAGTTCTTCGAAAACGCAAGATCCCCGTCGCCTGCTTCTTGCCGGCGCTGCTCCCCGGTGGGATCACACATTTCAACCTGCGAAATCACCGCAAGATCATGGTCGTCGATGGGCATCTCGGCTTTACCGGAGGCATCAACATCCGGCAGAGCTGCGTCATCGCCTCCTCGCCGACGTACCCGACTCGCGACCTTCACTTTCGTGTACGAGGACCCGTGGTCGCGCAGCTGCAAGAGGCCTTCGTCCAAGACTGGGTCTTCACGACGGGCGAACAGCTCGAAGGCGCGACCTGGTTCCCCCCCCTCGAAAGGGCGGGTACGACGCTGTCCCGAGGCGTGTTGGATGGGCCCGATAGAGACGTCGGGAATCTGCATTGGATGTTCCTGGCCGCCGTGCTCTCCGCACAGCGCTCGATCCGTCTCATGACGCCCTACTTCCTCCCGGACGCCGCTCTGGTCAAAGCGCTCAACGTGGCGGCAATGCGCGGGGTCGAAGTCGACATCGTCGTCCCAGAGGTCGGTAACCTGCCGGTGGTCCGATGGGCGATGTGGGCCCGGTACCACGACATTCTCGGTAAGGGCTGCCGGCTTTGGTTGACCCCGCCACCTTTCGACCACTCCAAGGTACTCGTGATCGACGGAAACTGGGCGACCCTGGGTTCGGGCAATTGGGACCCACGGAGTCTTCAGCTCAACTTCGAGTTCAACATCGAATGCTTCGACCCAGGCTTGTCGCAAGAGCTGGAGCAGCTCGTCGATGCGCGGATCGCGAGGGCCAAGCTGCTGACGGAAGCTGAGCTCGCGAAGCGAAGCCTCTGGCTGAAGTTGCGCGATGGCCTGGCGCGGCTTCTCGAGCCCTACTTGTAAAAGTGTTCGCGGAGCCAGGCGTCGCTGGCCGGGGCTGTGTTCGGGTCGAGGGAAAGCTGCGCGCGAAGAAGCGCGAGGTCCGTCGGCTCGTCGATGTCGAACCAGGGCGAGGCGAGGGGAACTCGAATGCCCGCGTTGGCGGACAGCGTGTCGCGCAGCGTGTGCCTCGTCGACCAGCGCACCGATTCAAAGGAAGGCTGCGTCCCGCGCGCCGCGCCGATGCCGTAATACCCGCCATCGCGGGTCGGGCCCAGCACCATGTCGGCAGAGTCCAGCGTGCGGATCAGGGCGGTCAGCCAAGCGGCGGGCAGGCTCGGCGCATCGCTCCCGAGAACGACGACACGCTCGTACCTTGCGAGGCCGTGGGCGAATGCAGCCTGGAGACGCTCCCCGAGGTCACCCTCAGGCTGCGGACGGAGCTCAGCCTCGAAACGCCGCGCCCAGGACCGCAGGGTTGGATCGACCGGCCCCGCGAACCAGAGCTGCAGGCTGCACGACTCGGCCGCCGCGACGCGTTGGCAGGTACGTAGTGTGTCCTTTACGAACGCTTCGTAGAGCTGCGCGGCACCCTGCGGCCCGAGCCTCGGAATGAGTCGGGTCTTCACCCGGCCCACTTCGGGGCTGCGGACGAACACCGCCAGCTGCGTCAGCGCCACGCGTACCGTCCGAGCACCCACAGGATCTTGGTTCCCGCCCGGAATGCTCCACGGACGTTGCCGCTGATTTTGGAAACGCCGATCCGCGAGCGGTACGACACGGGAACCTCCATGGAGCGGAGCCCACGCCGGGCTGCTTTGATCTGCATCTCCACCGTCCAGCCCCAGTCAGGGTCCTCCATCTGCAGGTCCCGCAAAGCCTGCCATCGGATCGCCCGAAATGGACCCAGGTCGGTGTATTGCACGCCGTAAAGTAGACCGAGCGCGCGGCAGGCGATGAGGTTGCCCACCTGCTGCTGGATACTGAGTGCACCGCGTTCTCGACGGCCACGAGTACGCGAGCCGATCACCATGTCGGCCCGGCCTTGCTCGATGGGCGCGATGAGCTCGGGCAGCTCAGCCGGATGATCGCTGTAATCGCCGTCCAAAAAGACGACGATCTCAGGCGGCTGCTCCGCCAGGTGCCGAAGCGCCGCCAGACAAGCGGCGCCGTAGCCGCGTCGGGGCTCCCACACGACCTCGGCGCCGGCCGCGCGAGCAAGCTCGGCCGTACGGTCGGTCGAGCCGTTGTCGGCCACGACGACGCGCCCCACCGGTGGCCTCGGAATCTCCGCGAGCACGCTCGGTAGGGCACGCTCTTCGTTCAGCGCTGGAATGACGACGGCGATGCTGCCGCGATGGGCCACTTACAGGCGCTTGGAGTAGTACTCGATGACGAGGTCGATCTCGAGAGCGAAGGGTACTGAATCAGACTTCGGCAGATCCTTCACGGTCGCGGTCTTCTTGCCCTCGTCGAACTCGATCCACTCGGGGCGAGCAAGCCGCACGTCACCAAGCGCGGTGTCGACGACGCTCAGGTTCTGGCTGCGCTCCCGCAAGCCGATGACGTCGTTCTGTCGAACGCGGTACGAGGGGATGTCCAAGCGCTTGCCATTGACTAGGATGTGACCGTGACACACGAGCTGACGGGCAGCCGGAATCGTCGGCGCCAGGCCCGCTCTGAATACGGCGTTGTCCAGGCGCCGCTCGAGAAGCTCGAGAAGCTTGTCACCCGAGGGGTCCTTGCTGTGAACGGCTTCCTTGTACAGGCGCATGAACTGGCGTTCGTTGAGACCGTAGTTGACGCGGAGCTTCTGCTTTTCGAGCAGCTGCTTCTTATAGTCGCTCACCTTGCGACGACGCGCCGACTTCGGACCGTGGACACCCGGAGGATAGGGGCGATCCCACATGGTCTTGCGCGAGAGACCTGGTAGATCCAAACCAAGTGCACGCATGCGTTTGACGCGGGGTCCTGTGTATCGGGACATTCTCTGAGCCTCCTGCTCCGAAAAGGGGCACAACCCCCTTTGTCGAGCGAGGCGGCCCTTTTAGCGGCATTCGCCCGGGGAGGCAAATCGAGGGAGCCGTGCTATCTGCGCCCGATGGCCGGTCCCCGCAAGATTCACTTCGTTTCGCTCGGCTGCGCGAAGAACCGCGTGGACACTGAGGTGATGCTCGGAGTGAGCGACGAGGCCGGCTTGGTCCATGTGGACGATCCGGGGTCAGCCGATATTATCGTAATCAATTCATGCGGTTTTATCGGTCCAGCCAAGGAGGAATCGGTAGACACGATCTTGCAGATGGCCGCCTATAAGGCCGAGGGCGCCTGCCAGAAGCTGGTGGTCGCGGGCTGCCTGAGTCAGCGATATCCTGAACAGCTCGCCCAGGAAATGCCGGAAGTCGACCATTTTTTGGGCTCAAGCGACATGCTGAAGCTCCGGCGGGTACTCCAGGGGAGCCAGGAGCGGATGCTGGTGGGCAACCCGGCCGACTACAGCATGCGGGCGAGCGACCCGCGAGCGCTGAGCGATCAGGGGCACCGCGCCTACGTGAAGATCGCCGAAGGCTGCAACCGGCAGTGCAGCTTCTGTGCGATTCCGTCGTTTCGAGGCAAGCAGCGAAGTCGCCCCATTTCGGACCTGGTCACCGAGGCCGAGCAGCTCGCGGCCGCCGGCGTGGTCGAGCTCAACCTGATCAGCCAGGACACCATCGCCTATGGCCGAGAGCAGTCTCCGCGGGAGTCCCTGGCCGAGCTGCTTCGCGCGCTAGACCAGGTCGACGGCATTCAATGGGTCCGGGCGCACTATCTCTACCCGGAGACTCTGAGCGATGCGCTGATCGAGGTGCTCGCGGCGCCCAACAAGGTGCTTCCTTACATCGACATGCCCTTACAGCACGCCGCCAGCTCGATGCTCAAGCGAATGCGGCGCGGTCACGGCGGGGACCGGATGTACAAAGTCGTGGAGAGTCTTCGAGCCGCCATTCCGGACCTGGTCTTTCGAACGACCTTCATCGTCGGCCACCCTGGCGAGACGGACGAGGACTTTGCCGAGCTTTGTGACTTCGTTCGCTGGGCGGAGTTCGACCACGTCGGGGTGTTTCGCTATTCCGATGAAGAGGGAACCGCGAGCGCCGAGCAGGGCGAGCGGGTCGACCCCGAGATCGCCGAGGCTCGCCATGCCGAGCTTCTACAAGTTCAGCAGCCGATCAGCCGGGCGCGCCTTCAAGCGCGCATCGGCACGGAGCTAGAGGTTTTGGTCGAAGGGATCAGCGACGAAAGCGAGCTTCTCCTTCAAGGTCGCTGGTGGGGGCAGGCGCCCGAGGTCGATGGAAGCGTGTACCTGGCCAACGGCGTCGCACAGGCCGGAGAGATTCGTCGCGTGCTCGTGACCGACGCGGCCGACTACGACTTGATGGCCGACTTCATCGGCAAAGACGGCGAGCGCGACGCGCCGCCAGGCGCAAAAGATCCCGAAAGACCCAAAGTTAAGCTACGAACGCTGACGTGAGATGGTCTGAGGTCCTGTTCACGCTCTCGGCCGCGTCGACGCTCGGAGCTTGTGCGACGGCCGTACCCAGCATGAGCGGCGGGGCGACGACGCCCGAGTACCGTACGGACCTGGGCATTGGCGGGGCCGCCCGGGTTCCGCTCGGAGACCTCAAGGGTACGCCGTCCGATATGTCCGCGGCCGACGACTACGTGAACCAGGCGGAGGCCGGCGGACTGGTGCCCTTGGCTTACGGACGGTACGGCATGGGCGAGCACTGGGACCTCGGGCTGATGGTCTCCGGCACAACCGTCCGCGCCGAAGTACGTCGGGAAAAGTCCCTCTCCGGCGGGATCTTACGCTCGGCCTTGATTTACGGCCTGGCGCCCTACGGAGGCTGGATCCCCGAAACGGACGGTTCGGGGAGCGGCGGGCGCGTGGGCGGCGAGATCCCCTTCGTCTTCGGAGCCGAGGTGGGCACGGCATACGAGTTCTGGTTCGGGGCTCGCGCTAGCGCCGAGTACGTGACTGGCATGTTCGAGCTGGAGGGGGTCGAGCAGGACACGCACGGCGTCGGCCTTCGCATCGGCCCGGTCCTCGGAATGGCCCTGGGCATCCCGCGTTTTCACGTCCTGGTCGAGCTGACCGCAGCCTACGAGCACTGGTTCATCGACTCCGCGCAGCAATCCTTCCACCGAGGCGGTGTCGTGCTGATTCCCGGCTTCGGGTTCCGCCTGAGACTCTGAGGCCGGGCTCTCGTCAGCCAGGGCGAGCGCTGGGCCGGCGGTTAGGCGGGCGGCTCGGCCGTGCGGAGCGACGCTGTGGGGCGCCGGGGTGCGAAGACTGGCCTCCTCGCAGGGACTCGCCGAGATAGCCTCCCATCAGAGCCATCATTGCAGCCATAAGCACGCCAAGGACATACGCACCCATAGAGAGCTTGTAGACGTCCGCAGCACTCGACAGGAAGAGCATCGTCGGAATGGCGGCCAAAAACCCTCCAACCGGGGGCTCCAGAAAGGTCTTGCCCGGAGAAATGTAGTTGATAGCGATCCCGCCGAGGAACCAAAGGGCGCTCGTGATCATGACGCCCGGGAAGCCCTGTGGGTCGTAGAAGGGCAGGATGACTGGCAGCAGACCCAGCACGAGCGCCGCCATCACGAGAAAAACGACGAAGGAGATGAAGACCCAGCGCCACTCGAATCCATCGGGTTGGTTGCGTCTGGCGTAAACCTCCTCGTCGGTCAGCTCACGGATGAGCTCGCTGAGCCCGGCCCCGCAAGACTTGCACCGTTCGGTTCCCGCCTCGTTCCGCGACCCGCACACCTGACACTCGATCTCTCCGGCCGCCATGAACACCTCCAATGTTGACCGCCCCGCTCGTCGGATTGTCACCATCTTCGCACGCGAGCGCAACCGCCCTTCAATTTGCGCCAGCTGGCCTTGACGCACAGAGCCCGGAGAGTACCTTGGCGCTCCGCGCCTAGGCACCTCTGAAACGGCTAAAGGAGGCCAAAAGTGGCCCGCTTCATCGACGAACTGAAGAGAACCCATACCTGCGGAGAGCTCCGCGAATCCGACATCGACCAGGAGGTCGTCCTGTTCGGCTGGGTCCAAAATCGACGCGACCATGGCGGCTGCATCTTCATCGACCTTCGAGATCGCGACGGCCTGACCCAGATCGTCTTCGATCCAGAGACGACGGCAGCCGAGGCGTTCAAGGCGGCAGACCGCTCGCGCGCGGAGTGGGTGCTCGGGGTTCGCGGCAAGGTTCGGGACCGCGGGACCAAAGACGACGGGACGAGCCTTCGGAACCCGCGTCTGGCGACCGGAGCCATCGAGATGATCGCGATCGAGGCGACCGTCTTCAACAAGGCCGAGACTCCGCCCTTCGAGATCGAGGAGAACATCTCGACGCACGAGGACAAACGGCTCGAGTATCGCTACCTCGACCTGCGCCGCCCGGCCCTGCAGCGCAATCTCGCGATGCGGAGCAAGCTCAACCACAGCGCACGTGATTATTTCCACGGCAACGGCTTCCTCGAGATCGAGACGCCCTTCATGGTCCGGTACACGCCCGGCGGCGCGCGCAACTTCCTGGTTCCGTCGCGCACGCACGGCGGGCAGTTCTATGCCCTGGCGGAGAGCCCGCAGCTCTACAAGCAGCTGCTCATGGTGGCCGGCTACGACAAGTACTACCAACTCGTCCGCTGCTTCCGCGACGAAGATCTGCGCATCGATCGGCAGCCGGAGTTCACGCAGATCGACGTCGAGATGTCGTTCATCAATCAGGACGACCTGTTCCAGGTCATCGAGGGTCTGGTCTTCAAGCTTTGGAAGGACGTGCTCGGAATCGACCTGACGGAGCGCTACAGCGATGGCCGCTTCCCTCAGCTGCAATTCGACGCGTCGATGCGGCGTTTCGGCAACGACAAGCCGGACATGCGCTTCCAGATGGAACACATCGACATCACCGATTTGACCGTCGAGCACGGCGGTGGCGGCATCGGAATGCTGGAGCCGATCGCCAAGAAGTTCAGCGATGGAACCTATCGGCGCGACCTACCGACCGAGATCGTCAAGGCGATGGTCGTTCCGGCCGGGCACGGTTTCTCACGCAAAGACCTGGAAGCGCTCGAGAAGTTCGTGTCCCAGATGGGCGCCAAGGGCTTGGCTCGGGCCAAGGTCGACGCCGATGGCAACTGGCTGCAGAGCCCGCTGGCCAAGATGGTCAACTCGGAGTTCCGCGAGGCCGTCAACGAGGCCGTGGGCGCCCAGGACGGAGACCTGATTCTGTTCCAGTTCGGTCAGACGCAGCGTGTGCACACCGTGATGGCAAACCTGCGACTGCACATCGCGCGCAAGCTCGGCATCATCCCCGAAACGGGAAGCGCGGGTGACTGGAACTTCCTCTGGGTCGTCGACCCGCCACTGTTCGAGGCCAGCGAAGACGGCAAGTCCTGGGAGCCAGCCCACCACGTCTTCACGCGACCGCACGACGAGTGCATCGAGCTGCTCGAGACAGACCCGGGCAAGGTGCTTTGTTACCGCTACGACCTCGTCCTGAACGGCTTCGAGATCGCGGGAGGCAGCATTCGTCTACACGACCCCGAGGTGCAGAAGAAGGTCTTCAAGTGCATCGGGCTGAGCGATGAGGCCGCCCGGCAGGAGTTCGGCTTTCTGCTCGACGCGCTCGCCTATGGTGCGCCTCCACATGGCGGCATCGCTTTTGGCATGGACCGAATCGCGATGCTGGCTGCGGAGACCGAGTCGATCCGGGACGTCATCGCATTCCCGAAGACGCAGCGCGGGAACGACCTGATGACTGGAGCCCCGTCCCCGGTCGAGCCCGAGCAGCTTCTCGAGCTAAAGCTGAAGACCATCGAGTCCTAAGCCCAGCCAGCCCCATCACAAACAGGACGAAGCGCGGTGGGCCGATCAGTGGCCTAGCTCGTCGCAGGCCACTTGATCCCCCTCGAAGCAGCGAACTTCGAGCGGAGTCTCCTGATCATCTTCAGCCAGCTCGAGGCTGGCAGGCCTGGCTTCTCTCGCCGGTTTCCGCGGTTTGCTAGAATCGCAGGCGCTTGTGAGACAGATCACGAGTGTCAGCGAAAACAAGAGCTTGCCGTAGGCCCTCACAGTCCTTCAATCTAAGACCCATGCAGGCGTTCGTCAGGTGTTTCTTTGTCGTGCTGCTCGCTTCCGCTGGCTCGCTGCTCGCGGCAGCGCAGGGAGACGATCCAAACGCAGGGAAAAAGGATTGCTACGAGGTTCGCGGCGAGGCCCGGTACCGGGCGCTCGGTTACAACCACGTCGTCATCGTGACGAACCTCTGCGACAAGGCACTCTCCTGCCAGGTCTGGACCAACGTGGACCCCAGCCCGCGGCAGTCGCTACAGGTCGCGGCCAACGTTAGCGCCGAGATCACGACCCGGCTGGGCTCGCCCGCTGCGAGCTTCTCGGCCTACGCCGAGTGCAAATAGCGTCCGAGGCGCGACTTGCGAGCGCCCGCTGCGTCGGCTGAAGCTTACCCAGCGGCCGTCAGGAAGCGCTCGAAGATCTGGTAGCCCTCGACGAGCTTGTCGAGCTCCGTCCATTCATTGGGCTGGTGCGCTTGGGACGCGGTCCCCGGTCCGAGGTTGACGCCGGGCACGCCGACGGAGTCGAAGCGGGCCACGTCCGTCCAGGCCTGCTTCGTGCTCACGCCCGAGACGCCACAGCGGATCAGCTGCTGAACGATCGGGTTGAATGCGTGGGGACGGCCCGCCGGAGACAGGTCGGTGGGCTCGAGCTCGATGTCGTCCCCGAGCCACTCCCGGAGCCCCGCCAGGGCCTGCTCCGGCGTCTGCCCCGGCGCAAAGCGGTAGTTGAGGTTGAGCTGCACCTCGTCCGGAACGACGTTGCGGGCGCGACCGCCCTCGATGAGCGTCGGAGTCATCACCTCGGTGAAGCGATGACCGTCGAGCTCCACCTCCTTGTGGGGGCGCTCTTGCAGCCTTCTCAGGAGCTCGGCGGCCTTGTAGAGGGCGTTGTCGCCCTGCCAAGGGCGTGCGCTGTGCGCAGTCCGGCCGCGGAGCTTCAGAGTGACGTGAATGGAGCCCATCGCCCCGAGCTGGGCTTCGTTGTCACTCGGCTCCAGGCAGACGGCCAGGTCTAGCTCGTGAAGCTTCCGATAGGTCTCCAAGATCGGACCGAGTCGGTTCTCTTCGAATGGTCCCTCTTCGCGCTCGTAGAAGATCATGGTGAGGCCGTACGGAAGGCTGGCCCGGTTCACGCGCTCCGCGATCTCGACCATGATCGCCAGGCCGGACTTCATGTCGGCGGCGCCGGCGCCGAAGAGCTTGTTTCCCTCGACCCGAGGAGGGCCGTCATGTTGAGTTCGGACGGTGTCCAGATGCCCCACGAGCGCAACGCGCGGCTTGTCTGTCGCGTCCGCCACGTCGACGATGAGGCTGTCGTGAAACCGCTCGATGCGATGCGCGTCGAGGCTCTTTTCGAGTCGAACCTGAACGTGGTCGCACAGAGCTTTCTCCTCGCCGATCGGACTCGGGATGCGGCAAAGCTCGAGCAGAGTGTCGCGAAGCGCGTGGCCAATTTCGCTCATAGCCGGGGCAGTTTAGCAGGCACCTTCAGCTTTGCAGGTCCTCCGGGCTGTCCCAGTCCTGAAGCGCGCGTTCGAGCGCGGGCGTCCAGAGCAGCGGCTCGACCTCGAAGAGACGAAACAGGTGTTGAAAAGAGCGGCAGCCTTCTTCGATCGCCCCGGCCAGCACGGGCAAGACCTGAGGCGCAGCGTACCGCGCGAGCATCGGCTCCCAAGGACCCTGCTCCTCTCGTCTTGCCGCAAGGACGGGCGCCGAGGAAGGGTGCTCGCTCAGTGAGGCCATCAACTCGCTGCTGACGTAGGGCATGTCGCAAGCCACCGTGAGGACCCGCGGGGTGCCTCGGCTCATGGCCACTCGCATTACGGCGTGAAGACCGGCGATGGGCCCGGCGCCCAGTGGCTCGTCCGCGAGGCGCTCCACGTCTGTCACGAGATCGGCGTAGGCCGAGGCCTCTCCGACGAGCAAGGGCTTGAGGCCGGCATCGCGGCCTCGCGCCGCGAGGGTCTCGACGATGGTTTGCGAGCTGCCAGGAACGAGGAGCCGGCCTTTGGGACGCCCCATGCGCCGGGACGCGCCGCCGGTGAAGATCGCCAAAAACGCCGCCTCAGGCATCGTCCCCGGGTCAGGCCGGCGCGGCGTCGGCTGGCAGCTTCGCCTCCAGCCGCTCAACCAGGCGGTTCAACTGGTCCTGTTGAATGGCGCTCGTGATGTAAAACGTGATGAACACGGTGACGTAAGCCGCAAGATCTAGCACCACCGACACCAGTCCCGTGTCTTGTACCGGTCGGAGGCCCTGCTGCTCCTGGAACGCCTTGAGCTGCTGCGAGATCTGGTAGTCGACCCAAACCCCGTAGATGCCACCGGTCAGCACGGCCAAGAAGAAGTCGAGCCAAAAGCCGTGGCCGGTGGGCGTTCGTCCGTCGAGCTGCTGCAAATCCTCGTAGATGCCGTGATACCAAAACGGCATGTACAGACCGAAAGTGAGAATGCCGAGCAGCAAGACAATCGCTGGCTCCCGGCGACGAACCTTTTGCAGCTCCATGTCGGCGTCCCTTCCTCCTCGCACGACCTGTCCGGTCGGCTAGATTTCGTCCCATGAATGGGAGCATCTCGCAAGGAGCAACGCTCGGCGTCATCGGGGACGTCCATCTGTTCTGGGACGACGCAGACACTCGTTTTTTCAACACCTCGGGGTACGACTTGCTCCTTTTCGTCGGCGATTTGGCGGGCTACGACCAGCGCCGCGGCCTGAGGGTCGCGCGCTCGATGAGCCGCTTGAAACTGCCAGCGCTGTGCATTCCGGGCAACCACGACGGTCTTCACGCATTTCAGCTCGGGGCCGAGGTGCTGCCCCGCGCCCGGGGCCTGCGCGGACTCTTTTGCGCGGGCCAAGGCGCACGCTGCGACAAGCTCGACCGATCGCTCGGCCCCGTGCAAATGGTCGGGTACAGCCGGCATCGTTTCGAGCTCGCGGGCATGGCTGTGAACATCGTCGTCGGTCGGCCGCACTCGATAGGCGGCAAGCGCCTGGCGTGTCTGCGTTACCTGCAGAGCCGCTTCGGCGTGGACTCCGTGCAGAGCTCTGCCGCACGGATCGCTTCTCTCGTCGACGCCTGCGACGAATCGCCGATCCTCTTTCTGGCGCACAACGGCCCCTCGGGTCTCGGGGATCGCGCCAGCTCCATCTGGGGCTGCGACTTCCGAAGGCAGGAAGAGGACTGGGGGGACCGTGACCTGGCGCAGGCCATTGCCTATGCGCAGCAAACGGGCCGCAAGGTCCTGGGCGCCGTGGCCGGGCACATGCACCGAAGGACGAAGTCGGGAAAGCGGCGACCCGGCCAGATACGCGACAACGGCATTCTGTACGTCAACGCGGCCGAGGTTCCACGCCATCGGCGCATTCACGCGGCCGGCGAAGGGCCGATTCGGCGTCATCACGTGCGTCTGTCGCTCACGCCGAACGGTCTCGAAGCCGAGGACGTCTGGGTCTGACGGGCAGGCTCAGCGGAACCGTGTCCCGGCCTGGGCGAGCCGCAGAACCTCGTCGAAGTGAGGTTTTTCGACCGGCTGCACGGAGAGGCGCTGGCCCTTTTGAATGACGCGCATCCCTTTCAAACTCTTCGTGTCTTTGAGGGTCTGCAAGCTCAGGAATTCTGGAAACTTCTCGACGAATTCGACTTCCACCATCGACCAGCGCGGCGCGTCTTTGCTGGACTTCGAGTCGAAGTACTGGCTCTTCGCGTCGAACTGCGTGGGATCCGGATAAGCCTCTTTGCAAACCTTGGCCAGGCCCGCGATGCCAGGAGGCTTGGCGTTCGAGTGATAGAAGAGCACCCAGTCCCCGACGGCCATGTCACGCATGAAATTGCGGGCCTGGTAATTCCGCACGCCTTCCCAGGGCTCGGTCCCATCACGCGCGAGATCGTCGATGGAGTAAACGTCGGGCTCACTCTTCATCAGCCAAAACTGCGGCGCTCGTTTGGACATGCGGTGACTATGGCACAGCGCCACGGCGATGCCCGGTAGCGACGCTGATTTGACCCGCCAGGCAGCGCGTTCGATTATCGCGCGGCTTTGCATGGCAACTTAACCAAAGCCGTCTTGGCTGGGGCTCCGGTGCTCGCCGCATACCTGCTGTCGGCGTCGGGCTTCGCCTACTGGCTCGACAGCGGTGAATTTGTAGCTGCTGCCGCGGACTTCGGCATTTCGCATCCGCCCGGGCATCCGCTGGCGTCGATCGTCATGGGCGGCGCCCAGTGGCTACCTCTGGGCGCGTTGTCGTTTCGGGTCGCTCTGGTTTGTGCAGCCCTGGGCACGGTCGCTGCGGTCGCCTTGTTCTTCGCCATGGAAACCAGCCTGACACTCGGCGAGGCGGTGAGCGAGCAGCTGCGCGCGCCCATCTGTCTGGCCGCCACTTGGTGGATTGCCGGAAGCCAGGCCTGGTGGTTTCAGTCGGTGCGCCCCGAGGTCTACACTCTGCAAGCGGCGCTCTCGTTCATCGCCATCGAGCGACTGCTGCGAGCGAGCGTCAACGTGCAGGACGACCCCGAGGATGGCGATCGACGCCCACTGTTCCACGCGGCCTTGGCTCTCGGTCTGGCGTTTGCCAATCATCACTTCTTGGCGCTGCTTCTCCTACTGCCCGCGCTGCTCTTGCTGGTCGGAATCGTGCGAAGCGTCGGATGGCGCGCTCTGGCCACCTCGTCCGCGTTCTTCGCGGCCGGGCTGCTGACCTACGTGTTTCTACCGCTGCGCGCGATCGCCCGACCGTATCTCGCGCTCGGCGAGCCCAACACGCCGGCCCGGTTCTTCTGGGTGGTGAGCGCCGAAGCGTTCCAGAAGAGCCTGAGCCCCGACAAACCGAGCCCATTCGGCCTCGGGCTGGCCGACGTGCTCCTCAAGATGACAGAGGACCTTCGTGTCATCCCGCTCCTGGTCGCGCTGCTCGGGGTCTACTTGATGTCTCGGGTCGGTGCGACCCGCAAACACGGCCTCTTCTGGTTGTCGGTCCTGTGCTTGACGGTGCTCGGGAGGGCAGCGCTCGGGTTCGTCGAGGGCAACCCCGATGCCGCAGGGTACTTGATGCTTGCCTACGGCGCGGTCGGGGTGTTTTGTGCCTTCGCGATCGGCCTACTCTTGTCGGCGCTGGACGATGCCGTGGAGCAAGAGCCCAGGCTCGTGCCGAGCCTCGCGTTCGGCCTCGCGATGCTCGGTCTACTGCAGTTTCCCTTGTCGGCCCGGAGCGCGTCGCTCGCTCGTTTCGTCGACACCGACGTTTTCGACGATGGCCTGCGTCGCGCCCTTCCGCCGCGCGCAGTGGTCCTCGCGCACAATCCGAGCACCATCTTTCGCTTCTGGGGGGCTGAGGCCGAGGAGCGAAACCGCCCCGACATCACGCTCATTCCGGTCCCCTTCCTGTCTTATCCGAAGCTGGTCGAGCAGCTCGTCGACAAGGACCCGGAGATCAAGCCCCTGCTCCGTGATGCGATGCTCGAAGGCACACTGAACCCTTCTGAGCTGCAAAGCTTGGCGGCCCTTCGCCCTGTGTTCGTGGAGATGGATAGCCGGGTTCCGACCGCTCTCTTCGAGTCGCTCGAGCCGGAGCAACTCTACCATCGCGTGCTCGGTCCCGATGGCGAGACTCGCGGAGACGGCAAAGCTTACGAACAGCTCTGGGAAGACTTGTACAGCCGGATCGGGGAGCCGATCGATCCTCAAACCGAGCGGCAGATCCTTTGGCGCCTCTACGCCGATGCGCTTCATTTCGCGGCTATCGGTGAGACAGACGCCGCCCGGCGCACAGCCGCGGCCGCCCTGGCCATCGACCCGCAGTCGGAGGTACTTCAGAAGCTCGGCGAAGCGCTCGCGAAAAGCAAGGCCGGTGAGCGCTTGGACATCGAGCCTTTTCGGCTGCCTTAGCGACTCGAAGCACCCCCCCTGTGGACCGGTCCCGCGAACGCGGCGCCGGCGCCTAAAGCGCTTTGCGCTCGGCGCGTCGCGCCCGGCGGTACACCTCGTACAGCTGCTGGCGGAGCTCGGCCGGCACACTCTGGCGTAGATCGATCTTCCAGCCGTCGTCCGTCTGCAGAAGCACCACGGGTTCGACCTCGGCCGCGTCAGCCGCCGTGCGGACGCGCGCGATCCCCTCGTCGACTTCCACCGTCAAGTGATCCTTCCCCGCAACGAGCCGGCCAAAGACATAGCCGCCGAGTCCTTGATCATGCTCGCCTTGCCAGTCCGAAAAGCAGGATCGGAAGAGCGCCTCATCGCGCAAATCGAAGCGCTCTCGGGCTTGTAGGCGGCGCTGGATCTCCGCCTCGGGGATCTCGGTCACCCCGTAAGCGCGGAACAGAGACTGTAGCGTTGCATTCGGAGACTCGAAGTCGGACGATGTCTCATATTTCTTGCACGCCGCGACGAGCAGCGCGGCCAAGCAAACACTCAGAACGACTCGCATCTCTTGCTTATCGCTTGGTTTTTCGTGCTCGTCCACCCGTTGACGACCTGTTGACTGTGCTTAAGTTGCTCGACGACAAGGAGCCCCATGCGACTGGATCGACTCACCAACAAGACACGCGAAGCGCTCGTCGCCGCCCAACAAAACGCGGCAGATCGCAGCAACCCGGAGGTGTATCCCGAACACCTGCTACTCGAGTTGCTGGCTCAGGCCGATGGTCTCGCGCCGGCGATTCTGAAGAAGGCGGGTGCGGACATTCAGGGCTTGATTCGAGCCCTGGGTGCGATGCTCGACCGCATGCCCAAGGTGGCAGGTGGCGCAGAGCCCGGGCTGGCTCGCCGTCTGCGCGACTTGCTCGGCCAGGCCTGGAAGGAAACCGAAGCACTCAAGGACGAATACACCTCCGCAGAGCACGTGCTGCTGGCTTCCTACAAGGACACGCAGCTCAAGAAGGTGCTCGAAGCGCAGGGTGTCGACCGAGACAAGCTGCTCGAAGCCGTCCAACAAGTGCGCGGCAGCCAGCGAGTGACCGATCAAGATCCAGAGGGTAAGTTTCAAGCGCTCGAGAAGTACACGCGCAACCTCACCGAGGCGGCACGCCAGGGCAAGACGGACCCGGTCATCGGTCGTGACGAAGAGATCCGTCGCGTGATGCAGGTTCTGTCGCGACGCACGAAGAACAACCCCGTACTCATCGGCGAGCCCGGTGTCGGTAAGACCGCGATTGCGGAAGGCATCGCGCACCGCATCGCCCAGGGGGACGTTCCCGAAGGCCTCAAAGACAAGACGCTGCTGTCGCTCGACCTCGGCGCGATGGTGGCCGGCTCGAAGTACCGCGGCGAGTTCGAGGAACGCCTGAAGGCGGTCCTTCAAGAGATCGAGGCGGCGGCTGGGCAGGTCATCCTCTTCATCGACGAGCTGCACACGCTCGTCGGCGCGGGTGCCGCGGAAGGCTCGATGGACGCGAGCAATATGCTCAAGCCGGCCCTCGCACGCGGCGAGCTGCGTTGCATTGGAGCGACCACGCTCGACGAATACCGCAAGCACATCGAAAAGGACGCGGCGCTCGCGCGGCGTTTTCAACCGGTCTACGCCGGCGAGCCCTCGGTCTCGGACACGATCGGCATTCTGCGCGGCTTGAAGGAGCGGTACGAGATCCACCATGGGATTCGGATTCAGGACTCGGCCATCGTCGCCGCGGCCACGCTGAGCGACCGCTACATCACCGACCGCTTCCTGCCCGACAAGGCGATTGACCTGGTCGACGAGGCGGCATCCCGCCTCAAGATGGAGATCGACTCGTTGCCAGCGGAGATCGACACTGCGGAGCGAAAGGTCATGCAGCTGGAAATCGAGCGTCAGGCTCTGAAGAAGGAGCGCGACGAGGCGAGCGCACGACGGCTCGAAGAGCTCGAGCTGGAGCTCTCCGAGCTGAAGGAGCAAAAGGATCGGATGCGCGCGCAGTGGCTCCATGAAAAAGAGCTCATCACGGAGATCCGCGAAAAGAAGGAGCTCGTGGAGAACATGCGGCTCGACCTCGAGCGCGCGCAACGCACGGCCGATCTCGAGACCGCGGCGCGGCTGCAATACGGCGAAATCCCGGCTGCTGAAAAGGCGGTGGTGGAGGCCCAGGAGAGGCTCGGCGCGATTCAGACCAGCGCGTCCTTCCTGAAGGAAGAGGTTACGGACGAAGACATCGCCGAGGTCGTCTCCAAGTGGACGGGTATTCCCGTGAGCAAGATGCTGGAGAGCGAGAAGGCGAAGCTTCTCGAAATGGAAGACAGGCTGCGCGAACGCGTCATCGGTCAAAACGAGGCGATCGTCGCGGTTTCGAACGCCGTGCGGCGTTCCAGGGCCGGTCTGAGCGAGCCCAATCGGCCCATCGGCTCCTTTCTGTTTCTCGGGCCAACCGGCGTCGGCAAGACGGAGCTCGCCCGGGCACTGGCAGGGTTCCTGTTCGACGACGAGCGGGCGATGATTCGGCTCGACATGAGCGAGTACATGGAAAAGCACGCCGTTGCGCGCTTGATCGGCGCCCCTCCGGGCTACGTCGGTTACGAAGAAGGCGGACAGCTGACCGAGCCCGTGCGACGGCGGCCTTACTCGGTGCTGCTCTTCGACGAGGTGGAGAAGGCCCACCCGGACGTATGGAACATCCTCCTTCAGGTGCTCGATGACGGCAGGCTCACCGACGGTCAGGGCCGAACGGTGAACTTCAACAACGTCGTGATCATCATGACCTCGAACGTGGGCTCACAGCACATCATGACCATCGAGGACCACGCGCAGATGCGCGAAGCCGTCATGGATGACCTAAAGGACGCGTTCCGTCCGGAGTTCCTCAACCGGCTCGACGAGATCATCATCTTCCACCGACTCGACCGGGCGCAGGTCCGGCGGATCGTCGACGTGCAGCTGGCCCGCTTCGCTACGCGCTTGAAGGCCAGGGACCTCGGTCTGGTCGTCAGCGATCGGGCCAAGGACTTCCTCGGCAATGTGGGCTTCGACCCCACATATGGCGCCCGACCGCTGAAGCGAGCCATCCAGAAGTACCTGGAAAACGGGCTGGCTGAGGAAATCCTGGAAGGGCACTTCGGCCCTGGCGACACCATTCACGTCGACGCCGGAGACGACATGACACTGAAGTTCAGCAAAGGCCCCAGCGCCTCCACAGACGAGGTCGTCTCCGCTCACTGAGCCAAAACCTAGTGATTGCAGGCTGTTAGGACTCGAAACGCCTGCTTGTGACTTCGCGCGCCCCCAGTTTCGGGCAACTTGCGTCGCCAGGTATGCTGTGTAAGCCTCCGCGGCTCGTGAAGGATAAGGAATCAGGAATGGGAATCGAAGCGGTCACATGCAAGCCGGTTGAAGTCCACGTGGGTGAGCGTGGGCTCGAGCGCGCGGTGAAACACCTGAAGCGCAAGATGGCAACCGAGGGCATCCTGCGTGAGCTGAAGCGCCGCCGCCATTACATGAAGCCGTCCGTCAAGAAGCGTAAGAAGGCCGCCGAAGCCGCTCGCCGTCGCCGCAAGCGCGTCCGACAGGTCGAAGACCGCCGCTTCTAATCGCGGCGACCATCGAGTCAGCAGCCCACAGCAGGCGTCATTCGGCGTCTTTTTTGGGTTCGTGCCGCATCCCGGGGCTCCACTGGAGCGCTCGGTCCGTTCTCGTCTCCAAAAAGCGCGCGAGCCGGTGGAAGTCGCTGCCCGGCTCGATCAAGCGCACCTCCGTTCGGAGCGTCAGCGGATTCACGAGCTCCGCGAAGCAAACGTACTCGAGGTCTAGCTGGCCGCTGACGCTGACCATGTACCCATCGAGCCCTTCCTCGACAAGCGCACGATAGGCCCCGATCCCGAGCTGGCTCCCGAGCATCACGTCGAAGGCATGCGGCGGCGCGCAGCGGGACTCGTAGCCGAGCTGAATGTGACGCACCTTCTTGCGGCGGCCCGTTCGCTCTTCGTAACGCGTGGTCACCCGATCTGCGACGAGCTTGGCCAGGTCGAAGCCCGCGAGCCAAATGTGACCGTGATCGTCCCGCGGAAGCCCTTGCAGCGCGTCGCGCGGGAGCAGCTCTGCCAGGCCCTCGGCCAAGACGACCAGGCCGTAGAATTGCCCACGTTCTTCGCGGGCGAGCATGAGGTCGACGATCCGGTCCACCAGGGCCGTCAGGGAGAGTCTGATCTCGACGCCATCCTGACCCGTCACCGGGTCTTTGAGCTTCTCCTCGACGGCGAGCTCACCTCGAACGTCCTCGGTGGAGACGACCATGTTGGCCTCGCCGGCAATCGCGACTCCGTACGAAAGCCAGCCGGCTTTGCGGCCCATCGTCTCGACGATGAAGTACCCGCTCGTGGCGATGCAGTCGGCTCGTAAGTTGAGCAGCTCCTTGGCCATGACGTCCACGGCGGTGAAGAAGCCGAAGGTGAAATCGATGCCGCGATAGTCGTTGTCGATGGTCTTGGGCAAGTGCACGAGCCGAACGCGTTCTTCCTCGGGGACATTGCTGCGCTGATACTCGTAGAGGAAGTTGGCCGTCTTCAGGGTGTCGTCGCCACCGATCGACACGAGCGCATCGACACCGATGGAGCGCAGGGCGGCATGGATACGGGTCAGACGCTCCGTCTTGGCCGGATCGGTCAGATCGGAGGGTCCCTCGATTGGAGCGCCCGGATTGACGCGCGCGGTTCCGATGATGATGCCGCGCGCGTTGCGAAGCCCTCGAATGTCGGTGGCCGTAAGCAGTCGATAGTGCGTGTCCTCGACCATCGGCTGCGTGTCGCGCTCGTACTCCTGCAAATTGGTGTAGCCGTGAAAGATGCCCACCACGTCGATCCCAGCCTCGAGAAACGACGTGGCGGTCGCCGCGATGACGGCGTTGGCGGCCGGGGCGGGCCCACCCGAAAAGACGATCGCCACTCGGCGGATGGTTCGCGGTGATTGCGGGCTCACGTCGAAACTCTACAGAGGAGCAGCGACCTTACAAGGGAAATGAAGCTATCCTGCCTCCGGATTGCGCGGAGGTAGCCTCAGCGCTGTACTCGGTCCGATGTCGATTGACCTTGAAAGCCTGGGATACGAAGCGGAGCCCCGTGATTACTCTTACGCTTGGCGGGACGCGGTGCTCTACGCCCTCGGTGTCGGAGCTCAGCCGCAAACCGAGCTCGACTTTCTGTTCGAGGAGAGGGGCCCTCGGGTTCTTCCTACCTTCTCAGTCGTGCCGACCTTCACTCTGTTCGACGAGCTGGTCGACCGGATCGGCTGCGACCGGACGGGAATGGTGCACGAGAGCCAGCGAATGCGCTTTCGGAAGCCGCTGGCCCCGTCGGGGACGCTGCGGGTGACCGGACGCGTCGCCGGGCTTTATGACCTCAAGCGCATGGCGATGGCCCGCTTGGAGGTGGAAGCGCGGGACGAGGCCGAAGAGCTCGTCGCCGAGGCTGAGATCTCGCTCTTGCTGCGTCACGATGGAGGCTTTGGCGGTCCGCGGCCACCGCGTAGCTCGAGGGTCGCCGTGCCCGAGCGCAGCCCCGATTTCGAGTTGAGCCAGCTGGTGAGCCCCGCACAGGCGGCTCTCTACCGGTTGAGCGGAGACCTGAACCCGCTGCACCTCGACCCGAGCTTTGCAGCGCAGGTTGGCTTCGACCGGCCCATCCTTCATGGCCTTTGCACCTTCGGATACGCCGGAAGGGCGGTGCTCTCGGAGCTTTGTGACGGCGAACCCGGTCGCCTGCGAGCGCTTCAGGGTCAGTTCCGAAACCCGGTCTTTCCAGGAGATACCTTGCTGATCCGCGGCTGGGAAGCTGAGGAAGGACTTGTCATCTTGAACCTCACGACAGCCGAACGGCCGACCGAGGCCTGCCTCAGCTCCGCCGTCGCCGAAATCTCGCGCTAGCACGGCGATCGCGAGCCCATACCCGGTAGCCATTGTGCAGCGGTGGTTTCGGCAGGGAACCGGCGACCCAGACCTTGCTCAGATCGGTTTTCATACACAGGGTGTAGATACTGGATGTCTCGACGCGCTCACCTTCTGGCCATGCTTTGGCTTTTCGCTGCTTGCGGCGAGCCCACGCCAGAGGCCTCCGAGCCCCTGCCCCCGCCGGTGCACGCGAAGACGACCGAAGCGTCCAGCCTGACCCCGATCGCCACAGCCACCACCGAGATCCTCGCCAATCGCGAAGCGCAGCTACGCTCCGAGGCTGCCGGCCGCGTGCTGGCCGTGTTCGTCGAACCGGGTCAGCGCGTGAAAGAAGGCGAGGTCCTATTGAGGCTCGACGTGGGCCGCACGGAGTCCGCCGTGCAGGCCGCACAGGCGGCCGTCGCCCAGAGTGACGCCCGACTTCAGCAGGCACGGCGTGAGCTCGAGCGCACCGAGACGCTCGTGAAGACGGGCGGACTGGCCCAGCAACAGCTCGACGACGCCCGCGACTCGGTGCGTTTGGCCAAGGCCGCGCAAGACGCTGCTCGGGCCGAGACCCGCTTGGTGCGACGCGGGCTCAGCGAGGCCGTGATTCGTGCGCCGTTTGACGGAAACTGTGTCGAGCGCCCCGTCGAGGTGGGCGAGTACGTCACGCCCGGGAGCCCGCTGCTCACGTTGGCCGACACCAGCACGCTCAAGGCCAGGGTCTTGCTGGACCCGAGGGAAGCGCTGGACGTCGCCGTGGGCGCCAAGGCGAGCATCGAAGCCTATGCGCGGCCCAACGAATACTTTTCAGGCACCGTTGTCCGGGTAGGTGAGGTCATCGACCCGCGAACGCGGCGACTGCCGGTCGAGATCGTGCTGGGCGACAGCCGCGGACGGCTGCGGCCGGGTCTAGTCGCCCGTTTTTCAGTCGAAGTCGGTGACCCGGTCGAAGTGATTCAGGTTCCGCTCGACGCGGTGTTCGAGCGCTTCGGACGCCAGCACGTTTACGTGATCGACGACGGAATCGCCCATCGGCGAGAGGTCGTTCTGGGCCCCGTGCGGCAAGGGCTCGCGCGGGTTCAACAAGGCCTGAGCCCAGGCGAGTTGATCGTGACGAACGGCGTGTCTCGCGTGGTGGACGCCGCGCCGGTCAGAGTGCTCCCAAGCGACGACCTGGCGGCGGCGGCAACTCCGCAAGACGAGCCCTCGCAAGCGACGCCAGCGGACTCCGAAGCGACGGAATCCCCATGAGCGTGGCGAAGTTCGCCGTAAAGCAACCCGTCCTCGTCAACCTCGTGGCGATCTCCACGGTGATCTTCGGCGCCCTCGTGTTGCAGGACATGCACCGCGAGGCCTTGCCCACGATGCCAACGGGCTGGGGCGGAGTCACGACGCTCTACCCGGGTGCATCACCGGAGGAGATCGAGCGCCTGATCACCATCCCGGTCGAAAACGCGGTCGCAGAAGTCGAACAGATCGAGGAGCTGTGGAGCACCAGCCGCGAAGGCGTATCCTGGGTCTACTTCAAGTTCCAAGCGAAGGTGACCGACGTTCCCAGGGCGCTGATGGACGTGTCGAACGAGGTCAACCGGATCGACGATCTACCGGTCGACGCGGAACGTCCGATGGTGCGCGAGTTCAAGGTCGACCATCCGAGCATCGCGGTCGCAGTGCGTGGCGAGGTGCCCGAGGCGGTCCTCCGTGAGCTGGGACGAAACCTGGCGGATCGCATCGAGCAGGTGAACGGCGTGTCCCACCTTTGGCGAAACGGGATTCGCGACCGGGAGATTCGCGTCGACGTCGACCCGGACCGACTCGTCGCCTATGGCCTTCCTCTGACGACGGTAAGCGAGGCTCTTCGGCTCCGCGCTGCAAACGTTCCGGGGGGCAGCACCAAGGGCGAGGATTCACGTCTCGTGCGGGGCATGACCGAGGTCGACTCGGCAGAGGAGATTGCCGACGTCGTCATTCGCCCGGACGTCGAAGGGGGAAGCGTGCGTGTCGGCGATGTCGCCGAAGTGCGTGAGACCTTTGCACCGGGCGAGCTGAGCGGACGGGTGAACGGCGAGCAGGCCGTGGTTCTGACCGTCATGAAAGACGAGCAGGCCGACAGCATTCGCATCAGCGAGGACATCCATGCGCTCATCGAGGAGATCGAGGAAACCATTCCGAACGGAGTGACGATCGAGACCTTTGGGGACACGGCGCACGTCGTGAACCGCTCCTTGGAGACGCTCTATCTAAACGCGGCGATGGGACTGCTGCTCGTGCTGGCGCTGCTGTGGTTCTTCATCGGCGCCCGCAATGCGACGATGGCCGCGCTGGGTCTTCCGGTAGCGCTCGCCGGCGCGATCGCGACCATGTACGTCATGGGGATCACCATCAACATGGTGTCTTTGCTCGCGCTCATCCTTTGCCTGGGCGTCGTGGTCGACGACGCGATCATCATCATCGAAAACATCTACCGGCACCTCGAGCAAGGCATGCCGCGACGGCAGGCTGCCGTCGTCGGGACGCAGGAAGTTTTTTGGCCCGTCGTGTCCTCGACGCTGACGAGCTGGGCTGCATTCCTGCCGATGCTTCTGATGACGGGCACCCTCGGAAAGTTCTTTGCCATCATTCCAAAGGTCGTCGTCGCTTCCTTGGCGGCCTCGCTCGTCGAAGCGATGTTCATCTTGCCGAGCCACATGGCGGAGTTCGGAAAGCTGGCTCGCAAGGAAGACCCTTCGGTCCAGCAAGTCGAAACGCGAGTGGATCGCATTCGACGGCGAGTGCTCCGCAGCTACGAACGCTTCCTAGGCTGGGCCCTGAGCCATCGCAGGCTCGTCGTACTCGGCGCCTACGGACTTTGCATCGCTCTGGTCGCCGGGACCTATGTCAGCAAGGATCTCGTTCTGTTCACCGAGGGAGACGTGAACATGTTCGACGTACGCGTTCGCTTGCCGACCGATGCGACCAAAGAAGAGACCGAGAGCCTTCTCGCCAGGATGCAGGATCAGATCGTCGGACTTCGCAGTCCCGATATCGAGGCGAGCGTGGCGGTGCGCGGACTGGTCCGGACGGACATGGGCGTCGACCGCGGAGATCACGCGGGGATGATCTCCGTCTTCGTCGTTCCGGCCGAAGAGCGAAGCAGTCTGCGGGCCGGCCGCGAGCTGATCAGCCAGGTCGATGCGCTTTTCGAAGACATCGTCGGTCCCACGACGCTCGAGGTCGTCGAGGTCCGCGATGGCCCCCCACGTGGTGCGCCCGTCGCGGTGCGCGTGAGTGGAGATGACTATGAGCGCCTTGTCGACGTGGCCGACCAGGTGCTGGCCGAAGTGCGCCAAGTGCCAGGCACCCGAAATGCCGCGACGAACTACCAGCTCGGCAAGCAGGAGCTACAAATTCGCGTGGACGAACAACGCGCCGCCCTGAGCGGTCTGAGTCCCGGAGCGGTGGCCACTTGGCTGCGGAGTGCGTTCGGCGCAGCCCCGGCGGCCACTCTGCGCGAAGGCAGCGACGAAATCGACATCGTCGTTCAGCTGCGCGAAGAGTTTCAGGAAGACCCCTCGCGGATTGCCTCCCTTCGCTTGATTACGCCCTCCGGAGACGATGTGGCGCTTCAAGAAATCGCTGAGATTCGCCACGGGCGGAGCCCTGGCGCCATTCGACACTGGGAACGCAAGCGCGTAGTGACGGTCCTTTCGCAGATCGACGAAGAGGCGACCAATACGGGCGAGGTCAACGCACGACTCAAGACGCGCCTCGCCCCGCTGCAGGCGGCCAACCCGGACATGCGCTTCGAGTACGGCGGCCAGTACGAGGAGACGCAGGAGTCGGTGAGCTCGCTCCTTCAGGCCTTCGTCTTGGCGATCCTTCTCATCTACACGATTCTTGCGACGCAGTTTCAGAGTTTTTCGCAGCCTCTGGTCGTGATGGCGGCGATTCCACTCTCGTTCATCGGCGTGGCGATCGGCTTCTTGCTGACCGCCAAGCCCATCGGGATCATCGCGCTGGTCGGCGTCGTGGGCTTAGCGGGCATCGTGGTGAACGACTCACTGGTGCTCGTCGATTTCATCAACAAGAGGCGTGACCAGGGAATGGGGCTCGACGAGGCCATCGTCGAGGCCGGTCGGCTCCGCCTTCGTCCGATCTTTCTGACCAGCATCACGACGATCGCGGGTTTGCTCCCGCTCTCGCTGGCCGCGCAGGGACTGGCACACCTCGCACCGATGGCTCAGGTGATCGTGTGGGGGCTCAGTTTTTCGACACTGCTCACGCTCATCGTGGTTCCCTGCCTCTATCGGCTCGACGTAGACTTGGCGACGAAGGTCTCTGGCTGGGCCCGGCCGCTTAAGCGATGGGCCACCGACCCCGGCGCCGCCAACGCGGACGATGTCATCGGCGACACGGGTGAGTGAACGGGGGCCCGAGTTTCGCTGGAGACGCGAGCTCGAAAGAGCCGGAGCGAGCCGCCGAAGTGATGCTCGATGCCATTGCGAAGCGAAAGCGCGAGTTCGTCGTCACGGGACATGGCAAGCTCGGCGCCTTCGTCGGAAAGCACATGCCTGGGCTTGTCCATCTGGCTTTCACACGCAGCAAGCTCCGGGGGGGTCTTCGACGAAGCTCGAAGGAATCTTACTGAGTTCGCTACTTCACCGCGTAGCGCATCATAAAGAGAAGGTAGGTTTCCTTCTCGCTGCCCAGGGTCTGGCGCAGGGACATTTCTGCGGCGAACTTCGCTGAGGCATAACCCGTGCTCGCGGTGATCTGGTTGAGATTGCGTCCCTGGTCGCGGCGGTACCCGGCACGGATCGGGACCTGTCCCGCGGCCAGGTATTCGACCCCACCGCCAGCAATGATCTTCGGATCATCGAACGTCGTGAGGTCCCAGAGCATGTCTCCGCCCAGACTGAAGCTCTCCATGGGAGCCAAGCTGACGCTTCCGCCAGCCATCTGTGGTGCGAGCGGGGAGTGCGTTCTGATGAGGTTGTAGCCGAGCCCTGCCAAATTGAGCCAAGAGATCGGGGTGATTCGGATCGCTGCGTCCATGGTGACGCTGTTGAGAGTGGGGCCGAGGCGCTGGTCATCCTCGTCGGTTCGGGACTTGATCTTCGCCCAGCGGACCGCCGCGCCGAGACCAAACGCCTTGGCGGCGGCAATCCCAATCGCAGTGCGCCAGTCCCAGCCCTTGTATTCCCGATCCTCACCGCCGAAGACACCACGGTAATTGGTGCCCACCGCGAGCTTGCTCGTGACGGAGTCGACGATGGCGCTGCCTAGGGTCCAGGTCGTGTCGTCCCCTGGTATCACGGTCGAGATGGCTTCGACGTAATAGAACTCACCGACGCCCAGGTTGGCCGGGTTGTAGGCCAGAGCGGAGACACCCATCGCGCCCGCACGCGCCCCCGAGCCCATGCCGAGGCCACGCGCGGTCTCCATGGCGTCTTCCTGGGGAGGAACCGCCGGGTCGCCGGACGCGATCACGCCAGGGGGACCCTCCGATTGCGCGAACACGTCCGCGACCGGTGCTAGCAGCAGGAAGAACCCCGTCGTTGCGAGCAGCGCGGCGAGCAGCGCGAAGAAATGTTTGACCCCCATGGAAACGCCTCCGCGGAAGCTATCAGCGTTGTTGCGCGCCAGCAAACGCCTCCGTGTCGAGCGCAGGCAGGTTGTCCGCAAGTCGAACCGAGTCTAGTAGTGGGGGCGCGCCCAGCCCGCGCGCTGACTTCGATTATGGTGAAGCTCCTCAAAGCATCTCCTCTTCGACGCCGTACGGTCATGATCAGCCTGTACGCGCTGTCCTGGATGGTCCTCACAGTTCTGTCTCCGCTGTGGCTGCTCGGCTGCACGGTTGTGGGGGTGTTCCGACGCCGACACTTCGTGCTGCTCCGGCTCTTTGTGTTCACCTGGTTCTTTCTCGGCCTGGAGCTCCTCATCCTCCTCTATTTGGGCTGGCTGTTCTTCGTACGCTTTCGCCGAGACACCGAAGGGCTGCACGCCAGCCTGTTCGAGCTTCAGACGTGGTGGGCATCCTGCCTGCTCGGTGCAGCCGCGCGACTGCTCAAGCTGCAAATCCACATCGATGACACGGAGGCGGCCATTCCGGGTCCTGCCATCGTCGTCATGCGACACGCGAGCATCCTCGATACCTTGATCCCCACGGTCTTCGTACAAGCACCCCACGGCTGGCGAGTGCGCTACGTGCTGAAGCAAGAGCTGATGCTCGATCCCTGTATCGACATCGTTGCCAACACGCTCCCAAACTACTTCGTCGATCGCGGCGGCTTTCGCGGGAGACAGCTCCATCGCATCACGGGCCTGGTGCGCGACCTCGGTGAGGAGGGTGTGCTCATCTACCCCGAGGGCACGCGGTTTTCACCAAAGAAAAGGGAGCTCGCGGTGAAGCGGTTGCGCAGACAAAAGCCTGAGCTCGCAGCGCAGGGGGATGAGCTCACGCACGTGCTGCCACCGCGTGCGGGCGGCGTCGGCGCCTTGCTCGACGCCTTGCCGGAAGTCGACTGTGTGTTCTTCGCGCATGCTGGACTGGAAACCTTCGAAAGGCTCAACGACGTCTTGAGCGGCGCGGTCGTGGGCTCGACCGTGCGCGGCAAACTATGGCGAGTGCGCGCCTCGAGTATCCCAACGAGTGAGACCGAACGTGAGCGCTGGCTATTTTCCGAATGGGCACGCGTCAACGCGTTCATTCGTGACGCACACACGAGTCCGTGAGTTGTCGGTGGATAACTTGTGGAACGAGTTTCGTTGAGTACGATTCTTCCTCGTGGTGGAGGGAGTGTCGTGGATGCAACGCTTTGCGGTTGCGCTGTGGAAAACTGATCGCGATCAGCGATGCACAGTCGAACGCGAGCGTTGCACGAACGATAACCCCACAGACTTTGCAAGCGATTGCAAGCGTTTGCCAACACCGACGCGACAGTTTTGGGATCACGAAAGCTTCTGTGCGAAAAAATTCACTTCGAATCTTTCACGATCCCGAACGGTTAGAAACTTCGCTTCTGAACGCCGTAGACGACCGGAAAATGGACTGCTACTTTCGTCGACCTTCGCTAGAGGGGTTACTCGCCGCTCGCCGAAGCGTAGGGTCGGTGGCCGTCACTGGGTGTGTGGATAGCCTGGGGACGCAATCTCGTAATTGCGCCCAAATCGTGGGGAATTGAGCGAATGCAACAGCTGTGGGAACGGGCGATCGACAGTCTCAAGGGCCAGGTTTCGGCAGAGAACTATTCGACCTGGCTGGAGCCGCTTCAGTTCGGTGGGACCGAACCCGATACCCTGGTTCTCCGTATCCCCAATCGCTTCTTCGCTGACTGGATTTCAGCGCACTACCTAGACCTGATCCTCGACACGCTGAAGTCCGAGGCGGGCGGAGCCGAAGCTCCGAGCAAGGTTCGCTGGGAGCTCGACGAAACGCTCCGTGAGCGAACACAGGCAGCCCGCGAGTCCGTCTCGCCCGCGCCTGCACCTGTTACAGCGGCCCCTGCGACACCAGCCCCCGTGCCGGTCAACGCCAACCTCAACCCGAAGTACAGCTTCGACAACTTCGTCGTCGGGCCGGCCAACCAGCTTGCGCACGCAGCGAGCGTAGCGGTCGGGTCCGACCCCGGTCGGCGCTACAATCCACTTTTCATCTACGGCGGCGTCGGTCTCGGCAAGACCCATCTGGTGAATGCGATTGGGCACGCCGTCGTGAGTCAGAATCCGCGCATCAGGATTCTGTACGTGTCGGCCGAACGCTTCACCAACGAGTTCATCTGGTCGCTGCAGAACCACAAGATCGCGGACTTCCGCGATCGTTACCGGAACCGATGTGACGTCCTCTTAATGGACGACATTCAGTTCCTCGCCGGACGTGAGCAGACCCAGGAAGAGTTCTTCCACACGTTCAACGGGCTTTATCACAGCGACAAACAGATCGTGCTTACGTCCGACGTCTATCCACACCAGATTCCGGAGATGCAGGAGCGTTTGGTCAGTCGCTTCCAGTCCGGGATGGTCGCGGATGTACAAGCGCCGGAGCTCGATACGCGGATTGCGATCCTTCAAAAGAAGGCCGAGAGTGAAGGCATCGAGCTGACGAGCGACGTCGCGCTGTTCCTCGCGCAGGCCGTTCGAAGTAACGTTCGTGAGCTCGAAGGGACGCTGCTGCGCATCGCCGTGAAGGCAGAACTACTCGGTCAGCGTCTGGACTTGGAGCTGGCCAAGGAAACGATGCGAACGGTGACGCCGAACCAGGACACTGCCACCAGCGTCGAAGACATCCAGCGAATCGTGTGCGCCTACTTCGGGATTCGACTCGCGGACCTGAAGTCCAAGCGGCGCCACCGAGCCGTCAGCTTTCCCCGCATGCTGGCCATGTATGTGTGTCGGCAGCGCCTTGGAACCAGCTATCCCGAGCTCGGAGAGCGTTTCGGCGGCAAGGACCACACGACCGTCATCAGCGCGGTTCGCAAGATCGGCGGCTTGGTCGAAGCTCAGGACGAGCGCGTCATGGGCGCTGTGGACGCCATCGAACGTAAACTAGGGATTTAGTGCAGCCGGCAACCGCTTTGGCAGCGCGCGAGCGTTCGCGCGTGCTCGGTTTGGCTGGGGCGGCTGGCGATGGGGCCCGGGGGGCTACTCACCCAGTGCCGACAGCGGAAGGCCTTTCTGCGCTTCCTGTACTTCGCGGGCGCAATGGGGCAACTGGGGATCAGGCCCGGCGAATTGCTGGCCCTTTGCCGGCAGCAAGGGGCCTTGCAGTGCTTGATTGGCGCACCGGGACGACGGACGATGAGGCCGGCGGCCGGGCTGCTGGCCGTGCGCGGGCAGCGAAAGGCCTTCCCGTTCCTCGTTTGCGCGCCAGGGCGACGGGTGACGAGGTCCGGCGGGCGGGCTGCCGCATGCAGGCGGCAAAGGGCCTTCTCAGCGGGCATACAGGGGTGCGCAGATCGGATACATCGTCGCTGTGTTTTGTTTGCGATCAAGCTGTGATCTACAGCTGGGGTTTACTGGGGGGTTGCGCTATCCCCAGAAGTGCCCATTCCTATCAACGGATCGATTTTCGCGAAAAGCGTTTTAGTTCTATTCAGTTGCGAGTATTTGATCACAATTCACAGCCGTTAAGACGAAGACTAGATCTTTAAATTAGAAGAACTTAACTGGTGGAAAACTTCTCGAGCTCTTTCTGGAGTGAACCGAACATGGAGCTATTGATCTCAAAACAGAACTTCCTTCGTGGTCTCGCACGCACTCATGGTGTCGCGGATCGCAAGAGTTCGATGCACATCTTGTCGAACGTGTTGCTGTCGACAGAAGGCCCTCAGAAGCTTCGTCTGTCTGCAACCGACCTCTACCTCGGAGTCACCGCTTTGGTGGACGCAGAGGTCAAGAAGGGCGGCTCTATCGCCGTCTCTGCGCGAACTCTGTTCGACATCGTCAAGAACCTCCCAGAAGCCGAGGTTCGTCTGGCCCTAGGCGACACACATTCGGTCGAGCTGTCTTGTGGCAAGGTCCGCTACCGCATACCGGCGATGCCTGGAGAAGACTTCCCTCCTTTGCCCAACGCCGGCGACGCGGAATTCGTGGAGCTCGACGCCAACCTGCTCAACGAGCTCATCGGCTTGACGCAGTACTCGATGTCTCACGATGATACCCGCCCACACCTCGCGGGCACGCTCTTCGAGGGTGATGGGGCGGTCGTCCGAATGGTGACGACGGATGGGCACCGGCTTTCAAAAGCTCAACAAACACCGCGCAGCGGCGGCGGCAAGATGAGCTTCAGCATGCTGATTCCGCACAAGGGGGTCTCAGAGCTGAAGAAACTTCTGGACGACGTTCGAAGCAGCAAGGGGAAGGGGGACGATTCCGACACGGTCGGCGTCACGACGGCTGGCGGAAACGCCTTTTTTCGTCGCGAAGATCTGTGCTTGAGCGTGAAGCTCGCCGATGAGCACTTCCCTCCGTACAACAAAGTCATTCCGACGAAGCAAGAACGTACGGTCGTGGCCGCTCGCGGTCCCTTGGTCGAGGCGCTGCGTCGCATCAGTCTCGTGGCCAGTGACAAGAGTGGTGGCGTGCAGCTGCAGATCGAGCCTGGGATGCTCCGGCTGCAGAGCCAGAACCCTGATGTGGGCGAGGGCATCGAAGAGGTCGACGTCGACTACGCTGGCGAGGGTCTCAAGATCGGTTTCAACGCCAAGTATCTTCTCGACACCCTCACTGCCCTACCGTACGACGAAATCGCTCTTGAGCTCAGCGGCGAGCGGGATCCTGGGGTCGTGAAGCCAGTCGGTGACAGCGGCGACTTCGTGGGCGTGATCATGCCGATGCGCATCTAGAGGTTCCGTGACTTCGGAAACACTCCATCCCGAGCCTGCCGGACGTGCACCGGGACGGGTGATTTCCATCCGCGCATCGGGGTTTCGAAACCTCGGTGCGCTCCGCTTTGAGCCCGGTCCCCATTTCAACGTCATTCACGGGGACAACGGTTCGGGGAAGTCGAATCTGCTCGAGGCCATTTACTACTTGGGTTCGCTCAAGAGCTTCCGTGGCGCTCGCACGGACGACCTCATCAGCTTGGACGAGCAGCAAGCGTGGATTGAAGGCCGAATCGATAACCCCGACCTTCCCCATACCCTTCGGCTGGAGTTTGGCCGCTCGCAGCGGCGACGCATGCTGCTCGACGCAAAGCGTCCGCACTCGACGAGCGTTTGGCTTCGTACCGTGCAGATGGTGCTCTTTCACCCAGGGGACCTCGTGCTTGCCGCCGGCTCTGCCGACAAGCGCCGCGCGTACCTGGACCGTATGCTGGAGCAGATCGACCCGGTCTACAGCTCGACGATGGCGAGCTACGAAAAGGCGCTTCGAAGTCGCAATCGCTTGCTGAAGAACGAACGGGTCGATGAGCGTTCCGTCCGGGCCTACGACTTAATCCTGAGCAAGGCCGGAGCCGTGATCGGTCAGGCCAGAATGCGGCTGGTGCAGGACTTGGGGCCTCGGGTCGTGCACGCGTTTTCAGAGGTGTTCGGAGCGGAGACAGAGCTGCGCGTGGACTACGTGCCTCGCGTCGAGCCGACGGAGACAGCCATCGCTGAGGCCTTGGCCCGGGCTTTTCAAAAAGACAAAGCGCGCGGCTTCACAGCGGACGGGCCACACGGCGATGACCTGGGCTTACAGATTCACGCGGTCGGCGCGCGCTACCATGCTTCGCAGGGTCAGCATCGAACCATCGTGCTCGCGTTGAAGACGGCGGAGCTGGACTTGCTGAGTGAGCGGACGGGCCGGGTGCCGGTGCTGCTTCTCGACGACGTGTCGAGTGAGCTCGACCGGAAGCGAAACCGGCGCTTTTTCGAGGTGCTGAGCCGAGCCGGGGGGCAGGTGTTTCTGACGACCACGCACCCGGAGTTCATCCTACTGGACCAAGACCGAGTGGATTTCTCGGTCAGCGACGGAGTCGTGAGGGCGGACGGCTAGCTCCGCGCATTTGAAACGCCCAGGACCACCGTAACGGTTGCGACCGCTGCCGCGACCGTCACAGAGGTATGGCAAGGCGAGGTCAGTCGCCGTCGTTTTCGACCAGCTTGGCGCTCTTGATATAGTCGAGCTTGGGGAACTCTCGTTTGAGGTATGCATTGCCCTCCGTCTGGAGCTGTCCCTGTGAGGGACCGCGACCGCGTGGTGCGCCTTCCCCGTAGCCGTCGTACAGAGCGTCGACGGCGGCCATGTCGCGGACTTGACCGAAGGGAGAGAATCCCATGGAGTCCAAGCGAGTGTTGTCCACGAAGTTGATGAAAAACTGAGTGGTTCGGGTGTTCGGGCCTGCCATGGCGAAGGTGACGGTCCCACGTGAGTTGCTGGCTTTGACGGGGTCGTCGGAGATGGTCATCGACCGCCATTTGGCCGCGACGGCGGGATCCCCATGAATTCCGGTTTGTGCCATGAAGTCACCGATCACGCGGAAGAACGCCACGTCTGTGTAGAAGCCGTCGCGCACTAGTTCGTAGAAGCGATCGGCGCCCTTAGGAGACCACTCCCGGTGGACGTCGATCAGGACGGTTCCCTGCGTCGTGTTGAGCTCCACAGTGAACTTTTCTGGAGCCTGTTGGGCGTCCTGTACCACTTTGTCTTGCGCCTCTTGCTTCGCGTCGGCGGTGGCATCAGCGGCTTGGGTGTCGAGAGCTTCGACCTCTGCAGTTTCAGCGGATTTATCGTTCTTGGAGCAGCCTACGACGAGCGCTCCGACGATGGCGGAGAGTACGATTGCGGTTCGCATGCCGCGTACCTTGTCAAAGGTGCTCCGCAAAGCAAGCACTTGGCTTTGAGGGGTCGTTTAAGCCTCGAACAGGTTTCGCAGCTTGCCGAGGAACGAGGCACGCTCCGGGTGGGACTCGTCCTCGATGTGTTCAGCGAGCTCCGTGATTAGCTTGCGTTGCTTTCGCGTGATCGATTTCGGGACCTCGACGACGACGGTGACGAGCTCATCGCCCTTTCCGTAGCCGCCGTACACGGGAATGCCCTTGCCGCGTAGGCGAAACACTTTGCCGGACTGGGTTCCGGGCGGGATTTTCATCAGCACGTTGCCCTCGAGCGTTGGGACTTCGATGCTGGCTCCGAGCACGGCTTGCGGATAGCTGATGGGCACGGTGATTAGAATGTCTGCGTCGTTGCGACGAAAGAGGTCGTGGTCGGTGACTTTGATGTTGATGTGAAGGTCGCCGCTGCCTGCGGCACTGGGTTCCCCTGCGCCCCTAACCGTACGCACTGCGCCGTCTTGAACCCCCGCAGGGATCTTCACGTTCATCGATTCGGGGCGCGTATGGGTTCCCGTGCCTTTGCAGTTCTCGCAGGGCGTCGGGATCTTCTTCCCGGTACCTCGGCAGCCGTGACAAGGCCGAGCGGCTGCGAAGAGGCCTCTCTGGTATTTCACATCGCCGCGGCCCTGACAGATGTTGCAGGTGTGAACGGGCGTGCCTGGCTTCGCACCGCTTCCGTCGCAGCTCTCGCAGGGTGAGGGCTTGCTGACGTGGATGGTCTTCTCGACGCCGAGCGCCGCCTCGACGAAGCTGAGCTCCAGGTCGTAGCTGAGGTCCCGCCCCGTACGCCGCCTTCTTCGGCCGGCGAACACCTCCCCGAAGAGGCCCTCGAGGATGTCGCTTACGGCACCAAAGTCGCTCGCTTCGAAGCCGGAGCCATTGGAGCTCTCGAACGCGGCGTGCCCATAACGGTCGTATCGCCTGCGTTTGTCGTCATTGCTCAGGATGGTGTAGGCCTCGGTGGCCTCTTTGAACTTGTCCTCCGCGACGGGGTCATCCGGGTTTCGGTCCGGATGGTATTGCATGGCGATCTGACGGTAAGCACGCTTGAGCGTGACACCATCGGCCGTGCGGCTGACTTGTAAGATCTCGTAGTAGTCGCGTTTGGACACGTTTCCCCGGATTGTAGACACCGGGCACGGTAGCGCAACGTCTGGAAATGTCGCTCGGGATATGCCAAGCGCTGCTCGGTGGAGGCATTTCGTTTCGAGATTGGTCTGGAAGACGATGGTAAGCGGGTCGATCAGGTCCTGGCGGGTCGGGTGCCGGGGATGAGCAGAGCCCGAGCCAAGGCCATGACCGCAGCCGGTGAGGTTCGAGTGGGTGGCCGGAAGGTGAGGAAGAGTCACCTGGTGTACGCCGGTGATGTCGTGTCCCTCGAGCGTCTGCCTCCGCGAGCGGATTTCGAAGCGGTCCCGGACGCCGCGCTGCAGCTCAGGGTCTTGGCTGAGACCGAGGATTACGTCCTGGTCGACAAGCCAGCCGGTGTTCCCAGCCATCCCTTGCGACCCGACGAGCGCGGTACGGTGGCCGGAGCACTACTGGGTGAGTTCCCCGAGATGCGAGGCATCGGCTACTCGGCACGCGAACCGGGCATTGTGCACCGCTTGGACGTCGAGACTTCGGGCCTAATGCTGGCGGCTCGAAACGCGGGGGCCTTCGAAGCATTGCGCGAGCAGCTTCGTTCGGGGTCGATCACGAAGCATTATCTCGCGCTTTGTGCCGGGCAGGTCGCGGCGCCGCAGCGGATCGCGCTTCCCATCGCCAATGACCCCAGGGACGCCCGCAGGGTGATCGCGCTGACGGCGCTAGGCGAGACGGGCAGGAAGCGGACGGCCTCGCCAGCGAAGGACGCGCTGAGTGAAGTGCTCCAAAGCCGTCCGGTGGGCGGCTTCTCTCTAGTGGAAATCCGGGCCAATCATGCGCGACGACACCAGGTGCGCGTGCACTGCGCCAGCATCGGGCATCCCTTGGCCGGAGATTCACTGTACGGCGGTCCGGAGCTTGCCGGACTCGTTCGGCACTTCTTGCATGCATCGCGCATCGCCTTTACCGATCCCGGGACGGGCAAGTCCGTCTCCTTTTCGTCGGAGTTGCCGCCGGGCTTGAAGGAAGTCGTGAGGCGACTGGAGGAAGACCAAGCCTGACACGCTTCGCGTGTGATCGAGCTCGCGTGTGCTCGACCCAGGGACTCAGCGGCTCGGGTCGAGCACCCGACCGACGAATAAGCTGACCCCAGTCTGCCGATCTTCGACGAAGAAGATGAAGGGGCGGTCGATGAAGAGCTCTGCGCGGGCTGGGATCGAAGTTTGTCGGATGACCATTCCCGTGGCCGCGCCCGCCTCGGTGCCCAGCTCGTCGATGGAGATGAAAGCCTGGTGCACGGCCTCGTCGACGTGTAGCGGCCGCACGCTACTGATGCCGCTGAAATCTGCACTCTGCGTGAAAGCGCGTACCATACCGAGCTCAGTCAGGCTGGCCTTTGCCATGAGCGAGGCCGTGAACCCGAACTTGGGCAGACTGAGATCGAGCTCGTATTCGCGAAGCGAGTCCCTCATCGCCTGGACCGTGATCGCATTCAGAGTCTCTTGCACGGCCTCGAACTGGCCCTCGTCGGGCACGATGAAGACCATGCGCAAACTGCCACCGTCGTAGTCTAGCGAGACGGCCTGGTAGCCCTGCCCCTTGGCGTACTCGGTGGTGCGGCCGAAGCGGTGCATGGTCGGCACGCGCACCCGACTTCCGTCGAGGCGGTTGAATGACTCATCGGAGGTCTGGCTGGGCTCGAAGGGCGCGGCCCAGGGCGCTTGGAAGTACACCGTGTTCGCCAAAACTAGTGAGGTGTGCGTGTCGATACTGCCGCTCGGGAGAAGTTCCTCGATCCGTCCATCGGTCTCTCGTTCCATCCATCGGTTGATGGCGAGACGCGCATCTTCGGGTGCGCTGCCGAAGTCCAGCACCGACATGCCGGCGTCGTAGTGCTCGGCGAGTGTGTCCAAGAACGGCTCGGCGAAGGGGTTACCGGCCTGGCCAAAGAGTGCCTGAGTCAGGCGCAGGACGAAGGGCCGCGCGCCGCGGTCTTCGAGCTCGGTCGCCCGCGCTTTCAGAGCGAGATCGAAGGCATTGAAGCAGCTGTGCGTGAGCCCCGGGTCCGGGGCGAAGTGAAGGGCCTCCGCCATCTCGGAAGCGGTTTCATCGCGTGCGCCAGCCCAGGTCATACCGAGGCTCACGTAAAGGCCGTAGGGCGAAAAGAAGAGGTTCTGAGCATCGTCCTTGGCCTCTTGGAAGAGCTCCCAGGCGAAGTCGGACTGGCCCCTCGCGAAAGCGGCCAGGTCTTCAGGGCGCACGCTCGGGCTGGTCTCGCGGCTCCGTGAGGAGCGGATGAGCTCACCGGCTCCCGAAGAAGATTGCGCATCAGCGGCGCATCCGCACAGGGCGAGTGCAAACGAAGCCGCCATGATGTGCACAATCATCAACGAGGAGTCCCCCAAGACCATAGTATCGCAGTCGGCGTACTTGGCTAAAAGGGGACCTTCACCGCGGCCTGGGCCACGACTTGGTTTCCGAAGTCGTTGGTATTCCAGCGGTAGTTGAAGCTGAGGTCCAAGCTTGCCCCAGCCAGCCAGTCGATCTTCCCCGTGAGAAATCCAGCGATTACCAGTAGTTGGATGCCGAGCTCGTTGACGTGAAAAGGACTCAACTTCGGGTCGTCGGTGACGTAGGGGTCTTCGAACGTGTATTCGTCCTCGGGCTTCCAGAAGAATGCAGCGCTCTGATCGTAGTAGCGGTAGCGCAGGCGCAACTGGGTGTGGGGACCCATCTCCTGGTAGATGCGAAACTCGGGGTTCACCGCACCGATTTGCCAGGAGTCGACATAGGCGCGGTAGATGAGCTGGAGTGAGCTGCGAGTGCGTGGAAGGTACCAGGCGAGGCGTGAGTAGAGCAGTTGACGCCGGCGGACCTCGGGAACTTCTTCGGGCCTCTGCCCGCCCATCACCGAGCGGTACGCGTTGGCCAGGTAGCCGCGCTGAAGAAGAAAGCCATAGCCCAGCTCGAGAATCAGGTTGGGGAGGAGAATTTGCTCCCAGCCGAGCGCGAAGTCGTAGGCGTTGAAGTGCTCTTTGAACTGGCTGTCGTCCACGCCCCCCATGCCATCGGGGCGGCTGGAGGCCTGGCCGCGAAACACTTGTCGGACCTCGTCGTGCAGGTACGTGAAGCGTGCCAGGAGCTTGCTGGCCCGGTCGGCGAGCCACAGCGTCGTCTGAAGGAAGCCCCCGGCCGAAGTGTAATCAGGCTCACGGCTGACGCGGACGCCTCCGTCGAGCTGCCATGGATACTTGCCGTCGTCGAAGTCGTGTCCGGCCTTGAGCGTCACGTCGTGGCGCAGCTCGGTGAAGGCATTGTCCTCGAGCGCGCCGGCCGCGACGCTGGCGCTCGTGATGGCGTCGATGAGGTAGTCGACGCCCACCCGGTTGCCTTTGGGCGAGTCGAGGTTGGTGATGATCTCGGGTGCGAGGACCCGAGTGCTCCGCTCCCAGAAGTAGTTCCCTCGAAGCTCGACATCACCCGACCAAGTCCCGCTGGCTTCGTCGGCCAGGCTGTGGCCGGGACACAGCACGGTCGCAGTGGCGGTGACCGCCAAGACCACACGAAGCCAGATACCGATTCGAGCTGCTGTCGGCGAGCGACGGGCTAGTTGCACCCGCAGCCCCCGCCGGCGTTGCCGAAGCCCCCGTTGGCGCCTTCGCGAGCATCGAGCACGTGCGAGTAGAACTTGCGCTCGGCGGCCTCTCGTTGGAGGTCCATGCTGGGCCGCGCGAGGTACTCGCGCTCGTACGGCTTGACCGTAGCGCATCCGAAAACTGCGGTGGTCGCGCAAAGCGCCAGGAGCGCGAGGCGGGGCTTCAGAGCCCTTCGGACGGCGCCGTAGATCGAGATTCGTCGTTCGTGAGGGCGGCAGCGAGCGCGACGATTGGGGTCAGAAGATGCCGGGTGATCGTTCGGAGCCATCGATGCTTCGCAATCATCTTAGCCGCGTGTGGCCCAAGCACATAATAGGCTTCCACAAAAGCGCGGCCGAGGGCGCTGCGCAACAAATATCGGTCGCGAAACCGTCGCAGCACCCAAATCTCGTCGGCCATGGGCGTGCCGTACGCCGCCGTCGCGACGAAGCAAGGATCGACCGTGGCGAAGTCGATCTCCGTCGTGCGCAGCTCGGCTGTGCTGAACAGCCCTGCGGATTGGCAGATGTCGACGGGGCGCACCTCGATCTCGAAGCTCGCCTCGTGCTGCTGAAAGGAAATCTCGACCTGCACCTGGTCACCCGGATCGAGGCAGTCCCCGTCGGCGTTCGAGTCCGTTCCGCGCTCGCATTCGCCATGGCCGTTCGCGATGTATGGCGTACAGAGCTCGGTTTCCCGGGCTTCCCCGGCGCAGTCCGCGGCCACTGGGATCTGAAGCGCCCCGTCGACGGAGGGCTTCAGCCGACCGTTTTCGTCGAAGCTAGGGGGCCGGACGGGAATGTTCGGTGAGAGACCCGACAGATCTCCGTCCGTCTTGCGCGACACGAGCTCGTAGCTCCAAAGAGGGCGTCGGCTTGCGGGGATGGTGAACCCCATCACCGCGACCCAATGGGACCATTTGCTGTTTGGGTGGTTTTCGAGCGTGAGATCCGCCACGGGCGAGGGTGCTGCGTCGAGGTCACACTGCCCCACGCAGGTGTCATTGGGACCGCATAGAAAGCCGTTCGGGCAGTCCGCGTCGACGGCGCAAATCTTGGAACAAACTTGAGGTGGCTTGTCCGTCTCGCACACGTTGCTCGGAAGCACGTTGACGACGAAGCGTTTTCCATCGACGAGGCGCAGCCGGTCCGCTCCGCTGCCGGGCTTATTGACCGGGTCGTCGGTGATGGTTCCGTCCATCGGGCGCATCGTTTCGATCTCTCCGTGTACGCTGCCGTATCCGAGCGGGACGCTGGTCCCGTTCGCACTCTTGACGGAGATGCCGCCTTCGAGGCTGAACGGCTGAGCAAACACCACGGACGGCTGACCCCGGTACGGATAGCCAAAGGTTTCGGCCCACACATCCCAACGCGTCGACACCGGCGTGGGGTAGCTCTGCTCATCGTAGAACTGGTTGTAGTCACCCTCTGTGCTCACCTCGATGAAAGCGATGTATTCGCCGGCTTCCCAGTCGTTCGGCACTCGAAAAGCGATCGCTAGCTCCCGGTCCGCCTTGGGCGTCGCCATGGTGATCGCGTCGAGTTTGGGCATCACCGCGAGGGACTCCTCGACGTACCGTCGCACGTCTTTGTGGTCGCGCTCGTTGAACGTCACGAGGTCTCGACGAGGCGGGTAGAGGGACGTCTTGCCGAGAGAACGCATGGACTCCGTACCCGAGTCGTCGACGAAAGGCTCAGCGTATCCGGTACGCAGGTCGGCGTCGGTGATGAAGCGCCCCTTGTCGCTGTTGAAGACGCTTGCGCAGGTTACCGCGTCGAGCGCGTCCCTACTGGTCGTGGCCTTGTCGAACGACAGGCAGAAATAGCTGTCCGGCCCGGAGTCAGCCGAAGTTCGCGAGGCGAAGCCCTCGGAGCTCCGATCTTGGAATATGACGCGTCGGAAGTGTTTTGCGCCCTCCGCCGCCGCTCGGCGATGCGCCCAAACGGGCAGGGTCCCTTCGCGGCGGCCATAGGGCCATCGGAATCCGCTGTTCATCTGAAGAGCGCCGGGTCGGTTTCCGATCCCTCTCAGAGCCACAGACTCGGTCAGCCGAAGGGTGTCGACGAAGCTGCCATCGGGTCGTTCGACCCAGAGCGCGATTTGCGAACGGCTGGTTGGCTGGAATCGAAACTCGACGATACGCGCGCCTTGTGCATCGACTCCGCTCGTCAAAGCGAGCGCTTGCGCGATGTGAACGAAGATAAGAAGGAACCGGCGCATCGTCTGGGAATGGTATCGTAACTGAGGGTTCAGCGCCGCGGGCGTTGGGGACGGCGGTCGCGCCGGGACCTGTCTTCAGCCTTCGAGGTGCCAAGCTGTGAACGGAGGCGCTCTATCTCGTCGCGAAATCGAGCCGCCTTTTCGAACTCGAGCTGCTCGGCGGCGAGCAGCATCTCGCTCCGCAGCTCTTCGATCCGAGCGGGCAGGTCGGCCGGGTCTTCGGGCTTTTCGTTCGGCCTGAGCACCGGAATCACGACGTAGTCGCCCGCACCGGTCGACGGGTCGAGGTCCAGCACGGCCTTCTTCACCGTGGTGGGGGTGATGCCGTGTTCCTCATTGTAGGCGAGCTGAATTTTGCGGCGCCGCTCGGTCTCGTCGATGGCGTTGCGCATGGCATTGGTGATCCGGTCACCGTACATGAGGACCTGGCCGTTCACGTTTCGCGCTGCACGTCCGATGGTCTGAATGAGAGAACGCGGCGAGCGCAGAAACCCTTCTTTGTCGGCGTCGAGGATGCCGACGAGCGAGACTTCGGGCAGGTCGAGACCTTCGCGCAGCAGGTTGATCCCCACGAGCACGTCGAACTCGCCGCGGCGCAGGTCGCGTAAGATCTCGACGCGCTCCAAGGTGTCGATATCGCTGTGAAGGTATCGGACGCGGATGCCGAGCTCGCTGTAGTACTCGGTCAGGTCCTCGGCCATGCGCTTGGTCAGGGTCGTGATCAGCACGCGCTCGTTCTTGGTGATTCGGTCTCGGATTTCCGCGAGTAGGTCGTCGACCTGATGACGAGTGGGGCGGACGGTGACCTCCGGGTCGATGAGACCAGTCGGTCGAATCACCTGCTCGACCACGACCCCGACGCTCTGTTCGAGCTCCCAGTTCCCCGGCGTGGCGCTCACGTGCAGGACTTGACCCACGCGCTTTTGCCACTCCTCGAAGCGAAGTGGGCGATTGTCTAGCGCACTCGGCAGTCGGAAACCGTGCTCAACGAGGGTTTCTTTACGCGAGCGGTCGCCTCGGTACATGGCGCCGAGCTGGGGCACGGTGATGTGTGACTCGTCGAGGACGACGAGGAAGTCGTCGGGAAAGTAGTCGAGCAGAGTGGGTGGTGGCTCGCCTTCCTTGCGGCCGGACAGATGCCGGCTGTAGTTCTCGATGCCATGACAGAAACCCATCTGCTCGAGCATTTCGAGGTCGTACATCGTGCGCTGCTCGAGACGCTGCTTCTCGAGCAACTTGCCTTCGCGTTCGAGTTTTGGAAGCCACTGGAGTAGCTCCTCGCGAATGGACCGGATGGCTTTGTGGCGGTGATCCTCCGGCGTGACGTAGTGACTCCCCGGATATACGACGTACTGGTCGAGCTCCTCGAGCACCTCGCCGCGCATGGGATCGATCTCGACGATGCGCTCGATTTCGTCGCCCCAGTACTCGACGCGGACGGCGAGGTTTTCGGAGTGAGCGGGGAAGATTTCGACGACGTCACCTCGAACGCGAAAAGCGCCGCGGTGAAAGTCGAGGTCGTTTCGTTTGTATTGAATGTCGACGAGACGACGGAGCAGCTGGTCGCGGCGAAACTCCTGGCCGCAGGCGATCTCGATGAGCATTTCCTGGTACCACTCGGAGGAACCGATACCGTAGATGCACGAGACGCTCGCCACGATGATGGTGTCGCGCCGGGAGAGGAGAGATCGCGTCGCGCTGTGCCGCATCCGGTCGATGCGGTCGTTGATGATCGCGTCCTTTTCGATGTACGTATCCGTGGATGGGATGTACGCCTCGGGCTGGTAATAGTCGTAGTAGCTAACGAAGTATTCGACCGCGTTGTGCGGAAAGAGCTCTCGCATTTCGCCGTAGAGCTGTGCTGCCAAGGTCTTGTTGGGCGCGATGATGAGCGCGGGCCGCTGCACCTTCTCGATGACGTTGGCCACCGTGAACGTCTTGCCGCTTCCCGTGATGCCGAGAAGCACTTGATGAGCCTCGCCGGCCTGCAGGCCCGACAGCAGCCCGGCGATGGCCTCGGGCTGGTCGCCTTTGGGTTGCAGGCTCGTCGACAGCTCGAAGGGGCGTGCCATGGCGCAAAGCTACCACTCCGCGAGTCGACCGGCAGGCCCGCGGCGTTTCCTCTTGGATCTTTTTCGGGCTGAAGCGTAGACAATCATCATGGATTTGCGGCGGATTTTCGATGTGAGCACGGCGGTCGGGGCAAGCGCTGCGCGGCCGTATTTCGGAAACCGGCATCGCCCTCGGACGCGCGTTCCGAGCACGGCGATCGAGCTCTACGAGTTCGAGGCCTGCCCCTACTGCCGGCTCGTGCGCGAAGCGGCGTCCTGCTTGAGCTTGGATGTGAACGTCTACCCGTGTCCAAAGGGGGGCGAGCGGTTTCGACCGAAAGTCAAAGTAGAGGGAGGTCGCGAGATGTTTCCTTATCTCATCGATCAGAACACGGGCGTTCGCATGTACGAATCGGCCGACATTGCCCGGTACTTGTTCGAGCAGTACGGAGATGGCCGCGTCCCTTGGTACATCCAGCGTCGCGGCTTTGCAGTGGGCACGAGCATGATGGCCTCGGCCTTTCGGGCACGACGCGGATTGCGCGCCGTACCGTCGAGGCGGCCGGAGCGCGCGCTCGAGCTGTATGCGTACGAAGGTTCGCCCTACTGCCGCATCGTGCGCGAGGCGCTCTGCGAGCTCGAGCTTGCGTACGTGCTGCACAATGTCCCTCGGCAGAGCCCGGGGCGTCCGGCATTTCAGCTGCGCTCGAGCAAGATGCAGGTCCCTTTCCTCGTGGACGACAACACGGGCGCGCGCTTGTTCGAGTCGGCCGAGATCGTGGCGTATCTGTACGAGGTCTACGCGATTGATCCGCGGTAGCGTTTAGCTAGGCCGGCACCGTGGGGGCGTTTGGGCGTGCGCGCGCGGTCTTTGGGCTGTAAGGACGGCGCATGCCTGGCCTCGCTGAACCCGAACGCAAGAAGAAGCACGGCTATCTGGACGACGAGCGCGAGGGGCTGGACGAGACGATCACGGCGCTGCGGAGTACCGAGGCGGCGGACTTTGAGCAGGTTCCACCAACGCGCGTGGCGAGTTTCGAGGACAGCGAGACCGGCAAATCGGCGCCGCTGGTGTTTTACGTCGAGGACAAGAGGCAGCGGCGTCTTCGTATTGCCGCCGCCGCCTTGTTCGCTTTGCTCGTGGCGTTGGTGATGCTCGGCAACTGGTTGCAGAGCTGGGAGCCGGCGCCCCCTGCGGGCGGGGCTGCGCAGTCACCAACGAACGGTGCGCCTGCGAACGCGGTCTCACTGCCGGCGGATGGCTCCGGCGAGCGAGCCGTTCGAGCGGCGGAGCGCACGGAGGCTGCGGCTCAGTTCTGAGGAACCGCCGCCGCCGCGCGCTTCGCGGTGCGGAGCCTTTCGCTCAGCCGTTTGCGCTGGCGAACTTGCGAGCGAAGTCGACGAAGGTCTGGACGCTCTTTGGGGACATCGCGTTGTACATCGAGACCCGAATGCCGCCGACCGAGCGGTGCCCCTTGAGACCGACCATGCCCGCTGCAGCCGCGTCGGCGATCAGTTTCTTTTCGAGCTCCTCGGTCGGCAGGCGGAACACGGGGTTCATGACGGAGCGGGAGTCCACTTCCACGGGGCAGCGGAAAAACTCGGGGTTCTCGTCGATCATTCCGTAAAGGATTTTGGCCTTGTCGAGGTTGCGCTTCTTCATGGCCTGCGCGCCGCCCTGCTCTTTGACCCAGCGAAGGACGTTACGGAGCATGTAGACCGGGAACGTCGGGATGGTGTTCTGAAGGGAGTCTCCCTCCAAGATGGTGCTGTAGCGGAAGATGGTTGGGATGGTTTCAGGACTACGCTCTGCGAGGTCTTTGCGAAGGATGAGGACGGTGATGCCAGCGGGCCCGAGGTTCTTCTGTGCGCCGGCGTAGATGAGACCGAACCTCGAGACATCGATGGGCTGCCAGAGGAGGTCGCTCGATGCGTCGACGATCAGAGGGACCTCGCCCGTTTCGGGGTAGTCGTGAAACTGAGTGCCCATGATCGTGTTGTTGCTGGTCATGTGCACGTAGGCTGCCTCGGCGGAGAGATCGAGCTCGTCTTGGCGAGGGACCCGCGTGAAGCTGCCTTGGACCTCGCCGGAACCGGCGACCCGGGCGTCGCCTAGGATCTTCGCCTCCTTGAGGGCCTTCTTGCTCCAGGTCCCCGTCATGATGTAGTCGGCGGACTGTCCGGGGGCCCGTAGGTTCATCGGGATGAGGGCGAACTGTGCTGAGGCGCCTCCCTGCATGAAGAGAACTTCATGGCTGTCGGGCACGTGCAGCAGCTCTTTGAGGAGGCTCTTGGCTTCCTCGTGGACCTTGGCATAGGCCGGCCCGCGGTGGCTGTGCTCGATGAGCGACATCCCGGTCCCCTCGTGGTCGAGGAACTCTTTTTGTGCGAATTCGAGTGCCTGCAGGGGAAGAGTCGCAGGTCCCGCATTGAAGTTGATGACACGAGCCATAGGCGGCGGAGCCTAGCTGCGGCGGGGGCACGCGCAAGATGCGAACGCCTGGCTTCCTGGACCGGCAGTGTCGGGCATCCGTTCGGGCCTGGTGGAGCTGAGGGGAATCGAACCCCTGACCTCTGCATTGCGAACGCAGCGCTCTCCCAACTGAGCTACAACCCCGTACGAACGGCCATCGTATAGCTTCGGGCCGCGAAGGTGCAACCAGCTGGGGCCGTGGGCGGGTTTTTTGTTAGTGCTGGATTACTTTTGTTCTACTTTGCGGGGGAGTTCCAATGAAGTGGGGAAGAATCGGATTGGGCCTGGTGGGTTTGTGGCTGCTGACGTCGACGGCGGGCGCTCAGGAGCCGTCGGTCGCTGAGGCGTCGGTCGCGGAGGCCTCGGGCGATGACGCGGCGAGGGTGCAATTCCAGCGTGGGCAGGAGGCCTTCGAGGACGCGCGCTACGAGGAGGCCCTAGACTTGTTCTGGCAGGCTTATGGCACGAGCCACAAGGGCGAGCTGCTCTACGACATCGGCTTGACGGCGGATCGACTTCAGAGAGACGAGGAGGCGCTCGAAGCGTTCCGACGTTACCTGGCGGAGACGGAGAATCCCGTTCGGCGCGTTGAAGTGGAGCGCAGGGTGGCCGCGCTGGAGATGGCGATCGCTGTCCACGAGGCCTCGACTGCGGCGCTCGAGGAAGCGGAAATGCGTTACGACAGCCTCGCCAAGAGTAATGCGGCGGAGCTAGCCGCGGCCGAGCGCAAGCGTCGGAGCGCGCTGGTCGGAGGCTCGGTGCTGCTCGCCGCCGGCGCGGTCGGGGTGGGCGCCATGACTTGGGGCCTGCTCAAGGGCGGCAGCTGTGACGAGCGAGCCGGAGGCGGCGAGACTTGCGTCGGTGAGCAGTCGACCTCGAGCTGGGCTTGGGTCTATGGAGGAGCGGGTGCGGCGGCCATGGTGGGAGGCCTGACCTGGATGGTGATCGGGGGAAAGCAGGTCGGTTCCACGGAAACACGTCTCAGCTTCTCTCCGACTGGGGTGAGTGTCCGGGGGCGTTTCTAGTATCAGAAAAGATACCGACCTAGAGTCGGAGCCCGTCTAGCAATGGTTGAACGGCTTCAAGTAGCGCTTCGGCCGTCGTCCCGGGCGGCAACGCGTAGATGGGGATCTCGGGGAGATAGTCGTTCAAGACGGCCTGATTCGACTCGGAGCTCAGGTCGCCCTCGGTTTCACTCACGCCGTTGAGAACGATAGCCTTCGGCTGGATGCCTCGGCTCTGCAGGGCCTCGACGGCGGTGAGGGTGTAGGAGAGGACACCGAGGCTGTTCTGCGAGACCAGCACCGTGGGAAAGCCGAGCTCGACCGCGAAGTCGGCCATCGTATGGCTTGCGTCTATGGGAACCAGGACACCGCCCGCGCCCTCGACCAGGGTCAGCTCGCTGGCGGAGCCGAGCTCCCGGACCCTGTTGGCGAGCTGTGTAAGCGAGCCCACCGAGGGACCGCCGAGCTTCTCCACGGCGTAGGGTGCGAGGGGCGGGCGGGCTCGAACCAGGCCGTCGGCATGGGCCAGGTCCGGCTGTCCGCAAGCGCGAGCCAGGGCGATGGCATCCGCGGGTTCCGAGCTGACGCCCGTTTCGATGGGCTTGATCGCCGCGACCGTTCGACCGCGCTGCGTGATTGCCCGTGCCAGAGCGCAGCTGAGATAGGTCTTCCCCACGCCCGTGCCCGTGGCGGTGACGAAGAGCCCTTTCACCCCGCCACCGCTCGGAAGGCCTCGATGGCGCGGTCAATCTGGGCCGGGCTGTGGGTGGCCATCGGCGTGAGCCGCAGCCGTGCCGTGCCGGGCGCCACCGTCGGAGGCCGGATCCCCTGAACGAATACCCCGTGCTCGAGGAGACGGGCGCAGAGGTCCATGGTGCGGCGGTTGTCCCCGATCAGGATGGGAATGATGTGAGATCCCGTGCTGGGGACTGAATACCCGAGGGATCCAAGCTCCTTGCGCAAGCGGGTGGCGTGCTTGCGGAGTGACGCGCGGGCCTGGCTTGCGTCGCGAACAAGCTCTGTCGCGCGAACGGCGGCGGCGCAGACTGCTGGGGCGGGCGCCGTCGAGAACACGTAACTACGAGCGCGGTTTCGGATCAGCGTGACTACGGAAGGGCTAGCGGCGGCAAAGGCCCCTGCGCCACCGAACGCCTTGCCCAGCGTACCGATCAGCACGTCAGCTTGGATGCCGGCTTCCGCGGCGAGGCCCCTGCCACCGGGACCGAGGACTCCGAGCGCGTGCGCTTCGTCCAGAAAGAGACCCGCCTCGTGTTTGTCGGCCAGGAGACGGAGCTCGCGAAGAGGCGCCGTGACCCCGTCCATCGAGAAGAGGGTGTCGCTCACGATCAGGGCCCGGCGCCCCGAGGGCCTCTGGAGCTTCAGCAGGGCGGCCAGGTGATCGACGTCGCGGTGCCGGTAGACGTGCACCCTTGCTCGGGAGAGCCTGCAGCCGTCGATGAGACTCGCATGGTTCAGGGCGTCGCTGAACACGACATCGCCTGGGGAGACGAGTGCCTGGATCGCCCCCACATTGGCTGCGTATCCGCTGGAGAAAAAGGCTGCCTCCGGCATCTCGCAGAAGGATGCCAGAGCAGCTTCGGCCTGCCGGTGTGCCTCCATCGAGCCCGAGATCAGCCGGGAAGACCCAGCGCCCACCCCGTCGTGTGGAAGAGCCTTCCGAACGGCGGCCTGCATCGCCGGATGGTCCGCCAAGCCCAGGTAATTGTTGGAACAAAAGCAGAGAACAGGGCGCCCGTGGAGGATGATCTCGGTCCCTTGACTAGACTGCACCTGCCGTTCCGTTCGGAACAGGCCGCTGCGCTCAAGCTCGGCGAGAGCTTCCTGGATCGAATCGGCGAAGGACACGGGGGCTGGATTGTGGCAGTCCAGGCCGCCGGAGCAAGCTCTTGTAGGGGGCGGGCCGAACGGGTTTTTGGCAGGGGGGCTGTTCGGAGCACCTGGGCGCTTACGTCAGCATACGAGAGCTCGAGGATCGCGTGCGCATCCAGCCTAGGTTTCACGTGAAACATGTGACTGGAGTTCGCCCTGCGCGGGCAGTGAATCGTGTCGCACGGGCATGGTCTCCTGCCGGCGGGCCTGTTTGAGGAGCCGCGGAGGGGAGCTCGAGAGCGGGCGAAGGTTTCACGTGAAACCGACGGTATGAGAGTCAGCGGAGGTCTGAAGTGGCGGGTGCCGGTCGGATGGCGGCGTTCGCGGCCCGCTGGACGTCGGCGCGGAGATGAGTGTCGCGCCGGCGGGTCTGTTTGCAGAGCTGTGGAGGGAGGTATCAGAGCGGGCGGAGGTTTCAGGTGAAACCGACGGTGTGAGATTCAGCGGAGGTCTGAAGGATGCGGCGTTCGCGGCCCGCTGGACGTCGGGCGGGGATGGGTGTCGCGCCGGCGGGCATTTTTGCAGAGCTGTGGAGCAAGGTGTGAACGCTGGCGAAGGTTTCACGTGAAACGGTCGGTGTGAGATCCACCTGAGGTCTGAGGTAGCCGGCTGTGGAGCGAAGTTTGCGAGCGGGCGGAGGTTTCACGTGAAACGGTCGGTGAGAGATCCAGCGGAGACCCGAGGTGACCGGTGCGGGTCGAATGGCGGCCTTCGTGGCGACTGGGACGTTGGTGCAGGGATGAATGTCGCGCCGGCGGGTCTGTTTGAAGAGCTGTGGAGGGAAGTCCGAGTGCGGGCGGAGGTTTCACGTGAAACGGTCGGTGAGAGATCCAGCGGAGACCGAGGTGACCGGTGTGCTTCGAATGGCGGCCTTCGCGGCGAGTGGGACATCGGTGCAGGGATGAATGTCGCGCCGGCGGGTCTGTTTGAAGAGCTGTGGAGGGAAGTCCGAGTGCAGGCGGCGGTTTCACGTGAAACGGTCGTCGCCAGACTCAGCGGAGGTCCGAGGCGACCGGTGTGGGTCGAATGGCGGCGTTCGCGGCCCGCGGGACGTCGGTGCGGGCATGGGTGTCGCGCTGGCGGGCATTTTTGAAGAGCTGTGGAGCGAGGTGTGAACGCTGGCGAAGGTTTCAAGTGAAACGGTCGGTAGCAGATCCACCTAAGGTCTGAGGTAGCCCGCTGTGGAGGGGAGTTTGCGAGCGGGCGAAAGTTTCACGTGAAACGGTCGGTGAGAGATCCAGCGGAGACCCGAGGTGACCGGTGTGGGTCGAATGGCGGCGTTCGCTGCCCTTGGACACAAGGACCGGTCTCGAGCCGTTGAGCCTGCGGACGGCCCGCAGGGCCGGTTCAGCGCGTCGTGGCTCAGGGTGCCGATCAAAGCCAACGGCTGAGGACGGGGCGCGAAGGCCAGGGCTCGGGGCTGGATTGACCAGCTCCGGGACCGAGGTCGTGGCGGTGGTCGCGGTGCAGAAGTCTGAACCGTTGTACGAAAGCCAGCCGGCGCGACATTCATCCGCGTTCAAAGGCTCAGGTCGCTTCGGATCGGCTGTTTGAACCCCTCATCCACGGTCTTCAGGGCACGCTCGACCTCTTGGTTACCGGGCTCGGGTAGGCGCACATCCAAGTGAGCGATGAGGTCTCCCGGCTCCTTGCCCTTCTGCTGAATGCCCTTACCCCGAAGACGCAAGCGTCTGCCGCTCTGCGAGCCTGCGGGAATGGTTAGCTGCACGGAGCCGTGTGGGGTCGGCACGGACACTCTGGCGCCCGCGTAAGCTTCGTGTGGCGTGATGGGGACCTTCACGTGAAGCTGTTTCCCCTTCATGGAGAAATACGGGTGCGTGCGAACGTGCACTTTGAGCAGGAGGTCGCCGCTCGGACCGCCTTCTTGGCCTGCTCCCCCCTGCCCTCGCAGCCGAATCGTGCCCCCGTTCTTTGCACCCGCCGGAATCCTCACCTTCAGGGTTCGGGTGCCTTCGCTCGAACGGAAGCTGAGCTCCTTCATGCAGCCAAGTACCGCTTCTCTAAAGTCGATGCTGACGTCCGATTGATGGTCCGCTCCTCTTCGGGGCGCACGAACGTAGCCTCCTGCCGAGCGTCTACCCGGGCGCCCTGCAGCGCCAAACAAGTCCTCCAAGTTGACCGTGAAGCCTCCTGGGGCCCCGTGGCCGCCGCCTCCCTGGCGAAAGAGGTCTCCAAAGTCGAATTCCCCTCCCCCAAAGCCAGCTCCGCGTCCGCCCGTCGCTGCGTAGTAAGCCTCCGGATCGAAGCCTTCCTTCAGCCCCAGCTCTCCAAACTCGTCGTAGAGCTTTTTCTTCTCAGGATCAGACAGGACGCCGTAGCCGTACGAAACGTCTTTGAACCGATCCTCCGAGGCGGCGTCGTCCGGGTTTCGATCTGGATGAAGCTCCTTCGCGAGCTTGCGGTATGCCTTCTTGATTTCGTCCGCGCTTGCATCCCGATCGATTCCAAGAATCTTGTAGAAGTCACGGTCAGCCATCTGAGTGCACCATAAGCATCAGCGTCGATCTTTCAATTTCATGTTTTCTCGCGAAGCGCATAATAGGCATATTAAATGCCATATATGTGACAGGTATGGCATTCGTACCCCCGAAGTCACGCTTAATGCGCCGCTGCCTGGAACGTCTCCGGGCCCGTCCTCGTTCTTGCTGTGGTCTGACCCACATGATACTCGCTCGCCATGCCTCTGGTCGACGTTAGCCGTCTCCCCAATCACGTGGCGATCATCATGGACGGCAATGGCCGATGGGCCAACGCGCGCGGACTTCCGCGTACGGCGGGTCACGAGCGTGGGGCCGACGCCGTGCGCTCCACGATGCGGGCGGCTCGCCGCCTCGGGATCCCCGCGTTGACCCTGTACGCGTTTAGCGAGCAGAACTGGGATCGCCCCAAGCATGAAGTCGACGCCTTGGTCGAGCTTCTCTGCGAGTGCCTCGTCTCGGAGCGCGACGAGCTCATCCGCAACGAAATCCGTCTCAATGCCATCGGGCGTCTTCACAAGCTTCCCAGCCGGGCGCGGCAACGCCTCTCCGCGTTGATGGAGGAGACGTCCTCGCTTAGAGGGATGACCCTGACGCTCGCGCTTTCCTATGGCGGTCGCGAGGAGCTCGTCGATGCTGCCCGCGCCCTGGCGGAGCGCGCGGCCGAGGGCACGCTCGACCCCGCAGACATCGACGAGCGTGTGATGAACGCAGCGCTCCCTTCGATGGAACTCGGTCCAGTCGACCTATTGATTCGAACCAGCGGCGAGCAACGCATCAGCAACTTCCTGCTCTGGAGCTGCGCCTATGCGGAGTTCTACTTCAGCGAAGTTCTCTGGCCTGATTTCGGCGCCGAGGCCCTCTACACCGCGCTGTCCGCTTTTCAGGAGCGCGACCGTCGTTTCGGCCAAGTAGCGCCCGCCATGACGCAATCCTCATCACCCGGTTTGGAGCGCGCGTCATGAGTGAGGTGACCGGAGAAGAGTTGGAGCCGCTCCCTCCCTCGAGTTCCAAGCGGTCCGGCACAGCGCGTCGCGTTCTCACCGTCGTGCCGCTGATTCCCATCCTCATCATCATGATGTTCTGGGGCTGGCGCTGGCTCTGGCATGTCTTCATTCTGGCCGCGATTGCGATCGGTGGCTCTGAGCTGATGGCTATGAAGGCGCCCAGCTCTCCTTCGCTGCGCTACTGGGGCGCTGCCTCCTCGGCCCTCTTCGCCAGCGCCGTCATCTTCTCGGATAGCGCGACGGCCCTGTTCGGAGTCGTTCTTCTTCTTCTGGTTGCCGCGATGGTGGTCGGCCTGCTGGCTGATGATCCTCTCGACAACGCTGGAACCCGAGTGGGCTGGCTCCTGGCGACGCCCCTCTACGTAGGCGGGATGCTCTGCTCCGTCGATCTCGTGCGCGACTTTCCGCCGACCGGCGCATGGGTTCTTCTCGCCATGGTGCTCGCTTGGCTGAGCGACACCTTCGCGTACTTCGTCGGCCGAAAGTTCGGCAAGACCAAGCTCGCGCCGCGCATCTCGCCGAAGAAGACCGTGGAAGGTGCCATTGGCGGCTTGCTCGGCTCGCTGGTTGGCGGGATCGGCATGAGCTTCTTCGTCCCGGCGCTTCCGGTCCTCGACGCCGCCGCTCTCGCCATCATCGCAGGGATCGCTGGCCAGGCGGGCGACCTCTTCGAGTCGGTCCTGAAGCGAAGCGCCGGCGTGAAGGACAGCGGCGGCATCTTGCCGGGGCATGGTGGCATTCTCGATCGAACGGACGCACTCATGTTCACAGCCTCGGCGACCTGGGCCTACGGGACCTTCATCGCGGGTTTTTGATCGGCACTGCGCCAGCGCCTCCGAGGCGCGGACACATGGCACTGAGGTGCCCGATTTTGTGAAACAGCCCCATGATTCCTTTCCAGAGACGGTGGGGCGTCTCACTCCTTCGCCGAAAGGGTCTTGACTTCACTCACGAAGGGAAGCACCCAAACAGCAGGATGTCCGCACTGGCCGTCATCGAAGGAGCGATTCCGCCGGAGGGCGTCGATGGTCTGCTGGGTGGGCTCGCCCAGCTCGGCACGACTGGCGTCCTTGAATTCGAAAACCGCGAGGTCCACGGGAGGGTCCAGCTCATCCGGGGTCAGATTGCCGATCCCGACGGCGCAGAGAGGCGTTCGGTCGAGGCCCTGCTCTCGCTCCGCGACGGGGCGTTCGCGGTGTATCCGATGCTTCCCCATCTGCCAATTTCCCGCGGAACCGATAGCTCGCGCCGTGGCTCACTCGCGGTTCATTCCCCGGCCGACCTCATGCGCTACTGCGAGCAGGCGGGCCTCAACGGCCGCCTGCTACTCGAGAGCAAGGGCAAGCTGGCGATCGGCAACTACCGCGCCGGGGAACTCGAGGACGTCAGCATCGACGGGGGAAGCGCGGACGATTTCGTCGAAGCCCTAGATTGGGACGAGGGTACGTTCAGGGTGGACTCGGTCCCGCCTCCACCCGAATCACTTCCACCGGCCTTGAGAGAGAGCGTCTCGGTCCCTGCCCCCGATCCCACCGAGCTCCCCTTCGTCGAGGCTTTTGAGCAGGGCCTCGCCGCCCTCGGAGATACCGAGGAGGCCCTTTCCCGGGCCATCGAGCGGGCGATTCAGACCCAGGACGATCCCACGCTGCGTGTGATCCGCCGCCCCGGCGAGGAGCTCCCCGACCTTCCGCCCCAGGCCTGGAGCAATCTCGACTATTCTCCTTCCCAGCCCGGGGAATCTGCTACAACCAGTGCCGTGAAGAGCAAAGACGATGGACGACCGCTCGGCTTTCGCCGCACAGTAATGTGGATTTCGGCGGTGGTGTTGGTCCTAGGCGCTTGCCTCTGGCTTCTCGCTACGCTTCCTCCCCTGGAGTAAGCTCGCGACCGTGCGCTTGCCTTGGCGATCGAGAGCCTGGCTAGAATGCTCGGTTCTAGCCCTGACTTTCGTGCTCTCGACCCTGGCGAGTCGCGCAGGCGGACAGCCGTTGCCCGCCGACTCGCCTCAGTCCCCGACCCAGTCCTCCGAGCGGGTCCCGCCGACTGACGAGTTCCCGACGGATGCGACAGATTCCGCGCTCGACAAAGCGAGGCCTCTACTCGAATCGATGGACTCCTCCATCGATTCCGGTCCCCAGCCCTACCGACCCGGAGAGCCCGTCGGCGTTCCGCCCGCCCACGTCGATCCCTATGGCGACCCACGCGAAGACGCTCCGCGGGAACAGATCTCCGCAGCGGTTCGATACGTCCTCGAACGTATCGACGTCGTTGGGAACAGCCGCACGCATAGCACCGTCATCCGAAAGTTCGTCCCGCTGGCCGCAGGGGAGTTCCTGGATCCCGAGTCCCCGGAAATCGAGGCGATCGAGTGGAAACTCATGGGCACCGGTTGGTTCAGCAGCGTCGACCTGCGCCTCGAGCGTGGCAGTCGACGCGGCTACGTGATCCTCGTCGTCGATGTCAGTGAACGGAACACGATCGTCATCGAGCAGCTCGTGGCGGGTCTTTACGAAGGCCTCGAGGGGAGCACCGACCAAAACCTCGACCTGAGCCCTTACGTCGGTTTCAAGGTCTCAGATACGAATTTTCTGGGCCGAGGCATGAAGCTTTCCGGCACGGCTCTCGTTTCTCAGCTCCAGCAGGGCGGACGCCTCGACCTGCGTTACCCGAAGCTCATCAAGAAGCAATTTGCCCTACGGTTCGGCACCTTCTTTCTGAACGGAAGGGAGTTCTACGGCAACGAACCTCTGGTGAGCGTGCCGCCGTGCAGCGATAGCGACCCCGGCTGTCCCGCGACTTCGGACGTCAAGAACGCCGTCGTGCGCTACCGACGGGGCGGTTTCCTAGTCGGTACCGGACGAGACATCACCGCGAGCCTCCGCTACACCATCGATTGGGGCGGCGACATCGTCAGCGTGCTCAATCGTCCGGACGCGGCAGCCGAGATCCGGGGAGACGAGGTCACGCCGATCGACTTCGCCATCGATGACGGCCGGAGCTTCGTGTCTTTGCTTCGGTTCGGCCTCGTCTATGACAAGCGAAACGATCCGGGCATCACGACAGAGGGGGTGCTCTTCAGAGGGGTCGTCACCGCGGGCTCACGCTTTCTGGGTAGCGACTACGACTTCCTTCAGCTCGAAGCATGGGTTCGGCGTTGGTGGCGACTTCCCTGGAATCACACGCTGCGCCTAGGTGCGTTTGCCGGCGCTGCCGTCGGCGAGACGCCGTTCTTCTACTTGTTTCACGTCTCCGACCTGACGGATCTCATTCCGTCGCGCTTCCTCGAGATGCAGCTCGATCGGCGTGCGCCTCCGAACCTCCTCGGAACGTCGATTGAGTCGATCCGTTTGGGCGAGCTGGCCTGGCGCTTGGACCTCGGTTACGAGCTTCCCATCTTCGACAAGGAGCGTGCGCATGGCTTGCGGACCGTCACGCTCTACTCGCTCGTAGGTCTCTACTCTTTGGCGGACATCCGTGATCCGCGCGCGGGGATCAGCGGCTACACCGGTGCGGCTCGATACCCGATCGATTTGACGTTCGACATTGGCTTTCGCTTCGACACTCGCGTCGGTGTCTTCACGGTCGGTTTCTCGACACTGCTGGGGTTCATCCAGCTGTGAAGCACCTGGTGACGATCCTCCTGTGTTTGATCGCTTCGGTGGCTCTGGCTCAATCGAGCTGGGCGCCTCGCTCGGTCGAGATCACCTGGCGTACTGGCACGCCACGGGTGAGCTTTTCCGCAAAGGATCTTGCAGACGCGCGAGTCCGCGCCGAGCTATCGAGTGGCCTGCGAAAGCGACTCGTCGTGACCACCGAAGCCTTTTTAGAAGGTTCGAACGAAAAGATAGCTAGGCGACAGTTTGCATGCTCCGTGACCAGTGATCTCTGGGACGAGGGTTACGTGGTTCGAATAGGGACCCTGACCGAGCAGCTGACGACCCTCGACGATGTGCTCGAGCGTTGCCTGGCCGTTCGAGGGCTCATCGTGGGCGAGCCGAAGAGCTGGGAACCGCGCCGAGGCCGTGACGTCTATTTTGCCGTGCGGGCCGAGTTCAACCCGATCTCCGCCAAGCAGTGCAGTGACCTCATCAAGTCGTCCAGCGGCGATGACACGACCGCGCCGATCACGATCAGTCTGGTTCGACGGCGGATTTGCAAAGCGGAGCGTGTGATCGAATTCCGAAGTTCGGTCTTTGAGGTACCACCATGAGCCGGTTCGAGCGGAAGATCTTTTTCGCGATCGGACTCACGCTCGCCCTGGCGCTCGGAGGCACGCTCTATTTTGGACGCCGCGCCTTGCGCGAGGCCTACGCGATGGGTGTCAACCGCCAGTTCGGCGCTCAGCTCGAGGAAGGTGTCGCTGCGCGACGCGCGCAGCTCATGGCGCTACGCTCGGACTCCGAGCACGTGGCCGACGCCATACGCTGGGCCGTCGAGGCCGAGCTCCGAAGCCGGCCCGATCCAAGGCGACTCGCGCCCTTTCTGAACGACCGCCTGGCCGACTACGACAGCGTCCGGCGGATCGCCGTGCTCGACGCGGATGGCACGGAGCTGGTGACGGCGCTTCGCCCAGAGCTCGCTGAAGAACCGCTTCGACTCACGGTCCGCGATCGGCAGCTGCAGCTCGGCGATCGCGCCCTCTCCGTGGAGGTCGAAGTGGCCGTCCCCGAGATGTACTTCGAGCGTCTTCAGCGGGCCGGCGAAGCGGCCGAGGTGTATTCGCGCTTGCAGCGTGAGAGCGCTTCGGTTTCCGACGTTCACGTCTGGGCCTTTGGTCTTCTGGTCTTCTTCGTGCTCGTCATCGCGTATGCAGTGGGTGCCGTCTTGTCTCGTCGCGTTGCCCATCGAGTCACAGTCTTGGCGGAGGCGACGCGTCGCGTCGCCGCGGGCGATTTCACGGTGACCTTGCCCACCGGATCGAAGGACGAAGTCAGCGAGCTCACACAGGCGTTCAACGACATGGTTCGAGACCTCCGCGAATCGCGGGTTCGGATCGAGTACCTTCAGCGCATTGGCGCTTGGCAGGAGTTCGCACGACGTCTCGCCCACGAGATCAAAAACCCGCTCACTCCGATTCAGTTGGCAGCCCAAGAGATGGAGCGCACCTATGACGGCGAGGACGAGGCCTACCGGGAAAAGCTCGTTCATGCCTGCGCCATCATCGAAGAAGAGGTCGCCACGCTGCGTAGGCTCGTCGGAGAGTTCAGTGCCTTTGCGAGGCTCCCACAGGCCGACCTCGTGGAGGCAGAGGTTTCCGAGCTCGTTCAGAGTATCGAGGATTCGATTCCGGGCATGCTCGGCGACCTCAAGGTGGCCGATCCTCAGCTGGTCGATGTTCAGATTCATTGCGCAACGAAACCGATGCCCGTGCGTATGGACGTCATGATGCTCAAGCGCGGCATCGACAATCTGCTTCGCAACGCCATCCAAGCCGTGCACGAGGCTCGACCGGAGGGGGGCGGCCTGGTGCGACTGGACGTTCGGCCGCAGGGGCGAAGAGTCCGGATTGAAGTGCGCGACAACGGACCCGGGATTCCGCAAGAGCACTGGGATCGCGTCTTCGACCCGTACTACACGACCAAGGCCGAGGGCACAGGACTCGGCCTACCGATCGTCAAGAAGATCGTCCTCGAGCATGGTGGCGAGGTGACGCTCGACCAAGCGCCCGAAGGTGGCGCTTGGTTCCGAATCGAAATCCCGCTACAGGGCGGCACTTGAGCACTTCTTCGCGGTCTCCGGTGAGTAGGTTTGGCCAGTGGGCGATCATCCTCGCCGTGGTGGCGGGCGTTTATGCCTACGCCGAGTCCGGTCGCGACTCGCCACTCCTGGGCCAGCCGGCCCCCGAGCTCAACCTCTGGGTCGTGGCAGGCGGCGAGGAGGGGGAACCACCCCGACGTGTCAGTCTCGCGGACCTCAGCGGTCGCGTGGCTGTCTTGGATTTTTGGGCGAGCTGGTGTTCGGCCTGTCAGAGGACCACTCCCATGCTCAACGAGCTCCAGTCCGAGTTTGCCGGCAAGCCGGTGTCCTTTTTTGGGGTCAATGTGGAGCCCATCGAGCAAGCGGCCGTCGTCGCGGCTCACGCGCGCTTCGGCATCGGCTTTCCCGCCCTCCACGATCGGTCCGGCCAGGTGCAGCGCGCGTATTCCGTCAAGCTGCTTCCGACCGTGGTAGTGATTGGGCCTGACGGGTCGATCTCGTATTTTTCGGCCGGTGTACCGAGCGAATCGCGCTTGAGAACAGAGATCTCCAGGGCGAGCCAATAGGCTTTTTTGCGGTCAGGGGCCCCTTCTGGGGACTCGGAAACAGAGTTGACGTTCGTGAACCCCACTGTTACCTTCCGCCGCCCCGGGCGGCGTGAGTTGCCGGGGCTCCGGCGATTGCGGAGGAAAACGTTGGTCCAAGCGCTTCAAGGTTCGAACATCGAAGAACGTGTCTCCCAGCTCCAGCAGCTCATCGAAGCTTCTGCGCCTGGGCTTCGCCAGCGATACCAGGAGCGCTTCGACATGGCGTGGATTTACCACGACAGCGCGCTCGAGGGCGTCGTGTATTCGATGGACGAGCTCAGGTCGGCGTTGAAGGACGATGTCATCACCGACCCCTCCCTCGTTCACGTCTACGACGAAATCCGCAACCACATGGCAGCCATCGAGATCATTCGCGAGCTGGCTGAGCGGCGTCGTGGCTCGGTGACCCTGGACATCATCAAGAAGCTCTTTGCCCAGCTCGCTCCGGAGGAGCTCGAGGGCAAGGGCCCGCCGAAGTACCGCAAGGACATGCCTCTACATCGGCTCTACTTTCACGACATCTCCGACCCGGACAAGATCAGCTATCAAATGCGCCAACTGGTGCAGTGGCTCTCCGACCCGGAGACCAAGAAGTCGATGCACCCGGTTCGGATGGCGAGCAAGGCGCATTTCCAGCTGCTCCACACCTACCCGTTTCCGCGGCACAGCGGCAAAGTCGCACGCCTCGTCATGAATCTGATTCTCATGCAAGCGGGCTACCCTCCGGTCGTCATCCATGCGACGGAGCGGCAGCGCTACTACGAAGCGCTCAAGAACGGTGAAGACGCGACCGCTGTCCTCATCAACCAGGCGCTCGGAGCCGCGGTCGAAAGCGCTATTCAGTACTATGAAGAGGAAGCGCGCCGGCGCGTTTAGCGTCCTTGGGCACGTTCGACGACTGACGGCCAAGCCCGGCTGAGCGACTCCAGCGCTGAGATGACGGCGATCCAGCGTGCGCCCGCCTGGAGCACGGCGACCGCGTTGTCGGCGTCGATGCCCCCGATCGCGACCACTGGCACGGCAATGGTGTTGCAAACCTCCGCGAGCCGTTCGATGCCGACGACGGGGTCCGGATCGTCTTTACTCCGCGTTGGAAAGACGGGTCCAAAGCCGATCATGTCCGCTCCGTCCTGCTCGGCCTGGCGCGCTTGGCTCAGGCTGTGCGTGGACACGCCCAGCAGCATGGAGCCCGTGAGCGTCCGTGCGTCTTCGACCTTCATGTCGCTCTGCCCGAGGTGCAGGCCGTCGGCACCACTCGCGAGCGCCAGGTCGGGGCGGTCGTTGACGACGAAGGGGACGCGGGCTCTGTTGCAGAGCTCTTTCAGCGCGAGCGCGAGCTGAAGCGCTGCTCTGTCCTCGAGACGCTTGTGCCGTAGCTGAAGGACAGAGCAGCCGCGCTCGAGCAGCTCGCTCGCGAAATGAAGGGGCTCTCGGTCCGCCATCTGGTCCGGGTCGATGATCGCGTACAGCCCAGAGCCCCAGCGGCTCGAGGCTTTGGTTCGGGCGGAGTCAGTCACGGTTCGTTTCGGTGAGCCGTCCATAGAGCTCAGGGCGTCGGTCCCGGAAGAAACCCCAGGCCGCGCGATAGCGACGCAGGTCGTCGCGGTCGAAGCTGTGTACGGCAACCGCCTCTTCGTTCCGGCCGAGCTCCTCGACCAGATCTCCACGCGCATTGGCGATGAAGGAGCTGCCGTAGAACCGAAGCTCGCCTTCGGCGCCGGTGCGGTTCGCGGCCGCGACGGGCATCGCGTTCGCGACCGCATGGCCGACCATGACTCGCTGCCACGGGTCTTTACTGTCCGTGTCCGGCTCGTGTGGCTCGCTCCCGATCGCGGTCGGGTACAAGAGTGCTTCGGCGCCGAGCAGTGCCATGGCGCGGGCAGCCTCTGGGAACCACTGGTCCCAGCAGATCCCGACACCGATGCGACCATAGCGCGTATTCCAGACGCGAAATCCGGTCTCGCCCGGACGAAAATAGAACTTCTCTTCGTATCCGGGGCCGTCCGGAATGTGGCTTTTGCGGTAGACGCCGAGCAGTCCTCCGCCGGCGTCGATCATGGCGATGCTGTTGTAATAGGATTGCCCCGCGCGCTCGAAGAAAGACACGGGCAGGACGATGTCCAGATCCCGGGCGAGCACGCGCATGCGTTCGATCGTGGGATGATCGTCGAGCGGCTTGGCCAAATCGAAGGCCGCCTCGGTCTCTTCCTGAGGAAAGTACGGGCCTTCGAACAGCTCCGGCGTCAGCACCAGCTTGGCACCCCGTCGAGCCGCCTCTTCAATGAGGGATTCCACCCGTGCGACGTTCTGTACGAGGCTGTCGCCGAGCGTGCATTGAACGATGCCGATTACCAGTGAGCTCATGAGATCTCCGGTTCAGGTTGGGTCACGCAGTGAAACACGCCACCCCCCCATAGTAGGTCCCTCGCGTCGAGACCGACGATGTTTCTGTCGGGAAAACAGTCCCCAAGGATGTCACGTGTTTCTCGATCGCTCGGCGTTCCGTAGCAAGGAACGACCACGGCGCGGTTGGCGATGTAGAAGTTGCAGTAACTGCCCGGCAGCTGCTGACCCCGCCAGGACACGGCCCCCGGTGAGGGCACGCTGATCACCTGAAGATCCGCTTCCTCGAGCGCGTTTGCGATGTCCTCGAGCACGGCCTCGTTCGGGTCGTCGGGGGCCGGTCGCATGCAGACGACCCTACCCGGCGCAACGAAGCGCGCGAGCATGTCGACGTGTCCGTCGGTGTGATCGTTCTTCAGACCGCGCTCCAGCCAGACGAGCCGCTCGCATTGAACGAGGCGTTTCAGCTCTGCCTCGAACTGCGCCTCCGTCCGTCCTCGGTTTCGCTCGGGGTGAAACACGCAGCTCCGCGTGCTGAGATAGGTGCCCTGCCCGTCGAACTCTAGCGCGCCGCCCTCGAGCACCCAGCTCGAGGAGGCCGTCCGTGCCCCCGACCGTCGTGCGACCCAGTCGCCGATCTCGCCGTCATGGGCCATCTCGTACTTGCCGCCCCAGCCGTTGAACTGAAACGCGAGCGCTGCTGATGCGCCGTCCGCGTCTCGCCCGAACAAGGGCAGCGTGTCGCGGACCCAGCAGTCTCCATAGTCCGCGAGTACGAACTCCGGCTCGCAGCGCCCCGCGATGAGCGTCTTCGCTTTGTCCAGCAGCGGCTCATCTTTGACCAACAGGCGGACGCGTTCGTCCCCGATGGTGCAGAGCACGACGCAGAGCTCCGCGATCGAGCGTTGCGCTTCGGGCAAATGCCCCGTCCACTCCTCGTCCAGATGAGGAAATGCGAGCCAGGAGGCCTCGTGGGGTTCCCACTCGGCCGGGATGCGTAGGCGCTTCGTCACGAGCGGCTTCTAGCCTACCAAGCCAGGACTTGCGACTCGCCATGCTGGGCGATCAGCCGCTGCACGTGATCGAGCACGGCTTGTCTTCGTGCCCGCAGTCCGTCGAGCTGTTTCGGGTTGAGAACTGGCGCCAGCGGGTCTTTCGAGAGCGCCGCCGCGAAGCGGTCGACATCGAGCTTGCGGATGGCCTCCACGGTCGACTTCCGAAACCGCTGCAGGCCTTCGAGCCGAGCCTCCATGAGACCGAGCTGCTGCTGGCCGAGCCAGAACCCGGCGCCGTTATCCAAGAAAATGAGCGGGCCGGTTCGGGTCCGCGTGCGGACATTGGTGAAGTCCCCGCCCCAGCGGTCGACGTTTTGGGTCAGGTAGTCGAACAGAATCATATCGGACAGTTCGGCTGCCCGCGCCGCGGTTTGCGGCTCGCCGGCTTCGGGTCGGCTCGGATCCGTGGCTTCCCGGACACCGGGTCTGCGGTTCAGGTCCGCCCGGTAGTCTTTGGGCCTTTGGTAGGGCGTGATGGGGAGGTCAGGGTCGATTCGCACCCAGCGTTCCCAGTGTCTGCCTAGGCGCAGGCGCTCCAGGCGTTCGGGAACCCACCAGATGAAGGCACCACGGATCGACCCCTCTATGCTGATCTGCAGTTCCGAGATACGCTTGTCCCCAGCGGCGGCGGCCTTCAGCTCCGACCAAGCCAGCTTCCTGCCCGTCGTCGGCGGTACGCGGCCGAAGCCGAGCTGCCGGTCCAGATAGTACGCGGCGACCTCCGAGTACCAATGCGCCGCGGAGAAGCTCTGCTCCGGCTTGAAGTAGCCGGTGGTGCCATCCGAGAGCTGGATCTTGAAGGCCAGGCTCCGGCCTCCCCTGCCCTTGCTCACCGACTCGACACGGCCCGAGCGCAGCGCTTCGATGCGCGGGGCATCAGGCTCGCCCAGGAAGTCCGCCTGGACTGGGTCTTGCGCTGGCCTCCCGGCCACGCCCGCGTCTGCACGCGTGTTGGACGCAGGCGGGGCCTCAGGCACTTGGCCCGCGTCCGCCCCGATCGACGCTTCGGCCTGCCCGTCTTGCAGCCTGGGACTGAGCCCATCGGCTCTCGGCGCGATCGGGCGGCCTTCCTCTGCGCGACAGGCCAATGACAGGAGCAGAGCGCTTGCGAGAGCGCAGCAGACGGGGCGACGGGACACCGGGGAAGCCTAGCCCCTTCGGCGGAGAGGGCCTGCGTTTTCGCTTCGGCGATGACCCTATTTGCGGGTGATTTGGGCTTTGTCAGCCCCGGCCAACAACTTTTTACCTTCGGCCTAAGCCAGCGAAACGACGCGTGTAAATCGGAGCCCACATCGCACCGACTTAACCCTTATGGCTGGACAGCAAACCCTTCCGGCTCAAGATCGTCGCCACGCGCTAAGGGGGCGCGGCAACTGTGAAGAAAACCATTTCTATTATTAGTTGCATGCTCTGGGTAGGTTGCGACGGCCTCATCGGCGGCGGCCGAGGTCCGGAGCCTAGCTACACCGACGCATTCATTTGTGGCGACTCTGGCGAACTCGCTGTCGGCAGCGCGCCGGTTCGCCGTCTCACCAATAGCGAATACGAAAACACCGTTCGCGACCTCTTCGGGGAGAGCCTTCCGAGCCTCCCCAATCAGCCCACTGATGCCGTGTCCGAGGGCAGCTTCGAGAACCAGGCGCTCGCCCTAGGTCCCTCCGATGTCCGAATCTCACGTTACTTCGGCGCGGCCGAAACGCTCGGTCGCTTCGCCGTGGAAAACCGAGCGGCCCGTGAGCGCGTGCTCCCATGCGAGCCGCAGAGCCAGGACGAAGAGGCCGAATGCGCCGCTCAGTTCGTTGATGACTTCGGCAAGCGCGTCTTTCGCCGGCCGCTGACCGATGACGAATACAACCGCTGGATCGACTTCTTCGAGCAGCAGCGCGCCGACATCGACTTCGACGCGGCCGTGCAGCTCACCGTCACCGCCCTTCTTCAGGCCCCGCAGTTCGTGTACCGGCTCGAGTCGCCCGATGGCGAAACCAAAGCCGCGGATCTGCTCGAGCTGAGCCCGCACGAGCTCGCGACCCGTCTTGCCTACTTCTTCTGGGAGAGCGCGCCGGACGAAGAGCTCATGCGCGCCGCCGACGCTGGCGAGCTCTCGAGTCCAGAGCAGATCGAGCAGCAGGCGCGCCGTCTCCTCGACGATGACCGCGCGCGGGCGACGGTCCGCAACTTCCACCGCCAGTGGCTCCATCTCGACCGCGTTCTCGGCGAAGACAAGCTGCCGGAGCAATTTCCACTCTGGAACGAGCAGGTCCGACAGGCCGCCCTCGAAGAGTCCCTGCTCTTCGCTGAAAGCGTGGTCTTCGACGGTGGCACCCTGGCCGACCTCCTCACCAGCAACGTCGCCTTCCTCGACTCCACTCTGGCGCCGCTCTACGGCGTGGAAGCGCCCGCCTACGACTGGGAGCCCGTCGAGCTCGACCCGGAGCGCCGCGCAGGCATCTTGAGCCGAATCGCTTTCCTCGCGGGTAACGCACACGCCGGCAACGGCTCCCCACCGCTTCGCGGTGTTGCGGTCATGGAACGCCTGCTTTGCGAGCCTCGTCGGAGCCCCCCTGCGGACGCGGACACCTCTCCGCCGTCGATCGAGCCGGGCCAAGCCCCGCTCACGAACCGTGACCTCTTCGAGATCCGAACCTCGCCCCCACAGTGCCAGTCGTGTCACGTGCGAATCGACGGCTTCGGTTTCGGCTTCGAGGAGTTCGATGCGGCCGGCCAGTTTCGAGACGCCGACAATGGCCTTCCCGTCGACGCCAGCGGCTATGCCGACGGCATCGGTAATGACGACGTCTACGAGGGTGCCGCGGGGCTGCAGAAGCTCTTGTCCGAGAGCGACGTCGTTCATGGCTGCGTGACCGAGAAGTGGCTCACCTATGCCCTCGGGCGCGCCCTCGAACCCGCGGACGCCTGCCAGCTCGAGACCCTCACCCAGGGTTTCATCGAAAGCGGCGGAAACATCGAAGAGCTCTTGGTTTCGATTGTTTTGCGCCCCGAATTTCGACTGCGTCCCGAGCCTACGGAGTAAGAACAATGGCAAATACAAACATGATTCTAGACCGTCGTAAGTTCCTCGCGGCCATGGGTCTCAGCGCCGGGTCGCTTTGTCTGCCCAGCCTGCCCTCGGTCCTCGGTGGCACTGCCCGCGCGGCCACTGCTCCGCCCAAGCGCGTCGTCTTCTTCGTGACTCCGCACGGCACGGTTCCCAAGCGCTGGTACATGCGACAGCCGGGCAAGGACAACCAGGCCTACGACTACGCCCTAGGTGGGCTCGCAGCCTCGCAGTTCAGCGACATCCTGCGGCCCCTTCACCGGCATCGCAACAAGCTCCTCGTGCTCGATGGGCTCGCCCGCACCACGGTGTTCGCCGAAAGCCGGCGAATCAACATGGGCATCGGAGAGGACGGGAACGAGCATCATCTGTGTCAGGCGCACCTGCTCACAAACAACTGGGCGCTGCAACGCCCGGGAAGCACGGCGGTTGGCGGGGGTCCGTCGGTCGATCAGTTCATCGGAAAGACCATCGGTGCGCCTGGACGATGGGCCAGCCGGGTTTACGGCTTCAACCATCAGCACCCTTATAATTTCGTCGCGGCCGGTGAACCGGCGCCACGCGAGTCGAATCCGGCGAACGCTTTCAGCGACATCGCCGCGATCGCGCCTGCCTCCGGAACGGTGGGCAAGAGCTCGCTTGCGCTGACGGCTGCCGGTCCTGACCGGGAGGCCAAGCTTCGCGCGGCCCGGGTCAGCGCTGTCGACATGGCGGCCGATGAGTACGACTACGTTCTCAAGCGCCTGAGCACCGAAGACCGCCACAAGCTCGAACGACACCGCGACCTCGTGCGCGATCTCGAGCTCGCCATGGCTCCGGTCAACAACGGTGGCGTCATGTCGAACGGCGGCAGCACGTCCAGCGGCGGCAGTACGTCCAGCGGCGGCAGCAGCTCGAGCGGCGGCAGCACCTCGAGCGGTGGCAGCACGTCGAGCGGTGGCAGCACGTCGAGCGGCGGCAGCACCTCGAGCGGTGGCAGCACGTCGAGCGGCGGCAGCACCTCGAGCGGCAGCAGCTCGAGCGGCGGCAGCACGTCGAGCGGTGGCAGCACGTCCAGCCCGGCGCAGTGCAATCCTTCGTTTTCCCAGCAGGGTCACGTGATCGACCAGTTTTCGCGACTCACCGCGATGGCGCTCTCCTGTGACCTGACTCGCGTCGTCACTCTGGTCGCCCAGGACATCCCGACGACCGAGTTCGGCGCGGCGGCCAACCGAGACGTTCACCAGGACATCGCTCACAACTCGACCGAGGATGCCGGCGGCTACAACCTCCAGGCCGAAAATGAAATGACCAACTACAACGCGAAGTATGCGGCGCATTTCGCGTACCTCCTGGACCAGTTGGACTCCATTCCCGAGGGGGGCGGCACGGTGCTCGACAACACGGCCGTCGTCTGGGTGAGCGAGCTCGCGACGGGAACGCATTGGCTTCGGCAGTCCGCGAACGTGATCGCTGGTGGCGCCGGTGGCTACTTCCGGACGGGTCGCTACGTCCATTACCCCGAGACCGTGGTCACGCCGTTCAGCTGGGGCCAGCCGTATAATATCGGTCCGAGCCAGTCCCAGCTCTACGTGAGCCTCATGCACGCCATGGGGATGACCGGCCAGGACCACTTCGGTCTCGCCGAGGTCAACGACATGAACGACAAGAAAATCTCGCTCCGTGGCCCCCTTCCGCGGCTAACGTGATTGCCTGAGCTCCCTCGAATCCGAGCCAGCTCGGGTTTGAGGGCTCTCGCCTTTGCGGCAGCAGCGCTCAAAGGCGCGCTAGCTCGAAAATGAGCATGCTCAGTTTTGAGTGCGTTCCTCTTCGAGCCCAGCGAGATCGACCTCGATTCCGAGGCCCTCGTGCCTAGCCGCCTCGTAAATGGCGCTGGCGAGGCCCAGGTCCTGGATGGCGAGCCCGGTCGAGTCGAAGATCGTGGTCGTCTCCGCAGCCGGGCGCGGGCTGGTCCCCGCGACGACTTCGCCCAGGGTGCCGGCGACCCGGTCCAGACTGAAGCGCCCCGTTCGAACCGGCACATTGATTTCCCCGCTGCCTTCGGCCTGGTGAGGATCATCGATGTACACGGCCGCCTGATCGAGCAGCTCGGGCTCGAGCTCCTGCTTCCCGGGCGCGTCCGCTCCCATAGCGTTGATGTGGGCGCCCCGCCGGACCCAGTCCGCCCTCAGAAAAGGCGTTCGGCTCGGGGTGGCCGTGCAGACGATGTCCGCTCCAGCGGCCTCTTGCATGCTCACCGCCCTGCCGCCGACCTCGCGGGCGAACGCCTCGGCGCGGTCCTGCAGGTGATCTGCGGCCAGGACCTTCAGACCCTCGAAGACCACACGGTGAGAGGCGAGCAGGCTGTGCGCCTGCACTCCGCAGCCGATGAACCCTAGGGTCGTAGGCCGCGGCGAGGCCAGGAATTTCGAGGCCACCGCGCCCGCCGCACCCGTGCGCAAGGCCGTCAACAGTGTTCCGTCCATCACGGCAAGCGGGAACGCGTTGCGGGCGTCGTTCAAAATGTAGACCCCCATCACTGCCGGGAGGCCGAACCGCGACGGATTGTGCGGGTGGACATTGACCCACTTGATGCCGGCGAAGTCTCCAATCCGCGACGGCATCGCCCGGAAGTCGCCCTCATGCTCTTCGACCGACAGATAGATCTTCGCCGGCATCTCGGCTTCACCTCGACCGAACGCGCCGAACGCTTCCTCGACCGCACGGACCGCGACTTCCGTGGTCGCGACCCGGGCCATGTCTGCCTTTGCAAGGATCAAAGTACGCATGAGTGCATCATGACCTACGGACTTCAGCTGGAAAACCTTTGTCTGAAAGAACCCGTTCTGTATAGTCGCCGCCCAGCATGCCGAGGAAACAGTTGTGGCTGCGCGAACTCTCATGCCGCCGGGCTTACCGACCTGCCGTGACGAACCCGAGATGCGGCTCGAGTAGACTGCCGGCCGCATGAGAGATGGGGAAGGGCACCGGTCGAGCTTCGCTCGCAAGCCGATCGATTGGGCGCTTCGTCCTTTCGCGGACGTTCGCCCGGGAGAGGGCCGGACCGCTCTGCTGATGACCGCGAACCTTTTCGTCGTATTGGTGGCGTACTACGTGATCAAGACGGTGAGGGAGCCACTCATCCTGACCACCGGAGGCGCGGAGCTCAAAGCCTATGCGGCGGCAGCTCAGGCGGGTCTACTGCTCGCCGCGGTCCCCGTGTATAGCTTCTTCGCGGCGCGTACCAGCACGAGGAAGCTCGTTTTTGGCCTGACCCTTTTCTTCGTGTTCTGCATCGAGGCCTTTTTCTTGGGCTGGTCGGTGAAAATTCCGATGCTGGGCTTCGCATTTTACGTCTGGGTCGGGATCTTCAATGTCGCCATCATCGCGCAGTTCTGGTCCTTCGCGAACGACGTGTACTCGGTCGAGAGGGGCGAGCGGCTCTTTCCGTTGATCGCGATCGGCGCGACGGTCGGCGCTCCGGTGGGCGCTTGGGTTGCCAAGCAGCTCTTCGACAGCGGGCTCTCCCCGGCGGCGCTGATGCAAGTCGCCGCCATGCTCCTCCTCTTACACGTCTTTTTGTACCGGGCGACGCTCGCTCAGCCAGATGGTCTTCCGCAGGGGGACTGGATGCGCGAGCGGGAACGCCAGCCCATCTTTGGTGGCTTCGCGCGTGTCCTTCGCAGTCGATATCTGACGGAGATCGCCGTCCTCCTGGTGGTCCTGAACTTGGTCAACAGCACCGGCGAGTATCTCCTCAGCCGCTATGCGGAGGACCGGGCGGACGCTGCCTTGTCCGCGGCCCTTCAGCTCAACCCCGAGTTGGAAGTCGGCAGGTTCATGGACCAGTTCTTCGGATCGTTCTACGGCGAGTTCTTCTTCTGGGTGAACATCGCCAGCTTGCTCATTCAAGCCTTGCTCGTCTCGCGGCTCGTCAAGTATGCGGGGATTGCCGGGGTGCTCTTCGCCTTGCCGCTGATCGCGCTCGGGACTTACGGCCTCGTCGCGCTCGGTTTTGGCTTTGCGCTTTTCCGTGGTTTCAAGACCGCCGAAAACGCCACGGACTACTCGGCCATGAACACGGCTAGGGCGATGCTTTGGTTGCCGACGAGCCATCACGAAAAGTTTCAGGCGAAGCAGGCGGTCGACACGTTCTTCGTTCGCTTCGGCGATGTTCTCGCGGCTCTGTTCGTCTACCTAGGGACGCAGTTTTGGGAGTTGACGCCCGTGGGCTTCGCGCGCACCAACGTGCTCTTCATCGGTTTGTGGTTCCTGGTCGCGGCCTGGGTGTATCGACGGTATCGGAAGCAGGCCTCTTCGTAGTAGGCTCATCGGTAGGATGACCCCATCGCTGCTTGCTCTGCTGGCGTACATCGCTTGGGCAGTGCTCTTCGAGCTCTGGCTGCTTCTGTATCGAGTCTGGCTTGTCTTGGTTCGGAAGCGCCCGGCCAATGCCTTCGACCCGGACGGCAAGGACGTCTCGCCCTTCATGAACCGACTTTGTCGCGCGCTCTACAACACGCTCGGTAACATGCCCGTCTTCGCTGCGATCGTGCTCGTCGCGCACGTGAGCGGCCACTCGGAGGTCACGGACCCGCTCGCGCGCTGGGTCATCGGCGCACGGGTGGCGCAGTCCTTGGTGCACCTGGGCTCCACGAGCGAGACGGCCGTGACTGCGCGGGCTTCGTTCTACGGGGCGCAGATCGTCATCGAGCTGATCTGGGTCATCAAGTTGCTCAGGATTGGCTTCACGGCCGTCTGAGATTACGCGGCGGACGGAGTGTGCGGATCTTTTCGCGCGTGGTCGGCTGTACTCAGGCTGCGTCCGGAGGGTGATGTTCGGCGCTTCGCTCAGTGAAAATCGCGGGAGCGCTGTGTCTGTTCCGGGATGCTGAGCTCGGGGGTCCATAGGGACTTGGCGATGAGGTGGATGACGCCGTCTGCTTTTTGCACTTCGCCGCTGACGCCGAGCAGGGAGGCGGTCTTCGCGAGAGCGGCGTGACGGTCGAAGATTTGCTTCCAAACGACGACGTTTACGAAGCCGGTTTCGTCTTCGAGTGTGAAGAAGGTGACGCCGGAGGCGGTGCCGGGGCGCTGCCGGCAGATGACCAGGCCGACGTAGCGCAGAGGCTCTCCGTGTTTGCTTTGCCGTACGCGGCTGGCTTCGGGGATGCCGCGTTCGCGCAGGGCGGCTCTCAGGCCGTGCATGGGGTGACCGCGGGTGCTGTGATGGCTGCTTCGGTAGTCCCAGAGGACTTCATCGTCCTCGGACAGCGAGGCGAAGGAGATTTGGCTCGAAGCTGGCTCCAGCGGGAGCGAGTCTTGGCTGAAGCGTGCCAGGTTTCGGACCTGCCAGATCGCGTCTCGACGGTTGAGCCCGAAGCAGTCGAAGGCGCCGGACTCTGCGAGGGCATGAAGTGCTCTTTGGTGGATGCGGCTGCTTCGGACGAAAGTCGGTAGGTTGGGGTAGGGCCCTTTGGCCTGCTCGATCCGCTCGCGCTCGATCGAGCCTAGGCCTTTGACGTATCGAAGGCCCATTCGGATGCCGAGTCCTGGCTTCCCTGCGTTTGGATTCGCGGCCTTTGGCCCTTCTGCGCATATGGACTCGCCGGAGGAAGAGCTCGCAGGGCTGAGTGGTTCGAGACTGCAGTCCCATCGGCTCTTGTTGATGTGGATGGGCAGGATCGGCACGCCGTGGTGCTTCGCGTCTTCGACCAGGCTGGCCGGGCTGTAGAAGCCCATGGGCTGCGCATTGAGGAGAGCGCAGGCGAAGACCTCGGGGTGGTGACAGCGTAGCCATGCGGTTACGTAGGCCAGTAGGGCAAAAGAGGCCGCATGGCTTTCTGGAAAGCCGTACTCACCGAAGCCACGGATTTGCGAGAAGACACGCTCGGCGAAGTCTTCGGGAATCCCCTGCTCGATCATGCGGGGGATCATCCGGCTCCGGTGCTTTTCGATGCGACCGGAACGCCGCCAGGCGGCCATGTCGCGGCGGAGCTGGTCGGCCTCGCCGGGCGTGTAGCCGGCGGCTTCGACGGCGAGCTTCATGACCTGCTCTTGGAAGATGGGGACGCCGAGCGTCTTTTTGAGAATGCGTTCGAGCTTGGGGTGAGGGTAGACCACCTGCTCTCGTCCGGTTCGGCGGCGAAGGTACGGGTGCACCATGTCGCCTTGGATGGGACCGGGTCGCACGATCGCGACTTCGATGACCAGGTCGTAGAAGGTCTTCGGCTTGAGTCTCGGCAGCATGGCCATCTGCGCGCGGCTTTCGATCTGGAACACGCCGACGGTGTCGCCTTGGCTGACCATGTCGTAAGTGGCCGGGTCTTCAGCTGGGACGCTGGCGATCTCCAAGGGCAGGCCCTTGTGCTCGGCGAGCAGATCGAAGGAGCGATGGATACAGGAGAGCGCTCCGAGACCCAGGAGGTCGACCTTGAAGAGCGCCAGGTTATCGACGTCGTACTTGTCCCACTGGATGACGGTGCGGGCCTCCATGCTGGCCGGCTCGATGGGGACGATCTCGTCCACGGGGCGATCGCCGAGCAGGAAGCCTCCAGGGTGGATCGACAGGTGCCGAGGGAAGTCGACGATTTGAGAGGCCAGGGACCAGAGCTGCCGCGTCGCGGGTGCATCCTGGTGAAGACCGGCCTCGCGTAGCAGCTCGGGGTTGAACGCGTCGTCACGGTGACGGAGCAGGCGTGTGGCCGTTTCCAGATCGGTTCGCGGAATCCCGAGCACCTTGCCGACGTCGCGCACGGCCGAGCGGATGCGGTAACGGATGATGTTGGCCACCATGGCCGCACGGCGGCGTCCGTACTTTTCGTACACGTGCTGAATGACCTCTTCGCGACGCTCGTGCTCGATGTCCAAGTCGATGTCCGGCGGCTCCGCGCGCTCGACACTCAAGAAGCGCTCGAACAATAAGTCCATGCGCACCGGGTCGATGGCCGTGATGCCGAGGCAAAAGCACACCGCGCTGTTGGCCGCGCTCCCGCGCCCTTGGCAAAGAATCCCCTGCGCCCGGCAGTACTGGACGATCTCGTACATCGTCAAGAAGTAGCCGCCGTAATCGAGCTTCTGGATGATCTGCAGCTCCCGCTCGATCTGCGCACGAACGTCGGCGGGGACCTTGCCCTGGTAGCGATCGCGGGCGCCCGCAAAGCTCAGCTCACGCAGCCAGCTTTGCTCGTTGCAGTCTCGGGGAAGCTCTTCTTCGGGGTAGCGGTAGCGGATGTCGTCCAGGCTGAAACTACAGCGTTCAGCCAGCTCGAGCGTGCGGCGTAGGCAGGCCGGGTCGTCGGCGAACAGATGGGCGATCTCTTCGGCGGACTTGAGGCCGTGCTCGGCATTGCGGCGGATGCAGTGACCGGCGTCCGTGAGGACTTTGCCAGCGCGGATACAGGACAGGACGTCTTGAAGCGGGCGGCGGGTCTGCTCGTGGTAAAGCACCTCTGTGCTTCCGACCGTGTGCGCACCGAGCGCCGCCGCAGCTTGACGGAGCGCACGCTCCTGAGGCTTTTGAGATTCGTCCAGGTGGCGGGCGCAGAGCGCAAAGACTGAGCTCGGGCCCAAGTCGTCGAAGAACGCGTGCAATGAAACGGGGCTCGTGCAGAGCAGGATCAAGTCACGGGCTTCCTTGAGCTCCTCCGCCCTGATCTCGGACTGGCCCTTTTCGCAGCGAGCGTGTCCGAGGGAAAGTCTGCGGCACATGTCCGCGTAGCCGCGCCGTGTTTCACTGAGTGCCACGAGGGGGTGCGTTGCGTCTCCGATGCGCACGGACAGCTGTGCGCCGGTCACGATGCGTAAGCCGATCTCTTTCCCCTTCATGTGAGCGCGCACCAGACCGTAGACGCCGTCTCGGTCGGTGATCGCCATGGCTGGATGCCCGAGCGTGTGCGCGCGCTCGACGAGCTCTTCTGGAAACGATGCGCCTTCGAGAAAGCTATGGTTGGTTTTGACCCAGAGCGGGACGTAGGGGTCCGTGCGTGACATTAGTCGAGCACGCCGTGCAGGAACCAGCGTTTGCGAGGCCGGTCGTAGAAGAGCCAGAGCAGGTCTCCGCGAGCCGTTTCTCCGTAGTAATAGTCCCGCTCGACGAGCCGCTTCCACCAGCCGCCGCTGATTCGGTAGGGGCCGTAGAGGCAGGCGAGGTTCGCTGGGGTCTCAGCCGACAAAGGCCGCGGTCGGCTGAGGATGCGGCGCACCATGGGCAATGCGGCGGTTGCTGAGCCCGCGGAGGGGCGGATGTCTTGAACGGGCTCCCAGCGAAAGCTGGCCTCGGGCAGATGGGCTTGCCGCAGCGTGGCCCGGGTGACCGATTGCTCGCCGTACGCCGCTCGGATTCGGGCGAGCGCCGCAGAGGCCGCGCCGAAGTCGACCCTGGGCTCGTGGCCGGGGAGCCTGCTTTGCTCGGCCTGGGCGCGGACGGTTTCGGCGGTGAGCTCGACTTCTTCGACTTCGCCGCGCAGCTCGATTTGCGCGAGCCGAAGACGAATGAGCTCGAGCAGCATCATCGCGTCCGTCGTGGGCTTGGCGGGCTCGATGCGCTCTTCTTGCTCTGGGGCGCGCTCCAGCTGAAGTCTGATGCGCAAGGCTTGCAGGGCCTCGCCGCGCGCTCGGATCGGGTGAAAAAGAGAGTGAAGAGCGCCTTTGATGGCGAAGAGCAGGCGGTGCTGATCGCCGTCGGGCGGCTCGATTTGAAAAGAGACCCGAGCCGGCTCGTCGAAGGCATGCGGTTGAATGGGAAGTTGCAGCGCCGAGAAGAGCTCGTGCAGCTCACGGGCGGCCTTGCCGAAGCGGCTTTGAAGCTCGCCTGACGGAATCCGTAAAAACCCCCCGAGCGTTTCGATGCCGAGCGTGCGCAAGCTTTCGCAAAGCTCGCCGGGCAAAGCAAACGCAGACAGCGGGGTTTCGTCAGAGCGTGCCTGCTCTTCTTCTGGCGTCTCCAAGACGGTGATGGCCGCAGATCTCGTGCTCGACTGCATGGCGATGGCGAGGCTTCGGTAGCGGTGAAAGCCGATGGCGACCGAGCCGTGCCAATGGCGTGCACGCAGATAACGATGAATGCACTGGGCCCAGTTCTGGTAACCGCCGTAGAGGCGACCGAGGCCCTCGGGGTCGATGTCGAACGCGCCGAGGATTCGGGACTCGGCTTCGACTTTGGGAGAAAAGGTCTGAAGTGAGCTGATGAGCTCGTGAACGACGGCCCTGGTTGCTTCTTCGGACACGACGGCGGTGCGCAGGCTCGGGAGCAAATCCCGGGCGACGCTTTGGCGCATCCCGATTCTCAAGCGTGTCTGTCGTGCATGCGCGTTGAGAAAGACGAGCCTTCCGTTCGACCCTTCGTCGTCGACGACGGCGACGGGCGCCTCTGCCCAGTGTGGCTTTTGCCGCAGCAAGATCTGAAGCGGCAGCATGGGGATCAGGACGCAGCCGGTTCGTTTCATCGCGAGCCTCCCATCGCAAGCTCAGACAAAGCCGTCCGGAACGAGCAGCTTGGACGGAGCAAGCTCAGTGCCGAGGCCGACTTTGTCCTTCAGGACGCGAGAGCGGACTTCGAAGAAGTCCGGGCATAGCGCGCTTCGTTCGCATCGCACCGGCTCGATGCGAAGGCCCACCAGCGGTCCCGAAGAAGGCTCATCCTGCCCGGCCGAGGTCAGCAAGAGAATGCGGCTTCCGTATTGGCGCAGCACAGCTTGGAGCCTTCCCTGCCAATTGGAGGCCGCGCCGGGCGGCAGGGCTTCGCTCAAATCGACGACGGTGAGACCGAAGGCAGCCGAGCGCGCGAGCCACTCCGCCGCGCGCGCCAGCGCAAAAGGCCCGGCATGCCGCGGCACCTGCACGACGATGAGCGACTGAAGGTCTACTCCGGCCGCCGCGAGATCGGGAGGAAAGAGTTCCCCATCGCGAAACTGCACCCAGGCTACGAGCTCCTGACGAGACTGCGCTTGGACGACACAGGACACCGCGGTGGATGTCCGTGCACAGGCATGGCGTCCCGAAATCTCAGTCAGCCGCCCTTCGGGCAGTGCCTCGGCCAAGGACAAAGCCTTGGCACGCCTTGCAAATTCAACGGTTTTGACTGTCCCGAGAGCCATGGGACCGTTCAGTATACTGAACGCGTGAACAGTATCAAGAAAGGCGTGAGCTAGATTTTCAACTTCTCGAAATCAAAGAGAAAGATCACATGACCCGCTGAGGGTTTCGCCCTTCGCAGGTACGACTCCGAGGCTGCGGTCACTACATCAACACGTGCGACATCCGCTCCAGTAGATCCGTCACGGAGAACTCGGTGAAGTAGAGGGGAAAGAACGGGATGAGCAGAGCCCCGGCAAGCCTGACGACACCCTTGGGCGGCACCGGAATGACGCGCATGTTGTCAACCACCTCGAAGCTCGCTTTATAGTCCGCCATCGTCGATGGCTCGTCCGAGTTCTTCAGCACAGTGCCCACGTCGGCTGGGGGGGTCTCGATCCATTTCGCCGCGAACGCCTCAGACAAGTGCTGGCCAAGGACGGCATACTGACTGAGCCCACGACGTCGCGACTCGTATAACGCGTTGGCGAAGAACAGCAGCGGGGCACAAATCGCCAGGACGCTGGCGACGATGAAGACGAAAATCTCTTGTCTAGAGTCTATGAATTTCGCCCCTCCAAAAAGGATACTCTGGGCGATCGTCGACGACACCAGGGTTCCGATGGATACGAAGATGAGCACAAACGTCAGCTGCGCGAAGCCGAGAATTCCGAGGCCGCCCGCCAAGTCGGGATGCGTGGGCTGCAGGACGAGCGGCAGTCGGGACACTCGATAGAGAAAGCGAGCCCAGATCAGAAAGCGCCAGGCCCAACGAAAAATGACGAACCGGAACACCGGCGCGCTGACGAGCAGGTACCAGGTACCCGCCGCGGTCAAGCGCACCTTCCCCTCTGAGATCGACCACAGAGAGGACGTGACCCCAGCTGCACGCGTCGCAGTGATGTGCTGCGACTGCAGGAGCACAGCGAGCGAGAGCGCGACGACAAGCATGATCACATCCGGAACGACCGCATCGCGCGCTCTTTCCAGCTCCCGAATCGCGTCGCGGTACCGCGGCTTGTCGGCATCGGCAATCAAACCTGACTCATCGAGGTCCCGAACCACCAACTCGAGGGCAGGATCGATGTTCTTTGCGGCAATGAAGAGGAGCGGCAAGGCCAGCAAAAGGCGAACCTGCGGGGTCACATCCATTAAAAAGGGCTGCGTGACCGCGTCGCCGACGAAGGTCCCCGCGATCAGGCTGAGCACTGCGGGCGGCAACCACAGAAATAGAACCGATAGGAGAATCTTCGTCCGAATGGAAAGACGGCGAGCCTCGTCTGCGCGAAGCCGGCGCCGAAGTATCTGCGCCAGCCCGCCACCAGACAGATGAAAATGGTGGCTAGAGGGGTTCATCATCACACGTACGCCAGGCTGAGCGTTGCTACATCGGCAAAGATATCGCGAGGATACCGGAACTGCGATCAAAATGGCGAATGCTCGCAAGCGCGGCCCCGGAACTCGACGAACAGCCCCGAGCACAGCAGGCGCTGCTAGAGGGCGCGACGCAAAAGCTCGACGTCGGGAAGCTCTGGCATGATCTAGCGGAAGCGTGGATCGAGTCGGTCCCGCAACCAATCGCCGGCCAGGTTGAAGCCGAGCACCGTGAGCGCGATGGTTCCGCCCGAAAAGAGCGCGACGTGCGGAAAACGCAGAAGCACGCTGGTGCCCTGGTCGAGCAGCGCCCCCCAGGAAGCGGCTTTACCGGGGCCGAGGCCGAGAAAGGACAGGGTCGATTCGGCCAGCACCACGACGCCGAGCCCAGTCGTCGCTTGAATCACCAGCGGCCCCGCCAGGTTGGGCACGATGTGCCGGGCGAGGATGCGCGGTGTGGGCACACCGAGCGCCCTGGCGGCCTCGACGAACTCCCGTTCGCGGAGCGAGAGGGTTTCGGCGCGGGAAAGGCGTGCGTAGAGCACCCAGCCGTTCACCGCGAGGGCGACGATGAGATGCCCGAGCCCCGGTCGGGCGACGAGCGCCAGGACTGCGATGTTGAGCACGATCGAAGGGAAGGCCTGCACCAGATCGGCGATGCCCGTGATGACGTGATCCGTCATGCGCCCGGCGTATCCGGCAAAGGTGCCTAGCGCGGTCCCGATGAGCACCGAGACCGACACGACGACCAAGCCGACGATGGCGGCAAGCCTGGCCCCGTGGAGTAGGGCGCTGAGAATATCGATGCCGTTGTCACCGGTGCCCAGCAGATGCGTCCAGGACGGCGGCTCGTACTCGTGCAGCAAGTCGATGCTCATTGGATCGTACGGGGCGATCCAGGGTCCGATCAGCCCGAGCACGAAGAACGCGAGGACGATGAGCAGGCCGACCGGGGTTCTCGCCAGTCGCTTACGCACGGGGCTGAGCGTCATGACAGCCTCACGCGCGGGTCGATGACTCCGTAGAGAAGGTCGACCAGCAGGTTTACCAGCACGTAGATCAAGGCGATGATCAGCACGCAGCCCTGAACCACGGGGATGTCCCGGGCGAAGAAGGCGTCCAGGAACAGGGTGCCGAGTCCTGGGCGTTCGAAGATCTTCTCGGTCACGACGGTGCCGGACAGCAGGGCCCCGAGCTGGGCCGCGCCAATCGTGATCACCGGTAAGAGCGCGTTTCGAAGGGCGTGCCGGAGCAGCAGGCTCGTCCGGGACACGCCCCTTGCCCTGGCCGCGGTGATGTACTGCTGCGACAGGACTTCCATCATGCTGGCGCGCGTCTGCCGGGTCAGGGCCGCGGCCAGGGCCGTGCCCACGGTGAGTGATGGCAGAATGAGCGCCGCAGGTCCGCCTAGATCGTCCCCGGGCAGGGGTAGCCACCTCAGCTTGACGCCAAACGCCAGGATCAGCAGCGGTCCGAGCCAAATGTTCGGGATCGCGAGCCCGGCGACCGCGAGCGTGGATGCGGCCCGATCCCAGCCGCTCCCTGCCTTCGTCGCTGCGAGCGTGCCCAATGGAATGGCAAAAGCCCAAGCCACGAGCCAGGCGGCCAGGGCCAGCACTAGGGTGTAAGGCAGTACGGAGCGCATGAGCGACCAGACGCTCTGGTCCGGCTGCCGGAACGAGTGCCCGAGGCTTCCATTCGCCACGTCCCCGATGAACGAGAGGTATTGCTGACCGACGGGCCGGTCCAAATCGAGCGCCTTGCGGAGCTCGGCCTTTTCTTCGGGCCCCGCCTGGTCACCCAGAATGGCTTCGACGGGATCCCCGGGGATCAGTCGAACCAGCAAAAAGACGATCGTGACCAAGCCGACGACGGTCAGGCCGGCTCTCAGGAGGCGCCCGGTCAGGTAGCGCAAGAGGCCCGGCGACATCGCTCGACCATACTACGGTGCGTCACTCCACTCGCATTTCTGAGTCAAAGCATGCCGCCGGCGCCCGCCGCGCCGCCAGCTCCGGCCAGGCCACCCACGCCGCCCATTCCGCCCGTTCCAGCGGCACCGCCCACACCGGCCGCGCCGCCCGTTCCAGCGGCACCTCCCACGCCGGCCGCGCCGCCTGTTCCAGCGGCACCTCCAACGCCGGCCGCGCCGCCTGTTCCAGCGGCACCTCCAACGCCGGCCATTCCGCCCGCGCCCCCTGCGCCGCCAGCCCCACCTGTTCCTCCGCTGCCAGTGTCATCGTCCGAAATCGAACATTCGTTGACCGGAGGCTCGTCGTAGTCCTCGGGAGGGCAGCCGTCGTTCGTCAGCACGAACTCGCACACCTTGGCGTCCTGGGGCTCGTTCTCGAGATCGGTGACCCGTGCGAGAGGGTCGCTCGTGCTCGGATCGTACTGACCGCACTGGTCGATGTTCGAGGGCTTCACACAGCAGTAGCCGGCGCCCACCCGACAGTCGTCGTGCTTGTTGCAGCGTTCCCGGCACCAGGTTTGCGCCAGGCGAGACGGACTAAAACGAAACTCGACGCAGACGGCGCTGTTCGGGCAGATGTCCGGGTTACAGCCTTGGATGGTGCAATAGCCACCCGGCTGCGAAGTATCGCAAACGCGATCGCCCACATTGGAGCAATCGCCAGAGTTGTTGCAGCTGTCGCCAATCTTTGGCGAGCAGGCGCTCGCTAACAGCAAGAAGCCAAGCGGAAAAACCAACCGGAGGATCATGGGCGGCGCAGCATACGGGACCAGCTCGGGGCCCGCCAACCGCTGCGACAATTCCCGTCTTGGTGGTAGTTTAGAGAGGTGAGGGGACTTCTGTTCACAGCTTCGATTGTCGCCTTGGTGCTTGGCACCACGGCCATGGCCGACAAAGGCTTGAGCGGCATCGCGGCCCTGGTCCGGACCGGACAGCACGGACAGGCCCTGGCCCAGATCGCCCAGCTGCCCGCGCCGGCGCGGCAAGCGGACCAGGTACGCTACCTGGAAGGCCGGCTCAGCCTGGACGAGGGACGAGCCTGCGAGGCGATGGCCCTCCTCGCGCGAACTCCTTCGGCCTTGCCCGCTGCGATTCGCAGCGAGTCGGCGCGAATCTGGGCTCAGGCGGCGGCGCAGTGTGGTGCCTGCGAGCAGGCGCGCCCCGCACTGCTGAGCACGCTTTCGGCCGATACTTCCGCCGCGCGCCATGACCGAGCTCTGGCCGCCCAGTGCGCGATCGAGCTCGGCCAGCTGCAAACCGCCGCCTCTGAGCTCGAGCGCCTCATCGCGCAAAACCCGAAGTGGCCCCGGCGTGTCACGCTGCTCGCCCAACTCTCCGACCTGTACGTTCAGCTCGAGCAGCCAGATCGAGCGCGCGAGGCCGCGCTCCGGGCCTGGGTCGAGGGTGCCCGTCCGAAGCACGACGCGCTCATCGAGACCCTCGAGCCGCGCGCCGTCCCGACCGATGAAGACCGGGTGAGCCGCGCCGAGGCGCTGATGGGCGCGCGCCGCTTCGAAGAGGCCGTGTCGCTGCTCGAAGGCATCGAGCCCGACGACGAGCTCACAGCCCGCTGGCACCACGTCTACGGCATGGCGCTTTTTCGCACGCGGACGCGTTATGAAGACGCCGCGCGCATTCTGGCCGAGTCCGCGAAGCTCGACGGCAAGCTCGCGGCGGCCGATGAGTTCCACGCGGCCCGCGCCTTGTCGCGAGCCGACCGGGATCCAGAGGCGATTCGTGCCTACCGGCGCTTCGCGGCCAGCCATCCGAAGAGCTCCCGCGCGGCCGAGGCGCGATACCTCGCGGCCTGGCTCGAGATCCGGCTCGGACGAAAGAGCGGGGAGCGGGAGATGGCGCGCCTCGTACAGGGCCCCAGTCGCGTGCGGGGCAAGTGGTACCGGGCAGCGTTATGGCAGCTCGGTTTTCGGGCCTTCGAAACCAAACGCTACGCCTTGGCTGTGCGTTATTTGACCCGGTACGCGGACGCGGCCAAGTCCTCCATGGACCAGGCGCAGGCCCTCTACTGGCTCGGTCGCTCTCTTCGCCGTGGCAGCAAGGCGGTTGCCGCTTATCGGGCGGCGATCGAGGTGGAGCCGCTGCAATGGTACGCGATTCTTTCCGCCGACCGGCTGCGCCGGCTCAAGGTTCAGCCGCCTTCGCCCTTCACCTCCTCCGGCGCGGAGGTCTCGGAGACGGCCGACACCGCGGCGATCCAGCTCCCAGAGACCTATGTCGCTTATCAGTCCATGGGGCTCGATGCCGAAGCGGTCCGCTGGCTGCGGGAGAACGAGCGCGACCTCTTGGCGCCTCACCCGCCCTCAGAGCGTCGACCCCTGCTCGCGAGCCTCTACTTGGAAACCGGGGCCTACCCCGAAGCGCTCCGTGTCGCCCGACAGAACGTTCGACCTCTTTACAAGGACCCAGTCGAGGAGCCCTGGTGGTGGCGCGCGGCTTATCCGATGCCTTGGCTGGACGCGGTAGACCGGCACCGCGGCGAGCTTCCACGCGCCCTGGTCTATGCCACCATGCGCCAGGAAAGTGGCTTCCGTCCGGATGTCTTGAGCCGCGCCGGAGCGGTCGGCCTCATGCAGCTGATGCCGGAGCTCGCCAGCAAGCTCGCCGGCGAGCCCGTTTCGCGCCAGGAGCTTTTGTCGCCCGAGCGCAACATCGAGCTCGGTGTGCAGGAGATGATGGGCTTGGCCGAGGCTTTCGACGGCGTCTATCCGCTCAGCATCGCGGCCTACAACGCGGGCACCAAGCGGGTGCGGCGCTGGCTCAGCGAAACCAAGCGGATGGAGCTCGACCGATTCGTCGAGCGCATTCCCTTCAACGAGACGCGAAACTACGTCCGCCGCGTCAGCTCGCACTATGCCCGCTACGTCTATCTCGACCGCCTGTCTTCGACGGGGGGCAGCTCCGGCAAGACCGGCTCTCGCCGGAACTCCCCCTGGCCGAGGCTGCCGCGCTACGTCAGCCCTTGAGATCGAGCGCAAATTTGTTCGCTCGCTTGACAGCGGACGAACAAAGCGCATTTTCATCACAAGGACACGAAGGGGACTATGAACTTCATTGCAGCGGGTCTGTCGGACGTCGGGCTCGAACGCTCCCACAACGAGGACAGCTACTGCATCCTCCCGCAGCACCGCCTCTTCGTCGTCGCCGACGGCATGGGTGGCCATCGCGCTGGAGACGTCGCGAGCCGAATGGCGACGCAGGCCATCAGCGCGTTCTTCGACTACCTGGCCGAAAAGCAGGTCAACGGCCTGTCCTGGGCGCTCGAAGAAGACGAGGAGCTCAGCGAGGACCAGAACCGGCTAGTCACCGCCATCAAGCTTGCCAACCAGCGCATCTTCGAGACCTCGGTGAAGAATTCCGAGGTCCAGGGCATGGGTACGACGGTGGTCGGGGCGGTCTTTTCGCGAGACGACTCCGCCCTTTACCTGGCGCACGTGGGCGACAGCCGTGCCTACTGCATCCGCGAGGGTGCAATCTCTCAGCTCACGCGCGACCACTCGCTTCTCAATGACTACTTGCTCGCGATGCCCAACTTGTCCGAGGAACAGAAGAGCCAGCTTCCCGACAACGTCATCACTCGAGCCCTCGGCATGCAGCAAGGGGTCGCCGTCGATGCCGGCGCGCACCCGGTGCAACTCGGAGACACCTATCTGCTCTGCTCCGATGGGCTCAACGGGATGATCTCGGACGAGCAGATTCTCGAGCTCGTCTCCCAAGCCGGGGACAACATGGAATCGATGGCCAAGGCTTTGGTCGCCGCCGCCAACCAGCACGGCGGCGAAGACAACACCACCGTCGTCGTGGTGCGCATCACGGGCTGAGACCGCGCAGCGTGTCCCTCCCATGGGGGTCTCGCCTCAGCGCCCTGCCGGGGCACCCGCCCTTGCGGGGGATCGCCTCAGCGCCCTGCCGGGGCACCGCCCTTGCGGGGGTCGCTGGCAGCGCGCAGCTGCTTCGCTTCCGAGCGATCGATGTAGATCAGCTGAACGGTCGCCACATTGTGAATGGGATCAATCTCGTGACCCCGGGCCCGAAGCTCCTGCTGAAGCGCGTCGTCGAGCGGGGCGATCTTCTCGACCCGCAGCTCGGCCGGCTGGGCCTGATGGTGAATACGAGGTGCGGCAATCGTCTCCGCCGCATCCTCGCCGAGTAGAAGGATCCGGAGCGCGACCTGCTCAGTCGCGGTCACAATCCGGCTTCCCCCGGAGGCGCCGATGCAAAGTACGGGCTTGCCGTCTTGAAAGACGATCGTCGGAGACATCGTCGAGACCGGGCGCTTTCGCGGGCCCGGAAGGTTTCTGGCTCCGCCGACCAGGCCGAAGGCGTTGGGCTTTCCGGGGTCGCTGGTGAAGTCGTCCATTTCGTCGTTCATCACTAGCCCTCCGGCCGTGTATCGCGCTCCGAACGGGAGGTTCACGGTCGTCGTGACGGCAGCCACGTTGCCCTGCGCGTCGACGACACACAGATGCGAGGTGCCGGCGTTGTCGGGCGCCCGCAGGCTGGGCTCCGTGCTGCTCAGGGGCACGTCGTAGACGGTGCTAGGCATGGCTTCCTCAGTCGAGAAACCGTGCACCCGCTTCTCTAGGCGCGCGGTGCTCATCATCGCCTGCAGCGGGAGGATGACCTGGTCCGGGTCGCCGAAATATCGCTCCCGATCCAGAAACGGTCCCTTCCACGACTCGGCCAGGGCGTGCAGGAAGTCCACACCGTAGCTCGGCGAGGGCCCGAGCGTTCGTTCGAGCATGGCCAGGCTCTGCAGCATCGTGAAGCCGCCCGCGCTCGGCGGCGGAGCCGTAGCCCAAAGGAAACCGAAGTGGCGACCTTGGAGCGGCTTGCGAGTCACGACGCGGTAGTCGGCCAGGTCCTGCACGGTCATGATTCCGCCGTGCGCCTGGACCGAAGAGACGATCTGCTCGGCGATCGGGCCCTGGTAGATGGCCCGGGCACCCTCTCGACCGAGCGCCCTCAAGACCTCGGCCAGTGCCGGGCGCCTGAGGGTTCCGTCAGGCCGCAGGTCCCAGCGCGACATGACCGGGTCTTCGGCGAGCTGCGCGGCGAAGCCCTCGCCCATCGCGAAGACGGCCTCGCTGACCGCGAAGCCGCCCTCGGCCAGCTCGAGCGCCGGGGCGACGACTTCCTTCATGGACTTGGTCCCGAAGCGCTTCAGTAGGGCCTCGATGCCCGCCGCCTCGCCGGGCACGCCCGAAGCCAGGCCGCCTAGTTGCGAGCGGCTGCCCAAGGGGCCCTTCTTGGTCGAGCCCCTCGGCACTTGGGAGCCCTCGTCCGCGAACATCATTCGGCTCGCGGCCGCCGGTGCGCGTTCGCGAAAATCGAGGAAAGTCAGCGATTGGTCCTCGGCCCGGTAGTAGAGCGCGAAGCCGCCGCCCCCCAGGCCGCTGCTCGCCGGGTTCACGACGCCGAGCGCGAGCATGGTCGCCGCCGCGGCATCGGCAGCGTTCCCGCCCGCGGCCAGAAGCTCGGCTCCGGCCATGCTGGCCAGGCCCTGATCGGAGGCGACCGCGTATTGACCGTAAGTTCCGCTGTGCGCGGGTTCGGCCTGCGGGCCTGCGCCCAAGAGCAGCAGCGCCGCAGCGAAGCTCAAAACGAGAGGAGTCCAGGTTTTCACGGTGTGCCAGCTTGCCCTCAAAGCTTTCCGGATGCTACCGGAGATCGATGCGGTTCGTGTTCGTGATGGATCCGGTCTCCACGGTGATCTTCGACGAAGATACCAGCCTCGCACTGATGCGCGAGGCACAGGCCCGAGGGCACCAGGTCTCGCACTGTCTGCCCAAGGACGTCGGCCTGCGCGAGCATCACGTGTTCGCGCGCGTTCGGCCCGCGACCATGCAAGATGACCCGGCCGCCCCGATTCTACTCGGCGAGGCGCAGGACATCGATTTGGCCGACGTCGACGCGGTGTTCATCCGCAAGGACCCGCCCTTCACCGACGCCTATCTTTGGCTGACCCTGGTGCTCGAGCATCTGCGCGGGCGCACGCTCGTCGTCAACGACCCTCGCGGCCTTCGCGACGCCAACGAGAAGCTTTATGCGCATCACTTCTCGGACGTGACGCCGCCGACCATCGTGACCAGTCACAAGGACGAGATCCTGCGCTTCATCGACGAGGTCGGGGGCAAGGGCGTGATCAAGCCCATCGACGGTCATGGCGGAGAGGGCGTCTTCCTCCTGTCCCTGGGCGACAGCAATCTCCATGGCCTCATCGAGTCGGTCACGCAGCTAGGTGGCCGCAACGCGATCGTCCAGGCCCTGGTTCCCGAGGTCTACGAAGAAGGAGACAAGCGCATTCTGCTCGTCGAAGGAGAGCTCCTCGGGGTGGTGGGACGCGTGCCGCAAAAAGGCGACCTCCGCAGCAACGTCCACGTCGGCGGCAGCGTAGCGCCGGCTGAGCTGAGCGAGGCCGACCAGAGAATCATCGACACACTCGCGCCGAAGCTGGTCGAGGATGGACTTTTCTTCGTCGGCCTCGACGTCATCGGCGGGCGCTTGATCGAGGTCAACGTCACGAGCCCCACGCTGATTCAGCAGATGTCTCGGCTCAGCGGACAAAACCTCAGCGCGACGGTCATCGACCGGCTCGAGCAGAAAGTTCGCGCGTACACTTGAGCGATCCCGCAAACTAGAGCGGTCGTACGCCCTCGGCGCCAAAGCTCAGCTCCAGGCCGAGCAGCTCGCTCCCGCGCACTTGAAGGTCGAAGCGCGTGACCGCGTCGGCTTCGGCAAAGAAGGCGATCGCCACGTCTCCGCCGCCCGCGCCACAGGGCTTGGCCGCGCCGCCGGCCTCGCGTGCCAGCTTCGCGACGTGCTCCAGACGTGTCTCGACGATGGGCGCACCGGCGCCGAGACCGAGGGCGCGCATCGCCTCCGCGTAAGCGGCGGCCTCCGCGACTACGTCCCGCGCCAGGCCGCCGTCGAATGCCGCTGCGAAAGTCCGGGCGCCGCGGTTCAACGCGTCGATGCAGCGCTGGTGCTCCGATGGGCTCGTGTTCGCGAAGCGGTGCACCGCGGCGAGCAGGTCGCTGGTTCGCGCGGCCTGGCCGGTCCAGACGAGCCGGATGTGCAAGTCCGCCGGACATTGCGCCGCGGCGCAGCGGACCCCGGACGCGTCGCGCTCGAAGCGCAGGTAGCCGCCGTAGGTCGAGGCGGCCACGTCGACGCCGCTGCCCTGGGGTGCCACGGCCTCGTGCCCCCGCCGCGCGACATCGAAGAGCAGGTCTCGAACCTCTGGGCTCTGAAGGTCCCGCCCGTGGGCGCCAAAGACTGCGCCGGCGACCGCTACGGCGGCGGCCGCGGAGGAGCCGAGACCGAGCTTCGTGCCCTCATTTTGAAGCTCCGAGACGTCCAGCTCGGGAGCGCGGCGCGCGCCGCCGCAGGCCTCCTGAGCCAGCTTGAAGGCCGCCGCCGCCTCGGGCGGGAGCGAAGGCGCCTCGGGCGGGCGCGAAGGCGCCTCGGGCGGACCGAAGCGCGCCTGTGCGCGCCGGGAGACCGCGGTCACCAAGGCGGGGGCGCCGTGCAGCACAGCGTACTCGCCGCAGAGTAAGGCCTTTCCCGGCGCGCTCGCCCCAGGGCCCGTCATGTGTGGACCTCGAGCCCCGGACCGGGCTTGGCCACCCAGGTCCGCCGCACACCCGCGGTCCGCTCCAGGGCCTGGCGGACGCGCGTTGCATCGTCCCGCTCGCACAGGGCTTTCACGTGTGGGCCGGCGTCCATCGTCGCCCAGACGGAGACGCCGCGCGCCCGCAGCTCGCGTACCGTCTGAAGCGCCGCGAGCGTGGCCGGAGCCCAGTAGAAGATCGGTGGCTGCGCGGTGATCGCGGAGCAGTGAAAGGCGAGCGTGCTTTGCTCCATGGCGACGCCCAGTCCGTCGAGGTCCCGGTCTCGGATGGCGCGCTTGACCATCCGCGCCCAGCGGGGCGCCTGCGCGATCCAGGCCTCGTAGTACGGCGAGGTCTTTCGGCTCCGCTCCATGCCCTCGGTGCTGCCCACGTCCTTCGGGCCAGGCTCGGTCAGCGCAACGACCAGGCGCAGGTTCCAGTGACTCTCCTGCGCGATCTGCCGGGCGCTCAGATCGCGGTCCCCCTTTTTGCCAGCGGGAAGCTCGACGAAGCCACCGAAGATGCTGCGCGCCGCGGACGCGCTCGAGGCGCGGGCCATTGCGCTCAAGCCCTTCGGGCTCGGCTTCAAGCCCGCGGCCCCGCAGGCGGCGCCCGCCAAGGCGGCGAAACCGGACGCGCTCGATGCGAGCCCCGCGGCCGTTGGGAAGTGGTTGCGGCTGCTGACTCGGGCACGCAGACGAAGCTTGGCCTCACGACGCACCCGGTCGAGCATCTCCACAACTCTGCGGGTCTCTTGTTCGTTCGCGCGCCGCCCGTCCAAACGGACCAGGTCCTCGCCGAGCGCCGGATCGAAGAGCACCTCGGTCTCGGTGACGAGTTGGTCGAGCGTGAGCGAGATGCTGGGCACTGCCGGCACGTTGTGCTTGAGGTCGGCTTTGCCCCAGTACTTGGCCAGGGCGATGTTGGCGCAAGCTCGCGCGCTCGCGTGCATGGTCGTCTCCGTCATGTCCCGATCTCCGCGCCTACCTCCGCGATGAAGGCCTCCTCCCCGAGCGCCTTCGCGATGCGTGCGGCCCCTTGCAGGTCTGCGGCCAGCGCAAACATGCATCCGCCGCCTCCGCCACCGGTGAGCTTGGCTCCGAGCGCGCCCGCCTCCCGTGCCGTGCGGCACATGGCGTCGAGCTTCGTCGTGCAGAGCATCCAGCCGCTCAAAATGCTGTGGTTTAGGTCGAGCAGCTGTCCCAAGGCCTTCGTGTCGCCGGCCTCAATCGCGTGGCGGGCGTTTCGGACGAGGATCTCTACCGCTTCGAAGTCCCTACGCATCCGAGCGGGGTTGGATTCGAGCTGCCTCGCCACCGACGCGACCATCTCCTTCGTGCTCGCCGACTCCCCGCTGTACCCGACGACCAGCTGGAGAGGCTTTGGTGCGTAAAGCTTCTGCAGGGGCTCTCCTTTGCGGTAAAGCGCGACGCCGCCGATGGCGGACATGCTGTTGTCGATGCCCGAGGGGTTGCCGTGAAAGACCTGCTCCCATGGCAGGGCCAGGTCGGCGAGAGCCTGTCTGCTGCGCTCGATGCCGAGTGCTTCGTCGATGGCGTCGAGCACGGCCACACCGATGGCCGCCGAGCAGCCGAGGCCGGCGCCAGCCGGCAGATCGACATGCACCCGGACCTCTAGCGGGGGCCTAGCTTCGTATTGAGACAGCGCGACCGCGTAGGCGCGGGCCAGCGGCTCTTCGCTTTCTGCGTCCAGCGTGAGCTCGAGGTTCCAGGCCGGCACGAGGAGCCGATCACGGTCCGCGGCCTTGGCTTCGGCGCTTGCTCCGCGCTCGATGCCCGCCGCGACGGCGGGATAACCGTGGACCACCGCGTGCTCTCCGAGGAGGATGACCTTTCCCCGGCCAAAGCCCATCACATCCCTCGATGTGTGAGCTGCAAGGTCACCTCGGCCAGCACGGCCTTCCCGTCTTCCGAGAACGGGCCTGCGGCAAGCGCTGCGTGGGAGGCTGCGACCAGCTTGTCGAGTCGGGATTCCACGGCCGCCCGCACGCCTGATTGCTCGAGCGCGCTTCGCGCCTGCTCGACCTGGGCTTCCGAGGCGTCGATCCGTCCCCAGACTCGGCCGATCGCTTCCTTGGCTTCGGCCGTCGCATCGATCGCGTGAAAGGCGGCGAGCACTGCGTTGTGCTTGCCGTGGCGCAAGTCGTCACCGGGCTTGCCTGTCTTTTGCGTGGTTTCGAAGGTGCTCAGCAAGTCATCGCGGAGCTGAAACGCGACGCCGAGCGGTCCGGCCCAGCCTTGCAGAGAATCCAGCGCCGACTCCGACGCGTTTGCGAGCAATCCACCGAGGGCCGCGGGACCCTCGGTAGTGTAGCTTCCCGTCTTCAGCTCGTGCATGCGCTCGACGTTTTCATCCGCCATGAGATCAAGTTGCTGACCGGCAAAGACCTCTTTTTGAATCCGCACGAAGCGTCGCAGGCCTTCGTCGCGTCGAGCCGCTGGAAAAAGGCCACTCAAAAAGAGCTCCCAGCCATAGGTGCAGGCCAGGTCTCCCGCGAGGATACCGAGCGACGCACCCAGGTGCGCGTCCCCGTGCGCTTGCTCGAAGCAGAAGTGAACCGCGGGCCCGCCTCGCCGCTCCTTGTCCTGGTCCATCCAGTCGTCGTGAATGAGCAGATAGGTCTGCAGCAGCTCGAGCGCGGCGCCGACCTCCAAGGTCTCCCGGACGTTAGGGCTGTCCGTCACAGCACGGAAGGCGGCCGCGGTGACGATGGGTCGCAAGCGCTTCCCCCCTCGCATGGTCAGGTTTCGAACTTCTTCGACGAGCTCCGTGGCCCGGCTGGAAAGCTTAGCGCCCTCCGCGAGCTTGGCTTCGAAGAAGGTCTCCAGCACTCCGTCGACGTCACGGCGTACCCCGTCCGCCCACGCTTCAAAGTCGCTTTGGCCTTGCGTCACGATGGTAGTTTCCCTATGGCCAGCTACGTACTCGGCGCGCTGGGGTCGAGCAAGCCAGGTCATGAGTCGAGACATCACCCAGAGAAAGGCCGACCACCTCGACCTTTGCGCGACGGACGAGGTTGCGTTCAAGAATCGCAGCACCTTGCTCGAGTGCGTGCGCCTGGTGCATCAGTCGCTGCCCGAGGCAACCTACGACGAGGTCGACACGAGCGTTCGGCTGCTCGGCAAGAGACTGCGCGCTCCCATCGTGATCGCGGCCATGACCGGCGGCCACGAACGCGCCGCCGAGATCAACCGGGGGCTGGCGAAGGTCGCCGACGAGCTCGGCTACGGCTTCGGTCTCGGCAGCCAGCGCGCCATGCAGAGGTCCCCCGAGACCGCATGGACCTATCAAGTACGGCAGGATGCGCCCGACGTGCTCCTGCTCGGAAATGTCGGGGTCGTACAGGCCGCGCAGCTGTCCACGGAAGTCCTCTCGCAGATGGTCTCGGACGTCGGCGCGGATGCGCTCTGCGTGCACATGAACCCGGCGATGGAGCTGGTGCAGCCGGAGGGCGACCGAGACTTTCGTGGAGGCCTAGAGACCTTCAAACGGCTCTGGGCCGAGCTCGAGGTTCCGGTCGTGGCCAAGGAGACCGGAAACGGGATCAGCGCACAGGTGGCCGCCAAGCTTCACGGCCTCGGGATTCGCCATGTGGACACTTCCGGGGCTGGAGGAACTTCCTGGGTGGGAGTCGAAACGCTCCGCGCCACGGGTGCTGGCAAGGCTCTGGGCGAGGCCCTTTGGGACTGGGGCATTCCGACCGCGGTTTCGATACATCACTGTGTGCAGGCGGGGATGACCACAATCGCGACCGGTGGAATCCGAAACGGCATGGACGTGGCCCGTAGCCTGGCGCTCGGCGCCCAGTGCGCCGGGCTCGCACGCGTCGTGTACCAGGCTTTCATCGACGGTGGGCAGGACGGCGCGCGGCAGTTCCTCACGCAGCTCGAACGGGAGCTCCGCTCCGTGATGCTCCTATGCGGTGCGCGAAGCGTCGCAGAGCTTCAGAGCGCCCCGAAAATCATCAGCGGCGAGCTCAAGGACTGGATGTAGGGGCTGGACGAAGGCAGTTCCTCCCCTCGATCTCCTCGTCTTCGAAGCCGCACACGCCAGCGCCGCTCCATGGGTCAGGTCTGCGCGACCTGTTGGACCCTCAGCCACCAAAGGACCCATAGAGCTTGCGAAGCGCGGAGGCAGGGCCGGGAGCGACCGTGGAGTGCCCCCGCGCGCGCGGGGCGCGGGGGCCGACAGGCCGTGCCGATTGAGGGGTCGCCCGTCAGAGGAGTCATGGGGACGCCGTTCGCGCGACCCCTCAATCGAGCCACGCCGCGTCGCGAAGGCCCTGTCTCCGCGCTTCGCAAGCTCGACGAGCCGAGCTTCACAGCGGCGTTGAGGCTGCGCGGAGCTGCGCGTACGTCGCGGCGTCTACGGGGCGGCGAGTCGACAGGTCGAGCTCGACGTCTGCGACCCAGGCGCCCTTCTTTGCTGCTGGGCCAGCTTCCAGGGTCACGAGCTCGGCGCCGCAGCCCGAGCCGTAGGAGAACGCCAGGATTCGCTTTCCCGCCTCGAGCCCGGCGAGCGCCTGGGCCGCGGAGATCCACAGGCTTGCGGTGTACGCGTTCCCACAGGCCCGGTTCCACTCCATCGCCGGGTCCACCTTGCTGCGGTAGAAGCGGTCGATCTGCTCGGCGGTCCAGCCGAAGGTCTCGCCGATGTGCGCGACGGCTTTCTTGACCATCTTCGGGAAGGGCACGTGGAAGCAGACCGCCGCGTAGCTCATGAGAAGCTCGAAGCTGTCCTGAGTGGCCTCAGCCTGAGCGAGCTGCGAGAAGCAAGAGGCGGCAGCCTCTTTGTAGCTTTCGAGACTCAGCGCGCCCTCTACCGATGGGTACCGATCGCCCACTGGACGCCAGAAGTCGAACACGGGCTGGCTGTAGGCATAAGAGGCGGGGTCGATGCGGGCCACGCTGGCCTCGTCGACGATCATGGCCACGGCACCGGCGCCCTGGGTCGGCTCGCCGGGGTCTCCTTCTGCGTAAAGTGCGACATCCGAGGCGATGACGAGAGCAGCTTTTCCGCGGTTCGCGCCTGAGGCGCACCACTCGAAGGCCTGCCGCAGGGCGAGCGTGCCGCCGTAGCAGGCGTGCTTCACCTCGTACGAGCGTACGGCGCCGTGCAGCTTCAGCTCGGAAGCGACCCAGGCGCTCAGGGGGCGGCTCATGTCGCGCGCGGTTTCGGTGCCGACGGCAAGGAGGCCAATGTCGTCGATGCTGCCGTGCCAGCGCTCGATGGCGCGCTCCGCGGCGCCCTTGGCCAGGGACACGACGTTGCCATCGCTCGGACAGAGCGCCATCTCGGCGCAGCCGAGCCCCTTGGTGTACTTGTCCGGATCCGCGCCGCGGAGCGCGGCCAGTTCCCTAACGTCCATGAACAGCGGCGGAAGCTGAACTCCGATCGATGCGATTCCAAATGCGCCCTGCGCCATTGAGCTTTCCTCCCTCGTCCTCCGGTCGCGGGCCGGCGCCAAGAGCGCTGCTCCAAAACCGTGAGGCGATGACTTTGCACGTGGCCCGGCGCTTCGCAAAGCTCGCCCCTCCGTGCTCAGCGAGGGCCGGCGCGTGGCTGGCATGCGAAAGCGCGGGATTCGGGGTGGAATTTTCCGAGAAGGCGAACGACGCTGAGCGCCGGTAGCACTATAGTCCGCCCATGGCGCTGGAACTGATGCGATGAGTCGCTGGACGATCTTGCTCGGCCTGGCGCTCCTCGTCGTGACCGTGGGCTTACTCACCGGAAGGGCGCTTGGCTTCCGCTCCCTGGAGGTGGATGCCGAGCCGCTGTCCCAGCCGGCTCAGGGCTTCGACTTCGGCTGGTGGGACGAGGCGCTCGGCCGCTGGGTCCGCGATGGCCGGGTCGACTATGCCCGTGTCCTCGCGGAAGCCGAGGGGCTGAAACGCTTCGTGGCCACTCTCGCCGCGTTTGGGCCGAACACGACTCCGGAGCGGTTCGAGACCGAGCCGCAGAGGCTCGCCTACTACATCAACGCTTACAACGCGCTCACGCTTCTCGCGGTCGTTGAGAACTGGCCGATCGACAGCGTGCAGGAGGTCCACGGCTGGCTGGATCCGCGCCCGGGCTTCGGGTTCTTTTACGCCCTCCGGCTTCCTCTCGATGGCGGTCGAACGAACTTGTACGAGCTCGAGCACGGGGTCATTCGACGCTTCGCAGACGCGAGGATCCACGCGGCGATCAACTGCGCTTCGAACTCCTGTCCCGCGCTCGCTGCTCACGCGTATACCTCGTCCGCGCTCGAGGCACAGTTGAATCGCGCTAGCCGGGACTTCTGCTCGAAGGCGCCGCACCTGCGAATCGATCACGAAGCCAAGCAAATCGAGCTTTCGGCCATCTTCGATTGGTATCGCGCCGACTTCGAGGAGCATGCGCGCAGTCTCGGGCGCCCGGCAACTCTGCAGGGCTTCGTCCAGGCCTTCGCCGAGCCCGCGCTCGCCGCCGAGCTTCGAAGGGCGGAAGCAGACGGCTATGAGCAGGTCTTTCTGCCCTACGACTGGCGCCTGAATCGCCTTTGAGTGCTGCTTCTCAGGAGCCGGGGCGCCCTGCGGCCTTTTGCTTCTCGGGCGGAAACGGGCAGTGTCTGCAGCCGCTACCGCAGCACTTGCCGCGGCGCTCCAGAGAGGCCGAAGTCATGACGAACAGGCCGGTATCGGGGTCGATGTATCCGTCCTCACCACGGGCCAGGGCTTCGTCGTGTGCACGGATCACCCGCTCGGGCAGGGCTTTAGGACTTGTCGGCGTCATGACTGAGTTCGTGGACATCATTCGGCTCGGCCCCCCCTGACTCGCAAGAGGCTAGGCCGCGGCCTTCGTAGCGAAGAATGTCTTCCACGCGTTCTAGGAGCTCGCCACTGAAATGCACTGCGAAGCGCGGCTCGAGCAGGCGGGTCCGCACCCGCCACAGCACGGGGTCCGTCGGGTCGCGCAGGACGACTGGCGCCGCCCCGGCGAGCACCCAAGGTGAGCTCAGCACGGCGTCGTTCAGCGCCTGGCGGACCTTCGAGGCGTATCCATAGCCTTCCAGCCGGACGATGACTTCGTGCTCGGCTTCGGCTCCGGTCGCGTAGACGATGGGCGCCCCCACCATGGCCCGGTTGGGCACCGTGAGCTGGTGTCCCTCTCCGTCGCGCAGCCAGGTCGCGCGCAAAGAACGCCGCTCGACGGCTCCTTCGAAGCCCTTCCCCGAAACCCACATGCCCTTTTTGATTCGGCGCTCTGCGGTGATGATGATGCCGGCGATCAGATCGGCGAACAGATCACGAATGGACCAGGTCACCAGCACGAAGGTCGCGATCGTCGCCCACCAAAACCAGTCGGAGCCGGTCGGGATGAGCTGCAAGCCGAGCAGGATCGCGAAGACGAACAGCGAGACGCGCAAGACGGCGATCACCGCTCCCAGCAGCCCACGAAGCCGCGGGCTCGAGAGCCAGTTGCGAAGCCAGTGAGCGATCAGCAGGAGCAAAGCCGTCGCCACGAGCAGCAGCGCGAAGTCGAGTGCTCGACGGCGTTGAGCCGTCCTCTCGTGCGCGCTCTCTCCCTCTTCGGACAAGGAGCCAGAGGGCCATCGTGGACGCCTCGAAGAGAGGCCTCGTCCGGTCTCTTCCCCGCCGGATGGCCGCTCCGCCGGCTCTGATGCCCTTGGCTCCGGTCGCGTCTCGCGGCTTCTGGGCTTCGCGCTGCCTTTGGCTTCCTTCGCCGCTTTGCGTCCTTTGGCTTCCTGGTGCGGTGCCGAGCGGTCCGTCTTCGCCTCTTCGGCGAACGGAGTGACGGGCGGGCCAGTCGAATCCTCCGCGATCGCCGTTCCGAGCAAGGCCTGGCTGCCGAGCAGCAGCGTGATCAGGAGCAGCCACCGTCGCTTCATTGGACCCAGCCCCTCTCGTCGAAGATCCGCCCGAGGGCACCTCGGAGGTGAAGCGAGAGCTCGAACGCGCCGCCGTTCTCCTGCAGCAGGCCGAGGTGGGCGAGGCGACTGAGCTGCGCCTGTGCGGTGTTCGTGTCCAACCGGAAGAGTCGCGCTTGACCGACGGCGTCGATCCATCCCTGGCGCGCCACCTGGTAGAGATTGACGAGCACATCTTCCGGAAGCCTCGTCAGGCGCGAGTACGACGAAGCGGGCACGCGGCCCACGCGCACGATCTCTCCGGCTTGCACGTCTTTGATGGACGCGAGCCAAAGTCGAAGCGCGTCTCGCACCAGCCCGCCCGTGGCCTCGTGGAGCTCCAGGAAGTACTGATCGTAAGGTCGCCGAATGCGGCTCGCGCCGCGCGCGAACATACCCTCGATCGCCGAGCCATCGCCCCGGTCGAAAGAGTGCTCGTAGCCGCTCAGACGATGACGCGCGATCACCGCGGCCTGAAGCGCATCGGCGTTCAAGGGCTCGAGCCGTATGAGCTCCGGAAATGCATCTCGCAGGGGCGCCACCGTGCTGGCGAAGTTCCAGAACAGCACATCGGCGTGGGTGAGCCATCGGCGGCGGCCAGATTCGGCAATGATGCCGGCCACGAAGCGCCGCAGCGGCTCGAAGCCATTCGGTCCCATCGAGAGCATCCAGCGAAGGCCGTCCACGACCACGAGCTGCCCCTCAGGCGGGTCGTGAAAGATCGCCTCGACGTCTTCGACGGTGACCGGTTCGCTGAACGACACGCGTCGGACGTTCTTCCAGCGTCGGCTCCGCACGATCGCGCTCACGACCGAAGCTTTACCGACCCCGTCGATGCCGACGAGCGCGACCGAGCGAAGGCGTCCCCGAACCTCGCTCGCCAGGACAGCTTCAGCGCGCCGGATCTCCTCGCCGCGTCCGGTGAGCACGTCGCCGGCCTCCATCGTGTCGGCCGCGAACAAGCGTTTGTAGACCAGTGGCAGGTCTGCCGAGAGCCGCGGCGCCGCGAAGGAATCGGCCGTCAGCTCCTCGGTGGGCGTGCTCGGGAAGAGCCCGAGGCGCTCGGCCCAGCGATCGATTCGGTCCTCGCCGAAGATGGCCTTCAGGCCGGCCTCGAGCTGCGCGACCCAGCCATCCAAACCACCCGGCATCCGCTCGATGCTGTCGATCATCCGCAGGCCGCTGGCGGCCCTCCGCATGGCCTCGAGGCGCGCGCGGCTGAACGAGCCTTCCGAGAGCTGCGCTCGCAGGAGCTCCAGCGTTCCGATCGTCGCCTCTCGGACCTCTTCCGCGTGATCGGGGGCCCATTGCTGAGCGACGGTTCGAATTTCTTCCAGCTGCGTGTAGCTGCGATCCAGCTGTCCGGCGACCATGTCGCGGAGCAAGGAGCTCATCTCCTCGGGCACCGCCTCCTCGTGTACGTACTCCAGCTCCGTGGTGGCCAGCTCCACGTTGAAGGCCACCAGTCGTTCCAACTCCTTCAGCAGGCTGGCCAGTGGCAAGACCTTGCTGGCGAGCTCACGTCGGCTCTTCAGAAGCTGCGGCGCGGCGCGGCTGTCCATGTAGGTGAGCACGACCTCGCGAAACGGGACGTCGATCTCGGGCAGCGGCGTAGGCAGGCGCCACTCGCCGTGAAGATGCCGGCCGACGGTGATGCGGTATCTCGGGGTGAGACCGCGGCAGGAGTCGACCAGGGCGTCCAACAAAGGCGCGATCTTCGCGTCGTCGCTCAGGTCGTCATAGAGCTCGCTCACGACCCGCGCCGCCTCTTCGGTGACCTTCGCTGCGTTCTCGGTGCTCTCCTTCAGGGCGGCCCCGAGCTCGGCGCCGCTGTAGTCCTGAGCCAGGTCATGTTCGAGCTTCTGCAAGGTCGCCGCCAGGGCTTCGCTCACCCGGTCGGCCTGGGCGACGGCGCGCCGGTACACCGTGTTGGTCGAGCGCGCGAGGTACTCTTCGATGATCTCCTTGTCCTTGGCCTCGAGCCCCAGGAGCTCCAGGTCCATCGCGAGCATGGAGTATTCGGCGGCGCTCGCCTTGCGCAGGTTGGCCAGGTCCTTCGTGAGCGTCTCCATCGCTCGCATGCGGTCGGCGAACTTGCGGCTCGTGCGCCGCTCCGAGGTCGGTAAGTCGAGCGTCCCGAAGCTCGGCAGATCCTCTTTCATGGCTACGTAGCCGTTCGCGAGCGCGCTCGCGGCCCGGTTGGTGCCGTCTAGCGTGATGCGTTGCACCTCTTCGAGTGCGAGCGCCAGCTCTTCTTCGACCTCGCCTCGTAGGTTCGACAGCAGTTCTTCCAGGTCCGCCCCGGACTGGGCGGCGACCTCGGCGATGTCGTCGTAGCCGGCCGAGATCCCTTCGAAGATGCTACTCGTACGCGCCGTCAGGTGACGGTCCGCTTCGACGAACAAAGCGGCCAGTGCCTCTAGCCTGGCCGGGGCGTCGTAGGAAAGATGGTAACGACCGAGGGCTTGGACGTGAACGTCGCGTTGCGGGGGCGACTGGCCGAACGTCGCTCGCCAAGAGCGGGCCGCGCGCAGCAGTCCGCGACGTGTTTGCTTGAGCACGTCGTCTTCTTCTTGCGGCTCGTAGGTATGCGCTTCGATCGGCGCCATCTGCGACACCGGAAGCTCGTCGACGACCGCGTCCAGCGCTTCGACCGCGCGCTCCGGCGTCCAGCTTTGCTTCGATACCGTGACGGAGCGACCGAGCACGATGCCACGCCAGTGAGCCGCCAAATCCGCCTGAGCGACCCGGAACATCGTTCCGAGCGCATCGCGCTGCTCATCCCCGGTGGAGCGCGCCTGCGCGATCAGACGCCGGTGGTGTCGAAGAAACTCGCGACGCAGGTCTCGTAAATACTTTTCGGCCTCGGTCTGAAACTCCCGCAGCGGTCCGGTCGAGACGCCTCGGACGATGCTCTGAAGCTCGACCCCCAGGCTCTGCATCTGCGAGTTGAGCTCTGGGCTCGCGGTCTTGAGGGCAGGTCCCCAGAGGTCCTTGGGCCCCACCAGCGCTGGCCAGGGCTCGAGCTTTGGTTTGCCCTCGCCGCCTTCTGGCGCCCTCACCGAAGGTGGCTTCACGGCCATGTGCGCGGCAGGCTCGAGGGCGTCCTGGGACTGCCGGGTCTCGCCGGAAAGGCTCAGACCGATCTTCAGCAGAACCGGCCCGATCAGCTCGTTGATGGCGACCCCGCCGATGATCAGCGTTTCGAGGCTGCGCCCGAGGTCGCCAAAGCGACTGCCCACGAGCGCGGCGAGGGAAATCGAGACCCCCGCCTGCGAGACGAAGCCCATCCAGCCATAGCGTCGCGTCGCGTCGTCGGCGGCCCCGATGCGGGCACCGAGGCGCGTGCCGAAGAGCATCGCGGCGGCGCGCAAGGAAACGAAAGCGATCGCGAACAGAGCGAGCTGTTGAAGCTCGTCCAGATGGAGCTTGGCTCCGGCGAGCGTAAAGAAGACGACGTAGACTGGAAGCGAGAGCCGCTCGACGGCCTCGATCAAGCGATGGCCGGTCTTCGTGAAGTTCGAGACGCCAAAGCCGGCGGCGAGGAACACGAGGATGGGCTCCCAGCCGAGCACCTCGCAGATGTAGGCAACGAGGTAGACGACGCCGACCACGAAGACCAGCAGCTCTTGGTTGACGAACCGCACGTACAGGGCCATCGCGCCGCCGACCACCACGGCCCCGAGGACGATTGGAAACACGATGTGGTTCAGCAGATAAGGGGCGATCTCGACCGCCTCCGCGGCTCCGAGCTGCTGGGCCAAGAGCACCTGTGAGACCGCGAAGGCGATCACCACGACCACGTCCTTGAGAACGACGGTCGACAGCACGTTCTGGGTCATCGGGCCGCTGGCCTTGGTCTCCAGAATGACCGCGATGGTCGCTGCCGGGGAGGTGGCGAACGCGATACTGCCCACCATGGCGCCGATGGCCAGCGCCGCGGCCATCGGGATGCCGGCCAGGCCGGGCAGCGTGAATGCGGGCACCCAGCCCGACACGATCGCGAAGAACAGCATGCAGGAACCCATCACGAAGAGAAACTGGGTCCCCAGGATGGAGCTGATCGCCCGAACGCCCTTTTTCAGGATCTCGAGCTTGAGCTCACCACCGGCGGTGAGGGCGATGAGCGCGACGGCCAGCGTGTCGATCAGGCTGAGCTGCGAGATGACCTCGCGATTCAGGATGCCGTCGTCGAAGGGCGCTGGCAGGTTCAGGACACCGAGGGCCTGCGCCATGGAAGGTCCGAAGATCAGTCCGGCGAGGAGGTAGCCCGTGATGTGAGGCAGGCGTATCTGCCCGACCAGGGCACCCACCGTGTAACTGGCCAGCACGATGAAGCCGAGCGCCAGCATGCCGGTCGGGTCGAAAGGATGGGCGCCAAACTGCTCGAACCGGTAGAGCGCCTGCATGCCCGCCAAGAGCAGGGCGATGACGACGATGCGCCGCAGCCCGTGCGTCTCTTCTTGGCCGTGGCTGTCTTTGGCGGTCGTCATCAGCGTCTCCAAAATCCGGGTAGCAAGAGCGTCAGAAGCGTGAAGAACTCGAGGCGCCCGAGCAGCATCGCGAAGGAGAAGAAGAACTTGCTTACGGCGCCGTAGCTCGCGAAGTTGTCGGCGATCTCGTGAAAGGGCGCGGGGCCCATGTTCGAAAGGCAGGTCACCATCGCGCCGAAGGCGGTCGGAACGGCGACGTTTTCGACCAAGCCCACGAACAGCATGCCCGCGGCGAGAGTGCCGAGATAGATCATGAAGAACGCGGCCACGTCGGCGAGGACCTGCGAGCTGACGGCCGTCCGGCCCATGCGAACGAGCTGAATGGTGGCGGGCCGGTAGTTTCGGCGGATCTGGGCCAGGGTCAGCTTGTTCATCAGCACTCCACGCTCGATCTTGAGGCCGCCCGCGGTCGAACCGGAGCAGCCGCCGATGAACATCAGCAAGATCATGACCGTGAGGGCGACGGGCTCATAGCTCGAGTAGCTGTGCGTGCCGTATCCCGTGGAGGAGATCGTCGTGGCGACCATGAACACCGAGTTCCGAAGGGAGTCGGCGAAGCCGCTGTGCACCTCGACGTTCACCAGAGTCATCACCGCGATTGAAAGGAACACAATGGCCACGTACGCCTTGAACTCGATGTTGCGCACGAAGACCTTCCAGTTGTTCGTGCGCTGCACGGCGTAGAAGAGCCCGTAGTTCACGCTGGCGATGAGCATGAAGAGGGCGATCACGTATTCGATCGCGGGAGACTCGAACGCGGCGACCGAGGCGTCATAAGTCGAGAAGCCCCCGGTCGACATCGTCGTGAAGCTGTGATTGACGGCGTCGAAGAGGTTCACTCCGAGGGCCTTCAGCAGAACGATTTGAACGAAGGTGAGCGCGGCGTAGAGGCGCCACAGCGCGAACGAGGTTTCCGCGATGCGCGGGCGCAAGCCTTCGGGGCTGGCGCCTGGCACCTCGCCTCGGAACAAGTGCTTTCCGCCCGCGCCCAGGTTCGGGAAGACGGCCACGAAGAGCACGACGATGCCCATCCCCCCGAGCCACTGAATCAACGAACGCCAGAGCAGGAGCGGACGTGGGATAGTCGCCTCGATCTGCGTGATCACCGTCGCGCCCGTCGTCGTGAGGCCGCTGACCGACTCGAAGATCGCGTCCGCGGGCGACATGCCGACCGTCAGCATGAAAGGGACGGCGCCGCCCAGCCCCGCCGCGAGCCAGATCAGACTCACCGACAGAAGCGCCTCGCGTCTGGTGATCCGGTCTGTCACGTGTCTGCGGCCGTACATGAAGAGCGCGCCGCCCAGCGCCAGCACGATGGCGGCGGACAGGGCGATGCTGGCGCCCGGGCGCATGTCGAGCGGGCCCATCGGGCCCAGCGGGCGGCTGCTGTCCGGCGCGACGGCATCCCAAACGGTGCCGACCAGGGCACAAAGTCCCATGGCCACCGCCACCCCCATCACGACTACCGACACGGGCCGTACGACGCCCCGGAAGTCTCTCGGCTGTACGCTCACTCAGTCCTCGGTGGACGAAACAAACGTTCGACGGTGGACCGGGCCGACTTCGTCGTCATCAAGATGACGCGGTCGCCCGCGTGGACGGTGTCTTTGCCGCTCGGGATGATCACCCGGTCCCCTCGCACGATGGCCGCGAGCAGGGAGCCTCGCGGCAGGTTCATGCGGTGAAGTGGCTTGCCTACGGCACGGCACTTGGGGTGCGCGCTCAGCTCGATGACCTCGGCTTGGCCGTTTTCGAGCACGGTGAGACTGTGCAGACCGCCGCCGCGAGAGAAGCGCAGGATCTGGTCGGAAGCCACCGTTCGGGGCGAAAGCACGATGTCGATGCCGAGCTGGCGATAGATCGAAATGTAGTCGGCGCGCTGGACGATGGTTGCCGTTCGAGTGCAACCGGCGCGCTGGGCCAACAGCGCGGCCATGAGATTGATCTCGTCGGTGCGAGTGACGGCGGCGAACAGGTCGTAGGTGCCGACTTCCTCTTCCTCGAGCAGGGCGCCGTCCGTGCCGTCCCCGTGGACAACTTGGATCTCCGGGAACTCGGTGCTGATCTGTTCGGCCGTCTTGAGGTCCCTTTCGATGATCATCACGGTCGCGCCCTGGTTCAGGAGCTCGCTCGCGAGCGCCTTGCCGACCACGCCGCCGCCGACGATGCACACGCGCCGGGCCTCGCGCTCCTTGCTGAACATTCGCTCGGCCGCCAAGACCCCCTCGGGCTTGCCGATTAGATAGATGCGATCGCCCTTCATGAGCACGTCGGCGCCGCCTGGGACGAAGAGCTCGCCGTCCCGTACGATGGCGCTCACGAGCGTCTGAGCCGGCAGCTCGAGCGAAGCGAGGGGCTTATTCAGCATCCGCGACTCTTCGAGCTCGATCTGCACGAGCTCCACGCGCGCTTCGGCCAAATCGATGACGTCCGAGGCCCCATGGCTGCGGGCGATTCGGCTGAGCTCTTGTGCGACGAGGATGCGAGGATTGATGACGACGTCGACGCCGAGGAGCCCGTATCGGATCCCCTCGGTCCCGCGCGCCCATTCGGTCCCCTGTGCCCGGGCGATCACGTTCTTTGCGCCCAGTTGCTTCGCGGCGAGCGCGGAGATCAGGTTCACCTCGTCGTTGCTGCTGATCGCCACGACCAGGTCGGCTTTGGACACGCCGGCCGCGTTGAGGACGTCGTGGCTGGCGCCGTAGCCGGTCAGCGACGCCACGTCGAAGTGGTCCTCGGCGTACCGGACCGCCTTGGCGTTCGCGTCGATCGCGACGATATCGTGGCCTTCCTTGTCGAGCACCCCGAGAAGATGCCGGCCGACCTCACCCAGTCCGATCACGACGATGTTCATGTGAGCACTCCAGCCGCTTCAGGTTCTTTCAGCTCGCGCTGTAGGTCGCCCGCGTCGACCAGAAGACCGCGCAGAAGCCGCGGGGCGATGAGGTCGTGCAGAACGATCGAGCCGAGCACGACCGTGTAGGCGATGTCGGCCACGGGACCCTCATAGACGAGCCGAAACGAAACGGCCATGGCCAGCGTGACCTCTCCATGCGCGAGCAGCCCGCGGAACAGGTCCTTGCGCAGGGGCGTTCCCAGGCCCGCCAGCATGCTGGCAATCCACTTGGCAATCAGTCGTGCCACGATGAAGGCGCTCAGCGCGATGAGCGTGGGCTCCCATTCGGTCGGTCTCCAGAGCGCTCCGGCGAAGATGAGCAGCACGATCATCATCGGTCTCTCGGTCGACTCGAGCGTGCCGTGCAGGAGTTGACCATTGCGGGAGTGCACGAGCACGATCCCGAGCGCCAGGTTCACGGCCAAGGGTGAAAGCTCGAGAAAATAAGCGCCGCCCGAAGCAAAGGCGATAATCCCCACTAGGGCCAAAAAACGCGCGTTGTCGGACTCGCCGCCGGCCATGAAGAGGGAGAACAGGCCTCCCAGCGAGGCGCCGAGCAGAATCGTGACCAGCACCCAGGTCGACGGAGAGTAGTCGATCGCTTGCGGCGCGTTTTCGTGGAACATGCAGAAGAGGAGCCCGAAGCCGAGGATGACGAAGATGTCGCCGAGACGCGCTGCGTCTCGCAGCAAGGGGGCGAGTTTGCCGACGATCTCGTAGCGACGCGCGAGCAGGTCGACCGGCTCTGTGGAATCTGCCGCGGCGCAGCAGGCCAGGAACCAGGCCGAAATGGCGGCCTCGTTACGGCTGGCCTCGGCGATGAAGCCGCCGAAGCCGGTTCGAAACAAGTAAAAGCTGCCAAAACCGACCGCCAGACCCGGCAGCAAATGGTGCAGGAACATGACCCGCCAGGTGATCGGATTGAGCTTTTGCAGCGCGTTGAGGTCGAAGTCAGTGCCTCGCAGCAGCCCGACCCAGCCCGCGGCGAGGGCGATGATCGGTAGTAGGCCCGTCAGGTTGTCGAAGGCGCGGATCGCCGGGAACACCGGGCCGAGCAGGATGCCGAGCAAGAGGTACTCCACGCCGCTCACGACCAGAAAGCGCCGCTGCAGCCGTCCGACGACCCGATGGGCCAGCAGGTAAGCCGCACCGATGACGATGACGAGCAGCACGACCTTCTGCAGCTCGTCGGCGTCACCGTCCGTGCCCTCCGACGCCGCATAGGCGACCGAAGGCAGCCAGACGCTGGAAGAGAGCGCTACGAGTGCTTTGGCCGCTCGTTGTGTAAAGCCCGGCATGACGACCCGATATTGTGACGGTTTAGAGGGTCAAACGGAAGTTTCGGGCTGTCATTGTGTACAGTGCAACTGCGCACGCCGTCATCTCGCCCGAAGACCCTCTACCACGAAGTTGATGAGGATCCTGCCGGTTTCCGCCAGATCTAGGTCGAACCGTCCCTGAAGAGAGGCCACGGCCAGCGTTTCCACGGCGCCCATCACAGCCAATGCGCTGACCCGCGGGTCTATGATGTTCAGTAGACCGCGATCGACCGCGACCTGACTGATGGCGATCGCGGTTCGCTCGAGCTCGGCCGCCAGCTCGGTCACGGCGAGTCGGTCCGGGGTACTCGGGCCGCGTCGCTCCTGAAGATAGAGCCGCGCCGGCTCGGCATGCACCACCAGCACCATGGCCACGCGGACTCCGAGGTCCGAATACGCGGCCAGGCTGTCCTCCGAATGCTCCGCCTCGCGCAGTCGGCGGTCGCAGTCTGCGATGGCCGCATGCAGGGAGTTGGCTACCGGGGCGATCGCGGCTTCGACTAGATCGGCCTTGTTTCGGAAGTAACGGTAGAAGTTGCCCTTGGCCATGCCCGCAGCGCGAGCGACTTCGTCGATAGTGACCGACTCGATGCCACGCTCGAGGAAGAGCTTGAGCCCCGCGTCGATGAGATCCAGCACGCGCTTACGCCGGTTGAGGTCTCGTTTGCCGCCAAGCGCGCCCGGACGGTTTGCGGGGCCCTCACGGCGCAGTCGTCTTTCCTCATCCATGCAGTGATCGCTCTCCGGTGTACCGAGTGTTCCGTCTAGCACACCCACCGACGCAAACGTTGCGCAAGTGCCACACTGTAAACGAAATGTGTGCGTTGCCAAAGCAGCATGCAAGCCCCACAATTTCAAATATTCTCGGGATTTGACATGCCCGACACGCGCTTCTAGAGCGCTCGGTCAGAAACCCGCGCATCGATCTTGGAGTTGTTCTATGACCCTGCCCGCCCGCAAACCCGATTGGCTCCGCGTTCGACTGCCCTCGGGGGCCGGTCAGCAAAGCTTCATGGAGCTCAAGGCGCGGATGCGGTCGCTCGACTTGCACACGGTCTGCGAAGAGGCGCGCTGCCCGAACATTTTCGACTGCTGGGCCCAGGGCACGGCCACGATCATGATCCTCGGGGACCAGTGTACCCGGGGCTGCCGCTTCTGCTCCGTGCAGACGGCGAAGCGACCGGCCGGGCCCGACCCGATGGAGCCCGAGAACACGGCGCAGGCTCTGTCCGAGATGGGGCTCGCCTACGTCGTTCTGACGATGGTCGACCGTGACGACCTGGCGGACGGCGGTGCCGCCCACGTGGCCGAAACGGTGCGGCTCATCAAGCGCTACAGCCCAGGGCTCCGCGTGGAAACGCTCGTCGGCGACTTCGCGGGCGTGCGAGACGACGTGCGCACGGTCGTCGCCGACGGAAGACCCGACGTCTTTGCGCACAATGTCGAGGTGGTTCCGCGCCTACAGCGCGGCATGCGCGACGCGCGCTGCTCCTGGGAGCGTTCGGTGCAGACCCTGCTCGCCGCCAAGGAAGTCGGTGCCGCCGTCACCAAGTCCTCGCTGATGGTGGGCGTCGGCGAGGAGGAGCCCGAGGTGCTCGACGCGATGCAGCGCCTCCGCGACGCGCAGGTCGACGTGCTGACGATTGGACAGTACCTGCGACCGACGCCCAAGCATGCCGAGGTCCGGCGTTACGTGGAGCCCGAAGAGTTCGCTCGTTACGAGGCAGCCGGTCTTCAGATGGGCTTTTCGTACGTGGCCTCTGGCCCCATGGTCCGTTCGAGTTATCGTGCGGCCGAGGCGTTTTTGCAGGGTATGCTCGACGACCCGGAGTCGAGCGAGCCCGAGATGAATCGCTACGGAAAGAAGCGAAAGCTGCTGGTCTTTTCCTAGGAGCCCGAGATGCAGTCGCCTGAACAACTGAGACCTTCTCCGATTCGCGGTGCGCGGCCCGACTCAGAGCTCGTCTCGGTGCTCCGGGCCGACGGCAGCGCGGACCCCTCCTTCGAGCTCGACCTCTCGCTCGAGCAGCGGCGCGCCCTCTACCAGGCGATGATTCGCACCCGGGTCTTGGACGACCGGCTCGAAAAGCTTCAACGCCAGGGCCAGATCCCGTTTCACGTCGGCTCTCTCGGTGAGGAGGCGTCGATCATCGCGTCCGCGGCTGCGCTTCGAGACCAGGACTGGATCGTCCCCTGTTACCGTGAGATCGGGGCGCTCCTTTGGCGCGGCTATCCGATGCAGAAGTACGTCGACCACATGTTCGGCAACGCCAACGATCCGGCGCGCGGGCGGCAGATGCCCGACCACAGCTTCAGTCGCGAGCACCGCTACCTGGCGGTGAGCGCTCCGATCGGCACGCAGATCCCGCACGCGGTCGGCCTGGCCATGGCGGCCCAAAAGCGCGGGCTCGACGAGCTGGCTGCCGTGTTCTTCGGAGACGGGGCGACGAGCTCCAACGACTTTCACGCCGCGATGAACTTTGCCGGTGTTTTTTCGGCGCCCGTGGTGTTTCTGTGCCGCAACAATGGCTATGCGATCAGTCTGCCGGTCGAGCAGCAGAGCGCCTCGGCCACGCTGGCCGACAAGGCCGTCGCGTATGGGATGCCGTCGGTACGGGTCGACGGGAACGACGCGCTGGCGGTCTGGCACAGCGTGCGTGAGGCGGTCGCCCGCGCCGCGCGAGGAGATGGGCCGAGCTTCGTCGAGCTGCTGACCTATCGCCTTGGCGGGCACTCCACATCGGACGACGCGAGGCTCTACCGCGAGCAGTCCGAGGTCGACGCCTGGGAGGAAGCCGATCCGCTCCCGCGGCTCCGGGCTCACTTGGAGCACGAGGGCGCCTGGGACGAGGCGCAGGACACCGAGTGGCGCTCGGAGGTCGAGGAGGAAGTCCGGCGCTGCGTCCGACAGGCGAAGAACACACCACCGCCTCCTCTGAGCCAGATGTTTCGCAGCGTCTACGAGGAGTCGCCCTGGCATCTCCGCGAGCAGGAGCAGAGCTGCCTGCAAGGTCCGCGAGCCCGAAAGGAGGGCGGCGAGTCATGAGCGAGATGAACCTCGTGCAAGCCATCCACAGTGGCCTGCGGGAGGCCTTGGCAGCCGACGAGCGGGTCGTGCTCATGGGCGAGGACATTGGCCGGTTGGGCGGTGTGTTTCGCGTCACGCAAGGGCTTCGCGAGGAGTTCGGGGAAGACCGGATCATCGACACGCCGTTGTCCGAGACCGGAATCCTCGGGACCGCCATCGGCATGGCGATTCACGGCATGCGGCCGGTGACGGAGATTCAGTTCGCGGACTTCATCTATCCAGGCTTCGATCAACTCGTCAGCGAGGCGGCCAAGTACCGGTATCGCACGGACGGAGATTTCAGCGTTCCCATGGTCGTGCGCGCGCCCTACGGCGGCGGCATCCGTGGCGGCGGCTATCACTCGCAATCGCCCGAAGCGCTCTTCATTCACACACCGGGACTCAAGGTCGTTTGTCCTTCGAACCCTTACGACGCCAAGGGTCTTTTGCTGGAGGCGATCGACGACGAAGACCCGGTCTTGTTCTTCGAGCCCAAGCGCGTGTACCGCGCGGTCAAAGCAGAGGTCCCCGAGGGCGCATACCGCTTACCGCTCGGCGAAGCGAAGCTGGTGCGGCAAGGAGCGCAGCTGACCTGCGTGGCCTGGGGCGCGATGCTCTATGAGGCCTTCACAGCGGCCGAGGAAGTCGCCAAGCAGGGCGTCGATGTCGAAGTGATCGACCTTCGTACGCTCTGGCCGCTCGACATCGACACGCTCGTGCGCAGCGTTCAAAAGACGGGTCGCTTCCTCGTCGTGCACGAAGCGCCGAAGACCTGCGGCTTCGGTGCCGAGCTCCTGGCCCTCATCACCGAGCGTTGCTTTCTGCACCTCGAAGCCCCGCCGCGGCGAGTGACCGGCTACGATACGCCGTTTCCGCAGACCCACGAGCGGGAGTATCTTCCTTTGGCCCACCGGATTGCGCCGGCGCTGCTCGAGACGGCCAGGTACTGAGGCACATCGGATGACTTCCTCGGTCGAATTCAGACTTCCGGACATTGGCGAAGGCGTGACCGAAGGCGAAATCGTCAACTGGTTCGTCCAGGCCGGCGATGAGGTGGCCGAAGACGACCCCATGGTCGAGGTCATGACCGACAAGGCGACGGTGACCATTGGCGCGCCTTGCGAGGGGCGAATCGAGGCCATCGCTCATGAGGTCGGTAGCGTCGTGCCCGTGGGCGCGGTCCTCGTTCGCATCCAGTCGACGGATGCGCACGAAGCCACGCATGAAGCCGCACACGAAGCCCTGCACGCAGAGACCGACGATGCGATCGACGACAAGCTCAAGGCGACCGCCGTCGGAAGCCTCGAAGAATCGCTGCCCGGAGCGAGGCTTTTCGCGACCCCGGCCGCGAGCGCCAAGGGCGCGGCCGGGAGTCAGCAAGGGAGTCAGGGCGGGCCAGGGCTGAGCGCGCCAGCCAGCGCCATTCAGTACTTTCGAGCCAAGCCCTTGGCGACCCCGGCGACCCGCCGCTTTGCCAAGGCGCAGGGTCTCGACCTTCGGCGCATCGTTCCGAGCGGAGAAGGCGGACGGGTGACTCGCGAGGACGTGCGCGCCGCGCTCGGACAGGCGTCCGAGCAGGGTCCGAGCCCTGGCCGCGTCCAGGGGGAGGCGCGTGAGGAGCGCGTTCCCATCCGAGGCATGCGCCGCCAGATTGCCGAGCGCATGCATCGCAGCACAACGCAGGCGGCACATTTCACCTTCGTCGAGGAATGTGACGCCTCGCGTCTGGTAGAGCTGCGCGCACGGCTGGCCCCCGAAGCCGAGCGGCGCGGCGTTCAACTCAGCTATCTGCCGTTCATCGTCAAGGCGGTCGTCCAGGCGCTGGCGGCCCATCCGGTCTTGAACAGCGCCGTCGACGACGACGCTCGAGAGCTGGTCTACAAGAAATATTACAACATCGGGCTCGCGACCGCGACCGACGCAGGCTTGATGGTCCCCGTCCTCCGTGACGCCGATCGCATGCGCTTGTTCGAGCTCGCCCGTGAAATCAGCAGGCTCGCCGAGGCCGCGCGGGAAGGGTCCCTGCGGCCCGAGGAACTGCGAGGCGGAAGCTTCACCATCACCTCGCTCGGCAAACGGAGTGGGCTCTTGGCCACGCCCATCTTGAACTACCCGGAAGTGGGCATTCTCGGGGTGCACCGCATCAAGGAAAAACCGGTCGTTCGCGACGCAAAAATCGCCGTCGGCCAGGTGATGCTGCTGTCTCTCTCGTTCGACCATCGCATCGTGGACGGTCATGTGGGCGCGGAGTTCGCCTACGAGGTCATCGACTACCTCGAAAACCCCGAGAAGCTCTTTTACGAGTTCCTGTGAGCATGCGCGAAGCGCTTCTGGGCTGGTACGATGAGACTGCGCGCGATCTGCCTTGGCGACGCACGAAGGACCCTTACGCAATCTGGGTCTCCGAGATCATGCTCCAGCAGACGCGCGTCGATACGGTCATTCCGTACTACGAGAAGTTCCTCGAGCGTTTCCCGACGCCCGAGGCCCTAGCGCAGGCCGACGAGGACGCGGTCCTGTCGATGTGGAGCGGGCTCGGCTACTACCGGCGCGCACGCTTGCTGCACCGAGGGGTGCAGGAAGTCGTTGCAGAGTACGGCGGCGAGATCCCCGAAGACGCCCGGGCCCTGCGCCAGCTTCCCGGCGTCGGCCGGTACACGGCCGGTGCGATCGGCAGCATCGCGTTCGACAAGGAAGAGCCCATCGTCGACGGCAACGTGAGCCGGGTCCTAGCGCGGCTCTTTGCGATTCGCACACCGCTCGGGGCCTCGGAGACGGAGCGGCGGCTTTGGGAGCTGTCCGAGGGCCTGGTCGTCGGTGAGCGCCCGGGTGACTTGAATCAAGCGCTGATGGAGCTCGGCGCGACGGTCTGCACCCCGAAGCAGCCACGGTGCCTCCTCTGCCCAGTCTCGGCCGACTGCGCGGCGCGCCGGGCGGGCGAAGTGGAAGCGCTCCCCGTTCCGCGTCCGCGAAAGGCACCGAAGCGGCTTGGCCTAACGGCCGTTGTCGCGACCCGCGGCCGAGCTGCGGACAAGCAAGTCTGGCTCGGCAAGGCCGGCGGTCGCCTGTTCGGCGGCCTCTGGGGCGTGCCCATGGTGGAGTCCGCGTCGACCGAAGAGCCGGCGCGTGCGGCGCTTCGCGAGGCTGGCTTGATCGCCCGGCTCGACCAGAGCGCCTCGGTGGCGCTCGAGCATGTTCTCACGCACCGGCATCTTCATATCGAGGTGTTCCGCGCGACCGGGGCGAGGGCGGAGCCCACGGAGGCTGGGCGCTTCTTTTCCTTGGCGGAGCTCGGCGGCGTCGGCGTGTCCTCGCTCACCAAGAAGATCCTCGCGGCCGCCGGCAGCTGATATGCTTAGGCCAGTGGACGTTCTTGCTTATCGCGGGGTCAGCAAGCGTTTTGGGCAGCACCGCGCGCTCGACGAGGTGTCGCTCGAGGTTCGAAGCGGCGAGGTTTTAGGGCTTTTGGGCCCGAACGGAGCGGGCAAGACCACGCTCATTCGCATCGGCCTCGACATTCTACGCCCCGACCAGGGGAAGGTTTCTCTCTTTGGTGCGGCGCCCGGGCCTTCGACGCTCGACCGGGTGGCCTACCTGCCCGAGGAGCGCGGGGTCTATCGGCGGGCCAAGGTCCTCGATCTCCTCGTGTATCTCGGCCGGCTCAAGGGGCTCAGCCGAGACCTCGCGCGAGACCGCGCGGCGCAGTGGCTCGAGCGCGTCGGGCTTGCGGAGCTCGGCACGCAGCGAGTCGAGAGCCTGTCCAAGGGCATGAGCCAAAAAGTTCAGATCGCCGCCTGTCTGATGACCGACCCCGAGCTCTGCATTCTCGACGAGCCCTTCTCGGGCTTGGACCCCGTGAACGTCGGCCTCGTCAAGGAGCTCATCGAAGAGCGCCGACAGGCCGGGGCGACGACCGTCCTGTCGACGCACATGATGCAGCAAGTCGAGGCGCTCTGCGATCGCGTGGCGCTCATTCATCGCGGCCGCCTGGTCGTGTACGGCGCGCTCGACGAGGTGCGCCGGCGCTACTCGCCGCACGAGGTGCGCGTGTGGACCAGCGCGGACCTGAGCGACGCCGCTCTCGGACCGCTCGCTGCGGCTGCCGTGCGCGAAGACGGACGCCGCTGGCGCGTGCCGCTGCCGGAGGAAGCGACCGCCTCGAGCTACCTGCACGAGCTCGTCCAGCGTGGCGTGGCGATCGACCGATACGAGCCGCACATCGCACCCATGGACGAAATCTTCGTCCGCGTGGTCAGCGGAGCTGAGCCATGATGCGTCCGGGCCGGGTCGCCGCGATCGCGCGTTTCGAGTTCCTGGGCGTCGTGCGGCGCTTGTCTTACCTGCTCGCCACCTTCGGCCTGCCGCTCTTCTTGACCCTGGTGTCGGGGAGTATCTTCGCGGTGCAGACCTATGTCTTGCTCCAGCGCTCGGAGCAGAGCGCGACCTTCGGCGTGGTCGATGACGCGGGGGTGATCGACCGCGCGCAATTCGCGCGAGAGGAGACCGGCGCCGAGATTTGGCACGGCCTCGGCGCCGACGTGAGCCTCTACGAGAGTTACGAGGCGGCGCAGCGCGATCTGCGCTCGGGAGCGATTCAAGGCCTTTACCTGATCGACGAAGACTATCTGAAGACCGGGGAGGTCAGGGCGGTGAGGTCCGACAAGACGCCGCTCCTGAGCGTTCCGGGGGCCGCCATCGAGCCGGCCCTGCGACTCTTGCTCAGCCGCAGCTTGCTGGGAGACCAGCTCGACGAGAAGCTGGCCGCGCGGGTCCTCAAACCCGCCCAGTTCGTCCGTACCCATCTTTCCGAGGACGGCGCCCTCGTCCCGAGCACCGCTTACAACATGCAGCTCCTCATCCGGGCAGCGGTTCCGCTCTTTTTGGGCATCTTGCTCCTGACGGCCCTACTGAGCGCCTCGGGCTACCTGGTCCAGACCATCGCCACGGACAAAGAAAGCAAGATTGTCGAAGTGCTGCTCTCGTCCGCCACCCCAGACGAGATCGTCGCCGGAAAGCTCTTTGGGCTGGGGGCGGCGGGGTTCCTGCAGTTCACGGTTTGGTCGTCGATGGTCGTTGCTGCCGCCGGCTGGCTTTCGGCCACCTTCGCCTCGGCCGCTGCGATTCCCTGGGCGGCGGTCCTGGTCGCGCCGCTCTTCTTCGTGCTCGGCTACTTCTTCATGGGGAGCCTCATGCTCGCCACCGCCGCCCTAGGCACCAACGCGGCCGAAAGCCAGAAGCTCACCATGGGCTGGGCCATCCTCGCCATGCTGCCCGTCATGTTCCTGGTCATCCTCCTCGACGAGCCACATGGCTGGCTGGGCCAGCTTCTCACCTGGATCCCCTTCACCTCCCCGCTCACCGTGATCATTCGCCTCGCCGTAGACCCGAGCGGCATCCCGCTCTGGGAAATCATGGGCTCCCTCCTCGTCCTCCTCCTCTGCACCTGGCTCTCCATACGCATCGGAGCCCGCCTCTTCCGCGTCAGCTTCGCCCTCACCGGCACCCGCCCCTCCCTCTCCCAGCTCTGGAAGCAGGGGACACGCTCCCCCCACATAAACGACTGAAATCAAAGAGCTTCTCAGGCAAAGATCGCAGCACCTTTGCTGAGAGGTGCTGCGATCTTTGCCTGAGAAGCGCAATTAATTCAGGTGTTTACGATAGGGGAGCGTGTCCCCCTCTATCGGAGCTTTCGATAGGGGGGAGTGTCCCCCCTCTATCGGAGCTCGGCGGGTGCGGGGAGGGGGAGCTCTTCGATGAGGGTGCCGGTGCTGTCCGGTGCGGCGGAGCGGAATTCGACGCGCATCTGCGCGAAGTCGACGATGGTGAAGGTTTGCTCGAAGTCGCGATGGATGGTGCCGGCGTTGACGACTGTGAGGCCGCCGAACTGACGGACCATGCGCTCGTGCGTGTGACCGCCGACCATGAATTGAACGGACTCGTCGAGCATGAGCTCGTGCAGGGTGCCGATCTCGCGGAGCGCATAGCCGCGCGTGTCGGGTCTGAGCCAGGCCTCATCGTCGGAACCGACGCCGTGGCAAAGCAGCATTGTCCCTGCCGGCGTGCTGAAGCGGCGCTGCCGAGGCAGACCGCTCAAGAACGCCAGGGCGTCAGGGGCCAGGTCCAGGGTCGCGTTTTGCAGGGTTCGACGCTCGCTGTGAAGAAACCAGCGCTCGTGGTTTCCAGCAACGCACACCACGCCGCGATCGCGCAGCGCGCGAAGCGTGGCATCGGCGTCCCCGGGCCCATCGACGATGTCGCCCACGCAGAGCACCGGCTCGACCTTCAGCTCGGCCAGCGCATCGAGCGCGCGTTCGAGCGCCTCGTCTTCCGTGTGCACATCGCCGATGACACCGCACCGCGATATGGATCCGCCCGTTTCCACCAGCGCCAATCTAGGGGAGAATCCTCGCGGCGCCAAGAGACTACCGGCTGGTCCGCCGGCGAGCCTTAGGGTAAGACCGCCGAATGCTGGATCTGAGATACGTCAGCGAAAACCTTGCGGAAATCAAAGCCGCCCTGGGCAAACGGGGCTTCGAGGACGCCGCGCTGCTCGACCGGCTCGGCGATTTGGCGCAGCGCCGCCGCACGAGCATCAGCTCGGTCGAAGCGCTGAGGCAGGAGCGAAACGAGGCCAGTCAGGCCATGGCGCAGATCCCGGACAAGAAGTCCGAGGCTTTTCAGGAGAAGCGCGAAGCGCTCCGAAGCCTCGGCGATCGCATCAAGGAGAGCGAGCTCGAGCAGGGGGAGCTCGAGCGCGAGCTCGAGGGCATCTTGCTGAACCTGCCCAACTTGCCACATCCGCAGACCCCTGCGGGGCTCTGTGAAGCGGACAACGTGCAGCTGCGGGTCTGGGGTGAAAAGCCCGAGATCCCGTTCGAGGTCAAAGACCACGTCGCCCTCGGCACCGCGCTCGACATCATGGACTTCGAGCGCGCTTCGAAGATCAGCGGCTCGCGCTTCGTGGTTCTGAAGGGCCTCGGCGCCAGGCTCAACCGCGCCCTCATGCAGTTCATGTTGAACCTGCACACCGAAGAGCACGGCTACCGAGAAGTCTGGCCTCCGGTTCTGGTCAAAGACACGGCCATGCGGGGCACGAGCCAGCTCCCCAAGTTCGCCAAGGATGCGTTTCGCATCGCCAAGGACGCAGACTGGGAGGCGGAGGCCGAGGCCGAAGGGCACGACCTCTACCTCGTTCCGACCGCCGAGGTTCCCATCACGAACCTGCACGCCGACGAGATCCTCTCGCAGAGCGAGCTTCCGCTGAGCTACACGGGCTACACGGCCTGCTTTCGGAGCGAGGCGGGGAGCTACGGCAAGGACACGCGCGGGATGATCCGCGTGCACCAGTTCGACAAAGTCGAGCTCGTTCGTTTCTGCCGTCCCGAGGACGGCGAGGCCGAGCTCGAAAAGCTCACCAGGCACGCCGAGACGGTTCTGCAAAAGCTCGGCCTTCACTACCGGGTCGTCCAGCTTTGTGCCGGAGACATGGGCTTTGCAGCGCAGAAATCCTACGACCTCGAAGTCTGGCTTCCGGCTCAAAACGCCTATCGCGAGATCAGCAGCTGCTCCTGGTTCGGCGACTTTCAGGCGCGCAGGATGAAAGCCCGCTTTCGACCCGCGCCCAAGGGCAAGCCGCAGCTCTTACACACCTTGAACGGCTCAGGCCTGGCGATCGGCCGGACGCTCGTGGCCATCCTGGAGCAATGTCAGCAAGAGGACGGGAGCGTCCGCGTGCCGGAGGCGCTTCGGCCGTACATGGGCGGGGTGGACAAGATCAGCCCCGAGTAGATGAGCCGCCTGCACATCGAACACGCCGTCCCCCTCGCTCCGCTCACCAGCTTGGAGCTCGGTGGCCCTGCGCGTTTTTTCGTCCGGGTCGACACCGAAGAGGCGCTGCGCGAGGCGTTCGCCTGGGCTGCTGAGCAGGGGGTCGAGGCGAGCGTGCTCGGCGGAGGCAGCAACCTCATCGTGCCCGACGAGGGCTACGACGGGCTCGTCGTGCACATGGGGCTCGATGAGGCGCGCTATGGCGAGCGCGGCGAGGCCCGGCTCGGCGCCGGCGTCCCTTGGGAGTCGGTCGTCCAAAACGCGATCGAACGCGACTGGGCCGGCATCGAGTGTCTGACGGGAATCCCAGGTTCCACGGGAGCCACCCCCGTTCAAAACGTCGGCGCATACGGCCAAGAGGTCGCCGAGCTCATAACGGCCGTGCGCGCGCTCCACATCGAGTCCCTGCGCTTCGAAGAGCTCGACCGGACCGCCTGTCGCTTCTCGTATCGAGACAGCCTTTTCAAGCAGCATCCGGGCTGCTGGGTCGTCTCGGCCGTCACGCTTCAGCTGCGTCCGGCGGGCCGCCCGTCCTTACGCTACGCGGAGCTTCAGCGAAGCGTCTCCGCCGAGGCCTCGCTCGCCGAGGTTCGCAATGCCGTTCTTTCGCTCCGTCGCAGCAAGTCGATGGTGCTCGACGCGACCGACCCGAACCGGCGAAGCGTGGGCTCGTTTTTCGTGAACCCCCTGCTCAGCGCGACGGAAGCCGAGCGCGTAATCGAGACGGCGCTCTCAGAGCAGCTCGTCCAGTCGCGCGCCGAGGTCCCGCAGTACCCAGCGCCCACAGGCCAGGTGAAGCTCGCCGCCGGCTGGCTCATCGAGAAGTCCGGCTGCCACAAAGGCATGCGCCGCGGGCCGGTTGGCATTTCGAGCCGTCACGCCCTCGCTCTGGTTCACCACGGCGGAGGCACGACGGCGGAGCTCCTGGCCTTTGCCGAGGAAATCCGCAGCCGGGTTCTTCAGCGGTTCGGGATTTCGCTCAGCCGAGAGCCGCGAATTCTCGGCGCGTAGACAACGCGAAGACGCGCCAAGGCTTCAGCTTGGCGCGTCGCTATTCAGCGAACGGGTCGCTGTAGGCTGGGTTGGTGAGCAGCGATTCGTCGGTCAGTGCCCGTAAGAAAGCCAGAAGATCTTCGCGTTCCTTGTCGCTGAGCACGAAGCCCTGCACGAAGCCGTTTTTGTTCGGGTTGTCGAAGCCGTCGCCGGCGTACGGGCCGTCTTCGATGAGCCGACCGCCGCGCTCGTAGTGACGGACCACTTCCTCGAGCGTCTCGATGGACCCGTCGTGCATGTACGGTGCGGTGAGCGCGATGTTTCGGAGCGAGGGCGGCTTGAACGCGCCCTTGTCCCCGGGCTCCCCCGTGATGTCGAACAGGCCTTCGTTTCCCGGCGGGTAGCTTCCCTGTGTATCGAGGTTGTAGAGCCCGTTGTTCAGGAAGAGGCTCTGGTCGAACACGTTCTGTGCCTCGTCGACCGACTGCGAAAAGAGAAAGCCGCCGTGGCAGTGGAAGCATTCCAGGGCATCGCTCACCCCGGCCTCGGTCTCTCCGCCAAAGAACAAGCGCATCCCGTTTTGCTCCGATGCGTTGAGGGCGGTCTCGTCGCCGAGCGTCCAGCGGTCCACTTTGCTATCGAAGCTCGTGACGCTTCGCTGAAAGGCGGCCAGGGCCTTGGTGATGCTGCCCACGCTGATCGGATCGAGCTCCTCTGGGAAGGCCTCGTCGAACATCTCCGGGTAGCGCGCGTCCTCCCGCACCCGTTGGAGAAGCTCGTCCTCCATGCCCGCCAGGCCGAGCTCGACGGGCGCCTCGCCAAAGAGCGGCACCCGCGCCTGCTCTTCCAGCCGTACGAGGCTGCGGTTGGCCCAGGTCAGCGTGGCCGCGTAGCCCGAGTTGGCGATGGACATCGAGCCACGCGGAGTGTGCTCGCCCGTCGACCCCTCGGAGACGGCCATCCCGTCGGTGAAGGCCAGCGCCTGCCGGTGGCAGCTTCCGCAGCTCTGAGTTTCATTGCCGGACAGGCGCTTGTCGTAGAAGAGAAACCGACCGAGCTCGACTTTGGCCTCGCTCATCGGGTTGTCTTCGGGGACCCGTGGCTCAGGGACGTGCTCGGGCAGGTTCCACTCCCAGGCGCTCGCTTCGGGCGCGGCGGCGTCGCCGCAGCCCAAAGCGGTCGCGAGGCACAGAAGAACAATGCTGTGGATCGTCTTGCTCATTCCATCGTGAAGAAGGTCTGCGGTCCCGGGTCGTCGACGTCGCCGAATGGAAGGCCTAGGTTCTCGAAGAGCGCGGCGCAATCTGAGTCCGCAGGCGCCGCCATGCAGCCGACCGGGGTGCCGTCCTGGTTCGTGCTCGGCGCGGCTCCTTGCAACAAGCTGGCGAGGTCGGCGACGACGAGGTTTTCGCCGAGCCGGAAGCTCGGGAATTCGACTTCCACGCGGTTCGAGTTCGCGCAGGCCGTCGTTCCACCCGCGAGCGGATCGCCGTCGCAGTTGGTGCTGCCGAGGTGCAGACGCCAGTCCGTCGGGCCGAACTGGCCCGAGTCGAGGCGAAGGAACTTGTAACCGCCCTGCCAGTCCCAGTGCATGCTGGTGAGGTTCAGAGGGGTGGCAGCGACGTCTTTGTTCGCGTGGTTGAGATCGAAGGGAACGCCCATCGTGAAGCGCAGGCCTTCGTAATCACCGTCGGGCAAAGTCCCGAGCACCTCGGTCCAGGTCTGAGGCTCCGCGCAGTCTTCGAAGTCGAGGAGCACGACGCCTTCTCCCTGGAAGTCACCGTCCTCGAGTGCCACGGGCACCCAGTCGCCCTCGGCGTTCTTCAAAGCCACGTCCTGAACGTAGAGTCGGAAGTCCGAGAACTGAAGCGCGCTCTGGTCCGCCCCGAGGCCCTCGTACAGGGCGTCACAAACGAAGTCCGCTCCGTCGACCCGAGCCTGAAACGCGATCTGCGCACTGAGCCCGGCACCGCTACCACCGGAGCCCCCGATCGGCCCCGCGTTGTCGTCCCCGCAACCCGCCCACAGGCCGAGCGCGACGATCGTGATCAAAATCTTCTTCATTCTATTTCCCCCAAGCTTCCCAAGCTCGTTTCGAGCGATGCTTGAATGTTCTCCATGATTTGCTCTTGCGATGCCGCCATGTCCTGTGCGGCGAAATCGATCCCATCGAACCATTGCAGCGTGTTGATGCGCACCGACAAGCTTCCGCTTCGCTCTTGCTCGTCCAAGAGCAGTGGTCGAGCGAAACGCAGCTCGCTTTGCATGCGTCCTGTGAGGCGGACGCTGATCGGGCCGAGCCTCTCGGCTTCGGGCCCCTCCACGCTTCCTTCCAGGAGCACGGTCGCGTTCAGCATGGCTTTTCGCTGAAGCTCGCTGCCCTGCGCGTCGTCATCGGTGGGCGTGCCCGTGACACGCACCGCGCAGTAGCGCCCCGGCGGTGGCTTCAAAGTGCCTGCGAACAACGGCACTCCGCCGGTCTCCATCAAGTCGACGATGACCGGCACGCCGAGCTCCGTGGGCGTCGTCTCGCTGTGAGCGCGCGCGCGAGAGGCTCTGAAGAGCCGGAGCGCCTGCTCGGTCACGCCGTCACAGAAGACGAGCTCGACTTCGCCGAACGTGATCATCGCGCGCTCGAGCCGCACCCGGTAACCGCGGTCGGTCTGAATGGCAGCGACCATGAACGGCGCCTGGTAGACGACGTCCAGCTCGATGCCCTCGGTGTACGACACGCACTGCGTGGCCGCCGTCAGCGCCAAAGCAGCCAGTAAGATGCGCCTAACGCGTTTCATAAATCAACCCTGCCGTCACGGCGACAAACTCTTCGTGAAGTCCATCGAGCCGTTGAATGATGGGGACCGAGACCATGGCGTGAAGCACCAGCTTCGGATGAGGCAAACCGATCATGCCGACGTTGAGGTATGTGATGTTGCCCCCGGTGTCCGGGTCGCGGAACCCGGCCTCGTAGGTCGGCCGGTCCAAGCGAAAGTCAGCGCCCAGAACGAAGGCCAGATAGTCGATCGGCTGGTACTGCGCGTTCGCGGTCTGTCGAAAGCTGATCCCGGCCTGTGTGTCGGCCGTGCCCTCGGTCGGGAAGATGGCCGAAGAAGACAGGAAGAGCGCCCAAGGGTTCGCGTAAAACGCGTAGCTCGCTCCGGCGAGCGGATCCCAGGAACCGCTACCCGCCTGAAACTCCAGCGGTAACGGCTCTCCCTCGAGGTCGTCCTCGACGGTGCCCGTAGGCATCTCGAGCCCCCCGAGGAGCCCGACCACGTGACGCGGCGCGAACTTTCGATCCCGGTACACGATGCTCCGAAGCCGTAGGTCCAAGTCGCCCGGTGCCCAGGCATTGAGCTCCGCCAGGTTCACCTCCGTCACGAGGCGGTGCACGACCGGCATCATCAAGGACACGGTCCATCGATCCGTGAACGAATACGCGAGGGCCATCTCCAGGCGCTGCTCGGAAAGCGTGAGCTCGTCGACTCCGGGCTCGCCGACCTGGTCCTGCCGGTGTCTGGTGGTGAAGGATGTGCGCACACGCTGGTTTGCCGGCTGTCCGAAGCCGACGACGGTCAGCGTCGGGTCACCGACGGTGCATGTGCCACAGGCGTACGCCACGCACGTCAATCCGTGCGTGAGCAGGATTACGCCGATCAGCCAAAGCCCCTTCACACCGCCACACTAGGGGTGCTTCAGCGCAACCTAAATGTGGCAAATCGTCGCAGCGAGCTAGCGCGGACGTCTATTGCGTGGGCTAGCCCGAAAATCGGGCTGGCGGGCAGCCCAAGCCCGCATGGGGGACAATCACCAAGACGGGCGCCAGGTCAGACTCGATTGCAGCAGAAGCACGTCGACGTCCTCCCCAAAGATCCCATCGGCCCGGAGGCCGAAGTCCTTGTCGTCCCGAAAAGACCAGTAGACCAGCCCACCCACCCAGTGCTTGAGCCAGCTGCTCATCTCCGCTTCGTACTCGTTGAGCGAAGGCCGGTAGTACACGGACAGCTCGGCCGTTGGGCCGAGCTGCACGCCGCTCCCGAAACGAGCGGCGTAGCTATCCACGAACGACTTCGCGTATGCGGAGACGGAGAAGTCCATCCACATGACGTCCGCAATGCGCAGCACCCGCGCTTGCAGGTAGCCCGCGATTTGCTCGAAGTCGTCAGACTGCTCGCTATGAAGAATGTTGCTCCCCGCGTAGAGCCCCCAGCGCGAGAAGCTGAAGCTGAGGTCCAGTCCGCCGAAGTAGCGCGCGTCCTCACTGCCGGTGCAAGCCGCGGGGCTGAGGTTGCCCGGGGTCGAGCTCGGCACCGTGTCACAGAGGTAGCCGGGCGGAAGGAAGGCGTTGAGCCACAGGGAGCGCTCGGGCAAGCGTCGGTCGAAGCGGCCGGCGATCTCGAAGATCCCCGCCCGCACGCTGGCGTCGAAGCCCGCAGCGCTGACCTCGAGGGCGGGCACGAGCCACTCGATGTCTCTCGCGAGCCCCCATGAGCACAAGTCAATTCGGGAGGCTCAGCGAGGTGCGGGAAACTTGGCGAGCTTGCGCTGCAACGAGCGCCGGTGAATCCCCAGTTGCTTCGCGGCCTGGCTGATGTTCCCGTTGCAGTCGCTCAGGACGCGCTGAATGTGTTCCCACTCGACGCGGGCGAGCGACGGGGTCTCGTCGGTGGGTTCGGCCACGGGCCCGTCCGCCGAGAGCTCGCCCTTGCTGAATGCGGCGATCACAGTGTCTACGTCCGCGGGTTTTGTGAGGTAGTGTGCGGCCCCGAGCCGGACGGCATCGAGCGCCGTGGCGATACTGCCGTAGCCGGTCAGCACCACGATTTTCGTCGCCTCGTCCAGCTGGTGAAGCGCGCGGACCAGCTCGAGCCCGGATTTGCCGGGCATGCGAAGGTCCACGACGGCAAACTCGGTGCTTTCTTCGGACACCGAGCTCAGGGCGCTCTCGTAGTCTTCCGCCTGCAGGACGTCATAGCCCCGATCCTCGAACGCCCGCGCCAGCCTGGAGCGGAGACGCTCGTCATCGTCGACGACGAGGACTGAAGGCCTGGGACTGGTTTCGTCTGCTCCGCCCATGGTCGCTACTGCGGAAGTATAACCCGAAGCGTGCTTCCCTGGCCGGGGGCGGATTCGATACGCAGGACGCCCTCCAGAGAGTCCACGAGCGCGTTCGCGAGGAACAAGCCTAGCCCCATCCGGTCGTCGAGCCCCTTCGTCGTGAAGAACGGCTCGGTGGCACGCGCCAGGGTCTCGGCATCCATGCCCTGACCTTCATCCGTGAAGACGAGCTCGACGGTCCCGTCCCGCTCTAGGACTTCCAGCGCCACCCGGCCCTCGGCGCAGGCGTCGAAGCCATTGCGGACCAGGTTCTCCACCATCTGCGCCAGCGCCTGACGCGGTGCCCGCAGGCTGCGGACTTCGCTGCTCGTCTTCCAGCGCGCCCCTTGCTCTGGGCTCAGGCGGTCCCGGACGGACTCGAACAGCGCTTCGACCGGTATCGCGGTCGGAGCCTCCCCGCTCGGCTCTCCGCCCGCGAGCGCGATCTGGTCCAGAACGGCTCGGCAGCGCTGGACCTCTTCTCGGATCAAGTCAGCGTCGCTAAGCAAAGCTTCGGACGCCTCCTCGGCTTCCAATCGACGCTTCATTTCTCCCGCCGCGATCGCGATCGTCCCGAGCGGTGTGCCGAGCTCGTGCGCCGCACCTGCTGCCAGGGTGGCGATCGAAGCCAGCTTTCCCCAGCGGCGCGCCCGCTCTTGCGCCTCCGCCAGCGCGCGCTCGCGCTCGCGAACTTCACGCGAGAGCCGGCCCACGAAGTATGCCGTGAGCAAGGACGCTAGAACGAAGGCGACGAACATGCCGTACAGATGCCCGCGAAAGCCGCCGTGCTCATGATGGCTCATCTCGGGGCTCGGCTGGTGAAAGTAGAAAAGCCAGGCGAAGCCCGCGACGGAAAGGGCCGCGATGCTCCAGGTCCAACGGGTGCTCAGCATCACCGCCGACAGCGCGATGTACACCAGATAGATCACGCTGAAGGGGTTCGTCGGTCCACCTGAGAGGTAGAGGAGCCCGGTCAGAAGCAAAACATCGAGCACCAAAAACGCGCCGATCGCTGAAATATCCTCTTGGCGCCTCAGCAGCCACAGGTTCGACGCGGCGCCGATTCCGACGAGTGCCCACATCCACGACATGGGCAGGGGCACGTCGAGTATCAGCTTCGCGAACAAGATGGCCACGGCCTGCGCCAGCAGCGCTCCCCAGCGCATGCGTGCCAGCCACTGGGTCCGTGTCACCCCTGCGGCCTCGGACGCTCGACTCACGGCTCGAGCTTGGCCGGGCTTTCGGCCGGTGGCTCGCTCGCCGCAACCGCATCGAAGTCGACGTTGCCGTACATGGCTTCGGCGATCTTATACGCGCTGAGCTCGAGCGCCTCGAGCGCGTCACGGATGGCGATCGAGTCACCTTCCTCGACGCACTGACGCAAGGTCGCGATGTCCTCGTCCACGGCATCGATGACGTTTTCGGGCACCATCTCGCGGCACTCCTCGACGGCGCGTTCGCTCGTGTAGAGCAAGGCCTCGGCTGCGTTGCGCAGCTCCGCGAGCTCGCGTCGCTTCTGGTCGGTCGTCTTGTAGGCTTCGGCTTCTTCGATGATCCGATCGATGTCCTGGTCGGTCAGACCGCTCGAAGCGACGACGCGAATGTTTTGCTCGCGGCCCGTGCCCATGTCTTTGGCGCTCACGTTGACGACGCCGTCGGCGTCGATGTCGAAAGTCACCTCGATTTCGGGCACGCCCCGGGGTGCGGGAAGGATCGGCGAAAGCTCGAACTTCGCGAGGGACTTGTTGTCCTCGGCCATGTCTCGTTCGCCCTGTAGGACGTGAATCGGAACGAAGCTCTGGTTGTCGACGCTGGTCGTGAACACCTCCTTGGCCTTCGTCGGCACGGTGGTGTTTCGGGGGATCAGCTTGTGGAAGACGCCGCCGCCGGTCTCCACCCCGAGACTGAGAGGCGTCACGTCCAGCAGCAGGACTTCGTCGACCTCGCCACAGAGGGCTGCGCCTTGCAGTGCGGCGCCTAGAGCGACGACCTCGTCCGGGTTGACGCCTTTGTGCGGCTCCCGGCCAAAGAACTCCGCCACTTTGGTCTGCACCAGGGGCATCCGGGTCTGACCGCCCACGAGCAAGACCTCGTCGATGTCTGTCGTTTTGAGCCCGGCGTCCTCGAGCGCCTGCCTGCAGGGTAGCAGCGTGCGGTCTATGATCTCGGACACCAGGATCTCGAGCTCGCTGCGTTTGACTGTGGTTTCGAGGTGCTTGGGGCCCGATTCGTCCGAGGCGATGAAGGGTAGGTTGACCTCGGTTTCGCGTGTGCTCGACAGCTCGTGCTTTGCCTTCTCGGCTTGTTCCTTCAAGCGCTGCAGCGCGACTCGGTCTTGGCGAAGGTTGATTCCGTGCTCTTCCTCGAAGCGCCGCGCGAGCTCTTCGACCAGCGCGTTGTCCAGGTCTTCGCCGCCGAGGTGTGTGTCGCCAGAGGTCGATTTGACGCTGAAGACACCGCTGCTCATCTCGAGGATCGAGATATCGAAGGTCCCCCCGCCAAGGTCGTAGACCGCGACCCGCTTTCCGTCGTTTCGGTCGAAGCCGTAGGCGAGTGCGGCTGCCGTGGGCTCGTTGATGATCCGACGAACTTCCAGCCCGGCGATCTTGCCTGCCGCGATCGTCGCGGAGCGTTGCGCGTCGTTGAAGTAGGCGGGGACCGTCACGATCGCCTCGGTCACTTTCTCGCCCAGGAAGGCCTCGGCAACCTCGCGCATCTGCTGCAAGATCATCGCTGAGATTTCCGGCGGCGAGTAGCGCTTATCGTCGACCTGCACCCAAGCGTCGCCGCCTTCTTGCTCGACGACATGGTACGGAGCGACCGCTGCGTGCTTTTGAGCGGACTCGCTCTTGAACGGCAGGCCCATCAAGCGCTTGATGGCGAAGACGGTGTTCTCCGGGTTGGTCACGGCCTGTCGCTTGGCCACGCTTCCGACACGGCGCTCGCCATCTTTCGAGAAGGACACGACAGAGGGCGTCGTGCGACTGCCCTCAGCATTCGGGATCACCTGGGGCTCGCGATGGTCGACGAACGCCACGCACGAATTGGTCGTACCCAAGTCGATCCCGATGATTCTGCCCATTCTCCTCTCTTTCCCTCTGAATATCCTAACGCGATATTTTCGCGTCCGCGATTTATTCGGAATCAATCTTCGGAGATTCGTCTTCGCCCGCCGCCGACTCTTCGGCCTCCTCCTTGGCGGAGCTGGCCCCTGAACGCGGGCGCGCCACGACGACCATGGCCGGGCGCAGTAGCTTTTCTCCGATGCGGTAGCCGGGCACGATTTCGGCCACGATCGCTCCTGGCGGATGCTCATCGGTCTCGATCTGCTGCATGGCATCGTGCACGGCCGGGTCGAAGCGCTCGCCGATGCAGGCCACGCGTACGAGCCCGAGACGGCTCGCGATGTCTTCGAAACCACGCAGCACCATGTCCACGCCCTCGGCCAGCGCCTGCACGTCCGTCGTCTCGCGCGCGGCCTGGGCGGCCCGCTCGAGGTTGTCCACGACAGGCAGCACCTCGCGCAAGGTGTCCTCGACGGCGCGCTGACGGGTGTCTTCCATTTCGCGCCGTGACCGCTTGCGGAAGTTGTCGAAGTCCGCCGCGATCCGCAGCAGCTGGTCCTTCATTCGGCCTCGCTCGATCCGAGCTGTTTCGAGCTCGGACAGCTCTGGATCGGAGTCTTGTGTCTCCGCTGCATCGGCGGCCTCGCCTTCGTCTTCCCCTTCGTCTGGGAACACCACATCGTCCTCCATGGAAGTCGCGCCGTTGGATTCTTCGTTGCCGCCTTCGAATTCCTGGTTTTCGTTCATCTTCCTCAGAGCCTCTTTGCGAAGGTTCCCCGCTTAGTCCCCTGCGGGGGAGCGGGCAAACTCCTGGAATGATCTTCGCTGCGCCGCCTCAAGACTCGTCGGACGAGCCCAATTTCCGTCCGTCCAACAAGTCACTCAATAGATTGGCAGTAAAACCGACGAGCGGCACGAGTTGAGCGTAGTCGATCCGGGTCGGTCCCACGATACCGAGCGAGCCCACGCTCGATCCGTCCCGCCGGTAAGAGCTCGAGATGACGCTGATATCCTGTACATCGGTCAAGGCCGTCTCGGAGCCTATGAACACTTGTACACCGGAGGCCGCGAGGGTCTGTTCCAGCAGCTCGAGCAACCTCTTCTTCTCCTCGAAGGCACCGAGGTAGCTCCGTATCTTCTCGGCGTCCCCGAATTCGGGACGACCGAACAGAGCGCCTTGCCCTTGAATGAAGACATGCGGCCGCTCGTCCCGGTCGGTCACGGTCGCCTCGACCATCTGCTGGGCCTGGCGCCGGAGGAGCTCGACCTGATTTCGTTCTGTCGCGACCCGGTGCGCCAGCAGGTCCCGCAGTCCACCCAGGGTGCGGCCCGCCACGGCTTCGTCGAGGTAGTTGTTCACGCGCTCGAGCGCGAGCTCGTCGACTTCGGGCCCTGTCATCACTACGCGGTTCTCCACCGTGCCCGATCGCATCACCAGCACGGCCAGCGTGCGTCCCCCGGTCAGCTTCACGAAGCGAAGCTGTTCGAGCACGGCCTCGCTCACCCCAGGCCGCGTGACGATCGTCGCGGTGCCCGTCAGATTGCTGAGGAGCCGCCCGGTTTCGCGCACCACGTCCGCGCCTGGCTCGATCTGTCGCAGCCTGGACACGAGCACTTCGCGGTGTGCCTCGGAAATGTCGGCGGCCACCGCCATCGCGTCCACGAAGCAGCGGAAGCCACGGTCGGTCGGCACCCGGCCAGCGCTCGTGTGCGGCTGGCGCAGGAAGTTTTCGTCCTCGAGGTCCGCCAGGACATTGCGGATGGTCGCCGGGGACAGATTGACCCCGTACCTCTTTGCGATGGCGCGCGAGCTGACGGGCTTCGCCGAGGCGATGTACTCGGTCACCACCGCGAAAAGGATCCGACGCCTGCGCTCGTCCAAAACCACCGACACTTCACCGAAAATGCTAAGTTCTGCGGTCGTTCTGTCAAGGGATCGGTGAAGCCTCGCAAAAGTTGCCAAGGGGCCGGGCGTCGGGCAGTTTCAGCGCAGATGAAGTCATCTGCGCTGCTGCCGTTTGCGCTCATGGGGATGGCCATCACGACCGTGCCCATCAAAGTGCTCGATGAGGGGGGACTGCCTCGATACCGCGCCCTCAAGACCGAGCTCGCGGACCTGAGGCTTTCCAATCAGGAGCTCGTCCAGGAGATCACCGAGATGAAGCGTGAAATCGGTGGGCTGCGCTCGGATCCGAGCTCGGTCGAGCGCATCGCCCGCGACGAGCTCGGCATGGTGCGGCCGGACGAGTACGTCTTTCAGTTCGACGGCGAGTAGGTAGGCGTTTTGCTTACATTTTTTCCGTTTTTTTGATGTACCGACACCGTTCGGCGTACCAAGCCTGCAGGATGACGGCCCTGGTTCAGGCAGTGCTTCGGGCGCGGCGCACCGCCCGCTTGGCCTGGGGGCTCGGCGTGGCGTTTCTGCTGGCGGCGTTTCTCCTAGCAGGGTTCTTCCTGCCCGGATTCGGCGCCTTCGGCGGACTGCACCTGGCCTGGGTGCTGGTCTGGGTTTTCCTGTTCGCGGCTCGGGTGCGCAACGCGGCCAAGCGGGGGCTCGACGCCCGTCTCGGCATCGAGCTCGGAGTCCTGCTCCTGGTCGGCGTGCACGCCCTAGTGCAGTTTGGCGGGGGCCTACAGAGCGAGTGGTATCCGCTGACCTACGTGGCCATCGCGTTCGTCGCCTCGTTCACGACGGGCTGGGTCGGCATGGCAGTCGTCGGCTTTGCGGTCGCCCTCGACGCTGGGATCTACTTCCTGGCCGAAGGGCGAACGAGCTCGGGGCCTTTTGCGATTCACGCGGCGTACATCATCGGCTTCGGGGCCCTGAATGTCGTCTTCACCCGCGCCGAGATCGCGAGGGTCCGCCGGCGCTCGGAGCGGGAGATGGCCGCCCAGCAGGCCAGGGTCCGCGACGAAACCAGGCTCTTTCGCCTTATCGCGCCGAGCTCGGATGGCCTTCGCGACGAAGAGCGGCTCTTTCAATCGAGCGTCGAAGAAGTCCACCAGGCGCTGCGCCACACCTTGGACCTCTTTCATCGGACGCTCGAGCTCCACACCTGTGTGCTCCTGATTCCGACCGCAGATGGCGAGCAGCTGCGAATCACCGAGCTCGTCACGCACAGCGATGACATCGCCGATGGACCCTTCGCCATTGGCGCCGGGGCGGTCGGCGCGACGGTCAAACGCAAGATGGTGACCAACCTCCAACACGTCCGCGCCGGCTATGGCGGCATCTGTTACTACGCGGGCCCTTCGATCGTGCGCTCGTTCATCGCCGTTCCCGTTCTGGAGGGCGAGCACCTGCGGGGCGTGCTCTGCGCCGACCGCCTCATCGACCGGCCTTTCAACGAGCGAGAAGAGGCTCTGCTCCAGCAGAGCACCGGGCACCTGCTGCGGGCCTTCGAAAACGAGCGCGTATTCCTGGCGTTACAGAACAGCAAGCGGGAGCAAGACGTGCTGTATCGGGCCTCTCAGGCCCTGGGCACGGCGCTCGACAAAAACGCCGTCATGGATGCGGGGCTCGCGGCGGCGATGGAGATCGCGCCCTACGACTTCGCGGCCATCACGGCGTACTTGCCGACCGAGCGCAGCCATGTGATCGAGCGCGCCGACGGCGAGCAGGCCGAGGACTTTCAGGGGCTACGGTTCCGTGACAACAGCTCGCTGACGGCCATGGTGGTCAAGAACCGCCACTATCTGCCGTACCGGGGCGAGTTCGACCCGAAGCAGATGGTCGTCTTCACCAAGCGGGCCAACCTCAAGCGCATGAGCTCGCTCCTGGTGCTTCCGCTGATCGTTCGCGAAGAGCCGATCGGCACCCTGCTGCTCGCAGCGAAGAAGCCCCATGGATTTTCGCGGTCCGTCCGTGGGACCCTCGGCGTGCTGGCCAATCAGCTCGCTCTGTCGATGGCGAACGCCGAGGCCGTGCGGCGGCTCGAGGAGGCCGCGACCACGGACGGTCTGACGGGCTGTCTCAACAAGCGCGCATTCATCGATGAGATGGAGCAAAAGCTGACCGCGGCGCGCAGGTTCGGTCGTAAGCTCTCTCTGATCGTCACGGACCTGGACCACTTCAAGGCCGTCAACGACACCTACGGCCATGCGACCGGCGATCGGGTGCTCCAGGAGCTCGGACGCGTGCTTCGGGAGGTCAAGCGAGAGACGGACGTCGTCGCCCGATTTGGTGGCGAGGAGTTTTGCGTTCTGTGCGAGGAGACCGACATGAGCGGGGCGCGGCTCTTGGCCGAGCGTGTCCGTCAGCAGCTGGAGCTCACCCAGCTTCCGACCGAGCTCGGGCCGCTCACGATCACCGCCTCGCTCGGCGTCGCAACCTTCCCCGACCACGCCGCCGACGCGGCCTCTCTGTTCGAGCAGAGCGACCGAGCTCTCTACGAGTCCAAGCGCCGCGGCCGAAACCAGGTTCGAACGGCCGGGTCACAGTCCTCGTAGCCGCGCGAAAGTGACGCCGCGGCCGAAACCAGGTTCGAACGGCCGGGTCACAGTCCTCGTAGCCGCGCGAAAGTGACGCCGCGGCCGAAACCAGGTTCGAACGGCCGGGTCACAGTCCTCGTAGCCGCGCGAAAGTCCGCACACTAGCCGCGGATCAGCTCGAGCGTGTGCGGGTGCAGGGCCCACCGAAGGCGTCCCCGGCCAGCGTCGATCTGGAGCAGGCAAGAGGAGGACGTGTGAAACGGCGGGAGGTTGGCGTCCTGCGTCAGATGCCTCGCCAGCTTGCTGATCTTAGGCTCGTGGCCGACCAGGACGATGAGCTCTTCGGGCTCCGCTCGTTCGAGGGGCGCCAGCGCTTGGGCGGTGGTGCCCCGTTCGGTCGAAAGCGCTGGGTGGACTTCGAGCGGACCCCAGAAACCGGTCTGGGTCGCGGCCAGGATTTCGGCCGTTTGTACCGCTCGTACCAGGGGGCTCGTGTACATGCGGCTGAACTCCAAGCCGAGCTCGGACAGGGTCTTCCCCACGCCGGTCACGGTCTTGCGACCTTCCGCGGTCAGCCAGCGCTCGTGATCAGAGCCGGCCGTAGGCGCACCGACCGCTTCCCCATGACGCATCAGCAGAACCCGCATGCCTTCAGTCTACTCCCTCACGGCGATGGCTTCCGCCCGGCCGCCATGTTTTGCGCAAATGATTCTTCCGGTGACAAAACGAGCCGCTTTCGCGCATAGACCGCGAACCAGAGCAGTCCCAGCCCATACCAGAGGGCCGCGCCGATCACGACCTTTTGATAGATCGGATCGGTGACGAAGAGCGCCACCAGGGTGACCGTCGCGATGGCCAGGGCGATGACCGCCCCGGCCACGCCGAGCGGGCTCCGGTAGGGTCGCGGCATCTGCGGGAAGCGAAGCCGCAGCAGAATGTACGAGAGCATCTGAAGCGCATAGGCGATGACCGCCCCGAACACGGCCATGTTCAGCAGGACGGCGCCGACGGGATGCTCGGACCCCAGGGCGTGGATGCCATAGGCCACTGCGTAACCCAGTGCCGCGCCGACGACGAGCGCGACGTGAGGCGTCTGCCTTGTCGCGTGGGTGCGGGAAAGCCAGCGCGGAAAATAGCCCGCGCGCGACAGGGAAAAGATCTGTCTTCCGTAGGCGAAGATGATGCTGTGAAAGCTGGCGACGAGGCCCGTCACGGCTACGAGCGCCAGGGCCCGGCTGCCCAGGCCGTCGCCGAACAGGCTGCGGAAGCCCACGAAGAGCGGTTCGTCCGAGGTCCCGAGCACCGCGGCGCCCGGCGCGAGCCCAGTGTTGAGAAAGAGCGTCAGAAACGCGGCGATCACCAGCGTGAGCAAGCCGAAGAGCAAGCCCTTCGGCAAGTCCCGGGCAGGTGTGTGCGCCTCCTCGGCGGCCAGCGGAAGTTGCTCGATGGCGAGGAAGAACCAGATGGCAAACGGAAGCGCCGAGAAGATGCCCGGCCAGCCGTGCGGCAGCCAGCGCGAATGGCCGGCTTCCGGAGCAATGTTGAGCGCGTGCTCCAGACTGAAGTGTGGCATCGCGGCCAGCCAGAACACGGCGAGCACACCGAGGGCGAGGAAGGTGATCAGCACCGTGAACCGGAACGTCGTTTCGACTCCGGCGATGTTGAGCCAGACGAAAGCGGCATAGGCGCCGAGCCACCAAAGTGGTTCCGCGCTCGGCCCCGTACCGAAGATGGAGCCCAAATAGCCGCCGATGCCCACGACGATCACGGCCGGGGTCAAGATGTACTCCATGTTCTCGGCGAGCCCGGTGACGTAGGCGCCCCAGGGGCCCATCGCGGACCGCGCAAAGGAGTACGCACCCCCAGCATGGGGCAGGGCTGCGGTCATCTCGGCGATGCTGAAGCAAAGTCCCGCGTACATCACTGTGATCAGCAGAGTCGCGAGCAGCAGACCGCCGAAGCCACCCGCGGCCAAGCCGAAATTCCAGCCGAAAAAGTCCCCGGAAATCACCGCTCCGACGCCGAGTGCCCACAGCGACCAGACCCCGGCGTAGCGCCTGAGCAGGCGCTTCTCGAAATAGGCATTTTCGACGTCCTGATAGTCGACGTTCCCCCCGGGCTCGCTCATGGGGGGCGAGTGTAGCGGGTTGTTCGGACTGAGGTTAAGGTTCCGCGCATGTTGCCGATTGACTTGAATGGGAAGCGGGCGTTCGTCGCCGGCGTAGCGGATGATGGCGGCTTTGGTTTCGCGATCGCGAAGTCCCTGGCAGAGGCCGGGGCGACGGTGTGCGTGGGAACTTGGCCGCCCGCTCTGGGCGTGTTCGAGACCCTGCTACGCCGCGGCAAGCTGGACGCCTCCAGGCAGCTGCGGGACGGGGGCAAGCTCGAGTTCGAGCGGATCTACCCGATGGACGCCGACTACGACACGCTCGAGGACGCACCGGAGGAGCTGCGCACACAGAAGCGCTACCGCGACCGCGGCGACTTCAGCATCCAAGGGGTCGCGAACCGGCTCCGGGAGGACTTCGGCGAGCGGTGCTTGGACATCGTCGTCCACAGCCTGGCCAACGGACCCGAGGTGACCAAACCGCTCATCGAGACCAGTCGAAAGGGCTATCTTGCTGCGCTCGGTGCCAGCGCCTATTCGTTCGTTGCGACGGTGCAGAAGCTACAGCCCTTGATGCGGCCGCAGGGCTCGTTCTTGGCCCTGTCGTACCTGGCAAGCCGGGGCGTGGTCGCGGACTACGGCGGGGGCATGTCTTCGGCCAAGGCTGCGCTCGAAAGTGACGTGCGAATGCTGGCGTTCGAGACCGGGCGCCGCTGGGGACACCGGGTCAACGCCATCTCGGCGGGGCCCTATGCTTCGCGGGCCGCATCGGCCATCGGGTTCATCGACAAGATGATCAAGTACTACGAGCGTAATGCCCCTCTGAGCGAGCCGCTCACGGCCACCGAAGTTGGTGATGCGGCGTCATTTCTGTGCAGCCCCCTGGCGAGCGGCATCACCGGCTCGGTGGTCTATGTGGACAAGGGCTTTCACGCGATGGCGGCGCCAGCGGACGTGGGTGGCTTGATCGACCGCCTCGAGTCAGGCGACTAGGGCCTGTCGCGGGCTCGAGCGCAGGCTCACGAGGTCCTGGCTGACGTCCAGCGCGGCGGCGAGCTGACGTTCGGTCTGCAGGCGATCTTGCAGCCAGGGACCGAGCGCCCGGGTGAGCGCTCGGGCGCTCATGTATCGAGCATCGGGGTGACGGCTCAGGAGCTTGGCGATGAGCATGTCCATGTCCGGGTCCACGTGAGGGGCGAACAAAGCGACCCGCGGGGCATCTTCGGAGATGATGCGGCGCAGGACGGCGTTGACGTCCGAGCCGGGAAACGGAAGGCGCCCGCTGAGCGCCTCGAACATCAGTACGCCTAAACCGAAGAGGTCGGCTCTGGCGTCCACGTAGGGGTTACCCGCGGCTTGCTCCGGGGACGAATAACTTGGGGTTCCATAGACACGACCTCGTTCACGGCTCTTTTCCGCAGTCGGCGCCGTCTCGGCAGCGCAGACGCCGAAGTCAAGCAAGTGGACCTCGAGCTCGCCGAGCGCGCCACGGTTCAGAAGAATGTGCTCGGGCTTCACGTCTCGATGCACATAGCCGCGCCGGTGCACGCTGTGCAGGATCGAGCAGACCCTTGCGATGACGACGGCCAGCTGTCTGCAGCTCAAGACGCCGCAGCGACGCAGGAGCGAGCTGAGGCTCTCCGAATGCATGTACTTCATGACGATGTACGGTGAGCCGTCGTAGAGCGTTCCCTGGTCGATGACGGGCACGATCCCCGGATGAAAGACGTGATGGGCGACTTCGAACTCGCGTCGGAGCCGGGAGGCGAGGTCCGGCGTGTTCGCGAAATCCGGACGCAGCATTTTGACCACGACTCTTTCCAAGGTCGCGAGCCTCTCGGCTTCCATGCAAACGCCAGTTCCACCTCGGCCGATGGTCGAACCCATTCGGTAGCGGCCGTCGAGGATGGTTCCACGAAGCTCCGCCCGTTCCCGACACATCTCCATGGGCTGACCATCCGACGATGTGGGATCCGGCGTCAAAAAAGTGCGCAGGACCGACGCGCTCACGAGCTCGAAGCGTCTGGCTTCAGGCCTGCTTGAATGCTCGCAGGATCTCGAGCTCGTCGAACCCGTGCTGGTATCCCGTTTCCTTTCGAAAGGCTGTGCTGTCGACGACGATCGGAAACTTGAGGTGGTCGATGGCGCCCGAGGGGAGCCGGGGGAGCCCAAAGCGGCCCATGACCAAGGGGAGCATGCGCTCCGGCACCCTGAGCAGCTTGCGGCCCGATGTTCGGATGATCATGGACAGCGGCATCGGCGCAGGCCCGGAGACGTTGTAGATCCCGTGCAGCTTGTGCTCTAGGGCCGTGACGATGGCTTCCGCTGCGTCGTCTTCGTGCATGAAGTGAAAGAGCGGGTCGAAGCCCGCGACGAGCGGCACCCTCGGGCCCTCGATGAAGCTGGCGAGGGTTCCGTGCTTGGCGGGGCCCAAGGTGTAGCAAAGGCGGAGCACGCAGGTGTCGATCTTCGGGTGACGCCAGAGCGCGGAGCCGGCGTACAGGTCCGCAGCGACCAGGTCGGCGAGCTCCGGAAAGGAGTGCGCTGCCATCGGGGGCTCTTCCTCCGTATGGTAGAGAGGAGAGTCTGCAGAAGCGCCATAGTACGTGTGGCGTCCGACGAAGACGGCCTGTTTCACGCCATAGCTATGACAGTGCGAGATGAGAGCGCGCGTGCCGTATAGGTTGATGCGCATGCGGTCTGGGCTCGTCTTCGTGATGTGCGTGACCGTGGCCATGTGGATGGCAGCATCGGGTCTTCTGGTGCGAAACACGTCTTCGGCGGGGCGCTTTCGGATGTCCGTTTGGAAGACTTCGATCGCGGACGGGCAGCCGGGCCATGGCCGGCGATCGATGCCTATGACTTCGTGCCCACGGCCGAGCAGGGACAACGCGGCCCGACGGCCGAGCTTTCCGGAGATACCAGTGACGACCACCCTCATGTGCAGCTCCAGCTCCTCTCCGTAGATCCCAGCGCTGAGCTCGAGCTCTCCAGATGTGGTCACGCTAGCACAGCGTCGGACGCGGTTAAGGGAGACTGCTCTCCGTTTTGTGTCCGTTCGACTCCGCGACCTCGAAGGTGTCCGAGGACCGCATCTGTCCCTCCAGCCAAGTCCCCAGCTTGTGCGGCGATTCGGGGCGCGCGAAGAGGTAGCCTTGACCGTAATCGCAGCCCTGCGAGCGCAGGTGCTTCAGCTGGGCTTCCGTCTCGACACCTTCTGCCACGACGTCGAGGCCGAGATTTTGGCCCAGTCCGATGATCATGTTCGAAATTGGCCGGCCTCGGCTGCTGTCGTCGACGCTCTGAACGAAGTTTTTGTCGATTTTGAGAACGTTTAGTGGGAATTCGTGCAGGTAGGCCAGGGACGAATAGCCGGTTCCAAAATCGTCTATGGCGACGCGTACCCCGATGCCGCGAAGCTCCCGGAGTAGGGCGCTCGCCTGTGCGGCGTCATCCATGAGCAGGCTCTCGGTCAGCTCGAGCTCCAGCGCCTCGGGCGGTAGATTGGTCTCGACGAGCGCCCCTCTTACTTTGTCGACGAAGCTCGGGTCGTCGAACTGCTGCGCCGAGACGTTCACGCTCACACGCAGGGGTCGCAGTCCGAGCTCGTGCCAGCGCCGCGCCTGCTCACAGGCTCGCAGCAGGACCCACTCTCCGACCTCCTGGATCAGGCCGAACTCCTCTAGGGCGCCGATGAAGTGGTAGGGAGCGAGCAGGCCGCGGGCAGGGCTCGCCCATCGAAGCAGCGCCTCGACGCCGACCACCCGCCGGCTGCGGAGGCAGACTTGGGGCTGGTAGACGAGCTCGAACTCCTGCTTCTCTACAGCGCGCCGCAACCCCCACTCGAGCGCCAGTCGCGACTGGGCTTCCTGCTGCATGGCTTCGGCAAAGAACTGGTACTGCCCCCGGCCGCTCGCCTTCGCCTGATACATGGCGAGGTCCGCTGCGCGAAGAAGATCCGATAGATCATTTCCGTTTTCCGGGTAGATCGCGATGCCGATGCTCGTCGATGTCTTGATCTCGTGCCCGTCGATGCTCGCCGGCTGCTCGAGGCTGTGAATGATTCGCTCGATGACCGGCAGCACCTCTCGCGCCTCGGACACGTCCTCGAGAACGACCGCGAACTCGTCGCCTCCGAGCCTGGCGACCGTGTCCTGGTCTCGGACGCTCTTTCGAATACGACGGCCGGCCTCGATCAGCAGCTTGTCGCCCGCCTCGTGGCCCAGAGAGTCGTTCACCCCTTTGAACCCATCCATGTCGAGCACCAAGGTGGCGACCCCGGCGCCGCTACGCGCCGCACGACCGAGTGCATGGGCCACGCGCTCGCGAAGTAAGGTCCGATTCGGCAAGGCCGTCAGCTGGTCATAGTGCGCGAGCCGGACCAGCTCGAGCTGGGTTCGCTTGCGCTCGACGGCGTACCGGATGACGCGGTGAAGGTTCTGGTAGTCGATGTGCCCTTTGACCAGATAGTCTTGAGCGCCCGCTTTCACGGAGCGCAATGAAATCGTGTCGTCCTCCCAGGCGCTCACGATGACGAGCGGAACATTGGGATAGGCCGTCTGCAGGCTCGAGATGGTCTGCATGCCTCGGGAGTCGGGCAGGTTCAGGTCCGCCAGGATGACCTCCGGCATGACCTCCTCGGCGCAGAGCAGGGCGTCTTTGAGCGAGCGAACGTGCGTCACGCGGTAGTAGGCCGCGCTGATCCGTCGGAGCAGCTTTCGAATGAGCTGAGCGTCCAGAAGGCTGTCTTCGACCAGCAGGACGTCCCGGACTTCTCGTTCGTCTGACGGAGCTTCACTGCCCATGATTCTTCATGCACCCGACAGAAAATTCGTTAGCAACACCATATTACAGTGATATAGTTCTTTGTGCGCGTCAACAGCTTAGATCTCGTGACATCAAGGTGCCCAAGCAGATTTCCAGCATACCCGTTCGAGCCAGCCAGCCGCCGGAAACCGGCCAGGTCCGGCGCGTGGAAGAGGACCGACTCCGCTCGATTGGGCGGCTCACTTCGGGCGTCGCACATGAGATCAACAATCCGCTGACCTTCATCCTCGCCAATCTCGACAGCCTGCGGACTTCGCTCCGATCTGTGTCCTCCTTTCACCGGGCCCTCCAAGAGCAGCTGCAGAACGAAGGAACTTTGAGCGCGGAAGCCTACGCAGCTCTCGTCGCCGAGCGGGGCCTCCAAGAGTACTTCGACGAAACGGCGGAGACCCTCATCGACTGCTCGAAGGGTGCGCGGCGAATCCAAGATATCGCGCGCAGTCTCGCTACCTTTGCCGCGGCTGACGACGACGAGCGCGAATGGGTCGACCTGACTCGCATCGTCGACGACGCCTGCGCCATGGTCTTCAACCAAATCCGATATCGAGCCCGGCTCGTCAAACGCTTCGACCCCGTTCCGCTCGTTGCTGGGTACCCGGGACGGATTGCGCAGGTCCTGGTCAACCTGCTCCTCAATGCCACCGAAGCCATCGAGACCGGGTCCTACGAAGAGCACGCCGTCGTGGTCAGCACCGAGCACCGGGGTCAGAGCGTAGTCATAAGCGTCACCGACACGGGGTCGGGCGTTCTGGAGCGTCATCGCGGTCAGATCTTCGAGCCGGGTTTCACCACGAAGGCAGACGACGGCGGCATGGGGCTGGGCCTGTGCTCTTGTCGAAGCGTCGCCGAACAGCACGGAGGCTCGCTCGACTATCACCCCTGCCCCGGGCGCGGCAGTCGTTTCGAGCTCAGGCTTCCGATCAACAGCGGACTCTCGGCGGCCGCGCCGCGGCGCGAAAGCGTTCCGGTGTCCGAGGCTCCCGTCGAGCGCAGACGTCTGCTCATCGTCGACGATGATGCCATGGTGCTCTCTGCGCTCCGCAGGCATCTGCGCCGTCACTTCGATACCGTGACCGTCCTCGGTGGCGCCGAGGCCCTGTCACGCCTCGAAGAGGACCGTAACTTCGATGCGATCCTGTGTGATCTGATGATGCCCCAGGTGGACGGGAAGCTGTTGTACGAGTCCGTCTCGGCAGATCATCCTGAGCTCGCGGAGCGAATCATCTTCATGAGCGGCGGGGCCTTCACGCCGCGCCTCCGAAAGTTTGCCGCCCTGGTCTCCAACCCGGTTTTGCAGAAGCCCATCTCCCGAGAGCAGCTGCTCTCTATGGTCGTGCCGGCCGAGCACAAAGCCTGATCAAGCGCCCCTCAGGCCGAGCTCCTTCATTTTGTTCTGCAGGCTCTTGCGCGAGATCTTGAGTAAGCGCGCCGTGTGCGTGACGTTGCCGCCGGTCCTCTCGAGCGCTCGCCCTATGTATTCGCGTTCGAGCTTCAAGGTCGCCTCTCGCACGGCTGCTTTGAGGCCTCCGCCCCTGGAGCCGAGCTCCAGCGCCTGGTCTGGGTCGATCTCTTGGTCGCGAACTTCGGATGGCAGGTGCCTGGCCTCGATCTCCCCATCGTCGCTGAAGATCATGCAGCGCTCGACCACGTTCTCGAGCTCTCGAATGTTTCCGGGCCATTCGTAGACCATGAGCCGTCGCAGCGCGTCGTCTCCGAACTGGGTCACTTTGCGCTGAAGCTTCGTGTTGAACTTCTCTAGGAAATGCTCGATTAGCAGCGGGATGTCGCTCGGCCGGTCGCGCAAGGGTGGCAGGTCGATGTGGACGACGTTGAGCCGGTAGTAGAGGTCCTCTCGAAACTCGCCGTTCGCGATGCAGGATTTCAGATTGCGGTTCGTCGCGGCGATGAGCCGGACGTCCACCTTGATGGTCTTGATGCCGCCGACTCGCTCGAACTCTTGCTCCTGAATGGCTCGGAGCAGCTTGACCTGCATGCTGACCGGGATCTCGGCGATCTCATCTAAAAAGAGCGTCCCATCGTCTGCGAGTTCGAAGCGTCCCGGCTTGCTCGTCACTGCACCGGTGAACGCGCCTCTCTCGTAACCGAAGAGCTCGCTTTCGAGCAGGTCCGGCGGAATGGCCGCACAGTTCACGCTCACGAAGGGCCTTCCCAGCCGCGAGCTGTTTTCGTGGAGCGCGCGGGCGATGAGCTCCTTACCCGTGCCACTTTCGCCGGTGATCAAGACCGTGCTCGGCGTGTCGGCGACCTTCTCGATGACGTCGTAGACTTCGCACATGGGTTCGGACTGCCCAATGATGCGGTACCGGCCGTGTTCGTCGGTCGACGGTCTCGCATGCATTTGGGAGAGCTCGCGCGTTCGCGCGGCCTTGGTCACGACGTTTCGAAACTCGGTTTGATCGAACGGCTTAGTGACGTAGTCGAAGGCTCCGAGCTTGAGCGCCTCGACGGCCGTATCGACGGTGCCATGCGCGGTGATCATGATCACCGGCAGGTGAGGGAAACGGGCGCTCACCGCCTTCAGCACTCCCATGCCATCGAGCTTCGGCATGCGAAGATCGGTGATGAGCACGTCGATGTGGTGATCTTCCAGCGCCCTCAATACCGCGTGTCCGTCACCCACGCTGTGGACCTCGTAGCCATCGTGCTCGAGTTGCGCGGTCAGAACACGCCGAAGATTCTCTTCGTCGTCCGCAACGAGAATCTGTTTCGCCGTTTGAGTCACCGGGGGAGCTTAGGATGGGAGGGGGCGCTCGACCACAAGCGAAAATCTCTCGCACACTAGAATTGTGTACCAGACACGAGCGGCGCCCCCCCTACTCCTGGTGCTAGGCCCCGACGCGCTGCTTGGCGGCTCTAATTACGGTCGCCCGGTTCTTGCGAGACTTCTCGTAGCTGAGGACTTCGGAGGCGCGAGGCCCAGACAGGCGCTGTAGCCGGTCGACGACGTCACGGGCATTGAGCTGATCGTAGTTGCGCAGGGGTGCACCGCCGGCCTTGCCCTTCTTGGCGGTCTTGCGCGGCTTGTTCGCCGTGCTCTGCGTCTCGAGCTTCTCGAGCTGCGCTTGGATCAGGCTCAAGAGCTCTGCGACGGTCTGCCACAGGCGAGCTTCGAGCTCGCCGGTGTAAAGCACGCCGAGCAGGGCTTCGGCGTTGCCACGACGCTCTTCCAGCTCTGTGACAGAGTCGAGCAAGGCTCCCAGGCCGTGCTGACCCAGGCCGACGATCTCACCCTGAATCGCCTGCCCCAGCCTCGTGCCGGAGCGGGCCGTCGTGGTCACGAGCTTCGTGCCTGCGGTGGAGAGCTCCTGGGCAAACGTTACCCCGGCGTCACGGGTCTCAGTCACGAAGGCGCTTGCCGCGGTGCCCGTTTGGCGGACGAAGAGCAGTCCCTCGGACTGCAAACGAGCGCCTGTCTTCAACAACGGATTCTTCTGAGCCATGACTTGCCATCTCCTTCGCTAATGACGCAGTGCGTTACCTAAACGTCTCAACTTTAGTGTCCACGCTTGCTGAGTCAAACCTCTGGATCCGCGCTTGGCCCGAAAAAGCCTGGTCTCTTCTTGTCGCGGACTGGGTGCCGTTCGCTCCTCGGTCAATCCCGGCTCTCCACCGCGCTCCCAATCGATGCTTGTCAATGAATGACCCCTTGCGGTACTTCCATTACTCTTTAGGGCTAGTAGGGTCCACGGAGAGGTTTTGCGAACACTGGTAGTCGAAGACTCGAGCTCGATGCGAGCGCTCCTCAAGGAGCTCCTGTCGGAACGCGACTACAATGTGGTGACCACCCCCACCGCTGAGGCGGGGCTGCGAGCTTTGCGGGACAATTGGTTCGACCTGATGCTCGTGGACTGGACCTTGCCCGGGATGAGCGGGCTGGATTTCGTTCGGGCTGTACGCGCTCGCCCCGCCGGTGACATGGTCGTCATCATCGTGATCACTGGCAAGAACCGGCCCGAGGACCTGCACGCGGTGCTCGATGCCGGCGCTTCCGACTACCTCGCCAAGCCCATCGATCCGCAGGTCCTGCAAACCCGTCTGCTCGTCGCTGAACGCGCGGTCCGCGGCGCCCAGCGACAGCGAGAGGCCGAGTCGCGTCTGGTCTTCGCCGACCGAATGGCTTCGGTCGGGACGCTCGCGGCCGGGGTGGCACACGAGCTCAACAACCCGCTCATGTACGTTCTGTCCAACCTGCGGCTTACGCGCGAAGAGCTCGACTCGCCGGATCCTCAGACCTGGCTGGAGCGCGCGAAGCATCAACTCGACGAGGCGATTCACGGTGCGGTTCGCATGCAGGACATCGTCCGGGACCTCAAGACTTTTTCCCGCACCGACGACGAGTATCGAAGCAACGTCGACGTGCGCGGCGTTCTCGAGTCCTCGATCAACATGTGCTGGAACGAGATCCGGCACCGCGCGGTCCTCGTGCGGGACATCTCCGACACGCCGCCCGTCGACATCAACGAGTCGCGTCTGGGCCAGGTCTTCTTGAACCTGCTGATCAATGCTGCGCAGGCGATGCCCGCTCGGGGTATCGAGTCCAACCGCATCACGGTGCGGGCTTACACGGACGAGGGATGGGCCGTCATCGAGGTCTCGGACAACGGCATGGGCATCGAGCCGGCCTCGCTGAGTCACATCTTCGAGCCTTTTTTCACCACGAAGGGCGTGGCCGACGGCACCGGGCTCGGGCTTTCGATTTGCCGGAACATCGTCCAGGCGGCGGGCGGTGAGATCACGGCACAGAGCGAGGACGGGCAGGGAACCTGTTTTCGAGTTCGGTTTCCCCCCTCCGAGCGCCCGACGGAGGTCCGGCGGAAGACCAAGCACACGCCGCCGCCCGTTTCGTCCACGAATCGCCCCGGACACGTCATCGTCATCGACGACGAGGCACTGGTCGGCAAGTCCATTCGACGGGCTCTACGCAATCACGACGTGCGCGTCTTCTCGAAGGGCCCCGAAGCGCTTCAGGCCCTGAGCTCCGAAGATCCAATCGACGTCGTGTTTTGCGACATCATGATGCCTGGAATGAGTGGCATGGAGGTCTACAAGCGCGCGGTCGCGCTGCGACCCGATCTCGCTTCCCGCTTCGTTTTCATGACCGGCGGCGCGTTCACCTCAGAGGCGCGGACGTTCATCGAACAGACGGACGTCGTTTGCCTCGAAAAACCGTTCGACCTGGCTCAGATTCGCGATCTGGTCAGCGAGCGCATCGAGCCCGCGGCCTGATCGGCGGTGACGACTCGATTCCGTCCTTCTGCTTTCGCCGCGTAGAGCGCGGCGTCCGCGCGCGAAAGCATTTGCTGGGCGTCTTCGGAGCCTTGTAGCGCAGCCACGCCGATGCTCACCGTGAGCGCGCCCGCGGGCTGATCGGCCCCACCAGGAAAGCTCGCTTGCTCCACGATCTTGCGAAGCTTCTCGCCCACCTGCTTCGCTTCGGATAGGTTGGTTCGCGGAAGTACCACGACGAACTCCTCGCCACCGGTGCGAGCGATCGTGTCGATGCGACGCAAGTTGTGCGTCATGAGCCTGGCCAGCAGCCGTAAGGCAGCGTCCCCAGTCGGATGTCCGCAGCGATCGTTCAGCTGCTTGAAAAAGTCGATGTCGATGGCCAGGACACTGACGGCTTGCCCGAAACGCTCAGCCCGCAGTTGTTCGTCTTCGAGGCGTGCGCGCAGCAGCCTGCGATTACCGAGCCCGGTGAGATCGTCCTGCTGGCTACCGCGGCGAAGCTCGTCGAAGAGCTGCGTGTGCCGGATGGCGAGCCCGAGCTGTTCCGCAAGAGCTGAGATCAGACGCAGCTCGACCTGCGAAAAAGCGTCCTGGCTGCCGCGGGTCACCGCGAGCACGCCGATGGTCGACTCCTTGTGAACGACGGGGAATAGCGCGAGCGAGCCCTCGTGCGCGATCTCCACCCACAGCCGGCCAGGCTCGAGCTGTTCGGCGACATCGCCAAACACCAGGGGCCTTCCCTCCTTGGCGGTCTGGCCGATGGGTGCCTCATCGAGCGTCACACTGCGCCCGAGCAAAGTGCTCGGGTCGCTGACGCCGTGAGCGGCGCGCAGCAGCAGCCGATTGGCCCCTGCTTCGTGCAGAAACATCAAGCACTCGCGAAGATTGAGGGATTTTCCGATCCGAGCGGCGATGTCCGGGAGCACCTCGTCGAGCTCCCGCTCCGATGCGCTTGCGCGAACGACGTCGAACAACAGGGCGCGTTCGGACAGACGCTGCTCCAGCTCGGCGGACTTGGATTCGAGCTCCTGCTTGAGGATTAGCTCCCGCCCCTGCTCGATCATTTGGACTTCGAGAGAGGTCAGGTTGGCGAGCATCTTGTTCACGGCGCGTCCGATCTCGCCGATCTCGTCGTCGCCCAGGTTCGGCAGCCGCTGCAGCCCCGAGTCCTCCGCATGCCCCTCGAGCACCGTGGCCACCTGTTTGATTCGCCGGCTCACGGCGAACTGCACATAGAAGCGAACCAGTAACCCAGCGATCAGAGTCGCGCCGATCGTAATCGAGAAGAAGAGCCGTATCGGGAACTCGATGCCGAGCCAGTAGACCGCGAACCCACCGAGCGCCGCGGCCAAGAATAACGAGAGTCCAGCAGCCTGCAGACCGGCTTGTGTGGAGAGTCGTAATGTTCCCCGAGTCACTCCTCGGCACGCTACGATCTCGAAGGGTCCAGTCAAGCCCAGGGGTAGGGCTAGCAGACTCGCATTCCCACATGCGCGGTCGCGTCGGAGCGAGTCGACTGGGGGCTAATTTAGTGGCGATGGCTGGAGTCGAACCAGCGACCTAGCGCGTATGAAACGCCCGCTCTAACCACCTGAGCTACATCGCCGAAAGGGGCGCGAGTATAAGCGCGGGCGCGCCGGGTGCAAACCTCTGCGAACCGTGTCTTGTGGCGTTCACCGCCTTGGTCTATTGAGCGAAGGTCCGCGGGCTCGAAATTGGCCCGCTGGCTGCTGAAGGGGAGAGCTGATGGGGCGACTGACGAGAGCGGGTATTGTGCTGAGTTGTGCGATCTCGTGGGTCTCCACGGCTGGCTTCGCCGCGGCCCAGAGCAGTCCAGAGCCAGCCCCCAGGCAGGAGGCGCAGTCAGTCGTGCAGGGCCAGCTGGTGACCCCTGACCCGACGGAAGCCCAGCCGCAGCTTTTGCGGGAGGCGCCCGTCGAGCCCGCGGTCCAAGCGGCCGAGCCGCCGGCTTCTGCGCTGCCCAGGTCCCCGGCGCCGACGAACCCCGATTGGGGGCTCGAGGAGACGCGTCCTCCCGAGATGGATACTCCGAAGAGGCGTGCCACCGAGGACTACAGCCTGCGCTACGCAGCCCGCAGACTGGCGCTTCCGCGAGGCATGCTCCGGGGAACCTTCGACCTGGTGGCCGGCAGGCGTGCGTCGGAGGCGGCAGGCACAGAGGTCTTCGGTCCAACAGGGACCGTTTCATCGCTCAACTTCGGCGCTGCCCTCGGCGTCTCCGATACCTTCGAGATCGGCTTTTCTCGCTACCGGATGGGCTCCAGCCCCGACATGAACCTCTTTCCGCAGTTTGGATTCGGCGGCGAAGGCCTCGTCTCGTTGATGCTTGCACCGGAGCTCGAGTTCGGCGACATCCCGCTCTACCTGCGCTTTCAAGCATTCGATGCGGAGCACGTGCAGGTCGCCTTCGACGCGGTCTTTCGGATTCCGAGCAACACGCGATTCGGTTTTCTCGGTGCGATGCCACTGCGGATCAACGTCGCCAACGACAACGTGGCGATCGACACGGGCCTTCAGTTCTCGGCCGAAGACAACTCGAAGGGCAAGACGCTGTGGAGCCTGAGTCTGCCCTTGAGCTTCGTCGGCAACTTGAGCCCCAACGTCTTCCTGACGTTGAGCTCGGGGATGCAGTTCTTCGATCTCGGCGACGTGGTCGGGACTGCGACGTCGGGTCTGGTAGGGGGCCCCTTCTATTTCATTCCACTCGGTTTCGGTGGGGGCTACAGCGTCGAAGCACGACGGACTCTGCTCGATCTCTTCGCGAACTTCCGCTGGCCCACGCTCTATGGCTTCAACCAGGACGGATCCGAGGCCAGTGCCGACGTGTGGGCCATCACGATCGGCGTCAACGTGTACTCGCCCAAACTTTTCTAGAGGAGCCGACGATGATTTACGAGCTAGGGGAGCGGAAGGTCCTCATCGAAGGGCAGGTGTTCGTCGCCGATTCGGCGCAGGTCATCGGTTCGGTCGTGCTCAAGGACAAGAGCAGCGTTTGGTTCAACACGGTGATTCGCGGAGACACCGACCTCATCACGATCGGGGAGGAGACGAACGTGCAAGACGGCGCCATCTTGCACACGGATCCGGGCATTCAGCTCAGCTTGGGCCGCAGCGTCACCGTTGGACACCAGGCGATGGTTCACGGAGCCGAGGTCGGCGACTACAGCTTGATCGGTATCCACGCGGTCGTGCTCAATCGCGCCAAGATCGGCCGGTACTGTGTGATCGGCGCCAACGCGCTCGTTCCGGAAGGAAAGGTGATTCCCGACTATTCGCTCGTCGTGGGGACCCCGGGCAAGATTGTGCGCCAGTTGGACCCCGACAAGGTGGGTCACTTGAAGGAAAATGCAGACCATTACGTGGAGCGGGCGCAGCTGTACCTGAGCGCGCTTCGTCCGGACCCTCGCTTCTAGGCCGGGCCGGGTTCGGTCAGGGGAGCGTCGCGAAGCACCGAAATTTCAGCCGGGCGCGGTGACGCGCTCGAGGACGCCCCTCTCACCGAGCTCTTCGCACAGGGCTTGCAGGGCGGCGCGGTCCGGCCCGGTCCACTCGAGCTCGTCCAAGCTTTGTGTGATGGGGACGTCCCGGCGGAGTGTGGCCAGCCTCCGGTAGAGCAGGGCGTCGTTTCGCATGTCGCGGAGATTGTCCGCGAGCGTCTTGGCTCCGCGCACGGACAGGTCCCAGTCGGTCGGCTCATCCGGAATGTCTTCCAAATGGCGGAACTTCGAAAGCACGCTGGCACTGCTCTTTGCGCCCCAGCGCGCAATGCCCGGAATGCCGTCCGCTGCGTCTCCGACGAGGGCCAGGTAGTCCGGGATGGACTCCGGCGAAACGCCGAACTTGTGGCGGACGCCTTCCTCGTCGAGCAGGACCCGCTTTCGCCGGTCAAAGGTCGTGATCTGGGTTCCCTCGACGCACTGACACAGATCCTTGTCCGGCGAGCAGATCACGACTTGGGAAACGGCGGGCTCACGCGCGAACTTGTGCGCCGCAGAAGCCAGGGCATCGTCGGCCTCGAATTCCCGCATCGGCCAGGTCACGATGCCAAGGGCTCGACTGGCGCGCTCAGCCAGTGGGAACTGGGAGAGGAGCTCCGGGTCCATACCCTCGCCCGTCTTGTAGCCTTCGAAGAGCTCGTTGCGAAAGGACTCGATGGTTTGGTCGAACGCGCAGGCGAGGTGACTGACGTCGGCCTCCCGCAGCAGGGAGGCCATGGAGCGAAGGAAGCCGCGTGTGGCGCCGACTTCCCTTCCATCGGGGGAGCGAGCCTCCGGCGCGCCGAACCAGGCTCTGAAAAGCTCGTAGGTTCCGTCGACGAGGTGAACCTTCATGACCTGCTCATTAGGTGACCGACTGCGGATGGCCCGTCGACCGAAATCTCAGTTGCTGCGCCACCATGTGGGCATGGCCCGGGCGAGCCGCCAGAAAGCACGGCATTTCGCGGACTTGTCACGCGATCTTGCCCGGCGCGCATCTCTGCTATGTCGCAAACTTGCTCCTACTACTTCCACCCACGGTGTATTGACCAAGCTAGAGGCAGCCACTAAATATCGATGCTTTCTTTGATCAGCCCCCTACATATAGTACACTTGCCAGCAGTACAGTATATGTATGGTCACACAATGCGTATTGACCCTGATACGTGCGGCTCGATGTTTCAGAGAGCCGATCCGGGCTTAGACCAGCCTCGTGCAAGAATTTGAAATCATGGGCCAATTGCCAAAAGTAAATCGGCGGTTTCAATTCTCCTTGACGGAGTCTGGCCCCCGGGGCTACTTCACAGGCTCGGCCCAACAGCTTGTGGTGGTACAGAGGCAGCCATCACAACAGGTTGTGGGCTACTTGTGGAATGCGACCATTTCTCTGGGGATGAGAAGTGTAAAACGCGTGGTGGGTGAAGTGCGTGGGGAGGTAGGCTGTGGCAATTGAAATGCGTGGAATGACAGGCAATTTGCAAATCGAAGGCGCTCAAAGAGCGGAGGTTTCCCAGAAGAAGGGGGGGTTATCCGTAGACCGCCGGCTCACCGAGCCTGGCGAAGACGCTTTCGAGTCCGTCCCGTACGTTCTACGCAACAGCCAAATCACCAATCCCGACGGCTCCGTGGTGTTCGAGCTCAAGGGCGCCGAGGTGCCCGAGGGTTGGAGCCAGCTCGCGACCGACATTGCCGTCTCGAAGTACTTCCGAAAAGCCGGCATCGACGGAGACAAGAAGCAGGGCGAGCGCAGCGTCCGTCAGCTCGTGTACCGGATTGCCCACAGCATTCGCGAAGCCGGAGAGAACTTCGGGGGGTATTTCTCCGACACCCACTCGGCCGACACCTTCGAAGCCGAGCTCTCCCATCTGCTCCTCCATCAAAAGGCCGCCTTCAACTCGCCGGTCTGGTTCAACTGCGGGCTCTATCAGCGCTACGGCATCGAAGGCTCTGGCGGCAACCAGGCCTGGGACCCGGAGCAGGACATCATCGTCCAGACCGACAACGCGTACGAACGGCCCCAGTGCTCGGCCTGTTTCATCCAGGCGGTCGACGATGACTTGATGGCCATCTACGAGCTCGTTCGGAACGAGGCTCGTCTGTTCAAGTATGGCTCGGGCACCGGCACGAACTTTTCCAAGGTTCGAGGACGCCAGGAGAAACTCTCCGGCGGCGGCACCAGCAGCGGCCTCATGAGCTTTCTCGAAGTCCTCGACCGCGCCGCGGGCGCCACGAAGTCCGGGGGAACGACTCGCCGCGCGGCCAAGATGGTCTGCTTGGACATGGACCACCCTGAGATCGTCGACTTCATCGAGTGGAAGGCGCGCGAAGAAAAGAAGGCTCAGGCGCTCATCGCTGCCGGCTATGAGGCCGACTTCAACGGAGAAGCCTACCACACCGTCTCAGGCCAGAACTCGAACAACTCTCTGCGCATTACCGACGACTTCATGAAAGCGGTCGAAGCGGACGGCGAGTGGAAGACCACCTTCCGAACGACCGGCGAGGTCGCGGACACCTACCGGGCCAGAGAGCTTTGGCGCAAAGTCGCCCAGGCGGCCTGGAACTGCGCCGATCCGGGCGTGCAGTACGACAGCACCATCAACGACTGGCACACCTGCCCGAACACGGACCGAATCAACGCCTCGAACCCGTGCTCGGAGTACATGTTTCTCGACAACTCCGCCTGTAACCTCGCCTCCATCAACCTGACGAAGTTCTTGGATGCGGACGGTCGTTTCGACATTGACTCGTACCGGCAGGCCATCCGGGTGCTGATCATCGCCATGGACATCCTCGTCGATTACGCCAGCTACCCGACGCAGCCCATCGCCAAGAACAGTCACGACTACCGACCCCTCGGCCTCGGTTACGCCAATCTAGGCACTCTGCTCATGCAGCTCGGCATTCCCTACGACAGCGACGAGGGCCGAACGATCTGTGCGGCGCTGACATCGATTCTATGCGGGCACGCGTACGCAACCTCGGCCGAGATCGCCGCGAGCAAGGGTCCTTTCGCGGGCTATCAGCGAAACCGGCAGCCCATGCTCCGCGTCATGGGCAAACATCGCGACGCGGCTTATCGCATCAATGAGGACGGTGGCCCCGGGATGACCGAAGACCAGCCGACTCCCTGTCCCCCAGAGCTCATCCAAGCCGCGCGGCAGGACTGGGATCTGGCTTGCGCGCTCGGCGAGAAGTATGGCTATCGGAATGCCCAGTCCACCGTCCTCGCTCCGACGGGAACCATTGGCCTTCTGATGGACTGTGACACGACGGGCATCGAGCCGGACTTCGCCCTCGTGAAGTTCAAGAAACTGGCCGGCGGTGGTTACTTCAAAATCGTCAATCAAAGCGTTCCAAAGGCGCTCGAGCGCCTCGGATACACCGACGCGCAGATCGCGGACATCGTCTCGTACGTGACGGGCACCAATACCTTCACAGGCGCGCCCCACTGCGGACGCAAGGTGCTCCTCGAAAAGGGCCTCACCGAGCGTGAGATCGAGCTCGCGGACAAAGCCCTGCGCGGCGTCTTCGACGTCGGCTTCGCGCTGGCACCCTGGGTGATCGGCACCGAGGCCTACGACCGCTTGGGCATCGGCAAGTCGACGTATTCCAAACCGGGCTTCAACCTGCTCCGCCACTGGGGCTTTCACGACAAGCAGATCGGGGAGCTCAACGACGTGGTCGTCGGACGGATGACGGTCGAAGGAGCACCGCATCTGCGCGCCGAGCACTTGCCCGTCTTCGATTGCGCCAACCGCTGTGGGAAGATCGGCCAGCGCTTCTTGAGGCCGATGTCCCACGTCCACATGATGGCCGCGGCGCAGCCCTTCCTGTCCGGAGCCATCTCGAAAACGGTCAACCTCCCAGCAGAGTCTAGCGTCGAAGACGTAGAGCAGATCTACAAGGAAGGCTGGAAGCTCGGGCTGAAAGCGGTCGCTTTGTACCGCGATGGCAGCAAGTCGTCCCAGCCGCTAAACACCAGCGATAGCAAGGCCGACGCGGACGAGAAGGCCGAAGCGCGGACTGCCGCGGACCAACCGCAAAAGCCCGTTCGTGAAGGTGAGACAGCACCGGCTGCTCGGCGCCATCGTCTACCGAAAAAGCGCAGCGGCTTCACGCAAGAGGCACGAATCGGCGGGCACAAGGTCTTCCTTCGTACTGGCGAGTACCAGGACGGCAAGATCGGCGAGATCTTCATCGACATGCACAAGGAGGGCGCCTCCTTCCGGTCGCTGATGAACTGCTTCGCCATCAGCGTCTCGATGGGGCTCCAACATGGGGTGCCGCTCGACAGCTATGTTCAGCAGTTCACCTTCACGCGCTTCGAGCCGCAGGGCATCGTCGAAGGGCACCCGAACATCAAGTTCTCCACCTCGATCATCGACTACGTTTTCCGTGTTCTCGGCGTCGAATACCTGAAGCGATACGACTTCGCCCAGGTGCCACCCGCGGAGGAGCAGGCCGAGCTTCAGAACCCGACCGACGTTGCCGCGGTCTCTCGCATCGAGGGTGCCACCAGTAGCGAACCGCCGCCCGAGATCGAACCGGCGGAGCAAGTGACCTTCGGCTTCGACGACGTGCCCCATGCCGATGCGCTCGACCAGCAGCTGGGCGAGATGATGGGCGACGCGCCGATGTGCGACAAGTGCGGGCACATTACGGTGCGCAATGGGGCGTGTTATCGCTGTCTGAACTGCGGCAACTCCATGGGCTGCTCCTGAGAGGGCCGATCCGGCACCGTTCGGCGGCTTACCTCCTCGCCGCTCCGCTGCGGAGTACGGTCGTACTCCTCACTGCGCGGCTGCGGGGGCGCTCGCCGAACGGTACCGACTCGAGCCTCTCAGTGCGGGCATCGCGGGTGCCATAGCGTTCGGTATTTCTCACTGCGCGGGGCTGCGGGGGTGCTTTCGTTCGACCCGCGCTCGTCGCTGCGCAGCGAGCGTCTTTGGGCGCCGGCTGCTTGGGAGTAGTGCTAGGATGGGCGGGTATGCCGAGCTTGAAGTGGATGCGGTCTGAGGGTCGTCCTCATGTGTTCCCGATCTTCAAGCGTGTGACTGCGATCGGGCGTGCGATCGCAAATGATGTGTGCATCGACTCGGCGTCGATTGAGGCGCATCACGCTCAGCTCGTTTTCGACGGACGTGACTTTTCGATCGCGACGCTCGATGGGCCCGAGCCCCTCTTGGTGAATGGCAAGAGGAAGAGAAAGTCGAAGATCTTTCACAACGACAAGTTTCAGCTCGGTGACGAGGAGCTGGTCTTTTCCCTGTATGACGAGAGTCAGTCGGGCGACCCAGAGGAGCCCGACGAGGCATCCTCGGCGGAGATGAAGGGGATGCTCAAGCTGAGCGATTTCAATCGCCGGCTCCTCGAAATCCGTTCTGTCCCCGAGCAGATCGCGGCCTTGCTCGACGCTGTCATCGAGGTGACCGACGCGAGCAAGGGCTTCGTGATTCTGCTCGAAGACGGTGAGCCGAAGATCGCTGCGGCAAGAAACCTAGCCCAGGAAAACATCCCTGACGCCGTGACCCAGCTCTCCGACAGCATCCTCCAGCGCTGCATCGAGACCCGCCAGCCGCTCATCGTGAGCGATGCCGTCAACGACACGATGTTCCGTTCTAGTGTGAGCGTTCTGAACTTGCAGCTCAGCTCGGTGATGGTGGCGCCCCTGATCGCGCAGGGGCAGCTCCTGGGCCTGATTTACTTGGGTAATGACAACGTGGTGAGCTTGTTCGAGCCGGCGAGTCTAGATCTGCTGACGGTGTTCGCCGGGCAGGCTTCGCTGATTCTGCAAAACGCGATCTTGCTCGACCAGCTCGAGACCGACCGGGACCGGATCGCGGGCGAGCTCAAAGCGCAGCGCTTCGGTGACATCATCGGCTCCTGTCCGAGCTTGCTTCAGGTGTTTCAGCGGATTGAAAAAGTCGCCCCCACGGACATCAACGTCTTGATCACGGGCGAGACGGGCACTGGAAAGGAACTGATCGCGCGGGAGCTCCACCGTCGCAGCAACAGGGCTAGCGGTCCGTTCATCGTGGTCAATTGCGGTGCGATTCCAGAGAACCTGATGGAGTCGGAGCTCTTCGGACACGTTCGCGGTGCTTTCACCGGCGCGGTCGCGACCCGGCAAGGAAACTTCCAAGCGGCGGACGGCGGGACGCTCTTTTTGGACGAGATCGGTGAGATGCCGCTTGCGCTGCAGGTCAAGCTGCTCAGAGCTCTGCAGGAGCGCGAGGTGGTGAAAGTCGGTGATAACAGACCGCAGCGGGTGGACATTCGTGTGGTCGCAGCGACCAATCGTGATCTCGAAGCCTCGATTCGGGAAGGCAGTTTTCGAGAGGATCTTTTCTACCGGCTCAACGTCATCAACCTGCATCTGCCGCCGCTTCGGGAGCGCGGCGAGGATGTCATCGTCATTGCGAAGTTCCTGCTCGCGAAGTATGCGACGGAGATGAACGCCGCCGTCAAAGGCTTCACGCCGAAGGCGGTCGAGGCGCTGAGGACCTACGACTGGCCTGGCAACGTGCGTCAGCTCGAAAACCGCCTCAAGAAGGCCGTGGTCCTGGCGGACAAGACCCTGATCGGTCCGGAGGACCTGGATCTCAGCGCCGAGCGTCAGGCGCGGATCGTTCCGCTGAGCCAAGCGCGCGAAGACTTCACGCGTCGGTACATCATCGAAGCACTCGAGCGTAGTGGCGGAAATCGGACGGCCGCCGCCAAGGAGCTCGGCGTCGATCCACGTACCGTGTTCCGGTACTTGGAGCGCGAGCCCGAAGCGCCCGATTCTGGCCGCTCGCCTTCGGACTGAGACTCGTGCGGGAGCTCTGAGGCAGAGCGCGCTTCCGAAGCGCCCGATTCTGGCCGCTCGCCTTCGGACTGAGACTCGTGCGGGAGCTCTGAGGCAGAGCGCGCTCCCGAAGCGCCCGATTCTGGCCGCTCGCCTTCGGACTGAGACTCGTGCGGGAGCTCTGAGGCAGAGCGCGCTCCCGAAGCGCCCGATTCTGGCCGCTCGCCTTCGGACTGAGACTCGTGCGGGAGCTCTGAGGCAGAGCGCGCTCCCGAAGCGCCCGATTCTGGCCGCTCGCCTTCGGACTGACATTTGTGTCATAGCTCTGGCGCTGTCTTTCATGGAATACTGAAGAAAGCCTAAGGGTTTCGCGTTCGGATTAAGGCATGACCTTTGCTTCCAAACTAAGAGGAATGGCGCTGAGTGCACTCTCCGCTCTTGTTTGGACTGCGGCCGGCCCGGGTTGCGTGGTGACGGACAAGATCGAATTCGAGCTCGAGGCAGCGTTCCCGCCTTCCGTCGTCAGCCAGTCCAATGCGGAAAATCCCCTCAATCAGATCGCACGCGTGAACCTGGATGACCCACTGCGCGTGTCCGACGACGCATTCAACATGCAGGTCGTCGTTCGCGACCCGAACTTCGACGAGACCCTGCAGTACAGGATCTTCATCGATGCACCGCCGCCTCCAGCGCCTCAGCCGGTTTTCGACGAGGGCAGCATCGAGCCCAGCGGCTTCCTCGAACGCCCCCGAGACTTCGCGGTGCCTTTCGAAAATCTGGCACCAGGGGCGTGCCACAAGATCGAGCTGGTCGTGGTCGGAGCCTTCGACGGCATCCGGGAGCCGGAGGTGCCCGGCGATTTCGACAACGTGACTTGGTGGGTGGAGATCACCGACGACCTCAATCCGGTCATCGAAGGGGTCTGCCAGTGAGGCGAGCGTTCGCCTCGTGTCTGCTGGCCTTGTTCACGGCCTGCGACTTCGGCTCCGGGGAGCTCGACATCCTTCTCAATTCCTGCGGGGGCGCGTCGGACTGCGCGCAAGGCCTCTGCGAAGAGCACATCTGCGTCGATGACGCGGGGCGCAGTGTCGAGGTCGTCGTGGAAGTGCTCCGCGCGGGCTCGGATACGGAAGCCCTCACGCCACGGAGCTGGGCCTACGAGCCGGTGTCTCTCTCTGGCTCGAGCGTCATCGACTACGTCCTGCCCCGCACGCGCAACGTGGTCGGCCAGGTAAGCTTGGGCGACGTGGCGGTTCCTGCCGAGCTCCGCTTTTGGCGGCGCAGCGAATCTGCCCTGGGCTCCGTGCCCGTAGCCTCGGTCAAGGCCACCACGATGCGCGAGTCGATCGAGCTCCCGGGCCAAGACGCGGTGAATTATCAAACGAAGCTCGTCGCCGGCGCTTCGTACGATGTGGTCGTTGCTCCGACGAGCGACGTTCTGGCCAACTTCGGCGATGAGCCGCTGCCGGCCTTGCGAATTCTCCCACCGATCTACCTGGAGGACGTGAAGGTCGGCGAAGAGGACAGTGCCTTTCGCCTGGACGTTTCGTTTCCATCGGCCTTGGTCGAAGATTGCCGGATCGACGAGCTGACCGGTTGCACGCTGCGCGGAAGCATCGTTAGCACCAACGGGATCATCACGACGACCGAGCCGGGACTCCAGGTGCGCGCAGTAGAGGTCGACACTGGGCGCCTGGTCTCGTCGATCGGGGAGACGGACGCGCTAGGCCGCTTTTCGATCCGGGTAAGCGCGCAGGCGGGCGAGTACCGGGTACGTGTGACGTCGATTCCGGGCGCCGAGCCCTTTCCGTCCATCCTTATCGATCCGGCGGAGCTGTTCTCGGAGCTCTTGGGGGAGCTCGGCGTCATCATCCCGCGTCTGCGGCCGGTGCGTTTTTCGGGTCGCGTCGTCGACATCGATGACAGGCCTGTCCCGAACGTGGCGCTGCGGCTGACCTCCGATTCGATTTTCGACGACATCAGTGAGATGCTGGGTCAGGAGCTCGTGGGATCGTTTACGGCGACCGGCGCAACAGACCTCGATGGGCGCTTCTCCGTGAACCTTCTGCCGGGCCTCTATCAAGTCATGCTGACCCCTCCATCGAGCGAGCAGAACGACTGGGGTGTCCGACTCGCACAGGCGCTCGTCACCAAGGTGGGAGACCAGCCGGAAGACGCGCTGTATAGGGTGCCTTCACAGATTGCCTTCTCCGGTACCGTGCTCGCTCTGGGATCCGAACCGGCCTCCGGGGTTTCCGTGCAGATCAAGCCGCGCGTGAACCTTTTCGGTTCATCCGTTCTCGAGGAGGCAGACTTGGCGCGCTCCCCGAGCCCTGCACCCACGACGAACCTGCAGGGGGAGTTTCGCACGAGCCTCGACGCAGGCCGCTTCGACGTGAGCGTCACGCCGGATTCCCAGACTGGTTTCCCCTGGATCGTCCAGCCTGATCTCGATTTGACCCAAGCCCAGGGGGCTCAGATGCGCGACTACAGCCTGCCGGCTCCGATCGTGGCCCGAGGGAGGATCACGGCGAGCGACGGTACTGTGATCTCTGGCGCACAGATTCGGGCCTACTCCTTCGTGGGCGAGGGGGAGAGCAGGCGCGCCGTTCAAATTGCCAAAACGGATTCCGACGAAAACGGAAACTATCGCTTGCTCATCGCGCCGACTTTGGCTGCCGAATGAACATGAAGAGGATGGCCAGCATGCTGAGCCAGCCTGGCCAGTCCCCCAAACGCGTGTAGACCGCAGTGTCGTCCAGCATCTTCACGTCGGCGCGAAGGTTTTCCCTCGTGTCGACTCCGGTGTGCGTCACGATTCGGCCCAGCGGATCGACCACGGCGCTCACGCCGCTGTTCGTGCTGCGGACCAGATACCGGCGGTGCTCGATCGCCCGGAACTGCGCCATCGCGAGATGAATCCAGGGCTCCTGAGTGTCGCCGAACCAGGAGTCGTTGGTCAGGTTGATGAGAATGTGCGGATTGCCTTCGAGGACCATGTGGCGGGTGAAGCTCGGCAGGATGTCCTCGTAACAAATAGGTGTGGAGATTCGCCAAGCGCCGAGCTCGAGCGGTCTCATGTGTTCGCCTTTGCTGAAGTGCCCGCTGTTCGGGGAAAGCTCGTAAAGGACGGGGAAGGTCTCGCCGAACGGCAGGAACTCGCCGAACGCCAGGAGAAACGTCTTGTCGTACGAGGCCCGCACTTGGCCGTCTTCGTCCATGAGAAACGCGGTGTTGTAGATCTTTCGCTTCGGATCCCGGGGGTCTCCGGAGACCGCGCCGAACAGGATCGGCGTTTTCAGACCGCGCCGTACCGAGGATCCGGAGAACGGCAGCTCGCGGGGAAGCCGTCCCACGTACGCCGACTCGGGCCAGACGATGAGGTCGAAGTCTTCCTGTGATTCGAGCTCTGCGGTCTGCTCGAGATGGCGGCGATGTCCTTCTCGGGCGTCCTCCCGCTTTTCGAAGACGCCCATGTTCACCTGGACGACGCCCAGGCGCAGGGATGGGGCCTCCTCCATTCGAGCGGTGACGCGGCTGAGCTGAAGGGCTCCGTAACCGAGTGTCAGGGCGACGGAGCTTGCCGCGACCGCCCAAAGAACACGCGGAGCGGACCGGTCTTTGGAAAGCCAGCGCCAGCTCTCGAACAGCGCCAGATTGACCAGCACGGCCACGGCGCTGACGAGCAATGGGCCGCCCAGATCGGCGATCTGGATGAACGGCGTCTGCCGGTAAAACGAAGTGGCCAGGTAGCTCGGAAAGAGGAGCGGGTAGAGCCACTCGACCAGGAGCACGGTTGGCAAGGCGGCCCAGTGTACGGGCCAGCCTCGCACGCGGAGCACGCGGTAGACGAGTGCGTAGACGGCGTATTGACCGCCAAGATAGGCCGAGAAGATCAGCCAGAAGAGGATGCTCGGCGCTTTTCCGTAGCCTGAAAAGATCTCGAGAAAAGAGACCAGCCAGTGGTAGCCACCCGCGAACATGACCGTCCCGTAGAACCAGCCCAGCAAGAGGCTGTTCGCCGCGCCGCGTTCTAAGCCGCGCTCGAGGGCGGCCCACAGGGGCACGAGGCAGACGAAGGCCAAGGGCCAGAAGCCGAAACCGGCCCAGCCTAGAAAGTAGAGGACGCCGCCAGCGCCGGCGAGCGCGTAGCTGGGCCATCGGCTGTTTTGGGCAGTGGCCGAGGTCACTCGCTGCTCACCATCGCCTGGGCCGTGGCCTCGTGGACGATTTGCAGGAGGCGGTCGAGCTCGTCGTCTTCGATATTGAGCGGGGGCACGAGATAGATCGTGTTTCCGAGCGGTCGCAGATGGGCACCCAGCTGCAGGGCGATGTCCGAGATCTGCCAGCCCTTGCGCCCCATGTAGCCTGTTTCCCCGACGTCGAAGGCCGCACACATTCCGGTTGCCCGGAGGTTCCTCAAGCCTTCGATCTCACTCATGCGGGCAATCCCCTGTGCGAGCCGGTCGGCGTTGCGCTGCCCCTTGGCGAGGATGTCGTCATCCCGGTAAATCGACAGCACTTCCCTGGCCACCGCCGCGCCCAGCGGGTTGCCGCAGAAGGTGTGGCCGTGCATCAAGGCGCGGTGCTTGTCGCCCGCGAAACCTTCGTAGATGCGATCGCTGGCCAAGGTCGCGGCGAACGGCAAGACGCCTCCGGAGAGGCCCTTGGCCGTGCAAAGCAGGTCCGGAGCGATGCCCGCGTGCTCGCAGGCCCACATCGGGCCCGTGCGGCCAAAGCCCGTGAAGACCTCGTCCGCGATCAGAAAGGTGTCCGCGCGTCGGGTCTCGTCGCGTAGAGCGGCCAAGAACTCGGGCCGGTACATGCGCATGCCCGCCGCCCCCTGGACGATCGGCTCCACGATGACCCCGGCGATCTCATCGCCCTTGGCGCGCAACAGCTCGAAGAGCACTTCGAAGACGGGACCCCAGTCTCCGTCGACGGGCTCGGCCGGCCGCTCCGTCTCGAACATGAGCGGTCGGAACACGGCGTTGAACTCGTCGACCGCGCCCAGGCTCATCGCCCCGAGGGTGTCGCCGTGATAGGCGGAAGGAAGCGAAACGAAGCGTTTCCTCTCCGGGCGTCCGTTCTGCTGCCAATATTGGAATGCCATCTTGAGGGCGACCTCGACCGAGGTGCTGCCGTTGTCGCTGAAGAACACTCGGCCGAGTCCCTCTGGCGCTACGGCCGTGAGCTCGGCGGCGAGTTGGACGGCCGGCTCGTGTGTGACCCCGGCGAACGTGCAATGCATGAGCGCCTCGGCTTGCTCGCTGAGCGCGCGCCGGAGGCGGGGATGGCCATGGCCGAGGTTATTGCACCACCAGGAGCCGCTGGCGTCGAGCACACGCTCGCCGCTCGGTGAGATGAGCCAGGGGCCCTGTGCCCGCTCGACGATGAAGAGGGGGCGCTCTGCATGGTCTTCGCTCGAGGTGTAAGGCCGCCAAACGTGTCTGCGATCCAGCGCGGCGAGCTCGCTCTCGGGTAGTCGCATGCCGCGCACCTTAACCGCCCGCTAGAGCCGGGCAATCCGATCCCGGCCAGCCCCGCTTCGCTCCCGGTTTCGGCGCCCATTGCCGCTGGGAAGTCAGTGCGGCTGGACGAGGACTTCGCGTCGGCCGCCCGCTTTGCTCGCTGGTGGGCCGACGACGCCGTTCTCTTCCATCTTTTCGACCAGGTTGGCGGCCTTGTTGTAGCCGATGCCGAGCTGACGCTGAACGTGGCTGATGGAGCAGTAGCCTGCGTTGGCGACCACGGCGACGGCCCGGTCGTAGAGCGGATCGTCGCTATCGGCGACCTGTCCGTCCTCGTCTCGCGGCTTGAGGATTTCGTCCTGGTAGACGGGCTCCCCCTGCTCACGAAGGAAATCGCAGAGGTTGGCGACCTCTTCCTCGCTGATGTAGGCCGCGTGCACGCGCTTGAGGTCACTCGAGCCCGGGGGCAGCATCAGCATGTCGCCCATGCCGAGCAGGTGCTCTGCGCCTTGGCGGCCCAAGATGGTCATGCTGTCTTGTCGCTGGGACACCTTGAAGGCGACCCGGGCCGGGAAGTTGGCTTTGATCATGCCGGTGATCACGTCGACGCTCGGCCGCTGCGTTGCCAAGATGACGTGGATGCCGGCCGCACGGGCTTTTTGGGCGAGCCGGGCGATACAGGCCTCGACGTCCTTGGCGGCGACCATCATCAAGTCTGCGAACTCGTCGACCACGACGACCACGTACGGAAGCTTCTCCGGCTGGAAGTTCTGCGCGTCGGGAGCTTCGCCATCCGAGGGGTCGAGAAGCAGCTCTTGGCCGTCCGGACCCTGCGCACTCACCTTCCCCTTGCGCTTCGGCATGAACTTCTCGACCGAGAGCTCGCCCTCCAGGACTCGCTTGACCCGCTTGTTGTAGGTGTCGATGTTTCGGCTGCCTGCATCGGCGAAAAGCTGATAGCGCCGCTCCATTTCATCGACGGCCCATCGGAGGGCGAGCGCTGCCTTCTTCATGTCGGTGACGACCGGGAGCAGCATGTGCGGGATTCCGTCGAAGACCTGCAGCTCGACCACCTTCGGGTCGATCATCAGCATCCGAACCTCGTCCGGGGTCTTCTTGCAAAGGATGGAGGCGAGCATCACGTTGAGCCCCACGCTCTTACCGGAGCCCGTCGCACCGGCGACGAGAAGATGAGGCATCTTGGCCAGGTCGGCGTACACGGGCTGCCCGGCGATGTCCTTGCCGAGCGCCATGGGCAGACTGCCCTGGTGCTGCTCCCAGCGGCGATCTTCGAGGATTTCCCGCAGAAAGACCTTCTGCCGGTCTTCGTTCGGAAGCTCGAAGCCCACCCGTGCCTTGCCAGCAATGGGAGCCACGATGCGAACCTTTTGGGCGGCCAGGGCCATGGCGAGGTCGTCGGCCAGACCTGCGATCTTGGAGACTTTCGTTCCGCTCCGCGGCTCGAACTCGTACATCGTGACGACCGGACCCGGGTGAATCTCATCGACCCGGCCTTGCACACCATAGGCGTCGAGCTTCTCGGTGAGGCGTTCTGCATTGTGGCGCAAGGCGAGGGGGTCGACCCGAATGGTCGCGCCGTGGACGGACTCCAGGAGCTCGGTCGAGGGGAGCATGAACTCGCCACGCCGGGTCATTCTCTTCTTGGAGATGACCTCTTGCCGGGTCGGCTTGGGGGCCACGATTGTCGGGGTCGCGGTCTTCGAGGCCGAGCGGCTCGGCTTGGAAGCGCCCGTCGACGCAGGCAGCTCCTCGGGGACCGCCAGGGGCCCCCCTGGCTCGGTTTGCCGGGCCTCTTCTTGTTCTTCGGCGCTGCCGTACGGCGCCTCTTCGGTTTCGACCCCGACGATGAGCGGCCGGCTCAAGCGCTCCTGCTCCTCGTCGAGCGCCCGCGCTTCGGCCCAGGCCTCCCGCAGCATGGCGACGAAGCCCAGGACGTGCGTCCAGGATGCCGCGGCCAGGCGTGTCGCTGTGGTGCCCGCTTCCTGAAGCGTGAAAGGCGTGCGCAAGATGATGGAGATGGCAAGGACCGAGAAGCCGATCACCACCGTTCCGGTGTAGCCGAGCAGCGACCGGGAGACCTCGCCGAGGAGCTCGCCGATGGCGCCTCCCGTGGAGGTTCCCCAGGCTGCCTGCGCAGGGATCAGCAGGTGGGCCATCGCGGACCCGACCATCGCCAAAACGAGGGTGGAGGCCAAGGTCGCGACGCCGAGCATCGCCGTCCGTCGCCGGAACAGCCGCTGGGTTAGCAATACCGCTTCGAGCGGCAAGATCCAGGCGACCAGCCCGAATGCGGCCATCAGGAAGCCGGCGAGCTGGTGGCCGGCGGGCCCCACCAGGTTCGCCGAGGCCTCGCGCGCGTCGTACGAGAGCAGCGCCAAGGTCAGCAACACGGTTCCAGTCAGGGCGACGATCGCAAGGATGTCCTGCCGCCGGGTCTCGGGAGACAGCAAATCGCCCGACGAGGTCGTTTCATGCACGCTCAAAAGGGGCGTCCTCCTCGGCGGACCTTAGGTTTGTTGGCCGCTCTCCGTCAAAAAATCCGGCCCACAGCACGTTCTTGCTTGCTCTGCTGAATCCTCTATTATCTTCAAGGCTTGCAAGCCTCAGGGGGGAAGTTTTTGGGCCGTACGGACAAGACGAGATGGATGCTCCAGCTGATCTGCACCGGCGTGTTGGCCGGAGGGTTACTGACCGGGTGTCGAGTCGATAGCGACGAGGTCGAGTACTGGAAGGGGTCCGTCAAGGGACCCACGCGCCTGGTCGCGCTTCTAGGGAGCGACAAGTATTCCGATGAGCTGCGGACCGAGGCGGCGCTCGCGATGGTCGAGATGGACCGCAACGACGTCAATGGCCTGGCTCTGCTCAGCGAGGCGCTCAAGGACTTACAGGATGTCGACAAACGCGCGTCGGAGGCGATCGTGACGGCGATGGCCCCGAAGCTCGAAGCGGCTCTGACAGAGGATGATGAGGCCGAGGAGGACGAGGGCCCGCCCGAAGCCCAGGTGCGCGCGAAGGACGCGGCCTACATGGTGATTCCCTACGCACCGGAGAATCTGCGAGCGGAACTCATCGAGTCCTTGGTCGGCTGGTACTCGAAGGATTTCGCGGGGCGAAGCCTGTCCGGCGACTACAGCGCGGAGCAGGTGACTCGGGCTTTGGGCGCACCGGCAGCGCGCATGCTCGTCGACGGGATGCACCCGAAGATGCCCCGCCAGGCTCTGATCAAAATCGCTGAAATCGTCGGCGAGGGCGGTGACGCTGAGACCAAGGCGAAGGCTGCGGAGAAGCTCGTGGACATGGAGCGCGAGATGGAAAAGAAGGCGTTCCTCGGCTGGCTCGGCGAAGAGATCACGGCATCGATGAAAGCTGCTGGCGAGCCCGTCGACGCTGCGAGGGTGCGGGCCGTAGCGCTCTACAATCGTGAGGCGTACATCAACGAGGGTGCGCTACCGGCGATGCACCATCTGGCCGATCAGGAGCTGGTCTCTACGAGACTGATGCAGATCGCCGACACCAAGCCCGCCCCTGGCGATCCGGAGGCCTGGGTCTCCCGGCTGAACGAACGGCGGGGCAACGCCCTGCGCGCGCTCGAAGGCCACGTGACGCGGACCGAGCTCAAACGGCTGCTCTCCATCGCGCTCGATTCGAGCAATCCGATCGACGTTCGTGACTACGCGTTCGACCGAGTCGGTGACATCGGGAGCCGCGATGCCATTCCCGAGCTATGGCCACTGGTCCAATCGAACGGCTGTACCGCCGCCTCCTGCTCGCAGAGCGACGAGCTCGCCAAGCGACTGCGCTGGCGGGCCGGCGAGCTGATTCTCGCCGCGGCCGGGCCTGCGCTGATCCCGGAATTCGGCGAGAAACTCCCCGCTGCGCCTGGGATTCAGTACGAGCCGGAGGAGCTCGCAGGCTATGCGAGACGCATGAGCCAGATGACACCTCCCCCTACACAGGCGGCCGCAAAATTGATGAACTCCCCACAATGGTGGAATCGGGTCATCGCCTTACGCTATCTTGAACGTAGGGGAACGGAGGCGGACATCCCGCGCATGCAGAAGATGGTTTCCGACGGAGCGGTCGTCGCAGGCGAGGGGTGGGCGCAGCTCGAACCTCCAACGAAAACTGTGGGCGACGTTGCAAAGTCATCGATCGACTCATTGAAGACGCGCGAGCAGGGTGATTAGCAACATGGGAGACCACAGCGATAGCAAGACGGTTCGCAGCTTTCAGTGCCGGGAGTATCTTCACGAGCTCTTCGATCAGATGAGCACCGAGCTCGATTGCTCCGTAGACTATTTGATCAACGAGGCGATGCGCGAGTATGCGCGGGCCAGGGACTATGCGGTGGTCAAGGCCGCGGCGCCGAGCGTGAGCCAGGCGGCGGGCGCAGCCTCCGCGGCCCCCGTCCCGTCTCCGTTTGCCGCAGCACCGATGCGGGAGCGGGAGTCGCTCAAGCCAGTACCCGACCGTCCCGCGCCAATGTCGGAGCCCTTGCCAGCGGTGACACTTCCGCCCTCCTCGGGCTCCGCGACGCCGCCACCGCTTCCGCGGCAGCGCGCGGGAGCAGAGGTAAGCAGGCGCAAGGACCTTTTTCTTTTGTTCAACGGGCAGCGCCTGCCAGTCGATAAAGACGAGTTCATCATTGGGCGTGGAGCGCGAAGCGCGGATCTCGCCATTCGGGATGGCAACATTTCGAGGCGTCACGCGGCGGTCGTCTTCCACGACGGCGGCTATTTCATGAAGGACTTGGGCAGCACGAATGGAATCGAGTTCGCAGGGCAACGCGTCGAATCCAAGCGTATCGAAGACGGCGACGTCTACCGGCTCTGTGATTACGAGCTTCGTTTCAGCTTCGAATAGGCCCCGAGCTCGACGGGTCACGGCCGTGCTCGTCTGGGCGCTTTTGTTCGTCATTGCAGGAGCGTCGCCGTTCGGCTCCGCGGCCGTCGCAAACGAAAGTGAAGCGGCTCGATTGCAGCAGAGGCTCGAAGGAGTCCAAGCGCGCGCCGACGCGAAGTACGCAAAGGGCGCACTCGAGCAAGCACGCCAAGCACTCGCGATGTCCGAGCAGCGGCAGGGCGAAGCGGCGCTGAGCGCACAGCACATCGCGGAGGCCGCTCTCGTCTTGGCGGAGCGCCAGCTCGCGCGCCGTGAGGCGCAGGAAGCGTTCTTCGCGGCCTACCGGCGCGTTCAGGACCTCGAAGGGCGGGCCAAGGCCCAGCGCCGCGCGCTCGAGGCTCTGCTCAAGGAGCGCGCACGCATCGCCCGTGCGAGAGGGCCGGTGCCGTGAGGCGGCTCGCTTTGATTGCCGCTGTCATGTTTGCGGGGCTTGGCTGCGGCGCCAGTCGGCAGGCTTCGGAGACCGCGCAGCTCTTGCTGTCGTCGCCTTCGGCGGAACTGGCGCAGGCGCTGGCCCCGGACCTGTACACGAACGCGAGGCTCGCGTTCGCTGCGGCCGACGAGGCCGCGCGCGACGACCAGGACCAAGCGGCGGAGGACCTTCGGACCGAGGGGCGCCTATGGTTGGCCGCCGCGATAACGGAGGCCGAGCGGCTGCAGCTCGATCAGAAGCGCTTGGAGCTACAGCGCGACGAAGAGAAATGGGGACAGCGGCTCGCGCGCGATCGCTCGGCTACCGACGAGGTGGCTCAGGACATCGCTCGGCAGGAGGCTCGCTCCTTGGCGCTCGAGGAGGCCGAACGTCTGACGGTGGCGAGGCGCGAGGGAAGCGGTTCGCCTGAGCTCTTCGACGCTCTGATCTTTCGGCTCCGCACAGAGCTGGCGGTCGCCGAGGCGTTTGGCGCGCCGGCCGAAGAGCTGGGCGCGCTTCGGCGCGAGCGCGTGGCGCTCGAGCGCTCCGCGAACAAGTCAGCGAGGGCCGCCGAGGCCCTGCTCGCCGAAACGAGCGCCTTGGTCGGTCGAATGCGGGCAATGGCGCCTCAGCCAGCTTCGGGTGCCTCGACAGAGCTGCTCGATGCAGCGCTGGTCGCCGGCTTCGAGGCCGATCAGGACGAGGCGGGCACCGTCGTGCGTTCGGACCGCATCGTTTCCGAGGCAGGAACGCTGTCCATGCGAGACGTCGAACGGATGGGAGCCCTCTTGGACGCCTTTCCGCATGGCCCGGTGCTGTGTCAACTGATCCCTCCGGCCCGGACCGCTTCGGTGGCCCGCCGGGAGAGAACCGTCGCCAAGCTTTCGGAAGCGCTTTGCGGCAGCCGGGATTGGGTTTCATTGGATGCCTCGCCGGCCGCCGGCACGGATCCGGGCACGGTGCAGTGTCGGTTTCCCGCGTACGTGCGGTTCTAAACCAGGTAAATGCTCGCGAAGACGGCCACGCCCCATAGGCCGAGGTTGAGCAAGAAGGGCCAGTCCTCGAGCATCTCCTCGGTGGGGCTCTCCGCCGCTGGCCGGTGACGAACGAGGTACAGGAAGCGCCCGACTCCAAAGACGGCAAACGGGATGGACCAAGGAAGCTTCCTGGTTTCGAAGAAGGCGACCGTGTGTGCGTCGAAGGTGTAGCTCGTGTACGTCGCGAGCGTCAGTCCTGCAGTGACGAAGAGCAGCGTGGTGAGCGCGGACTTCGAGTAACCGCGCAGGACGGCACGTTGCTGGTAGCTCTCGGGGCCTTGCGAGAGCTCGTGCAGACGCTTGCCGAAGCCGAGGAATGCGGCGAGAAGGAAGGTGACTACGAGCAGATAGCCGGTGGCCGGGACTTGGGCCGCGAAGGTCCCGCCAAGGACGCGAAATTCGAAGCCCGCGGCGATGCACAGGACGTCGACGTAGGCCATTCGCTTGAGGCCGAACGAGTAGGCGACGTTCAGTAAGATGTACCCCAGCAGTGAGCCCGCGAAAGCGAGTCCGAGTGGGATCGTGCCGAAGATGGCGGTCGCAAACAGGCTCGTCGCCACGCCGATACCCAGCTCTTTCGAGACGACTCCGCTCGCGATCGCGCGCTTGCGCTTGATCGGGTGTGCGCGGTCGGCTTGCGCGTCCAGCAGGTCATTCATGAAGTAGACGGCGCTCGAGGCGAAACAGAACAAAACGAAGGCGTAGACCGCACGCGAGAGCACGTCTGGATGTGTCAGATCCTTCGCGAACACCGCGGGTGCCAGCACGAACAGGTTCTTCACCCACTGGTGCGGGCGCATCGTCTTCCAGATGCCGCGGAACACGGCGGCTACTATAAGCGAAAGTCAGCCGATGACCACTGATCGGCCGGGGCACGAGACGAACTTTCGGAGTTTTCGATGAAGCCCATTCCCCTTGCCCTCTCTGGCGCTCGAGATTTCGACAAACAGGCGAGCTGCAAGCACCGCCCGTCGCCTTGCTGGCTACGTTCTAGTCCAGCATTCGCGCGCGCTTGTAATACTCGGTTCGCGTCGCCTGCGCGGGCGGGGCGTTCTTCGAGGGCGGCGGGATCTGAAGGATCCCGACTCGGGTGAGCTCGCCTGCTGGCAAAATGGAGACTTCGACCTTGGTCGGGTTCATCTCGGCGCCCCGAACCGTAGCGTGGCGGTAGATGGCTCCCTCGCCGATGCGGTCCACCTTTCCGGTCGTCAGTAGAGGCCCAAAATACGCCAACACGTCCTTCAAGGGGACTTCGGTCCGGTAGATCGACTCCAAGTTGTCCTTTCGGAAGAAGCGCAAACCCCGAGGGAGCCGCAGTCCGGCCAGGAATTCGTCCGAGGGCAGGAGCCTGCCATCGGCGCCGTAGACCGGCTGGCCGGGGGACGAGGTCACGCCCTCGGCGCTCGTCTCCTGGGCCGCGCTGGCTGTGGGCGCTTGGGCGGGGGAAGGCTCGACGGGGGCCTTGCCTCCGCATCCGACGAGCATCGCCGCGGTCAAGACGACGGGCAGGCCTGGCCGCCTCGGGCTGAGTAGAAGCTTGTTCATTCGAGAGAGTCCGCCATGCCGGTCACGGTCGTCGAGGACCGCAGGTTGCTGATGCTCCGGTCGAGCACCTCGATAGACTTACCGCCACTGGTGCTCTTCGAGCCGCTCAAGGGCGCGATGAGCTTGAACTTGAGGCCGCTGGTCTGGCTCGGCACGGGAACGTCGACCAGCTGGCCGAGGAACGGGTCCACCGGGCTCACGGGCACGGTCGTCGTGCAGATCGGGTCCTGGGCGGCCTGGAGGCCCACCACGAGATTGTCTGCAAGCTCGCTGATGTCCGAGCTGTCGTAGTATGCGAGGAAGAGAGACTTCGGATCACCGGTGTCGGAGGGATCGGGCAGCTCAGGTATCAGTCCGCCTCCGCCATCGTCTAGGAAAGAGACTCCAAAGATACGGCTTCCACCAATGGCACAGGCGCCACCCGCGCTCGAATCGAAGGTGCCGAAGTAAACGGTACCGTCGATCAGCTCGAGTGGTCCGGTGACTTGCTCGCCATCATTCAGACGCTCGTCCGCCGCGGCGGAGTTTCGCAAGTCCCAGTTGAGCCGGCCGCTGACGGTTGCGACCTGACCGATCCGAGGGCCGCTCGAGTAGAACTTGAGCTTTTCGGTAATCGACACGACGTTGTTTTTGGCGGTCGCATCGTCGAGCACGTCGATGTTACCAGTGCCATGCAGAATCACGACCTCGCCTGCTCGGTTCACGCTTAGGACAGGCGGGTTGTGCCCGGGCTCGGCATCGTTCCAGCCGTCGCTGTAGTACATGTCGTGCAGGGCGACGGCGTACCAGTCTTCTGGGTCCAGGCCGGAGGTGTCCACCCGCCAAAGAATCCCGTCGGCATCAGAAAAATAGGCCGCGCTTGCGATCGTGGCGGTCTCTCCGCGGAAGACCGACACGGCGCCCGTCAGCGGCGAGGGGAACACGGTGTGGTCAATCTTGCGGAGCACCGTGCCGGTGATCAGGTCGATGAAGTAGAGTGCTCGCCCTTGCGTGTCCCAGCAGCGCCGCTCGCTGCGCGGACTGAGCGCCGTACCGTCCCATTTGACCATGTCTTCGGGGAGCGCATCCCCGCTCGGGATCGTGCAAGGGCCGGCGGTCTCGACGCCCTGGCCTCCGGGTACGATCACGACGCCCCGTCCCTGCCTCGGACTGTAGACGATCGGGCCGCCGGCGCTGCCATCGGCGAGGGTGGCTTTGTCCTCGATGAGCACCTGCGCGACGGACGGCTGCCCGTAGGTGTCGCCCAGGTCAGGGTCGGTGAATTGCCAGAGAAACTCGGGCTTGCAGGGGTTGGTCACGTCGAGCGCGATCACGCCCTTTCCGCCGTTCCGAAGGGACATGAGTAGGACCGTACGCCAGGCGTTCGTGTGGCCCGCTTCCTGTCCATCGCTACCGAAATCTCGAACGTCGTAGACGTGGCGCAGCATGACATTGCCGTCGGCAAACCACTGCTTGGAGCCGCCCGCCAGTAGGTCTGGCAAGTTGTCCAGGAACATCGGTGCGATGAAACCCCAGAGCTCCGTCCCGGCGGCCTTACCGTTCGCGCATTCGAACTCGGTGAGGCCGCGAGCGGCGTCGAAGGCGTCGACCGGGTAGTCGTCCGTGAGGAACGCGTGGATTACGCCGTCGTTTGTGGCTGCGTAGATGATCCGAGGTCGCTCGCTGAGCTGCCAGTCGGGATTGGTCGCCGAGGGGCTAACCTGATGGGCCGTTCCAAGACGCCAGTCGTTGTAAGAGGTGTCGCTGATGTTGTCGATGAGCGGGCTCGCGATGGCAGGCGTCGAATGATAGATGTCCCCGAGGCGCTCGTTCTCCCTCGGGCTGCCGGGCAGCCCGTGCACCCATTGCACGACGGCGTCGCGCGTCGCGGTATCGAGGACGTCGAGCCCGAAGTATCGGGGGTCTATGTTCGTGTCGAGCTCGGCCGCCGGAACGTTGCGTACGGCCAGACCCTTGTCCTCCGAGTCGATGCTGGGGTTCATGAGCCCGGTGAGCTTGTTGATGCCGTCCCCGACCAGATACCGGTTCACGTTGGCGTAGCCGGTGGGGCCGCTCGGCAGAATCGTCCAGAGGTTGCGGCCTCCGGTGAAGTCGAAGGTGACGGAGGTTCCCGACGTCATCGCCGAGGAATACGCTTCCACGGCGCTCGGCTGTGACGTTTGGGCGTTGAGCACCATCTGAAAACGATCTCGGTCCTCCACGTCGCGCACCTGCGGCACCCCGTTTTCGCATTCGATGCGCCGGCGCTCGAGCACGCCGTCCCAGGGATCGGTCGGGCCGGTCGAGGTGTTGAAGCCGGAGATGAACTCGGCCTGGGTCAGTCCGGGGCTCAGGCCCGTGACGGCGATCGCGGTCCGACTGGTGGCGCCTGGGTTTTCGACATTGAGAATCTCGCTGATGGTCTCGACCAACTCTTGTCGGCTCGCGACGAAGTAGGCCTGACCGGTTCCCCCCACCGAGGCCACGTCGTCCAGCACGGTTTCGACGGTCGCGACCTCTGCGGGGTCGCCATCGAGGGCGAAGCCAATGACGTAGAACTTGTGTAGGAGCTGTGGGCTAGTGGCCAGCATCTGGGCCACGGTCTGAGACACCGTCGGGTACGGGCAGCCCTTGAGATTGTTCGTCGGGTCATCGCAGTTCACAGGGCTGCCTCGCATGTCCCCATTGGGCAAACCATCGGTGATCAGGATGGCGCTTCGTTGACGGCATTCGAAGAATCCGTCGCCCGCCTCGTTGATGTACGGGTCGTTGATCAGAAAATATTCGAGGTCGCTGACCAGGGCGGCCGTCGGCGTCGCGCCGAAGGGGCGCAGTGGGTTTTTCGTGGCGCCTGAGCCGTCGCCCAGCAGCGAGGCCTGCAGGGCCGCGTTGATGCTGTTCATGGAGACGCTGCTGTCGTCGCCCACCGTCTGCAAGGCGCCTTCGCTCGCGTTCTCGTGGCGGGCCCCGGCGTTCATCATGAAGTCGTTGACGGCGTTCGGGAAGGTGAAGACCTTGTCGTCGGCATAGGAAAACATTCCCTTGGTGCCGGTCACGCCCGTGGCGGGATCGAGAAATGCGGCGTCGCCCGTGAAGGTACTCTCGAGGACCAGCTGCGGCTGGTCGCTCAAGGTCGCGACCGAATCGAAGGTCATCATGCCGAACTTGATGCGCTCTTTATAGATATCCAGGATGCCGTTGCTGTCCTGCTTGGCAGGGTCATTGGGATCGAAGGTCGGGCTCTCGTGCGGGAGCAAGACGTGAGGCAGGAAGTAGCCCTGGTCGTATTGACCGACGTAGCTTGGCCCTGTTCGAGATTCCCGGTTACACCAGAAGTTCGGGAACTCACCGGTGAGGGCCTGGACGACGAGCGCCCACCGATTCTGCTCGTTCGTGGCGCCGAATTCGCCGTTACAGACCGGCAGACACTCGAGGCAGCCCGGCGAGACGCAGATGCAGTTGGGCTTGCGCTCCATCGAGCCCGAGGTGTCCACGAGAAGCATCACGTGCGGACGAATGTTTCGGACGTCGATTTGCGCCTCGACGCTCCCGCTCCAGCCGAGTGGCAGAAGCAGCGCCATCAGTGCAATCCTCGCGCTGTGTCTGGTCATTGGGTCCCCGTGATGAATGGGCCGCTGATGACATAAGCCCGCATGTCGGAAGCGGACTCGTTCAGGGCGTTTCGTGGATCTTGCTGCCCGGCGGCGACGTAGTCGTTGCCGACCCCGGCACGGCCGCGGGCAGCCAAGGTCGTGCGCATGTACTTGAACTTCGTGCCGCCCTGGGCGGCCGACCCCGCTGAAAGCGTGGAGACTATCTGCTCGTCATAGAGGTCCACCACGACGTTCGGGCTGAGCTTGGTTCGCGTTCCAAAGGAGCTGTTCTTCACGACCGGAAGGTTCTCGAGGATTCGGGTGCCGCTCGGGCCGACGACGTTCAGTTGCTGGAAATGCTCCGGGTAGAGGCGGTAGGCCCGCCGGTTGTTCGCCAGGGGAATCTCCGGGTAGCAGCTCGCATAGCTGGGATCGGTCTTGTTCGTGCAGGTGTAGCTCACGCCATTGGTCGGGTTCGCCATCAGGTCACGGACGACGGAGGGGCCGAAGATGTCGAACCACTCGAGCGCGCCGACGATGGCCGCATGGGCGGCATAGCGGGTCTGCATCTGCTGACGCGCGAAGCCCGAGCCGCGGAGCTCGGTGGCCACGGTGTGCGCCGCAAAGACCGCACTCGCGGTGCCCGCCATGATGATCATCAGGACGATGAACAGCACCGCGCCTTCTTCACGAGCCGGTTTTCTCACAGGTTCTTCCTTCCGAGGTGGGTGACGGGGATCTCCAAATGAACTCGTCGGACGCTCGCCGAGCCCCGTGCCGCCGGATCCACGTCGAAGCGTGTGAATTGCTGCGCGGGGTCCACCCCAACGTCCTTGACGAGCCTCGGGTCCTCGACCGGGCTTCGGACGCCTATTTCGATGACTACGGAGCGAACGCGTTCCGGGTTGCTGTTGATGGCCGCTTCGGCAGCGGTGTCCGTCAGAAGCGCGAGGTTGGGGGCGCCGCTGGCCGAACCCGGATTCCAAGGCTGGCCGGAGTTCTGGTCGACCCAGAAGCTCACCTCGAAGTGGGTCACGAACTCAGCGATCACCTGCGTCGAGCCCGGGATGGGGTTGCCGGTTTGTGCGTTCAACATGCGGCGGACGAGGACCAGGTTGGGTGCCTCGAAGAGGGTGGCTGCCGTGTCGCCGGCGATGTCGTTCCAGGGATGACCGGCGGTCGCGTCCGCTTGGAACACACGGTTCATGGCCATGAAGTCGGATCCGCCTTCGTTGAGCGCGGCAGGATTGACGAGGGCGTACTCGACCCACTGAAGCGGGGACACGAGAGAGCCCTCGCCGGCCCCGGGAAGGCACGCCGTTCCCACCGGTAGCGGTGCGAGGACGCCGTTCACGTTGGCGCGAACCTCGGGCACGCCCGCCGTCGGGACCTGCTGCAGTGGCGTGGTGCTGTCGAGCAGGCGGAAGAAATGTCGGCCCTCGGGAGACTCGATGTGAAGCAGGGTGCCTCGGCCGAACGCCCGGGCGCCGAGGGCTGAAATACCGTTCAAGCCGCCTCCAGCGTCGGGACGAACTGCGCCGGTCAGGAAGTCCCGGTCGCCCGTCCCGCTAGGCCCCCAACCTGCACCCCAGCCGAAGGTCCGGCGGAAGGCCTGATTGTCGCTTTGAAAGATGATCCGCCGGCCGGAGGGGTCTATTGAGTGCACGGCCAGCAAATCGGTCGAGTACAGGCTGGTCATGACCCGCAGCCGGTCAGCCCGAGCGCCAGGATTGGCCACCGTGTCGATGAGGGCGATGTCTTCATCCGCGTAATATTGAAATGCCCCGAGGGGGGTACTGACGCCACCGAGCCGGGGCAAGTTGAGGGGCACCTCACAGCTGCTTTCGCGCATGGCGTTCGGGGTGCCGAAGAGGCCAGCCCGTGCGATGTCGCGCCGGAGCTCGAGCATCGCCGAGCGCGACATGCCTTGGGCTCCCGCGCTTCGCTGCTCGATGTGGAAGCGCTGGCTCATGCCCGCGCCTAGGCTGTAGACGGCACTGACCGCGATCAGACCGGCGACGATGGAAACCATCAACTCGACGAGCGTGAAACCTCGGCGCTTCATGTGTCGTCCCTCGGAGTCCAGCGCACGACCGAGGAGGCGTACACTACGTTGATGTTCGGCGCAGCATTGGGGTTTGCCGGGTCGAGGTTCCAAGCGTCCGATTGTGCGGGAGCACAGGCGGCCGTGAACGCTGGGTTCGCGGCCCAGTTGCCGCTGGCGGGCGCTGGGTTGTGACCTTCGCGGAGCCAATAGGTCCGAACGTCGACCCTTGCGGAGGAGCCCTGTCGAATCCAGCTCAGCCTGTAGTTGACGCAGTACTTGACCAGGGCGTCATTGTTCGTGTCCACCCCGAAGAAATCGGCTGCCGGCGACTCGAAGTCGTTGGCTCCGTTCGCGTCGGCGCCCGAATCGGGGGCCAACCAGCCCGTGCCGGTGGGCGTCAGCGCGAGAGGTCGCAGATAGGTGGTGAGGCCGATGTCGAGGATGCTCGTGGCGGCGTTCCAGGACAGGGCGTCGCGTTCGAAACGCTCGAGCCAGGTCTGGGTCACCGCGAGCGCGGTGATCATTTCGCGTGAGTCGCGGTTACCCTGGGTGACCGCACCGTGCATCGCGATGATCCCGAGCGAGCCGACCGTCATGATGCCGATCGCGATCATGATCTCGACCAGCGTGAAACCCGCCTTTGTCGAACTATGTCTCTTCATCGCAGAATCCTTGGCGCGGCTGCCCCGAACGGCACGAACACCTTTCGTGCGTTTCCCTCGCGCGTGCCGTTTCGGGTCCGGTAGACGAAAAAGCCCCTGCCGGCCTCCGAGGGCTGGCTCAGCCAGTTGGTTTCGAGCAATCCCGTGTCCTCCGCGAACACCTGGTTGTTGGCGCCGCCCTCGTAGCAGAAGAGCTGGTTGGCAAAGCTGTCCACCAGGATCCTGTCGTTGTCGCCGGGGTTCGGGTCGTAGTTGCTGCCGTAGATCGAGTCGATGCAGCGCCAGTTGCCGCTGCAGTTGAAGGCGGTGATCGGTACGGCGGGTGTGGTGGCAAAGTCGGCGGTAAAACAGGAATTGCCCGTCCCGCGGATGACTTCGAAGGCGTATGGCTCGGCGGCCAGGCCCTCGCTGCTGCTGACGAAGCGGACCTGGTGCGCGCGGCCGTAGGCGATGGACATGTACCGCGCCCGGCGGAACAGCGTGACCACGTCGCGCGCCACGTGTGACACCCTGCGGTCCGCGTTCGCTCCTCCCATGGCCGGCAGGGCCGCCCCGGCGAGCACGCCCATCACGATGAGCACGACCATCAGCTCGATGAGCGTCAGGCCCTCCATCCTCTTCCTGTTCCGTCCCACGACGAGGCTAGATGCAACCCCCGTACCGAAACGCAAATTGCCCGAAATGCTTGAAGATCTAGGCAGCACGCGACTTCCCCTGTCCCCCCAACCCCGCACTCGATGCGTAGCTCGGAAAACAATGCATAGCTGGGGCGGCTTGCCAGGGCAGCTCAGGGGAGGGTCACGGAGCGATGGACCACGGAGTTGCCCCTGGACATCAGTTTACTGGACACCGGTTCAAACGACTGCGCCGGCCTTTCAGCCGGCGCAGGGTGCGGAAGAGAGGACTCGAACCTCCACGTCCTTTCGGACACATGAACCTGAATCATGCGCGTCTGCCAGTTCCGCCACTTCCGCGTAGAAGAGGAGGCCAGATAAACTTTGGCACCCTGGCTGTCAAGGCTGCGCTTTCAGGTCTTGGGGCTGCCGGCCGATTTGCTCGGACCCGAGCCCTCGCTATGCGGCCCGATCGACCAGGAGGTTCTGCCCTCCCTGGGCGCAGCCGGCCAGGACCAGACCCGGCATCGTCAGCCTGCAGCGCTCCGCGTCGACCAGTCCCAGCTCGTCCAGCTCCTCCAAGAGCGCGTTCAGCTCGCGGAGGGGGATGCCGGTCACGTTAGCCAGGAGCCCGGCCGTGGCGTGACGGTCGGCCCGGGCCAAGTCGAGCAAAGTCTCGAGGACTTGCCAGGCGTAGATCTCGGTTTCTTGGGGTTTGCGGTTCTTCATGGCCAAACGCTCCTCTTCGATGATGCAAGTTCGATGATGCAAGCGGCGCGGGCTCTGCGCGCCCGACCAAGAGCATCCTGCCTTGGCACTGAAAATGGGTCCAGTTTTTGGTGTTCAGCACCCCGCCTGCCGCCCATTGCCCAGCGAATGATGCGATCCGGGCGTTCGGGGCGGGCCATGGCCTAGCGGTCCGCGGCAGTGTGTTCGGAGCCTCGCCTTCGGACTTGCTGGCTCGGCCGCTCGAGCCAGTGTTCGGGCCACTCTGCCCCTGGGCTCGCGGCTCGGCAGCTCGAAGCGGTCTCAGGGTCTGAGATCGAAGCGGACCTCCCCGTCCGCGGGTACGATCAAGGGGCGCGCCACCAAGACGCCGATGCCGTCCGCGTCGTAGACTGTGATCTGCGCCTCGTATTCACCGGGCTGCAGCTCCAGCTCGTGACTGAGGCTTCCAGTCTCGTGTCCCTCCGTGACGAAGCGGGCGCTGAGCATGGCTTCTCCTTCGAGTGTGTAGTCGACGTCGAAGCGAGCCACATCGGGCGGAAACAGGTAGCGCACGGCCAGCTTCCGAGGCCACACTTTGACCATGTATCCGGCGACCACGGCAATTCCGATGAGCGCTACGAGGCTTGCGACTCGCCGCATGCGGCTCGATGTTCCTATGGATGGGGGAGTACGCGAGCTCGCCTCGTTGGGATCCATCTCACTAGCTTGGCACCGTTTGCAGACGGTGTTAAATTCATCTTCGCGCTGAGGAATCCGCGTTCATGGTACGCCTCACCGATATTTTAGAGAAGGTGAAGGGATACCACCCCCGGGCCGATACCGATCTCATCAATAAGGCCTACGTGTACGCCGCTCGGATGCACGATGGTCAGACCCGCAAGTCCGGGGACCCGTATTTCATTCACCCTGTATCCGTCGCCGACATCATCGCCGACATGCGGCTCGATACGTCCAGCGTCTGTGCCGCTCTGCTGCATGACGTCGTCGAGGACTGTGAAGCGAACGTCCCCGACATCGAGACGGTGTTCGGCGAGGAGGTAGCGTTTCTGGTCGACGGGGTGACCAAGCTCGGAAAGGTGAACTTCTCTTCGCGCGAGGACCGCCAGGCCGAGAGCTTTCGTAAGATGCTCGTCGCGATGGCGCGCGACATCCGCGTGCTGCTGGTGAAGCTGGCCGACCGGCTCGACAACATGCGCACGCTCGAGTTCATGTCCCCTGGTTCCCAGGAGCGCATCGCACGCGAGACGCTCGAAATTTATGCTCCGCTCGCGGGGCGCTTGGGCATCCATTGGCTCATGGCCGAGCTCGAGGACCTCAGCTTCAAGTATCTCGAGCCCGAAGCCTATGCCGAGCTCGACGAGCAAGTGAGCGCGATCGCCAAGAGCACCGACGTGTACGTCGCGGAGGTCTCGGCTCGCTTGAAGAAGATGATGCTGAACCGAGGCTTTTCGGCGCAGATCAGTGGCCGGCGTAAGCACCTGTACTCGCTGCACCGGAAGATGAAGCGCTCGGGCATCAGCTTCGAGCAGGTTCAGGACTTCGTGGCGTTTCGCGTCATCACCGAAAGCGTCGCGGACTGCTACGCCGCACTCGGCGTCATCCACTCCGATTGGACCCCCGTCCCCGGTCGCTTCAAGGACTACATCGCGCTTCCGAAGTCCAACATGTACCAGTCGCTTCACACGACGGTCATCGGTCCCGGACACCGGCGGGTGGAGATCCAGATTCGCACGCACGCGATGCATCGGACGGCCGAGTACGGCATCGCGGCGCACTGGCAGTACAAGGAGCACTCCGGGGGCATCGACCCCAAGGATGCCGCCCGGTTCGTCTGGCTCCGCCAGCTGATGGAGTTTCAACAGGACGTTGCCGACCCCGAGGAATTCTACGAGAGCGTCAAGGTCGACCTCTTCCCGGAGGACGTCTACGTCTTCACGCCCAATGGGGATGTGAAGACCTTCCCACGAGGGGCGACGCCGGTGGACTTTGCCTATGCGGTTCACTCCGAGGTCGGGCACCATTGTTCGGGCGCGCGCGTGAACGGGGTCATCGTGCCCTTGCGGCACAAGCTTCAAAACGGCGACGTCGTCGACATCATCACGAGCAAGAACCACCACCCGAGCAAGGACTGGCTCGAGTTCGTGGCGACGAGCCGCGCCCGTTCGCGCATCCGCGCTTATCTTCGCACCGAGGAGCGTAAGCAGTCGATCGGGCTCGGGCGCGATCTATTCGAAAAGGAAATGCGCAAGCGCGACCTGTCCCCGAGCCGGTTTTGGAAGAGCGCCCGGGCCCGAGAAGTCCTCTCGCACTTCCGATCGCAGAGCGATGAGGGATTCTACGCGCGGATCGGCATCGGCAAGCTATCGCTGCCCGCCATCATGGAAGTCATCGATCCCGGCGAAACGAAGGAGCGTGAGAGCCTTCGACCGGGGTTCATCGAGCGAACGGTCCAAAAAGCCAAGGGGGGAACGCCAGACGCCGGGATCCTCATCGACGGCATGGACAATATGCTGGTGCGCTTCGCCAAGTGCTGTAACCCCGTCCCCGGCGATCCGGTGACGGGCTGGATCACCCGTGGCAGGGGTGTGTCCGTTCACCGGCGCGGCTGCCCTCGCGTCATGGGCCTCGATGCCGAGCGCCGGGTCCAGGTCAACTGGGGTGACAAGGTCGGCGTCGACCTTCCTGTGTCGCTGCGGGTCACCACCGACGATCGCGCAGGCGTTCTCGCTTCGGTCTCGACGGTCTTTTCGCAGAAGGGCGTCAGCATCCATGAAGCCTCGTGCCTTTCCAAGGACGGCCGCGGCGAGAATGTCTTTCACTTTCGCATCGGCGATGTCGGACACTTGCGCGAGATCATGCGCGGCGTCGCCAAGGTCGATGGCGTGCTCGACGTCGAGCGCGTCTGACGGGGGACACGCTCCCCCCAGCTGAGTTGCCGAAGCTACGGGAGACCTCAGGCAAAGATCGCAGCGCGCGCGGGTCTGCCAGGTCCCAGCCTTGCTGCCGTCCGCAAGCTTTGCAGCGTCGAGCTTTCGTTCGTCTGTGGTGTTCGCGATTTGGAGACTAAGCTCTTGTGTGTAGGGATGCTTCGAGTCGCTGGGCTTACTGTTTTGACTCTCGTTGCGTTTGCGGCGAACTCGGTCCTTTGTCGGATGGCGCTGGCCCCTTCGTACATCGATCCGGTGGCCTTCACGGCGATTCGCTTGGGCAGTGGAGCTCTGTCTCTGTGGCTGCTGCTCCGGCTCGTTCCGCAGGTAGGCGGAGCGGAGCTGGGGGCAGTGACGGGAGCGCTGCCAGTGTCAGGGCTGGGGGCCGGGACAGCGAAAGAGACGGAGGCCGCGATAGGGCCGGCGTTCGTTTCATGTCCGGGGGTCGCGTCGGTGCTGCAGCACGGGTCCTGGGCGTCGGGCCTTGCTTTGTTCGTTTACGCGATGGCCTTTTCCTGGGCCTATGTGTCCCTCCAGGCGGGGACGGGGGCCCTGATTTTGTTTGCGGCCGTTCAGGCCACGATGATTGCCGCGGCTTTGGCGGCGGGCGAGCGTCCTGGGATCGTACAGTGGCTGGGTTTTGCGATCGCCTTCCTCGGCTTGCTGTACTTGCTGCTTCCCGGCTTGACCGCCCCCGATCCGCTCGGAGCCTCACTGATGTTCGCCTCCGGCGTGGCTTGGGGCCTCTATTCGCTGCGCGGGCGTGGCGCACGAGCGCCTGTGGCGCAGACGGGCGGGAACTTCGTCCGCACGGTTCCGATTGCCGTGCTGGCCCTGGGGATCGCTCATGGCAGCTTGCACGCGGAGCCACGCGGGCTGCTCTTGGCCGTCACTTCCGGTGCGTTGACGTCCGGGCTCGGCTATGTGCTCTGGTACATGGTGCTGCCCAGGCTCACGGTGACGCGCGCTGCGGTGGTCCAGCTCGCCGTGCCGCTGCTGGCGGCGCTTGGTGGCGTGGTCTTCGTTGCAGAGCCCTTCACCCGGCGGCTGGCGCTCTCTAGCATTTTCATACTGGGGGGACTGGCTCTAGCGATGGGAGCCCGGGGGCGCGACCCAGAGGACACGTGATACCCTACAAAGCCGAGACATGAAGCATCCCAACTCGACGATCGCCTATCACTTGCGCGAGCTTGCGACCGCGACGGACCCGAGCGACCCCAAGCGGATCTTGCCCACGCTAACGGAGGCTGACCAGGTCATCGTCGACGTCGGCTGCGGGATTGGGCAGTCGTTCGTTGCTCTCGATTGTTCGGACCGAACCTGCATCGGCGTCGACATCGACGAAGAGGCGATTCTCTACGGAAGGAAGCACTTTGGCGATCGAGCGCAGTACTTCGTTGCGGATGCGACGAAGCTCCCGGTCGAGTCATCGAGCGTCGATCTTTGGATGAGCCGCGTGGCTTTGCCCTATAGCAACGTGCCGCGCGCGATAGCGGAAGCGAGAAGGGTCCTTCGAGATGGTGGACGGATCTGGGTCACTCTTCACTCTCGGGAGATGCTCCTCGACTGGCTGCGACAGGCGCTGCGGGACGGAACGCCACGTGCAAGCTTGCAGCGCAGCTACTCCCTGCTGAACGGCTACGTTTTCAAGCACTTCGGTCGCGTATTTCCTTACTTGAATGGGACATACGAGAGCTGGCAAGACGTGGACGCGGTTCTGCGGCTTGCAGCCAAGCATGGCTTCACCGCGCGTCAGGTCCCTGCTGGACGGCACGTCTTGGTTACCGGGGAGCTATCGAAGTAGCACCGGGCACGCGCAAGCAAGTCGACTCCGACGAGGAACGCGTTCGGTCGAGGTAGCTCAAGCGACGGCTCCCGCCTTCGAAAAGGACGGCTCCGCAGCGGGCTCGCCCCAGGCCTCGCTCAGCACGCGCCCTTTCATTACTGCAGGTACGGGTATTCCCATGAGGGCCAGCAGGGTGGGGGCGATGTCCAGGTTGCTGAGGTCCTTCAACTCGAGCCCTGCGTGGATGCCCGGTCCCCATAGCAGCAGGACGCCCTCCGGGTGGTGCATGCCCTGCTTGGGTGTCGGCTGATCGGCGACGAGCAGATCGTCGAACCCGTAGCGCTCAGAACGGCCCGGTATCGTGAAGTGCAGCTCGTCGGACGGGCGTCCAGAAAGCCCCGCCGGGGTCACCGTGAGGACCTCGCCGGTTTCTTCGACATACATCATGGACCCGCCCCCTTCGCGGTCCTCGCGGCGGGCATCCGCGATGGCACGAGCCGTTCTCGCCCTCTTTTCGGGGTCGGGGATGGTGATGTTCCACTGAGGAGCCATCATCGGACTGACCTCGGTGACGCCTTCGGCGCCGACTAGCTCGAGGATGCGGTGGATGTCCTTGAAGCGGACGATCAAGCGGCCGGCGCGAAACTTTTCGTCCACGTACGGCTGCTGCCCCAGGGCCGAGGTGACCGCGATGACCGTGTGCTCGTCGACGAGGTTCATGAAACGGCCGAGTAGCTCGTCGGCGATTCGATAGCCGTAATCGATTGCTCCGCCGTACTTCTTCTTCTCTTCAGAAGAGGCTTGCACCAAGAAATCCGAGTCATCATGAGCGCGCCAGTAGTGATGCATGTAGTGCGCGCAGTGGTTGGAATGCCAGGTGGCAAACTCGGGCTGGTAGCGCTGATACAGAGCCTTGAAGAAGTCGTAGTTGATGAGTGGTTGCAGTGACACGCGCTTGTAATGCGAGCTCGGCTGCAGTCGTTCTCGAACCAACTGCGCGGCGACTCTTGCGACGGTCTGCGGGCGGAGTCCCATTCTCACGAACCCGGCGCCCTTCTTTACCATCTGCAGCAGCGACTCATCTTGGCCCAGGCGGTTGTGAACCCGGGTGTAGTGTTGATTGAGCGCTTGGACGGGCTCGAGGTAACGGGGGTGGGTTTCCCCGCCAGGCGCGAACGGACCCGGTACGATGAAGCCTGGAACGGGCTGCGGCGGATAGGCGCCAATGCTCCCGAACACGCCCACCGTCTTGCCGGCTTCAACGGCGTACTGCCAGGTCCTTTTCGCTCGGATTGTTTTGGCTTGCTGCTCCAAGACGCTCGCCCCGTGCGTTTCGCGGGGAACTCCCGTATGCACGGTGACCCAGCTGATCCATGGATCGAGGTATGGCGGGACTTCGGTGGCCAGGGGGGCACCGAAGCTACCGGTCGTCCGCATGCGCTCGAAGTTCGGGAGCTTGCCCTCTGCCATAAACAGGTCGAGCATCCGCCAGTTGATCTCGTTGATTTCGAGGAGCAAAACCTTTCGGGGGTTCATCATCTGGGTCACGGCTTTTCTCCTAGGGCTGGGGCGCGCTGCGCCTGTCCAGCGCGTGCCGAATCCTTGGGCAGAGCGTTTGTCGGGGCCTCCGCATGCACGAGGCCGTCGACTTCGAGAACACTGCTCTCTGTAGGGTGACAGGCGGCAATGTGGTCACGACTAACACTGCGGGGAGATCGGAGTCAAGCCATGTCGAGCGCCTGGTGAGAAGGCTGACTCAGCCGCCGATACAGCTCTGCACCATTCGAAGGAACTGATCGGCGACGTGGTTCCGGTCATACCGCTTCACTACGCGCGCTAGGGCATTTCTTCCCCTCTCCCGCGCTGCCTCGGGTTCGAGCGCGTTGAGCGCATGAATCCAATCCGTTTCGGTCTCGGCCCGAAAATAGTCTCTGTGTGGATCGAGCCCGATCCCCTCCACTCCCCGTTCGGTGCCCAAGCAAGCCGTCGCAAACAGACTGCTTTCGATAGCCTTCACGCGAGTCCCACTCCCATAGAAGATGGGCACCAAGTTGACGATAGCGTCGTGGTAGTGGGGCACGACAGAGTCGACCCGGCCCAGAAAGCGGATCCTCGAGTCGTCCAGGAACCGGGAAAGCCAGCTTCCATCCCCAGAGCCGACGATTTCCAGCTTGAACGGCCGAGTCACTTTCGGCCAAACCCGCTCCAAGAACCACTTCAAGCCGTCGCGGTTTGGTGGCCAGTCCAAGCGACCGATGAACAGCAGCTTGTCGTCATCTGCTGGCTTGCAGCGCTGCGGTTTCACGTCCATTCCGATTGGAAGGGTCTCGAATCGCGCCGTCGGGGCGAGCTGTCGAAATCGGCGGGTGTCTGCATCTGAAACGGTGAACACAATCTCCGATGCCCGGCAGAGCGCGAGCTCGAATCGTTGAACCGCTCTTCCTTGCCAATCCAAGAACCGCGCTGCCAGGGCTCTCTTTTGAGCGGCGCCTCGAAACCAGAGGTCCGCTTCGATATTGTGGGCTCGGTAGATGAATGGGGTCTCGGGCCAGCGAGGCAGATCTTGAAGCCAAGCGGCCGTGTGTAGTCCGTCGAAAACGATCAGCGTGTCGGTTGCGGACACAGCGCGCTGGAGCTTTTTGCTCAGCTCCGAGCTCGAGTACTGAGAAAGTGTCAACGCGCGAAATGGGGAGCTCAGGAGATTGCGCAGGTGCAGCTGCTTTCCCGTCTTTGGCCGGCGGATCACCGTGGCACTCTGCACTCCGAGCGTTTCGACCGCTTCAGACTGGGAAACCTCTGAACCCTCCGGAACGAGCGTCAGCAGGTCGATCGGCACGCCCTTCGCACTCAGGGAGGCGACGAGCTGCGTGGTGGCCTGCCGGGCCCCATCGTTGGCCGGTAGCGGCCATTTTGGGGTGATCCAAAGGATGCGATTCATCGGCATTCTCAGTTCGCCCTCTTGTCGTTCAGGAGAGAGGGAGCCGGAGAATACACGATGGTCACCAAAAATGGCGCGCTTCGTGGGTCTCCCCCGGGAGGCCTAAAGTACTTGAGGCCCGAGGCCTGAGCGTTCGAGGGAAGCGCATTGGGGCTTGTTTTAGTCGCGCACTTTGTCGTACACACTCTCACACCGAATGACTCGCACTCGGACCGAAGAGACCGTTCTTGGGGAGCGCAGATGCGCTTCCGAACCCGAGCACAGGCCCTCGCCCGTGCCCGAAGAACGCGACGCCACGCAAACCGACTTGGCGCAACTGTTCGCGATTCTCAATCACGAGCTCCGCACGCCTCTGAGCGCTCTCCTCGGATTCGCCGAGTTGTTGCATGCCAACATGTCCGCGGTGGAGCTGGTCGAGCTGGTGCGACGGATCAAATCCAGCGCCAAGGCCTTGGGCGAAGTCGTCGAGACCCTTCAGGATTTGCCCAAGTTGGAACGGGGCGAGCTCGACCTGGAAGAAGTCCCCTTCGAGATCCTCGAGCTCGTCGAAAAATCGGTCGGAGCCTTGAGCGAGCAGGCGCATAGCAAGGGTCTCAGGCTCAGGGTCGAGCTCGATCCTCGACTTCCGTCGGTCCTGCAAGGTGCGCAGGGAAGCTTGCGTCAGGTCTTGACCAATCTGCTCTGCAACGCGATCAAGTTCACCGAACAGGGTGAGGTTTGCCTCCGGGTCGATCGGATCGATGGTGTCGACGACGATGAGGTTCGACTTCGCTACGCCGTGATCGATACGGGGCGGGGCATCCCGGCTGACATGCAGCAGCGGGTCTTCGAGCGCTTCGTGCGAGTCGAAGAAAGTCCTGAGGCGTGCACGCCCGGCAGCGGCCTAGGTCTCAGCATCTGTAGCCTGCTTTTACAGGCCATGGGATCGCGCATGCAGCTCGACAGCCGACCGGGGGAAGGTTCCTGCTTCAGTTTCGAGATGACTCATGCGTTTCGGTCCGACGAATCCCGCGCGGACCCGACAGAGCACGCTCTCGAGCACGGCCGTCAGGGTGGTCAAGCCATGCGCGTGCTCGTCGTCGATGACGATCGCGACAATCTGGAGTTGTTCGGCCGGTGGGTACGACGAGAAGGATTCGAGGCAGACTTGGCGTGTAACGCTCAGGAGGCCTTGTCCATGGTTGACACTGGCGAGTACGGCTTGCTGCTCACCGACTTACACATGCCCGGCGTGGACGGTTTCGAGCTCGCTCGATCGCTACGCGAGCGAGAAGCCCAGACGATGAGGTCCCGGACGGCGCTCGTTGCCGTCACCGCGGATAGTCTGCTCCAGCGCGAATCGCGCCGAGCTCTCGAGGAGAGCTTCGATTCCGTGCTGATCAAACCGGTGAAGCCGCGACTTTTCGGTACACTCCTCGCGCAATACCTGTCCGAGGGCGGTGCCCCGCGCGACCTTGCTGCCGCGGGGCGCCCAAAGCTCGTAGACGCGTCACTCATCGAGCTCATCCCCGACTATCTAGCGAGGCGAAGGCAGGATCTCGCGGTCTTGCGGGCGTTTCTGTGTGGCCGTGCTCCGGTCGATCGGGTCGCCACGATCGGCCACAAACTGCGGGGCACCGGGCTTTCCTACGGCTTTCCCCAGATCGGCAAGCTCGGAGCGGCCCTCGAGGAGGCCGCCCGCACCAAACAGGTGCACCGCATTGCCCGCATGGTCGAGGAGCTCCATCGCCTCGTCGAGGAAGCGGAGCGGGCCTTCCGGGGCCAAGACCGAAATGAAACGGCCCGCACTCCACGACGTTTGAGGCGTCCCCTTTCGGGACAGTCGACAAGTCGAATCGTTTGTTTGTGAAACGTAAAACCTCTTCCAGTCGGCCCCCGCGATTGGCTCGGTTTTCGCACGTCATACCGCTCTGACTCGGGTTCACGAAGAGCCCTGCCGGAGAAGTAAGAGCATGTGCGGGATCTTTTGTGCAACAGCGCACGACAACGTAGTGCCCCAAGTCATGAAGGGCTTGGCGGACCTCGAGTACCGGGGCTACGACTCGGCCGGCATCGGGGTGATGCTCGACCGTCAGATCCAACGGCGCCGGGCCCAGGGCCCTCTGTCTTTCCTGGCCGCGCTCCTTGCGGACGAGCCCGTCGCTGCACCGACCGTCATCGGCCACACACGCTGGGCGACCCACGGTGAGCCTTCCCGGCAGAACGCACATCCGCACGCGACTTCCAGAGTCGCCTTGGTCCACAACGGGATCATCGAGAATCACTCGGAGCTTCGTTGCGAGTTGGAGCAAGAGGGTGCCCAGTTCCGAAGTGACACCGATAGCGAGGTCATCGTCTGGATGCTCGACCGAGAGCTGGCCAATGGGGCGGATCCGCTCTTGGCGCTGAAGAAGGTTTTGCCACGACTGCGCGGTTCCTATGCGCTCGGTGTCATCTGCACGCAGCAGGACGATCGCGTCTATGCGGTACGCCGCGGAAGCCCGCTCGCTCTGGCGCATGCGGGTGGCGCTTCCTGGCTGGCCTCGGATGTGGCGGCCCTGGGCCGCGTCGCACAAAAATCGGTCTCCCTGGAGGATGGACAGATCGCCGAGCTGCGTCCGAGTGAAGTGCGGCTCTTCGACTCGGAGCTCAGGCACTTGATCCCTCACTCGACTCCAATAGCGACTTCGGTCGAAACGCTGGATCGCGGTGCACACAGCACCTTCACATACAAGGAGATCTTAGAGCAGCCCGGGATCGTACGTCGTCACCTCAGCGAGCTCGAACCGGAGATGCTCGCCGGGGGGTTCGCGGATTGCTGCGCACAGCTGCGGGACGCTGAGCGTATCCTCGCAGTAGGCTGCGGCACGTCCTATTACGCGGCTTATACCGCCCGAGCTTGGCTGGAGCAGATCGCTGGGATTCCCGTCGAGCTGGAGCTCGGCTCCGAGCTCAAGACGCGCAAACCCATCCTGAGGAAAGGAACCGTGGCGCTGCTGGTTTCGCAGTCGGGTGAGACCGCAGACACGCTAGCGGCGCTCAGGTACCTCAAGCAGCGAAATGTTCCGATCGTGGCTCTGGTGAATGTGATGTCGAGCGCCATGGCCCAGGAGGCCGATGCCGTGCTCGACTGTAAAGCCGGTCGAGAAGTGGGCGTCGCGTCGACCAAGGCCTTCACCGCTCAACTCTGCACGCTCGCTGTCTTATCCATCGTCGTTGGACGAGTCAGAGGTGAACTTGCCGAGGAGGACAGCGAGCGCCTGCTGACTAGTTTGTCCAGTGTCGCGCGCGCTATGGAGAACGCGCTCCGGCTCGACGATCAGTGCATTGGTGTAGGTCGTAAGATTGCCGAAGCGGATCACGCCATCTACTTGGGCCGCGGCGCCAACTATCCGCTCGCACTCGAGGCCGCACTCAAAGTGAAGGAGCTGTCCTACATTCGTGTCGAGGGCTTCGCGGCCGGTGAGCTGAAGCATGGCCCGCTCGCGCTGATCGAACGCGGCACGCCGGTCGTAGTGCTCGCGCCGCAGGACGGGACTTTCGACAAGCTCCTCTCCAATGTGCGCGAGGTCATTGCCCGCGGAGGCGAGCCGGTTTTGGTTGGCGACGCCGACACCGCGATTATGGCGGAGCGTGAGCATCTTCGGTGTATCGCGGTGGAGGATCGGGTCGATCCCCTGTGGTCGCCGCTGGTGCTCGCGGTACCTCTTCAGCTGATTGCCTATCACGCGGCCTGCGCTCGCGACCGAAACGTCGATCGCCCTCGCAACCTGGCCAAGAGCGTCACGGTCGAGTGAGAGGGCAAAGTCGCCTGCACCCAACTGGGTCAGAGCAGCAATCGCCATTGGCCTTTTGGATCATCGTCCCGGTTCAGCCGTGTTCCGAATGACGAAAATGGAACATTTTCGGCGTTGCAATTTCGAACGCAGGATCGGAAAGTCGGCTCCTCTCGCCATTTTGAGTATCACCCAAAATGGCCCAGTAGGATTGAAATACGTGAACTCAATGCGACCTGACCTGCTCGTGACATTGGTAGATGATGACCCGGACGTACGCGCCCTGGTCGGGGCTTGGCTCAGAGACGCCGGGATGCGAACGCTGGAGTGCTCGAGCGCCGAAAGCTTTCTCGAAAGCCTAGACACGAGCCTTCCCGACCTCGTGTGTCTGGACATCGGCTTGCCCGGTATGACTGGCCCACAGGCTTTGGATGCTGTGCAGCGTCAACACCCCGGCGTTCCGGTGCTGATGCTCACCGCCCAGGCCTCGGCCGATTCGATCGTGGACGCGATCCAGCGCGGAGCCATGGACTATCTGGTCAAACCGCTCGAGCGCGACAAGCTGTTAGCTTCCGTCCGGGGAGCGTTTCGCGCTTCTGAGGCGGTCCAGTCGGTCGAAGAGGTTTCGTACGCAGGCGTGATTGGTCGCTCGGCCCCGATGCGCGAGGTGTTTCGCCAAATCGACCGCGTCGCCGGACGAGACATCAGCGTCATGATCCACGGGGAGAGTGGTACTGGCAAGGAGCTCATTGCCAGGGCCATTCATGAAAACAGCCGTCGTGCCGGGGGGCCTTTCGTAGCGATCAACTGTGCCGCCATCCCGGAGTCTCTGCAGGACTCCGAGCTATTCGGACACGAGCGGGGCTCCTTCACCGGCGCCCACAAAGCCCGACCCGGCTGCTTCGAGCGGGCTGACGGCGGCACCCTTTTTCTAGACGAGGTCGCGGAGTTGTCCGCCGCGGTGCAGGCGAAGCTATTGAGAGTGCTCCAAGAGCGCAGCTTCGAGCGCCTTGGTGGCATTCGCACGTTGCAGAGCGACTTTCGCCTCATCACCGCGACACACCGAGTCCTGCGCGACATGGTCGCAGCCAATGGATTCCGCGAAGATCTGTATTTTAGGATCGCCGTCTTTGAGATCGATCTTCCGCCCCTACGCAAGCGAGATGGCGATCTGCGTCTGCTCGTTCCGAGACTCCTCGAGGATCTCAGCGCTGGCTCTGGATGCGGTCCTCTGCGATTGAGCGCCGCGGCCATGGACGCACTGGAGCGCTACGCATTTCCGGGAAACGTCAGGGAGCTCGAGAACATCATGCAGTGCGCGGCTGTGCTCGCCACACGGGAGCAGATTGGCCTCCAGGACCTTCCCGCAAGAGTTCGGGAAGCCTCCCCGGTTTCGTCGCAAGAGCAGCACACACTGCAGGACGCCAGCTTTGATGCGAGCTCTGAAGATCACAGGGACGCCGCGTCGGCGCGGGAACCGAACGACAATGTCGCGGACATCGAAGACCTGCCGCTGAACCTGGTCGACCTAGAGCGCTGGGCCGTGAAGCGCGCGCTTCGCAGCAAGGGTGGACGCCTCACCGAGACGGCCAAGGCGCTCGGGATTGGTCGCACGACGCTCTATCGGAAGCTCGAGAAATACAGTCTGCGATGAGACATCACGGCATCCGTCCATGAGTTCACTCGGTCTTTTCAGCAAAGCGGTCCACGGTGTTCGTTGGATCGGGTTCATGAAGGGGATCTCCCAGGTCGTGATGTGGGTCATCACGATCTATGTCGTTCGTCTGCTCGAGCCCGAGGACTATGGGCTCATCGCGATGGCAGGGGTTCTCAGCGCGTTTGCCGGCTTGCTCTTGGATGGAGGCTTGGCCGCGGCCTTGGTGCAGCGTCGAGATGTTTCGTCGGAAGTGTATCGGAGTGCAAATGGCGCGCTTCTCTTGAGCTCCGGCATCGTCGTCGGAATCGTGCAGCTATTGGCCTGGCCAATTGCCGTGTTCTTCTCGGAACCGCGCTTGGAAGGCGTGATTCGCCTCACGACCGTCGTCTATCCGCTCACCGCCATGGCTGTTGTGCCCTCTGCGGTCTTGATGAAGCGCTTGGGATTCAAGGAACTGGGTATCGCGTCCGGGCTTTCCGGGGCGTTGGGCAACCTGATCACGCTCACTCTAGCGCTGAACGACTTTGGCGTCTGGGCCCTGGTCTTGGGTCATATCGCGATCGTGGGTCTCAAGACACTGTTCCTCAACATTTTTGTGGGTCGCCCCGAAGGCATCTCCTTTCGCCTGTCGGTACTCAAGTCGTACGTTCCGTTCTCGGCCCATCTGGTGACGCAGCGGGTGGTGTGGTTCTACGTCGAGCAGATCGATCGTCTGATCATCGGAAAGGCCTTGGGCGCTGGGCCACTCGGGAGCTATTCCGTTGCGCGACAGCTATCGCACACGCCCCTGGAACGAACCGCTGAGATCGTGAACCAAGTCACACTTCCTTCGTTCTCGGCCATTCAATCCGAAAAGGAAAGGTGGCATTCGGCGCTTCAGAAGTTGATTCGGCTCGCCTCTACCGTGTCGTATCCCATGTTCTTTGGAATGGCGGCCGTCGCCCCGATTGCCTTGCCGCTGCTGTTGGGCGAACGTTGGCAGGGTTCTGTCTGGCCGTTTGTTCTGTTTTGCGTCGCCTTGCCCCTTCGCACGGCACACTCCCTCGTGGCGACGGTCTTGTTCGCCCTCGGGCGCGCAGACGTCTCCTTGAAGGTCGTCGTGATCTGGGCCGCCGTGCTCACGCCGATGTTCCTGGTGGGCGTATTCTTCGGGGCGACGGGCGTCGCGGCTGCATGGGCGCTCGGCTTTCCCATCGCCTACGCGTTGGGAGCGCGCTCCGTCGCGGCCTCGCTTTCGATTCCGATCGAAGGCCTGTGGACGCCAATGTTCGCGCCGGCGATGTCGGCGTTCGGCTGCGTTGCCGTGGTCTTCGTGGTCTACGTGCTGTGTGCGGGACGGCTTTCGCCGATCGTCACCATGGCATTGGAAATCGCCGGCGGCGGGGTGGCGTATGGTCTGCTGCTCAGGCTCCTTTCTCGAAGGGCATTTCATGAAATTTCCGATCTCCTCCAGAGATTCGCTGGTAGAGAACAGCCTGCCTAGTGATCGCGGCACGTTCCCCTCGGATGAACGCCATGGCTCCCGCACAGCAGCCATCGCCGTTGGCCCGGTCGCTCCCTTGCGATTCGCGATCCTATGCGACGGTTTGCGAATGCCGAAATGGCAGGCCCGCTGTGTCGAGTCACTCCTGGGCGACGGGGCTGCCGAGCTCAAGGCCCTGTTTCGCATCGATGAGCCGCCTGTTGTTCGCACTCGAGCGCGACGCCTGAGGCACTACAGGACCATGATCCGCACGAATCTGCTCTGGAGGATCCATTCGAAGTTCTTTGTCGAGCCGCGCGTCGATGCGATGGGCACGATCGATGCTTCGCATCTAGTTGGGCAAGTCCCCTGTCTATCTTTCAAGACAAAAAAAAGGGGCCATAAAGAATGGTTTTTCGACGAAGACATTGAGCGCATTCGCGCTTTGAATCTCGATTTCATCCTGCGTTTTTCTGGAGGCATCTTGCTCGGCGACTTTTTGGAGTCCGCCCGCTACGGTGTCTGGAGTTTTCATCACGGCGATGAACGCCATTTCCGTGGGCGCCCGCCCGGGTTTTGGGAGTTGGCTACGGGTTCGAGTACCGTCGGTGTGATCCTGCAGAGAATCAGCCGCCGGCTCGATGGGGGTCTAGTCTTGCATCGTGGACTTTTTCCGGTTCATCCGTTCGTGGCTGCCGGCACCCATGCCGGGAACCTGGATCAAATCCTCTACGGCGCCGCCCATTTCCCATCCACGGTCTGCCGTGAGATTCAACGCCACGGATTTCGGTTCGAACCGGACCGCGATCCCACTCTCGGGCAGGTCTACTCACTTCCGTCCAATCGCGCGATGTTGCGTTACGGAAGTCGGATCGTCCGCAATTTGATCGAGACGATCCCAACGCACCACAAGCTCACCAAGCCGCGCTGGACGATCGGGATTGGCCGACTTACGCCCAAAGAGGCCGTGTCCGGTGCCAGCCCGCGGGAGGTTCGCTGGCTTGACAATCCACGAGGCAAAGAAGCATTTCGGGCAGATCCATTCGCGCTCCGCCAGGGGAAGACCACGACGATTGTGTTCGAAGAGTTCGAGTTTGGCCAAGAGCGGGGGCGAATCTCAGCCTCCGTGCTCGATGAGCGTGACGTCGAGGTTGCCTATCACGCGGACATCCTTCCCGAAGCCTGCCACCTCTCGTATCCATTCGTATTTGAGCACGATGGGGTCAAATATTGCATCGCAGAGAGTCACGAGGCGCGGCGTGCCATGCTCTACCGATCCTCCGATTTTCCGGGCTGCTGGGAGAAACACGCAGTCCTCTTTGACGATTTTGCAGCCGTGGACTCGACCCTTCACCATGATGGCGAGACCTGGTGGCTGTTTTGTACCGACCACGCGGGCGGTGACAACACGCACCTCCACATCTGGTTCGCCGACGAGCTCTGCGGACCTTGGACGCCGCATCCGCTCAACCCGGTCAAATGTGACGTCACCTGCAGCCGTCCTGCGGGGCGCCTCTTCGAGGTCGACGGTAGACTTTATCGGCCTGCACAGGATTGCGCCGGGGGCTACGGACGGGCCATTGCCATCAATGAGATTCAGCTTTTGTCGCGCGACGATTTCCGCGAACGAAAGGTCGCGAGATTGCGATGCCAGGATCGCCGAGGCATGCATACCATTTCGTTTCTCGGCGATGACCAAGTCCTAATCGATGGGTACGACTTGGACTGGTCTCTCAAGAAAGCACCTCCCGGGAAGTGACGAATCAATCTGGACTCACGCATCATGGCCGTCGAACATCAGCGTATTATCCACGTGATTCAATGGTTCGTCATCGGAGGAGGAGAAACCCTCGCTCTCCAACTGGCGGGCCACCAGTTGGCCGAAGGGCACGACGTCAATGTCGTCGCGCTCGAGAGCACTGGTCCCATGCGACCGGTCTTCGACGCGGTCGTGCCGCACGTGTATCAGGTCGAACGGATGTGCGCGGGTTTCGACCCGACGGTTTATGCTCGACTGATGCGATTCTTCGCTCGCTATCGCCCGACCATCGTGCACACGCACGACCCAAAGTCGCTGATCTACGCAGCTGGCCCGGCACGGGCTTTGGGTGCAGCCGTGGTGCACACCAAGCATGGCGTGCGAGTGGGCGTCGAACGCCGCCGCCAGGCCTTGCTGATCCGAGGCGCAGGGCGCTGCGTCAATGCTCTGGTGGCCGTGTCCGACGACGTCGCCCGCGTGACGCGTCGTGACGGCGAGGTCGTAGCGAGTAAACTCAATACGATTCGTAATGGCATCGATCTGGCCCGCTTTGCACGCGCTCGCGAGGAGCGCGCAGCGGTTCGCGCTGAGCTTGGTATCCCGCACGACGCTCGCATCGTCGGTACCGTCGGCCGCGTCGTGCCAGTCAAGGACCACTCGACGCTCCTCCGGGCGATGGAGCCACATCTCGGCCACGACACCCATCTCGTGGTCGTCGGGGATGGTGACGCCATGCCCGCCGTTCGCGCCCAAGTCGACTCGATGCGCGAACGTCGCTGCGTTCATTTGATGGGTGCTCGTCGAGACATCCCTCGTTTGATGGGCGCTTTCGACATCTTTGCCCTGTCGTCGGTGAGTGAGGGTCTCCCGATGGCCATCCTGGAAGCGTACGCGTGCAAATTGCCGGTCGTATCGACTAACGTGGGTGGTGTGCCGGCCGTCGTTCGTGACGAGGTGACGGGGCTGATCTGTGCGGCCGGTGACGATCTGGCCATGGCAGATCAGCTCGGCAGGCTGCTCGCCGATCCCGGGCTTGCGACGAGCTTGGGCAGCAGCGGCTACGAGCTCGTTCTTGCGGAGTACTCTCTCGGAGAGACGGCCGCGGCGTACATGGATCTCTATCGTCGGGCTCGAACCCCATGAGCGACAACCCTCGGCCGACACCGTGGACTGAGAGCTGAGCTTGCTTTGTGACGGATCAGCGGCGAGCCGAGCCGAGCAGCAGGCGAGTGGCACGAAGACCGCACAATCAGCGTTCTGTTTGGTACGCTTGTGGTATGGTGTGCGACCTTGCGGGGCTGCTTGGAGGAGCGCGTGAGCAACTCAGGATTCTCTTTCTACGACAAGAACTTCTACAAGGACCGACATGCGCGGACTGAGTACGCCGCACAGAGCATCCTCGGACTCCTCTTGTCTCGTACACAGGACATCAAGTCCTCCGTCGACGTCGGCTGCGGAGTCGGAACCTGGCTGAATGTGTCCCGGCGACTAGGGGTCGGTAGAATCCAAGGATACGATGGACCATGGGTCGATCGAGGCGCGCTGGTCATTCCCCAAGAATCGTTCGCTGAGCAAGATTTCAACGAAGAGATCTCGAGCTCGGACCGGTTCGATTTGGTGATTTCGCTCGAAGTCGCAGAGCATCTTCCTCCTGATAAAGCGGATCACTTCGTTAGGCAGCTTACAAAGCTCGGCAATCGTGTTCTTTTCTCTGCGGCCATTCCCGGGCAAGGTGGTGTCGGACACGTCAATGAACAGTGGCCGCAATACTGGATCAGCAAGTTTGCCGATCAGGGATTCGTGCCACTCGACGTCATACGCCATCGGATCTGGGCCGACACGAAGATCCCCGTGCACTACCGGCAAAACACCTTCCTCTTCCACAAAGCCGAGGATCGTAGCTCGATGCGTTTGGAGCACGAACCGCCGACTGGAATGCCTCTGGCAATCGTACACCCCGAAGTCTATCTGGCCGCGGTCGATCCGGAACCGCCGTCCATCGCGCAGTCACTGGCTAGACTCAAGCAGAGCCATGGTGCTTTGTTTTCGGCGATAGGACGGAAGATTGCACGCATCGGGCAGCAGGGAGTCAGGGGTCGTGCGCGCATCGTCTAGGACCGACTTCGACTCCGCTGCCACTTCCAAAGTTCGCTCGATTGCGAGACCGCGGAGGATCCTCATCATCGACGATGCCCTCGCCTTTGGCGGCTCGATCGTGTCGACCGCGCACCTCATTAGGGCGCTGGATCGACAAAGATATTCCCCTTATTTCGTCACCAGCACGACCGAGGAGCATGCCCGAAGCAAGCTACGCGAGGCGAGCTCGGTGACTCCGACCTACGCGGCCCACAAGCTCTGCACTTACAACCATCTGGTGAAGCTAGGTGAATACCTGAGTGAGGTGCGCCTTCGAATCTACCCAGCATTCGTACTGCTAAATTCGCTCGTCTACGCGGCGCGGCTGACCGCCAACTTTCCGTACATGCTGAAACTCGCCGCGCTCATCTTGTTTCACCGTATCGACGTCGTGCAATTGAACAACGGCTTCGCGAACGAGGAGGCGGCCCTCGTGGCTCGCCTGCTTCGGCGTCCGATCACGACCTTTTTTCGGGGCTACGGAAACATGGGCACCCTTGCCCGTGCTCTAGGGCTGCACAGGCTCCAGAGTTACGTCGCCGTATCGGCCTACATTAAGGAACAGGCCGTTGCGGACCGGATTCCCGAACAGAACATCGTCGTCGCGACTCCTCCCGCGATGCCAGACAAAGCGAGCGCTTCGCGAGAAGTTATTCGCATCCAGCTCGGCCTCAAAGAAGATAGCTTTGTCATCGGATCGGTCGGACGCGTGATCGCCTGGAAAGGCTGTCTCGAGTTTGCAAACGCCGCCGCAAGGGTCCTGTCACGTCATCCCGACGCGGTGGCTCTAATCGTCGGGGGAGTGGCGGATGGCGACCGAGGTTACCTCGAACGAGTCGCCGAACGGTTTCGAGAGCTGGGGGTTAGTGATCAGGTCATCATGACGGGTTACGTGGACAACGTCGACGATTACTACGCGGCGATGGACGTTGTCGTTCACTCGGCCATAGAACCTGAACCATCCGGGCGCGTCATTCTTGAGGCGATGGCCCACGGAGTCCCGATCATTGCTTCCGACCTCGGCGGACCTCAGGAGTTCATCGAAGAGGGGGTAGACGGGTTCGTCGTCGACCCACACGACTTCGAAGAGGTCGCGGCGCGCATCGAGCGCTTGCGCATGGAGGTCGGAACGAGGGAGTCGATGGGAAAAGCCGGACAACGAAAAGCCGAGACCGTGTACAGCGCCTCCAGCTACGTGGACAAGATCCAAAACGCTTACGATCGCTATTTCCCTAGCTAGCGCTGCATAGGGCCGAGCTCCGAGCCTGCTCGAGCTCCTCTGCACTCTGCAGCGTACGTAGCGGACGTGCCGGATTGCCGGCGGCCAGGCTGAACGCTGGAAGATCCTTCGTCACGACCGAACCCGCGCCGACGACCGTGCCTTTCCCAATGCGGACGCCGGGCAATACGATGACCCGGGTACCGAGCCACACGTCGTCCTCGATTACGACAGATCTAATGTCTTCCGAAGAGACGCCCTTGTGGCGTCTCTCGAGTGCATCGAGCGGATGCCCGGGATTGTCACAAATGAAGCAATGGTCGGCGACCTTGACGTAACTGCCCAGCGTGACCGAGCGCCCGACGCTCACAGTCACTCCGTATCCGATATACGTTTGATCCCCGATCGTGAGCGTCGGGGCATCGAGTAGACTGCTGGAGGTGAAAGTCGTCTGGCCATTGATCCAGCAGTTGCGGCCCATCCGAATGCGGAGCGAGCCCGCTATGAAGGGGAAGCCGTTCTCCAAGAGGAGACCTGGTCCACAGGACTCGCAATGCGCTCGCAGCATGGGCTGGTAGTACAGCCGTTGAATCATCTGTTGCGACGCTTCCGAGACGAGATTGTGTAGCGTCAGCATTGGACCGAAAACCGCTTTGGGAGCCGGCACTTCCGCGCGAATGGCCTTCTGGCCGATTCGATAAACCAGGCGCGAAGTAGTTGTGTTCTGCCGCTTGATTGCAGCGATCGCATCACGAAAGAGCATTGCGTCTCCTGTGCTTACCCGGCGTCACCGAGCACCTCTTCCGTAGACCATCACGACGACAGTGAGAACGATCACGCGCGCTTCCATGAAGAGATAGCTGCGCAGTTCATAGAGGTGGGCGTTGTAAGTGAAGTCGTAGAGAAGCTTCTCGCGCACGCTGTCGAGGGAGGTGTCGTAGCCGGTGTGTATTTGGGCCCAGCCAGTGATACCGGGCTTGCACGGCGCCAGGCGGTCGTCGTAAGCGGGTAGTTGCTGCGCTAGCGCGTTGGCGATAGACGGCCGTTCCGGACGAGGTCCAATGAGGCTCATCTCGCCTCGCAATACCTGAAAGAGCTGAGGGAGTTCATCGAGACGGGTTTTCCGAAGTAGGGCTCCGACCTGCGTGATTCGCGGATCGTTCTCCTGGGCCCAAACGGCCTTTCCATCGTGCTCGGCGTCGACCCGCATCGTTCGAAACTTGGATATGAGAAACCGATGCGGTCGCCCCATGAAGTCCTTGGCGATCCGCTCCTGGCGATAGACGATCGGTCCCGAGGAGTTCAGGCGAATTGCCAGCGCAATCAACGGCATCAATGGAAGCGTGATTAGAACCCCAAGCGAGCCACCGACGATGTCGACGAGGCGCTTGAGGACGCGTACGGATCGCGGCGGAAGGGCGGGTCGTTGCAGCGAGAGGACTTCGTTCTCCGGTGGACGACGCCAGCGCGTACCTTCGGTGCCGAAGGCAAACCGAAACAAGCCGACGGCACAGGCCGACTGCGCGACCAAGGCATGTGAGCCGAGCTCGAGGGGGCCAGGCAGGGAACGACCGGTTCCGCGCCAAGCCAAGGCTCCGAGAAGCAGGAGCAGCAGCAGATCGCCGAGGATTGCCAGTGGAATCAACAGCGGTGCCTCGAACGCACCGAGGTTCACGACGAGGACCAGCCCGGCGATCCAAATCGGACCCAGAGTCTTCAAGAGCTTGTGGGAAAAGAGGCTGGCAGCGACGCGACCGTGCCGAGGGCTCAGCAGCGACCGGTAGCGCCAAAGCATCTGAAGATTGCCATGTGCCATCCGTGCCGTTCTCTCGAAGATCGTCGCCATGCGGGTAGGGGCCACGTCGAACACCGCGATGTCGCTTCGATAGACGATCCGCCCGCCCGCCGCGCGGGCCAGCAAGGGCCAAACGAAATCATCGTGAATGGTATTGGCCGGAACGTCGGCGATGGCTTGTCGGCGCATGACATAGCAGGCGCCATGCGCACCCAGGAGCATGTCGCGTTCGGCCTGAAGCTCCTTCGAGCGGGTCTCTCTGCTCCAATACGCCCCGTCGGCACTGGCGGGGCCACTCTCGCCCAGAGGCACATAGCGGGCCATGGCCACCACGACTGAAGGGTCTGCAAATTCGGAGGCGAGCTCGGCTAGCGCATTCGCGGGCAAGTCCACGCCGACGTCGGTGAACAGAACGAGGTCGCCTTTGGCCTGTGTCAGGAGATACTTGAGCGCGGCGAGCTTGCCGCCCCGCTCCAAGAGCTCGTAAACACGGACCCCCTGGTCTTCGAAGCTACGCGCGATGCTCGCCGTATCGTCCTCGGAGCCATCGCACGCGAGCAGCACTTCGACTCGGTGTCTGGGGTATGCGAGGGCGAGCGTGTTGCGCAGCTTCCGGGCCAGTCGAGCTGACTCGTTGTGTGCCGGGATCAAGACGCTCACGCTCGGCAGCGGCGCCGCCTCAGGCCTTGCCTTTCGCTCCGTCGGCCGGATCAGATATCGCGCCAAAAGGGGGAAAATGACGTACGGAGTGATAAGGGCCGTCAAAAACAGCGCGATCATGAAGATGTGAATACCGCTCGGCATGAAGTTTCCACCTAGTTCCCTGGTTCGCCGATTTCACTACATGCAACCACCAGACCAACGCGGTGAAAACAGTCCCAAAGCTCCGGGGCGAGCCTCGGCGGCACCGAGGTTGCGTCCTTCTGAAACAAGAACGTCCCGCATTTTCCGATACGGAACGCTTCGCGATGCGGGCGCCGCGCTCCGTTCCCCCCTCATGGCTGACTGCGACCTTCAGCCCGCGAGCTCTTGATAGTGACCCGCAGTCAGCTCCGCCCAGCGCTCCGGGGCGTGCCGCGCCCGAATTTCCGCGCCGCGTCGGCGCGCTCCGTCGCGAAGTGCAGGGCACCGTCTCGGCCAATCCGCGAGCACTTTGGACCAGGCCGCTACGTCGCCAGGCGGGACGAGTACCGCAGTCTCGCCCTCCCAAACGACTTCCGGCACGCCACCCACTCGACTCGCGAGTACCGGTACCTCGCACGAAGCCGCTTCGAGAATTACCAAGGGTAGGCCCTCTCGCAGAGATGGGAGCACGAGGGCTTGGGCGCCGGCGAGCAAGTCTGGGACGTCGCGGCGCACGCCTAGCCAGCGCACCCTATCTTCGAGACCTAGCTCGGCCGCCAGGGCCTTCCATTGCTCGGCGCAGGGCCCGTCGCCCGCGACGTCCAGCGTCAACACCGGCGGCGTGCTCGGCGATGCGAGCGCGCGGAGCAGCACGTTCAGTCCCTTTTCCTCGCTGAGCCTGCCGACGAACAGCAGTCGTTGAGCCATGGGCCTCTGCTCAGAGTCCGCTGTCCGCGGGCCCGGCAAGGACACGGGGTTTGGCACGGTGCGGAGCTTGGCACGACGCACTCCGGCAGCGACCAGTGATTCGGTGGTGGCCTGCGAAACCGAGAACACACGATCCGCGCGGTGGTACAGTCCGCGAGCCAGGGCTTCGTAAAGTCGCACCGATCGCGTGTGAGCCGTTTCGCCATGGTGCGTGACCACGAGGGGAAGTCGACTGGGACGAGCAAGCATGGCGTAGAGCAGTCCCTTGTAACCGTGTGCGTGGATGACTTTCGGGCGATGCGCACGAAGTGTCGAGCGAAGACGGACGACAGCGCTCGGATCGAGTCTGCGGCGCACATCCAAGGTCTGGACGGAAATGCGCCGCTCGCGAGCTTCCGCTAAGAATCGCTCCGCGTGCTGCGGGCAGCGGCTTTCCACCATCACAATCAGTGAAAGCTCGTGACCTTGCGCACGCAATGCCGAGCATCCCTGTAGAACGACGTTCTCGGCGCCGGCCATCGGCCCTGGCGAGATGATGTGGCTCATGCGCACGGCTATGAAATCGAGCAAGTATCGGGCCATGCTGCCCGGCGCTTCCGATGTTTCGAAACGGAACGGGCGTGTCCGGGGGCCGTTGCGAAACGGAACGAGCCTCGTCTCGATGCGGAGCGTCTTTGCCCTTCTAGGCCGTTCTGAGGGTTTCGGCCCCGATCTTGCGTAAGCACTGACGCGGAATGACCCGATCGTCCCAAACTCAGATCGCCGAGCACAGGACAGTGGCCCGCGTCTTTCACGCTGCCGACCAGGCTAAGGCTCGCCGCATCTTGCTCGTGTCGGCTCACTACGGGGACGGCAAGAGCAGTCTGGCGCGCTGCATTGCACGGTATGCGAGCAGTGTGACCGACGAGCCCGTCGAACTCCGTGAGTTGCGGAGCTCAGAGCCCTTGCCCGAGAGTGACCGAGGTTACACCTGGGTGGACGGCCTGGCCTTGCTCGAAGGCGAGGGGGCCTGTGCTCTCTTTCCGCGCTTTCGTGCCTCTCTCGACGGCGCCCTCTTGGTGGCCCGCGGCATGGCCACCACGCGTGCGGAGCTCAAAGAGTGTGCTGAGCGGCTGGAGGTTCTCGGGGTACGTCTGCTGGGTGGCGTGTGGAACGAGCACGAGCATCCGCCTGCTGCCGAGGCGCTCAGTGGAATCAAGGGCGAGTTTCGGAAGCGGCCCCTGGGATTTCTCCCCGCGTTCCTGAGTAGGCAGTTCAGGAGGACACCATGAGTCAGGGTCCCCGAGAGAATCAATCTCGATGCCCTCGTTCACCTCGTGCTCGGCCATCGTCGTTTGCTGGCGCTGGTGCTTGTTCTCGTTCCGCTGTTTGCCGCTGTGGTCTGGTCCGCGTTGCCCGACCGTTACGAAGCGAAAGCTCAGCTCCTCGTTCAGGACCAGCAGACCGTCAATCCTTTCCTGGAAGACCTGCTCGTCGAGTGGTCGGTCAAGCAACGGCTACCGCTCATTCAAAGCATCGTTCGAAGTCACGCGACCTTGGAGCAGGTTCTGCGGGAGCTCGGACGATTGGACCAGGGGGCCACGCCCGCTGATGTGAACAAGGCAGTCAAGGACTTCCAGCGAGAGGTGGAGGTGATTGGGCTAGGGGGGGCGCTCGTGCTCATCAAGGTACGCGGTGAGAGCCCTGAAGAAGCATACGTGGCCACGCAGGCTCTGATCCGCGCCTTCACCGAGCAGATTCTGCGTCCGCAGAAAGAGACCGTTCGAGCCTCGGCTGAGTTTCTTGGAGATCAGATCGAGCGCCTTCGAGGCGAAACCTCGAGCATCGAGCAATCGGTTACCCAGTTCAAGACAGACAACGTCACGGAGCTACCGGAGGTGCAACAAGTGAGCCTCGACGAGCACCTCGACATCCGCAAGGCCTTGGTGAAGGCCGAGGTTCGTCTCGCCGCGGCAGAACAGCAGGTTGCTCTGTCGGAACGGAGGCTTCGCCAGCTCAATCCCGTGGTAAGGCAACTCGAAACCGACCTGGTCAGCGCGCGCACAGAGATAACCGAGCTTCAGCACCGCTACACCGAGAATCAGCCTCAGCTCGTCGCGGCGCGCGCTCGCATTCGATGGATACAGCGGCAACTTCAGCGTGAGCGCGAGAAGAACGAAGAGGTCCCCCTCGAGACGATACGGTCTCAGCTGCTCGCCCTCGAAGGCGCTCGAGTCCGAAACAGCGAGCAAGGTCCGGGGGCCAAGCGAGAGCTCGCGGCGACTGAGGTCTTCGAGCATGAGAATTTAGTCCTGGAGCTCGAGGGCGCCAAGGCCGAGGTCGAGCTCTTGCGGGAGAGACTCACGGCCTCAGACGAGTCCCTGCGGTCGAACGCTCGCAACGAGGAATCCCTCAATCGCATCTCGCGGGATCTCGCCATCAAGCTCAATCTCTACGGTAGCCTGGCGCAGAAGTACGAGGACGCACTCGTGACGCAAGAGCTGTCCGTGTTCGACGAGGAGAATCAGGTTTGGACGGTCGAAGAACCCGTGAAGCCGACGCGCTCCCTGAAGCCCCCGTTGTGGCTTGTGCTCGTCGGAGCCAGTCTCGCCGGCTTGATCTTCGGGGTTTTCATCCTGGCGTTCCTCTCCGCATTCGATGACGCAGTACGTGGCGAGAGGGAGCTAGCCGAGGCCCTAGGCGCACCCTTTCTCGGTAGGATGCCACGGGGAGTCGAGTAGTTGCGTACGGTCCTATTCGCTTCCATCGCGCTCGTCGTGGGCGCATCGGCGGCCGCGCTACACCCCATGGCAGCGGTCGGGGTGTTGCTGGGAATGGTCCTGCTTGCATGGGTCTTGTCGAACGCACTCAATGCGACTCTCGCCTTCATCGTCGTTCTCGTCCTGCGCCCCGCGGACTTCTTTCCATCGCTCATTGCCTTTCAGCCCGCGAAGGTCGTCGGCCTTGCGGCCATTTTTCTCTGGTTAGTCACGAAGCTCCTACGCCGTGACATGACGCTCAGTCGCGCTCCTCACGGAAAGTGGATACTAGCCCTCAGCATCGCTGTGCTGCTGGCATCCGTCATCAGCACTAACCCCGCGTCGAGCCTGGCTCACTTCCGAGATGAATTCGTGAAGCTGTTGACCATGTATGTTCTCGTCGTGCACCTGGTCGACACCAAGGCTCGCGCCGTCAAGCTTCACCTCAGCCTCGGTCTGTCGACGGTCTGCCTGGCACTCTATGCCTTCTATCAACGGACTGCAGGACTGGCGAACATCGAAGGCAACCGCTCCGGATTCGTCGGTTTGCTGAGCGATCCGAATGACCTCGCCTTAGTCTTGCTCATGTACGTCCCGCTCTTCGTGGAGCTCACCATGGGTTCCAGAGGTGCTCGGCGCTTGATTTGGCTTTTTCCGCTGACGGTTTTGATCAGTGGGATTCTCGTCACGGTGTCGCGCGGTGGTGTGTTGGGACTCACGTTCGCGCTCGGTGCGGTCTTCTATGACCGGGGTCGAGCGTGGCTGCGGCCGCTGCTCTTCTCTGCAGGGGCGGCCTGCATGCTGGGTCTGATGTTACTCGCCGGGGTGAACGACAGAACGAGCGGAGCGCTCAACCAGGACGGGATGGACGAGTCGTCGAGGATCCGACTCGATGCATGGAAGTCGGGCCTCAGGATGGCGGCGTACAACCCAGTGTTTGGGGTGGGGTTCCAACAGTTTTCCGACAATTACCAGGCCCATGCATGGGATCCGGTGAAGTGGGGACCCACCGAGGCACACAACTCGTACATCAAAGTCGCCGCGGAGACGGGGATGGTCGGTTTCTTGCCGTTCATGGTCCTCGTGATGCTGACCTTCCGCAGTGCTTACCGTCTCCGAAAGGCCGAAGTCCCCGAAGACAGCCCGATGGAGCGGGCCGTGCGGCGCTCCTTGCTTCCAGCGGTCACGGGCTTTTGCGTAGCGGCGTTCTTCTTGTCTCAATCCTGGGGCTGGTTTCTGTTCATCTTGTTTGCGCAGTCCGCGGCGATGCACGAGATTTGGAAGTGCGAGGTCGACCTGTCGCCCCGTACCGTTTCGGGGCATGAGGCGCAGGAACGGAACAAGCCCGAGCCAGCGCCCTGTTGAAGCGGAACAGATCTCGCAGCGAACGCCGGCCGTTTACGACGAGAATCGCTGGCACGATGCGTGCTTCGTCACACCTACTATGAAGTCGCACGCTGGGTCGATTGACCGACTACGGATCGAGCTCGAAGGGGATTTGTGGGGTCAGGAGGCTTTGTCTTTGGCCGAGCGCCTTCCGCTCTCCGAGTTGGCAGGCGCCAGCTGTGTCGTACTGTCCTTCGCAAAGGTCGGTCACATTGATGAGGCCGGCCTGGCGATGCTGGTGCGACTGTACTCCCACTTGCGGGTTCGCGGCAGCGAGCTCGAGCTCGTTCACGTCCCCGCGATCGTCTCGGCTTTACTCGAGCGCGTCGGTTTCAGTCGCCTTGTTTCATATGCCGGAGACTCCGAAGCGGAGCCCGTTCGGTACAGCATTACACTGGGCACGCGCGTCGAAGCCTAGTCAATGAGACACATGCAGTTCTCAGCGACCAGTTTGGGTGTCCGCAAGAATGCAAAGGCCGCTTTTCTGAGCGCACTCAAGGGTGTCGGCGCCTTCCAGATGGCTCGGAGGGCCCACCGGTTCCGGCTCCGCATTCTTGGTTATCACGGGGCTTGGATCGCCGATGATGGGTTCTCGGGAGATGCGTTGTTCATCCGCCCGCAGACCTTCAAGCGCCGACTGGATCTGCTCGCCCGCTGGGGTTATCGGGTGGTCTCACTCGAGGAGGGCTTCCGTCTGTCGCTCCGCGGACTCGCAGAGGATGCGGTGGTCATCACGGTCGATGATGGCTGGTCGACCTTGAGTTCGCAGCTCTGGCCAACCCTGCAGTCCCTCTCGTACCCCGCGACCCTTTACGTGGATACCGCTCAGCTGCTGGCGCGAGAGCCAGTGGCGCACGTGATGGCGAACTTCCTCGGCCGGCTGGTCGAGCGTGGCGAGGTTCGGATGCGAGAGGGCTGTCTTCAGCCACCGCGCGAGGCATCCGCCGCGGTTGCAAGTCTTCTGGAGCGCGCAAACCGAAGGCAGCGCCCCGTGGCCGAGCGTATGGAGCTTCTGCACACCTGGGCCGCGATCTTGAACGTTGATATCGAACACTACTTGGAGCGTCGGCTCTTCGATTACATCAGTGCGGAGGACCTGCGCGCCATGAGCGACTCGGGGCTCGACGTGCAGCTGCACACGCACCACCACTCTCTCGGGGATTTCGGGCAGGAGACCGTGCGGAGCGAGATCGAGACGAATCGGCGCATCCTGTCCGAGCTCTGCGACGTGCCCCCGCAGACGCTGACGCACTTCTGTTATCCGGAAGGTCATTACTCTGCTAAGGCTATCCCCGTGCTCAAGGCGCTCGGTATCCGTTCCGCCACGCTTACGGACTCAGGTCTGGCATGCGCGCGTTCCAATCCATACGGCTTGCCGCGGATTCTGGATGGAGATCACATGAGCGATCTGGAATTCGAAGCCGAGCTCTGCGGCCTCGTGCCCTGGCTCCGCGAATCCCGGAAAGCGGGCTCGGCGCGTCTCCCAGTTGGCCTCCTTCGAGACCTGGCGTGAGCAGTTCTCCAGAGTCTCGCTCCAGCGTTCTTTCCAATTGGCGCTTTCCGCTCCTCTTCATGGGGCTGATCTTCGTCGCTTCCTCGATTGAGACCCAAGTGCCGATCGTGCAGCACATGCCGCTCCGCGACAAAGGCGTTCACTTCGTCGTGTACGCGGTTCTCGGCTGGCTCTGCGCAGGCGCGTCCGCGCGGACTTGGCCGAGTCTTCCAGGCGCTCTAGCGGGCGGGTTCGCGTTCTGCGTCGCCACGCTCTGGGGGTTTTCGGACGAGCTGCATCAGGCTTTCGTCCCCGGTCGAACGGCGGAGCTCGGCGATCTCGTAGCCGACACCCTCGGTAGTGGCGTCGGTGTTTTGAGTCAGCATCTGTTTTCCGCGCTCTGGGGAGGCAAGAGTCGTCGGTCCCGCGCGGGAAGCGCCACGGGACGCGACGAAACTTGAGGTCGCTTCTGCGCACCGGCAGTGCGCCAAGCTCTCAAGGCGCGATGTTCTGATTGACCCGAAACAGGTTGCGCGGGTCGTACTTGCGCTTGAGCGAGAGGAGCCGGTCGTAGTTCGGGCCGTAGGATTCGGCGACCGCGGCGTCGCCTTCAGGAACGAAGTTCACGTAGACACCACCCGTCGCGAAGGGCTTGGTGGCCTCAAAATAGGCGCGTGACCAGTCGATGCATGCCTTGTCGTCGGCAGGGTCTTCCCAGCGTGCGTGCACGTTCATGACGTACTCGGCGTCGCGGTGTGGATACGCCGTCGCGTCCGGAGCCTTGCGATTGACCTCCCCGCCGAGTCGGCCGAAGAAGATCTCGGTGTGATCCGAAGGCAGGCGACTGGCGTAGTCGAGCGCCGTGTCGATGAGCCCGTCGGACATCTCGGTGAAGTTGTGCGACTTCCAGTAGTTGCGGGCACCGGGTGTCAGGAGCGGATCGAAGGCCTGCTGCCAGCCCGTGAAGGGGTGGGGGCCGACCACGTCGGCGATCGGGTTTCCGAGCTCGCGGAAGGCCTTCAGCTCCCGCTCGCCGTCGGCCATTTTGCCAGCGTAGCAGCAAGCGAAGATCACGACGTCGGTGCCATGCACCTCAGGAGCCAGGAAGGGTAGGGGGGGCGCCTTGCGCAGGACCACCCAGACGTTGAGATCGTCCGACATCTCCTTCGCAAAGAGCTGGTACTCGCGCATCATCTTCGGCCCATCCGCGGCCGGATGAATGATGAGCCCAGAAAGAACCTCCGGCCCGACTTCGTGCGCATCGAACTCAAACGAGGTCACGATCCCGAAGTTGCCGCCGCCGCCACGTAGACCCCAAAACAGGTCGGAGTTCTGGGTTTCGCTGGCGGTCACGATTTTGCCTTCGGCCGTGACGACCTCCGCCGAGCGAAGGCAGTCGATGGTCAGGCCGTACTTGCGGCTCAGCCAGCCGAAGCCACCGCCCAAGGTGAGGCCGGCGATGCCGGTCGTCGAGTTGATGCCCACGGGGACGGCCAGGCCGTAAGCCTGCGTCTCGTCGTCCAGGTCGCCGAGCGTCGCGCCAGGTTGAACCCGGACCCGCTTGCTCGCCGCATCGATCTGGACCGCGCGCATCCCCGAAAGGTCGATCAGCAGCCCGTCATCGCAAACCCCCTTGCCCGCGATGTTGTGCCCCGCCCCGCGAATGGCCGTCAGGAGCTGGTGCTCTGCAGCAAACTTCACCGCGCGCGCCACGTCTGCCTGTCCGGCGCATTTGACGATCAATCCCGGCTTACGGTCGATCATGGCGTTCCAAAGCGTACGTGCCTCGTCGTATCCAGCCGCGCCCGGCGTGAGCAGTGCGCCGCGGAGCGTAGCCCCGAAGGCCTCCAAGACCTCGGTCGAAACCTCCGTCGTGCCGCCCTTCATCGTTGCAATCTTTGCGCTCATCACTTTCCTCGCTTCCCGTTCTTCATGCACTCAATGATATAGAACTCGTCATCCTATGGAAAACTTCCCCATCCCTGCGGTCGAGCTCCAAGAGCGCCTCGACTTCGCGGTTCATCTCCGCGCTCATCACGCGGTGAAGCTGTTTGACGGTGGTGATGTCCCAGTCGAAGGACGCGATGCGGTCCGACGCCTCGAAGAAGCGCTTCGACAGAACGTCCCGCTGGGCCTGGTAGCTCGGCAGCGCGTTTCGACCGATGGCGTTCGCGAGCAGCTCCGCGTCCCGAAAAGCGTTCGAGATCCCGTGCGCGCTGATCGGGTCGGTGAAGTATCCCGCATCCCCGACGAGCGCCCAGCCCGGACCGAAGGGCAGCCTGAAGTGCCCGGGCTCACCTGGAAACGAACGTAGCTTCGCAGTGAGCTTGCTGCGTTCCAAGGGCGCTCGAAGCTCGGGGGCCACGTTGCCCACGAGCTGCGTAAACTTCTGGCGTAGCTCGCGCGTCGACGGCTTGCGGCTGAGGTCTGCGCGTACCGAAGCGAACACCACGGCCTGCCCTTGCGCCGTCGGCGCCACGCCCGCGGCGAGCCCTGGCTGGTAGTACCAATGGTTCGCCTCGACAGGCAGCCCGTCGAAGTAACCGAAGACACACTGGGTGCTGGCTCGGCCGAGCCGATACGTCTGCGCCCCGGTCATGTGCGCGACCTTCGAGTGGCGTCCGTCCGCCCCGATGAGCATGTCTGCGCGGATCGGCTGAGTCCGGCCCTGAGCGTCCGAAACGACCAGGCCTCGTACCCGGCCGTCTGCCGAGCGGATCAACTCGGTCATGCTCACGCCGTGCCGAACCTCCGCTCCGGCCGCGCGTGCGGCGTCTACCAGGATGGGGTCGAGGACCGTGCGCCGTGGCGCGTAGAGCGCGCCCACCCCGTGCCGCGGCTTGATGTCGATGTCTATCCGCTGCGAGCCGAGCTCGTCTCGGTAGTGAAAAGAAGTCTTGCGGATGGGAGCTGCCTCGGAAGCCTCTAGCGCGTCCAGTAGGCCCCAGCGATGCAGGCAGAGCACGGCGGGGCGCATGAGCACGTGCGTCGACAGGGTATCGCTTCCGTAGCGGCTCTTGTCGATGGCGAGCACCCGGAGTCCTTGCCGGGCCAGGAGCATCGCGGTGGCCGCGCCGGCGCAGCGGGCGCCCACGATGACGGCGTCGTAGTGTTCGAATTTGGTTTGAAGACTCATTGTTCTGCTCCTGTTTGGCTATGCGGCGAGCGCCTGACGATCGAGTCGCTGGACCAGATGCTCCGACAGCTCGCGTGCGTCCTGGCCCACGCCGTCGATGAAGCTCGACTTGCGTCGACGAAGAAAGTTCAGCCCCAGCACGACGAGCCCTGGCGAGGCCGTGATCCCGCCGTCGTGGATGAGCTCTCCGCGCGCATCGAGCACGGGCAGCTTCAGCCAGGGGTAGCGGCGGCGGTAGCCCGTGGCCCAGAGCACCGTTCGAATCCCTTCGGCGTGAAGTCGAATTTCGCTCGGCACGTTCTTAGCCACGATCGTCGTGACGGGCTCGACGGGCCTTGCCGCCGTCTTGAGCCGCGTTCCGTCGATGAAGGCGTCGATTCGGCTGAGCATGCGGCGAAGCTTCTGCTCAGAGGCGTGCAGCGAGGCGCCGAGGTCGTCCTCGAACACGAATCGGTCCGCGTCCGCGGCGCGCGCACGCCCCGTCAGGCGAATCCCCTCGTCTTGGAGAACGCCGAGGTCGATCGAGCGATGATCCGGTCTTCCGAGCAGCTGCAGCGAGGGCTGGCGCCGGGAGCGCTGGAGGTCGAACACCTCGTCGGCGCGCTCGTCCCAGACGCCCAGCGCCTCGAGCCACCACATGATGTCCTGGCCTCGGTATTGGCGCGGGAGTCGATTGTGGCGCCCGACGGCCAGCGTGACCGGCCGCCCCGAGGCCTGGATTTCCTGCGCCAGCTGGATGCCGGTCGCCGAGGCGCCCACGACCAAAACGCCGCCGTCGGGGAGCTGCGAGGGGTTGCGATACCGGGTCGGCACCAGCTGATGCACCGACGGCGATAGATTCCTGGCCAGGGCGGGAACCTGTGGCGTGTCGCAGTGGCCGGTGGCGATGACAACGTTTGGCGCACGCCAGTCACCCTGATCGGTTCTTACGCGGTACCCGTCGCCGAGGCGCTCGACCGACAGCACGTTCGTTTCGCCCTTCACGGGAGCAGAGAAGGATTGGGCGTAGCGTTCGAAGTAGCCGATCAGCTCCGGCATGCTCATGAAGCCCTCCGGTTCGGGGCCTCGGTAGCGAAAGCCCGGCAACTGGCATTGCCAGCGAGGGCTCAGCAGCCGAAGCGAGTCCCAGCGCTCACTGCGCCAACGTTCGGCGATCCGTCCGCGCTCGAGCACCACGTGGTCTACGGACTGCTCGGTCAGACACCGGCTCATCGCGAGTCCGGCCTGTCCTCCGCCAATGATGATGGTGTCTGTACGTCTCATGACTCTGCTCCTTTCGCCGCTAGGCTTGCCGACCGGTGTTCTTCGCGTGCACCGGCCGGCCAGCCTCGTCGGCAGCGACATCAGTCCGCGTCCACTTCGATTTCGATTGGAACGCCGTTGGTGAGCACGTCGTACACCGCCGAGCGCGCCTGTGATTGCGCTACGATGGCCCGAAGCTTCTCTGCCGAGGCGTCGCCCTTCACCTTGAAGCGCAGCCGAATGGCCGAGTAACCGTTGCGGACCTCGTCCGAGATCCCGAGCAGACCGCGCAGGTCGCAGTCCCCCTCGACCTGGGATTCGACCGACTCGAGCTCCACGCCGCGCGCCGCAGCCACGTTACCGATGCCGGCGGTGATGCAGGAGGCCAGCGCGTGAAGCAGGAACTCGACCGGCGTCGGGGCCTCGCCCTTGCCGCAGAGCACTGGCGGGTGGTCGCCGTCGTAGTGGAAGTCTCCGGTTTGGGCGTGCTCCGCCCCTGCACCCGAAAAGCCTTCGATCTGCGTTCGGCTCTGGGTCCCGCGGATCCACTGGTTGCTGGCGCGAAACTGGAAGTTCGCGAGCTCGGGGGTCTCGCGCACCGCGTCGATGGTCGCGAAGAGCGTCGGCACGTCCACGCCGTTGAGCGGCCTGCGGACTTTCTTTTCGGTCTGGGTCTGGGTTTGGGTCTGGGCCTGGCTGCTGGCTGTCGTTTCCATGTTGTCCTCCGTGTTGCTGACTGGCGGGTTCATCCCGTCCACGTCATCAAGCTACGGAGGCAGCGTTTGAGCCTTCGTGTGAGTCAGCGTGGAAAGAGCACGAGGGGTTCGCTTTTTGCGATGCGCTCGTGCAAGTTATTGAATTTACAAAGCTTCTGGCTCATGGACGCTGCTGGTCCAAATTCGGTCGTAAGGCAATCCATTGCTCCGCTGGAGCAGGCGCACCGCCTCGGCGTCCGGTGCCTCGTACACGCAAATCATTCTGAACCCGTCTGGCGACAGATAGCTCCTCCTCAAAAAGACCCGGTGCAAGTCACTGCAGCCGCCCTCGTCCGCCACTGCTCGGATTTCGTCGTCACTCATCGGCACGTCGTACGTCCGCTCAACGATGACCCGTTCCATGCGCAAACCGTAACATGACGCAGCGGCCTGGTGAACTCAGGCGTCTCCAAGGAGACGGCATTTGACGCCGCGCGTCGCTCCAGGCACCGTCGGGAGAGTGAACGACGCCGACCTAAGGGTCCGTGTTCTCGGACCGCTCCTGGTGCAACGTGGGCAGAACATCCTGTCCATGCCGCAGTCGAAGAAGACGCGCGCCCTGCTCGCGTACTTGGCGATTACCGGGCGCGTGCACCGTCGGGACCGGCTCTGCGCCTTGCTCTGGGACGTGGCCGATGACCCTCGGGGTGCGCTGCGCTGGAGTCTGTCGAAGATTCGATCCCTGGTCGACAGCGAGGACGCGCGCCTCCTTGTGGCCGATCGGCAGAACGTCGAGCTATCTCTCGGTCCATCGACTCTGGACCTGGCCGAAGTCCGCCTCGCCTTGCGAGCGGGCGCCGAAGCCCTGTCCGTCGAGCGCCTGGTGGAGCTGGCCGGGATCTTTCGCGGAGAGCTCCTCGAGGGGCTCGACCTCATCGACTTCGATGCCTTCAACGCCTGGTGTGCGGCGGAGCGGGAGCAGGCGAGGGCCATGCAGTGCAAGGTCCTCGGCAATCTGGTCGAGCGACTGCAGGACGAGCCTGCGCAGGCCCTCGACTATGCCCGCGAGCTGGTTCAGATCGATCCGCTCGACGAGATGCAGCGAGCTCGCCTGATTCGTCTGCTGGGCGCGGCGGGTCACCGTCAGGAGGCCATGACGCAGTACGAAAGCGCACAGCGACTTCTGAAAGATCTGGGCCAGGCCACCGGAGCGCTCGACCGTGCGTGGCGGGCGCTCGAGGGTCCCGGCTTGTTTTCGGCGAAGACGGACGCACCGAGCGGCGCTCCAGGGCTCGAGCCGAGCCTGGCGGCAGCGCCCGATCGAGGAGCCTCGACGGCGTCCGCTGTCGCCCGCCCGACGCTGGTCGGAAGAGAGGAAGAGCGAGCCCGACTCCTTTCGGTGCTAGGTGATGCGGCGGGGCAGGGCCGTTTCCGCGCCCTGCTCCTCAAAGGAGAGTCGGGGATCGGCAAGACCACACTGCTGCGCGACCTGAGCCAGGAGGCGCGCCGGCGGGGCTGCATGGTGCTCGAGGGGGCGGCGTTCGAGGCCGAAAGCGGCCGCCCTTACGGGCCGTGGATCGACGCATTGCGCAGACTCCCCCGCGAAAATTGGAGTGACGAGATCTGCGCCGCGCTCACGCCGCTTCTCCCCGAGCTGGGCCGCTCGGGCGCCGGCGGCCCTTCGAGCCGAGACCTGCTGTTCGATGCGGTCAGCCAAGTCGTGTCTAGCCAGGCGCGGCCAGACAGACCCTTCCTGCTGATCTTCGATGATCTTCATTGGTGCGACGACGCCAGCGCCGAGCTCTTGCATTACGTGGCGCGTATGACGCGTGAGCTTCCCGTGGCCATGGTGCTCGGCGCGAGGGACGGAGAGCTGGTCGACAACGAGTCGGCCGTTCGGGTCCTCAGGAGCCTGCGTCGTGACCAGATCTTAGACGAACGGCTGCTGCTGCCGCTGAGTCAAGCCGATACGATGGCCTTGGTGCACCAGATGGGCGGGGACAGCCATGCCGAGGATGTCTTTCACCAAAGCGGGGGAAACCCCTTGCTCACGGTCGAGCTGGCCCGCACCGCGGCCGACCATAGCGGCTTCGTCCCCGGAACTCTCAAGGAGCTCGTGGGAGACCGGCTCGCGCGTCTGTCGCCGGCCTCCGAGGATCTGCTGCGCTGGGCGGCGATTCTGGGCACGAGCTTCCAAGTCTCCCGCCTGGCCTCGCTCGTGTCGTTCGAGCTGGACGCCCTGATCCATGCGCTCAGCGAGCTCGAGCGACATGCGCTCCTCGAAGAGTCCTCGAGCGAAGGGGGCGGCGGTTACGCATTTCGGCACGCCCTGGTGCACCGTGTCGTTTACTCGGGACTCTCGGAACCAAGACGCCGCCTGATGCACCTACGGGTTGCGCAGCAACTGCAGAAACAAGCCGATCCGGACGGCTCACTCGCCGTGGAGCTCGCCCAGCACGCGAGCCTCGGCGGCGATGCAGTGACCGCTGCGCGGGCTTGCGTCATGGCCGCCCATCGCTGCCTGCTCGTGTTTGCCGGCGCCGAAGCGTACATGCACGCGCGCCGTGGTCTGCACTACGCGGAGACCTTGAGCGACGCGGAACGCCTCCCGCTCCGCCTGGAGCTCATGCGCCTCAAAGTGCTGGCCCGCGCCCCCGAGGACCGTCGCATGGAAGCGGCACGCATCGAGGCCCTGGCCGAGGCGGCCTTGGACGCGGGTTTCCCGGAGCATGCCAGACTCGGTTTCAGCACGGTCAGCTACTTGCGCTGGGAAAGTGGTGCCGTCGGCGACGCGCGACGAACATCGCTCAGGGCCGAGTTCGCGACGCGTGGAGCCGACGACGAGTCTCGGTTGCTTGGCGTGGCCGAGGCCGCGCGCTGCTTGGTGATCTTGGAAAAAGACCTCCCTGAAGCAGAGGCACTGCTGCTCGAGGCCCGCGCGGTGTCCGAACGTAGCGGCCAGGCGTCCTGGGCCGCCAGCGATGGGCTCGGCCTGCTTCGCATGCACGGCGGTGAGCTCGACGAAGCGGAGCAAGCGTTCAAAGACGCTTGGGCTTTGGCGCGGCAGGCGCGGGAGCATCACCAGGAGTTCTATTCGCTCGAGCACTTGGTGCAGCTCAGCTTGCTTCGCGGTGAGCAGGAACGAGCTGCCGGTTATGCGCGTGAGCTCGCCGTGATCGGCGACAAGCTCCGAGAAGGTAGCGAGGCGCCGGTGGCGCGAGCACTGCTCGCCCTTTGCCATTATCGCGCCGGTGCCGCGGACAGTCTGGGGACGCTCGAAGATGCGATCGTCAGACTGCGCGAGGTCGACGCGAAGCAGCGTCTGTCTTTCGTTCTGACCCAGCTGGCCCTTCTCGAGCTGGAGCGTGGTGAGCTCGAGAGGGCCCAGGCTCGAACGGCCGAAGCCCTGGAGCTGGCCGAGGCTCTCGAGCAGGCGAGCGAAGTCGCCCTCGCGCGTGCGCTTCTTCTGCGGATCGCCCGGCTCCAAAAGAACGAAGCAGAGGTTGAGCGGCACCGCAAGGCCTTGACTCAGCTCCGCGGCTACGCCCATCACGTGAGGACCGTCGTCGAGCGGGAGCTACAGCAGCTGGAGGCAGAATCGTGATTCGCGTTATTGTCGAAAGAGAGTTCGAGGAGCCGGCCGACTTCGGGGCGCTACAGGACCGAGAGGACGGTTTTTCCTGGTGTCTCGATCAGCACAAAGTGCGCTTCATCCGCAGCTATTTCTCTAAGGACAGGAAGCGCATGGTCTGCGAATACGAAGCGCCGGACGCCGAGGCCGTTCGCGAGATTCACCGGCAGACCGGGCTGCCGTACGTGCGCCTGTGGACCGCGCGCGTGTTCGACTGGGAAGCCGAAGGCCTCGGCTAGCGGACAGCTGCTAGGACCGCGAGCCTATGCGCCCGGGGGCCCCCGGAGCCAAGCGTGCAGCCCGGCCCACACGACGAGTACGGCGGTGATGCGGTCGACGTACACGGCATGCGGGCCTGGCCGCCTTCGAACATGGGTATCCAAACGACGAGGCGAAGGCCAATCTTTTTTGACGCGTTGCGGCAAATCGGCTCCATGGCTCGGCCTCGAGCTCCCGCAAAGCGATTGTTTTCGAACACTTGCCGCGCCAGTCACTTGATTTGAGCCTCAGCTCGGCCATAACCCCGCAGTGCGAACTGCCGTGCTTCTCTTGGCGCTCCTGCCGCTCATGATCGGCCCCGTACGGGCTTCGGCACAGGCGGTCTATTACCGCGGCATTCCGATCGGCGAGCGGGCCATAGGACTCGGTGGCGCGTACACCGGCATCGCCGAGGACCCTTCGGCCGCCTATTACAATCCGGCCGGCATCACGACCGGCGGACGCTTCCAGCTTCTCGGGAGCCTCAGCTCACTGGTCTTGACGCGGTCGAAGATCGTCAACGGCTTCAGGTTCGACGGGGACTCGGAGAGCCTGAGCTCCAACTCGAGCACGACGCTTCCCCGGTTCGTGGGGACGGTGGCCCAGTTCGGTCGCGTCAAATACGGAAGCCATCAATTTGCGCTCGCCTACAACACCCTAGAGCTGCAACGTAATGCGCTGAGCTTCACTGAAACCAAGGTGACCGAGAGCTCGAGCGTCGACGTTCGACTTCAAAACGGATTTCGCTCGAGATGGTATGGCGTGTCTTTCGCGGGCCGGTTGTCCGAGAAGATGTCGCTCGGCACGACAGCGTACCTGGCCGTGCAACGCCAGACCGACGACGAGAATATCGGCCTGGCTCAGGGTGGAACGCTGGTTGATGGGGTGCGCTTAGGGGGAGAGTCGATCACCGCGGCCACCGAGGTCTCGGCAAAGTCCTATCATCTAGCGCTGCGGTTCGGGTACTTGTACCGGATCAATCCTCGATGGAGCTGGGGCCTGATGTTTCAGGCTCCGGGGATCCCGCTGCGCCAGCGGGGCAGTTTCTATCAAAGGGTGGACGACAACGCCTCCGACCCGAGCTCCTACATCTTGGTCAACGAAAGCGGCCTCGAAGCTCACATTCCCATTCCCTTCGAGCTCCGAACGGGAGCGAGGTACCGAATCAACGAAGCGACTCTCATTTCGTCGGACTTCTCGGTCGACGGACCCATCCGCGACCGAAGTTTCCTGGCGGGGCTCGATTCGTTTGACGAGACCGGTCTGGGCCGCGCTGTCTATTACGGAAACTCGACTGAGCGGCGCTGGGCGCCCAATGCCGCGGTCGGAGTGGAGCACCGCTTCGGCAACACCGTCGTCGCAGGCGGGATCTTCACGAACATCTCGGCCGCCCCCGGCGTACCTCAGACCTCGCAGGTTTACACTCCCGCCCAGATCAACACGTACGGTGCCTCGATCTATGTCGGTCTCGACACGAATGGCTACAACCTGAGCTTCGGTGCGACGGGTCTGTGGGGCCGTGGCGACGCGCTTTCGGTGACGATCGATAGCTTCGGCGAGCCCTTGGAGTATGAGCGCACACGGGCGAGCAGCAGCGCATTGATGCTGTTCGTTGCGGGCGCCGTCTCGGTAGCGAGCAAGGCCGCCAAGGACATCAAGGAATGGCACGAAGAGAAGACCGGAAGCCAGAATCGACAGTTCGGCGCCGGGCCTAGCGATTCATTGGCCGGCCTCGCCCCTGAGCTCGAGTCCCGCTGACTCCAGCAGGGCTCGCAGCGAGCTGCCTTCGGCACGCAGCCGCTGGATCGTCGTCGTGTAGCCGTGCTCGAGGATCGCCCTGCGCGCCGCGAAGTTCATCGGAGAGTGAAGAAACATCGTCGTGTCCGAACGCCCCGGTTCGTGCAGCAGGATTTGCACCTCGGGGTGGGCTGCACGATAGCTCTGCAGGCCGCTTTGAAGTCTTGCCTGCGCCACGAGTCGCCAGCTCTGGTTGTAAACCCAGAGCAGTCCCTTGTCGCGAATGCGGCTCCCCTTGCCGTGACCGGTCGGGACGTCTTTGACATCGACATCGGTTCGAATCGGCACCATCGGGTTCACGACAAGCACGGCAGTGCAGCCTGCATCGACGGCCACGTCGGCCTGCCCGGCCTCTCCCGCTTGCGCAGCGATCAGATCGCGCTCTCCGATACGTACCGGCGTATAGAGCATTGGCGCCGCGCAGGCCGCTGTAACGGCCTTGGACACGGCGACGCCATCGTCGAAGCCGTCTCCGAACACTACGCGCTCTCCCATGTCCAGATCGTTGGCGACGATTCGTAGAGGCACGGGCATTGCGTCGAAGGTCTTTGGAATCCCACGGCGCTGAAACAGCTCGTCCAGGAAGCGCTCGAACGGATCGAGGCTGAAGAAACCGGCAGGGAGCGAGTCGTAGAATCGGTCGATCTCGTTCCACAGATCGACGTCCAGTCGCTTCGAGGCCACGGAGCCGATCATGCGGCGGATGGCGCCCACCGTGGACGTCGACACGCGCACGATCTCGCGCCCGTCGAAGCGGAGCAGGTGGTGTCGCTGCAGAGGAAAGAAGTCGTCGGCGGGGTTGAGTAGGGCGCGGTACATACGCTGAGCGGTCAGCCCACCGGCCAGCGCGGCTGCGACCAGCGCACCCGAAGAGGTCCCCACATAGGCCGAGAACGTCAGGTCTTCGAAGCTGTCTTCGAGCGCGGCGACGACGCCGACTTCGTACATCGCCCCAGTGATGCCACCTCCCGTCAGACAGAGACCTAAACTGCCGCCATATCCCTGATCGCCACTCATGCTTTGCCTTTCGTCATTCGCCAGATGAAAAAGAAGGAGATCGCAGCCACGCTCGTGGCTAGGAGCAAGACGGGCAGAGCCAGGTGCTCCACCTGCTCGGTCAAGGTGTTGAAGCCATCGATCCGCGCCACCGAGGCCGGCAACAGCAGCGGGGTTGCGTTCACGCCCGCGTGCAATGCGATGGAGCCCAGCGTGGAGCCCGTCCGGACGGCCACGGCCGCGAGCACGAACCCGCCGATGCTGGCGTAGGCGAAGGCGCTCGGTCCGCCCGGCAGATGAACCGCTCCGAAGAGCAAAGAACTGGCGATGATCGCGAAGGACATCCCGTACTGTCGGTTCAGCGAGGGCAGCAGCCAGCCACGAAACAGAAGCTCTTCGGTCACGGGCGCCACGACGACGAACGCCAGCAGTGCCGTGAATCCCTCCCACCAGTGGCTCGGGTTGAGCATGTCGTGGACGCGGGCGAGCAGGTCGAAGGGCACCGGCCAGACTTCCTGGACCAGGTTTCCGACCTCGGCGAGCGCGAACTGAGACCCCAGCCCGGCCAAAAAACAGAGTCCCACCAGCGCCCTGGCCAGAGGACGAACTTGGACGGCCGCCAAGAACTCGCCGCCCTCCTGCTTGTGCGGAAAGGCGGCCATGAAGAGCAGGCCGGCGCTCGCCGCCTGGGCCAGCGCCAGGTTGAGTGGCGTGGCGGCCCCTGCCCGGAGCGCTGCGTTCCAGTCGGCACCGAGGTCCCGCAATTGTAAGAAACCGGCCAACACCAGAAAGAGCTGGTTCAATACTGGAAATACCAGAGTGATCGCCATCGCTTTGAGAAGGGGCACAACGGGTCGTAGCCTGCCACGTAATGGCCGGTTGCGTGCAACATATACAGCTGCCGGGTCGATGCGTGCCTGCTATGGAATGACATGAAGCTTCACCTGCTTGCCGCCTGTGCGGTGCTGATTCTCTCGATTTCCTGCGCTCATGCAGGACGCGCCGGAAGAGCGGGGCGCGGCTACGTGGAGCCGATTCCCACGGCGGAATACGACGTGGAGCTTCGCCGATTCATGCGCATGGGTTCCGGCGACCCGGCTCGCGACGAGCTACGGGCCCGACTGCTCGCGACCATCTTGATCGAGGCGCAGGGGCGGGCGGACATCGGCGATTATGAAGGCACGGTCAGTGAGCTCGAGCGGATGAGCAGCCTGCTCAGGCCGACCGAGTACACGGCCGACCTGTTGCCCGCTCAGCTCAAGCCCATCGCGGAGTACTTGGCCGCCGAAGGCGGGCATCGCGGGGACGAAGGACGCGCACTTGCGGCCAACCTTCTGCTCGCTCGCATCACGGGTGACCAAGCTTACGAAGAAGAGTACGCGCGCATCGCGGAGTGGGGTCACGAGTCCCGAAGCGAAGTCCCCAACGTCCTACAGACCTACGGCGAGCTGATCGACGTCTGGACCGACCATGCCAACATCACACCAACGCCAGAGGTCCTGAACGCACTGGCTCAGCTTCATCTGGATCGGCGCGATGCGGTCGTCGGCGAGACGGAGGAGTTCCGTAGCCGTTTTGGCGTGGCCACGGCGCGCATCTCACGGATTGCGCCGCTCGACGTCGCTGCGGTGTACCTGGCCCACGGGGACGTGACTTCGGCCATTCGCTATGTGGAAGCCATGGGCACCGGCGACGAGCTGCAGCTTCGCCTGCTCGAGCTCTTGCAGCGCGCCGAGGGCGACGATGCCGAAGGGGCCGACGCGACCTTCGAGCTGGTCGAAGGTTTTCGCGTCGCCAAGCCCGAGGTCGCACTGGGGCTTTGCGAGAACGCCCTACATCGTTTTCCGCAGGACTTTCGGTTTCCGGCGTGCTTGGCCCGCGTCGCCGCGGAGGACGGTCGCTTTGCAGACGCGACGTCCTGGTATCTGGTCGCCATCGACCTCGCGCCGGGCTCGGTGGAGCTGTACGACGAAGCGCTCGGACAGCTCGACGAGTTCATCGAGCTGAGACTGACCGACCCGCGTCCCGAACGCTCGAACGAGCTCGCGCGCGGTGCCGAAGAAATTCTGAGCGAACGACAGCAGCGCTGGCCCGGCTCGAAACCGCCCATCGCGCCCGAGCGCCTTCACTACTTGATCGGCATGCTGGAAATGAACGCCGGGAACGCGATGCAGGCTCAGCAACGCTTCGAGGCAAGCATCGCGGCCGAAGAGAATCCCGCGGCTCTCCTCCAGCTCGGCCTGTTGCTCGAACGCACGGGTAGGCCCGCCGCTGCCGAAGAACGCTATCGGCGAGCCCTGGCACTCATTCCATCCAATACGCGTGCCGATGCGCTCCGGCGCGCCGAAGTGCTCGAGCACCTCGCTGATGCCGCCAGCGTCCAGGGGAAGGACGCCCAGGCCAGGCAGCAGTACCAGAGCGCGCTCGACGCATGGACCAAGGAGCGGGAAAACTTGGAAGGCCCCAGTGCGGCGCTGGTCGAAATCCGTCGCGGAACCCTGCTCGATTACCTCGGGCGCCACGAAGAGGCCCTCGATGCGTTTCAGTCGGCCATGGCGGCCGCGCCCCAGTGGCGCGAGGTCTACGCAAACATCCTGTCGCACCTAGTCGTCTCGGAGCCCGACCTGGCCTTCGCCAACCAGGTTTGGCGCCGCGCGCAGTTCCAGCTCAATTTGCCGCCTGAGTGGAAGGTCTATTTCACCTTGTGGATGCAGCTCATCGCGGCGCGTGCTGGGGAGCCCGCGAGCGAGGAGTACGCGGAGCTTCTCAGGCGCCTGAGCCGGCCCTCGACTTGGTGGGGAACGCTGGCGAGATTCGGCGCGGCCGACATCGATTACCCGCAGCTCCTCGAGTCCGCGTCGGACTTGGGTGAACGGACGGAGGCGTTCTTTTACGAAGGCACCCGTCTTTTGGTGGCGGGCGAGACCAACGCGGCGGAGGCGCAGCTTCAGCGCGTGCTCGACACGCACATGGTGAGCTTCTACGAGTACGAGATGGCCCGCAAGCTCTTGCGCAACGAGCCCAGGGGGTCGCAGGCGCAGTCTCCGTGATGGACTTCGAAGGCCTCGGCGTTTTCTACCTCGGTCGACACGTCGACCCAGAGACGCAGGCCGTGCAGAGCAGCCCGCTGCTCTACGACAGCAAGGACCTCAGCACCCATGCCGCCTGTGTGGGCATGACCGGAAGCGGCAAGACGGGCCTGTGCATCAGCTTGCTCGAAGAGGCCGCCATCGACGGCGTGCCCACGATCTGCATCGATCCAAAGGGTGACCTGGGGAACCTGCTCTTGACCTTTCCGAGCTTGCGCGCCTCGGACTTCGAGCCCTGGGTCGATCCCGTCGAGGCCGAGCGGCAGGGGCGCACCGTGTCCGAGCATGCCGAGGCCGAGGCTCGGCGCTGGCGCGAGGGGCTTCAGGAGTGGGGGCAAGATGGCGACCGCATCGCCCGGCTGCGTGAAGCCGTGGACATCTCGATTTACACGCCTGGGAGCTCGGCAGGCAGACAAGTTGCCGCGTTACAGTCCTTCGACCCGCCGGAGAAGTCGGCGGTTGACGAGGATCAGCTTCGAGATGCGGTGATGGGCGCGGTCTCGAGCCTCCTGTCCCTGCTAGGCCTCGACGCCGACCCGGTGCAGAGCCGTGAGCACATCCTGCTTTCGAACATCCTCACGCAGGCCTGGAGCCGAGGTCGTTCGCTCGAGCTCGGCGAGTTGATCCACGCAGTGACCGACCCGCCTTTCGATCGCGTCGGTGTGATGGACCTGCAAAGCTTTTATCCGGCCGAGCAGAGACACAAGCTCGCGCTTCAGCTGAACGCCCTGCTCGCCGCGCCGGGCTTTTCCGCCTGGCTCGAAGGGGAGCCCCTGGACGTCCAGCGCTTCTTGTGGACCGCCAAGGGCAAGCCGCGAATCAGTATTTTCTCGATCGCCCATCTGAGCGATGCGGAGCGCATGTTCTTCGTGAGCCTGCTCTTGAACAAGCTCCTTTCTTGGATGCGCCGTCAGCCTGGGACCGGCAGCCTGCGCGCGATTTGCTACATGGACGAGGTCTTTGGCTTCTTGCCACCGGTCGCGGAGCCGGCCTCCAAGCGTCCTCTGCTCAGCCTTCTCAAGCAGGGCCGGGCCTTTGGGCTCGGCATCGTCCTGGCCACCCAGAATCCGGCCGACATCGACTACAAGGCACTTTCCAACTGTGGCACTTGGTTCTTGGGACGCCTTCAGACGGAGCGTGATCTGGCACGGGTCCTCGACGGCCTCGCAGGGGCGGCCGAGTCCGCCCGGCAGCCGCTGGATCGCGGCGCTCTGCAACGGACCCTCGCCGGCCTGAAGAGTCGCGTGTTCTTGATGCACAACGCGCACGAGCAGGGCTCGCTCCTCTTTCGCACGCGCTGGGCTTTGTCGTACCTGCGCGGCCCGCTGACGCGCGCCGAGATCGCGCGACTCTGCCCGAAGGAAGAGACGGCCCGCGAGCCTAGCGCTCCGGTCGGGCATGCCGCGGACGCACCTCCGGCCGCACCTCCGCCCCCACCGCAAGCTCGCGAGTCTCGGCCCGTGCTGCCGGCAGGCATCGAGGAGTCGTTCGTCTGCCCGGGCAGCGAGCCTGCCGCGACGGGGCCCTACACCCCGCACTTGCTGGCTCGCGTGAGACTGCACTACCGCCGGGCTTCGCACGGGCTCGACGAATGGGAAGAGGGGCTGCTGCTGACGCCGCTCGAGCCCTCGGACAAAGACTCCGTTTGGGACGAGGCCAGCTGGCTTGGCTCCGACCCGCTCTCGCTCAGCGACGAGCCGCAGCCCGGGCGAGCGTTCAGTCTGCCAGCGGCTGGTACGCTCGACCGGCAGGCCTTTCGCAGTCACGGCAAGCAGCTTCGAGCCCATCTATACCAAAACCGCAGCCGGACCCTTTGGCAGTGCAAGGCGCTGAAGCTGCGGTCCCGGCCGGGCGAAACCGAGGCCGAGTTCTCGGCCCGCGCTCAGCTCGTGACCCGAGAGAAGCGCGACGCGGCCGTCGATGCGCTGCGCGGCAAGTTCGCTCGGAAGCTCGAGCAGCAGGAGGCACGGGTCCGCCGTGCCGAGGAGCGCGTGGCCCGGGAACAGGGCCAGTACGAGCAGCAGAAGCTACAGACGGGGATCTCCGTGGGTGCCACGGTCCTAGGGGCGCTCTTTGGAAGCCGGGCCGTAGGACGGGCGACGGCCGCCGCGCGCGGCGCAGGCCGCGCGGCACGTGAGCGACAAGACGTCGTGAGGGCCGAAGAAGAGCTCGAAGCTTTGCGCGAGCGTGGTCAGACGCTGCAGGCACAGATGGAGACGGCGATCGATGAACTTCGCCAGAGCCAGAGCTTCGGGGCTCCGTTGATCGAGCCGGTCGTCGTTCGACCGACCAAGTCTGACATCGACGTCGCCGACCTGCGCCTCGTCTGGCGCTGAACGACCGCTCTTGGGACTAGCTGGCCAGGCCCTCGAAGGCAGCGATGACCTCTGCAGGCGCCTGAACGAGCTCGATCAGGACCCCTTGACCACCCAGCGGAGACTCGTCGTTGCCCTTGGGGTGGATGAAGCACACGCGATGGCCCGATGCGCCCGGGCGAATCCCGCCGGGCGTGAAGCGAACGCCTTGCTCGCCAAGCCAGCGGACCGCCTCGTCGATGTCGTCTACCCAAAGCCCGACATGGTTCAGCGCCGGCGTATCCACGCGCGGCTTCTTGGCTGGGTCCAGCGGCTGCATCAGGTCGACCTCGACGGCGAAGGGCCCCGCCCCCATCGTCAGGATGCTTTCGTCGACGTTTTCCTTCTCGCTCTGGAAGCTGCCCGTCGGCGTCAGGCCGAGCGCCTGCACCCAGAGCTTCTCGAGCTCGGACTTGTCTTGGTGGCCGATGGCGATTTGCTGGATACCCAGCACTTTGAAGGGTCTTTGCGTCACGGTTCCTGGCTCCGGCGGCGCAAGATACCCCTGTTGCCGGGCATGTCCACTTGCGACATTCTCCGCCCATCGTGAAGACCTCATTGACGGGGATCAAACCCACGCACTTGCCGCATCTGGGGAACTATCTAGGGGCCATCCGTCCAGCACTGTCCCTGGTGGATAGCTATCGAACCCTCTATTTCATCGCGGATTACCATGCACTCACCAGCATCCGCGACGCGGAGGCGATGCGCGGACACGTGCGAGATGTGGCCGCCACCTGGCTCGCCTGCGGCCTCGACCCGCAGCGCACGCTGCTCTTCAGGCAGTCGGCCGTTCCGGAGGTCTTCGAGCTCAGCTGGGTGCTCAGCTGTCTTTTGGCCACCGGCCAGCTCGAACGCGGTCACGCCTACAAAGACGCGGTCGCTCGCGGTGAGCCGCCGACCGCCGGCCTGTTCAACTATCCGGTGCTCATGGCCGCTGACATCCTGCTGTACGACACCGACGTGGTCCCGATCGGCAAAGACCAGAAGCAGCATCTGGAGCTGACCCGGGACGTCGCGCTTCGCTTCAACCACATCTTCGGCGAAGACACGCTCGTCGTGCCGGAGGCGCTGATCAGCGAAGCCCCCTTGGTGCCGGGGACCGACGGCGAAAAGATGAGCAAGAGTCGCGGCAACGGTATTCCTTTGTTCGCCACGTCCAAGAAGCTACGCAAGGTGATCATGGGCATCAAGACCAGCTCCGAGAGCTTGGAGGCGCCCAAGCAAGCCGAGGGCAGCACGGTCTACGAGCTTTACAAGCTGGTCGCGCCGGCGCAGGCCTCCGACATGAAGCACAAGCTCGCTGCCGGCGGATATGGCTGGGGCCACGCCAAGGACGCGCTCTTCGAAGCCATTAACGACGAAATCGGTCCCAAGCGGGAGGCCTACGAGGCCATCCGCGCGGACGAGGCCGAGCTCGACGCCATCCTGCGAGAAGGCTCGGAGCGCGCGCGGGAGATCGCCCTGGCCACCATGGCGCGGGTGCGATCGGCCACTGGCATTACTTGACGTAGGCGCCGAAGATTTCGGCTTCCGCCTCGAGGTCGCTCGCGTCCTCGGGCGCTGCATCGGTCGGCTCAATCGCTGGCATGGCCAACAGTCCCGGATGCCCGCTCTCGATCGACTCCGACATGAGAATGTACGTCTGCTTCTGGCTCTGCCAGGTCTGCCTGAGGATCGTGTCCGACAGCAGCATCGTCGTCTGATCGTACCAGCGCACGGCCACGCGGGAGGTTGCCGCGCCGTCGTCCTTGTCGGCGTTGACGCCCAGGATTTCGCTGTCGGCGATTTGGATGTCACGCCCCCAGCGCGCGTGCGACACGACGAACTGCTCGCGGAAAGCAGGCGCCACGCGCTGTCTGGCCACGTCCATCCGACCCCATCGGGTCTCCTCGTTGAGCTCGACGACCGAGTCGCGCAGCCGTGTCTCCGGGCTCATGTTCTGCATGATGCAGGAGCAAAGCGAGACCAGGACAAGAGCGAAGAAGCATCTGAGCCGCATGGCCCGGACGCTAGGCCGCGCGGAGTAGGGTGCGCAACTATTTGGAGCTGCGGCTCGCGCTTGCAGTCGCGCCGCTGGCCTGGTTCCCGTTCTTTTCGGGGACGGACTCCGTCGCGGCCAGGCGCGATCGGGCTGTGCGGTTGCGCCGGTCCACGCTGAGCGCCTTGCGCCAGGCTCGTCTCGCCCCTTCGACGTCGCCACTCATCTGCAAGGCATCGCCGAGCAAGACGTGATACGCGGAGCGCTTGGGTCGTCGTGATGCGGCGCGCGTCGCCCATTTGACCGCCCGGTCAGCTTCTTTCTTCGCCAGGAACAGCTTCGCATAGCCGGCCATGGCTTGCGGGTTCTTCGGATCGAGCTCCCAGGCCCGGTCGAGGGTCGCTTCGGCGCGGCGAAGCTCCGACCTGCGAATCATGGGCAGCGCGCGATGGACGAGCACGTCTGAGGCCTTCGCCGGGTTCTTGGGTAGATTGCGCGTTGGAATGTCGAGGCTTCGAGAGGCTTCAGATGTTCCCTCTTCGGCCTTCGGCGGCTCCGCCTCTGTCCCTTTGGGAGCAGCGGCAAGTTCTGCGTGCGCCGCAGTCGTTTCGTTCTTGGCTAGCTCGGCCTTCGATCGACGTGCGTCTTCGGTCCCGTCGACAGGTCCTGTCAGAGGACCCTTCGGGCTCTCGAGCCCAAGCTCGGTCGCCGCAGCCGGGCCGGTCTGTGGCGTCCGAAACTGAATCCAAAGCAGCAACGCAGCGCCCAGCAGCGTCACTGCAGCGGCCAGCGGCATCCAGCCAGGGCTTTTTGCCGGTGCGTTCGCGGCGATGGTGCCCCCTTCGAGAACTCTGGCAAGCTCCAGGTCGCTCTGTCGTTCCCCCATCGGCGTCGGCGCTTCCTCGCCGGACGTCGCGTCCGAAGCGAGCTGCGAAAGGCCCCGCGGGGGCGGCGGGGGCTTGGGTCCCCGGCCCACTGGAATCGTCCTCGCCTCGACATCTGCTGCGACGCTGGGGTGAGGCGCCGCAGACGCTTCCTCGGTTTTCTGCTCGTCGAGCTGGGGCTCCCTCGCGCCCCTGTTGGCAGGGGGCGGGCCGTCTGACGGGCCTTCCTCGAGCGCCATCGAGGGCACCGCCAATTGTCCAGTGCGAACCCTGGCGACCCGAGACTTGGTCGTCGACGGTTCCTCGAAGGTCCTACCGATGCCTCCACCCCTGGGCCCACGCCTGGGCGAGGCCTGAGCGGGCCGTATGGTCTCCGCGCGTACGGCATAGCCCGCATCGGCTCCACCGGAGAGCGTGTGTGCGACCACGCCGAGCGCCTCGTCTACGGGCATCATGACGTTCGCGACGGAGGGAAGGTCCTGCTCTCTGACGGAGACCCGCCCGGCGTTCAGGCCCCAGAGTGCCACCAGTGCTGACATGCCCTGTTCGGCCTCGCGTCGCGGATCTGTGTAAGTCACGTACGCGCCGAGCACCGCGGCATCCGCGATGTCGATCTCCACCTGGGCCCGGGTGCTGCTCACGACGAGGTGCCGCACGCCGGGCACCGCGCCGAGCGCTCGAATCAGCCGACCTGGACCCACGAGCTCGAGCCGCGTATCGAAATCGATCTCGTTGACGGTACGTCTGCGGAGCTCCGCGTCCTGCTCGATGAGTGGCTGGATGCGCGCGGCCAGCTTGCCCAGGTCCGGGCGCGAGGCGCGCGCAGGCCAGAGCTCGTCCCAGCGGACCACGAGAATCGAAGCCCATTGCAACTGGTCGTCCTTGCGCATCGCGCGGACCACATCGAGCCCGCCCGCGCCAAGGGTGGCCGCGTCCACGATGATGATCTGCGGGTCGATCTCCCGGATCCGCGGCAGCCCCGCCAGGGACATGTCTGCCGCGCCGCCGTAGACGCCGCTCTCGACCAGGGCCTCGCTGAGCCTCTCCGCACGCAAAAGGTCCGTGTCGAGGACTACGATACGGGTGTTCCGTAGCGAGCTCAGGTCCGAAGTGCTCTCCTTCGAGCCGGCTGGAACGATGGACAGCCGCCCGCCGCTGGCTTCGTGAAACTCGTACTGCAGCTCGGCATTCTGCTCGAGCGCGTCCCGCAGTTTGTTCAGCATGGCGTCGAGGTCCTCGGCCGACTGGTTCTCGGGCTCGACGAGCATCGCCATGTCGGCTCGCTTCCCGGCCGTTGCGCGAATGCTCAAGATCCCCGCCTTCGCGTCACTGGCTGCGAGCTGCACGAGCTCGTGCAAGTTTTCCTCGCTGACTCGACCCGTGGCCACACCAGCCCGTTCCGGGATTTCTTCGGTCAGCTCCGCGACGCGCCGGGCGATCGTGTCGGCGCCACTGCCCCTGGCGATGACCGCCACCGCCCCCGTCCGAAAATGGCTAAGCTGGCCCTTTTGGACGGCGTCGCTGGAGACGATCGCAATCGGCAGCACGTCGGTGGCACGGCTGCCAGCCATGGAGCGGATCACGCTCGCGCCGCCGCGCACGGCAGCGTCCCCGATTAAAAGAACCAGATCTGGAGCATAAGCGCGCACCGCGCCGTGCAATTCTCCAGTCGCACAGCAAGCGACGGATATTGCGTGCCGCCTCAGGGCTTCCCCGAGCGGTCCTTGAATTGGCTCCCCCTGACCCACCATGAGCACGGTGGGGCGACGCACCTCATCGACCATGCGACGGCATGGTGTCCCATTCTGGGAACTTTGGCCAGCTTGCTTCTCATTCGCACTGGCGCGAACCCAGCCCCTGACTAGACTGCGCGGCCTTATGTCGACCGAACCTACCCAATTCTTACGCGAAACCTTTCCCAAGCTGTTCGCCAAAGGCGTGGCCGTTTTAGAGGCCAAGGCCGACGGCGGCGACGCGCAGGCGCAGCGCATCCTAGAAGATGTGAAAGGCGTGACCGGCGCCGGCAGCATGCACATCGGGGATGGGGCGCCGGTCGTCTTCTCCGCCAAGGACGGCACGCTGCGTGCGGGAGATGGACCTGAAGCAGGCGTGCCCGTCAAGTTGGCGGTTGCCCTTCCGGGAGACGCAGTCGGTCTGCTGCTCGGGGAGGTCGTTCAGTCGGGTGCCCTCGACAACGAGGAAGTTGCGGTGGGAGCGGCGCAGACGGTGTCCAAGCGCCTGGTCGAAGCCATCGGCGATCAGCCGATGACCTGTCATGTCTCGGTCACCGGTGTACCCGACTTGGGCGACGTCACGGTTCGCGTGGGCATGAACGTTTCGGAGCCGCCCACTGAACCTGGGTTCACGGCTCAGATCGCGTACACAGATTTGGAAGAGGTACGGGCCGGGCAGGCCACGGTTCAGGAGCTCTTCCTGGCCGGCAAGCTCAAGATGGAGGGCGACTACACGGCGGCTCTCCAGATCGCCATGCAGCTGCTCACGAACCCCCTTTGAGCCGAACCGCGTTCGCAGGCTCTCGCCTGTCGTCCCCGCGGCCCGAACAAAACCCCTAGCCTTCACTTCAGCGGAACTTGCCCGACGCTCGCGCGGCCGGATACCCTGGAGTTGGCTACGGGGGGCATGTTGAGGGTATTGAGCAAGAGCCGGTTCTTCTTCATTGGGCTGATCTTCTTCATTGCGGCCTTCGCCGCAGGGCCTCTGCTCGACAGCTGGGCCGGGGCGACGGTCTTCGTGTCTGGTTTTGCAGCGGCGTCGCTTTGTGTCTTCGGGCTGCTTCTCATCGCTGTGGGGATGCCTCGAACCCTCGATGAGCGGCAGATTCGCGAGATTGGCGACGTCGAGATCGTCATCGACGAGAACGTTCAAGAGCTGTCGAACGGCCTCGGTCAGCAGATCTCGGCCGTCGCGGAGACCGGTCGGGCGCTTCAGGGGATGGCGGCTGCGCTGGGGGCGATGCACGAGCGAGTCGAAGCGCTGTCTTCGAGTGCCGAGCAGAGCTCCTCGAGCGTTCTGCAAATGACCGCCACCAATCACGAGTTCGCCGAGAACATGACCAATCTCGGAACGAGCGTGCGAGAGACGGCTTCGTCGATCGAGGAGATGACCTACAGCATCAAAGAGGTCGCGCGCAACGTCGACGCGCTTGCGCAGACCGCCGAGGAAACCTCGTCCTCGATGAACGAGATGGACGTCTCCATCGACCAGGTCCAATCGAATGCGAACGAGACGGCGCGGCTCTCCGAGGAAGTTGCGGCCGATGCGGAAACGGGGGCGGAGTCGATCCTGAAGGTCATCGAAGCGATCAACCGGATGAAGTCGACCTCTCTCGAGACGGTCACCACCATCTCGGACCTGGGCACGCGGATCGAGGCCATCGGTGACATTCTCAACGTCATCGACGAGGTGGCCGAGCAGACCAATCTGCTCGCGCTCAACGCAGCGATCATCGCGGCGCAAGCGGGGGAGCACGGCAAGGGCTTTGCCGTCGTCGCCGACGAGATCAAGGACTTGGCGGAGCGTGCGGGTGCTTCGACCAAAGAGATCGCCGAGCTCATCAAGGCGATTCAAGCGGAGACCAAGAATGCCGTCGAGGCCGTGGAGCGGGGGGCCGAGATGGTGGACACAGGGGTCGGGCTCAGCGCCGAAGCGGAGCGCGCTCTGAAGAAGATTCTAGGCTCCTCGAAGAAGTCGACCGCGATGGTGCGCGGCATTGCCCGAGCGACGGAGGAGCAGGTAAAGGGGTCCCGACAGGTCACCGACGCGATCGGTCGAATCGCGGAGACCGTTCAGCAGATCGCCGCGGCCACGGCCGAGCAGGCTCGGGGTTCCGAGCTCATCATGAAGAGCGCTGACAACATGCGTCTCATCACCCAGCAGATGGAGCGAAGCAGTCAGGAGCAGGCCGAAGGTGGCCGTCAGATCACGCAGGCCATCGAGCATATGTCGGATATGGTCACACAGCTCCACCAGTCCCATCAGCGCCACGCCGAGGGCTCGGAGATCAGTCTTGCCGCCGCCCAGCGCATCGAGCGCTTGACCCGCGAATATGAGCTGCGGGTCCGCAGTATGGGTAGCGCGGTCGATCGACTGCGGCGAGTTCGTGGCGGCAACTGAGTGGCGAAGGTCCTTTGGAGGCTGTTTGCCCGCAGGGGGGGCTTCGCTTCATCCTAGGGGCAGATGTTCGGCATAGGACCCACCGAGTTCGCGCTGTTCCTCGTCATCATCTTGATCGTCGTGGGACCGGACCGCTTGCCGACCTTCATGCGAACGGTGGGCAAAGGCCTCAGGCAGGTGCGCCGCGCGAGCCGCGAGTTCCGGGATGCCATCGGCTTGGATGAGCTGATGCGTGAAGATCCGTTTCGACCGCAGCCGCCCAGAGTTCGGCCCCCCGCGGCAAAGCCCGTGCCCGTGGAGCCATCGACAGAGCCCGCTCCAAGCGATGCGGGCTCCGCAGAGCCCGGGATGCAGACACCGGTACAGGCTTTGCCCGTGATCCCGGACCCGCCGCGCAACCCACCGGACGAGCCGCTCCTCGCCAATGAGCCAGACGCCCGTTCCGACGAGGACCCGCAGCCGAGTGATGGCGAGACCGGGCAGGACGAACCGGCCGGGGCGAAGCACCGATGACAGAAGCGCAAACCGATCCCGTGATTGAGCCGGGGAGGCGATTGCCTGAACAGGATCAGGACATGACCTTCTTCGAGCACCTGACCGAGCTGCGCACCCGCTTGCTCCGCTGCGTGATCGGTCTGGTTCCCGCGATCGCGATCGCCTGGTACTTCAAGACGGAAATCAAAGACTTTCTGATCGCTCCCTTGCAGCCAGCCTGTGCGCGACTCGGCTTGTCACCGGATAAGTGCATCTTGCATGTCGGCCATCCCGCCGAGGCCTTCATGATGTACATGAAGAACTCGCTGGTCGCCGGCGTGCTCGTCGCATCGCCATGGCTCTTCTGGCAGCTCTGGGCGTTCATCTCGCCGGGGCTGTATCGGAAGGAGAAGCTTCTCGCCATTCCGTTCATCATCGCTTCCAGCCTCTGCTTCGTAGGCGGGGCCCTCTTTGGCTACGTGTACGTCTTTCCGGAGGCTTTCACCGTTCTTCTCGGTTTCACCGATGCAACCCTCGTCCCGACGCTCTTCGCGAAGGAATACATGCCGTTTTTCCGGCGGATGCTGCTCGCCTTCGGGGTCGTCTTCGAGGTTCCGGTGGTCGTCACCTTCCTGTCGGGGGCCGGGATCGTCACCTGGCAACAACTGCTCAAGTTTTCACGCTGGTGGATCATCTGCGCGGCGTTTCTATCGATGATCCTGACCCCACAGGACGTCTACACCATGGTCATGATGCTGATTCCGCTCGTCGTGCTTTATTTCGTCGGCGTCGGCGCTGCCTATCTCATCAGCCTTTTCCAAAAGAAAAAACAGTTCGAGGCACCCTGAGCCAGCGTGGAGCTGGTGGCGATCGCTTCTCTTCTAAAACATGGGCGGGAGTTGTGTTAAGGAACGGATTCCTATGCGTAGCCTCAGTCTCGTTTTTCTGATTTTCGCCCTGGCCTGCTCCAAGACGGAGACTCCTCCGGAGCCCAAGCCCGACACCGTTCCTGCAAAAGCGGCGACCCAGAAGCCGGAGCTTCCCCTGCCGGTCGGCCCGGCCGTCGTCGAGTTGCTGGATGCTGGCACGCCGCCGCTCCAGCCGCTCCGCTGGCAGCTCAGCCAAGGCTCGAAAAGCCAGCTTCGAACGAAGAGTGAGCTGGCCCTCGAGGCGAAGATGGGCTCGCAGAATACCCCGCGAACTGTCACGCCCTCGGTCGAGCATCAGCTCTCCATCGAGACGCTGAAGGTCGAGGCGAACGGTGGCGCCAAGATGCGGTTCGAGGTCAGCGAAGCCAAGGTCCTGAAGGGTTCGGGTGCGCCTGCGCAAATGGTCGCGGAGTTGCAGCGTTCCGTCGCGAGCACGAAGGGCTTGCGCGGGACCTATGAGCTCAGCGCATCGGGTGTGGTGCGGGGCGTCGACATCGACAAGAGCAGAGTCGTTGCCAAGAACCTGCAGGCGATCGATAACATCGAGCAGCTCGTTTACGCTACCAGCGTTCCAGTGCCGAGCGAGCCGATTGGCCTCGGGGCCAAGTGGAAAGTCAGTCGAGTCCTCGAAGAGGGAGGCCTGAGGGTCCAGCAAGTGTCGAGCTACGAGCTCACGAAGATCGCGGGCACGAGCTTCGTCGTCGGCGTCGAGGTCCAAAAGACGGCGCAGCCTCAGACGGTGACGCCTCCGGGGGCCACGTCAGATGAAAGTTACCACGTGAGCCTCTTCGATTCGAAAGGCACGGGCAGGATCGAGGGCGACTTCACCGAGCCAGTTCCCGCGACATCGAAAATCGATTTGGTTTCCGACATGGTCATGAGCACGCCCAACCCGGGAGGAAGCCCACGGGAGCTCAAGGTCATGATGGAGAGCAGCGTCTCTTTCGACGGCACCTGAGGCGGCTCTAGACCTCGTTCGCAGCGATGGCGTTTGGGCCGAGCTGACTAGCGAGCACCTCACGAAGGTCTTCGGCGAAGAAGGGCTTCGGCAGGGTTGCGGCCACCTCGAGTCGGGCGGCGATTTCGCTTCGGGCCGTGCTCGCGCTCAGCAGCACGATGGGCACCCCCGACCGCCTCCAGCGACGGCGAAACTCACGAACGAAGCTTTCGCCATCCTCGAGCGGGAGCATCAGGTCGACGATCATCAGGTCCGGAAGCTCCACCTCGCACTGGCCCAGGGCGGAGCGTGCATCCGCGACCGCGATCACCGAGAAGCCCTCCTTGTGCAGCATGACCTCGACCATGCGACGCACGGATGGATCATCGTCGAGAACCAGGATCGTCTTCTTTGCGCTCACTGCTTCATCCTAACAAGAAGCCCGGTTCGGGCGAAGATGCGCAGCTTCCCTACATTGGAGTGCTAGGATCACCCCGTGTCCACCCAGTTCGAGCAGCCGTCGCCGGCCGACAACGATCTCGCCGAAGCCTGGAAGGCGTACGAACGGGGCGATTTTCGTCGCGCACGGGCGATTGCGCGTGCATCCGCCGGGGCCGCGGACCCGAGCGCAGCCGACACCGCAGAAGACTTGCTGCGCCGCACAGGCCTCGATCCCGCCCAGTTCCTGGTGCTGACCACTTGTGCGCTCTTCTTCGCCTGGGCAGTGTGGAGGTACGCCTCATGAAGACATTCCTTCGATGCCATTTGCTGCTGATCTCCTTGCTCATGGCCTGCGCAGGCTCGAGCAAGCCCGTCCAGACGACCGCGTCGCCGCTCGAGGCGGCGAACCTGTATCCTTTCGAGCGAGGCAATGTCTGGTCCTACGAAGTCGATACGGGGGGACCGTCGCCGACGCTCGCCGTGACGCGTGTGGAGTCCTTCGATGGCCGCACGGCCGTCGTACAAACGGGTCAGCAGGCGCTTCGTTACGAGATCCGCGATGGGGGGATCTACGTTCCGGAGGAAGGCGTATGGCTTCTCAAAGCCCCGCTTCGCGAAGGCCAGCGCTGGCCGAGCCGTGGCGGTCGAACGGCCGAGATCAGAGCCAGTGACGAGTCGGTGAGCACCCCCGGAGGCAGTTTTTCGAGCTGCGTCCGCGTCGACGAAACGGGCGGCCGCTTGAACCTGCGCGTCAGCACAGTCTACTGCCCAGGCGTCGGGCCGGTGAAAGTCGAGTCGACCATGAGCTTGGCGGGCGGCGACCGCGAGATTACCGTCGAGGCTGCGCTTCGCGGGTACGAGGTCGATCGTCCGAGGCCGGCTTCGACTCTTCCGTAGAGTTGGCCAGGTCTTCGCTCTTCGACTCTTCTGTAGAGTTGGCCAGGTCTTCGCTCTTCGACTCTTCTGTAGAGTTGGCCAGGTCTTCGCTCGAGCCCGCGTCTTCGGGCCTTCCCGCCTCACCGAAGGGTTCCTGTAGCTCGACCAGCAGCCCGATAGGCCCGTTGGCCCTAAACACTTGCCGCCACACGCTGCCGTCGGAGCCGCGCACTTCCACGGCGTGGCGGCTTCCGGCCGATACGCCGAACCTGAGCGTCTCGATGGTGGCTCCATCGAGCGTGACTTCGGCGTCCGGCGGCACGCCGAGCAGCTCGACTTCCGGCATGGGCTCTGGCTGTACGGTCGGCATCGGCTCGGGGCTCGTCGCGAGCTTTCGCCGATGGAGCGACCAGAACACCGCCGCGAGCACGGACAGTACTGCGATTCCCAAGATCCATCGACTGTCGAGCGCGCGCGCCATTACGGCTCACCTCGAGGCTTCGAGCGGCTGGACTTGCCCATCATCTTTGCCATTGTAGGCCGACTGCGTCGCACTCGTCACCTTCCGAGTCGGCCTCGGTCCACAACGTGCGAGCCGTACCTTGGAATCTCCGATTCTCGAAGCCAAAGGCCTCATCAAGCGCTACGGAAACCGCACCGTCGTCGACCGACTCGACCTGAGCTGCCGGCGCGGCGCCGTGCTCGGCTTGCTGGGTCCGAACGGTGCCGGCAAGACGACGACCCTACGCATGCTCTACGGCTTCGTCCCGCCCGACGCAGGCACGATTCTTTACGATGGGCGCGACTTCGAGCAGCACCGGGACGAAGCCAAGCGGCACATCGGTGTGTGCACTCAGGACGACTCGCTCGACTACGACTTCACGGTCGCGCAAAACCTGACGATCTACGCGAGCTACTTCCGCCCGCGAGTTCCGAATCTCGCCGTCCGTGTGGCCGTTCTCTTGGACCGATTCGGCCTGAGGCCCTACGCCCAGCAATCCCCCAGTGTTCTGTCCGGCGGCTACAAGCGTCGCCTGCTGATCGCCCGCTCCATCGTGCACGGTCCGGACCTCCTCTTCTTGGATGAACCGACGACAGGTCTCGACCCCCACGCCAGGCTCGAGGTCTGGGAGCTCATCGACGGCATGCGCGCCGAAGGGTTGGCGATCGTGCTGACCACCCACTACATGGACGAGGCCGAGCGCTTGAGCGACGAGCTGCTCGTCGTGCACCAGGGGCGCAAGGTGGCGCAGGGAGCTGCGTCTCAGGTGATCGGCAGTGTGCTCGGAGATCACGTCGTCGTGGTTCCGCGCGACGAGCCTCTGCGTCCCAGGATTCGGGACTGGCTCGCCAGCCGCGGCTCCGAACCGGTCGCCACCGTTCTGGGGGAGCTTCGTATTCCCGTTCGAAAAGAAGACCTGAGCGATCTTTACACTGAGTTTTCCGGGGCGAGCTGGAAAGTCCGTCCACCCAACCTGGATGACTTGTTCATCGTCCTGGCCCGCCGCCACGAGGCCTCCAAGTGATCGCCATTCAGAACCTCCTGACTGCGTTCGACTGGCGTTCTTGGGCCGTGCTCCGACGTAACGCCCTCGTCTATCTACGCAACTGGCGCACGGCCGTGATCCCGCCGGCCCTGGAGCCGATCATCTTCTTCGTGGCCTTCGGACTGGGCTTCGGCTCGTTCGTCGACGAGCTCGACTACCAGGGCGTGTCGATCAACTACGCCACCTACGTCTCTGCCGGGCTCATCGCCTACACCGCCTTCGGGACTCCCTTCTACGAGGCACTGTATTCGGCATACGTGCGCATGTTCTACCAAAAGACCTGGGACGGCCTCCTCGCGACGCAGGTCGAGGTACCGAGCGTCGTCTGGGGAGAGATCCTCTGGGCCGCCCTTCGCGGGACGATCAACGTTTCTATCGTCGCCCTGGTCATCGCGGTCTTCGACGCACTCGGCCTCGTCGACGTGCGATCGGAGCTCTTGTTCCTGCTGCCGCCCTTGGGTTTTTGCGCGGGCTGTGCGTTCGCCGCCTTCGCGCTGATCTTCACCGCGATCGTGCCCGCCATCGATCACATGAACTTTCCCGTGTTTCTCCTCGGCTGGCCGATCAGCGTGGCGAGCAACACCTTCTTCCCCGTTCAGCCTGAAACCCGAGCCCTGCAGCTGCTCGTCGAGCTCAACCCCGTCTATCAACTGGCCGAGTGCGCGCGCGGTCTTCTGGTCCTCGGAACCCCCGGTCCGCACCTGCTCCGCTTGCTCGCGACGACACTGATTTTCCTGCTTCCAAGCACGCTCTTGGCGGTCCGTTTGACGCGCAGGCGAGTGCTGGGGGGATAGCTTGGGAACGAGCGAGATTTAAGCTGTCAGATCAATGAGTTATGGGCGAACTCATTGCTTGCGATACCCCTCGTTCGAGGTTAGATTGGCTCCTACCTGGGGAACCTGTCCGTCGCTGATGTGTCCTCGGTTTTTCAGCGAAAAAATCAAACCATGACCAACCCTCCCACCGCGGAACCAAGCAAGTCCGCCCCTGGTTACGATCAAAGCGCAATTCAAGTCCTCGAAGGCTTGGAAGCCGTTCGCAAGCGGCCCGGCATGTACATCGGAGACCCGCACGATGGGACTGGTCTGCACCACCTCGTTTGGGAGGTCGTCGACAACGCGGTCGACGAGCATTTGGCAGGGCACTGCAAAGCGGTCCAAGTCGTCGTCCACGCGGACGGCTCGGTTACCGTCACCGACGACGGCCGAGGGATTCCGGTCGGCATGCACGACAAAGGCGTGAGCGCTGCCGAAGTCGTCATGACGCAGCTGCACGCTGGCGGTAAGTTCAACAGCGAAAGCTACTCGGTTTCCGCAGGCCTCCATGGCGTCGGCGTGAGCGCCGTCAACGCCGTGAGCGAGTGGCTCAAGATGGAGATTCGTCGCGAGGGCAAGGTCTGGTTTCAGGAGTACGCCCGCGGCGTGCCGAAGGGCCCGGTCATGCCGATCGGGAGTAGTCAAAAGACGGGCACCAAGATCACCTTCAAGCCCGACCATGAAATCTTCTCCGCGACCGATTTCAGTTTCGAGGTGCTCAACAACAGGCTGCGTGAGATTTCCTTCCTCAACGCCGGGCTCGAGGTCGATCTCAACGACGAGCGTGGCGAAGGTAAGCGCGTCAAGCATCGATTCGAAGGAGGCATCCGCGAGTTCGTCGAGGCGCTCAACAAGAAGAAGACCCCGCTGCACGACGAGGTCATCTACCTGCACGCTCGCCGCGACGGCGTCGACGTCGAGATCGCCATGCAGTGGAGCGACTCATACAACGAGTCCATCTTCCCCTACACGAACAACGTCTACAATCGTGATGGCGGCACGCACCTGACTGGGCTCCGTACGGCCCTCACTCGGGTCATCAATCAGTACGGAACGCGAGAAAAACTACTCAAGGACCTCAAAAATCCGCTAGGCGGCGACGACGTGCGCGAAGGGCTCACCGCAATCATTTCGGTGAAGCACCCGGACCCGGCCTTTTCCTCGCAGACCAAAGACAAGCTCGTTTCGAGCGAGGTCAAGGGCATCGTCGAGAGCATCGTCAACGAAACTCTTCAGCAGTATCTCGAAGAGACCCCGAAGTCCGCCAAGCGCATCGTCGAAAAGGCGGTCTTGGCGGCCCGCGCGCGAGAAGCGGCACGGCGCGCCCGTGAGATGGTGCAGCGCAAGGGCGTGCTCGACGCCAGTACACTGCCGGGCAAGCTCGCGGACTGCCAGAGCAAAGACGCTAGCGTGAGCGAGATTTACATCGTCGAGGGTGACTCGGCGGGTGGCAGCGCCAAGCAGGGACGTGACCGCGGCTATCAGGCGATCCTGCCCCTACGCGGCAAAATCCTGAACGTCGAGCGAGCCCGTTTCGAAAAGATGCTGTCGAGCGCAGAGATCGGCACCTTGATCGCAGCGCTCGGCTGTGGCGTCCAAGGTGGCGAGAACTTCGACATCGACAAGCTCCGATATCACCAGGTCATCATCATGACCGACGCCGACGTCGACGGGTCTCACATCCGGACCTTGCTCCTGACCTTCTTCTACCGGCAGATGCCGGAGCTGATCAGCAAGGGCTATCTCTACATCGCGCAGCCGCCGCTCTACAAGCTCAAGAAGGGCAAGTCGGTCCGTTATCTTCAGGACGACGCCGCGCTGCGAAAGCACCTCATCGAGCTCGGTAGCGAAGGCTTGCGTCTGCAAACGAAAACAGGAAACGCTCGCATCACTGGGGAGCCCTTGCGTCGACTGATGGAGGAGGTTTCCCGCTTCCGAGATCTGCTCCATCACACCGTGCACCGCGCGAACCCGCTCGTGATCGAGGCCCTCGTGCAGGCGACCGATCTGGCCGTGGAAGACCTGACGGATCACGACAAGGTCGAAGCCGCCATTTCGGCCATAAAGGCCTACACCGAGGAACGAAGCGTCGAAGACTTCTCCTTCAACTCACGCATCGAAAGCGATGAGGAACACGACCGCTATCGACTCGTGATCTCCACGAATGAAGGGGTCAACGAGCGTGAGACACTCATCGACTTCGACCTCTTGTCGGCCGGCGACATCGTCGAGCTTCGCCAGATCTACTCGGGTATCAAGGGTCTCGGTGAGACCCCGTTCTTGGTCACGGTGCTCGACAAGTCGGGAGAGCCCACCGAGGAGTCCTGGGAAGTGGAGAGCATCGAAGACCTTTGGGGAGCGCTCGATGCCCGCGCACGCAAGGGTCTCGGTCTTCAGCGTTACAAAGGCCTCGGTGAGATGAACCCCGAGGAGCTCTGGGAGACTACGATGGATCCGGAGACCCGCACGCTTCTGCAAGTGCGCATCGAAGATGCCGTCGAGGCCGAAGAGCTCTTCAGCGTTCTGATGGGCGACCAGGTGGAGCCTCGTCGGGCGTTCATCGAGGATAATGCTCTGAACGTCACGAACCTAGACATCTAGGGTTCGCACGGCGGGACGGGGCCGACTGGCGCCATCCCCTCGCCTCGACGATGCAGGACATCGCCTCGGCTCACGGACGCGCCATTCGACCCCGTCGCGCCGCGCGAACGAGCTGAGCTTCGGACATCGCCTCGGCTCAGGGACGCTCAGGTGCTGAGCAATTGCCGGACGGCTTCCTCGATGCGGGGGACTTCGTCGGACAGGTCGTGGACCAGCGCTTTGGCGCGCTCGACCTCGGCCTCGCGCTCGATGCGGCCCAGCAGCGCGCCGACCCGCGTGGCTCCGAGCTGCTTGCTCGCGCCCTTGATCGAGTGCGCCGTCATCCGGAGCGCGTTCATGTCGCCCTGTCTGGCGGCTTGATGGAGCCTCTCGATCGATTCGCGTAGCTGTTTGATGTAATCGGACATCACTTCCTCGATCCAGTCGTGTTCCTGGCCGTCCAGAGAAACCAGCTGACGAATGATGTCGATGTCCAGGATCAGCGGCGTCGGCTCGCGCGCCTGTGCGGCGTCGATGCGACCCGCGATGAAGCGCTCGAGGGCCACTTGCAGGGCCTCGATTCGGATCGGTTTAGCGATGACTTCGTTCATCCCGGCCTCCAGGCAGCGCGCGCGGTCTTCCTCCGTGACGCTAGCCGTGAGTGCGACAATGGGGAGCTTGGCGCCCTTCTTCGTGGCCCGAATTCGCCGGGTCGCCTCGAAGCCATCCATCCTCGGCATGTAGCAGTCCATGAACACCATCTGGTAGTCCCGTTCGTGCAAGTGCTCGACGGCCTGCGCGCCATCCTCCGCGATCTCCACCTCGCATCCGAGCTTTCGCAGCAAGGCTTCGGTCACCATGCCGTTGGTCGGGTCGTCTTCTGCGACGAGCACACGGGCCCCCGCGACGCAGGGATCAGGCGAAACGATGGCACTCATCCGAGGGCCGGTCTTGCGGGCGAACTCGAGCTCGAACCAGAACGTGGTTCCTTCGTCGACGGAGCTGCAAACCCCGATTTCACCCCCCATGAGCTCGACGAGTTGCTTGCTGATGGCCAGGCCCAGTCCGTTTCCGGCCAAGCGCTGCGAGGTCTCCTCCCCGAGTCGTTGGTAGCGCTGAAAGATCGTTTGGATCTCCGCCTGCGGGATTCCTATACCCGTATCTCGGACGGAGAGTCGAAGCCGGACGCGATCGCCCTCGCTCTTCAGCTTCTCCACGCGAATCACGACGTAGCCCCACTCGGTGAAGTTGATGGCGTTGTGGACCAAGTTCAGCAGCACTTGGCGAAGCCGTGAAGGGTCGCCCATGAGCAGCGTATCCTCGAATTCGATGAGCTCCCGCTGAAGCTGCAGTCCTTTGCTCTGTGCTCGTGGCCGCATGAGCTCGGTGACGCCCTCGGTGAGTTCGGCGATGTCGAACGCCTCGTTTTCCAAACGCACCTGTCCATTTTCGAGCTTCGACAGGTCCAAAATCTCGTCGACGACCCTCATGAGCGCGTTCGCCGATTCGCGAATTCCGGCCGCCATTTTCCACTGCGCTGGCTCGAGCTTCGTATCGAGCAGGAGCGAGGTCAGTCCGACGACCCCGGCCATGGGCGTCCGGATCTCGTGGCTCATGTTAGCCAAAAATTCCGTTCTGGACCGCGCTGCTTCCTCCGCCGCGAGCCGGAGCTCTTCCAAGCGGATCAAGGTCCCGCGTCGCGTGACGTGCAGACCCGAGACGATACAGGCGACGCCGAGCAGAAAGCCGCCAGAGGCTGCCCAGTCGACGTCGTCCATCGACAACGAGACCAGGCCCCAGCCGAGCCCCGAGAGAAGCACGACGGCCACCAGCCACGGCCTGCTGTGCAGCAGGGCCGCCGCGGCGAGCTGTATGAGCGCGAAGACATAGAGGTAATCGGGGTTGTGGCTGAAGCCGTAGGTGAGGGTGAGACTCGCGACGATGGCCACGAAGACTGCTCCAGCCATGTGCAGGGACCACTCGAGCGGAGGAGGCTGGCGCCTGGTTCGCCAAGCCAAGGCGAGTAGAGCGATGCCGGTCAGCCCGAAAAGCATGAACGGCTCGATCGAGTCCCACTGACTCACTGCCATCCCGAAGTACCCGAGCCCGGCGAACAGCGTCATGGTCGCTGTGTGACGGCGCGTGATCTCCGCGGCCAAGCTTTCCCACTGTGCTCTGGACAGAGGTCGCCGGCCCCTCAAAGACGAGGTTCTCGGCTTCGGCCCGAGGTCGCTGACCCCCTCCGATGTTGGCGGCGCATCCACTTCATTTTCAATCTTATCCTGCAGCGCGCGCCGATTCACCGTTTGTCGGTGACGAGCCCTTGGCGTGCTTCGGTCAGTATGCGCAGCGCTTCATCATGGAGGCGGGAATTGCTGGCTACGAGTCGACCGCAGCGCGGATCTGCGGGGCCACCGCCGTAGTCGGTGAGCCGGCCGCCGGCCTCGGTGACCAGCAATGCCCCTGCACACATGTCCCAGGCTTGCAGAGATTGCTCCCAGTAGATGTCGTAGGTGCCGTCGGCCAGCAGGGCGAGATCCAGGGCCGCCGAGCCGCAGCGTCGCACGCCGCGCGTCCGCTTCAGAAAGCACGAAAACTCGCGCTCGTTGTTGTCGGGGTTGGTCCAGCGGTCATACGGAAAACCCGTGGCGCACAGGGCCTCGTCCATCTGGTCCCGGGTCGATACCGAGCAGGGCTCGCCATTTCGACGGGTCCCGGCGCCGGCCGCTGCCGTCCAGCGGGTTCCCAAGGCCGGCGCATGAACGACGCCCGCGAGTCCGACGGAACCGCGGTAGAGCGCGATCGAGACACAAAAGAATGGGTGTCCGTGCGCGAAGTTCGTGGTGCCGTCGATGGGGTCCACGTACCACACGTGATCTCCCTCTCCGCTGTCGGGCTGTTCCTCGCCCACGATCCGGTGCTCGGGGAAGGCCACAGCCAGGCCCCCGCGGATCAGCTCTTCACTGCGAAGGTCGTATTCAGTCACGAGGTCGATGCGACCCTTTCGCTCAATCCGCCCGCCACCGCGCCAACCCTCCATGACGAGCTCTCCGGCCTCGCAGGCCAGCCGCTCGGCGACCCGAAGAGCCGCACCGCAATCGAGTTCAAGTTCCATAAACCGCTGCAATTCTCGCGGATTTCGCTGCGTGTGCCACCCGACCGCAGCGCCCCTCACCGGGTTCACTGGCGCGACGGGCGGAATGCTCTTAAAAGGCCGTGCGTTCGAGGGCCTCGTTTCTGGCCCTAGGCATGTGAAATTATGGCTGAAAAAGACATCGTGACACCTAGTCTTCGTAACCCGCTCGACGCGGGTCTCGGTGCAAACGGGAATGGTTCTGCGGCGAAGCGCGGTCCGTACGACATTGCGCTCGAAGAAGGCACGGCCCTGCGTGCCCGCCCGCAGAACGCAGCAGGTCGAGTTCAAATCGGACGGCAGCACGAAAAGGGACGGATGACCGTCTGGGAGCGGATCGACGTTCTCCGCGACGCCGGGACGGAGCCCACCGTGCTCTATCAGAACTGGGGCCCGAACCTGGACGGCGCCTCGATCGTGACCGCCATCATCAAGGTGCAGGGGCGTGATGTCGCACTCTATGGCCACGATTTCACGGTTCGCGCCGGCTCGATGGATGCCACGAACGGGACCAAGCTCGCCAACTTGTTTCGCTTGGCCGGGCGACAGGGGATTCCGCTGATCGGCATGAACGACAGCGCCGGTGCCTACGTCCCAGCCGGGATCGGCGGTCTCGATGGTTACGCCGAGGCCTTCACTGCGCTCAGAAAGATCAGCGGTGTGGTTCCGAGCGTCATGTGCATGTTCGGCTACAACGCTGGAGGCGGCGCCTATCTCCCGCGGCAGGGTAGCTTCATGATCCAGCCCGAGAACACGTTCTTCGGCCTGACCGGCCCTGGCGTCGTCAAGTCGGTGCTGGGTGAGGACGTCACGGCCGACGACCTAGGCGGTCCCGGCGTTCACGGGCAGAGCGGTGTCGTCGACCTGACCGTTCCGGACGAAGTGGGTGCGCTTCGCACGGCCAAGCGCCTGCTCAGTTACCTGCCGAGCAACAACCACGAACTGTCGCCGTATCAGGAGACTTCGGATCCGGTCGAGCGGCCGACGGGCGAGATCGACACCCTGCTTCGCAAGGCTTTCAACAGCCCCACGGGCTTCAACACGCCTTTCGACGTCACGATTTTGCTCCAGCAAATCTGCGACCACGGTGATTACTTCGAGCTCCAGCCGCAGCGCGCCCGCAATACGGTGACCGCTTTCGGTCGCCTCAATGGCAACGTCGTCGGCTTCGTCTGCAACAACAGCGCAGTCGCCTCGGGGCAGATCGACATCGATGCGGCCTTCAAGAACGCGCGCTTCATCCGCTTCTGCAATCTCTACAACATCCCAGTCATTTTCATGGAAGACACCACGGGCTTTCTACCGGGGAGGGACCAGGAAAGTGGCGGCATCGTGCAGGCCGGGCGGGCGATGCTCGATTCCATCATCGACCTCAGGACGCCCCGTCTCCTGCTGATCATCCGCAATGCCTTCGGAGGCGCCTACGCGGCATTCAACTGCTACGCCACCGGTGCAGATCACGTCATGGCGCTCCCCACGACGCGCGTCGCCGTCATGGGGCCGGCCGGCAAGGAGTTCGTCTACAAGAAGGAGCTTCGCGCGGCTCGGGCTTCGGTCGCGCAGCGAATCAAGGAAGGCGTCGCCTCGGGCCTTTCGGAGGAAAAGGCTCGGGAGCAGGCCGAAGACTGGCTTCGCGAGCAAGAGGCTGCCTTCAACGCACGCTACGAAAAGGAGCTCATGAACCCAAGAGAGGCGCTGAGCTTAGGATCCATTTCCGAAATCGTGGAACCCACGCAGCTCCGTGCCGCGCTAGGAAAGAGCCTCGATTTCTATCTGTCGCACTACGAGCCGAGCCCCCTCACGGCCGTGCAGAGGGAGTTTCACTAATGTCCACCGACTATTACGCACACAACCCTCTCATTCACCAAGACCGTCGCCTCGGCGATCTCAACTCTGACTGGGTGCGCTCGTTCAGCTGCGAGGACATGACGGTGCTCATCGTATGCCGTGGCCCGATCCGGCAAGAGGCACTGGACGTGTTCGCCGAGATGGGCATGAGCAAGGTGGGCATCCTGCTCTCCGAAAAGGACTCCATCGTCTATCCGCGCGCGCTCGCGCCTGAGATCCGCCGGCTCGACCCCTCCCGCGTGCATGCCGTTCCTGACTACAGCGGCGCCACCAAGGAAGAGCGCACGGAGCGGGTCCGCCAGATCATCGAGATCGCGCGGAAGAACGGCTACGACTACATCTTTGCCGGATACGGCTTCATGGCCGAAGACGAGGATTTCGTCTCGGCCATCGAAGATGCGGGTCTGCGTTTCGTCGGCCCGTGCTCCCATACCGTGCAGGCCGCAGGCTTCAAAGACGAAGCGAAGCGCACCGCGGAGCGGATAGACGTCAGTGTCACGCCCGGCATCAACGATGCGACCACGCGTGTGCTGCTCCGCAAGCACAAGGATCTCGAGAGCCTCAAGAAAGTCGCCGCCGAGCACAGCCTTCAGGTTCCGGAGCTGCAAGACAGCTCGCTCGATCTCAGCGCGCAGGTGGATGCCGTGCTCAATGCCTCTTACGAGGCGGGGATCGACCTCTACACGATTGACGAGCTCGCCTCACAGATCCAGTCGGACGTGACCGAGATCCTCGCCAAGTACGAGGGCAATCGCGTGCGTCTCAAGGCGATCGGCGGTGGCGGCGGCAAGGGTCAACGCATCCTCAGCAAGGCCGATCAAGCGCCCGGCATGGTTCGCGAAATTCTGAGCGAGGTGAAGGCCCTCGGCGTCGGCGACAACAAGAATATCCTGGTGGAGCTCAACATCGAGACGACCCGACACAACGAGATCCAGCTCATCGGAAACGGTGACTGGTGCATCTCTCTCGGTGGTCGCGACTGCTCCCTACAGATGCACGAGCAGAAGTTGCTCGAGGTCTCGGTCACGCAGGAAGCTCTCGCCGACGCGGTCGAGCGCGAACGCTCGGCGGGCCACGAGCTACACGCCTCCGCGCTTCAGCAAGATCTCGAGATTCTGCGGCGAATGGAGGACGAGGCAGAGCGTTTCGGCCGAGCGGTCAAGCTCGACTCCGTCTCGACGTTCGAATGCATCGTCGATGGAGCCCGCCACTACTTCATGGAGGTCAACACGCGGATTCAGGTCGAGCACCGCGTGTCCGAGCTCTGCTACGCGCTTCGGTTCACCAACCCCGACGATGCGAACGACTACTTCGACGTTTGCTCGCTGGTCGAGATGATGGGACTGCTGGCAAAGCACAAGCAGCGCCTTCCGCGGCCTACTCGGGTGCGTCGCGATGCGGCGGCGGTCGAAGCTCGCCTCAATGCGACCGACCGCTCGCTCTCTCCACACGCCGGTGGTGAGATCCTTCACTGGTCCGACCCGATCGAAGGTGAGGTCCGAGACGATCAGGGCATCTCCTTCAAGAACCCGGATACGGGCCTGTTCATCCGGTACAAGGTGGCGGGGGCGTACGACAGCAACGTGGCCCTGCTCGTGACGACCGGCGACGACCGTCGTGCGAGCTACGAGCGCTTGCAAGAGATTCTGAGACGCACAGTACTCCGTGGACCGGACCTGCAGACCAATTTGCAGTTTCACTACGGTCTGGTGAGCTGGTTCCTCGAGCATGGCGTCGACGCGAAGCCCACGACCCGGTTCGTGGTTCCATACATCACCCTCGTGGGGGAGCTGCTCCGCGAAGCGAACGGCATCGACATCGATTACGCCTACAAGAGACTCTATCAGCAGTATCTCGAGGCCGTGAAGGATGACTCGGCGGCGAAGCGCGCCACGGAGGAAGTCATTCAAATCAAAGCCACGCTCGTCACCCGACCACTTCGGACGCTGCTGGGCGCGCCGCACGTGCTGTCGGCCTGGCTGAGCAACTTTCGCAAGGACTTCGACGTCGCGAACCGGCGCGTCAGCTGGAAGCGAAACCCGCTTCAGATCCTCGCCGAGACCTATCACCTCTTGCACATGGATGACCAAATCGGGGCGCCAGCCGCGCACCGGATCTGGGACCATGATCAGGAGGTACTGGAAGAAGGCGCCGCTTTCTACGCGAGCCTCGCGGAGCACGCTGGGGACCTTCCTTGGCAGGACCTCGACGCGGCGCTTCGCTCCGCGACGCCGTCCTTTGGCTTCTCGAAGGAACAGTGGAGCGACCTCCGCGCCGCCCACCAGGGATTTCAGCTTGGACTGGAGTTGCTTGGCCTTCTCCCGCTCATCGCCGACAAGGTCGGCTTTTTCGAGCTGCGCGTGAATCCGGACCTCACGATCGCCATCCCGGAGCGCCTCTTCGATCCAGAGCTCCAAAAGGCGATGAAGAAGATCCTGGTGCCACCGCCGGCGAACAAATCCGACGAGATCGTCGCGGTCAGCGGCGGAATGTACTACGCGCAGGAGGCTCCCGGCTTGCCCACCTTCGTCGCTGAGGGCCAGCACTTCGAGGTGGGCGATCCGCTCTACATCGTCGAGGTCATGAAGATGTTCAACAAGGTCTACGCGCCCTTCGCCGGCACCATCGACAAGATCCTCGTCGACACCGACGGCACCATCGTGTCCAAGGGCCAGACCCTGTTCAAAGTCACGCCCGACGAGCAGACCGTCGAAGAAGACCCTGCGGAGGTGAAAGCCCGCATCCAAAAGAACACCCAGGACTACCTGGTCCTGGTCGCCTGACTGCGGTCGCCCCCGCTGCCCGTGTGACCTAGCTCGGCTGTCTCTCCGCTTGGCCGAAAAAAATCGCAGCTCCTTGCGGGGCTGCGATTTTTGGCTGATGAAGCCGGATGCTCAGCTAGGGCAGGGTGTCTGCTCAGCTAAGACGGACTTCGCTCGGTGCGACGGGCTTGGGGGAGGTTTGGTCGCGTTGGTCGTGAAAGTCGACCTGGACTTTGAGGCCTCTGTCGCCGGGGTTGAGGGAGAGCTCGTACATGAAGTCTGGCGAGAAGCCCTCTTGGATCCGCGGCATGACGTGCTGAATCAGCGTCCCTAGCACCATGCGCATCTCCATCATGGCGAACTGCTTGCCCAGGCAGACCCGAGGGCCCGCGGCGAAGGGCACGTAGGCGCCCCGCGGAAGCTTGCGCTCGAACTCGCGGGTCCAACGCTCCGGGCGGAACTCGAGTGGTTTGTCGTAGTAGCGCTCGTCGCGGCCCAGCATGAAGGGGCTGATGAAAATCATGGCTCCCTTTGGGAAGTCGTAGCCGCAGATGTTGATGTCTCGCTGGGGCTCGCGTGCGTACGACCAGACCGACGGAATCAGCCGCATGGCCTCCTTGGCGACCTTTTCGAGGTAGGGTAGCTGCGCGAGGTCTTCGACCTCCATGCGCTTGCCTTGAAGGACGGTCTCGAGCTCCTTGCGGAGCTTCTCCGCCTTGTCGGGGTTGTTCGCGAGAAGGTACCAAGCCCAGGTCAGGGCATGGGCGGTGGTTTCGTGCCCCGCGAAGATGAGGGTCATGGCCTCGTCCCGAAGCTGGGTGTCGGTCATGCGCCCCTCTTCGTCCTCGGTGAACACCATGTGCGAGAACAGGTCGCCGCGGTCCTTGCCTTCTGCGCGACGCTCTTCGACGAGGCGGCTGATGAGCGCTTCCAAGGCTTTGATCGCCCCGACCTTGCGTCTATTCCGAGGGCTCGGCCACCAGTTCGGCACGGGAATGGGCAAGTGCACGTATTCCACCAGCACTTTGCAGACCTCGTCGACGGCCTTGTCGATCATCTTTTCCTCGGGCCCGACCTCGACGTCGAACATCGTCTTGGCGATGACGCCCACGGTCAGCTGAGTCATGTCATGGCGAAAATCCCGAATCTGACCCTGCTTCATCTGTTCGATGAGCATGTGGGTGTGGTCCACCATGCAGGACCCGTAGCCATCGATGCGGATCTTGTGGAAGCCGGGCAGGATTCGCTTGTGTTGGCGCTTCCAATCGGGACCGTCGTTCGGCACCAGACCGTTCCCGAGGAAGGGCTTCCACATTATCTTGGCCAGCTTCGGTTTGTAGAAATCCGCCCAGTACGTGACGTTGATCGCGTTGACGACCTCGGCGTTACGCACGAAGTACCAGTCGCGGGTCAGCGGGACGACCTTGGCCCGGAACACGTCGCCGTGCTTGTCGTGCATGGCCTTGAGGAAGCCAGAGTGGTCTTCCCGGAAGTCGATGGTGCTGCCCCAGAACCGGCGCCCCTCTTCGCGGGGGATGTGCTTGGATTCAACCCGAGGCTGTTCGACAACATTTACCGTCAATTCGCTGCTAGACATACTAGACGCCTAGTAAACTTTACAGAGCGTAAAGTAAAGGCGAAAACGCCATCAAAGCGACGAATTATTGCCCGCTCGCTGGAGTTTTGCCGCGATTTGAAACCCGGCGCTCTTCGACCGCTCACCGACTCGCGAGCGAGGCGAGAATTCGGTCGGGGGCGTCGCCAAAGCGGCCGTTCGACATCACGACGATCACGTCTCCCGTCTGTGCACGAGCGGCTGCGGTTTCGATGGTTTCGGCGATGCTCCGGCATGCGCAAGCCGTTTTGCCCTGCGCTCGTAGAGCCCGGGCGATCGCCTCGGTGTCCAGCCGTTCCGAGTCGTCGATCTCGGGCCGGCCCACTGGAGCGAGCACGCATACGTCCGCGGAGCCGAATGCATGCGGATAGCTCTGCTGATGTAACCGCCTCGAGGCCGTGGCGCTGCGCGGCTCGAACACGGCGATGAGCTTGCCAGCCGGGAAGCGCTCCCCGATACCATCGAGCGTTTCTCGCACGGCCGTCGGGTGATGGGCGAAGTCGTCGAAGACGTGCACCCCGCGGGCAATCCCGACGAGCTCCTGGCGGCGCTTGCTGCCTCGAAAACCGGGCAGCGCGCCCATCAGGCGTTCGAGCGGCGCGCCGCCCGCCTCACTGGCCATCGCGAGCGCGGCGAGCGCGTTGCGCGCATTGTGCTTGCCGAAGAGCGGCAGATTCGCCCGTCCACAGGCCGAACCGCCGCCGAAGATGTCCAGGGCACCGCCCGGCGCCCGGGAACCGAGCCACATCGGGGACACGTCGCCACAGTCGTCCTCGTCGAGCGCGTAGAAGCGAAGCTGGCAGCGCGCGCTTTGGGCGACTTGTCGCACTCGAGGGTCGCCGGCCCAGGCAAAGAGCCAGCCGTCTTCTGGAATCAAGGAGACGAAGTGCTCGAAGGCCTGCAGATAGGCCTTTTCGTTCGGAAAGATGTCGATATGGTCGTACTCGACTGAGCTGAGCACGGCGGCCCGAGGCGCGTAGCTCCAGAACTTGGGAACTTTGTCGAAGAAGGCGCTGTCGTATTCGTCGCCTTCGATGACGAACGGAGCCCCCTGGGCCCCGAGCTTGGAGCTCCGCTCGAGATTCAATGGAATCCCACCAATGAAAAAGCCCGCATCGATCCCTGCAGCGTGCAGCAAGTACGAGAGCAAGGTCGACGTCGTGGTCTTGCCGTGCGTGCCGGCCACCACGAACGGTTGCCGGCTGTTCAAGACATGCTCGCGCAGCGCCTGAGGCATTGACACGACCCGAAGTCCACGCTCGATCGCGGCCTCGGCCTCCGGATTGTCCTTTCGGCAGACGTTTCCGACGACCACGAGATCGGGCTCGCCTTTGAGGTGATCGGGGCTCCAACCTTTGGCACAGCGAATCCCGAGCGACTGCAGGCTTGGTCCTATGGGCGGATCGAACGCGGTGTCGCTGCCGCTCACTTCGTGCCCGGCTTCGACAAATAGGCCGGCCAAAGCGCTCATTCCAGTTCCGGCCACGCCAATGAGGTGAACACGCAAGCTAATACTCCCAAGTCACACTGTTAGCGGAATACCAATGGGGGTGTTGACAGTTCCAAGTGGGTGTCCCCATTATGAAGGGACTGTGGCATCTGTGAAGCGACCGAATGGCAAGACTTTCAAGGATCGTGCACGCGATCTCTTGGATGCGCTGGTCGATGCAGTGGAGAGTCTCTTGACCCCGCCCCCGGCTCCGGTCCCAATTCCGGTACGCCCAAGGCGAGTGGCCGTCCGTCGGCGTCGCTGAACGCAAGTGGCTATCCGTCGGCGTCGCTGAAAGGAGCTGGCCTAGCACGAGCGCGTCGCGCTTCTCGACATGCCGCGGTCCAGTTGGCGCGCGCTCGGAGTCATCATTCGGCGGCAGATTTGGCAACGGCGGTCACGGTGACGGGTATTCCGTTCAATACCGCGTTGCCGCTGAGCGAGTCCAACTCCTGGTCATCGGTCAGGTCGTTCATGCTGACTCCGGCGTGAGCGCGCGCAATCGACAGTCGAACGCCGTCTCTTCCATGGCCAAAGCCATGGGGCAAGCTCACGACACCGGGCATCAGATCCTCGGTGATGTCGACCGGGGCCGTCACCGAGCCCACGCGAGAACGGATCGCCACGTCCTCACCGTCGGCAATGCCCAGACGCTTTGCGTCGGCGGGATGCATCATCAGCGTGCAGCGTGGCTTGCCGCGCATCAGACGCTCACTGTTGTGCATCCAGGAGTTGTTGCTTCGGAGCTGCCTTCGACCGATCAGCAAGAGCTGGCGGTTCGTAGGAGCGGCCTCGAAGTAGCTCGAATACAGGCGTTTCAGATCTTTGACGAACAGCTCGGGTGCCAGGTCGATGAACTTGTGTTCTTCGGGAAGTCGGCAGGGAAGGCTGCGTTTGAGCGGGCCGAGGTCGACGCCGTGGGGGCTCTTCTTCAGCGTTCGAAGCGAGAGACCTCCACCCCAGGGTTTGAGCTTCTTGCCGTAGGGGCCGAGTCGTAGACCAAGGTCCAAGATGCGCTCGGGACCGGCTCGGTGCATCGCGCGCGCCGCCAGATAGGCCTTGCTTCGCTTGCCGTGGCGAAGCGCGGTGAGCCGGCCGTGGAGCTCGCTCAGGATTTGCCAGTCGTCGAGCTCATCGGATCGCTCCTGGAAGAGCGGCGGTGAGTACTTTGCCGTGTTTCGCACGGAGGTCAGGTAGAGAGCCAGATCGTAGTGAGCGCGCTGCACGGGCGATACCGGTGGAAGAATGAGATCGGCGTGTCGGGTCGTTTCGTTGATGTAGAAGTCGATCGCGAGAACGAAGTCCAGGGCCTCGAAGGCACGGTCCAGCTGCTGCCCATTGGGCGTCGATAGGACCGGATTTCCTGCCAGGGTGACCATCGCTCGGATTCGGTCCTCATTCCCACTCAGGATCTCTTCCGCCATCACCGCCGAAGGCAATTCTCCGCCAAACTCAGGCAAACCGCGGACTCGGCTCTTCCAGCGGCCATGCGAGCCCGGCCCGACACCGAACCCGCCAATCTCGACCAGGGTGTCGATGGCGGGGCGCGAAAACATGGCTCCGCCCGGCTCGTCGAAGTTCGCGGTCACGATGTTGAGCGCGTTGATGAGCCACATGCTCAGGCCACCGAACTCCTGCGTACAAGCGCCGACGCGTCCATACGCCACTGCGCAGGGTGCCGCGCGGAGCTCCTTGGCAATGCGTTGCACGGTGGTCGCGGGGATCCCGGTCCAGGCTTCGGTCCTCTCGGGACTGTAGGCCCGAACTTCCTCACAGAGCGTGTTGGCGTGACGAATGCAATCGGCCAGCCTGCCGAGCTTGACGCCGGCGGCGCAGACTTCGTGGAGAAGGCTCAGCAAAAAGAGGGCGTCCGTGCCCGGTTTGATGAAGATGTGCTCGTCGGCGACCGCTGCGGTCTCCGTTCGACGCGGATCGACGACGAGCACCTTGCCTCCGCGCTCTTGAATCGCGGCGAGCCGCTTCTTCGCGCCGGGCGCCGCCATGATGCTTCCGTTGGATGCCAGAGGGTTTGCTCCGATCAGCAGCATGAAGCTCGTGCGCTCGATGTCCGGGATCGGGAAAAGCAGCTGATGACCGAGCATGACGTAGGAGGCCAGCATCAAGGGCCACTGGTCGCAGGAGCTCGCCGAAAAGCGGTTCTTGGTGCCCAGTGACCGGAAGAACATGGGGCCGTACACCAGCGTGCCGAAGTTGTGCACGTTGGGGTTGCCGAAATAGAGACCCACGGCGTCACGCCCATAGCGTTGCTGAATCTCGTGAAGCCGATGCGCGGCTTCGTCGAGGGCCTCGTACCAGTGGATCTCCTCCCAGCCGTTGCCGACGCGTCGCACGGGCCGACGGAGGCGGTCGGGGTCCTCGTAGAGATCCTTGAGCGCCGTGGCCTTCGGGCAGATGTGACCATGGCTGAACACGTCGTCGTCGTCCCCGCGAATCGAGAGCAGCTCATCGCCCGAGACCTCGAGCTTCAGCCCGCACATCGCCTCGCAGAGGTTACAGGTTCGGTAGTGGGTGCGGGGGCCGACCATTCGGCAAGCTTATCGGTTCGCAACCTTTCTGGGAACATGGGACGCCGGCCTGCTTTTTCGAGGAATTTGGGGTCCTGAGCAGGGGAGCTACTTCCCGCCCACTGAGTGTTGTAAGCTGGAGAATCGGGAACCAGTGAGGGTCAGCTTCATGAAATCATCACTCAAGCAAACAATCTTCGCGATGGCGACAGCCGCGCTCAGTGTGACGGCGGCCTGTGGCAAGGACGCCGGTCCGACGGCCAGTGACGCCGGGATCGAGCCGGACCAGCCGCTTGCGGGCGCTGCGGTGGCCGAGGGATCCTGTGGGGAGGGCAACTGCGGTGAAGGCGACTGTGGCGGCGGCGGTGGCGACGACGGCTCTCACTGAGCGGCAGCCGTTCGAGCGCCGTCCGGAGTGCTTCGATGCCTCTAGCTTCTCAGCTCATGGCGCTCCAGAAGCCACAAAAAGATCACCGCAGACAAACCCGATGATCCGAAGATCATGCACATCACCATGACTTGATAGCGGACCGCGATCAGCGGAGACACGCCCGACAGAATCTGCCCGGTCATCAAACCTGGGAGCGAGACCAGGCCCACCGCGAACAGTGTGTTCACGATTGGGATCAGACCGGCCTGTAGCGCGATCGTTCGGGCTTGGGAATAGTGGGCGCCGCGCTCGATCTCAGCCAGCACGCGTTCTGCGGCGAGGCTCACCGAGTTCATGGCCGCCGCGAAGATCATGCCGGCCAAGGGGACCATGAAGCTCGGCGCATACCAGGGATCGAGCGTCAGGACGGTCTGCGTGATCAGCAAGACGGTCAGACCCCCACCGATTGCGATCGAGGTGAGCGCATACAGATAGAGTTGGCCGCGGAACCTAGGGATCGTCCGAAGCGCAATCCAGCTCGCGGCCAGGGTCATGACCGCGAGAACCAACAAGACCACCCAAGGAACTTCGGCTTTGAAAATGTAAACCAGCAGGTGTCCGACCAAGAGGAGCTGCACGACCATGCGGGCCAGAGCCAGCAGGCTGTGCCCAGCCCCAGCAGACCACTTCCAAAGGATGAGCAACACGAGCAGTGCAGGGATGCCCGCCAGAACGAGATTCGGCAGTGGAATGGTTTGAATGGCTCGACTCCGGCGAAGGCTCGGTAATGCGAGATCCTAGCCAGGCAGTCTGAGCGAGGCCATCTCCTGGCGAACGGAGAGGTTCAGGGCTTGTCTTTGGCGGCCTTGCAGGCGGTGACGAATCGCAGGCGCAGGTCGTAAAGCACCTCGCTCAGCAGGCGTTCTTCCTCGCCCGTAAGGTTGCCCTTGGTTTTCTCCTCCAAGAGCACAAGGCAGTCAATGCTGCCCTTGGCGAGCCCCAGATTGGCTTTCTGGTCTTCTGCGTCCGGCAGCTCGCCCAAGTGCATCAAGGCCGAGGTCCGCAGCGACAGGATGAACGTGTTGAAGTCGATTCCGATCGGAGGCCCGTCCTGTTTGCCGTCCGCCATGCATTTACCCGAAAGCTGGCGTCGGCGCCGGTTCGGCGCTCGTTTCCGCTTCGTCTTCGACTTGATCTTCTTGATCTTCCTCGGTCTCGATGCTCACCAGCTCGACGGCATCGGTGAGGTCTTTCAGGGAGGCCAAGTGAGCCCGGTAGTCCTCTTTGGAAATGAGACCCTTGCTGATGTTGCGTTCCACGATGCGCTTGTCGACTAACATTGCCTCAATCACCTTTGCCATGAACGGATTCTAGAAGGGCCCCAAACCCTGTCAACTGCCGGGGCAGGGCGTGGACTAGCCGAAGCGGCCCTTGGTTGAGGCTCCTCTGTTGACATCCATGGTCACGCACCCGATTCTTTAGGCGTGCTTGGGGACATGCAGCCTTCAGCCGATCAGCTGAGGGAGCTAGAGATTCTGATCCGTGCGCACCATCCGCTGCTGCTGGTGGATACTGTCGAGGACAACCGCGTCCACTCTCTGCTGACCCACACGGCTGGCCGCCTCGGTCTTCCGCTGTTTACCTGGACTCAGGTCGCCGGCTTGCAGCGTGAGCTTCCCGATCGGGGCCAGACTCCGGAGTCGAAGCGTCCCGAGCAAGCACTCGCCTTCATCCGGAGCTCGAACCTCGAAGCGGTGTTCCATCTGCGCGGGCTCGGGCCCTATCTCGACGAGCCCGCGGTCATCGCGCAGCTCAAGGCCATCCACGACCAATACCACCGGCACCAAGGGGCGATCCTGGTTTCCGGGGCGGGTCTGCAGCTGCCCGCTGAGCTCGAGCATCTGTTTACGGAGGTGCAGCTCAAGCCACCAGATCCCGAGATGTATCGAAAGTTCGTCTCTTCGGTGCTTCGGGACGTAGGGAGTCGGATGCCGGTGAGGACGGAGCTCGACCGTGCCGACGTGTCCAAGCTCTTGGCGGCCTTGCACGGCCTGACGTTCTTTGAGGTACAGAAGATCATCACTCAGGCCGTAGTCGAGGACGGAGTGCTCGATGCGGACGACATTTCCCGAGTGCTTCGAGCGAAGCGGCAGATCATCGAGCGTTCCGGAGTCCTCGAGTACTTTCCGCATGAGCAGGAGATGGCCGACGTCGCAGGTCTCTTGCATCTCAAGGACTGGCTCCGCAAGCGACAGGCGGCCTTCGAAGACCCGCGCCGGGCCAAGAATTTCGGGCTCAGCCCACCCAAGGGTCTTCTTCTGATTGGCGTTCAGGGCTGCGGAAAGAGTCTGTGCGCAAAGGCCGTCGCCGCGGAATGGAAGCTGCCGTTGATCCGGCTCGACCCCTCGGATCTTTACAATCGGTTCGTGGGCGAGACCGAGAAGAACCTGAAGCGGGCGATTCGGCTGGCCGAGTCGATGGCGCCGGTGGTGCTCTGGATTGACGAAATCGAGAAGTCGCTCTCACAGGAAGATGCGCAGGGCGGCCCCGCCCAGCGCATCCTCGGAACGTTTCTGGCCTGGCTGCAAGAGAAGAAGGAAGACGTGTTCGTCATGGCGACGGCGAACGATATTTCAAAGCTGCCGCCGGAGTTGCTGCGCAAGGGACGCTTCGACGAGATTTTCTTCGTCGACCTGCCCAACGCCGAAGTCAGGCGGCGCATCTTCGAGATCCACCTGGCCCGTCGCCGACGTGACCCTCGGAGCTTCGATCTCGCCCAACTCGTGCAATTGACGGAGGGCTTCAGCGGGGCGGAGATCGAGCAGGTCGTCGTCTCGGCGCTCTATACGGCGTTTTCTCGCGAAGAAGACCTGTGCACGGAGAGCTTGTTGGAGGAGCTCCGGCTCACCAAGCCCTTGTCGGTCACGATGGCGGAGCGGATTGGATCTTTGCGCGATTGGGCGCAGGATCGCGCCGTTTTTGCCGGCTAGCCGGGCTTCGCCTGGTCAGGGCTGGAGATGAGCCTGTAGAATGGCCCCTTGCCTGTTTTCCGAGGAGAGCTGCGATGAACCGTTCTTGGCTTCTGGCTCAGGCCCTGCTTGTCGTGCTGCTGCTTGGCTGCGGTGACGCTGGCTCGCAGGCCGCCGACTTGTCCCCGGCAGCGCGAGAGCTGCTCGTACAAACCGTCCACGGTCCCGTTCGAGGATTCCAAAACGACGGGGTCAATTCGTACAGGGCGATCCCTTATGCGGCGCCACCCGTCGGTGCGCAGCGCTGGAGGCCCCCCGTCCCAGCAGCGACCTGGGCGGACGTTTTGGACGCGACGAGCCGCCCCAATGCATGCATGCAGGAAGGTTTCTTGGACCTCCCTGTGCCTGGCTTCGCGGCGAGCGAGGACTGCCTGTACCTCAACGTCGACACGCCGCAGAGCGGGAGCGGCCTGCCCGTGATGGTCTGGATCCATGGCGGAGGCTTCGTTCTCGGTGAGGGGCTGCAAACCGACGGCGGGACGGCTGGTGATCTCATCGCGCGCGAAACCGACACGGTCGTCGTCAGTATGAATTACCGGCTCGGACCGTTCGGTTTTCTCGCGCACTCCGCGCTCAGCCAGGAGAGTCCACGAGGGGCGTCGGGGAATTACGGTTTGATGGACCAGACCGCGGCGCTGAAGTGGGTGCAGCAAAACATCGAGGCCTTTGGAGGCGACCCGGACAACGTCACAATCTTCGGCGAATCGGCCGGCGCGTTCAGCGTCTGCAGCCACTTGGCCTCGCCACGAAGTGCGGGACTGTTCCATAAGGCCATCATTCAGAGCGGTAGCTGTGAGAGGCCTTGGGTCGAGCTGAGTCGCGCGCAGGCGCAGGGAGACGTCTTCGCCGAGGCCCTCGGTTGTGGGGAGGCTTCTGAAGACAGCTTGCCCTGCATGCGCGACGCTTCGGCCGAAGATGTTCTCGCGGCCTTGCCGCCGGCGCCCAACTTCGGCTTCAGTCCGAGTGCGGGCGTGACAGCCGATTGGTTTCCCATTTTGGATGGTTACTTCTTCGATGAGCAGCCGGCCGACTCCTTTGCCTCGGGCACCTTCAACCAGGTGCCGACTTTGCTCGGCTTTACGCGCGACGAGGCGCGCCTCTTCGTCTGGCTCGGCGAGCTCGATCCGCTTTCCCCACTGGACGTCTCCGAAGACAGCTACGAGGCTCTGGTCACGCGCCTGCTCGGGGGTAACGCGGAGCTCGCGGCCGAAGCGGTGCGCGAGTATCCGATCAGTGAATTTTCAGGGGCTTGGGAGGCCCTTGCGGCGCTCGCCACCGACACGATTTTCCGCTGCCCGGGCAAGCTCCAGGCCGCCAAGCTGCGGGAGTTCGTCCCGACCTACTTGTATCAGTTCGAGTACGAGGGCGGCCGCTCTCAGCTCGAGTTCGCGATCGACATCGGCGTCCTCGATGCCGAGCTTCCGAGCGGTCGGCTTGGCGCGTTCCACGGCGCCGACATTCCGTACGTGTTTGGATACGACCCCGTGCTCGAGCTAGACGGCTTGGATCTCGTCGTGAACAGCTTTGAGCCTGGCTCCGATGACGGGACCGTCTGGCAGGCGGTGCTGGGCTATTGGACGCGTTTCGCGGCAACCGGCGACCCGAACGCTCCCGGCGCTGAGACTTGGCCGGCGCACGGAGCGCAGAACGACGCCTACCTCAGCCTCGATACAGTCGTGACCAGCAGCAGCCAAGTCGCCGAAGAGCGCTGCAGCTTCTGGGAGGGCAAGCCGTATCTCGTTCCGGGACTTGGCGGGCAGGACCGCTGACCCAGGACCCCCTGACCCAGGACCCGCTGACCTAGGAGGGCAGGGCGCGCGGTCGCGCGCGTTCAGGACCGTCCCTGGTCCGCGAGCTGCTTCTTGTTGTAGTCGTGCTCCTCGCGAATTCCCTCGAGTGTCAGGTTCGTGATGAGCTCCTCGAGCTTCTTGCGAATCAAGGGAATTTTCGCGGTGGCCTCGAACTCGATGTCGTAGGTAGAGCCCGTTCCGTTCGGCGAAATCGTGATGTTGAAGTCGATCGTGCCCGGGGTGCCCTTGATGTCGATGTGCCGCTTACAGATCTTGCGGTCGCCGTCGTCTCGCCATTCGGAACGCTCGACGACGGTGTTGGTGGGGTTGAAGAGCTTTTTGGCAAAGGCCGGTAAGTCGCTCTCTATCTCACGCGTGTTGGTCACGGTCTTCGTTCCGCCTGCTTCGTCGATCTGGACCCGCGGGTTCATCTCCCCGAGCGCCAGGCTTCGCTTCTTGATCTCCTCGGGATCCGTGACGAATGCATAGACGGTGTCGACGTCCTGCGGGTACTCGATTTTTGCTTTCGCCATTCCTCTATTTCTCCGATTCGATGAGCTAATCGTATCACGATCAGCTTCAGAGCATCCAGTGCAGCACCCAGCGAGCCACCGCGAAGTATACGAGCAGCCCGAGAACGTCTAACAGAGAAGCGATGAAAGGCGTGGAGGAGACCGCAGGGTCCAGGCCGATGCGGCGAATGAACAGCGGAAGCAGGGCTCCGATCATGGAGGCCATCGTCACGACGGAGACGATGCTCAGGGCGACCGCGATGCCCAGGCGCGCCGGCTCGACCTCGGAGCCGGCCACGAGCCATGCCCGAATGAAACCGACCACGCACAGCAGTAGGCCCAGCGACAGACCGATGGCCAGCTCGCGCCAAACGACCTTTCTCCAGTCTGCAGGTTTGAGCTCCCCCACGGCCATCGCTCGGATGATCAGAGTGGCCGACTGCGAGCCGGTGTTTCCCCCGGTCGAGATGATGAGCGGGATGAACACCATGAGAGCCGCCATCGAGCTCAGCAGCGCTTCGTTCCGCTCCATGACCGTAATGGTCAGCATTTGCGCCAAAAACAACACCAGCAGCCAGGTGCCACGCTTCCAGACGAACTCGCGAAGTGAGGTGTCGAAGTACGACTCCTCGAGTGGAACGACGCCGCCCATCTTCTGCGCGTCTTCGGTGGCCTCTTCGATGACGACGTCGACCAGGTCGTCGACCGTGACCACGCCGAGCATCTTGCCGTCCGCATCCACGACCGGGATGGCCGCCAAGTCGTAGCGGGCGATGGCATGGGCCACCTTTTCCTGGTCATCGAAGGGGGAGACCGCAAAAATCTGGGCCGTCATGATGCTGGCGAGCGATTCTTTGGGCTCACTCAGTAGCAGATCCCTCAAGGAGACGACGCCGAGAAGCCGGTTCTCGACGTCGCAGACGTAGAGGTAGTACAGGGTCTCAGCCAAGTCCTCGCGGCCTAGCCGGCGCGCCTCTTCGATCGCTTCCCAGTTCGCGGTCGTCGGCGGCAGGGCGACGAACTCGGTGGTCATCAGACCGCCGGCCGTCTCGGGCCCGTAGGCGACGAGCTCGCGGACTTCCTCTGCGGCCTGCGGTTCCTCGCGCGTCAGCTCCGCGAGGAGGAGCGCGGCCTCCTCCTCTGGGAGCTCCTGCAGTAGGTCGACCCGGTCGTCCGGGTCCATTTCGCGCAGCAGGGCGACGGCCCGCGGGGTGTCGATCGCATGGAAGACCAGGACCTGGCGTGCCGCGCTCAACCTTTCCACGATGTCCGCCGCGTCCTCGGGCGTCAGGGACCTCACCAGGGCGACGGCTTTGGGCGCGGACAGATCTTCGACGAGCTCGGCGATGTCCTCCGGGTGAAACTCGGACACAGCCTCGCGGATGGCCGCGGGGCCGCGGGTGATCGCTTCCTCCAGGTCCGGGCCTATGAGTTTCGCCAGGCTCATCGCCGCGCATTCTGCCGTGCATGCCCCATGCTGGCACTCAAATTCGCTAGATTTCCCTCCAGCAGCCGAACGCTTCGCCAGGCATCAAGCTCTAGTGTGTCACTTCAGAGCCCGGGCGCGTTTTCTCTCTGCGGATGTTCAGGAGCTCGACCCCTAGGGAAAACGCCATGGCGAAGTAGATGTAACCCTTGTTCAGGTGCTGTCCGAGACCCTCGGCGGTGAGCAGTACGCCGATGAGGAGCAGAAAAGAGAGCGCCAAGATCTTCATCGAGGGGTAGCGGTTGACGAAGTCGCCAATGGACTTCGCGAAGATGAGCATGATGAACACCGAGGTCACTACGGCCGCGATCATCACCTCGATGTGCTGGGCCATTCCGATCGCGGTGATGACCGAGTCCAGCGAGAAGACGATGTCGAGCAGCATGATCTGAGCCACGACGCCAGCCAGGCTGGAGGCCCAGCCGCGCATCACGCCCTCCTCCTCCTTGGCGTGCCCTTCCACCTTTTCGTAGATTTCCTGAGTGCTCTTGGCGATGAGGAAGAGCCCTCCACCCAGGAGCACGAGGTCCCGCCCTGTAATCGTCTTTCCGAGGACCGAGAAGAGGGGCTCGACCAGGCTCATCACCCAGCTGATCGCGAGCAGTAGGCCGATGCGCATCAGCATCGCGCCGAGTAGGCCGATCCTGTAGGCCTTGCCTTGCTGTTGCGGGGGCAGGCGTGCCGCGAGAATCGCAATGAACACGACGTTGTCGATACCGAGGACGGTTTCGAGCGCGGTGAGTGTGACCAGTGCGACCCAGGCGTCCGGGGACGTGAAAACCTCGAGCATGCGCGCCGAGACTGCCATGGTCGGGATCGCCCTGGCAAACGGACTTGGCAGGGCCACCGCCGCGCGGTAACTGAGGCCCATGCGCCATCGACTCGAAACCATCGCGGCCCACGCCGGTCACGGCAGCCGGGCGGCAGGAGAGCCCGTGGCTCCTTCGATCACGCCCTCGAGTACCTTTTTCGTCGCAGAGCCCGGACAGCACGAGGGACACGGCTACGGGCGCATCAGCAATCCGACCCGAAATGCCCTGGAACGGAGCCTGGTCGAGTTGGAGGAGGGCAGCTCGGCGGCGGCGTTCTCCTCGGGCTGCGCGGCGATGCACGCCGTCTTGCAGCTGCTCCGGCCCGGGGACCACATGCTGGCCTGCGCCGACATCTACGGGGGGACCTACCGGCTCATCGAGCAGCTCGTTCGACCACAAGGGGTACGGGTCGGCTGGGTAGACATGGCCGATCAGGATTCGCTCGACGGCGCCTTCGAGTCCAACACCAAGCTCGTTTGGCTCGAGACGCCGACCAACCCGCTTCTCCGGGTCTTCGACATCGCGGCCTTGGCGCAGATGGCCCATGCGCATGGTGCGCTCTGCGTGGTAGACAGCACCTTCGCGACGCCGGCTCTTCAGCAGCCGCTTTCGCTCGGGGCGGACATCGTCGTGCACTCGATGTCCAAGTATTTGAATGGGCATAGCGACGTGATCGCCGGGGCCGTCATCTGCGGGGACGGAGCGCTCGGGGAGCGACTGCGGTTCATTCAAACCGCGGGTGGCGCCGTGCCGTCTCCGTTCGACTGCTATTTGATTCTACGTGGCATCAAGACCCTTGCGGTTCGTATGCAGCGGCATTGCGAAAACGCCCTGGCCCTGGCTCAGTGGCTGCAACAACAGGAGCAGGTGACCAGGGTCCACTACCCGGGCCTGACGACGAATCCGGACCGGGAGCTTGCGGCGCGCCAGATGCGCGGTTTCGGCGGAATGCTGTCGTTCGAGGTCGCCGGGGGGCTTGGGCGCGCCCTGGCCCTGGCCCGAGGGCTTCGGCTGTTTGCCCTAGCCGAAAGTCTCGGCGGCGTGGAGTCGCTGCTGGGGCTGCCCGTGCTGATGAGCCACGCCTCCATGCCTGCAGAGCGCCGAGAGGCACTGGGGATCAGCGAGTCCCTGCTGCGCGTGTCCGTCGGGCTCGAGGCGTTCGAGGACCTTCGGCAAGACCTCGAGCAGGCGCTCCGAAGCTCATAGATAGTTGCCCGGATTTTGCGGGGTCGTTACGCTGATTGCGCGGGGGTTGAAGACTTATGCGCGTTTTCGTCTGCATCATCACGGTTTTGAGTGTTTCGGTCGCGGCCTGTGGCGACTCGAAGGGTGCCGTCTTCGCAGATCTAGCCTGGTCCGTTCAGTGCGCAGACGGGCTTCAGTGCGCAGTCGGGGAGACTTGTCTCGGCCGGCGTGGGGACCGGCGAATCGAACAGTTCGACGATGAGCCGGTCTGCCCCGAGGACGGCGGGGGCCTGCAGCCTCTGCGCGCGGTCTGTGACCTCGGCTCAGGCGAGGACCGAGTGTCGATGCGCCTCATCGCGACGGTCTCGAACAGCGAGGAAGAGCAATACGGCATCGAAGTCACCGGTCTGATCGCGAACCCACGGACCGGCGACATCCTCGAGCCGAGCCAGTGCAAGGTCAAAGTCTTCGAATTCGGTGCGCTCTACGAGGGACAAACCTGTGGCGAGGCGGACCCCTCAGCCGAGCAGCCCTGCCAGATCTCCGGGCTCGAAGTCGACCAGGACTCGCACCAGGTCAGGTTCGCCCTGCGCTGCGAAGGCCTCCGGAGCCAGGGCGGCGGCATCGACGCCACCGGCACCTCCGTCAGTTTCTTCAACTGCAACTGATCGGGAACACGCTCCCGCTCTTCAAGTCGCCTGAGTCACTCAGTTTCTCCGGCAAACATCGCGATGCTGCCAGAGCTGCTGCGATCTTTGCCTGAGACTCCGAAATCTTCTCGATGCGTGGTCCGCGGGGAGCCCGTCCCCGGTCAGACGGACTTTTGGGAGTAGCCGGAGCTGTCGTAGCGGAGCGCGGTGGGCTTGTCTTCGATGACGGTGTGAATCTCGACGGGTCGAGTCCATATGCGGCTGAGCGCCCTGGTCACGTCGCGCGCCCAGTCCAGGCGCAGGTCCACGCCCTGGTGTGTATGCTCGAGCAAGAGCTCGCCGCGGTTAGCGTGGTTGGCATCGACGACGGAGATGATCGGGTTTCCGGCATTGGTCAGCGTCCCCAGGAGCTTGCTCTTCACTTCGTCGAAGGTTCTGCTTTCGATCTCCCAGCGGTCGTTGCGCTGGTTGTAACCGAACGAATAGAGCTTCTGCTCGTACACGAAGTCCTCGGTGAGGAATTCGTCGATGAACGTCACATCGTTGTGGAGCGCGCGAACCTCGAAAATCTTGTCGCGGCCGAGCCCGGTTCTGCGGTTCCAGTGCCGGCGCACCTCCCAGTCATCGCAGTCGTCCCACTCTTTTCCGAACTGACCACGGTCCCATCGCTCCTCGATGTGACGAAGGAGCTCCAGCCCGAGCTTGTAGGGATTCAGTTGCCCGGGGCTCGTGGCCAGCACGCTCGCGCACCGGTCCGCGTAGTCGACGATTTCGTTCCCATCGCAGACCTTCTCCGTCATCAGTCGCGAGTGCCAGTAGGTCGCCCAGCCCTCGTTCATGATCTTGGTCTGCATCTGCGGAAGGAAGTAGTACGCCTCGATTCGAACGGCGTTGAGGCACTCCCGCTCCCAGCGTTCGAGCGGTGCGTGGTCTTTGAGAAAGCCAAGCACGTCGCGCACCGGGTTTGCGGGAAATCCTTGCGATTCCTCCTGCTCCTGGGCCACCTTGCGCTTCTGAGCCTCGACGAACTCCTCGGGGTTGATGAATGACTCCATGTACTCCCGATCCACGCGGAGCAAGGGAACCTCAGGCGTTTCAGGAAGCAGCTCTTCTTCGGTCGCCGGTGGCGGAATCGACACACTCGGCAAAAAGGGTTTCTGTGGGTCGATGAGGTTTTCGAGGCTGAGACAGGCGTCGATGAACTCCTCGACCTTTTCGAGCCCGATGCGATTGGCCCACTTCCGGACGATTGAGCCGTGGTTGGCCATCGTGTCGATCCACTTTCGGACGTCCGAGCCGTCCTTCGGATCGCGGCCCTGGTTCGTGATCTGAAAGCAGAAGTTGTTCTTGAAGAAGTCGACGTGGCCGTACACGTGGGCCATCACGAGCTTCTGGTCGACCAAGCTGTTGCCCTCCAGCAGGTATGCGACGGACGGGTTGTTGTTGATGACCATCTCGTAGATCTTCGACAGCCCATACTCGGCGCTCTTGCTCAAGCGCTCGTACTCCATGCCGAAGCGCCAATGCGGGTAACGCGTCGGAAAGCCGCCGTAAGCCGCGATTTCGTTCATCTGGTCGTAGCTGAGGACTTCGAAAATCGTCGGGAAGCAATCCAGGCCAGCCTCGCGGGCAAAGCCTTCGATGCGCATTTGCTCGTCGTGAAGATAGTTTGGGAGCGCTGTCTTCAGAGCAAATTGAGCCACGTCTATCTACCCTTTCCTAGGAATTCGCGGATCGAGCCGACGATCGCGTCGCGGTCGTTGATCTCGCTCGTGATCAGCTGTTCGTCGTCGGCGAAGTGCTCTTTGAGGTCCTTGATGAACTGCCCGGACCCGTACGGGCTGTCGACCTGGCCGTAACAAAAGACGTTGGACGGAGGCAAGAGCCGGTTCTTGAGAATGTCGACACAAAGGAGCGTGTCGTCGACACTCCAGTTGTCCCCGTCCGAAAAGTGAAAGGGGTAGATGTTCCACTCGCTCGGTGGGTAGTCGGCCTCGACGATGTCGGCGGCGAGCCGGTAAGCGGAGCTGATCATCGTTCCGCCAGACTCGCGCGTGCGAAAGAAGGTATCGCGGTCGACCTCGCGCGCGGCGGCGTCGTGGATGATGAAGCGCGTTTCGATTCCTCGGTACTGCCGGCGAAGCCAGGTGTCGATCCAGAAAGACTCGATCCGGACGATCTCTTTCTGCTCGTCCCCCATGGAGCCCGACACGTCCATCATGTACAGGATGACGGCGTTGGCGACGGGTTCGACCTCGGTCTTCCAGGACTTGTAGCGCATGTCTTCGCGCGTCGGAATGATCACCGGTCGCTTGGGGTTGTATGTCCCGAGCGCGATTTGACGCCGCAACGCGCTGCGAAACGTTCGCTTGAAGTGGCGCAAGGAGTTGGGACCCACGTTGCGCACGCCGACGTAGCGGTCCTTCTTGTTGACGATGGCGCTCTTGCCGCGATTTTCGATGTTTGGAAGCTCGAGCTCCTCGCCCAAAATGTCGGCCAGCTCGTCCAGGGTTAGCTCGACCTCGATGGCGTGCTCGCCCTTCTGGTCGCCCGCCTGCCCTTGACCATCGCCGTCCTGTGGGCTCCCGGACAGCGGATCCCCGGGCTCCCCATCACCCTGAGCCACACCACCCTGTTCCTTGTCACCGAAGCGCAGCTTGGGAATCTCGATGTGCGGAATGGGAATCGAAACCAGGTCCTTGCCCTGCCGGCCGAGGAGCTCCCCCCGCGAGATGTACTTGCGCAGGTTCTGACGGATACGACCGCGAACGATATTCCTGAACCGGGAGTGATCCTGGTCTATGCGAAGGGACACTCCTGTTTACTCCTTCACGTCTCCCCGGGCGAAGATGCTCGCGACGTACGCGAGCACGTCGGTCGCGGAGGCTTCGTTGTAACCGTAGTACTTGATCAGGCGATTCTTGATGATGTCGATCTTGTCCTGCGTCTCCTTGTCGATGACGTTCGAGACCAAGCTGGACAGCTTGATGCTGTCCTTTTGATCTTCGAAGAGCTTCATCTCGAGCGCGCGCCGGAGCCGATCGTTCGTCTCGTAGGTGAACTTCTTTCCTTCGAGCGCCAGGTGGCCGATGAAGTTCATGATCTCCCGCCGAAAGTCGTCCTTCCTGGCGTCGGTGATGTCGATCTTGTCTTCGATCGAACGCATGAGGCGCTCATCGGGCTCCTCGTCCTTGCCGGTGTACTTGTTCTTGACCTTCTGCTTCATCAAGTACGCCCGGATGTTGTCGATGTAGTTCGCGCAGAGCCGGCTGATGGCTTCTTCATCGGCGCTGATCGCGCGCTGCACTTCGTTCTTCACGATTTCGTCGTACTCGGACTTGACGATGCTGATGACCTCGGCATAACGCCTGCGCTCGTCTTCGCTGACCGTGAGCGAGGCACCGAGCCCCTTCTCCAGCTCGTTCATGACCATGAACGGGTTGATGTACCCTTCGTTGCCCTCTCGGACCAAGGCGTTGCTGATCTTGTCTTGGACGTAGCGCGGAGACATGCCTTCCAGCCCTTCGCGCTTGGCCTCCTTGCGAAGCTCTTTCACGTTGTCCTGCGTGTAACCCGGCAAGACCTTCCCGTCATACAGTTTCATCTTCTGGAGCAGAGCCAGCTGGTGCTTCTTCGGCTCCTCGAGCCGCGTGAGCACGGCCCACATCGCGGCCACCTCGAGCGTGTGCGGAGCCACGTGCTTGCCGCGCAGCCGGCCAGCGCTGAAGTCCTTTTGGTAGATCTTGATCTCTTCGCTCATCTTCGTGATGTAGGGAATGTCGATTTTGATCGTCCGGTCCCGCAGAGCCTCCATGAATTCGTTGTTGATGAGCTTCTTGTACTCGGCCTCGTTCGTGTGACCGATGATCACTTCGTCGATGTCGGTCTGCGCGAACTTCTTTGGCTTGATCTTGTGTTCCTGGGTCGCGCCGAGCAGGTCGTACAGGAAGGCCACGTCGAGCTTCAGTACCTCGACGAATTCCACGATCCCGCGGTTCGCGATGTTGAACTCGCCGTCGAAGTTGAACGCCCGAGGGTCGGAGTCCGACCCGTACTCGGCGATCTTTCGGTAGTTGATATCGCCGGTGAGCTCTGTCGAGTCCTGGTTCTTTTCGTCTTTGGGTTGGAACGTTCCGATGCCGACGCGGTCCTGCTCGCTCAGGATCAATCGCTTCACTCGGATATGGTTGGTCATCACCTTGGACCAGTCCCCATCGTAGCGTTCCATCAGACTTCGAAAGATGAAGCGGCAGGCCGGGTTCAACTCGCCTCGCACGTTCACTCGAATCCGGTCGTTGCCGAGCCGCAAGTCTTGAACGGCACGGTCTCGCCAGTCCGGCGGAATGAGTCGCAAGGGCTCATCGTGCATCGGACAGGGGAAGACGTCGTCGCCACCGGCCAAACCCGTCTCCTTGAGCTTGACCCACTCGTACGAGTACAGGGCGCCTTCGGGGCTTCGTGAGTATTGCTCGAGTCCCTTCTTGAGCAGGCGAGCGATCGTACTCTTGGAGCTACCCACGGGGCCGTGAAGCAATATGATGCGCTTCTCGGGACCGTAGCCCTGTGCGGCGGCGTGCAGCACGTGCACGAGCCTCATCAGCGGAATGTCCAAACCATAGATGGCGTCCTTGCCATCTTCGATCGGGTCTTTGAAGAAGGGGTACCGAATCAACTTCTTCTTGTTGTCGATGTACTCTTCTTCGCCGTAGGAAACGACCATGTCGTAGAGACGCTGGAACGCATTGCGAGTGACCTGCGGCCGTTCTCGAATGATCTGCAGGTAGCTTTCGAACGAGCCTTCCCAATGCAGGTCCTGGTAGCGCTCGTAGTCTTGGAGCTGCGCGATCTGTTGGGTCATTTCCCCCATAAAACGGACCTCCTTGCTGACTTCAGGATATCACTCCGCGTCGCGATTGACTATGTTCGAGCCCAAGCTCCAATCGAGGTGGCCACGACGCAGCAGAACACCACCCAGCGTAAAATGTTCGGAGGAGTCTTGACAGCGAGCCGAACGCCCACTTGTGCACCCAACACCGATGCGGCCGCGAGCACGGCGGCGGGCCGCCAGGCGACCTCTCCGGCCAGGGCGAAGATGCCCAGGGAGATGAGCGCGAACACCAGCGTACAGGTCATCTTCAGGGCGTTGGCGGTGACCAAGTCCAGGTTCAAAGACCCAACGAAGACCGCCAGTAATAGGAAGCCGACACCGGCTTGGATGAATCCGCCATACAGGCTGGCCAGAAACAGAGCCGCGTAAGCGCGCGGGCCAAAGGGCAGGGAATCGGCTTCCGAGGTGAGCAGCGTGGTCTTCCGAAAGGCGATCAGGGCGGCCATGCAGACCATCGTGCCCAGCATCAAAGGCTTCAGCACGGCTTCGGGAACCTGTGTGGCTGCATAGGCGCCTAGCGCCGCGCCGAGCGCGGTCGGCGCCAAAATGGGCACAATCAAGTGTTCCGGGAGCTTGCCTTGACCACGAAATCCATGGATTGCAGTCACACTCTGCGTCAGCACGCTGAGTCGATACGTTCCGTTGGCGACGCCGGCGGGAAGGCCCAGGGCCATCAGCACGGGAAGAACGATCATCCCGCCGCCGCCCGCGAGCACGTTGATGACGCTCGAAAGCGCACCAGCCAAGGCCACGAGGGCAAGGCTTGCAAAACTCACGTCATCGAACATGCAGAACCGACGTTAGCCTAGCATAGCTGTTGTTCGTTTCTGCGTCCTCAAGGAAGGGAAGCATGCTAACGTCGGGCACTGTGAAGAAGACCTACGTCTTAGACACCAACGTAGTGCTTCACGACCCGAGGGCGGTCTACAAGTTCGAGGACAATACCGTCATCTTGCCCATCTTCGTCATCGAAGAGGTGGATCAGTTCAAGAAGGAGCTGAGCGAGCTGGGTCAGAACGCGCGACAGGTGGCTCGCATCCTCGACGACCTGCGGGACGAGAGTGGACATTCGCTGGAAGACGGAGTTCCGCTAGAAACTGGTGGAAAGCTTCGCGTCGCCGTGCCCAAGAAGGGTCACATGTGGCGCCCCGGGAACAACTCGGGCGAGATGGACAGGGCCATCTTGCAGGTCGCGCTCGACATTCGGAACGAGAATCCTTCCGAGCCGCTGGTTTTCGTGACCATGGACACAAACCTGCGGATTCGCGCCGATGCGCTCGGCTTGAAGGCACAGACCTATGAAGGCGGCCGTGTTTCGATCGACGAGCTCTACTCCGGTGTCTGCACCCTGGAGGTGTTGGGCTCGCTCGTAGACCAACTCGCCAGGCGCGAGCCCATTGCGGCGGCGTCCATCGATGCCGAGTTGTTTCCGAACGCCGGAATCGTCCTCAAGAATGTCGAACGCCCACGCCACACGGCGCTCGGTCGTTTCGACGCGGCCACGGGCTCGATCGTCCCCCTGAACGTCGGACGAGAAGGCGTCTGGCGCGTGCGTCCTCGCAACCTCGAGCAGTACTTCGCTCTCGACATGCTGCTCAACACAGACGTTCATCTCGTCACGCTCGTGGGCAAGGCCGGGACGGGTAAAACCCTGCTCGCCATTGCGGCGGGTCTGCAGTCCGTCGTCCAGGGCGACCTTTATCATCGCATGCTCGTGTCCCGCCCCATCTTTCCGATGGGCAGGGATCTCGGCTATCTGCCTGGAACCGTCGAAGAGAAGCTAAATCCCTGGATGCAGCCGATCTTCGACAACCTCGAGTACATTTTCAGCACCGGCAAGGCCCGGGCCTTGGAGTCTCGCCAGTACGCAGACCTGGTCGCCGAGGGCATCATTCAGATCGAGCCATTGACCTACATTCGAGGTCGCTCCTTACCCAGTCAATTTTTGATCGTCGACGAGGCCCAGAACCTCACCCCTCACCAAGTGAAGACGGTCATCACCCGTTGTGGAACCGACACCAAGATCGTTCTCACCGGCGATCCCTATCAGATCGACAACCCTTACGTCGATGCGGCGAGCAACGGGTTGACGGTCGTGGCGCAGCGTTTCCAAAAAGAACGCATTGCCGCGCACGTCACTTTGGTGAAAGGGGAACGAAGTGAGCTCGCGGAACGCGCAACCGAACTTCTCTGAGCCCGGGCAGTCTCGCCTGCAGGCCGAGCTGGACGTGTTGCTGAGGAAGCTCCACCGGACCGCCCGCCTTCTGGTCGGCGCGACGACACACAGTGATCGCACCGAACGCGATCGACTCGTCGCGACCCTCGAACGCGGCGGCCACGCAAAGCCCAAGGTTAGCTGGGAGCCGGTTCCCATCGGTCGGGACATGTGGGCCGCTTTGCAGCGAGCCCGGGAGCTCGCGCCGCGCTCGGTGGCGTCCGCGCTCTATCTACGCCGTCTCGAAGAGCTCGAAACCGAGCTCCTGGTCCTCGAGTCCCTCGGTGAGCCGAAGCGGGTTCGTCCGATGGTGGCTCGACTGTTCGGTACAGGCGCTGAGAAGGCGGTGGACGGAGAGGATCGCAAAGTCCTCGACATCGCGCACGAGATCCTGGCCGAGACGCCGGTCGAGGAGGAGCCCGCAACGGTTCCCGCTCGCTCGCTCGGAGGCCTCTCGCTCGAGGCGCTCATGCTGCAGTTCGCGAAGCGCGTTGGGCTGGACGTGACCGTACGAGTCGACTCGAGCTTGATTGCCAGCGCGGCGGTCGGGGAACGGACCGTATTCATCGCGGAGCGGCTTTTCGGGGAGCGCGAGGCCTACCGACTCGCGATTCACGAGGTGCACGGTCACCTGGTATCCGCGTTCAACGGTCGCGCGCAGCGGCTCGGCATCTTCGCCATCGGCACGGCGGGTTCCTATGGCACGCAGGAGGGCCTTTCCATCCTCCTCGAAGAACGCGCGGGTCTGCTCGACGGCGCGCGACGCCGGACCTTGGCGGCGCGACTGCTCACCACGCACGCGATGCATGCCGGGGTATCCTTCGGTGACGCAGCCCGAGAGCTCGTTCGTGAGCATGGCTTCGTCCCAGCGCAGGCCATCGGCCTCTGCGAGCGGGCATACCGGGGGGGCGGTGTGTCACGCGATGCCGTCTATCTAACCCATTGGCTGAGGGTGAAGCGGAGCATCGAGCTGGGGCATGCGAGCCTGGCGGAGCTCCAAGTCGGCAAGGTCGCGCTCGAGGACCTCGAGGACTTGCGAAAGCTGCGAGAAGAAGGGCTGCTGGGCCCCCCCGTTTACGGTGCGACCTTGGCCAGGAGCTTCGGCACGACGGCTTTGGGCACCAGGTTCGAAATGTCCCCGCCTAGTCGCGCGACCTCTTTGACCAGATTCGACGCGACATAGAAGTATGCGTCGTTTGCCATGATGAACACCGTCTCCACCTCTCTGTTGAGGTGACGATTCATGTTGGCCATCTGCAGCTCGTACTCGAAGTCGGCGACGGCTCGCAGCCCACGCAGAATGACTCGTGCATCGCGGCTCTTGGCGTACTCGACCAAGAGCCCGTCGAAGCGGTCGACTTCCACTCGGGCCGGGTCGGCGCCCATCTCGACCACCGACTCGCGAATCAATTCCATCCGCTCCTCCACACTAAACAAGGCCTGCTTGTTCTCGTTGTTCAGCACGGCGACGATGATCTTCTCGAAAGCCACCAACCCGCTCTTCAGGATACTGGTATGGCCTCTCGTGATGGGATCAAAGGAGCCCGGATAGATTGCAGTGCCTCTCACGGATGGTCTTCCTCGGCCTCGAATACGGCGAGGCTAATCGCCGTGTGACCATAGCGGTAGTTGGCGGCCGAGGCGAGCGCTTCGCCCCAGCGCCAGTCTTGCCGCGCTTCGTGCTCTACGGCGATCCAGGCGCCAGAGCTGAGCTTGCCCTCGGCCGCAAGCGCCTCGAGCAAAGGCAAAATGCCGGCGCTGCGCGCATAAGGCGCATCGGCGAACAGCAAGTCGAAGCCGCCCTCGGGAGCGACGATCTTCGTGGACGCGCCAGGGGCCAGAAGGTCGAGTCGGAGAGTCCGAACCAGCTCCGAAACACCGAGCTCGTCGGCGTTGTCGCGCAGGATGCGGATGCACCGGGGATCCCGGTCGATGAGAACGGCCTCGGCCGCACCCCGGGAAAGTGCCTCGAAGGCCAGTGCTCCCGATCCCGCAAACAGGTCTAGAACGCGAGCTCCACGAATCGCCCCGCGTGCTTCGAGCGCCGAGCTCAGCGCCTCCCGCACCCGGTCCGGCGTCGGTCGCGTGCCTCGTCCCGGGGGCGCCGAAAACGTTCGGCCCGACAAGCTCCCGCCGATTATTCGCATGACCTCAGAACTTCAGTCGAGCCGTGAGTCCACCTTGGCGTCGGCCCGCAAGGGGGCTGAGCTGCCAGTGTGCGGTGCGCGCCTCCGACCGCTTTTTGCCCTTGCGGTAGCGGACGAGCATCCAAGTTCCCACGCCGGCGCTGACCAGCGCAGCGCTCAAAAAGACCCACTGCAGGGTTTCGTGTCGATCGGCCGTGGCGCATAGAGAGTCGAGGTTGGGGTCGCTGCTGCGATAGTCCGCTGCGCAGACATCGCTGACCCCGGGGCCCGCGGTGACACGAGCGCTCTGAAAGTCGGGGTCGTTTTGCACGGCATTGATCGAGGCCCAGCTCCATGCTGTCAAGCCGAGGAACAAGGCCGAGGTGGAATAGCTGGCCGCGGCGGGCCACCAGTGCACGGCCCGTGGGTCGTCGCTTCGATCGCTCGGCTCGTCCGAAGACGGCGCGAGCATCCGTGCGGGCTCGTCGGGGTGCGACGCCGGGTCGGCCACGGGAGCCTCCTCCCCCGCGAAAGCCGTGATCTCGGCCCTGGCGATGCCTGCCAAGTCCTGTGCTTGGGTCTTGGTCCGCGGAATCCGCAAGTTGGCCCTGTTCTCCACCCGTCCCGTGCTGACGTCGAAGATGAAAAGCTCGACACGGTAGTCATGGCCACCGCCGCTCTCCGCCTTCCCCCGGCGAACCGTCCCTGAGAGAATTTGGTCCACTCCGAGACTTCTGCCGATTCCAGAGAGGCAGGCCTCGTCCGGCTCGTCGCATCCGCTGACGAGCATGAGCTGATCGAGCGAGACTTTCGCCGGCTCCAGTGTCCAGCCCGTGACGCTCGCGGCGTCTTCGCGAAGCGAGCCTGTGAGATTGCGTGCGAGCGCATCGTCGCCGCTCGTGGCGCGGAGGCCGAGCACGCCGAGTCGGTCCTGGGCTTCGGCGGCCGATCCGAGCGTCACCCAGCCGAGCAGTGCGATCAGCGTCGCCCTGAAAGCCTTAGTAGAACGCAACGAGGGCCCTCCAATTGTACGTCAACAACATATTCGTATGTCATCAACATAAACGATGCCAGGTCGGGGGCCAAAGCTGGGCTTTGCGCTGAATTGTCGACAGAAGGGTGAAGTGCTACGCACTTCCGCCGTCAAAGGCTTGGGCTCCCATGCGCAAGATATGTATTCCCTGTGGTTCTCGGTTCGGTTCTGATGCTCTCTTCTGCCCGCATGATGGGAGCAGACTCGAGCTGGAGCAGGACCCTCACGACCCCCTCCTCGGGACGATGCTGCTTCAGCAGTTTCGTATCGACGAGGTCGTCGGAAGCGGCGGCATGGGCACGGTTTACCGCGCCCGGCAAGTCACAGTGGGCCGCGACGTCGCCGTCAAGGTGTTACGGGCCGAGCTGGCGCAGGACGAAGAGGCCGTTGCCCGCTTCGAGCGCGAGGCCCGTGTGGCGACCGCGCTCGACCATCCCAATGTGGTACGCGTCCTGCTGAGTGGCCGCCTGGACGACGGCCGCGTCTACATCATCATGGAGCTCCTGGAGGGACGCAGCCTTTCGGATGAGTTAGACGCAGAGGGCTCGCTCACGGTTCATCGCACGCTGACCATCCTGATGAAGCTCTGTGCCGGGCTCAGCGCCGTGCACGCGGCTGGAGTGGTCCACAGGGACATCAAACCCGAGAACATCTTCTTGGTACGGCGAGGCGCCGACCCCGACTTCGTCAAGGTGGTCGACTTCGGCATCGCCCGAGCCATCGAAGGAGACACGCTCGGCACGGCCGGGCAGGCAGGCCGTGTCTTTGGCACCGCCGCCTACATCTCGCCGGAAGCGGCGACCGGGGACCAGGTCGACGACCGCAGTGATATCTACTCTCTGGGGGTCCTTGCCTACCAAATGCTGACGGGCGAGCTCCCGTTCAACTCCGAAACGCCTAGCGCGATGCTGATGCAGCACGTGCACGACCCGGCGCCACACATTCTGACGCGGAAGGGCGGTCGACATGTGCCGCCCGAGGTGGCCGAGGTGGTCATGCGGTCCCTCAGCAAAGAGCCGGCTCAGCGGCCCCAGACACTCGCGGAGCTGGTCGAAGAGCTCGCAGAAGCGGGCGCGCAGGCCGGGTTATTCGAGGACGCGCCCGGCTTGCTGTTTGGGACGGTCTGGGGAGACGAGCTCACGCAGCAGCACAGCTATCTAGCCGAGCTCCTCGGAGGGCGTGCGCCCTCCAGACCGCCGTCGTCATCTCGTCCCGTCCCGCCGCAGGACAACGACCTGCTCTCTCTCAGCGCCGAGGACGAGGCGCTCCTTTCCGAGGCGCCGTCCCCGTTCGAATCAAGGCCGTCTTATCCGGGGATGTCCGCGCTGGGAGCGCGACGCCAGGGTGTGCTGTGGACAGGGCTCATCGTGCTCGTCGTCGGGCTTTTGGCGTTCGTGGCGAAGAACGCATTCCTGACGAATCGGGTCTCCCTTGCCGAGGGCCCCGGACATGTCGAGGAAGTGCTGGCGCTCGAGCCCACGGAACCCTCGCAGACCTCAGCCCCGTCGGAGCCTTTGGCCAGCGCGACTCAGTACGTCCGCGCGACGCCGTCCAATCTGGAGAAAAACGCTGCAGCTCCGCTGCGTGCCGCCACCGCCCAGGAGCCCGTCGCGAGCGCGTCCAAGTCGCTCGAGCCCGCCCGGGCCAAGCCAGCGCCTGCGCCGAAGAAGACAGCGGCCCCAAAGTCTGAGGCCAAACCCAAGAAGAAAGCGGTGGCCCCGAAGCAGCCCAAAGTATCGCCTGCCCAGAAGCCGGTGACACCCAGGGCAGCCGTTCCAGCAGAGCCGGCCGAACAGCCGGCGCCGGCCGAGGTGGAGTATCCAGCGGAGTTGATGAACCCCTGGCCCGCGGCCTTGGAAGACGCCGAGGCCGATGCTCCGGCCGAGCCAGCTGAGTCTCCGGTCGACGAGTCTCCGGTTGTCGACGCGAGAGCCGACTCTGAAGACCCCGTGGCCGACCCCGCAGACGACGACATCGATTGGACGGCTCCGCCATCGCCCGACAAGCGTCGGCAAGAACGTCCCGCCAACCCGGTGGTGATCGACGAACCTCCCTCCGAATCGGACTCGACATCTGCAACTGAGGTCGACAGCGACGATGCGGTGACTGGCTCGGGAAACGAAGAGCCCGTGCGAGGCGCCGCCGAAGAGCCCGGCGAGCAGGGATCTGAGGCCGCCGAAGAGCCCGGCGAGCAGGGATCTGAGGCCGTCGGGGAGCCCGGTGACGGGGAGTCGAAGACTGACGAGGAGCGCATGGAAGACGGGCCGGCGAGCGGCGAGGAGCCTGCCCCGGTCGAATCTTCGACCGCCGTCGAGGAGCCCGGGGTCGACGAGGAATCTGCGGCATCGGACGAGCCGGCCGCGGTGGCTCCGGCGGAAGCCCCATGAAGGTCGTCCCCGTCCCCTGCCTTCGCGACAACTACGCCTATCTCGTCGTCGACGAGTCCACGGGCCGGGCGGCCGTGATCGACCCTTCCGAGGCCGCTCCAGTCCTCCTCGCCTGCGAGCGCGAAAGCCTCGAGCTCGACGAAATCTGGCTTACCCATCACCACTGGGACCACGTCGGCGGCATCGAAGGGATCCTCGACGCATTTCCCATCGAGCAGATTCGAGGTTCGAAGTACGACGCCGACCACGGTCGCATCCCAAAGCAGAACGTCTCGCTGTCCGAGGGTGACTCGTTCGACTTCGGTTCGGCCCGGGTCGAGGTTCTCGAGATTCCCGGCCACACCCTGGGCGCGATCGCGTTCCTGTCCGAAGGTGAGCTCTTCAGCGGGGATACGCTCTTCGTTGCAGGCTGCGGAAGGGTGTTCGAGGGAACGATGGAGATGATGTCGAAGTCACTGACGAGACTTCGCGAGCTACCGCCCGAGACGAAGCTCTGGTGCGGCCACGAATACACGGTGAACAATCTGCGATTCGCCAAGACCGTCGAACCGGGCAACGCGGCCATCACCACGGCGCTGGCTCGCGCCGAGGCGAGACGGGCCGCTGGGGAGCCCACAATCCCCGGCAGCATCGGCGGCGAGCTTGAAACCAACCCCTTTCTGCGTTTCGATCGCGAACCCATCCTCGCGGGTCGGGTTCCGGTGGCCGCCTTTACGGCGATCCGCGCCGCTAAAGACCAGTTCTGAGCGAGGTCCTGTTTGGAGCAAAGTCTCCGTTGCAAGCTTCCGACTCAGTCCCGACGCAGGCCGGGTGCCATCCGCTGCATCGAGCGCGCCATGAGCGACAGCACCCATTTTCTTGGCATCAGTTTGCTCAGGATGGTCGCGCAGACGCGATCGACTGGCGTGGGCACGACGACCGGCTGCTTGCCCAGCGCCTTCAGAGCACCCGATGCGACCCGTTCCGGCTCATGCAAGGGCACGAGCTTGGAGTGCGCGGCGTCCAAGCCGAGCTCGTGGATTGGTGCCGTGTTCGTGAGCCCGGGACAGACCCCCAGAACGTCAATTCCTTCGTGACGCAGCTCCTCCCACAGGCCGTAGCTGAGGTTCAGACCGTATCCTTTGGTGGCGGCGTAGTGCGCGAAGTACGGAGCGCCCGTCAGCGAAGACTCTGAAGAGACGATGACGATCGCACCCCGGCCCCGTCGGAGCATGGCGTTTCCCAAGCAGTGCGAGAGCGTGAGAGTGGCTCGGCAGTTGAGCTCGAGCGTCTGCAGGTGCTGCTGCAGGGGTATCTCGACAAAGCGTCCCATGGGAGAGATGCCGGCGTTGTTGACCAGCACGCCGATGTCGTATGTCCGGCACCATTGCTCGGCCTGTGCAGCCAAGCCCTCGTCGAGCAGGTCCATGGTGATCGCTTCGGCCTCGATCTGATGCTCCTCGCGCAGCTCCGCCGCCAATGCGAGGTTCTCGTCGGCCAGTTTGTCGACCAATAAGAGCTTGAAACCACAGGCCGCGAGCTCAGTCGCGAAGGCGCGCCCGATGCCTCGAGCAGCGCCGGTGACGAGCGCGTAGCCGCCGTAACGCGTGTAAAGATTCTCTTCGCTCAAGACCTCTCCCCGCTCCCAGCTCGCTGGCCGGCCGCGTTGGCCGCTGGGTTCGTGAGTCTTCCCGTGCTCCGCGTGCGGTCATGAATCCACATCCCGAGCCAAACCATCGCCACGCCCAATAGGCCTGACAGCCCGTAGAAGGGCCGGACCCACCAGGGAGCCCCGAAGGACAGCTCGTAAGCCGCGCCGGCGAGGGCGAGAATCGTCCCGCTGGTCATCGAGACCGCGATGATGGAGTCGCATCGGACCCGCAGATACACGAGCACCCAGGACGCGACGACACACCAGGGCAGCGCGAGCAGGACGCTCGCTAGGCCGGGCTCTCCGTAAAGGTTTCCGATGGCGATGGCGGGCGCGAGCCATAGCCACCACAGGACGCCGATGAGCGTCGCCCGTTGCCAGAAGCCGCCAGGAAGCTCGCGAAAGAAGAAGCCACGGAACGCGACTTCCGAGCACAGCGCGATCAATAAGTTGAACGTCAGGCCGGCGGGTAGGCCGAGCAGCACCAGCATCAAGGGGTGCGGTGGCTCGTTTTCTTCGAGGTATTGGTCGAAGGACTCGAGCTGGTCGGCGGCGAGCATGGAGCGTTTGTTACGGACAAGCTCCTCGACCGTGAGCACCGGGTCGAAGCCCATCAGCCATTGCGCGACGAGCGCGCCCGCGAGCACGGCAAGCGGGGTCAGCCAGGCCAAGAGCCACCATCGATTGAGCGAGAGTCGAAAGCCGAGCGGGCCGAGCACGGGCTGCTTGAGGACGGGCCCTTGGACGAAGAGGGTCGCGATCAGCGCGGGGAATGCATACCAGACCGCCAAGGCGCGGCCGGCCGGACCGCTCCAGCTGAGTCCTTGACTCCACACCCAGGCCACGGGTGCCCAGCTCCCGAGCGCCATCAGCCCGAAGAGTAGGGCGACTATGCGTGCTCTGGTGATCCGCACCGCAGCCCTATAGTCCGCGCACCGCAGCGGGTCGAGACTTCAGCGGAATCGCTTCCAGGCTGCAAACTCCGCCTCCTGGAAAGCACCGTAGCGTTTCTGGAGTCGGACGAGCTCCCCGTAGGCCTGAGGCATCTGCGGAGCTAGGGCGAGCAAGACGCGCCCGGTGGCTTCGGCGTCGCCGGTCGCGCGGTGGGCCCGTTCCATCGGGATGCCGAAGTGTTTAGTCACGTCGCCAAGCCGGCGGCTCTTGAGCTCCTTGAGAATCTCGCGGGCCCAAACCAGCGGATCCACCCAGACGACCTCTTTTTGCAGGGCCGGAGGCAGGTCGCTGTCGGCCAGCTTGGCGCCGGCTCGTTCGAACTCGCAGTGCAGGAACTGGCGATCGAAGTCCGCGTTATAGGCCACGGGAAGCTTGTCCTGCAGGAGCTCGAGGATGCGAGGCAGCACGGCTTCGAAGGCTGGGGCGCCTTCGAGCTCCTCGTCCGTGATGCCGTGCACCGCGCGGGCCTCCTCCGGGATCGGGATCGAGGGATTCACGAGCAAACCCTCGCGCGTCGTGACCTGCCCGCGCTCGAAGATGACGATGCCCACCTCGATCACTCTGTCAGTGTGTGGGTCGCGTCCGGTCGTCTCGAAGTCGATGACCGCTACTGGGATTTCCGTCCAAGGCCTGCTCGGGTCGAAAGTCGGACACAAGCCCTCGACCTTGTGGATCGCGTCCGCAATGAGGTCCGCAATTCCTGGATAGTGCCGCCCCGTGGGAAAGCACCCACATCCATCGGTCCGTCCCCGCACGGCCCGAACAATGCATCGGGGCGGGGTAGCCGCGCAAGCTCTATAATCCCGACGCCCATGCTTCAGCCCTACCGCACACGATTTGCGCCCTCTCCCACGGGCGAAATGCATCTAGGCCATGCGCGCACGGCCTTGCTCACCTGGTTGCGGGCACGCAGTCGAGACGGCGTCATCGTCATGCGCATCGAGGACATCGATCGTCCCAGGGTCGTTCCGGGCGCGGCCGAGGCCATGCTTCGTGAGCACGAGTGGCTCGGCCTGGACTGGGACGAGGGCCCTTTCTTTCAATCCGATCGCGACACTCACTACGAGGAGGCCCTGCGAGCGCTCGACAGCAAAGGACTGCTATTCGCCTGCACCTGCTCTCGCAAGGATATCGCGGAGGCGGCGAGCGCGCCGCATGGTGAGGACGGGCCCGTGTATCCGGGAACCTGTCGACAGGGGCCTACGCAGCCAGGCCGCGCCGCGGCCGTGCGTTTTCGCTTCGCGGAACCTTCTCCGCGCTTTACCGACCTGTTCCACGGCGATCTCGCGTCGGGGGCCGTGAGCGGGGATTTCGTGGTTCGCCGCGCGGATGGGATCTGGGCCTATCAGCTGGCCGTCGTGGTCGACGACGCGGGCATGGGGATCACGGAGGTGATTCGCGGCGACGACTTGCTGACGTCGACACCGCGCCAGCTCGCCCTCTACGACGCGCTCGGATATCGGCGGCCAGACTTCGCTCACATCGGCCTCGTCACCGACGCCACCGGTCGGCGCCTCTCGAAACGGCACGGCGCCACCCCAGTTCGTGCCCTGCGCGAGGGTGGCACGAGCCGCGAGGAGATCCTCGGATGGCTCGCCTGCTCGCTTGGAATCCAAGCTGATACCACTCCCGTGGCCGCCTCGGAGCTGCTGTCCTCGTTCAATGTAGCCGACCTCACCAAAGGTCCCGTTTTCGCGGCTAGCTGACCACGGTGCCTCCGGAGGTCATTTCCCATCCTCGTACCTCCACGAGATCCTTGAATTTTCAGCGCTTTGTCGATGATGCCGTGATTGGTGACATTGACTTTTGTCCGGATCTCGACCCTGATTGAGGACAGTCCGTAACTCGAGGAGGGTGCCGTGGCATCAACAGAAGCCCTGATGGAGATCGCCGAACGACTAATCGAGCTGGATCCGGTTCGGACCTATCCTCAGCGAGGCGCAGCCCTCGTCGCCAACCTGGTCGGCGCGACTGCGTACCGGCTCGACAGGCCTGGGGTGGAAGCGGTGTCGAGCGAGTCTGCCTCCGTCGCGGCCGAGCCGAGGCTCTCCCTGCCTCTGCGTCACGACCGGAGCACGGTCGGCACCCTGCATTTGGAAATGCGCGCCGCCCCCGAAGGTGCGGACCTCGAGCTGCTCAAATGGGCCAGCCGCATTTTTGCCGACGGTCTGGACTATGCGGCACGGCTCGCCGCGCAGGGGACTCGCAAGCCAGGTGAGGCAGTGCGCGAGACCTTGCTGCGCGCCCCGTTGACCCCGCGTGAGCGGGACGTCGTCACGCTGCTGATCTCCGGCGCGAGCACACGGAGCATCGCGTCGCAGACCGGGCTCACCGTCTCGACGGTGAACACTTATCTCAAGCGGATCTTTTCGAAGTTGGGTGTACATTCGCGCGTGGAGCTCATCGCGCGCATGGCGGGCACCGCGCCTCCTTCCCCGCCTGAGCCGTTCGACTACACTCACGCGGACTGATGACCGAACAAAGACTCACGCATCTGGATAGCGAAGGTCGTGCGCGCATGGTGGACGTCGGGCAGAAGGCCAAGACGGAACGCGAGGCCCGTGCGCTGGCGACCGTCCGCATGAAGTCCGAAACCCGGCGCCTAATGCTCGCGGGACAAACGCCCAAAGGAGACGCGATGGCCGTCGCCCGGGTCGCAGGGATTCAGGCTGCCAAGCGTACCTCAGAGCTCATTCCGCTCTGTCATCCGATCGCCATCACGGGCTGCGAGGTGACGTTCGAGCCCGTGGCCGAGGATGAGTGCCGACTTCGGATCGAGACCACCGTACGCTGCGCGGACCGCACCGGTGTCGAAATGGAAGCACTGACCGCGGCCTCGGTTGCGGCGCTGACTCTGTACGACATGCTCAAAGCCGTCGATCGCGGGATGGCGATCGAAGAGGTGGTGTTGCTCGAAAAACGAGGCGGCCGCAGCGGGCACTACAGCCGCTCCGGCTGAGCCTCTTTTCGAAGGACGTTGCGCAAGACCCGCCAATCCTCGGGCTTGAGCTCCCGCGTCGACCACAGGACGGCGATGACGACCAAAAAACCGGCGATCAGGGCGAGGAGCGTCATCCACGCGGACTCGTGCGGGATCGAGCTCGAGGCGAAACAACCTAGGGCGCCCGCCACGCCGCTGCGCAGCCAGGTCATGGCGGGAATGAGCGCTCCCAGAAGAAATCGTAGGGCCAGTGCGGACAGCAGTAGAGCCACCAGCATGCCGAGGCTCGTGCCCAGGGCGGTCGCGCGAAGCGTATGCTCGCCGAGACCCACTCGATCGATGAGCCCACGCACCGCGAGCACGACCGTCAGCAGGGCCAGTCCGCCGATCACCGCGGCGATGGATGGGCGACCGCTGCCACTGACAGCTGTGGCGGACACCACGAACATCGCGAAGGCGGCCACGCCGAACACGAGGATCCGCAGGGCGTCCGCGCCCTGAGCATAGTCTGGTGGGTACGCCAGCCGCATGACTCCGTCCGCGGACCCTGCGATGGGCGCCGCGAACAGCAGCAGCACCAGCAGCGAGAGCCTCAGGGCGTGCCGGATCGTTTGCCGAGCCAGTTGACGATCCCCGAGGCTCGTAGCCCGACTGATCATCGGGAACACGATGAAGGTCAGGGCGATGATCAGCTGATAGGGCACGAACGCGAAGGTCTGAGCCGCGCGGTAGTAGCCTACATATTGGTTGGCGACGTCGGCGGCCGCGGCGACGCTCGCCCCGTCCCGCAGTGCCAGCTCAGCTGCGGTACGCTTGAGGACCTGCAGGTCGATCATCAGGATGCCGTTCAGAAACACTTGGTAGACCCAAATCGGCCCGAGGAAGGTCAGCCAGCTTTTCCAGGCGATGCCTTGGCCGCGTTCGCCCCAGCCCACCCAGAGCGATGCCAGGATCACGATCGCGATGGCGGCCGTCGCGAAGCCGGCCACCGCTCCGATCGCCCCGAAGCCGAGGCCGGCTCCCAAGAGAATTCCGGCCGTGCGGAACGTCGACAAGCCGATGTCGAGTCTGGCTTGCTTCGCGAAGAGATGCCGGCCATTGAGACTTCCGACGAACGCCGCGTACAGCGCGTAGGCCAGCACTGCGATCGAAGCTACCTGCAGCAGTGGCGTCAGCTGCTCGTCCAGCAGCAGCTGCGCGACCGCTGGCGCCAGGCCGAACACGAGACAGGCGAGCGCTCCCCCCAAAAGCGCCTGCAGTCTTAGCCCCTGCCGCAGCGTGGCCGATGCCTGGCTCGCGTCTTCGCTCACGAACTTCGAGACGGACTGGATCGTAGCCACGACCAGCACGTTGTTGAAGATGGCCACCCCGCTCATGGCGGCGGAGTAGAGACCGAACTCCTCGGGCCCTCCGAAGATCCGCGGAAGCGCCAGCTGCACCGCGTAGCTCGTGACGATGAAGTAGATTTTCGCGCCAGCGATGGACAGCAGCCCACGCCCTGCGCGGCGCGCGTCGTTCGGAGAGCTCACCGCGCCCGTTTGTGGGGCTTCGTCTGGGCGGGGTCAAATGGTTGACTTCGGGCGTCCCGTAGAGACAACTAGCCCCAGTGAAGTTCGTCTCCTCCGCCAGGCGAAGCGCCTACGGCCGCTTGATCTCGGCAGCGCTGGCCTTGACGGTGATGGTGCTCGTCGGTGCCAGCGCCTATTACGCCGTTGGGGAGCAGCGCTGGAGTTGGTTCGACTGCTTCTACATGACGATCATCACGCTCTCGACGGTCGGTTTCGCCGAGACGCTTCCCGGCATGAACGACTTGCCCGAGGCCAGGGCCGTGACCATTGCCCTCATCATCCTCGGCAGCGGCACCTTGCTCTACTTCATTTCGAGCCTGACGGCCTTGATCGTCGAGGGTGATCTCCAGGGGATTCTAAGGAAGAGACGCATGCAGCGAGCCATCGAAACACTTCGGGATCACATCATTCTGTGTGGGCTCGGCACGACGGGTCGGCACATCGCCGCCGAGCTTCAGTCCGCCGGGACGCCCTTCGTCGGGGTGGACAGCAACGAGGAGCGAGTCCTCGAGGTCGACCGGGAGCTGCAGGAGGGCCTGCTGCACATCGTCGGGGACGCCACGGACGACCACGTCCTCGAGGCCGCTGGCATCAAGCACGCCAGGGGCGTCATTTCGGCGCTCAACGACGACAAGGCGAATCTGTTCGTGACGATCACCGCGCGCGCGCTCAATCCCAAAGCAAGAATCGTGTCCAAAGCGATCGAGTTTTCGACCGAGGCAAAGCTGCGGCGCGCCGGCGCCAACGCGGTCGTTTCGCCGAATTACATCGGTGGATTGCGACTTCTGAGCGAGATGCTGAGCCCTCATGCCCTCGATTTTCTCGACCGGATCCTGCAGCACGGGACGGGCACCAGCATGGGCATCGAAGCCATCGAGATCCCAGAAGGCAGTGAAGTGATCGGGCGGCCGCTGTCGGATACCGACATCCGTAGGGCAGGGGCCCTGGTCGTCGCGATTCATCAGCCCAACGGAGATTACATCTACAATCCGAGCGGGGACCACAGGCTCCAACTCGGCGCGTCCCTCATCGTCCTGGCGCATCGGGAAGACGTGAGAAGCCTTCGAGAAGGCCTACAAACGAAAGGCTCCGGCACGAACCGCCCCTGATCGGTGGCTGAATTTACGGTCTTGACGGGTCCATCAGCGTGGTTAGCTTGGCCCAGTCGGGCGACATGACGTGTGACCCGGCCAGGAAGTAGAGGGAACGAGATGGGTAAGATTATCGGCATCGACCTCGGAACGACGAACTCGGTCGTTGCGGTGATGGAGGGCAAGGAGCCCAAGGTCATCGTCAATGAGGAGGGTGACCGGATTACACCGTCCGTGGTCGGCTGGGACGACCAGGACCAGGTTCTAGTCGGGCAGATTGCCAAGCGGCAGGCGATCACGAATCCGGAGGGGACCGTGTACTCCGCCAAGCGTTTCATGGGCCGCCGTTTTGATGAGCTGGGTGACGACGCGACGCGTATGCCCTACAAGGTCGTCCAGCGGTCCAATGGCGACGCCGGCTTTTCGGTGCACGGCAAGGACCTCACACCTCCCGAGGTTTCCGCACAGATTCTGCGCAAGCTGAAGAAGGCCGCAGAGAACTACCTGGGCGAGGAGGTCACGCAGGCCGTGATCACGGTCCCCGCGTACTTCAATGACTCACAGCGACAAGCGACCAAGGACGCGGGGAAGATCGCCGGTCTGGAGGTCAAGCGTATCGTCAATGAGCCTACTGCGGCCGCTTTGGCCTACGGACTCGACAAGACCGAGGATCACCTCATCGCCGTGTACGACTTCGGCGGCGGCACCTTCGACATCTCGATTCTGGAGGTGGGCGACAAGGTCGTAGACGTGGTGAGCACCAACGGCGACACACACCTCGGCGGCGATGACGTCGACGAGCGCATCATCAAGTACCTGATCGCCGAGTTCAGGAAGGACACCGGCATCGACGTCAGTGAAGACAAGATGGTGCTTCAGCGGCTCAAGGATGCCGCCGAGAAGGCGAAAATCGAGCTCAGTACCAAGCTCGAGACCACCATCAATCTGCCCTTCCTCACGGCGGACGCCTCGGGTCCCAAGCACCTCAACCTCCGTCTGACCCGCGCGAAGCTCGAGTCGATGATCGAGGAGCTCATTCAGCGGACCCTCGAGCCCGTCAAAAAGGCCCTGTCCGATGCGAACAAGACCGCTGCGGACATCGCCGAGGTCGTTCTAGTCGGTGGCTCGACCCGCATACCGCTCGTCCAGGAGACGGTGACCAAGTTCTTCGGCAAGGAGCCTCACAAGGGGGTCAATCCGGACGAGGTCGTCGCGCTCGGCGCCGCCGTTCAAGCGGGCGTGCTCTCGGGCGACGTGCAGGACATGGTGCTGCTCGACGTGACACCCCTCAGCCTGGGTGTCGAAACTCTCGGCGGTGTCATGACCGCGTTGATTCCTCGCAACACGACCATCCCGACGCGCAAGGAAGAAGTCTTTTCGACCGCTGAGGACAGTCAGACCAAGGTCGAGATCCACGTTTTGCAGGGTGAGCGAGCCGAAGCTTCCAACAATCGGACGCTCGGGCGTTTCCACCTCGAAGGGATCATGCCGGCGCCTCGGGGTATCCCGAAGATCAAGGTGACCTTTGACATCGACGCCAACGGTATTCTCTCGGTGACCGCCAAGGACGAGGCCACCGGCAAGGATCAAAAGGTCACGATCACTTCCAACAGTGGTTTGTCCGACACTGAGATCGACCGCATGGTCAGTGATGCGGCGGCTCACGAAGAAGACGACAAGAAGCGCCGTGAAGAGGTCGAAGTCCGGAACAAGGCCGACCAGCTCGCCTACGGTGTCGAGAAGGCGCTCGAGGAGGTCAAGGACAAGCTGCCAGCGGACAAGGTCGCCGACGTTCAAGGCAAGCTGAAGTCCCTCCGCGATGCCATCGAGGCCAACGACATGGCAGCCATTGCTTCGGGCAGCACGGCCCTCGAAGCGGCCATGAAAGAGATTGCGGAGACCGCCTACAGCGCGGCGGCAGCCCAGGAGGGCGCGCCCGGTGCTGCTGGCGCCCCAGACGCGGACGAGGCCAAGGGCGACGACGACGTCATCGACGCCGAGTTCGAAGACAGCGAGTAAAGAGCGTTTCTACGCTGGATCGACCGAACCCCGCCCGGCAGCGCCGCGCGGGGTTCGTCGTTTTGTCCAAATGAGGCCGCTTCGCTTCCTCTCCTTGTCTTGGGCTTGCCGGTGCACGAACCGACTCCTAGGCTCCTTGTCGGAGAGGCCATCCCGATATGCCGGCGATAGACATTCCCTTTTTTGGCACTCTCGTTTTGTGCCTGACGCTCATCAGCGCCTCCTACACTATGGCTGTGGCCTTCGGGGCTGGCCGCGGGCGCGTTCACCTCTTGCCCGCTGCCCGATGGGGAACCTACGCGACCTGCGCCCTGGTCATCGTCGCCCTCTGCGTGCTTGCGTACGCGTTTCAGACCCACGACTTTCGGCTGCGCTACGTCGCCCGCTATAGCGATCGGTCGATGCCCTGGTGGTACCTGATCGCCTCGCTTTGGGGTGGCCAGGACGGCTCCTTGCTCTGGTGGGCCTTCCTTCTGTCAGCCTACACCCTTGCCGTCACTCGCTGGATGCGCGGTCGCTACACCGAGCTCCAGCCCTGGGTCATGGCAACTCTGATGAGCATCCTGATGTTCTTCATCGTCCTGATGCTCTTCGCGGCCAATCCGTTCGCGACTTACATCCGGACGACGCCAGGCGATGGCGAGGGCCTGAATCCGCTGTTGCAGAACTACTGGATGGCCATCCATCCGCCTTCGCTCTACCTGGGCTTCGTCGGCTGGTCGGTGCCCTTCGCGATTCTGGTTGCGGCTCTCGTGACCGGCCGGCTGGGTAACGAATGGGTCCGTGCCGCGCGTTTCTGGTCGATGCTCGCCTGGACCTTCTTGTCGCTCGGCCTGCTTCTGGGCTGCCTATGGTCTTATGAGGAGCTCGGCTGGGGTGGGTACTGGGCCTGGGACCCGGTCGAGAACGCCTCCTTCATGCCCTGGCTCGTCGGCACGGCTTACTTGCATTCCGTGCTCATCCAGGAGCGCCGAAGCATGATGAAGGTCTGGAACGTATTTTTGCTGTTCCTGACGTTCTTCATGACCATTTTCGGGACCTTCCTTACGCGTTCCGGGCTCATCGCCAGTGTTCATTCATTCGCGCGCTCCGACATCGGCCAGTACTTCGTCTGGTACATGGCGTTCTTGCTGGTCGGGATGACGGCCCTGATCATCTGGCGTCTTCCCAAGCTCCGAGCCGACAACGAGATCGAGTCGCTGGTGAGCCGCGAGTTCGCGTTCCTTCTGAACAACTGGGTCTTGCTCGGCATGATGCTCTTCGTGCTCATCGCCACCACGTTTCCGCTCTTGAGTGAATGGCTTCGCGGCGAAGAAGCCACGGTGGGCCCCGGCTTCTACAACAAGTGGATGGTGCCGCTCGGGCTCACCCTCCTGTTCTTGGCCGGCCTTGGCCCGCTCGTCGCCTGGCGCAAAGCCACCGGGAGCAAGCTCGCCCGCGCCTTGCTAGTCCCGGTGTCCGCCGGATTGCTGGTTGCGGTCCTGCAGCTCCTCTTCGGCAAAGCGCTCGGCTACCCGGCCATCATCGAGTCCACGGAGATCTACGACACGGCCACCGGCAGGGTTCTCGGCTGGATGAGCGCCATCGCGCCGGTCCTGTCCTTTTCCGTGTGTACCTTCGTCCTCGCGAGCGTGGCTCAGGAATTTTGGCGCGGAACCCGGGTGCGCATGCGTAAGGGCGAGGGACCGCTGCTGGCCTTCACCCGGCTCATCGCCAAAGGTCGGCGTCGTTATGGCGGCTATATCGTGCACGTCGGGATCGTGCTGATGTTCATCGGGTTCACCGGGGCCGCCTACGACATCGAGAAGGAGAGCGCTCTGCGTCCTGGCGAGACGATGACGATTGCCGATCACGTGGTGCGCTACGACGGGCCCAGGATGGAGGTCGACCCCAACAAGCGGATGATCTTCACCGACATGACGCTGCTCGACGAGAACGGTGCGGCACGCGACGAGGTCACCCCTGCGAAGTTCATTTACCGAACGCATCCCGAGATGCCGACGACCGAGGTTGCCATTCGCAGTCGCCCTGCCGAAGACGTCTACGTCATCATGAGTACGGTCGACCCGAGCACTCAGCGTGGCACCTTCCGGATCATCATTCGTCCTCTCGTCGCCTGGATCTGGTTCGGCGGGATTGTCTTGTTGCTCGGCGCCATACTCGGCATGTGGCCCAGTTCGCGGGATCTGCTTCGCTCGACCCAGCCGTCCAGGGGTCGACTTCGTTTCAACCCCGCAACTGCGATCATCGTGCTCGCCATCGCCCTCTTTTCGGTGCTGGCCTGGGTCGGGGTGGCCTCCGCACAGTCAAACAGCAGCAGCTCGCTGCACGCTGGCAGCGTCGTCATCAACGATCCGGTCGAACGCCAGCTCTTTGGCCGGCTCCTGTGTCAGTGCGGCGACTGTGCGCGCCTGCCTCTCGACACCTGTGCATGCGGCTGGGCGGACGAAGCCCGCATGGAGATCCGTGAACAGCTGGAGGCCGGAGAGAGCTCGCTCAACATTCAGAGCTCGTACCGCGCGAAGTACGGCAACAAGGCGCTGGCGATCCCATCGGACCAAGGGCTCGATCGTGCCCTTTGGGCGTTTCCGATCGCAGCCATGCTGGCCGCCGTGGGCTTGATCGTCGTGATTGGCCGTCGCTGGCAGAGACGCGGTCACGCGCACGATCTCGCCGTGGCGGGCGCTCGGGAAAGAGACACGCGGGGAGGCGAGTACGATGCGCGCCTCGACGAGGAACTGGACCGCTTCGAGGACAGCTGATGGAACAGGCACTTCCATGGATCTTCACGTTGACGGTCGCGTTTGCGGGCTTGTTTGCGTTTTTCGCGCTCTGGATGAGCCTGCGAATCGCATTTGCAGATTCGACGCTCGACGAGGTCCGGGCGGAGGTCGACTCCGAAACCCGGCGGACCTTGCAAACCGAGAAAGAGGCTCTGCTCGAGGAGATTCGGGACGTCGCGTTCGAGCACGAAGCGGGCAAGCTGTCCGACGAAGACTTCGCCGAGCTCAACGACAAGCTCCGAGCTCGTGCCCGGGACGTGCTCATCGAGATCGACGAGGCCGCGGCGAGCTATCGTGACGAAGCCGAGGCCTTGATCGCCGAGCGGATGACCGGCTCCCGGGGTGCAGGCGCAGACGACAGCGAGGGAAAGCGGTGATGCGGTTTGGGGTTCTGCTCTTGGCGTTGTGCATACCCTCGGCCGCCTTTGGGCAGCACGACTCGGAACTGGTCAATCGGGCCTTTGGCAACGTCGACCCAATCGCCTCGTCCGAGGTCGATTCCGCACTTCCGCCGGGGACAGTTCAGGTTCGTGTAATCGACGAGCAGGGGCAGCCCGTGGGCGGGGCGGCCGTGCGTCTCGGGATCATGCAGAGCTCAGGCACCCGCGAGAGCGAAGCCTGTGCCACCGACGCGGGAGGCATCTGCGAGTTCGCCGACCTGTCCATGGACAGCAGTTTTTCCTATCGAGCCAACCTTCCCTTCGAGGGTGCGCGCTACAGCTCGATGCCTTTCCGTTTGGACCCCAAGCACGGACAGAGGGTCTCGATTCGCAGACTTCCGACGACGACCGAGGACGCCAGGGTTTTTCAAGTCGTCGGCCGAACGATGGTGGAGTTCAAGGAGGACCGAGCGCGAATCACCCAGGACGCTCAGCTCGCCAACCTCGGTTCCAAAACCTACGTGTTCCCGGAGGGCGGAATGCCCTTGCGCCTACCCGATGGCTTCACGGCCTTCGACTCCCGCAAGGTCATGACCGATCAGCGCCTGGCTGCGACCGACGAGGGGCTGTCGATCAGTGGCTCCTTGCCGCCTGGCCGCGTGCGTCTGACCTGGGCCTACGATGTACCGCTGTCAGGCAGCAGCTTCCGACTCGAGCATCCGGTCCCGTTCGCCACGATGGAATACCACGTGATGAGCGACTATCTCGACGGCATGACGCTCGAGGTCGAGGGCTTTCCGCTCGGGCGCGTGGTCGAGGGCGCCGATCGCCGCTTCATAATCACGAATCGGACGCGCAGCCCCAGTGATCCGCCTCTCGAGAGCCTTCGTATCGTCGTACGAGGAATACCGCACAGCCAGGCCGTTCCGCTCGCTGCGGCAGCCATCGCCGCAATCCTGGCTCTGCTGGGCTTGAACATGCTCCTTCGACCGGCGGCCCGGCAGGACGCCGCGATCTCGAAGGCCCAGGGTCGCCGACGCGACGAGTTGCTCGACGAGATTGTGAGGCTCGAGCGAGAACATCAGGCTGAGCAAGTTGGGCCCAAGTACTACGAGCGTCGGCGGAGGGAGCTCCGGGACGAGCTCGCGATCGCGCTGCGCGCCCAGCACGAGGCATTGGACCATTGATCCGCGGCCGTTGGCCGCGTATGTTCGGCGACCATTGCCAAAGCGGCAAGGGGGCAGAGAAGGGGAGCCATGGCTGAAGGTTTGAATCGAGCCACACTCATTGGAAATCTGGGGACCGATCCGGAGCTCAAGTACACTCAAAGTGGGCAGGCCGTCCTGAGACTGCGGCTTGCGACCTCGGAGTCTTACGTGAATCGCGCAGGCGAGCGGCAACAGCGCACCGAGTGGCACACGGTGATCATCTGGGGCAAGCGCGGTGAGGCCTTGAACAACATTTTGTCCAAGGGTCGTAGCATTTGCGTCGAGGGGCGGATTCAGTACCGCGACTGGGACGACAAGGACGGCAACAAGCGAACGTCCACCGAGATCGTCGCCAACAACGTCGTGCTCATCAGCAGCGGGCGCCGTGACGGGGGCGGTGAGTTCAGTGGCGGGTCTCGCGGAGGGCATAGCGAAGCCCCGGCCGCAGACGAGTTCGGCGACGACGACATCCCGTTTTAGTGAAGGGTTGGAGGAAAGCATTTCCTCCAACTCGGTCTGCTGATTCCAAGTCTTCCGTCGATCTCCGCGCTCCGCGTCTTCGAAGCCGCCGCCTCCGCCGCTTGTTCAGGGTGCAAAGCGGCGCCTCGTCGAAGCCGGTAGCGACTCCGCAGCCTTCGCAGCTGTCGGTCCGGCCTCTGGCGTTTCAGGTTTTGGCTTGGGGTCGGGCCGGTTCGGTGGCTCGCTTGTCGCGTTCAGCTTCCAGCGCTCTCAAAGCATCCTTGTTCTGCCGGTGCACGCGCGCCTTTTCCGACACGTACGCGAACGCCGTTCCCGCGATGATGGCGAATTCGGCAGCCATGATCGCGATCGATGACACGTCGGGGTCGGCACCCCGCTGAACCATCGCGAACACCCGTCCAAAGGCGGCACCGGAGGCGCACACGAGAAGTGCCAGGATCGCTGGGATGCGCATCGGGGTGATGATGGCACCGAGGACCGCGAAAATGCCGAGCGCGGGCCATAGTCCGGCGTTGATGGCGTGGAACTCGATGTATTGTGGCCCGCGCTCCGCACTCAGACCCATCCAGTCCGGCAGGAACGAACCTGAAAGAATGGCCGCCGCTCCCCATAAGATGAGAACCGTCCCGAACACGAAGAGCACGCCACGCGCCATAAAACCAATATAGCATTGGTTCGCCTTTTTCTGGAACACGGCCCAGGCTTGCTTGCATGCCCAAGGTACGCGCCGATGTCTTGCTCGTCCAAAAGGGTCTTGCCGAGTCGCGTACGAAGGCCCAGGCGCTCATCCTCGCAGGCAAGGTGTTCGTCGGAGAGCGTCGCGTGGACAAGAGCGGTGAGACCCTCGAACAGGATGCGCTCGTCGCAGTGCGCCAACCTGATCACCCGTTCGTGTCGCGAGGTGGCGTCAAGCTACAGGGTGCGCTCGAGGCCTTCGGCTACGATCCCGAAGGAAAGGTCGTGGCGGACTTCGGGGCGTCGACAGGGGGCTTCACCGACTGCCTCCTTCAACGAGGCGCCGCACGCGTTTACGCCATCGACGTCGGCTACGGTCAGCTGCACGACAAGCTTCGCCGGGACCGGCGTGTCGTCTCCATGGAGCGCACGAATGCGCGCCACCTGAAGTCCGGCGACCTTCCCGAGCCCGTCGCGCTGGTCGTCATCGATGCCTCGTTCATCGGGCTCGAGAAGCTACTCCCCGCTGCGCGCGCGCTGCTGGACAAGGACGGCGAGGTCATCGCGCTCATCAAACCTCAGTTTCAGGTCGGCCCGAAGCAGGTGGGAAAGGGGGGTGTCGTTCGAGATGAGCTGGCTCGCAGGGAAGCCATCGACAAGCTCCGTGTCGAGGCCTCATCGCTCGGCTTCGACTGTCTCGCAGAAGCCGACAGTCCGATCACAGGGCCCAAGGGGAATCAAGAAACGTTCATTTGGCTGAGACGCGTTCCATCCGCTCCGGGTCGAACGTGAACCAGCCCCGTGTCGTCTTCCCCTGGTCGACCTTAAACCACCAGATCTCTTCGCAGGCATAGGGGTTCTCTGGCGTCACGTTCTCGAAGGTATCGTGCAAATCGCATGCGACTGAGGCCAGCCCCTCCGGCGTCATGATCAGGCAGGCCCCCCGCGAGTCGAAGAGCAGAAAATCGACCGTTGCCCCAGCCTCGACGGCGAGCGTGCTCGCTACGATCTTCCGCCCCTGGTCCCAGATCTCTCGGCTCAGGGCCAGTTCCCGTTTCGCCACGACCCTGCGCGCCTTCCGCACGACGACCTGACTGTCGAGGATCTGCATGTCCTCGCCATCCTTCCAACGGGTGCTTCCGGTCACCGGCGAAGAGCTCCGCGGCTTCATTCTCAACCGCACGCGCAGGGACGGTCCGCGCCAGAGAATCTGCCGATCATCGGCTGGATAAGGCCAGGTCTTCGAGAAGACGAGGTTCACCGCAGCGTCGTGCTCGCAGCCCGTGGACCTCGCCGTCGCTGGCGTCGTGGATGCGACGGTGTCTTGCTTCTTACAGCTCGTTCCGAGCACGAGCAGCGCGCACAGAAACAAGCGACCAAAGTCTTTTCGGAACATGGTTCCCGGGGGTGGATTCGAACCACCATTCACAGGTCCAAAGCCTGTTGTCCTGCCCTTAGACGACCCGGGAGCGCTGTCCCTCATAACATGCATGCGGCCACTCTCAAGTGCGAGCCCTTCACGGCCGGCCGGCGCGGGACCGACGAGGAATGGCCCCGTGAGCCGGCGCTGCGTAGAATCCGGGCGAAGGCAGGGGACAGTGCGGAAAAGGGAAGAGTATCCGGAGTGGTTTGTCTGGCTTTGGGAAAAGGGCTTTCGACTGCTCGTTCTGCTGGGGTTGATCGCCCTGGGGCTGCTCTTGCTGCTGTCCGATACGACCGACGAGCGTTTGAGTGCCATCGAGGCGAAGCTTTCGGAGGCACCTGCTCGGACGTATCAGCCTCCAGATCTGGAGGGCTTCGCCACCAAGATCGACACGGCGTCTCTTCCCGTGCACGACGCAGCCTACGTGCCGGCATATTCGCACATCTACTTCGAGCAGGGGCGGCCGTACCCGCTGGAGGTCACGCTCAACATTCGCAACACGGATGTCGATCGCCCGCTCTACCTGAAGTCCGTTCGTTACTATGACAGCAGCGGGTCCCTCGAGCGGGAGTTCTTGAACGATGCGGTTCGCCTGCCTGCTCTGCAGACTCTCGAGTTCCTGGTCAGTCGCCAAGACACGGCCGGCCGTTCGGGCGCCAGCTTCATCGTTGAGTGGGCCGTCGCGAGCACCGCGGTCGACCCGCCCATGATCGAGGCTGTCATGATGGGCTCCCTAGGGACCAGCGCCATCGCGTTTACTCGCAGCAGCCAGCCCATTCACGTGCGCGAAGCCGACTGAAAGGATCGCAGAGCAGGGTCATATGGCGGCCGCGCTCATGCGGCCGCCCGGCAAAGTCTAAGGGGTCGAGGGGTCGCCAATTGCGTCGAGAAAAACGCGCGCCTTGAGCTCCGTCTCCGCCAGCTCCCGGTCTGGATCGCTGGCCTCGACGATTCCCCCCCCGGCCCAGTACTCGACCTCGTCGGCTCGAACCGTCGCCGTGCGGATGGAGACGGCCAACGAGAGTCCGCCTGTCCGGTCGATGAAGCCGACCGCACCGCAGTACACGCCTCTCGGATGGCGCTCCAGAGACTCGATGATCTGCATGGCGCGGAGCTTCGGCGCTCCAGTGATGCTGCCCGGGGGGAAGGTAGCTTCCAAGACATCGGTCGCCGAAACATTTGCCCGCGTTTCGCAGACCACCGTGCTGACGAGGTGATAGAGCCCCGTGAACGGCTCTACCCGCAATGGCGCTTCAACCCGTACGGTGCCCACGCGTGCCACGCGTCCGAGATCGTTTCTCATCAGGTCGACGATCATGGAATGCTCCGCCCGCTCCTTCGGGTCGGACAGCAATCGCGCTTCGGCTCCGTCATCGTCCGGGACGCGGCGCACCGTGCCCTTGATCGGCCGTGTGACGAGCCGGCCGGTCTTCGCGTCCCAGAGTAAGAACCGCTCCATCGTGCAAGCCAGCACGCTGTGGTCGCCTGCGTCGAGGAGCAGGCCTAATGGAACCTGGCTCGCTTCTCTCATCCGCAGCCACAGGGCGAGTGCCGAGCCTTCGAACGAAGCCGTCCAGCGCCGTGCGAGGTTGACCTCGTACACGTCGCCTTCCGCGATGTACGCCAGCGCCCGCGCGATGGCCTGACGGTGCGTGGCTGGGTCGTCCGCCTCGAGCCGCGCGACTTGGAAGCTGAGCGGTTCGCTCATCGGGCCTCCATCGAGTCGTTCCCGGAGCCGCGCGCAAGCGTCCGCATCGTCCCCCACCAACCAGGCTGCTCCGTCCCGGTGGTCGATGGCGAGCACTGCATCGTAGCGATGAAAGAGAACGACCGGCCTGTCGCCTCGCTCGAACAGAGGGGTGCCGCGCGCTGGGTTCGACCAGGCCGCGTCGTAAGCGATGTAGCCGATCCAGCGCGGCACTGAGCTCGGATCGGGGCCCAGCGAGCGGTTTGTCCGGTCGAGCGTCGTCGAACTCGGAAAACCCGCAAAAGGGGCCGTTGATCCAAAACGTACCAGGTGCTGCTCCACTGGCTCGTTTGCGAGGAAGGAGTACCGCCCATCGGGTGTGTTCAGCTGAGAATCGAGCCAGGCGAGGCCTGTGCCCGACGCAAGCGCCTGAGCGGCTCCGGGCGCGTCGATGCCGTCAATGCGTTCGGTCCACACGGCGTTCCGTACTTGCCTGCGTCGGCCGTCTCACGCAACCTCTCTCGGTGACGGCGCGATTCTTGGCGATGGTGCTCAGCCTGTCGGCGGCCGCGGTGGGCTGTCAGGACAGCTCCTCTCCCGTTTTCATTGAGGTGGACATCGTCGACGGCGACGGCGGAAACCCCGCGGAGGGAACGCCCATCAATGAGCTCCTCATCACCCTGGAGCAGGAGGGCCTGTTCACTGAGGACTTCGATTTTTCCGTCGTCGAGGGTCAGTTCGAGGCTGGAGTCCAGTTTGTCTCCCTGGCGGCCACCACTCGGATGCGCGTGGAACTGAGACAGGCCGAGGCGGGCGGCGTTGGCCTGAGACTGCTGTCCGCACCCCCTCCGTTCACGGCCGCGGAGTCCTTGGGGTTCGTCCGACTCGTCGCCGCGCGATCGGCTTCCTGCGCGCGCGTCACGCTCGTGCGGCTCGAAACACCGCGTGCAAACTTCGCCATGCTTCCGTCCGGGACCTTTTCGACCAGCTTCGGGGGTAGTAGCTCGACCTTGTCCACGGACCAGGTCGAGTGGCTCGACATGCTTCAGTGGAAGAAAGGGCTCTTCACCGGCGTCGCTTTTTCCCGCCTCGGCCCGACCCGTGGCGCCCTGATCGACGAAACGAAAGCGCTCGTCCTTCCGAACGACGCCGCGCCATTCATCTTCGATCTGAACAACCCCAGCGAAGGAGGACTCCCCGTCACGCTCCATCCTGGCGCCGGACCGGCGTCGGCCTTGCTGTCTGTGCCGGGTCGCGGAGCGATGGTCGTCGGGGGCGAAATCGACGGAACGCCCGTGGCGCAGGTCTCTCTGGTGGCCTCGGACGGTGAAGTGTCACTCTTGTCTCTCAACCAGGCGCGTGCCGGCGCCGTGGCTACTGCGCTTGGACAGAACGTCTTGGTCGTCGGCGGTAACGACGTCGGCAGCGCGGAGCTGCTCAAGGATGCTCAGACGACGGGGATTGCGGTCACCTCCCTGGCGGATGGGGTCCGACAGGACGCCCTGCTGGTTGGTGATACCCAGTCCATGGCATTGCTATTGGGCGGAACCGGTGAGAACGGTGCCCTACGCCAGGACACGGTCGTTTTCCATGGCTGCTCAGACGAGGATGGCTGCGAAAGTGGCCCCGGCCCGTCTTGGGCGACGGCTCGAACAGGCGTCCTGCACCCCGCGGGGAGCACGCTCCTGGTGGGAGGCGCGGGTTCGACCCTCATCGAGGAGGTATTCTGGACCCAGAAGTTCGCGCTCATCGGGCCTTTTGCGCGCCTGAGCTCTCCGCGTGCCGGGGCCGCCGGTGTCGTGCTCGAAAGCGGTGCGCTCATCGTCGCGGGTGGGGATGACGGCGTAGCTTCGCGAAGTGACTTCGAGTTCTGCGTGCCCACCGAGCTCACGCGCCTCTGAGAGGAAGCGATCGCAGTTCAAGCTTGATATCATTAGCGAAGTCCGGGCGGATGTTGCGAAAGCTGGAGAAATACGAGTTGATCGACGAGATCGGGCACGGGGGCATGGCTACCGTGTACCGGGCACGGGATAGTTCTCTCGACCGACTGGTGGCGTTGAAGGTTCTGCATCCGCACCTGCAGCGCACCGGCGAGGCCCGTGCGCGTTTCTCTCGCGAGGCCAGGAGCGTCGCCAAGCTGCACCATCCCCACATTCTCGAGATCTACGACTACAGCGGTGAGTCCTCCGACGAGACCTACATCGCGGCGGAGCTCCTGACCGGACCGACGCTGAAGGACTTCATCCAGGTCGACGGCGAGGTGCCCGCGGAGGTCGCGGCTTGCATTGCCCTGCAAGTAGCCGAGGCGCTCAGCGAGGCACACGACAAAGGAATCATTCACCGGGACGTAAAGCCCGAAAACGTGCTCATTCACCTCAATCAGTGCGTGAAGCTGACCGACTTTGGCATTGCACACATGGTCGACACGCAGGCCTTCACCGCCACCGGTCAAATCCTCGGATCACCCGGACACATGGCACCCGAGCAGCTCGAGGGGCGTGAATGCGACGCGCGAAGCGACGTTTTTTCTCTAGGAACCGTCCTCTACTACTGCGCGATCGGCCGACTCCCTTTCGTCGGACGCAACCCGCACCATCTCTTGAAACAATTGCTCGAGGGCGACTATCCGGACCCCTTGCGCGCCCGACCGGCCGTCGGCACGGCGTTCGCTGGCATTCTCGCCAAGGCGCTCCAGCGCGACCCCGACGAGCGTTACCAAAGCGCCTTGGCATTCGCCGGAGCGCTGCGGGCATTCCTGTCCGAGATGGGGATCGAGCAAGCGGACGAGTTGCTTGCGTCGTATCTTCAGGACCCGGCGGTCGTTCGACAGCAAGTGCGTGCCAATGCGATCGAACGCTCCCTCAGCGTCGGTGCCCAGGCCGTCAAACAGCGCGACATTCCCAAGGCACAAGCCGCGCTGAGCCGCGTGCTCGCTCTCGACGACGGTAACGAGAAGGCGCTTCGTCTCCTCGCCTCTCTCGGTTGGCGCCGGCGCCGCCAGCTTGCCGCGGGTCTCGGCGCGGTTTTGGCCGTCTTGGGTCTCCTGAGCCTGGGCTACGCCACCTGGTTGCACAGGGGCGAGTCGGTCATCGAAGAGGCCGCGCCGGTGCCGCCGACCGGCATTCCGGAGCTGATCGACAAACCGGTAGAGATCACTGAGCCAGTCCAGGTCCGGACGGAGCCTGAGCTCGAAACCGCCCCCGAAACCGGTGTCGATGAACCCGACGCGAGAGACGCCGAGGTGCGTTCACCCCGCAATGACCCACCCGGCGGCCCCCGCTTGGTCGTCTTCAAGCCCAGCCCGTCTAACGTTTCGATCAGCATCGATGGCGCAGCTCTGCGACCCTACGGCCCCGGTTTTCAGGGAGCGCGGCTCAAGCCCGGCCGCCACACTTTCTCGGCCGTCGGCGGGGAGGATTGCTGTGAGCCGTGGACCAAGAGGGTGACGATTCCCCAAGGTCGAGGTGACTACGATCTCGCCATCAACCTTCGTTACAAACCGGCGAAGCTCTACCTGAGGGGGCCGGCGCCACGAAGCGCGAGCGTCGAGATCACGCTTCCGGGGAACCGCGTGATCAAGGGCAAGATTCGCGAGATTCTAACCGTGCCCATGCGCACGCTGACTGCAAAGGCACAGGTGTCCATCGAGGCTCCAGGCTACAGATCTCACCAGGGCAAGGTCAGCTTACGCGCGGGAGCGGGCGTCACCGAACATACCTTCACCCTTGAGCGGCTCGGGGAAACCCCCTAGAACAAGGACGAAGTATGCGCCGCATCGCGATCTTCGGGTTCGTGCTCCTCGTCGTCACGGGCTCTATTGCTCCGGCCCAGGCCGACGAGTTGTCCGACTTCGAGATGGCGCGACGCTTGTACGAGCGGGGAGCTTACCGCAAGGCCGCGAGCGAGCTCGAGGGGCTGGTGGGCGGCGAGGTCCCCCGCGCTCAGAACCCTGTCGTCCGGCTGGAAGCCCGCAAGTACCTCGGCGCGACCTACCTATTCCTCGACCGCGAAGCCGACGCCCGGGAACAGTTTCGTCGACTCCTCGAGGAGGACGAGAACTACGAGATCGATCGCGTCGCGTTTCCGAGCGTCGTAGTGCGGACCTTTCAAGAGGTTCAAGCCCAGGTCAGGCGCGAGAACGCGGCGGTTCGTGCCCGAGAGGTGGAGCGTGAGCTCGCCGAGCGAGAGAGCGAGATGCAGGCGATTCTGAGCGAGCAGCAGCGAATTCGTACCCTCGAGGAGCTGGCCGCCACGGAGACGGTCGAGCAGGTGAACTCCCGCTGGATCGCTGCCATTCCCTTTGGTGCGGGTCAGTTTCAAAACCGCCACCGGAGTCTCGGAATCACCCTGGCCGTGGTCGAATCAGGTCTGCTGCTAGGCAGCATCGCCACCTTCATTGCGCACAACTCGCTCCGCGACGAGGACCCCGCGCCGGACGAGATCGACCGAGCACAGCGCGTGGAACGGGCCCTTCGGATCAGCAACTGGGTCAGCTCGGGCCTGTTCGTCGGAACCGCCGTTGCCGGCATCATCGACGCCGAGGTTAGGTTCAAACCCGCGATACGCTCCACCCGGCCGCGGGAGCTCCCAGCTGAGCTCCGCGCTCCCCCGACAGGCGGCATCAGCATGAAGTTTGGCCTGGGCCTGACGGGTGGCAGCATCGGTGTAACCTTCTGAAACAAGCGAGGGAGCCTTTTGGGTATCACTTATGATTCCTAACCTAGGCTTGCGTCGCGCCGCAATCGCCTATAAGCCAACAATCCTGCCGTTCATGCGGCAGAGACCGCCAGGCGCCGCCCGGCATCCCTTGAAAAGCCGCCTTTCTTCCGGCACTCCGCTTGACACTAGGACGTTCACGCCTATCCTACGCTCCCTTCGGCGCGTGGGCACGGCTCCGTGACCGAAGAAATCCACGCTTTTTCCGGTACTTATGCCCACCATCAATCAGCTCGTCCGCAAGGGACGCAAGAAGATCAAAGACAAGACGGACTCACCCGCCTTGCAGCGCTGTCCGCAGAAGCGTGGTGTGTGCGTCCGCGTCTATACGACGACGCCCAAAAAACCGAATTCCGCCCTGCGCAAAGTAGCGCGAGTTCGACTTTCGAACGGCATCGAATCCATCACCTATATTCCGGGCGAAGGACACAACCTTCAAGAGCACTCCGTCGTTCTCATACGGGGTGGTCGTGTGAAGGACTTGCCAGGCGTGCGTTACCACGTGGTGCGCGGCACCCTGGACGCGACCGGAGCCATCGGCCCCTCGAACACCAACAAAGCCAACCGCGTGAATAAGCGGTCAAAGTACGGCGTCAAGCGCCCGAAGAACTAACCGAGTACCGTCATGAGTCGCCGAAGCGAAGCACCTAAAAGAGAGATCACGCCGGACGCCAAGTACGGGGACAAGCTTGTCACAAAGTTTGCCAATTCCCTGATGGTCGGCGGCAAGAAGTCCACTGCCGAGCAGATTCTTTACGGCGCGTTCGACGTCATCTCCGAGCGCTACAAGGAAGAGCCCCTCGAGGTCTTCCGTAAAGCCCTCGACGCGGTCAAGCCTCGGGTGGAGGTCAAGAGCCGACGAGTCGGCGGCGCGACCTATCAGGTTCCCGTCGAAGTGCGAAACGAGCGTCGCAACGCCTTGGCGATGCGCTGGCTCGTTCAGTACGCGCGTTCCCGCGGTGAAAAGTCCATGATGGAGCGGCTGGCTGCCGAGTTCGTCGAGGCTTCACAAGGTCGCGGCAACGCGGTGAAGAAGCGCGAGGACACACACAAGATGGCGGATTCCAACAAGGCTTTCGCCCACTACCGGTGGTGATCGCGCAGGGTTAACCATACACGGTCTGGGAAGGTCCACGGAAACCACTCGGACGAGGAGCAGCAGCTTAGTTCATGTCACCCATCACATAGAGAGAGCCGCCGGGAAGACCGCGACACAAACATTGCGTCGCAACCGAGTGCCTCTCGAAACCCTCTCTGAAGTAGCGAAAGCCCGAGGGTGGCTTTCCGGGTCGGAGGGGGTTTTGTGCATGAAAAGAGCGAAGCAGGTTAGCCATGGCCAGGAAGTATCCACTCGAAAGGACGCGCAACATCGGCATCATGGCCCACATTGATGCCGGCAAGACGACGACCACCGAGCGCATCCTTTACTACACGGGCGTCAACTACAAGATTGGCGAAGTCCACGATGGCGCGGCCACGATGGACTACATGGAACAGGAGCAGGAGCGCGGAATCACCATCACTTCCGCTGCGACCACTTGCTTCTGGCGTCCCGAGGCGGGCGCGTTCGCCGGAGAACAGTTCCGAATCAACCTCATCGACACACCAGGCCATGTCGACTTCACCATCGAAGTGGAGCGCTCCCTACGCGTCCTCGACGGTGCGGTGGCCGTCTTCGACGGCAAGGAAGGCGTCGAGCCCCAGTCTGAGACCGTATGGCGTCAGGCCGACCGCTACCGTGTCCCTCGGATCTGCTTCGTCAACAAGATGGACAAGTCGGGCGCCGATTTCGCCGCAACGCTGGCCTCGATCAAAGATCGCCTCCTGGCGCCTGCCGTCGCGGTTCAAATTCCTCTCGGCCAAGAGGCTGAGCACCAGGGCGTCGTCGACCTCATCACGATGGAGGCCCACCGCTTCAAGGATGACAAGCTCGGTGCCGAATGGGACGTCGAGCCGATCCCCGGCGAGCTCAAAGCCGAGGCCGAGGCCGCGCGAAGGATCTTGCTGGAAGCAGTCGCCGAAGTCGACGATGCACTGATGGAGCGATACCTGGAGGGGGACACGGACTTTTCGTCCTTGGAGATCCTCTCTGCCCTTCGCACGGGTTGCCTCCAGCAGAAGATCGTCCCGGTCCTTTGCGGCTCCGCGTTCAAGAACAAAGGCGTCCAGCAGCTCATGGACGCCGTGGTCAACTTCCTCCCGTCGCCGGTGGACGTGCCCGCCATTCAAGGTGTCTCCGCCGACGACCCGGAAAAGACGGTGGAACGCAAGGCCTCGGACGATGAGCCCTTCAGCGCCCTCGCATTCAAGATCATCAACGACCCGTTCGTCGGTCAGCTGACTTTCTTTCGCGTCTACTCCGGAGTCCTCCAAGCCGGAACCGCAGTGCTCAATTCCACGAAGGGCAAGCGGGAGCGCATCGGCCGCATCCTTCAGATGCACGCGAACAACCGCGAGGAGCTCAAGGAAATCCACGCCGGCAATATCGCCGCCGCCGTCGGTCTGAAGACCGCCACCACCGGCGATACCCTGTGCGACGAGTCCCATCCTGTGATCCTCGAACGGATGGACTTTCCCGAGCCCGTTATCTCGGTTGCCATCGAGCCAAGGACCAAGGCCGACCAGGACAAGCTCGGACTCGGGCTCGCCAAGCTTGCGGCCGAGGATCCGAGCTTCCGCGCCCATACCGATGAAGAGTCCGGTCAGACGATCATCAGCGGGATGGGCGAGCTACACTTGGAAATCATCGTCGACCGTCTCAAGCGCGAGTTCAAAGTCGACTCGAACGTGGGCGCACCGCAGGTCGCCTACCGGGAAAGCATCACCAAGCAAGTCGAGTCGGAAGGACGCTACATCAAGCAGTCCGGCGGGCGCGGCATGTATGGTCACGTCTGGATCAAGCTAGAACCGTCGACTCCAGGCGCCGGCTACGAGTTCGAAAACGCCATCGTTGGCGGTGTGATTCCGAGGGAGTTCATCCCTTCCGTCCAGAAGGGCATCAGCGACGCTATGTCGCGCGGCGTGCTTGCGGGCTATCAAGTCATCGACGTCAAAGCGACCCTTTACGACGGTTCCTACCACGACGTTGACTCGAATCAGGCCGCTTTCGAGGTCGCCGGCTCCTTGGCTTTCCAAGAGGGCGCGAAGAAGGCTGGAATTCAGCTCCTCGAGCCGGTCATGGACGTTGAAGTCCGTGTCCCAGAGGAGTACATGGGCGAGGTCATCGGCGACCTCAACTCGCGGCGAGGTGCGGTGGGTGGCATGGACTCGGTCTCCGGCCTTCAGGTCATCCGAGCCACCGTTCCACTGGCCAACATGTTCGGTTACGTCAACGACCTTCGTTCCAAGACACAGGGGCGGGCGGTTTACACCATGCAGTTTAAGGAATATCAGGCGGTGCCGAGCAGCATCGCGGATGAAATCGTCGCCAAGGCGAAGGGCGGCTGAGGGAGCGAACAATGGCTAAGGAAAAGTTTGTTCGAAACAAACCACACATCAACGTAGGCACGATCGGTCACATCGACCACGGCAAGACCACGCTGACGGCCGCCATCATGAAGGTGATGTCGGACAAGCATGGTGGCGAGGTGAAGTCGTACAAGGACATCGCCAAGGGCGGCACTGAGCGTGACGACACGAAAACCGTCACGATCGCGACCAGTCACGTCGAGTATCAGACGGAGAATCGTCACTACGCGCACGTCGACTGCCCCGGCCATGCCGACTACGTGAAAAACATGATCACCGGCGCAGCCCAGATGGACGGCGCGATCTTGGTCGTGAGTGGCGTGGACGGCCCGATGCCGCAGACCAAGGAGCACGTGCTCCTTGCCCGTCAGGTCGGCGTTCCGACGATGGTGGTCTTTCTCAACAAGTGCGACGCGGTGGACGACCCGGACCTGCTCGAGCTGGTCGAGATGGAAGTTCGCGAGCTGCTGAGCAAGTACGACTATGACGGTGACAACATCCCGGTCGTGCAGGGCTCGGCGCTCGGCGCGCTGAACGGCGAAGAGAAGTGGGTCGAGTCGATCGTGAACCTGATGAGCGAGGTCGACGCCCACATTCCGGAGCCGCAGCGGGATATCGACAAGCCGTTCCTGATGGCGGTCGAGGACGTTTTCTCGATCAAGGGTCGCGGCACGGTGGTGACCGGGCGAATCGAGCGCGGCATCATCAAGGTGGGTGACGAGGTGGAAATCCTCGGGGTGCGAGACCCGAAGAAGACGACGGTCACGGGCGTCGAGATGTTCCGCAAGCTGCTCGACCAGGGGCAGGCGGGCGACAACGTGGGCTGCCTGCTTCGCGGCGTGGACAAGGACGACGTGGAGCGCGGGCAGGTTCTGGCGAAGCCCGGTTCGGTGAACACGCACACGAAGTTCGAGTGCGAGGTGTACGTGCTGACGAAGGAAGAGGGCGGCCGCCACAAGCCGTTCTTCTCGAACTACACGCCGCAGTTCTACATCCGGACGTTGGACGTGACCGGTAAGATCGAGCTGCCCGAGGACATCAAGATGGTGATGCCCGGCGACAACGTGAAGATGAAGGTCAACCTCATCACCCCCGCGGCGATGGAGGAGAAGCAGCGCTTCGCCATCCGTGAGGGCGGCCGCACCATCGGTGCTGGCGTCATCTCCAAGATCATTGAGTAAGAACCATGGCAGCGAATAAGATCCGGATCCGACTCAAAGCATACGATCACCGACTGCTCGACCAGTCGGCGACCGAGATCGTCGATACGGCAAAGCGAACCGGTGCGCGCGTAGCGGGTCCGATTCCGCTGCCGACTCGAATCAACAAGTACACGGTGTTGCGTGGACCGCACGTCGACAAGAAGTCGCGGGAACAGTTCGAGATCCGAACTCACAAAAGACTCCTGGACATTTTGGACCCCACTCAACAGACGCTCGACGCCCTCATGAAGCTGGATCTTTCGGCGGGCGTTGATGTGGAGATCAAGTCGTAAGGCGGTAGAGGATGCCCAAGGTCAAAGTCTACAACTTGAGCCGGAAAGACGTCGGCGAGATGGACCTGTCGGACCACGTATTCGATGCGGCGGTCAACGAAAGTCTCTTCTACGACGTCCTACGAGCTCAGCTCGCGAGTAAGCGACAGGGTAGCGCGTCGACGAAGAATCGCGCGGAGGTCTCGGCGACCTCCAAGAAGCTCTACAAGCAGAAGGGCACGGGCAATGCTCGCCATGGGTCCAAGCGCGCGCCCACCTTCGTTGGAGGCGGACAGGCGCACGGACCGCGGCCGCGCAGCTTCGGCTACCGGCCGCCCCGCAAGCAGCGGATTGGAGCGCTGCGTGGCGCACTCACGCTCAAGCTCAAGGAAGGGCGCCTGCTCATTCTCGAGGACTTCGAGCTCGAGGAGGCAAAGACGAAGAAGCTCGCGTCCGTGCTCGAGACCCTGAAGCTCGACAAAGGGGCGCTCATCGTGGACCAGTCAAACAATGAAAAGCTGCGGCTCAGCGCGCGGAACCTACAGAACTACTCGGTTCTCCCTCCGGAGGGCGTCAACCTCTACGACCTGCTTCGCCACGAACACCTCGTGCTCACGCAGAGCGCCGCGGAGGCTCTGATTGCGCGGTGCGAGACCAGCAAGGGACAAGAGGCCTGATCATGAGGGTTGAAGACGTCATCAAACGCCCGCTCTACCTCACGGAGAAGGGGTCGCTCTTGCGCGAGTCCCTCAACAAATACTCGTTCGAGGTGGACGTTCACGCGAACAAGATCGACATCAAGGACGCGGTCGAGACCCTGTTCAAGGTTTCCGTGCGAGATGTTCGGACCTTGGTCATGCGCGGAAGAATGAAGCGCATGGGACGCGGCTACGCCAAAACCCGCAACTGGAAGAAGGCGATCGTGACGCTCAAAGAGGGCGACGGGATCGACTTCTTCGAGGGAGCCTGATCATGGCGATTCGTAAGTTTAAACCGACATCACCGTCCCGGCGCTTTTACGAAGCCCCGGACTTCGAAACGATCACTGCGAGCAAGCCAGAGAAGAAACTTCTCGACGCGAAGAAGTCGCAGGGGGGCCGGAACAACCAGGGGCGGATCACCTCTCGTTTTCGGGGTGGTGGTCACAAGCAGCGCTACCGAAAGATCGACTTCAAGCGGAACAAAATTGGGGTTCCGGCAACCGTCAAAACCATCGAATACGATCCGAACCGCTCGGGTCGAATTGCGCTGGTTCACTACGCGGACGGCGAGAAGGCATACATTCTCGCGCCGGACGGCCTGCAGGTCGGTCAACAGGTGATCTCCTCTCGACACGCGGACGTCAAGCCCGGCAATGCGATGCCGCTGCGACACATTCCGCTCGGGACGATGATCCACAACATCGAGCTCAAGATTGGGAAGGGCGCCCAGCTGGTCCGTTCGGCGGGCACAGCGGCCCAGCTCATGGCCAAGGATGGTGACTACGCGCAGATCCGTCTCCCCTCTGGCGAGGTGCGGATGGTTCACTTGAACTGCCGGGCCAGCATCGGCCAGGTCAGCAACGCTCAGCACGCCCGCCTCACCCTTGGGAAGGCCGGACGAAGCCGGTGGTTGGGACGCCGACCGCACAATCGGGGCACGACGATGAACCCGGTCGACCATCCCATGGGCGGCGGCGAGGGTCGGACCTCTGGCGGACGACATCCGTGTTCTCCGTGGGGCCAACTGGCGAAGGGCCTCAAGACCCGAAACAACAAGGCGACCGACAAGTACATCGTTCGCAGCCGGAAGAAGAAGTAATGGCGCGTTCAGTAAAAAAGGGGCCGTTCATCGACGAACACCTTCAGACGAAGGTCGACGCGTCGATCAAGGCCGGAAACAAGAAGATGATCCGCACCTGGTCGCGGCGCTCCACGATTACGCCGGAGTTCGTTGGCCAGACCTTCGCGGTACATAACGGTCGCAAGTTCATCACGGTTTTCGTGACCGAGAACATGGTTGGTCACAAGCTCGGTGAATTTTCGCCGACGCGCACTTTTGGGGGCCACGCCGCGGACAAGAAGGCTGGCAAGAAGGTAAACCCAAGCACGGGTAAGAGGTAACCATGGAAGCGGTCGCCAAAGCTCGATTCCAACGAATCTCGCCTCGTAAGGCGCGAGTCGTACTCAACATGGTCCGTGGCAAAAACGTCGCGTTGGCTCTACATGAGCTTCGTTTCACGTCGAAGTCGGCCGCTCCAATCGTCGCCAAGCTGATCGGCAGCGCGATTGCGAACGCTCGCCAGAAGAACGAGGACATCGACCTCGATGCGCTTGTTGTAAAGACGGCCTTTGCGGACATGGCGCCCAACCAGCACATGCGACGTTGGCGGCCGCGTGCCCAGGGACGTGCGACCCGCATCGTCAAGGGAATGAGTCACATCACTGTCGTAGTGAGCGACGGAGAAGAGGGTTAGTCCATGGGTCAGAAAGTACATCCATACGGTTTTCGACTCGGCACCGTGAAGACCTGGAAGTCGAAATGGTACGGAGACAAGAACTACGCCAAGTGGCTCCACGAAGATCTTCGGCTCAAGAAAACAATTCGAAAGAAGTTTGCCCACGCTGGTATCGCCGAAATCGAGATTGAGCGCGCCGCCAACAAGGCAAAGGTCGTGATTCACACGTCGCGGCCTGGGATCATCATCGGAAAGCGCGGCGCAGGCGTTGAACAGCTCAAGGCGGACCTTCAAAAGCTCACGGAGAACGAGCTCTTCTTGGACATTCAAGAAGTTCGCAAAGCTGAAACGAACGCCCAGCTGGTTGCTGAGAACATCGCGACTCAGCTCGAACGTCGGGTTGCCTTTCGGCGCGCGATGAAGAAGGCGGTCTCGACGGCGATGAAGTTCGGCGTCAAAGGAATCCGAGTGACCGCTTCAGGTCGGCTCGGTGGTGCAGAGATCGCCCGGACCGAGTGGTACCGCGAAGGTCGTGTCCCGCTTCACACTCTTCGCGCAGACATAGAGTACGGCGAGGTCACGGCGCACACCAAGGCCGGCACCGTCGGAATCAAGTGTTGGATCTTCAAAGGGGAGCAGCTTCCCCAGCGTCCGGGTGCCGGGGCGCCACAAACGCTGCCTAGGTAAGTACGATGCTCCAGCCTAAGAAAACCAAGTTTAGAAAGCAGCAAAAGGGTCGGATGCGCGGCAAGGCGTATCGCGGGAGCCAAGTTTCCTTTGGGGACTTCGCTCTGCAGGCCCTTGAGCCGGGGCGGATCAGCCAGCGCCAGATCGAGGCCGCACGTATGACCATTCAGCGGAAGGTCAAGCGCCAGGGCAAGCTCTACATCCGCATCTTTCCCGACAAGCCGATCACGAAGAAGCCGCTCGAAACTCGTATGGGTAAGGGTAAGGGCAGCGTAGAGGGCTGGGTAGCCGTGATTAAGCCGGGGCGAATGCTTTACGAAATCGAGGGAGTACCGGAACAGCTTGCCCGGGAGGCATTTGCCCTCGCCGGGCACAAGCTGCCTATCAAGACGGCTTTCCGCTCGCGGGAGAACCAACTATGAAGACCGAGGACATCCGAGAGCGGTCCACCGAAGAGCTCGACGTGCTCGAGGGCGACCTGCGTCGCCAACTTTGGAAGGCCCGCTTCGACAACCACACGAACCAGCTCGATGATACGAGCTCAATCCAAAAGCTTCGCCGGGACCTCGCCCGAGTGAAAACGATTCTCACGCAGCGGGTTTCGCAAGAGGCCGCCGCGGGGACGAAGGAGTAATCGGTCATGTCTGTAGAACAGGGCCAGCCGACCCCGAAGAAGGCCAAGGAGCGCGGGCTCCGTCGACGCCTAGTGGGTCGAGTCGTCAACAACACCTCAACCGAAGGGCGCGCACAGCAGACGGTCGTCGTCGAGGTGGTCCGCCGCTCTCGTGACCCATTCTATGGGAAATACGTGAAGCGTCGGAAGAAGTTCCACGCCCACGATCAGGACAACGAGTACCGCACGAACGACCTGGTTGAGATTCGGGCCTGTCGCCCGAAGTCCAAGACCAAGCGTTGGGAAGTCATCCGTCTGATCGAGCGGCCGCCGGAGGTATAACGATGATCCAGGCAGAGACACAGCTCGACGTCGCGGACAACAGTGGAGCCAAGCGCGTCGCTTGCATCAAGGTTCTCGGCGGCTCTCGGCGTCGATACGCCGGGCTTGGGGACATCATTGTGGTGTCCATCAAGGAGGCGCTTCCGACGGCTCGTGTGAAGAAGGGCGAGGTGGCACGTGCGGTGGTCGTTCGGACCAAGCGCGGTTATCAGCGTCCCGACGGCACATACATCAAGTTCGACACGAACAGCGCAGTCCTCATCAACAAGGATGGCGAGCCCATTGGCACTCGCATCTTCGGCCCGGTGGCTCGCGAGCTCCGCGCCAAACGCTTCATGAAGATCGTTTCTTTGGCGCCGGAGGTGGTGTGATGGCCGCTCGTATCAAGAAGGGCGATGTCGTCGTGGTGATCGCCGGGCGGGACAAGGGTCAAACCGGCCGCATCCTGAAACTGATGCCCAATGACCGCGTTCTCGTGGAGGGCGTGAATCGAGTCAAGCGCCATCAGAGCGCGAAGCGCTTTCGCGAGACGGGCATCGTCGAAAAAGAGCTGCCCATCCATGTCTCGAACGTAATGCCGGTTGACCCGAAAACGGACATGCGAACGCGCATCCGCGTGGAGGCCGACAAGAAGGACCCGAGCAAAAGGGTTCGAGTAGCGGTCAAGAGCGGCTCGGTGCTCGACTGAGGCCGCGGAGCATGAATCATGAGTAACTTACCCCGTCTCAAACAGAAGTATCAGGACGAAGTCATTCCACAGTTGATGAAGGACTTCGGGCTGAAGAACGTCATGCAGGCCCCTCAGTTGAAGCGCATCGTCGTCAACATGGGCCTAGGTGAAGCCGTTCAAAATGCGAAGCTCATCGAATCGGCGACCGAGGAGATGACGGCGATCACCGGCAGAAAGCCGGTCGTGACCCGAGCCCGAAAGTCGATTGCGGGTTTCAAGCTGCGCGAGGGTATGCCCATCGGCGTGATGGTCACCCTGCGTCGCGATGGCATGTATGACTTCGCTGACCGACTCATCACCCTTGCTCTGCCCCGCACCCGCGACTTCAAAGGCGTTAGCCCGAAGGCATTCGACGGCCGAGGCAACTATACGCTCGGGATCAGAGAGCAGATCATTTTTCCTGAGATCAACTACGACAAGGTGGATCGGATCAAAGGCTTGAACGTGACCTTTGTGACCACCGCAACCACAGATGAACAGGGCCGGGCCTTGCTACGGGCGCTCGGCATGCCTTTCCGGAACTAGAGGACGCAGATGGCTAGTAAGCGAGCATTCGCCAAAATGGAGAAGACGCCGAAGTTTTCGGTGCGCTACCGCAACCGCTGCAAGGCTTGTGGCCGGCCGCGAGGATACTATCGCAAGTTCCAAATGTGCCGGATCTGTCTTCGAAAGTATGGACTTTCGGGGGACATCCCGGGTCTGACCAAGTCGAGCTGGTAGGAGTTGTTGCCATGATGACCGATCCCATTGCAGACATGCTCACCCGGCTTCGTAACGCCGCTAAAGCGAACCATGCGGAAACCACCTTGCCGGCTTCCAAGTTGAAGACGGCTTTGGCCGAGATTCTCAAACAAGAGGGCTTCATTGATGACTTCCGTTTGGAAGACGGGATGCCCCAGAGCCTGACCATTCGGCTGAAGTACGGGCGCGACAGGCGACCCGCGTTTCTGGGTATCCGTCGTGCGAGCCGGCCGGGTCGTCGGTTCTACGTCGGCCACCGTGACATTCCCCGTGTACAGAACGGGATGGGTGTAGCCATCCTGTCGACGTCCGTGGGCATCATGACCGACCGCGACGCTCGCCATAAGCGGGTTGGCGGCGAGGTCCTGTGTGAGGTGTGGTAATGACCGAAACACAACAACAGAAGCAGTCCCGAAACGGGAAGAAGCCCGTGCCTGTGGCGAAAGGCGTGCAGGTCACTCTCAAAGGCGAGGAACTGACGGTCAAAGGACCGAAGGGTCAGCTGACTCGGGTCTTCCGACCCGAGGTGCAGGTCATTCACGAAGAGGGCGTCCTTAGGGTAGTTCCCGTTGCTGGCGCCGGAAAGGCCGGGACGCAGTACCAGGGCCTGACGCGGGCAATCATCAACAACATGGTAGAAGGGGTGACCACCGGCTACAAGAAGTCGCTCGACTTCCGCGGCGTTGGCTACCGTGCGGAGTTCAAGGACGGCGCCTTGAAGATGACGGTTGGGCTCTCCCACCAGCCCTTGTTGGCGATTCCCAAAGCCGTGAACGTTCAGGTCGAGACGATCGACGAAGCGGGCACTAAGTTTCCGCGGGTTCATCTGGAGTCTGTGGACAAAGAACTCATTGGCCGAATCGCAGCCCGGATCCGGGCCGTTCGGCCTCCGGAGCCTTACAACGGGAAGGGCGTCCGTTACACAGGTGAGCGTGTCAAAGAGAAGGCCGGCAAGGCAGGAAAGGCCTCGGGATGAAACAGAAAGTTACAGGACGCGCGCGACGCAAGCTTCGAATTCGAAAGAAGGTCTTCGGTACGGCCGAACGTCCTCGGCTTTGCGTGTTTCGGAGCGCCAAACACATTTACGTTCAGGTCATCGACGATACGCAGGGGCGAACCATTGCTGCGGCTTCCAGCACCAAGCAGGAAGGCAGCAAGGTCAGCCTGGCCGAGGCCGTTGGCAGCGACGTAGCCAAGGCGTGCCTCGACAAGGGTGTCGAACAGGTGGTCTTCGACCGCGGCGGGTATCGGTATCACGGTCGGGTGCGCGCCCTTGCGGAGTCCGCTCGCGAGGCTGGGCTCAAGTTCTGAGGACAAGATGGCATATACCGACGAAATTATTGATCCAAATACGCTCGATGAGCTGACGGAACGCGTCATCTACATCAACCGCGTAGCCAAGGTCGTCAAAGGCGGCCGACGGTTCAGCTTTAGCGCTCTCGTCGTCGTAGGCGACGGAAATGGCCACGTTGGCTTTGGCATGGGGAAGGCCAACGAGGTTCCCGAGTCGATCCGCAAGGGTACCGACCGGGCTCGGAAGAACCTCTTCAAGGTCTCCCTCTCGGGCCGTACCATTCCTCACCGGGTTGTTGGACACTCGGGTGCAGGTCGGGTGATGTTGCGCCCGGCGTCCGAAGGAACCGGCGTAATTGCCGGCGGTGCGATGCGTCACGTTCTAGAGGCCGCTGGGGTCAAGGACGTCCTCGCCAAGATTCTCGGTACGACGAATGCCCATAATGTGGTCAACGCGACCATTGCTGCGCTCCGGGAACTCGAATCCCCGGCCGATGTGGCCGGCCGGCGCGGAAAGCGGGAAGTCGACATTCATCAGCACGAGCACGCCCCCAAGGCGGCCGCTCCGCGCTCAGAGGCGGCGCCTGAAGAGATCGTCGAGCCTGAGGCGAGCGCGGGTTAGGAGGTAGTCTGATGGCGGCGAAAAAGCTCAAGGTGACTCAAATCCGAAGCGGTATTGGCCGCATGGACCACCAGCGACGGGTTCTGAAAGGCCTCGGCCTGCGTGGTCCCCACACTCACGTCGTGATCGACAATACACCCTCCCTCCGTGGCATGGTGAAGAAGGTCCTGCATCTGGTGTCGGTGGAGGAAGTGGAAAATGGCTGAAGTAGAACAAGAGAAGAAGGCTCCTATCCTCTCGCGTCTCCGCCCGGCGCCCGGCTCGGTACGGGGTAAGCGGCGGAAGGGTCGCGGCCCCGGCTCCGGCCTCGGAAAGACCGCGGGTCACGGGCAGAAGGGCCAAAAGGCGAGGCATCCCGGGAACTTCAGTAAGCTTGGGTTCGAGGGTGGCCAGATGCCCCTCTACCGGCGAGTCCCCAAGCGTGGATTCACGAACCCTTTCACCAAGAAGGTGGGCATCATCAATGTCAGGGATTTGTCTCGGTTCGAAGCAGGCTCTACCGTGGATGAAGCCGCTCTCCGCGAGGCAGGTCTGATCAATCGCAAAGTGGACATTATCAAGCTCCTAGGCGAGGGAGAACTCGACAAAGCCGTGACCATCAAGGTACACGCAGCTAGTTCGAGTGCGACCGAGAAGATCAGCAAAGCTGGTGGAGTGGTCGACCTCATCAAGGCCAAAGACTCCTGACCCAAAGGCTTTAGCGACCCCATGAGTAACTTCGCCAACATCTTCCGCATCCCCGAGCTTCGGCGTCGCATCCTCTTCACGTTGGGGATGCTCGCCGTTTATCGAATCGGTATCTTCGTCACCACTCCAGGGGTCGACAGAGCCGCCATGCGGAAGTACGTGGCCGGGCAATCAGGCGGGTTCCTGAGCCTTTTCAATCTGTTCTCGGGCGGTGCCCTCGAGCAGGCGTCGATCTTTGCCCTCAACATCATGCCCTATGTTTCAGCGAGCATCATTCTCTCGCTGATGACTGTGGTCGTTCCGCAGCTGATGGAGCTCCGGAAGGAAGGCGAGGCAGGGCAGCGAAAGATCAACCAATACACACGCTATGGGACCGTGGGGCTGAGCATCTTTCAGAGCCTGGGACTCGCAATGCTCTGGGAGGGCTGGAACGAAGCTTCGACCGCCGGCGACATCGTAGCGAACCCGGGTTGGGGCTTTCGTCTCATGACCGTTCTCGCTCTCACGACGGGAACCTCGTTCCTCATGTGGCTGGGTGAGCAAATCACCGAGCGAGGCCTTGGCAACGGGATTTCTCTCATCATCTTCGCGGGGATCGTGGCTAATTTGCCCGACGCCATGGTGATGACCTTCGAGCAGTTCAAGCTGGGCGAGTTACAGCCGATTGACCTCATGCTCCTCGTGGTGATCGCGCTTGGGACGACGGCGTTCATCGTTTTCTTCGAACGGGCGCAGCGGCGACTACCGATCACTTACGCCAAGCGGATGATTGGGAAGAAGATGTACGGTGGGCAGCAGTCGCACCTGCCGCTTCGGGTGAACATGGCCGGCGTCATTCCGCCGATTTTCACCTCATCGCTCTTGATGTTTCCGGTCACTCTCGCTGGAACGGACATCCCGTATCTCTCGGCTGCGATGCGGTGGATCAGCAATAATCTCGTGCCCGGTGGTTGGGTCTACATCGTGATCTTCGCGGTCATGACTATCTTCTTCTGCTTTTTCTACACGGCAATTACCTTCCAGCCCGTCGATGTGGCCGAGAACCTCAAGAAGCAGAGCGCGTTCATCCCAGGCGTTAGGCCGGGCAAAGCCACGGCTGAGTACATCGACGCGGTGCTAACCCGAATCACGGTGGGCGGCGCGTTGTACGTGGCCGCCGTGTGTACGATACCGACCTTATTGCAAGCCAGATGGAACGTTCCGTTCTATTTGGGCGGAACCTCGCTGATGATTGTCGTCGGCGTAGCCCTGGACTTTGCGCAGCAGGTCGAGAGTCATCTCATCACTAGGCACTACGAGGGCCTGACGGCGACTTCGGGGTCGAAGATCCGTGCCAGAGGGGGGGTAACCTGATGGACCTTCTTCTATTTGGACCTCCTGGTGCCGGAAAAGGCACCCAGGCGAAGTTCCTGATCGAGCTTCTGGGCATTCCGCAAATCTCGACGGGCGACATGATGCGCGCCGAACGGAAGCTGGGCTCGGCGCTCGGGAAAAAGTTCGACGAGTACATGTCGGCCGGGAAGCTTGTTCCAGACAGCCTCGTGCTCGACCTGATGGAGAAGCGCCTCACAGCGGACGACGCAATAAGTGGTGCAATTTTCGACGGTTACCCGCGGACTCAGGCTCAAGCGGCTGCGCTGGACGGCCTGCTCATGAAGCTCGACAGGAAAATCGACACCGTCGTCTCCCTCGAGGTCCCTCTGGAGAGCATCGTGGACCGCGTCACGGGTCGACGAGTCTGTTTGGACTGTGGACAGACGTACCATGTCCGCTATACTCCGCCGCCCGAAAGTGGAACCTGCGAAAACTGCGGCGGAAACAAGATTGTTCAGCGGACGGACGACACGGAAGAGGTCGTTCGGAAGCGATTCGAGGAATACAAAGCGAAGACCGAGCCCGTGTTGGCACACTACGAGCAGAAGGGCGTCGTGAAGACAATCGACGGCGTCGGGTCGCTAAAGGAAATTACGGAACGGATTAAGAAGGCATTAGGGGTGGCGTAAGGCGAAAATGCCGGAGCACCACGAGGCCCAAGGCGTCGTCGAGGCTGTGCTGCCTCGGTCGTTGTTCAGGGTCAGGCTGGCTGACGGAGCCGCGATCACCGCGTCGCTTGCAACACAGGCCCGACGCGTCACCGTGAAGGTCCTACCTGGGGACCGGGTAACGGTGGAAGTTTACCCCTACGATCCGACCAAAGGACGAATCACCGAGAGGCTAAAATGAAGGTTCGACCAAGCGTCAAAAAGATTTGTGACAAGTGCAAGATTGTGCGCCGCAAGGGTGTGGTCCGCGTCTTGTGCGAGAACCCCCGCCACAAGCAAAGGCAAGGATAGAGGCATGGCTCGTATTGCAGGCGTAGACCTTCCCGGTCGAAAGCACACCGTGATTGCGCTCCAGTACATCTACGGCATCGGTGCGAATTCCGCGAAAAAGATCTGCGAGCTTACCGGGATCGACGAGAGCAAGCGCGCGGACGATCTCGACGACACCGATGTCAAAAAGATTCGTGAGTGCATCGATCATAACTTCAAGGTCGAGGGGGACCTTCGTCGTGAGATTAATATGCACATCAAGCGATTGATGGATCTCGGTTGTTACCGTGGCTTGCGGCATCGACGCGGTCTCCCCTGTCGGGGTCAACGAACTCATACCAATGCGCGAACGCGCAAGGGCCCTCGCCGTGGGGTCATGAGCCGAAAGCACTAGGAAACGCACGATGGCCAAGGCAAAATCCACCAAGGGTAAGAAGCGAAAGACCAAGAAGGTCGTGACGAGTGGGATTGCCCACATTCAGTCGACCTTCAATAATACGATCGTGACCATCACGGACTTGGGCGGCGACGTCGTTTCCTGGTCCTCGGCTGGCGCACGCGGCTTCAAGGGTTCCCGTAAGAGCACGCCGTTTGCTGCGCAGCTCGCGGCGGAGACGGCGGCGCGCAAAGCCGCCGACTCCGGAATGAAGACGGTAGCGATCTTCGTTAAGGGACCGGGCGCTGGCCGCGAATCGGCTCTGCGCGCGTTTCAAAACGTCGGTATTCGTGTGACCTTGCTGCGCGACGTCACACCGATTCCCCACAATGGCTGCCGCCCTCCAAAGCGGCGCCGCGTCTAAATTTTGCGGAGATAAGGAATGACCAGCCCCACTCTGATCGCACGCAACTGGCGGGAACTCATCCGACCCAAATCGGTACCCGTCGAACAAAGCACTTTGACGGACACCTACGGCAAGTTCGTCGTCGAACCCCTTGAGAGGGGTTTCAGCACGACCCTGGGCAACGCGTTGCGCCGGGTTCTTCTCTCGTCCTTGCAGGGTGCGGCAATCACGGCGGTGAAAATCGACGGTGCGCTGCACGAGTTTACGTCTGTCCCGGACGTCGTTGAGGACGTGACCGAGATGGTCCTCAACTTCAAAGAAGTTGTCGTTCGCTCGCACACGGCTCGGCAGCAGACCGTCCGCATTGAGAAGCAGGGGCCGTGCGACGTCCTCGCCGGCGATATTCAGGTCAACGATCAGGTCGAGATTCTCAACCCGGAGCACAAGATCTGCACGGTGGCGGCCGGCGGACGGTTCGCTGCAGAGCTGACCATCAACGTCGGTCATAGCTACGTGCCCGCGGACCGGAACAAGACGCCAGGCATGCCGATCGGCACCATCGCCATCGACGCGCTTTTCTCACCGATCCGTAAGGTCAACTACGCGGTCACCAATGCCCGCGTGGGCCAGGTCACAGACTACGACAAGCTCACCCTCGAGGTGTGGACCAACGGTGCAGTGAAGCCCGCCGATGCGGTCGCTTATGCGGCCAAGATCCTCAAGGATCAGCTCACGATCTTCATCAACTTCGAGGAGCAGGCTGAGCCGACGGTGGAAGAGACCGAGGAAGAGCCGCTGAACGAGAACCTGTTCCGTTCGGTGGACGAGCTCGAGCTCTCGGTTCGCTCGGCCAACTGCCTGCAGAACGCCAACATCAAGCTGATCGGCGAGCTCGTTCAGAAGAGCGAAGGCGAGATGCTCAAGACCAAGAACTTCGGGCGAAAGTCCTTGAAGGAAATCAGGGAAATATTGGCAGACATGGGTCTGTCGCTCGGCATGCACATCGACAATTGGCCGCAGATGCTAGAGCGCTGGAGACAGCAGCAGGCCACTCAATAGGCAGTTAGGCGCGAGTGCGCCGTTGTAGGTAGTTCGTCATGAGACACCAAAAGGCAGGCAGGAAGTTTGGGCGCAACACGAGTCATCGCCGCGCCATGTTCAGGAACTTGGCGGGCAACCTCGTGCTGCACGAGCGAATCCAAACGACGGATGCGAAGGCCAAGGAGCTGAGGCGCATAGCCGAGCGCTTGATCACTAAGGCGTTGCGGCTGGGTGACGACCTCATGGTGGACATCGCGAAGGTCAGCGACGAAGTCGAACGTGATCGGATTGTGGCGCGACGTCTTCACGCTCGTCGAGAGGTCGCACGGTTCCTCCCGAAGACGCTCACGAAACAGAGCGCGGATGGGTCGGACGAAACGGTCGACTTGGTGCAGAAGCTGTTCTCGGAGATCGCGCCGCGCTACGCGGCACGGGTCAAGGCGGAGAAGGGCGGGGGCTACACCCGGATCATCAAGGTCAACCGTCGCCGAGGTGACAATGCGCCGATGTCGCTGATCGAGCTGCTTGGTTCGGAGGACAAGGCCATTCCTTTGAAGAAGAAGAAGGCGCCCGTGGCAGAGGATCACGACCACGACCACGACCACGACCACGACCACGAGTAACGGGGTCGATCGAGGAGTCGGCTGCTTGCCGGCAGGAAGAGTGCGAGAGGATCGAACTGCGGAGGCCGCTTCAGAGCGGGCTCCGCATTGTTCGTTTTAGGCCGCCGACATTCGAACGCCCTTCAGATGTTTCGGAGAGCGTTTGATCGCGGCAGGGTCACCGATCCTGCGAGCACCAGTGGCCAGGGGCCAGCCTGTGCTCGCCCGGCACACTGAGGCTGGGACTGCGGGCTGGGCTGGCGCGTGCCGTCCGGTGCCAGCGGGCGGCGTCTAGGTCGGGACCCTTGGAGACGCCCGACGCGTCCGAGGCGCGAAAATCAAGCGGGCAGCACTGCGTCGGTCGGTGCGGGGCGTGTGCGGATTTTGCGATGGAGTTGTAGCGGCGCGGAGGAGTCCTAGCGGGCGATGCGAAAGTCGGTGAACTCGCCTGTGTAGCTCCGCCAGCGTACGTCGACGTCGTCGACGCGGGCGGTGCTGGGGCCCGCTTGGGCCCAGGTGAGGAAATCTTTGACGTCGTCTTCCTCGCCCTCAGCGACGATCTCGACGGAGCCGTCCGTGCGGTTTTTGACCCAACCGCTCAGGCCGTGTTGCCGGGCTTCGCGCTGGGCTGTGGCGCGGAAGTACACGCCTTGCACGCGGCCACGAAGGACGAGGTGTATTCGCTTTTGGCCCATGCTCTATTTATTGCCGATCTGTCGTGCTTGGCAAAGTCTCGGTCAGCGGCTCGCGCTTTGGCCATAGCGAGTGGCCAGGACATGGACGTACCCGAAGAGCAGCAGCTGCCCGCGGTGACTTGCCGCGGATTGACCGTTCTCTTCGGCGAGGCTCTTGGCGAACGCGAAGGCCTCGGCTACGTGCACCGCGAGCAGTCCTAGGAGGACCATTCGGCCGATGGAGGGGGCGGGCACCTGTGCCGGAAGCACAAAGGAGAGGATGCCCCAGAACCAGACGGCAAGAGTTGTGAGCTTTCCGATTAGGACGACGGCTTTCATGGCGTCGAGCATAACTCAGCGCCGAGCCGGCGCGAGTCCGGGCACGGACGATTTCAGACCGGGAGCAGCGGGCACAGGCAGTACGATCGCACGCTCCTCGGGGCCTGCCGCGCGTGGCTTCGTGGGCGCGCTGACGGGGCGTGTCCATCCGTGTCCGTCGCGGTTGGGACGCGGAGCATGGCGTCTTCTGGCGAGAGCGCGATGGAGCGGCCTTGGCGGCATCCGAGTGTGTCGGCCAAGGCTGGGGCGCGCGTGGAGTTGATCTTGCGAGAGTGGGAGAGAGTCTGAGAGGCTTCGACGGAGCGCCCAGTAGAGCGTGTCTGGCGTGTCTGGGAAGGCGACGATCGTTGGGGCTCTGTGGGGGGGCCGCCCCGAGTCGGATGACCTCCACCACCGGGTCTCGCGTGTCGCCACGAGCGGTCGCCTCCGTGTGCCCCGCGTCACAAGGCCGAGTATCCATGCGACGCAGTGCGCTGAGGCGAGAGTCTACCCTTGCTACACACACAGCAGAAAATTATAGCAATCGACCGGACTTGTGTTTGCGTCGAGAGGGCTCGACAGTTGCTCGTCACAGCGTGGTGGGCTACATACGGCGGCCGCGCACGGGAAACGGAACAAGAGCATGAAACCCGATATCCATCCTGAATACAATGACATCGTGATCAAGTGCGCTTGCGGCGCCACGATCGAGACCCGCTCGACCAAGGACGTCGGCCACGTGGACATCTGCTCAAACTGTCACCCCTTCTACACGGGTAAGCAGAAGCTCGTCGACACAGCTGGCCGCGTCGAGCGCTTCCGCAAGAAGTACGGGAAAGTCCCAAAGGCGGACAGCTAGTCTGCCGTGCCCAGTTGGGGCGCTATACTCGCCTTGATGGCGCAACCGTATATCGGTGGACAGGCCGTCATCGAGGGCGTGATGATGCGTGCTCCGGGCTGCATCACGGTGGCCGTTCGTCGACCCGACGGAAGCATCGCTCTTCGTGAAGGGCCTTATCGATCACGCTGGTCCGGCAAGCTTTGGAAGCTTCCCGCGTTCCGCGGCGTTGCGATGCTGGTCGAGTCACTGACGATGGGTTTCTCGGCACTTCAGTTTTCGGCAGAGCAGCAGATGACCGAAGAGGAGCGAGCGCAGGAGCAGGACTCCGGGCGCTGGGCAATGACGCTGTCGACCTTGTTGGCCCTAGGTCTGTTCATCGCGCTTCCCCAGGCCTTAGCGAGCTTCACGGAGCGGAGCTTTGGCTTGGACCTCGGGCTCACCGACGTGGGTTTTCACTTCCTCATCGGTAGTTTCAAGCTTCTGATCTTCGTTGCGTACCTCTTCGCGATCAGCCGTATCCCCGACGTGCGTCGTGTTTTTCAGTATCACGGAGCCGAGCACAAGACCATCAACGCGTTCGAGCGCGACGTGCCGTTGACCGTCGACAATGTGCGTGTGCAGACGACCCTGCACCCGCGCTGTGGGACGACGTTCCTGGTGGTGGTGATCGTCGTTTCAATCATCCTCGGTTCGCTCGTCGCGCCGCTGTTGATGCCCGATGTCGAGGGCTGGTGGGCACAGCTCGCCTTGCTGCTCATTAGAATTGGGCTCCTGCCTTTCATTGCAGCGCTTTCCTACGAGCTCCAGCGCTTGAGCGCGCGGTTCTGCACGACGGGTTGGCGGCGGATTGTCTTGTACCCTGGCTTCCTCTTTCAGAAGATCACGACCCGGGAGCCTGACGATTCGCAGATTGAGATTGCGATAGCAGCCATGGAAGCCGCGGCCTGGCGCAATGAGATCGAAGAAAAGGCTCCGCACAGCGACGAACCGCTCATCTTCCCCAGCTTTAGCGGGTTCCGAGAGGCACTTGCCGCCGAAGACTCGTTGGCGGGCGCACGCACGGTCTGAGCCATGCTGCCTACGGATAAGCTCGAATCGTTGAGCGCGCGCTATAGAGAGATCGAGGAGTTGCTCTGTCAGCCCAACGTCATCTCCGACTCCAAGCGTTATACCCAGCTCAGCAAGGAGCGTTCGGACCTGCAACCCTTGGTGGACGCCTGGCAGCGTTACGGCCAGGTTCAAGAGGACCTGTCGGGTCACAAGGCGGCCTTGTCCGATCCGGATCTGCGCGAGCTCGCCGAGGACGAGATTCCAGCCCTCGACGCAGAGCGCGAAGAGCTCGAAGCGGCGATCAACCTTCTACTCCTTCCCAAGGATCCGGACGAGGAGCGAGATACGATTCTCGAGATTCGCAGTGGGACGGGCGGCGAGGAGGCAGCGCTCTTCGCGGCGGACTTGTTCCGAATGTACTGTCGCTACGCGGAGGAGCGTGGTTGGAAGGTCGAGATCGACTCCATGAGCGAAGCCTCAGCCGGCGGCCTCAAGGAGGTGATCGCGGTCGTCTCCGGGGACAAGGTGTACTCGTACTTGCGATTCGAGGGTGGGGTGCACCGGGTGCAACGCATTCCCGCCACGGAGTCGCAGGGGCGGATTCACACCTCGACGGCAACCGTGGCGGTGCTTCCAGAGTCGGACGAGATCGAGGACATCGAGATCGACAGCAATGACTTGGAGATCTCCGCGACCGCTGCCGGCGGGCCGGGCGGACAGCACGTCAACCGCACGATGTCTGCGGTGCAGATCAAGCACATCCCGACGGGACTCATGGTCCGCTCGGAGCAGCAGCGTTCGCAGCATCAGAACAAGGCGCGCGCGCTACAGATTCTCAAGGCGAAGCTGCTCGACATCGAGCGCGAAGCGCAGGCCAACGCGATCAGCTCGGAGCGCCGCAGCATGGTTGGCTCGGGGGAGCGCTCCGAGAAGATTCGCACCTACAACTTTCCGCAAAATCGCGTGACCGATCATCGGATTCAGCTGACCTTGCATAACCTCGACCGCATCATGGAGGGGGACCTCGGGGACCTGTTCACCTCCTTGCGAAGCCACCATCAGGCCGAGCTTTTGCGGCAGCAGGGCGTGGGCTGAAGAGGCTGTCGATCGCCGGCGGCAGTCGTGACAAGCTCCGGGCGTGAATTCAGAGCAATCAAAGGTCGCTGTCGTCACCGGTGCGAGCCGGGGCGTCGGTAAGGGAATCGCGCTTGCGCTCGGGGCTTCGGGCGCAACGGTGTATGTGACGGGCCGGAGCCGCGGCGGCGCGGAACCGCATCCGCTTGGCGGAAGCATCGATGCGACCGCCTCGCAGATCGACGCGCTCGGTGGTCATGGCGTCGCAGTGGCCTGTGATCATGGAGACGACTCCCAGGTCGAGTCGCTCTTTGCGCGAGTGCAGGAGGAAGCCGGTCGGCTCGATGTTCTCGTCAACAACGCCACGGTGATTCCTCGTGACTTGGCCAAGAAGGGGCCCTTTTGGGAGAAGTCGCTGAAGCTGGCCGAGCTGCTCGATGTGGGGCTCCGCTCGCATTACGTCACAAGCTACTTCGCGGCACCGCTTCTGGCTCGAACGGGTGGCGGCCTGCTGGCGTTCACGTCGAGCTACGGGGCGCGATGCTACATGCACGGGCCAGCGTATGGAGCGGGCAAGGCTGGCGTCGACAAGATGGCAATGGACATGGCGGTGGATTTTCGAGACTTCGACGTCGCCGTGGTGAGCCTCTGGCTCGGCTTCGTGCGGACGGAGCGAAACGAGCCGCTGTTTCAACATCCCGAAGCCGCAAAGGGGCCTTACGGGGCGTTCTTGGCGAATGCGGAAACGCCGGACTTCATCGGGAGGGTCGTGGAGGCGCTCCATCGAGATGCGAAGCGAATGGAACGGACGGGGCGCGTTCTGATCTTGGCGGAGCTGGCCAAGGAGCTCGGTATTCGCGAAGCCGACGGTCGACAGCCGGCTTCCAATCGGGACGGGCTGGGCGCGCCGCCGGAGCCAAGCCCAGTGATTGTGCGCTGAGGGAGCCGGGCGAGCCTCCTCAGTCGCGCTCGATGAGCGGTCGGTCCCGGTGGCCCGCGCCGAGTCCACCGGGCGGGCGCCGTTTTGTATGCCTCGGCCGAGCGTCCCGCGGCCAGACTTGCTTTTCTTTTCCTATGGGCGAGCTTCGCGCACGATGTCGGGGACATGGCTAGCAAGCTCGCCTTCATCACCGGGGCTGCCTCCGGTATTGGTGCCGCACTCAGCAAGGCTCTGGCGCAGCGAGATCTGAGCGTGGTCTTGGCGGATCGTCAGTACGAGCTCGCGGCTGAGCTTGCCGAGGCGATCTGCCGCGGCGGTGGCCAGGCCCGGGCCGTGGAACTCGACGTGCGCGATGCGGACGCGTTCGAGCGAGCGGTGGCCGACGCCGTTTCCCGTGCCGGTCGGCTCGACTACCTGTTCAACAACGCTGGGATCGGCGTGGCCGGCGAGGCCCTGCATTACGAGCTTGCAGACTGGTACGATGTGTTTGATGTGAACCTGCGTGGAGTCGCGCATGGGGTGCAAGCGGCCTACCCGCGGATGTGTAGGCAGGGCTTCGGACACATCATCAACACTTCTTCGATGGCTGGGCTGATCCCTACCGCCGAAGGGGCAAGCTACACGGCGACGAAGCACGCCGTGGTGGGGTTGAGTAAGGGGCTTCGCGTCGAGGCGGCGCAGCATGGAGTCAGGGTGTCCGTCCTTTGCCCGGGAGTGGTCCGCACGCCGATCCTCGGGGGCGGAAAGTACGGGCGGCTGAACTTCGTGCCGCATGCCGAGAGCAAGCTGAGAGAGATCTGGGAGCGGTTCCGTCCGATGGATCCCGATGTGTTCGCTCGCAAGGTGCTACGGAAGATCGACCGCAATGCGCCCATCATCGTGGTCCCTTCGGCCTGGAAGCTCGTCTGGGCATTGGAGCGTCTATCGCCGAGCTTGGCCTTGCGGCTGTGCGAGAGGGGCCATCGTCACTTTCGTGATACCATGAAGCCGTACCGGGTCGACAAGCGCAGGGGGCTCCGCATCGTCGAGCCGTCTTAGACCGGGGCCGCGTCGCTGACCCAGCGAGCTTGCGCGACTGCCCGCTCTCAGTCTTTGCCGGCGTGATGGCCGAGGCGGCTCTGCTTGGTCTCGAGGTAGTCGCGGTTGTGCTCGTGAGCTTCGACCTGGTGAGGCTCTCGGCGGCTGACGCGGATGCCGTCGTTTTCGAGACCGGCGACTTTGCGCGGGTTGTTGGTCATCAGAACGACGGAGCGGACACCCAGGTCCCGAAGCATGTCGGCTGCCATGTGGTATCCGCGCTGGTCGTCCTCGAAGCCGAGCGCCAGGTTTGCGTCGACCGTGTCGAGACCTTCGCCCTGCTGCTTCGCGTAGGCTCGAATCTTGTTGCCGAGGCCGATTCCGCGGCCTTCTTGGCGGAGATAGAGGACGGCTCCCCGACCGGTTTCCTGGAGCCGTTCGAGGGCGAGATCGAGCTGTTCGCCGCAGTCGCACTTGAGCGAGTGCAGGACTTCGCCGGTCAGGCACTCGCTGTGGATGCGCACCAGGACGTCTTCGCCGTTTTCGACGTCGCCGGCCACGACGGCGACATGTTCCTTGTTGCCATCGAGCTCGCGGTAGACCACCAGTCTGAACGTGCCAAACCGCGTGGGGAGGTCGGCTTCCGCGTACCTCTTCACGAAGGGTTCGTTGCTTGCGCTATCCATCGAAAATTCAGTAATAACCTGGGCTTGTATGACCCAGTAATCTAGGCCGAAGAGCCTTGCCGTCAAGGCGGGCTTCTTTGCCCAAGGGCCGCTAGCGCGGTACCACGGGGGCAGTGGTGCTTCCACACAACGAGGCAGAGGCGCTCCGCCGGGACCTAGGGGCGCTGCTGGGGGGCGGCCGGGTGTCCACGGCAGAGGCCGACCGCATGGCGTATTCGCGGGACATGTGGCCACGGCAGCAGATCCGGACCCGCGCCGGGGAGGCCGCCGTAGCACCGCCGGCGATCGTGACCTGGCCTGAGGACATCCAAGAGCTGGCGAGCATCGTCCGGTTCTGCGCCGAGCGTGGGGTGCCGCTGGTTCCTTTTGGGGCTGGCAGCGGAGTTTGCGGAGGCGTCCAGGCCGACGCGCGAACGGTGCTCATCGACGTCAAGCGCATGAACGGGCTCTACGAGCTAGACGAGCGGCGGCTCGTTTGCCGCGCGGGTGCGGGGATCATCGGGCAGAATCTGGAAGACCGGCTCAACGCCAAAGGCTTCACGTTCGGGCATTATCCGTCGTCCATTTACTGCTCCACACTGGGCGGCTGGCTGGCGTGTCGCGCTGCGGGGCAGTGCTCGGGGCGGTACGGCAAGATCGAGGACCGGGTGCTCGGTTTGTCGTTCGTCGATGGCACCGGTCGGATCTGGCGCGGCGAGCAGGGTGGCACGAGCGAATTGCTCTTGCCGCTGTTGATTGGCAGTGAAGGGGTGTTCGGGGTCGTGGCGGAGGCCAAGCTCAGGGTCGACCCGATGCCGAGCGAGCGACAGTTTTCCTCTTGGCTCTTCAAGCACACCGAGGACGGTCTCGAGGCCATTCGGCGGATCTATCAGTCCGGCCTTCGGCCCGCGGTGGCGCGGCTTTACGACCCCTTCGACTCGATGATTTCCAGAAGCTTCAAGGGCAAAGCCGAGCACCAGACCAAGGAGGAGCGTGCTGCCTGGGACGGGCCTGGGCTGGGGATGCGGTCGCTGGTGCGCATGCTGCGTCGGCCGGGCCTGCTGAACCGGCTGGTCGATGCGCTTCCCGATCGGGTGATGGGCGGCGCGAAGCTCGTACTGGTCTGGGAGGACGATCCGCGGATTGGGCGAGCGGAGATGGAGGTGGCAGGTCGTATTTGTCAGGAGCTGGGCGCTGAAGACACGGGCGAGGGCCCGGCGCGGCACTGGCTCGCACATCGACACGCCGTGGGCTACCGGCAGTCGGCCTTTCTGACGGCCGGGGCCTTCGTCGACACGATGGAGGTGGCATCGACCTGGTCGCGTCTGTGGCCGATGTATCAGGCCGTGCGGCAGGCCCTGTCTTCGAACGTTTTCGTCATGGCGCACTTCAGCCATGCCTATCCGGAGGGCGCGTCGATTTACTTCACCTTCGCCGGAGCGGCGCAAAGCGATGAGGCTTCGCTGCGAGTGTACGACGAAACCTGGCGTGCCGCGCTGGCCGCGGCGATCGAGGCGGGCGGAACCTTGAGTCATCACCACGGCGTGGGGCGTCTCAAGGCACCGATGATGCGCTCGGAGCAAGGGGCGGCGGTCGACTTCGTGCGCGCGCTCAAGCGCGGCTTGGATCCACATGGGGTCATGAATCCCGGCGTGCTGATTCCGGAGGTGTCGCCGCGCTTGGAGTCAGCGCCGTCGATGGCGCAGAGCGAGACGCTCGCGATTGATGAGCTGTCCCAGATCCTGTCGGCCCCTGCCGAAATGACGCTGTCGTTCGTGGAGGAGCAGGCGGCAGAGCGCGGTTGGACCTTGGGACTAGGTCCGGCCGTCGACATGGGACAGACTGTCGGTCGTTGGCTGGCTCAGGGCGCGCCGGGGCGACGCAGCAAGGCCAGCGATCCAGTGCAGCAGCACATCGCCGGACTCGATGGCATCTCGCCGTCAGGCGCCAAGCTGAGGATTCGGCCCGCACCGCGCCGAGCTGTCGGGCCGGACTTGTGTGAAGCGCTAGTGTTGGCTCGGGGCGGATTTGGACCGGTCACCAGAGCTCACCTGGTGGCCCGCAGGCTGGTTGCAGAGCGGGGTCTGGCATGGTCCTTCGCTGATGCGGAGTGCGCGGAGGAGGCCGCATCCTGGATCTGCGGGCGGGGTGTCCGGCCGCTTCGGCTTTGCGTCGAGGACCAGACTCTGTACTTGGTGCTAGCTGGGGATCCGGCGCGCTACGAAGTAGCGCTGGAGGTCGTGAAAGAGCTCGTCCAGGAGCTCGGCGGGAAGCCGGTTCCTGCAAAGGCGTTTCCGCCGGTCTCGGATTCCACGAAGCCGCCCCTCGACGAGGAGCTGCTCCGGTTGCTAGGCCGCGAGCTTTGCCGTCCTTCAACCGCGGCCGGCAATGCCTGATCCGCGCACTAGTCGTCGCAGTCGCGCCACAGAATCCTCAAAGCCCTAGGCAGCTCCCGCCGGCCGACCACGTCACACTCGTCGCAAGCCACGGGGAAGCTTCTCTCTTCGCAGGACTTGCACTCCGTGATCACGGAGACCATCGCCGCCAATTCTTCTCGGAGCCTCCGGAGCTTTGCGATCTTCTGTTGCATCCCGTCGATCTGCTGGTTGAGCACGGTCGACATGCGCTGACTGGCCTCTTCCGGGCAGTCACACTTGGCCTTGAGCGCGAACAGGTCCTTGATGTCCTGGAGGGACAGGCCGGCTTCGCGAAGATCCAGAGCCAGCTGGAGCTTGGCCAGCTCGCGCCCGGAGAAGAGGCGGTTCCCACATTGAGTGCGCCTTTCGGGTTCGATTAGACCTTCTTGCTCGTAGAAGCGGACGGTACGCAGCGTGCTCTCGCTGATGCGAGCCATATCCCCGGTTGTGAAGAGCTCGGAGCAGTCGGGTTGCTCGGCCGATGGTGTCGAAGACTCGGTCACGAAGAGACTCGGAAAAACGCTGTGTTTCCAGTAGCTTTGGAACTATGGAGGCGGCGGGTCCACTGTCAAGGGTATGCGGCGCTTTCGCAGTGTTCCTGAGGGCTTAGCGCGCCGGACGGGGTTTCACAGCAGCTCAATTCTGCCTTTCCAGCGTGGCCTTGTGGACCAGGCTCAGGTGCGCTTGTTCCACCGCTTCGAAGCGTACTCCGAAACTGTAGTAATCCAGCTCACGAACACTGCCGTAGACTTCGAGTGCCTGTGCAACCGTGGCTCGATTCCCCGGCTCGGTCTGCAAATGAGCAGACCAGCCGGCTGCGTCATCCTTCAACAGAACTTCCACCGCAGTTCCGATCGGGTTGAGCTCGAGCACGCACTGCTCGAATTGCAGTCGCCACTGGGTGTAGTCGTCCTTCGGGCAGAGCCAATGTCCATCGCCCAGATGACGGCGAACGACCTCGCCGAAGTAGGCCCCGCACATGGGTGAAATCAATGAGATGATTTCGTCTGTGGGCGAGTCGACCATGCTGGCGTAGTGGTCCAGGACCGGCAGGGTGTCCTGAGAGAAGTCCAACTCTACGCCCACGGCGTTCTGCACGGCCACCACGCAGGCGCCGGTCAGCTCGATGACCTCTTGGGGAAGCTCCATGATCGGGTCATCATAGCGAGCTTTTGGCTTCTGGTCATCGACTGCGCGGGGATACTTCGACCGGCGCCCAGACTTCATATAAGCTATAGGCGTTCAGCTAATGCGGCTCGGGATCTTCAGCGATGTCCATGCGAACCTCGAGGCCATGTCGGCCGTGTTGGAGGCGTACGGCACCGAAGAGATCGACGCTTACTACTGTCTGGGCGACGTGGTCGGCTATGGCGGGAACCCCAATGAGTGCTCGAACATCGTTCGCGATGTGGCCGAAGTCACGATTCTCGGGAACCACGACGCCGCCGTCGCGGGTCGCATGGACTACAGCTATTACTACGAAGCCGCGCGTGAGGCGCTCGACTGGCATGCTGCTCAGCTCACCGAGGAGAACATGCAGTGGCTCAAGAGGCTGCCGTACAAGCACCGTCTCAGCGACTTTCGCGTGGATCTCTGTCACGGCTCGCCCGTTCGGATCGAGGAGTTCGAGTACATCTTTGCGCCGGACCAAGCGGCGGAGTGTCTTCCGATTTGGGGCGACATGGGCGACCTCACGCTGATCGGGCACTCGCACTTGTGTAAGGTCTTCGCTCTTCGACCGGGCTACGTGGAAGAGCTGCCCTCCGAGGATTTCACGCTCGAGGACGGCACGAAGTACATCGTGAGCGTCGGTTCGGTGGGGCAGCCACGCGACTACGACAACCGCGCGAGCTACACCATTTACGACACCGACAGTCGTCGGTTTCATTTCCGCCGCATCGAGTACGACATCGAGGGCGCGGCATCGAAGATCTTCGACGCGGACCTCGAGCGCAATTTCGGTCAGCGTCTGTTCATCGGAGTCTAGGGGAAGCGCCCCGAGCGCAGAAGGCCTTCCCAGGCTGGACGGCCATCGGTGGCTGCGTCGAAGGGCGGGGTCTGCATGCTTCCCACTTCGCAGATGAAGGCCGCGTTGGACGGGTGACGCTCGAGGCTTCGACTCAGCTCCTCGAGAGCATCTGCCGTGACGCCGATGCATTTGAGCTGCCTCGAAAAGGGGCGCATGCGTTCGATCGCTTCGTCGGCGTCGCGGACGGGAACGATCGTGACGTTGCGGTAACCCGGGCTCCAGCGTGGGGCTTGCTCTGTGGCCACCGCGACCGCGTGCTCAGTGCCGACGATCAGCGTGCCCATGGCCTCGGCGACGCCGCGCCACTGTGCCTGTGCCGCGCCGATCGCCGGGGGCAGAGGCCCCCGCGGAAGCCGAGCACTCAAGGGCTGCAGTCCAAATCGCGAAAGCAGCTCGGCAAAGGCCTCCGCCGACATCGACTCGCATGGCTCGACGAAGATCCACTGTGGCGATAGGCAGCCCCGCTGGTCGTACGCTGCGACGTCGATCGCCAGCCTTTCAATCGTCGCGTCCAGCTCGGGAGGCGATAGAGAGGCCTTTCCGCAAAATGCCACGCTCACGCCGTGACCGTGGGCAATGACTGGGATGCGTCTCCCGAGGCGTTGGCCGATCGCGGCGATGGTGTCGTCCGACCCGTAGATGGAGACCGCCTCGGCCTGCTGCAGCAGAGCGTCCTCGGCCGACAAGTCTCCGCCGGCGAAGACCAACATCTGGGCGGCTCGGCCGAGCTCGGGATCCACCTCGCGCAAGGCTCGGCAGAGGATCTCGGCGAATGTGGAGTCACGGGAGGATGCCTTCGCGACCACCGGCACTCCGAACAGAAGGGGGACGAACATGGCGCGCAGTGCGGCTGCGAAGAGGTTCCCTGCGAGCACGATGGCAAGCAAGGCGATCGGCTCGCGGACTTGTGCTCCGGCATGACCCGCCTCGTCGAACATGCGTTCTAGTGTGCCCTGCTCGACGGTGCGTAGGCTGCTGCGCAAACCCCAATGGACCATTTGAGGGCTGAGGCCCGTCTCTTCGGGAAGCCGCTCATGCAGCTCACGACAGAGCCCAGTGTCTTCATCCAGCAAGAGCTCGGCGCTTCGCTGCAGCCAACGGGCGCGAGCGTCGACCGGACAGGCGCGCAGGGCGGTTCCGGCGCGAAGCGCTTCGCCGGCCTGGGCTGCGACGGCTGCGGGGTCAGCGCTCATGCTGCCCTCGACCGAGGACCTGGTCGGCGGCCAGGGAACATCCCCGCGGCGTGGCGCCTGCGATGCGGCCGAGGACGACGATCCCGTCCCCCGAACGTTGCGCGAGGTCGGCCGTCTGGATGCAGCAGACCGAGTCGAGGTTCGCGCAGTCGTCGATGCGGAGGATGCCGACGGTGTCGCCTTCGACGGGTTGCAGCGTGTCCGGGTCGACTGGGGTGGCACGAACCCAAGGCGGGACCCAGAGCCGGCGCGGTGAAGGCTCGCCTTCGAGCGCGTCCCGAAGCGTGGTCTCGTACATCTGCGAGCTGAGCTCGGTCATGCCGTATTCGGCGACGATGAATTCCTCGGGCACTCCGTAGCGGGCCGTCATGAGCGCTCGAAGCTCGACCGGGTCGAGGGTTCGGCTGCGGCCCTTGTATCCACCGGTTTGCATGATGCGGCTCTTGGGGGGGAGCTCGAAGCGCTTGTCTCCAAGGCCGTCTTCGGCGTGCACGAAGGCAAAGGAGGTGCCGAGCAGGCAGCATGGCTCGCCGTCTCGCGAGGCTTCGCGAAGCGCCGATTGCAGCGCGTTCAAGTCGAGCGCCTCGTCGTGCCAGACCCAGCTACAGGAAGTGGCGAACCAATCGCTGAACCGACTGAGCATGTAGCTCAGCGAAGAGTACGGCGCCTCCGTTTCCCGAGGCGCGAGGATCACGAGCCTGAGCCGTCTCGGGTCCCGGAACAGCATGCGCTCTGCTGTCACGCGTGCGGCCAGGTCGTAAAGATCGAGATCTGCGAAGGCATGCACGCTTCGTGCGTCCGCGGTCGTCCCGGAGCTATGGAAACAGCGTAGGTCGCGCGACTCGGGGTGTGCTGCGATGCGAAGAAAGCGGAACAGGTCCGTGGGCAGGGCAGCGGGGAGCTCGCCGCGACGAGCGAGGCGTCCGTACGCGGGGATGCGCGCCGCTTGCCATGCGGACAGGTCTTCGATGAGCTCGTCGCGCTCGGATGCGTTTGCTGTTTTGCCGCCCTCGCACGACTGGATCAGCGCTTCGATGCGGGCGCGAAGGGCTTGTCGCTCATTCATGAGGAGCTCCGGAGCGTCGCGTCGAAGGTCTCGGTGAATTCGGAAAACCGGGCATCGCTCAGCGAGACCGGCGGGAGTAGCTGGATGACGTTCGCGGACTGACCCGCGGGTAAGACGAGGTAGCCCTTTTCGAGCAGCTCGCGGCTGACTCTAAGTGCAGCCTGTGGCTCGCTTAGCTCGACGCCGAGCATCAGCCCGACCTGGCGCAGCTGCCGAACGCCTCGGAGCTTCGCGTCCTGGAGCATGGCCGCGAATGAGGCGCCGCGAGTCGCGCAAACGCTCACGAGGTCTTCGGTTTCGATGACATCGAGGGTGGCGAGGGCGGCGGCGGCGCTGAGCGGATTACCGTAAAAGGTGCCGGTGTGAATGGCTTGCTGATCCGGGCTTCCCCAGGCCGACATGACCTGTTCGGAGCCCAGGCAGGCGCTGATCGGCAGGCCTCCGCCGAGGGCTTTGCCGACGCAGAGGATATCGGGCGTGCAGCCCTCGGCGACGCTCCTCCACCAGCTGCCGCAGCGACCCAAACCGCTGAAGATCTCGTCGGCGATCAACACGGCGCCGTGATCTCGGCAGGCGGACTCGACGGCCGCCAGAAAGCCGGGCGGCGGGATGCGTACCCCATTTCGGCCTTGAACGGGCTCGAATAGAACGGCTCCGACCTGGCGCCAGTCGATCTTGCTCGGGTCGAAAGGGCGCGGGTCGTCCGCGTCGCTCGGCCAGGGGGCGAACTGCACGTTCGGGTTCAGCTGCGCCTCGAAGGGCTGCCGGAAGCGCTCCGAGTAGCTGGACACCGAAAGCGGGCCGTAGCCGAGCCCGTGGTAGCTGCCCTCGAAGGCCAGCACGCCCGAGCGCCCCGTGGCGAGCGCGGCCGTCTTGAGTGCTGCCGTGATCGCGTCGCTGCCACTCAAGGACAGCATGCCGCGTGTCTTGTCCCAGGGACCGAGGGCACAGAGGCGCTCGAGGATGCTGATCTTGCGGTCGCTCGGGTGCAGGTCGCCCAAGGCGTGTAGAAGCGTCTGCGCTTGCGCTTGCACCGCTGCAACGACGGCCGGGTGGCCGTGCCCGAGGAGGGCGACCCCGAAGCCCCCAGTCAGGTCCACGTAGCGATTCCCATCCGCATCGAGCACGTTGCAGCCTTTGGCTTCGACCCAGACGATCGGGTCGTGAGAGGCTCCGCTGTACTCTGCTCGGCGTTTCCTGCGCGTCGTGAACGCTGGGCACTCGTTGGCTGCAAGGCGGTCGATCCATGCCCTTCCGGTGTCGGAAGGCACGGGCTTACGTACCGCGGGGGATAGCGATCCGAGCGCCATCCAGCACAGCTAGCGCCCTACGGACTGGGTCGTCAACCGCCGAAGGCTTTGGGCGCCCAGGGGAAGAACACGAAGGCGGACTCTCGCGCCTTGCGGAGCAGGTCGTGTCCGTCGATGAGCAGCACGTCCAAATCGGCCTCGTACGGCTGGCTGGCCCTGACCACCGCCTCGACGATGGCATCGACGTTTTCCCGATAGTTGTCCGCGATTCGAAGCCCGATGGCAGGCCCGGTGTGCCCTGCGTCGCTCATCAGGCAGATCGACGCCCAGTCGATCTCCGGGAAGCTTCGGAGCGCCTGGGCCAGGTCTGTCAGTAGTTCTTCGTCCGGGGCAGAGCTCAAGGGCGCGAGCTCGATGCCTTCGTGAACGGAACGTTCTTTGAGGCGTTTGGCCTTGCGTCGCGCGGGGCCCGCGATGTCGACTGGCTGTGTATCGTCGTCGGCCCGGACATGGCCTCGGTGGCCCTGGTCCTCACCCGCTGAACCATTGCGGACCTCGTCCACGATCGGTTCGTTGCCCTGGAGCTCACCGTCGCGAAGCTCACCGACGCTGGTGTGATCGTCGAGTACGTCGTCGTCGTGAAGCTCGCCGCCCTGGGTCAGTGCTGGCATGACCAGGGCTGCAGCAAGGGAGTCGGGCGCGGCTGGGCTCTGCTCGGGCTTCTCGATCTGAAAGAGCGGTGCACCGGGGTCAGTGGTCTGGGACTCCGAGACTTCTAGTGCAGCCGCTGACGCTCCCCGCGCCCGAGAGGACCTCTTCGCCTCGGGAATGACTGTCGCCGCGCCGTATGTTCCGCCGGGGCCGAGGCTTGCTGGGTCGACTGGGACTTCCTCGATCGCGGGCGTCGGAACCTTTTTGCGCGATGGCTTGCGGCTCGATCCTCTCTTTGGAACCGAAGACCCTCGCGACGGCGCTTTGCTCGGGGTGAGGCTCACCTCCACCGCGACTTCGACTTTCATGGCCGGTTCGCTCGAACTGCGTTTTGGCAAACCCGAGGAGGAGCGTCTCCGGCGAGTCATCGGACTTGCGCTCAGGGTCTCGGTGATGGGCGGCGCAAGATGGTACTGGGTGGGCGCGGCCTTGCTGTCGACCGGAGGCCTGGGAACTTCAACCGAGGCTCCATTGCTATTGTGCTGCGAGGGAGCGCGTGAGGCTCCAAACTTCGCCGTTTGTTCGGGCTCTTGTGTCGCGAACGGCTCCAACTCATCGCGCACATACTCAATGGCGTGGTGCGAGGCGACGTCGACGACGACAAAGTCGTACTCGCGCTTCCAGGCGTGGACAATGATTTCGGCACCATCCGCTTCCTGGATGGAAAGCCCGCCCTGCTCGTCGAACCAGTCGAAGCGCGCGGCCGCAGCGCGGAGCTCGTCCTCGGAGCTGAAGACCGCCAGTGCTTCTTCGCCGCTTGCGTTGACCAAGGTGCGAAAGCCCGCGGCGACCGGTTCCCAGGATGCGAGTTTGACCCGCAGGCCTCCGAGGGCGTCCAGCGCGGCGTGCTTGCCGGGCGGATTGCCGTTCGCTTGGCGCAGCAACCGTAGGAAGCGCTCGAGGCCTTGATCCTCTTCCGAGTTTAACATTCTTATAAAAGTGTAATCATAAAACTATCTTGTAAAGCAAATTTAGCTGCGTCTTGACAGAGGGAGCGCCCCGACTAGTCTTCGGCCAATCTTTTCGCCCAGATAGCTCAGTCGGTAGAGCAGTGGATTGAAAATCCTCGTGTCGCTGGTTCGATTCCAGCTCTGGGCACCGGCAGAGGACCTGGCCCATCCCGCGCCCGCCACCGCCTTCCTTGGTGACTGGGAAGCGGTGAAGGCATTGATATTGCTTGGGTTTCTGAAGATCGAGCTGCTACGCGCTGAGACTCGGTCCGCCTCAGGAACCGGATGCCGTCGGCCGACCCAGCGTGGAGTCCGTGCGCGCGGTCGAAACCTCGGCCCCGTTGCGCAGGCCCAAGTACAGTGCGGCGGTCATGAGCAAAGCGAAGGGGAAACCGAATAGAGCTCCGACGCCGCAAAACAGCACGGAGCCGCCCGCGATCAGCCAAGCGATCGACAAGACGCCCAGCATCAGCCAGCGCTTGCCCCGCGCGATGCGCCAGGAGTTCGTCAGGGCCTGTACGGCGCTGGCGTCGTCGTTGTAGACGAGCTCCGTTACACCAAAAAACAAGCCGAGCAGGGCGTAAATCACGAAGGGTGCCGTGACGAGGCAGCCGAGCAGCACGCCGGGGCCCATTTGCTGGGTCACCAGATCCATCGGCGAGTCCAAGTCGATGCCAGAGCTCAGGTAAGCGACGCCTACGATGAGCGCGAACAGCGCGACTAAGGGTGCACTCACGAGGAAAGACAAGATGAGGTACTTCCAGATCTTCTGAACCTGGCTGAACAGCTTACCGACTTGCGCTGGACCTTCGTGCACGGCGTGAATCGCCATCGCCAGAGCGCCCATGTACAAAATGCCTTGGACGAGCGTCTGCAGAATCTGAGCGCCGATCCCCAGGCCTTGCGAAAGAGCGCTTGCCGCGCCATCGGGATCGCTCTGCGTCGATCCGGAGAACAGGTCGAAAAGGCTGAGCACGAGTCCGAAGAGAAAGGGAATCCCGAGGCCGATCATCAAGCCCAGGACCATCGCCAGCACCCAGGTTCCGATGTCGTTCGACCAGGCCTCGGAGGCCCTGGACAGGACACGGCTCAGAGTGACGGCTTCCCGGCGCAGTGGGAAGGCGAGCGCTGCGGCCTCAGTGTCGAGGGCGCTGCTCGCTGTGGCCGATTCCGGCTGCCGAACCGGGTCGTCCGCCGGGGATAGGGGTCCGCGCTCCTCGTCTCCCGGCTCATCCGGCGTTCCCATGCGCCAGGACTAGCATTGCCCAGCCGTGCTGAGAAAAATTTAGCCCCTTGGCCACCCGTAACGGAGAATCAGGATCTCGAATTGACCGAAGTTCAATGATATCGTCCGCGTAATGAAGCATACAAAGTCTGCCCTGGGGCGATTCGTTCTGTGTGCTGCTTTGCTCGTCGGCTGCGGGGACGACGGCAGCGCGGACTCTTGCGACGAAGCCCTCGAGGGCCCCTGCGAGTCGGATCCGTTCGTGCCTCCCGCCTATGGTGAGTGGATCAAGTACGAGCCTCCCGGTGCGGTCTGCAGCGACGGAAGTCCGTACAAGTTTTTCGTGAACTTCTCGGACAGCTCCGACAACGTCATCTTCTTCTTCGAAGGTGGCGGGGCTTGCTGGGACTACGAGAGTTGCACCGGCGGAGGCTTTCGCGGCGCCGCCAATCCGAATGGTTTACAAGACACGCACGCCACTGAGCTGGCCTCGCTTGGCGGTTTTCCCGTGAGTGCGGACATCGTGTACCCCTTGCTCAACGGGGATCCAGCAGTGAGCCCGATGGCCGACTGGAACAAGGTCTTCGTATCCTATTGCACAGGCGATGTGTACGCCGGGAACCGAACGGTCGTTTACGAAGACCCGCAAGGGCAGGAAGCGGACCGCGAGTTTCATCACGTCGGTCACAAAAACGTTCTGGCGATGATCGACATGGTCGACGACATGTTCGCAAGCGTGCCCAAGCTCTTCGTCGGTGGTTGCAGCGCCGGCGGTGTCGGGGCCCTCGTCAACTACTACTTCATCCGAACAGGCCTCCCGGGCGTCGAACGGGGCTACCTACTCGACGACTCCGGTCCGATTTTTCCGGACAGTGAGCCCAGCTCCCGCTCGCTGCCCCTGCATGATGAGATCCGCGAGATTTGGAACGTGGACGCGCTCATCGGGAGCGCCCCGCAGAACGAGCTGCTCTTCGAAGACTTCGGCAAGCTCAATGAGGTTCTTGCTTCCGAGTTGCCCGACGATCGACTGGCCACCGCGATCTTCCAAACCGATTACAACTTCTCACTGTATTCCTACGAGCGGTTCTGGGAGCTCGACGGGATGGGCATCGTTCCGTCCGAGCCGTCCACATTGGGTCTCGATCAGAACAACGCGCAGGATCGGGCAGCAATCTACAGTCTATGGTCGGACGATTCGGCATTGCTCAGGCAGCAGTACGACGGCGTAGACAATCTCGCCTACTTCAGCCCGTTTTGGCGCAACACTAACGATAGTCATTGCATCACGATCCCCGGGTTTCAGGATGTCCCCGAGGAAGAGGTCATCGACTTGTTCCTCTCCGACTTCAAGACCTTGGCCTGGGCCGGGAGTGAGATCGAGACAGCCGACGGTCCGGTGAGCATTCGCGATTTTGTCGACCAGATGCTCGACGACGACACGCCGCTCCGAAGTTACTTCGAGGAGGAGCCCAGAGGTCCGATCGCTGCTTGCACCCCAGGCGCCTACGAACCCGCGACCTGCGAAGCGGGCGCTGAGCTAGAAAACTAGGATCTGATCGACTGAGGCGTACGAAGCGCATGCCGCGGAGAGCGAGCGAGAAGCTAAGCCGACCCCAAGCGAAAAGATTCGCAGGCTAGTCTTGGTCCCGCCCCGCAAGTCACTCAGTGCCAGCGGAAGCCTTCCATCGTCTGCCGCGCCGTGTACTTCGGCTGAAAGCCGGTAGCTGCAAGGAACGAGGCGTTGTCGATGATGATTGGATACTTGATGTGGCTGATCGCGTCGGACGGTAGCTCCGGGAACCCGAAGCGGCCGAGCACGCTCGCATAGAGCGGCTCGGGGATGGACACGGGCGTCCTTCCGGTCTCCCTGCACAGTGTGCTCAGCGGCACCGGGCCCGGGCCGGCCACGTTGTACACGCCGCGCAGCTTCTTCTCGACGGCGAGCGCGATGGCTTCCTCGGCATCCCACTCGTGCATGAACTGAAACAGCGGATCGAAGCCCAGCACCAAGGGCACTCGCTTTTTCGAGAGGAACGCGGAGAGTGTGCCCCCATGGCTCGGTCCCAGGAAGTAGCAGAGACGCAAGACCGAGGTGTCGATCTCCGGCCAGCGCCACAGTGCGCTGCCGGCGTAGAGGTCAGCGGCGACGAGATCCGCTAGCTCTTTGAACTGTGCGCCGGCCAGAGGGGGCTCGTCTTCGGTGTGGTACAGCGGCGAATCGGGGATGGCGCCGTAGACGGTGTGGCGCCCGACGAAGATGGCCTGCTTGACGCCATAGTTGTGGCAGTACTCGAAGAGCTTTCGCGTGCCTCCGAGGTTGATGCGGTATCGCTCCTCGACGTCCGCGGTCAGGTGCGTGACGGTGGCCATGTGAATGAGCGCGTCGGGTTTGCAGGCGCGAAAGACGTCCTCGGCGGGGCGCTTGCGAATGTCCGCCCGGTGCATCTGCACCCCTTCCGGAGCATCGGGCCAGGGCCGCTTGTCGATGCCGATGACCTCGTAACCGCGGCGCACCAAACGGTAGGCGACGCCGCGGGCCAGTGTTCCGCTCACCCCAGTAATCAAGACTTTCATGGCCGTTCTCCGTCGGCAGGCATCCGTCCGAGCATGAATGGTGACGGGCGCCGGTCCAGGCCAAGCTGGATGAGTCGGGCGACCTCTGTGCGGACTTGCTCTACGTATTCTTGGATGATGTGATCCGGCTCCGAGCCGTTGCCCTCGAAGTGCATCGGAGGCCCGTAGTAGATCTGGCAGGCGATCGGCAGCGGGAAGAGCAGCAGCTGCGGCGCGACGGGAACGAAGGGGCCATTGACCAGGCGGGCCAGTGACTTGATGTGATAGAGCTGGGGGAAGGTTTCTTCGCCTCCGATGAAAGCGAAGGGGACGATCGGGGTCTGGGTCTTCAGTGCGAGGCGCATGAAGCCCGTGCCGAAGCGGACGAGTTTGTAGCGGTCCTTGTAGAGCTTGCCGGCCCCCTTCGCGCCCTCTGGGAACACGATGACGGCGCGCTCGGCATTCAGCAGCCGCTCTCCGTGCTCGGGGAGGCCCGTGAGATGGCCGATCCGGTTCAGCGCGATGCTCGCGAATGGAGAGCGAGTCAGGAAGTACTCCGCCATGCCCTGACCTAGCCGCGGGGCTTCGTCGTTGAGCAGGAGCGAAGAGAACAGCATGGCCGCGTCCGCGCCGATGCCTCCCGAGTGATTCCCGATGAGCAGGACACGGCCTCGGGCAGGGATCGATTCCATCCCGAACGAGGTGACCTTGAGGTAGTGACGGTAGACCCAGGCTAGGGGAGAGTAGAACTTGACGAGGTGCTTCTTTGAAAGGCCGAACTCGTCGAAGCCGTATTCGTTGAACTTGATGGGTAGCCGGTCGACGTTGCGTCGGACCTGTGGGTCATTGAACATCGACATGTCTCACGACCCCGCGCCGGCAGTGAATGTGCCTAGGATGAACGCGCCCGAGCTCACCGTTCTCACCAACTCATCTCCCTCGCGGGTTCTTATAACATGGGGCCCCCCTGGCGGCTCGGCGCTTTGGATGGAGCGCCCATCGACGCCCGCTCACGCGAGGATGTCCGCCACGCGATGGACTTCGTCGGGGTCGGCGGTGGTAGGCACGAGCAGAACCTCGTCCGCGCCCAGATCCCGCGCCCGCTGCACAGCCTCGCGAAGGCGCTCGGCGCTGGTGACGCTGCAGATGGCTTTGACGCTGTCGCGCGCGACCGGGGCCATGAAGTTCAGATATCGGTCGAGGTAGGCGTCGAGCTGTGCCCGCGCGTCGTCGCCGAGCGCGTACCAGAAGCCGGTCGCAAGCCAGGGCTTGGGCCGCCCGCGTCCTTCCCAGGCCTTTCGCGCGGTATCGAGCTGCATTTTCATCTCCATTTCCGAGGGACCGAAGGCGAAGCCCGTGAGTCCGTCGGCCCAGCGGGACGAGACGGCGATTGCATCGGGACTGAGGGAGCCCGCGAGGAGCATCGGCCCATTGGGGCGTAAGGGGGCGGGGCCGACGGGCAGAGCTTCCGGTACGACGAGCTCCTGGCTCCACACGCGCCGCATTGCGGCGACGGCGTCCGCGAGCCGTCGCAAGCGGTGTCCCATGGGCACGTCGACGGCCTGATAGTCTTGTTCGCGTCCGCCGACTCCGAGCCCCACGACCAGGCGTCCCGAGGACAGACTGTCCAGACTGGCCAGCTGCTTGGCGAGCATGACGGGGTGGTGCAGCATTGGTACGATCACGTTGCTGACGATCTTCACCCGGCTTGTCACCGCCGACGCCGCCGCCAGGGTCGCGAGGGCCTCAGGGTTGTAGAAGGCGATGCGCTCCCCGACCGCGAGACTCGAGTAGAAGCCCTGGTCGATGCGCTCGCACCAGCTCAAAAGGCTGTCTCGGTCCAGACCCGGGCTCATCACCGGGAGGTTGATGCCAATTTCCATGCGTTCCCCTTTGGCCCTGCGGGGCCGTTGCGTCAAAGTGCGATGGCGTTTAGGACTAGCAGCTGATGCTTGCTCGACGAGCAGAGCGAGCCCCCTGGAGGTTCAAGCATGCGTAGCCCGAAGGATTTCTTCAAACCCATGGCCATCGGGGCGCCCGAGCCGGCCCGCGAAATCCCCTTTCGTCCGTCCCGGATGATCCACTTCTTCGACCCGAGCAATCCCAAGATGGCTGCCAAGGCGCCGAGTATCGCGCAGAAGGTAGACGTGCTGCTCGGAAACCTCGAGGACGCGGTCCAGGTCGACAACAAGATCGCGGCGCGCGAGGGCTTCATCGAGATCGCCAAGGCGAACGATTTCGGCGACACACAGCTCTGGACTCGGGTGAACAGCCTCGACAGCCCCTGGTTTCTCGACGACATGCAGCAGATTGTCGAGCAGGCGGGGGACAAGGTCGACGTGATCATGGTGCCCAAAGTCGAGGGGCCTTGGGACATCCACTACGTCGACCGGCTGCTCGCTCAGCTCGAGGCACGGGCCGGTCTGAAACGTCCACTCCTGGTCCATGCGATTCTCGAAACGGCGCTCGGCGTGGCCAATGTCGAGGAGATTGCGGGCGCGAGCCCTCGGATGCAGGGCCTGAGCCTCGGGCCGGCAGACCTGGCCGCATCGCGCCGCATGAAGACGACGCGCGTCGGCGGCGGACACCCTGGCTACCTGGTCCGCAGCGATCCCGACCCCGAGAACGAGAACGCCGAACGGCCTACTGCGCAGCAGGACCTGTGGCACTACACGATTGCGCGCATGGTCGATGCTTGCGTCGCGAATGGGATCTTTGCGTACTACGGACCGTTCGGTGACATTCGGGACGTCGTCGCCTGCGAGGACCAGTTCCGCAACGCGTTTCTGCTTGGCTGTGTCGGTGCCTGGTCACTGCATCCCGTGCAGATCGACATCGCCAAGAAAGTCTTCAGCCCGCCGGTCGACGAGGTGCTGTGGGCCAAGCGGGTCATCGAGGAGATGGGCGATGGCAGTGGCGCCGTCATGATCGATGGCAAGATGCAGGACGACGCCACATACAAGCAGTGTCAGGTCATGGTCGAGCTCGCGAGCAAGCTCGCCGAGAAGGACGCCGAGCTAAAGCAGGCCTACCAGTTCTGAGGAGTGAACATGAGCACGAAGTATCGACCTCGCCGCAGTGTGCTGTACATGCCGGGCTCGAACGCCCGGGCGCTCGACAAAGGCAGAGCCCTTCCGGCCGACGGCCTGATTTTAGACCTGGAAGACGCCGTCGCGCCGGACGCGAAGGAAACCGCGCGCAAGCAAATTGTCGATGCGGTGAAGGCTGGCGGCTACGGGCACCGGGAGCTTCTGATCCGGACCAATGGGCTCAACACGCCCTGGGGCTACGACGACCTCGTTGCCGCTGCTGGCTGCGCGGGTGCTGACGCCGTGCTGCTGCCCAAGGTCGACAGCGCCGACATGGTGCGTCAGGCCGAATCGATTTTGGACGCGCACGGCGCACCGGCGGGCCTGCAGATCTGGTGCATGATGGAGACCCCCAGAGGCATGATGCGAGCCGAGGAAATCGCCGACTCGAGCGCACGTCTCGGTGGCTTCGTCATGGGCACGTCGGACCTCAGCAAGGACCTCCATGCCCAGCACACGGCGATGCGCTTGCCGATGATCACCTCGCTCGGGCTCTGTTTGCTGGCGGCGCGGGCTGCGGGCATTGCCATTCTGGACGGCGTCTTCTTGGACCTGTCGGACGATGAGGGCTGCGCTGCCTCTTGCGTGCAGGGCGCCGAGCTCGGTTTCGACGGAAAGACGCTCATCCATCCGAAGCAGCTCGCCCCGGCCAACGAGGCGTTCGCGCCCTCCGAGGAAGAAGTCGCCTTTTCACGGCGCATCATCGAGGCCCATGCCCAGGCCGAATCCGAGGGAAAGGGCGTGCTCGTCCTCGACGGCAAGCTCATCGAGAACCTACACGTCGAGAACGCAAAACGACTCGTCGCCATGGCTGAGGCGATCGCCGCGCAGGGCTAGAAATAGGGGTGAAGGAAGTGAGTTCCTCCACCCTGCGGACGCTGAACCCCCAAAGCACACTGAGAGCTTGCGAGCCGCGGAGGCAGGGCCTGGAGCGACCGTGGAGCGCCCCCGCGCGAGCGGCGCGGGGGCCGGACTCGTGTCGGTTGAGGGGTCGCCAGTCGAGGGACGTCTCGGACCGCAGTACGCGCGACCCCTCATCCGAGCACGCCGCGTCGCGGAACGGCCCTGCCTCCGCGACTCGCAAGCTCGATGACGCGAGCCAGGCGACTCAGGGGAAGACGGTTGGGGCGCGGCGGTACTGGGCGTTTAGGGCGTCGATGAAGCTGCGGTCTCGTAGCGGATCCTTGGGTACCTCGACATCGCGGCCCTTGGCGCGGAGGTCGGCGATGAAGTGGTCTACGACGGTTTGCAGGCTGAGGCGGTCCTCGCCGTTGCGATAGCGAGCAAGAGCCGCTTCGTCTGCGAATACCTGGGCTTTCCAGGATACGCTGATTCGCATTGCCTCGTGCGCGTAGCGCTCGAGCACGTGCCCCTGTTCGCGCACCTCCCAGCTGTCGCCGTTCCAGCTCAGCTCGCTGTCGAGGGACAGACCGCGGGGAACTCTGACGTCGTCTGAACCGACTGCCTCGATGCGATGGAACATGTGGTCGTTGTCGCCGACGACCGCCGAGTTGCTGATGCAGGGACGTCGCACTGGCGGCTGGTCCGGTCCGTTGGGCCAGTAGGTGAAGCCGCCGCCTTCGCCGTGGTAGTACCAGGCCACGCCGGTGACGCTCGGCACGTACCAGCGCTCGAAGAGCCCGGACTTGAGCATTGTGACGAGGAGCCAGACCGGGTATTGCGAGCGGTCCACGCCTACGAAGGCGGGGACGTCGGTGTGTCCTGGGTCCACCCTGGGCATGGGCGGGGTGAGGTTCACGTAGACCAGCTGCGGAACGATGAGCTGCGCGTCGAAGCAGCGTTTCGCCGCCTCGCGCAAGACTTCGTTGTGCAAGAAGAGCTCGACGCCGTCGACCAGTGGCTCGTCCCGGGCCCAGTCTCCGCGGAACCAGGGCGCGATGAACATGGGTTTGTCGTTTCGCCCGCGTTTGGCCGCATCGCTCAGCGACTGCATCTCCGACAGGTTCTTTACGTACCGCTGTACGGTCCAATAGGGAGAGCCGGCGATGACAATCTCGCGAACGACGCTAGGGTCGTCCAGCAGCTTGTCGATGATGACCGGTTTTCTCGGCGAATCGAAGCTCACGCAGGATGTATATCACCCCGCGTGAGATAGGCCCGTCTCCCCAAAGCTGCGTGGCGGTTCAGCTCGTCGTGCTTCTCATCTCGAAATGATAGGAGGACGAGCGATTCGCCGGCGAGCTTGAAGGCAGTGACGACCATGAGCAGGAGGCCCGCCAAGCGGATCTTTTCCACGAGCAAGTCGGAGACACCGCCGGAGCTGCTCATGCCCACGGCACGCTATTGAGAAACCGAGTCGCGTCAAGGCTGCGTCTTGCGATACAAACGCGAAACGATGGGGAAACTTCGGTTGCAATGTGCCGCGTTTTTGACGGTCGCGGGAGCTCTCTCGAGGAGCCCGCTCCTTCGCGCAAACACAGTCGCCGCGACGAGTTAACCTCGATCAAACGGAGTGGAAATCATCTCGACACCAAACTTCAGCATACCGCTAAGTAGGCAGCATCGAGACGCAAGTCTCGACACTGACTGAGACTTGTTACTTGGACCTCGAAAACTAGAACAGCCCTTCCTTTGGGTGGGGCTGTTCGCTATGGGGAGCGCCACAGGTATTCGAAGGCGAACCAATGTTCTGGGTTGGGTCGACGCTTTGTCGTCGAGGAAGGTCGAGCGGCGCTGAAGCGAAAGTCGTAGCGAAGCCGCAAGCGGCTTCCGCCCCGCAGCTCGAAATCCGTGCTCAGGTAGGCCCATAAGAGCTGACTTGATGTCCCAGTCGCAGGCGCTGGGAGCTCACCGTCGTAGCGCAGCCGTAGGGTCAGCCGCGCGAGCTCGCAGGGCACCGCGGTGAACGTCGCGATGGCCCGAAACGCCTTTTCAAAGTGCCGGTCGCGCGGATCGCTCCGCGATGCATCGTGCTGAACTTGTATGGAGATGCGCAGCTGCTGGCCTGGTCGCGCCAGCAGTCGTAGGGCCGTGCTGATGAAGCGCCCGCCCTCCGATGTGCGCTGTGTGGCCCAAAGCGACCCACTCCAGCGTCGCCCGGGCTCGAAGTCAGCACGTAAACGTAGCTCACTCTTCAGTGCAGCCGTGCTGAGCTCGGCCCAGAAGTCGGCCACGCCCCGCAGAGTCCAACGATCCCCTAGCTCGAGCCAGGTCTTCACGCGCAAGCCCGTTTCGTCGCGTGCGCGGAGTCCGTCGAGCTGGTCCGCCGCCGCGCTCGGGCGCGCGTGAGGGTTGGAATAGCGACTGTCGTAGTACCTCGCCGACACATCGACCTGCGCCGTTCCAAAGGTGCTCAGGCTCCGTGCGATCGCTGCCCAGCCGCCCTGGGCGCGAGTCTGTCGGTCGAAGCTTCGTGCCAGCTCGAGCTGAAAGTCGTGCCTGCGTCTTCCGTAGGCCAGGTCGAGTCCGACCGCCCCAAAGGGCCCGCCGTAGGGTAGGCGAGCGGACTCTTGCAGACCGAGCTCTACGCCGCGCCGCATCCAGTGGAGCTTGGCGCCATAGCCCGTGATGCCGATGTGGCGTCTAGAGCTCCAGAAGTGGCTGAGCTGGGCTCCGCTCAGGGCTTCTGCATACATCCGCGCGAAGCTGGTCGAGGTCCACTGTGTTTTCGGGCCGAGGACGTCTCTGCGCCGCACGAGCACCGTAGGTGGGGTGCAGGGCTCGTCGTCGCGGCGCGGGTCGGGACACTGCGCCGCGATGCGAAGCTCGTACTGGGAAGCGCGGTGCACCTGATACGAGCCCCAGGCATGTACCTCGTTCCATCCGCGTGGCTGTCGCCCGCTCCGAAAGCCGATGGCCAGTCCGGTCAGTCCATTGGTCCAGCTGTAGTCCGGCGTGACTCGGAGAGAAGGGCCATGACGACAAGATTGCGAGGCCGTCTGTAGTGCGCGCTCCCGGCAGCGGCGCGTGAGCGCCGACGGGCGGCTCAGAGCGTCGTCACCGACGAAGCCGTGTGCTAATACCTCCGACGTCGTATCGAAGACGAGGCTCTGGGCGAATCCGATCCGGTAAGTTCCCGCGGCGAGCGACCAGCGCGTGCCCCTCCACAGCAGGAAGAACTTGGGAACCAGTGGCCGCACGCGCGGAGGCCGGGCGCTGAGCGCATTCCGCTGCGAGTCGAAGCGAGCCGGGCCGACTTGCCGACGTCGCAAGCTCGCGGCGAGCCCAAAGTGAACCCCTCTTGCAGTGCGGAGCCGTGCCTGAAAGGCCATCGCGGGGGGGTACAGGTCGTATTTTCCGCTGGAGCGCGTCTGCAGTCGCAGCGAAGCGTGAGTCGGTCTGCGCTTCCTCTCGTTTACCGCCTCAAACGTCACGAAGGGACGTAGGGAACGCGCGATCTTTCGGGTCAGGATGGCGGCGTCAAGCAAGTCTTGGAGCCCGCTCAGCGCACCGGTCTTGGCCCGGTGAGCCAGGATGCGATCCGCGGTTTGGGAATCGATGTTGGGCAGGGACAGAACACGTGCCCGACTCGAGGCGTTGAGGTCCAGGGGTTGGCGCATCAGCGTTTTCAGCGTCTCGAAAGTGGGCTCGCTGATCTGCCCTTCATTTCGCAGATCGTAGAGATCCTGCTCGGTCTCGACGTCGACGAAGACCTCGTACTGACTGGCCTGCGCGGCCCGTCCTGCAAGCAAGGAAACGCCGACCAGCAGTGCCAGCGCTGCGACTCTGCGCATTTAGCGCGTGGCCAGCTATGGGCACTCTGGATTGAGCTCGCCGGGGCTGCCCAGGTCCCCGGCACCGTAGACCGCCCGCGAGGTGCAGGTCCGTCCATGAATGTCGATCTGCGTCGATGCACCAGCCGTCGACTTTTCGTAGGAGACCTCGTCAATGAGCGCATCCCCGACCGAGAGGCGAAGACTTTCCTCTGCGTTGTTCATGGAGAACGCGAAGCTCAGCGCGGTCTCAGGGAGGCCGCCGTTCGAGGCCGCGTCTGGCTCGCGGGCGAAGACGAGCGCAGTTCCTGCGCTCAGCGTCAGGCACTCGTCCTGCTCGACCCTCGTCTCGGTGCTCGAGCTGTCGCTTAGCCGAAGACCGTTCAAATCGACGTCGGCCATGGCTGTCACTTCGAACCACTCACCTCGGGAGTCTGAGACGCTCTCCGGATTCGCCATCCATTCGCTGATGCGCAGCTCCCCGACAGTCGGGGCTACGATGGCGCGAGCACGGCCTTCCTCCAAACAGTCCCCAGGCTGCAGGGTCATGGGGCAAGGCCGATTCGCTGCGCCGGGTGTCCCGAAGTTTCCGGGGAAAGGCTCATCGCTCGTTTCGCCCGAGTTACACCAGCGAGCTAGGGGGTCGCGTTCGCCAATCGAGGGCAGCGTCGAGCCGTCTAGCTCCAGTGCGTGCCCTTCCTTCGCGGCGGCGTAGCTGGCCTCGTCGATGAGTGTGGCTCCGCAGAGTAGGGCCACGCGTCCCTCGGAGTTTCGCAGCTTGCCGAGTGCCGAGCCGTAGCTGTAGTCCAGGTACTCGAGTAGGTCCCGATCAGCGCTGCCGAGCACGACGTAGTCTCCCGGTGAGATGCGCAGCGTTTCAATCGTATGTCCGCGCTCCGCGCTTCCGTCTTGCTGGCTCGTCAGCAGCACGGCGCCGGACATGTCGATCTCGGTGGCCGTGGCGTTGAACAGCTCGATGTATTCCTGCTCGCCGTCGCGGCCTTTCGGGTTGGCCAGAATCTCCGTGATTCGCACGTCTCCCGCCGAGATCGGTGCTTCACAGGATGTTTCGAGCTCGTCGAAGTCCGTATAACAACCCAGTGTCCAAACGCACAGCAGCGCGCAGCAGCGCAGTCTCTCGTTGCCCCTCATCCAGCACCTCCTTCGCCGTCCCTTCGAAGCGATGGGGGCTTATCGGCCGGACTTGGGCTCGGGTTTCTCGCGCAGGCTCAGTCAGCGACGGGCGGGAACTAGCATGAGCTCGACTTCGCTTCCTGCGCCACGGGTGAGAACGGGGTAGTGCGTGTCGGTCACGTACAGAAGCTGCCCGCCCACCAGCAGCTTGGCCTGCACGGCATACGAAAGGCGTGCGTCGATCGCCTCTGGGTCGTACTCGAGCTCGAAAGCGATGGGCACCTGACCGGGGTTTTCGATTCTCTGCAGGGCCAGCTCTTCGGCCGGGGCGTCCGCCTTCGACACATCGAGGAGCCTGACTTCCGCCACCACCGTTGGAGGTAAAGCCATGCGGTCCCGCTTCATGAGCGTGCCGGTCACCTTCATAGAGGGCTCAGGCATAGAGGGCTCAGACCCTGTCTTGCCGTCCTTGGTCGGGATGTCCCGGGTCACGATGTCCCGATCCTGTGCTGTGCAGGCGAGCCAAAAGACGGCCAAGCCGAAGCACGGCACGAGCAGCCGGGCTCCGAGACCTCTGGGGCGATACGTTCGCAAAGGCTTCTCAGGGTTCTCCCCTCCGTTCATCGCTGCGATCGCATGATGTTCGCGGGCTTCACGACCACCTGGGTCCGCTCTCCCTTGCCGTAGGTCAGCACTGGAACCTCGACGTCGGTGCCGTGGAGAAGCTTCTGGTCCCTCACGATCGAGACGTTCACGAGGTAGATTTCGCGATTCTCGATCTGCGAGACTTCGTACGGCAGCACGATGTCCATGGGAAACTCGGTCGCGGGCACGGAGGTACGGGTGACGGTCTCGGTGCCCCGCGTTGCCGGGTCCACGACGTGACGGAGCTCGAGCTGTACGAAGGCGTTCTCGGGCGCCTCTGGCCCGTCTACTTTGAGGACTCTCACTGTGAGCTTGCCGGTCAGGTTCAGAGCCTTGTCGGCTTTGACCACTTCAACCGGAGCATCGCTCTCACTCGTATCGGCCGCAGGCTCTTCTTGTGCCCGACATCCCCAGACGGTCGCTACCAGAACGAGAGCCATAAGAATCCATACGATCCGCATCTGCATACTCCTACTTGATTTGTCTTTGCCCAGGCTCGGGGAGTGGGGACAGCTCCACCTGCTTCTCGCTGTTCACGACCATCTGAAGAGTTGGCCGCTGTCCTGCCGTATAGCGTTCGACTGTTCCGCGGACTGTCACGAGCTCACCCCGATGCCTTCCAAGATTGCTGCGATGATACACATCGCGATCGAAAAAGATGAGCGGAAAATCGCTTCCGCTACGTTTATCCAGCCAGACGCGAACCAAGGTTTTTTTCGGGTCGATTCGCTGCACTGCACCGAGCAGCGTCACCTCGCGACCCAGGTTGCGTTCGAGCTCGTCGTCGGCATTCGCGTCCGTGAGAACGATGTAGTCGCTTCGCTTCCGTGCCTCCCGCTCGAAACGCGCGATGGCCTCGGCTCTCGCGGTCCACCAAGCCTTCCGCTCCGGGTAGTCACGATAGGCCTTCTCTTCAGGATCCCAAATTCCGCGGTGCGCGGCGCGCGCCTCGGCTTCGGCTCGGCTGAACGCCTCGTGGAAGCGCTCCGAGTAGCCGTATTTCATGTAGTAAGGGCTCATCCCGGAGCGGATGGCTTCTAGGTTGTAGTGCAGTCGCTTTCCGTTCTTCCGGGCGAATGCGTGAGCGAGCGTGCGACCGTAGCGGTCCTGCGTGCTGTGAGGCGCATCACGTTCCAGCTCCACGCGGTCGACGCCCTCGAAAAAGCGCTCGGCCCAGTCTTTGGCCTCCTCGCCCATGGGTGTCGCGGCTTTGGTCGGCCGCGGCCGGCCGCCGCGCTTGGCACGTAGATAGGCCTCGAAGTCCTCGGCCGCGCCCTTGCGGTCCGCCTTCGAGTGAAAGATTTCCTCAGTGTCGAGACCGACGAGGCGTACGCTGTGATCGAGCCCCTCGACCCGTAGGGTGTCCCCGTCGATGACGGGCGCGTGGCTCAGCCTGAACTCCCCGAGGAGCAAGCGGGCTTCGGCGTTCGCCGGGGCGGGGGCCTGACTCGTGTCAGCGGCGGAATGACAGGCGCTCGACGCGAGGAACAATCCGAGCGCCAGGCTGATGAAATGGAAGCGAATCACCCTGCAAGCCTACAAAGCCCGAACGCCGCTCACCAACCGATTCCGCGCATGGATTTTCCGCTCTCCGGAGGGCGCTCGATTGGCGAACTCCCTGGCCCGCTACGGCTTCAGCAGGCACTAGTTGCCGGCGTCCCGCTCGGGCTCGAACACGCGGGCCAGATAGCCGCTGATTTCATCGAGCATCGCTTCGCGGTCGATCTCGTCGATGCCAGCCAGCGTCCGGGCGAGCCTCTTCTTGAGCTCCGTCTGCATCTGTCGGGCGATCTGGATGCGCTGAGCCTGGGGAGAGCCCGCACCGTGCATGGATTCGGTAAGGTAGCCCACAGCATTTCGTCCCATGGTCATGTTCTCGATGAGGCGCAGAATCCGGATACGCGCGAGCGTGGGAACGCCAGGCCGACCCTTCAGGTACTTGTCGAGAATCGGGCCCAGCTCGGGATGGCGGAGGTCCTTCTCCGAAGGGGCCGTGCTCAGCAGTCCGCCTGCTAGGTCCTGAGCGAGTCGTCCGATCTCGAAGGGCATCTTGGTCACGTGGTGCTTGCAGACGTTCGCGAGCATCTCGTCATTGAGGTAGCAGCCGGAGCGGGTTCGCTGGGCCTGGTAAGAGGAGGCGATGCCGGTCGCGTAGACGGTTTCGTTCAGGTGGGTCATCTGGACGAGCTTGTCCTTGATGTGCGAGGCGCTCTCGACCCCGTTGTAGTCGGCGGCCTGGGCTGCCGCGCCGATCAGCACGTCGCCGACCCCGGTCTTACACACGTAGCTTCGACGATGGTAACAGGTGAAGCGCTCCACGAGCATCGACGCGAACTCGTGCTCTCCGCGCATGAAGACCTGCTCCCACGGGACGAAGACGTCGTTCAGGACGATCATCGCCTCTTGGCCGCTGTAGCCTGCATTTCCGGCGTCTATCGTCCCGCCCTCCATGCTGCGCGTGTCGCAGGACTGGCGCCCGTAAATATAGGTGATCCCCGATGCGTCGACGGGAAAGGCCGCGACGACTGCGTAGTCCCGGTCTTCGGGACCCAGGCGCATGGTCGGCATGGCGATGATCCAATGAGAGTTGATACAGCCCGTCTGATGGGCCTTGGCCCCCCGCAGGACCAAGCCTTCGTCGTCTTGCGCGACGACGTGTACGAACAGATCCGGGTCGTCCTGCCGGTGAGGGGGCTGGCTGCGATCTCCCTTGACGTCGGTCATCGCGCCGCCGACCACGTAGTTGTGTTCCTGCATGAGCGCCAAAAAAGCGCGAAGGCGTTCGTGATACGAAGTGCCGTGCTTTTCGTCGATTTCGTAGGTGACCGAGAACAGGGCGTTGAAGGCATCCATTCCGACGCAACGTTGGAAGCAGGTGCCCGTTTTCTGCCCGAGCCGGCGTTGCATCTTGTTCTGCATCACCAAGTCGGCCGGGCTCTGCGCCACGTGCAGAAACCGATTCACGCGCTCGCCCGTGAACGGTGAGAGTGCAGTCGCCAGCTCCGGCTCCCGCAAGGCCAGCTCGTAGGTCTCAGCCACCGCGTTGATCGAGGGGCGAATCAGAGGATGATCCACCGGCTCTTCGATCTGCTCCCCAAAGAGGAAAACGCGGAGCCCCCGACCCCGCAGGCTCTCCACATAGTCCTCGCCCGTCTCGATCCGCCGCCGCATCCCGGGATCATAAGGGACGCGCAGCCGACTCGGAAGTCCCCGAAATTACGAGCGTTCTAAGGCGATGATCGCAGCCCCGGAGCCGAAGCGGCGCTGCGACTCACCCCAGAAGGCTTGCAAAAACAACCGCTTACGGGGCGCTCGGCTGTCCCCTATAGTTCGCGGATGGGTCTCGTGCGCTTGCTGTTTGTGTGCCTGGGTTTGCTTTGGTTCGGCTGTGGGGCGCCTGGGACGACGACTACGCAGAAGCGTTGTCCAGACGGCTCTTTCCGGCCGAACACGGACCCCTGTCCGGATGCGGCCGGCGCCACCTCGCAGGGCAGCGAGGTGCCCGCGACGCGTAGTGCCAAGGGCTGGCAGCGAGTGGGCTGTGGGCTTCACAGCTGCGCGCCCCCACGGTACTGCAATGAACAGACCGGTTTTTGCGAGCTCCGCCCCTGCGACAAGCGGGGCGGCTGCGAGTATGGCTACGAATGCGATTCTGTCTCGCAACGTCTGCCAGTGACGCGCCCTTCCTGGTGCTCCTGGTGCTCCTGGTGCTCCTGGTGCTCCTGGTGCTCCTGGTGCTCCTGGTGCTCCTGGTGCTCCTGGTGCTCCTGGTGCTCCTGGCGCTCTTGGCACCCGGAGGCTTAATGGGCCGTTCTGGGAATACGTTCGGGTGGCAGCTGTTGCGCATGGGCAAGGCGAGAGTATGAGGGGGCGTTCGCCCCAGGGAGTCGTGGCGGACACTTCACCCCCTTGGGCTACACCCCTCCTGCCGGCCACGCGTTAGCATTGGGGGAGAGAGAGCTCGAAGCAGAGAGACGCCTATGTCATCCGACAGAACAGCCGACGTCACCCGCCGCCACGTGTTGGACGACACGCGGCTCTCCGAAAAGAGGGAGGAAGCACGCATCGTCATCCTGGGCGGCAGCCTCGCGGGCGAGAAGTACTCCATCGACGGCGACCTGACGCTGGGTCGAGGGTTCGACGTAGACGTCAAAATCGACGACACGCTCGCTTCACGAAGGCATGCGCGGATCTTTCAGCACGCCAACGGGAGCTACATCATCGAAGACCTGCAGAGCCGCAACGGGACGCAGGTAAACGGCAATCCGATCAGCCGTCAGGTTCTGAACTACGGCGATCGGATTCAAATCGGCACCAGCTTGCTGCTCTTCGCGCACCACGACCCAATGGAGGAGCAGGTCGCCCACCGCCGAAAGCTCGAGGCCATCGGCCGCCTCGGTACGGGCGTCGCTCACGACTTCAACAACCTCTTGGGCGCCGTGAGCAGCAGCGTCGACTTTCTCACCAACCTCGAGCGGGATACCAAGCTCGGCCACCCCGAGGTGCGCGAAGCGCTCAACGACATCCGCTCGGCGGCGAAAGCCGCCACCGAGATGACGAGCCGCCTTCTCGGCTTCGCGCGGGAGGTCGAGTATCAGCGCGAGCAGATCAACTTCTCCGACCTGTGCGACGGCGCTGTCGAACTGGCTCGGCACACCTTTCATCGAAGCATCCGCGTCGAGAGCCGGATCGAGCGGGGGCTCGACGTCATGGGCGACCGTGGACAGCTGCATCAGCTGCTCATGAACCTGCTGATCAATGCGCGGGATGCCATGCCCAGCGGCGGAACGCTCTCGGTGACGGCCCGCAAGGCCTCCGACGCCGACTTGGACGGAGCGCCGCTCAATCCCTTGGTCGCCCATGCGCTGATGACAGTCAAAGACACCGGCGTCGGTATGGACGCCGAAACCCGCGAGCGCGCATTCGACCCGTTTTTCACGACCAAGGGCGAGGTCGGCGCCGGACTCGGCCTGGCGGCGGTTTACGAGATCGCGCGGTCGCACAATGGCCACGTCAAGGTGCAAAGCGCACCGAACGAAGGCAGCACCTTCGAAGTCGTGCTCCCGCTCAGTGGTGAGCGCAGGCTTCAGGTCACCGAGCCGAGCATTCCGGCCATCGTACCTCAGACTCAGCTGCTGATTCTTCTCGTCGACGACGAAGATGTGGTTCGACGCAGCGCGGGAAGGGTCGTGCGCCAGAGCGGCCATCGCGTGCTCTTCGCCCGAAGCGGACAAGAGGCCTTGCAGATCTACTCCGAGACGCAGCCGCGGCCAGACTTGGTGCTCATGGACCTCAACATGCCCGGCATGACCGGGGACCAGGCTTTCCACGAACTCAAGCGAATCGATCCCCAGGCCCCCGTGGTGTTCGTCTCTGGCTACTGGGACACGGCCCTGGAGCGCGAGCTGCGCGAGGGCGGAGCGCTCGGATTCGTTCAAAAGCCGTACGAAGCTGCTACGCTGCGGGACGCCATCGTTCAGGCGATGACGGCCCACACTTCATGATCAAATACATCGGTTCAAAACGCGTCTTGGTGCCTCACATCGTGCGCGCCGTGTCTGCGTTCCCCGAGTCCGCGCGCGTCCTCGATCTCTTCTCTGGGACTTCCCGCGTTGGCCGGGCGCTCAAAGAAACCGGTCGTCACGTCACGGCCAATGATCACCTGTCTTACGCGGCGACGCTGGCCCGCTGCTACGTACAGGCGGATCGAGACTGCTGGGCCGAGCCCGCAGCCCGCTTGCTCGACGAGCTTTCGGCCGTGCCCGCGGCGCCGGGCTACTTCACCCAGACCTTTTGCGAAGACGCGCGCTACCTGCACCCCGACAACGGCGCGAAGGTCGATGCGATTCGCGAGCAGATCGCGGCTCGGGCGCTGCACCCTGAGCTCGAAGCAATCGCGCTGACCTCGCTCATGGAGGCGGCCGACCGGGTCGATTCCACGACTGGTGTGCAGATGGCGTTTTTGAAGAAGTGGGCTGCACGCGCTTCGAACCCACTCCAGCTCCGGCTGCCGGCGATGACCGTCGGGCCCGGACGCGCCTTGCAGATGGAAGCGATCGAGGCGGCGGCCGCGGTCGAGGCGGACGTGGCCTATCTCGATCCGCCTTACAATCAGCACAGCTACATGGGCAACTACCACGTCTGGGAGAGCCTCGTTCGCTGGGACAAGCCAGAGACCTACGGAATTGCGAATAAGCGGGTCGAGTGTCGGCAGTACAAGAGCCCGTTCAACTCGAAGCCCCGCATCGGGGAGGCCTTTGGCGAGCTCGTCCGGGCGCTCCGGGCCCCAAACCTGCTGGTCTCGTTCAACAACGAGGGGTACCTCGACCGAGACGAAATGATCGAGCTTTTGTCCGAGCGAGGGCACGTCGGTGTGGCGACCGCCGACTTCAAGCGCTACGTCGGCGCGCAAATCGGCATCTACAACCCCGGCGGCGAGAAGGTCGGACGCGTCAGCCATCTGCACAACAAAGAGTATCTGTTCGTCGCGAGCGCCTCGCGCCAGGTCGTCGACACCGTGGTCGCCGCGATTGAGGCGAGCCTGCGCGAGGCAGCGCTTGCGTCTTCTCACAGGAAGGTCAAAAAGAGGACGTATGACGACTCTGCACGACGTATTGAACGATGAGGCACAACGCGCCGCCATCATCGAGGACTGCTGCCAACTGATCGACAGTGAGGTGGCCAAGAAGGGGGGAATCGGCGGGATGGCCGTCAAGGCTGGCTACAAGCTGGTCCAGGGCATCAAGCCCGGCTTCGTCCGAGGCGTCGTTGGAAAGCTGCTGCCCGAGTTCGCCGACGCGCTCGAGCCGCTCCGTTCGCAGGCGGGGGCGAAGGGGCAGTCGCTGAGCACCTTCTTTGAGGCGAATGCGGGGCAGGTCGCCGATGCGCTGCTCGCCGTCACCGACGCAAAGGCCGAAAACGCCGATGGTGCGATCAAGGGCGCCTACGGGAAGCTTCGCGGCTCTGCGAAGAAGAACGTCGAAAGCGCCGTGCCAGGCCTCGGTCAGATCGTCGAAACATACCTGCCCGCCTAGCCGCGGCTCAGGCCCAGGGTAGAACCGCTCTGGGCGGCACGTTCGACAGATCGAGGCCCTCCGGGAAAGGCTTGTAAGGGTATTCAAAGCCGACTGCTTTGGCGTACGCGTACGATGCGCCGACGTAGCTCGTGAACGGCGTAGGCGAGGTCCGCAGGGCCTGCAGTGCCCAAGTGTTGTCGTATACGACGTCGCTCGTGATCATCGGCATGAGCCAACTCAACAAGGCGGCGTGGCGCCGGGCGCTGATGCGACTGGGCAGCGAAGAGGCCAGGCCGGTGATTCGCTCGAACGGACCGCTCATGCGGCCGGCAAATCTCGGTACATGCCGCCCCAGGCTTTGCGCCAAGGCCTCTGCGATCTCCCCGGCAGTGCGTGATTCGTGGCCGGCGCTGAGCTGATAGGTTTCGTGGTTCAGGTCTTCGCGTAGGTGAAGCTCCGCGATGCTCGCGCCGACCCAGTCGGAGTTGACGATATCGAGTCTCGTATCCGCTGAAAACGGAATGACCGGCAGCTCGAACAACAGACTCAGCGCCCGGAGCAGGGTGAGCTCCGTGCTTTGCGGGAACCGCGAATCTCCAATGATGGCCGACGGGCGCAGATGCAGACGCGGGACCTTGGGGAGAAGCTCGGCCACCATCTGCTCGCAGAACTTGAGTGCCGACATCTGGGTGTTGTAGTCGGGCCGATTGGCGTCGAGTGGTTCGTCTTCTCGCACCATGCTGTGAGCATGCTTTCCACGGGCACATGCCGCCGACACCAGTGTGAAGCGGCGCAGCGGATGGTCTTCCTCGATCGCGCGGGCGAGCTGAATGGCCGCGAGCGTGCCGCTGAGCTTGACCGTCAGCTTGCTTCCCCCATGGGTCGAGACCCGCGCCGCGGCATCGTGCAGGACCGACTCGGCGTTTGAGATCAGCCAGTCGTAGTTGGCGTCCGAGATGCCAAGCCGCGGGCGTGCCAGATCTCCGCCGATGAAGCAGATTCGCTCGAGCGAACGCTGGAACAGCTCGGGCTCCATGTGGAGCTGAAGCGCGCGCCAGAGCTCTTCCACGCCTTCGTCGTAATCGTCCGAGGAAACGAGCACCGCCAGCTCGTGGTCCGTGTTCCGAAGCAGCCAGTCGCTGACGTACGCGCCGACGAACCCGGTCGCCCCGCTGAGAAAGATGGCCATCGCGCCTTATGGTCGCGGTCCGGGGGACGATGTCAAGAGCGACATGAGACGCTCTGGGGCGTCCACGTGGACCCAATGGCCCGCTCCGGGGATGTCGTGTACGCGAAGTCTCGGGTTCGCCTCGGCAAGCCGTTGCAGGCGCTTGCGAGCTTCGTCGCTGACCACCGCGGATTCGGCGCCCAGCACGAATCGGAGGAAGCAGCCTGGTGGAGGATGCTCCACGGGCTGCCACAGATCACTGCGCGCATAGTCCTCGATGAGGGCACGGATCCGCCGAAGGTCCGGCCCGAAGCGCCAGCCGTCGGTTTCCTCGGTCAGGTTCATGGCCAACCACTGTGCGATGGGCCGCGTTTGCCCCTGCGCCACGATCGCCTGGACGAATGCCGACCGACCCGCAAATCGCTTGTCCCCGACGCGCTCGAGCGCGGCGAGAACGCTTTCGGTGCCGGCGGCATCAACACCCCGCGGCGCGGCGCTCGGGGAGGCGTCGATGATCCAGGCCTCGTCGGTCTCCGGATGCTCCTTTAGCCACTGCAGCGCAAGCTTTCCGCCAAAGCTGTGACCCAGGACGCCGCGCACCGGCAGCTCGATCGACTGCTCCAGGGCGAGCAAAGCGCTTGCGGCAGACTGCAGGCTCGCGCCCTCGCCCTGGCCTACAGAGCCTCCATGCTCCGGCAGATCGACCAGTACGGCGGCCCAGTCTGGTCTCGCGGCGACGAAACGTCGCGCCACCGAACGCCAATTCGAGCCGGTGCCGAGGATCCCATGCAGGAAAAACATCGCACGCTCAGGCCCTGGTGAATCGGGCCAAACCACGCTGTGAGACAGCACGATTCGGCCTTACCACAGCCTTGCCTCTCCTTGCACCTGGCCGAACGACGGCTAAACAAAAGTCCGCGCGTGCGAAAATGGAGTGCCTACGAGTATGCCGAAGGACAGCCTGACAATCACCGATAACAGAAACGGCGAGACCTATGAGCTGCCGATCACTCACGGCACGATTCGTGCGATGGACTTGAGGCAGATCAAGCTCACCGAAGATGATTTCGGCATGATGTCGTACGACCCGGCCTTCATGAACACGGCCTCGACGACGAGCCGAATCACCTTCATCGACGGCGACAAGGGCATCCTTCGGTACCGCGGTTACCCGATTGAAGAGCTGGCCCAGAAGTCCTCGTTCTTGGAGACCTCTTATCTCTTGCTGACGGGCGAGCTGCCCTCGGCAACACAGCTCGAGAGCTTCACGCACGACATCACCATGCACACGATGGTGCACGAGAACATTCGAGAGTTCATCGATGCGTTCCGCTACGACGCTCACCCGATGGGGATTCTCGTCAGTACGGTGGCCGCCCTGTCGACCTTCTACACGGATGCCAAGAACCTGGCCGATCCGGAAGGGCGTCGGCTTCAGATGTACCGAATCATCGGAAAGGCTCCGACGATCGCGGCCTACGCGTATCGGCATCGGCGGGGGCTTCCTTACGTCTACCCGGACAACGACCTGAGCTACGCGGGAAACTTCCTGAACATGCTCTTCAAGATGACCGAGGTGAAGTACACGCCGAACCCGATCGTCGAGCGCGCTCTCGACGTGCTCTTCATCTTGCACGCTGATCACGAGCAGAACTGCTCGGCCAGCGCGATGCGCAATGTCGGCTCGTCGCAGGTCGACCCTTACAGCGCCCTGTCGGCTGCGGCCGCGGCCCTTTACGGCCCCCTTCACGGAGGCGCCAACGAAGCCGTTGTCCGGATGCTCAATGAGATCGGACACGTGAAGCACATCCCGGACTTCGTCGATCGCGTGAAGCGGGGCGAGGTTCGATTGATGGGCTTCGGTCATCGCGTGTACAAGAACTACGACCCGCGCGCGAAGGTCATCAAGACGCTCGCACACCAAGTTTTCGATGAAGTCGGAAAGAACCCGCTCATCGACATCGCGACGGAGCTCGAGCGTATCGCACTCGAGGACGAATACTTCGTCGATCGCGCGCTCTATCCCAACGTCGATTTCTACTCAGGGCTGATTTATCAGTCGATGGGTCTACCCATGGATCTCTTCCCCGTGCTCTTTGCTATCGGCCGGACACCGGGATGGTTGGCTCAATGGGAAGAGATGCTTACGGATCCAGAGCAAAAGATCGCCCGGCCGCGCCAGATCTATCTCGGCGAGGGCGAGCGCCACTACAAGCCCGTCGATCAGCGCTAGCGCGACGGCTCGGGCACACTGGAACCAGGCCGCCCGAAGCTTCCAAACAGCAGTCGAGCCGCAGCACCGCCCTGACCCACAAGGATCACCGCAGTCCGCAGACGCTACTTGGCGGCAGAAGCGAGCTGAAGTCGTCCGCCTCGCTGGCCTCGCCCGTAGGTGCAAGGCCAATGTGTAGACTCGCGCACGATACTTCGTGACCAGCTCTGATCGAATCCCCCCGGCCTCGCCCCGCTTGGCTTTGGCGTCCGTCCAGGCTCGCTGCCTCGGCTCCGCGGCGCTGCGCGTCGGTCAGAACCGGTCCTCGCTTCGAGTCTTCTCCGTAAGCGCACGCATCTATTTCGTTACCAGCATTCTGATTCTCGGACAGCATGTGTTTCCGTTTGTGTGTCCCGCTCGCACAGACCTGAGCTGCTTCACCGAACGCTCCTTGAAAGGGGGAAACGGAGCTGATACATCCCCGAACGGTCAAAAGCCGAGTCCTCGCAAAATAGGGGGAGAACTCGGCTTTCAGGGGTGTGTCGACGTCATGATCTTCGACTGGTTTCAAGGTCTGTTTTCTTTCGAGCTGGCCATCGATTTGGGCACGGCGACGACGCTAATCTACGTCAAGGGCCGAGGGATCGTGTCCTGTGAGCCCTCCGTCGTCGCGGTGCAGCAGACCGCCCGGGGCAAAAGAGTCCTCGCGGTTGGCAGAGAGGCGAAGGAGATGTTGGGCCGAACCCCCGGCTCGATCACGGCCGTGCGTCCCTTGCGCGACGGCGTCATTGCGGACTTCGACATCACCGAAGCGATGCTGCGCTACTTCATCAAGCGCGCTCACAACGATCGGCAGACGCTGGTCAAGCCACGAATCATCATCTGCGTCCCGTTCGGCATCACCGAAGTGGAGAAGCGAGCGGTCAAGGAGAGCGCCGAGGGGGCTGGCGCCCGCGAGGTATTCCTGATCGAGGAGCCGATGGCTGCGGCCATGGGCTCCGGGCTCCCGATCACGGAGCCGAGCGGCAATATGGTCGTCGATATAGGCGGCGGCACCACGGAGGTCGCCGTGATTTCCTTGGCCGGCATCGTCTATTCTCAGTCGGTCCGCGTGGGTGGCGACAAGATGGACGAGGCCATCATCGGCTACCTGAAGCGCAAGTACAATCTGTTGATCGGGGAGCAGACTGCCGAACGCGTGAAGTGCGAGATCGGTAGCGCCCATCCGAGCGCGGAGTCGAAAACGATGGAAGTGAAGGGACGTGACATGGTCGCGGGCGTTCCCAAGACCATCATCGTGAACGGCGATGAAATTCGCGATGCGCTTACCGAGCCAATCAACGCAATCACGGAGGCGGTGATGATGGCGCTAGAGCGCACGCCGCCCGAGCTGGCTGCCGACATCGTGGACAAGGGCATCGTCCTGACCGGAGGAGGCGCGCTCCTCAAAAATATCGACGTGTTGCTTCGCGAGGAGACGGGTCTTCCGGTCATGGTCGCCGACGATCCGGTTTCGGCCGTGGTACTCGGCTCAGGCAAGGCGCTCGACCATCTCGACCTGCTCCGTGAGGTGACCATCTCCTAGCCGGGCGGCCAAGGGCGGCGATGAACTACTTTCAGACATTCCGAGACGCCGCGATCCTTCTCGTTTTGTTGATCGTCCCGTTCCTCTTCTTGAGCGCGAATCTCAAAGACCCCTCGAAGCTATCGCTGCTCGATCGCGGCTTGCTGAAAGTGAGCGCTCCGATTCAAGACGTCGCGGGCGCGGCAGCCGATGGCGTCTCGGGCATCCTCGAGGACTACGTCTACCTGGTGGACGTGAAACAAGAGAACGAACGCCTTCAGCGCGAGAGCGACCATCTGCGACGCGAGATGAGAAGGTTGCGGAACCAATCGGTGCGCGTGTCGGAGCTCGAGCAGCTGCTAGGCCTGCGTGACGAGCTTGCGACGGAAACCATCACGGCTCGCGTGATCGCCAAGGACATCTCGCCATCGTTTCGTGTGATTCGCCTCGCGCTCGATCACGGAGAACGAGATGGTGTGAAATCGGGTCTGCCCGTGGTTTCAACCCAAGGTCTCGTCGGTCAAATTCGTAGGGTTTCTGGCGATTTCGCTGACGTCCTGCTCAGCGTCGACGTCGAAAGCCGGGTGGACGTCGTCGTGGGAGACTCCGGTGCCCGCGGGCGCATCGAGGGTCTGGGAGACGCCGGTCGATACCGGGCGGCCATCCAGTTCGATCGCCCCGACGACACAGTGAAGGTCGGCGATGCGGTGTACACCTCCGGGCTCGGCAAAAAGTTTCCAGAGTCGATCTTGATCGGCCACGTCAGCAAGATCGGCGAACAAGAGTTTGGTCTACAACAACTGGGGGAGGTCACGCCATCCGTCGACTTTACGAGGCTCGACGAGGTGTTGATCCTCACTTCAGGCTCGCGCAAGTCGGCGAGTCGCTGAGGCCTCGAAGCGCATGCGGGCCGCACGAAGCAGTTTGATCATCGTCGTCCTCGCCTTCGTGGCGCTGTTGTTGCAGTCCGTGTTCACGCGGTATCTCGCGCATCATCCCTGGGGACCCTACCTGACCTTGCCGTTCGCATTTGCGCTTGCCGAAGCGCCCGGCGTCCACCGGGTTCAAGGTGCCCTCACCTCGTTCGTCCTCGGGTACATGTACGATGCGTTCAGCGCGAATCCCCTCGGCATCCACACCTTCGTCTTCGTCGTCGGGTACCTCGCCGCGCGCCTCGCCTGCTGGCGGCTATCTTTTCGAGGTCCAGCCTTCGAGATCTCTCTGACGTTCGTGCTCACGCTGGCCCTGGGCGCCTTGGTGGCCGGGCTCCGCGATTGGATCGTCGGCGTCGCCGACGGAGACCTGCGAACGACCTTGGGCTGGTTTTTCGCCGCGCTCACGACCGCCGTCATTTCGCCGATTTTCTTCGCGATCGTCCGAGTCGTCGAACCCGAAGCCGTCCGGGAGCAGCTGTGATTACCCTTTCGCAGCGGCGTGAGGTGGGCGAGTTCCGCAAGCGCTACCGGTGGATGGCGCTGTTCGTGCTGCTCGTCTTCTTCGGCTTGATCCTGCGCATCGCCCAGGTCCAGCTCTTTCAGCAAGATCGCTGGACCGGCATCGCGCAGGAGAACATCACGGACACGGTCGAGTTGCCCGCCACCCGTGGCGTCATCCGAGACGTGCAGGGCAGGGTGATCGCTTCCAATCGACCGTCCTATGACGTTTACGCGATCCCCAGGCGCCTCGTTGCCGCCGAGGGGACGGTCGAGCGGGTGGCCAGTCTCATGGGCTTGAGCGGCGAAGACACGGCGGCGCTTCACGAGAGGCTCGAAGCGGTGCCCCCGGCTCGTCGCTCGCACCGGCTCGAGCTCTTCAGCGACATCAGCCGCGAGCAGCTCGCTGCGCTGGAGACCCACCTGGCCGAGCTTCCCGGGCTGGACATCGTTACGGTTCCGTTACGGAGCTACCCCTACGGTGCGCTCGGAGGGCACGTGCTGGGGTATCTCAACGAGGTCAACGAGAAGGACCTGGCGGCCGCCGATTCAGCCTATCGGGCGGGCGACCGGATCGGTCGAAGTGGCCTCGAGGGACGCTACGAGTCTTTGCTTCGGGGAACACGTGGTTATCGGCGCGTGATGGTGGATGCCACGGGACGCGCTCATCGCGGAAGCCGGCCCGAGTCCCTAGACGTAGACATGATGCGAAAGCCCGTTCCGGGGCACGACATACAGCTCACCATGGACATGGACCTGATGCAGGCCCTCGACCGCGCTTTTCGACAGCACCCCGCGGGAGCGGCGGTCGTCGTCGACGTCCACACCGGCGCGATTCGCGCAATGTACTCGAAGCCGGCCTACGACCCGAACGAGATGAGCAGTGGCCTGAGCACGGAGCGATACAACGAGCTCACCGAGAACCCGTTTCGCCCCCTCATCGACAAGACCCTCTACGAGACCTTCTTCCCGGGCTCGACCTTCAAGACCGTAACGGCGCTCGCTGCGCTCGAGCAGGGTGTGATCGACCCGACGCACCGAGTCGAATGCCTGGGTATGATGCGCATCGGTTCGCAGCGGTTTCGATGCCACAGCCGTCACGAGTGGGTCGACCTCTACGACGCGCTAGTCGGTTCCTGCAACGTGTTCTTCTGGGACATCGCCGATGACGTCGGCCTCGAGCGCATCACCGAGTACGCCCAGGCGCTTGGCTTCGGGGAGAAGACGGGAATCCAGCTAGGCAGCGAGGCAGCGGGATTCTTGGCGACACGGGCCTGGTACGAGGAGCACTATGGACAGTTTCGTGTCGGCTACACCCTGAACACGGCGATCGGTCAGGGCAACACGCGCGTGACCGTGCTTCAGCTGGCAATGGCATACGCGGCCTTGGCCAATGACGGCACCCTCCACGTGCCGCAGCTCATTCAAAACATACGCGGACCGGACGGCTCCTTGTTCGAGACCTTCAGGCCACAGGTGAAACGAGAGCTGGACTTGCTTCCGGACAACTTGGAGCTTCTGCGGCGGGCACTGGCCGACGTCGTCGGGGACGAAGCCGGAACCGCCTACGGTGCGCGAAACCGAGGCGGTGTCACAGTGGCCGGAAAGACGGGGACCGCGCAGGTGGTCGACCGCAAGGCCGCGACGATCGCCGACGGCCCTAGCGCCTGGTACCTGGACCGCTCTCATGGCTGGTTTTCCGGCTTCGCGCCGGCCCGTGATCCGCAGGTGGCTTTTGCGATTCTAGTCGAGCACGGTGGCAGCGGGAGCGCGAGCGCTGCCCCGATTGCGACGGCGATCATGCAGCATTATCTGGGCGATCCCAAGGTGGCGGAGAACAAGTAGCGATGGCGATCGACAGAACCTTACGCGACGATTTCGACTGGGCGCTGTTCATTTCGGTGTCGGCGATCGCCCTGTTTGGCGTCGCCAATTTGTACAGCGCGACCGATGGAGGCGTGACCTCGGACGCTTACGCGCAGCAGTTCTACTGGCTCACCCTGGGCTTCGGCGTGGCCGCGCTCACCACGGCCATCGACTATCGCCATTTCGAGCGATACGGCTGGGTGATCTATGCGGTTTGTAACTTCATGCTCGTTCTGGTGTTCGTGCTCGGTCGAAGCATACGAGGCTCGACGCGATGGATTTCGCTCGGCGGCTTTTCGTTACAGCCGAGCGAGCTGATGAAGATCGGCCTGATCATCGCGCTCGCAAAGTACCTACACCACGACACGAAGACGGGTGGCCGGACGCTGGTGGATCTGATCGTTCCCGGGGCAATTCTGGCCATTCCCATGCTGCTCATCCTCGCGCAGCCAGATCTCGGCACGGCGATGCTGCTCGCCTTCATCTTCGGCAGCATCATGATGTTGACACAGCTCAAGGCCCGATCGGTCGTCACGCTCTTGACCAGCTTCGTCGTGGCCGCGCCCATGACCTGGCTCTATCTCCTCAAGGACTATCAGAAGGAGCGAGTCACGGCTTTTTGGGGCCGGCTTTGGGGGACCCAGACAGACCTTCTCGATTCCGGCTGGCACGCCCACCAGTCTTTGGTGGCCATCGGCAGCGGCGGGCTGGCGGGTAAGGGGTTCACCCAGGGCACACAGACCCGGTTTCGCTTTCTTCCGGACCAGCACACGGACTTTCCCTTCCCCGTTTGGGCCGAGGAGCATGGTTTCATCGGGGCGTTGGTCCTCATCGGGCTCTACGCCTTCATGGTGCTCTGGTCCCTGCGAATCGCGGCGCGGGCCAGGGACCGGTTCGGGGCTGTGGTTGCGGTGGGTGTCGGAGCAATGATCTTCTGGCAAACGGTCATCAATCTCGGCATGGTTTCTGGCATTCTACCGGTCGTAGGGATGACTCTTCCCTTGTTCTCGTACGGGGGCTCGAGTCTGCTCTCGACGTTCTTGGGCCTGGGTCTGTTGATGAACATCTCGATGCGGAGGCATGTCTATTGACCTCGTCGAACAAGGTGAAGGCTGGCGTCATCCAGATGACTTCCACGGCAGACGTGGAGGCAAACATGCGCGCGGTGCGGGAGCTCGTGCGCGAGGCGAAGGCTCGCGGCGCCGAGCTCGTCGTGGTGCCCGAGTGCTTCGCCTACCTGGGACCCGAGGCGGGCAAGCTGGACATCGCCGAGTCCCTCGAAGATCCGGGGCCGATTCTCGGCGCCTGCGCGGAGGCGGCCCAAGAGACCGGCGCCGAGCTCGTGCTCGGCGGCTTCTGGGAGCGGAGCCCGGTCGAGGGCAAGGTGCACAACGCGTGCATCCACATGCGGGCCGACGGCTCCGTCGCGTCGGTGTACCGCAAGATTCATCTCTTCGACGTCGACCTGCCGGACGGGGAGTCCTTGCGCGAGTCCGACACGGTCGAGCGGGGTCGCGAGACGATGGTCGCCGACACGGTGATCGGCCCTCTGGGACTGAGCGTTTGCTACGACCTCCGGTTTCCGGAGCTCTACCGCCGCCTGGTCGACGCCGGCGCGACCTCACTGGCCATCCCCGCCGCCTTCACACAGACGACCGGCCGAGACCACTGGCACATCTTGCTGCGCGCCCGGGCGATCGAGCAGCAGTGCTACGTGCTGGCGGCCGCACAGGTGGGTCATCACTACGGGCGACGGCGTTCCTACGGGCATGCCCTGATCGTCGACCCCTGGGGCCGGGTGCTGGGCGAGTGTGAGGACGGGCCTGGGCTTGCGGTGGCGGACATCGATCCCGCGCTCGTGGCGCAGGTTCGCGCTTCGGTGCCGAGCCTGCGGCATCGACGGATCCACTAGTCTCGACCCGGTCGCTCATACCTTTGAGGGCGAGGCTGCTGCTGCGCGGGCCGATGCGCCTGGACGCCCGACCGGGATTGCGCCCGTCCTCGTCGGCTCTATGTCGCTCGCCGTAGGAGGCGTCCCCTGACGTTCCCTTTTTGGCCGCACGAAGCGCAAGCTGTGGAAAGTCGAGGGGCTTGGTGGTACCCCATTACAGTGCAGCTGCGCCGCTCGACTCGAATTGCCGTGCCGCTGGCTCTGATGGTGCTGCTCGCTGCGTGCACCGGGGAAGCTCCGGCCGAGGGCGACCCCAGCGGCGCGGGGCCGCCTCCAGCACGCGTCGCCGTGGGGCAGGTGAGCTCGGGCGGCGTCGATGCCGAGTGGAGATTCTTCGGAGAAGTGGAAGCGCTTCGTCACGCCAGCCTCGGGGCTGGAGCCGAAGGCGAGGTGCGCAGCGTCAAGGTACGGGCCGGCGATCGGGTGGAGCGGGGCGCGCTGCTCGTCGAGGTGGACCCGTCCCTCGCGGCGGCCCGTCTGCGCGAGGCGGAGGCGGCGACGGAGGCAGGGGCGGCCGAGGCGGAGCAGGCCAAGCGCGACGCGGAACGTCTCAGCGGGGCTGGCCCCGACGTGTTCAGCCCGGCCGAGATCGAGCGAGCTGCTGCGGAGATGGACCGGGCGCGGGCCGAAACCGTGCGTCGGCGGGCTGCTGCCGGTGAGGCGCGCGTTCAGCTCGGGCGGCACCGGATCAAGGCTCCCTTTGCCGGAATGGTCGCGAGGCGGCTGGTCGACCCCGGGGACTGGGTGCAGGCCGGTACGCCCGTGATCGAGCTCATCGATCCGGAGCATGTCGAGGTCATCGTGAGCGTGCCGCCGCAGGTCGCGCAGTATCTGGAGGCTGACGCCCCCGTGCGCCTCGAGCACGGAGGGAAGCGCGTGGACGGCTCGGTGCGTGTCGTGCTTCGTGCGCTCGACGAGGAGTCTCGGACGGTGCGGGTCCGCGTGCTTCCCAAGGAGTCGGCTGTTTGGTTGCTGCCCGGCTCGGCCATCGACGCGCGTTTTTCCATTCGCCGGGAAGAGGAAGGGGCGCTGGTCGTGCCGCGAGACGCGCTCGTGTACGGGATCGCCGAGGTGTACGTCATGAAGGTCGTCGACGACGAGGCGGTTCGCGTGCCGGTTCAGATCGTGGCGCGCGGCACGGACCGGGTCCTGGTCCGCGCGGAGGCGCTTTCCGAGGGGGATTCGCTCGTGACCCGGGGCAACGAGCGACTGCGCCCGGGACAGAGCCTCACGATCATTCCGGAGAATTGAGCAGCGCATGCGCGAGCAAGCCTTCGAAAGTGATCCGACGCCACAGGAAGAGGCTCCCGTAGGCCTGACCTGGCTGGCGATTCGCAGACCCACGGCGGTCGTGGTCGGGATCGTCTTGGTCGTGCTGTTCGGAGCCTTGTCGGTCGTGGACCTGCCCATTCAGCTCACCCCGGACATCTCGACACCGACGATCAGCGTGAACACAGCCTGGCCGGGTGCCGCACCGATCGAGATCGAGACGGAGATCCTCGAGCCGCAGGAAGAGGTGCTCAAGAACGTGCAAGGGCTCAGCCGGATGGAGTCCAGTGCCAGCTCGGACAGCGGCAGCATCACCTTGGAATTCGAGGTCGACACCGACATCGATCAAGCCTTCGTGCGCGTCACCAATCAGCTCAATCAGGTGCCCAGTTATCCGGATGCGGTGCGGGAACCGGTCGTCGAAACGGCGAACAGCGCCGGACCGCCGCTTGCCGTTCTGGCGATTCGGGACCCGCAAAAGGGAAGCGTGGCGGCCTACCGGACTTGGGTCCAGAACGAGATCTTGCCCCGGATCGACCGCATTCCCGGGGTCGCGGGCATTTTTTTCATCGGCGGGCAGGACACCGAGGTGCATGTCTCTTTCGACCCCGCAGCGCTCGCAGCCAGAGGCCTGACCATCGAGCGTGTCGCGGACCGCGTGAGCGGGGAGCTGCGCGATTACTCGGCTGGTGATGTGACCTTGGGAAAGCGTCGCTACCTCGTGCGCTCTGCCATTGCACCGAAAGAGCCGACGGCGTTCGAACAGATCGTGCTCGGAGCGAGCGCCCAGGGCACCCCGATTCTGCTCGGCGACGTGGCCGAGGTGAAGATGGCCCTGCGAAAGCCGAGCGGGGTGGCGATCGTGTCGGACCGTCCGGCCATGGTCATGCTCCTGTCCAGGGAGGCGGGGACGAACGTTCTCGAGGTAACGCGCGAGGTCCACGAGGTCGTGGCGCGCTTGCAGCGCGACTACTTCGACGCGGAGGGGCTGCGGCTGGAGATCTTGTCCGACCAGGTGGAGTACATCGAAGGCGCGCTCGATCTCGTCCGCCAGAATCTGCTCCTCGGCGCGATGCTCGCCGTGATCGTTCTGTTTCTGTTCTTGCGCAGCTTTGGGGCATCGGCCGTGATCAGTGTCGCGATTCCGGTTTGCGCGTTTGCGACCGCGCTCGGCATGCAAGCGCTCGGACGCACGATCAACGTGGTTTCCTTGGCTGGCATCACCTTCGCGATTGGCATGGTCGTCGACAACTCGATCGTCTCGCTCGAGAGCATCGACACCTGGCGCACCCGCATCGCCGACACGAGACTGGCGGCCTACCGTGGCATCAAGGAGGTCTGGGGTGCGCTCGTCGCCTCCACGGCGACGACGGTGGCGGTGTTCATCCCGATCGTGCTCTGGCAGGGCGAGGTCGGAGAGCTTCTGCGGGACGTGGCGGTCGCCATCTCCCTTGCGGTCGGCATCTCCTTGCTCGTCTCGGTGCTGGTGATTCCCAGCCTGGCCGCGCGTTTGCTCTCGGCGCACGAAGCCCCGCTCGACCTCGGCGGTGTGACGGCTTTCGGAGCCCGCTTCCGCGGCGCGATCGTGCGTCAGGTGCGTCAGCTCTGTAGCTCCGGACGCCGGGCCTTCGCGGTCGTGCTGGGTGCCATCGTCGCCGCTTTGTTCCTCGTCGGGCTTCTCATTCCGCCCATGGAGTATCTGCCCACCGGGAACCGGAACCTGGTATTCGGCATTCTGCTGCCGCCTCCCGGGTACTCGCTCGACGAGTTGCAGAGCGTCGGGGAGACGCTTCAGCAGGGCATGTCGCGCTACGAGGGCACCGAGGTGGACGGCGAGCCAAGCGTGCAACGCAGCTTCTTCGTCGGCAATCCCGAGCGGGTGATCGCCGGTGCCGTAGCCGACGATCCCGATGACGTCGGTCGGGTCTTGGCCTTGGTTCGACGCATGCAATCGAAGATTCCAGGCGTGATTTCCTTTGCGACCCAGGCCTCGCTCTTTGGTCGATCGATAGGTGGCGGCCGCGTGGTCGAGATCGACGTTCAAGGACCAGACCTGGCCACGCTCACCGAAGTCGGTACCGAGCTTTACGGAGCGCTCCGAGGCGCGCTTCCCGAGGCTCAGATTCGTCCGGTGCCGAGCCTCGATCCGGGCGCGCCCGAGCTTCACATCCTGCCCAAACGAAAAGAGGCCGCTCAGCTACAGGTGACCGGCTCGGAGCTCGGCATGAGCGTGGATGCGCTCATCGACGGAGCCATCATCGGCGAGTACACGCCGGAGGGCGAGCCCAAGCTCGATGTGGTGCTGCGCGCCGTGACGAAGCGAGGAGAGCTTCTCGGCGACGCGCCTTCTCTGCTGTCCGCGCCGGTCGCGACCCCGAGCGGCGCCGTGGTCCCGGTCGGCGCCTTGGCTTCGATCGAAGAGCGGCTCGGGCCCTCGGTCATTCGGCATCTGGAGCGGCGTCGCGCGATCACGCTCAGCGTGTCGCCGCCCGAGGATTTACCGCTCGAGCGAGCCATCTCGATGATTCGCAACGAGGTCATCGCGGGCATGCAGGACAGGGGCGAGGTTCCCCCTGGGGTGGAGTTCGCGCTCAGTGGGGCGGCGGGCAAACTCGAGCTCGCGCAGCGGCAGTTTGGCAACATCCTGCTGCTCGCGCTCGTGATTTGCTTCTTGCTCATCGCGGCGCTGTTCGAGGACTTCCTCGCGCCGATTGCGGTGCTGGCCATCGTGCCCCTGGCCGCGGCGGGCGGTGCGCTCGGGCTTTGGCTGGTGGATCTTCTGCTTGGCCCGCAGCCGCTCGACCTGATGACGGCGCTCGGCTTCTTGATCTTGATCGGTGTCGTGGTGAACAACCCAATCCTGATCGTCGACGGCGCCCTCACGCGTTTGCGCGCCGGTAGTCCTCTGAGCGAGGCCGTGCCCGACGCGGTGCGAACCCGGGTGCGACCGATCTTCATGACGACGGCGACTTCACTGGCCGGCCTGCTCCCGATGGTTCTGTTCGGCGGGCCTGGCTCCGAGCTGTACCGCGGGGTCGGTGCGATCGTGCTCGGTGGGCTTTTGCTGTCGACCGCACTGACGCTTTACGTCGTTCCGAGCGCATTCACTCTACTGTGGAGCTTGCGGCAGCGACTCATAGGCTAGACTTCGACCGAGCGTCAGAGAAGGCACCCAGGCAAGGAGAGAAGAGCGATGGCAGCAGCAGGCAACTTGAAGGTTCTTTTGGGCACCTTCCTCGCCAACTTGTGCATCGCGGTGGCCAAGGCCGTCGCCGCCGTCGTCACGGGATCGGGCGCGATGCTGGCCGAGTCGATTCACTCGGCCGCCGACTGCCTGAACCAGGTGTTCCTCTACATCGGTCACAAAGAAGCCCAGTCCGGTCCCGACGAGATGCATCCGCTCGGCCGGGGGCGGGCCATGTACTTCTGGTCCTTCCTGGTGGCGCTCATGATCTTTCTCGGCGGCGGCGTCTTTTCGATTCGCGAGGGCCTTCACAAGTTGGCCCACCCGGAGCCGCTCGAAAAACCTTGGATTGCGTACATCGTCCTCGCGATCGCCATCGCCGTGGAAAGCGCGGCTGGCTGGCAGGCCCGCAACGCCATCATGAAGAAGAAAGGCAGCGTCCCCTTCTTCCGCTACCTCACCCGCAGCAAGGACATCGACCTGGTCGTTCTCTTCGCCGAAGATGGCGCCGCAGTGCTCGGTCTGTTGCTGGCGCTGGGCTCGCTCCTCCTCACCCAGCTCACCGGGGAGCCACGCTGGGACGCCATAGGCAGCATCCTGATCGGCGTCCTGCTCTGTGTCGTGGCCTTCTGGCTCGCCCGGGAGATCAAGTCCTTGCTGCAAGGCGAGTGGGCCGACCCGGCCATCAGCACCGCCTTCGAGCAAATCGCCTCGGACGACCCTCGCGTCGAGCAAGTGCTCAATCTGCTGACCATGCAGCATGGACCGGGTCAGGCGGTGCTTGCCGCAAAGGTCCGCCTTCGCACGGGGCTCCAAACGCGCGAGATCGTGCAGGCCATCAACGACTTGGAGCGAAAGCTCGAAAAGCAGCACCCCCAGGTGATCTGGCAGTTCATCGAGCCGGACTTCGAGGACTGAGCCAGGTCGCGGGGCCGTCTGCTCAGTCCCGGCCGCCGCGTACCAGCGTCAACACTGGCTTCGGCGCGTACGCCGCCAAGTAGCCGCTCTCTTCGGCGATGTAGACCCAGCCGCGTTCGTCCACGCGCATGAGGTCGGGGACGAGCTCGCAAGGGAGGTTGGCCGAAAGGCGCTTTCCGTCTGCGGGGCAGACGACGTGCACGGCGGAGGCCGGTACGAAGAGGGCGCCGCCACGGAGCACGGGCTCTAGGCGCCGTGGAATCTCATCGGCCAAGGCGTCGGCCAGGTTCGTGCTCCACCGCTCTTGGCCCGTTCGGACGTTGAGCCCGGTCAGCTGTCCGAAGGGCGCGTTGAGCACCCAAGTGTCATCGATGGCCAGGCCCGCGCCGCCGATGCCCAGGCCCGGATCGCGGGTCTCCCAAAGAGATCGACCCGACTCCAGGTGATAGGCATTGAGAAGCGGCTCCGCACCTGCGGTCGAGAGCAGGACGGCCGGGCCGGCTGCGCAGGGGTCGGACGATGGGACCCCGTTCAGCTCCTGCTTCCAGCGAAGCTCGCCGCTATACAGATCGATCCCGAAGAGCACGCCCCGTTCGCGGTTTCGGGTGGCGGCGGTGACGACGGTCTCGCCCTTTACGATGGGCCTGAAACCGAAGTTGCCTCGCTCGGCGAATCGCCATACGTCTTCGCCCGTCGCGATGTCGAGGGCGTGGATCGCTTCCTCGCCGCTCGTGACGAGCAGGACCCGTCCAAATTTCGTCATCCGAAAGTCGCCGTCGGTGCGGCTCGAGAAGCGCCAGCGCGGCTCCCCGGTGCGCGCGTCGATGGCGACGAGGCGATGGCTGCCCTCGGTCAAGATCGCGATCGGGGGCACTGTGCCCCCTCCCGCCATGAGACCACTGGCAGGCCCACCGATTCGCGGCGCGATGTGCGCCACGCTGAAGGGCTCACCGTCTTCGACGCTACAGAGCTCCACCTCGCCGTCATTGCTGACGCGAATGAGCACCGAGCGCGCCATGAGCGTCGCCGCGGCCTGACCGGGTCGGGCCCAGATCACTTCGCCATCGTCACGGCCGATGGCCAAGAGGTGACCCGGCGTCGCGACCACGAGCCGGTCTCCGCACATGAACACGGAGTTGGCATCGAGCCCGTCCAGCGAGACCCGCCACTTTTCGTCGAAGTGGAGCGAGGCCATCTTGGGTGAGTGTGGCTCGCTACGAGCGGGCTCGGCGGGATTGCTGATGCGCAGTCTGTCGGGGTCGACGTTGACGAAGCTGTCCGGTCCACGTCGCGTGCGAATCTCGCGCCTGAGCTGACGCACTTCCTGGCGCAGACCGCGCACCCGAAGATTTCGACTTTGGCCACGGTCGGCCGCGACGAGACAGCGCAGCAGATCGTTGGTGAGCTTGAGAATCGGAAGCGCGGCTTGTTCCACCGTCAGCGAGTTTGCGCTGAGCTCGCCGTGCTCGTCGGAGATCAGCGCCACGCTGACTGTTTGGGAAGAGCCCAGCCGCATGCCGATCTGAAAACCGCCCGAGCGAAGCCGTACGTTCGTTGGCTGTCCGCTGTCCCAAGCGTCGACCAAGGTTCGAACCGCGACCAGCATTCGATGCACGGCCAGCATGATCGGGCCCCTGGACAAGCTGAGCTTGCGTCCGCGAACGAAGACCCAGAGCTTGCCCTCGAAGAGCAGACCGTGCACGTCAGCCCGGGCCGAGCGGCTTTGCTCCGAGGAAGGATAGATGGCCGCTTCGAAACCGAAGGCGAGTGGCGTGCCCTCCTCGGGCGCGTCCAGGTGCCCTCCGCGCTGGTTGACCGCGGCGCTCATGCCCTCGGGGTCTGCACAAACGTTCGTACTGAGCGCGCGTTCTGCGACGCGGACAGCGATCTGCCGAGCCGTCGGATCGAGCTCCAAGCGAGCCGCCCCGAGGATGCTCTGCGCACAGCTGTCCAGTAGGCGTCGCAGTGGAACCTTGCGATCGAGCTGGTACACGGTGGGAGCGCTCGCGGTTCCGTAGCAGCTGACGAGGACGGCGTTGCCGCGTCGCACCAGCGCGTACTCGATCGGCGCGGAAGCCAGGGGGATCAGCGCCTTGCGCTTGGCACCGATCGCCAGGGCCGTGGCCGCAGCGGCCAGCTCCGTCGGAACGGGGACCTCCACATCGAGCTGGGCCCCCAAAAGAAGGCTCCGAAGCTCCAAATCGTGACGATTTGTTGGGTTTAAGTGTGTGTTATCGAGATGCGCGGCCATCCTGCTTTTCCGAGCAACGGTGTCTCCGAAGGGTAATGGTTGGCTTGAAACCGGATCCAATAAACCGCTTCGATTTCGCGTATGGTGACCAAGAGTTTGCCCAATGAGTGAAGAGTCCAAGCAGTGGGTGGCGGTGACTGTGCTGGTTCGGCGCGGTGCTTCGGTGCTGGCCATGCAGCGCGCCAGCACTGCGGAAGCTGGCGCGGGACTCTGGGAGGGGATCTCCGGGCGTGTCCGTCCCGGCGAAGATCCTATGCAGGCTGCCCGGCGTGAAGTCGAAGAGGAGGCAGGCCTGCGCGTTGAGATCGTCGAACGGCCGATCGCGGCTTATGCGGCACGCCGTGGGGACGAGCCGATGACGGTCATCGTCTTCCTCGCGCAGTACTCCGCTGGCGAGGTGACCTTGTCTTCAGAACACGACGCCTATCGCTGGTGCGACGCCGAAGTCTTCAGCGAGCTTGGCGCGCCGCCTCAGCTGGTCCGCCTGGTTCGCCAGTACCTTTGAGCTGAGCGTCGATCTCTGCGCGCCCCGTCCAGGGCTCGAGCGCCGCGTTGAAAGCAGCCGCGCTGTGATACTCGCTCAGATAGCGTACGGCGTTCGTGACCAGCTTCCCGGCTCGGTCCGGGTCGCTCAGGACTTGCTCGGCAGCCCGCGCAAGCGCGAGCGGGTCATCGTTTGCAACGGCGAGGCAGGCCTGACTCACGTCGAGCCCTGCCGTCGCACGCTCCATCGCGACGACGGGAAGTCCTCTCGAGAAAGCGTCGAGCATCTTGATCGGAAGACCGCCCGGACTGCGTCGAGGGATCCAAGCCAGATCGGCTGCCGCATGCAGGGCTGCCCTGGCTGATTCGCCGCAGAGTCGGCGGACCACGACGGCGTCCTGCACGGCGTGACGGCAGGCTAGGGCATGCACGGGGGCCGGGTCCGATTCGGTCCCGATGAGCAGTCGCGCGCCGGGCCGCGCCTTGCGAAGCTCGGCGAGCGCGCCGAGCAAGTGCTGCCAGCCCTGATAGGCGTCCAGATTGCCCGCGTACAAACAGACCGGAGCCGACGATGCGAGACCGAGCGATTGTCGTGCCCGCAGACGGCTGGCAGTCGTCCGCGCCTGCCTCGCGCGCGTCCAAGGCACCGGAAGATATCTCGCGCTCGGCCCGAGTCGATCGGCGAGCGAGGGGGCGACCACCGCAACGCCATCGACCGACGCACACAGGGTTCGCTCGCACGCCCCCGCGATCCTGGCGATCGCTCCCGAGGCAAAGGGCGGGAAGTACTGCGGGAGCTCGTCGGCCAGGCTCGTATGAGCCACATAATAGACCGGCCGCAGCCGGGCCGCGATGGCCGCCGCCGCGGCCTCGACGTGATGGGCTAGCACGGCGGCCGGGCGAAGCGCCGAGGCGAGCCGGCGGAGCGCCGCGACGCAGCGCATATCGAGGGCGACCTTGCGCAACGACGGCCCGGAGCGCAGCGAGGTGTTTTTGGGGAAATCCGGAATGCGGTGGTGCTCGAAGGGACCGTCCGTCTCGTAGGCTCCGTGCGCGTACGTGAGTAGATGGCTCGACCGACCGCTCTGCGCGGCGGCATGCAGCATGGCGCCAATCGCAGCCTGGGTCCCCTGGTAGCTCGGATACACCAAGCAAGCGACGTGCAGGATAGGCCCGCGTTCGGTCTTGCGATTCATCCCAGGTACCCGAGCGCCCGCAGTCGTTTCTCTACGCGGCTGCTGTCGTGTGGCGCTTGTGTCGCTTCGAGCCGCATCTCGGGAAGCGGGCTCGTGTCTTCGCTCGCCGTGTCGAGGGCCTCCCACAGCACGCGCCCACGAAACGAAGTCGGCACAGCGAGCTCTAGACGAGCGAGCAAGCTCGCCGTGGCATCCGCGATGTGGCTGTCGATTCGACCCGCGGCCCGCACGCTCGGTCCGCTCATCGCAAAGAAGCCCTCGGACCGATGACTTCCTGGCAGGCTGCGTCCCTTCTTGCCGACGTGCTCGCTCGGCTGGAGCTTGCGCCAGCACCCGCAGCCTGCCGGCGCGCTCGCGCTGGGCATCAAGTTGTAGCTGTAGCCGTCATCGAGCTCGAAATCGATGAGCAGGTCGGGGGCGCGAGAAAGCCAGGGCCCTTCGAAGAGCTCTTCGCGTCGGTGCACTGCACGAACCACGCGCTGACCATTCCAGGGGTCTCGCGCCTGCAGCAGGGCAGCGCGCACGCGCAGGATGGCCTCATCGCGCCGAGCCGAGGCGACGATGCCCTCAGGCTCCCGGTCTCGCAGGTTGAGGTGGACTCCGGGAAAGTAGTTGAGCTCATCGCTGAAAGCGATGCTCTTCGACATGTCGATGGCGCCGAAACGAACCCGAGACTCCAAGAGGCTCGGCAGCCAGGCGTCATGGAATCGAAAGAGCCTTTCTCGCATTCGTGGTGGCAGTGCACGAAGGCCCAGCTCCTTGAGCCTCGTGTTGAGCCGGAGTCTGCTCGGCGGCGTGAAGTGGAGGAGTCCGTGCTCGGCGAGAAGCCGGTTGAGGTAGAGCACCTTGTCCGAGCTCCCTCCGAATCCGTGGTCGCTCAAAATCGTGAGCTCCACGGGCTCACCGCCCGCCGTTTGCAGCAAAGCCCCGACCGCCTGGTCCAAGGCTTCGTAGACGCGGCCGAGCCCGTCAGCTTCGCGTTCGCTCGGCGCTGCGGGACGGCGCGGCGAGCCCTCGTCATGATGGGCCCAGAGATAGTGAGCCGCCGTGTCACTTTCTCCGAAATAGAGCGCAAACACGTCCCAGTCCTGCTGGTCGAGCAGCCATTGGGCCCACTGCGTCTTGCGCAGGATGCGTTGCGCGAGGGTCTCAGGCAGACGCTCGGTCCAGCCCGGCGCGTCGGCGTGAAACTCGTCCACGTCGTCGAAGGTCGGCACGCCGTAGCGAGCCGCGGTTTCGTCGAAGAGTTCCGGCGGCCACATGAAGGAGCGATCGGCCTCGAAGGCGACCGGTGCATCCCAGCCGCTGACGAAGACCCCATGCTCCAGGCGCTCCGGTGGCCAGGTCGCGGGGAAGCTCAGGCAGGCGCATCGTAGGCCAAGGGCGTCGAGTCGCTTGAACACAGTCGGCGCCTCCCGTGCCGTCCCGGCCGTGAAGCGAACCTCGTAACCTCGCCGTGTCGTGAAGTCGAAGACGCCGTGCTGGCCGGGGTCGAGACCGGTGAGAAAGGTCGTCCAGTTCGGCAAGGTGGCAGGGGGCTGCACTGAGCGCTGTGCGGAGTAGGCCCCGCGGCGCATGATGCCGTGGATATTGGGCAATCGAGAGGGTCCGAATTGCTCGACTGCACGGAGATCCAATCCGTCGAGGCCGATGACCAGAGCGCGCGCTGGCATGGCGGGAGCTTAGTCGGAAGTCTCTGACCAGTCTCGTCCGAGGATGTCCGGAGGGCCATCGATGCCGAAACTGCCCAGGACCGTGGGGGCCACGTCGTAGAGGCTCGCGCCCTCGACGCGTCCCCGGGGCGGGAAGGCCGCGCCCGCGAAGACGAACATTCCGTCCCAGGCGTGGTTGCAGCTGTCGGGCCCCTGGTCGTTCTCGGTGACGATCAGGGCTTTGTTGCCTACCGTGGCGACGGCGCGCAAGGCCAGCTCATCGAAATAGACCATAAGGTCCGGCGGAAAACCCCTGGCGCAGCGGTAGTGGCTCTGTGGGACGTGAACCTCGGTTCGAATTCCTTGGCCGTCGTCATCGCTGAGCTCGGCGAGTCGCTGGCTCAGCTCCGCGCGCAAAGCCTGAAACCCTTCGGCGGGCACGATGCCCCCCGGTTCACGCCCGGCCACATTGAGGAAGACGCGCGCATAGTAGCCGCCTTCGGCCCAGGCGCGGCTGCGCGTCCAGTCGACCTTGCTGTGGTCCAAGCTCGAGGGCCCGCTCGCCGGTTCCTTCAGCACCAAATAGCCTTGGCGAATCAGCCACTCGTTGATGCAAAAGCCCCCGTGCATGGCGCGGGCGCCGTGGTCACTCAGCAGCAAGACGCTCGTGTCTTCGTCTGTGTGCTCGAGGAGTGACCCGATGTGCGCGTCGAGCGCCGCGTAGTAACGACGGCCGTAGTCCTGCCAGGGGTTATTCGGTTCGTGACGCGGGTGTTCCGGGTCGATGTGTCGCCAGAACGCATGGTGCAATCGGTCGACGCCGATCTCGACCATCATCATGAAGTCGGGCGACTTTTCCGACCAGGCGTGCTCGGCGATCGCGAAGTGCTGCTCGGTCATGACCAGCAGCTCGTCGTAGATGCGCTGTAGCTCGTCCGAGCGAAAGTTCTCCACGTCCGCCCGGTAAGGACCGAAGCGCTCCGTGAGCTCCGCTTCGAGCGTTGGTGGGTAGCACCAGGGCGCCGGTTCGCCTGGCCACAGAAAACCGGAGACCATATGGCCATGCACCGGGCTTGGGGGGGACGTCAGAGGGACGAACAGCACGGACACCTGCTTGCCGTGATCGCCCAGCCAGTCCCAGAGCCGCTTCACCCGAACCTCGCGTGCGCTGGCTACTGCAAGCCCGCGCTCGCCTTCGATCCTGTTCCGAAAGCCGTACAGCCCGAGCTCGCCCGGGTCGCGGCCCGAGACCATGCAGGTCCAGGCTGGCACGGTGATCGGGGGGTCGGAGCTTCGGAGCTTGCCCCAGATCCCCCGATCCATGAGCGCCGACACATTCGGCATCGAGTCGCGATACCGCTCGAACACCAGCTCGGGCGCAGCGCAGTCCAGTCCGATCAGCATCACGCGTCGCTTGCTCATGCGGGCAGACTTTCCCCTCTTCGGCCGTGTTAAGCCACACGACGCCGCCGGGTCGTCAGCCGATACGGGTGCGCGCGGGACGGGGAGCCGTCAGCTCGCACTCGCCGGAGGCTTTGGCCCGTGCGGCCGCTTCGTAGACCATGCGCTCCAGGTGCGCGAGCTCGAAGGGCTTTTCGATGCAGAGGTTGGGGACCTTGTGCAGAAAATCTCTCGCACGCTGCGTGAAGGCGCCGCCGGTCATGAATACGATGCGGTCGTGAATCGGGCGGGGGCGCTGCAGGGCCGCGCGGTAGACGTCCATGCCGGTCATCTCGGGCATGATCAGATCGCAGAGCACGACGTCGAAGCTCTGCTCGTTCATGAGCTCGACGGCCTTGCGCCCGTCGTGTGCACAGCTGACCTCGTGCCCGACGAAGACCTTCTTGATGAGCCGGGCGATCACCGGCTCGTCGTCCACTACGAGAATCTTCAGACGTTGCCTCGAGGCCGCTTGAATCGAGGTGGCGAAGCCGGGCGGGATGGAAGTGCTCCGCGTCATCTTGGCCGTCCGTGGGAAGACGACCTGAGCGACGGTGCCGTTGCCCGGCTGGCTCTTGAGCTCGATCGTGCCGCCCAGGGCGTGAACGATGCTTCGGCAGATCGACAGCCCGAGACCCGTCCCGTGGCCGGCTGCCTTGGTCGTCACGAACGGGTCGAAGATGCGTCGCAACATATGCGGGGGGATACCGGGTCCGGTGTCCGAAATTTCTACGCAAACTCGATCGCTGTCCAGCGGCTTGGTTCGAACCGTGATCGTGTTGCGGGCTCGATCGCCTACGGAAATCGCCTGCGCAGCGTTCACGATGATGTTCAAGAAGACCTGACCCACCCGCGACTTCGACGCGCGGATCTGCAACCGCTCCGGGGCGTATTCGCGGACGACCGAGGCGCGATGCTGCACCTCGGGATGGGCCATGCGCAGGGCGGCGTCGAGCACTTCGTTGAGGTCGACGATCTCCAAAGAGGACTCGTCGGGCGCATGCGAGAACTCCGTGATCTCGTGAGCCACCGATCGGATGCGCTCTGCTCCGTCGAGGGCTTCCCGCAGCATCTGGCGCGAAGCGCGCGACATGCCGTCGTCCGAGGTCTGCAGGGTCCGAAGATGATTCCAGACGTAGGTGAGTGGGTTTTTGATCTCGTGAATGATGCTGGCCGTCAGCGTCCCCATTGCGGCCATGCGCTCCGCGAGCAAGAGCCGCTGCTGAAGCTTGCGTTCCTCGCGGATGTCGACGACGGACACCAGGGCTCGGGTGAAGCGAGCCTCTTCGTCCGCGATGAAACGCCAGTGAACTCGAATGTCGAAGGGTTCGCCATCCTGCGTAACCATGGTCGTTTCGAGGTGCACGTCCGCTTCTTTTCGAACCGCGGCGAGCAGCACACGGACGAAGTCCGCGCGTGACTCCTCGGTGAGAAACGAAAGGGAGCGACGCGCACAGTCGGCAGCGCTGCTCGCGCCAACCATTTCGATCGCGCCTGCGCTCACGTTGTGAACTCGCACCCGTCCCAGACATTCGCAGAGCGCATCGGGGTCGCTACGAATCAGTAGCTTGAAGGCGCGTACGTCGGCGCACGGCTGTCGCTCGATCCAGTCGAGCGTATCGCTGAAGTCGATGTCCCACAGCGCGCTTGGCAGCAGCGCCCATGCCGGTTTGTCTTTAGGCGACCCCATAGCCCCAATCTGAGATGATAGACCAACCATCTGGGTTTGATCGATGTGAGGTGTGTGACCACATCCACGCACCGATGGCAGATCCTAGCGAATCCGGCGAAGGCTTCCCAAAACTTGGTCGCTGCGCAGATGCGCAGTGATGCGATTTGGCTTACGAAAGCCCCTGTTTCAGGCGGGCGGCGTGAAGCTCGGCTCCACCCCGCGCAGGATGCGGAGCAGATCCGAGCGCACCGCTCGATTGCCGAGCTCGGAAGCTCGCAAGCTGGCGCCCGGGATGCGCTCGCGCAGCAGCTCGAGAGGTGTGAGCACGGCACGAACGGGATGCAGGGCGTGCTGCCACAGATCATCGGGTAGGGCGAGATCGTCCGCAATCTCAGGGCCGTTGAGCGCGCGCGCGAGCCCGTTGTGAAAGCGGCTGACGGCGACCGCGAGCAGGGCTGGCCCCTTGCCCTGGGCGTTCAGGCGCGGAACGTGCAGCAGCTCGTCGGTCAGGGCGCGCGAGTCCTCGTCGGGGCCCGGCTGCACGAGCCGCAGAAGCCTCGACATGCGCCGCGTCGCTCCTTCGCTCGCCATCTGTGACAGAAGCCAGTCATCGACGCCGCTCAGGTACCCGGAGTACCTCCAGAGCGCCAAGATGGCCTCGCGCTCCTCCGGTGAGATCCGAAACCCGAGGCGCATGGCCCCGTCCATCATCAGCAGGGAAAACTCGAGCAAGGTGCCGAACATGTCGGCCTGGTTGATCGGCTCTCCCCAGGCCTCCGACTGCCACCGGCCGGACTCCCAGCAGGCTTTGCGCACGAACGCGTGAATGAGACGCACGCGCACGCAAATCGTGAAGCCCGTCTGCCCGGCCCGTAGGCTCTGGGTTTGGGACACTTCGGACACGAACCTCGCCGTCTCCGCGAGCCGACGCTGTGTGTTGTGACGGAGCTGGCCCGTGAACGCCAGAGGCTTGACCGCCGCGCTCGAGTGGTAGCCGTTGATGAGAGACCAGGCGCTCAGGATGATCATGCCCATGAGGCCGAAACGCTGATAGGCCAGGGCGCCACGGTCGAGTTGCTCGAAGTCGACCCAGCTGGGCACGGCCTGCACCGCGTCCATGAACGCCCGCAGCTCAGGGCTCTGGGCCGTTGCGGAGCCGCCTCCCGCCCGCAGGGCCTGCTCGAAAGCTTGCTTTGCCTCCTCGCCCTCACGACTGATCCAGTCCGCGAGGGCATCGGCCAGCGGGTCCGCCCGCAGGTAGAAGCTCGCGTAGCGATCCGCCATGTCGCCGAACAGATGACGGACCTGCGGGCGCCGGCGGTACCGCGCCGGGAACTCGGCTTCATTTGACGTCATCACGGAGACTCTCCCGGGCATCGTCGACCAGGGCCTGCACCCGCTCGCGTGCGTCCGATGCTGCGGTCCGCGGGCTCGTCTCAGAGGACATCGGCTCTCCGATGTGAACCGCGATCCGCGTCGCGGGCGTGGCAGCGAGGTCGCTGAGGTGCTTGGCGAACGAGCTTTGAGGCTCGAACGGCACCGTCGGAGCATAGGCGATGCCCACGGGCAGGATCCGAGTCCGTAGCCCCCGAGCTGCCGCGAAGGCGCCAGGCTGAAAGGCCTGAACCTCGGCTTCCGCGCGCGTCGTGCCTTCGGGAAACGCGGCGACCGTCCGTCCCGAGCGCAGCGTTCTGCGGATGGCGCGAACCGCTCCCGCGCCGCTGTGCTTGTCGTCGCGGTTGACGAAAATCGTGTCGCCGTGCTTAGCCAAACGACCCAAAAGGGGCCAACTCTGGAGGTCGTGCCGGCTCAGCACCACGGACTTGAACACGGATAACATGACGGCAATGTCGAGCGCGTTCTGGTGGTTGGCAACCACGAGCGCCCCCTCACTCGTTCGAACGTCGCCACAGATCGAAACGTCCGCGCCGAACACGCGGAGCGCGCCGCGGGCCAGGCGGTCCCGGTAGGCTTCGGCCAGTGCCCGGTGCTCCGATTTCGAGACCACGGCACGGTTTAATTCGTACCCGGCGAGAATGACCGCTGAAAGGGTGACGAAGGAACCCATACGAACTGCGATCCGTGTACGCGGTGTCACACAATCGACCACACTTTCATCTTCCGACTGCATCGGTTTTTTGGCACTCTCGCGGAATGAGCGGTTTGGCACCAGGGTTCCTCGCAGCAGCACCGACCATGCGGTGTCCCTTTTTCAACCATACGCTGGTCTTGCTCGTGGATCACGGCGACGATGGCTCCTTCGGCTTCGTTCTGAACCGCGTGACCGAGCTCCACATGAACGACGTCTTCAATGAAGTCGGCGTGCGCGATCGCCTGGTCGACACCAGCGGCGTGCCCGTCCTTCTTGGAGGTCCGGTGTCTCCGGAGTCCGGATGGATCCTCTACGACGCGCGCGGCGTCACGTCTCCCGAAACGGGTCGCACGATCACCGTGGGAGGCGGAATCGCCTGTAGCGCCTCGCTCGAGCTGCTGCGACGCATCGCCCGCGGCGACGGGCCGAACACTTGCGCGATGATGCTCGGCTATGCGGGCTGGAGTGCCGGCCAGCTCGAGACCGAGATGCGGCAGGGCTCCTGGATTCCCGTGGACCTCGACTACGAGCTCGTCTTCCGCACACCGATTCCCGATCGCTGGGAAGCGGCGCTCGCCACGCTCGGGATCGATCCAGCGCGCGTGTCACACAGCGAGATTCCGCAAGCCTAGCGCGTTGGGCTCGGCCCGTGCGCTGCCGTCAGTCCTGTGGCCTGTACGTCACGCTCGAGGTGCAGGTTTCGCTGACGGTGATCGACTCGACCTTTGCACCAGGGACTTCGAAGCGCTCGTGGATCCACAACGCCAGGCGCTCGCTCGTCGGATTGTCCAGTCCCTCGATCTCGTTGAGATAACGGTGGTCGAGCGCGGCATGGAGAGGCTCCCAGGCGCGGGCCAGGTCCGCGAAGTCCACCAGCCAGCCAAGCCTTTCGTCCAGGGCTCCGCCGACGGTGATCTGGACCCGAAAGCTGTGCCCATGCAAGCGCGCACACTTGTGCTCGGCCGGCACCTGGGGTAGCCGGTGTGCGGCCTCGAATTGGAAGCTTCGGGTGACGGTCATCGACATCGGGCTTTGCTCCGCGGGGGCTCCTTCCGGCTCTCCCATGGCGTGAGCTTCCGAGCGTGTCAATCCGGTCCGCCCGGCGCCACGGCTTGTCGGCGCGGCCAGCCCGGGTTAGGTGGCCGCAGATGGCCAAGGCTGGAACTCGAACTCGATGGATCGCGCTTCTGCTCCTGTGCGGCGCCTGCAGCGGCAGCAGCGCCGCCGTAGGAGGCAAGGGGAGCGCAAAGCTAGATCCCGGGGCGGACGCTCAAGCGTCCTACGAAAAGGCGCTGCTTGCCTTTCGGCGGGGTGACTGCCTCAGCGCCGAGCCCCAGTTTCGGGAGATTCGCAAGGAGTTCCCATACAGCCGCTTCGCGGCGCTGTCCGAGCTCCGCGTGGCCGACTGCCTCTTCAAGGACGAGAAGTACCCCGAGTCCATCCAGATGTACCGGCAGTTCGTCCGTGCCAGGCCCAGCCACCCGGAGATGCCTTATGCGCGCTTCCGCATCGCGGAGGCTTACTTCAAGCAAGTCCCAACCGGCTGGTTCATGACCCCGCCTTCGTATCAGCGAGACCTGACCGCAGCCCGCGACTCGCTCGTGCAGCTCCGCCGCTTCATCGTCGATTACCCGGACGACGATCGGGTTCCTGAGGCCCAGCAGCTCATCGAACAGTGCATGGATCTCTTGGCCCAGCACGAGCTCTGGGTCGCGGAGTTCTATCTGAAGCGAGATGCCTACCCGGGCGTGATCGCTCGGCTCAAGGGGATGCTCGCCAGCTACCCGGGCACCAGCGTGGAGCCCAAGGCGCTGCTTCTGCTCGGCGAAACCTACCTGAAGGCCGACGATCCCGAAAGCGCAAAGCAGACCTTCATCGAGCTGGTCCAGCGCCACCCCGAAAGCCCGCAGGCCGCCAAGGCACAAGGCAAGCTCAACAAGCTGCCGAAGGGCTAGACGAGGCAGAGCGGCAGCGGGAGTGACAGCGTCAGTGGCAGCCGACGGCGTCGCGTAACGCCTGAGGTCTACGCGAGCCGGTGGACGACCCAGAGGACCCTGAGAGTTTGCGAACCGCAGAGGCCGGGCCTGGAGCGACCGTGGAGTGCCCCCGCGCGCGCGGCGCGGGGGCCGACTAGTGCCGGATGAGGGGTCGCCAGTCCATGGGCACCTTCGAACGCCGTGCCTGCGACCCCTCATCCGAGCACGCCGGTCGCGAAGGCCTGCCTCTGCGGTTCGCAAACTCGATGATGCCGCTTTCTTGCGGCGGCCGCGTCGCGCTCGATACCTTCGGCCCGTGTCGGATTGGATACAGGAAATCTTGGGGACTGCCGACGAGCATTACAGGCTGGCCGAGTATGCCAAGGCGCAGCCCTATTACGAAAAGCTCGTGCAACACGAGGTTCGGTTCGCCGATGTGTTCAATCGCCTCGGGACTATCTATCACCTCACCGGGCAGTTCCGGCAGGCCCGCTGGTGCTTCGAGCAGGCTCTCGAGGTCAATCCGGGGTACGTGGAGGCTTCCCTCAATCTCACGGTGACCTGTAACGAGATGGGCGAGTACGGCGTCGCACTGCGCACACTGCAGAGCGCGCAGTGCGGTGAAAAGCAGTCCAACGACTCGTTTCGGCGAGGAAAATTGGCCAGTGCTCACCGCGACCTGGCCCAGGCCTACCTCGAGTTGGACCGACCGGAGGATGCCATTCACGAGCTGGAGCGTGCTCTGCGCCTGTGTCCGACCTTCCACGACATCCGCCTGCAGTTGGTCGATCTCTGCCGTCGCCGAGGCGAATCGGAACGGGCTCGCAGCGAGCTTTCCCTGATTTTGCAGTTCCAGCCGGACCACTACGACGCCAAGGCGCTCCTCGGGCTCATGGAATGTGAGACAGGCGACCAGCAGCGGGGGATCCGGCTTTTGCGCGCGGTGCTCAGCGAACGGCCGCGCCACGGCCTGGCGCGCCTCTATTTGAGGCATGCGGAGCAGGCCTACGGAAGTATTTCGTAGCCGGTTTGTCGCGCCACAGTTTGTAGGGCGCTCAAACGATGTAAGAATGATGTGATCGTGCAGAGGACTGTTCTCCTGCTTGATGATGACGCGCAGTTCCGCGCCAGCGTCACGCCCGCCCTAGAAGCCTTCGGCTTACGGGTCCTCAGCGCGACCAAGGGCAGTGTGGCTAGGGCGATGCTCGACGCCGACCAGCCGTCCCTGCTCGTCGTGGACGGCTTGCTGCCGGACACCAATGGGATCGCCTGGATCGAAGAGCTGCGCAGCGCGGGGATCCGCACACCCATCATTTTCGTATCCGCCTTCTATCGCGACCTCGCCACCTTCAAGCACCTCACACACGACCTGGACGTCCTCAAGGTCATACACAAGCCCGTTTCGGTGGACCGATTTGCCCGTGAAGTCGCCACGACCGTCGCGCCTCCATCCTTTGGGCCCTCGCAGCCTGATTGGCCCAGTTCCGGCGATGACTGGGAGGACGAGGAAACCCTCTTGTTTCCGGGTGACCCGAGCGCGCAGGCCGAACGCAGCCACGAGCAGCTCAAGCAGTCGTATCAGAGCATCCTGCCCGTCGCCGCCGACAACCTCACCGGCATCGTGCATCAGGTGCAAGTCCAGCCCGAGCGCTCCAGCTTGCTTACAGAGGCGCTTCGTCAGTCCAATGACCTTCATTGCACGGCGGGCTCGTACGGCCTGAGGGAGATCTCCGAAGCCGCGGCCGCAATCGAGTCACAGCTGCGCGAGCTTCGGCAATCGGGCCGCGTGGACTGGAAGCAGGTCTACCAATCCATCGAGCAGGTTCGCAAAGAGGCCGCGCGCATCACGGGAAATGACGAACCCAGACGGCCCGGGGCGGTCTCTCCTCCTTCGGTGACTCCCGCCGCGGCCTTCTTACTGCACGAGCCTGCCGCTCCCGATGACTTCGTCCCCTCGCTCATCGTGCTCGAGGACGACCCAGCCATGTTGGCCTACTTGCGGTCCGCGTTCGACGACATGCTGGTGCATCTGCACGCGACCACAAACGTCGACGAAGCGCTTCAGTGGGCGAGCCGTAATACGCCGTCAGCGGTGCTGCTCGGCTGGCCGCTGGCGGACCGCGACGCCCCGGCTCGCTTCGTTCAGCTGCTGCGCGGTCTGCGAGGCTGCGCCGAGGTGCCCGTCCTGATGTTGTCGGTCGACGACGACGCGGCGACACGCCGATTCGGCGCCGAGTTGGGCGTGGACATTTTCCTGAGCCATCCGATCGAGCTCGTTCGTCTGCACCAGGCCGTCGATGTCGCCGTCGAGCGTGCCTCGGTGCCGGCCTTGAAGATTGCGGTTCTGCGCGACCGGCAGGCGGCCGTCGAGATCGAATCGACAGGGCTTCAGTGCCTTCTCTACTTCAGCGTGGAAGAGTTGCTGCGCCAGATCGAGGTTCAGCAACCTGATGTCATTTTGCTCGGCCCCGACGTCAGCGATCCGCACACCGCTTCGGTCTTGCGCATGTGCGCCTGGGACTGCGAGTTCGCGCTGCTGTCGTTCGAGCAGTCGTCGCTGGCAGAGTCGTCGCACTTAGATGGCCGGCTCGATCGCAATGCCGGCTGGATCGTCGAGGTTCACAGGCACGCCGAGCGGGTCGGCCGGATGCGACGGGCACCCTTCCGTTGTCGGCAGACTGGTCTGTTGATGAGCCGGGGCGCCGTCTCCGCATTGGAGGCCGGCTTGTCCGCGGCTCAACGACACGGCCACACCTATTCGATTGGATTCATCCGCACGCTCGGCCTGAAGGAGCTCGACCTGCTGCGGGCTCACCGACTGCAAACGTTTCTGGGTCGACTCATTGCCGGTAGGTTCCGGCGCGAGGACGTGCGCGGCCGCTGGAACGAAGACACCTTCGTCGTCGGTTTCGATGGCTCGAGCGCGCGTGCCGTCGTCACCGTCGTTCAACGCCTGCAGGCCGAGCTCGAGAGTGAACACGCCCGTCACGAGGGAGGCTCGAACGGCCCGCACATCGCCGTGGGTCTTGCGGCCTACCCGCTCGACGGGGACACGCACCGAGCGCTCGTCCACGTCGCCCACGAACGGCTCGAAGCCGCCGTCGAGCAAGGCCCCGGCTCTCTCATTTGGCGCTGAGTGGCGGGGCTTAGGGGTCCTCTCCCGCCGCTCTGTAACGAAAACCAAGGCATCCGTCGTATCGCACCCTATCGTTTCTAGGAGTAAACTGAGCAGTGAATGCAACGTGCTTCGCGCTCAGGCTCTGGGGAGACTCAGGTTTCCGCAGACATCGAAGTCTCTAGTCCAGAGCTTTTGCTCAAGCTGAGCGGACCCGGGGCGTCCAATCTGGAGCTCTTGGGACAGGAGCTCGGGATCACCATGGGCCTGCGTGGATCGACGATCCACGTTCAGGGACCCAACCGACGGGTCGAAATGGTCGAGCGCATTCTGCACGAGCTGATCGACGCGCTGCAGTTCCGCGATCTGTCGCCCGTCGAGATTGCGCGAGCCGCCCGAACCCTGCGCGCGAACCCGAGGATGCGGCTGCGGGCGCTGCTGGACGACGTGGTGCTGACGACCTCGAGCCGACGCCCGGTCTCGCCCAAGGGCGTCAATCAGCAACACTACATCGAAGCAATCCGGACGCACGACATCGTGTTCGGGATTGGGCCGGCGGGTACCGGCAAGACGTATCTCGCCATGGCGATGGCCATCAGGGCCCTGCAGGACAAGCAGGTCAAGCGCATCATTTTGACTCGCCCAGCGGTCGAGGCTGGGGAACGCCTGGGTTTTCTGCCCGGTGACCTTCTCGAAAAGATCAATCCCTACTTGCGGCCACTTTACGACGCCCTGCACGACATGATGGACCCGAGTCGCATCAGCGCCTTGCTGGAGCGCGGCACGATCGAGGTGGCGCCGCTCGCCTTCATGCGTGGCCGCACGCTGAACAATAGCTTCGTCGTTCTGGACGAGGCCCAGAACACCACACCGGAGCAGATGAAAATGTTCCTGACCCGGCTTGGGTTCGACTCGAAGACGGTGATCACAGGTGATGTCACGCAGGTCGATCTGCCCGGCAGCACCCAAAGTGGTCTTCGTCATGCCAGGACCGTCCTCTCAGAGGTGGATGGCTTGAAGTTCGTCTACTTCACGCATGCCGACGTCGTGCGACATCCCCTCGTCCAGCGCATCGTGCAGGCCTACGACAAGCACGACGCCGAGAAGCAGTCGGGCGGGCGCAGGCGGGAGCCAAGGGGCAGCGAGGACGCGGCACCGCCGATTCCTGACGACGCGGTACCGCCGATTCCTGACGACGCGGCACCGCCGATTCCTGATGATGACAACGCCTAGAAGCCAGGTATGCTAGCGGCGAAGCATGACCGATCGGATTTATGACGGGGCGTTGGATCTCATTGGACGCACGCCGCTGGTGAGGCTGAGCCGCATCACGGGCGGCGAGGGCGCTGAGCTTTGCGGCAAGCTCGAGTCCAATAACGTGGCGGGCTCGGTGAAGGACCGGCCCGCCTTGGCCATGATTTTGGCGGCGGAGGAGTCGGGAGAGCTGCGCCCCGGATCCACCATCGTGGAAGCGACCAGTGGCAACACCGGGATCAGCCTCGCCATGATCGCGGCGGTGCGAGGGTACCGGTGCGTCATCGTCATGCCCGAGGACATGAGCGAGGCCCGTCGTCACCTCCTGAAGCTCTACGGCGCCGAGGTGATTCTGACGAACGCCGAGGAAGGCATGGCCGGTGCGGTCGATGCAGCTGAGCGGCTGTATGAGCGAACGACGGACGCCTTCATGTGCGGCCAGTTCGACAACCCTGCCAATCCAGAAGTGCACGAGCGAACCACGGGCGAGGAAATCTGGCGTGCGACCGAAGGCCAAGTGCACGCGTTCGTCTCTGGCGTCGGGACCGGCGGCACGTTGACCGGGGTGGGCCGGCTGCTCAAGCGCCGCAACCCCGACGTGCGCATCATCGCGGTGGAGCCACGGGCCAGTGCCGTGCTGTCAGGCGGCAAGCCCGGGCTGCACGGCATTCAAGGGCTTGGCGCGGGCTTCATTCCGAACGTGCTCGACACGGAGCTCATCGACGAAGTCATCACGGTGACCGACGTCGCCGCCGAGCGCATGTGTAAGCGCTTGGCGCGCGAAGAGGGGCTCTTGCTCGGTCCGTCCGCGGGGGCGAACGTCCACGCCGCCCTCGAAGTCTGCCGGCCGCTCGGGCGACACCAGCGCGTGGTCACCGTGCTCTGCGACGGTGGCGAGCGTTATCTCTGTTAGTCGAAGCATGTCCGATCTCGTCCGAGTCTCGCGTGAGCTCTGCGCCGCCGTCGAGGAATTGCGCTTCAACGAGCCGGTGCAGTATGTCTACAATCCGCTGAGCTACGCTCGCGCCCCGCATGAGCAGTACCTGCGCCGCTTTGGTGACGGCCCCAGAGACATCGTCTTGGTCGGCATGAACCCGGGTCCGTTCGGCATGGGCCAGACCGGCGTTCCGTTCGGGGACGTGGGTTTCGTGCGCGACTGGATGGGCATCGATGCGCCGGTGTCCGTGCCGCCGAGACAGCATCCCAAACGCCCGGTGCGGGGCTTCGATTGCGAGCGGTCCGAGGTGAGCGGCTCGCGGCTCTGGGGCTGGGCCAAGGATCGTTACGGCACGCCAGAGCGATTTTTCGAGCGATTTTTCGTACTCAACTATTGTCCGCTGCTGTTCATGGAGGACTCCGGGCGCAACCGGACCCCGGACAAGCTGCACGCTGCCGAACGCGATGCTTTGCTCGGCGTCTGTGATGCAGCTCTGCGCAATGCTATCAGCGTTCTGCAGCCGAGATGGGTTGTCGGCGTCGGCGCATGGGCGCACAAGCGCGCCAAAGCGGCGATCGGTGAGAGAGACCTGCGTCTCGGCACCGTGCTTCATCCGAGCCCAGCGAGCCCCAAGGCCAACCGGGGCTGGGCCAAGCAGGCCGAAAGCGAGCTCCGGGCCCAAGGCATCGATTTGTGAACCGGGCCTCGGCGGATGCGCTATGCTCCCGCGGGGCCAACGCTATGATCAAACACACTATCCTTATTTGCGCGCTTGGGGCCTGCGTCGCGGGTTGCGGCCACGACTCGGCCAGGACACAGCAGGTGCGCAGCGCTGCAGCCATTGATCTCCGTTGCGAGGAGTCCGCCATCGAGCTCGTCGAGGAGGAGCCCATGCGGGTGCGCGTCGAGGGCTGCGGCGAGACGATGACCTACATGTACCGGTGTCGCGCCGTGTCCCGCTACGGGGGCTCGTACGGTGAGTCTGCCCGCCAAGCGGCCGTGCAAGAGTGCCGCTGGGCGCCTGTCGACGAGAGCCAGGGGTCCTAAAAACCCTCTTCGACAGCCTCCGAGGCACGCTCGGTACGGGGCTCTGGCAACTCTGGCAACTCCGCTGAGCGCATGTCGCGGACTGCCGAGCGCAGAAGCGCAATGTCCGGATTGTCCGGGTCGTACACCAATGCCCGGTCGAGGGCGACTTCGGCGGTATCGAAGTCCTTGTCTTCGATGGCCCGACGCGCTCGCGCCAGCTCGTCCTTGGCCGCCTCTTCGCGTTCGTGGGGGGTGAGCGCGTCATCCCCTTCGACAAGCTCCTGCTCGACCTTCGGCTTGGCTGCGGCGCCCTCGGGCGGTTCAGGGGCTGACTCGGCGGAGGGCTGACCCTCGTTCGTTTCGGGTGCGCCTGCCGCTTGCTCGACGGCCTCGGGCACGGGCTCGCCCAGGGGCTCCGGAGGCTTCCGAAACAGGAACCACGCCGCGGCCGCCAGCACGGCCGCGAGGACCAGGAAGCCGCGTCGCGAGCTCTTCCGCGCGATCTGCGGCCGCTTCGAGACCGGCAGTCCATAAGCGTGCCGGAGGGCCATGAGAAGCGAGCGAGCGTCCGGGTATCGTTCGTCCGGATCTTTGCGAAGGCCGCGTAGGATGGCCTGGTCGACGCGGGACGGTACGCCTGCACCCCGGTTTGCTTCGCTCGGTGGCAGGGGCTCGTCGTTCAAGACGGTCTGCGCCACTTCCATCGCCTCGAGACCCGGAAACGCCCGCTCGCCGGTGACCATCTCGTAGACCACCGCTGCAAACGAAAAGAGGTCGCTCTTCACGCTGTACTCTCCCCGTCGCAGCGTTTCCGGCGCCGAGTAGCAGGGCGTGCCCAAGAACTGCCCCTCACGCGTGAGCGTGGCGTTGGGCACGCGCGCGATCCCGAAGTCAGCTAGCTTCACCTTGCCGCTTTCGGTGAGAAGAAGGTTCTCCGGCTTGAGGTCCCGGTGGATGATGCCGGCGATGTGCGCGGTGTCGAGCGCCCCTGCCACTTGCGCAGCGAAGTCTACGGTTTGCTCGGGGGACAAGGGTCCTGTCCGGAGCCGTTCCTTCAGGGTCATGCCATCGACATATTCGAAGACCAAGTAGGGGCCGACGGTCGGGTCCTCGCCCACGTCGAAAATCTGTATGATGTTTGGGTGGTGCAGCCGTGCCGCGGCTCGCGCCTCGTTCTTGAAGCGGTCCAGGAACAGGTCTCGGGTCCGCTCGTCCAGGCCGAGATCGCGTACGGTCTTGACGGCGACTGGGCGATCCAAATCGCCGTCATGTGCCAAATACACGTTGCCCATCGAACCGGCGCCGAGCTTACGCTCGATTCGATAGCGACCGATTTGCTCTGGCGTGTCGTCCATGGGGGCGCTCTATCTAGTCCAAGCCTGCAGGAAAGCTAGAGGCGGTGCACCTTCACAGTATTGGTGCGCCCAGAAGTGGGCCAACCGGTCACGAGCGCGAAGGCTTCACCGTGATCGCAGAGCTTTTCGCGCACGAGCGCGGATGTGGCGATTCGCAGGGTTTCGTCGAGCGACTCCGGAGGGACTTCCAACCTCGGAATGACGCCCCATTCGAGGGCCAGGCGTCGCGCCACGCGCACGTCGCTCGTGATGGCCAGGATCGGCGCTCGCGGGCGATGCTCAGCGAGCAGGGAGGCCGAGCGTCCATCGCCGGTGAACACGACGACGGCCTTGAGTGCAAGGTGAGTGGTCAAAATGGCCGCGGCTTTGGCGGCCGCGTTTGGAATCTCCCAGTCTTGGTGCGGAATGATCTTGAGCTCGCGGAAGGTGCGAGCCAGGTCTTCGACGTACTCCGCCTCCACGTCGCGGATGATCGCGTCCATCATCTGCACCGACTGCAGTGGGTACTTCCCGGCCGCCGTTTCGCCGCTCAGCATCACGGCGTCCGTGCCATCCATGACGGCGTTGGCCACGTCGGCCGCTTCGGCGCGCGTCGGGCGAGGGTTGCGGATCATCGAATCGAGCATCTGTGTGGCTGTGATCACGACCTTGCCGAGTCCGTTCGCCTCTCGGATGATTCGCTTCTGAATCAGGGGCACTTTCTCGGAGCCCAGCTCGACTCCGAGGTCGCCGCGGGCGATCATGATGCCGTCCGCGGCCTCGACGATGTTGCGCAGGTCGGCGACGGCCTCGGGCCGCTCGATCTTGGCGATGATCGGGGTGTTGCCGGCGAGCTGCTTGGCCTCCCGCACATCCTGAGCGGCCCGCACGAACGACAAGGCGACATAGTCCGCCTCGAGCTGCTGAATCGCGAATTCGAGGTCCTCGCGGTCCTTTTCGGTGAGTGGCGGCGCGCTGACGGCGACGCCCGGCAGGTTCATGCCTTTGTTGTTTGAAAGTGGCCCGCCATCCTCGACCGTCGTGTGAACGACGCTCCCCTCGACGGAATCCACACGCAGCCTCAGCAGCCCGTCGTCGAGCGCGATCGCGTCTCCGGCCACCACATCATCCGTCAGAGGGGCGTACGTGACTGAGACCATGTCCTGCGTTCCCTCGACGTCGTTGGTGGTCAGAGCGAAGCGATCTCCGGGGGCGAGCTCGATCGGGCCGTCCTTGAACTTCCCGATACGCATCTTCGGTCCCTGCAGGTCCGCGAGAATCGCAAGGGGCACGCGCGCTTCGGCGGACACATCGCGCACCAGCTGCGCGGCCTTGCGGTGTGACTCGTGGTCGCCATGCGAGAAGTTCAAACGCGCACAGCTCATCCCCGCGTCGACCAAGGAGCGGATGACCGACTTGGTCATGCTGCTGGGCCCAAGGGTGCAGACAATTTTCGTGCGTCTCACCCCCGTCTTGTAGCGGGGTATGCGTTCTGGGGCCAGCTATCAGCGGCGATAGGGCTTTGCCTCCCAGCGACCGATATTCGCCTTGATCCCGAGTCGCACCACGAAGGTCGTGAACAGGGTCCACTCGCTCCGGTTCACTTCGTCGACGGTCTGTCGGTGCTGTGGGTCTGCGTTGACGTGGCGAGCCCCGATGCGCAGCCACAGGCCGCGCAGCGTGCGCCGCGGACGGTAGAGGGGGAGGCTGAAACCAAAGCCGAGGCCGAGCCCAACGCTTCGGTCTCCATCGAGCAGAAAGGCAGGGCCGAGCTCGAGATATAGGGATTGGACGAGCAAGTCGGCAAACTCGTTTCCGATGGAAAGATCGAGCGCGAATAGCCCTGGAAAGAGTGGTCGAAGGTCCACGCCCACGAACAGGTATTGACCCGCGTCGGGCCCCCAACGGCTGGCCACGGCCAGGCCGGCCATGTCCCCGATCAAGAACCGCAGCTCTGTCGCCAGGCCGGCGTGGCGCTCCTGCTCGATCCACGAGAGCGAAGGACCGGCGCCGAGACTCAGGGTAAAAGGTCGGTCCCAGCGTCCATAGAGCCCGTCCCCGTTTCGCTGTGCGCTGGCGGTGGCGCTCAACGCCAGCAGACCGATGATCGCAGCGACGACCGTAGGCGCCCGCGCCTGTCCTCCCATGATTTCCCCATGCAATGGCAGGCCTGACAGGTCAATATAAATGGCAGTGGGTAGGCTTCGCGGATGACGCAGCACTTTGGTCTCGGGCTCCGAAGCCAACTCATGCTCGCGCTGATGCTGGCGTTCGGCGCAGCGTTCGTGCTCCTGAGTCTCGTGACTGCGCGCCTGGACGAACGCGACAATGCCGAAGAGCGCGCGGAGCGCGCCGCGCTACTGACGAGCGTGCTCGAACGGGTCCAGGTCGATGTCGACTCCGAAGCCATGCTCGAATCCCTCGTCGCAGGGAAGAAGCTCCGCGGTGTCGAGCTCGTAGACGAACAGGGCGGGACCCGTCGCTGGGGCAGGCTGGCCGGCCCGGCGGATGCCACGCGCCGCTTGACCGGCGGGGAGACGCTTCGCGTCTGGCTACCCACGAGCAGCTTCTCCGATGCGCGGCGGCGAACGCTTTTTCTCTCGTACCTCGGTCTCACCGCGGTCGCGGTCCTCCTCCTCTCATATCTCTTGATGACGTATTTCATCGTGAGGCCGGTCGACAGCGTGCGTCACGCTTCGGAACGCCTGGCCCTCGGCCGCCTCAACACCAGGGTCCCAGTCAAAGGCGCGGCCGAGGTGGCTCGCCTCGCGAGCGCGTTCAACGAGATGGCCGCGCAGCTGAGAGCCGATCGCAGCGCGCTGCAGGAGCGCCTCGAAGAGCTCGAGGCCACGACGGCCGAGCTCGAGGCGGCGCAGAATCAAGTCATCCGTTCGGCCCGCCTGGCCGCGGTCGGACAGCTGTCGGCGGGGGTGGCGCATGAAATCGGCAATCCGCTGACCGCCATTCGGGGGCTGGCCGAGCTTCTACAGACGTCCGAACTCGAAGAAGGCGAGCGTCAGGAGTTTGTGGCGCGACTGCAAAATGAAGCCGAGCGGATCCACCGGACCATCCGCGATCTCCTCGACTTTTCGCGCCACGATCCCGAGGACGAAGAGCTTGGCGCCGGCAGCGCTGACCTGGCGGACGTGATCACGGACACCGTCCGCTTGCTCGATCGGCAGCAGCGCTTTGTCGACATCGACATCGAGCTGGCGATGGCGCCGGGGCTTCCCGCGGTCCGCGGAAATCACGAACGCCTGCGACAGCTCGTTCTCAACCTGCTGTTCAATGCGGCCGATGCACTGTCCGGCAAAGGCCGCATCGAGATCAGGACGGAAGTCGACGCCAGCGGGAACGCCGTGTCCCTCTTCGTCTCGGACGACGGCCCAGGGATTGACCCGAAAGTCTTCGACGAGCTTTTCGATCCCTTCGTCACCACAAAGCCCGCAGGGAAGGGAACGGGGCTCGGTCTGGCGGTTTGCGACACCATCGTCGAGCGCCTGGGCGGCTCGATTCAGGCTCAGAATCTGGAGCAGCGCGGAGCCTGCTTTCGGGTGAGCCTTCCGCTCGCGTCCGCCGAGCACTCGCGTGCCGCGACGCCCGAGCTCGAGTCCTCCACGGCCCCGGGCCGCGTGCTCGACTGAAGCTCGCGCTTGCTTCAATCGCTCTCGAACGCGTTGTCGATCGCGGCGTCCTCCGCGCTTTGCGTCCGCGTCGATGCGCCCTGCGGTCCGCCGAGCGCGGCCCGGATCGCCTCGGCCTGCGAGCGGCTGGCACCGGCGGCCACGAGCTCTTCGGTCGTGGCTCCGATGATGTCGCGCAGGCTACCGAGCTCCCGCAATAGCCTGGCCCGTGTCTTGGGGCCGATCCCGGGGACGTCGTCGAGCTCGCTTCGCAGGCGGCGCTTGCGTCCGACTTTCTTGCGCAGCTCGTTGGACGCCCGGTGGGCCTCGTCGCGGGCCAGCAGCAGCAGAGTGAGCGCCGAGTGCGTCCGCACGGGGATCGAGTTCTTCTGGTTGGGGCGAAACACCCGATCGCCTTCGGCTTCCCCGGCCGCGTTCGTGCGAGGCTTGGCGACGGAAGCGAGCTGGAGCTCGGGCACGCCGAGATCGGCTCGGGCGCGCTCCGCGACCCCGAGCTGTCCCTTGCCACCGTCCACGACGAGCAAGTCCGGCAGGTCCCAGCCCGGCTCCGCCTCTCGGCCGCGTCGCAGTCTGCGGGTGAGCACTTCGTACATGGCGCCGTAGTCGTCCCCGCCGCTCACCCGCTTGACCCGGAAGCTCCTGTAGCGATCGCGCTCGGGCGCTCCGTCCTTGAGGCGAACGAACACCGCGACGGTCTCCTCGCCGCCCGTATGGGAGATGTCCACGCACTCGATCGAACGTGGCAGGCTAGGCAAGCGTAGCTTGCTCTGGAGCTCCGAAAGTCGCGCCTGAACATCCTCGCGACTTCGCTCCTTTTCAGCATAGGCGTGCTCGGCATTTTCCCTGGCCAGCTCGAGCAGCCTCACTTTGCCGCCCCGCTTGGGCGCGACGATCCGGAGGCGACGTTTGCGGCCTTCGCTCAGCCAGGCCTCGAGCGCCTCAGCCATCTCGATTTCCGATGGAATGAGAATTTCGTCGGGGCGCACCGTCCGATCACCGTAGTACTCCCTCAGAAACGACGCGAGCATCTCGTCGTCCGGCACCGCCACGCGCTTCAGCGGGTGGGTCTTCACGGCGAAGAGCCGGCCGCCGCGCAGACTCAGAACGGCGACCTCGGCCTGATCCCCAGCCCGGTGAAAGCCGATCACGTCCTGATCGGCGTCCTGCACGCCGGCCACGCGCTGCTCTTCGCGGGCCCGCTCGACCGCTCTTAGCTGGTCGCGGTACACCGCGGCCTGCTCGTACGCCTGCTCCGAAGAAGCCGCGTTCATCCGAGCTTCGATGTCGCGGACCAGCTCGTCGTGGCGGCCGTCCAGGAACCGGGCGACGTTGGCCACCTGGGCCGCGTACTCGCCCTTGTCGACGGTCAGCACGCAGGGCGCAGCGCAGCGCTTGATTTGGTATTGCAGACAGGGTCGCGAGCGCATTCGAAACTCCATGTCCGTACAGGTTCGCAGCTGGAAGTGTCGGTTGACGAGACGGAGGGTCTGACGCGCCGCCGTGGCGGAGTGATACGGGCCGAAATACTGGGCTCCGTCTGCTTTGGGGCGACGCACGACCTCCAGACGGGGCCAAGCCTTTCTCGTGTCCAGTCGCATCGACAGGAAGTCTTTGTCGTCCCGGAGCTTGATGTTGTACTTCGGCTGATGGGACTTGATGAGCTCGTTTTCGACGAGCGCGGCTTCTTTATCCGTGCTCGTGACGAAGGTCTCGATGTTGCGCAGCTCCTTTTCGAGCCTCGAGACGAACGCACGGACGTCGCTCGAGCCCGGCTGAAAGTAGCTGCGAACCCGACTTCGTAGACTGCGAGCCTTGCCGACGTACAAGACTTGCTCGTCGTCGCCCCGAAACACGTACACCCCCGGTGACGCTGGGAGCTTGTCGAGAATGCGTTGGACGGCCTCCGTGAGCACTCGAAGCTTATACCTGGGGCCTAGGGTCGGATCACGCGCACGTCGGTGACGACACCGTCGACCGGGACGTCGAAAGACTCTTCTGGGAGTTCCGCCAGCAGTTGAAAGTCGTACGCGATGACGCAGGAGAACGCCTGGCTCAAGCTCGGCAGAAGCTGGTCGTAGCAGCCTTTTCCGTACCCGATTCGGTGTCCCCGCGGGTCCACGGCCAGGGCCGGCACCACGATGAAATCGACCTCCTCCGGTTGTACGAGCGGTCGCTCGGCAGGCGGCTCGGGCACGGCGAATGGGCCAGGCTGGAGCTCCGTCTCCGGCAAGACCGAATGCAGGCTCATCCGCTCGCCCGAGAGTCGGGGCAGGGCGACGCGCTTGGAGTCGGCCCAGGCCTGCTCGAGGATCGGCCGGGTGTCAGCTTCGCTCCGAATCGACGCGAACGCCGCGATGGTCCGCGCTGAACGGAATTCCGGTAGCTGCGTGAGGCATTCGGCGATGGCCAGTGAGCGTGTTCGTCGCGCTTCAGCAGGAAGCGCGTCCCGCACGGCGCGCATTTGCTGCCGAAGCGCGTGCTTCACCCGATGGCGAAGCGCGAGCTCCGTCTCATCCGCTGACGCGCTCACGAGCGCTCGATTTGCTCGGCCAGGGCGGCGTCTGCTTCGAGCTTGTCGTCGATGCGCGCAATCGCCGCGCTCACGACTTGCCTCGTCCGCTGTTCCAGGCGCTCCTGCTGTCGCTGCGAGGCTTCCAGGTCCTCGGCCAGACCGAGAGCGACCACGGCGAGCAGCTGGGCCGGAGTCGCCGTACGAGCGGCTCGGGGCCCCAGGGCTTCAATCCGCTCGTTCACGATTTGGGCCAAGCGCTCGAGGTATTCGGCCTCGGCGTTAGACGTCATCCGGTACCGAGCCCCGGCGATCTCTATTTGAACGGTCCGCTTCACAGCTGCCGGGACAGTAAACGCCGGGATCAGGCGGCGTCAAGGTGGGATGATCGCGGCAGGCCGCGTACCTGCTTTTTTAGGTCCGCTGGCGATGCTCCCTTCATGCTTTGTGGGGTCGACGCGGCGTCGTGTTACATTGTTCGAGGCAATGGGGGTCGTTCGCCGGCACGCGCAGGATGCGTCGGGGCTTTGCTCGCCGGCAAGCTAGGACACGGGATCGAGAGTTTGGGGCACGGGGACACGTGATGATGAAGGTTAGCTGTCCGTCTTGTTCGGCGTCACTCGACGTCGATGAAGCCCGTCTCCCACAGACGGGTCGCATTGGCTGTCCGCGTTGCGGTCAGGGCTTTCAGGTGGAGCGGCCCTCTTCAGAAGAGTCGCACGACGCAGTCGCACGTCCACGCCGAAAGATGATGACGCAGATAGGCTTAGGGCCGATTTCCATTCCGCCGCCGGTGGATTTCCGCTCCGGTTCCGCAGACGAGACCGTCGCCGAGGCTGCGAGCGAGCCGGCTGCCTTGCCTGAAGCGTTCGAGGGGCTGACCGTGTCAGACCTTCCGGCGCCCATGTCGCTACCTGAAGTCAGTCTTGCCAAACCGACTGGCCCCACGGACGGCCTGTATGACATCGATCTGCCCGGAATCATCGGCGCACCGATCGCCGAAGACGAAATCGAGCTGCCCGGTCGAGGCCGCTCGGGGCAGACCGGGGGCGATTGGGACCTGCCCGCGCCGTTCGATCCAGGTTCCGCTGGGGTCGACCTGCCCGCGGCCCTCGGTTCGCGAAGCTCTCACGAGCAGGCCGATCTTCCCAGCCCCGTCGGGACACGGCGCGACTTGGACCACCTGGATCTCCCGGCTCCGGCTGCTTCGGGGCGGTTTGGCTCGGACTTCGATTTGCCGACCCTGCGTAACTCCTCGGACCCGGCCGCCGACTTCGATCTCCCTCGTCCCAAGGACGGTTCTGGGCAAAGCAAACATTTTGCTTCGCCCAAAGCCGGCCTTTTGAACGTAGATGACGGAATCGACCTCCCGATGCGCAGGACTGATGCAGAGTTACCGGCACCCGTTGTCGACGGTGTCGACCTACCAATGCCTGCCTTCGGTATGGAGGACCTCGCCATCGTTCGGGACGAATTCGCCGAAGGGGATGCCGGGACCGACATTCAGTCCTTTGAGCGGAGGCATGGAGCAGGCCCCGTCGAGCTCGACATGGAACCCGAGGAGTTGTCTCTCGAGTTGCTCCACGAGGGGACTGACGCTGAGCGGGGAGCGCCCTACCGTGATGGGCCTCCGGCCCTTCCCGGCAGTCTTCCGATGGACAGCCTGAGCCCCGAGACCTCTTCAGAGGGCCAGCTCGGATCTTCGACGGGGGCCGTGGTGGGCCGCGTCGCAGGGACTCGCGCAGCCGGTGCGAGGGCGCAAAGGAAGACGAAGAAGATCGTCCTGCCTCCGTGGTTCGGCCTTGCAGCCACCGTCGCGGCCGCCCTGGGGCTGGTCGTTGGCGCCGGATTCTATTTGGGCGGCACCGAGTATGGCCTTTTTGGCGTCCATCTGATCGAGCCCTACCTGCCGGGCTCGGGGGATCCCGTCGAAATCGCTCAGGGGATCGCGGCGGCGGAGCAACAGCTCGCTTTGGACACCTACGACGAAAGCACGACTGCGATCGCACAGCTGACCGCCCTTCAAGCGCGAGCCGAGCTGAACCAGGCGCTGGCCGCACGCCGCCTCATGCACGAGGCGCTCTATCAGCTCCGCTTTGGCCGGGATGCGCAGGGTCAACAGCGCATCGACGAGCTGCAAGGGTTTCTTCGGGCACGAGGTGAACGGGCGCCTGGCATCCAGCTCGCGAACGCGGCCGTGGCCCTTCACAACGGTGACTTGGCTGCGGCGACTGCGAACTTGGCCGCGGCCAAATCCCTGAGCGCCACCGACCCCTACCTCGACATCGTGTCCGCGGAGCTCTCTCTTCGTCAGGGCGAGGCGCAGGCCGCGCTGGATGCTTTTCAGAGGGCTTTCGGCAAATCCCCCACCGCGCGCGCCCAGTGGGGAATCAGTCGTGCCCAGGGGCTGCTCGGCGACGCCGACAAGCAGGCCGAGGCCGCCCGCCAAACCCTGGTGCAGAGTCCCGATCACGCCGCGGCGCGCATCGTCGTGGCCCGGGGGCTCATCGCCAGTGGCGACGAGGAAGAAGCCTTGAAGCTTCTCGAAGGCCCCGCGGGGCTCAACGAAGGCCATCTTGTCTTGGCCTCGGTCGCCGAACGCTCGGACGCGCTTAGCCTGTTGGCCGAAGTCGAAGAGCGCCGCGGTCGCCGCGGTGCGGCTCGGCAGACCTACGAAAAGGCCGCTCAGATGAATCCCGGCAACGTCAAAGCCGCTCTGGGAGCGGCGCGGCTGATTCTGGACGAGGGCAGTTACCAGGAGGCCTACACGCGTTTTCAGGCCCTGATCAACGCTGGCGTGTCCGGCTCCGCACCAGTGCACGTGACCGGCAAGCCGGCGCAGCTCGTCGAGGCGAAGCTGGGCGCCGTTCGGGCGCTGCTCCTGATGGGGCAAGCCAAGGAAGCGCAGGGCCTACTGGCCGACCTGCAGACCGAAAAGCCCATCGACCCCGAGCTCGAGCTCTGGCATGGAAAGGTCGCCGAGGGGCTCGGCGATGGGGACGCCGCCGTAGAGCATTACCGAAACGCCATCAAGCTCGACGCGACGTTCTTTTCCGCGCACGTCGCCCTGTCGCAATATTACGCCTCCAAAGGTCGTCCGGACGAGGCCATCAAGGTCTTGGTGAAGGCGGAAAAGCACGTCGAGATGAATGCGGAGGTGCATCGCGTCCGCGGCCAGGCCGAGCTCGCGCGCAATCGCGTCGAGGATGCGATCGTCCAGTTCGAAAAGGCACTCGCCAAGGAGCCACTGGACGCGTCGTCGGCCTTCGGCCTGGCTGTGGCCTATCGTCGACTCGGACGCTTGGACGAGGCCATGTCGGCGCTCGTCAATGTCGAGGAGATCGACCCGGCTCATCCCGGCCTCTCCCTCGAGAAGGGCCTACTCGCAGAAGCACGCGGGGAGATGCAGACGGCGGCCGCCAGCTACCGCGCCGCCCTCGAAGTCTCGCCCCAGGACATGGGACTCAAGTCCCGGCTCGGGGCCGTACTGACGATGACCGGCCAGCTCGATGAGGCCGAAAAGTTTCTCGCCGAGGTTCTGCAAGCGCAGCCGTACTCCGCTGAAGCGGAGCACTACCTCGGCCGGATTGCGCTTCTGCACGGCCACAAGCCCGCGGCGCGGCAGCATTTCCTTCGCGCTGCCCGGCTCGAGCCGCAGAACGGCGCTTATCGCATGTACGTAGGCTGGGCCGCGTTCGAGTCCAGCGAGTTCTCCGATGCGCTTCGCAACTTCAAGGCTGCGATCAAGATTGATCCGAGCCTGGGAGATGCCTATTGGCTGCGTGGCCGCATCGAGCTTCGGACCGGTGCGGTCAAAGACGCGGCGGCCGACTTCGAAAAGGCGCTGCAGCTCAATCCTACCCGTACTGAAGCCTACGCTGCCATGGCGGAGGCCTATGACCAGCTCGGCAAGTCGGCCAAAGCGATCGAGGCGTATACGAAGGCGGTCGAGATCGAGCCGCAAAACGCCAGCTGGTGGTATCGCCTGGGTCGGCTGCAGCTCGACCAGGCGGAGGAAGCGGCGGCAGTTCTCTCTTTGACGACGGCGATCAAGCTGGCCATGGCGGAAACTTCTACACCGGGCTGGGCTTTCGACGCGCATCGCCTCCTAGGCGATGCGCACAAAGCAGTGGGTGACGAGGAGCAGGCGATCGCGAGCTACGAGCGGTACCTGCAAACCGCCCCGAGCGATGCGGCCGACCGCGCCTATGTCCAAAGTCTGCTGCGACGCATGAATCCGTAGAGAACGAATTTTCTCGCTCCTGCTCTGCCTGCGACGCTCGGCTCAGTCCATTTTCGCTGCGTCGAAGGCATGAGGCAGAAGCTCGGCAAGCCCGTGTTCTTCGAAGACTCCGCTGGGCGCATAGCTCCGAATGCGCAGCTCCATGCCGAGCTCGGCCAGGAATTGCCTGCAAATGCCGCATGGGGGCGTGGGCTGCCCGGCATCGGTCACGATCGCCAGCGCGACCAGCTCGCGCTCACCGGCGGCAACCGCGCTGCTCAGGGCGTTGCGCTCCGCGCAGAGGGTGGCGCCGTAGCTCGCGTTTTCGACATTGCAGCCGACGAAAGTCTCCCCCGACCCTGTCAGCACGGCCGCGCCGACGGTGAAGCCAGAGTAGGGTGCGTAGGCGTGAGCTTGCGCTCCGTGCGCCGCAGCCCGCAAAGCTTCCCATTGCGCCTCGTCCATCACAGCGCCTCCACGACTCCCGAGAGCAAAGCTTGGAAGCGCTCCCGACTACGTTCAGCCACTCGCTTCACGTCCTCGTGACTGAGGGGCTCCTGGCTCAGACCCGCAGCTGGATTTGTGATGCACGAAATGCCCAGCACCTGCAGCCCCATTTGGCGCACGGCGACGACCTCGTGCACCGTGCTCATGCCCACGGCGTCCACGCCGAGCGCCGCGAGCATCCGAATCTCGGCCGGAGTTTCATATTCGGGTCCGAGGGAGCAGGCATAGACCCCTTGCTTCAACGAGAAGCCCTGCCGGCGAGCGACCTTCTTTGCGAGCTCGATCAGGCGCGGCTCGTACGCAGCGCTCATGTCGACGAATCGAGGTCCCAGACTGGGCTCGTGCGGTCCAGCCAGACTGCTCTGGCCGGTGCGATTGATGTGGTCCGTGATCGCCATTAGATCCCCGGGCGCTAATTCTGGCGACACACCGCCTGCCGCGTTGGTTACGATGAGCGTCTTGGCGCCGAGTCGTCCGAGCAAGCGCACCCCAAAAGCGACCTCGGCAGGCGAGTAGCCCTCGTACAGGTGAAAGCGGCCCTGCATGGCGCCCACCCGCTTCGTCCCCTGCTCGCCAATCACGAGGTTCCCCTCGTGCCCGGAGACGCTCGAGCGAGGCATGTGGGGAATCTCGGCGTAGGGAACGACGACCGGGTTATGCAGACTGTCGGCATAGGGGCCCAGCCCCGATCCCAGCACGATGGCGACATCGAGCCCAGCCGCTCGCTGCGCTACGGCCCCGGTCGCCGCGTTGAGCTCTTTCAACAAGGTCCTCGCATTGTACGCCCCCGCGAGGTCCGGTCACGAAAACTCCCTTCCGCGGGTAGCTCATCCGTCAGCTATAGTGCCTCTCGTGTGGAGACGACTGGCGCTTAGCCTTCTGCTCGCGAGCGGTGCCTGCCATCGGGGAGCCTCAAGTGCCCCGACGACCGACAATGCTCTGCAGGCCGTCGACGACGGCACCGTGACGCGTGTCGCCGAGCCGCCCGTGCTCGTCGCGATCGAACCAGGCGAAAACGTCGAGGCCATCGTTCGCGACTGTCTGGGCGCGGGCGAAGAGTCCTGTAATGCCATCGACGACGACTGCGACGGCGTCATCGATCAGGGCTGCGGTTACGGCGCGGGACTCATGCAAATCACGGTCGCCTGGAACACGGGCTCCGACCTCGACCTCTACGTCCGCGTTCCCTCCGGCGAGACCCTCAGCTTTCAACGGCGCACTTCTGCCGAGGGCGGGCGAATCGACCACTCGGGCCGCGGCGACTGCGATCCGAGCATTCCGAACCCCCGGGTCGAGAACCTGCGCTGGATGCGCGGTCGTCCCGAGCCCGGCAACTATGAGGTGCAGGTCCATTACTGGGGTGAATGTGTGAGCCGTGGAGGACCCACGACCGCGACCCTCTCGATCGCTCTAGATCGCGAGATCGTCGGCGAGTTTCGCTACACCTTGCTTCCGGGTGAGCGCAAGCAGCTTCTGCGCTTCGTGATCGAATGAGCCGCTTTCGGGGCCACGCACTTTGGCCGGCCCTGCTGAGCCAGCTGCTGCTCATTGGGTTCATCGCCGCGATGGCTCGCGTGCCTGTCGCCCCATCCAAGATTGCCGCCGGCTTCGCGTTCTGCTTCGTGCCTTATGCCGTCATGCTGTGGGCGGCGCCGTCCCGGCTCGAGCCGCAGGCATCGAAGCGGCTCGCCTTGCTGTTCCTCGGCCTGTGTGGCGCCAGCCTGCTCGGAGCGCCGCCGAGCCTGTCCGACGACGTCTATCGTTACCTCTGGGAAGGCCGCGTTTGGGCCGAGGGTTACAGTCCCTACTCGCTCAGCCCACAAAGCACGACCCTTGCCCCGCTGCGAGATGAGATATGGGCTCGGGTCAACCATCGCGATCTCGCCAGCATCTACCCACCGATCGCCCAAGGCCTCTTCGCGCTCTTTCACTTTCTGGGCGGGCAGATCTTGTGGCCGAAGCTCCTGGCGCTGCTGACCCTGGTCGCGGCGACTCTCATGTCGACTCGTGTCTGCGACGATGCCCGCGCGCCGCTGATGCTCGGCCTCAATCCCCTGCTCTTGGCGGAGGGTCCGCTAGCCGGTCATCTCGACCTGATCGTCGGCCTCGCGCTGTGTATGGCGTTCTGGGCGCTCGGCAGAAACGCCATCCTGCGAGCCGCCTGCGCCACGCTGGCGGCCGTCGGTTTGAAGCTCGTGGGCCTCGTGATTCTTCCGCTGTTTTTGCGCCGCCCTGCCGCGCTTGTCTTGCTGTGTCTGACTTGCGTGGCTCTGCTGGGCCCCATGCTCCTCGCCAGGGCCCCGAGTGATCCAGGTTCCGGCCCTGGCCAGTTCGCAACGCGCTGGAGGGGGAACGAAAGCGTCTACGTGCTCGTCGAGCGCGGCGTGACCGGGCTTCTGGAGGCCGCCTGGGGGCAGGGTGAAGGGCGAGTGCGAATCCCTGGCTTCGATAAAGCCGTGCGAGGGACGCCTCTCGATCCGCGCCCGTTCACGGCCGATCCCCAAAAAGACATCCCGCGTACCGACGTCATGCAGACCTCAGTGCTCGCGGCCCCGCTGGCCCGACTCGGCGCGCTGCTCGGCGTGATCCTTCTCGCCCTCGTGCTCGCCCTGCGCGGCACGAGGCCGCTCGTCGCGGGGCGCGCGGTCCTTTGGGCAACTCTGCTGCTCTCGCCGCAGGTGCATCCTTGGTACCTGGCGTGGCTGCTCCCAGTCGAGATCGCTTGCGGCGGATTCGCAGGTCTTGTCTGGAGCGCCTCGGTTCTCTGTGCTTATGCTCCGCTCGACGAGTGGCTCGCCAACCGTAGCTGGAGAGCCAATTCGGCGTTTGCTGTCGCCGAATACGCCCCGGTGGCCGCCGCCTGGCTCTGGGAGTGGACTGCCAGAGCGGCAGAAAAGCAAGTAAATACGAATGCTTGACTCCAGCGTTGCGCATCGGGCGCTCGGCGTGAGAGTTTCCCCTTGCGGCAGAGGCGCAAGCCCCTAGAATGCCGGCCCCGAAAACAATACCGGAAGTGACGGGTTAGCGATGTACGCGGTCATTCGAACAGGCGGAAAACAATACAGGGTTGCTGAAGGCGACACCATCCGCGTGGAAAAGTTGGTTGGAGACGTTGGCTCGACGGTGGAGATCGACGACGTCCTCATGGTCGGTGGCGAGACGGTTGCCGTGGGCAAGCCCCAGGTTTCCGGTGCGAAGGTGCTCGCCGAGATCACCGCGCAGGACCGCGCCAAGAAGATCATCGTCTTCAAGATGAAGCGCCGTAAGGGCTTTCGCCGGCGACGGGGTCACCGGCAGCCGTACACAGAGCTTCGTATTCAGAGCGTGAAGGCGTAGGAGCAGCTCATGGCACATAAAAAAGGGCAAGGCTCATCCCGCAACGGACGCGACTCGAAGCCGCAGTACCGCGGTGTCAAGACGTTCGGCGGGCAGACGGTGACGGCGGGCAGCATTCTCGTGCGCCAGGTCGGAACGACGTTTCATGCGGGCAACAACGTGGGCGTCGGCAAGGACTACACGCTGTGGTCGAAGATCGACGGTGTTGTGAAGTTCGAGCGTCGTGGTCGTGACGGTAAGCGCGTCAGCGTCTACCCGGCCGACGCCGCCGAAGCCTGATTCCCCAGCTCGACTGTCACCGCTCCTTTCTCAGATCTGCTCAAGCTGAGTAGACTGTAAAGGTGACGCCAATGTCCTCCGATCCAACCCGGAGTTCCGAGGGAGGCTGAAGTCTTGCCGATGCAGCAACGACTTCCGCTACCTGAGTTCGACGAGCCAACCACCGGGAGTGTGCCTCCGCCGCCGGCGAGCAGTCGCATCTACTGCAACCGGAATCTACGGTTGGATCGCATCAAAGCCGTTGGTTTCGACATGGACTACACCCTGGCGATCTATCGCCAGGAGGAGATGGACCGCGTAAGTGTAGACGCCACGGTGCGCAAGCTCGTGGACCGGGGCTATCCGGAAGAGCTCCTGTCGATGCCTTATCGGACGGATTTTCCCATCCGCGGTCTTCTCGTCGATCGGCGGCTGGGCAACGTGCTGAAGATGGATCGGCACCTCTACGTGAAGACTGCCTACCACGGCTTTCGTCGCCTGAGCCGAGAGGAGCGCCGGCACGCTTACCACAAGAGGCGCTTGCGACCGGGTACCGACCGCTACCATTGGGTGGACACCCTCTACGCACTGTCAGAGGTCACCGTCTATGCGGCGGTGATCGACTACATGGCGGCGCACGGGCGTCGGGTGGATCACAGCAAGCTCTTCTCGGACGTTCGCGAGTGCGCCGACCTCAGTCACCAGGACGGGTCGATCCTCGACGTCGTTCTAAGCGACTTGCCTCGCTTCCTCGAGCGCGACATCCGGCTCGGCGTCACGTTCCACAAGCTGCGCAGCGCCGGAAAGCGTCTCTTCGTTCTGACGAATTCGGGGCCGGAGTACACCGATTCCGTCATGTCTTATCTGCTCGACGATCTCCGGCCGGAGTATCCGAGCTGGAAGCAGTACTTCGACTTCGTTTTCACGGCAGCCCAGAAGCCGAGGTTCTTCACCCAACGACGGCCCTTCATCGATGTAGAGAGCGGGGACAAGGTGTCCGAACCGCAGCGCGGCCGGCGATACACCGGTGGCAACATCGCCGATCTGCAGCGCGCCCTCGGACTGGCCGGCGACGAGGTGCTCTACGTCGGGGATCATATCTACGGTGACGTCCTCCGCGCCAAGAAGGAGTCGGCCTGGCGCACCGCGATGATCATCCAGGAGATGGATGCAGAGCTCCGGGTGCTTCACGAGCGCGTCGACGTCATTGCCCGGGTGGACGAGCTTTATGAGCTTCGGGTGTCGATCGACGATGATCTCCGAGAGCACCAGGCCAAGCTCAAAGAGGCCGAGCGAAAGCTCGCCCAGGACCTCCAGGGCCCTGCGAAGGCGGCGATCGAGGCGCAGCACGTTCGCCACCGTCGAACCATCGACCAGCTGCGCTTCGAGCTCAAGGCTCTGGATGCCGAGCGTGAGGCGCTCACCAAAGAGCTCGACGAGGCCCTGCACCCGTTCTGGGGCTCCGTCCTAAAGGCTGGCGGGGAGATGTCCAGCTTTGGCAGTCAGGTGGAGCAGTACGCCGAGCTCTACACGACGCGCGCTAGCAATCTCGCTCTGTACTCACCGATGCATTACTTCGAGAGCCCGCGTCACCGCATGCCGCACGAGCTCTGATGACCTCGGTGGAAGCGCCTCGCAGGGTTGCTTCTGCAACCCGCGGCGCTCGCGGTGGAGCCGAGGGGGATCGAACCCCTGACCTTCGCACTGCCAGTGCGACGCTCTCCCAGCTGAGCTACGGCCCCGTTTGGGAGCGCTATGTCTGGTTTGCGACCGACGAATTGTCAATCCGATTTTCGGGCGCTCCGTGCAAGCCGTCGGAAATCTTGACCTTTGGCTTAGGCCCAGCGAAATGCTGGTCATGATGCGGCTCGCTGCTCTGCTCATCGTTCTTGCCGCTGGCTGTTCAGGGTACGACGACGTTGCGCTCTTGGAGCTCCAAGCGGTCGAGCCCTCCTTGCTCGAGGCGGGCGCCAAGCTCGGCCTCCACGGCCAGGGCTTTCCGCTCGGCCAGATCCCGAAGGTGACGCTCGAAGGAGAGCTCTTCCGGCCCGGCGCCGAATCGAGGCGGGTACTCGCGGAGCTCGAGGGCACGGTGAAGTCCGAGGCGCTGATCGAGGTTCCCGTTGACGAGGCGCTCATTGCCCGAATGGGCGGTCGGGCGACTTTTCGCGGCTTCCTGCGCGTTTCCTTCCGCGCGGCGGACGACCGGCGTGATGTGTTTGCACGGAAGTCGGTTCGACTCGATTTTCTTCCCGACACCAGCACGCAGCTCCGGGCCGAGGCAGCGGGCCTCTCCGACGAGGCCGAGTCGGAGCGTCTCGGGGCCGAGGCGTTCGGGTTCGGTCTAGCCAACGAGTATTACGCAGAGCCTGGTGTTCGTGTCACCTATGTGCAGGAAGAGAGTCTGGCCGCGAAGCAAGGCATGCTTGCCGGAGACGTCGTCGTGGCTTTGGACGGAGTTCAACTCTACCACCGCCGCGATTTCCTCGCAGACCCGAGTCAGACTGAGTCTGTCCTCCTGGTTCGCCGTTCTGGACTGCCGAGCGTGTACGAGCTGCGCTGGCCCCACGAGGCTTCCGTGTATCGCGCCTCGAGCCTGGCCATGCTCGTCTTTGCCTTCGTAGGCCTTCTTCTGGGATGGGCCAGCCCTGCCTGGCTGGCGTGGCGGCGTCCAGCCCAGCTCGGGGCGAGGCGCTGGTTCGCCGACGCGGCCTTGATTGCGGCGTTCGCGGTCATCCTCAGTTTCGTCTCGCTGCTGCAGTGGACCACGCCCTGGATCCTGCTGCTCGGGCTCCTTTCCCTGGGGGTTGCCTATGTTGGACGGCGTACACCGAGGTTCATCCGGTTTTCTTTCGTGCTCGTCGCCATCGTGGTGCTGATGACGCTGGCGGGCACCTCGAGCATTGCAGGTATCGTCGCTCAGCAGGGGCCGTCGCCGCTGTCCTGGTGGCTTCTTCAGAGCCCGGCGGCCGGCCTAGTTTTCCTGGCACAGCTACACGGGCTCGGGGACTGCCGTGATCGCGCTCGCCTCGGTGCATCAGCCTATTGTGCGGCGGCCGCGGTACTCGGGGCTGCCTTGTTCATGGGAGGCTGGGCTCCTGCTCCAGCACCCTGGGGTGCGCTCTTGCTTGCGCTGAAGGCGCTGGCGATCTTGATCTGCGCACGGCTGCTACGCCTACAGGATGGCGTCGTGGCGGTGTTCGCGGTCGTCGCTGTCGCACTCGCGGTGACTTCTCCGTGGATCGGCGTCTTTCATCCCGAATGGGGTGCGATGGCCCTCGGCTTCTTTCTGGCTCTGCTAAGTCGTGTGCTGCTGCCGCGTCGCCACTCGGCTGCGGTGCCGAGTCCCGCTTAGGCGCGCTCAGCGCGCGCGCTTCAGGAAGTCGGCGAGGACAGCCATCTGCTCGCTCGGCGGGGCGACGAACTGAAGTCCGACCAGGTGCTGGTTGCCGTCCTCGTTGCACCAGCGCACGGAGGCAGCGCACTCGAACACTGGCCGATCTGGATCCTCGATCCCGTCCTGCGTCAAGAAGAGGTGGACCGTGATGTCCTCTCCCACGCTGAGCGCCTTTTTGCAGCGGATCGCGGCGCCGCCGCGGCTCACGTTCTTAGTCTGCGCGAAGCGCGTCTCCTCGCCCACGGAGATCTCGCATGAGATGCGAACCGGGTAGCGCGCTTGCTCTCTCTCTTCGACGGCGGTCCACTGGGTCACAGCCTCATGATCATCGATCTCGAGACGGTCGCAAAAATTGTTGGTGACCGCAGCGTTGCCGCTAAGGCGCTGCGGCGCCCTGGGTCCGCAGCCGGACCGCGTCCGCTTCGCGCTGGAGCTCGGCATCCGAGGGGCTCCGGCGCAGAAGGGCCATGTAGATAGCGAGGGAGCGCTTGTAGTGGCCTTGTTGGGCCAGGATCCTCGCCATCGTTTGCGTCGGGAAAGGCTCCTCGCAGATGAGCTGCTGGCTCGGCACCGAGAATACGCCGACCGGCGCGCCTGGTTTGGGGCGGCTCGAGCCGCCGTCGCTCATCGTGGGGGCTCGATGACCGAGGGCCGTGGCCAAGGCCCTTTGCTGGGCCGCATCCGTCGTCCCGGGAGCCTCTGAGCTCACCGGCCGCGGAGGAGCAGCTGCTGGGAGCCTTGGCGGCTCGGACTCGAAGGCTCGTGCGCTGGAGCTGGGTTGCGGGCTGCTCGTGCTCTCCCCGAGCTCGGCGGGGCTCAACGCTTTTTTGGCAAAGCCGAACATGCGACCGAGAAATCCGTCGGTCTGCGGCGCTCCGAGTTGACTGCGGACGGCCTGAATCAGCTGTGCGCGCGTCATCGCGCCGGTGTCGAACACACCGAGCCGATGCGCCTCGGAACGAAGCTCTGCGGTAGACAGATTGTAGAGGCGCGTCAGATCCATCGAACCAAGTCCTGACTCATCTCGTTTAGCGCGTTTTGCGCCGTCTGACAGTCTTTGCGGATCTGTTCGCGCAGGGCTTGTAGGCTCTCGAACTTACGCTCTCCTCGAATTCTGGAGATGAAACCGACCCGCATCGTCTTTCCGTAGAGATTCCCCTCGAAGCCCAAGAAGTGGACTTCCACCGAGCGACCCGCGCGAAAGGTGGGCCGCACCCCCAGGTTGGCCACGCCGTCGAGCAAGGGAGCACCGGGCTCGTCGAGTACGCGCGCCACCACCGAGTAGACGCCGTCTTGGGGAAGCAAGAGGGGCTCGACGTCCAAATTGGCGGTGGGGAACCCGATGCTGTGGCCTCGCTCGTCGCCGCGAATCACGCGGCCGACCGCCTCGTGGGCTCGGGTCATCATCTTGGCCGCGTCCTCGACCGCGCCTTCCTCGCGAAGGATGCGTCGAATTCGCGTCGAGGAGACCGCTTCGCCTCGATACATCACCGGGTCGACCACCTCTACCTCGAAGCCCACCTCGGCGCCGATCTCCCGAAGCGTGTCGACATTTCCAGAACGACGGTGCCCGAAGTGAAAGTCCGGACCAATGACGACGCCTTTCGCATTGCAGGCCTCGACCAGGACACGGTCGACGAAGACTGCGGGAGGGGTCCTCGCGAAATCTTGGTTGAAGGGCAACACGACGACATCGTCACACCCTGCCTCTTTGAGCAGCTCTATGCGGCGCGTCAGGCTCGTCAGAAGGACGGGGGCTCGCTTCGGCGCCAGGATACTGGTCGGGTGTGGGTCGAAACACATCGCTAGCGTCTGTGCCCCGCTGCGCTGAGCCCGGCGCCTAGCGGCGTCGATCAGCGCTCTGTGGCCGAGATGTACGCCATCGTGGTTTCCTGGGGTGACGACGGAAGGGGCTCGCTGCATCGGAATGGTGGCGGAGCGACTCAAACGCGCCCCTCTGCCCCCTACAGCGCTTCGACGGCGGCTTCAACTCGAATGCTCGTCAAACATGCTTTGGTGACGCGGGCCGTTTGGTGCTGTATGTTTGAAAAGGCGAACGATTGCTGGGTGCGATCGCTTTGGAGGTGGGATGAGCCGCGGTTCGAAGCAAAGAACGATTCCAACGGAGGAAGCTCCCTTCGAAGTCATCATGGAGCGACTTCAGGACGTCGTTCAGAAGCTCGAAGACGGCGACCTGCCCCTCGAGGAATCGTTGGCGATTTTTGAAGAGGGGGTCCGCCTGTCCCGGAACGGGGCGAAGCGGCTCGACGAGGCGGAGCGCAGGGTCGAAGAGCTCTTGGCCACTGGTGACGACCTGAGAACCCGTCCTCTCGAAGAGCACGAACCGGAGGAATCATGAGCCAAGCTCTCACCGTACCGACACACTTTGCGAATATTGCGGAGCTGTCCCAAGGGTTTTTGGATCGCGTGGAAGAGGACACCCTGATTCTGTATGGGCCCGTTCCGCACGAAGAGGGCTCCACCATCGACTTCGCGGTCTTACTTGCAGACGGTTCGGCGGTCCTAAAAGGAACTGGACTCGTGCGCGCTTCGGTAGACGGCGGCCACGACCGCATTCCGGAGACGCGCTACGACATCGTTCTAGGCGAGCTCGGCCTCGACGGGCGCAACGAAGTCGTCTTCGAAAGTCTCGTCCTGGCGCGCGAAGCGGTGTCTGAGCGGCCGGAGGCTTCCGAGGACGGCCGGCCGGAGGAGCCGCACACGCAAGAGATGGATGACGCTTTGGGCGCCGAGCAGGGCTCGCTCGACGATGCGTTCGACTCGCTCAGCCCGGCCACGCTCGAGGCCCTGGAAGCGGAAGAGGCTAGGGCAGAGGCCGAGCTGGTCTCCTCGCCGGAGATGGTCTCTGAGATTTCGCTCGAGTCGGAGCTCGCCGAGCCGGAGGATGCCCCGCTCCAAGCGCTGCAGACCGAGTCTGGCGAGCTTTCGGAAGGGGACTCTGACGCTTTCGAGTCGCGCGACCAAGACCCGTCTTGCGACGACGAGCCAGCCATCCACGACGCCTTGGGCGCTCCGGAAGAGCGCGTCGAAGAACCCGCCGAGCGGAGTGTGTCGCGCAGCGAGCCTGGCTTGAATGTCGTGGCCGAGCTCGCTCAGCTCGACGATGGCGACCCCGATTCGATCGACGCACATGCCCAGCTCCTGCCGCAGCCCAGCATCCCTCCCATCGACGCGAGCATTCCACCGCAGAAGCCTCAGATTGCGGAGCCGCCTTCCGAGCCGCCCCCGCCGCCTTCGTTCACTTTGACGACGCCGCCCGAAGGACTCACGCGCCCTTCGCGCGGTGACGTGTCCGACTCGGAGCCGCCGCCCCTGCAAATGCGGGAGCTCGAGTCGAGCAGTGGCCTGTTCCAGTACGAAGAGGGCTTGCCCATTCCGTCCAGGCCTCCTCTGCCAAACCTCGACCCGGCTAGCCGCGTCGCGGCCGCGCAGGCGCCCGCGGACCCTGATTCCGAGCCCCCGATCGCGCTGACATCCGACCGACCATCCTCGGACCCGCCGTTCGTCGAGGAAGGCTACGAGGACATCCGTTTGAGTGAGCTCGAAGAGCGCTTCGAGGAAGGCCAGTGAAGTCATGGCCTCGCGCTTCGCAGCGGTGCTATTCGTCGTCAGCGCGCTACTGACCTCTGGGGCCCATGCCGACGCCGAGGTGCGTGTCCGCGTGGAGAGCAGCAGCGGACAGGTGGTGGACGGCAGGGTGACCCTCGAGTCGAGTGGCGATTCGCCCAAGCGCTTCACCTGCACGACGCGTGAGGGCCAATGCACCCTCAAAGCCGTACCGGGTGGACAGTACCTCGTCGTCTTCGCCCCGGCGAAGGGCACCCCGACGAAGCCGCGCAAAGTCATGATCCCGCCCGACGGCCAGGTCAAACTACGCGTCGCTGCGAATTGACCGGGTTTCCGCTCTAGAGAACACAGCACGGTCGACGCCGAACTGCCGCGTCTGTGACCTAGAAAATTCGTATACTCAACGACTTGCGTTAGAGGAGCATGCCCCCGACTAGCGGGTGACGAGCCCAGCTGGCATCATTGTTGTAGTAATATTTTGATGCTGGCGAAATTCTGCGCACCACGATGGCTGGGGGGCCTGACCGCGTTGCTGTGCTTGCTCGCACAGGGGGCAGGGGTCCGCGCGCAGGACCCCGATCGAGAGGCCCGGCGCGAAGAGCTCTTCCTCGTGGACAACAGCTTTGCGGGTCCGACCGGCGGCATTCGCGTCGTCGATGCGGCGTCGGGCCCCGCGGGTACGTTTCGTCTCGCGTTCAACAACGAGCTGATGTGGAAGAGCGACTTCATCTCGAGCGGTGAGCAAACGAGGCACTATGCGGGCAACTTCTCGCTCAGCGTCACGCCCATCGAGCACCTGGAGCTCTTCGCCTCGTTCGGGGTGAGCTCGGACAAGAGCGAGCTCGAGCAAACCGAGTTCCTCATCGCGCAGGTCGCCGACGTGCTGATCGGAGCCAAAGGCTTTCACTGGTTTCGTCCATGGCTTGCGGTCGGTGGAGACGCGAGTTTTGGTTTCACCGGCGGACTCGGGGATACGAGGGCCGCTCTGCGAGGCACCAGCGTGGGGCTTCGCGGCAGCGTCACCCTCGATTTCCGTGCCTTCGAGCGCCGCGAGCTGCCGCTGGTGGCTCGCTTTGGCGCGCAGTACTGGTTCGACAACAGCGCCAACGCGGCTGAAGAGATAGAGGACGAGCGCCGAGCGGCGCTGACCGATGCGCTTTCCGCGCCTTTGGAGACTCGGCAGCTGCTGACTCCGTTCGAACGCTTTGCCTATGGGATCAACCGCGTCGACACGGTGCGTCTCGGCATCGGCGCCGAGGCTCCTCTGCTTGCGGGTCGAGTCGGTCTGCATCCGTTGCTCGAGTGGCGATGGGACCTTCCGGTCAACCGGCAGGACTTCCAATGCGTCTATTCCAAGGACTCGGGCATTCCGAGGTCCGAGGACTGTCTCGCGCAGCACAAAGCCAAGGCCTTTCCGATGACGCTGACCGCGGGTCTGCGGGTCCTGCCGCCGGTGCCTGGTCTTTCCGTTCGGCTCGGAGTCGATGTGGGAGTGACCGGGAGCCGCGTCTTCGTTCGCGAGCTAGCACCTACGGCCCCCTACAGCATCATCCTGGGTGTTTCCTACGCGTTTGACCCTGGCCGCGCCGGCCGCCATGCGGCGCTCGAGCCGGCGCCTGTAGCGCCGGAGCACTCGAACCCGAGCGCGGCGGCGTCTGCTCCGGTCGACGAGCAGAGCGAACAGGACGGAGGCGCCAGCGCTGCGCCCGAGGCAGCAACGAGCGAAGTCGAGCCCGGCGGACGACTCGAGCTCTCTCTGATCGGCCAGGGAGGGACTCGGCTTTCGGGCCTCCGCGTGGGACTGACGGGCCCGGTCGATCGTGAGTCCGTGTCGAACGGGCGCGGCCAAGTGCTTTTCGAGTCGCTACCGGCCGGCGTGTACCGGGTCTGGGTGCTGGACCCGGCGTACTTGAAGGTTGGCACAGAGCTCAGCGTCACTGCCGATGCGAGCCACCACAGCAGCCTTCCGGCCTTGCCGAGACCTGCGAAGTCCGGCGTGCAGGTGTCTGGCAATCGCCTTCGCTTGCGGAGTCCGATTCGCTTTGCCGCCGGGAGCTCCGAGATCTTGCCAGTGAGCGACCTGTTGCTGGCCGAAGCCGCTGACTTGCTGCTGAACCAGCCGGACTTAATCCGTGTTCGGGTCGAGGGTCACACCGACAATGTAGGGCAGCCCGCGCGCAACCTGGCACTTTCGCAGCAAAGAGCGGACGCTGTGCGCACTCGGCTAATCACCCACGGTGTCGAACCTTCGCGACTCACGTCCCAGGGCTACGGCTCGGCCCATCCCCTCTTGCCGAACATCACTAAGCAGAATCGAGCACGAAACCGCCGCGTCCAGCTCAGTATCGATCGGCGGTCTGCCCTCGGCGCCGTCGCGAGACCGTGAAACAGAAGAGGGCGAGCAGCGCCCAGCACCAACTGCTCCTGGCATTTTGCGGAGTCGCTAGTGAGCATCCGCCGGCCGCGTCGGGAGTCGCGTCTTCGCAGTTCAGGTCCAGGCCCCCAATAGGCTCGAAGTCCGACTCCTGACAGACCGGAGTCGCCGATCCAAATGGATAGATCGCGCACAGCGCGTTGATGTCGTCCGTGGCAAGGCTTCGCATGGAGATGTCGCCCATCGGCGCGGACATGAAGTACATCGTGGCCTCCTCGACCTCGGAGTGCCCGATTCCCAGAAAATGCCCTGATTCATGGGTCACGATGCTTTGCACGTCGAAGCCGCCACAGCTCGGCTCGCCGGGTGGACACAGCCTGCGCGTGTCGTTGATGAGCATGTCGGCGTCGAGGATCTGGCCGGTATTCTCGTCGTGCCACACGACCGTGATCGCCAGGGCCTGCCGTGGCAATGCGCTGCCATCGTTCGGGTCCTCCCAAGGATCGAGAAACGCGACCGTGTTCACGTTGCCACCGCGGTCATTGTATTCAGCCTTCTTGCACGTCGAGGCTTCCAGGGGCTGAAACCTGAGGTCCGTGAAAACATCCGCCTCGCACTGAACCTCAGTCCAGGCAAAAAAGCCCGCGTCGACCGCCGCTTCAGTCTCGTCGAAGAGCATCCAGCGGGAGCCATCGGCGTCGACCGCGTACGTGAGGCAGGTCGTCTCCCATTCGAGGGGCTCTCCTGCCGAGCCACATGGCGTGTCGCCGACCTGTGCCCCGTCCGCGGTGGTCATCCGGCAGTACGCCGAGGCTTCGTTGGCGGCCATCGCCAGGGTGCATGCGAGCACGAGTTCGAGACCCCTTTTGGACTTCACGGGAGGGCCCCCGGCTGCTGGGCCACGAGTTCTCGCACTCTCGATAGAAACGTATCGAGGCGTTCTTCCCGGGGCAGAGGCCCCGCGCTTCGGACCAGTCTTCCGTCGACGTTGCGTTTTAGCAGAAGCATTCCCCGCGTTTGAGGGCTGACGATCTCCTGACCGCCCTCGCGACGGACGCGCATGACACCCTGCGCCATGCCGATGGGGCGGAACACGGTGCCGCCATCACTTTCGACGAAAACCACCGCGCGGTCACCGACCTTCAGCGACGGAGAGCCTTCGACGCGCATCGCCAGCTCGCCGATACGGCCGCCGAGGGTCTCGACGATGATTTCCTCGTCACCAGTTCCCCTCAGGTCACGCTCGACCTGCACGCGAAAGCGCGTGTGAATGTGACCGTTGCCGCGTCGCACCGGCTCCTCCCAAACGACACGACCCAGCACGATCCGGTCTGCCTGCGCCGTGAGCTCGTCCAGTTCGAGACCTATCAGCACCGAGCCCAGAGCCGGCGTCGCGGTCGACAGGAGGGTGAGGACAGCGAAGAGCACCGCACGACTGCGGAATCCAAGCATGCTCATGAGCCTGTGGGTTCTCGGCGCCGCCGTCAAGCGATGTCCCCGTACGTTCGAGATTGACAATTTCGCTATTGTTTACATACACCAGTCTCCATGCGTCACACACCGCCGCGTCGCTCCCGGCTTTGTGCCGGGTGCTTGTTTCTCCTTACGCTGCTGGGCGCCTGCGACACCGCCAAGTTCACGGCCGACTCGACTTCTGGCCTGTTCAGCCGCGCGGCCCCCGCGTTCGAGGAGTACTGGGACTACGACCTGGCTGGCGAGGCGGTGCCCGCCACGATCGTGCAGCTCGAAGGTATTCTTCGTGTGGTACCTGACAATGAGCCCCTGATCGAGCAGCTCACCCGCGCCTACGTGGGTTACGGATACGGCTGGATCGAGCCCGAGGTCGAAGGGTTCGAGTTCGAGGGCGATTACGATGCGGCCAACGCACAACGCCGGCGCGCTGCCATCATGTACCTCCGGGCCCGAGATCTGGGGGCGCACCAGCTCCGCCTTCACAGCACCGGGCTGGACGAGGCCCTCAAGGGCACGGCCGAAGATTTCGAGCAATGGATCGGCAAGGAATTCACGAAGAAAGATGACGCCGGGATGCTGCTATGGACCGGCTACGCCTGGGGTCTCTACATCAACGCGTCCAAGGACGACATGGAGGCGGTTGCGGACTTGCCGTACGCCCGGGCGCTCGTGGAGCGCAGCGTAGCGCTCGATCCTGGCTACTACGCCGCTACGGGTCTGACTTTCCTGGGCGTCGTCGAGGCCTCGGCGCTGTCGCCGGACCTGGAAAAGTCCAAAGCGTACTTCGAGGAGGCTCTAGCCGAGACGGACCGACGTGCGCTGATGGTGCAGGTCCACATGGCCCGCCACTACGCGATCAAGACCGGAGATCGCGCGCTCTACGAAAAGCTTCTCGATGAGGTCCTCGCTGCCGGCGACGTGCTCCCTACGGCTCGGCTCGCAAACCGCATGGCTCGCGTCCGTGCCGAGCTTTACTTGGACAATGCAGACCTGTTTTTCGAGTGAATAATCAGACACTTAAGGGCGATTGGGGCGGTCGTTGACGGCTCGTCGTTGACTCTGGTTGCGATCTCGTTGAATCCTCCGTTGGATCTGGCGTCCAGCAGTTAGGTACGCGCACCATGAAAACACGACTTGCACTGACAGCCGCGCTTCTCGGCTTGGCCCTGACGATTCCCGGTTCGGTCTCCCCCTCCGCACGTGCGCAGAGCGCCACGGTGCTTCGAATGGCGACCTTGGCTCCGAGCGGCTCCTCGTGGATGAAGGTCTTCAATGCTTGGAGCAGCAGCGTCAAGCAGAAGACCGACGGGACCCTGCAGTTCCGTTTCTACACCGGCGGGAGCCAAGGTGACGAGCGCGACTTCATCCGAAAGATGCGTGCCGGTCAGATGGATGGTGCTGCGGTGACGACGACGGGTCTGAGCATGCTGGTCCGACCGGTTCTGGTCTTGTCGGTGCCCGGACTCATCACGACGTATCCTCAGCTCGACCGCGTCCGTACCGCCCTGAATGAGCAGTTCGAAAAGATGTTCGCCGACGCCGGTTACATGCTTCTCGGATGGGGTGATGTCGGCAAGACGCGCCTGTTCTCGATGGAAGAGATCAAGCGTCCCGCGGACATCAAGAAGCGTCGACCCTGGGCCTGGAAGGACGATCTCATCTTCACGGAATTCCTGAAGGTTATTGGAGCCAATCCTGTGCGACTGGGGGTCCCCGAAGTCTATCCAGCTCTACAGACGAAGATGGTCGACACTGTGCCCGCTTCCGCCCTTGCGGCGGTGTCCCTCCAGTGGTACACGCGCCTCTCCTATGTCTCCGCTAGGAATAGCGGGATTATCGTGGGTGCTACGATCGTGCGCAAAGACAAGTTCGATGCTTTGACTCCCGAGCAGCAGAAGGTGCTCATGGAGACGAGCGCGCAGGCTCACAAGGCGCTCAATAAAAACATTCGACGAGACGACGACCGCTCGTATGAGACGATTCTCAAACGGGGGATCACCGAGGTCGACACGAGTGAGTTTCAGGGGGAGTGGGACGCGGCCAATCAGGAAGTGCGAACACGACTCACGGGCCGGGTTTATCCCAAGAGCCTGCTCTCTGAGGTTGAGAGCGCCGCTGCGAAGTAAGGGAAAGTAAGACAAGGTGATGAAGACCCTGCGCCGCTTGGACAGGGGACTTGCGCGAGGCGAAGCCGGGCTCGCTGCGGTTGTCCTGTTGATCATGATTGTCATCGCAGCCGCGCAAGCGGTCTTGCGTAACCTGACGAACCTCGACCTCACTTGGGCAAACGTCGCGCTCGAGAAGATGCCTTGGGCAGACTCCTTTCTTCAAAAAGGGACCCTTTGGCTTGCGTTTTTGGGCGCATCGCTCTCGACCTACGATGAAAAGCACATCGCCATCGACGTGCTGCACCGCATCGCCAAGCCGCGGGTGAAGCAGGTCCTGAGGGCGATCGTCTCCGCCTTTGCCGCGATCACCAGCTTTTACCTGGGTCGCGTCTTCTGGCTCTCCGTCCTGAACAACGCCAAAGAGATTCCGCTCGAGTACGCCGTGCTCGATGAGACCGACAGCATGGTCCACCTCTGTGACGCGAGCGTACAGACGCTCGCCGACTCGGGCTTGGGCAGACCCGACCTGTTCTGCGCCATCCGCTCGGGACTCGAGGTCTTTGGCGTCACCATGCCGACGCCGGACGTCACCCTTCAGCTCATCGTCCCGACGATGTTCATCTTCATGGCGGTGCGCTTCGTGTTGCGCGCCGCAGCAGCCACGTATTCCGCGACCACGAATACGCCTCCACCCGCACCCGAGCCCATCGAGGAGGCCTAAGAAATGGCGACCGGTTGGATCATCTTGCTTGTGCTGCTCGCCGTTCTCGGCGCGCCACTCTTCGCCATTTTCGGCGCAGCCTCGATGCTGCTCTTCAATGCGCTCGCCGACACCAGCATCACGGGTGCGGCCAACGACGTGTTCAGCGAGAAGTTCGCGGACTCACCGCTGCTGGTGACCATCCCGCTCTTCACCTTTGCCGGGTACCTGCTGGCCGAGAGTGGCACACCACAGCGCCTCGTGAAGATGTCCCGGGCGTGGCTCGGCTGGATGCCCGGCGGTCTGGCGATGGTCTGCCTCCTGGCCTCCGCCTTCTTCACCACCTTCACCGGTGGTAGCGGCATCACGATCATCGCGATTGGTGGTCTGCTGTACCCGGCTCTCATTGCCGACGAGTACGAGGAGAACTTCTCGCTCGGCCTCATCACCACCGGCGGCTCCTTGGGGCTCTTGTTTCCGCCGAGCGTTCCCCTGCTTCTGTACGGCATCATCGCTGGCGTCATGATCGAAAAGGTGTTCCTGGCGGGCATCATCCCGGGAATCCTCACGGTCGCGGCCTTGGCCATCTACAGCTCGATCACCGGCGTCAAGAAGAAGATGCCGCGGATTCCTTTCGATCGCGCAGAAGCCTTCGCCTCTCTCTGGGAGACGAAGTGGGAAGTCCTTCTTCCCGTGGGCCTGCTCGGCGGCATGTACACCGGCGTGCTCCGGATTCATGAAGCCGCCGCATTCACAGCGATCTACACGCTCATCATCGAGGTGTTCGTCTACCGAGACGTTTCGTTCCGTACCGATCTGCCGCGCATCATTCGAGAGTCGATGACCCTCGTCGGCGCGATCCTGGTCATCATGGCCACCGCGATTGGCTTCACTTCCTATCTGATCCAGGCGCGGGTGCCGATGCTCATCCTCGAGGCCATGGAGGGGTACATCCATTCGCCCGTCATGTTCCTGGTGGCCCTGAACATCTTCCTCTTGGGCGTCGGGATGCTCATGGACATCTTCTCGGCGATTGTCGTCGTGGTGCCACTCATCGTTCCGATTGCAGCGAAATTCGGCATCGATCCCTATCACCTGGGCATCGTGTTCCTGCTCAATCTAGAGATTGGCTACATGACTCCGCCGGTCGGGCTCAATCTTTTCATGTCGAGCTTCCGCTTCGACAAACCCGTGACCCAGCTGTACCGCGCCGTCTTGCCCTTCATCGGCCTGCTCGGGATCTGCTTGGTCATCGTCACCTACATTCCCGCATTGTCGACCTGGTTGCCGAGTCTCATGGAGGCCGAAGCGATTCCTGGCCCCATGTCCCAAGACGATGAGGGCACCGGCGAACCCGACACTCTCGAGGCCGTGGGCGGTGACGAGGATGGGGGCTTCGACCTAGATGACCTGGACGAGGAGGGTGCTCAAGAGGACGGCGGTTTGGACCTCGACGACTTGGAAGAGGAGTCTCCAAAGGACGAAACGCCGGACCTGGACGCCCTAGACCAGAAGTCTGACAAGGACGAAGCTCCAGACCTCGACGACCTGGACAGCCTCGAGCTGGAATAGGACGACCCTCCGCCAAGCTGCTTGGCCTGGGATGCTCTCACATTCCCCGTTCGTTCGCCGTACCCTGATTCCGGGTCTCCTGATCCGCCTGGGTCCTCCGGCTGTGATGCTCTTGTGGCACGTCAACTCTCAGTTGGGCGGTTCGTTTTTGCGAGCTCATTCGTGAGATCCATCAGGACGGTTTCTTCGCAACCTTGTGGGCGGCGTCGGGACCGTATGTCTTTGGCTCGAAGATCGCCTGGACCATCATTGGGTTGTTGGCGGCACTGCAGCTCGCGTTGATGAAATGGCTGCCTGGGCCGGCGGCGCCGACTCCAGCGAGCTGGCGGTGCTTGCGGCCTGTCCGCTAGTTGGACTTCTTGTTGACCACGAAGCGAAGGTTCTTGAACTCGGTTTGGCCGAGCGTGTAGATCACTTCGGACAAGGTCCGGTAGGGAGTTTTTCGGTCGGCGATGATTTGGACTTCGCCGAGGAAAGGCTGGTTCGCGTAGGTCTGGGCGGTGCGCTTCTTGCGGTCGCGAATCTTGCTCAGCTCTTTGTAGAGCGGCGTGATCAGGAAGCCGCTGCTTCCTCCCTGCTTCTGGCCCGAATCGACGATGCCGTCGCGAAGGTCGAGCACGTTCTTTCCATCGACCGTCACGCCGCTTCGCGAGATCTGAACCGACAGCGCGTCGCTCAGGTCGACTTTGGACGTCGAGTACGGGATTCGGAGCTCGGCGCTCTCCTGCACCGCTGCAGCGCTGGAGGTCGCGAAAATCGCCATCATGTAGACGAGCAGAATCGTCAGCATGTCCATCATCGGGTAGATGTTCAGGCCCGCATGCTCCGGCTCTTCACGGCGCCTGAGCTTCGCGCGCACCAGCCGCTTGAGGTGCATCATGGAAACCGGCTTGGTTTCCACGGGCGGGGCGATCGAGGGGGTCTGCGGTGGCTCGTTCGAGTTGGTCATACGGACTCCTAGCGAATCCCTGCCGAAAGCAGAACGTCGGGAAAGAGCTCTTGGTCGCCCTTGTGCCTGACGGAGTCTAGGGCAGCGATCACGTCTTCGTACGGAACTTCGGGGTCTGCGCTGACAGTGACTCGCGTTTCGTCCTCAAACTGCTCTTTGACCTTGGCCACGCACTCGGTGAGGCCGGGCCAGTCCTGGTCGCCGTTCATCCGGGTGGGCACGGTGATCACCTTGCCCGGACCGGTGGTCTCACAGCCGCGCGCGAGCTTGCCCCCCGAACCCGCCACGATGATCCCGCTACGGGTGACGGTGACGTTGAGGTTCAGGGGCTGGTCCTCTGCGCCGCGCTTGCCGACGCCCCCTTTGCGGTACTCCGGCAAGGCTGCTTCGACCTGCGAGAAGAAGGCAATGGTCGTCAGGGTCATCAGAAGGAACATCACGATGTTCACTACGATGTCCAAGAACGGGACGATGTTAAGCTCGTCGGAGAGCTCCGACGGATCCGCGTCCGGGATATACGTTCGCTTCCGGACGTAGGCTCGTTGACGTGGTGTTAGTCGCGCCGGCATGGCTGCGCTCGGTTACCCGCCCTGACGACGAAGGGTGAGCAGGTTTTCGAGCTGCATCGTGACCTTCTCCATCTCGTGCTTGTGGCGTTTGGTCAGGCCGTGCAGCACCAAGTGGGCAATCATGAAGATGACCGCGATCAGCAGGCCGAGGAAGGTGTTCCACATGGCCTCGGCGATACCGGCCGAGAGCAGGGCCGTCTTCTTCGAGGGGTCGTCGATGGTGCCGACCGCCTTGAAGGCCGAGATCAGACCGCTGATCGTACCGAGAAGGCCAATCAGCGTGGCGATGTTGGCCAAGGTCCACAAGGAGCCGGTGCGCTTCTCGAGCGCCGGCAGGACCTCGGACATCTTTTCCTCCATCGAGGCGATGACGGCCTCTTCGCCCCGGCTGACTTGGGTCAGTCCCGACTTGACGACTTCGAGCAGAGGGATCGGCTTCGCCTCGCACTGACGAATCGCACGATCGATGTTGCCGGCCTGCACCAGCTTGCGAATGCGATTCATGAACTCTTTCGCATCAACGCTGTAGTTGGTCCGGATGTAGAAGAGGCGATCGATGATCACGCCGACCCCAAACGCCAAAACCGCAAGGTTGATGAACGAAAATGGCGCACCTTCAAGCAGTGCGTGCCAGATTTCCTGCATGTCTACCGGCTCCCTCCGGTTCGCCCATGATCTCGGCGAGTTATCCCCATTTTATCTCCCCTGACAGACGCTTCTAGAGACCATCTCTTCGACGGAATCCGTTGAAATCATTGCGACTGTCCGGCGAGCCCCTGTGCGGAAAGCAAGCTACTCCACCGGTCGCGAAGTTGTCAACGCGAGGGCATGTTTTCCGCCTCGCGCACCCAAGGCGTCATGCCGGCTGGTTTCTCGAATAACTCGGAGGGCAGCTCCCGTTGCTGGCTGGCATTGCGAGCATACGGAAATTTTTTGCTGTACTCAGATATTGACTTGGGCATTCCAGCCGTTATCATCGCTAAGGAGTGAGCAAACTTACGGGAATGCTTACAATTCTGGGGGAAAGAGCGAGTTCGGGGCAGTGCTGAGGACTTGGGTCCATCGTTTTCCGGACGAGTTTTAATAACACTGTCAGAGTAACTTTCGCAGGAGGCAGCAGAAAATGGCCAAGTTGGCATATCACTTCGAAGCGGGCGGATGGGCGATGTGGTTGATCCTCACGTGCCTGGTTATCGCAATTGGCGTGACGATCGAACGGGCCATGTTCTTGTACAAGGCATCGATCGACAAAGACGAGTTCATCTCGAAGATGCAGAAGTGCATCACGGCAGGAGATGTCGCGAGCGCGATCAAGGTGTGCTCTGCGGAGAGCAATCCACTCGCCCGCATCGTCAAGCAGGGTCTGCTCAAGGTGAACCGACCCGATGACGAAGTTCAGGCCGCGATGGATGAGGCGGCATTGCGTGAGCTTCCGCGGATTGAGGCGCGCACGCCTTATCTCGGACTTCTCGCCAATGTTGGCATGCTCTGCGGATTGTTCGGCACGGTCGTGGGTCTCATCACGGCCTTCGGCGAGGTCGCCAAGGCCGACGCCGCGAGCAAGGCGACCGGTCTGGCCAAGGGCATCGAAGAGGCAATGAACTGCACCGCCTTCGGTCTCATGACCGCGGTCTTCGCACTGCTGATGCTGGGCATGCTCAACGGCAAGACCCAGAAGATCCTCGACGACATCAATCACGCGACCGTACAGGTCCTGAACTTGGTCGTCGGCAATCGTTCAAAAGTCGACCTTCAAAACATTCCGGCTGAGTAAGAGTCCATGGCCGCAATCGAAACTGGCGGAGGCCACGGGGGGAAGAAGTCGGTCAATCAGGAGATACCGCTCATCCCCTTCATCGACCTTCTTCTATGCTGCGTCATGTTCTTGCTCGCCACTGCGGTGTGGAACCAGCTGGCGGCGGTAAACGCGAACCAGCAGGTACCGGGACAGGCTTCGACGGAAGATGCGCCGCCCGAGGACGAAAAGGTCAAGCTCATCCTGCAGATTCGCAATGCTGGCTACGTGCTCGGCTCCTCCGCTGGAGAGAGTATCGAGATCAAAAAGCAGGTCGTGGCCAGCGACCGCGAGTTCGACGTGGAAGAGCTCAAGGCGAAGCTCGGGCAGTGGAAGCAGGCCTGGGAAAAACGCGACGACCTCATCGTCGCACCCGAGGACGGGGTCGTTTACCAGGATGTCATCGTTGCGATGGACATCGCAACGGCGGCTGGTTTCGTGAATCTATCGATGGCTGACGGCGCCACCTTCATGTAGCGGAGATTGACCATGGCCATTCATCAGCCACAGAAAAAGCTTCTACACGGCATTCCGCTCAAGTTCGTTCGTGAGCGAGTGTCCGGACACGGGCGCAAGAACGTGGACCATCAGATTCCGCTGATTCCGTTCATCGACTTTCTGATCGTTCTCGTGATTTTCCTTCTCATGTCGTTCTCCGCTTCAGGCGAGTTGGTGGCCCAACAGCCCACCATCACCATGCCCGATGCGACGACGACCGCGCAGCTCGAGATCGCTCCGATCATTGCGATCGACGACCGGGTGATCACCCTCGACGGCAACCGTGTCGCCGACACGCAGACCCAGGGCCAGACCGCTCAGGTCGACCGAATCGAGCCTCTCATTCAGGGGCTCGAGGCCGAAAAGCGTAAATGGGAAACGATTCACGCCTCAGAGCCTTTTACCGGCCAAGTCATCGTCCAGGCCGACCGTAACATCGACTTTCGCGTCATGAAGAAGGTCATGTTCTCCGCAGCCCTCGCCGGCTACGGAAACGTGAGCTTTGCAGTCAACCAAGTCGAAGAGTGAGCTCGGGGCGGAGGGCCTGATTTCCTCCCTTCGATCTCCTCGTCTAGGAAGCCCGTGAGACCGCCGTCGTTCCGAGGCGATGAGTCACACGGGCTTCTTGGCGTCGATTGGCCCGAGCGCGGCGGAGGGCCTCGCTGCGCCAGTGTCAGCGACAGTGCCAGTGTCGGCGCCAGCGCCAGTGTCAGCGCCAGTTTCAGCGGTCGGTGCCAGGGCGAGTGCCTGTCTGAGGGGTAGCGCCGCATCAGCGGCGGTGCTGGTCTCAGTGTCCAAGCTGCTGTCGCGGCAGTGCCGAAGCTGCGGAGCTGTCTTCCCCTTCGTCGCTGGATCGAGGACCTCAAGTTGTTCGCGTTTCGCTCATACATCGAGCAAGCTCCCTTCTATGACGCAGCAGCAGTTCGAGCTTAGGGCGGCGGAGTTTGGGCGTGCCCGCAAGAACCGGTATCGGCCCGCGTTGCCCTGGAAACGGTTAGGGCTCCTCTTGGCGTTCGTGGCCCTGCTCGTGGGGGCTTACCTCTGGCGCCAAGCGGTGCGAGCCGATGCGCTGCGCGGGCGGATGCAGGCGCGCTACGCTGCGGAGGTCGCTCCAGTCACCGGTGAACTCGAAAGCATGCTGGCGCGGGTCGAGGCCGACGCCCTGACCGCCAAGAAGGGCGCGGCCGAGCGCCTGGTCGCGCAGGCCCCACGGCTGTCAGAGCTTCATGATGAAACGCTGCTCTATCTGAGGTTGCGCGCGAGCGACTTGAGCTCCGAGCAGGCGCTGCGGGAGGCGATTGTCGCGCCGAGCCCGGACGCCATAGGAGCCTGTCTCGGTGCGAATCTGGTTTCGGTCGACGAGCTCGGCAAGGTTCCCGAAGTCCTCAGCCCGAAGTGGTTGGTCGGTGCCGAGGTCACCAACGACATGATGCGACTGCGGGTGCGCGAAGAGCAGCTCGCGACAGCAATTAGCCGGGAGCTGCCCCGCTTGAAGGAGCTGGCGTCGGCCCAGTACTTCTTGCTCCTCGTCGTTCAGGGCCAGAGTCGTCTGAGCGACCCCGTCGACCTGTTCCTGTGGCGGCTCGAAGACAACGAGCTGCTGCTTCGGAGCCGAACCGAGAACCGCGGCAAGCTGATCAACGTCCGCAACCAGTATGGGGGGTCGGCGGCCCCCGCCGATGCCGAGCTCGCCGATCCGATTGCAACGGCCGATTGCTCGATCGCTGCACACCTCAAGGATCAGCTCGGCGAGCCGACCTTGACCCTGGAAGCTGCGGACTGAGCGCTCGGTCCTGAGCGAGCGCGATGCGCTCGAGCCAGCGTCTGGCCTCGGCGACGTTTGCAGGCCGGGCGGCTAGGCGATCTGTCCAGATTCGGGCGGCGTCTTCGTACCGCCCCACACCGAAGAGGCTGATGCCGTGCATGCGCTCGCGTTCCCGTTCGAGCCGCCCGGTCGGGAGCCCTCGTCGTTCGGCGTCCTCGACTAGCAGCAGGGCGAGATCGTAGCGGTTCTGCCCCATGAGCTGTCGCGCCGCGAGGTAGGGGCCGAGGCCGTCGGTGCGTGACGCGCTGAGTCTGTGCGCGATGTGCATGGCCACCGCGGGGCTCGGCCGTTCGACCAGAAGCTCGAAGATGAGTGTCTGCTGGATGGCTGCGGCGTCGATGGCCAGCTCCTTCACCTCGCGACCACGCGCGCTGTCGTCGCTTTGCGGAATGGCCAGCAGCTCTTCGTAGAGCTCGCGGGCGCTTTCCCCGTGTCCCGTCTCCCAGGCCGCGTCGGCCAGCTCCTCGAGCGCGGAAGCCAGGATGGGTTTGGGGGTGCCTTCGTCGAGCTCGAGCGCTCTCAGCGTTTGCTGCGCTTGCTGCTCCCGCCCAGTCCTCGCATAGGCCCCGACCAGCGCCGCCTGGGCGCTCGCGTGGCTTTCCTCGATGTCCAGAATCGCGTGGCAGGTGTCGATGAGCTGCGCGTCGTCGTGGGCGTCGAGGTCGAGCTGCAGCTGGTCCTGGAGCTGGGCAATGCGGTGCGGGCACACACGCGTGAACACACTCTTCTGCGCCAGGGCGACCTCCGCCACGCCGCGGTCCTCGGCGGTCACGCCGACGTCGCGCAAGAAGCTGTGCCATTTCGCTTCGAGCTCCTGGAGCTTCGTGATCTGACCCCTGTAATAAGCGCGGCGGAAAGACTCCATGCCTCGGCTTTCCATCAAGAAGGAGGTCAGGGAACCGGCGGCTGCGTACGCGCGACGCGCAGGCAGCGCGGTGAAGCGAAGGCTCATCAACTCCCCGGCGGAGGGCAGGATCTGCGCATCCAGCATGATGCGTGCCCACTGATGTGGGTCCAGGTCCTCGCGTACGTCCCAGGCCAGGGCGACCGCCGCGCCCTCGATCAAGCCGGGGTTCGGGAGCAACCCGGCCCACCGGGCCGCGACATGGAAGGGCGGACGTGCCGTGTCCGCGAGCACCGCGTGGACGAGCTCATGGGCGAGCACCGGATGCGGCCACTGTCCCATCTGCAGATAGGCTTCCCGTCGCCAGGGCTTGGCGATGTAGGTAGCTCCGGCTCCCATCAGGGCCTTCTTTTCGCCGGCGTCTCGGAAGAAAAACGCGGTGACCGGCGCTTCGCTCTCGATCCCGGCGAGCGCTCGGGTTCGCAGCGTGTGAAAGTCGCAGTCCTCGACGATGCGGCGCGCGAGCTCAGACGTCGTCTCGCGTGGCATGTGCGCAATGCAGGCCGTGCCCAGCTCGGTCCGTCCCAGCTTCCGTGCGATGTGAGCGGCGCTCGCACGGTGACCGAGCTCGTCGCCCTTGCTGTATACGAGGAGCACGGCGCTCAGCCCTAGCAAGGCCAGGCACAGCGAGCCCGGGCGACTCGTCGCCTGGTTGCGAAGGTCCAGCTGCTGTCGCTTCGGGTGCCAGACTGCATCGAAGAGGAGCACTAAGGACATGAGCGCGATGAGAGTGGTGGCCCGGTAGCTCAGGTAGCTCGCCGGGATCTCGACGATTGGATCGTAGATCGTGCCGGGGAAGTAGCCGGCGAAGGCGTTGAAGACGTAAACGGCGGGGGTCGCGTAGAAGATCCACAGACCCGCGGCGATTCCCAGCAAGGGAATCGAGGCGGCCACCCAGGGCGCGCTCCGGTGGCCTCGAAACAAGACCGCTACCCAGACGCCGATGACCGCCGCTAGGGCGCAGCCAAGTCCAGGGCCGAGCGTCATGAAGGTGAGGCCCTGCAAGGGCGTACATTGCCGAACCCGAAGCGAATTCAGAGCCAGAATGAGTACCGGAACGAGCCACAGCAGGAGCCCGAGCCCCATGGCCCGTAGCATCACGTCGGAGCCCCGAAGCTCACCCGCTTGCGAGAGCCCTCGCGCGTAACTTGCCGCGCTGGCTGCGACCCAGGCTGGCAGCACGAGGCCGAGGACCAGAGCGCTTTCCGCGCCGTGCACGCCGAGCAGAGGAAAGAGCGCCAGGCCGATGCCGACGAGACCGGCGACCAAGAAGCTCAGTCGAAGAATCGGCAGCTTGCTCACTAGATCATTCGGCAGCGGCGGGAGCGGTGGAGGGTGCGAACGAGGTGACGAGCTCGAGTACCTCGGAGACCTTGGAGACCAGGCAGATTTCCAGATCTTCGAGCACTTCGCTCGGGATCTCTTCTAGGTCGGGCTCGTTGCGCTTCGGCAAAAGCACCCGACGCAAGCCGGCGCGGTGCGCGGCCAGGCATTTCTCCTTGATTCCGCCGACTTGAAGCACGTTTCCGCGAAGCGTGATCTCACCGCTCATCGCTACGTCGGGCCGGACTTTGAGGTCGGTGAGCAGGGACGCGAGCGCGACGTAGAGCGGAATTCCAGCGGAGGCGCCGTCTTTGGGTACGCCTCCGGCCGGAAGGTGGACATGGATGTCGACTTTGCGCAGGAAGTCCTCGGGCAGCCCGAGCTCACTGGCCCGTGCGCGCACGAAGGTGAACGCGGCGCTGGCAGACTCTTTGAGGACATCGCCCATGTTTCCGGTCAGGTGAAGTTTACCGCTCCCAGGCATCTGCGTGGCCTCGACGAACAGCAAGTCGCCTCCGGCCGGGGTCCACGCCAGGCCCGTCGCCACGCCTGGGCGAGCGTCGCGTTCCGGGATCTGACGCTTCGCGCTCGGCGGTCCAAGAACCTGTTCGATGAAGGCATCGTCCGCCATGATCGAGACGTCCTCGCCTTTGGCGAGGCGGACAGCCACATCGCGACAGACCGCAGCGGCTCGCTGCTCGAGCTTTCGGACGCCCGCCTCGTTCGTGTAGGACTCGATCATGGTGTCGATTGAGGAGTCGGTGAAGTCGAGGCGCTCGGGCGACAGACCATGGTCGCTGAGCTGACGCGGGATCAAGAAGTCTCGGGCGATGGCGTGTTTTTCTCGAGGCGTGTAGCCAGGAAGTTCGATCACCTCCATGCGGTCGAGCAAGGGACCCGGGATGCTCGCGCGCCGATTCGCCGTGGCGATGAACATCACCCGGCTCAAGTCGAAGGGAACATCGAGGTAGTGGTCGGTAAACTGGTTGTTCTGTTCGGGATCCAGGACTTCGAGCAATGCGCTTGCGGGGTCGCCACGATGGTCCGTGCCGAGCTTGTCGATCTCGTCGAGCGTCATGACCGGGTTGCGCGCGGCAGCCTTTTTGAGTCCCGAAACGATGCGACCCGGAAAAGCGCCTACGTACGTTCGTCGGTGGCCGCGGATCTCGGATTCGTCCGAGACGCCACCCAACGATACGCGAACGAATTGACGTCCGCAGGCCCGGGCGATCGAGCGAGCGAGGGAAGTCTTGCCGACTCCGGGAGGGCCGACGAAACATAGGATGGGCGCACGGCCATCCTTGCGAAGCTTGCGGACGGCGATGTACTCGACGATTCGCTGTTTGGGCTTTTCGAGGCCGAAGTGGTCTTCATCGAGGACGCGTCGCGCTTGGTTCACGTCGAGCCGGTCGCTGCTCGTCTTGTTCCAAGGTAGATCGGCGAGCCACTCGACGTATGTGCGGGCCACCTGGTACTCGCTGCTGGCCGCATGCATGCTGCTCATCCGCCGCAGCTCGCGGCGAGCGGCGCTGCACGCCTCCGGAGGGAGGTCGGCCAGAGCGATACGCTCTCGAAGGGTCTCGATCTCCTCTTCATCCGCCTCCGCCTCGCCGAGCTCGCGTTTGATCGACTTGATCTGCTGCCGGAGGAGATACTCGCGCTGCGAGCGTGACATTTCCTCTTCGACCATGTCGGAGATCTCGCTCTTGACGCGGAGGACATCGTTCTGGCGAACGACCTGATCGAGCACTTTGCGGATACGCTCTCGTACCTCGAGCGTTTCCAGGATTTTCTGCTTCGCATCGTTTGGGATGGTGAGGTTCGAGGCGATCAGGTCGGCCAGAGCGCCGGGCTCCCGGACATTGTCCAGGATGTGCAGGGATTCTCGTGAGGCCGAGGGCATCTGCTCGAACAGCTCCCGAGACGATTCACGCAAGTGCGCCGCCAGTGCTTCGACTTCGACGTCCACCACCGGGGGTTCGTGGAATCGGTGCACTTTGGCGCGAAGGGTAGGGTGACGGCCGAGTGGCTCCTCGATGCGCATTCGGCTCACGCCTTGAAGCACCACGCTGTACTGCCCCGAATTCAAGCGGATGACCTTGAGCACCCGGGCAATCGTTCCGACTTGGTAGATTTGCTCGAAGCTCGGGTCCTCGATCTCGGGCTTGTGCTGGGTCACGACTCCGATCGCCGGACGTTCACGGCCGCAGGCTTCCTCGATGAGGCGAACGGAGCGCGCTCGTCCCACGTTGACGGGCACGACCGACGCTGGAAACAAAACCGAGTTGCGCAGAGGCAAAATCGGCAAGATGGGCTCAGATCCAGCGGGGAAGATCGAATCGGTCATGCCTATCCGTACGATATTTGAGATCCTTCCGCCCAGCAATAGTTGAAACACATGGCTTTCCGAGTAGCGCACTGGTATCAAGCACGGCAGTCGCAATGACGCCGGTCGAGCTGCGTACAGTGGAAGACTTCACCTTGAGCGACCTGGAGGGCATCCGCATGCTGCTCCGGGGCGGCTCGGTGATCGACTGGCATCGGCTCAATTTCCGCAGCGAAGCAGAAGCCAGGTCTCTCATCGCGACTCACGAGATCGACCTGAGCAACGAGTCAGACGTCGCTCGAACCGAAAACACCAAGAACCGGGCCATCGCCTACCTACGAGGTCACTTCGAGTTTCCGGTTCCAAAGCCTGTCGCCAAGCAAGACCTGCTGGGCCTCCTGATGCTCGCCTCGTCCAAAGGCCACCGTCAGATGTGTGCCTGCGCCATCTTGAAGGTGATGCACATCATCCATCATCTCGACGCCCGAGAGCTCTTGTTCCTGTTGCCGGTCGCCGACGAGGAAGTCTTTCACCTCGTGGAGCAGAAGGTCTACGGGGTGATGGCAGCGGCGCTCGCGAAGCAGTTTCCCGTCATGGAGTTCATCGGGGGCCGCAAGAACAAAGATTCGCTCTACACGAAGTTGCTCTCCAAGCCCGACGTCAGCGCCGCGCAGATCTACGACAAAGTGCGGTTTCGGATCGTGACCAGCGAGCCCGAAGACGTGTTTCCGATTCTCAACTTCCTGCAGCGCAGCATCGTCCCGTTCAATTTCATCATCCCGGGACAGTCGACCAACACGCTCCTACGCTTTCACGACTACTGTCGCGCCCACCCGAGCCTCCTCAAGCTGCTCCCGCGCATGCAGCTTCCGCTCGACGTCGAGGACGGTCTTTCGCCGATAGACAACCGCTTTACGGCGCCGAGTTACCGTGTGGTGCACTTCGTCGCCGAGGTCCCCGTAGTGGTTCCGCCGCGCTTGCTCGAGGCGGCACCGGCCGAGGCGCGAGGCCTAGGCCGGCTGATCTTCGTGCAGACTGAGTTTCAGGTCCTCGATCGTGAAACCGATCGGAACAACGAGTTGGGCGATGCCAGCCATGCGCTCTATAAAGAGCGCCAGAAGCTCGCGGTCATGAATCGGCTCAAAATGGGGCGGTTTTCGTAGCGCGGCCACCGCTGGTTGCTCAGGGAATCGCAATAAAAAAGGCCAGCCGCGAACGGCTGGCCTCTTGAGAACCTATGAGGCGGTGTTACTCGGTCGCCTCGAAGGTGATCGGGTCGGAGCCCTCCTGGAGCACGAAGCCGTCGGGACACTCGTCGCCTGGGATGACCAGATTCAGACTGAGCCCCTCAGCTCCGAACGGAACGAAGATGCCAATTTCAGTGCTGGTCGGCTCGATGACAACGTCGCCCGCTGCATCCGCGACCACGTCGGTCGTCACCGTGTCGGTCTCGATGGGACTCTCAACCGCGCCCGTCGGGATTTCGTGCTCGATCTCAGTCGGCGTCGCGTTGCTCACGCCGAGCAGGGCCGCGCCAGAGGTGATCTCGGGATTGAAATTACCAATGATCGCCAGCAGATCCTCAGGTAGGGACACCTCGGCTTTGGTCGTCACTTCTGTGGCCTCGCCAACGACGAGGTCTCCGGCGGCCGAGCCGATGAGGTCTGCGGTCAAGGCGACATCGAACTCGCCAAGGCCTTCGATGTTGAGCGTGCACGCCACATCGTAGAGCGCGACTTGCTCCTCGCCGTTGCCGCCGCCAGCACCGCCGCCGCCGTCGCCGCCAGCACCGCCAGCACCGCCGCCGCCGTCGCCTCCAGTTCCAGCTTCGCCGTCGCTGCTGTCACCACAACCGAAGGCCATCAGAGCGCCCCCCAAGAGCGCGATTAAAGCAAGTTTCCTGATCTCCATGCGTCCATCTCCTTAGGTCCCCGGGGAAATCCGGGTTCACGTCGCACTTAGTTTTGCGACGCGGCTCATACCACGAGTCCCGAACCCCCACAACCAAGTCAGCAATAAGTAATCACGCATCGTATCAAACGTTCAGCGTCCCTTGCGCGACAAAATGAGCGGAGCGTTCGGCGATGGAGTGACGGGACGATTATTGCTTGGTTTTGACGGTGATTTCGCGACTCGCCTGATTTCCCGCCGAATCGAAAACACGAACGGAAACGATATAGCTCCCCACTGAAATGTCCCCGACATCGAATTCGAAAGACTCGATGCGATCGTCCAATAGCCCGTCTTTGGGAAAGACATCGCGCCATCGTCCGCCATCGACCGCGTACTGGATACGCGCGATCGGTCCTAGGGCGTCGCTCGCTTTGCCAACGACGCGTGCTTGGCGAGCGCGCAGGCTCTCGATGGTCGGTGGGTGGTTGTCGACTCGGATCGGCTTCGATACCGCTTGGGCAGAAGAGCTTCGATCGACTGGGTTGCTCTCTTCGTCCGAAGCCTGCACGCGGACGAGGTAGTAGCCGTCCGGAATGCTGCTGCTGTCCCAGACATACTCGGCCTCCGTGAGCACGACGTCCTCGGTGAAGATCGGACGCCAAGTCGACTGGCTCTCCTCGCGAAAGTAGAGTCGGTAGCGCGGCGGGTCCTCATCGGGGTTGCTCACGCTCCAGCTCAGCTCGATCTTCGTGCTCGGCGAGGGCGGATGGCTCGGGTCCTCGCCATTGCTGGCCGTGGCCGGCTTGCCCGTGATTTGGGACACCCGCATCGGCTGGTTGGCAGGAAGGTAGTACAGCTCGATCGCGCGCAGCTCCGCATCTTTCTTCTTTGGGAAGAGCGCTCGGACCTGCACGAAGCGCCCCGGGGGGCTGCTGACTTTTCCGGGCTTTGTCAGGCCTTTGGACCAGGGGCTCCAGGTGTCGTTCGGCTTCTCGGTGTTCCCGGAGCGGGTCTCGAATGTGAGCGCACCCTCGCCGCGCCATTGCAGTCTACCCCAGGACGAAAGAACACTGGTGTCCAGGGGTGCGCTCGTCCACAGCGGCTTGTGCGGGGGCTTGTCCAAGACCTCGTAGAGAGCGGCCGCATCGCCCGTCACAAAGACTGGGTTCTTTTCGTTCAAATCGAGCGCGAGAACCTGACGCTCCTCGACGTCGGTCCAGATCGCGTAGCTCCCGTCGAGCTGGACCTTCAGGATGCGGCCCTCTGCGCCGGTTGCAGCGTAGACGGCCCCGTCGCTGCTCCATTGCACTGCGGTCAGATGCGTGTCGTCGCGTGCGATGAGTTGCTCGACTCGGCCGTCGGCGCCGACCTTCCAGAGCTTTCCCTTCCCGGCCTGAGGCTTGGCGCCCTCGTCCGCTTTTCCATTGGTCTGCTTCGAAATGGGGGCGCCGGGGGTCTTCGGAAACTCGCTCGTCGCCACCGCGAGCATGCCTTCACGAAAATCGAGGGCGGTCACCTCGCTGCCAGGAAAGTCGTACACGACGTCGACTCGGTCATTGGGATGGACGCGAAGCACGATGGCCTCGTCACTGGTGCCGGCGTAGATCGTGCCCTTGCCGTCTGCGGCCAGCGACATGATGTGAGAAGCCTCGGCTTTGTGAAGCACCGTGGCGCGCCCGATGGGGTCGAGCGCCAGGAGCTGGCCGCTCGGTCCCGTGGCGGCGATCAGCCGGCGCCTGTGGCTGTCGTAGTGGAGCGCCCAGATGTGCTTGATGTCGGGCAGCTCGGCGAACTTCTCGACTTTCCCGGTCTTCAGATTGACCCGGTAGATGCGTCCGTTGGGCAAGGTGCCGGCATAAAGCGTACCGTCGGTGGCCACGGCCAGGGCGGAGACGAGGAGCTCTCCGGTCTTGGCGAAGAGCTGGGTCCGCTTGCCGTCGTAGGCGTAGATGTTTCCCTCGGTCCCGGTGCCGATGAATACCGTCTTGCCTTTGCGCGCGAGGCTGTACGCGATGGGTACGTCGTCCAGAGCAATGCGCTCGATGGCGGCGCCCAGGCGCAGATAGCCGTCCGAGTGCGCCGCGGTGCCGTCGAGCTCGCCGGCTTCGAAGTCCTTGGCTTGGTCGAGCGTGAAGCTCTCGGTCGTGACGGCTCGGGCCGCCGTGCTGGTCAGTAGCGCAAGGAGGCACAGCGCCCACGGAGCGATCACAAAGCCGTTCTTCATCGATTTTCCAAACTCATTTATCGCCGCGCAGCCGAGCGCGTGCAACTTCGCGCACCCGAAGCTCGATGCCTACCGAGCCGACGACCACTTGAGAGAGCGGAGTTTCGCTCCGCACTTGCGTCACGAACGGGCGGGTGTCTTCGGAGTTGCTCACGAGCTGCAGCGCATTGAGCGCCGAGCTGGGAAGCGAGTCGACGACGTGTCCCCGAAAGCGGAGGCCTCGGCTCGGCATCTGCAGGGCCGCCACCATGGAGGTCGCCGGGTATCGTTCGCGGACTTGGTCGATCAGGTCCTCCAAGGATGCCGCTCGGGGTTGCTCGATGGGGACTTGGTCGCCCGCAGTGACGAGCAGCTTGACCGTGTTGCCTGCCGCGGCCTCCGGAACCTGAAGTCGGATGGCTTTCACGGTGTCCTCGTGGCCGATTCTGCGAAGCCGGACGTAGGCGGTAATCTCACCGCCAGGATCCACCTCATCATGAGGGACTGAGACATCCACGATTTGGTACACCTCGCGGCTGAGCTCCACGTCCACGACGACGTCGAGCGAAGTGATGCGCGAGGCCTCGAAGGGGTTGGCGAAGGCGATCTCCATCAGCGAGAACATACCCAGCTGCGCAAGTGCCGCGGGATCGGCGACACCCATCGGCGAGAAGCCTTGCTCGTGCAAGGTCACCGGTTCGTGCCCCTCGATGCCGATGGTGCTCTTCACGCGAAAGATCGCATCGCCCACGGTGCCCGCGCTGCTCTTGAGCGCGTTGTTGATCGCAGCATAGGTGATGACCGGTGTGACCAGCCGGTGGCTGGCCACCTCGATATTCCACTCGGTCTTGGGGGCTCCTTCGACGCCGCGAATGCGGACGCGGACTGGGATGCGAGCGGCTTCCATGTTCGTGTCGACGACGATCGCCGACTGCCGGTCCTGCACGAGCGTTCCGAGGGGTCGCCCGGACTCTGCGATTTTGAAGGAGCGCGCCTCGCTCACCAACACGTGCAAGACCCGAGCGGTCGCGGTCGGGAGCCCTGAAATGCCCGAGTTGAGCATGGGATGACCGAAAGCCAGGACGCGACCGTCCTTTTCGACGTGTGTCACCGTACCGATGCCGGTCACCGAGATGTCACCGCGCGCGAGCTCGACGGCGATGGCCCCGCCCGCTTCGAAATGGCTCTCGCCCAAGGCAGCTCCCGCGCCTCCTACGCCGGCCTGCGTCGGGACGAAACCCAGGGTCCGCAGTTGCTGGCCGAGCGTCTCCGCGACGGAGTCGGTCAAGCCGCCCAGCATGATCGGCGTACTGGCGGGCTCGAGGCCTACGGGGTTGGGCAGCTGGCGCTCGTTCTTACGGACCTGCTCGAGCGCGCTGAAGGCGGTGGCCCGCTCTTCGCCGCTGTACGACGGAAGCCCGGCAAGCCGCGCTTCGTTCGGGCGCGTCTGCGAGCTGGCCGTCTCGCGCGTGCCTATGGGCTTGGCGCCAGGAAACTGGTCGAGATCGAGCGGGCGGCCGAGCTCGGCATGCATGTTTTTGATGGGGGTGACGCCGACGACGGGGTCGGTGCCATAGCTCCAGCCGTAGGCGTAAGCGCCCGCCAGTCGACCTTCGATGTAGATCGGGCTGCCGCTCATGCCCGCCACGCCGCGCGCTCGGTCGAGCAAGGGATGCGGAGTACGGATCAGGATCATGTCCTGGTCCGGCCTGAAGTCACGCAGGACGTCGATGACTTCGACGTCGAACCGCTCGGGCTCGGTGCCTCGAAACACCGTCAGACCGTAACCCTTCATACCCGGACGAATCTCGTCGACGTGGATGAAGTTCGAATCGCTTTGTGCGAACACGACGCTGTGGAGCGTCACGGCCAGCGCAAACGACAAGCAAGAGACGAGTGGCTTCACGCCGGCTCAGCTTAGCAGACTAGCCAGCCGGCGCTGGAGTCAGCTGCAGCGACTCGATCAACGAGCGCAGCGCCTCGAAGCGGAATGGCTTGACGAGTGAAGCGGTGACGTGTGGAGAGCTGCTGCGCTCATCCGCGGCTTCCTGGTTCGCTTCTGCCATCAAGATGACGAGCACCTTGGGGTTGGCGTCCCGGATCCGCTGGGCGAGGTCCAGTCCGCTCATCCGCGGCAGGTCCTCGGCGATGAGGACGAGGTCGGCCGGCCAGTGCTCGATGACGGCCATCGCCCCTTCGGGCGATCCGGCCCCGACTACGCGGTTCCCATCGACAGTGAGCATTCTCGCCAACTGCCACTGAAGGTCCGGGTCGGTCTCGACCACTAGGACACAGCGATTCTTCGGCTGACTGCTTGCGATGGACTTCGCAGCATTTTCAAGAACTTGCGCACTCACCCTGTGTCCCGTCTTTCGACGCCCCGGTCTTGGAGCGCCCCTCACCTTGGGGTAAACGCTGGTCAACCAGGCTTATTCCCCGAGGCCGGCGTCCGGACATCATAAGGATCGCGATACCGAACTTCAAGAAGTCAGACGAAAAGCTATTAAAAACGAATGGTTATGTTTGATGTAGGCCTTGCGGCTCAGGCCTGCGTTCCAGGCTCGATAGGCTTTGGGCCATGGAATGTCTGTTCAGCTGTGACCATGGCTTGCAGCACCGGGGCGGGCGAGAATCGGGCTCCATGCTCCTTTTCGAGGATGCGTAGGCGCCCGAGCACCTCCTTGGCGCCCACTTGGTCGACGAAGCGAAAAGGGCCTCCCCGGAAGGGAGGGAAGCCCAGGCCGAAGACCGCGCCCACGTCGCCGTCGCGGGCGCTTCTCAGGATCCCTTCGCCAAAGCATCGACAGGCCTCGTTCACGAACTGCAAGGCGCAACGCCATGCGATCTGCTCGGCCGTGACGCTCTGGTTGCTCGGCTCGACTCCGAGCACTTCGTACACGCTCGGATCGACGCCCTTCTTCTTCTGCCCGTAGAGGTAGAACCCGCTGCCGCTCTTGCGCCCGAAACGCTCGTCTTCGATGAGGCGCTCGAGGCCGTCGGGCGCGTCCATGCGCTCGCCAAAGGCCGAGCTCATGATTTTTCCGACCTTTGCACCGACGTCGATGCCCACCTCATCGGTCAGCTTGATCGGTCCCACGGGAAAGCCCCAGGCGAGCATAGTCGCGTCGATCTTTTCGATGGGCACGCCCTCGGCGACGAGATGTGCCGCCTCGTTCATCATGGGCGCCAGGACGCGGCTCGTGTAGAAGCCGACCCCGTCCCGAACCACGATGACGTGCTTGCCCTGGCGCTGGCCCAGCTTCACGCAGCTCGCGGTCACCCAGTCGGCCGTCTGCTCGGTCACGATGACCTCGAGCAAGGGCATCTTGTGCACCGGTGAGAAGTAATGCATGCCGATGACCGTTTCGGGGTGACGGCTGGCTTCGGCGATCCGACTGATGGGGATGGACGAGGTGTTGGAGGCGAAGATCAGGTCCTTCGGACCAACGGCTTCGACCTCCTGAAGCACGAGCTTCTTCAGCTCCAAGTCTTCGAACACGGCCTCGATGACCAGCTCGGCGTCTTTGAAACCCTCGTAGCTCGCCGTGCCGCTCGTTTGCAGCATGAGATGCTCGGCTTCCCGCCCCGTCAGCGCTTTTCGTTTCACGCGACCGTCGATGATGTCACGCACGTAGCGCAGGCCCGCGAGCACGGCGTCGCTGTCCTTGTCCTTGAGGCGCACCGGGGTCTTGGCGACGGCCGTCGTGACATAGGCGATCCCTGCGCCCATGAGGCCGGCACCGAGCACGCCTACCTTGTGAATCGGCCGCGGCTTCACGCGGCGGTCATCGACGCCCAAGTCCTTCTTGAGGGCGGTCGTCGCGAAAAACAGGCTGATGAGGTTGGCTGCCTCCGGCGAGACGAGCAGCTCCCCGAACGCCTTGGCTTCAGCCCGCAAACCTGCTTCGAAGCCCTGCTCGAGACCGACGCGGACGCAGTCGATGATGAGATCCTGGGCCGGATAATTGCCCCGAGTTTGCTTGTGCAGCTGCTTGCGTGCCTGGTCGAAGAAGAACATGCGACCGATGGGGTTCTTGGTCAGCGCGAGCTCGGCCAGGGCGTCCTTGCTTCGAAGCTGGTCCATCAGACCGTCTTGCGCGGGCGTCGCGCTCAGCCGCCGCAGCGCGTGTTCCGCGGCTACGTCGATCACAATCGACTCCGGGACGACTTCGTCGACGAGGCCGAGCTTGAGCGCCTTGCGCGCCGAGGCCGGCTTGCCCGTGAGCATCATGTCCAGTGCGGCCTGGGCGCCGATGAGCCGCGGCAGACGTTGGGTGCCCCCCGCGCCGGGAAGCAGGCCAAGCTGCGACTCGGGCAGCCCGAGCTTGGTGCTCTTGTCGTCGCTCGCGACGCGCCCGTGGCATGCGAGCGCCGTCTCGAGCCCGCCGCCCAGGGCGACGCCGTGGATGGCGGCGATGATCGGCTTCGGAAACGCCGCGATGGCGTCCATGCTTTGCTGCCCGCTTCGGGAGACCCTCTCCCCCTCTTCGGCCGTCTTGACGGCGTCGAGCATCGTGATGTCTGCGCCGGCGATGAAACTGTCTTTCTTTCCTGCGAGAACGATCGCTCTGACGCTGTCATCGACTCTCAACGCGCCGAGCACGGCGTCGAGCTCGGTCTTGAAGTCTGACTTGAGCGTGTTCATCGGCGCTGTCGGATCGTCCATCCGCACGATGGCAACACCATCGCCTCGCTTGCTGACGCGAAAGGTAGGGCGGCTCATGAGGCCGCCTCCAAGACCATCGCGGCTCCAAGACCGCCCGCGGCGCAAGCGGTGCAAAGGGCCAGGCCACCGCCGCGGCGCTGCAGCTCACGCAGCGTCTGCGTGATCTGGCGTGCGCCGGTGGCGGCGAAGGGATGGCCTATCGAGATCGAACCGCCATTGACGTTGAACTTGTCCCAGTCGATCGTGCCGATGGCCTCCGAGCGGCCAAGCTCGTCGGCTGCGAACTTCTTCGATTCGAAGGCTTGCGTGTTGGACAGGATTTGCGCGGCGAAGGCCTCGTGCATGTCGATGAGGTCCAGGTCCGAGAGCTTGATTCCGGCCCGGTTGAGCGCGATGGGCGTCGCATAGGAGGGGCCCATCAGTAACTGTCCGGCCGGGTCGAGCGCGGCAAAAGCGTAACTGCGCACGAACCCCAGAATCGGAAGCCCTAGTGCCTTGGCCTTGTCTTCGCGCATGAGGATCAGCGCACTGGCCCCATCGGTCAACGGACTGCTGTTACCGGCGGTGACCGTTCCGTGGCTTCGATCGAACGCAGGCTTCAGCTCGGCGTACTTGTCGAGTGTCGAGTCCTTGCGAACCAGATTGTCCTGTCGGATGCTTTCCTCGAAGCGATTGGGCACGAAGACTTCCATGACTTCCTCGTCGAGCTTGCCTTCTGCCCAGGCCCGAGCCGCCAGAGTGTGGCTTCGGTGCGCGAATGCGTCTTGGTCGGCCCGGCTGATGTGGTTCTCCTTGGCCATTTTCTCGGCGCTTTCGCCCATGCTGAGACCCGTCGAAAACTCCTTGATGGCTGGGGGCGTGGGAGCGAGGTCGCGCGGCCGAAGTCCTGCGAAGGCCTGCAGCCGTTCGCCGATGCTGCGCGCCTTCGTGGCGGCGATGAGCGCGTCGCCTAGCCGCTTCGAGACCGTGATCGGCACGTTGCTCGTGCTGTCGGCGCCACCCGCGAGGCCGGCGTCGATCGCGCCAGCCATGATCGACTCCGTCACGTTGACGGCGGACTGATAGCTCGTCGCGCATGCGCGAGAGACGCTGTAGGCCTCGATGTCGCGGGGCATTCCGGTCGCGAGCACGATCTCTCGCGCGATGTTGGGCGCGTCGACCGAGGGCACCACCTGTCCGTAGACGAGCTGTTGGATTTCGCCCGGGTCGAGGCCCGTGCGTTGCATCAGCTCCGTGACCAGCACGTTCGCCAGGTCGAGCGCGCTGAGCTCGCGGTATGCGGTCCACTGCTTCGCGAAGGGCGTCCGCAGACCCGAGACGACCGCTACCCGCTGTCCTTTTGAGACCCTGCCCGTCGAGCCCATGCCCGGACCTCCATGGAAATGAACCGCGATTCATTCATACCCTGAGGCTCGGCTGTCGAGATGTCAAGACTCAGACGGGCTAACAGGCACGTTGACCCCCGCAGTCGGCTCTCTAGAATCCTCAATGTGCGCAGCTTGCCCATCTTGAAGAGCCGAAGCGCGGTCTACGAGGACTGGCCGCCGCGGCCGTCGGGTTTCGACTCGATCCCGCTGCTGCACGATGACCGCGGGCGACGCTACACCTACTTGCGGCTGAGCGTGACGGACCGCTGCGATCTGGCCTGCGTGTACTGCATGCCACCCAGCGGCGAAGAGGATCACGCGCTGCGGCGAGAGCTTCTCAGCTTCGAAGAGGCGGCCCGACTGATTTCGGTTTTCGCGCGGGCAGGCATCCGCCGTGTTCGCTTGACTGGCGGCGAGCCCCTGGTGCGCAAAGACATCGTGAGGCTGGTCGATCTCGTGCACCGACGAACCGAGGTCGAAGAGCTCGTGATGACGACGAATGCGACGCGGCTCGCAGAGCTGGCCCGTCCGCTTCGTGACGCCGGGCTCGCCGGAGTCAACATCTCCATCGACACTTTGCGAGCGGAGCGCTTCGCCGAGATCACGCGCGGGGGCTCGCTCGGACGGGTTCTGGCTGGCATTCACGCTGCGCTCGATGCCGGCCTGAAGGTCAAGCTAAACACGGTTCCGCTGCGTGGTCAGAACGACGACGAGCTTGCCGACATCGTGGACTTCGCCTGGTCTCTGGGCGTGGTGCCGCGCTTCATCGAGCTGATGCCGCTCGGGGAGGGCGCAAAGCTTCCGCGCAAGACCCGGATGGACGCTTCGGAAGTCGTTGCAGTCTTGGGAGATCGACTCGGCGACGCCCCCGCTCAGTCCGTCGAAGGGCATGGCCCGGCCCGCTATCTGCCTGCAACGGACGGCTCGGATCACCGTGTCGGGTTCATCACGCCGATCAGCAACGAGTTCTGCGACACCTGCAACCGCGTCCGAGTGACGGCGCGCGGCGACATTCGGGCCTGCTTGGCCTCTCGCCGCGCGGTGAGCCTTCGCAACATCATGCGCGCCGGGGGGGATGACCTGGACCTGGCTTGGGCCATGCTATGGTCGCTCTCCGGGAAGGCTCGGGGTCACGAGTTCCTAGACGCCGACGCGGACGAACATGAAAACGTGGGGATGAGCCTCATCGGCGGTTGAGAGGCAGGCGAAGTTTGTTGTTGATTCGGCTCATGATGGGGTGGCTGTGTGTAGGCATGCTCGCGGGGTGCTCGGGTGAGGCGCAGCCTTTACGGGAGTGGCAGCCGAGCGACCATGCGCAGCCGCCGAACAGTCAGATCGACCCGAACCGGGTCCGGGCAAGGGAGAGGCCTGAGGTCAGCGTGGCCGAGCTGCTCTGGGAGAAACATTGCGCGCGTTGTCACGGGAGCGAGGGCCGAGGCGGCGCGGAGGCGACGATCGATTTCAGCGCGGCCGAGGTTCAGGCCCGGCTGAGCGATTCGGCGATCGCGTTGACCATTGCCAATGGGAAGCCACCCATGCCGTCTTTTGCGGCTGAGCTGGACACGTCGCAGATCGAGGCGCTCGTGGCCTACGTTCGCAGATTCGGGGCCAGCTCGGAATCGCCGCAAGGCGCGGCACCTTAGGGACGTTTCTAGACACTTTCGCCAAGAAAACCGGCGATCAGCGGAGCGACCGTGTGGACGCGAAGGTAGTCATCGGCCAGGGCGCTGACTTGTGGACGTGTGTCGGTGCAGGCCAATGCGTCGAGTAGCCCGCTGCTACGGATCTTCCGAACCGCGTCACCCGACAGAACTCCGTGCGTGCAGACCGCGCTCACGTGACTGGCGCCTGCGTCCCGATAGGCGCGCGCGGCGGACAGCAGGGAGCCTCCGCTGCGGATCATGTCGTCGTAGATGATGACCTGCTCGCCATCGACACTCGCCGAGAGGGCGGTGACTTCGGTTTTGGTGTCCGAGATTCGGCGCTTGAAAACGAAACCCGCGTCCATGCCGAGGTCGTTCGCGAGTTGCTCGACCCACTTGGCGCGCCCCGCGTCGGTGGCACCGACGACGAAGCGCTCGCCGCCGAGGGCGCGAATGGCGTCCAGCACGACCGGCCTAGCCTGAAGGTGTACCGGCCGAATGTCGCCCTCGAAGTAATGTGGAATGCCTTCCGAGTGCAGGTCCATCAGCACGACTCGGTTCCCCGAGCCTGCGGCAGGAATCGAGGAGAGCAGCCGCGCCCGGTTCTTGGCGGAGACGATCTCTCCGGGCTTCGAAGCACGTTCCATCGTCTGGTAACCGAACCAGGGAATGACCAGGGTCAGTGTGTGAGCGCCGAGGCCGACGAAGCCGGACGCCAGGTCGTAGATCTCGAGCACGTCGATGTCGTCGACGGTGCCGCCGACGAGCACGACGTCGCGGCGCGCGCAGTCCGTTTGGATTCGACGGTACCTCTCGCCGTCGGAAAACACCTTGCGTTCGAGCTGGCCAAGCTCGATTTCGCCTTCGGCCGCCACGGATTCCGCCAGCCCTTGGTAGCGTTCCGTCGAAAAGACGAGCATGCGTGAATGGTTCACGTGCTCATCTCACCACAGCTTGCTCCCTCGAGCCAGTCCAAGGGGCTTGTCGCTCGACCCAGGGCTGGGCGACGTCGACGAGTAGGTCCGGAACGTCCGTCATGAGGCCGTCCACACCCATCGCAAGCAGCTGCCTCATTTGGGCCGGCTCGTCCACGGTCCAGACGTGGACCTGAATGCCGTGCCGGTGGGCGGCCTCGATGAAGCGCGAGCTGACCACTCGCAAGAAGTGGTACGACGACGGCACTTGCAGCGCGTCGAAGGAGAAAGAGGCCCGGCTCGCGAGCCCCAGGCGGGCCTTCGTCCAGAAGTCGAGCACGGCGCAGAACCCCGCTGAGGTCGCGATTCGGCCGCGGCTGTACTTCGCGAAGGCCGCGCCGAGGGCGTCCTTTTCCGCGGCGACCAGCACCCGATCCTCTACGCCGTGATGGGTCAGCAGCTCGTACAGCGCCTCCGCGGTGCTGGCGTCTCCCGCCTTGAGCTCAATGTTGAGGTGCAGGCCCTCGTCCAACTCGAGCGCTTCTTCGAGTGTCGGAATTTGCACTCCGCGGCCTCTGTAAGGGTGCTCGCCGTCTCTCACGAAGTAATGGGCCGCGTCCAGCCGTCGCAGCTCGGCGAGGCTGTGATCTGCGACGCGTCCGTGCCCGTTCGTCGTCCGCTCCAGGCTGGCATCGTGGAAGCACACGAAGTGTCCGTCGCTCGTCTGGTGCACGTCGGTTTCGATGTAGCGAAATCCTAGCTCCACGGCGGACTGAAAGGCGAGCAACGTGTTTTCTGGCCAGCGTTTCGCTCCACCGCGGTGAGCGAAGAGCAGCGGCGTGGAGGGGCCGAAGTAGGGACGGGGCATGGCGCGACGAGCATAGCGCGTGCACGTGACGGCAAAGCAACAGCCCGTCGTCGAACTCGCCGGCTCGGCGCAGCTTTTCGGGTCAGACGAAGTCCGGGTTCGCGCCGATCAAGCGTATGCCCCTCGAAATGAGGCGAAACTCCGCCGGACCGGTTCCGGGGGCTTCTCCGTCGATGTCCATCCAAGCCGTGTTGTTCAGCACTTCGGCTTCCACGTGCTGCCCGCGGAAGCTCTGCACCAGTCGCGACCGGAGGTGTGTCCCGCGGTAGAGCCCGGCCATCACAGGAAGGCCCCGTAGCATTGAGGCCGCTCGGATCAGGACCACGTCGAAGAGCCCATCGGCCAGGCGCGCATCGGGAGCGAACATCATCCCACCGCCGGCCCAGCGCCCGTTGCAAACGCAGAGCGCGCTCACCTCGTACTCGCCCTTGGTCTCACCGTCGATCCGCAGCCGTATCCGTGCCGGTTTGTATCGCGTCTGCGCGCGGAGAGTGGCCAGCAGATAGGCCATGGTGCCGGAGCGGATCCCGGATTGCGCGACGTACCGATCGACCAGGCCGCTCATGCCCATCGAAGTGATGTTCAAGAAGTGACGGCTCTCCATTTGCCCGTCGTCGCGCTGGTATCGCACCCAGCCCAGGTCGACGGGGATGCTCTGCGCGGTTTGGATCAGCTCGCAGGCGCCCAGCAAGTCGTCACTGCGTTGGAGCATGCGGCGAAAGTCGCCGCCGGTGCCCGCGTGCACAATCCCGAGCGACACCGGCTCCTTGGCTCCGGCCTGCATGATGCCTTCGACGATCTCGCTGTGCGTGCCGTCCCCGCCCAGTGAGATGAGGGTGTCGTAGCCTTCCGAGACCAGACTTTTGGCGATGGCGGTGCCCTGTCCGGGCGCTGCAGTCCAGTTGATGCTCACCTTGCCGAGCGTGCGGCGGATCTGATCCGACAGAAGCTGGCGGTTTTCTGCGACCCAACCGCCGCGTGCTGCCGGGTTTGCGATGACCGCCGTGGTCTTGGGGTTCCGCATTCTGAGGTCTCGTACCGCACTTTGCGCGTCTGGGGTAGAGTTTGTCCGTGTGTCGGATCTTCATCTTGGCTTGTCTGCTCGCTTCGTCGCTCGGGTTCATCGGCTGTGGTGACGACTCGGCGGGCGGAGCCGCCGGCTCCGGCGGATCGAATGTCGCCTGTGGCCTCACCGAGGAGTGCTCAGCGGAACCGATCCTAGTCGACGTGGCTTGGCTGTCGGGCAGGCTCGGTGACCCAACCGTCCAGCTGATCGACGCGCGATCGAGCGGTTACAACGAAGCACGAATTGCAGGCGCGATCCATCTCGTTCCGAGCGACCTCTCGACCACGGCGCAAGGGGTTTCCGCGCAGGCTGCGCCCGTGACGGAGGCGCGGGCCGTGCTCCGCGTGGCCGGGCTGAACAATGGGACGACCGCCGTGGTGTACGGGGACAGGCCGGAGTACGACGCTTCCCGCATCGTCTGGCTCCTTCGCTACTACGGGCATGGCGACGTGCGTTATCTCGATGGGGGCTGGCAGGCCTGGCACGAGGCGGATGGCGCGCTCGAGACCGAGCCGGCTTCGGTGCCACCTAGCCACTACACGATCACGGGAGTCGACGAGTCGCTTCGGGTGACGGGGATTGGGTGCTTTCGCAGGCTAAGCCGAGGCTTGGTAGAGCGAACCTGAAGACGGCGCGCGGGCCTCGCGGAGCTCCTGGGCGGGCTCTGTGACGAGACGTCCACGCAGAGGGACGGGACCGAAGCCGAGGGGAGCCGCAACGCCGCTCCCGATGCCGGGCCCCGTTGCGCTCGATGCGAAAAGCGGGATTCGCGTCCCGTCCGCCTGAAGCATGCTTGCCAAGATGCTACCCACCGATGCTCCGGTGATGTGGCCTTCGCTCACGAGCATCACCAGCGCGCTTGCCTGCGTGCAACGAGGCTCGCGCAGCAGGGTTTGGTCGATTCCCTGTAGGATCATCTCCCAGTCGCGAGCGTCGTCCGGGATGACTCCGTGTTCGAAGCAGCGGGTCAATTCTTCGATGGTCCTGTCGGCGGCGTCCACGGCAGCTTCTGTGTCTCGAGAAGCTGGGGAGATGCAACTCACCCGATCTGCGATTGCAATGAGCGTGCGAGACCCGGTGCGGAGCACCGCGAGCCGATCGTGACCTGTTTCAGTGCCTGCTCTCCGCGCTCTTCCCGGATCGGCTTCGCGTTTCATGATGGCTTTCCTTTCGCTGCTGGTCGCAGTGCCTTACCGAGCAAACGAGCATTGGCGAGAAGGTATTCCCAGGCTGAGGCGCGAAGCGCGATCCGTGAAGAGCGGATCCAGTTTGAAACGATTACTTGTTGGGCTGGGGCGTCATGCGCAGGTAGGGCTTCAATTCGCGATGTCCCTTCGGGAACTTCCTCGCGATCTCGGCGGGGTCCTTGATTGACGGAACGATCACCACATCGTCCCCGTCCTGCCAGTTCGCGGGCGTCGCCACCTGGTGCTCGTCGGTGAGCTGTAGGCCGTCGAGCACGCGCAGGACCTCCTGAAAGTTACGTCCCGTTGCCGGCGGGTAGGTGATGGTGGCGCGGATCTTCTTGTTCGGGTCGATGAAGAACACGGAGCGCACGGTGACCTTCGCGTCCGCTTCCGGGTGAATCATGTTGTAGGCCTTGGCGACGGTCTGGTCCGCATCCGCCACGATGGGAAAGTTCATCTTGACGCCCTGCGTCTCTTCGATGTCCTTGACCCAGCCCATGTGCGAGTCGAGCGGGTCGACGCTGATGGCGAGCGCCTTGGCATTGCGCTTGTCGAACTCCCCCTTGAGCTTAGCCACCAGGCCGAGCTCCGTGGTACAGACAGGCGTGTAGTCTGCCGGGTGCGAGAAGAAGATCACCCAGTCATTTCCGGACCATTCGTGAAACCGGATCGGGCCTTCGGTCGTCTCGGCTTCGAAGTCTGGGGCTATGGTTCCTAACTTGAGGCTCATCCACTTACTCCTTCGTTGATTGAGAACTGGAAGCTTAGGTGGCGCCCTTTCCGCCTTTCCGTCAAGCCCTTCAGCGAGACAAGCGCACGAGAGGCTGGTATCGAGGGGCGTGGGCGAATTGTTTCCCAGCGTGACCCGAGCCGATGACCGGCTCGCGCTCTGTCTCGGCGAGCAGCAGTGGACTTATCGTCAGCTGGCCGGTGCTGCGCGTGCCCACGTAGAGAGGCTCACTGCGCTGGGCGTCCGCGCCGGGGATCGCGTGGCCCTGTGGATCCATCCGGAACTGGCCACCGTGGCCGCCATCGTTGGCAACTTGGCCGCGGGACTGACCACCGTCCCGCTGAGCCCGAAGCTTGGGGCGCAGGAAATCGCGCACATCGTCAAGGATGCCACCCCCCGCTGCGTCCTGACGGCGACGGGGCACGCACTCCCGCACGACTTGCCCGGCTGCAAGGTGCTCGAGGTGCCCGAGCTGCAAAGCCCGGGGACGCTGTCCCCAGTGCCCTTGGGCCGGGCGCCTGCCTTCGTTTTGTACACTAGCGGAACGACTGGCCTCCCAAAGGGGGCGCTGATTACGTTCGACAACATCGCCGCGGGGCTCGATGCGCTCGCCGAAAACTGGCAGTGGACGGACCGCGATACCGTTGTCCACGCGCTCCCGCTCATTCACGTGCACGGATTGATTCTGGGCTTGCTGGGTAGCTTGCGCGTCGGCGGCGCGCTTCACTACGTGCCGCAGTTCTCGCCCGCCGCGCTCGCCGAGGCGATGACCGACCCGAGGCACGCGCAGACCCTGCTCTTCGCCGTCCCCACCATGATCCGACGCTTGGCCGAAGAGGCGGAACGAGACGAGACCCTCTGCGAGGCGCTTCGTCGTCCGAGGTTGCTCATCTCAGGCTCGGCCGGATTGCCCTTGCGCGAGCATGTGCGGATCCAGGCGCTCACGGGCCGGGGGGTGCACGAACGCTACGGCCTGACCGAAACCCTGATCAACTGCGCCGTTCCCGCCTCGGCTCCGGCGCAGCCCGGGTATGTGGGCCCGCCATTGCCCGGGGTCGAGCTCAAGCTCGTCGACGATGCGCGCGAGACGCTCGAGGTTTTCGACGACGAAACCATGGGAGAAATCGCTGTCCGAAGCGCGATGGTCTTCGCGGGTTATCTCAACCAGCCTGAGGCCACCGCGGCAGTGCTCGATGAGCGGGGCTGGTTCTTCACGGGCGATCTCGCCACCCGAACGGCCGAGGGGTCGATTCGCATCGTCGGACGGCGGAGCACCGATTTGATTAAGTCGGGCGGCTATCGCGTGGGTGCCGGTGAAGTCGAAGCCTGCCTGCTCGAGCACCCGAGCGTCCGGGAGGTGGCGGTCGTCGGCGTGCCGGATGCGGACCTCGGTCAGCGAATCACAGCGTTCGTGGTCCCTGTCGACGTGGCGGCGCCGCCCGACCCCGATGTCCTGAAGCAGTTCGTCGCCAGCCAGCTGAGCCCACACAAGCGGCCCCGGGAGGTCTATTTCTGCGAGGAATTGCCGCGGAACGCGATGGGCAAGGTGCAGAAGAAGAAACTGCTCGCGGGGCCTCCTGGGAGTCTAACGGGTTGAACGAACGCGCGCCGTAGTTCGCTCCACGGTGCTCTACCGCGGAGCGCACGAGGAGGACCGCGGATACGAGCGAGAAGCTCCGCACACTAGGCGGTGCGCGCGGTGTCGCGCCTCAGCCCGCAGGCCTCCGCCACGTCGTCGCGATACGCGAGCCAGTGACCGACGGCCGAGCTCATCGCCTCGATGACCGCTCCGTAATCGCTCGAAGGAACGTGCTTGAGCATGACCCGCCATGCGGCCTTGCGGTGCTCTCCCTCGACGGCGCGGTGCGCCTTGGTGAGGGCGAGGCACTCGAGCGGAAGACCGTAGTGTTTCACTAGCGGATGCTCGCTCAACGGCGGCTGCGGACGAGCGGGCGCCGAAGGGTCGAGCTCGTGGCGCTCGTAAGCCGTCCCTTCGAGGAACAGTGTCGTCACCGAGGCGGCGACGGCCCAGCCTCGATGACGCGTCGCATCATCGAGGAACGCCCGGTACTTCTGCGCGCCCGGGAGCAGCTCGACCCGTTCGAAACGCGCCATGTCCATCTGGAGCCCACGCGGATACTCTAAAAACAGCTCCGGATGCGGACGTCCAGCCTGGATGCCTCCGGTCTCTTCCTCGTAGAGGTTTTCCGCGAGCTCCTGGCGTACCGCCGCGACCGGGCACTGCACGTAGGCGTGTCCGAGCAACACTGGAAAGTCGCGCACGTACACTTCCCACTCTTGCTCGAGGTGGATGTGCAGCAGGCGCTTTGGAACCTGCCCCGCGCCGAAGGCCGGCCAGGCCCAGTGCGTCTTGCGTTCCATCTGCTGCAGCAGCGCTTCCTGAAATTCGGCCTGGTCCACGTGGACAACTTAGACGCTGCGGGCGGCCGTGAAAAGAATGTAGCGTGAAAAGGGCGCGCTACTTCACAGCATCGCCAGTCAGCCAGCCAGCTCGGCTCCGTCCGGCAAGCGGCCCGGGCGCCCGGAGGCACCGGCGGGATCAGGGCAGGCTCAGGAGTTGCCCTTCAGATAGGTGTAGCCGCTCAGGCTTCGCTCGTAGTGCCGCATGAAGGTGCGTAGCTGCGGCAGTGTCATCCGGCCCTGGTTGAGGGCGCGCTCGGCTTGCTTGCGGACGCGCTCCACCATCTCTTCGGGATCGTATTGGAGGTAGCGGAGTACCTCGTCGATCGCGTCGCCCTTGATGACGTGCGCCACGCTGTATCCGTAGTCTTCGAGCCGCACATGAACGGCGTTGGTGTCCCCGAAGAGGTTGTGCAGGTCTCCGAGGATTTCCTGGTAGGCGCCGCCGAGGAACATCCCCAGGTAGTAAGGCTCCCCCGGCTTCACCGGATGAACGGCGAGGGAGTGCTGCACTTCTTCGACATCGATGAAGCGGTCGATCATGCCGTCCGAGTCGCAGGTGAGGTCCGCCAGCCGCGCTCGAACGGTCGGCTCCTCGTCGAGCCGGTGAATCGGCATGAACGGAAAGAGCTGCTCGATGGCCCACACGTCGGGTGCCGACTGGAAGAGGGAGAAATTGCAGTAGTAGATGGAGCCCAGAATGTCATTGATGGCGTGTAACTCTTCGGGCACGTACTTCAGGCGCTGCATGCTTTCGTGAATCTTCGCGCAACAGCTCCAAAACATGCGTTCGGCATGGGCGAGCTCCCGCAGCCCGAGGTAACCGAACTTGAACAGGCTTCGGGCCTCTTCGAGCGCCTGCTGGGAGTCGTGCCAGGCTTCCTGGACGTTCTTCGGCTGGATGCCCTTCCAAGTCTCGTAGAACTCGTCCAGGATCCTGTGAGCGTCCTCGGCGGGCGCCCCCGGATCTTCGATTTCGACTCCGTGGACCCCGTCGACACCGACCGCGTCGAAGATGAGCACGGACTGATACGCGGCGATGTTCCGTCCACTCTCACTAACGAGCGTCGGAGGCTCAATCTCGGCCTTTTCGCAAGCTGCCTGAATTCCCGCGACGATGTCGTACGCGTATTCTTGAACGTCGTAGTTCATCGAGCCGCGAAAGTCGGTCTTGCTGCCGTCATAGTCCACCGCGAGCCCGCCGCCGACGTCCAGGTAGCCCATTTTGCAGCCCATCTTGACGAGCTCGACGTAGATTTGCGCGGCTTCCCGCATCGCGTTCTTGACTGGGATGATGCTCGAAACCTGGCTGCCCATGTGGAAGTGCAGGAGGCTCAGGCAGTCGAGCATGTCGCGGGCAGTGAGCTCTTCCACCACCTTCACGATCTCGTCCATCGTCAGGCCGAACTTCGCCTTGTCCCCTGCCGAGTTGGCCCAGCGGCCCATGCCCTTGCTGCTGAGTTTGGCGCGAACCCCCAGGCAGGGGCGAATGCCGAGTTTTTCGGAGGCGCGAAATGCGAGCTCTAGCTCTTCGATGCGTTCGAGCACCACGACGACCGTGTTGTCGAAGCGTTGCGCGACGAGCGCCGTTTCGAGGTAGGTGAGGTCCTTGTAGCCGTTGCAGATGATGAAGCCGTCCTCGTCTTCCATCGCCGCAAGGGCGATGAGGAGCTCCGGCTTCGAGCCCGCTTCCAGCCCAAAACGCCAAGGCCGGCCAGACTCTACGATTTCCTCGACCAAGTGGCGCTGCTGGTTGACCTTGATCGGGAACACCCCGCGGTACTGTCCTCCATACTCATAGTTCCGAATGGCCTCGTCGAAGCAGTGGTTCAGCAGGCGCATGCGGTCCTGCAAGATGTTCGGAAAGCGAATCAGCAGCGGCAGCTCGAGGCCGCGCTCGCCCAGCTGCTGCGTGAGCTCGAAGAGATCGATTCCGCGCTCGACGGTAGGGTCAGGTCGCACCTCTACGTGCCCAGCCCCGTTGATCGTGAAGTAGGGCTTCCCCCAGCCAGCGATCTGGTAGAGCTGGGTGCTTTTCTTGATGCTCCAGTTGCCGGTCGGATCGTTCCCGTCCATGACGCCTCCATCTAGCACGGTCCGAAGGAGAACTCGATGGGGAGCACGCACATGATTGCACTCTTTATTTCGCTGGCGTTTTTTGCCTGTGATCATGCCGCCGACAAACCGGATTCCACACCGCAGCAGCTGGTGCGCGCGGCTGCAGCTGCCGAGCCGCGCCAAGTCGAGCCGGCGGCGGCCCCAGTGCCGGGCGAGGCGCCTGCACCGCAAGGGACCTCGACGTACATGGACCTGCTGGCTTTGTTCCATCTGGCCGACCTGTACGAGCCCTCGGGTCTCTTCATGGACTTCGGGACCGGCGCACGTGCGAAGTACACCAATGGCGATTGGAACAGCGGTTGGTACGCTGACATCGTCGAGTCCGGCACGCGGGTGTCGAGCTTCGGAAAGAAGGCCCGGGTCATCTTTCCGATCGCTTCGAGCGTGCCGATGCAAATTCGGATTCGGGCCAAGGCCTACGCTAGCGGTCCGCTGATCAGCTACCTGAACGGGCAGACCCTGCGCGAGACGCAGGTCAACGCGGCCGATGGATTCACGGAGCTCGTCCTGCCGGTTCCCGCGGGCAGCGTGAAGCCCGGTGAGAACGAGCTGATGCTTCGGGCGACCAAGACAGCAAACGTGCAAGGGAAGTCGCGCTCCTTCGCGATCGACTGGATTCGCGTGGAGCCGGAGGGTGCGCAGAGTGTCCAGCCCAAGCCCGCGCAAGTCGCCAGCGTGTCTGCCGCACAGGTCGAACGGCGTAGCATTTCCCTCGCCCCTGGCGCACGGGTGGACTGGTTCGTCGAGGTCCCCGCCGGCGCGAGTCTGGTGTTCGGCTCGGCCGCGCAGAGCGACTCGGGTAAGCTGGCGGTGCAGGCCAAGAGCGACGCGAAAGGCAAGAAGCACGAGATGGCTATAGGGGCCGGATGGACCGACGAGGTGGTTTCGCTGAGCGAGCTCGAAGGCCAGATCGCGCGCCTTCGCTTCGTCAATGAGGGGCAGAGCCCGATCGCGCTGAGCGATGTGCGCGTCGTGAGAGCGGCTTCCGTTGCGGCGCTGGCCGAGGCGCAGGCCGAGAACGTCATCGTTCTTCTCGTCGACACGCTGCGGGCCAGCAAGCTGCAGCAGTACTACCCCAAGTCCAGGGTGAAGACCCCCGTCTTGGACGCTTTTGCAGCGCAGGGCGTGATGTTCGAGCGTCCGCAGGCCCCTGAGAACTGGACCAAGCCCTCGGTCGCGAGCGTACTCACCTCGCTTCATCCGGCGAGCCACAATACGAAGGAAGACGCGTCCAAGCTCCCCCGTTCGGCCCTGATGCTGAGCGAGGTGTACCAGAAGGCCGGGTTCGAGACCGGGAGCTTCATCGCCAACGGCTACGTGTCGAACGCCTTCGGCTTCGACCAGGGCTGGGACTATTACACGAACTACATTCGCGAGCAGAAGTCGACGACCGCTGAGAACGTTTTCGGCGACGCGATCGACTGGATCGAGAAGAACAAAGACAAGCGCTTCTTTGCGTACATCCAGACCATCGATCCGCACGTCCCGTATGACCCGCCCGACCAGTTCCTAAAGATGTACGACCCCGAGCCCTACAGTGGCCAGGTTAAGAACCGGCGCACCCATCTTATGATGGACGACGCCAAGAAGAACCCGAAGAAGTACAACTTCACCGCCCGGGACAAGGCGCGCATCGAGGCGCTCCACGACGGAGAGATCAGCTATCACGACGCCTTTTTCGGCAAGTTCCTCGACAAGCTCGCCGAGCTCGGTCTCGACCAGAACACGATCATTGTCGTGACCTCCGACCATGGCGAGGAGTTTCAGGAGCACGGCAGCTGGGGGCACGGTCACTCCGTGTATCAGGAGCTTCTTCACGTGCCGCTGATGCTGCGCTGGCCGGGCGTGGCCCCGGCGGGTCTTCGCGTGGCGCCGGTCGTGTCGACGATGGACATCGGTCCCACGGTGCTCGAGGCGACCGGCGTCGCCGTGCCCGAGGCCTTCGAGGGTCGTAGCCTGCTCGGCTTCGTACGTGGGGACTGGCCGACGGGGCCCCACGTGGCCTTCAGCGACTTCCTACAGCACCGTCGGGTCATCCGAGGGGGCGACTGGAAGCTCATCGTTCGCGGTGACCTGTCGCAAGTGATGTTCGACCTGAAGACCGATCCCTGGGAGAAGACCGAGCTGTCTGGACGGGAGAATCCGATCGCCCAGCGTTACTTGCGGACCTTGCACGGGCAGTTCCTCGGGGCGGACGACCGCGGCCATTGGCTCGCGGCCTCCGAGCTCGTTTCGAAGGCCAAGCCGCAGCAGCGCAAGCAGCCCCTGCCGCAAGAAAAGCAAGAGATGACCCCGGAGCTCTGCCAGCAGTTGGTGGCCCTGGGGTACGTCACCGACGACTGTAAATGACGCTCAGCCGCGCTCTTGCGCGTTGCCGATACGGGCGACGAAGCTGGTGATTGCGAATCCCAGGGCGATCAAGGCCAGCGAGAGCAGGACGTCCGTCCAGCCGGGCGCGTAGATCTCGGTGGGGTACTTGGCCGGGGAGATTTCGGCCAGGATCTCTGGCGTGACGAGCTGGCCCTTGAACGTGTCGCCGAGCTTCGGTGCGACGCCTCGTTGAAAGGGCCAGAGCCCAAACACGGCACCCACGAGAAGGCCGAGCAGCGCTCCAAGAGTCGGCTGCTCGTACTTCTCGAGCAAGACTTTGATCAGGTTGCTGATGATCAAGACTCCGACCAGGACGCCCGCTCCTACAGGCAGGATGATCTGCAAGAAGGGGGCCGAGACGCTTGCCAGGTCGCCGGCCTTGATCGCGTCTTTCAGCTCGTCGATGGCACCGAGAATGGGCAGATATACGCCGAGCAGCAGGAGCAGGTAGCCGCCGCTGACGCCCGGAAGCACCATCGCGGCGGCCCCGGAGGCTCCGGCCACGAACATCATCATGAAGCCTTCGCGCTCCGCTGCGGCGCTGGCGCCCCTCATCTGCATCCACGCGAGCGCGATCATCCCGAGCAGCGCCACGAGCGCCGCGACCCAAAACCTGCCCTGGGCGGGGCGCGCCATTTTCCACAGGACGGGAACGCCGCCCAGGGTGAGACCGATGAAAAGGCTGTACATCGCCCAGCGTTGATGGACGACGGCATTCTTCACGGGCCCGGCCCCGAGCACGATGGCCCCGAGAGCGGAAGCGACGATGAGGGCCAGGACCCAAATCGACCGCTTGCGGATGCGCAGGCTGCTGAGTTCCGCGATCGCCTCGATGAAGCGCGGATAGACTCCAGCGGCGAGGAGCATCGTGCCGCCACTGATTCCCGGAACCAGATTTGCCAGCCCCATCAGCACGCCGCCCATTACGCAGCGCAGGCTCCAGCTGCGGTCGAGCGCCCCTTCTTCGTCCAACATGAGCGGCTCTTTACGGCAAAAGCGTCCTTTCGCAACGACTTACCCTCGTGACCGGTAGCTTCGGCGCCGATTCAGACCTAGGTTCTCGAAGTGGCGAGACTCTTCCTGTTGTTTACGGTCGTCCCGCTGGTCGAGCTGTATCTGCTGATCGCCGTCGGACGCTTCCTCGGCGCCGTTCCGACGATTCTATTGGTATTGGTGACCGGTGCGCTCGGTGCCTGGTTCGCCCGACTCGAGGGGCTGCGAGTGCTGCGCCGCTGGCAGGAATCCTTGCGCAGGCAGCAGATTCCCAAAGATGGAGTCATCGATGGCCTACTGATTTTCGTGGGCGGCGTGATGCTGATCACGCCGGGGATCCTCACGGACCTCGTTGGCCTCTCCATGGTGGTTCCCCCGAGTCGCCGCTTCATCGCCGGCTTCGTTCGCAAATGGTTTGACCGTCAGATGCAAGCCGGTCGGGTGCAGGTTTACACGACACAGCAAGCTCGGCCGCCGCGTCCCCGGGGCGAGGTCATCGAGGTCGAAGGGGAAGTGGTCGAGGTCGTCGAGAACCCCCGTTCCCCGTTCGAGGCGCCCTAATCTCCGCTCAAAGAGTAGACAGGGCACCCGCCTTCGGGTACGACGGCGAGCATGAAATTTAAGGGCAGTCTTTTGGGCTGCGTGGTGCTCGTCGCCGCGCTCGTAGGTTGTAAGAAGGAAGCACCGGATGCCGAGGCGACCGAAGCTGCGGCGGCGGAAGCTGCTGCCGTGGAAGGCGCGGCAGAGGCGGCTGGCACCGCCGCAGAGGCTGAAAAGCCCGCCGCGGAGGCTCCAGCGGCTGCCGGCGACATTCCGGCTCCGGACAACGTGGCTGCGGCTCCCGCGGATGCTCAGAAGAGCGAGTCCGGGCTGGCCTGGGTCGTGCTGACCCCGGGTGACGGCAAGGACCACCCGAACGCCTGGGATCAGGTCGAGGTCAACTACACCGGTTGGACCACGGACGGAAAGATGTTCGACAGCTCGGTGAAGCGTGGCCAGCCCATCACGCTTCCGCTCAACCGGGTCATCCCGGGCTGGACGGAGGGCGTTCAGCTCATGACCAAGGGTGAGAAGCGCCGCTTCTGGATCCCGGGCAACCTCGCCTACGGAGAAGCCCCTGCAGAGGCCGACCCCCATCGGGCCGGTGGTCCGCCGCTCGGCACGCTCGTTTTCGACATCGAGCTGCTCAACATCACCCCGGGCGTGAAGCCGCCGGATGCGCCCGCCGACGTCGCGGCCATTCCGAAGGATGCCAAAACCACCAAGTCCGGTCTCGGCTCGAAGGTCCTCGAAAAGGGCAAAGGCAAGACGCACCCGGCTGAGACCGATCGCGTCAAGGTGCACTACACGGGCTGGACGACCGACGGAAAGATGTTCGACAGCTCCGTCGTTCGCGGTCAGCCGGTCACCTTCGGCCTCAACCAGGTCATTCCCGGCTGGACCGAGGGCGTCCAGCTCATGGTCGAAGGCGAAAAGCGCCGCCTCTGGATTCCTGAAGAGCTCGCGTACAAGGGCCAGCAGGGCCGTCCGGCGGGTATGCTCGTGTTCGACGTCGAGCTCATCGAAATCGTGAAGTAGTTCCGCGCACTCGCGGTTCTCGCAGATCCATCACTGCTTTCGCGCGTCCGTTTCTTCAAAGGAGCGGTTATGAAGACAGCGATTGCAGTGATGGTTTTTTGCGTTTTGGCGACTTTCCCCGCCGAATCTCGAGCGTTCTGCGGCTTCTACGTGAGTGGCGCGGACGCGTCTCTCCATAACGACGCGACCATGGTGGTCATGATGCGGGAGGGCACCCGCACGGTTCTGTCGATGCAGAACAACTACCAGGGCCCAGCTGAGGACTTCGCAATGGTCGTCCCGGTGCCCGTGGTCTTGCAGGAAGAGAACGTCAAGACCCTGCCGCGCGAGATCTTTGCCCGGCTGGACAAGCTCGCCGCGCCCAGGCTCGTCGAGTACTGGGAGCAGGATCCCTGTTTCCAGTACGCCGTGATGGAGGCGGCCATGGCCGACACGGCCAGACCCGCGAGCAAGAGCGCGGGCCGCGCAAGGGCCAAGGAAGAGGAGCTGGGCGTCACAATCGAGGCGCAGTTCGAGGTGGCCGAGTACGACATCGTGATCTTGAGCGCCAAGGACAGCTCCGGCCTCGATCGCTGGTTGCGCCAGAACGACTACCGCATTCCCAGAGGCGCCGAGAAGGTACTGCGCCCTTACGTGGAGCAGAACACCAAGTTCTTCGTAGCCAAGGTCGATGTCGACAAGGTGCGCTTCGTCGACGGCAAGGCCGTGCTGTCACCGCTGCGCTTTCACTATGACAGCCCCAAGTTCTCGTTGCCGGTGAGGCTCGGCCTGCTCAACAGCGCTGGGCAGCAGGACTTGCTGGTGCACATTTTGGCCAGGGGACAGCGCTACGAGCTTGCCAACTACGCAAACGCGACGATTCCGACCAACATCGTCGTCCGGGATGCCGTCCGCCAGGACTTTGGGCGTTTCTATGACGCCTTGTTCGAGCGAACCCTGCAAATGAATCCGGGCGCCGTCGTGACGGAGTACGCCTGGGATGCGACGAGCTGTGATCCCTGTCCCGAGCCGCCGCTGACGATGGGTGAGCTTCTGAGTTTGGGTGCGGATGTGATCGCGCCGTCGCAGCCTGACCCGTATGCCGACATCGAGGGCGTCGTCCCAGGCCGCAGCCGTCCCGTCCGTTGGCAGCCCAACGGCTTCGTGCTCACCAGGCTTCACTACCGGTACGGGCAGAAGGCCCTCGGACAAGACCTGGTCTTTCGAACGGCGGGTCCCATCATCGGCGGTCGCGGCATGCCGGACGCGCGTGGCGAGCTTCCAGAGCGCAAAGCGCAGCCTTCGGGCATGAATAATTTCCAGGGACGCTATGCCATCCTGCACGCCTGGGAGGGTCCGATCGAGTGCTCCAGTCCGCAGCGCGGCAGATGGGGGGGTCCGCCCGACGGCGGTTCACCCCGGCCCGTGCCCGCGAGCAACCCGAGGATGCAGCCCGCAAAGGCGTCCTCGACGACGCCCGCCGTTCGAGGGGCTCTGTCCGCACTCATCGAGACCGACATCCCGGAGCTTTCGCTCCAAGCAGATCCTGCGGATCCTCAAGCCTCGAAGAGGCAGACCGCTCCCGGACCCAATGCGAAAGCGGATGGCGGTGATGGCTGTAGCCTCAGCTTGGCCCGGCAGGATGCGCCACAGCCCTGGGCCGGTTGGATCGGCGTGATCATCGTTGCTATGTGGCTCGCTAGGAGGCGCGTACACGGCTGAATCATGGCGGAATTCATCTTCACGATGCAGGGGGTGACCAAGGTTCACCCGCCGGACAAAAAAATCATCGAGGATCTGTACCTCTCGTTTTTTCCTGACGCGAAGATCGGCGTCATCGGCGTGAACGGCACGGGGAAGTCGTCCTTGCTCCGCATCATGGCGGGCCAGGACGACACTTTCTCGGGCGAGGCCTGGACGCGGCCCGGCGCCAAGGTTGGGTACCTGCCCCAGGAGCCCGACCTCGGTGACGCCAAGACCGTTCGGGAGGCGGTCGAGGCGGGCGTCGCCTCGGTTCGAGCGCTGCTCGACGAGTTCAACGAACTGAGCATGAAGCTCGGGGAACCGATGAGCGACGAGGAGATGAACAAGCTCCTCGAAAAGCAGGGCGCCCTACAGGACAAGATCGACGCGGCGGACGGCTGGAACCTGGAGAGCACACTCGAGATTGCGATGGATGCGCTTCGGCTCCCGCCCGCCGATGCCGACCCGGCCTCGCTCTCGGGCGGGGAGAAGCGGCGCGTCGCGCTCTGCAAGTTACTTCTGGAAAAACCAGACCTGCTGCTGCTCGACGAGCCGACCAACCATCTGGATGCCGAGTCGGTGGCTTGGCTTCAGGGATATTTGCAGCAGTACCCCGGCTGCGTGATTCTGGTCACCCACGACCGGTACTTCCTCGACGAGGTGGTCGATTGGATTTTGGAGCTCGACCGCGGCGCGGCGCATCCGTTCAAGGGGAACTACTCGAGCTGGCTCGAGGCCAAGGAGCAGCGGCTGGCCGAAGAGGAGAAACAGGATAGTTCGCGAAAGCGGAAGATCGCGCACGAGCTCGAATGGGTACGCTCTTCTCCCAAAGCGCGGCAAGCCAAGAGCAAGGCGCGCATCACGGCGTTCGAGAGCCTGATCGCGGAGCAAGGGAAGCAGCGCCGCGACGCGAACGAGATTCGCATTCCTCCGGGACCGCGGCTCGGCAACGAGGTGATTCAGGTGTCGGGCCTGGCGAAGGGCTACGGAGACAAGCTGCTCTTCGAGGACCTGTCGTTTCGGGTGCCGCGCGGCGCCATCATCGGCATCGTCGGACCCAACGGGGCGGGCAAGACCACTTTGTTTCGCATGCTGCTCGGTGAGGAGCAGCCGGACCAGGGCGAGATCCGCATCGGCGAAACCGTGGCACTGTCCTATGTCGACCAGAGCAGGGATTCGCTCGACGGTAGCAAGACCGTGTTCCAGGAAATCACGGCCGGTGCGGACGAAATCGACGTCGGCGGGGGTACGGTCAAGTCACGGGCGTACGTCGGCTGGTTCAACTTTCGCGGTAGCGACCAGCAGAAGCCCGTGAAGAACTTGTCCGGCGGCGAGCGCAACCGCGTTCACCTGGCCAAGCTCCTCAAGAGCGGAGGGAACGTTCTCCTGCTCGACGAGCCCACCAACGATATCGACGTCGAGACCCTGCGTTCCCTCGAAGAAGCGATCTTGGAGTTCCCCGGATGCGCCATGATCATCAGCCATGACCGCTGGTACCTCGACCGCATCTGCACGCACATCCTCGGATTCGAAGGCGACAGCCGCGTCGTCTTCTTCGAGGGCAGCTACGCCGACTACGCCGCCGACCGCAAAAAGCGCCTAGGCACCGAAGCCGACATCCCCCACCGCATCAAATACCGCAAGTTCAGCCGCTGAAGGGGGACACGCTCCCACCCCGTAAGCTACCGAAATCATGGAGGTCCTCAGCCAAAACGCGCAGCACCTCAGCGGCCAGCATGCCTTTGCGAGTCCGCGGGGCTTGCAGCTCCGGGGATACCCGAGACGAGAGGGTGCTGCGCGTTTTGGCTGAGAAATAAAGTGATTTCAAGTGGTTAGGGGGTAGGAGCGTGTCCCCTGAACTTGTTGGTGGCGGCGATGAGGGCGCTGGTGATTCCGGGTTCGAGGGCGGAGTGGCCGGCGTCGGGGATGATTTGCAGTCTGCTCTCGGGCCAGGCCCGGTGCAGGGCGTACGCGCTTTCGGTGGGACAGACGACGTCGTATCGGCCCTGAACGATGATGGCGGGGATGTGCCGGATGCAGTCCACTTGCTCGAGGAGCTGAGCGTCTCGTTCAAAGAAGCCACCGTTGATGAAGTAGTGGCATTCGATGCGCGCGAAGGCTTCGGCGAAACTCGGATGACCGGTCTTTTCGACCGCCTGGACGTCGGGGATGAGGTGGCTGGTGCTGCCTTCCCACATGCTCCAGGCCCGGGCCGCGCGGATCCGCTCTGCTTCATCTTCGCTGGTGAGCCGTGCGTAGTACGCAGCCACTAGGTCATCGCGCTCTTCGGGAGGAATCGGCGCTAGGTATTTCTCCCACTCCTCCGGAAAGATGCGACTGGCCCCCTCCTGGTAATACCAGAGGACTTCTCGGCGCCGCAGCAAGAAGATTCCGCGCAGCACGAGCTCGGTCACGCGCTCGGGGTGCGCCTGCGCGTAGGCCAGGGACAGTGTGCTTCCCCAGGAGCCGCCGAAGAGCTGCCAGCGTTCGACGCCCAGATGCTCCCGAATTCGCTCCATGTCCGAGACCAGGTGCCAGGTTGTGTTGTGGCGTAGCTCCGCGTGCGGCCGGCTCCGGCCGCATCCGCGCTGGTCGAACAGGATGATGCGATAGTGTTTCGGGTCGAAGAAGCGCCGGTGCACGCTGCTGCAGCCCCCGCCGGGGCCGCCGTGGACAAACAAGGCCGGCTTTCCCTGGGGATTGCCGCATTGCTCGTAATACACCGAATGAATGTCATCGACTTGGAGCCTCCCCGCGTCGAAGGGCTCGATTTCCGGATAAAGCGCAGCCATGAAGCTCCTTGAGGAGAGCATGTTCACGGACTGGCGCAACTGCGGCAAGTCGCTATGTTTGGGGGCTGGTCATGGGCCACAACGAACACAAGCGCCGGCGCACCTTCGCGATCATCTCCCACCCGGATGCCGGTAAGACGACGCTCACGGAGAAGCTACTGCTGTACGGGGGCGCGATCCATGCGGCGGGTGCCGTCAAGTCGCGTAAATCCAAGCGCACCGCCGTGAGCGATTGGATGGCGCTCGAAAAGCAGCGCGGCATCTCGGTGACCAGCTCCGTCCTCCAGTTCAACTACGAGGACGTCCGTTGGAACCTGCTCGACACGCCGGGCCACAACGACTTCAGCGAAGACACGTACCGCACGCTCATGGCCGCCGACTGCGCGATCATGATTCTGGATGCGGCCAAGGGCGTCGAGCCCCAGACGCGTAAGCTCTTTCACGTTTGCCGCATGCGCAACACACCGGTGGTCACCTTCATCAACAAGATGGATCGCCCGGCGCGCGACGCATTTTCGCTGATGAGTCAGGTGGAGGACGTGCTCGGGGTCAACACGGTGCCGTTCACCTGGCCGATCGGTAGCGGCGACTTGTTCCAGGGCGTTTATGATCGGCGGAACAAACTCGTCGCACGTTTCGAGCGTTCCGAGGAGGGGCACGGACAGCGCGCGGAGATGAAGGTCGCCGGCATCGACGATCCGGAGCTCGGCGCGATGCTGGGTCAGGAGCCAGCCGAGACGCTGCGCGACGAGCTCGAGCTCCTGGACGGCGCCGGCGAAGAGTGGGACACGGAGCGCTTCTTGGCGGGCGAGATCACGCCCGTGTTCTTCGGAAGCGCGCTGACCAACTTTGGCGTCGAACCCTTCCTGAAAGCCTTCAAGGACCTCTGCCCGCCGCCCGGACCGCGGAACGCGGCCGGCGAGGTGAGGGTCAAGCCCGAGGACGATCGCTTCAGCGCGTTCGTCTTCAAAGTGCAGGCCAACATGGACCCCTCTCATCGTGACCGCATCGCCTTCGCCCGCATCTGTAGCGGCCGCTTCGAAGGGGGAATGCGCGTCCATCACTACCGCCTGGGCAAGGGCATTCGCCTCAACCGGGCCGAGCAGTTTTTCGCGCAGGACCGCGAGGCGGTGACCGAGGCCTTTGCCGGAGACATCGTCGGCCTATACGACCCGGGCCTCTTTCGCATCGGCGACACTCTCTCGACCGAGGGCCCGATGTACTTCGACGCAGTGCCCCGCTTTTCGCCGGAGCATTTCGCCCGCCTGCAACTGCTCGACCCACTCAAGCGCAAGCAGCTTCAGAAGGGCATTTTGGAACTTTCCGAGGAAGGTACCGTGCAACTCTTCACCGAGCCGGGGCGTGAAAAGGACCCCATCTGTGGAGTCGTGGGCCGCCTGCAGTTCGACGTTCTGATGTTCCGCCTGGAGCACGAGTACGGCGCTAAGGTTTCGTTCGACGCGCTTCCCTACCAGCACGCGCGCTGGGTCGAGGGCAGCCGAGGTCCCGAGGAGCTCGCCGCCCGCCGCATTCCCATGGCCGTGCTCGACCAGGACGGCCGACCGGTAGCCCTATTTCGAGACGAATGGGAGCTTGGTCGGGCCGCGCGCGACAATGAGGGCTGGAGCTTTCACGAGACCGCCCCTATCGTTGCGGCAGCTTGAATACGCCGTTCGTTCCGCGCGTCGAGACGAAGGCTTAGTGGCCGTCGTCCGTCACAATTTGCTATTCATTTCATATGAAAACGGGCTCGTGCGGCGAGTCACAAGGAGAACCGTTCGATGATCACAAAGTCCTCATGGCTCAGCTTGCTGTTCGCATTGGCCTTCGTCGGTTCGAGCGCGGCCCTCACGCCGGCGTTCGCGGAGGCGCAGAGCCAGACGTTCAGCATTTCCGAAAGCGGTGCCAGCAAGGCGACCTTCATCTCGGACGCCCCGCTCGAGACGATGAAGGGCGAGTCGACGCGCGTGTCCGGCCAGATCAGCTTCGACCCGGCGGACATCGCCGGAGTCAAAGGCTCTTTCAAAGTGCCCGTGACCAGCATCCGCACTGGCTCCGACCTCCGCGATGAGCACCTCGCCGGGGACGGTTGGCTCGACGCGAAAAAGTATCCGCACGCGACCTTCGAGATCAGCAAGCTCGTCAAAGGTCCCAAGGACCTGAAGCCGGGCAAGAGCGCCAAGGTCAAGGTGCAGGGCAAGTTCACGGTGCATGGGGTCACGAAGGACCTGGTCGCCGATGGTACCGTTCGCTGGGCGCCCTCGGACAAAGAGGCGCTGCGCATCGAGGCCAGCTTCAAAGTGACACTGGAAGACCACGAGGTCAGCGTGCCGAGCATCGTGCGCCTCAAAGTCGCCAACGAGCTCACCGTGAAGGTCGACCTGCGCGGGGTCGCGGAAAAGCCTCAGCAGCAACTCGCCAGGGACTGAACACCGGAGGACTTTCTGCCCTTCGAGTCGGCGTCGTTACGCGGACTGCGGCGCTGAGCATTGGCGAAAGTCGACCTCCGTGGCGCCGCAGAAAAATTGCGGCAGGTACACGCGAGCGGGTGAGGGGTCCGCAGCCGTCCGTGGCCGTCACCGTGATGGTGTAGACCCGGCCGTCACCTGGTCCCGAGCGCTCTGCCCTGAGTTGGACGGACTGATCCGCCACGACAGCGTCGGGACAGTGGATTTCGCGGGAATTCGTGCTGGCGCCAAGGAAGGGATTTCCGAGGTCCGTGCGATGGACGGCGGCTCACTGATTGCCCTCGGCACGATGGCCTTCGTGACCCGTTCGCCGATGGTCTGTCAGACGCTACACCTCGTCGTACGGATCCCAGACTGGGACGTGCCGAAGACGATGAAAGTCGGGTCGGTTCGCCGGGTGCGACGGAGCCCAGTAGGTCAACCCAGTCGAGGTCTGCAGCACCGCCGTGGGTTGCCACTGCCACGGCGGGTGTCCGATGAGATCATGAAGGCGGCGGAGCTCGAGCTCGAAGCTCACTGACCGGCTCGTCGCGTCGCCCTCCACCAAGATGGACATCGGTTTGGGGGCCTCGCCGACGATGGCTTGCCGGTCGCGATATCCGCTGAAGTGGTAGAAGGCCCAGTCCCCTCCGGGAGAGACATTGATCTCGCCATAATTGTCGGCACGGGCGAGGCCGATGAACAGCTCCATACAGGTGTGGTTCCATAACCCATCGCGTTCACCCGGCGCTTGGCTCGATGCTGGCCAAATGACGACCTCATCTGGGTCGTCCACCACAAACTGCACCTGCAATGTGCGGGAGGTTGTTGCTGACCTGGGCGCGGCCATCTGCCAACGCGCCTCCACGCGGAGCGGCTGCGCAGGTTCGAATGCTACGAGCGAGATGGAACAGCTTGTCTGCATCGATGATGGGCTCGCCCGACTAGCTCTCTCAGCGCCCAAATTGTGCCAGATTGAATATGATGTCGAGTTGCAAACCGCGGGCTCACTCACACTGGACGGCGCTTCAAGCGAGGCCCGCGCGTTCGAGCAAGGGGTCTAGCGCGGGAGCGCGGCTCATGAAGTCTGCGTAGAGCTTGGCCGCTGCTCGTAGGGCGGGCGTACCGGGGGCGAGCCAGGCGCTGCGGACTGCGACTCTTCAGATTCTGGCGCTAGAAGGCCCGACGACTACACTCGCGTGGACATGCCCCACAACATCGTCGCCATGCTCCCGCTCATTGCGGCCGGTGTGACCCTGGCCATCGGCGCGCTCGGTCTGCTCAACCCGAGCGGCATTGAGGCCCTCACGGGAATTCGTGCTGGCGCCAAGGAAGGGATTTCCGAGGTCCGTGCGATGTACGGCGGCGCACTGATTGCCCTCGGCACGATGGCCTTCGTGACCCGTTCGCCAATGGTCTATCAGACGCTGGGGGCGGCCTGGGGCGCAGCGGCAGCCGCGCGACTCCTTTCTGTGCTGATCGACAAGGTCTGGACCCCCAAGAACCTCGCGAGCGTCTTGTTCGACGCCGCCGTCGGGGCGTGCTTCTTAGCGCCTTGGCTGCGACGCTGGATTTAGCTCGAGGCTCAGGGTCGTTCTTCGTCGAACGGGACGGGGCGACTCTCCATGCCTCCGCTCGCCCGGAAACCGAGGAGCCTCATGAACAGCCGCCGCCGACCGATTCCGCGCGTGCCGATACGTTGAGGAATGATCCGTGGCGCTGCGAGCGCGACGACGAGGCGCAATGCTGCGCTCGCGATGAACAGGAGCGGGAATCTGCGGTCGACCGATAGCAGGAGCCATCCGCCCAGCAGGCTTCCGACGAGCTGAGCGACTCCGTTCGAGACGCTCATCATCGCGAAGACGTGTAGGCGCGAGCGGGCGGGGCTGCTCTCGAGCAGCAGCGAGAACTGAGCGACTTCGTGGCCGCCCCAGGAGAGACCCGACACTGCCTGAGCTAGGATGACCACCGCAACGCCGCGAGCCCAAAGCCATGGCAGGGGGACCAGGGCGACGAGGACTGCTGCCAGAAGTAAGACGGCCCGCGCTCCGTAGCGATCGATGAGACGCCCCCAGGCGGGCAGCGAGACGAACTTCAACACGACGACGGCCACGCTACCGGCCATGTATTCGGTATAGGTCAATCGAAGCTCTTCGAGCATGAAAGGCCCGAAATACGGAGAGGCGACGTACACGCTCAGCTGCAATGCGGCCGCGAACAGGACGATGCGGCGCGCCGGCAGGGCTTCTGCGGAACGCGCAAACGCCAACGACTCGCCTCGATTGCTCAGCAGCTCCGCAGGTGGTTCTGGGGAAACGGCCAGAAGAGCTGCCGACACCATGCGAAAAACGCCCGCCGCACCGAAGATGAGGGCGTATCCCAAGCCGCCCGCCCCAGCCGCGACGACTCCTGCGGCACCAGGCTCCAGCTGCTGCAACAGCAGGCCGGCGACGATGAGGGATCCCGAAGTGGCCAGCTGGGCGATCCGGTTGCGGGTGGCGAAGTAGCGGCCCCGAATGCGTGCGGGTACGAGGTCGCCATACCAGGAGGCCCAGGCAGTTCCTGCCGCTTGTGCGCAGATCTGGTACGCGGACGCAAGGCCGATCAGCAAGCGCGGCGAAAGCAGTCCCTCGGCATCGGTGGCGACGATGGCGAACAAGACGAGCGCCTGTGTAGTTGCCGCCGTGACGACGACTGCTTTGCGACGCTGAAACCGGCCGATCAGCGCCAGCGATGCGAGCGGTCCCAGCGTACCGACACAAAGGGGAACCGTGAGCACCAGGGCCTGCTCGAGCGCTGTTGCGCCGAGCCGTACCGCATCGGCCAGGAAATAGACTTCACCCGCGCCCACCATGAGGGCGTAGAAGAGCGCATCCGCCAGGGAGATGCGCATGGCACGACGTGTCGATGTCACCATCTGTTCGAGTTAGCAGCCCCTAAAAGGCCCTCAGAATGAGCCCAACCCTAGAACCAGCGTATGGCTTCGCCAACGCGGGGTCCAGATCGCGCGCGGGCGCGCTCGCCCGGACGCATCAACGGGTATGCCCCTTGCCAGCTTCGATGATGTCCGCGCGCTCTGATCGGAGGCAAGGTTCTCAAGCGCGAGCTCGACCACGACTAGATCATGCGCGGCGAGCGCAGAGCCATCCAGATTAGTCCTCTGACCGGATTTGAAGTGCAACTCAAGCGAGGCCTGCGCGTTCGAGCAAGGGGTCTAGCTCGGGAGCGCGGCCCATGAAGTCTTCGTAGAGCTTGGCCGGGTCCTCGCTGTTGCCCTTTGCGAGAATGGTCTTGCGGAAGGCCTCGCCCACCTCTGGGTTTGTGATGCCTTCGTTTTTGAAGCGGCTGAACGCGTCGGCGTCGAGGACCTCGGCCCACTTGTAGCTGTAGTAGCCCGCCGCGTAGCCGACGGAGTGGCCGAAGATGTGGGTGAAGCCGGCGAGCATGGCGTAGTCGTCCGGGAGCGGCGCGGGGGCGTACGCTTGCAGGATGGTTCGGGCGAAGTCCAGCACCTTGCCGTGCTTGCGCTCGTCGTAGTCCTGGTGAAGCGCCAGGTCGACGCTCGCGAAGCCGAGCTGGCGCATCTGCGCGTTGGCCGCCCGATAGGTTCGTGCCCGGACCATTTTGTCGAATAGATCGTTCGGGATCGGTTCGCCGGTCTCGTGATGGGCCGCGAAGCGGTCGAGCGCTTCTCGCTCCCAGCACCAGTTTTCCATGATCTGCGAGGGAAGCTCGACGAAGTCCCAGGCGACGTTCGTGCCCGCGAGGCTCCGGACGCTCACCCGGCTGAAGCAGTGGTGCAGCAGGTGGCCGAACTCGTGGAAGAGGGTCTCGACTTCCCTATGGGTCAGCAGGGCGGGGGCATCGCCCACCGGAGGGTTCACGTTGGCGCAGAAGAGCCCGAGCTGCGGCGCGGTGCCGGCGCCATGATAGGCATGGCTGAGCAGACCGTTCATCCAAGCGCCGCCCCGCTTGTTTTCCCTAGGAAACAGGTCCACGTAAAACGCCGCCACGGTTTCGCCCGACCGCTCGCGAATCGCATAGGTACGAACCTCTGGGTCCCATCGGCTCGCCTTCCGTTCGACGATCTCGATGCCGTAGAGCGATTCGGCGATCTCGAACATTCCGCTCAGGACGCGTTCGAGTGGGAAGTACGGCCGAAGCGCCTCTTCGTCGAAGTCGTACTTGGCCTGACGCTGCTTCTCGGCGTAGTAGGCCACGTCCCAGGGCTGGTTTGGCCCGGCCTCAGGGCCTTCGAGCTCGCGCCGAAAGCCTTCGAGCGTCTCGTTTTCCTTCCGAAAGGCCTGTTCGGTCCGGGCGTGAAGGTCCTCGATGAAGCGGCGCGCGGTCGAGCCGTTTTTGGCCATCCGGTCTTCGGTGACCAGGTCCGAGAAGTCCGCATAGCCGAGGAGCTTGGCTTTCTCGTCGCGGAGCGCGAGCACCCGAGCGACGATCGGGCCGTTGTCGCGCTCTCCTTTCGAAGCGCGCGTGTTGTAGGCCCTCCAGAACTTCTCGCGCAGGCTCGCGTCGTCGAGGTAGGTCAGCACGGGGAGGAGGCTCGGCGCCTGCAGGGTGAAGCGCCAGCCCTTCAGACCCTTGCTCTCGGCGCTCTGCCGGGCGGCGGCCTTGGCGCTCTGCGGGAGGCCGGCGAGCTCCGTTTCATCGGTCGTGACCCACTCGAAGGCGTTGGTTTCGTCGAGCACGTTCTGAGAGAACTTCGTAGTCAGCTCGGTGAGCTCCACCTCGATGGCCTGCAGTCGGGCTTTGCCCTCTGCGTTCAGCTCCGCACCGTTTCGGCGGAAGTCATCCAGCGTCTTTTGGACGAAGCGCTTTTCGGTCGGTGGCAGGGCCTCGGCCTCGTCGGTTTGCGCGAAGGCTTTGATGACAGCGTAGAGGTCCGCGTTCATGGCGAGCGCGGACCAGAAGGCACTCAGCTTGGGCACGACGCGGTTGTAGGACTCACGCAAGGCGTCCGTCGTCGCGACGCTTTCGAGATGACCGACGACCGTCATAGCCAGCTCCAGAGGCAGCGTGGCCTCCTCGAGCGCCTGCAGGCTGCTTGCATAGCTCGGAGCGCCGGTCTGCGAGGTGATCGCTTGCACTGCCTCGGTGGTGCTGGCGAGGAGCTGGTCGGTTGCGGGCTCGACGTGCTCGGCCTTGACGTCTTCGAAGGGGATGTCTTCGAAGGGAATGTCGAAGCCGAGCTCCAAGAGGGGATTGCGCATGGGGCTTAGACTAGCTCGACGAGGCCTGAAGGCTCGTAATTTTAGAGGCTTGACGCCCCTCGAAGGAACCTGGTTTCATAGGCGCCACGCCGACAGGTCCGAAGACCGAAACCGGGGTGGCAGGGGGCAGCCCATCGCAGCCGACAGGAGATCCACATGGCCATACCCGCGCGTTACATCCTTCACCAGGGGCCGGTGCTCGGCGCGCTCGCCCGCGCTGCCTTCCTGAGCGCGACGGGCGCCGCAGCGGGGGAGGGCGCCACGCCCGAAGTACCGGGGCCAATCCAAAGCGCGCGCATTCGACCGCGTCCGGCGGCCTTGGTGCGGGACTACATCCGGCATGTGGGCGGCGACCCGGCGAGCTACCGTGGCCAGCTCCCGGCGCACCTTTTTCCCCAGTGGACGTTTCCGTATCAGGCGCGCGATCTGGCGGGCCTGCCTTATCCGCTTCAGAAGGTGCTGAACGGGGGCTGCCGGCTCGAGCTGAACGCAGCGCTTCCTTCGAGCGACTCCTTCGGGCTCGAGCTGCAGCTACAAGACATCGACGACGACGGACGGCGCGCAGTGATTCAACACTCGGCCACGATGTCCTCGGCTGATCATCCGAAGGCGGTCGTCGCCCACATGTACACGATCGTGCCGCTCGGCCAGGGCAAGGGCCAGGCCAAGACCGATGGCAAGCCCAGCAAGAAGAAGGCCTCGCAGCGACCGCAGGTTCCCGAGGAGGCGAGGCCGCTGGCGCGCTGGCGCATCGGCGCCCATGCCGGTCTCGATTTCGCGAAGCTGACGGGGGATTTCAACCCGATTCACTGGGTACCTGCCGCGGCCAGGGCGGCGGGTTTTCGCAATGTGATCCTGCACGGCTACGCGACCCTGGCGCGAGCCATCGAGGGCCTGAACCGAAACCTGTTCGCAGGAGACCCCAATCGCCTCGCGTCCATCGACGTCAAGTTCACCCGCCCGCTGGTGCTTCCTGCGACGGTCGGGCTCTTCGTCATGGACGAGCAGCTGTTCGTAGGCGACGCCCCAGGCGGGCCTGCCTACTTGGTCGGAACCTTTTCAGTGAGGAGCTGAGCATCCATGGCCGATTTTCTGCTCGATAACCCGCAGGCCCGAAAACTCGTCAAGGCCCTCGGCCTTCCGCTTCCGCTGCCCGAGCGACTCGCGCGCGCCAAGGGGCCTTACGAGGAGCGTCCACTCGATGATCAGAACGTGCTTGTGGGCGGCCACGGCGCGCTCGCAGAGGCGCTCGCCGGGACGCTGGCTCAGGCCGGCGCCAACCCCTGGGTCGTCGCCGGCGACGCGGCGGCGCTCGCACCTTACCTGGCACAGGGCGAAGCCTACGGGCGTCCGCCGAAAGCGATAAAGGAGGGGGACGCCCCCGAGGGAGCGCGCGTCGCCGCGATCGTTTTCGACGCGACCGAGCTGCGAAGCCCCGAAGAGCTGCAGTCCCTTTACGAGGTGTTCCACCCTTGGATTCGCCGGCTGCAGCGCTGTGGTCGCGTTCTGGTCCTCGGCCGACCGCCCGCGGACAGCAAGGACCCCGAGGTCGCCGCGACCCGCGCAGGGCTCCAGGGTTTCACCAGGAGTTTGGCCAAGGAGATTGGTGGCAACGGTTCGACGGCGAACGGCGTGTTCGTACAGGAAGGGGCGGAGGAGCGCTTGGAGCCGCTCTTGCGTTTCCTCCTGTCCTCGCGCTCCGCTTTCCTGAGCGCCCAGCCGTTCACGCTCACGACCACGGCGAAGGGCGAGGACTTTCCCATGACGCAGCCGCTCGAAGGCAAGGTGGCGTTGGTGACCGGTGCCGCCCGCGGGATCGGAGAGGCTACGGCCGAGTTGCTGGCCGCCGAAGGGGCACATGTCGTTTGCCTGGACCGACCGGCCGATGATGGACCGTGCAGCCGGGTCGCACAGCGCATCGGCGGCTCCGTGCTTCTGATCGACATCACGGATCGGGATGCGCCAAAGCGCATCGCGGGCGCCTTGCACGAAAAGCAGGGCGGGGTCGACATCGTCGTACACAACGCGGGCGTCACCCGCGACAAAACGCTGGCGCGCATGAGCCCCGAGCAGTGGGACAGCGCGCTCGACATCAACCTCGGCGCCGTCGTTCGGATCACGGCGGAGCTCCTCGACAAGAAGGTGCTTCAGTCCGCGGGAAGAGTGATCTGCCTGTCTTCGGTCGCCGGAATCGCCGGCAACCGCGGACAGACGAACTACTCTGCCGGAAAAGCGGGCATCGTCGGCTATGTCCAGGTCCTCTCGCGGCAGGTCGCGCGGCGCGGCATCACGGTGAACGCGGTCGCGCCTGGTTTCATCGAGACGCGGCTCACCGCTGCGATGCCGGTCGCGCTTCGCGAAGCCGCTCGGCGACTGAGCGCGCTCGGGCAGGGTGGGCAGCCCGAGGATGTGGCTCAGGTCATCACTTTTTTGGCAACACCCGGCTCGGTCGGCCTCACCGGAGAGACGGTGCGGGTCTGCGGCGGTGCACTGATTGGAGCGTAGCCATGGCGAAGAAGAAGAGCAGCAAGCGACGCGCGGTCGTGGTGCACGGCGTCCGCACCCCTTTCGTCAAAGCGTTCGGGCAATTTCTCGCACTCGACTCGATCGCCTTGGCCGATGCTGCCGTCAAAGCACTGCTGAGCAAGACCGAGCTTCCGCATGGGGAGATCGATGGCATCGTCTGGGGAGGGGTCGTTCTTCCGAGCCTCGCTCCCAACATCGCCCGGGAAGTCGTGCTCGACTTACGGCTCCCCTCGAGCGTCGAGGGCTACACGGTGACCCGGGCCTGCGCCACGGGGCTTCAAGCGATCACTTCGGCGGCCTCGGCGATTGAACGAGGGGATGCGGATGTGATCATCGCCGGGGGCAGCGATTCCACGAGCAACGCCGCGATCAACTTACCGCAAAAGGCCGTGCATGCGCTGGCGCCGCTCGCGTTCGGAAAGGCTTCGGGCGTGGGTGACTATCTGGCAGTGCTGTCGCAGCTCATGCCCATCAGCGAGGTCTTGCCCAAGATGCCGAAGATCGCCGAGCGTACGACCGGTCAGGTCATGGGCGAGTCGGCTGAGGACATGGCGCGGCGCAACGAGATTTCGCGCGAAGCGCAGGACCGCTTCGCGGAGCGGTCCCATCATCGCGCGGCGGCCGCGATCCGTTCGGGCCGCTTCGACGAGGAGGTCGTGCCGGTACGAAGCGGCCAGACCGAGGTTTACGCGGATAACATCGTTCGCGGGGACACCAGCTTCGAAAAGCTCTCCAAGCTGCGCCCGGTGTTCGCGAAGGACGGCACGGTGACGGCCGGCAATGCGTCTCCGCTGACGGACGGGGCGTCGGCCGTGCTATTGATGAGCGAGGAGAAGGCCGATGCGCTCGGCTACGCGCCGCTGGCGGCGTTTCGGAGCTGGAGCTACGTGGGCGTCGATCCTGCGGACCAGCTCCTCATCGGGCCGGCGCTCGCCATGCCCAAGGCCTTGCAGCGAGCGGGCATGGAGCTTGAGGACGTGAGCATCGTCGACATGCACGAGGCCTTTGCGGCCCAGGTTCTCTCGGTCACGAAGGCGCTCGGAAGCAAGGCCTTTGCGGAGGAGCGGCTCGGCCGAAACCGGGCGGTCGGAGAGATTGACGAAGACCGCTTCAACCTGCACGGCGGGTCCATTTCCATCGGCCATCCCTTCGCCGCGACGGGCGCGCGCATGGTCACGACCATGGCCAACGAGCTCCAGCGCAGCGGACAGGAGACGGTCCTGCTCGGCATCTGCGCGGCGGGCGGCCTCGGAGCCGCGGCCGTGATGGAGGCCGTGGGCTAGGGCGGGTTCGAGATTCCCTGAAGATCGCGGGATTTCGGCACAGTTCTCGCCCCCTCCGTGAGCGTCTGCTAGCGTCGCCCGGTGTCGAGGGAACGGCGAGTACGGCTTTGGCTCGCGTGCTTGAGTGGGTTTGTCCTGGTAGCGCTGTCCGTCTCCGTGGATGCCAGTCCGGAGCAGACCGCTGCGGTTCCAGCGCTGCAGGTCCAAGGCCCGCCGAGTGAGCCTCGTTTGCGTCTGGACGAAGAGGTCCGAGCGAACGTCGCGGCGATCCGCGCCCGCAACCCCGAGCTCCGCGAGGACGCCTTTTCCAAGATGGGGGGCAGCAGCGTCGAAAGCCGCGCCTTTCTCCACTGCTTCGCCGCGCCCTACGTCGAGCTCGGCGACTATCAGCGCCTGGCCCCGACCCTCGTCGCGTTCAACGGCGAATCGTACAACTCGTTCAACCGGCACAGCGATGCAGCGGGCGTCAACTGGAACCTGCGGTACGTGCTCTCCGGGAAGCCGCCGAAGTATCGCCGCGAGATCCGCGAAACCCAGGCGCGCTATGCGCTGGTGCTCTTCGGCAGTAACGATGCGCAGAACAAGAACGAGCGCATCTATCTGACACGGCTCGTCGAGCTCATCGACGAGCTTTCCGCCATGGGCGTCGTTCCCGTGCTCGGCTCGAGCATTCCGCGGCGCGACGCATCGCGCGACCTCTGGATTCGGCGCTTCAACCAGATTACCCAAGCGGTAGCGGAGCACTGGAAGCTCCCCTACGTCGACTACTACGCGGCGATGCGCGTGCTGCCGCGCAAGGGCTTGGCCCGCGACGGCATTCACCCGAACGTTCTGGGAGGGGGTGGGTTGCACAACGCCTGCCAGCTCACCGAGGACGGGCTGCGCTACGGACACAACGTGCGCAATCTTTTGACGCTCCAGATGCTCGACGCGCTGCGCGAGAGCTCGGACGCATCGGTGCGAGCGGATTTGGCGGAGCTCGGCAGACCGGTGGGCGAGCAGGGCGGTCGATCGGACGCCGCGGGGACGGCGTCACTGGACCTGGCCGGGCCGCCTCCGCCGTCCGTAGAGACGAGCGCAGGGGCGGTGACCGAAATTCGCGCAGAGGATTTTCCCTGGTCCGAGCGAGTCTTCGAGACCCAGATGCAGGCCGGGCCGGCCGAGCCCATTCCAGGCTGCCGTCCATGGTCTGAGCAGAAGCGTTTCTACAGACTGCGGGTCCGGCTTGAAGAGCGCGTTCCGCTTCGAGTGTCGGCGCTGTCCCTGAACGGCTCCAAGCCGCTGATTCATTGGATCCGGCATGACGAGGAAGGCGGCCTTCGCTGCGTCAAGCAGCGGGCGCAGGTCCTGGAGTTGGCGGCAGGCCCCGGAGTGTGGGATTTGCTCATCGAGGCCGAGGAGACGGAAGCGAAGAACGCTCAGATGCTCGTTCTCATCAACCGGAACCGATGACTGCCGACCGCGACGAGCTCCTGGTCCACGAAATCTACGAATCGATTCAAGGGGAATCGACCTTCGCGGGGCTGCCCTGCATCTTCGTTCGACTTTCGCGCTGTAACCTCCGCTGCCGCTGGTGCGACACGCCACAGGCTTTTACCGGCGGCACGCGGCTCTCGCGCGCGGAGGTGCTTCGGCAGGCGCTCTCGCTTGGAACGCCGCTCGTGGAGATCACGGGGGGCGAGCCACTTCTTCAGCCCGCGGTGCTGCCCTTGATGGAAGCGCTTTGCGATGCGGGGCGCACGGTCCTCCTCGAGACGAGTGGCGAGCGCGACATCTCGGCGGTGGATCCGCGGGTGCATCGCATCATGGATCTCAAAGCGCCCGGAAGCGGCGAGTCGGAGCGAAACCGCTGGGCCAACGTCGAGTTGCTGACCGAGCGTGACGAGGTGAAGTTCGTGCTCGCCGACAGGCAAGATTACGAGTGGGCACGTGAGGTCATCGCGGAGCAGCGGCTGGCCGAGCGGGCGGGCGCCATTTTGCTCGGCTGCGTCTGGGGCGAGCTGCGTCCCAAGCAGCTCGTCGAATGGACCCTGGCGGACAAGTTGCCGGCGCGCGTGCAGCTTCAGGCCCACAAGTACATCTGGGGCGGTGAGGCGGAGGGCGTCTAGATATGGCCGTGCACCGCGAGAGCTTCATCGTCGACACCCCGGGTCGTGGCACCACGGAGATCACATCGAGGGTTCAGTCGATCGTGGCCAAGGCGGGCATCCGCGAAGGCCTGTGCACCGTCTTCGTCCACCACACCAGCGCCTCGCTCATCATCAACGAGAACGCCGACCCGGACGTCCAAGTCGACCTCGACGCGTTCCTCAGCAGGCTCGTCCGTGACGGCGACCCCCTCTTCGTTCATACCGCCGAGGGCCCCGACGACATGCCGTCTCACATCCGCAGTGCCCTCACCCAGACCTCACTAGGCATTCCCGTCGCGGCCGGCCGCTGCGACCTCGGCACTTGGCAGGGCATCTTCCTCTGGGAACACCGCCAACGTCCGCACAGCCGCCGCATAAGCGCCCTCATCACGGGCAGCTGATCGCGGCGGGTCGCGAACAGCGAGCCGGCCGTCGCGCAAAAAAAAATCGCAGCGCCGTAACCAGCGCTGCGACCTTTGCGTGACGAGTCCTCGCGTTCCAGCTGCTCGTCTAGGGGGGCGTGTTCCGCTCAGTGGTGGTGGCCGCCTGGACCATGCGGGTGGCCGTGTGCGATCTCTTCGACTGTCGCGTCTCGGGTCTCGACGACGGTGACCTCGAAGTGCAGGGTTTCTCCCGCCAGCGGGTGGTTCGGGTCGACCGTGACGGTCTCTTCAGTGAGGCCCGTGATGAAAAGCGGGATCTGATGGCCCTGCTCGTCTTCGGCCATCACGGCCATCCCCTCGTGCAACTCTGCGCCTTCCGGGAAAGCCGCGCGTGGAACCTCTTGTGGGTCTCCGATGCGCGGTCCGTAGCCCTCGTCGGGCGGCACGACGGCGCTCAGCTTGGCGCCCACAGCGGCGCCCTCGAGCTCCTTCTCCAGCCCGGGCACGATGTTGCCCGCGCCATGAAGGTACAGAAGGGGTTCCTCCGCGGTGGATTCATCGATCAGGTCTCCGCCGCTCAGGCGCAGCGTGTATGCAATCGAGATGACCTTATTCTTGGTGACAACTTTGTCAGTCATGAGCCCTCACTTACGACCCAGGCTCATTCGCCGAGGCAGCACTTGTTTTCGTTTCTGTCGGCGACAGGAGGCCACCGTCAAAGCTTCTTTGGTCTCGCTCTCGGACGGCTGCGAAGCTGCCCGTTTGCGCTTGCCACTCATCGAAACCACCAGCACGCCGAGCGCGAGCGATTGACCAGCTCGCTGGCCTTAGGCCGCCCGAACGCCCCACGCAAGCACTCCCCTGCGCTTGGAGCCGCGGAGAGCTGGATCTCGGCACGATGCTGACTGAAGACGCGGGCCCTGTTCGCATCGGGCGCGGTCAGCTCGGGGCTTTGCCGTCCGCGTACATCGCCTCGATTTCCTTGGCGAAATGCTCTGCGACTTTCGCGCGCTTGACCTTCAGCGTGGGCGTCAGGTCCCCAGCTTCGATCGTTAGGTTCTCCTCCAAAATGTGGAACTTCTTGATTTGCTCCACACGCGCGAAGTGCTGGTTCATCTCGTCGATGTGACGCTGGACTTCGGCCCGTAGCTTCGGGTCGTGCGCTGCAGCCTTCGGATCGACGCCGTTAGTCTCGGCCCAGGCCGGGAGTGTGTCCGGGTCCAGGGTCAGCAGGGCGGTCAGGTACTTCCGCCGGTCGCCGATGACCACCGCTTCATTGATCAGCATGTGGTTCTTGAGCTCGCTTTCGAGATTGAGCGGCGTGATGTTCTTGCCGCCCGCCGTGATGATGATGTCCTTCTTGCGCCCGGTGATGTGGAGAAAGCCGTCCGCGTCGACGCTTCCCAAGTCCCCTGATTGAAGCCAGCCATCGGCCAGCGTGGCGTCCGTTGCTGCCTGGTTCTTGAAGTAGCCCATGAACACATTGGGTCCGCGAACGAGAATCTCATCATCCTCGGCGATCTTGACCACCACCCCGTCGAGGACCGGTCCCACAGTTCCGAAACGGTAGCGATGGGGCAAGTTGAAGCTCGTCGGCCCGCTGTCTTCCGATTGCCCGTAGACTTCCAACACCAGCAAATCGAGCTTCGCGAAGAACTCGAGGACCTCCTGCGCGATCGGAGCCGCACCGGTCACGCAGACTCTGGCTCGTCCCATGCCGATCGCTGGCTTCAGCTTGGAGAAAATGAGCTTGTTCGCGAGCTGGTACTGCAGGCCTTTGGGTCCGCCGGGTGCACGGTTCGCCTTCCAGCCAACGCCCATGGCCCAGTTCACGAGCTTCGCCTTGATGCCCGTGGCCTCTTGCAGCCTCGCGCTGATCCCGTTGTGAAACTTCTCCCAGATGCGTGGCACGCCGAAGAACACCGTCGGCTGCACCTCTTTCAGGTTCTCGGGCACCGCATCGATCGACTCGGCGAAGTACAGCTGCGAGCCCGTCGTGATCGGCGCGTGAATCGTGAACATCTGCTCGGCGATGTGCGAGAGCGGCAAATACGACAGCGAGCAATCGTCCGGCCTCAGTCCGACGATGTCGACCGCCTTCTTGCTCGTCCAGGCCAGGTTCTTGTGACTGAGCATCACGCCCTTGGGCGGCCCCGTGGTGCCTGAGGTGTAGATGAGCGTCGCCAGCCCGTCGGGCTCGAGCGCGTCGACCCGGTCCAAATATGCCTGCGCCGGCGTCTCGTCTCCCTTGGCTAGAAACTCCTCCCAGCTGAGCACCATGGCGTCGTCGATCTTCGGCGCGCCCTTCATCATGACGACGTGCTCGAGCTTGGGCAGCTTGTCCCGCTCCTGCTCTAACTTCTTCCACTGGCCTTCGTCCTCCGCCAGAACGATCGGCGCCTCCGAATGTTCGACGATGTAGCGCACCTCCGCCGGTGAGTTCGTCGTGTAGATGCCGGCCGGTGCCGCGCCGCAGCCCATCGTCGCCAGGTCCATCACGACCCACTCGGGCCGATTGAAGCCGAGGATGCAGATCGTCTGCCCCGGCTCCAGTCCGAGCGCGATCAGAGCCCGCCCTGCTTGACTGACCTCATCGGCATACTGCTTCCAGCTCGTCGCCTTCCAACGACCCCCCTGCCGAACGTAATAAGCCGGGCTGTTGGGGCGCTTCTGGCCCTGCTCGATCAGTCTTCGCGGAATTGTATCGGCGGCCACGCTTTCACCCTCTTTGCTGCTGAACCCGTCACTCGGAGCCGCGATCCTAATCTATTGAGCACCGTCCTGGAAAGAGTGTGCTAAGGAGCGCTTCCCTACTGGAGGAGTGGCCGAGCGGTCGAAGGCGGCGGATTTGAAATCCGTTGTAGGGGCGACTCTACCGGGGGTTCGAATCCCTCCTCCTCCGCCAGTTGACGCCCCGTTTCGCGAAGTCACCGAGGCGGAGCTCTGAGAGAGGGCGCGAGCGCCTCTTGCGGAGCGATGGATCATTGTCGGCATTCGACGGCTCGTTCGTTTGGCCATCCAGATTCGCTTCAGCAGTCGGGAAGAATCGCTCTGTGCGCCTTGTGACCCGTTCAGTCACATTTCAGTGACCGTCATGGCTACAATGTTCCGTAAGCTGCTGAAAATTCGCGGACTTTGGCAATCGAAGGGATGGCACGAGAAGTGCTTCGTTAGTGGTTCGTTGTCGGGCTGACGCGGACTCGTAATGCACTCACCTCCTCACGACCTACGGTGCGCAATTGTACCCGCAGCGCTGGCTGTGTTCTGGGTGATCGGCTGTGGCGGCCAGGTCGAGAAGCAGTCCCGTGCCGATCTCGACCGCATTCACGAGCAGCTCAGCCCCTCTGCCTTGGGCGGACTGAGGGAAACAGCAGCGGGTGCGGCGCCAGACCGGGCTGTTCAGCCTCTTGGGACCCTGCCGAGCTACGTTGCCAGGGCCTTTTCCAATAGCCGGGACACGCGGGATCCTGACGGCAGACCTCCGCCGCATTGCAGCGCCCCTCGTCCGCGCATGGCTCGGAGCCGTAACACTTGGGCACGCACTGTCCTTCGAAGTCGCGGAGGTGCGTCTCGACGGGGCAGTCGTCCTCGCATTCGCCCTCGTGAGCAACAGGAACGCGCGCACAGCGCGCCTCGCAGCCATTGCCGTAGGTCCGAGCATCGACACCACAGACCGGTGCATAGATGTCAGGACACGGGCAAGGCTCGCACAGACCCTCGCCCATCGGGCTGCCCAGGATTCCCTCCAGGCAGATCGAGCCCAGCGGGCAATCCTCGTCGCTGCTACACAAGCCGTGTTGCGGTCTGCACGCGCCGAGCTCGCAGACATAGCCCGGCGCGCAGTCGAGCAGCGCGCAGAGGTCCATGCAGATCCCAAGCGGAGGCTCGTCGGCGTCCGGGGCCCTTTCATCGGCGGGCCGCGGGCCGATGCGCTCACAGTAGTGCCCCGGTGGGCAGTCGCCATCGTCGTAGCACTCGCCGGGAGTCGCTTCGGGCAAGATACGGCAGTGGAACTCGATCTCTCCGATCGGAGTCATCAAAGCCACTCCCTCAAGCAGCGTCTGCTCAGCATCGCACAGAAGCAGCCCTTCGCCCGGATACGCACCCTCGAAGACAGCCGGTTCGAGGAGCTCGTAGCTCGCTCCGAACCACTCTCCGAGCCGCATCATCTCGCCCGGCGTCACCGCGATGACCCCGAGGATGCCTGGCACCTGCGGACTTTCGCATTCCGCTTCGAAGCCATCCTGCCATCGCGGGTCGATGCGGCACATGCCTTCGCCATGACGCTCGAGGCACGCGAGCAGCTCCTGAGTCGGGGTGAAGCCGCACTGGCCGTTGAGCTGCCGCTCGCAGCTCGCCCGTTGGTAGCATTCGTACACCTGCCGCCACTCGCAGGTGCTTGCGATGTCCATACATTCTTCGACGCAAAGATGATCACTGCAGCCTGCGCGCACGCAGCCCTCGCCCGGAGGCTCCTCGCAGTATCCCTGGTGCCGAATCTCGACACCCGCGCAGGCCACTTCGCAAGCGTTGATGTAGTTGCGACCGTCACCGCCGCAGACTGGCTGGAACACTCCTGGGCATCGACATCGAGTCGCGCCGGGGACGCACCAATCCACATCTGAGCCGGACGCGCACTCGTCGCCGACGAAGCAGTCGGTAGGCGAATCACAGCCCATCGGATCCTCACAGCGCCCGCGGTGAACGACCTCGTGATTGCCCCGCTCGGCCTCCTCTATGGAGTAGGTGTTCCCGTCGGTCCCGCAGAGGAAGCTCTCTGTCGGACCCGAATCGTTCGACTGGGTTTCCCCGCAGCCGGCACCGAGGGCTCCAAAGGCGAGGCAAGCTATCCAGACACGAGTCATGATCGTTCTCCCGACATGAGCTTCTAACCCGAGAGTAGCAATTTCGGCGCCGCTCCAGCGCCGAAAAAAAGCCGTCTAAGTTCCCCTCTCGCGAGCCGGATCCTCGGAAGCCTACTCGTTCGGGACACGATCAATCTCATGCTCGGATCCGGGATTTCGAGAACCCGGGTCTATGAGGTCTCGGACCCGGGAGAAGTTTAGGTTCTCAGTGCCGGCGATCACCCATAGAATACCGACTCCGCAAGGAGGGAACTGTGAAGCTAAGAAGGCCAAGTAAGATCGTGCTCGCGACCGTCGCGCTGATGGCAGCTTTCGCGCTCATGGCGCTGAATGCGTCCCCCAGCCACGCAGAGCGCGGATGGAAGCGTCTCGGTAGGACGCAGGCGGACTTTGGTAGGGACCACGACGTCATCGTGATACGCGGTCCGTCTGATAATTTCCGAGCCATAAAGCTCAAGGTGACCGATGCGCCGCTCGAGCTCCGGAGACTTCAGGTAACCTACGACAACAATACCGTGGAGCGGCTCGAGGTCCGCTCGCACATTCCGAAGGGCGGCGAGAGCCGGCCGATAGACCTGAGAGGTGGTCAGCGGAGTCTCAAGCGCGTGGAGTTCTGGTACGAAACCAAGGGAATGGGTCGAGGGCGGGCCGAAGTGACCTTGTTCGGGCGACGTTGAGGCCTCGTCTGGAGCTGCTCGACCCGGTCCCGGAGTCGCCCTCGTTCCGATGGAATCCCGGTCTTGCAGCGCGTCGACCCGCTGTTCGGTCTGAGGGGATAACGTGATGACTCGTAGACCGCTCGCGTGGTAGCCTGGGCGAACGAAGCATCTGCACGCGAAAGGCAAAAGAGGAGCGCGATGACTCGACCCCTATCGATGAGCCCGTTGCCGCGGATTCGGATGCTGTCGGCGACGCTTCCACTTTTGCTCGTCGTCCCGCTCTTGCAGGCGCAAAGCGCAGTTGCACAAGGCCCTTATTTCGACGGCACGTTCGCCGTCGACGCGCAAGGAACGCTGACCGACTGGTCGATCTACGGGCCGTTCGTCAGTCCCCAAGACTCTCCCGACGCTGCCGTCGATGCTTCGGCGCCGCGCAGTGGAGGTGAACCCGGAGCCTTTCTACGGGTGCAGCTCACGACTGCGTCGGTGCCGCAGGGGGAGTCTTGGGTGGTATGGGGCATTCTCATCAACGAGGAGGCGGTATACGACCCAGGCAGCTTCGGTGCGATCGATGAAATCGACTTCGACTTCGATGCCCGGTTGCCCCCGGGGGGGCGGGGCCAGCGAGTGGTGTCACTTGCGGTGCAGCAGGATGGGTTCCTTTGGGCTGCCGTCGACCGGAGGGTGTTCATCCAGGGGCTGAGCTGGGCGCCGATCTCCATCTCCGATTTGCAGGCCGCCGATTTCATCGCAGTTTCCCTCTGGTCCGAGCCGGGCCAGCCCCAAACGCCTGATTTTTCCGAGAACGGCCTGCCCGTCTCGTTTGGCCTGCTCAATGGCCAGTCCTGCCCGACGACGTCGGATTGCTCGGTGCCGCCCGCGTTGGTGGAAGTCGACATCGACAATTGGACCGTGACCGTGAACGGCATAGACGAGCCCATGACCGGCGGCAGCTCGGGCGCTGGTGGTATGGGCGCTGGCGGCATGGGCGGCATGGGCGGTGTCGGAGGTGCCGCTGGGATCGGCGGCGGCGGAGGCATCGTCGACGAAGCAGGAGGCTGTGCATGCCGCGTCGCCTCCAAGCAGGAATCCTCCAACCCCTGGCTTCTTCCGCTCCTCGCTCTCGCCGCTTTTGTGATTCGGCAAAGACTCCGAAGAAGCTGAGCAGGAGCTTGGCTTCGGGAGCGAGCTCCGCGTCACTAGGGTCCGACGCTCGAGCTCAATCGACGGCGGTGGCTCTCCATTTGCGGAGGATGAATACACCTGCCGCCGCAACCGCAACGGCAGCGACGATGAGAACGGGCCAGAGTTGGTCCCATGGCCAGCTCGCCACCGGATGCTTTTCGATCCAGGCGGCGACACGGACACCGACTAGGGTCGTCATCAGCGTGAATGGAGCAACTCCGAGCACCGTGCCGACGACAAAGGGCGCGAACGAGACCCGCGACACGCCAAGCGCCCACTGAACCGTGGGGGTCGTGTAGAAAATGAGGCGTAATAGAAACACGGTGCGGAACCCGTGTGTGCATAGCCGATCGTCCAAACGGCGTATCCGTTGAGGCAATCGTTTTTGAATCCAGTCCCGGGCGGCAAAGCGAGCGCCGAAAAATGAGAAGAGCCCCGTTCCAACCGTGCCGGCCCAGTTCAGCAAGAATGCTTCCGTTGGACTCCAGATCAGTGGGGCGCTGAGAAGAAAGACCAGCCCGTTCAACCCGAACGGCTGCAGGAGCGAGTACGCGACGATGAACAGCAGGCCACCCCAGGCCCCTGCATCGTGAAACCAGACGCGCATCGTGGCGGGGTCGAGCTCCTCGTAGGCCCCGCTCGCGTAGACCCATGCGATTACGCTGGCTACTACGGCGGCGAGCGCAATCTTGAAGAGGCTTGCCCGGTCCACCCGAAGATCCTAGCGCATCCGCAGGCGACCCGACTCCCCGTGCGTCGAGCTCAGCGGAGACATGCGCGTGGACATGGACCGCATCCAGGTCTTCCATCAAGACAAGCGAGGGCTCTTTCGCAGAATCAGAGCGACAACTGGCTGCGCGAGGGGGGTGACAAGTCTGAGGGTTCTCGCGTTCGGGCGGCGTCTATGGTTCCATCGAGCCCCGAGCTCTAGCTGGAGGGAAAGGTCCGAAAATGAGCACTGGAGTTTCCGCCCAAGACCGGAAGTGGCACAAGGTCTTGGAGCTCGACGAGCTTCCCGAGGGCCGTGTGAAGCCCGTCACCTGCAAGCACCGAACCCTGTGCCTGACGCACTTCGATGGCCAGTACGGGGCGCTCGACAACAAGTGCCCGCACCAGGGCGGGCCGCTCGGTGAGGGAAGCATCGAAAACGGCTGGTTGCGCTGCCCCTGGCACGGCTGGGACTTTCATCCGCTCACAGGGGCCTCGCCCGAAGGGCTCGACGACGCCGTGCAGACCTTCGACGTCGAGCTGCGCGACGACGGTGTGTACCTCGCGTTCTCAGAAGAAGAAGAGCATCACCGCACGAGCAGTGACCTGATGCTGGAGACTCTGCTGCGCTTTGGGCTCAAGTGGGTCTGGGGCATGGTCGGTCACAGCAACCTCGGTTTTGCCGAAGCCATGCGACGTGCAGAGAAGGCCGGAAAGCTCCGTTACTTCGGAATCCGACACGAGGGAGCCGCTTCCTTTGCCGCGTCTGCGTACGGCAAGCTGACGGGGCGGCCAGCGGCTTGTTTCAGCATTGCCGGTCCGGGCGCGACGAACCTGCTCACGGGGCTCTGGGATGCCCATGTGGACCGCGCCCCGGTACTGGCGCTTACCGGTCAGGTGCCGACGAAGCTCATCGGCCGCGGTGCCTTTCAGGAGGTCGACCTGGCGGCGGCGTTCGGAGGCGTGGCCAAGTACACGGCGGTCGCCCAGCGGGATAGCGACTTCGCCGAGATTGCGAGCCTGGCCTGCAAGCACGCGCTGCTCGAGCGCGGCGTCAGCCATCTCGTACTTCCGGACGACGTGCAGGTCGTGCAGACTCCGGACGCCGAAGCCGGCTCTCCCGAGGGCCGGATCAGCGCGCACGAGATTTCGCCGCCGAAGAGCGCCTTGGAGCAGGCGGCGAAGCTGCTCGAAGAGGCCAGGCGTCCCGTGTTCATCGTCGGGCACGGCGCGCGCTTCGTGATGGACCCTGTGTTGGCGCTCGCCGAGAAGCTGAACGCTCCCGTGCTCACCACCTTCAAGGGCAAAGGGCTGATTTCCGATGCGCACCCACTCGGCTGCGGCGTCCTCGGGCGAAGCGGAACGCCCGTGGCGAGCTGGTTCATGAACGAGTCGGACCTGCTCGTCGTCTTCGGCGCTAGCTTCAGCAATCATACGGGCATCACGCGCTACAAGCCGATCATCCAAGTGGACTATGACCCGTTGACCCTGGGGCGGTTTCATTCGGTGACGGTGCCCGTCTGGGGTGAGATTGCCGTGACGGCGCGGCTGCTGACCGAGCGCGTCGATGGCCGCAACGCCGTGGACCAGCGGCCGGAGGTGCAGGAGCGCTGGCGCATTTGGAGAGAAGAGAAGAAGCGTCGGCTGGCAGAGGCTGGCCCTGGCTCGGGCGTGCACTCGGTCGCCATCTTCGCCGCCTTGACCGAAGCGGTGGACGAAGACGCCATCATCGCCGTCGACGTCGGAAACAATACCTACTCGTTCGGGCGCTACTTCGAGTGCGCCAGGCAGTCGGTGCTCATGAGCGGCTATCTCGGCTCCATCGGCTTCGGTTATCCGGCGGCCATGGGCGCCTGGGCAGCGACGCAGGAGGACGACCCGCGTTTTTCGGGCAGACAGGTCCTCGCCGTGACCGGCGACGGCGGCTTCGGTCAGTACATGGCCGAGTACACGACAGCCGTGAAATACGGGATGAACATCAAGCACGTCCTGCTAAGCAACGCCGAGCTCGCAAAGATCAGCAAGGAGCAGCGCAGCGCCGACTACGACGTCTGGCAGACTTCGCTGCACAACCCGAATTTCGCGGAGTACGCCGGACTGTGCGGCGCGCTCGGCATACGGGTGACGAAGGCCGAGCAGCTGAAGGGCGCCTTACAGCGAGCCTTTTCGCACCAGGGCCCGGCAATGGTCGAGATTATTTCGGATCCGCTGCTGATTTGAGGAGGGAGCATCGATGCAGCCGTGAAAGAGGGGTCACAATGGGAGCGCCCGTCACGGGCACGGGATCTCGCAAACCAATACGCCACCGCCACAGTCGTCTGGGTCTGCGTTGTCCTCGCAGTTCGGGCCGTGCAGGAGCTGACCGAGCCGCAGTCGGCCGTGCAGTCGTTGCCGCAGGTCACTTCTCGAAAGTTCCAGGTCCTTGCTGTGCGAGCCCATCGAATGACTGACTCGCACAGGATCGACACAGAGGTTGCCAGCTCACCCAAGAGCGTTCCGTGGTCCGGAGAGCCATGGCCCCTCAACCTACGTCGATGAACAGGGTGTCTCGTTCGTCCTGCGGCACGAAGTGGCCGGAGCGACCGGCGCGGCGTAGCGCGTCGTGGAGCTTGGCGAGATCGCTGGCGTGGAAGGCGCGAAGCCTGTGTAGCCAGGCTTGAACCTCAGTCGCCTCACGACGCGCTTGCGGCTTGTCGACCAAGGCCCGGGCCAAGGTCGCAAGGCCCTCTGTGGACCGCCCAGCCAGCCAGTCCTCCACAGCGGCGAACAAACGCGGCTCTAGCTGCCGAAGCCCCACCAGCCGCGAGCCGCGAACATCGGGCTGCTCGCCGAGGGCGCTGCTGCGCTCGCGGTGGCTGAGCAGGCTCAGCAGGTCCACCAGCGTGTCGAAGGCCTCTTTGGCGCGCAGCCGTGATCGGAAGCTGCCGTACCATCGAAAGCGATGCCCCTCCCAGGCCTCGGTACGGGTGGTGAAGCACAGAAGACTGTGCCGCTCCGTGCGCGCGAGACCGATGGCCGGATACAAAAAGGCATAGGCGCCCTCGACATTCAAAGGCGGTTCGAGCGTACGGATGAGCTCGTTTTCGAGCCGCAAGGCCTCCCTTTCGCTGCCCTGCAGGCGGACCTCGATACTGCTGGCCTCCCGAACGATGATGCGCATCTTGCGATGGGCCTTGCGCCGTGAGGCGTTGCGATAGCTGGCCAGCCGGCGGCGTATGTTCTTCGCCTTCCCCACGTACAGGACTTTTCCCTCCTCGTCCTTGTACAGGTAGACAGCGGGGCTGGTGGGTAGCTCGCTCAAGAGCTCGGCGCCGAACTTGCGGTCGAAGCGCTTCATGACAGCGCATAGAGCATAGCGCGCAAGCTCTCTCAACCACCCAATTTCAGGCCGATCCAGTCATGCCAACTCGATTCTAGAATTTCGTTCAAAAAAATAGAATCGCATTCTATTATCGACCCGAGTGTCCCAGGTGCTGAAGCATCCATCTCAATGGCAGCAGTGCCGGGGCCAGCCATCCGCGAGAGGTCGGCGCGAACTTGATCGACGCTTGGCACCGCGGGATCAAGTTGATCGGCTCGGTCATGGAAGAAGCCATGCGTGAAGGAGACGTGCAAGAGGGGCATCCGCTGATCGCCGCCCGACTCATGGTGGCGATGCAGCAGGTCTTCATGTCGGCATGGGTCGAGGACGGGATGCGGGCTGAGCCCGACGAGCTCGCGAGCCAGGTCGAAGCGCAGCTCGAGCGAGCGCTCTTCAGGAGGAAGCGATGACGGGAACAGCAGCTAATGTCACGGCAGCCACCCCGGCCGCAAACCCGCCCCGCCTCAAAGGAGGCTGGCCCCTGATCGGGCACACGATCGACTTTGCGCGGGACCCCGTGGGCCTGCTGCAGAGGGCGTTCGACGAATGCGGCCGCGTCGCGCACTTCAAGCTTTTCGGAAAAGGGGTGACGCTCTTCACGGGCCCCGAAGCCCAGGAGTCACTCTTTCGACTTCCGGACGAAGTGCTGAGCCCGACCGAGGCCTACAAGATGATGATTCCCGTCTTCGGCAAGGGGGTCGTCTACGACACGACGCCAGAGCGCATGATGGAGCAGCTGCACATGCTCCACCCCGCGCTTCGGAACAAGCGGATGCGCAGCTACGCGGAGATCATGGCCGACGAGACCCACAAGGCGATCGCGGACTGGGGCGCGGAGGGTGAGATCGAGGTCTGTGAGTTCTTCGGGACGCTGACCAGCTTTACGTCGAGCCGCTGTCTTCTCGGCGAAGAATTCCGAAACGAGATGAGCGAGGAGTTCGCCAGGGTCTACTACGACCTCGAGACCGGGATCGTTCCGCTGGCTTACATCAATGCGAATCTGCCCATCCCCGCGTTTCGACGGCGCGACCGCGCTCGGACCCGACTCGGGGAGATGGTCTCCACGATCATCGAGCGGCGCAAGAGCCGCGGCATTCAGGGCGAGGACTTCACCCAGACGCTCATGGAGTCGACGTACTCGGACGGCACTTCGCTCACCGACCATGAGATCGCCGGCATTCTCATCGCGGCGATGTTCGCCGGCCATCACACCAGCTCGGTCACCACGGCCTGGTCCCTGCTCGAGCTTCTGCGTGCGCCGCAATACTACGGCAAGGTCTGCCAGGAGATCCGAGACCGATTTCGCGAAGACGAAACCTACAGCTTCCTAGCGATGCGCGACCTCGAGCGCACCGAATGGGCCATCAAGGAGGCCTTGCGCATTCATCCGCCGCTCTTCGTGCTGTTTCGCGCCGCGATGGAAGACTGCGAGATCTACGGATACCGGATCAAGAAGGGCGACTGGGTTTCGGTGTCTCCCATCGTGGCGCACCGCGATGAGGAGGTCTTTGAGGACGCCCTCCGCTATGATCCCGACCGCTACGGTCCCGACCGCGCCGAAGACCGAAGGCCGTTTGCTTATGTCTCGTTTGGCGCGGGTCGCCACAAGTGCTTGGGCAACGCCTTCGCCATTCTTCAAATGAAAGTCATCATGGCGGTCTTGCTCAAGCACTATGACTTCGAGCTTACCGCAGACCCGGTAGAGAGCGACTTTGGCCGCCTGGTGCTCGGTCCCAAGCCTCCGATTCGTGTCCGTTACCGCAAAGTAGGAGTCGACGATGCCCGCATTTCCCCGTGAAGAGTTGGAAGAGATGATGGAGCGATGGCTGAAGGCCAATCGCAAGGCCGAGGCCGAGGGTGACTGGAGCACCCACCTCGGGGCGCACTACACCGAGGATGCCGTCTACCGGTGGAACATCGGACCGAACGAGGAGTTCTGGGCTCACGGCATCCAGGAAATCAAAGAGCTCGCGCTCGGCTATCACATGAAGGGGTTCGAGGACTGGTCGTACCCATACGACACCGTGCTCATCGACGACAAGCAGGGGCAGGTCGTCGGCTTCTGGCGGCAGGTCGCGCCCTTCAAACGTCCTGATGGCAGCGACTACGAGATCGCAGGGGTCGGCGGTTCCTGGTTCAAGTACGCCGGCGACTTCAAGTGGAGCTGGCAGCGCGACTTCTTCGACCTCGGCAACGTGAAGTCCCTTTTCTTCGAGCTTGCGGGCGCGGGTCAGCTCAATCCGGTCATCCGCGAGAAGATTCACCAGCAAGCCAAGGGCAAGCTGCTCCCCGGTCACCAAAGGCTTCGTGAAGAGCCCGGCAAGGTCGACAAGCTCAAGAACGCGATCGCCCTCGCGCGCATCGCCTTGTTTGGATGAGCGGCAAGCCGACAGACGGCGCCTCGCGCTGGTTTTCCGAAAACCCGAGCAAGGCCTGGGCAGAGAAGTTCTTTGTCGCGTACTCGCCGCTGTGGATGAGCTTCATCGGACTGCTGATGGCTCTGGGGGTCACCCAGCGCATCGGCGAATGGGGCTTTTTGACCATTGGCCTCGCCGTCGCGCTTCCCCTGGTCGTGGTTCCGGCTCTCATTCGCGATGAGCGCCCCATCGGAAGGCCCTGGTATCGAACGTACTGGTTCAAGGCGAACGTCTACATCGGGATCTTCAACTTCGCCGCCAACTACTTCGGCACGGAGTATTTCTTCGACGTGCTCGGGATGGTCTACGACTACCCGATGATCGCGCTCAATCTAGACTCGAAGCTCGTCGGCTCCGGGGAGCAGCGGGTGCCGGTCGTCATGTACCTGCTCACCCAGGCGTACTTCATGACTTACCACACGAGCGCAGTGGTCGTGCTCCGCCGCATCCGTACCTCGCGGCTTCCGATCGGCGCCGTGCTGTGGCCGGTTTTGCTCCTTGGTGTGGCCTACTTCTGGGCCTGGATGGAGACCAAGGCGATGGCGAACCCATGGATCGAAAGCCAATTCTATTACCGGGACATGGAGCGAATGCTCTCCTATGGCTCGCTCTTCTACGCGCTCTATTTCATCCCCAGCTTCCCCATCTTTTATCAGCTCGACGAATCGGCAGATACGAGCTGGAGCCTCAGGCTCACGGTGGCCGCCGCGCTCTCGGCGAGTATGCTCATGATGTTTCTCTTGGACTTCGCCGCGGCGATCTTTGGGCCGCTGACATGAGGCGCCCCTGTGGGCGCGGACCGTCTGCCAGTTGACGGCGTCGCGAGCTCATGGGCTTCCAAAGCGCCGATAAGCGAAGGTGACGCCGCTGCCGATGAACAGGGCGGTCATCGCGTAGAGGAACGGAAGCTTCAGGAGGGCGTCCTGGTCAGCCTCGGGGAAGGCGGCCAGGATCACGGCAATCGCGAGCGGAGTGTTTTGAACGCCCGTTTCGAGGGATACCGCCTGCCGCTGCGCCGGCAAGAGACCGGTGAGGCGCGCGACGAGGTAACCGAGGGCCATGCCTCCGCTGGCCACCAAAACGCAGGCGAGTAGGCTGGCGTCTCGCGCCGTGAGCAGAAGCTCGATCTGTTCGGTGACGCTGCTGACCAGCAGCACTGCCAGCAGCAGCGCGCCCGCAGCAGCGCCGATACGCTCGACGCGACGCGCGCGCTCCGCGGAGCGGTGCCGAATCCACATGCCGAGAGCGATCGGGAGCAGCATGAGGGCCAAGGTGCCCATGACGGGCAGGTAGGGGACGGTCAGCTCGGCCTCCGTCAGCGAAGAGGCGTAGGCCAGAAGCAGGCTGGGCGTCAGAACGACCGAAACCAGGGTGCTGATGGCGGTCATGGAGATGCTGAGCGCCAGGTCGGCCTTCGCGAAGTAGGCGAACATGTTGCTGGCGCTGCCGCCCGGGGCGCAGGCCATGAGGAGAAGGCCCAGGGCGTCGGTTCGGTCGAGCGGCAGCCAATGGATGGCGAGGGAAGCGAGCAGCGGCATCCAGCCGAACTGCGAGAGTAGGCCGATCAGGATGGCGCGCGGTCGTCTGAGGGCGCGAGCATAGTCGTCGAGCGTCAATGAAGCCCCCATGCCGACCATGAGGACCAAGGTCATCGAGCCGATGAGAAACTTTTCCAGCCCGCTGAGCATCGCGGGCTTGCCATAGCAGATATCGGTCGAGCCGGTCGCTTGGACAGCCGCTCAAAGGTCGAGGGACGCTCTGCGTAGTTGCGTTCGGAGTCCCGATAGTCGTATGAACTCGCTCGTATGAAGAAGTGGATGAAAGGTTTGCGCTGGACGGTCGCGGTGCTCGGCACCTTGTTCTTTGCGACGGCTCTCGTGTACGGCATGCCGCGTGCCAAGAAGGTGATGGTGACCGGCACGGACGTGAAGCGTGTGGACCGCGAGAAGGCGCAGCCCGGGCAAAGCCAAACTCGCGATGTGCGGTTCATCTACACGGCGGATATCGACGGCGGCAAGGCGCGCGCGTTTCGAAACGAGGACAACGCCCTATATTTCAAATGGAGCTCCGGCGACCTGGCGGCGCAGGCGATGAGCTTGGCTCAGGAGGACGCGGCGACGGCTGCCGGGCAACCGAGAACAGACGTCGTGCTCGCGAAGTACTACGGCTTGCGGGTCCCGCTGCTCGACTCGTACCCGAACCTCCTGTCGTTGAAGAAGGTTCCCGCGGACTACGTGTACATTCCGATCTTCAACATCCTGTTTCTGGTCGTCCTGCTGGCGCTGGTTCTCTGGGCTGGCCTCAAGATCCGCAAAGTCTTCAAGAAGGCTGGCGAAAAGGCGAGGGAGCTCACTCGGCACGAGTAGGGAAAAGTCGTTCGAGGCATAGTTTGACCATGACGAAACGGGGGCATACCGGATTTGCGCCCGTGTGATCATGGCCTCAGCGTGTGCACGCTTGTAGCGCTGGGTCGCGGGATGATCGATCTCGTAGACCGTCACGTCGCGAAGCTCAGGCAGATCCCATGCACGCGTGTCGAGACCGGCGCCGACGAGGACGAGCTGGCGCGACCCGGCCTGGATCGCATCTCGCAGCTGCGCGTTGATCGCGGCCGTGCGAAGGATGATGTGGTCTACGAAATGCAGACTGCTCGCTTGGAGCGCTTTGCGGTAGAGCGGCATGCTCGCGCTGAGTCGACTGGACGCCCGAGCGAGGCTTCGTAGACCCGGTGGGAGCCAGTTCGCCGACTGCGCGCTCGAGCTGCCCGCGAGCGTGCGCGCGAAGGCCACCAGGCGTGAAGTCAGACTGGGAACGTCGCGTCGCAATGCAGGTGCTCCGAGTCGAACTTCGCGAGCAGCGCTTCGAGCTGCGGGGATTTTTCGCAAGACGGGCGAAGCTTCCGAGACACGGATCGTGTCATCGGGGGCCTCGTCGTCTCGCGGATGTTGCTCACTCGCTGATGACCTTGATGTACTTGGCCATCTGCTCGGCGATCCCCTCGCCCACTTTGCCGTCATAAACGGCGGCGTTTTCGAGGATTACCTGTGCGCGCATGATGATGTCGATGAAGGTGTCATCCCGTCGAACCGCGTCCATCTGCTCAGCAGAGCCTCGAACGAGCGTGAAACCGTTGAGTTTCCCGCCGGTCGGCGTCAGAAAGACGTGCTCGAAGCTGTCGATCTTGCCGCCGCTTTGAAGCCCTCCCCAGTACTCGTTGACCCTATTGAATAGGGCGACCGCGTTCTTTTCGCGGCCCCGTGTCGCATGGTTCCAACACACCATGATTGCTGTGTCCGCCATCTTGAGCCTCCTTTCTAAGGGGCTATCGTTGCCACCACGTTGGACTGTGCATGTTACGCCTCGTGGGAGTCGTCGGGTACGCAAATCCGATCGCAATGGCTCCGACGACCCTTAGGGAGTGTGACGGCGCGATCAAGCGGGTGCTGCGACTTCGATCCGGGATCGCACCGAGTTCGCAATGAAGCAGTGTTCATGCGCTTGGCGATGAAGCTGGTCGAGCTCTTCGGCCGTCGGTGACTTGCCGTTCCACCCGAGGCGCGGGCGCAGGATCACCCGGGTGATGGCCAGCTTGCGGTCTTCATTGCGTTCGAGGACTCCCACGGCAGCATCGTCGTACCGGTCCAACACGAATCCGGCCTTAGAGGCGACCGCCAGGAAGGTCAGCATGTGGCAGGACGAAATCGAGGCGACGAAGGCTTCCTCGGGATCCACGAGCGAAGGGTCGCCGAAAAACTTGGGCGCCGCGCTGGCTTGGATCTCGCTGCCCTGGAACTTCCAAACGTGGTTCCGGGGGTACTCTTTGTGTGTGAATGGGCTGTCGCCCCGCTCCCAGACGATGTTGGCCTTGTGTTCAGTCACCGCGAAACGCTAGCGCAGGTCGAGGTCTAGGCCACTGGGAACAGCACGAAGACCAGGATGTCCCAAAGCAGGTGCGCGAGCAGTGGCGCCGCGAGGCCGTTGTACTGGACCCTCAGCCAGCCCCAGATCGAGGCGCAGGCGAAGCCCACGACGGGGAGCAGGGTGGACTGCAGAGCGAGTTGGGGTAGCACGGACAGGGCCGCGGCAGCCAGAATCGCCGAGCCGGGGCGAAGTCGCCGGAGGAACAGGTCCAGGGCCAGCCCTCGCCACAGGAGCTCTTCGGTGGCGACGACCAGCACGAGCAGTGGCAGCGCACGAACAGGCCCGGGAGGCTGACGTAGAAGCCCGTAGAGCGCGGTCACTTCGCCCTCGAGCCCGGGAATGATTCGCGTGCTGAGCGGGTAGAGCAGCCAGGTGGCCAAGGCCATGCCCATGCCGACGGCCAGGCCCGCGAAGCAGGCCGGGACCGACCAGGCGCGCACGAGCCTGGTTCTCGAGCTGGGATCGGCTGCGGCCATGATCGCGATGCAGAGCAGGGCCGCCGAGGCGGTTCCGAGCCAGATGCCAAAGCTCTGCCGCAGCGCCATGCCCAGACCGAACGTGGCGATGCAGGCGCCCAGGGTGAGCAGGAGCGCTCTGTCGCTCAGTCCGGACAAAGCACGCTCCCGAGCCTTTGCCGGAGCCGAGCGACCGACTGCGGGCTTGGCAGGCTCGCGGCGCTTTCGTCCTGCAAGGCCATCCGGATGGCGCTGCCGAGCTCTGTCGGCTGCAAGTTCTCCGCCAGCTCCCATAGCGTGCGGCCGCTCGGATCCAAATTGCTCTGCAGACCCTCGACGAGCTCACGGGCCAGCGGAAGCCCCGCTCGGGTCACGAGCGCGATCCAGTAGCTCGACAGCCGCGGAGTGAGCACGGGCACCCCCACCAGCCGCGGGTCCTTGCCCATCATCCTGGCCACCTTCCGCAAGAGGTCCGCATGGCTGATGCGCTCTGGGCCCGGCAGATCGTACCAGGCGCTGCCCTCCTGGGGCATTTGCAGAGCGTGGATGATCGCGAGGACCACGTCTTCGACGAAGACGGGCCAGGACGAGAAGCTGAGCCAGCGTGGCAGGAGCATGGCCGGCAAACGGGCGGCAAGGTCGCGCACCATGTTCCAGGAGCTGCCGCCAGCTCCGACGATCAAGGCGGCCCTGAGCTCGATGCAGTCCGTGCGTCCCGAGCGCAAAATCTCGCCGGTCCGAAGCCGGCTCCGAAGATGCCGCGAGCCGGTTCCGCTGGGAGCGACGCCGCCGAGGTAGACGATGCGCCGCAAGCCGGCATCGGCGGCCGCCTCGGCAAAGGCCTGTGCCGAGCGCGCTTCGCGCTCCGGGTAGTCCTCGGTTTCGTCTATCGAGTGGACCAGGTACACCGCCGCGTCGCAGCCTTCGAGCGCCGGGCGAATCGTCGAGGGGTCCTCCAGGTCGAGCCGCACCCAGCCGGGTGCTCGAGCGCGACTCGGATCACGCGTCGCGCGAACGACCTGCCAGTCACTCTCTTGCAGGGCTCGGTCCAAGTGGCCGCCCACGAAGCCAGTCGCACCCGTTAGAAGAAGTCGCATTTGCGGAGCCTAGGGCCGCCGGACCTCGAACACCAGCTCGTGACGAACGCACGAGGTCTTCAATGGAAGAGAAGTCCTCGTGCGTTCAGTGGGTCCGCCGCCCTAGGGCCTACTGCACGACGATGTCGGCGCAGCAGCCCGTGATGCAGAAGCTTCCGGGCGTGCAGGGCGAGTCACCCGGCAGACCGCAGGCCTGCTTACCAGGCGGACAACGCGGCGGTGGAGGTGGAGGCGGTGGCTCCGAGCCGCCCGCGCCCGCAGCGCCGGCCGAGCCGGCGCTGCCCGCTGATCCGCCCGTGCCGCCCGTGCCGCCCGTGCCGCCCGTGCCGCCCGTCCCCCCGGGATCCGGTGGGAAGCACTCGTCGGGAATCGTCGGCTTTCCGATGCAGATTTCACACTTCTCGCAGGTGTTGAGACAGCTCGCCGCCGGTGTGCAGGCCTTGCAGTGGTCCGGGTCCGTGACCGTGTCGAAGGTGCAGCCCTCCTCGGAGCCGATGTACACGTAGCCGGGTCCGCCGCCGGGGCCCATGCCTTCGAGCTCCGGGAAGGTGCAACAACCGAAGCAGTCGCAGCCGTTCGGAGTGAGCGGCGCGCAGAAGTCGTTGCAGAGGTCGGATTGCTCGGGCAGCGGGCAGTCCTTGCCGCCGAGCTTGTCCGCGTCATAGCTGCATTGCGCTTTGGGACCCAGCGGATCGCAGCTCCGGCTCCAGTGGCAGTCGTCGTTGCCCGCGCCATTTCCGAAGTCGAAGTAGCAGTCGGCCTTGCACTGCTCGCCGCTTTCGCCACCCACGCCGGCGTAGAGCTCGGGACCCTCGTAGTTGTCGCAGGGGCCGAGGCATTCGGGATCGAATACATCGATCAAACCGTCGCCATCGTTGTCCTCGCAGTCGCCGCAGTCCGTGATTCGGTTTTCACATTGGATGAGGTAGCAAATCGCCGTTCCGCCGTTGCCGTCGGGGATTTCGATTCCATCTCCAGGTACGATGCAGACACCGTTCGTGTCCGTCTCGCAGCTCATCGCGCCGCCGCTCCCGGCTCCTCCGCCGGTTCCGCTGACGCCGCCCGCCCCACCGCTTCCTGCGCCAGCGGCTCCGCCGGTCCCTGATCCGCCGGTGCCCGTTGCGCCAGTACCACCGGTCCCGTTGCCAGCGGTTCCGCCGGTCCCTGATCCCCCGGTTCCCGTTGCGCCAGTACCACCGGTCCCGGCGCCGGCGATTCCGCCGGTCCCCGATCCACCGGCTCCCGATCCGCCGGTTCCCGATCCGCCGGTTCCACCGAAACCGCCCGAGCCACTCTTTTCCGCCGTGCTGTCGACTGCGCAGCCGATCTGCAGAGCGCCCAGTGTCAAAATGAGTATCCCGGTGAGCCTTACCCCTGAGTTCATGATTGCATTTTAGTCAAAATATTACGTCAGCAGCAAAAAATCTGAACGAAAAAAGCAGCGCATACTCGAGACCGGCCCTCACGGCAGCCCGCTGGTGGCCGATTCGAGACCAGGCCAGCAGGCCAGCAGGCCAGGGCCGTGGAGATTCCACGGGGCATCCAGGCTCGAATCTCCTGGAGAAGACCGTGACGACGCCTGCCTATTGCACGACGATGTCCGCGCAGCAGCCGGTGATGCAGAAGCTTCCGGGCTCGCAAGGCGAGTCGCCCGGCAGGCCACAGGCCTGTTTGCCGGCTGGACAGCGCTCCGAGGGTGGCTGCGAGCCGCCCGTGCCGCCGCTGCCGCCCGCGCCTCCGGTGCCAGGGAAGCAGTCGTCGGGAATGGTCGGCTTGCCGAGGCAGATCTCGCAGCGCTCACAGGTGTTCAGGCAGCTTGGTGCCGGTGTGCAGGGCTTGCAGTGGTCCGGGTCCGTGACGGTGTCGAAGGTGCAACCCTCCTCGGAGCCGATATACACGTAGCTACCGTCGAGCTCCGGGAAGGTGCAGCAGCCGAAGCAGTCGCAGCCATTCGGGGTGAGCGGCGCGCAGAAGTCGTTGCAGAGCTCCGGTTGCTCAGGCAGCGGGCAGTCCCTTCCGCCGAGCTTGTCTGCGTCATAAGTGCACTGCGCCTTGGGCTTCAGCGGATCGCAGCTTCGGCTCCAGTGGCAGTCGTCGTTTCCCGCGCCATTTCCAAAGTCGAAGTAGCAGTCGGCCTTGCACTGTTCGGCGCCTTCGCCGCCCACGCCGGCGTAGAGCTCGGGGCCCTCGTAGTTGTCGCAGGGGCCGAGGCACTCGGGGTCGAAGACATCGATCAAACCGTCGTCGTCGTTATCCTCGCAGTCGCCGCAGGCCGTGATCCGATTCTCGCACTGGATGACGTAGCAAATTGCCGTGCCCCCTTTGCCGTCGGGGATTTCGATCCCATCTCCCGGGATCATGCAGACGCCACTCGCATCCGTTTCGCAGAACATGACGCCGCCGCCAACGCCCCCGGCGCCCGTGAGACCGCCCGTTCCGCTTCCGCCGGTGCCGTCCAGTCCGCCCGTTCCGCTCTTGTCCGCGGTGTTATCGTCCCCGCAGCCTACCAACAGAGCGCAGAGCGCGATGATCCGTATCCCATTCAGTGCGACGCGTAAGCCCATCTACACAGCTTAGCCAGATCATTGCGGCGGCACCAAACTTGCTGGCGCCAGAGTCGAGCATTCGGTCGCTAGCTCTCCAAAGCCGCCACTTCGTGCTTCCCACAGCGCTCAGGCAGGCCCCGGTTTGGCATTGCGCCCACCGCAGCTGTTACGCTTTTGAAGGAACCCGTTCGTCGACGGGCAAGGGGGAGACATGAACCGAGTGGGGACCGCGGCGCTTGCGTCGCTCGTATGGCTGGTCGCTTGTGGGGAGAGCAACGATGCCTGTGATCCGGTCGCACAGACAGGCTGCCAAGACGGACTGGTCTGCGAAGAAGTCATCGATTCTGGGCCCGATTGCTTTGCCCCGGTGCTCATGCGGGGCACGGTGTTCGAGCTCGCGAACGGCGCCCCCATCGAAGGCGCGACCGTGGTCGCCCTCGACGTAAACCGCGCACCCGTCAGCTGGGTGGCGCTCACCGATGTCGACGGAAGCTACGAGATTCAGGTCCCCCGAATACGCGACGCGGACGGCAATCCTGTGGGCGGGGAGGTGACCCTGCGCGCCGATGCCGCGGGCTTTCAAACCTTTCCGGGCGGCGTCCGGCAGGCTCTTCCCATCGAGCTGTCCGCGACCGCGCGCGATGCCGATGCCTGGGTGATCGCCAATGCCCTGACCGACGTGGGCCTCGTGTCGCTACCCGAAGGGGCGGGGACGAACGTCCTCTTCGGGACGGTCGAAGTTCCCGAGAGTCGAACCGGCGTGCTCGTCGTGGCGGAGGTCTCCACGAGCGAGGCTTACACGGCCATCGCGGATCGCGACGGCGTGTACCGGATTTTCAACGTGCCCGACGGCGAGCTCTCGGTCCTCGGCTACGCGCAAGGGGTCAACTACGAGGCGCGCGGCATCTCGGTGAGCGGTGGCGAGTCCGCCGAGCTCGATCTTTCGATTTCGGGCGCGGCGTCGGGGGCCGTGACGGGCGCGGTTCAAATGGTGAACCCGGGCGATGGAAACGCCACCTCTTACATTCTCGTCGTCGAGTCCACGTTCAACGCGGCGCTTGCGCGAGGGGAGTCGCCACCGGGCTTGCGCGCCCCGCAAGGCGGTGCCGCTCCGGATCTGGTTTCCGGAAGCAGCTGGGTCATCGAGGGCGTGCCCGCCGGCCGATACAAGGTACTCGGTGCATTCGAGAATGACCTGTTGGTCCGGGATCCAGACTTTGGTCAGGGCAACACGGAAATCGTGGACGTCGAGGTGGTGGCCGGGCAGACGGTCGAAGCGCCCAGCTTCAAGATCACCGGTGCCCTGGAAGTCCTGAGTCCCGGTGCGCAGGGGGTCGAAGAAGTGGTCGGCACGCCGACCTTCAGCTGGGTCGATGACAGCGGTGAGGAGCACTATCGCATCGAGGTCTTCGACAACTTCGGCGACATGATCTGGACCGATCCGAACGTTCCGAGTGAGAGCAGCTCGGACCCCGAGGTCGCCTATGGCGGGCCGGCCCTTCAGCCCGGTATGTTCTATCAGTTCCGGGTGACCTCGTTCGGCAACGGCGGTCGACCGCTCTCTCGCAGCGAAGACCTCAAGGGCGTCTTCTTCGTCCCGTAGGGCCGGGACCCTCCTGGTATCCGGCGCTGGCGTAGGGCTTATGCCCGTGCGAAAAAGCCATCATGAAATCAATGCTTTGCACTGGGGCCTGTGTCGAGGCCGAGGACGCGCAAGGCAAGCCCCTGGTCGAGCAGTGCACGGCCGAGCTCCGGGTGGTCGACACGGCGCCTCCCGTCGCGGAAGAGGAGCGGGTCATCGAGCTCTGGCCGCCCAACCACAAGATGCACGCCGTTGCGATCGAAGACTGCGCGAATGTGCGAGACGCCTGTGATCAGGAGCTCGACATGTATTTTCTGGGCGCCGGAAGCGATGAGCCCGCCAACGACATCGGCGATGGAAACACGGAGCCCGATATCGTCCTCAGTTGCCGCGAGGCACAGATTCGCGCCGAGCGACAGGGACCCCAAGACGGTCGTGTCTACACGCTGTCCTGGCGGGCCGTCGACGACGAGGGGCTGGCCGTCGAGGGCAGCTGCCGGGTCACGGTCCCGCACGACCAGAGCGGTCGGCCGGCTGCCGAGGGCGATCCCTCGGAGCCGAGCGTGACGACTTCGGACTGCGGAGAGTAAACCTCATCCGCGATGCTTCGCCCGAGGCACTAGGGGGGCGGCAAGAGCCGGTCGCGCGCCGGACGGAGTCGCACGCCGGTCAGCGCTCACCGCGCGTGACCGTCCGCCGCTCAGCGCTCACCGCGCGTGACCGTCCGCCGGTCAGCGCTCACCGCGCGTGACCGCGCGTCACGGGCGCGACCTGCCGCAACGGGGCCCTACGAGGCCACGAGGGGCGGACCGATTCTGGAGCCCCCTAGTGACCGCGTGATGCAACCGCCGCAGGGCTGTGGCAGACGCTCTTGTTGCCCTGGCCCTTTCCCTTGCCAGGGCTGTGGCAGTGCTCTTCTTTGCTCTTGCGACCCTGCTTGTCGCCGCCCTTCTTCTCGCCCTGAGCGTGCGAAGTCTGCTTTTGAGCGTTCGCGCTGTTCGAGTGCGCTGCGTTCTTGTAGTGGCCGACCTTCTTGCCATTGCCGGACTGACTTTGAGGGGCCTTCTTCTGCGCGGCTGCGCTGTTGGCGTGCGTCGCGTTCTTGTGGTGACCGAGCTTCTTGCCGTTTCCGGACTCGCTCGGGTGCGCCTTTTTGCGTGCGCCCTCGAGCTCGCGGGCTTCTTTTTGAGCCTCGTGCGTCCGACTGGGCCCGTGCCCAGGCGACCTGCTGACGACGACCGGGGCCTGCCGCCGGGGCGCCTTGGTCACGACGACGCTCCTCTGATGTCCGCCGCCGCATCCGGTCGGCGCTAGCAGCAGTAGACAAGCGCTCAACAGCATCGTGCTGATCCGGGAGTCCCTGCTCAGCCGCCTGTAAATCCGTCTTGCTTTGATCATGAGCTCAAGTTAGCCGGGCGAAGATGTCCGCCGCCACCTCACACCGAGGCCGCGAGCCCTACACCCAGGCCGCGAGCGCGCGAGGCTGTCCAGCGGCCGGGGGTCCTGGGACCTGGAGGCGGTCCGGCGCCACAGCCTCAGGCAAAGATCGCGTAGGAGTCGTTGAGAATCATCCAGACGCTCGTGTAGAGGCCCCAGAGCGGGAAGATGAACCACAGACCGTTCGAGTTTCCGACGAACAGGGCGATGGTCCCCGGGGAATGTCCCTTGTGGCGTCCGGCGAAGAAGAACTGGAAGAAGTAAACCACCGTTCCGTAGAACATCTGCCAGAACATGATCACACCGAGGATGCCCAGGACACGCGCGGGCATGAGCTCGAAGGTCATGCCGAAAGCAAAGAGCGCGGCGAAGATGGGCGTCGACCAGCCGTTGCCGACGTCGATGTTGAACCCGAAGGAGCTCCGGCTCGCGTAGCCCGGGTCGAACAGCGCGTAGGCGGACCAGATCCCCGTCCACTGTCGGAAGGAGAGAAGTCGCCCGAGGGGGATGCGTCGTTGGAAGACTTCCCCGAAGCGCTCGAGCTCACGGCCTCGGTAGCTCGTCTTCGTGGCTTCGTATTCGTCCCGGATCTGTTCGTTACACACGAGCAAGCCGATCTCCCAGAAGTTCACCAGGAGGTTGATGACGAGGAAGAAGGCCAGCGCGATCTGCGTGGCGTTGAAGAGTCCGTGGACCCAGTGGTGTAACCAGACGTGAAAAAGCGTGCCGCCGACGATGACGGCGATGATGACGCTCCAGCTGGGGACGCTGAGACCGCGGGTCTGTGCACCTCGGCGGGTCTCTACGGAGACGGACTGGGACTGGGTCGGTTCCATTTCGCTTGTTGGACCTTTCTCGTCAGTGGGCGGACGATACCGGTTTTCGGCCGTCGCGTAACGAGGTTTGTCAGGACTCGATCCCCTCTGCGGCTCGAAGAAACGCCGGCCACTCGCCGCCCCCGTGCAACAGGATGCTGGCGCCGGTCACATAGGCCGCCAGAGGCGACGCAAGAAATAGACAGACATCGGCTACGTCTCGCGGGAGGGCCATGCGACCCATGGGCGCGGTCTTGGCGACCGCATCGCGCACCGGCCCCTCTCCGAAGTGCAGCTCCGCCTTTTCGGTCAGAATCATTCCAGCCGCGATGGCATTCACGCGCACCTTGGGCGCCCACTCTACGGCTAGAGAGGTGGTCAAGTTCAGCAGCCCCGCTTTGGCCGCTCCGTACGCGGCCGTTTTGGGCGAGGGACGAAGGCCGCTCACGCTGCCGATGTTGATGATGCAGCCGCCCTCGCTCTGCGTCTGCATGACGGCATTGACCTTCTGCGCAAAGTTCAGGGGCGCGACCAGATTCAGGTCGATGATGGAGGCCGAGAAGCGCGGCGAGGCCGTGGCCGCATCGGCCGGAGGGGAGCCGCCCGCGTTATTGACCAAAACGTCGATTCGACCGTACCGCTGCATGACCTCTTCGATGACCCGGTCGATGTCCTCGAGCTTGCGGACGTTGGCCGGGATGAAAAGCGCCTCTCGGCCCTGAAAGCCGATCGGCGATTGCGGCTCGTGGCGCGCGCAGAGGACGACCTCGGCCCCCATTTCTAGAAATCGCAGCGCGATTCCTTTTCCGGCTCCCATCGTGCCGCCCGTCACGATGACGACTTTTCCCTCGAGGTTCAGCAAATCCGTCATGAGGCTCCCCTGTTCTCATCCCGATCCGTGCGAGTCCGCGCTCGCGTACTATGATCGGCCCCGGAGGCATAATACATGAGCTCGGTCATGCAGTTGGGGTACTTGGTTTTCGAGGTGAGCGATCTCGAGGCCTGGGAGAAATTCGGCACGAAAATTCTGGGAATGAGCGTCGTGGATGAACGCGGCGATCAGGGCTTTTCGTTGCGCATGGACAGCCATCAGCAGCGCTTCTTCATCGAGGCGGGCCCGGCGGACGACCTGGCCGTGATCGGCTGGCAGGTGCAGGGGCCGGCCGAGCTCGAAGCCATCGCCCAGCGCCTGACGGACGCGGGTCGCCAGGTTGTACAAGGAACGCCAGAACAAGCGGCGGCACGAAACGTCGAAGCGCTCATCCGCTTCGAGGACCCGGCGGGCAATCCCGGCGAGGTGTTCTACGGCCCGAAGATGGCAGACACGCCGTTCGAGTCGAAGGTCGTGCGCTCGGGCTTCGTCGCCGACGAGCAGGGGCTCGGGCACGTGGTGATCGTCTCGAAAGACGACGCGGCGCATCAGGCCTTCTACGAAGAGGTCTTCGGCTTCAAGCTGAGCGACTACATCCGCTGCGAATACTTTGGGCACAAGATTGACGTCACCTTCATGCACGCCAACCGGCGCCATCACTCGCTCGCCTTCGGGGGCGGACAGCACAAGCGCATTCATCACTTCATGGTGCAGGCCAAGGTGATGGACGAGGTCGGTCTCTGTTACGACCGCTTTCTATTCTCCGGCGGAATGGTGCACCAGACGCTCGGCCGGCATCCGAACGACAAGATGTTCTCCTTCTACGGGTACACGCCCTCCGGCTTTCATTTCGAGTTCGGCTACGGCGGCGTCGAGGTGGACGACAGCAGCTGGGAGCCCACGACCTACGGCAAGGTCAGCGAGTGGGGCCATCACCCGCCACAGCTTCTGACCAAGGCCTACAGGAAAGCGAAGGAAGGCGGCAAGAGCTGAGCTCTTCCGCTCGTCGCTCTTCAGGCCGCTGAAGCCGCGACGGCCCGTCTGGGGCTCGTCTAGTCTGCCAGGCGTTTTCGGAGCTCGAATTTGAGGACCTTGCCGGTCGCGTTGACCGGCAAGGCCTCCACGAGCTCCACCCGTCTCGGGACCTTGAAGTTCGCCATATGGTCTCGGCTCCAGGCGACGAGCTCCTCCTCGCTGAGCTCCGCGCCGGGCTTCAGCACGACGAAGGCTGCTCCGACCTCGCCGAGCCGCTCGTCGGGCATGCCGACGACTGCCACCTGTGCGATGGCCTCGTGCGCGGACAGAATGTTCTCGATCTCTGCCGGGTAGGCGTTGAAGCCGCCGACGATGAACATGTCTTTCATACGGTCGGTGATCTTCAGGTAGCCGGCTTCGTCCATCGTGCCGATGTCTCCCGTGTGGACCCAGCCCTCGGCGTCGATGGTCGCCCGCGTCTGCTCGGTCTCCCCGAAGTAGCCCTTCATCACGTTGTAGCCGCGCACGATGATCTCGCCGGGCTCTCCGGGTGCAAGCGCCTTTCCCTCGGGGTCCACCACGGCCACCTCGACGCCCGGAAACGCCCGTCCCGAGGTGTTGGCAACGCGTTCGGCGGAGTCTCCAGGCCGGCAAATGCTGACGACCCCGCTGGTCTCGGTCAGTCCATAGGCCGTGACCACGTTTTCGAACTTCAGCACGTCCCGCATCCGATGGATCAGCTCCACGGGAATCGATGCGGCCCCGGTGACCGCGAGTCGCAGGCTCGACAGATCGAACTGGTCCAAGTCAGGCCGCGCCAGAATCGTCTGGTAGAGCGCCGGCGGCCCGGGGAGCACCGTGATGCGTTCCCGGCCGATGCGTTCGAGCACCTGAGCCACGTCGAAGACCGGCTGCGGATAGACCGTCGCGCCCATCATCAGCGCCGCCAGCCAGCCGGCCTTGTAACCGAAGCTGTGAAAGAAGGGCGCCACCACGAGGTACCGGTCGCCCGCACGCAGGCCGACGATGTCGCTCCAGTCATGAAAGGCGCGCAAGCTCTGGGCGTGGCTGCACATGCCGCCCTTGGGCTGTCCGGTCGTCCCCGAGGTGAAGAGGATGTCGCTGAGGTCATCCCCGCGCACGGCGTCACGGCGCGTCGCCGCCTGCGCGTCAGAGACCGACTGCCCGCGGTCCAGGAAGTCTTGGAACGCCAGACTGCCGTCTGCGGCAGCTCCGCGTAGCACGACGATGTCCTCGAGCCGAGGAAGCTCGGCGCGAACACCGCGAAGAAGCGCGACGTAGTCCGTATCGAGAAAATCCGTCACCGTGAACAGGACGCGAGCCTGGCTCTTTTGCAGTAAGAAGGCCGCTTCGAGGCCCTTGTAGCGCGTGTTGATGGGGACGAGGACAGCGCCGACGGCCTGTGCGCCCAGAGCCGCGACGATCCACTCGAGCATATTCGGCGCCCAAATCGAAATCCGGTCCCCATGCTCGATGCCGCTCGCGATCAGCGCCTTGGCGAGCTGCTGGCTCCGCGCGGCGAGCTCGCGGAAGCTGAGCTGCGCGTCCCCGTCGACCACCGCGGGCGCGTCCGCGTAGCGTTCCGCGGCGAGCCACGGCAGCTGCGCGATGGTCCCGAACCGTAGGTCGCCTCTCGTTCCTTCCTCGCGGGTCATGCTTGCGTCACCCTATGCAAGTCTGCCAGAAAGTGGTCAAATCCGCTGACTTCCGCGACACAGGGGACACAATCAAATGACGAGCGAAGCCAAGTCCAAGCGCCTGCGGGTGATTCAGTGGGGAACCGGCAACGTCGGCTACCGCGCGCTCCGAGGCATCCTCAGCCATCCCGAGCTCGAGCTCGTCGGCGTGCACGCGCACTCGCCCGACAAAGTCGGCAAGGACGCGGCGGAGCTCTGTGGCTTGCCGGACAAGACCGGCATCATCGCCACCGACGACGACGACGCGCTGCTCGCGCTCGACGCGGACTGCGTTTGTTACATGGCCATCGGCGAGACTCGCGTCTACGAAGCCCTCGACGACTGGTGCAAGATTCTCGCCTCCGGAAAGAACATCGCCAACACCGCGGTCGTGTCCATGGTCTATCCGCCCTTCGCGAGCCGCAAGCTCACGGGGCCGGTCTCGGAGCTGTGCGCCGCGCACGGCGTCAGCTTCTACACCTCGGGCTTCGACCCGGGCTTCACGGGGGACCTGATTCCCCTGGTGCTCGCGGCCGGCTGTGAGCGCGTCGACTCCGTCCGCGTCGCAGAGGTCATGGATTACTCCACTTACGCGGACCCGAACTTCACCGGGGAGTTCTTCGGCTTCGGTCACCCCTTGGACTTCAAGGCTCCGATGTTCTACCCGGGCGCGATCAAGGCCGGCTGGGGCAGCGTCATCGAGCTCGTGGCTGATGCGCTCGGGCATCGAGCTCGACGAGATCCGCGAAGAGAGCGAGCGCGTCCCCGCTCCCGAGAGCTTCGAGACGGACATGGGCCGCATCGAAAAAGGCACCTGCGCCGGCGTGCGGTTCGAAGTACAGGGCATCTCGAAGGACGGGCTCCCGGTCGTCGTCTCCTCGCACACGCAACGTCTGCGAGGAGACATCGCTCCGCAGTGGGAGCGCCTGACCGGCGACAAGTCCGGCTACCGCATCGAGATCAAGGGCTCACCCGAGTTCAACTGCGAGATCGACTTGAAGGGCGACGACGGAGACCACAACACCGGCATCGTGACGGGCACCGCCATGCGCGTCGTCAACGCGATCCCCACCGTCTGCGCAGCCGAGCCAGGCGTCAAATCGATTCTCGACTTACCGCTGTACACGGCACGGCTGCGCTAGAGGGGCGAAGACCCGGCGTCGGACGCCCTGGCCCCGCTATCGTGCTGTCCCGGTTGGACTCATCCGGGTTGGCCACGGGGAAACTGACGATGTCGCTTACGAGCGTGCAGGTCAATCGTGCTTGGTGGCATCTCGTCGCTGACGATGATCATCCCTAGAAGGGGAACGTCTGTGAGCGTGGCCTCGAAGCCATCGAGCTTGAACGTAACGGGGGATGCTCCGTTGCTCGTAATGGTCTGTGTTGGGACTGCGATGGTAATGATCACGGGTTGGTCCATGACCAAGTCATAACTCTGTGCGCCGGAAGACCCTTGGACGTGCTCGGCGTGCCACCTCCGACGGCGATGTCTGCCTGCAGGCCGCTGATGTTTAGCTCGGTGGCATTCAGACCGAGCACGAGATTCACGAGTTAGACAGGAATGACAGCCTCTGCTTCCAGGTCGACATCGGCCGCAGCCGTTCCGCTCCCATTCGGTCTGAGGATCGACGGTCACTGCGATGTGATGTGGCGTCCCCGGGACGTGGGGAGCGGCAACGCGCAGTTCACGTCGCGTCAAGCGTTTGCGGCTCCGGATCGACCGGCGGCGTGACGCCACCCGCGCCAGCGCTGCCCCCGGCACCCGCGCTGCCACCGACACCCGCGCTGCCCCCGACACCGCCGGCGCCACCGACACCGCCGGTACCCCCGACACCGCCGGTACCACCGACACCGCCGGTACCCCCGACACCGCCGGCACCACCGACACCGCCGGCACCACCGACACCGCCGGTACCACCGGCGCCGCCGGCACCGGCGTCGCCACCGACACCCCCGGCACCAGCACCGCCGACACCACCAGCACCGCCGACACCACCGGCACCGGCGTCGCCACCGGCGCCGCCGACACCACCGGCGCCGCCGCTTCCACCGTCGCCGCCAGCCGCCCCGCTGCCGCCGTCACCGCCCGTGCCGGGGCCGATGGGGCCGGCGTTATCGTCCGAGCATCCAAGCGCCAACGTCAGAAGCATCAGCGCCACAAACCTGATTGATTGCGAGTACCGCATTACGTCATATCCCTCTCGTCGTAGGATCAGCGCTTGATTAGGAGGCTCGAACGCCGGCGCTGACCGGCTGTAAGTGACCGCCTGAGGGTCACCGGGGTGAGGATTGTGCGACTCTAAATCCAATGTCAAACCAGCACTTGCAGATATCGATGGGCCGGCCCTGGCGAGACCGCCTTCTGGAGGCCAGCGGCTGGACGGACCGCCGCGACCCGCCGGACGGCCAGGGCCAAAAAGTACAGCCAAGCAACCCCGTCCGCGGCTAAAGTGGGGTGACCGAGAGGCGCCGGTTGACGCGGAGGATCTGCTTCGTCAGAACCGTGCCGACTGCAGGGGGGGAGCATTTGTCAGTGAGCGTAGACGCAACGGAGCCTCTTTCTGAGGAGAGTCACGGCGAGGCCGAGTTCAAGTCTCGCGCGACTTCCGGGGCACAGTGGGTTGCGCTGCAATACGGGGGTGGGCAGGTCATCCGTCTGCTCGCCAACCTGATCCTGACCCGGATGCTCTTCGAAGAGTACTTCGGGCTCATGGCCTTGGTGTCGGTCGTCATGATCGGCATTCAGCTGTTTTCGGACATCGGCATCCAGGCAGCCCTCATCCAAAACGAGCGCGAAGACCGCTCCTTCGTCGACACCATCTGGACGATTGCCGTCGGTCGAGGCGTCATGCTCTTTGTCGTGGCCTCGATTTTGGCGGGACCCGCTGCGGCCTTCTACGGGGAGCCCATCCTCGGCCCCCTCATTCGTTTTGCCGGGATCAGCGCGGTGCTCGAGGGACTGACCTCGACCAATTACCACACGGCCAATCGCCACTTGCTCATCGGGCGTATCATTCTCATCGAGATGGGCGCCGCCATTTTCGGTGCGGCGGTGATGATCCTCTGGGCCAGTCTCTCGCCCAGCGTTTGGGCGCTGGCGGCCGGTGGCGTCGCTTCCTCCCTCGCCACGATGGCTTCGAGCTGGTTTCTGCCCGGTCCGCGCAATCGGTTTCACTTCGAGCGAGGGGCCGCCCAGACGCTCTACCACTTCGGGCGTTGGATCTTCGTCAGCACGCTGCTCACCTTCCTGGTGCTGAACGCCGACCGTCTGATCTTCGGCAAGCTCATCCCGATCGGGCTGCTGGGCATCTACAACATTGCTCTGGCGCTCGCGACGATGCCCTCGATGGTGATGCTCAAGCTGTCGAACTCCATCCTCTTTCCCATCTACAGCCGTTTCCATCGTGAGGGCGCGAACATGCTCCCCTTGTACCGCAACGCGCGCATGCCGACCCTCGTGCTCGGCGGGTGGGCGACCGCGGGGCTCCTGGCCGGGGGGCAGGTGGGGATTCAGATCATGTACGACTCGCGCTACTGGGAAGCCGGCTGGATTCTGCAGGTCATCGCCGTGGGCTATTGGTTTGGTGAGGGCTTGGAATGTTCCAATGGCGGCGCCCTGATCGCGTTTGGGAAGACGCGCTCGCTGGCGTTCGTTTCGTCGGTGAAAGTCGTGGCCATGGCCGTGCTCATCCCGCTCGGCTGGCAGCTCTGGGGGTTCAAGGGAGCTATGGCGGGCTTCGTGGCCTCTGATCTGCTCCGCTACCTTACATCGGTCGCGGCCGTCGTCGGCTTGGGCCTCGACGCGCGTCGCCAGGACGCGGCGATGTCGCTGCGTGTCTTCGTTTCGGCTGGTGCCGCCTGGGCTTCGGTAGAGCTGCTGAAGCGGATGGGCTCGACCAATCTGTACCTGCATGCCCTGGTCATCGCGCTCGTCGTGACCGCATTCTGGGTACCGCTCGGTCGAGCGCTTTGGAGACGCTACAAGAGCACGGGCCAGTTGTTTTTTGCCGAAGAAACATGAATTAGGGCATGTGACCCAGGGCTCGTGCTGAGCTAAGGTCCGCCAACTTGTCTGAGGAAGGAAGATCCAATGAGTGAAGCTGTCGAAAGAATCCTGGCCAATTATGCGGGCGAGAACCCCGGGGTCGTGGGGAACCTTCGAAGACTGCTCAATCACGGACGCCTGGGCGGTACAGGCAAGGTCGTGATCCTGCCCGTGGATCAGGGTTTCGAGCACGGTCCGGCCCGCTCTTTCGCACCCAACCCCGCGGGCTTCGATCCGGATTATCACCCCCGTCTCGCCGTCGACGCGGGCTGCAACGGCTATGCGGCGCCGCTCGGTTTCATCGAGGCGGTCGCTCGGGACTACGCCGGTGAGCTTCCATTGATTCTCAAGGTGAACAACAGCGACTCCCTCGGCGGTCCCGATGCTCCGTGCTCCGCGCTGACCTCGGCTGTCGAGGACGCCCTGCGCCTCGGCTGCGCCGCGATCGGCTACACGATTTACCCCGGCAGCGGGCTTCGTAACGACATGTACCAAGACCTTCGCGACTTGATTCGCCAAGCGCGAGAAGTCGGCCTCCCCACCATCGTGTGGTCCTACCCGCGCGGCGGGATGACGGCACAGGGCGAAACGGCGATCGACGTCGTGGCCTACGCTGCTCAGATCGCTTGCCAGCTCGGTGCCCATGTCGTGAAGGTCAAGCCCCCGAGCGACCTAATCTTCCAGGAGGCGGCTCGACGCGCCTACGAAGGCATCCCCATCGGCACGCTGGCCGATCGGATCCGGCACGTGGTGCAGTCGTCTTTCAACGGCCGCCGCATCGTGATCTTCTCCGGGGGCCCGGCCAAGGGCACCGAAGCTGTTCTCGAGGAAATCCGAGAGATCGCCAAGGGTGGCGCGTACGGCAGCATCGTGGGCCGCAATGCCTTTCAGCGCTCGCACGAGGAAGCCGTCCAGCTTCTGCAGCAAATCATGGACATCTACGCCGCCGAGGCCTAGCGGTTCAACGTGACAGAACCCGTCCTTGCGCCGATTCTGCATGATGCCTGGGACGCCTACGGCGACCCGCGCGAGCTGGATCACGTGGAGGAGATCAGCGCGAGCGTTTCGACCAATTCGGTTTACAGGCTGGTCCTGAGTGACCGGACGGAGATCGTGGCCAAACGGTCCAGCTATGGCTCGTTTGTCCACTTCCGTCAGGACCACTACCGAATCCACGAGTGGATTCACCGGCTTCGCGGCACCCGCTACGCCACGTTTCTCGCGAAGGTGCTCCTGAAGAACGGCGAGGTATTCACGTACCGCGAAGGTGAGCAGTGGGTCGTGTTCTACCAGAAGGCGCAGTTCTACGATTTCTTGCCCAAGGTTCTCAACGATCCGCAGATCGAGTCCTTCGGCACGGAGATGGCCCTGTTCCATCAGGCCTGCCTCAACATTTCGACCCGGGTTCGGCCCACCTGGCAATCCCTCGGCGCTGACATCGCGACCCTGCATGATGTCGTGGGAAGCGAAGCCTGGCGCCGGCAGCATGGCTTTCGGGACACGGCGCGGGCCTATGTGCGCGCGCACTGCGATGCCTTCCTGCACAACGCCGACGAGCTCGGCTATCACGACTGGCCGAAGATTCCGGTCCTCATCGACTGGAACATCGGAAACTTCTCCGTGGGCATGGACGGAGAAGGCTTCAAGTTCTTCTCGCGTTGGGACTATGACTGGTTCCGGATCGAGCCGACGCTGATGGACTTCTACTTCTGCGCACGGGTCGTGCGAGCAGAAGGCGACCAGGACAACTTCAGCTACACCGTCGACCCGCTGTTCGAAGAGCGCTTCATCCGCTTTTTGCGCGCATACCACGAGGTACGCCCGCTCACGAAAGACGAGCTCCTCTTCCTCAAGGAGGCGTATCGTTTCTTCATCCTCAACTACGTCATGCGGGTTGGCGAGCACTTCTTCCGACCGGAAATCTGCCAACGCCTCCAAAGCGAAGCCCTAGAGGAATACCTCCCCGCTCTAGAACTCGCCGACTTCGGCCCGCTGCTAGAAATCCTGTAGAGGGGGGGACACGCTCCCCCAAGTCAACTGTTCGAAATCACTCGGTTTCTGCTGTAAAGATCGCAGCACCCAGCGAACCCAGGCGCTGCGATCTTTACAGTAGAAAGTTAGTAATTTCGGCGAGTTAACAAGGGGGAGCGTGTCCCTCCAATCAGGTGACCATGGATTCGCAGATGTAAGTGGGGATGATGCCGCTGCTCTTGATCATGAGCTCCGCCCGGGCGGGGAGGGTGTTTCCGGAGAGCATGAGGGCGGTGTCGAAGCCGAAGGTGTTGGCTCCGATGATGTCGGTTCGGAGCGTGTCGCCGACGAACAGGACGTCGCGCTTGTTGATGTTCGGCTTTAGCTCCTGGGCTCGCGAATATGCATAGGCAAACATCATCGAGTCCGGTTTGCCGAAGCGAATGAAGGTCTTTTCGGTGATTTCCGACAGCAGCCCGCCGAGGCTTCCGACGGCGATGGCGATGTCGTTGCCGCGAACGGGGTAGGTGATGTCCGCGTTGGCGACGATGACCGGGCAGTGCGACCGCCTGATGAGATTGAGGGCACCGTTCACGTCTCGAAACCAGTCGAACCCTTCGTCGTCCAGCAACACGATGGCGACCAAGTTGTCTTTCGGGCTGGCCTCGGCGATGGGTACCGGGATCTGGCCGGCGATTTCGATGTAGTGTGCGGACTGCGGCTTTCCGAGGTAGGCAACCTTGCCGTAGGGGACCTGCTTTTCGAGGTAGGCTGCCGCCAGCAAGCCCGACGAGACGAAACGGTCTGCCGTCAGCACGACCCCGTGCTGAGGGTCGGCGTAGGCCTCTTCCATGGCTTCCGGCGACTTACTGGAGTCATTGGTGACGACGAAAATGGTTTTCCCAGCCGCGCTGAACTCGGCGATTCGCTCGGTCGCTCCAGGGATGAGCCCCGTGGCGCTCTTGAGCACTCCGTAGGCGTCCAAAAAGAGCACAGAGTATCTCTCAGCCACTTGCCGAAACGACTTGATCTCCATGGCCGCACAGTGTTCAGGCTTCAGTCGAAGCGGTCAATCTTCGTCGCTCACGGTTTTTCGGTCGAGCTGTCGCGCGCGACTTGCCGCTCAGAGCGCCGCGGCAACCACAGGCAGAGCGCAGCGGACCAGCGTCTCTTCCCCCCGCTCGGGTCCGCGCCCCCGCGCCTCTCCACAGGAGCGCCAAGAGCAGGAGCCCCGCCATCGCCGCGCCGAGTCCGGTGCCTTCGCGTCCGCTCCAAGCGACCGCGCAAGCACCCGAGTCGGCAGCGCTCTTCTTGGCCTTCTCGTCGGCCGAGCTAATGCGCACGCTCGGCTTGCCAAGGGACTTCAGGTCTTCCCCAGCCGCATCGAGCAACTGGGTGCGGCTACAGAGGCTGACCCGCAGTGGGCGGCTCCCATCACGACTGGCATAGACGAGATACGAGCGCCCGACCTGAAATGCGTAGCCGCAGATCGCGCTGTTCGCCGCGGTCGAGACTTTGACAATCGGCTCGGTGACCCCCTTCCAGGCTTCGAGCACTTCGATCGTGACCAAGAACCCGCCCCGCTCCGAATCCGGATTGGGCTTCACCTCTGCGATGGTCCCTGAAAACACGGCATCGGCTGTCGCGAAGCCCTCCTCAGGTGTCTGACGGATGCAGGAGCAGGCCTTCGCCTGCTGTGCTTGAGCCAAACCGAGGAGCACCGCTAGCAGGAGTAACAGGACGCGCATGCCGCAGTTTGTAGCATGTGCGATTCTGCGTTCGGACAGAGTCTTTGACAGGGCACGAACCTGCGGCTAATTGAGGCGCCTTCCGATTCGGGGGGCAGGGTACCCCGGCTTGACAAGCAAGACTGACCTTGGAGAGGTGGCCGAGTGGTCGAAGGCAACCGCTTGCTAAGCGGTCGTACGGTGTAGAGCTGTACCGGGGGTTCGAATCCCTTCCTCTCCGCCGCAGCTTTCCCATCGAGGACTCATAGCTCAACTGGATAGAGCACCGGCCTACGGAGCCGGGGGTTAGAGGTTCGAATCCTCTTGAGTCCGCCACCCGACAGTTGGCGAGTAGCAGACAGCGAGCTGTCCCCTCGTCCTTGTCAGCGCGAGCTCGTCGCTGTGCTCCGTGCTGATATCATGCATGTTCTTCGTGCAAGCTCGTGGGCGCGCACCGAGGCACGATTTCCTGCTACGTGAGCGCCGTCACGCTTTAGTCCATCGGAGCGAGGAGCAGTCCTCGGATGGTGCGATCAGGGTCCGGCTCTTCGTTCTGCCGCCTCCCGCTCCGTGTGGCGTCGTCCGCCTACTGATGGGACTCATCCTTTGGGGCAGCCTTGTCCTCAGCAGCCCTGTTTTGCAGGCTAAACAGACGTCCTTGACACAGAGTGCCCCACGCTGGCCTACTCTCGGTCCGTCGGTGTTTGGAAGCCGACCGAAAACAGCGTCTGGCATGTCTCCTATGACGACACGATGACGCTTTAGTTAAAGCTACGCGGGCTTGCAGAGAGCTTCCGCAGATTGGAGAGCGTCATGGCAGATAGGGCAATTAGGGTTCTTGGGCCCAGATGGGCTTCAGCGCTCGTGATTTCGGCGGCGCTTGCAGTCTTGATCGCGCCGCTAGGAGCTTCTGCCGCTGGCGGCGGGCGCTGGGGCGGTGGCGACTCCGGCGACGGCAGTGAATGCCGCGACTACAACAGGCTCAGAAACCCGTATTTCGGCGACACGCACGTTCACACCTCGCGCTCTTTGGACGCTCGTTTGCAGGGCGAGATCGCCACGCAGGCGGACGCGTATGTTTACGCCAAGGGCGGGCCGCTCACTATGAAGGAGGGGCTCGAAAGCCCCATCTATATCGAGGAGCCGCTCGATTTCACGGCGGTCACGGACCACGCGGAGTATTTCGGCGAGTGGGACATCTGCAACACAGGTCCCCCCGCTGGGCCGAACGCCAACCCTGCGTACCTGGCACCCGCCTGCGTGGGCCTTCGAGCGCCACCTGGCTCGACGCTGAACAACGTGGCCTTTGCCATCGTCTTCGCGACCTCCTGGCTTCCCGAGAAGCGCGTTCGCCGTGTCGGCTTCTGCACCGACTGTGAGGTGCTGGACTTCTGGGGCGTGTTCGACGCGAACGGGATCACCGAGTGGCCCTGTCCCACCGAGGAAGATCCCGAGGCCGTGTGCTCGGAGTGTCCCGCGGGGGACGATGAGCTCGGCCAGGATGCGTTTGCCGACTTCGCTGACGAAAATGGTCTGGATGCCTGCTTCAGCGAATCGCTCAGCACCTGGCAAGAGGCCATCGGAGCGGCGGACGACGCCAACGACCCGTGCAAGTTCAGCGCCTTCCCAGCTTACGAGTGGACCGGTGGTGCGCTTTCCGCGAACTTGCACCGCAACGTCATCTTCCGGGGAAACCTGGATGGGGAGACGAGTCTCAACTCGGTGCCGCCGCGGCCGTACTCCTTGTACGAGGCCCCGTACCGTGAAGATCTGTGGGACCGCCTGAACGGTGACGGTTGCGACCCCGGTGATCCCGAAGCGGACTGCCAGGTGCTGATCATCACCCATAACGGGAACCTGTCCCAGGGTCGCATGTACGAGGTCACCGATCGCAAGCGCCAGAAGCGGATCCCGGCTCTTCCCCCGTTCGAGTTCGAGGTGATGGATACTGCCTACGGGCAGAAGTTCACCAACTACGAGCGCCTGACGGAGATCGTTCAGCACAAGGGCGCGTCGGAGTGCTTGTCCAACGACTATCCGACCCTCGTTCCGACGGGGCAGGACCCGAGCCGTGCCAGCGACGACGAGTTCTGCAACTTCGAGATCGTGCCCTGGGCGACCCTCGCCGGCGCCTTCTTCGATGGCGGCCCGAAGCCCACGGACTTCGTGCGTGACGCGTTCAAGGTGGGCCTACAGATGGCTGCAACGACGCCTTGGGATGTCAACCCCGTCACGGGTGAGCTCGTGTGTAACGATCCGGACGAAAACTGCGGTCCCGCGTTCAACATTCACAAGATGGGCGTCGTCGGAAGCACGGACACGCATCGTGGCGCTCCGGGTTACACGGCCGAGGCACCGTTCGTCGACCGTGGTGGCAACCTCCGGGCCTGGCAGGGCCACGGCGGTGGTGGTGCGCTCTTCGGAGACATCAGCGTCCAGCTCTGCGACGCAAACCTGCAACCGGAGGGCTGCTCCTGTGAGTGCGGCTCGGCTTGCGAGGACAACCCCGACTTCGACCCGGGAGAAGGCGGCGGCTGCGTCGAAGTGTGCACGGGCCAAGACGAGGAGACGGGCGAGCTGGTGCCTCCCGGCTGCGTCACGCCGAAGCCCGACTACCCCACGGCGCTTGCAGACCAGGCCGAGTACGGTCCCGGTGGTCTAGCGGTCGTCTGGGCCGAGGAGAACACCCGCGAGTCGATCTTCGAAGCGATGAAGCGCAAGGAGGTCTACGGCACCTCGGGCACGCGTCCGATCGTCCGCCTGTTCGGTGGCTGGGACATGCCGAAGAACCTCTGCGCTCAGGGAGGAAACCGCATCGCCCAGGCTGACGCGCTCGGCGTTCCGATGGGCAGCGACATGCCCCCGCGTCCCGCTGAAGGCGCGAACAAGAACAAGCCCCCCAAGCCGACACTCTTCCTGAGTGCGACCATGGACCCGGGCGCCGGAGGCCGGGACCGACTGATGGCCCTCAAGTCACTCATCATCCAGCTCTTCAAGGGCGAGATCAGCAGAGACGAGTTCAAGGAGCAGTTGATGGTCGTCCGGCAGATCGGCCGTGTCGGCACGCCGCTTCAGCAGGCCCAGATCGTCAAGGGCTGGATGGACGAAAACGGCGAGACGCACGAGCAGGTCATCACCGTGGCCGGTGACAAGAAGAAGGCCGATGTGGATCCGAACACCTGCGAGACCTCGGGTCAGGGCTATAAGAGCCTTTGCACCGTCTGGGAGGACTCGGATTACGATCCGGAGACGCACAAGAACGTCTTCTACTACGCTCGCGTTCTCGAGAACCCCGTTTGCCGCTGGCACACGTACACCTGTAACGAGGCTGGCGTGACTGAGGAAGTCTGCGCGATGGCCGCCGAGGACCCGGACGTCTTGGCGACGATTCCGGAAGGCCTCCTGAAGTGCTGCCCGTACTTCTACGAGGTCAACCCCTTCGCCAACCGCGGCGAAGAGAACCCGCCCGCGCCGGAAGAGTGTGGCGAATCGAACGACAACGAGAACTGCCTCGTCGAGATCGACCTGCCGCGCACTATCCAGGAGCGCGCCTGGACCTCGCCCATCAACATCGAGCTAGTCAACGGTGACTAATCTGAGGTAAGGTCTACGACCCGCAAATGAACCTGACGGAGCAGGAAGCGCTTTGAAAGTACTCAATCGTCTCGTGCACTTCCTGCTCCTCGGTTCTTTCCTCTTTGGGCTCCAGATCTGGCTCCGTGAAGACGAGGAGCGGGGCCTGGAGCCTATTTGGATCGCGGAGAACGAGGCCCGCGCCCTAGAGAAAGCCTGGACGCAGAAGTACGGGAAGCCGCCGACGTCCGAAGAGCTCGAGGGCATGCTCCAGTACCAGGTGGACGAAGAAATCCTGTTCCGCGAGGCTATGCGGGCAGGACTTCATCTTCAGGACCCGGTCGTTCAGCGCCGTCTCGACATGAACATGGAGTTCGTCGACATCGAGGGCAGCCTTTCTCCAGAGGAGCGTATTGAACGTGCCTACGAGCTGGGTATGCACGAGACGGACGTGGTCGTGCGACGGCGTTTGATTCAAAGGGTCCAGATCCACTTGCGTGACAATGCTCGAGTTCCGGAGCCCAGCTCGGAGGAAATCGAAGAGTTCATCGCGGCGCACCGTGAGGACTTCGAGGTCCCGCGCTACGTGCGCTTCTCGCATGTGTATTTCTCCGAGGAGTTCGGCAACCCAAGGGAACGAGCGGAAGAGGCGCTCGAGCGAATTAGGCGCCAGCAATTGTCCCTAGAGCGAGCCCAGGAGCTGGGCGACCCTTTTGGGCTGCCACTCGACTTCCCGCCACTGTCGATGTCAGGAATCGGCCGGCGCTTTGGAGACGTGTTTGCGGCCGAGCTCATGGTCGCGCCCGAGCAAACGTGGCTGGGACCGCTCACGTCGTCGCTCGGAGAGCATCTGGTCTGGATCGAAGAAGTCGTCGAGGCGGAACTGGTCGAGGACGACATGCTCCGAGACCGGGCGCGTCGAATGCTCATGGACGAGGCCAAGGACGAAAGCTTCGAGAAGATCATGGCTGTCTTTCGCGAGCGCTATGAGGTGTTCGTCCGGTCTTCGGGCGGGGAGCCCATTCGCCTGAGCGCCTTGTCTGCTTCAACCGTGCCCGCTTCAACCGTACCTGCCGCGACCGTGCCCGCTGCAACCGTAGAGGCAGGCAAATGAGCCAAGTGATCTCAAAGCTGGGTGTTCTTTGCATCTGCCTGCTCGCGCTCGGAGGCTTGGGCTTGGCCACGATGCTCCCGGGCGAGGCGAGCGCTCACCCGCTCGCGCCGAATTTGCTGCAGCTCGACATAGAGAGCGATGGGACCGTCCTGGTGACCTGGAAGGTTAGCCGGCGCCGACCCATGGGCCTGGACTTCCAGCCGATCTTCCCGGAGCACTGCAAGCGCATCGGGGAAGAGCAAATCTTGGACGACACCAGTGCGCAGACCCGGCTTTGGCGCCTCGATTGCGGCGAAGAGGGCCTCACCGGTTATCCGGTGAGCATGACGCACATCGACGACCAGCGGGCCAGTGCGCTCGTGCGAATCTCCGATCCGAGCGGTGGCTCCGCTACACACTTGCTGACCCCCCGGGACCCCTCGGCGAACGTGGTGGCGCGAGTCGACAAAGCCGACGTGGCCACGGATTATCTCGGATTCGGGGTCGAGCATCTGCTTACCGGCTGGGACCATGTCCTGCTCGTGATCGCGCTCATGTTCATCGCGCAGACCCGCCGCGCGCTGATCTGGACCATCACCGCGTTCACCCTCGGGCACAGCATCACCCTGGCCCTGGCCACCTTCGACCTGGTCCAGCTACCTGCCGCGCCCATCGAGGCGGCCATTGCTGCGAGCATCGCCTTCGTCGCGGCCGAGATCCCTCAAAGGGGAGACACGTCGACGACCTTGCTGGCGCGTTTTCCTTGGATCATGGGCATCTCGTTTGGCCTTCTTCACGGCCTCGGTTTCGCCGGCGCCCTTCGCGAAACCGGCTTGCCGACCCAAGAGCTTCCGCTGGCCCTCGTCAGCTTCAACCTAGGCATCGAGGTCGGCCAGATTCTCGTGGTCGTCGTTGCCTGGTGGCTCATTCGCAAAGTCATCCAGGCCTATCCGCGAGGGCCGGGCATCGTCGCCTACGCCATCGGAACCCTGGCCATTTTCTGGATGTTGCAGCGCACCGCGCTAGCGCTGGGCTACCCGCTGGCCTGAGCTCGACGAGCGTTGGCGCCCAAGGCGGCTCTGTCGTCACTCTGGCCCGGTCAAGGCATAGGGTAGACGCGGATCGAGGCTTCGTCGCGTTGAGCGGCGAGGACTGCGCCGGCGATGATGGAGCCCGCGAATAGACCGACGCCTGTGTAGAATACGCCGGGGTTTCGAATCTCGTCTTGGTAGTAGTAGTCGTTGCTGTAGTTCACCGAGGCGAACATCATCGCCAGACCGCTGATGGTTCCAGCCACGAAGACGCCCCAGCCGGCCTTGCGAAGCTTGGCCTTGCTGACGTAGCGCGCGTCCACGATCGAGTTGTCCGTGATGTCGATGGCCCGAGAAACGTCGAGCGGTGGGCCGTCGTTCAAGGACAGGGCGAAGCTATGCCTGCCGGTGAGCAGGCTCGCCTCACAGGGGGCCGTGCACAGCGGCTGGTAGCTCTTGGTGACGAGCTCGCCGTAATAAGGGGCCATCCCGCCGTATCCCCAGCCATATCCCCAGGGGTAGCCGAAGCCATAGCCCACATTGTACGAGACCCCGCTCATGGACGAATACGACGAGCTCGTTTGCAGCTGAAAGCTCACCCCCGGTGTCTGCGACTGGAAGCGTACGCGCACGGGCTTGCCTCGAACCTGCACGCGACCAGGCTCCTGGAGCACGACCGTGGACGGTGGCGGCGGTGGGCTGTCGATGATGACGGGTCCCGCTGCAGTGCCCGTCTGGTCCGCAGGCTCGACGACGTCGAACTGACCATGGGCCTGGCTTGCGTAAAGCAAGCAGGCCGCGCCGATGAGAACGAAGGACCTATGATTCGTGACCGCCATCGCACGTCCTTGCCGCCCAAGCATAACGCCCTCCCGAGGGTAGAGCGAGCTTGGAGGATGGGGGCACCGGCGCTTAAAAGGGTGGCCCCGCCACACATCAGTATCCGCTACCGTTGCTCCCTTCCGGGCCTGGCGGGTTTCACGGGCCGATGTTGGCGGGACCATGATGACAGCTCAGTATACGCTGTCTTGGCGGAGAGGAAGGGATTCGAACCCCCGGTACCTTTCGGCACACACGATTTCCAATCGTGCACCTTCGACCACTCGGTCACCTCTCCCTGGCGGAGCAAGGGGCCGCCCTCCCACGGGTCCACCTCGGCCGGGGCCGAAGTAGACATGGAACTCAGACTTTGCGTCAAAGAACTTGGCGGAGAGCAAGGGATTCGAACCCTTGGTACCGTTGCCAGTACACTTGATTTCGAATCAAGCACCTTCGACCGCTCGGTCAGCTCTCCGCGGCGGAAGCTAGCAAAACCGCTTTGCCTGTCAACGATTGTTGTTCCGTGCGTTTTTGGCTCGAATGTTCGCGAAGAAACCGCGCAGCAGGGCCGCGCATTCGGTCTCGAGCACTCCGGGGACCGATGCGAAGCGATGGTTGAGCCGTGGGTCCTCGCCGAGCTTGTAGAGTGTGCGGGTGGCCCCCGCTTTGGGGTCGTCACAGCCCCAGACGACCCGAGGCACCCTGGCATTGACGAGGGCCCCAGCGCACATGGGGCAGGGCTCGAGCGTGACGTAGATCGTGCAGTCGAGGATTCTCCAGCTGCCCAGATGCGCCGCGGCTTCTCTGAGCGCGATCATCTCCGCGTGGGCCGTCGGGTCTTGCTCGGACTCGCGCAAGTTGTGTCCACGCCCGATGACCACCCCCTCGTGCACGATGACCGCACCCACCGGCACCTCCCCGAGTGCCTCGGCGCGCTTGGCCTCCGCGATGGCCTCGGTCATCCAGTGCTGGTCCTCTCCGCGCGTCGTCACGCTGACCACCCAGCCTCTTTGGACCAAGCCGCCAGCTCGCGTATCCCCTCGGCCCGGGTCGTGACCGGCTCGTAGCCCAGCTCCGCCTTGGCGCGGCGGGTGTCGAAGGCGCTGCTACGCCCCCTGCGAACCACTTCGCTACCATGGAGGGGAGAGACCCCGAGCCGGGCGGACCAGCGCTCGAGCCAGTAAGGTCCTCCCTTGCGAGGCGCGGCCCAGCCCAGCGCCTCGCTCAGGTCCCCGAAGAAGTCCTTCGCAAGCCCCAGCTCCTCGTCGACGATGTAGTACACGCTGCCCGACGACAGCTCCCGGTCGAGCGCGCACTGAACCGCGTGCACCAAGTTGCGGACATGAGTCGTCGCCATGAGCTTCTTTCCACCGGCCACCAGGCGAATGCCTCCGCGGTCAGCCTCGGCCCGCCAGCGGCGCATGTGTCGGCGGTCGCCCGGGCCCCAGACGAGCGCGGGGCGCAACACCGTGGTGCGAAAACCCTTCGCCCCGTAGACCCGGACGAGATCCTCGGCGGCGAGCTTGGTTCTCGCGTGCTCTCCGAGGAGCTGGCTGGCTGCTCGGTCTTCGTTCCAAAACGAACGGTCTCCCTCGTGCAGGGTCACATCCGCGCAGGAGATGTACACGAAGTGGCGGCAGCCCGCGGCCTTCGCCGCATTCAGGGCGTTTTCGGTCCCGGCCACGTGTGTCCAGCCGAGAGTCTTGGGGTCGCTCGCCGGATTGGCGATGCCCGCCGCGTGGACGACGGCTTCGCAGTCCCGCGCCGCGCTTGCGAGCCCGTTCGGATCGGCCAAATCACCGAGCGCCAGCTTCAGGCCGTCCGCAAGCTCACCCTCGAGCGGGCGGCGCGCGTACGCACGAACCTCGTGCCCGGAGCCCATCAGGCCGTGACAGAGCCTCCCGCCGATGAACCCCGCGGCGCCCGTAATCAAACAGCGCACCCTGTTGAGGTAGCAAGCCGGGGGATGGTTCACAAGCCCTGCGAGTCGCGAGGCCCGCAAAAGCGAAGCCAAGCTGCTTTGGCGGACGAGCATCCGCGCGCCGTTCGCTACGCTAAGCTGCTTCACGGCTGCCGTCCTCTGCCGGTCCGGCGCGCCTTGCCTCGAGCAGGGCATGGATCTCGCTCAAGAGGACCGGGTCGCTCTTGAGCGCCAGTCGCGCTTTTTCCCTTCCTTGTGCGAAGTTCTTTCCCGCAAAGCCGTAGTAGGCGCCGTTCTTGTCGACGAGGCCTAGCGCCACGCTCCGGTCCAGCAGGTCCCCGATCTGGTCGATGCCTTCGCCGTAGCGAATGTCGAATTCGGCCTTCTGGAAGGGCGCGGCGAGCTTGTTCTTCACGACCTTGACCCGGGTCCGGTTTCCGACGATCTCATCACCGTTCTTGACCGCGCCAATTCGACGGACGTCGAGGCGGACCGAGGCGTAGTACTTGAGCGCGTGCCCGCCAGTCGTGGTCTCAGGCGAGCCGAACATGACGCCGATCTTCATGCGCAGCTGGTTGATGAAGATGATGCTAGTTTCTGTCCGGTGGGCGGCACCGGCCAGCTTGCGCAGGGCCTGGCTCATCAGGCGAGCTTGAAGGCCAACGTGCGTGTCTCCCATCTCTCCGTCGAGCTCTGCCTTGGGTACGAGCGCGGCCACCGAGTCGATGACGACCAGATCGATGGCGGCGCTGCGAACCAGAATTTCCGCGATGTCCAGGGCCTGCTCGCCGTTGTCTGGCTGGCTCACGAGGAGCTCCTCGGCTCGGACCCCGAGCTTCTTCGCGTAGTGCACGTCGAGCGCATGCTCGGCGTCGATGAAGGCAGTGACGCCACCCATCTGCTGGCATTGCGCGATCGCATGCAGGGTCAGGGTCGTCTTTCCGCTCGACTCCGGTCCGTAGACTTCGATGACGCGGCCTTTGGGATAGCCGCCACAGCCGAGCGCCTCGTCGAGCGACGGGCTGCCGGTGCTGATGCTAGGGACTTTGTCGACCTTGTGGTCGCCCAGACGCATCATCGCGCCCTTTCCGAATTGTTTTTCGACGTTCTTCAAGAGGGCGTCGACGGCTTTGAGCTGTGCTTTCATGGGTTTCTCCTTTGAGGTTGAGGGCTTATCTGGGCGCGCGGTCCAGGAACCTGTACTGAAGCGCTTCGGCCGCGTGCTCAGCTCGCACTTGCGCAGAGGCTTCGAGGGCCGCGATGCTGTGCGCGACTTGCAGCGCCTTCACATAAGCGCGTGCACTCATCTTGAGGCGCTCGATACCGGACTCGATCAGGGTCAAAGCTTCGGCATCGACGTGTTCGGTCAGGGCCTCGAGCGTGCTGCGTGCTGTTCGGACGATGGGCCTAGACCGCGCGGCTTCGACCCGCGCACGAACCTGCGAGGAGCCCTCGCCCGGCTTTGCTTTTCGCATCGCGCGGGCGCTGGCCCGGGCGACGGGGACCTGAAGGTCGAAGCGGTCGAGAAGGGGCCCCGAGATCCGACCCTGGTAGCGGGCGATCTGCGTCGCGCTGCACGCGCAGGCGCGGCTCGGGTCTCCGTGGTAGCCGCAGGGGCACGGGTTCATGGCCGCGACCACGAGCGGGTGCGCGGGCATCCGTACGTTCTGCCGCGCTCGGCAGATGCGGACCTCGCCGTCTTGCATGGTCGTGCGTAAGGTCTCGATCGCGTCCCGCCGAAATTCGGGGAGCTCGTCCAGGAACAGGACGCCGCGGTGCGCGAGGGTGACCTCGCCGGCCCGGATCGGTTCTCCTCCTCCGGCGATGGCCGTGGCGCTGGCGCTGTGATGTGGGGCGCGAAACGGACGCCGAAGCCCGGACAGCAGCGCGCGGTCCTGTAGCCCCGCCGCGCTCGCTATCGTAGCAATTTCGAGCGCTTCCTCGGGATCCGGAGGGGGAAGGATGCCGGGCATAGAGCGCGCGAGCATGGTCTTGCCCGTTCCGGGGCTGCCGACGAATAGGACGTGATGATTCCCCGCCGCGGCGATCTCCAGCGCCCGCCGCGCGACGGCCTGCCCGCGCACGCTGCTCAGATCTGGACCGGTCTCGCGGCTCGGCGGGCTCGCTTCGTCGGGGCGGGTCTGAGCAGACGCAGTTGGCCCGGCTGACGGATTGAAGCCTGTCGCGCGCTCGGGCGCCGCCCGGCCCATCGGAAGCGCGTCGATCGCTTCCGGCTCACGGAGCGAGCTTGCGCCGCCCAGCCATTCGACCACTTCGCCGATGTGCCTCGCGCAGCCGACCTCGACGCCTTGCACCAGGCTGGCCTCTGCCCGGTTGGCGTCCGGCACGATCGCGTGCCGTAGTCCCGCCTGCTCGGCGCAGCGAAGGAGTGCGAGCACGCCTCGGGTGCCTCGGAGCTCGCCCGACAGGGAGAGCTCCCCGACCAGCAGGGTGCGTTCCAGCCGCTCGAGCGGTGCTCCATCGCAGGCGGCCAGGACCGAGGCGGCGATGGCCAAGTCGAACCCCGAGCCGTGCTTGCGCAGGTCTCCAGGCGCCAAGTTGAGTAGCAGGTGGCGTGGAGGGAGCGCGAAGCCGATCGAGGCCAGGGCGGCCCGAACACGGATGCGGCTTTCGCGGACCCCTCGCTCGGGCAAGCCGACGATATCCATGCCGGGGAGCCCCGCGCCCAGGCGGACCTCGACTTGAACCGGGCGGGCCTCGACGCCGACGAGGCAGGCGCTTTGTGCAGTGGCAAGCATGCCGGAGCGCTTACGCAACCGGCGTGCCAGCTCTGCATGCCCTGATTTCGGCTAGTTACAGCCCTCGAGCGGACAGGCCGCCGGTTATCCGCCGGCGGCCGTCAAGCTCGGGGCGCGCCTGCCGTCAGTTGATCTGGCAGTTCGGGTTGACGCAGATCTTGGCCCCGGGCCCATCTCCGTCCGCGTCGTAGCAGCTCATGCCACCCGGGCATTGCGCGTCGTTCTGGCAATCGAGCTGACAGGTGTTGTTGAGCGGGTCGCAAATCAGGGCGAGGTTCTCGACGCTGTACTGCTCCCGTAGCGACTCGGCCGAGCGCTCACAATCGTTGTCGCTGGAGCAGGGCCAGCCGATGTCCACGGAGTTCGGCGGCGCGGCCTCGATACACTCGAAGCGGACGCGCGACCCGGCTTGCGGCGCTGCGCCTGCCGTGAAGTTCACGCGCTGTGGCGTCGGGTTGAACGAGCACTGCGACTTCGTGTCGGCCGAGAAGTCATCGTAGAACCAGCCGATGCCATCGGGTGTGCCGGCCCCCGGGTCGCTCGGAAGCTGCGTGATCTGACAGATCTTGCGGACGGGCCCGTCGGCCGGGTCCGTCTCGCCGACCTCGGTACGCCCGGCGCTTTCATCGCAGTTCACGCCTTCGGGCAGGGTCTCCCGTACTTGGCAGTTGACCATGTCGTTCGGGTTGCGATTGAGCGCGCGGGGAAGGCAGAGCTGCCTCAGCGCCTCGGCAATCTGGTTGACAATCGTGCCCAGCGCGTCCGAGTAGTCGTCGGCGCAAATGGACTCGACGACGGTGCCGACGCCCACCGCGGGGTCCGCAAGGCCGCTGATGGTTTCGAGGATGCGCGTGGCGGGCAGGGCGGTTCCGGCGGCCCCGGCGTCGCAAGCAGGACTCAGCTGCTGGTTCTGCTGATCATCCTGTGCCGGGTTCGGCACCTCCACCATGTCGGGATGCGCCAGGATTGCCGCGTAACGTTCCGCGGGCGTCTGGAAGTTCTCGAGGTCGAGGTCGGGGTCTTGCGGAATGCCGGTGATCGCGGCGAACACGACCTGGCTCGGGTCGTCTTTCAGCGCAGCGATGCCGTCGACGTATCGCTCGATGTCGTGCAGGGCTTCGCGGTGCTCCCAGCAACGCAGGTTGAACTGCACGTCCCCGCCGCTCGTCTTCGGGCCGAAGTATGCGCCTTCGGACAGGTTCGTCACGTCGAAGACGCGCGGGTCGGTGGTCGAGCAGTCGTCCTCGTCGGTGATCAAAATGACTGCCAACAGCGAGTCCGCTCGGCTGAAGCCTACGTTGGCGCTGTTGCGGCAATCCGCGTCACTCGGGTCGTTACATTTCTGGGCCAAGATCGCTTCGAGCTGCTGCTCGAAGCCGCAGGCGTTGCCAGAGGGCGATTGCTGGCTGGTGAGACACTCGACGTCGTCGACGAGCTCCTGCTGCGTGATGGCACCGTCTTGCGGATACTCGAGGTAAGGGATTCCCGAAGGTGGCGTCTGAGCGGTGCAGACCATCTCGTTGAGGAAACCCGTGCTCTGAAGGAAGCCTGCGTCTCCCACGTCATCGCAGGCGTCCGTGGGGTTGAAGTCGATGCCGGCCTGCCACTCGTCGGTGGGGCTCGAATAGCCCAGGTCGGTCGTCACGAACCCGACGTGCAGCTCCTGGACGGCCGGGAAGTCCTCGACGCTATCGTCGTCGACGGCGCCGCTCAGCAGAAGATCGATGAGCCTCGGCACCTGGTCACGGAGCTTCGCCTGCTCATCCTCCATCGACGGCGAGTTGTCGATGATGAAGAGCACGTCGAGCGCCCGCTGCGGGTTGACGGGGACATTTTGAGCCACGGCGTTGATGGTGCATGGCCGAAGCACGTCCAAAGGCCGCTTGTTGCAGCCCGGTCCCGTTGCGATGAGCCCCCCCATCATCAGCAATAAAGCAAAGCGACCCTTCATGTTTCCTCCCGCACCCCGTTAGCGAAAATCATACCCAGTGTGAGCCCGAACCGCCAATGAAGTAGAAACTTTACACCAAGACCCCCCCGAGAGTGGCGGAGACGAATGCTCTGGAAACCACATGGGATGACCCCGGAATCGAGGAATCTCCGCCGTACGACTCGACGCAGCAAGTTTCTGTGGACGATACTTATTTCAGACTTTTCATCTGACTATGCATAAAGTATTGAGTTGCAGCCATGCGCCGTGTCCTCGTCGTTGATGACGAAGAAAACATCCGAGTCGTCCTCCAGTCACTCCTGAAGAAGCAGGGGTATCAGGTCGAGTCAGCCCCGAGCGCAGAGGACGCCCTCTCTCAGCTCGAGAGCTTCGACCCCGATTTCGTGCTGGCAGACGTACGCATGAGCGGCATGACCGGCCTGGAGCTCTGTGCCGAGCTCAAAGCGAGAGCCTCGCTGGCTACGGTGATCCTGATGAGCGCCTACGGTTCGGTCGACTTGGCCATCGAGGCGATGAAGGCCGGGGCTTACGACTACATCTCCAAGCCGTTCAAGCGGGACGAGGTCCTGCTGGCGCTCACCAAGGCTGACGAGCGTGAGTCGCTTCGGCGCGAGAATCGGGCCCTCAAAGAGGCGATGCGCAAGGACCAGACCCGCCACGGCATCTTGGGCAAGAGCGCGGCGGTCCAGAAGGTCTTCGCGACGATCGACAAGGTGGCCGAGTACAAGACGACCGTGCTCATTCAGGGTGAGAGCGGCACCGGCAAAGAACTGGTGGCGCGTGCGCTTCACGAGGCCAGCCCTCGGCGCGGGCAGCGCTTCATCGCCTTAAATTGCGGGGCGATTCCGGAGTCTTTGCTCGAGAGCGAGCTCTTTGGGCACAAAAAGGGGGCGTTCACGGACGCCCACGCAGATAAGCGCGGGCTTTTCGAGGAGGCCCACGAGGGGACGCTGTTCCTGGATGAAATCGGAGAGCTGCCGCTGACGCTTCAGGTCAAGTTGCTTCGCGTCCTGCAAGAAGGACGAATCCGGCCGCTCGGAACGCCGAAGGACAAAGGAATCGATGTGCGGGTCATCGCGGCGACGGTGCGCAATCTCCAGCACGAGGTCGCCGAGGGGCGTTTTCGAGAAGACCTCTTCTACCGGCTGAATGTCTTGCAGCTCAATGTGCCCCCGCTGCGCGACCGGCGCGAAGACATCATGCTCCTGGCCGAGCATTTCATCGAGCGGAACAACGGCCGCCTTGGGACCAAGATCCGCGGCGTGGACCAGCGGGTCCGCAAGTTGCTGCTCAACTACCCCTGGCCCGGCAACGTTCGTGAGCTAGAGAACACAATCGAGCGTGCGGTGGTGCTCTCAGAGGGAGACCTCATCGCTGTGGGCGACCTGCCGGAGCGCATGCGAGAGCCAAGCGACCCGGTGGCGGCGAGCCTTGCGAACGGAGAGCTTTCGATCAAGAAGACGGCTCGGTTCATGGAAGAGACCTTGATCCGTCGAGCCCTCGAAAAAACCAAAGGAAATCGCACTGCGGCGGCAAAGCTGCTCGAGATCTCGCACCGCGCTCTGCTCTATAAGCTCAAGAACTATGGAATCGCCTAGGCGCCGCATTTTCAGTAAAAGTTGGGCGACCATGGGGCAGCTCGCATAATCGGGAATGAGATGACTTCGCATCACGTTGAACAGGGGATGAAGTTTGTCGTCAGCAGGGCAGGGATGGCTTGGCTGGTGAGCACCCTACTGCTGGGGCTGACCGGCTGCACCAAGGACATCCCGAACACCTCGGTGCCGGATACCCCACAGAACCGGGCCGTCATCAACTTCATGGAGCAGTACCGGCGCTCCGTGGAAGAGCGTGACGTCGGAGCCCTTCTAGAGATGGCTTCTCAGCTGTATCTGGATGACAACGGCACTCCGACGGGTGACGATGACATCGACTTCAGAACCCTGCAGACGAAGCTCAAGCGCTGGAGGGATCGCGTCACGGACGTGCGTTATGAGATCAAATACCGCAGCATTTCCTGGGACCTCGATCAGATCAACGTGGATTACCGCTACAGTGCGAGCTTCAGGGTCGCCTACGACGATGAAGACGAGCGCTGGTCCCGCCGCATCGGCGAAAACCGCTTGGTGCTCACCCGGGATGACGTGCAAGAGCGTTTTCTAGTTCTTTCAGGCATGTAAAAATTTTTCGTTGCTATTGGAGCATGGCCCTGGTTCGGGCTAAGATTTGGAACGACGCCTTAGTTGGGGCCGTCGAACCACCAGACCTGACGCGCAACCGGACCATCCATGAAATTCCAGTGCGATAGCTGTGGCGCCAAGTACAAGATCGCGGACGAAAAGGTCGCTGGCCGGGACAACGTCCGCTTTTCTTGTCGACGGTGTAGTCACAAAATTTTACTCAGCGACCCAAGCCTGAATGGCTTGACGTCATCGACGTCGTATGTGGTCTCGACTGCACGGCAGCCCGACAAGTCGGACGACTTCATGACCGCGAAGCGGCCTGGCGTTCAAGTCTCGGGCGCACCGAAAAGCGCCACGGAGGAGCCGATTTGGCACGTGTCGATCAACGACGTGCCGATCGGACCCATCAAGCGAGAGGAACTGGCGCACAAGATCGACTCCGGCGCGGTGAGCGAATACTCACTGGTCTGGAATTCGTCGTTCGACGAGTGGCGCCCGCTTGCGACGGTGCCCGAGCTGATGTCTTTGATCCACAACCGTCGTGGATCACAGCCGCCGCTGACCAGCCGGTTTTCATCGGCGCCACCGGAAGCGAGCACGAGGGTGGCCCAGGTGGGCGAGGTTCTGCGCGCGTCCGCGGTCTCACAGCCGACGATGGTGGCTGCTCCTGGACTGTCGGACCCCTTCGGCCAGGCCGTCCAGCCGAGCGCCCCGGCGAAGCCTCGCCGCAAAGCCGAGCGCGTGGCCGATTTCTTCGGGGGCCATACGGTCGACACATCCCTGGCCGATGGCTTCGATCCACCGACCGTGAGCTCGCTACTGGACGATCAGCCGACAGTCAGCTCGATGTTGGACGATCAGCCGACCGTGAGCTCCATGCTCGACGAGTCGCTGGACCAGCCGACAGTGAACACGGCGCTAGGCGAAGAGCTGACGATGGGCTCGATGCTGGGCGAGGAATTGACCGTGAGCTCGATGCTGGACGATCAGCCGACGACGAACTCCATGTTGGACGAGGCGGCCATCATGAACTCTCTGGTCGAAGATCCCTTCGCTCCGGGATCTGTGGGGGCTCGGAGACCGTCTCAGCTGCAAAACCCCCTCCCGCCGGGCATTCCACTGTCCCGGCACGACGGCTCGGGTTCGTTTTCCGCAGTTCTGACGGCATCTTCGTTCTCGCCGGAGGCGCCGGACAGCTCCGTTGCCGCGCCGCAGATGGCGGTCCCGGCGACTGACCAGCAGAGCAGGCCGGCGCAGGATCGCCGCTCCGTGACCGCGCCACATCCCATCGGACAGTACCCGCGTGCAGGCTCGGTCGCGGTGCCTACACAAAACGCGTATCCCTCGGTCCCCCGCGCGCCCCAGCCAGTGACCACCCAGCGAAACGGGATGTCGCCTTGGGCCTGGGCCATGGTGGCGTCCTTTGCCGTGTTCGCAGGGGTCCTGGCCGTCCTCGTGTTCGACAAGTTCGTCAAGGAAGACCAACTGGGCCTCTTTACCTTCGACTTCGCTAGCGCGGAGGAACCCGAGCTGCCTGCGGAGACCGAAATCACAGAGACCGAAATCACCGAAATGGAGATCGTCGAAACCGAGATCTCGGAGCCGGCGCTGGTCGCTGAGCCCACGGCGCAGGAACCCCCCGCGCTCTTCGACCCGAACGCGGAGGGCCTGGCTGCCAACTCCGTTCAACTGAGCGCCGAGGCAACAGACATGGAGTTTGCGCTTGACGAGGACGGCGCCGACGAGCCTGCCGAGGACGAGCCTGCCGAGGACGAGCCCGACGAGGCCGAGACCAAGAGCCCCAGCAAGTCGAAGGCCAGGAGCCGCGCCAAAGCGAGGACCCCGACGAAGTCCAGCGAGGCCGCGCCGTCCGAGGATTCGGGTATTCGTCGCCTGGCTCCGCAAAATGAGGACGCGAAGCTACTGGCCCAGTTCGAACAGTCCGGAGCGGGGGCGCCCGCCAAGATCAAAGTCGCGGAGGCCCCGAGCACCCAAGCGCAGCGCGAGCCGCTCGAAGCCAAAGATCTGACCGCGGTCGTCAACAAGAACAAACCGCGTCTTCAACGCTGCTACGAGCGTGCGATTCGCGGACAGCAAGAGCCGCCCGCGGTGCGGCTCGACGTCTCCGTCAAGGTCGCGGTTTCGGGGAGGGTAACCTCCGCGAAAGCGGCCGGGCGAGGGCCAGGCGGTCTGACAGAGTGCGTCGAGAGCCTCGTGCGACGCTGGCGCTTTCCCGTGTCTTCCGAGGCCGTCGAAACGCGCTTCCCGGTCGTCTTCGCTGCGAATTGATTGGGTCAGCGGAGGAACGGATTTCCTCCCGTCGATCTCCTCGTGTTCGAAGCGGTTCAGGTGGGAGATGGGTCGTCTCCCGTCGATCTCCTCGTCTTAGAAGCCGCATCGGGCATACTGCGAGAGATGTCTCTGCGGCCGCTCATCGATGAGGAGACGATCGCCCGGCGCGTAACTGAGCTCGGGTCGGAGATCACCCGCGACTACCATGGCAAGCCGCTGGTCCTCGTGCCCGTGCTCAAGGGGAGCTACGTGTTTGCAGCGGACCTGGCTCGAAAGATCGAGCTCGACTTGGAAATCGACTTTCTCGGGGTCCGTAGCTACGGCAATCAGACCGAGACCAGCGGTGTCGTTCAGATCAGCACCGACTTGAGCGCCTCGATTAAAGACAAAGATGTCCTCCTAGTGGAGGACATCGTCGATACCGGGCTCACCGTTTCGTATCTATACGAAAACTTGGCGACTCGGCAGCCCGCTTCGATCCGGCTTGCTTCCTTGCTCCACAAGCCAGACCGAACGCGGGTCGCGGTTCACATCGATTATCTGGGCTTCAGCGTCGAAGATGTCTTCGTCGTCGGCTACGGCCTCGACCATGCTCAGCGGTACCGGAACTTGCCGTATCTCGCCGTGTTCGAGGAGCAGCCGAGCCCTCGGCGCTAGTTCTGCCCCGCCGCGGCGCCCACGGGGGCGACCTGCTCCGGCTGGGCCACGGTGTTGGTGATCTCCATTTCGAAGGCGCGGTCGATTTCGACCTGCTCCGCACCCTGAACGGTCTTCACGACAATCTGACCCGTCGACTCGCCGGACGCCTGGGCGTTCGCGCCGAGAGAGTTCAGGCTGGTGACGATGTCACCCGAGGCGCGCATCGAGAACGACTCGAGCTCGATGTCGACGCCTTCTTCCGCGAAGGAGAGGGCCTGCGGAACGGCGTTCTGCAGGCTGTCGACGCGAAGCTTGATCTCGTTACCGACTTTGCTGAGCAGCGTGTAGGTATCGGTCTGCTGAACCTTGAAACCGAACAGCGTCAGGTTCTTGCGAGCCTGCCACTGTGCGCCGATGCCGACGCTGTCAGCCGGGAGGAGCACGCGAGCCAGGGTCGTGCGCGCGTTGATTAGCATGACGAGCAGGCGAACGGGGATGTCGGCCCGCTGCGCCGCGTCGTTCAGGTCCATCGCGACGACCTGGCCGCGATCGTCAACTTCGACCCAGCCTCCGACGTTGTTCAACGTGGCAGCCCCCTGTCGAAGGTCGAGCTCGAGTTCTTCGGGGATTTCGTCTTCGGCATAGAGCGGCTCGGCGCTGATGATGCGGACGTCGTAGCGGGTGTTGCCGCCCTTCGCCTTCATTGCAGGACCGGAAACGAAGCCCAGCCGAACGCCGGGCACGACGCTGAGCGCAGAACCTTCAGCCGTGGTCGCCAGGGAGACAATGCGAAAGTCCATATTAGACGTCGTCGTGGTGCCCTCTGCGATCTCGTAACGGAGCGTCTCTCTGGGCTCAGCGCCCTGTTCGATCAGCAAGACGGGATCCGCAGCCTTCGCATCCTTGGCATTGTCCGCATCCTTTTTACAGCCACCGAGGGCCAGCAGGGCGGACAGCACCAGGAGTGTGCGTGTTAGCTTTGACTTTGACATTCTATTCTCTCTCCTTCGGTACCTGGAAGTTCAACCGGTTAGGCCAGCTTGTAAAGCTCAATGGTGCAGCTCGTCAAGGTCATGGTGTTTTCTGGCTTCGCGGCGAAGCTGTCGGATTTGCAGGCGATCCCGCCTGTTCCGGGGCTTGGACTCGCTTGTAGTCGCTCGGGATCTCGAAACTGCTCGCGGGCACAGAAGTCTCTTCAATGCGATCGATCAAGAAGGTGACGACGGGGTTGTCGCCGTCCTTGACGGTCATCTTGAGTGAAAACCCCGGTTTGATTCCGTATTTGCGAAGGGCTTCGGCCCGCTGTGTTCCGCCCGGGTCCATGCCGAGGCCCCTGCCTTTGAAAGCGCGGGTCCATAGATCGGCCGGATACTTGTCCGTCATCCACAGATCGAACTGAGCTTTGCTGTCCTTGTCGATGATGCGCACGTGCTGTGTGCTCATACCCAAGATCTGGGCCTTGCCGAGCTTCTTTACTTCGACATTGGGTTCCGTTTCGGTATCGCCAGCCGCTTCGCTCATTTTTCGTAGCGCACTGTAAGACAGCTCGACGAGGAGTTTCTGTCCGTGAACAAGCGTGTAGTAGGACTCGCCCTTGGCCGGCATGATCGTGGACGCCAGAACGGTTTTCCCATCCGGTGTCGTCGCCTTCGTGTCGATTCGAACGTCGCCGGTCTTGCCGTAGGTCGCCTTCATGTCGACGACGGTCTGAGCTCCGGTCATGACTCTGGCGTCCACCACGCCTTCGAAGGCCTGGGCCCGTGATGCGCACATTAGCGCCAAGGAGAAAATGAGCGGGCAGATGCCAGCGGGCTTAAGCATGGGGGGACCTCCAGGGGGCTTGGCAGCCGAGTCAGATGAGGCGCTAGCTTGAACGTAATCCTACCCCCTCGCACGTTGTGCTGACCGAACGGGCATTTTTCCAGAAAAAATGGCCCGACTGGACGGCAGTTGACGGTGGCGCAACCGCCGCTACACTGCTCGCCCTTCCGGCCACGGAGCCTACGGAAAGACCGATGCGCGACCTAATCAAATTGAGCTGCGAAGTCTGCGGCAAAGACAACTACGTGACGGACAAGAACCGACGCACGATGACGGAAAAGTTCCGCATCAAGAAGTTCTGCATCAAGTGCCGCAGCCACCAGATGCACAAAGAAGGCAAGATCAGCAAGGGCTAGCGTTTGAGGGAAGGAACTGATGTCCTCCCGTCGACCTCCTTGTCTGTGCAGCCTTTGACGCCGTTGCCGTCCGTCAACGATGCGTCGCAGCGTCGCGTCGACGGCGTCAGCGACTCCGGATCCCCCAGAGCTCAGAGCTCTCGGCCCCGGAAAACCGAGGGCAGTACCCCCTTGCCGGATGAGGGGCCGCTAGTGAACGGGCAGCTTGGAACACCCGCGGCGCAAGGTCGATGAGGTCCTCCGAAAACTTGAGCATGCCCGCTTCGTGCCGCTTGATGTCGTTCATGGAGCGAACGAATGACACGCATAGCCTCGCGATGGGTTACGTTCTGTGGATCTTCGGCTTCATGGGGGCTCACCGGTTCTATTATGGAAAGCCGGTATCAGGGACGCTTTGGCTGCTGACGGGTGGCCTCTTCTTGATCGGCTGGATTGTCGACCTCCTCCTCATGCCATCGCTCGAGCGTTCGGCCGAGCGGCGATATGCGACGGGCAGGTACAGCTACAACGTGGCCTGGGTCTTGCTGACTTTTCTCGGGGTGTTCGGGATTCACCGGTTTTACTTGGGCAAGGTCTGGACGGGGATTCTGTATCTGATCTCGGCTGGGTTCTTCTTCTTGGGCGTCATCTACGACTTGTGGACCCTAAACGGCCAGGTCGACGAAGCGAATGCTGGAGCGCTTCGGGCTCCTTGAGTCACCGGGTTCGATCGCTACGAGATGCGGTCGAGCAAGCGAACGACCAAGGCTCCCGCTCCGCCCAGACGTCGCGGGGCCGTGCTGAAGGCGAGCACGTATCGGGCCACCGAGCCGTTCGATAGCAACGAGACGACGTGGTCTTGAAGGGTGCCCCGGCCACCGGGGCTGTGTCGCCCCTTGCCGACGATGATTAGCAGCCAGCGTTCGCCTCTCTGATGGCACTCCTTGACGAAACGCGACACGTCCCGGCTTGCCTCCGAGCTCGTCCTGCCGTGCAGATCGCACGAATCCTGAACGTCCAAGGAGGGATCTTGCAGTGCGCGTAGAATGCTCTGGTGGGTCCGCTCGCGCTGGCCGATCACGCTGCCATCCCGCTCCCATTCTACGCGCAGCGGTTTGCTCGCGGCACGGCCGGCCGCGGCCTGGCTCGGCTCCCGGAGGGTAGGCTCGTAGCTCGGGCGCGCCGTTCGCTTTGAGCCCTTCGCCAAGGGCTTCACGTCAGCGAGGGCTCGCCGCAGCGCTTCCCGATCCGCGTCGTCGTCAGCTCCCATCGGATCGATTCTAGCGGAAACTCTGTGAGCGGCGGTCATGATTTGCGGACGACCGAGCCTCAGCGGAGGGACATCATCGCAGGCTCGAGATCTTGTCCCGGTGCTTGGCCTGGATGGCGTTGTAGTCTGACTGGGCCAGGTTCAGGGCCTTGCTGATGCGCCGAAGCTGGGTGACTTCGTTCTGGGACAGAGCATGATCGGCGACCGCGATTTCGACCAGGACGTCGAGCACCTCCAGGCGGAGCTCGCGCGTGGTGAGCTCGCACAGATCCCGCGTCCAGTCGTGGTCTCCGACCAGCGCGATGTGCGCGATCTGGTCGCTCAGCAATTCGCAGATGGCATCGACACCGGCGGCGCGCAGAGCTTCGATACGGCCGAGCTCTTGGCGGATGTGTTGCTGCTCTTCGGCACGGTATTGACCGTCGGCGTAGGCGATTCGGGCGAGCAAGCCCGCGATGGCGGTCACGATCCGCTGCGTCGACTCATCGCAGTCGTCGAGATGCGCTTTGACGATCTGCGCGAGTCGTTCGCGAGCGTCGGCGGGAATCGAGGCGTAGTCGGTCTTGTACCAGAACATGCTGTGTCTATAGCTTAGGATGTCAGCCTATTTGCTTTGCTCCAGCGAATTCAGAAGCTGTTCGAAGCCCCCACGGTTCTCGGAGACCGTCGCGTCTGGGCCGATCATTTTGAGGTAGTACGGGCCCTCGCCAGCCTCGACGATGGCGGCCAGCATCCGCTGGTCCGTCTTGCCATGCCGCTCGTCGGTAGTTCCTTGCATGCTTGCGACGTAGCGTCCCGTGACCTCGACCGTGGTGACTTCCAGCCCGTTGAGCTGGCGCCGCGAGGGCTGAGCATCCGCGATGGGTGTGCCGTCCGGATTCTGGAACTGCGAGACCCAGCGACTGATGTTCGCTTCGGGAGAACCGGCGCCCTGGGGGCCGAAGTAATAGACCACGAGCTCTGCGTCACCCGCTTTTCCCGGAACGCGAAACTGGGCTTTGCGCATGGACGAGCTGACTGCCTGACTCTCCCAGTTCGCGGGTGGGGTGAACCGCAGGTTTGCCGCCTCGTCCTGACCGGCCTGGGGGGCGGGCCTTGTGGCGGCTGGCGATGCGGGTTGCGCGGCGCCCGCCGCGGGATGTTCTGGGGCGCTTGTCGACGAGGGTTCCGCGGGCGTCGGACCTTTGTTCTGGCAAGCGGCCAGCGCGATGGAAATGAGGAGGAGGATGGAGTGGCTTCGCGGTTTCAGCATGAACACGTCCGTAATACAGCACGCGTGATTCGAGTGCGCACGGCCCCGAACGCGGCGTTCTGCTGTGGCGACGGTCCGGCTGGGCAGCCTGCGACCGCGCGCACAGCGACCGGCCTTCATTTTTCTGCTTTCGTTCCTGGTTCGGCCCGGTCACGATATGTGGACGATGCCTCAAAAACAGCTGCACGAGGCGCTTGCCGCGCTTCACGAAGAGCTGAGCTCGGCGCAGGAGCTGAGCGAGCGAGAGCGCGCAGCGCTCGTCACGGCGATTGAAGAAATCAAGGACGCGCTCGCTCGAGGTGCCGATCGCGATCGACCGGGCTCGGTCGAGGAGTCGCTGAGCGGGCGGGTGACCACGCTCATCGACGAGTTCGAGGCCAGCCACCCGAGATTTGCAGAGATCCTCCGCAATCTGTCCGAGAGTTTGGCCAACATCGGGATCTGACAGATTGGCGAGTCTTTGTGAGGAGGTTCACGGGCTTCCTGTGCGACGAGGGTCAGTTCTATACGGACTTCCCAATTCGCTGTAATGTCCGGGACCAGCGGAGGTGTACATGATGGCAAGAAACCTCACTGCGTCCTGGGGCGCCGGTGCCCTGGCGTGCATCGTCCTTCTCGGGTGCAAGTCAGCGTCCCCTCCCGAAGGTGACACCGGCTGGGACGAAGCCTTGAGCAGCGGAGATCCGGAGGTGATCGCCGAGCTCTACGCTGACGATGCGGTCCTCATGCCTCCCAATGAGCAGGCTCTGACGGGTCGCGACGCCATTCGCGATCATTGGCGCGGCTGGATGGAGCAGTCGGCCCAGATTTCCATCAAGGAAGCCGAGACGGTTTCCGACGGAGACTTGGCGTACAAGCGTGGTGCCTACGAGGTGAAGAGCGCCGAAGGGATGCCGCTCGACCGCGGAAAGTATGTCGAGATTTGGAAGCAGTCCGGCGGCGAATGGAAGATTCACCGCGACATCTATAACAGTGATCTGCCGCCGTCTCCCGTGCCGCTTCCCGAGCGAGAGGCTAAGCGAATCGAGGCGGCATTGCAGGCCCAGGCCAAGCATCTGCAGAACGGAGACTTGGACGCCTGGGTAGCGCTGTATAAGCCCGAGGGGGTTCTGATGGCGCCCAACCAGCCCAGCTTGAAGGGGCGGATGGCCATTCAAGGCTATGCAGAAGCGCTCGGAAAGCTCAATCGCGTGGAGCTGAGCGACATCGTTGTGACGGGTCGCGGCGATCTGGCGGTGGCCTCGAGCGCAGTGATGCTGTCCTTTCCCTTGGCCGAAAGCGGCGTCGAAGGCCAGGACAGCGCCAAGCAGCTCGCGGTGCTGGAGCAGCAGCCCGACGGTACCTGGCAGATCGCGACTGCGAGCCACAACTCGAACCTTTCGCTAGATTTGGCCGAGCCGCAGCAAGGGGAAGTCGCCGTTGGCGTTCCTGCAGGTCAGGAGCCGCCGCGGCCACCGGCGCCACAACCCGAGCTGGCCGCCAAGTCCAAACCTGCGACCTCGGCTGAGCCGGAGCCGGAGCCGGAGCCTGAGCCCGAGCCTGAGCCCGAGCCTGAGCCTGAGCCTGAGCCTGAGCCTGAGCCTGAGCAAGCAGTGGAGCCCGCGCCTGAAGCGGAGCCCGAGCCCGAATTGGGGGTCGAGCAGCAAGATCTCGGGGTCGAAGGCGAGCTGGTCGACGACGCCGAGGGGCCGGCCGAGGGCCTCGAAGATGAGGCATCCAGCCCATAGCGGCTTCGTCGCGACGGCGCGAAGGAAGTTGCATTTCATAGTGCGTATGCCCAGAGTGCGCTCTGAAGCGCTTGCTCAAATGCAAGCTCTTCTCGCTCCACATCATGGATATCAACCTCGAAGAGCTCCGCCGGTACATCTCGGACGTGTACACCGACGTGGCGCAGCTGCCGCGTGGTAATTTTCATTTTCCGACGGGCCGTCCGCTGCTGGAGCAGCTCGGCTACGCGAGGGCGTTGCTCGACCAGATTCCCACCGGCGCCATCGAGTCTTTTGCCGGCGTCGGTCATCACTTTGGTCTCGAGCCGTTGCAGGCCGGTGAGCGGGTGCTCGACCTGGGCTCAGGAGCCGGCACCGATGCGTTCTTTGCAGCGTTGAGCGTTGGGCCGAACGGTCGCGTCATCGGTTTGGACATGACTCAGGCCATGCTCGACAAGGCCCGAGGCAACCTCGAGACCAGCTCACTGTCGAACCTGAGCTTTCAGGATGGCTACGCGGAGTCGATCCCACTCGACGATGAGAGCTTCGACGTCGTCATAAGTAACGGGGTCATCAACCTTTCCCCCGCCAAGGACCAGGTCTTCTCGGAGATCTATCGTGTGCTCGTACCGGGCGGGCGACTCATGTTCTCCGATATCGTCACGGGGGTCGAGCTACCGGACTCCGTCCGTGAGAACTGCTCGCTCTGGGCCGAATGCATCGGCGGCGCGGAGGAAGCGCAGCGCTTTCTTCAGAGAATCGAGAAGAGCGGCCTAAAGGTCGCAACCTACCAGCGGAACGACAGCTACGGGTTCGCGCAGGGGTCGACTCTTTCGGCCGCTGAGAAGTTCCAGGTGCACAGCTTGAGCATCCTGGCCCACAAGCCCTGATCCGCCGCTCTCATGTGAGAGAGATTTTTGTTTGTGGTCTCGCGTCCCCGCAGCGAGCGACGATTCAAGCCGACCAAAAGCAAAAAGAGCCGCAGACTAGCTGGCATCGAGGGTAGGGGGCTTGCCCGAGTCGATTCGGACGACGGTCGCGCGCTCCACCAGTGTGACGGCGTCGAGCCTTCGCGGAACCGAGTCGATGGGTTCGGGCTCGACGAGCTCTTTTTTGGCTCCCACGCCGAGCTCCCGGAGTCGCTTGGCCTTCGGGGCGACGCGGCGCTCGGTGGAACCGACGAGACGGTTGTAGTGCTCGACGGCGGCTTTTAGGCTGCTGCCCACTTTGGAGACGTGGCCGCTCATGACGGCGAGCGCGTCGTAGAGCTCCCCGCCCATCGTGCTGATTCGCTGAGCGTTTTCGGCCAATTTCTCTTGCTGCCAGCCGTAACTCACGGTCTTGAGCAATGCGATCAGCGTCGTCGGCGTGGCCAGGATCACGCGGTGCTCCGTTCCAGCTTCGATCAAGCTGGGCTCTTGCTGCAGAGCCGCGCTGAGGATCGATTCGCCCGGCAAAAACATGAACACGAACTCCGGCATCGAGTCGAACTGCCGCCAGTAGGCTTTGGCCGAGAGCTTCGCGATGTGATCCCGAACCTGCGCCGCGTGCTGCCGCAAGGCCTCCATGCGCCGGGTTTCGTCGTCTTCCTCCACCGCTCGAAGGTACGCATCCATGGGAGCCTTGGCGTCGACGACGATCCGCTTGGCGCCGGGGAGATGCACGACCATGTCAGGACGAAGCCGTCCGTCTTCGCCGGCGACGCTGTATTGCGTGGCGAAATCGCAGTGTTCGAGCATTCCGGCCAGCTCGACGACTCTTCGAAGCTGTAGCTCTCCCCAGTGCCCACGGTTACCACGGTGCTTCAGCGCGTCGACGAGACGCCGGGTTTCGTTCTGAAGAGAGTCCTGCGCACTTTGCAGGCTTCCGACCCGGGTCCTCAGCTCGGCGTAGGCCTGGTTGCGATCCTTTTCGAGCTCACTCAGTAGTCCACCGAAGCGCCGGAGCGTCTCGAGCACGGGTTGCAAGGTAGCGTCTTGCTTCTGCTCGGCGAGCTGAAGGAAAGCTTCGTTGTTGCTGCGAAGCGCGTCCGAGCTCAGCGCCTTGAACGTCTCCCGCAGCTTCTGCTCGGTTTCTTCGAGCTCAGCCTTATCCCGCCGGAGGCCAGCCGCTTGCTCATCGAGACGCGCGTTTTCCTCGCGTAGCTTCAACGCGTAAAGGACCGACCCGATCGCAATCAAACCGAGGACTGCGTACCCTGCAATGGTTTCCATGCTGGCCTCCCACCCCGACTAGCTGATAACGGAGACTAAGTATTTTCGGTGAAAATTCAATGGCTTTCAGGATCGAATCCGCACAAAGCGCAATCGCAGCAATTGAGGGCTAGCTTACCAAATTAAACCTTTAGGCTGAAGCTTTGTTACGTTGTCTCGAATGGACTCAGACGCGTTTCGAACCGGACGGCACCGGTCGCAGCCGAAACGAACTTTCCTCAGGCCCCTCGCCCTCGCGCTCGCGATGTCCAGCGCTCTGGCATCGAGCGCATGCGAGGGAAGAATTGGCGGAGCCGGTGGAAACGGCAAGTTCGACAAGGTGGCCCAGGAGCTCTGTGTCGTCGACACGCCCATTCGTCGACTGACTCGCTTCGAGTACAACAACACCGTTCGCGACTTGCTCGGAGACACGAGCCAGCCAGCCAACATACTGCCTCCGGAGGAGGAGGTCGCCGGCTTCAACAACCAGGCTGGCGCGCATACGGTCAGCGACTTGCTCGTCGAGCAGTTCATGAAAGTCGCCGAAGACGTGAGCGCTCGTGCGATCCGGAACATGCCGGCCGAGTTCATGAACTGTGACCGCGGCGCGCTCGGCGACGAGGCCTGCGCGCTCTCCTTCATCGAGACCTTCGGCAGGCGTGCGTTTCGACGACCTTTGGATCCGGCGGAGATCGCGCGCTTCAAGGCCGTGTTCGACTGGGCCATCGCCGAGCCAGAGTTGGGCTCGTTCAACGACGGCATCCAGACCGTCATGGAAGCCGTCCTCCAGTCGCCGTCATTCCTCTATCGACCCGAGCTCGGAAGCGACACGGTGGTCGAGGGGGACATCGTTGCATTCACGAGCTGGGAGATGGCGACCAAGCTCTCGTACATGCTCTGGCAAACCATGCCGGATGCGGAGCTCTTCGAGGCGGCAGAGCAAGATGCGCTGCGCACGCCGGAGCAAATCGCTGCCCAGGCGCAGCGGATGCTCTTGGACGACCGGGCGCGCGACACCATTCGCGACTTTCACCGCCAGTGGCTTCTGCTGACGCAGTTGCAGAGCACGAGCAAAGATGCGGGTGTCTACCCCGCGTACCGCAACTCGCTCCGTCCGCTCTGGGAGGAGGAGATTCAGCGCTTCGTTGAGGCCGTGGTTCTCGAGGGTGACGGTAAGCTGCAGACGCTTCTCACAGCCGACTTCAGCTTCATGAACGCGGAGCTGGCCGACTTCTATGGCGCGGACGTGATCGACTCGGTCGATGGCGCGGCGTTTCAGAGAGTCGCGCTCGACCCGACGCGGCGGAGCGGCGTCTTGACGAGCGCAGGGCTCCTGGCGGCGCATGCGAACTACAACCAGAGCTCTCCGGTGTTTCGCGGGAAGTTCATCCGCGAGCAGCTCATGTGCGACACCTTGCCGCTCCCTCCGAACGATCTGGTGATCGAGCCGCCGCAGCTCGATCCGAACAAGACGACCAAGGAGCAGTTCGAGGAGATCGGCGCAAACCCGAGCTGCTCGGGCTGTCACAATCTCATGAACCCCATCGGCTTCCTCTTCGAGCACTACGACGGCATCGGCCAGTGGCGCGACCAGCAGAACGGCAAGGACATCGACGCGAGCGGTGATGTCATTCAGACCGAGGACCTCGATGGCACTTACTACGGTGCGGTCGAGCTCGGACAAGCGATGGCGCAGAGCGAGCAGGTTCAGCAGTGCGTCGCCTCGCAGTGGTTCCGTTTCGCCTACAACCGAACGGTGACCGAGGCCGACGCCTGCAACCTGGCGCAGCTGAACGAGGCATTCGCTGCGTCCGATTTCAACATCAGGGATCTTCTCTTGGAACTGACTCAGACCAACGCATTCTTGTATCGCCGGGCAGTCGATCCGGAAGGGGGTGCCCAATGAAACGCTTGAGCCGCCGAGCCATGCTACGCGGAACGCTCTACGGGGGGACCGTGGCCATTGGTCTTCCGATGCTCGATGCGATGCTTCCGAGTCACAGCTCGGCCCAGGCAGGGGCCGCCCCCAAGCGGATCATCTTCTGGTTCACCGCCAATGGCACGGTTCAGAGCCAATGGTCGCCCCCGAGCAACATGGACCTGTCCGGGCATCCGATGCACAGCGCGCTCGCGCCGTTCTCGCGGAAGCTGCTGTTCCTCGATGGTGTGGACCAGTCGGTGGCGTACGATTCGATTGGCGACGGCCATCAGACGGGCATGGCCTGTCTGCTCACCAACGCCGAGATTCTCGAAGGAACCCTGTTTTGCGAAGGAAGCTGTGACGCAGGCAATGAGAAGTACGTCGGCTGGGGCGGTGGGCAGTCGGTCGACCAGTACCTCGCAGACGAGATCGCCAAGGACGTGCTCACCAAGTTCAAGTCGCTCGAGTTTGGCGTGCAGGTTCGTAGTAGCTCCGTCTGGTCTCGCATGTCGTACACGGCGCCAGACAAGCCCGTTCCGCATCGGGAGGATCCAGCACAGAACTTCGCGGACCTCTTCAGCGACTTCGACAGCAGCGCCACCGAGCTCGGTCTCATCCGCAGGCGCCGCAAGAGCGTGCTCGACGCAGTCATGCAGGCGCACGCGGATTTCAACAAGCAGCTCGGCTACGAAGACAAGCAGAAGCTCGACCGGCACCTGCAGTCCATTCGTGATCTCGAGAGCCGTCTCGACGCGCAGACCGTTTTCGGCGAAGCCTGCGCCGTGCCCAGCCCGCAACAACCTGGGGGCAGCTACCAGCAGAACGACATGTATCCGACGACGGGCAAGGCTCAGATGGACATCCTCGCGATGGCGCTCGCTTGTGACATGACGCGCGTGGCTTCGCTTCAGTGGTCGCGCTCCGTCAGCAACGTGCAGCACAACTGGGTGCCTCTACGGCTCAGCGAAGGGCATCACGACCTGTCGCACTACGACGACGGCAACGGAGATGCGCAAGCGGACCTGCTGCAAATCAACAAGTGGTACTCCGAGCAGTTCGCTTACTTCCTGGGGCTCTTGGACGGGACCCGCGAAGGCGACAACTCGCTCTTGGACAACAGCGTCGTCGTTTGGGTCAACGAGCTCGGGCAGGGCAACAGCCACACGCGTCGCGACATCCCCTTCATGCTCGCCGGGAGCTGCCAGGGCTATTTCAATACGGGCCGCCACCTCCAGTACGGGGGCGAGCCGCACGGGAAGCTGCTCGTCTCCCTGACGCACGCGATGGACAAGCCGGTCAACACTTTCGGTGTGGAGCAGTACAGCCAGGGGCCGCTGAGCGGGCTGACCTAGGCCTCGCTCGAGCGATCGGGCCCCTCGAGGGCGCGCCCAGGGCCTTACACGTTGAAAATCAGGTCCAGATTTCGGTGGGCGCCCTCGCAACGGATTTGCTGCGCTGCTTCCGAGCTTGTTAGAGTGGTTGGCTAAGCCTTTGGGGCTAGGGAGGAAGATACATGTCTCGAAATCGAGTTCTAATCCTGATCGCCATGCTCGCGGCCATCAGTATGGCCTGTTCGAAGGCCGGCAAGGGGGCTGCCATCGGTGGAGCGGCCGGCGGGGCGCTCGGCGCGGGCGTCGGTGCGGCCATCGGTGGAGGCAAGGGAGCCGCCATCGGTGCCGGGGTCGGTGCCGCGGTCGGCGCCGGTACGGGTGCTGGCATCGGGGCATACATGGACAAGCAGGAGAAAAAGCTTCGCGAAAACGTCCGCACGGCCCAGATCGAGCGCGTGGGCGACGAGCTCATCGTGAAGTTCCAGTCGGGCTTGCTCTTCGACGTGGATCGCGACGATCTCAAGCCCGAGTCGCAGCGCGGCCTAGAGGACTTCGCCGAGGTGCTCAAAGAGTTCCCGGACACGGACCTGAGCATCGAAGGGCATACCGACAGCTCGGGCCCGAGCAAGTACAACGAGAAGCTGTCGAAGCAAAGAGCGGACGCCGTCGTCGGCTTCCTGGACCAGAAGGGCGTCGCCGATGCCCGCATGAAGACCTATGGGTATGGCGAGGCGAAGCCGGTCTCGGACAACGAGACGCCGCAGGGCAGGGAGCAGAACCGCCGGGTCGAGATCAAGATCGTCCCGAACGCGGAGCTGATGGCTTCCTCGAAGTAAGGCGCTACGGGCTCGCGATGAAGCCTTTGAAGGCTCTCGGGCAGGCCACAGAGCTCTGCCCGGGGGCCTTGTCTTTTTTTGGGGGCCTAGAGTCGGCAGTGGTTGTTGCAGAAGAGTCCCTGCGGGCACTCGAGGGCAGTTGCGCACTCATAGGTGCAAGTCTTGATTCCGCTCATGCTCTCGCAGCGTGCTCCCTCCGGCGCGCATTCCACGACTTCATTGCCCGTGGGACAGGGCCTCGCGGAGCGCCCTGCAAGCACGGCCTCGCAGGTCGTGAGATTCTCATTGATGCCGCAGTAGGCGAGCTCCGGCTCTCCGGACAGGCTCTCGCGGACGATCTCGGGCACGAACGGTTTAGTACACGCGTCCCCGGTACTGGCTCGTTGCTTCAGGCATCGCCCTCCCTGAAGGGTATTTCCAAACGTCATTGGGATGCAGCGGTGCGTTGCGGAGGGGTTTTCGTCTTCGTCGCCGCACTCGCTGTCCGCGATACAGGGCTCACAGACTCCCTTCGAGCCCTGCTTGCGCTCGGTGCATGTTTCTTCTTCCGGGTCGCACACCCGTCCGTCGCAGGCACTTTCGTCGCTTGGCGTGCACTCGACGCATAAGCCGTCTTTGCCGCAGGCGGGGCGGCTCGGATCACCGACGCAGCTCTTGTCTGGCCCACAGTCTTCCACGCAGATTTCGCCGATGCAGGCTTGGAGATGTCCGTGGGTTTCACAGTGCTCGTCGCTCGTGCAGCCAACGCATTCATGGGTGACCGAGTCGCACTGGGCTGCGGCCGGATCTTCGCATTCGGAGTCCTCGTTACAAATCACGCAGCGCTGGGAACCCGTATCGCAGACCGGGGTCTCTGCGCTCCCCTCGCACTGTTCATCGTCTACGCACTCGACACAGACGTTGCGCTCGAGGTCACAGGCGGGGTCCGTCTCCGAGGTGCAATCGTCGTTCTCCAGACACTGCACGCACTCGTTGTCCTGCGCCTTCTCGGCGACCTTGCAGACGGGCTTGTCTTCCCCGCAATGCGTTGCGCGCAGGCACTGCACGCAGCGTCCGGAGTCGACGTCGCATATAGCCTCGCCGAGGCAGTCCCCTCCCTCGCAGGGCTCGCAGCGTCCGGACGCCGGATCATCCGCTTTGGGCCTGCACACGGGCAGCTCGGCCGGGCAGCTCGGTTCCGCCATCACGCATTTGGCGACGTCGACCGGTTCGGTGACGCAGCTGCTGCTCGCATAGCCGGCCATGACGACGAGCCATGCGCCAAGAGTCCATCTCGCAAGTTTCCCCATGCAGTGTCTCGCTCCCCCAGAGGTTCCCCCGGCGGGCTAACCGTAACATGGCTCCAAGCCGGAAGCGAAGCGGGTGACGCTCCTCAGTTGCTTGCGCCGGAGCACGATGCGCGTCGATACTAGCGGTCATGAGGATGCCGAACGCGCGTGCAGGGGTGCGACTCTGCGTGATGGCTGCGATGTGTCTATGGACTACGCCCATGGCCGCTCGGGGCCGGGGCGCGGACAAGTCCGTGTCGATCGCGAACAGTGTCGTCAAGATTCACGTCTTTTCCAATCCTCCGGACCTGGCCGCGCCCTGGCAGTCTTTGGGTGTCGAGGAATCGGGCGGCTCCGGCGTCATCATCGAGGGGCAGCGGATTGTGACCAACGCCCACGTCGTCGACGCCGCCGTTGCGATCGAGCTCAAGCGTGCGGGGGGCAGCGTTTCCTATCCCGCGCGTGTCGCATTTATCAGTCACGAGGCGGACCTGGCCTTGCTCACGGTCGAAGACCCTGCCTTTTTCCGCGGGACACGCCCGATTCGCCTCGGGCAGATGCCCAAGCTCGAGCAAGCGGTGACGGCTTACGGGTTTCCCATTGGCGGTGACACGCTGTCGCTCACCTCGGGCATCGTTTCGCGCATCGAGGTGGACCGGTACTCACAGGCCATGGAGGAGCTGCTGGCCGTGCAGATCGACGCGGCGATCAACCCCGGGAACAGTGGCGGTCCGGTCGTGTCGAAGGGGGCGATGGTGGGCATCGCCATGCAAACCTTGAGCGCAGCCGACAACGTCGGGTACATCATCCCGATTGCCGTGGTCCGCCACTTTCTAAAGGACGTGGCGGACGGGCGTTACGACGGCTTTCCGCGCCTCGGCGTGCAGTTTCAAGACATGGAAAGCGCCGCGCAGCGGCACGCGGCGGGTATGCGCGAGGGGCAGACCGGTGCCCTGGTAGCGCGTGTCGACCATAGTGGACCCGCGGACGGCGTGCTCCGCCGAGGGGATGTGCTGCTCGCCATCGAGGGCCAAGCCATCGCCAACGATCTCACACTCGTCTGGCCCGGGCTCGGCAGGGTCGAATTTCCGGCGGCCTACCGGAACAAACAGGTCGGGGAAGCCGTCTCGCTCGAGGTCTTGCGCGACGGCAAGACCGTCGAGACGACCGTTCGTCTCACGGCGCATCCCGCGCTCGTGCCGGGTCGCCGGCTCTACGCGCGACCGCAGTATCTCGTCTTTGCGGGGCTCCTGTTTCAGCCCCTGACGCTCGACTATCTCCGAGAGTACGAGGGCCTGCCCCCTTCGCTATACAGCCGGGCCTACTATGAGAACCACGTGACGGCTGAGCGCAGGCAGATCCTCTTGCTTCAGACCGTGCTTCCGCACGCCGTCAATCGTGGCTACCAGAGCTGGACCGACGAGATCGTCGAGCGGGTCAACGGCGTGGTGCCTCGGGATATGGAGCACTTGGCGCAACTCATCGACGGGGCCCGTGGACCTTGGCTGCGCATCGAAACCCAGGACGGCTCCCTGCTGACGCTCGACCTGGCAAAGGCGAGAGCAGCTCACGCCCAGATCCTCGAAGTCTACGGCATCGACCCGGACCGCCTGCTGGGGACACGCTCCCCCTAGCTAAGCCGCTGATATCAGTCGGTTTCTCAGGCAAAGATCGCAGCACCGGTGCTGCGATCTTTGCCTGAGAAACCTTGTAATTACAGCGGCTTAGCTAGGGGGAGCGTGTCCCCCGAGGGTCTGTTCCGCGGATGATTTCGTTGATGCCCTTTTGGTGGAAGCCCTTGTAGGCCTGTTTGCGCTCGATCAGCTCCAGGTGCGAGCCTAGCGCGCCTTCTCGACGAAAAGCCCGAGCCTCGGTTTCGGTGATGAGCCCCAAGCTCAGTAGGCGCTCGATACGCTCGGGACGCACGGGCCGGCGCTCGGCGCGGGTGAAGGCCTGCCGAAGCTCAGGCAGGTCGGCGAAAGGGGGCATGAGCTCGATGTCGCGAGCTCGAAGCTGAGAGGCGATGGCGTCGAAGTCATAGTGGCAGGCGAGGTGATGCAGCCCCGCGGCGAACATGGCTTCACCGTGAAGGCCACACCAGAGGCCGACCGTGCCGAGCTCGTCGCTTGCCGGCAGTCCCCGATGCGCGAAGTCGATCCGCAGCTCTTCGGGTGAGAGGTCCACATCCACGAAGGTCAGAAAGGGCAATCGCGGGTGATCGAGCACTTGCGCACCCCAGCCGGCCTCGGCACCCGCATGAAACGCCTCCCGTGGCCGAAGCCCGAGCAGCTCCAGCACGCCCACGGCATCACTGAGCCAGGGCCGGCTGCAGCGGTAGGTGTGGTGGTCGTGGTTGGCCCAGCCGAGGCCCCAGGCATTCTGGCGTTGTCCGACGCGCTGCGCCGCCGGCGTGCTGGACTGCCAGTGCTCACGCTCGGCGCGGAAGAATAGGGCGCTCGTCCAGTCGGCGCCGAGCTCGCGCGCACTGGCCACGATGAGCTCTCGGAGCTCCACAAACCGCTCTTCGAGCGCATCCGCGTTTCCGGGTCCTTCGTCTCGCGGTCGTCGACGAAAAGCGTCCAAGCGCTCGCGCGCGAGCTCCCGTTCCTGAGGGCTGCGATCCTCCGCGTGCCAGCCCGTGCTGCCCCAGCGCTCCAGCACCCAGACGTCGATCTCCGAGTCGCTTGCCACTCGACAGCGTCGCAGAGGGGCCCCTTCCGAGCCCTCGATGCGCCAGCCCGGGTCCGCGCCCGGATAGCGCAGCACGAACTCTGCCAGGGACTCGACCTTCAACGCGCACCGCGCCCGGCCGCTGTCGTGCAGATAGATTGCGGGCACGAAGGCGTCTGCCCGTCGGGCGCGGGTTTCTGCGCCCTCGGCCGACTCCATCTCGAAGCCCGCCTCGCGAAGCAAGGCGCCGTAGGGCTCGGAGGGCAGCGCCAGATGGTCGATCCGCCCGAGTAGCCGTTCGCCCGTCTGTTCGTGAAGTGCCGAGCTGAACCGTCTGAGCCATGGGCTGCGGGCGCAGAGTCTGGCCAGGGTTTCGTCCAAGCTGCGCTGGAGCTGCGGGTGCGGACTGAACGCTCTTTGATCACCGGGCTGGGATTCGTGGTTCACCTCTTCTAAGATAAAGACAAAGCAGCCATCCTAGAAGAGTCGTCAATGCATCGAGTCCTCGTCTTGGGCGCCGGTCGAATCGGACGGACGATATCGGCGTTCCTTTCAAACGCGGGCGATTATGCGCTCACGGTCGCCGATCTTCATGACGAGGCGCTCCGGGCGGTTCCGGGCCACGAGCACGTGCGTACGGAGCGCTTGGACGTCGCCCAGACCGAAACCCTTCTGGCTCTCATGCAGAAGCACGAGGTCGTCATCTCGGCCGTCAACGTCAGCCAGCAGCCAGGCATCGCGAGCGCGGCCCTCGGCGCGGGCGTGAGCTACTTCGACCTGACCGAGGATCTGGCCAACACCCGACGCGTCACGCGCGTCGCGGAAGGAGCAGCGCCGTCTCAGATCTTCATGCCTCAGTGCGGCCTGGCGCCGGGTTTCGTTTCGGTGGTGGCGGCGTCACTTGCCGCCCAATACGACGAGCTCGAGCGACTCGAGATGCGAGTCGGCGCGCTTCCGCTGCACCCCTCGAACGCGCTCCGCTACAACCTGACCTGGTCTCCCGAAGGTCTCATCAACGAGTACTGCCAGCCCTGTGAGGCGATCCTCGGCGGTCAGCTGCGGCTGGTGGAGCCGCTCGAAGGCGTGGAGGAGCTGGTCATCGATGGCGATCTTTATGAGGCTTTCAACACTTCGGGCGGGCTCGGCAGCTTGTGTGACAGCTTCGCCGATCGTGTCCGAGAGCTGACCTACAAGACGATTCGTTATCCGGGGCATCGCGACCTCATGTCTTTCCTGCTCAAGGAACTTCGACTCTGTGATCGTCGCGAGCTGGTCGTGGACATCCTGGAAAATGCCATTCCGGGCACGCAGCAGGATGTCGTTGTGGTGTTCTGCGCAGCCAGCGGCAGGATCGACGGGGAGTACCGTCGCACCACCGACGTGCGCAAGCTCTACCCCGTCGAGCTCGGCGGCGAAGTCTGGGCCGCCATTCAGCGGACCACCGCGGCGGGTGTTTGCGCCATGGTCGATCTGCACTTCGAAGCAGCGCTTCCGACGAGCGGTCTCGTTCGACAGGAGCAAGTCCCGTTGCCGCTGTTCTTGGGGAACCGCTTTGGGCAGCACTTCGTTCCTCCGGCCGTGGGGGGCCGACCCGTGGTCGAAAAGAGGAGCTCATGAGCCATCCGCGAGACGTCTTGAAGAAGCTCGGGTTGGACGAGACGCTCGGTGTTTTCCAGGGCGCCGTGCTCGCCTCGGGGTCCGGGCCGGACCGCGAAGTGCGCTCGCCCATCGACGGATCGAGGCTCGCCCGCATTCCATCTGCTGCGCCCGCGGACCTCGACGCGGTCGCCGCCGCAAGTCGCAGCGCTTTCGAGATTCTCCGTCAGGTCCCCCCGCCGCGGCGCGGTGAGCTCGTTCGCCGCTTCGGTCAGGTTTTGCGCGAACACCGCGAAGACCTGGCTTCACTGGTGACCTGGGAGGCGGGAAAGATCGGCAGCGAAGCCCTGGGCGAAGTGCAGGAGATGATCGACGTCTGCGACTTCGCCGTCGGCCTGAGCCGGCAGCTCTACGGAAAAACCATGAGCAGTGAGCGGGCCGCGCACAGGCTCAGCGAGCAGTGGCATCCGCTCGGCCCTGTCGGCGTCATCACCGCGTTCAACTTTCCGGTGGCCGTTTGGGCTTGGAATGTCGCCATTGCGCTGGTCTGCGGGGACCCGGTTCTGTGGAAGCCTTCGCACAGCACAGCCCTGTGCGCCTTGGCTTGCCAGCAGCTTCTCATGCGCGCCTGCGCGACGATGGACGACATTCCCGATACCGTCAGCAGCGTGCTGATCGGCGGCGCGGATCTGGGGCAGGCGCTCGCGGCCGACCGTCGCTTTGCGCTGATCTCGGCCACGGGCTCGGTACGCATGGGGCGCGAGGTGGCGCAAACAGTCGCAGCGCGCCTCGGTCGTAGCTTGCTCGAGCTCGGTGGAAACAACGCGGCCGTGCTGACGCCGTCCGCCGATCTGAAGCTCGCTCTTCGCGCGCTGGTCTTCGCCGCCGCTGGCACGGCGGGTCAGCGCTGCACCACGCTTCGACGCTTGATCGTCCACCAGGATCGCTACGATGAAGTGCTGCAGGCCCTCGCGGCCGTGTACGCACGTTTGCGCGTCGGTGATCCGCGGGACCCGGACACACTGATTGGGCCTCTGATCAACGAGTCTGCGTTCGCCAGCATGCAGGCGGCGTTGCGGCAAGCGCAGGCCGAAGGCGGGCAGGTGCACTTCGGAGAGCGCGTGCACGAAGGGGTCCCGGACGGCGGCGTCTATGTGCGACCGGCCATCGTCCGGATGCCTTCGCAGTCAGACATCGTGCTGCAAGAGACCTTCGCTCCGATTCTCTACGTCATTGCGTATGAAGACCTGGAGCAGGCGATTCAGATCCACAACGGCGTCCCGCAGGGCCTTTCATCGTCCATCTTCACCCGGGACCTGCGAGAGGCGGAGCTCTTCTGCGGTCCGCGAGGGAGCGACTGCGGTATCGTCAACGTGAACGTCGGCACCAGCGGCGCCGAAATCGGCGGCGCCTTTGGTGGCGAGAAGGATACCGGAGGAGGCCGCGAGTCTGGCTCGGACGCGTGGAAAGCGTACATGCGGCGCAGCACCCAGACCGTTAATTACTCAAACGCCCTGCCACTGGCGCAGGGCGTCGAGTTCGACGTCGAGTGAGGGGGGGACACGCTCCCCCTCGTTAAGTCACTGTAATTACGTCGTTTCTCAGGCAAAGATCGCAGCGTCGGTGCTGCGATCTTTGCCTGAGAAACCCACTGATATCAGCGGGTTAGCTGGGGGGAGCGTGTCCCTGGGGCGCTCAGTCGCGGCGGTCTTCGCGGTCGTCTTGGCGGTCCTCGGCGTTTTCCTTGATGTCCTCCGCCTCGTCGACGATGTCTTCGCCCGTGTTGACCACCTGCTGTGTCGTCTTGACCGGCTTGTGCTTCCGGTCACAAGCGGCGCTCATTCCGAGCGCCGCGATGGCGAGTGCGACGATTCCGTACTTCAGTGCGTTGCCCATGTCGTTTTCCTTCCCCATGCCCGCCCTGCGGGTAGCGAGCGCAATCGTGTCGCAAAAGAAGTCTGGAACGCAACATCCCGGATGCTCGACCAGCTTCGGACCCCACCAGGGGAAACTTGCGCAGGATGCGGTCACTGCCGGTCGCCGTCAGTGGGTCTTTGTAGTTGATCGAGCAGTAGCTGACTTTGATCAGCACTTCGCCCTCCGATAAGTCTTCGATCGTCAGGGACGTGAAGGCAGCCTTGTTTTTCATCATTCCGCCGATCGATTCGGTATGCGCGAAACTCGTCTCGACTACGGGGGAACAACGGGATGACTACACAGCCGCTTTGCGGCCAGGAATGGCGTCAAGAATTGCGGGCGCACTGTCCTGTGAGTACGTTGCGCCCCGCAGGCCGCAGCCGCTGGCCCATCAAGGCTGACACGTCAGCGCGCAGAGCGTCGACGAGATGCAGCCATGTCTTGCAGGGCTTGCTAGTTGCCCGGGGGGCTCCACGCGCCCGTCATGGTTGCTCGATCACAGTCGAACCGTGCGCATCTAGCGAACCTCCCGCCAGCTGCTCAGCCAGTTCTGTGACGTTCCGAATGGCCAGCGGAGATGCCTGCACGAACATGTCGGGCAAGCTGCCGTGAAGGTTCGAAGTGTCGTGGTTCCACAGTGCGCGATGCCCGCTTCGCTGCTGAAATCTCATCAGGACTTCCCCATGAACCGGATGGCCCTCGCCGACCGCGAGGTGGACCGTGATGACACCGACACCCTCGAACTTCGTCGTCATGGTCAAATGGGCTGGTTCGACGTGGGTCGCAAATGGCTTGACGTCCAGCTCTTGGATCAGCGTGCGCATGCCCCCGATCTCTCCATCGAACTTCACGGTCCGATTCGAGACGGTGCCTTCGCCGAAGTAATGCTCTGGGTCACTCGTGATTTCCCAGGCGAGCTCCGCGGAATCGACGTGCGGATAGACTTGGACCGTAGGGGTCACGCTGAGCGGCGACATTCGGCAGACGCTGGCGGCATTTGCGCCGGCACCTGGTAAGTTCTCTCGCGTGTGCACGACAGGGGGGGCCTCGCGGGCTGCCAGTTTCTGCGCAAGCAGCGTCACGTTGCGGGTGACGACCGCGTGATGCCAGGCATGAACGAATTCGTCTGGACCGACGCTGTGAAAGTTCGAAGCGTCATCAATCCACAAAGCCCTGTGTCCACTGGGCTCAAAGGTCATCATGATTTCGCCGTGGGTGCCGGAGCCGCCAGTCACGACGGCTTCGACCGTGACGACACCAGCACCTTCGAATGTGGTGGTCATGGTCAGCTCGAAGGCAGGGAGAACGCCGGGGAAGGGATCCACATCCAGCTCTTGAGTGATCGTGCGCATGCCGTCGATCTCGCCGTCGAAGGTCACGGTACGCTTCGAGACTCTGCCGGCGCCATAGTAGTGTCCCGGGTTGTCGGTGATCTCCTGAGCGAGCTCCTCAGAATCCACATGCGGGTAAGACTGAATCATCGGTGTCGCGCTCAAAGCGGACACTCGGCAGCTGCTCGCTACCGTCCTGCTCGTCATACCGCGCCCCGCGAAAGCCGAAGCGGCCAGCCCCGCGACGAGAAGCGCAGCAGTCACGGCAAGCCCTTTGTTTGTTCCAGGCAGGTTCATTTTCAGCACCCCTTCTCGGAGCGGAGAGTCGCAGTATCACCAAGCTCAAACTGGACCCGAACCCATTGGACTGTCAAGGCTGCGCAGTGCGTGAATCGGCGAGCGAGCTGGGGCAATGCGGCAAGTTCCAGCAGCGCCGTAGCTACGGGCATCCGGCGCTCGGCGGTTCGATGTTGTGGCGCTTGGGAGGCAGGAGATTGCCTCCAAATGGGGTAAGCTCGCGGTGGGTCTCGAGCGCCGCCTGACAGCAGCACTTGGCCGAAGGATGCTGCAGCTGCAGGCTTGAAGCTCGCTGCCGGCTCGTGCTGGCTTCAGGCTTACGACAGCGCGCTTAGGGTTGAGGCTTCATGGCTTGGTGGCGTCTGGGGCCTCAGCAGCGCCGCTCGTCGCATCGGTAGCCGGACGAGGCGCGCTCATCGCGCAGCGGAAGCCGAAATCACCCTCGCGGTAGCCGTGGTGCCCCCAGTTGCGGCAAGAGGCGCTCAAAACTGTGGGTCGGCTGTCCCAGGAGCCGCCTCGCAGAACACGAGCGGTTCCGGTCGCTGGACCTTGGGGATCCGTCTTCGGGCTCTGTTCGAGGTACTCGTCGCTATACCAATCCGAGCACCACTCCCAGACATTGCCGCCCATGTCCATCGCGCCGTAAGGGCTGACTCCAGCCGGATGCGTTCCTACGGCTGCAGTGGCCTCCATACCCCAGGCTCGACGGAAGACTCCGAGCTCGGGCGTCGGCTCTTCGTTGCCCCAGGGGTACTTGCGACGATCCGTGCCACGAGCCGCTTTCTCACGCTCTGCCTCGGTCGGCAGCCTTGCTCCCGCCCATGCGCAGTAGCTGTTGGCGTCTTCCCAGGTCACGAACACGGCCGGGTGCTCGTCGAGCATGCCCCAGTACGGATCGCGCGGGGGCATGGTCGTTCCGGTGTCCTCCGCAAACTTCTTGTATTGGCCCCAGGTCACGCCCAGCTTGTCGATCAGAAACTCCGACACGTACACCGTGTGCTCAAACGGAGTCCGCTCGGTTTCCTTGTTTCCCATGAGGAACTCCCCGGCGGGGATCTTCACGACGGTCGCTCCATCGCGGCTTCGACGGTATTCCTCGTAGCCCTGCTCATTCTTGCTGAGAGGCTCGAGTCGATAAGGGGCCGGCTGCTCCGAACCGAGGAACACGCGCGATGCACGATTCGCTTCGATTCGCACCGACTTTCGTGGCTCTGACCCCGAGACGGCGCGTAGCGCGACCGCTCTCATGCCGACTCGTACGTTGGGCAGTCTGACTTCGCTATTCGGCTCTAGGCTTGCGACCACTCCGCCGTCGAGGAGGAGCTCGCCGCCCGACTCACCGGTACGCACGTCGAGTGCTCCATAAACGGGCTTCGCGATCGCTCCGGTTCGGGCGCTTGCGATGCGAACCCAAACCTCGTGGAGACCCAATGAGGCCTTTTCGGCTTCGTCGGCCATCAGCAGTGGTACGAAGGCGTCTTGACCCTCGATGAGGACGAGCGTGCGCGTCTCGGCTGACGAGTCGCCCGGGGATGACCCCGCGGTGACGCTAACGTTCAGGTTCAGGACTTTTTCAAAGGTTAGGGTCGAGGGGCGAAGCCGTGCCGAGACGGCAAACGTCCCCAAAGTCTGAGCCGGCTCCGCCGCGCCTTCGAGATCGGCCGAGCCCTTGGCGTACGTCTCCTCGCAGCGAAGGTTCCGCGGCGCAGCCTTGTCCTCGCCCGACGGAGCTGACTTGGCCCCAGAAACCTTGAGAGACCAGCGCTTGGCGGGAAGGGTCGAGAGATCTTCGGTCCAAGCGCAGTCTACTCTTGGGGAGCCGGCGACCGGGTTCGTGATCACCTCGACGGAGAGTCTCAGCGTGCCGCGAGGAAGCTCGCTCGCCGCCAGTGGGCTCGGTGCGAGGCTGAGTGCAGTCAAGATCAGGAAAGTCCAGCGCATCGTCGACATGGCTACTCCGGGAGGTCTTGGGCGCAGCGAAAGCCGCGGTGAACGTGGCGCGAAGTCGGTGGCGCACCAAAGCGGTGTGTGGTCGTGACCCAAGTGGGCTGACTCATCCAAGCGCCCCCGCGGGCCAAACGCCGGGTGCCGGCTTCGGGGCCGCTCGGATTGCGGGATGGGCTCTTCGCATAGTAGTCCTCGCCGTACCAATCGGAGCACCACTCCCAGACGCTGCCGGCCATTTCGAGCACGCCGTAGGGACTGATGCAGCCGGCAAAGCTGCCAACGCCCAACGGGCGATGGGGTCCGCCTTGGATGGTGTTACAGCGCTCCGGATCCCAAGCATCGCCCCAGGGATATCTGCGACCGTCGGTCCCTCGCGCCGCTTTCTCCCACTCGGCTTCTGTAGGAAGGCGCCCGCCCGCCCACTCACAGTAGGCCTGGGCTTCTTCCCACAAAATGGAAGAGGCCGCGTAGTCCGCTGGCGTCCCCCAGAGCGGCGCTGGAGGCAGCGGCTTGTTCTCGCTCTCGGCAAACTTTCGATACTGACGCCAGGTGACTTCGGTCTTGTCGATCAAGAACGCATCTAAGTACACCTTGTGCTGGGGTCGTTCGTGGGGCTCGCCAACGCGGTCAGGGCTGCCCATGATGAATTCTCCAGCCGGGATCTCGACGACGGCCGCTTCGTCCTTCCTGCGCCAATACTCGGCATAGCCCTGAGGGTTCTTGTCGAGAGGAACGAGCTCCTGGTCCGGCTTGGCAGAGACGCCCTTCAGAAGCTCGACGCTCAGCTCTGCCGTCTGGCCTTTTTCGAGCGTGACTTCGGAGCGCGACTCACGACCGGACAGGTCCCTGACGAGCACCACTCTCTGACCTGCGACCATGTGGTTCACGAGAGTCGGCTGGCCTACGACGGTGCGACCCACGAGCCCGCCGTCGACGAAGACATCGGCCACGGGGGCATCGGCGGAGACGGAGATTGTGCCGTACGCGACCTGGTCTTGCGGCAGGAGCGTTGCCCGGAGCCGCAGGAGCACCTCGTGGACGCCGAAGGCCTCTTGTTCACGCTCGTTTGCAATGAGCAGCGGCAATGCAATCTCAGTATCGTCGCCAGCGGAGCTGAGCATGCGCGTGCTGGGGACACTCGCATAGACGGGCGCGCCCTTGTCGTCGAAGCCGGAGAGCTTCTGCAGAGTCGTCTTGACTTGAACATTCACAGCGTTGGTCGAAGACAGGGTCGGGGTGATCGACAGTCGCGCCAGTATGTACGGAGTGCCCAGGGTTTGCGTGAGCTGTGAGGCGACGTCCTCGAAGGAGCCAGCACCGCAGTAGCTCACCGTGCCGGAGGCCTCCCAGGGGCCTTCGGCCGTAGGCCTCACCAAGCCGAAGGCGACCCAAGAGGCCTGTTCTTTGGCCAACTCAAGCTCGGCTTGGGCTCTGCATCCACAGTCGATGCAAGTGGACAGGGTGTTCTCTTGGGTCTCGAGCTCGAGTGCCACCCATTGTGGCGGCACCGCCGTGGGCGTAGCGCCGGGCGCGTCCTTGGAGCGACATCCGAGCGAAGGGAGTCCCAGGGCTAGGAGACCGAGTAAGCAGAGAGCTCGTTTGGTGATTGTGAGTTTCATCGCAGGACTGTGAGTCGGCTGAGGACGAGACAGGTCGCCGCGCCACGGTTGTGAACGGGATGACTTCGACGCTCAAGCCCCTAGTCATGACTTCGTCACCCCGCTGCTCTCCACGACCGACGGCAGCTCAAGTGTCGCGTAAAGCAGCGGTGGGACGCAACATAGTGGGGCCGCAAGGGGATTTCGTGCTCAGCACGCTAGGCCACGATCGGCTTCAAGCTCCCGCGGCGGCTCCAGGTCCTTCGAGGCCGCTAATGAGGATTGCGACGGCGCATGCAAAAAGGGCGACGAACCGAAGTTCGTCGCCCTCTGCATGTCGTGGCGCTCAGTCAGGCGCCTTGTTTGTCCTTACGGGAGGTAGGTGCAAGGCGGCGAATCGAAGATGTCGTCCTTCGACTTCGTTGCATCCTGACACGTCTCGGTGTCGACCGCCTGTGGCGGCTCATTGAGGACGCCATTGGTGTCGAGCGGTGCATCGTGACAGTTGCCCTCGAGCCGCACGCACTCGTTCGGAGTGTACTCGTCGATGTAGGCGCAGTCGCCCGCATCGCCGCCACACGGCAATCCGTCCGCCGAGCACGTGCCCAGGGCACAGCCAATGCCCTCGAGCCACTCGCCGCCGTTGTTCCAGCAGTCCACCATCGGACAGCTGGCCTTCATGGCTGCGTCGTCACCCGCGATACAGGCTTCGTCACAGGCCGCGTACGCCGACGCAATGTCCACGTACGGGTCTACGACGTCGCTGCAGTCGCTGCTTGCGAAGGAGAGGTGGCAGTTCAACGAAGCAGCCAACAGGTGGCGTGCCGCGATGAGCGACTGGTCACCCTTCGGCCTGTTGCACAGACCCTCGATGGAGCACTCGAGGTTGTCGACGGTCACACCGCAAACAGTCGGGTACGCCATCTCTTCCATCGCGATCCAGTTGAGTGTGTCTAGCGTGTCGAGCGTATGGTTGCCCCAGAAGCCAGGTGTACGACAAACGTTGTCGCAGTTGCTTTGCTCTGGGTCGACGACGCAGTCGAGCTCTGGGTCACAGATTTCGACCAAGCACTCGAGGTCGCCCTCGCAGTTGTCGTCGTTTGGCGTGCTCACGCATTGGCCAGAGGCGTCGCATGCGTCGTCGGTGCAGAAAACGCCCTCTTCTTCACAGAGGGTGCCTTCTGGTGCCTTGCCGTCGGGGGGACAGGTTGCGCCGGCCACGCCGGTGCAGGACTCTGCCGGGTCACAGATCACGCTGGCACCTGCCTCTCGGCACTCGGTGGTCGCCGGAGTGATCACGTCGTCCGGGCAGGCCTCATCGGCCACGCCGGTGCAGGACTCATCCGGGTCACAGACGTCGCCGGAGCCCTCACGACAGGTGGTCGTGGCCGAGGCGACGGTGTCGTCCGGACAGGCCTCGCCGGCTACGCCGGTGCAGGACTCGTCTGGGTCACAGACGTCGCCGGAGCCCGCGTTACAGACGGTGGTGGCCGAAGCAACCACGTCTGCGGGACAGGCCTCATCGGCCACGCCGGTGCAGGACTCATCCGGGTCACAGACGTCGCCGGAGCCCTCACGACAGGTGGTGGTGGCCGAGGCGACGGTGTCGTCCGGACAGGCCTCGCCGGCTACGCCGGTGCAGGACTCGTCTGGGTCACAGAGGTCGCCCGAGCCTGCGTTACAGACGGTGGTGGCCGAAGCAACCACGTCTGCGGGACAGGCCTCATCGGCCACGCCGGTGCAGGACTCATCCGGGTCACAGACGTCGCCGGAACCCGCACGACAGGTGGTGGTGGCCGATGCGACGGTGTCGTCCGGACAGGCCTGGCCGGCCACGCCGGTGCAGGACTCGTCTGGGTCACAGACGTCGCCCGAGCCTGCGTTACAGACGGTGGTGGCCGAAGCAACCACGTCTGCGGGACAGGCCTCATCGGCCACGCCGGTGCAGGACTCATCCGGGTCACAGAGGTCGCCGGAACCCGCACGACAGATGGTCGTGGCCGAGGCGACGGTGTCGTCCGGACAGGCCTGGCCGGCTACGCCGGTGCAGGACTCGTCTGGGTCACAGACGTCGCCGGAGCCCGCGTTACAGATGGTGGTGGCCGAAGCAACCACGTCTGCGGGACAGGCCTCATCGGCCACGCCGGTGCAGGACTCATCCGGGTCACAGAGGTCGCCAGAACCCGCACGACAGATGGTCGTGGCCGAGGCGACGGTGTCGTCCGGACAGGCCTCGCCGGCTACGCCGGTGCAGGACTCGTCTGGGTCACAGACGTCGCCGGAGCCCGCGTTACAGACGGTGGTGGCCGAAGCAACCACGTCTGCGGGACAGGCCTCATCGGCCACGCCGGTGCAGGACTCATCCGGGTCACAGACGTCGCCGGAACCCGCACGACAGGTGGTGGTGGCCGATGCGACGGTGTCGTCCGGACAGGCCTGGCCGGCCACGCCGGTGCAGGACTCGTCTGGGTCACAGACGTCGCCCGAGCCTGCGTTACAGACGGTGGTGGCCGAAGCAACCACGTCTGCGGGACAGGCCTCATCGGCCACGCCGGTGCAGGACTCATCCGGGTCACAGAGGTCGCCGGAACCCGCACGACAGATGGTCGTGGCCGAGGCGACGGTGTCGTCCGGACAGGCCTGGCCGGCTACGCCGGTGCAGGACTCGTCTGGGTCACAGACGTCGCCGGAGCCCGCGTTACAGATGGTGGTGGCCGAAGCAACCACGTCTGCGGGACAGGCCTCATCGGCCACGCCGGTGCAGGACTCATCCGGGTCACAGAGGTCGCCAGAACCCGCACGACAGATGGTCGTGGCCGAGGCGACGGTGTCGTCCGGACAGGCCTCGCCGGCTACGCCGGTGCAGGACTCGTCTGGGTCACAGACGTCGCCGGAGCCCGCGTTACAGACGGTGGTGGCCGAAGCAACCACGTCTGCGGGACAGGCCTCATCGGCCACGCCGGAGCAGGACTCATCCGGGTCACAGAGGTCGCCAGAACCCGCACGACAGATGGTCGTGGCCGAGGCGACGGTGTCGTCCGGACAGGCCTGGCCGGCCACGCCGGTGCAGGACTCGTCTGGGTCACAGACGTCGCCGGAGCCCGCGTTACAGACGGTGGTGGCCGAAGCAACCACGTCTGCGGGACAGGCCTCATCGGCCACGCCGGTGCAGGACTCATCCGGGTCACAGAGGTCGCCAGAACCCGCACGACAGATGGTCGTGGCGGATGCGACGGTGTCGTCCGGACAGGCCTGGCCGGCTACGCCGGTGCAGGACTCGTCTGGGTCACAGAGGTCGCCGGAGCCCGCGTTACAGACGGTGGTGGCCGAAGCAACCACGTCTGCGGGACAGGCCGCATCGGCCAGGCCGGTGCAGGACTCATCCGGGTCACAGAGGTCGCCAGAACCCGCACGACAGATGGTCGTGGCGGATGCGACGGTGTCGTCCGGACAGGCGACCCCGGGCACGCCGGTGCAGGACTCGTCTGGGTCACAGACGTCGCCGGAGCCCGCATTACAGACGGTGGTGGCCGAAGCAACCACGTCTGCGGGACAGGCCGCATCGGCCAGGCCGGTACAGGACTCCGCTGGGTCGCAAATGTCGCCGGAGCCCGGCCGGCAAATCGTCGTGGCGGATGCGATGGTGTCCTCCGGACAGGCCTCGCCGGCCACACCGGTGCAGGACTCATCGGGGTCGCAGATGTCGCCGGAGCCCGCGTTACAGACCGTGGTGGCCGAGGCGACGGTGTCGTCCGGGCAGGCTTCGCCGGCTACGCCAGTGCAGGACTCATCCGGGTCACAGAGGTCGCCGGAACCCTCACGACAGGTGGTGGTGGCCGAGGCGACGGTGTCGTCCGGGCAGGCCTCGCCGGCCACGCCGGTGCACGACTCATCCGGGTCACAGAGGTCGCCGGAACCCTCACGACAGGTGGTGGTGGCCGAAGCAACTTCGTCCGCCGGGCAGTCGAAGCTGTCGCCGGTGCAGGACTCGTCTGGGTCACAGAGGTCGCCCGAACCCGGACGGCAGATGGTGGTGGCCGGCTCGTAGTTCACGATGTCGCAGTTGTTGATCTCGCCGTTGGGATCGCACTCGGTGCTGCCGCAAGCGGACTGCTGACACTGAGCGAAGGTGCAGGGCGGCAAAGGCGCGAGGAGCGCTCCGCAGTCGCACTTGGAGCCCGTGCCGGCTTCGATGGGGTCATTGATGTCGCACACGCCCTGCGTGGCGTTTTGTTGCCAGAGACGGCATGATGGGATGACCAGGTTACCGAATTCGTCGGCGATACATTGGACGGTCGCAATGAATGTCCGCCGAACCGGAGAGCCATCTGCGCTCGCGTCGCCGCAGGTATCTCCGTCGAGATCCTGAAAGACGCAGAGATCGTCATAGTTCGGGTCTGGCTCGCTGCAGCCGGTGGAGTCCGGGTCCCCGCCTCCCTCCCTGGCCCTGGCGCCAACGCATTCCTGCGCCTGGGCGTCCTCGGGGGAGAGGCCATCCGTTGCCACGACGAGTGCGAGGTCATAACGCTGGTTGGCCGTCGACTCGAAGTCCGCCGTCACCTTTACGGTGATTGTGGCATTAGGGTCGCTGGGATCGCAGCCAAGGCCAGGTGTTGGATATGTCTCTGCAGAGACCACCGTCGTCACCAAGTCGTTTGCCGTGCACTGGGTGAGATTCGATGGACAGTCGATGGTTGGTAGTAAGACGGGGTCTCGCAGCGGATCCGCCGCTGCTCCCGCCGTAGTGAAAATTGCACCGGCAAACAAGGCCAGTGCAAGGCCTATACAGTGACTTCTCATGCTCACTTCTCCTCCTCGCACACCATGCGAAACGCGGCTGAATGGTCCGTGCGACCAGGAGGCCATGAACAAACATTCATGTAAACAACTATCTGTACAAGTCAGATAGTCAGCTCTTTCGGGTCATTCCTCCTTCGAAAGCCGCCGCGTCTTGCTAAAGAAGTGCCGATTCTTTCAGCTACAAGGCTCACGAACCGATTGCCGCAAATTGGGTGTCCGATTGCCAGTAGGCTTGGAAACGTGACGTCGTCCCGGCGATTACCAAAAAGCTGAAGCGGCGGCTTCGTTCGCCCGGACACAAAGTTGGGGTGCTCAGAAGAAGGGAAACCGTCGTGAAGAAGACCGACAGGAAAAATCCGCAGGACTCAGCACCGGCCTTGTCGCTCGTGGAGTCGCTTGCGGACGTGATGCGAACCTCGACCCACAGTGCGGGTCGAGCCAGCATCGGCGAAACGCCCGGTGGTGTAACAGGCCTAGCCGGACGCGCGTCAGTTGCATGACGCGACCGCAGAGCTTGCGCGACGCGATCTTTTCGAGCAATGCGGCCTCCGAAATGAGAGTGATGAGCCTCAACGCCAACGGGATTCGTGCGGCTGCACGCAAGGGCTTTTACGACTGGCTTCCGAGCCAGGAAGCCGACTTCGTATGCCTGCAAGAAATCAAGGCGCAACCCGAGCAGTTGAAGGCTCCCGAGTTTGCGCCCGAGGGTTACCACCGCTTCTATGAGGCTGGCGAGCGCAAGGGCCACAGCGGAGTCGCCATTCTGAGCCGGCGCGAGCCTGACCGCGTGATTCATGGTTTTGGCTCCGAAGAGTTCGACCGGGAAGGGCGCTACTTGGAGGCGCAGTTTGGCAAGCTCAGTGTCGTCAGCGTCTACGTGCCATCGGGAACGAGCCGTGCCGAGCGCTTGCAGGCCAAGTTTCGTTTCATGGCGGAGTTCGGGGAGCATCTGCGCAAGCTCGCTCGGTCCCGGCGTGACTATGTGATCTGCGGCGACTGGAACATCGCCCACAAAGAGATCGATCTCGAGAACTGGAAGAGCAACCAGAAGAACTCCGGCTTCCTGCCGGAGGAGCGCGCCTGGCTGGACGAGGTCTTTGACGACATCGGCTTCGTGGACGCCTTTCGCGAGGTCAACAAATCGCGGGGCGAGTACAGCTGGTGGACGCAGCGTGTGCCGACGGCGCGCGAGCGCAACATTGGTTGGCGCTTGGACTATCACGTCGTGTCGAAGCGGATGCGGGAGCGTGTCGAGCGAGCCTGGGTGTATCGGGATCAGGCGTTTTCGGACCATGCGCCCGTATTGCTCGACTACGCGTAGCGCATCGGGAGGGGTTCGAGCTCGACCCCTAGCAGGGCCCTTTTAAGGAAGCTCGATGGGCCCTTTCGAGCCGCATCGGTGGGGAGCGTCGAGACGCCCGCTCGTCAGCCATGTCCACTCGGTGCTAAATGGAGAACATGACCAAAGCTTCGCTGCACCTAGACGACAAATCGATCGAGCTCCCCATGCTGGAGGGTAGCGAGGGGGAACGCGCGGTAGACATCGCCAAGCTGCGCGCTGCGACCGGCCTCGTGACCCTCGACAATGGCTTCGGGAACACCGCGGCTGCCCGCAGTGCCATTACCTTCATCGATGGAGAAAAGGGCATTCTCCGTTACCGCGGCTACCCCATTCAGGAACTCGCGGAGCAGTCCTCGTTTGTGGAGACGAGCTACCTGCTGATTTATGGGGAGCTGCCTACGGAGGCCCAGCTCGCCAAGTTTTCTCAGGGTCTCACGAGGCACAGCATGCTCCACGAGGACATGCGCCATTTCTTCGACGGCTTTCCTTCCGCGGGACACCCGATGGCCATCCTCTCATCTATGGTGTGCTCGCTGTCCGCCTATTACCCCGACTCGCTCGACCCGAAGCTGGATGTCGACATGCACATCACGCGACTGCTTTCCAAAGTGCGCACCATTGCGGCGTTCAGCCATCAGAAGCGCCAGGGGCGTCCCATCATGTATCCGCGCAACGACCTCAAGTACTGCGCGAACTTTCTTTACATGATGTTTGCGATGCCCGCCGAACCTTACGAGCCCGATCCGCTCATGGTCGAAGCGCTCAACAAGCTCCTGATTCTGCACGCCGATCACGAGCAGAACTGTTCGACCTCAACGGTGCGGCTGGTCGGTTCCTCCATGGCCAACGTCTACGCCTCGATCAGCGCCGGCATCTGCGCCCTGTGGGGCCCACTGCACGGCGGAGCCAACCAGGCCGTCATCGAGATGCTGGAGCAGCTCCGCGACACCGGCACTGACCCGAAAGACTTCATGAGGCAGGTCAAAGACAAGAGCACGGAGAGGAGGCTGATGGGCTTCGGGCACCGCGTTTATAAGAACTACGACCCGCGGGCGACCGTGCTCAAGGACATGACTCGTCGCATCTTGCAGCAAACCGGTCAGGACGATCATCTGCTCGACATCGCGCTGCATCTGGAGCGCGTCGCGCTCGAGGACGACTACTTCGTCGAGAGAAAGCTTTACCCGAACGTCGACTTCTACAGCGGTCTCGTCTACCGCGCGATGGGCATCCCGACCGAGATGTTCACCGTGATGTTCGCCATCGGCCGTCTTCCGGGCTGGATCGCGCAGTGGAAAGAGATGATGGAGGACCCGGACACGCGGATCGGGCGCCCGAGGCAGATTTACACGGGGGTCAAGGCGCGGAGCTACGCGCCGATGGGGCAGCGGGGCTGAGCAGGCAGCCGGGCAGGCTGGTGCTGCCCACAGGTTCCGAAGACCGCCGGAAAACAGCCGGAAACGCGTGCCTCAAGAAACGATCTTTTCGCGTATGCGAAGCGCATCGGAAAAGCTGGGCGGCTAGCTGTCTCATGTGTCGCGGTTGTCAGATGCGAGCTACCCACGAACGAGGCTGAGGATCCAGCGCACTGACGGCAGCGTCCGAGCATCGGAGCGTCTCGTCGTCGTGGGGGCCGGAATGGCCGGGCATCGGCTCTGCGAGCGGATGGTCGAGCTCGGGGTTCATGAACGCTACGAGATCACCGTCCTAGGGGCCGAAGCCACCGTCCCGTACGACCGTATCCGCCTGGGTGAAGTGCTCGGCAGCACTGGGGCCGTCTCGGCGCTGCGCCTTCGCGACTCGAGCTGGTATGCGGCACAGGGAATCTCGCTCGTCCCCGGCGCCGATGTGACGGGCGTCGATCGAGAAGAGCGCGCGGTGTTCGACGCGCGTGGGCGTCGCTTCGACTACGATCTGCTGGTTTTCGCGACCGGGTCCGAGCCCCGGATCCCCGAATCAATCGCGGAAGTTCTTGTGGGGCTCCGGAACAATGGGCTCACGGCGCAGCGTCTCAGAGCGGGTGCCGGTACGGGCGCGCTAGCCTGGGGCCGGCGGGGACCCGCTATTTTTTCTCGGGCCCCTTCTTCGAGGGCCGCTCCTTGGCGACGAACTTGCCGCTCACGGAGATCTCGGGAACACCCAAGATCGCGCTGCTCTTGAACGAGAAAGTGCCCTCGATGCCTTCCGGGCTGGCCTTGGTGACCTCGAGCTCGCCGCTGCCGGACCGCACGGTGCTCTTGTCGTCTGCCTGAATTTCCAAAGTCGCGGCAAAGCCGGAAAGATTGGATGTGCCGATCGGGTGCTTACCGAGGCTCGGACGTTCGAGCCCCTTCTTGTTGATGTCCAGGATGATCCACTGCTTGTTCTTCCTGGCGTCGAGACTGATGTGAAAAAAGCCGGCCATGTCGTAGGCCCAGGCGCTGTCGCCCTCGAGCTTCTTGACAGGCCAGTCACCGTCGACCTCGATCTCGAAATGCTGCTTCCCCTGTGCGCCGAGCGAGGCGGGCCAAGTGAGCATGGCGAAAAGCAGAAACGTGCCTAGACGGGTGCTGAGCTTGCCGGGCGTCATGAAACTAGCCTATGGAGGAGAGAAGGGTTTTCAAGGGCGCGGACGCGTTCGACTGAGGTGCTGCGCGTCCGACGGAGTTGCGGGGCTTCGACGAGGCAGCCCAATGTACGAACCTCGTCACCCTAAGGGCGCCTTCGTCGGGGGCCCGGGCGTCTCTCATGACCAATGTGGGTATTTGTAGTTTTATTCAGGCGGAGATCATGTATTGTCCACGTCGATACAGTCTCCGCCGCCCGAGGCGGGGTGCGAGAGTTACGAGGTTCAGACACTGATTCGGGTGTCCGTAAGCGCTGGGGGAACCCACCCATCCCATCGCCCGGTAGCCGAAAGACCCGGCCGAGATCATCGGCCGGGTCTTCTTTTTTTGATGCAAAGACCTCGGCCAAACCGAGGGCTGGCCAAGCAGCAACGCTCCGTCGCCGCCGAGCCACAACTCGAGCGGGCGGAGCGTCGAGCGACTACCGACGGGCTCGCGCTGGCCGTGCCGCCTCGCCGGCCTAGTCGAGGCCCCAGATTTGGTTCCAGGCCTTGGCGGTCTGGGCGAAAATCGGCAAGTTCTCATCGGCAAACTTGGCCTCGAATTTCTTGTACTCCTTCTCGAGTTCCTTGCGCTCTGCCTGAACGCGAGCTCGTACTTCTTTGCCGGCTTCCTGTGCGGCCTTCTCCCGCGCTCGTAGCTCGGCGACGTTGTAAGTGTACAAAACTCTGTCGAGCATGGCGGCCGCTTGCTCTGCATCTTTGGCGATTCCGAGCTGCATGTTCGCCGCAGCCAGGATTCCGTTGAGGTTCTGCGTGGGTGTGCCCAACTCGAGCGCGGCCTGGGCCGCTTCGGTCCTCCCCAACTTTTTGAGATCCGTCGGCTCCTCGGGCTTGGCATCCTCTGCCTCTGCCTCTGCCTCTGCCTGTGCCTCTGCATCGGTCGGGGCTGGCTCCGCGGGTGCCTCGACTTCCTTCGTAGCCTCTGCGGCAGGAGGCTCGGCGGGCGCTTTGGCTTCTTTCTTCGCGCAGGTACAGGCGGAAGCCAGGGTCAGAGCGAGGACGATCGACGCGATAGCAGCAAGTTTCATGGGTTCCCTCATCCTTTGAGTCCGCCGAGGATAGAGAGCTTGCCGGTGGTAAATCAAGTTGGAGGATCACCAAAACGTCTGATTCGCCACCTCCCTGCTCGCCCGAAAGGCGCGTCGCCGCTGGCGAGGACTCGCCCGCCCCCATCCGGGGTCTGCAAAGCGCGAACGAGCCTCGGTATACTCAGCTCATGAGCGTCGTAGACAACTGGCTCCCCCTGGAAGACTGGGGACAAAGGGCGCGATTTCGAATCTCCAGCGCGCTTTCGCGAAGGCAGCGCCTGCGTTTGATGCGCGGCGGCTTCGTGTCGGGCGCGGACTGTGCCGCGCTTCGGCGCTTCCTCGGTCTGTCGCAGAGTGAGCTCGCGAGGGCCCTGCGGGTGGATATCGACACGGTGAAGGACTGGGAGCGAGGTCATCAGAGCCCCCGCGGCCCGGAGCTAGTGCTACTGCAAATTGCGGCTCGGGATCCGCACATCATCGTCGCTTTATTGCGCGACTCGCACTAGCGACCTCGAGGCACTACACATCCTGACAGTTCGGTTTTGGCGATCCGCCGCCGCGGTTTTCTACACTGGGCTGCTGTGTCGACATTGCGCACGAGAAGATGGATGCCCCGCTTGCTTGCCCGACTTTGTTTGTGCCTCTGGCTGTGCCTCCTCCACGGGCCCGTGGCCGGCATGGCGCAAGCGCCCGACACTGCGGCCGAGCCCTCGCCGTCTGAGTCGCTACAGGCCCAGATCGCCGAGGCCAAACAGAGCCTGAGCCGCTGGGAGGACAAGGCTGCCGAAGACGCCGCCGTCCTGCAGAACGGCCCGAGCCGCATCGCCGCCCTGGACGAAGAGATCTCGCAGTTGGAGGCGAGCACCGAGCCCGCGCCGCCCGCCCATGCGACGGTCAAAGAGCTGCAGGCGCAATTGGTCGCCGCGGAGCTGGAGCTCCGACGCGCGAGGCAAGAGCTGGCGACGCTCGACGCCGAAGCTGCACAGCGCGCCGAACGCCGACGCAGCCTTCCAACTCAACTCGACGCCGCCAAGAGTCGCCTGCTGGCCCTCGAGAGCCGGCCGCCCCCGCCCCCGAACGGTTCCTCGGAACTGGAGGCTGCCCAGGAGGAGCTCACGGAGCTCCGCATGGCTGCGCTTCGGGCGGAAATCGCGTCCCGTGAGAGTCAGCTCGAAGGCTACGAGGTTCGAGGGGAGCTGCTCGACCGGCGCCGGAATCGCGCCGCCTTGCGTATTGCGCGCGAGGAGAAATGGATGGAGGCGCTTCGGGCGGCTTTGATCGCGAAGCAGCGCCTCGCGGTCGAGGAGCTCGCTGCCCAAACCGAAGACCTCCTCGAAGGACTGGGCAACGATTCGGATGCGGTTCGTCGACTCGTACAGGAGGTCGCCCAGCAGAACAGCCAGCTCGCGCAGCGCTGGACCGGCGAGGAGGGGGTCAGCGAAAAGATCGACGACGTGAGCGACAAGCTCGCCCGTGCCGATGCGCAGATCGCCGACGTCGACGCCGCGCTCAACAACTTGCAGGAGCAGATCGCCGCCGTCGGCTTGGCGGATTCGGTTGGCCTGATGCTTCGGCGGCAGCGCGCAGATGCGCCTGACGTGGGCATGTATCGTCGCTTCATCGCCATGCGCCAGCCGCTCATCGGACGCGTGCAGCTCGAGCAAATCCAGCTGAGGGAGCGACGCCAAGCTCTTGTGGATTTGGACGCCGCCATCGACGAGGCCATGTCGTCGGTTGCGCAGGACATCTCCCCGGACGAGCGAGAGCGCGTCAGGCTCGTGCTGCGCGACCTCTTACAGACCCAGCGCGAGTACCTCGATGAGCTGATCGACGACTACGGCACCTATTTCGACAAGCTGGTCGACTTCGACACGCGTCAGCGCGAGCTAATGGCGCGGACGCAGAGGCTCACCGATTTCATCGACGCGCGTGTTCTGTGGGTACCCAGCGGTCGCACGTTGCGCGCGCAGGCCTGGTCCCAACTCGGGTCTGCGACGCAGTGGCTCGTTTCCCCGGGCAACTGGGCTCAACTTTGGCAGGCCTTTGCCGAGATCTGGCATCGCGCGCCGGCTCTGAACCTCCTGGTGTTGCTGCTCGTCCTCGCCTACATCCTGGCTGCGCCCCGGATTCGAAAACGCATCGACGCCAGTGGGGACGCGGTGCGCAGCTTTCGCAACATCAGCTTCGGGCCGACACTCGCCGCTCTCGGCTGGACGCACTTGCTCGTTCCCTGGTTCCCAGGCGCCTTGATTTACTTCGGCTGGCAACTCGGGCGCTCGCCGGCGGCAACCCAGTTTAGCCGCTCATTGGCCGCCGGACTCGTGGCCGCGGGCCTATTCTGGCTCAGCCTTCGCTGGGTCCGCCTGCTGCTTCGACCGAACGGAGTCGCCGAAGCGCACGCCGGGTTCAGCAAAGATTCCGTCGCCTCCATTCGACGTCCACTCCTCTGGCTGACCATCGTCACGGTTCCGGCGCTGTTCATCGTCTTCACGTTCGAGGCACGAGGCGAGGATACCTGGACGGAGTCCGTCGGGAGGCTGGCGTTTCTAACGGCCATGCTTGCGATCACGGCATTCACGTACTGGCTCGTCAGGCAGAAGGGACCCCTGCAACGCTCGCAGTTGTTGGTAGGGAGCACCGGCGGCGTCCGCCTATGGTTTGTGCTGCGGCTGTTCGCGGTCCTCGTACCGATCGCACTCATCGTCGCGACCATGCGTGGGTTTTATTGGACCGCCCTTCAGCTGGCCTTCCGGCACCATCTGACCCTTCTCCTGATCTTCTTCCTGTCCCTGACGTTTCGTTTGTCCGTGCGCTGGTCGCTCATTGCGAACCGTCGAGTGGCCCGTGAGCAGGCCAGGCAGCAGATCGACAGCCCCGAAGAGGATGCCGTCGATCTCGTCGCGGCGGCGAAGCAGACCGGCCGCTTGATGAAAGGTCTCACCGGATTCGTCCTCGTCATCGGCGTGCTGGTGATTTGGGCGGACGTGCTGCCCGCAGCGGGCTTTCTCGATAGCATCGAGCTCTGGAACAGCACCCAGGACGTCACGGCGACCGTCGAAGACGCGACCGGGGCCCTGCGACAGACGACCGAAAGGCAAGTCGTTCCGGTCACCCTGGTCGATCTGATCGTCTCCGTCCTCATTGCGGCGGCCACGCTGGCTCTGGTGGGAAACCTCCCCGGCCTGCTCGAGGTCACGCTGCTCCGTCGTTTCACCGCCGGAGAGCGATATGCGTACAAGACGCTCATCAAGTACGCGATCGCAACGACCGGCGTCGCTCTGAGCTTGGGCGCCATCGGTCTCAACTGGAACAGCATCCAGTGGCTGGTCGCAGCCTTTGGCGTCGGTCTCGGGTTCGGGCTTCAGGAGATCTTCGCGAACTTCATTTCAGGGCTGATCATCCTCTTCGAGCGCCCCATTCGCGTGGGTGACATCGTGACCGTGGGCAACGTCAACGGCACCGTCAGCAAGATCCGCACGCGCGCGACGTGGATCACCGCATTCGACCGTCGCGAGCTGCTCGTGCCGAACAAGGAGTTCGTCACGCAGCAGCTCATCAACTGGTCCTTGTCCGACAGCACATTGCGCGTCGACATCCCCGTAGGGATCGCCTACGGCTCTGACACGGTTCGCGCGGTCGAAGTCCTGGAGAAAGTGGCCCGAGCCCATCCGAACGTCGCGAGTGACCCGCCGCCCCAGGTCTTGTTCCTGGCCTTTGGGGACAGCAGCCTCGCCTTCGAGCTCCGTGTCTTCCTAGCGAGCCTCGAGGATTTTCAGCGCGTCAAGCACCAGCTCTTCATGGCCGTCGACGCGGCCTTCCGCGAGGCTGGCATCGAGATCGCCTTTCCTCAGCGCGATTTGCACATACGCAGCGTTCCGGAGGCTTGGCAGCCGCCTACGCGGCCGTCTGGCTCCGCCTAGCGACGCCCCGATACAGATACGAGGCGATCGAGGGGCCCTTGCCTTTGAAGCGATGCGTCTGCTCGAGTGTGAATCCGCCCTCCGCCACGATGCGCTCGATCGGGCGGTTGATGTTGCAGCCGTCGGCCATCCAGCGCCAGGCTGGGTTCAAACGGTCTTGCCATTTCGCGGTCGCGGTGTTCGGGCTCCGGCCGTGTTCGATGAACAGGTATCGTCCACCGGGTTTGAGCACGCGGCGCATCTCGGCGAGCGCCCGTGGCACGTCTGGGATCGAGCAGAGCGTCCAGGTCGTCACGATGCTGTCGAACTGCGCGTCGTCGAAGGGCAGCCCCTCATCCGCTTTGAGAGCCGTTCGGTGCACGGGGAAAGGGGCGGCTTCGATGCGCGACTCGATCTTGGCTACCCCCGTGGTCACCATCGGGTCGAGACCGGTGAGCGAGCGAACGCCCGGTCCGTAGTAGGGCAAGTTGAGCCCGGTGCCGAAACCGATTTCGAGAACGTCGCCCTCCGCGGGCGCAACAGCCTCTTCCCGGAGGTTGTCCATCCACTTCATCATCCAGTCTTGGATGTGTGGCTTGAGGTAGTCGCGAGCGCCCACCGCGGAAGTATTGTGCTTGGCCGGATATCGAGCCAGCGCATCGGCACCTTGCCGGCGTTTGTGCGGGGCCGCTAGGCCTTGCGGGCCAGCACCGTTCCGTGACCCAAGTCGTCGCGCACCACACCCCCTAGCCGGTCGGCCCACTTCTCCGGGTAGCCCTCGTAGTATCGCGTCCAGACCCGTCCCGTCAGCTCGCGGAAGACGAGGGCATACGCGGCCCGGGAAATCGAGGGAACACCCACCAGCGGCAGGTAGAGCCAGCCGAGCAGCCGTGACTGCTTCGTATGTCCTAGCTCGTGCCAGCGGTTGCTATCGTCCATCTCCTGCCAGCGGTTGTGCTCTCGGGTCCAAAAGACCACGTGGCCGAGCGAAAGGCCGGTTCCGGTCGACTCCACGAGTAGCCGCCCCTGCTCGATTTCGATTCGGACGACGCGGTCGCGCCAAGCTTCCACGCCGAGGCAGGCAGCCCCGAGCAGCGTTTGCGGCGCTTCCCAGGCGAGCGATAGCAAGGTCTTCGCACACGGCATTGGCAACCCCTGGTCGGAGTCTACCACGGCCTGCCGGCCCGAACCCCGCTGCTGCTTCACTTCTTCGGCCCGTCGCGCCGGGGCCTTCGATTGCACTCCAGTAGGCTCTTGCGTACACGAATCGCGTCGGGCGTCACCTCGACGATCTCGTCCTGATCGACCCAGTCGAGCGCGGTTTCGATCGTCAGCTCGATGGGCGGCGACAGGACCACGTTTTCGTCCCGGCCGGCGGCGCGAATGTTGGTGAGCTTTTTCTCGCGCGTGCAGTTGACGTCCAGGTCGCTCGGCCGGTTGTGCTCGCCGACGATCATGCCTTCGTACACTTCGGTTCCGGGCCCGATGAACAGCTTTCCACGGGGCTGAAGATTGAAGAGCGCGTAAGGAGTCGTCTTGCCTTTGCGGTCAGAGACGATGGCCCCGTTCTTGCGGCGTAGAAGAGGTCCCGCGTAGGGCTCCCAGCCCGCGAACAGCGTGTTCAGAAGACCCTCGCCACGCGTCTCCGTCATGAAGACCGATCGAAAGCCGATGAGTCCTCGCGAGGGCACGCGATACTCGACCCGGGCCCGGCTGGCCCCGATGGGGCTCATCTTCCCCATGACACCGCGCCGCTCACCGAGGAGCTGCGTCACCGTGCCCACGTGGGTCTGCGGCACATCGACGACCACGGTCTCGACAGGCTCGAACTTCTTGCCGTCGATCTCACGGACGACGACTTCGGGCATGCCGAGCGAAAACTCGTAACCCTCGCGTCTCATCGTCTCGGCGAGGATCGCGAGCATCAGCTCGCCGCGGCCGTACACGATGAACGTGTCGGCTTCGTTCGTGTCCTCGACCCGCATCGCGATGTTGCGCTGCGCTTCCTTGTAAAGGCGTTCCCGCACTTGCCGCGAGGTCACGAAAGAGCCTGCCCGCCCGGCGAAGGGTGAGTTGTTGATCAGGAATCGGACCTTGATCGTGGGCTCCTCCACGGTGATCCGATCGAGCGCCTCTGGCTGGCTGGTGGCGGCGATGGTATCGCCAATTTCCACGTTCTCGATCCCGGAGATGGCCACGATGTCTCCCGCCGAGGCACCCTCGATGCGCACGCGCTCCAGGTTCTGAAAACCCCAGAGTGCGCCCACCTTGCGCTCGACGCTGCCGGCCTTCCCCATGACCGCGACCATCTGCTGCGGCTTGATCGTGCCTCTTCGCACGCGACCGATGGCGATGCGGCCCACGTAGTCGTCGTGGATGGTGTTGTGGATCAGCATCTGAAGCGGGCCTTCAGCGTCCCCGCCGGGAGCGGGCAGCCGATCGACCAGCGTCTCGAACAGAGGCGTCAGGTCGGTGCTGGGATCGTCGAGATGACGTTTGGCAATCCCGTCCTTTCCGATCGCGTAAACTGTCGCGAAGTCAGCCTGGGCGTCGGTCGCACCCAGGTCGCAGAACAGGTCGAACAGCTCGTTCAAGGCTTCGTCGGGCCGCGCGTCGGCTCGGTCGATCTTGTTGATGACCGCCACGACCGGCAGCCCCAGCTCGATGCACTTGGACAGCACGAAGCGGGTCTGTGGGAGCGCGCCTTCGGCGGCATCGACGAGCAGCAGGGCACCATCGGCCATCCGAAGCGTGCGCTCGACCTCCCCGCCGAAGTCGGCGTGTCCGGGCGTGTCGATTAGGTTGATCTGGTGACCGTTCCAACGGACCGAGGCGTGCTTGGCCAAAATCGTGATACCACGCTCGCGCTCCAGGTCGTTCGAGTCGAGCACGCGGTCCTGTACGGCCTCGTTCGCCCGGAAAACGCCGGTTTGCTGGAGCATGGCGTCGACGAGAGTGGTCTTCCCGTGGTCGACGTGGGCGATGATCGCCACATTTCGAAGTGCCTGTTGCAAGATGAATCCTAGCCGCGTCGACTTGAGGTGTTCGACGTGCGGCCCGCTTCTTGCCAGATCTAGGGTCGGGAGGCTAGCTGACCAGGGGACGTCGACCCCGGAGCGCCGATTTACGGCTTCGCTTTCTGAGGCTGGCGCCGTGTACACAGTAACGCACCCGTAGGGGCTTGTCCGCGTTCGGGGGCGCGCTCCAAGCGCCCCAACGGGCAGGCTCGCGGGACCCTAGTCGAAGAGCGGCAGGTACTCGGCGTAGCCTTCTTCGCTCAGCTCTTCTTTCGGGATGAAGCGAAGCGACGCGCTGTTGATGCAATAGCGCAGTCCGGTCGGTGCCGGGCCGTCGTCGAACACGTGACCTAGGTGGCTGTCTGCGTGCTTGCTGCGAACTTCGGTGCGGGGAACCCCCAGCTTCCGATCGATCCGACGCACGATGTGGTCGGGCTCGAGCGGTTTGCTGAAGCTCGGCCAGCCGGTGCCACTGTCGTACTTGTCAGTCGAGCTGAACAGTGGCTCTCCGCTCACGATGTCCACGTAGATCCCCTCTCGCTTGTCGTTCCAGTATGCGTTGCGGAAGGCGGGCTCGGTGCCTTCGCGCTGGGTGACGCGATACTGAAGTGGGCTGAGCGCACGCTTCAGCTCTTCTTCGGAGGGCTTGCGGTACCGCTCTTCGGCAGCTTCTTTGGGCTTGCGGATTGCCTGCGGCCCGGAAGGCTGGGGCCTGCGCGGGGTCGTGAGCGGCTTGTCGCGCCAGGTCTTGTCGAGAAAAGCCTCACGTCCGGAGCCGCGTCGGTAGCGCTGATAGTGCTCCGGGTTCTTCTTGTAGTAGTCCTGGTGATAGGACTCGGCCTCCCAGAACGGGGATGCCGCACGAATGGGCGTCACGATGGGCTTGCCGAACACCCCACTTTTGGCGAGCGCCTGCTTCGAGGCCTCGGCCAAACTTCGCTCCTCGGCGTTCTTCACGAAAATGGCCGTCTGGTACTGCGTCCCGCGGTCGGCAAACTGTCCGCCCTCATCCGTCGGGTCGATCTGCCGCCAGAACAGCTCCAGCAGGTAGGCATAGGAAACCTTGGCCGGATCGTAGCTCACCCGCACCGCCTCGACATGACCGGTCTTTCCGGACGACACCTCCCTGTACGAAGGGGCTGTCTCGGGGCCGCCGGTGTAGCCAGAGACCACGCTGGTCACGCCTTCGGTCTTCTCGAACGCGGGTTCCATACACCAGAAGCAGCCCCCGGCGAACACGGCCTCTGCGAGGCCGGCTGTGCGGCTCGGGGACTCCTCGACAGGGGCTTCTGCGGACGTGTCGCGCAGCCCGCACCCGAGGAACACCGCCAGGCTGCTCGATACCAAGGCCACGGGGACGAACCACTTGGGTAGGCTGATGCTCATTGCTCCTTTGTTTCTAGGGCACTCTATTGCGAACGCCCAGATGCCTCCGGCGCTGCGCCCGTGGTTCGGACGCTCCCGGTTTCGCGGGCGAGCTCCGGCGGCCGGCCGGTCGCGCTCTTCCCATGTGCTCGGGTCAGACTGAAGGAGATGGGCTCAGCACGCGCTCAGCCGCGCCGCGATGGCGCGGGTCCATTCCTCGTCCAGTGTCTCCAAGCCGAGCGCCAGCGACATGCGCTCCTTCGAGCCGCCGTCTCCATAGGACAGACGCCAGACTTCGTGGACGGTGACACCAGACGCCCCCGCTTGGATGCGCTCGATGGCGTCGCCCGCGCCGAGCTCTCCCGGCTCGGCGACGCGCAAGTAGAAGCCGCTGCGGCCGCTCTTCAAGAAACGCTTGACGAAATGCGGATCGCCCATGCGGATCCCGAGCTTGAAGCAGGGCTTGCGGGGCTGGGTCACCTGCAACAGCGTCGTGCCAATCCGCAATACGTCACCGATGCCGACTTCGTCTTCCAGTAGCCCCCGGACCGTGAGGTTCTCCCCGAATTGCCCATACACGAAGTCATCACGGTCGAGCTCCTCCGACCACAGCCCGTAGTGCTCCAGTGGATACGCATAGACGGCCTTGTTCACGCCGCCGTGGTTCAACAAGTCAGCCTGCTGGTCACCCTCGATGTGCCGCGGCGTTACCGCGAGGCGACGGCCGGCGGGCGCCTTGAAGATGGACGTCTGAATCGGTCCGTTCCGCGTTGCGACAGCCTTAGGGAGTGCGGTGTTCAACGAAACCAGCTCAGCATCCATCTCGAAAGTGCCCTCATTTCGCCGGATCCCCTTGCAAAACCGCGGGTTCGGTCATTTGCGCCGACACCGCTGCGCTTGCCGGCTGAGTCCGCGACGCAGGGAGTTTAGGGGGTGTGCGCTCCGTCACAAGCTGGGCTAAGCCCCCGCCTTACGCCCGAAGATCGACGCCGTCACGGTGTCGGGCTCTGGCGCTGTGCACTTGACGAAGCCGCCAAACAAACAGACATTGACCGCTATAGGCCCGTGGCCGCTAGCGCGATTACTGAGCTAGAGAACCTGGACTCAAGGAGAAGGACGATTTCAAACAAGATCTTTGTAGGTAACCTGAACTTCGCCACGACCGATCAACAGCTTCGCGAGCTGTTCGGAGAAGTTGGTGAAGTGGTTGACGTGTACATCCCGACCGATCGGGAAACGGGTCGACCCAGGGGTTTCGCTTTCGTGCGTTTCGCACAAGAGGAGCATGCCGCCCAGGCCGTAGAGCAGATTCATGGTCGGGAAGTGGGTGGTCGTCCGCTCCGTTTGGACATTGCACAAGACCGCCGACCTGGCGGTGGCGGTCCCGGCGGTCCCGGCGGTCCTGGTCGCCCAGGCGGTCCCGGCGGACGTGGGCCGCGTCCACCTCGCCGAGACTTCAACGACGGGCCTCGTGGTTTCGCGGATCAGGCTCGGACGGATCTCACCCCGGGTCAGAGCGAGTACGACCACGACAGCGATCGTGGGAGCGGCGGTTGGCGGGACAAGCCCAAGAAGTCCAAGGGCAGCCGTCGAGGTCTACGCAGTCGCAAGCGAAGTCTCTGAGCCGTTCGCGCAGCGAGAGACCGAAGCGCCGTCGTCTTTTACGGTCTTGCCCTTCAGGGCTCGCATAAAGACGAGCACGCCAAATAGTAAGACGCAGAACACGATGAGAGTGATCCACAGCCTTTGCTTGAGCGGGTCGTGCGGCTTTCCGCTCACCGCTTCGGCCCCTGCACGTTCAGATCAGTGCTCAGGAACACCTCGTGAACCTCGAGGACGTTCGGACCTCGGAACATCTCCTTGGGCGGGCGGTTGCGATGAGCCTCAGCGAACGCCGGGCTCATCGTCCAGGCGGCGAAATCTTCGAAGCTTTCCCACCAGGTCTTGACCTCGTAGTAAGCCTCCTTGCCGGGGTCGGCCGACCACTGTCCGGTCTGGTGGTCCAGCTTCATCGGGCGGGGCCGGTGGACCTCGTTGCGGATGAAACCTTTGGCCTGATCGACCAAGTGGACTCTTTTGCTGAAGCGGTCTTCGAAATCGATTTCGTAGCCTTCGGCGACGGGGATTCGGTTCGTTACGACGATCATGCGTTCCTCATGGCACCGATATCACATGGGCCCAAGGGGCGGCAAAGCCGTTTCAAGCCTTCGACGGACACTGTGCTAGGACTGTGCCGTGACTGATTGGAAGCTGAAGCGGCACCACAGTTTTCCCGGGGTTACCGGTCCGGTGCTGATCGTCGTCATGGATGGCGTCGGCTGCGGTGCCCATGACGAAGGCGATGCGGTCTGGCTCGCCCGCACTCCTACCTTGGACCGGCTGGCGGCCGAGTCGTTGACGACGCGTTTGCGGGCCCATGGTCTGGCCGTCGGTCTTCCGAGCGACGACGACATGGGGAACTCGGAGGTGGGGCACAACGCCTTCGGCGCCGGCAGGGTCTTCGACCAGGGCGCCAAGCGCGTGCAGATGGCCATCGAGAGCGGTGAAATCTTCGAAGGCCCGGAGTGGAAGCGCCTCGTCGCAAAGGTCCGCGCGAGCGGCGAGCCCATGCACTTCATCGGTCTGCTCTCGGACGGCAACGTGCATAGTCACATTCAGCACCTCTTCGCGATGCTGCGGCGTTGCGACCAGGACGGCGTGCCCAAGGTGCGCGTTCACATTCTGCTCGACGGCCGCGACGTGCCCGAGACCAGCGCCCTGAGCTACGTCGCGGAGCTCGAGACGCTTCTGGCCCGGCTCAACGCGGAGGGCGGCCACGATTACCGCATCGCCTCAGGTGGCGGCCGGATGCACATCAGCATGGATCGCTACGAGGCGGACTGGGGGATGCTCGAGCGAGGCTGGAAGCTTCACGTGCTCGGGCAGGGCAGAGGCTTTCGCAGTGCCGAGGAAGCCATCGAAACCCTCCGGTCCGAGAACCCGGGGATCATCGACCAGAATCTGGGGGGCTTCGTCATCGTGGACGAAAGCGGCGCGCCGGTCGGACCGATTCGAGACGGCGCCGCGGTGGTGCTCTTCAACTTCCGCGGGGACCGGGCCATCGAGCTGAGCCGCGCGTTCACCGAAACGGACCTACAGGCCTTCGACCGTGGACCGCTACCCGATGTGGCTTTCGCCGGGATGATGGAGTACGACGGCGACCTGAAGCTGCCCGAGCACTACCTGGTCCAGCCGCCCAGCATCGATCGCACGATGGGCGAGTACCTCGTTCACAACGACGTCTCGATCTTCGCCTGTAGCGAGACCCAGAAGTTTGGTCACGTGACATACTTCTGGAACGGCAACCGCACGGGGACCTTCGACGATGCCTTGGAGAAGTACGTCGAGATTCCGAGTGACCGGGTGCCCTTCGAGCAGCGTCCTTGGATGAAGGCCGCCGAGATCACGGACGCGACCCTGGATGCGCTTCGAAGTGGCCGCTTTCGGCATGCGCGCATCAACTACGCCAATGGCGACATGGTGGGCCACACCGGGCATCTCGATGCTTCCGTTCTCGCCGTGGAGGCCGTCGATCTGTGTCTGGCCCGAATTCTGACCGTCATCGAGCGACTGAAGGGTGCCGTCATCGTCACGGCGGATCATGGGAACGCCGACCAAATGTTCGAGATCGACCGCAAGACCGGCGCGCTCAAGCGCAACGCGGACGGGAACCGGATGAACAAGACCAGTCACTCGCTCAACGAGGTACCCTGTTACATCTACGCCCCTGGCGTCAGCTCGCTCGAGCTCGATCCGAGCCTCAGCCAGCCCGGCCTTGCCAACGTGGCCTCTACGGCTCTGGAGCTCCTCGGCTTCGCTCCCCCCGCCGGCTATCTACCGAGCCTCCTCCTCTAAGACCGGGGACGCCGGCTTTCACCGGTAGCGGAGACGAAGCTTGATACCGAGGAAGTCGGCGATCTGCTGGGCGTAGGCGCGGGGGATCAGATTGAGGCGGCCTTCGACCACGGCGCGGGCGCGAGCATGGGGCTCGCCCTTGAGCGCCGGGAGCACGATCTGGCTCCACTCGAGCAGGGTCTTTCCGCTCGCACCCTTGAGCGCGAGCGTGAGCACCGGCTCGAGTCGCTTCTGGTAGGCGACGGACGCGGTGCACAGGGCGGCGAACGTGCGAACGAGGCCGTCCTTGCCGACGTCGTTGGCTGGTTCGAATGAGCTCTTGAGCACGTCGAGTTGGCGTGCGACTCGAGCCGGGGCGATTCGCGCGATGGCCGGCAGCGCCTCGGCGGAAGCCTGGACGACGCGCTTGTTCGGCGAAGAGACGCCTTTGGCAAACTTGGCGACCAGCGGCACGACCAGCTCGGGCTTTTCGCTGATGATCTCGCTGAGGACGCGCGCTGCCTGGGTGGCCGCAGTTCGCGGTCCTTCCATCATGATCTCGCCTTGCTCGGCGATCTTGGACTGCGGATTCTCTTCGGCGAGGATGCTCTTCGCGATCGCCGTTGCGCCGCCGCTCGAGGCTCTGGGTTTCGCCTCGCTCTTACTGCTGGTGCTGTTTTTCTTCGTCGTCATTCCCAGTCATTCCTTGCGAAGGTATCGGATCATCTTTGGGAGAGAGACCTCGTAGCGCCCCGAAGTCCCGCGATGTCCGGCTTCGTACTCTTCATGCTCGACCGGCAAGTCGTGCTCGGTCATCGTTTCTTTGAGAGCGCGCGCTGCGAAGTGTAGCCCGTGTTCGTCCCGGTTGCCCGCATCTAGATAGATGAAGGACATCGTCTTCAGGGCGGAAATCGACCCTTTCACGCGGTTCAGCGGGTCTTGCCGGAGCCAACGGGACCAGATGTCCAGGCTCAGCTGGCCGGTTTGGGGGTCTACCGGGACCTCGGCGTACGGAAAGCCTGCCCGAACGTTTGGCGAGTAGGCGGCCGCCGAGGCGAGTACGAAGATGGCGTCGAACTGCGACGCATTTTGAGGGCCCGCCTTCGGAACCTCCGAGGCGAAGGCCTCAACGCCGCCAGCCAAGTCGAATGCGATGGCAGCGCTGGTCAGCATTGGCTGCATGCTCACCTCGAATGCCGCGTCCCCGGCGTGGCTTCCAAGCACCGAAACGACGTCCGGACGATCCATCCCCAAGCGCAGAGCCCCGAATCCGCCCGAGGAGCGTCCCGCCACGGCACGGGCCTCACGGTGCGCGATGGTGCGAAACTGTTCATCGACGAACGAGAACACCTCGTCGGCCAAGTAAGTCTGATAGAGACCGGTGCCCTCGGAGTCGAGGAACTGGCTGCCGCCCCAGCGATTGAAGCAGTCGGGAAGTACCAGTATCGCGGGCTCACAAGTCCCGTCCACGATCATTCGATCGAAGAGCTCGACGGTATTCGGCTTCCACGGGCTCCAGGCCGCGATCGAATGGTTCGTCGCCCCGAAGCCGGCCAGAAGCATGACGACAGGGAAGCGTTTCTCGTCGTCGTAGCTTGGCGGCAGGTACACGTAGACGTCGCGCGCGTGCGGGTCCCCCAGCGGGTTTCCCTGCAGGCAGCGGCTTTCATGGGATGTGCGAACGAGTCGGCCTTGCATCGGCGGGCCTTCGCATAGCACATTCGAATTGCGGTCGCATGAATGTTAGTAAATTCAGCTACATACGGTCGACGACGGCAATCCCGACCAAGCCGAGACCCCGTTGGATCTGCCGCGCGGTGAGCGCGGTGAGGGCGAGTCGGCTCTGACGGACCGGGCCTTCGGCGTCGAGTACGGGGCAAGCGGCGTAGAAGCTGTTGAACGCGCGCGCGAGCTCGTAGATGTGGTCGCAGACCAGGTGCGGCAGGCTCGTCGCCGCGGCCTGGTGCACCACATCCGCGAAGCGCAGCAAGATCGTACCCAGGGTCCGCTCCTCGGCCGTGCCGAGCTCGATGGCCGCAGTGGCGAGCTCACTCTGCTCGATTCCGCCTTTGGCGAAGATCGAGCGACATCGTGCATAGGCGTACTGCAGGTAGGGCCCGGCGTTCCCGTGAAAGGAGATCATCTTGTCCCAGTCGAACTGGTAATCGCTGCTTCGGTTCTGCCTGAGGTCCGCGTACTTGACCGCCCCGATCCCGACGACCGCGGAAACGGCGTCGATCTCGTCGAGGGGCACTCTCAGTTTGCCCTCTGCGATCCCTTCTTTGATGCGTTGCTTGGCTCGCTCCGTCGACTCCTGCAGCAGTGAGGCCAGAGTGATCACGTGACCGCTCGCATCACGCGTCCGCAGTGGCTTGCCGTCTTTGCCGAGCACGGTGCCAAAGCCGATGTGCTCGAGCTCCATCGGTACGCCAAGCAGCTTCATGACGGCGAACAGCTGCTGAAAATGGAGGCTTTGCCGGTTGTCCACTACATAGATCGCCCGGTCGGCTGCAAAGCGTTCCTGCCGGTAGAGCACCGTGGCGATGTCGGTCGTCGAGTAGAGGAAGGCCCCGTCCTTCTTACGAATGATGAACGGCGTCTTCTGCTTGCGAAGGGGTTTGGGGGCCTCGGGAAGCTCGTTCCAAAAGATGCAGACGGCGCCCGCATCCTCGCGAGCGATTCCTTTCGCGAGCAGCTTTTCGACCACGCCCGGCAAGGCGTCGTGGTACGCGCTCTCGCCGAGCCACTCGTCGAATTCCACCCGGAGCTTGGCGTACACGTCGTCGAGCGCGCTGCGGCTGACCTCGACGAAGTGTTGCCAGAGCTCGAGGTTCTCTTCGTCTCCCTCTTGCAGCTTCGCGAGCTCGGCGCGTGCGTGCTCCGCAAAGGCTTCGTCGTTCTCGGCTCGCCCTGAGGCCAGCTTGTAGACGCGCTCGAGCTCGACGATTGGCTCGCTTTGCAGTGCCGCCTCGTCGCCCCACTCGCGCATCCCCACGATGAGAAGTCCGAACTGTGTGCCCCAATCGCCGATGTGATTGTCCCGAATCACGTCGTGGCCGACGAAGGCGAGGGTGCGCGAGATGGCGTCCCCGATGATGGTCGAGCGCAAGTGCCCGACGTGCATCTGCTTGGCGATGTTGGGGCTCGAGAAGTCGACGACGACCTTTTGCGCGCCCTCGACTTCGGGTACGCCGTCGCGCAGAACGTCCTCGTAGGCCTCGCCCAGCCGCGCGGCCATCCAGGACTGATCCAGCCGCAGGTTGATGAAACCCGGTCCCGCGACCTCGGCGTGCGCGATGGCCTCCTGCTCCCGCAAGGCCTTAGCGATGGGTTCGGCCAGCTCGCGCGGCGGTTTCTTCAGGCGCTTGGCCAGCGGCATGGCACCGTTCAACTGGTAGTCGCCCAGCTGCCGATCCTGGGTGGGGCGGACGATGGCAGGAGGTTTGTCGTCGAGGTCCAGGGCGGTCGCGATCGCTTCGGATCCCAGGGACTCGAGATAGCGCTCGAGAAGCATGGGCGGACAGATACGGGCTTCATGGCTTGCGCACAAGGCCGCGCTCGCTAGCTTGGGCACTTGTGAGTGCCATCCGTTCGTTGATGAGGGCGATTCGACCCGCGGTCGCCGCTCGAAGAGCAGTGCTGGGGCCGCGACTGCCCAGCTGGACCCTGGAGTACGAAACGGTGGTCGAAGTGCTCCGCAAGACGGCGGACCTATCGAACCTGTTGCCGATCGAGCTCCAACGTCGACAGATCGACCCGCCGCGACCCAAGACCGGTCCGATTCAAGACACCGATCACGAATCCGTCCAAATCGGTCACCTCCCCGCCGAGTGGGTCTCGCAACCGCCTCAGGATGCGAGGCGCGTGATCGTCTACTTTCACGGCGGTGGCTATGCCACGGGCTCCATCCATTCACATCGGGATTTGCTTGCCAGACTGAGCATAGCCTCGGGAACCCGGGTGCTCGCGCCCGACTACCGCCGCGCCCCCGAGGACCCCTATCCGGCGCAGCTCGAAGACGCACTCGTCGTCTATGACTGGCTCCTCGAGCAAGGTTTCGAGCCCTCCCAGATCGCCTTCGCTGGAGAGTCGGCCGGTGCGGGCATCGCCCTTTCCACCCTCCTGAAGCTCCGTGAGCAGGGCAGGGACATGCCGTCCGCGGCGGCACTGCTCTCCGGTTGGTTCGACCTGAATCCCAGCGGCGGTTCGATGACTCGCAATCGCAAGTATGACTTCATCACCCGCTTCAGCGTCCGAACCATGGCCAAGCGGGTCGCCCCGTCTGGCGACCACGACAATCCACTGCTCTCACAGGTGCATGCCGAGCTTCACGAGCTGCCACCGCTTCTGATCCAGGCCGGCGAAGCCGAGACCCTGCTCGATGGCAGCCTTCGAATTGCGGATCGGGCGCAGAAGCAGGGGGTCGATGTCGACCTAGAGGTCTGGCCAGACATGATCCACGCCTGGCACGTGCTCGCCCCCCTCGTCTCCGAAGGCCGCGAGGCCATCCGTCGAACGGGCGAATTTTTGAAGCAGAAGCTGACTGAATGAGCATTCAATGCTCTCTTGACCTCACGAGCCGCTGAACCCACAGTTATGTCAGGCCATACTGGCAACGGCCCCTAAACGTAAGTACGGGGAGCTTGAAGGGTGGCCGAGATTGGAGATCATCGTGGCTCAGCCCCTCAATCGGTTCCGAGCGGATTTACGGGACTTCCGCTTCCTCTTCTTTGAGCACTTCGACCTGCCCTCGCTGCTCGGGAAAGAGCCCTTCGAAGAGTGGGGCCAGCAGGAGTGCGACATGGTCATCGACGAGGTCTACCGCTTCGTCTGCGAGGTCATGGGGCCTTTAAATGCCGTCGGCGACGCCCAGGGGTGTCGGATCGAAGACGGGCGTGTGAAGACTCCGGCGGGTTTCAAAGAGGCCTGGGACAAGCTTTGGGAGGCCGGCTGGCGTACCCTCTCGGCGCCGAGCGAGCTCGGCGGTCAGGGCGCGCCCGCGATGCTTTACGCCTTCGCCGAGGAAATGTTTTGCGGCGCGAACACGGCCTTCACCATGTATAGCGGCCTCACGCTGAGCGCCGCCGAGCTGATCGAGGAGTTCGGCACCCCCGAGCAGCGCAAGCGCTACATCCCCTCCATGATGAGTGGCCGCGCCGCAGGCACCATGTGTCTCACCGAGCCGCAGGCCGGCTCTGACGTGGGTGCGGCCAGCACCACGGCGACTCCGAATCCCGACGGAGGTTACAGCATCAAGGGCACAAAGATCTTCATTTCGGGGGGCGATCACGACCTGGCCGACAACATCGTTCACCTGGTTCTTGCCCGCATCGAAGGCGCCGAGCCGGGGACCAAGGGCTTGTCGCTCTTCATCGTGCCGCGGATTCGCGTCGAGGACGACGGTTCACTCGGCGAAGACAACGACGTTCAGGTGACGTCGATCGAGCACAAAATGGGCATCAATGGCTCGGCCACCTGCGTCATGCAGTTCGGGGACGAGGATCGCTGCCGAGGCGAGCTCGTCGGAGGCGTCGAGCACCAAGGCATTCGTCAGATGTTTCACATGATGAACTCGGCACGAATCGGTGTCGGCATTCAGGGCCTGGGCATCGCCTCGTCCTCGTACCTGAGCGCCCTCGATTACGCACGCGAGCGCAAGCAGGGCTCCAGCGTCGAAAATTTCAAGGATCCCAATGCTCCGCGGGTGTCCATCCTCGAGCACCCGAACATCCGTCGAGATCTGCTCGAGATGAAGGCCAAGGTCGAAGGCATCCGAGCGCTCGTAATGAAGCTCGCGCTCCACCAGGATCAAGTACGTTTGACCCGTGGCAAGGACGACGAGACGGAGGCTTATCACCAGGGACAGGTCGACCTGCTCACTCCGCTGGTGAAGGCCTACGCAACCGACCAGGCCTTCGACATCTCCGCGCGCGCGATTCAAGTGTACGGTGGACACGGCTTCCTGCGAGACCACCCGGTCGAGCAGAACTGCCGGGACAGCCGCATTTTTTCCATCTACGAGGGGACCAACTTCATCCAGTCGATGGACCTGGTGAGCCGAAAGCTAGGTCAGGCCGGCGGCGCCAATGCCCAGGCGTTCTTCGCGGATGTGCAGGAGTTCATCGCGAAGCACGCGGACCATCCCGTATTGAAGGACTCTCTGACCGAGCTGCAAGGCGCACAGGAGGCCGTCGCGGGCGGGGCGATGCAATTTCTAGACTGGTTTCGGGCCGGCGAAGTCAGTCAGATCCCCTTGGCCGCCGAGCGCTTTCTGACTGCCATGAGCGAGCTCGCCGTGGGCTGGCTTCTGCTGGAGCAGGCGGTGATCGCCCTCGATAAACTGGCCGAAACTTCCGGCACGCACCCCGATCATGCCTTCTACGAGGGCAAACGCTACGCCGCCGAGTACTTCGCCAAGAACATGCTCAGCACCGTGCCCGGTCGGGTGAAGCAGCTCCGGCAACTCGACGCCTCAGCAGTCGAAATCCCCGACGGGGCCTTCGCCTCCATCTAGCCGAGACACTCGCCGCCGCCCCGAAGCTCGGCGGCAGCATCGGCCGGAGGCGCCCCGAAGCTCGGCGGCGCCTCAGTCCTTCTTCTTCTGACAATCGCTGCAGATGCCGTAGAGTTCGTGCTTGTGACGAACCAGCCGGAACCCTCGGCTTTTGGCAAGGGTTTCCTGCAGAGCTTCGATACCGTGGTCTTCGAACTCGACGATCCTACTACACTCGATGCAAATGAGATGGTCGTGGTGGTCATGTTCCCAGGCGACCTCGTAACGGGACACCCCGTCCCCAAAGTGACGCTCATAGGCGAGACCGCACTCCTTCAGGAGCTTCAAGGTCCGGTAGACGGTCGCGTAGCCGATCTTCGAGTCGGCATCGCGGACCTTCTCGAGCAGGTCCTCAATCGAGAGGTGACCCTCGCTGCTGAAGAAGGTCTCGGTGACTACGCGACGTTGCTCGGTGGAGCGGAGTCCGTGACGCGTCATGTAGTCGCTGAGCTTCGTGCGAAGCTCCTCGATGTCGTGGTCCTGGCCCGTCTCGGTCACCATCTTGAGATCTTTCCTAAGGTAAGCCGGCTGTCGTGTCCATCGGCTTGTGCGTTTATCCGACTGTAACCCATGGTTTTAACAGCATTTGCGCCCCTCATCGGCCCGACTTAGATTGCAGGCGTGTTAAACAACGTCCTCAAGAAGTTTCTGGGCACAAAGCACCAACGCGAGGTGAAGCGCATGCAGCCGATGGTCGAAGCCATCGGGGCGCTCGAAGGCCAAATGCAGGCCCTGTCCGACGAGGCCTTGCGGGGCAAAACCGCCGACTTCAAGCAGCAGCTCGACAACGGCGCCTCCCTCGACGAGCTCCTGGTGCCGGCCTACGCGGTCGTCCGCGAGGCGGCCAAGCGCGTGCTCGGGATGCGTCACTACGATGTGCAGTTGATCGGCGGGATCGTCCTTCACCAGGGCAAGATCGCCGAGATGAAGACCGGCGAGGGCAAGACCTTGGTGGCTACGCTGCCTTGCTATCTCAACGGCCTGGCCGGGCGCGGCGTTCACGTCGTGACCGTCAACGACTACCTGGCGCGACGCGATGCCGAGTGGATGGGAAAGGTTTACGGCTTCCTTGGGCTGAGCACCGGCGTGGTCCTTCCGAATCAGCCCAACCTGGACAAGAAGCGCGCTTACAACTGCGACATCACGTACGGGCAGAACAATGAGTTCGGCTTCGACTACATGCGGGACAACATGAAGTTCAGCATTTACGACTACGTGCAGCGCGATCTGAACTTCGCCATCGTCGATGAGGTCGACTCCATCCTGATCGACGAGGCGCGCACGCCGCTCATCATCAGTGGCCCCGGCGACACGGCCAGCGAGAAGTACGAGCAGATCAACGAGATGATCCCGCGCCTTCGAAAGGACGAGCACTACGAGCTCGACGAGAAGAGCCGGAGCTGTACCTTGACCGAAGAAGGCATGGAGCGCGCCCAGGAGCTGCTTGCCGGCCGAGGACTGCTGTCGGGCGACGGCAACCTGTACGACCCGGTCAACATCGAGTCGCTACACATCCTTCAGCAATGCCTCCGAGCTCATGCGCTCTACCATCGCGACCAGCACTATATGGTCTCCGAGGACGGTAAGATCATGATCATCGACGAGTTCACGGGACGCGTGCTCCCTGGGCGTCGCTGGTCCGAAGGTCTGCATCAGGCGGTCGAAGCCAAAGAGCGCGTTCCGATTCAGAGCGAGAACGTCACCCTCGCGACGATTTCCTTCCAGAACCTGTTTCGTCTCTACAACAAGCTCGCGGGCATGACGGGCACCGCCGACACGGAGGCCACCGAGTTTCACAATATCTACGAGCTCGACGTAGTCGTGATCCCTACGAACAAGCCCATCGCGCGAGAGGACGCCGAAGACCTCATCTACAAGACGGAGCGCGAGAAGTTCAAGGCCCTGGTCGCGGAGATTGGCGAGGCGCACGAAAAGGGTCAGCCCGTCCTGGTGGGCACGACCAGCGTGGAGAAGTCGGACGCCGTTTCGCGAATGCTGGAGAAGACTGGGATTCCGCATAACGTGCTCAACGCGAAGCAGCACGAGCGGGAGGCCTACGTCGTGGCTCAGGCTGGCACCATCGGTGCGGTCACCGTGGCCACCAACATGGCCGGTCGAGGGACCGACATCGTTTTGGGCGGAAACCCGGAGATGCTTGCGAAGCTCGAGGTCATGCAAACGGCCCCGGAGGAAGTCCGAGCCGACCCAGAGCGGCTGGAGGCGACGGTGGCGGAGGCGACTGAGCGCTTCGTGCAGAAGTGCCGCGAGGACGCCAAGCGCGTCAAAGAGCTCGGAGGCCTGCGCATCGTCGGAACCGAGCGGCACGAGTCGCGGCGCATCGACAATCAGCTTCGCGGTCGCTCGGGCCGGCAGGGCGATGCGGGCGAGTCGCGCTTCTTCCTGTCGCTCGAAGACGATTTGATGCGCATCTTCGCGGGCGAGCGCGTGCAAGCGATGATGGACCGGATGGGCATGGAAGAGGACATCCCCATCGAGCATCGCTGGGTGACCCGGGCCGTCGAGAACGCCCAGAAGAAGGTCGAGGAGCGGAACTTCGACATCCGAAAGCACTTGCTCGAGTACGACGACGTGATGAACCAGCAGCGCAAGAACATGTATGCGCTGCGCAAGCAGGTTCTGCGCGGGGAATATCGGAACGTCCCCTCCGACGAGGAGCGGAAGGCGGGCATCGAGCCCGAGCCGATCGTCACGGAAGCGGACCAGGCGCTGGTTTCGAGAATCGAGCGCGTGCTGAAGAACATGGTAAAGTTCCACGCGTACCCGATTCCGGAAGAGGGGCTGACCCGAGAGCAGGTGCCCGCGCATCGACAGGCCGCCATCGACTCCGACTTGGACTCGCTCACCGATCTCAGGGTCAAGCTTCTCGAGAAGGACATCTATTCTTGGTTCGGCTGCGTGGTGCCGCTCGAGTCGTATCGTAAGGATCCGAAGGGCGCGTACGAGCACTTGCGCGATGCCGTGGGCATGTCGTTGACCGAGCAGAAGGAACGACTGCTGGATCTTGTCGACGAGATCGTTTCTACGATGAGCCTGCACGCCTGCCCCGCGGGTAAGCACTACGAAGACTGGGACCTCGAGGGCTTGGCCAAGGCGTATCGCGAGCAGTTTGGGATCTCGGCGACCGGCCTTCAGCAGATCACGGACCGGGAGGAGATCCTGCAGAAGCTCTACGGGGATGCCGAGGCCGTGCTGCTGCGCAAGGAGAAGGAGTTCGGAACGGAGAACTTCCTGAGGCTTTTTCGCGACTTGTATCTGCAAGAGATCGACAAGCAATGGATGGATCACCTTCAGGCGATGGACCATCTGCGCGACGGGATTGGTCTTCGCGGGTATGGGCAGCGCGACCCGAAGAAAGAGTACAAGCGCGAAGGCTTCGACATGTACCTGGAGATGCTGCAGAGCGTGAAGTCGTCGGTGACGCTCAGTCTGTGCACCGTGGAGCGCGCTCGCGAGGAGGATCTCGAGCGTCTCGAAGAGCAGCGACGTCAGGCGACCGAAAAGCGGCAGCAAATGATTCGCACGAGCCACCCCGGCGAAGGCACCGCAGCGGCCGGCGATACGCAAGCGGCGCAAGCTGGTCCGAGTCGGCAGCAGCGGCGTGCAGCCGCGCGACAAGGCCGCCGGGCAGGGGCCTCGGTAGGGCAGCGACAGCAGCCCCAGGCGGCTCCGCAGTCGACGGTACGGCGCGACCATCCAAAGGTCGGCCGAAACGACCCGTGCTATTGTGGCAGCGGCAAGAAATACAAGAACTGCCACTACCGCGAAGACCAGGCGGAAGCCGCCGGGCACTAGTCTGGCGACGAAGGAGAGCGCGATGAGCCCACGAGTGAGAGGTTTTCGCTTCTCGGGGATCCACTGCGGGATCAAATCGAACGGTCATGCCGACCTAGCCTTGATCGCGGCGGACGAACCATCCGCTGCGGCTGGGGTCTTCACGCAGAACTTGGTGCGGGCGGCTCCCGTCGTCTTGAGTGAGCGACGGCTCAGCAAGGGCTGGTGTCAGGCGGTGCTGGTCAACAGCGGAAACGCCAATGCTTGCACCGGCGAGCAAGGCCGCCGAGCTGCGCTTTCGACGACGAAGCTGGTCTCCAAGGCGCTAGGCGTCGCGCCGAGCCTCGTGGTGCCCGCGTCGACCGGTGTGATCGGCGTCACGCTTCCAGAGGACCGCATCGCGCAGGCGAGCCCCGCGCTCGTGGACGCTCTGAGCCCGAGCAACGTGTCTGATTTCGCGCAGGCGATCCTGACCACCGACTGCGGCCCAAAGCTCGTCACCGCCCAGCTCACGCTGGGGCGAACGAAGTGTCGCCTGCTCGGCATCGCCAAGGGCGCCGGGATGATCCACCCGAACATGGCGACCACGCTGGCGTTCGTCGCCACCGACGCGCAAATCCGTCCGGCGGCGCTCCGTCGGATCCTCGCGCGTGCTGCTGATGTGACCTTCAATCGGGCCAGCGTGGACGGTGACACCAGCACGAACGATTCGATCTATGCGCTGGCTTCTGGGCAGGCGGCCAACCGTTGCATCGATGCCAAGGGGCGCGAGGCAGACCGCTTCGAGGCTGCTTTGACCGAAATTCTCGAGGGGCTGGCCAAGATGATCGTCGCCGATGGTGAGGGAGCTGAGCATCTGGTCCGGGTTCAGGTCAGCGGCGCACGGACGGACGCCGACGCGGTTCAGATCGCTCGTACGATCGCCAGCTCTCAGCTCGTGAAGACGGCCATTCATGGATGTGATCCCAACTGGGGACGCATCCTGGCCGCGGCTGGCCGTTCTGGGGTCCGTTTCAAGCCCGAAAGGGTCTCCGTACAGATCGGCCAAGTTCCCATTTTTGCCGATGGTGAGCCAGTCATGACGACGCGGACCGAGGCGAGCGCCAGCCGCGCGATGAACCGCGCCGAGTACGAGATCGACGTTCGGGTCGGCGCAGGGAAGGGCTCCGGTCATTATTGGACCTGTGACCTGGGTCACGAGTACGTTCGGATCAACGCCGACTACCGAAGCTGAGACCCATGTTAAGAATTTGGATTTGCCTGTGCGTCGCGCTGTGTGCTGCAACCGCATCGGCCAACGCGACTTCCACCGAGGATAGCTCAAAGGAGCCCGCCGACGCCGAGGAGACGCCGGCAGAGGGGCCGGCTCCGCTCTGCCTCAACGACAAACGTCTCAAGGAAGTCGCGACTCGACTTGCCGAGGACCAGGACATTCCCGCGTCGCCGGAGCTCGTGCGGGCGGTTCGCAAGGCCGGGGTCAGCGCCAACCCCGTGTACGCGAAGTTCGGGATCACCGGTGAAACGGAAACCTTTCGGAGCTGGCTGATCGACCTGAAAGAGAAGTCCGATGGTCCCATGGTCTGTGGCCGGGGTCGTTCCGGCGAGCGCGTCGTGCTGATTGCGGCGGTGCAGGCCGGCTCTCTCGAGATGGTGAATCCGCAGACGGTGAGAGCGGAGCTCATCGACACGTTTCGCAGCCCCTACTTGGTCGTACGGCATGACCGCAGCGAAGCGCGGCGCGTCGCCGTCGACGACCAAGGGCCCGGCTCCGAGGTCAGTCTGCCAGCCGAGTGGGGGCGTCCCTTGTTCATGCAGCTCGTAGCCACCGGTCCCAATGGTCCGCGGCCCATCGCGGAGCGATGGGTGGGCACCATTCCACGAAGCGAGCCCAGTCGTGGGAGCTCGCAGTCGCCGGCCTCCTGGCTCTTGCAGCTGCGCCGCGCCAGTGGCGCAAGGTCGCTTCGCGACAACCGACTGCTCGCCAAAGAGGCGACCATTCACGCACAGGCGGTGTGCGAGTCGGGTAGGATCGGGCACGAGCTAGACCCTTACGGCGATCCTGAGGCACGGCTGCTGTCCCGGGGCGTCGAGGCTCGGGTGGTGGGGGAGGCCGTGGCGCGCGCGAAAACCCTGCCCGAAGCCCTGCACGGCATTGAAGATAGCCCCAGCCATCGGCTGACCGTCACCGACGAACGCTTCACGGACGTGGGCTATGGAGTCGCGAAGGACGATCGAGACCGAACCTGCGTCGTGGTCCTGCTCGCGTCCTGGCCCCGCAAGGTTCCCTAGGAGCCAGGTCGGAAGACCCTGTAGTGCCTGATCCACCATTCTAGCGTGCCAGAGATTTTCGTTTTTTGTGGACGAGCGCCCCGGCAAAGAGCGACTGAGCCCTACGACCGGTAAGCCGCAGGGAGCGCGCGAGGAGGTAAGTTCACCACGAGCGAAAAGATTCCCGCACTAGTCGGCAGTGCCGGCCTGGTGGCCGAGGACGAAGAGCTGCGCCAGGGCCATGGTCGCGACCAGGGTTCCGGCGATGCCACTGAGGATTGCCGCCAATGCGCTGTCGGGCATCGTGGGAGCAGTGCCGATCAAAGGCCAGAGCGCCCGGGCCGTGAGCAAGGTGACGTGCCCCGCGTAGAGCGCCAACAGCGTGTATGCCCAGACGTGCGCGCCTCCGCGGGTGCTGGCCTCCATGAAGGCCAGCAAGGCCAGAAGTGCGACCAGGGCGAAAGCCATGTGGCTCGCCGCCGGACCCCAGGACTGCCAGTGCTCACCGAGCATGATTAGACTCTGGTGACCGCCCGACAGAACGAACCAGCTGACGAGCAAAGCGACACCGATGCTCACGGCGATCCGGGCGAGCTTCGCGCCCCGATAGTACGCACGATAGAGCAGGCTGGCGCCGAGGACGACGGTGGAGAGCCCTAGCAGAGGCGCGTGCGGCGTCACTTCATGCGCGGCCTGCTGCCAAATCCCGAGCGAGCTCGCGATGCCCCCAGCCACAAAAAGCGTGACCGCATGTCCGAGATAGGACATCGGGGTCAGCGCCAAAGTCAGCAGGCCGACCATCAGCGCGACGGAGACGTACGTCACGGAATCGAGCCCGCCTACCCAGGACGCTCCGAGAACCCCGGCCACGCATAGCGCTGCCGTCAGGCGCGGGAGACTGGTTTTGCCCGGCTCACTTGGCTCCATCTGTTCTCGCAAGAGCTCGGAGGCGAGAATCGGTGGTGTGGTCAGCACGAGCGCGTCGGGCTGCTCTTCTTCTGCGGGCGGCGCTCCGAGCGTTTCCGGCTCCCGCACCGATTCGACGCGGAGTAGCTCGGTCGTAGCTTCGGGCTTCTTTCGGCGCAGGGGAAGCACGGACGCGGGTTCCGCCCGCTCCCGAATCGCCGTTCGCGTCGGGCTCGCTTGGGTGGGCTCCGCAACTCTGATCACCACCGCCGCCTGTGCGCCGCTACCCGGCCTGGAAGCCTCAATCGAGGGTCTCGATTCGCGGACTAATGGAAGCACCGGCGTTCCACCTGGAACGAGCTCCCCACAAGCGCCGCAGAAGGCATCACTTCGCGACACTTCGGTCCCACAATTCTGACAGCCAGGCATCGTATTCTCCGGCAGTGCCGGAACCCAGATCATACCTTTTGGGCTGCTGTCGCTGCAACCGAGACATCGCGGCGTGGGCCCCTCTGCTCCCGAGTCCCACACAGGGGTTTCCTGCGACAGCTCCCGAGTCCCCACACAGGGGTTTCCTGCGACAGCTCCCGAGTCCCCACACAGGGGTTTCCTGCGACAGCTCCCGAGTCCCCACACAGGGGTTTCCTGCGACAGTTGCGCGGCTATGACAAAAATGTCCTGGAGTTGATCCGAATGTCCGGCTCGCAGGGCTAAGTCAGGTCCAAAAAGTCAACGCTTCTCAGCTTTCACGACTTGGCACCAGGCTTGCATTGAATAGGGGGGATTGCTTGAGACCCTCGCCACGCACTCTCCAGCTTGCCCGGCATCCGCGTGGCGAAGGGTCCTTTTCTTACCGCTTAGCTTGCTTTGCTTAACGCCTTCCTACTTTTGCTACAAACACGCTTAGTCTAACACCAAGCATTTGGTGTCGGAAATGGGTCATCGAAAGGTGGCCCATTTTTGTTTAACGGAGTCAGCCCGGAGGGTAATCCCCATCACAAAAGAAAAGCGACCCGCCATGGGGCCGCTTCTCGAAGACTTGCTTCTCCCTGAACGCTCAGTGCCAGTCGCGGTTGACGGCGACTAGGTCGTCCTTCGTTTTGAGTTTCTGTTTCTTCAACAAGCGAAGCTCCCGTTTCTCGGATGGGGTCAGGTAGAACTTGGAATCCAAGAGAGCCACACGCTGAGAGAGTTCTGCGTGCTTCTTCTCCAGGTGCGACATCTGACGCTCGAGCGGCATCCGCGACTGGGCTCTGGACATATCTCCTCCGATCGGTTTGGGGGGTCGATGACGACAAGCTAAGAGCGACGGGCGTTCAGACGAGGCCTACCCGTCTCTTGATGCTAAACAGCCAGGGTGTGTGATTCAATCCCACGTTGGGGGCACAAACCTGACTTGTTTATCCGCTTTGCGGATGAATACTGCTCCCCGGGGAGCGTCCGACCAATCATATGAGTTTGAGACACGCAGCGTCCGCATTCGGCATGGCATGGATGATCGCCTCGAGCGCCGCCGGCCAATCGCAATCCGAAAAAGCACTCGATGCCCAGGCTTTGCTTGGATTGGTTCAAGCATTCTACGAGCAGACTCGCTCGCTCGAAGCCGACTTCGAGCAGGTCCGTTACACGCGCTTGTACGATCGCTATGACCGCGCGCGTGGCAAAGTCGCGTTCAAGAAGCCCGGCAAAATGCGCTGGGACTACGCGAAGCCGAACGGCCAAGTTTTTGTGACGAGCGGTGACAATTTACTCATCTATCAACCGCCGGAAACGGGGGAGAAACACGGTCAGTTGATCGAGCGCGCAATTGATGAGGATCAGCTTCCCTCTGCGTTTTCATTTTTGACCGGACGCGGCGAGCTGTCCGCCGATTTCGACGCTCGACTTATCGAGTCGGCGCCGGACACGTTCAAGGACGGCTATGTGCTGCAACTGATTCCGCGTAAGCCGACGCCCAACTACGAGCAGCTGGTGTTCTTCGTGCGCGTACTCGAGACGAAGGGCAAACGCGGAGCCGTTGTTCAGCGCGTGCTCATCATCGATGCATCTGGAAACCGGAATCGTTTCGACTTCAAGCACATCAAGTTCAACCGAGCGATGGCGGATGCGAAGTTCGAGTACGAGCCGCCCGCTGGCACGCATCGGGTCAAGCCCTGAACAGCAGCCTCGCGATCGCTGCTACGCAGGGTCCGCAGAGGTCTCGAGGCTGAGCTGATCCGCGCTACTCGACGGTGACGGTCTTGGCCAGATTGCGCGGCTGATCGACGTCTGTGCCCTTGTGGTCCGCGACGTAGTACGCGAAGAGCTGCAGCGGAACCACAGTCAGAAAAGGCGTGAGGGCTTCGTGACAGTCGGGGAGCTCGATGAAGGCATCGCAAAGTTCCTGTGCGGCCTTGTCCCCGCGCGGCGTCAGCCCGATGATCTGCGCGTCTCTGGCGCGGGCTTCCTGTAGGTTACTGGCGACGCGGTGGTAGTGTCGGTCGCGAGGGAGTAGCACGATCACCGGCACGTGGGCGTCGAGAAGGGCTATCGGCCCGTGCTTCATCTCGCCCGCTGCGTAGCCCTCGGCATGGATGTAGGAAATTTCCTTCAGCTTGAGCGCGCCCTCGAGTGCGATGGGAAAGCTCAGGCCTCGTCCTAGAAACAGCACGTCGCGCGCCTCGGCGTGTTGCCGAGCCATGGCGGCAATGGCCTCGTTCGTTTCCCGAAGGCTCTCTTCGATCATGTGCGGAATACGAGCGAGTCCCTCGATCAGCGGCCTCGCTTGGGCCTCGTCTAGGGTGCCGCGCCGCCTTCCGAGCCAAATGCTCAGCGTTAACAGGTTCGCCAGCTGCGTGCTGAAGCATTTCGTCGAGGCCACGCCGATTTCTGGGCCGGCGTGGGTGTAGAAGGCTGCGTCCGCCATCCTCGGGATGGCGCTTCCATTGACGTTGGCGATGGCGAGCACCTTCGCGCCACGTGCCTTGGCTTCGTTCGCCGCCATCAGCGTATCGATCGTTTCGCCCGACTGGCTCAAGGCGACGACCAGGTCGCCTTCGCCGACGACCGCGTCGCGACCGCGAAACTCGCTGGCAAGCTCGGTGATGGCGGGAATCCGCGCCAGCTCTTCGATCCAGTATCGGCCGGCGATCGTCGCATGGTGGCTGGTGCCGCAGGCCAGCAGCACGACCCTGCGTATCGCTGCCACGTCGTCCGCGTTCAGGCCGATTTCGTGCGAGTGGACGTCGACGTTCTTGCGATCTAGGCGCCCGCGCAGCGTGTCCTCGAGGGCGCGGGGCTGCTCGAAGATCTCTTTGAGCATGAAGTGCTTGTATCCAGACTTCTCCGCCATCACGGGCGACCAGGGGATGCGCTTAGGCTCACGATGGACGGGGGTCCCGCTCAAGGTCGAAATCTGGAAGCCGCCGGCTTCCAGTACTGCAAGCTCGCCGTCTTCGAGAAACACCATGTCTTTCGTGTAGGGAAGCAGGGCCGGGATGTCGCTCGCGCAATAGGAGGCGTCGTCGCCCAGACCGAGCACCAGAGGCGAAGCGTTCTTGGCGACGATGATGCGCTCCGGCTCGAGCTCGGACAGTACGGCGATCGCATAGGCACCCTCGATGCGCTCTAGTGCGCGGCGGACCGAGGCGACCAGCTCGTGCCCGGCCTTGACTTCCCGTTGAATGAGGTGAGCGACGATTTCGGTGTCTGTGTCGCTGACGATGACGTGCCCCGCATCCTGGAGCTCCTTGCGCAGCGCGATGTGGTTCTCGATGATTCCGTTGTGGACAACGGCAATCGGGCCGGCGACGTGCGGGTGCGCGTTGACCTCGGATGGGCGGCCGTGCGTGGCCCAGCGCGTGTGCCCGATGCCAACCTTGCCTTCGAGGGGCTTCTTAGAGAGCGCTTCCTGTAGCTGGTTCAGCTTGCCTACTGCGCGAACGACCTCGATGCCGTTCGCACAGTGGACCGCAAGTCCAGCTGAATCATAGCCCCGGTATTCGAGGCGCCTGAGACCGTCCAACAGGACCGGTGCCGAACGCTCCGGGCCTACGTAGCCAACGATGCCACACATGGCCGCTAATCTAGTTCACGGCCGGAGATCGCGCATCCACAGCACCGAACTGTGCTTTGATCTCGCCGTCCGGCGAGACGACTGTGACCCGTCCGTATTCCTGGAGCGACTCCGCGAAATCGGCGGCCTGGCCAACGATGACGATGAGGGCTTTCTCGGGGTGAATGACCGCCTTTGCGCCTTGCAATGCTTTGGCAGGACCGGTGGCGCGAATCGATTGTCGGTATGTATCCCAGTAGTCATCAGGCAGGCCGAAGGTGCGAAGCTGTACGAGAAGCTCGGCCAGCTTTCCTGGGGTGTCGACCTGCAAAGGAAAGGAATCACTCAGGTATCGCTTGGCGTTCGACAGCTCCTCGGAGCCAGCCTGTTCTTTTACGCTGAGGTCCAGGTGGTCCATGAATCCACCGACGGCCTCCTTGGTGACCTCGGTCCGCACCGACGCGTATGCGATGAAGGGCCCCACCGCAACTCTTTCGCCGATGGTGCTGTACGCGCCGTAGGTCAGGCTGCGCTTTTCCCGCAGGTCCATGAAAAGCCGCGATGCGGCCGACCCGCCCAGAACCTGGTTGGCGACGATGCTCGGGATCCATTCGGGGTCGGAACGCGCGATGGCGAGGTTGCCGATGTTAATGACCGACTGCACGGAGCCCGGTCGGTCCACCACGACGATTTGTCGCTCATGCCGCTCCGGGGTCTGCCCGTAGCTGGGCGCTGCCGTCTTGCCCGCCTTCCATCGACCAAAGGCCCTGCGCGCGCCCGCATCCACCTTCGCCGGGTCGACATCCCCCACGACCACCAAGAATGCGTTGTTCCCGACGAAGTGCTGCTTGTGCCACTTCAACATGTCCTGCCGGCTGACTTTCTCGACGGCTTCGACGTTCGTATCGACGGTGCCGTAAGGGTGATCCTCCCCGTAGAGCTCGCGATAAAACGTGCGGCGGGCGATGTAGCCCGGTTCTCGCTCGGCGAGCGCGAGACGGTCGAGCTCTCGTTTTTTGAGCTTCTTGAGCTCGCTGGTCCTGAACGCTGGCGCGCTGGCGACTTCGGCCAGGAGGCCCATCGCTTCGTCGAACTGCTCAGCCAGCGCGCGGATGCCCACGTACGTGTTCTCTTCGTCCGATGCGGTCCACAGGTCCGCTCCCAGAAACTCGATTTCTTCGGCGAGCGCAGCGCTCGAGCGCTTGGCGGTTCCCTCCTTGAGCATCTGAGCGACGAGGCCGGAAAGCCCGGGCAGAGTCGATGGGTCGGACTCGGCCCCGCTCTTGACCACTAGGGTCGCGTACACGACGGGTAGCTGGTTCGCGACGATGGTGTTCACTTGTAGTCCGTTCGTCAGGTCGACTTTGGCTACCGTGGGAAACGAGATGTCTTTGGCTTCGCCTGGCGCAGGAGGCGGCTCTTTGGCTAGCGCCGTCTCGGGGACGGCGGCGACGTCCTGCGCTGACTGCGGGGCGGGCTTGCTGTCTTTCGAGCAAGCCGCGAGGGACGCTGTCATGCAGCACAGCACCGCGATGATCCGATTGTGAGTCCTCATGGCTTCGACTCCTCGGACTGGTTCTCAGCCTTCGGCGGTTCCCCGGGCAGAACGTCGAGAACCGTACGGTTTTCTCGTCCGAAGTATTCTTTGGCGACCCGCTGAATGTCCGTGCGGCTGACTTGCAGATAAGGGTTCAGTTCGGTCTTCAACAAGTTGGCGTCTCCGTAGTACAGCTCGAACTGCGAGAGCTGCATGGCTCGGGACATGTTCGATTGCAGACCGAGCACGAACGCAGAGCGCACGCGATTCTTGGCCTTGTCCAGCTCGCGCTCGCTCACCCCGCGCTTGGCGATGCTCTGGAGCTCGGAGAACACCACGATCTCTGCGTCCTGAACCTCGTGACCGCTCGCCATCACACCCCAAAAAGAGAACAGATCCGGGCCGCGGCGGTCGTCGGTGCCTACGGCGATGTCCTGGCAGATTTCCTTGGTCTTGACGAGCTTTTGATAGAGGCGGCTCGACTGCCCATCGCCCAAGATGAGCGCGAGCATCTCGAGCGCGTAGTGGTCAGCCGTGCGGTTCGGAGGAATGTGGTAGGCCAGATGGAAAGCCGGAAGCGTGGCGTTCGCGTCATACATGGTTTCGGTCTGCTCGTTGGACTGCGGAACGATTTCGGGAAAGGACGCTCGCGAGATGTTTCCGGCCTCGATATCGGCGAAGTACTTCCGCACCAGAGTTTTGGCTTCGCTCGGGTCGAAGTCACCGACGATGGTGAGGACCGCGTTGTTCGGAGCGTAGTAGTTGTCGAAGAACTCTTGAACGGCTGCCAGTGGGGCGTTCATCAAGTCCTCCATGTCGCCGATCGTGGAGTGCGAGTAGGGCCAGTAGTCGCCATAAGCCAGCTCGTTGATTCGTAGCATGCTCGGCACGTACGGCTGGTTGTCGATTCGCTGCCGGCGCTCCTCCATGACCGTCTGTCGCTGGTTCTCGAAGTTTTCCTGCGTGATCGACAGCGATCGCATCCGGTCGGCTTCGAGCCACAGTCCGAGTGCCAGCTCGTGTGCGGGCAGGGTCTCGAAGTAGTTCGTTCGGTCATTGCTCGTCGTGCCGTTCGCGCTTCCGCCGCGGTTGATCACCAGCGAAAAGTGCTCGCCCTTTCCGACGTTCGCAGACCCCTGGAACATCATGTGCTCAAACAGATGCGCGAATCCGGAGCGGCCCTTTTCTTCATCGCGCGAACCCACGTCGTAATAGACGGCGATCGCGACCGTCGGCACCGTGTGGTCCTCGCTCAAGACCACGCGAAGGCCATTTTCGAGCGTGTACCGCTCGACCGGAATGTTGCCGAGGGTCGATGCACCCACCTCCTCCGCTGCACTTCCGGAACGCACCCAAAACAAGCTCGCCAAGAAAAACGCGAGCGCCGGACCCCATACACGTCGCTTCATCACACCCCTTAACACGGGGGAGACGCTCCCCCTTCCTATCCCAGCGACACTACTACGTTTCTAAGCCGAGGATCGCAACATCGCTTTTGAGATTTTCGAGTAAAAAGATTCGTGATTATCGACACTTGAACACCTGCTGCGTGTCCCTTAGGCTGCGGCTGGGGATGTCGGTCTGTGTGTTATCGATAGGAACCGAGCTCACGCGCGGAGAGCTGGTCAACACGAACGCGGCCTGGCTGGCCGAAGAGCTGACGCAGCTAGGCTTCGAGGTGCTGGAGCATGCCGTCATCGACGACGATCTGGAGCGCCTCGCCGAGCTGGTCGAGCGGCTTGCCGAGTGCCATGACGTCATCGTCGCGACCGGTGGCCTCGGGCCGACGAGCGATGATCTGACTACTGAGGCGGTGGCGCGGGCCTTGGGCGTTGGGCTCGAGCGCGATCCAGCGGTAGTCGATGCAATTAGAGAGCGTTTTAGAGCCTTTGGCCGGGACATGCCCGAATCGAATGCCAAGCAGGCTGACTTCCCGCGTGGCGCAAATATACTCCCGAATCCGATCGGGACGGCACCCGGGTTCAGCGTTCAGCTTCATGGCGCTCGACTGTTCTTCATGCCCGGGGTCCCCCGGGAAATGAAGCAGCTCTTCAGCGAATCGGTCGTTCCGGCGATCGCCGACCTGGCCGAGCCCCAAACCCATCAGGTACACCTTCGCACCTTCGGCATGACGGAGTCCGGCGTAGCCCAGGCCTTGAGTAGCCTCGAAGGCCGTCACGGCGGCCTCACCCTCGGCTACCGGGCGCACTTCCCGGAGATCGAGGTCAAAGTTCATCTCCGGGCGGAGTCCGCGGCAGCCGCGGAATCGCGGGCCGAGGCGATCGCCGACGAGGCGCGCGCGATTTTGGGCGAGGCCGTCTTTGGCGGCCGCGACGACTCTTTTGCTGCCGTCGTCGGTCGAGCCTTGAAGGCAGCCGGGTACAGGCTCGCTGTCGCTGAATCCTGCACGGGAGGTCGCGTCGCCTCGATGCTGACCGCAGTGCCCGGCTCTTCGGCCTATCTCGTGCTCGGCCTGGTCGCCTATGCGAACTCAGTCAAAGAACAGGTTCTCGGTGTTCGTTCCGAGACGCTTCGCAATCACGGGGCGGTCAGTGCCGAGACCGCAAAGGAAATGGCCGAAGGGGCCTTGCGGCTCGCCGACGCCGACATCGCCGTCTCTATCACGGGTATCGCCGGTCCTGACGGCGGTACGGAGGAAAAGCCCGTGGGCACCGTTTGGTTCGGACTTGCGCAGCGTGGGAAACCCACTGCCATGCTCCATCGACACCTACCCTGGGGGCGTGAACGCACCCAGGTCGTGTCTGCCTATATTGCTCTGGACCTCGTGCGCCGCGCCGCGCTCGGTGGTGATTTGGATCTCGCGGGCCGCTGAGGGTTCAGGCGATAATCCCTAAAACTTGACTCCGAACAAGCGCGAGACTAAACGCTTGTTCAGATACGCACCCGTAGAGAGGAAACCGACTCATGGCCGACCCGAATCGCGATAAAGCCCTGTCCCTGGCCCTTGGAAGTATCGAAAAAGCTTACGGAAAGGGCTCGATCATGCGTCTCGGCGACGCCGACGCCAAGATCCAGATTCCGGTCATTTCGACTGGGGCGATTTCGCTCGATCTCGCCCTGGGTATAGGGGGCTATCCGCGCGGCCGAATCGTCGAGATCTACGGTCCCGAGTCGAGCGGAAAGACGACTCTGACCCTTCATGCGATCGCCGAGTGTCAGAAAAAAGGTGGCATCGCGGCGTTCATCGACGCGGAGCACGCCCTGGACCCGACGTACGCTCGCAAGCTCGGTGTCAACGTCGATGAGCTGCTGGTCAGTCAGCCTGATCATGGCGAGCAGGCCCTCGAGATCGCCGATACGCTGGTGCGATCGGGTGCCGTGGACATCATCGTCATCGATTCGGTTGCCGCGCTGGTCCCCCGGGCCGAAATCGAGGGCGAGATGGGCGACAGCCACGTCGGCCTGCAGGCCAGGCTCATGAGTCAGGCGCTTCGTAAGCTCACCGGCACCGTGCAGAAGAGCCACACGACCCTGTTCTTCATCAACCAGATCCGCATGAAGATCGGCGTCATGTTCGGCAGCCCCGAAACGACGACAGGCGGAAACGCGTTGAAGTTCTATGCCTCGCAGCGGCTCGATATTCGTCGTATTGGGACGATCAAGGTCGGAGACGCCGCCGTGGGCAACCGCTGCCGGGTCAAGGTCGTGAAGAACAAGCTTGCGCCACCTTTCCGCCTTTGCGAATTCGACATCCTCTTCGGGAAGGGCATCAGCCGGACTGGTGACGTTCTCGACTTGAGTGTCGATGCCGGCATCGTCAACAAGTCCGGCGCCTGGTACAGCTATGGCGAGGAGCGCATCGGGCAGGGCCGTGACAATGCACGTTCTTTTCTAGAAGAGCATCCGGACATGCTCGCGCAGATCGAGCACAAGCTCCTCGAAGTTAACGGGCTCGGCCAGGCCATGCCAGAACCCGAAAAGGATGCGCCGAGCGAGTCAGCCCCGACGACCGGCAAGGCTGCGACAAAGCGAAGCCGACCCAACTGAGGTGTGGGGCAATCGCTCCTGCCGATATCCCGTCGCGCTCACCCTTCGGTGTCCCATTCGACACCGCCATTCGTGAGCTGGGCAAAGTGTACGTTTGTGCAGAGCAGCTTACATTTGCGCGTTCACTGGGGCATTTCGGACGCAGAACCGGCACATTGGCCTAACTACATGTTTTTACAATGCTTTATTGGTTCTACCAGATTGACGTGAAAACGCATTGTTGATATACGTTTGAGGTGCATGCAGTTCTTTGCACTCCCCAATACGCAGACAAAAGCCCGTGTCCTCAGACATGGGCTTTTGTGGTTTCAGCGTGCAACTTAGGAGCGGTTCATGAGTTTTAGCATTGGTGACAAAGCGGTTCATCCGGCGCACGGAGTGGGGGAAATCACCCAGATCGAAAACCAGAGGATTGGAAGCATCGAGGTCGACTTCTATATCCTGCAACTCGCCAACGGTAAGGCCGGGACCGTGAAGGTGGCCACCAACGCCGTGGACCGCGTCGGTCTCAGACAGGTGATGTCGAGGCGTATCGCCAATGACGTCCTCAAAGAGCTCAAGAAGAGCGAGCTGGCCGTGACGGCGCAGCCGTGGAACCGCCGATATCGGGAGTACACCGAGATGCTCAAGAGCGGCTCGCCGCTGCAGGTTGCCAAGGTTCTCCGGGACCTGGCCATGATTCGCGCCGACAAGGGCGAGCTCAGCTACGGCGAAAAGAAGCTCATGGAAGAGGCCAGGGCACTGCTGGTGACAGAGCTCGCGCTGGCCCGCAGCGTTCGCGAAGAAATCATCCAAAAAGATATCGACCGCATTTTGAATTGAGTCGGGGCGAGGAGAGGATCTTCTCGCGTTCGAATCCGCTCAGGCCTCCGTCCCTCCTCAACGATGCGCTGCATCGCTCGCTGCACCGCCTCGTCGGGCCGCATGCCTCAGCGACTTAGTGGACCGTGATCGCAAGACGACTTTCAGCGGGTCGCAAGCTCGATGGGCAGAGCCGCCTCACTTGGGCGAGGGTGCCCGGCCGGCCTTCTCGTCGTGACCGGAGCGGCCGAAGCGCTTCGACAGGACGGCCAGCACGGTGCGCATGGGGACGCGTCGCGAGATGAGACCGACCATTAGATGATAGAGGACGTCTCCGGCCTCTGAGGCGACTCGGTCGTCTGTCTCGTCCCGCAGGGCATCACCGAGCTCGATGGCTTCCTCCCGGATCTTCGCCGAGATCTTCTCTGGTCCGCCGTCGAGCAGGGACTTCGTGTAGCTCTTGCTTGCGCTGGAACTGGCCCGCTCGAGCAGTGTTCGCTCGAGGCGCCCGAGCGTGGGCGTCGCGACGTTCCCCTGCTGGTCAGGGCTGGGTTGGCCCGCATCCGTCACGCGCCGGAAGAAGCAAGTCTCGGCACCTGTGTGGCAGGAGGGGCCCGCTGGCTCGACCATGTAGAGGAGGGTGTCGCCGTCGCAGTCGGTCCAAACCTCGCGGACCGCGAGCGTATTTCCGCTCGTCTCTCCCTTTTTCCACAGGGCTTGCCTCGAACGACTGAAGAAATGGGCTTCACCAGTCTCGAGGGTCAGCTGCAAGGCGCGGTGGTTCGCCCAGGCCATCATTCGAACTTCGCCGCTCTCGGCGTCCTGTGCGATCACGGGGATCAGGGCTTCGTCGTTCCACCGGAGGCCGTCCTGAGCGCTCATGAGCGTTCAAGTACGCGCAGGCCTCGGCTCATGCAAGACGTCGGCCTCAGCGGCCGATTCCCATCAGTGCTCCGAGCGTGTCTCGCAGGCTGCTGGGGTTCGAAAGGGGGACTCTGGCCGAGGCACCCGCGAAGGAGGGCTCCTCTACGAGCGGTCCGGGTTTCCCCTGTGTGGCGACCACTGTACGCACATGACGCGCGTTGTCGCTCTGCTGCAGCGCGGCGATGATTTCCCCGCTGCTGAGGGGGCCCACTCTGTGTCCGAGAACGACCGCATCGGGTGGCTCTCGGCCGATGGAGAGAAGGCCGGCCATGGCGTCGGGCAACTCGAAGACCTCGAAATCGCTCTCGAGAACAGCCCTCAGCTTGAGCCTCTGCGGCGATTCCTCGAGCATCAGCAAGACGCGTGGACGTCGTCCCGCGATCTCAGGTGGGATCGGATAGCCGTACTTCCTCAGAAAATCGAGAACGTCTTCGCGACGAAAGCGCAGGTGTCTACCCGGTGTCCGAAAGTGCGGGATGCGGCCCCGCTCAGCCCAGTTGTGGATTGTCTTTAGGTCGACCTGGCAGAATTCCGCGACGCGCGACGCCGTCAGCAGTTCTTTGATTTTTTCGGCGCTCCCCACGTTCTTGCTGGTTAACGTGGAGGCCCTGGTGCCGTAAAGGGACGAATCTAGGATTCCGGGAATTGTGTGTTCTAGATCGCTCTCGATGCCCAGCGCTGGGTCCAGGCTAGGACCACGACGGTCAACCGTCTCGCCACAGGCCATGATCGAACAGCATCCTCGTGCTGCCGGGAAGCACCGCCACTTCTTCCGAGTGACCCGAGTCACCCGGTAGCGCCAGGAACCAGCCGTCGCCCTCTTGAACGATCTCCGGACGAACCAGCGGTGGCTTACGCACCGCAGCCGCAGCCATGACGTCCGCGGCTCGCTCGAACCCACTCAGCCACTGCAGCGTGCGCACTGTCGGAGGGGCGAGCTTGATGGTTCGCGATTCCATCGCCTTTAGCGCTCCGGCGGGCGTGAGCCAAGTTGCCGAGGTCGTCTCGGTGCCATCGTGTGACGCGTCCTGCCCCGAGGGCAGGACAGCGACGAAGAAGCAGGTATCGAAGCGCTGCGACTCGAAGTCAGGCGTGACCCAACGCGCGTACGGCGCGAGGTCTGCTGCGCTCAGCTTGAAATCCAGCTTCCTAGCGAGCTCGAGGAAATCCGCACCCGAGCGAACAGTCGGTCGCAGGGCCTGCGCGTCGAAGTTGCCAGCCGCACTGGCCAGCAATACGCCTGCTTCCTCGAAGGTCTCGCGGACGGCGGCAACCCAGAAGCCCTTCGCCCGTTGTAGCTCCAGCTCGTCCAACTGCTCCGAGACTCGAACCCAGCTCGTGTCGAGGCGGGATTCCCAGGCCTCGTCGCGGTCGGCGGCGTCGACCTTTCCACCCGGGAACACGTGCGCTCCGCCCATGAAGCCGCTCTTGCTGTGGCGGCACATCATGAACGTCTGCAGACCCGCTGCTGACTCCCGCAAGAGAATGACGGTGGAGGCGTCTTGGATCGGCTTCGAAGAGGGGCTCGTGTTGAACGACGACTCGCTCATTGCGTGGGCGAGGCAAGAACATGAGTCGTCGGGACGCCGATGGCCCCCGCGATGCGTGATAGCGTTTCTAGGGAGGGCGTGTGCCGACCCGCTTCGACGCGTGCGATGTTCGGGCGGTGGATGCCTGTGCGGCGCGCGAGCTCCGCCTGGGTCAAGCCGGCGGCCAGCCGAAGTTCCTTGAGTCGCGCACCTAATCGTTCACCGTCGATCGCGATTTCGGCGGGCGCGCCGTTGGTCGTACTCTGCCGACAAAGGTCGTCCGCCTTGAGCCGGACCGTCGCGCCGCTCGTGAGACTCAGCGTGGCCGAGGCTGCACCCTCGTCCACGTGGATCTCTGCGACCTTGGAGCCATCGTCCTCGGCGGCTAAGGGGCGACGATGAAGTCTGGCGTCGCCGTCAGCCATTACCGTCAAAAGCTCATCGCCGCAGGGAGAGACCGTCACGAACGCGAAGCGTTCACGACGTTGCTCGTCCAGGCGGCGCTGCATGCATGCCGCCACACGACGAATGTCATCGACGTTGCGCGTCACGAGTCCGTCGCACAGCTCCTCCACGATGTCGCTGACGGCCTGGCCGGCCGTGCCAAGATGGACGACCGGCAAGGAACCGGATGCACGAATGAAGCCTAGGGTCGAAAGAAGCGCCTCTTCGCTGGCACGAATGGCGTCGACATCGACGACGACACCTGCTTGACCGAGGACAGCGCTCGCCAGCTGCGTTGGGGGCACGACCATCGACTCGACGCCATGCATCGACAGGGCACGTTGCCACTGCTCCGCCACGTCCGTCCGATCCGTCAACAACGAGATGCCGCAAGCCATCACCACTCCTCCTGTTACGCGCGCCGAAGAGGTCTACTCTCACGAAGCACGAAGCTCAACCAGGGTGTGATAAAATCCACCGCACGATATATTTCCCGTGTTTGACACAGAGGGACTGCTGAGCTACCGACCGGCCACGCGCCCGGGCCAAGTCCCCTGACCCTGACTCGAAGGATTCCGCCGTGTTCAAATCGACCTGTGTGTTCTCGGGTACTTCGAACCCCGTCCTCGCGGAGAAAATCGCCAAGTACCTCGAGCTGCCCTTAGCTCGGTGCCGCGTCGCTCGTTTCTCCGACGGGGAAGTGTTCGCCGAGATCAAGGAGAACGTGCGCGGCGTCGATGTCTATGTGGTTCAATCCACCTGTTCGCCCGTCAATGACAACCTGATGGAGCTTCTGGTGATGGTCGACGCGCTCAAACGCGCCTCGGCGGGGTCCATCACCGCGGTCATTCCCTACTACGGTTACGCTCGGCAGGACCGGAAGGCGGCGCCGCGTACGCCGATCACCGCCAAGCTCGTCGCCGACCTCCTCAGCGCGTCCGGAATCAACCGCATCGTCTCGATGGACCTGCACGCGGGGCAGATTCAGGGATTCTTCAACATGCCCTTCGACCATCTGTATGCGCTGCCGGTGTTCTTGCAGCATCTGCGCCCGCGCTTTCAGGAGCCACCGGTCTTCGTGTCCCCGGACGCGGGGGGGGTCGAGCGGACCCGTGCCTATGCGAAGCGAATGGGTGCGGACCTAGCCATCATCGACAAGCGCCGCGAGGCTCAGAACGTGAGCGAGGTCATGCACATCATCGGCGACGTCGAGGATCGGGACTGTGTGATATTGGACGACATGATCGATACTGCAGGCACTATGTGTAACGCGGCCAGGGCGCTGACGGAGCAAGGAGCCAAACGCGTCCTCGCGGCAGCCACGCACCCGGTCTTGTCCGGGCCAGCGGTGGAAAGGATCGCGGCCGCGCCCTTCGAAGAGGTCATCGTCACGGACACGATCCCCCTGAGTGAGGAGGCCCAGAAGACCGGCAAGTTCCGCGTGCTTTCCGTGGCGGGTTTGCTAGGAGAGACGATCAAGCGAATTCACCACAGTGATTCGGTGAGTTCCCTGTTCGTTTGAGTCGAGTTTTAAGGAGCATTTCGAATGGAAACCACGACGTTGCAGGCTGAGGTTCGCGCTGAGCGCGGAAAGGGGCCAGCGCGTCGGCTGCGTGCTTCAGGCAAGCTGCCGGCTGTCTTTTATGGACCTGGAGCAGAGCCCACGCCGCTGACCCTGTCCCCGAGCGAGGTGACGAAAGCACTACGGAGCAAGCGAGGACGCAACGTCGTCTTCAAGCTCACCGTTGACGGTAGAGAAGAGCTCGCGATGGTGAAAGAGCTCACGACCGATCCGGTTTCGCAGGAACTCCTGCATATCGACCTTTATCGGATCTTCGAAGAAAAAGAGCTCGACGTGAATGTGCCGTTCCACACGCACGGACGTGCCGCCGGTGTGGTGCAGGGCGGTGTGCTCAACGTGACCCGCCGTGAGTTACCGCTGCGGACGAAGCCCGCGAATATCCCAGTGTCCGTCGACGTCGACGTGACGCCGCTCAACATCAAGGACAGCATCACGGTCGAAGACCTGCAGCTGCCCGAGGGTGTCGTTTGCACTCTCCGACCGGAGTTCACCCTCGCCGTCGTTCTCGAGGCTCGCCGAGTTGTCGCCGGCGAAGAGGAAGACGCCGCGCCGGCCGCCGCCGCCGCCAAAGCGCCTGCCGCCGAGGAAACCCCGGACGAGGACTGACGAGCAGCGCGGATCGTGGGCGTCCACCTCATCGCGGGTCTCGGCAATCCGGGCCCGAAATATGCCAGCCATCGCCACAACGTAGGATTCATGGTCGTGGATGTCTTGGCAGAGCGTTGGGGTGCGCCCGTGTTCCGCGACAAGTTCAAAGGCCTGTTCAGCAAAGTGAGCCTTGGCGGCGAGGAGGTGATCCTCCTCAAACCGCAGACCTACATGAACCTGAGCGGCACCTCCGTTCGTCCCGCGATGCACTTCTTCAAGGTGCCCATTTCCGGTCTGCTTGCCGTGCACGACGAGCTCGACCTGCCTTGGCCCAGCGTTCGACTCAAGAAGGGCGGGGGCCTCGCGGGCCACAATGGACTGCGGTCTTTGGTCGAGCACTGCGGCAGTCCCGATTTCAATCGTTGCAGGATCGGGATCGGGCGTCCTCGGCGCGGTCCTATAGAGGCCTACGTTCTAAGCGATTTCAGCGACTTAGAAGCTGCTGAGCTTCCAGAGGTCATCGAGAAGGCTGCCGACGCCGCGGAGGCCGTGGTTAGGCATGGGATCGTCGATGCGATGAACCGGAGCAACCGTCGCATCTGACTCGCTTGGCGTCGACTCCGAAATCAGCTATGTCCAGCCTTCCTCGCTCCCGGCACGGTGCTGGGGGCCGCCAGACCAGGAGGACTCATGGCTACTGCGACGACGCCCGAACGCAAATGGGCGCGTGAATACGAAACTATTTATATTCTTCGACCCACGGTCGACGGGGCGACTGCGGAAAAGATCGCCGATCGCGCCAGCGATGTCATCAAGCGCCTGGACGGGCAGCTCACGAAGTTGGACAACTGGGGCAAGCGACGCCTGGCGTACCCCATCCAGAAGCATTCGCGCGGCCAGTTCGTGCACCTCAAGTTCGTTGGTTACAACGATTTGGTTGCCGAGCTCGAGCGCAACCTTCGCCTTCTTGACGACGTGATCCGGTTTCAGACCGTTCTTCTTCAAGCGCAGGTCGACCCGGGCGCGGTCGCGGTCGATCCGGAAGAGATCAAGTACCTCCATCTCGACGAGGACGCCGAAGAGGAGGAGTCGTCCGAAGATGCTCGTGCGCGCAGCCTGGGCATGGCTCCCGCGCCTGTCCAGCGGCCCTCCGCGGACGAACAGGATGCCGAGGGTGACGCAGAGGCTTCGACCGAGGGTGATGCAGAAGCTTCGGCCGAGGGTGACGCAGAGGCTTCGGCCGAGGGTGACGCAGAGGCTTCGACCGAGGCAGAATCCGACGACGAGACGGGCGAGGAGAAGTAACGATGTCGAACGAGCTAGCACTAGACGACGAAGGCTTGGCCGGACGCCTGGACGATGATGGACGTGGCCGCGGACGCGGGCGCAGGCGTCCCCCGGGCTTGGACCTGGCACCAGATTTTCGCTTTGACTACAAAGACCCTCAGCAGCTCCGAAATTTCATCACGGATCGTGGCAAAATCGTTCCGCGGCGGATCAGTGGGTTGAATGCCAAGCAGCAGCGCGATCTGACCCGGGCCATCAAGCGAGCGCGGAACATCGCGCTGCTTCCCTACACGGCGACGAAGTGAGGCGAACATGGCATCCACAGTCGAAGTCGTACTGAAAGAAAACGTCACGCACTTGGGCAATCTCGGCGACGTCGTCCGGGTTCGCCGAGGCTACGCACGCAACTACTTGCTCCCCCGTGGCCTCGCGGTCGTTGCCGATCGCGGCAACATGAAGCGAGTCGAGCACGAGAAGGCTGTTCAGGCCCGGCGTGTCGACAAGCTTCGCGAAGACCAGCAGGCGCTGGTGGACCAATTGCAGGAGCTCACGCTCATGCTCCCGAAAGAAGCCGGCGACGACGGCAAGCTCTTCGGTTCCGTCACGGCCCAGGATGTCGTCGATGCCCTTCAGATTAAGGGGATCGAGGTCGACAAGAAGAAGCTCGTGATGCCCGAAAAGACCATCAAAGAGGTCGGCCCCTACGAGGCTTCGCTGAAGTTGCCGTACGGAATGGAGGCCACGATTAAGCTCGAGGTCAAAACCCGCGCTTGAGGTCCTGAGAATTTTGGATAGAACCAAGATTCGAAGGAGCTAGCTCAGCTTGGAACAGCACATCGGGGGACAGGTACCGCCCAACGCGCTCGAGGCGGAGCGTTCAGTGTTGGGCGGTATCCTCTTGGAGAACGACGCGTTGAACGTCGTTCTCGAGATCCTTTCGTCCGGTGATTTCTATAGCGAGGCCAACGCCAAGGTCTTCGATGCGATGGTTGCGCTCTTCCAGCGTAGCCAGCCCGTCGATCAGGTCACGCTTCGCGAGGCCCTTGCGGACACGGGGAAGCTGGCCTCCGTCGGGGGTGACGAGTATCTGCTTTCGCTGACGAATTCGATCCCGACGGTTGCGAACATCGAGGCGCACGCACGGATCATCCGTGAGAAGTCGCTCGTTCGGAACCTGATTCAGATTTGTCACGAGGTGACCGCGCGGGGCTATGGCGATTACGGCTCGGTCGAGGATTTTCTCGACCATGCCGAGGCCTCTGTTTTTGGCGTCGCGCGGGAACGTGCTCGAAATCCATACGAGCACGTCAAAGAAGTCGTGATGCGCACGTTTCAGGAGATCCATGAGACGGCGAGCCGCGGCGAGGCGATTACCGGGCTCCCCACCGGCTTCACGAAGCTCGACAAGATGACGGCCGGCATGCATGCCGGAGACTTGATCATCGTCGCGGGCCGGCCGGGCATGGGGAAGACCTCGTTTGCGCTGAACGTGGCCTACAATGCCTGTGAGGTGGAGAAGAAGGGCGTGGCGATCTTCTCGCTCGAAATGCCCAAGGGACAGCTCGTTCGTCGCTTGCTCGGTTCCGAGGCTCGCGTCGACGGCAACCGCATCCGGACGGGGCAGCTACACAAGGACGACTGGCCGAAGCTGGCGGACGCCGCCGGAAGCTTGAGCGAGATGCCCATTTGGATCGACGACACGCCGGCTATCAGCTTGGTGGAGCTTCGAGCGAAAGCTCGGCGTCTCCGGTCCGAGGCCGACCTCGGCCTCATCGTCATCGATTATCTGCAGCTCATGCGCTCCGGTAGCCGCAACGACTCGCGCGAGCAGGAGATCAGCGAGATCAGCCGGAATCTGAAGGCTTTGGCCAAGGAACTCGAGCTTCCCGTCATCGCGCTGTCGCAGCTCAACCGAGGCGTCGAGTCGCGCGGCGTCAAAGACAAGCGGCCGCAGCTCTCGGACTTGCGTGAGTCAGGCGCGATCGAGCAGGACGCGGACACCATCTGGTTCATCTATCGGGACGAGGTGTACAACCGTGAGTCGGACGACAAGGGCGTCGCCGAGGTGATCATCGGTAAGCAGCGTGCCGGCCCGACGGGCACCTGCCGGGTTCGCTTCTTCAACGAGTACACGCGTTTCGACGACTTGGCCGACGACGAATACTATGGGGCCACGAACACCGGCGCCGCAGACTTCATGGACTCCTAGGTCCCGGGCGGGCGAAGATGGCACGACCTAGTCAGCTTCGTCGATTCCATATCGAGCTGAGCGACATGCGGCGCCAGGTCTACCAATCTGTGGACCTACGCGTCGCGCAGCATCCTTCTGAATCGGAGCGCTTTGTGTGTGCCCGGGTGCTAGCCTTTGCGCTCGAATTCGAGGAGTCACTTCGCATGGGGAGGGGGCTCTCGACGACCGATGAGCCCGCCATGACGCTGCACTCTTCGGACGGGCGCTTGCTCTGCTGGATCGAGGTGGGCGTTCCTAGCGCAGAGCGCCTGCACCGCGCCAGCAAGGCCAGCGAGCGAGTCGCCGTCTACGCACACAAGGACCCACGCCGCCTCTTCGAGGAGGCCGCAAAAAAGCGGATCCACCAGGCCGAGCGCATCGAGGTCTTCACCTTCGAGCCGAGCTTCCTGGACCAGCTCGCACAGACCCTGGGACGCGATGTCAGCTGGATCCTCGTTCGCGAAGACGACCGGCTCTGGGTCAGCCATGGCGAGCACACTTTCGAGAGCAGCCTGAGCCAAACTAGCCTCGCCTGAGCACGCGCACATCTGACTTCGAGGCTCGCGCTCTTTTCCTTGGCCGTGCCCGTCTCCCGTGCTCACCGAGCCGATCTGGCGTCAGGGCGTGTGTTCACGAAAAAAGGCGACGGTTTGCTCCCGCGCGCTGCGAACCGCGTCCTCTGGCGCCTTCCATTGCTCGATCAGTGTTGCCTGGGCTGCGAGCGCTGCGATCTCCCGGGACGTGGCTTGCGGGTGGTAGACGTCGTTGCCCATGAGGACGAGCATCGGGGTTTCGAGGCTGCGGACGAGGTCGTCGGAGACGCTGTACACGAAGTCTCCGCCGAACATCCGCTGTCCGAAAGTGGCCCAATCCGCGTCGCTCATGTCCGGGAACCGCTCGGCGACTTCCTCGACCCATCCGTCGAAGAGATTGGCGAAGGTCTGCCGGTTGTCCCCACTGGCTCCTATCGGCTGCGCGAGCACGGCCGAAGCGAATCGCTCGGGAGCCGCCTGCAGAAGCCGGAGGATGAAGGATCCGCCGATGCATGCGCCTAGGAGATGGCAGCGGTCGATCTCGAGCTCGTCGAGCAGCATGAGCTGGTCGGCGGCGTACGAGTGCCAGCCATCCTCGGCAGTCACGGGCGCGCGCGAGTTTCCAGCATTGCGCTGGTCCATCACGATGACTGCAAACTCGGAGCTCAAGGTCTGTACGGGATCCCAAGGCATGTTCTGCCAGTAGGGCAGGGACGAGCGCATGCCTCCGGGTGCGAAGCACAGGATGGGGAACCCGTTCCCGTGGATCTCGTAGTAGATTCTCCGCTCGTCACGCTCGACGAACGGCATCTCAGAGATCTTTGAGCTCGGTGATGAGGCCTTGAATGACGTGCTTGGCGTCGCCGAAGATCATCATGGTGTTGTCGTACTCGAAGAGCTCGTTCTTGATCCCCGCGTAGCCGGGGCTGAGGCTTCGCTTGATGACGAAGACCGAGCGGGCATCGTGAGCGTTCAAGATGGGCATGCCCGCGATGGGGCTGCTCGGGTCCTTGGTTGCCGCTGGGTTCACGACGTCGTTCGCGCCCAGAACGATGACGGCGTCGGTGTTCTTGAACTCCGGGTTGATGACGTCCATCTCGAGAAGCTCTTCGTAAGGCACGTCCGCCTCGGCCAGGAGCACGTTCATATGGCCGGGCATGCGGCCCGCCACCGGATGGATCGCGTAGGTGACCTTCGTGCCGCGCTCCTTGAGCATGTCGGCGAGCTCCCGAACTGTGTGCTGAGCCTGAGCGACGGCGAGGCCGTAGCCCGGGACGATGATGACGGACTCGGCGCTGTCGAGCACCATCGCGGCCTCCTCCGGGCCGCAGCTGGTCACACCCGTATACTCCTCGTCGCCACCGCTCGTGAGCGCGTTGGTGCCAAAGCCGCCGACCAGGACGTTGAGCAGCGAGCGGTTCATCGCTACGCACATGATCTGCGTGAGAATCAACCCTGCCGCGCCGACCATGGCGCCGGCGATGATGAGAAGCGGGTTGCCGATGACGAACCCGGCCATCGCGGCGGCCAGGCCCGAGTAGGAGTTCAGCAGGGACACGACGACGGGCATGTCCGCGCCGCCGATCGGGATCGTGAGCAAGATCCCGAGGACCAAGGCGGCGCCCGACAGCGCGAGAACCCAGGCTACGGAATCCGGCGCCGCGGCCGCGACTGCCAGGCCAGCGATCACGAACGCAGCGATCAGCAGTCCCACCGTGATGAAGTGGCGAGCCGGGAGCAGGATGGGCTGGCCCTTCTTGAGCCGCCCCTGGAGCTTGAGCAGCGCGATGAGACTTCCCGTGAAGGTCACCCCGCCGATGAGCACCGAAAGCATGACGGTGATGGCCGCGTCCGTGCCGAGGATCTCGGCCACCGTGTCCGTCGCCGCTGCTTGGATGACGTCTTTCCAGTACACGGAGGTCGCCACGAGCGCCGAGGCCAGGCCGCCGAAGCCATTGAATAGAGCGACCATTTCTGGCATCGCGGTCATCTGAACGCGCGTGGCGAAAAGGAAGCCAATGAGCGTCCCGAGCGCCAGGCCACCGCCAATCCAGCGGTAGTCGACGATGCCCAGCTCGAGCAAGGCTCCGACGACGGCGAGCAGCATGCCCACGCCAGCGACCGTATTGCCGCGCCGGGCGGTCTTGACCTTGGCGAGCAGCTTGATGCCGAAGATGAAGAAGACTGCGGAAACCAGATAGAGGATCGGCACCCAGGTCGATCGAAGAACTTCTTGGCTCATTTCTTCTTCTTCTTTCCGAACATGCGAAGCATCCGGTCGGTGACCAGAAAGCCTCCGACCACGTTGATCGTCGCCGTGACAATCGCCACCGCGCCCATGACATTCGCGATGCTGGTCTCGGCGCTGGTCGCGGCCGCCAGCGCACCCACGATGGTGATGCCACTTATGGCGTTGGCGCCGCTCATGAGCGGTGTGTGAAGGGTCGGGGGTACTTTCGTGATCATCTCGAAGCCGACGAAGCTCGCGAGAACGAACACGTAGATGCCAATCAAGAGGGGTCCCAATGTCATCTTTCGTCTCCTTGGGTCCGAACCGGTTCAGCTGCGCAGGGCCGCTGCGGTCGGCTCGTGCCGAACTTCTCCATTGTGCGTAATCAGGGCGCCGGCGATAACTTCGTCTTCGAGGTCGAGCTTCACCTCGCCCTCGCTCAGCGTCTCGAGCAGCAGGGTCAGCACGTTGCGCGCGTACATGAGGCTGGCGTCTCCGGGCTTCGTCGCCGCCAGATTGGACACTCCGATGATCGTCACCCCGTGCGCAAGCACGGTCTCTCCGGCCTTCGAGAGCTCGCAGTTGCCGCCCTGCTCGACGGCCATGTCGACGATGACCGCGCCCTCGCGCATCTCCTCGACCATGTCCGCCGTGATGAGCTTTGGGGCGGGCCGCCCGGGGACGTTCGCGGTGGTGATGACCGCGTCGGCTGCGACGATCTTCTTGCGGACGGCGGCCTGCTGCGCCGCGAGCTGCTCGGGGCTGAGCTCGCGGGCGTAGCCGCCTTCGCCTTCACCGCTTTCGTTCATTGGGAAGTCGATGAAGCGACCGCCCAAGGACTCCACCTGCTCCTTGACGGCCGGGCGGATGTCCGAGACGTCGATGACCGCGCCCAGCCGCTTGGCGGTCGCGATGGCCTGAAGGCCGGCGACTCCAGCGCCCATGATGACGATTCTGGCCGGTTGGATGGTGCCGGCGGCGGTCATGAGCAGCGGGAAGTACTTGTCGAGCTGCGCCGCGGCGAGGAGCACGGCCTGGTAGCCGGAGATCGAGGCCTGGGAGCTCAGCGCGTCCATGGTCTGCGCACGGCTGATCCGCGGGACCAGCTCCATGGCCAGGCAGTTGATCTTGCGGTCGCGAAGCACCTTCAGGGCTTCGAGATTCTTGTGCGGCGCGATGAAACCGACGAGCAGCGCCCCTTCGCGCAGCTTGGAGGCCTCTTCTGCGGTAACCGGTGCCACCCGGACGACCACATCGGCGCTCGACCAGGCCCGGTCGACGTCCGCGGACTCGACGATCTTGGCTCCCGCTTCGCGATAGGCCTTGTCCGTCAGATGGGCCTGGCCGCCGGCGCCGGCTTGCACGAGCACCTCGAAGCCCTCTTTGACGAGTCTCTTCGTAGATTCTGGCGTGCAGGCGACCCGGGTCTCACCCTCGGCTACCTCTTTCGGCACGAACAGCTGCGGCATGCCTCACTCCTGTGCGCTCCTTCGAGCGGTTAACCTGACAAAAAATTTCAAGAATCACGTGGACGTGCTCCGGCGTGTTAGTGGTCTTTATCACCCGTGTCCAGCGGTGTCGTAGAAACACCGCGCGACGACTTTTGTGCAACCGCTTCGCCTGCTAGACCGGGCGCCCGAAAGCCCAGGGCAGTACGAATGCCCAGGAAAGGAAGAGGAAATGGTCGAGGCTGTGCAGCTCGATGAGCTTGCCATCAATACGATTCGTGGATTGAGCATGGATGCGGTTCAGGCCGCCAACTCCGGGCATCCCGGTACGCCGATGGCTCTGGCGCCCCTCGGCTGGCTCTTGTTCTCGAACGCGCGGCGTCATGACCCGGCCGATCCCCAGTGGCCCGACAGAGATCGTTTCGTCCTGTCCTGCGGTCATGCCTCGATGTTGCAGTATTCGCTCCTGCACCTCAGCGGCTACGCCCTCACGCTCCAAGACATCAAGAATTTCCGGCAGTGGGGCAGTCTCACGCCAGGTCACCCGGAATCACATATGACACCGGGTGTGGAGACGACGACGGGTCCGCTCGGACAGGGAATTGGCAACGCCGTGGGGATGGCGATGGCGGAGCGCCAGCTGGCGGCGCGCTTCAACCGTCCAGGGCACGAGATCATCGACCATCGCACCTGGGTCATCGCTTCGGACGGCGACATCATGGAGGGTGTCGCGGCGGAGGCGGCTTCGCTGGCCGGGCACCTCGGCCTTGGCAAGCTTATTGTCTTCTGGGACGACAACCGCATCACCATCGACGGCTCCACGGATTTGTCGTTCACCGAGGACGTGGTCAAGCGCTTCGAGTCCTACGGTTGGCACACCGACGCCGTCGAAGACGGGGAAGACCTCGTCGCGCTTCGTGCGGCGGCCGAGCGTGCGGTGGCGGCGACGGACCGGCCGAGCTTCATCCGTGTCCGGACGATCATTGGCTACCCCGCGCCAAACAAGAAGGACACCTCGGGGGCGCACGGCGCGCCACTGGGTGAGGAAGAGATCGCGGCCACCAAGCAAGTCATGGGCTGGCCCCAGGAGCCATTTTACGTACCCAAGGAGCTGTCGGCCGTGACCGAGCGCATCGTCCTTGAAGGGGCGCAGAGCCACCAGGCCTGGAAACAGCGTCTCGAGGCCTATCGGGCCGCGTTTCCCGCCGAGGCCGCGGCGCTCGAAGCCGCGTTGAAAGGCGAGCTTCCGGAGGGCTGGGAGGCGGACCTTCCGCAGTTCGAGCCGAGCGACAAGGGTCTGGCGACCCGCAAGGCCAGCGGTGAGGTGCTGAACGCCCTCGCGACGAAGATCCACGAGCTCGTCGGCGGGTCCGCCGACTTGGCCGGGTCGAACAACAGCGAGATGAAGGGGCTCGCCAGCTTCAGCAGCGGGCAGGGCGTGCCACGCAACGTCGACTGGGGAGTCCGAGAGCATGCGATGGGCGCTGCCATCAACGGGATGGCGCTTCACGGTGGCGTGATTCCCTATGCCGCGACCTTCCTCATCTTCAGTGACTATATGCGCCCAGCGCTACGGCTTGCTTCGCTGATGGATCTGCGTACGCGCTACATCTTCACGCACGACAGCATCGGTCTCGGCGAGGACGGTCCGACGCACCAGCCGGTCGAGCAGCTCTCGTCGCTGCGGGCCATTCCTGGGTTCGCTGTGTTTCGTCCAGCAGACGCGAACGAAACCCGTGAGTGCTGGAAGGCAGCACTCGGCTGGGATGGACCGGCCGCGCTGGTGCTGACCCGCCAGAACGTCCCGACTCTGGACCGCGCCAAGCTCGGCGCCGTCGACGGGGTGCACCGCGGGGCCTATGTCCTAAAAGACGCAGACCGAAAGCCGCAGGTCATCTTGGTGGCCACTGGCAGCGAGGTCGCGATTGCCTTGGAGGCGGCCAAACAGCTCGAAGCCGACGGCATCGCGACGCGCGTGGTGAGCATGCCGTGCTGGAAGATTTTCGAGCAGCAGGACGCGAGCTATCAGCAGCATGTCCTACCCGACTCGGTGAAGGCGAAAGTCGCGGTGGAAGCCGGGGTTCGTCACGGCTGGCACCGCTGGGTGGGCCAGCACGGTGGCTTCGTCACGGTCGACCGTTTCGGCGCTTCGGCTCCATACGAGGAGCTGTACGAACGATACGGGATCACCCCGGAGCACACCGTGGCCGAAGCCAAGCGCCTCCTCGGCTGAGCGCTTGCCCCTGGCTGGGAATCAGCGCTTTGGACAGCTGGTTCCCGGCGGGGCCTTGCCGAAGGCCATGAACTGTATGGGGTGGCTGCCCATGAACGCAGAGCTCGGGAGCGTTTCCCAGCTCACGCCGTCGACACTGCGATAGAACCGCTGGTTCTCGTAAGCGGTGTTCCACCCGGCGTTGGCTCCGATGAAGGTGCCCTTATCGCTGACTGCGACCGGGCCGAGCTTCAGGCCAGCTGGACTGGTCCGAGTCTCTGTCCAGCTTTGCCCATTGGGACTGCGGAAGAGGGTGTCGGAGCTCCAGACCATGAAAGCCTGACCGTTCCACACGACTTGCGAGTTCACCGAGTCCGTGAACTTCGTCGAGCTCCAGGTCTTGCCCCCATCTCCAGACCGACAGGCGACCCCGTTCGAGCCGACCATCACGATGTTGCCATTGCCATAGGCCGTGCCGCCCTGTCGTGCGACGCCCGCGCCACATTCTCCCGGGATGGAGTCTGGTTGCCACCAAGTCCGCCCTTCGTTGCTGAGCACGACTTCAGTGCTCCCCCCGTCCTCAGCCGCCATGATGAAGCGGCCCTCCGCGTAGGGCAGGAAGTTGCCGTGGCGGACGTTCCAAAGGCTCACGCCGCTCGGACCTGCGTCACTCCAGCTCGTCCCTTGGTCGTCGGAGTATTTTGGGTCGCGGCTGGTCACGACCAAACGCCCATCGCCAAAGGCGACGCCGCCTGCGGAGCGGTCGGTGCTCAGGACGCTCTCCCAATCGCTTCCATTGCGACTCCGCCAGACGCTCCCGCCGGCGCCCCATCCGAAGTTCGCGTAGAAGTAGCCGTCTCCGTGGGTGATGCCCCGGGCTGCCCCGGGACCGTGGTCGCAGTCGGTTCCGCCACCGCAGCGAGCCGAATCGTCGTTGGACTGGTTGGCGACCCAGGTCCGCCCGTCATCACAGGAGACGATGCTTCGCCCCATGTCGCCCTGGGCGACGAAGATTGACAAGCTGGGGCTGCTGCTGCCGCCGCTGGTGTTGCTTGTGGCGGGGCTGCTGCTGCCGCCGCTGGTGTTGCTTGTGGCGGGGCTGCTGCTGCCGCCGCTGGTGCTGCTTGTGGCGGGGCTGCTGCTGCCGCCGCTGGTGCTGCTTGTGGCGGGGCTGCTGCTGCCGCCGCTGGTGTTGCTTGTGGCGGGGCTGCTGCTGCCGCCGCTGGTGCTGCTTGTGGCGGGGCTGCTGCTGCCGCCGCTGGTGCTGCTTGTGGCGGGGCTGCTGCTGCCGCCGCTGGTGCTGCTTGTGGCGGGGCTGCTGCTGCCACCGCCGCTCGTCGCGGCGCTGCCGTCGGCTGCGGTCGGAGCCGGAGTCGAGTCGCCTGGCCTCTCGCCGAGCTCGTCGCCGGCGGAGCTCGCAAAGCCGCCCGAATCGTCACCGCCCCCAGCGCCACTGACGCTGCTGTCCTCGGCATCGTCTGCGGAGTCGTTCGAACCACCCACTCCCGCAGCGTCGTCGCCTGCCGCGCTGTCCGCGCAGGCGGGCAACGCGCCTGCCAATAGTAGGCTTAGCATCGCTGCTTTTGCCCAAGTCCTCGAGCCGTCCCCATTCATAATGACCTTTATGGGCCAAAGACGGGGCGAAAACTACTTCCAGCCAGGGACTGTGCGCACGATCAAGTCAGCGGGCTTATCGGCCCAGACATGTCTCTGTGTGTTCGTTCCCCAAGTCAGCTCACCTGGGCGAGAGCCTTGTCATAGTCGGGTTCCTGGCCGATTTCCGGGACGAGCTCCGTATAGATCACCTGGTCTTTTTCATCGATGACCACGATGGCCCGGGCCGCCAGACCCTGAAGAGGGCCCCCCGTGATTTGCACGCCGTAATCTTTGAGGAAGGAGCTGCGGTAGGTGGACAGGGGCACGATGCCCTCGATGCCCTCGGCGCTGCAAAAGCGCTTCTGGGCGAATGGCAGGTCGGCGCTGATGGCGAGGACGACGACACCCTCCAGACCCGCCGCGCGCTCATTGAAGGTGCGAGCCCCCTGCGCGCATACCGGTGTATCGAAGCTCGGGTTAATCGTTAGAATTTTCTTCTTCCCTTTGAAGTCGGCGAGCGTTTTGTCGCTCATGTCCGCGGCGACGAGCGTGAACGCAGGGGCTGCGGCGCCAGTCGCGGGCAGCTCTCCGTTGGTCTGAAAAGGGTTTCCTCTAAGCGTGATCTGGGCCATCCGGTCTTCTCCTCTGCGTTGGGCGAGTTGGCCACGGTTATAGAGTCTAGGCAGTGAATTCCAAGTGCTTGCACTCGAAAAAGAAATTCATTATCAGCTGTCGGTGAGTCGGACGCTCCAAGATGTGCCGATAGGCGCAAGCGCGGAAGTCGTCTCAGTCGATTGCGACCGGAGGCTGACCCGGCGCCTGTTCGAGATGGGGCTGCTGCCCGGCACGCGAGTGCGCGTGGTGCGGGTCGCCCCGCTCGGAGATCCGATCGAGCTCCGCCTGCGCGATTACGCCCTCTCGGTGCGGAGCTCCGAAGCTTCGCGCATCGTCGTTCGTGTCGAGGACCCCTCGTGACCGCGTCAGCAGTCTCGCTGCCGCAGGTGCTCATCGCGGGAAACCCGAACAGCGGCAAGAGCACGCTGTTCAACGCTTTGTCGGGCGCGAACGCGCACGTGGGCAATTATCCCGGCGTGACGGTCGACCGCATGACGGCGAGCATCCAGTGTGGCTCGCAGCGGGTGCTGCTGGTCGACGTTCCGGGCGCGTACAGCTTGACCGCGGATAGCCCCGAAGAGCAGCTCGCCATTGATGCGCTCTTCGAGCACGAGACGCGCGCCGTGCTCTGCGTCGTCGATGCCACCACGCTTCAGCGGGGGCTTTACTTTGCTCTTCAGCTCATCGAAACGTCCATACCGGTGGTCATCGGCCTCAACATGATGGACGCGGCTGAGCGGCAAGGGCTTGTCATCGATTTCGAAGCCCTTTCCGAGACGCTCGGTGTGCCCGTCGTGCCGATCGTCGCTAGCAAGCGGCGTGGCGTAGACGACCTGTTGCTGGCGCTCGAGGGGCAGCTGAGGGAGCTCGAGCGGCCGACCGGGCTGCGCCCCTCCTATCCCGATGGGATCGAGTCGGATTTGCTGGCGCTCGATCCGACCCTGCGGGGCTGGATGCCCGAGCTCTCTGCGGAGAGGATCCGTGCGCTAGGGCTTTGGTGCCTACTTTCCTTGGGTAACGATGAGCTTCGTGGCGTCCCAGAGCTCGTTCGGCAGCGAGTTTCCAGTCTTCGTCGTGCGGCCGAGGAGCAGGGGCGCAATGTCGAGCTGGAGATTGTCTCGTCCCGGTACGCAGCCATCGAGCGAGCGCTGGGACCCCTCGTGCTGCGCCGCAGCGATGCCGACGCAAAGCCGAGCGTCGGCGAGCGGCTGGACGACGTTCTGACTCACCCGGTCGCGGGGCTGAGCATTTTCGCCGTGGTCATGTTTTTCATCTTCGAAGCCCTCTTCGCCTGGTCTGAGCCCATGATCGGCGCCATCGAGGAACTGACGGCGTTCCTACAGCTCGAGGTGACGGGACTCATGCCCGAGGGACCTCTGCGCGACCTCTTGGTCGAGGGCGTGCTAGCTGGCGTGGGCAACGTCATCGTCTTCGTGCCGCAGATTCTGATCCTGTTCCTGTTCATCGGATTTCTGGAGGATTCTGGCTATCTGGCCCGGGTTGCCTTCGTCATCGATCGCGTGATGAAGGGGGTGGGGCTGCACGGAAAGGCTTTCGTTCCGCTGATTTCGGGCTTCGCCTGCGCGGTTCCGGCCGTGATGGCGACCCGAACCATCGAACGGCGTCGGGATCGGCTGCTCACCATGCTGGCCCTGCCGCTCATGTCCTGCAGCGCGCGGCTTCCGGTGTTCATTCTCGTGGTGGGCACGGTTTTCGCCGGGCAGCGAGTGGCTGGCTTGAGGGTGGGCGCGGTGGCCTTGTTCGCCATGTACACCCTATCGGTGCTCTTCACGCTGGCCGCGGCCGCGGTGATGCGTCGCACGGTGCTGACCGGGCCGGCCCCGACTTTTGTTCTGGAGCTGCCTCCTTATCGATGGCCCGTAGCGCGCGTGGTCCTCCTCAACGCCTGGCGGCGCCTGCGCGTGTTCCTGGTGGACGCCGGCACGATCATCCTGGCCATGACCGTGGTTCTTTGGGCGCTGCTGTCCTATCCGAGGGTGCCCGAGCTCGCCGAGCAGTCTGCGGCCCAGCGTGTCGAGGTCATGCAGGGAGCTTTGCCGGTGGAGGCCCAGGAGCAGGCGCTGCAAGCCATCAACCAACACGAGGCGACCGAGCGGCTACGCAACAGCTACGGCGGGCGGCTGGGCAAGCTGATGGAGCCGGCACTGGAGCCGCTGGGCTTCGACTGGCGCATCGGGGTCGGCATCGTGGGAGCTTTTGCGGCACGCGAAGTCTTCGTGTCCACCCTCGGGGTGGTTTTCGGGATTGGCGAAACCGATGAGCATCATCCGCCCTTGAGACAAGCGCTCCGAGACGCGAAGCACGCGGACGGGACTCCCCTCATGACCCCGTTGAGCGGGATTTCGCTCATGCTGTTCTTTCTGCTGGCCTGTCAGTGCATGAGCACAATTGCCGTGGTGAAGCGGGAGTCGGGAACATGGCGATGGCCGATTTTCATGTTCACGTACATGACCGTGCTGGCGTACGTCGTTTCTCTACTTGTGTATCAGGCCGGTAGGGCCCTAGGTTTTACTTAGGTTGTAGACGATGCCCTGGCAGGATGTCGCGGTTGGCTTGCTCGTTGTTGCAGCCGTCCTGTACGTACTGTCTCGATTCAGGATCAATTCGCCGACAAACCCGAAAAAGCCGGACGTTCCCGTTTCACGATTACACCGAAAAAAACGGCGCCGCGGGTCGTGCGGGCACTAGCCGTAATGGTTACACTGGAGGCCCGTGAACAATACGACCACCGTTGAAGGACTTCGAAGGTTTCGAGAGAAGCTCCTTCGTCAGCGTGACCCCTGGCACGACTCCCGCAGCAAGTTTCGTGTGCGGCAGTTCGCTGGGCCCCAGAGCTTCGCCGAGCAGATTGAGGGAGTGCGCGTTGCGCACCTCACCGACCTTCACGTGGGACGCGTGACGCCGATGGCCGTTCAATATCGCGCAGCGCAGCTGACCAACGCTTCGCAGCCCGACATCGTGGTCATCACGGGCGACTTCGTGTGTCACAGCCAGGTCTATCTGGACGCGCTGACCGACGTGATTCGTCGCTTCGAGGCTCCCGTCTTTGCGGTTTTGGGAAATCACGACCACTGGGCCGGGGGAGCGCAGGTGCGTCGCGCCTTGCTCAAGGCCGGTGCCGAGGTGCTGGACAATGAGCACACGACGATCACCGTGCGTCACCAGCCGCTGCAGGTCGTGGGTCTCGATGACGCCTACACCGGTCACGCCTCCTGGCGCGATGCGGTCAAGGGCTTGCGCAAGGACCAGCCGGTGATCGGGCTGTCCCACATCGCCGAGGAGGCCGATGCGCTGTGGGAGGCGGGCGTTCCGCTGGTGTTTTCTGGGCACACCCACGCGGGGCAGGTCACCGTGGCCAAGCTGCACGAGATCTCGGTCGGAAAGCTCGCGGGCCACAAGTACATTCACGGCCTGTACGGCACTCGCGAAAAGGACCTGCCGCCTGCCGGCGCGGTGTACGTCGGCGCGGGCGTCGGCGCTGCGGTCGTTCCGCTTCGGCTCGGCGAACGGGCCCGTCGTGAGATCGCGTTTTTCGAGCTAGGAGAGCAGCCTGGGGCCTTCGACGAGCACCATGCGCAGCAGCCTGCCCTGCAGGGGCGGCAGCCCAGCGAGCGCACCAAGGAGCGCCGGGCACTGGCGGTGCTCAAGAAGCGCAAGAAGCGGCTACAGCGCGTCGTGACGATTTCAGACATGCACTAGACGGCTGCACAGCCTGCGTGCCGGAACGGCGGAGCGAGCAGGTCGCGTCGCGCCGTCCAGTGTCCGCTCAGTCGTACTCAGCCGTGCCCAGCCAGGAAGTGCTCCGCTTCGAGCGCTGCCATGCAGCCCGTGCCCGCCGCGGTGATGGCCTGGCGCCACTTCTTGTCCTGCACGTCGCCCGCCGCGAACACGCCTGGGACGCTGGTCTCGGTCGAATCTGGTTTCGTGATCAGGTAGCCCTGCTCGTCCGTTTCGAGCTGTCCATTCAGGAAGCTGGTGTTCGGTGTGTGCCCGATCGCAAAGAACAGGCCGGCGACCGGGATGTCGCGTTCCTTGCCCGTCTTGAGGTCCTTGACGAGGATGCTCTCGAGGAACTGCGCCCCTTTGGCCCGGTCCACGACATGGGACCACAGGAACTCGATCTTCGGGTTGGCCTTGGCGCGCTCCTGCATGATCTTGCTGGCGCGCAGCTCGTCACGACGATGGATGATGTAGACCTTCGAGCCGTACTTGGTGAGGTACGTGGCTTCTTCCATGGCCGAATCGCCACCGCCGATCACCGCCAGTGGCTGGCCCCGAAAGGCGGGCAGGGCGCCGTCGCAGACTGCGCAGGCGGAGATGCCCTTCTGCCAGAGCTCTTCATCAGCGGTGCCCGGGATGTCGAGCCGCTTGGCCGTGGCCCCCGTCGCGATGATGAGCGTGTCGGCCGTGACCTCTTCACTGTCTGTCTTGACGCGGAACGGGCGCTTGGAGAGGTCCACCTCGTTCACGGTTTCTGTCCGAATGTCGGTCTCGAAGCGCAGCGACTGGGCACGAAACCGGTCCGTCAGATCGGGTCCCATGATGCCCTCGGGAAAGCCCGGAAAGTTCTCCACGTCGGTGGTGGTGGTGAGCTGGCCGCCCGCCGCGACGCCGCCGGCCATGAAGCCCTCGTAGAGGAGGGGCTTGAGCTCGGCTCGCGCCGTATAGATCGCAGCCGTGTGTGCCGCCGGACCGCTTCCAATAATCACCACTCGATGGTTCATTGAGACTCCTTGAAGGCGGGGTTTCTAGTACGCCCCGCGCTCAGGGCGCAAGGCGCTACACCGGCAAACTGGCCACGAAACGTCCAATGGCAAGTGCAGCGGTAAGCCCCGGAGATTCAATGCCTATCAGATGCGTCATCCCCGGCTGGCTCGGCGGGCTCGCAATTACGAAGTCCGAGAGGCCCTGACCCGCCCCCAGCAGCTTCGGCCGAATCCCCGCGTAGTCGGGGCTCAGAATCGGCCGCGGTCACCCCCGGAAGGTAGCGCGCGGCGGCGCTTGCGAACTGCTCGGCCTTGGACTCATCGACGTCATAGTTCAGCTCATCGACGTACTCCGCGTCGGGTCCGAGGCGTCGGCTTCCGTTCAGATCGCTGGTCAGGTGGATTCCGAGGCCGGCCTGCTCGGGCATCGGGTAGATGAGACGGCAGCGCGTGGAGGGGGCCTCGGGCCGGAGCGCGAAGTAGCTGCCCTTGCAGGGGTGGAGCCGCCAGGGGCATTGGCGATCATCGAGCCCGCTGCGCTTCGCGACCTCGATGGCCCCGAGGCCGGCTGCGTTGACGACGCGCGCCGTTCGGAGCTCGGTCTGCCGACCGAGCGAGTCTTCGGTGTGCACTATCCAGTTTCGATCCTCACGTCGGACGGCGCAGGCCTGCGTCCGAAATGCGAGGTCGCCGCCTTCCTCTCGGAACCGTTGTGCCAGGCTCGAGATGAGCGCGTGCGCATCGACGACCCCCGAGCTCGGCGACCAGAGCGCGCCAAGCCCCCGAAGGGCTGGCTCGCGTCGGCGCAGCTCGGTGGCGTCGAGAACCTGCAGCGGCCCTGCGCCGACTTTGTGGGCGTGCTTGGCCAAGGCCTCGAGCTTGCCCAGCTCGGCAGGCGTGCTGGCGATGACGAGCTTTCCCGAACGCTCGTACGGCACCGTCTGCGCTTCGCACCAGGCATAGAGGAGACGATTTCCCTCGATGCACAGACGGGTCTTGAGGCTATTGCGTGGGTAGTAGATGCCCGCATGAATGACTCCGCTATTGCGGCTCGAGGTCTGCCGGCCGGGACCGGCTTCCGGATCGATGACGAGCACCGATCCGAGACGGCGCAGCAGCTCCCTGGCGCAGGCCAGGCCCACGACCCCCGCGCCGATGACAACTGCTGCAGGTCCGCGCTCCACGCGCTGGTTGTATCAGAAAGAGAGCGGGTCGACGCGCGTGGGGGGAAGGGTCACGCTGAGTTGCGGCATCGCAAGACCCTGCTGCGCGCGATACGCCTGGTAGTGAACGAGCACGCGACGCACGTAGCGATGCGTCTGCTCAAAGGGAATGCGTTCCAAGAGTACGTCGAGTGGGCTGCCTTCGGGTGCGCCTTCCATCCAGCGGCGCACGTTGTGCGGTCCACCATTGTAGGCGGCGATGGCCAGGGGCAGCCGGCCATCGAAGCGCCTGATCAGCGAGGCGAGGTACCAGGCCGAGAACTCCAGGTTCGTCTCCGGGTCGAGCAGATCGGCGGGCGTGAAATCCGCGTCTCCCAGGGCATGGGCGATCATGGAACCCGTGCGAGGCATGATCTGCGTGAGCCCGATGGCGCCCGCGTAGGAGACGACGTGCTTCTGATAGACGCTCTCCACGCGCATGACGGCCAAAAGCAGGTTCGGGTCGAGACCATAGCGATTCGCCGCAGGCACGACGAGCTCCTCGTAGGCCCTTGGCTGTGTCTCGACGAACTCGGGCCCGGAAAACCCAGCGGAAGTTCCGATGTCACCGAGGGCTTCGGCAACTCGGGCGAGCTCGTGTAAGTCCGACTCGCTGAGCCCGAGCCGGTCGTTGAGGGTTCTCGCATCGAGGCGCTGTGGCGGACGGTTCGCGCCCGTGGCCACTGAGCTGAGGCCGGCGCGGGGCACGGGACGACCCCGGGCTTCCCGCCACTGCAGGTACGTTTCGTAGAGCTCAGCGGTCGCGGCGCTCCGCTCGTCCAAACGGAGCAGGTCGGTCGCCCTTTGTATCCAGGGGAAGGCACTCGCGTGCCGGGCCGCGATCGGGGCGAGCTGGTTCGCGAGCTGCGCGCTGTCGATGGGCTGACGAACGGGAAGCGGCTGGGATGGCTCGGACAAGGCCTCCGCGACGGGGGTCGTCGTCGAGGCCGCTAGTCGGCTCAGGCCGATCTGCGCCCACAGGCCGTAAAAGCCTACGCCCGTTTCCTCGCTGGCGCGCTGGGCACGCTGGTACCAGTTCTGCGCCAGGTCCGGGTGGCCGGCCCGCTCGTGCGCGCGGCCAAGATGATACAGCGCGGCCGCCTGATAGCGGGTGTCCTCGCGGGCGACGAGCTTGCGCAACAGGAAGATGATGTGACCTTCACCGGCCGCGCCGATGGCGCTCATGGCGCAGTCGAACAGCTCCTGCGTGGGCACCGCGTCGCGCTTCTGCACTGTCGTGAGCAGATCGTTCACCTGCTCGCTCAGCCCTGCGCTCGCGGCCAGCTCGACCATCTCGCAAAGCCGACTCACCCGGTGACGAGACAGGGGTCGACCCGCGCGCATGCGTCGAAGGCTCGCCGTCGCCTTGTGCGCGCGACGGCTCTTGCTCGTCGCCGCCATCTCCTCCGCACGCGTTTGAAGCATTTGAAGTCCCTCGGGGCTCCAGGCGTCGCTTTGCTGCGCTGCACGAAAGTGCGCCTCGGCGGCCTCCCATCGACCTTCGAACCGTGCGAGACGGCCGGCGAGCTCGTGTACCTGCGCCAGCTGTCCCTCGCGCAGCATGGGCGCGTCTTTGAGAAGCGCCTGGACTTCCCTGCGGGCCTCCTGCATCGGGCCCCTAAGCAGCAGCTGGCGGGCTCTGCGCAGTCTGTGAGTCGCGCTCAGCGCCGGCACAGGGTGACCGCTGCGCTCCAAGCGGGCCAGCTCGCGCGCGGCTGCCTTGCCGAGCTCGTGCCCGGGATGTGTGACCTCGAGCTCGACCAGCACATCGATCGCTTCGACGTTGCGTGATTGGCGCAAGAGGCTCCGTGCGTGCTCGTAGCGGAGCTCAGCGGCCTCGGGTAACTCCGGATACCGCAAGAACAGAGCGTTCAGGGCCGCAGTGGCCGAGGGCTCGTCCGCCGCAAGCAGGGCTCGGACCTGGCCGTTGCGGGCTCGTGCTCGCAGGCTCGGGTGCGGGCTATGGCTCGCGTTCTCGAAAAACTCGGCTGCGCGTTCCGGACGGTTCCGCAAGAGCTCCAGGTTCGCGTTTTCCATCGCGATGTGATCGCGGATGCTCGGAAGCCCCTGCCAGGCGAGATCCAGCTCGAGACGCGCTTCGTCGTAACGTCCGACCTCGATGTGCTCCTTGGCGGCCTGATAGGCCAGGACGGCGCGCTCATGGAGCTCCAGCACGGGCAAGACCCCTGCGGTTTGTAGGTCCGGTCCGCACATCGAGAACCGTTCCCGGTCGCTCTGCAGGCTCATGGCGCTTTCGACGAAACCTACGTCGTCGACGATGCACATCGGCACGCCGGGCCAGGCGTGGACCGTTTCGGGCAATGCTGTAGCGAGCAGCATTGCAAGACCGAGCACAAAACGAGCGCGCCGCGTCACGATTCATAAGCTGCCAATATTTCGACTCAAGACGCAAGTACGAAGACAGCACACAGTCTCAAATATGGCGGCTCTGCCTGAGCGTTACTCCTGCGCGCCGTCCTGCGTTTCGGCTGGGCCCGCGAAGTTGCGGTCGGCGGCTTCGTCGGGCTCGTCTTCGAGCTCGGGAATCAGAACTGTGAGGATCCCCACAATCGCCAGCAGGACGAAGCCCACACCGAGTCCTAGCATCGCCCAGCGGGGTGTTTCGTATTCGTCGGTAGCGAGCATTGCGGACTCCCGGCTTAGATTTCGTCGAGGGCAGCTTGTACGGCCGCGGCGACTTCGTCGATGGGCACTTCGCGTGCCTCGGCTTCCGTGCGTAGCTTCAGCTCGGCGGTGCCCTGCTTTAGCCCACGCGAACCGATCGTGATGCGGATTGGGATCCCGAGCAGGTCGGCGTCCTTGAACTTGACGCCAGGGCGCTCGCTGCGGTCGTCGAGCAGAGTCTGGACGCCCGCGGACTTCAGTGCTTCGTAGATCTCCGTGGCCTTGTCGAGCGGCGCTTCGTCCTTGCCGATCGGGGTGACGATGACTTCGAACGGTGCGACGGAGACGGGCCAGCGGATGCCATCCTCGTCGTGGTGCTGCTCGATGATGGCGGCGATCAGGCGGGTGACCCCGATGCCATAGCAGCCCATGACGAAGGGATGACTCTCCCCCTGTTCATCGAGAAATGAGGCGTTCATCTTGTCGCTGTAGTGCGTGCCCAGGATGAAGATGTGGCCGCCCTCGATGCCACGGTAGAGCTCGAGTGTGCCGTCGCATTTCGGGCAGGCATCGCCCGCGGCCGCGAGGCGAATCAGAGCGATTTCGGCGTCGAAGTCACGCCGCATGTTGACGTTCTTGTAGTGGTACGAGGTCTCGCTGGCCCCGGAGATGGCGTTCAGCACGGAGGCGGCCTCGACATCGGCGACGATGCGGCCCTCGAAGCCGACGGGGCCGAGGAAACCTGGCTCGGTTGCGGTGACTTTTCGAACGGCGGCGTCCGACGCGAGCTGTACTTCGTCGACGCCCAGCTGGCGCGCGAGGCCGATCTCGTTGACCTCATGGTCGCCGCGAACGATCGCCAACACGGTCTCGTCGCCGGCGACGTAGAGGAGTGATTTCAGGGTCTGCGAGGCGCCGGTCCCTTCGCCAAAAAAAGCGACGACTTCGTCAATGCTCCGGACTCCGGGTGTCTCGACCTTTTCGAGCGACTGCATGGCCTCTGGGTCGGGGCTGTTCAGCTCTGCGCTGCCTGCCTGCGCCACTTCCCGGTTGGCCGCATAGTCGCAGGCGTTGCAGGCGACGATCCAGTCTTCGCCAGTCTGGGCGAGAACCTGGAACTCCGCGCTGGTCTTTCCGCCAATCGCCCCGCTGTCGGCTTCCACGACGCGGTAGGCAAGCCCGAGCCGCTGGAAGATCCTGTGGTACGTGTCGCGCATGAGCGCGTAGCTCTTCGAGGCGCTTTCTTCGTCCACGTCGAACGAGTAGGCGTCCTTCATCATGAACTCACGCCCGCGCAGGAGTCCGCCACGGGGGCGCGGCTCGTCGCGGAACTTGAGCTGGATTTGGTACAAGTTGAGCGGCAGCTGCCGGTAGCTCCTCACCTCGCGTCGAACCAGATCGGTGATGATCTCTTCATGGGTCGGCGCCAGGTGGTACTCACCGTTCTTGCGGTCTTTGATGCGAAGCAGCGTGGGACCGTAGAGGTCCCAGCGGCCCGTCTCCTTGAAGTACTCGCTCGGCAGGAACGTCGGCATGAAGAGCTCCTGGGCTCCCGCGGCGTCCAGCTCCTCGCGTATGATGTTCGAGATCTTGTGGAGCACGCGCGTGCCGAGCGGAAGGAGCTCGTAGATGCCCGCGCCGACCATTCGGGCATAGCCGGCCCGAAGCATCAGGACGTGCGACGGCATGGTCGCTTCTTTGGGGACCTCTTTGAGCGTTGGGATGAACGCCTGCGAGTAACGCATGGGCGCGGGTTTAGCAGGGCCTTTTGGCTGCTGCGATCCTTTTTTGGAACGCACCTTATTTGGCTGGTTTGCGCAGTCTAGACCGGCCCCCTCAGACACCGACGACGAAGCTGACGCTGGTCGTGCCGCTGCCGCCGATGTTGAGAGTCTGGAAGTTCTTGCTGTTTTCGACTTGGTAGTCGCCAGCTTCGCCAGTGACCTGCTTGTGGCTGTCGAGGAGTTGACGGACGCCGGTGGCGCCGACTGGGTGCCCGGCGCCGATGAGGCCGCCGCTCGGATTGATGGGCGTGCTTCCGTCGAGCGCGATGACGCCCTCCTCGATGGCCTTCCAGCTCTCCCCGGGCTTGGTCAGCGCGAAGTGGTCTATGGCCATGTACTCGGAGGTCGTGAAGCAGTCGTGGGTCTCGATGCCGTCGATCTGGTCGGTCCCGCCGAGCCCCGCGCGCCTCTGCGCATCGGTGATGGTCGAGCGCACGTGCGGAAGAACGTACTCGGCTTCCTTGCTTTCTGCGATCTTGTCCTCGAATCGGAGCCGGGCGGTGTGGTGGCCCCAGCCCTTGATCCGAGGGATGTCTTCGAGCCGAATGCCTCGTCGCTCGGCCCATTTCTTGGCGTACGCGGGCGAGGCCAGCAGCACGGCGGCCGCGCCGTCGGTGACCTGCGAGCAGTCGGAGATGTTGATGCGGCCACCGATGCTCCCGTTGTACTGATCCCGGCTCATCGCGTGATCCATGTTCATGTACCAGGTGCGGGTCTGCGCGTTGGGGTTCAGCTTGGCGTTGTCGTAGTTGATCGTGCTGATCCCGGCTAGATGCTCGTCCTTCAGTCCGTAGCGCCTGTCGTACTCGTCACCGAGCTTGCCGAAGAGCTTGGGGAAGGGAAACTCGATGTCCTTGGCTTCGAGCTCGTACCAAGCAGCGGTTCCGAGGAAATCCCCGCCCTCGGACGCGCCGACGGACTTCATCTGCTCGACTCCGACCACGCAGGCCAGGTCGTAGCGCTGCGCCTCGATCTCGGCGGAGGCCGCCAGGGCCGCGATGCTGCCCGAGGCGCAGGCGGCCTCGTGGCGTGCGGTCGGAAGACCGCTGAAGGCCGGGTCGATCTCGAGGAAGAAAGCGCCCAGGTGGCCCTGCTTACTGTAGAGCTCGGCTGCGAAGTTGCCGACGTGCGCTACGTCGATTTCGTCCGGATCGACCTGAGTTTCCCGCAAAGCACCGAGCACGGCCTCCCGCATCATGGCGACGAAGTGCTTTCGCTCCTTCGTCCAGTTGCGTGCGAAGTCCGTCTGAAAGCCGCCGAGGATGTAGACGTCTGGAGTCTGAGCCATGGATTACCGTGCCTTTCCTTATGCCGCGACGAAGAACTTGCCCGCGTTAACACGGGGGTCGTTGAAAAACCTGGTGCCCTTTTGGGCGCGCGCAAGAATGCTGGGGACCGGGACGCCCGTCCTTTCCATCATGGCGATGCTGTCCGCCAGGCCGATGGTGTCGACGAGCACGCTCGGAGGCGCCCAGTTGAACCCGTAGCCCATGATGCTGTCGATGCCGTCGATGGTGTCGGTCACCTCGCCGACGCGGTGGAACGCGTAGCTGATGTACCCGGCGATCACCCTCTGGGCGATCTCCGCATGGGGACCGGACGCCGCCGCGAAGGCGCGCATGCCCTCTTGGTAGCGACCCACACGGTGAAGCTGAGAGATCTCGTCGATGAAGCCGAGATCGGGTCGGGCGAGGCTTCGCTTCGGAACGTAAGAGCCAGTCTTCGGGTCGAGAACCAGCGCCTCCCCGGCGTCGTCTCTTTTGAAGAAGCCACCACCGGTCTTCCCGCCGAGCACGCCTTGCTCGATCAGTCGCGCCATGTAGCCGGGAAGCTTCAAGCTGTCGTGTGCTTCGTCCGGGGCCAGCTCGTAGATATTGTCCACGATGGCCTGGTGGATGTCCCAGCCCACCAGGTCGACCGTCTTGAGCGGCGTCAGCGCGCGGCCGGTGTAAGGGCCGACCAGCTCGTCGACGAGCAGCGGGCCGTGCTCTTCGGCGAGGATCGCGCACTCGTTGAGCACCTTGAAGCCGATGCGGTTCCCCGCGAAGCCGGGCGTGTCGGCCGTGCGAACCATTGCGCGCCCGAGTCGCCGGGTGCAGTAGGCGTCCAGAAATTCGATCAGCTGCGGATCGGTGTCCTCGTTTGCGACGATTTCGGTTCCGACGATGACGTTGGGTGGATTGAAGAAGTGCAGACCCAGGAAGTTCTTGCGAAACGACTCGCTGCGTCCTTGGGCGAGCGTATTGATGGAGAGGCCCGAGGTTACGGTGGCGACGATCGAGTCGGGACGTCGCACCTTGTCGATCCGGTCGAAGAACTGCTTTTTGAGATCGAGCTGCTCCGTGACGGCCTCGAAGATCAGGTCGGCTTCGCCCACGACGCGGTCGAAGTCGTCGTCGTAGCTCCCGGTATCGACCCGGTTGGCGACGGTGCTCGAGCGAACCATCTTGATGGCTGCGGTCAGGCCACCCTCGGCCTTCTCCTTGGTCCGGGCCAGGAAGGTCACGCGCGGAACGGCAGTCGTGAACAGGGCGCCGCTTCCCAAGCCCATGGCGCCATTGGCGCCGAGGACGACGACGTGTTGAATCGGTCGAGACTCGAGCAGGTCTTTGGCTCGCTCGGCTGCCCGCGAGGGGCCTGCCGTGGTTGACGACAACATACGCGTTCCTTTCGCTGGGAGGGCGTTCCTCGGTCGTGGGGTTTACAAGTTAACTGACAAGGAGCGGAAAAGCTTGCCGGTGAACGGTCATTCAGTCAAATCAAATTGAGCAAAAACATGGGTTTACATCACATTAACAGAAGTCTGGAACCTGTTCTTCTTTTGCTCAACTGCTTGGGATCACAGCGATCTAGAGACCTCCCGATGGAGTGACTTCGCGTGCCCCGCGGCAGGTATTTGCGGTTCACGAGGCTCGCGCACATCCTTGCGCGCATGAAGCTCCTGGAGACGATCGAGGCGGATCTCAAAAAGGCAATGTTGCAGCGTGATGAGGTCACGCGGGACACCCTCCGGATGCTCAAATCCGAGCTCGTCACCCTGGAGGATCCGGACGAGATGGCGGTGCTGACGCGTGCGGTGAAATCGCGTCGTGACAGCGCGGAGAGCTACCGCGAAGCGGGTCGCCAGGACCTGGTCGACAAGGAAGAGGCCCAGATTCGGGTCATCGAACGCTACCTTCCCAAGCAGCTCAGCGAGGAGGAGGCAGCCGAAGTGCTCCGTGGGCTCGTCGAAGAGCTGGGCATCTCGAGCAAGAAAGATCTCGGCCGGCTCATGAAGGAAGTGATGGCCCGTCACCGAGGCCAAATCGACGGGAAGCTCGCCTCGAAGCTGGCCGGTCAGCTGCTCGACTGAGCCTGGCGGTGCGCCGCGGCGAGGTCGCGCTTCGCGATGTCTCGAATTTCCGGATCCTGGTGTTCGAGGCCACGCCCCAGCCAACGCGCCCGAGGTTCACGACCATGCTCGGCATACCAGGCCTGCCACCGTGCTTGGTCCTGCTCGAAGTCCTGCAGGCTCAGCAGGCGGAGCACGCGCCACGCGGCCTCGCTCAGCACGCCTCGACCGGAGACGAGCGAGATCAAGGGCTCAACTGCCGCCTCGTCCCGAAGGACCGCGAGCGCACGGATCGCCAACAGTTTCGATCGCTCATCCGTCTCGTCCAAAGTGCTCGCGGTGCGCAGGCCCTCGAGCAGTTCGTCGTAGCCCTCCAAGTGCCGAAAGCTGACCAGCATGTGCAGCGCCAGCTTCGCGATGCCCTCGTCGGGGTCGAACAAGAGACGGGCCAGGCACGGCACAAAGGCCGGGTGACAAAGATCGCTGGCAAGCAGAGTGGCGTAGTAGCGCGTGCTTGCGTCCTCCGATTCGAGCAGCTCGGCGACATAGGGCACGGCCTGCTCGCCAAAAGCGACCAGGGTTCGACAAACAGCCGACAGGTCTCGCCCCCGAGGCGGGCGCTTGTGGGGTTCCCAGCGGCTGAACCAGAGGCGTCCAGGGAACTCTGCGCAAAGAACGGGCAGGGCCTCTTCCCCGACACGCAAGAGCGTAGCTTGGTCTGGAGCCTGCTCGTCAGGCCCATGGCTGCCCATCCGGCGGACCATCGAGCTCACTCGTTTGCTCAGGCTCGGGGGGGTGATTGGCGGCATGCTCTGCTGGGGAGCCGTGCCCACGGCGTCGATGCCGTTGGCTCTCAGTCGCTCGACGAGGAGCTCTGGGACGAACGAGGGCCTGCTGGGGATGCCCACAGGCGGCGTCGTCCAGCGGCGAAACCTCTCGCCTAGCGTGCGGTCTGGCCACCACTGAGCGTCCAAAGCTTCGCCTGGCGGCGCGCTGTGGCCGCTCCAGCGTTCGCTTGGTGCACTTGAGCCGCCGACTCCACGCTCATCCGAAGCCACCTCAAGAGGGTAAGAGCCTGGTCCCCACGATTCAAGAAATGTGGCCCTGCCGCTCGTCCTCGGCCTTGCTCATACGAGCATGGTGACGTGGCGTTCCTCCACGGGACGCGTCGTTTTTCCCTGTGCCGCATCGCGTAGCAGCTTCTGGATGCGCAGCCCGAGCACGTCGATTTCCGTCGAGACGAACTGCTCGGCGCCGAAGCGTTCGATCTGCTCGGTCTGCCGCCGCAGCACGTTGACGTCCTGACGAACGATGTGCATGGCCACAGGCTTCACGAGATGTCGAAGCAGCAGGTCGGGTAGGGGGACTCGGACAGCCACGGTCGCGAACAGCTCGGTGAGGTTCGGTTCCCTCGGTGTCAGTGCGGCAGTGGTCAGGATGTGGCTCTCGTCACCGATTCGGTACTCCACCTGTGCGAGACAGGGGAGGATGAAGCGGTCGAAATGCGTCACGTCGCCGCCGCTCGGTGCCAAGAGCCTGCCCACGAGGCCCTTCGGGCGCGGCTCGCCGATGTATTGCGCCTCGACTTGCGTGCCGTCTGAGCGAATGATCACCTCGATTGGCGATCGGCGGTGCGGGCCTCGGAACAAGCCGGCATGCACGAAAGCCGTGTGAGGAACGTCGAGCGCGTTTTCTGCGACTGCGTGGACGGGACCGGGCATCGACACATGCTGTCGAATCGTCAGATACGACGGGTCATCGGCGCAGGGGATTTTCGCAGGTGGCGCGGCAGGCTCTACCCCGGGCTCGGAGTACATCCAGAGCCAGCCCTGTTGATCGCGGCAGGCGTAGCTGGGCACTTGGCGGGACGCGTGCTCGGGCGCCGCACAGAGTCCCGGTACAGCGCGGCAGGCCCCGCTTCGATCGAATTCCCAGCCGTGATAGTGGCACTGCAGCCGATCGCCTTGGACGCGTCCCTTGGAGAGTGGTGCATTTCGGTGCGGACAGCGATCCAGCAGGATCGCCGGCTGACCCGCGGTATCGCGGAATGCGACGAGCGGAACGCTATTGAACGTGAGTTCGATAGGCTTGCGCCCAATGCCCTCGCTTCGGGCTGCTACGTACCAGCCAGGCGCCACCGTCTGGCGCTTCTGCGGATCTTTTTGTCTGAAGTTTTGCTCAGCCATGGGCTCGACGAGAGAGAGATTGCTGTCAGCACCAGGTTTCGAACCAGTAAATAGCATGCGACAGACTCGCGTTTGGTTGGAAGCGCACCGACAAGGCTGCTAACTGCTTCCTCATGTCTCGTAGGGTGAACAAGGAGCGTACGCGACGTCGTCTTCTCGACGGCGTCATCAAGGTGGTGTACCGCCACGGTCGCGGGGCGCTGACGACCGGCCGCGTAGCGCAAGTCGCTGGCGTCGCTCAGCCGACGTTTTACGTCCACTTCAGCAGCATGGACGAGGCGCTCGAGCAGGCGAGCGACTGGATCGCCGGCGAGCTCGGACCCGCCTTGACACCCTCGCCAGCGCTCGTGGACGAGGACGCCGAAGCAGCCCTGAGCACAGCGCTCGGCGCCTGTACGCGTGCGCTGACTCGAGACCGAAAGGTGGCCGAGGTCTTTCTTCGCAATCGACGGGACCCGACTTCGCCCATGGGACTTCGCTGGATGGCACTGACCGAAGGGCTGCGTGACGGCATCGAGGCTCTGGTCCTTCAGGTTCGTCCCGATCAGAGTGCGACGGACGCGCGCATTCATGCGGAGATCCTGGTGAGCGCGGTCTGGGGCCTCGTCGAGGCCTTCGCGGACCGGCGCATCACGGACCTAGACAGGGCGGTCAACCTCGCCGTGGGTAGTATCCTGGCCGGCATCGAGGGCAGCACCTCGGTAGCGAACGCCGCGGCTTAGTCGAGGCCTCAGGGCGGGCCTGTGACCCGGATGCCGGGCTGCACTTCCGCCCTCCGGGTCTGAGTGCTACGCGTCTCGAGATGACCCACTTGTTCAACCCCAGCTCGGAGCATCGTGCGCTCCGTGAAATGGTGCGCTCTTTTGCGGAGCGGGAAGTCGATCCTCAGGCAGCGGCGGCCGACCGGGACGAGCAGTTCAACTTGGATCTGTTCCGCAAGCTCGGTGAGCTCGGTCTGCTCGGGGTCACGGTTCCAGAAGCCTATGGCGGAGCCGGGATGGATGCAGTGGCCGCCGTCATCGTCAACGAAGAGCTGTCGGCGGCCGATCCCGGCTTTTCGCTGGCGTACCTGGCTCACGCCATCTTGTTCGCCAACAATCTTGCGGTGAATGGAAGTGAGGCGCAGTGCCTCGCGTACCTGCCCGAGGTCTGCGCTGGCCAGAAGGTGGGTGGCATGGGCATGAGCGAGCCAGGCGCAGGTACCGACGTTCTCGGGCTGCAGACGACCGCAGTGCGAAAAGGCGACCGATACATTCTCGACGGCGCCAAGATGTGGATCACGAACGGCGCCATCAGCGATACGGAGCTTGGTGACGTGTTCCTGATCTACGCGCGCGTGGCCGGTCAGGCGCGCAACCAGCTCTCGATGTTCATCGTCGAAAAGGGCTTCCCGGGCTTCAAGCTCGGCCAGAAGATCAAGGGGAAGCTGGGCATGAGGGCTTCGACCACGGCCGAGCTCGTCTTCGACGGATGCGAAGTTCCCGTCGAGAACCGAGTCGGAGAGGAAGGCACGGCGACCTTGCACATGATGCGCAACCTCGAGCTCGAGCGGGTGACGCTCGCCGCGATGAGCCTCGGTATCGCGCGGCGGTCGATCGAGGTCATGAACAGGTATGCGCAGGAACGCAGATCGTTTGGCAAACCCCTTCGCGAATTTGGCCAGGTTCAGCGGCACCTGGCCGAGTCCTACGCCCAATATATGGCTGGGCGCACGTACACGTATTACACGGCCGGTGAGATGGATCTCAGCAAGCCTGGACACCGTCTGGACTCCGACGGGGTGAAGCTGTTCACTTCGACGGTGGGCAAAGAAATCGCCGACCGGGCCATTCAGGTGCTGGGTGGCTATGGGTATGTCGCCGAGTACGGGGTCGAGCGTCTTTGGCGCGACGCGAAGCTACTCGAAATTGGCGGCGGGACGCTCGAAGCCCACCATAAGAACATGACCCGAGACATGGATCGCATCGATCAGATCCTCTAAATGCTGAAAACATTACAGTATTTATATAACTTTGGCGGTGAAAGCGGAAAATTACGTCTACACGGCTAGCTTGCCGAGCGCGCGGCACGTTATGATGTCGTGAGGACGATTTTCGTGCGGGGGATGACATCAAGACATTGGCCGGTTCCTTGTAACCCAGCTGGGCTCAGCGAAGGGGGCGGCGCAGATGGTGGTTGAGCAGCAAGCCACGGCACTGCCCAGCAAGCTCAGTTCCTTGATGGAGCTTCCCGTGCTCGGGCAATTCGCCGGTTACGACATCCTCGGGCGGCTCGCCCTGGGCGGCATGGCGGAGATTCTGCTCGCCCGCCACAAGGAGAAAGACGGCGAGCAGCGCATCCTGGCCGTGAAGCGGATCCTCCAGCACTTCCAGGACGACAAAGACTTCGTCAAGATGTTCCTCGACGAGGCGTACATCGGGATGCAGCTCGAGCATCCCAACATCTGCAAGTTCTACCAATGCGGTGCCGATGAGGGGTCGCACTTCATCATCATGGAGTGGATCAACGGGATGCCGCTCGGGCGCCTCATCCGAAAGTCTCGCAAGCACGGAGGCATGGGGGTCCCGCTCGTCTTGCGTATCGGAGCAGCCGTGGCGAGCGCGCTTCACTATGCGCACATGGCCACGGACGAGCATGGCGAGCGCCTGAACCTCATCCATCGAGACGTTTCGCCGCACAACGTGATGATCAGCTTCGATGGCGACGTGAAGCTGCTGGACTTCGGTATCGCGAAGGCTGATCAGCGCGCCTACAAGACGCAGGCCGGGGTCGTGAAAGGCAAGTTCGCGTACATGGCGCCGGAGCAATGCACGGGTGCCAAAGCGGACCACCGTCTGGACGTGTTTGCGCTAGGCGTCTGCATCTTCGAGATGTTGACGGGTCGCTCGCTATACCGCCGGGAAACGGAGGCGGCGACGATGCGCTCCGTGATCATGGACCCCGTTCCGTCCTTGCGCGACCGGATCGCCGACTTTCCAGAAGAGCTCGACCTGATCATTCAGAAGGCGCTCGCCAAAGATGCGGAAGACCGCTACGCGACCGCCGGCGATTTCGCGCAGGCCATGGACGACTACGCCAAGAAGACCAACCAGGTCGTCCCTCAGCGCGAAATTCGGCAGTTCGTCAGACAGGTGTGCGCAGAAGAGTTCCAGCGCGGGCCGCACGTCGACACGGTTCCGTTCGGAAGTTCCTACAACGCAGACAACATTTCGTCGGAAAGTGGGGTGGTCTCCCAGGCGGTTTCGGCCAAGGGCAAAGGGCTCCGTGAGCTCGAAGAAAGCACCGACGAGGAGTCGAACCTGGCGCATTTGCTCGACATGCCCGGCGATGTCGGGCCGTCGAATGCCGCTGCGCCCGGCGGCGCGGCCCAGCAGATGGGCTCGTTCGTGCCGCCCAAGCGTGAAGTCTCGACCCGGAAGACGCCGTACCGCCGTGGGCCGGAGCCCAAGCCTTCGAGTGGAGGCTGGTTCGGCAAAATGATCATTCTGCTCGCGCTGGCGGGGGCCGCTGCGTATCTGACGATGGAAAACCTCTCGGAGCCGGCGACCGCGGTCGACACGAACGTCGACCCATTGCCTCCGCCCCCGCAGGACCAGAACGATCTTCTACACGGCCGCATCATCGTCGGTTCGTCCCCACCCGGCTCACGGGTTTTCTTGGATGGGGAGGACCGCGGCGTGACCCCGGCGACATTTTCGAAATTGGTACCGGGAGAGTATCAAGTGAGCGTGGAGGCTCCTGGTTTCGCTTCCTGGTCGACGACTGTGAAGGTGACTGCCGGGAACACGGACGGAGTGACCGCCCAGCTCCTGGGAAAGCAGGGCGGGGCGCCGCCGGGATCGGCGGGCCGGATTCGCATCGAGACGAACCCACCAGCCGAGGTCTTCCTGGCAGGAGACAGCATCGGCCGTACTCCCATCGACGAGGTCTATGCGCCGCTCGGCCGCGTGACGCTCGACTTCGAGCTCGACGATGGGCGGACGCGCAAGCGGCACGTGGTCGTCAAGTCGGACCGCATGGTTCGGGCGCGTTACAACTTCAACAAGGACCGGTGAGCGCCAGAGCATCGTCACGCAGGCGCTGGTAGCTTTGGTACCGACCTTCGTCGATGTTTGCGTCCTGCACGGCTACGCGCACGGCGCAGCCGGGCTCGTGCGTATGGGAACACATCCGAAACGCGCACTGCTCGCGGTAGCCGGCGAAGTCCGGAAAGCACAGGTCCAGCGCCTCGACCGGTAGAGCCCAGGTCCCGAGCTCGCGAATCCCCGGAGTGTCCGCCACAAACGCGTCGCCATCGATACCGTACAGCGTGGCCACGCGAGTGGTGTGGCGGCCCTTGCCGTGATGACGGCTCAGCTCCGCCACGTCGAGCTCGAGCCGGGGGAGGATCCGGTTCAGCAGGCTGCTCTTGCCGACCCCCGAGGGGCCCACGAAGGCCGAGATCTTTCCCTGCAAGGCTAGACGCAAAGCCTGCATGCCTTCACCGGTTTCGGCGCTCACGCACAGAATCGGGTAACCGATGGCTTCGTACGGTTCGATCCAGTCCAGATCGGAGGCTTGCTTCAGATCGGCCTTGTTCATGACGATCAGCGGCTCGATATGCTGGTGCTCGGCGATGACCAAGAAGCGATCGAGCAGCCGCGGATTGAACTTGGGTAGCCCGAACGAAAAGCTCACGACGAGCTGATCGAGGTTCGCGATCAGCACGTCCTCGCGGCGAGGGCCACGGCCAGGATGCATTCGTGAAAAGCGGGACCTGCGAGGAAGCACCTCGATGATGACTGGCGTTCCATCCAGGCCGCTGACGTTCACTCGGTCCCCGATGACGCAAAGGTCGGTACGGCGCTCGGTCTTCTTGAGACGGCCGCGCATGCGGCAGCGCACGATCTCTTCACCGAGGGCGACGTCGGTGAATCCGCCTGCGGAACGAACGACTAGGCCCTGTCTCGATTCCACCATGCTCAGTCGCGGCAGTTGGAATCGGGGTCTTGCGTGACCAAGTGGCGGAGCGAGTCCTGATGCGCAATCCAGTGCTCGCGTACGGCTTCGGGGACGCCGTGGTCCTCGAGTGTTTCGATCAGGATCTGACGTCGGCGATCGAACTGGCCGCCCAGGATGCGGTGAGGGGCATGGGCTTGTCGGAGCGGGCGGCCCTCGTAGGTCAGCTGTGCGCCGAGCGCTCGGGCCGCGTGCTGCACCTCGAGCGCCTTGATGCGTTCACGATCCCCGCGTGAGAACAAGAAGCCGATCATGGTGTCGGCGAAGCAGCGGTCGACGAAGTCGTCGATGATGGCGCGCAGCTTGGGCTCTCCGCCGAGCTCGTCGTAAAGACTCATGTAGTCTGGGACCCTGCGCCAACGCGAGCCCAGGATCAAGGGGCGCCTCCGGGCTCGACGAGCGTTCGCAGTCTGACCAGGGTTTGTTCCATGTCGACTGGGGTCTTCCAAGCATCGGCCATGGGGTCGCCGACGCTCAGCAGTCGCTCGGGAACGCTGAAGATGTCGAAGGCCCTGGGGTCCAGCGCTAGGCTCAGCTCGTCCCAGTGCAGCGGCGTGGACACCGGCGCGCCAGGCACCGCGCGCACCGAATAGGGGGCCACGATGGTCCGCAGGCGGCCGGTCTGGCCGACGTCGATGAATACGCGGGCGCCGCGCTTGTCCTTTCGCCGCTCCATCGTGGCCTCTTCGGGGTGACGCCGCAGCACGAGTCTGGCGATGAGCTTAAGGAGCTGCTTCGCCGCGTCGAACGGTATGCCCTCGCCCAATGGAACCAGGACGTGCATTCCTGTCTTTCCGGAGGTCTTTGGGAACCCCGACAAGCCCATCATCTCGAGGACTTCGCGGATGCTGAGCGCGATCGGGATGGCCTGAGCGAGCGAGGCCTGATGGACGTCCAGGTCCAGGGTGAGGAAGTCGCAGATGTCGAGAGAGCCAGCGTGGGAGGCGATCACGTGCAGCGGGATGCAACCGAGGTTGACCACGTACATCAGGGAGCTGAGATCGTTGACGAGGATCGTGCTGATCTCCTTGCGGTGATCCTCCCCGCTTCGAAGTTGCACCGACTTCAGCCAAGTCGGCGCGTTCGCCGGAACCCGCCATTGAAAGAAGCTCTTGCCTTCGATGCCGTCCGGGAAGCGCAGCAGGCTGACCGGTCGGTTCCCGATGTGAGCTAGGAGCGTGGGGGCTACTCTTTCATAGTAGTCGCACAGCTCAGCTTTGCTGATGCCGTCGTCCGGCCAGAAAACCTTGTCTTGGTTCGTGAGCCGCGCCTTACCGACCATGCGGTCGCTGCTGCGACGCGGCTCTGGTTCCTCTAGGACGGTCGCGTCCTCGGGCTTGGGGGCGGCGACGGCGTCTTCGGGGTGCATGTCTTCGCGGATACCGAGATAGACCGGGTGGCGGAGCTTGCCCTCCTCGGTCCAGCCGCCGTAGCGCACCCGCACGACGATTCGCGGCTCGACTGGAACGAGATCGTCATCTCGTTCCAGGTCAGCGGCATTTGCAGGCACGTCGTGTCGAGCAATGAGCGCGAGGCGTTCGAGGAGCGTCTCGCTGTCGGCGTTCGAGAGACCACTGCCGACTTGTCCACAGGCTTTGATCGCGCCGTTTTGAAAGCTTCCAAGCCCTAGCGCGCCCAGGTCTTGGCGGCTCCCCTTGCCCCGGCGATAACCGATCACGATGAAGTCATCCTCGCGGACGCGCTTCAGCTTGATCCAATCTCCGCTGCGTCCCGGCCCTGCTCGATACGGGGAGTTTGCTCTTTTGGCGACCAGGCCTTCGAGCTCGTGGGTCTCGCAAAACGACTGGAGCGCGGTGCCGTCATCCAGCGAGTAATCGAGCGGACGGATCAGCCCTCCATCGGGCAGCACCCGGCCGAGGATCTGCTTGCGTCGGGCGAGCGGGAGAGCGCGTAGGTCGTAGTCGCCCAGGCTGAGGATGTCGAATACCACGAACACCACGGGCACAGCGTCACGCAGAAGACGAAGCTGGCTGGCGCGACGCGCCTGCACTCGGCTACCGAGCTTCTGGAACGAGGGACGGCCGCGGGCGTCGAAGCTGACGATTTCTCCGTCCAGCACGACGTCCTTCGCCAGGAGCGTGCGAAGCGCGTCGACGATCTCCGGGAAGCTTGCCGTTGCGGCCCGGTGCGTCCGGTAGAAAAGCCTCGCATCGCCATCGTGACGCTCCGCCAAGATCCGAACACCGTCCAGCTTGAGCTCGTAGATCCAGCCGGCTCGGTGGAGCGGCGCATCCGCCGAAGTGCAGAGCATGGGGCTTAGGCGACTGGCGCGAACGCGCGCCTTGGTCGCGCCGCTGTGCGCGACTTCTTCGAGCAGGGTCTGATACAAGGAGTCGGCATTCGCGAGCTCCTGCACGGTGAGGCCAGACAAGACGCTTCGGGGGCGGCTTCGCACGATGTCGTCGTCGTTCGCGAAGGCGTCCTGGCGTTTGATCAGCAGCCACTCTGGGCTGCCTTCGCGCCGTCGTTCGGCCGTTCGAACCAGACTGAAGCGGCCCTTGAGCTTGAAGCCGTCCAGTTCGAAGGAGAGCGCGCCCTGCTGCAGTCCCTGCTCGGCCGGGTCCTTTGGAAACGCGACGCGTCCTCTGTCCCAGACGATCATCGCGCCTGCGCCGTAGCTGCCCTCCGGAATGACTCCCTCGAAGTCCAGGTAACGCAAGGGGTGCGGCTCGGTCTGCACTGCGAGGCGTTTGTCTTCGGCCCGTAGACTGGGTCCTTTCGGAATCGCGAAGCTCTGCAGGACCGAGCCGACTTGCAGGCGAAGGTCGTAGTGCAGCGCGCGGGCGCTGTGGCAATGGACCACGAAATGCCCGCGTCGCGTCGGGCCGCCATGCAGCGGCACATGGGCTTCGAAGGGCTCCGTCGTTGCCGCGGGGTCCCGCCTTTTTCGATAGCGGAAGAGCTTGTCGTCAGGGTCCCGGCTCAAAGCTTCACCCATCCTTCTCCGCTTGATCTATCATGCCTGCGTGGCCGCGCGCTCGACCGGTTCCGGGACCCTTTCATTCGGGCTCGTCTCGATTCCGTTCAAGATCTACACGGCGGCCTCGGCCGAAGGGGTCAAGTTCCATCAGCTGCACGACAAGTGTGGCGGCCGAATCAAGTACCAGGTGTACTGCCCTACGGACGACGAAGTCGTCGAGCGTTCGCACTTGGTGAAGGGCTACGAGTATGCCAAAGGGCAATTCGTCCGCTTCGAGCCGGAGGAGCTCAAGGCGCTCGAGACCGAAAAGACGCACAACCTCGAGATCCTCGAGTTCGTTCCGCTCGACACGGTCGATTTGGTGCAAGTCGAGAAGAGTTACTACCTCGGACCCGACAAGGGCGGGGACAGGGCGTACCGACTGCTTTCGGAGGCGATGAAGGAAACGGGCCGTGTCGCGGTGGGGACCTGGGTGGCACGCGGCAAGAGCCACCTCGTGCTCATTCGCCCTTACAAGGCCGGCTTGATCATGCACCAGCTGTTCTACGAGGACGAGGTTCGGGCCTTCGAGGACATCGATCTCGGAGACGAGCCGAGCTTCAAGGCCACGGAAAAGAAGATGGCGCGCCAGTTGATCGAGAAGCTGAGCGAGAAACGATTCGAGCCGGCAAAGTTCAAGGACGAGTTTCGGGACCGAGTGTTGCAGGCCGTCGAGGAAAAGATTGCTGGTCACGAGATCTCGACTTCGCCCGAGGCCTCGGCGGCGGTCGTCGTGGATCTGTTCGAGGCCTTGAAGGCGAGCCTGAAAGAGAGCAAGAAGGAGCCCGTGAAGAGCAAGCTCAAGCCTCCGAAGAAAGTACGGGCGCGTCCCAAAAAGGGAAAGGCGGCGTCGGGCGACGCTGACTGAGGCTTGCCACCGGTGTCCGAAACTCTGGCGGACGAAGAGCTGTCCGAACATGCCTTCAGGCTGTGTCAGCAGCTTCTGCGCATCGACACGAGCAACCCACCTGGAAACGAGCGACAAGCGGCGCAGCTGATCGCCGACGAGCTCAGCGACGCGGGCCTGCAGCCAGTGCTGCTGGAGAGCGCGCCGATGCGGAGCAATGTCGTGGCGCGCGTGAAGGGCGACGGCAGCGCGGCACCCCTGCTGCTCACCGGTCATCTAGATGTCGTCGAGGCAGACCCCGAGGCTTGGGAGCATCCGCCCTTCTGTGGAGACGTTCACGACGGATGCCTCTGGGGTCGTGGTGCGATCGACATGAAGAACATGGTCGCCATGTCTGTCGCCATCCTGTGCCGACTGGCGCGGGAGGGCCGCAGACCGAAACGCGACGTGATTTTCGCAGGCGTGGCCGACGAAGAGGCGGGTTGCCGGCACGGCTCGTTCTGGCTGGCCGATCATCACGCAGACCTCGTCCGCAGCGAGTTCGCGATCGGTGAAGGGGGTGGCTTCAACATCCGGCTCGCCGGCAAGACCTTCTTCACCGTCGAAGTGGCCGAGAAGGGCGTGTGCTGGGTGCGGGCCAGGGCGACTGGTGAAGCTGGGCACGGGTCCATGCCGAGGAGAGACTCCGCGGTCGTACGCCTGAGCGAGGCGGTGGCGCGTCTCGGGCGCCATGGCCTGCCGCAGCATGCCTCCGAGCCTGTGTTGCGGTTTTTTGCCGCCGTGGCGGCGGAGCTTCCGGTGGCGATTCGACCTCTGGTCAGGCTGCTGAGCGATCATCGCGTCGCGCCCCGTGTGCTCGGTTTGCTTCCCGACCCGAGCGTCGCCCGTGGGCTCGCGGCTCTCCTCGGCAATACCGCATCGCCGACCGTGCTGCGCGCCGGCGGGAAGGTGAACGTTATTCCGGGTACCGCAGAGGTCGACATCGACGGGCGCATCCTGCCCGGGCAAACGCGTGACGACTTCATCGCGGAGCTCCGAAAGGTTCTCGGCCAGGACATCGCGCTCGAGGTGCTCGACTCGCATCCGCCCATCGTCACCGAGCCAGTGGAGTCCCCCTTGTATTCGGCCATACACGAGCTCATGGCGGAGCGAGAGCCCGACGCTCCGCTGGTTCCTTACGTGCTCCCGGGCTTCACCGACGCTCCGGCGTTCACGCGGCTGGGCGCCCGCTGGTACGGGTTTGCGCCGGTGAAATTGCCTCCGGACATTCGGTTCGCAGATATGTTTCATGGTCCAAACGAACGCATTCCCGTCGACGGGCTCGCCTGGGGCACCCAAACCTTGGCCCTGCTGATCGAACGGTTCGCGCTGTGACGAGCGCGGAGGCACGGCTCCAGGACGGCGAGATATTTTTGGATCTGAGCGCTCAGCCAGTTCGTCGACCGGCTCCGACTCTGGGTCACCGACCCGGCTCTCTACCCGCCGACACACTACGTACGCCGGGTCAGACCGAGCGTCATTCACACCTTTACAGCGATTCAAGTCGCGTGCCTCGCCATGCTCTGGTTCATCAGGGAGTCGGCGATCGGCGTGCTCTTCCCGCTCTTCATCGCTCTGCTAGTGCCCCTCGGAGCCTTGCTCAAACGCTTCTTCGACCCACGCGACCTGGCCTTTCTAGACGCCGACGAAAACCCCGAAGAAGAGATGTACCGCGAAACCGATTGATGGGGACGCGCTCAGTGATTTCACAAGCTTAAACCGGTCGAGCGTGTTCCCTTCGGCGGAGGCGAAGAGGGAGGTCGTCGGTGGGCTTCGTGAAGGGGAAGTGCTGGAGTTTGGCGGGGTAGTAGTCGGGGCGCGTGTATTCGAGCTGGAACTGGCTCACGAGCTCGGCGAAGGTGAGGGTGAACAGCAGGCGGGCAAAGTGCATGCCGATGCATTTGTGCGCTCCGCCGCCGAATGGGATCCACATGAAGTTGTGCTTTCGCTGCTCGTGGACCTCTTCGGAGAAACGGTTCGGGTCGAAAGTGTTCGGGTGTTTCCACCATTCCGGCAGGCGATGGATGTAGGAGCTCGGCACGCAGACCATTGTGTCGGCTGGTACGCGGATGCCTCCGAACTCGCACTCCCGAAGGGTGCGCCGTAGGAACATCGATACCGGCGGGTGCATGCGGAGCGTTTCGTAGAACACGCCAACCATTAGTGGCATTTCACGAAATATGGTGTCGTAGCCCAGCGGCTTGGGTGTCTCTTCGATCTCGATCGCCATATTCGACTGCAAGTTGTAGTCGTTGGCGAGGTAGTAGGCCGCCATCGTCGCGGCGCTCGTCGTGGTGTCGTGCGCGGCGAGCATGAGAAAGATCATGTGGTTGGCGATGTCCTCGTCGCTGTAGTACTCGCCCTCTTCGGTCTTGGCCTTGCAGAAGCCCGCGAAGGCGTCCTTGTCGTCCGACGCCCGCTTCTGATCGATCCGCTCCAAGAAGAACTGCTTCAGGTAACGCCGGCCCTCTAGGCCGCGATGGTAGGCGAAGCCGGGCAGGTCCAGGCGCACGATGCCGAGGGCGCCCTCCATCATGTCCGTGAAGGCGCGGTTGACCCGCTCCACGTCCTTGTCCGACTCGTCCAGCCAGCAGAAGACGCCAAAGGCGATTTCGAGCAGGAGTCGCTTGATCTCCTCGTAGAACAGAATTTCTCCCTGATTCCCCCAGCGCTCGACGGCCGCCTTGCTGATGCTGCGGACCGTGTCTGTGTACGAGAGCATCGCGTCGCGCTTGAAGGCGCCCATGACTATGCCGCGGTGGATGCGATGGTCCGCGAAGTCGCGCATGACGAGGCCGCCTTCGAAGAACTCGGCCATGACCGATTCCCAGCCCTTCTTGCCAGAGAAGTTCTTCTCCCGATCGAGGAGGACGCGCTCCGCGTAGTCGGGATGCAGCAGCAGCACGCACTTGTTCCCCGTGATCGAAATGCGACTCACAGGGCCGTAGCGTTCGTAGTAGTGCCCGAATAGCTTCTGCGGGTCGCGAAACATGTCGATCGTCTTGCCGACGAACGGCCAGCCGTACTCCCCCTGGAGGTGTCGCAGGTTGCGGTTCGCGGGCCGCCGATCGTAGGGAAGCTCTTGGGTTTTCTGCATGGCGCTCCTCCGAAGCACTACATCTGAGTGGAACACTGTCACCTCTTTGTCCGATTCACAAGACACTTTTTGATTCTGTCCTGTTCCGCATCAGGGTACACTCGTAGACGTGACTGAGCCGGCGCCCCCGACATGGAAGGTCAAAAGCCTGCAGCCGCTGCAGGAGCGCATCCTGGATGCCGCTGCTGAAGCCATCGCGGAAGAGGGCGTGGACGGGCTTCGGCTGGACCACGTGGCCCGAGCGGCCGGCTGCTCCAGGTCCTCGCTCTATCGGTACTTCGACACCAAGGACGAGCTGATCATCGCCGTGCTGGCACGCCGAATCGAGCAAATGTCGCAGCGGATCGATATCGAGCTGACGGACATCAGGGACCCGGCCGAGCACATCGTCATGGGCCTGGTGCGGGCCATGGAGCTCGCACGCTCCGACCCACAGTTCGCGGTCCTATTCAGCGAGCCCAACAGCCCGACCGTCATCCGCATCGCCGGCAGCGCGCTGCCCAGACTGCTCGGCTCCCTCGTGGGCAGCGTCCTCCCGTCCAGCGAGAAGCGAGGATGGCTCCCGCCCGGGGTTCCCGCCGAAGAAGCCGCCCGCTGGATTGTCACGGTGGCCATCGGTCTGCTCACCTTCGACTCCGAGCGCGCCGGTGACCGGGAAGCGCTCATCGAGTACCTGGAGCGCTTCTTGGTCCCGTCGCTGTTCGGCGCCGGCTCCTGGCAGCCGAACCGCTGAAGTCCCGTTCCTAGAGCCACTTCTGCAGATGAAGCCCCAGGGCGGCGGGCCGCCGCGCGTCCGCCCGGTCCTTCGGGCGCACGCGGAAGCGGAGCTCGTGCGCGCCGCTGGCTTGGGCGGTGAAGGTCCCAGCCCAATGACTGTGATCTTCGCCGCCCTCGCTCCGGAACGGAACCACGACGCGCCTGGCCCGATCGTGCGCGCGGCTTCCAAAGTTGACCACGGCCTCCAGCTCCAGCTCCCGCGCATCGAGACCTGAATGCTGCAACGCGACCTGTGCCGTCACGCTCGCGCCGACCCGGACCTCTTCGTCGCTGCGAAGACCGGTGAATTGCACGCTCTCCAACGCAATGTCGTTCCAATGTGAGCGGATGTGCTCCCGGACCTCCGCGAGCTTGAACAAGGGGCGGTAGTTGTGCTGCCGCAGCTGCTCGGCATCGTGCATGGCCATCTCGTAGAAGCGGTCGGCGTATTCACTGAGCATTCGACGAGATGAAAAACGCGGAATGATGCTCGCCATGCTCGCTTTCATGCGTTCGACCCAGGCAAGCGGCACGCCTTCGTCGTTGCGCTCGGCGTAGGCTGGAAGGATCTCGCCCTCGAGCAAGGCCATGGTCGTGGCGCGGTCCGAGGCGCTCGGGTCGTGCAAGGAGCTGCCGGGTAGGTCGATCAGCCAGCCGTTGTCGCCCTCGTAGCCTTCCCGCCACCAGCCGTCGTCGACGCTGAGATTTAGGCATCCGTTCATGGCGGCTTTCATGCCTGAGGTGCCGCTGGCTTCGAGTGGGCGCGTCGGTGTGTTCAGCCAGACATCGCAGCCCGCCACCAAACGGCGCGCGACGTCGATGTCGTAGTCCTCGACGAAGATGATCCGACCCGCCAGCCTGGGATCCTTGCTGGTCTCGTAGACGCGGCGAAGCAGGCCCTGACCCATGCCGTCGGCCGGGTGGGCCTTCCCTGCGTAGACCAGGAGCACGCCCGGGTTGCTGTCGAGCAGCTCGGCGAGCCGCTCGGGCTCGCCGAGCAGAAGGTCGGCTCGTTTGTATGGCGCAAAACGGCGAGCGAAGCCCACGATCATGCGGTCTGAGTGCAGATGCTCGACCGTGTCGTAGAGGAGCCCTAGGTCCTCGCGCCGCCGGGTCCAACTCTGCGTGAGATGTTCCTCGAGCCATTGAACGAACTCGGCTCGTAGCTCACGGTGAATCGCCCAAATCTCCTGGGGATCGTGGTCTCTGAGCCATTGCCACGCGTCCACGTCGTCGATTCGTTTGCGCCAGTCGGGACCCATCTCCCGCTCGACCATGCCTTGCCACTGTGGCGCCAGCCAGCTCGGCACGTGGACACCATTGGTCACGCTCGTGCAAGGTACGTCTGCGGGGTCGTCCAAGGACGGATAGAACGGAAGGAACATCTCCCGAGAAACCTCCCCGTGCTTCAAGCTGACGCCATTGACGTAGTTGGATGCTCGGGCTGCGAGCGCGGTCGTGTCGAACTCGCGCACCGGCGCACCGTCGGTCGCGCAACCCATGGCCAGGATGTGAGGCCAATCCAAGTGCAGCTCGTTCTCGAGCCGTGAGAGGTAAGGCCGCACCATGTCTTCCGGAAAGCGGTCATGGCCGGCAGCCACGGGCGTATGGGTCGTGAACACGGTGGTGTTCCGGATGAACTCGAACGCCTCCTGGGAGCGGAGTCCGTAGCGCTGAATGAGCCGGGCGGCGCGCGCGAAGATGAGGAACGCGCTGTGCCCTTCGTTCATGTGGAACACGTCCGGCTCGATGTCGAGCTCAGTGAGGAGCTGGTGACCCCCGAGGGCGAGAATCATCTCCTGTCTCAACCGGTGCGCCGAGTCGCCGCCGTAGAGACGGTTGGTGATCGCCCGATCCTCGGGACGGTTTTCGGGAACGTCCGTGTCGAGCAAGTACAAGGAAATCCGACCGACCTGCAGCTTCCAGGCTTGCACGGTGACCACACCGGTAGGCATGGGTACCCGTAGCTTGAGCGGGGCGTACCTGCCCAGCATCACCGGCTCGAAGGGAGGGCTTTGGAAGTCGTTCGTGTCACCAGAGTCGTCTTGCTGCCCGGTGCGATCGACGAACTGCCGAAAATATCCCTCCTTGTAGGCGAGCCCCACGGCGCACAGCGGCAGATTCAGGTCGCTTGCCGCCTTGAGGTGGTCACCTGCGAGGATCCCGAGACCTCCGGAATAGAGCTTCAGGAAGCTCGCGATCCCGTACTCCATGCAGAAGTACGCGATCCTGGGGTCCTGCGTTTCGGTCTCCTCCCGCATCCGCGCATGGACGCTGACCAAGCGACTCGTGTAGTCGTTCTGGTCCGACAGCGCGGTCAGCCGGTCTGGGTCGACCCGATCCAGGAGCGCGTGCGGATCTTGGTCCAGCTTGAGCCACAAATCCGGATCGAGCTCCTTGAACAGGTCTGCGGCCTCCGGATGCCAGCGCCACCAGAGATTGGAGGCGAGGTCTAGAAGCGGTTGCAGGAGCTCGGGCAGGGCGTTGACGACATGGAACGTCCGTTTGTAGTGAGCGCCTTTGTCCTCTCGGGGCTCCAGAGGGAGCTCGATCAGGCCCGAACCCTCCGCAGGGATACTCGGGAGGCTGAGCCGCTCCATCGGAAGCTTCTTCAGACGCGCTTCGCCCGCAGCGATGGCCTGCGCGTGGGCCTGTACGTAGTGGCCGAAGAAGCTCGACCAGTCCGTCGATGCCGCCGTCGCGCTGGCCTTGGCCCGAAGCTGCGCGCGCTCGTCCGCGGGCATCGAGACGAAGGTCTTCATCGCCGTCTTCAAGTTCGTGACCACGCGCTCGTGCTCGACGTCCTGCCGTTTCAGCACGTGCACGCCCGTGTCCGGGTAGGCGCCCTTTCCCGCGGCCCAGCGCCCGAAACCGGCATGATCCGTGGTGATCGCTGGTACCCCGAAAGCGATCGCCTCGAGCGGAGTGTAGCCCCAGGGCTCGTAGAACGACGGGAACACGCCGAGGTCCGCGCCGGGAAGCAAGTCCCAGTACTTCGTTCGAATCAGAGGGTCCGTGCCGTCCAGGTAGATCGGCACGTGAACGACGTGCAGTGAGGCTCCCGCCTCGTTTTTGAACTGCAGCGCGTTCAATTGCTTCGTGATCGGATCGTTGGCTTCGTCGAGCAGGTCGTGCGTGCACCGAAGGGGCTCCCCCGCTTCGCTTCCGTAGGCGCGGTTCCACAGCGCGCGCTTGGGCTGGGCGTGCCCTGCGGGAAGCATGGCAAAAGCGATGACGCGACCGTCCTTCTTGCTGCTGAGCTCCGAGGCGAGCTGATGGAGCGCCTCCAAGTAGACGTCCACGCCTTTGTTCACGTATTCATAGCGTCCGGCGAGCACGAAAAGAAGGGTATGGTCGCGCTCGTAGCTGTCGCCTGTCGTCAGCTCGGCCAGCTTGAAGAGCTCGTCCCGAGCGGTCTTCCTGGCGCTCTCTTCCACGGGCTTGACCCCCAGACCGTTCGGCAGGATGACGTCTGGCTCGTGGCCGAGCAGATGCGTGCACTCGAGGGCGGTGATCTCGCTCACGGTCGTGAATACGTCGGCCGCGCGCGCGGCGACGCGCTCCATCGAATGCTTCGAAGACACGCTCAAACGGCTCGCTGCTGCCTTGTCCTCGATCTCTGGCAGCGAAGCGTAGAAGTGTGGGTTCGCGCCGGCTCCGGCGAGTGAGCGCCCGAGCATCGTGGCGTGCGTCGTGAACACGGTCCCGATTTCCGGCGCAACGAACCGCAAATGCAGAAGGGCGGAGCCGGACATCCATTCATGCGCCTGCACGATGGTGCTGCGTCGCTGCGGCAGCAGGAGATGTTCGCGGATGTGCTCAATCACCAAGCCCGCGGCATGTCCGAACAAAACGGGGTCGTAGTAGTCCCAGCCTCCAAAGAGCGAGTCCAGCTCGTATTCCTCCCAGTACCGACCGAGGATCTCGTCTTTGCGCTCGTAGAGTCTCGAATGGTTGATGAGCAGGCAGCGCGGCTCGCCGGGCACGAGCCAGCGGCCCATCAAGACGCCGACTTCATGATCATCTAGGGATCGCGCCAGCTCGTCGTCCCAGATGTCCGGTCGAAACTCGGGAGCCGTTCCAGTGCCTCGTGGCAGGTCCGGCCCGATGGCGATGTACCCGTCCTCGCCGTACCGCTGATGGACCTGTGGGACCCGAGTCGCAAGGACGGTGTGAATGCCGCCCACCATGTTGCAGACTTCCCAGGAGACTTCGAAGAAGACAGAAGAAGAGCTCATGCCGGCACCCGTGGCTCCGGAGTTCCCAGTACGGAGCGATCTAGGTCCTTGAGGACGTTCATGTAGTGGATGAATGCGTCATACGGACTGTCGTAGGGACTGAAATAGTCGTGCACCTCGGCATCTCCCGCGGTTTTCGTCGCCATGTAGTAGAAGTGGTCGGAGGTCTGCAGCCGGCGCCACAGGGCCAAGAGCTGCGGGTTGTTGCGACGCCGCACGGCCTTCCCCAATGCGTAGACCTCGGTCAGCGCTCGCTGCTGCATTGCATTGCCTCGCCAAGCGCTGATATCGCGGGCGAGGTCGGCCCAGGAGACCGTTCTTTCGAACGAAAGCTCTGCGACGGACGGATAGCGATCGATGACCTGGCTCGGGGTCAGGATGTCCCAGTCCGAGTGCGTGAGCAGAAAGTCCGGAAGGCGCTCCAGGAACTCGAAGATCCCGGTCTCCCTCCATTGATGCTCACCGAAGGTCTCGTAGTCCATGAACAGGTTGATGACGTCACCGGCGCCGCTGTGCTGGTGGACCCAGCGCGCGAACTTGTCCGCGGTGAGCGGAAACTCGTTCCACTGCCGGTTCGAAAAGCGAAAGGCGACGTCGTCCGAGAGCTTGTAGTTCTTGGTGAGTAGCCGGGTGTTTCGCCCGGGGACGCTGTACACGAAGTTCGGGCTTCGCCAGTCCAGGATGTCGTCCGCGCCTTCCACCAAGATCGCGTCGAAGCCGAGATCCGAGATGAAGCGTCCGATCTCGTCGTTGTAGATGAGCTCGGTATTCCTGAAGACGCGCGGAGTCTGCCCAAACTCGGATTTGACCAGCTGCAGTTCGAGGTCGATTTGCTCTCTATACTCTTCAAGGTCGTACAGAGCCGCCAGCGAGTGATAATAGGTCTCGGCGACGAACTCGACGGCGCCGGTCTTTGCAAGCCGCACGAAGCTGTCCAACACCTCGGGCGCGTAAAGCTTCATCTGCTCGATGGCGACGCCCGTGACGGCATAGGAGATCCGGAACCGCCCGTCTGAGCGCTCGATGAGCCGAAGCATCGACTCGTTCGCGGGCAAGTAGCACTTGCCGGCGACTTTGCGGAGGACCTCTGCATTGAGCGCCTCGTCGAAGTAGGCGTGGTCTGTGCCGACCTGCAGGGCCCCGTAGGGCTTCACGCGGTAGGGTTGGTGAACTTCGAAGTAGAAACAGACTGACGGCATGATTCCCCTCTATCCGCGATGACCGCTTCGTAAATAGGCACGAGCTTCGTGGCTGCAGCATCCCAGTGTAAGTGGCGGATCTCTTCTCTGGCCCTTTCAACGATGACCTTGCGAAGCTCCGGGTACTCGAGCACGGCCACGATCTGGCTGGCCATCCGCTCGATGTCCCAAAAGTCCACCTTCAATGCGTTGCGGAGGACTTCGGAAACGCCGGACTGCCGGGAGACGATCACCGGACGGTCGTGGCTCATGGCCTCTAAAGGCGTGATGCCGAAAGGCTCGGAAACCGAAGGCATGACGTAGACGTCGGCGGTCGAAAACGTTGCCTCCAGCTCCGCGCCCCGGACGAAGCCGGGAAAATCGAACGAGTCGGAGATCCCGAGCTCTTCGACCAGGGTCTTCATCCTGGGGAGCATGTCCCCCGAGCCCGCCATTACGAAACGTGCGTCGGGGATGTGCTCGAGCACCTTCTTCGCGGCTTGGATGAAATACTCGGGGCCTTTTTGAAAAGTGACGCGCCCGAGGAAAAGGACCACGGGGCCCTTGCGTGGCTGCCGCGCGGCGTACGCCCGCACGATCTGACTCGCGTACACACCGTTGTGTACAACCGAGATCTTGCTCAGCGGAGTTCCGTGGATCTTGTGAATCAGTGCGCGCGTATAGTGGCTGACGGCGATGGCCCGCGTGCACGCATCCAAGCCCTGGCGCTCGAGGGCGACGATGGCCGGGTCGGCACCTTCCGCGGCTCGATCGAACTCCAGGCTGTGGATGTGCACGAAAAGCGGGGCGCCCGTTTGCTTCGCGACCAGGATGCCAGCCGGAAACGTCATCCAATCATGGGCGTGAATCAGGTCGTACTGGCGGCCGCGCACCCGCCGTGCCGTGGCGATGGCGTAGCGGGCGACCTCCCCCATGAGGTCCTTTCCATAGTGGGACTTGGACGCGCTGCTGCTTTGCTCCCACTCCCACTCCCACTCGTCCGGGGCTTCCAAGCTGTGCAAGGGGTCGCTGCTCGCCGGGGAACGCAGATCGACTGGACGCAGGTCGGCCGGGAGAAGGGCATCCAGGGCACCGGTCTCCAGCAGCTCACGATAGCTCGCTTCGTTTAGATAAGGGGTCAGCATGGCGGGCACTTCCACGATGCGGACCTGCCCGGGCGTCGGTGCGGATGACGCAGCCATCGGCGTCACCGCCGTGGCGCGCTCGCGCACGGGCTCGTTCGGGCGACCCGTCGGTGCCGTCGCTGCGCCGGTGCCCGGCGACCTGGTCGTCGCAGGCTCCGGCGCGGGTTCGTCAACTGCGGAAGACGCGCCAAGCAAATGCATGTGCGGCGCGCTTTCCAAGCCGAAGAGGCGCGGCACGACGAAGTCGATTTCGATGCCCTTGCGCGCCAGCGCGGTCGTGAGCCCCTCGCAGGCAGTCCCCAGCCCACCACTGATGTGAGGTGGGTACTCCCAGCCGAGCATGAGGACTTTCATGGGCTGACCAGTTTAACTGCTCGCAGCAGCTCAGCCACACTCCAGGCTTGTGCTGGCGCCCCACCGCAGTGATGTGGCGCATCGCCATCAAAGACTTCGCTGATCTGTCCGATGCAAGCCTCGGTGCGAAAGTGTTTCTCCAAAGCGGAAATTACCGGCTCCAGCTCCTTGCGCGCCGAGGCCTGTCCCTCGATCTGCACGGCGGCTTCAGCGTAGAGGCCAAGAAGCCAAGGCCACACCGTACCTTGGTGATAAGCCCTGTCGCGGCTCGTCTGGTCTCCGTGATACCGGGCTTGGTAAGCGGGGTGGCGCGGCGAGAGCGTCCGCAGTCCGACCGGAGTCATTAACTCTTTGCGGATGGCGTTCAAGGCGCTCTTCTTGGATGCAGGCTTCACGGGTACACCGGGCAAGGTCAGAGCCCAAAGCTGATTGGGCCGGAGCTGTTCATCGGGACCCTCAGCGGAGCACGTATCCGTGAAGTAACCCTCGTCGTCGAGCCAAAACTTAGCCTCGAACTGTTGCGCCAATGTTTCTGCCACGGCTCTCCACCGTTTAATGAACCGAGGCCGAGACCCTGCGGCCCAGTCCAGGCAGGTTCGTAGGCCCGAGAGCCACAGCGCGTTCAGGTCGACCGCATACCCGTGTCGCGGCGTGACCGGCTGGCCGTCTACCAGGGCGTCCATCCAGGTCAGTGCCCAGGGGCCTGGCTCGACATGGACAAACCCCTGGGCATCGACGGCTACCCGGGAGTCGGCGCCGTCCCCGATTCGATCCACTAGATCGCAGCAGGTCCCTTGCAAGGAGCTCAAACGCTTTTGCTGCGCTTCTTTCCGCGCGCGCTCCGAGGTGAGTCGCGTGGCGTGTATGAACAGAAGTGAGGCGTCGATCGAGTCGAAGTTCGCAGGGACCGTTCCACTGCGGGGAATGTTCGGAACCAAGCCGCCATCCTCGATCCGCTCGACGAGTGACTCGAGCACTTCGATGGCTTCGTCGATCTTGCCGCGCTCCAGACAGAGTCCCGGCAGGCAGATCAGCGCATCGCGGGACCACTCCCCAAACCAAGGGTACCCGGCGATGACTCCGGTGCGAGCACCGCGCAGCTCGACGAGATAGGCGTCCGCCGCCTTCTCGAGCTGTTGGGTGAAGGATCGCGGGCGCTTGTCCGCCTCGCGCTCGATGCGCTCCGGGCCGCCAAGGCTCTGGGTACCGAGCCGCAGCGCGAAGCGACCGTCTTCTTTCAGCCGAACCCGGAAGGCCCCTGGGGTGAAGAGGTCTTCCTTCGCGTCATAGCCGCGCTCGCGTTCCACCGAGTAGCACACACCTTGGTACCAATTGCCGTCTTGCTCGAACGGTCCCTCGGCTCCGTGCAGGCTCATCACGAGCTCGGGGCCGCTTGCGTAGGGTTGCATCTTCGCCTCGCGAAACTGTGCCTCGGCGACTTGGACCTCCCCATTGAGGAAGGGGTTGGCGATGGTGAGGTCGTGCCAGGGCCGGCAGCGGAGCATGGGCCGGAGCTGTAGCTCGACTGGCTCCCGAACCCCCTCGATGGCGTAGTGCAGCCAAAGGGCGTCGGTTTTGGGCTCGAGCGACAGCTCGCGCCGAACGGTCAGCCCCGAAAAGCGGTAGGTCCAGCACGGGCTGGGGTCGAAGTCGACGAGGTACGGACTCGCGGGCAGGTTCGTAGGGCGCCCCCAATCATAGGGCTGTAGCGCAAAGGATTCGTCTCCGATCGAGAACCATTCCTCGACCTCCGCAAGGAGATTGAGCGGCTCACCAACGTCGGGCTCACGCACGGTGAGCAGCCCATGATACTTGCGGCGCGGAAGCCGATCCACCGTGCCCATGGCGAAGCTGCCACCACGGTTCACGCGCAGCCACTCGAGATCTGGCTGAAGTGTCAGCGACCCGGTTTTCGACTTAGAGCCCGAGTTCTCCGAGCGTTCGGTCAATGCCTTCGCGACGAGGACCATGCATCCACCCGTTTCCCTTTGGACAGTCCAAGGAATTCATCAGAAAATCGTGCCAACGGACTGAGTGCAGAGGGTAGCACCCAAGCAGCGACATTGAAGCAGGCTCGTGACGATTCGGCGGCACCGGGCCGCGCTCCGTTGCGCAATGGCACGCAGCCGCTTCGTTTCATCGATGTCCCGCTGCAACCAATGCGCTGACGTAGCCGATTTGTCGTGCGTTGACGATACCTTAGCCCAACCAAGGGCCCCACGGGCTCTTGCGCCTACACGGAGTCCTCGGGCCGCACAGCTTCGAGGCCGCGGAACGGCAGGGTTCCGGCGGTTCGTGCGAACGGCTGCGCACTTCGTAAGGGCCTAGTGATCCTCGAACTGCCCGCGCCCTTCGAGGGCGTCGAGGATGCAGTCGACGGCCTCGTCGATCCGCATCTTGTCGAGGCTGATCCGAACATCGGGGCTTTGGGGCTTTTCGAAGCTCGAGAAGTCCGCGTTTGGGCGTCGCTTGCGGCACAGGGCCTCGTCCGTGTCGACGAAGACCTGAACGACCCGTTCAGGGCCCAGTCGAGCCCGGAGCTGGTCTCGGTCATGTTGGGTGGGGCTCGGGAAGGCGCAAATCGTGATCAGGCCTGCGTCCGTGGCCGCCTTGGCGGCCGAGATCATCGAGCGCAGGTCCTCCCCTTCGGGACTGACGACCGTCGCTGTCCGGCCTTGGTCGAAGAGCTTGCGCTCGAGCGCGTAAGCCAGGGTCCAGCGTCCCGAGCCGGGCAGACCGGTGAACCAGACGGTCGCGCCGCGCTGCCCGAAACGATCCATCCGTTCTCGCGGGCTGACGAAGGTCTTGGGTTCCAAGGCCGAGCCCGCGTCGAGCTCCCGCATGACGGCGTCTAGGTCTTGCTCGGACTCGTCCAGGGCGATCATGCCCGCTGCCACCGTGTTGTTGGTAAGCGAGTCGATCACGATGAAAGAGCCCGTCTGCCGGTTCCTGGCGTAATCATCGACGTAGAGGGCGCGGTGGCAGCTGATCTGGACACGGGCGATGTCGTTCAACGCCAATCCGTCAGAGTCGCGCTTCTCCAGGGTGTCCATGTCGACTTCATGGTGAATTCGGTCGATCTGGGCGCGGACCGTCTGGGTGCAGTGCTTGATGAGATAGGCCTTCTGCGGGTCCAGCGGCTTTTCGTGCATCCACACGACGTCTGCGTCGAAGCGACGGGTGACCCGCGGGAGGTTGCCCGGCTTGACCAGCATGTCGCCACGGCTGATGTCGATCTCGTCCTCGAGGCGCAGGGTCACCGACTGCGGCGGGAAGGCCGAGGACAGCTCGCCTTCGTAAGTGTCGATGCTCTTGACCCGCGACTTCTTGCCCGACGGAAGGGCCACGACCTCGTCGCCCTTGTCGATAGTTCCCGAGGCGATCTCTGCGGCAAAGCCCCGATAGTCGAGGTTCGGGCGAATCACGTACTGAACGGGGTAACGAAAGTCTTGCAGGTTTCGGTCTTCGGAAACCGGCACGGTCTCGAGGTACTCGAGCACGCACGGGCCGTCGTACCAGGGTGTCTCTTCGCTCGCCGTGACGATGTTGTCGCCGACTAGCGCGCTCACCGGGAAGAACTGTACGTCCTTGAAGCGCAGTGACGAGGCGAAGGTCAAAAAATCCTTCTGGATGCTCTCGAACACGTCTTGCGAGTAGTCCTTGAGGTCCATCTTGTTTACACAGACGGCTAGATGCGGAATGCCGAGCAGGGAGGCGATGTACGCGTGCCGCCTCGACTGCTGCAGCACGCCGTAGCGCGCATCGATCAAGATCAGCGCGACGTTCGCGGTCGAGGCGCCGGTGACCATGTTTCGCGTGTACTGGATGTGCCCAGGCGTGTCCGCGATGATGAATTTGCGCCGATCGGTCGCGAAATAGCGGTAGGCCACGTCGATCGTGATGCCCTGCTCGCGCTCCGCTTTGAGCCCGTCCGTGAGCAAGGCCAGGTCCGGCTCGTCGCTCTGCGAGGCCGCGCGAACTGCGGCCATCTGGTCCTCGAAGACCATGCCCGTGTCGTAGAGAATCCGCCCGATGAGGGTGGACTTGCCGTCGTCGACCGATCCGACCGCCACGAAGCGGAGCAGCTCCTTGTTCTGGTACTTCTCGAGGTAGGCCTCGATGTCCTCCCGCATCAGCTCCTTGTCGGAGGTGTCCGCGGCGATGACCTTGTCTTTGCCCATTAGAAGTAACCCTCGCGCTTTTTGACTTCCATCGACCCTTCTTCATCGAAGTCGATCAAACGACCTTGTCGCTCGGAGAACCGGTTGAGAAGCATCTCTTGGATGACCTTGGGCAACGTGTCGGCCTCCGACTCGACGGCACCACTGAGCGGGTAACAGCCCAGCGTTCGGAAGCGAACTTTGCGCATTTGAGGCTTCTCGCCTTCTTCGAGTCGCATGCGTTCGTCGTCCACCATGATCCACGTGCCTTCACGTTTGACGACCGGGCGCTCCTTGGCGAAGTACAGCGGAACGACGGGGATGTTCTCGAGCCAAATGTAGAGCCACACATCGAGCTCGGTCCAGTTCGACAGAGGAAAGACTCGGACGTTTTCGCCCTTCCGGAGCTTCGCGTTGAAGAGGTTCCAGAGCTCCGGGCGCTGGTTCTTCGGGTCCCACTGGTGAAAGCGGTCGCGGAAGGAGAAGATGCGCTCCTTGGCGCGCGACTTCTCTTCGTCCCGGCGAGCGCCGCCGAACGCGCAGTCGAAGCCGTGCTTGTCGAGCGCCTGTTTCAGGGCGTCGGTCTTCATGACGGTCGTGTACTTGTTACTGCCGTAGTCGAAGGGATTCATACCGGCCGCGAGCCCATCGGGATTGCTGTGGACCAGCAGCTCGATGCCCGGCTCCGCCGCGACCTGTCCCCGGAAGCGGTACATCTCCTGGAACTTCCAGGTCGTGTCCACATGCAGCAGGGGGAAGGGCAGGGGGCCGGGGGCGAATGCCTTTTGGGCAACGCGGAGCATGACCGCGGAGTCCTTGCCGATGCTGTACATCATCACCGGCTTGTCGAACTCCGCGGCTGCCTCGCGGATGATATGAATGCTCTCCGCCTCCAATTGGCGGAGGTGGCTTAGCTTCTTTTCGCTGATTTCCACCATGAAGTCCTGAGTCGCGCGTCACCGGGCGGCCAGGGTTTAGCGCTACGGCGGCCGGAGTTCAACTGCCGGGGTTTTGGAGGGGCGGGCACCTTGGGCTCCGCGTGCTATTTGAAATTTTCATGTCTTCGATTGTTTGGATGGACTTGGAGATGACGGGCCTCGATCCCTCGGTCGAGCGCATCATCGAAATTGCAGTTTCGGTGACGGACGGCGAGCTGAATGTCATCGCAGACGGCCCGGATTTGGTCATCCACCAGCCTGACGAGCTGCTCGAGCGCATGGATGACTGGAACAAGAAACACCACGGGGAGTCGGGGCTCATCGAACGTGTGCGGGCTTCCACCATCGATGAAGCCGAGGCGTCGAGGCAGGTCCTCGCCTTCCTCAAGGAGCACAGCACCGACAAGATGGCACCTCTGGCAGGCAATTCCATTCACCAAGATCGTCGCTTTCTGGTGCGCTACCTGCCCGAGGTCGAAGCCTGGCTCCACTACCGAAACATCGACGTGTCCACCATCAAGGAGCTGGTGCGTCGCTGGCATCCGGCCGAGTACGCGCGTCGTCCGAAAAAGGACGGTAACCACCGCGCCATGAACGACCTGAAAGAGTCGATCGACGAGCTTCGTTATTATCGCGACGCCGTCTTCAATCCGAAAGCCCCCGAGTCGACCTGATGCTCGCGCAAAGGGTACGCGCCGCGGTGGTGGTCATGCTCGTTCTGGGCTGCGCCGCTTGTGGCGGCGCGACGGCGCCCATGCCGCTGACCCCGGAGTCGATCGTCCGGCAGCGTTCCGTGCCGGAGGCCATCGTCGACGCCGAGACTGGCCAAGAAATCTCGCTAGGCGACTTCTACGCCCGGCTGCGCAGGGCTCGGGTGGTGTACGTGGGCGAGCGGCACGACCGGGCCGAGGATCATGCTGCCCAATACGCGATTCTACGCGAGCTTCACAAGGAGCGTGGGGCCGTCGCCCTCGGTATGGAGATGTTTCAGCGGCCGTTTCAGGACGCACTCGACAAGTGGAGCGCGGGCCAGCTCGACGAGGCGAGCCTTCGGCGCCTGACCGAGTACGACCAGCGCTGGGGTTTCGACTTCGCGCTCTACCGACCGATGCTCGAGTTCGCCCGTACCTGGGGCCTGCCCCTGTGGGCCCTGAACGCGCCACGCGAGCTCACCCAGCGGGTGGCCGCTTCAGGTGTCGAAGGGCTCAGCCCGGAGGAGCGCGCACAGATCCCGGACCTGCTCCTGGACGACCCCGCCCACCGGGCGCTGTTCTTCTCGGCCTTCGACGGCAGCGATCACGGAGACCCGCAAACTCTAGACCACTATTACGAGGCCCAAGTGGTCTGGGACGAGACCATGGCCTCGGGGGTTGCGGAGGCACTGAGCGGGCCGATGGCACCCGCACAGTTGCTGGTGATCGCTGGGCGGGTTCACATCGCGGCTGGGCTCGGGATTCCGAGCCGGGCAGCGCGACGTGGGGCGGCGCCCTTTCTGACGGTGATCCCCTTGAGCGCCGCGGAGCTCAGCGAAGAGCTCGAGCTTCCCCCTGCGGAGCGGGCGGCGGACTTCCTCTGGGTTGTGCCCGAGTAGAGCCCAGTCGAAGCCCCCCGGTTGCGTGGGTCCAGGCTTCAAACTAGAACACGTTCCACATTCGACGCTGCCGCCGGGTGCCGACCCGTTACGGCTCGAATTTTTTAGTCGAAAGGGTTCCCCGATGACGGATTGCTTCATCTACGATGCGGTGCGCACGCCGCGAGGTAAAGGCCGAAAGAAAGATGGCGGGCTGGCCGAGGCCACCAGCCTTCGGCTCGCGACCACAGTTCTTCAGGCGCTTCCCGAGCGCGGCGGCTTCGACAGTGCCGAGATCGATGACGTGATCTTCGGCTGTGTCGAGCCCGCAGGCGAGCAGGGCGCCAACATCGGCCGCTTGTCTGCGCTAGCCGCGGGCTATGACGACAGCGTCCCCGGCGTGCAGCTCAACCGCTACTGCAGCTCGGGCCTCGAGGCCGTCAACATCGCGGCGGCCAAGGTGAAGGCGGGCGACGCGGACTTCGTGGTCGCCGGCGGGGTCGAGAGCATGAGCCGCGTTCCGATGGGCACCGCAGGCGGAGCCTGGTCGACCGATCCCTCGATCGCCATGAAGACGAGCTTCGTCCCGCAGGGGATCGGTGCCGATCTTATTGCCACTCAGCAAGGCTACAGCCGCACGGATGTCGATGGGTTCGCCGTCGAGAGCCAGAAGCGTGCCGGACAGGCCTGGGAACAGGGCCGTTTCGCCAAGTCGATTGTGCCCGTCTACGACGTCAACGGGGTGCTGCTTCTCGACCACGACGAGCACATGCGGCCCGAGACCACGGTCGAGGATTTGGCCAAGCTGAAGCCCAGCTTCGAGATGATGGGTAAGAACTTCGGCTTCGATGCCGTCGCTCTGCAGCGCTATCCCGAAGTCGAGGAAATCCATCACGTTCATCACGCCGGCAACAGCTCTGGCATCGTCGACGGAGCCGCCGCCGTCCTAGTGGGCAACAAGGAGGCTGGTGAGCGTGCTGGCCTGAAGCCCCGCGCCCGCGTCGTGACCTCGGTGTCGATCGGCACCGACCCTTGCATCATGCTGAGGGGGCCGGCACCGGCCTCGAAAAAGGCCCTGAAGCGTGCCGGCATGAGCGTCGCCGACATCGATCTCTACGAGATCAACGAGGCTTTTTCCTCGGTGTGCCTCCTCTTCATGGAAGAGATGGGCATCTCCCACGACAAGACCAACGTCAACGGTGGCGCGATTGCGTTCGGGCATCCGCTTGGCGCGACCGGTTCCATGATTCTCGGCACGGTGCTCGACGAGCTCGAGCGTCGCGACCTCCGCACGGCCCTGATCACGCTGTGCGTGGGCGCCGGCATGGGTACTGCAACCATCATCGAGCGAGTGTGAGCAGCATGGCTATCATCGATTACAAAGTAGAAGACGGGTGCGCGATTCTCACGTGGGACCACGGAGGTCGCCCGATGAACGTGCTCACCGGGGACGCCCTCGCGGAGCTGGCCTCTGCTGTCGAACGCGCAGCCACCGAAGACGCCGTCAAGGGCATCATCCTGACCTCCGGCAAGCCCGGCATCTTCGTCGCCGGCGGTGACCTCGAGCAGATCGAGTCGCTCGGCTCCGGTCCCATCGACGCCGAAGACATGTTCCGTCGCACGAGCGCGATCCTCGACCAGCTTCGACGCATGGAGACCTGCGGAAAGCCCGTGGTCGCGGCGCTAAATGGCGTGACCTTGGGCGGCGGCTACGAGATCGCGCTGGCCTGTCACCGTCGCATCCTGGTGAATCAGCGTTTCGCCAAGGTCGGCCTTCCCGAGGCTGGCATGGGGCTCATGCCCGGTGCGGGCGGCACGCAGCGGCTTCCGCGGCTCGTCGGTCTGCAGAGTGCGCTCGGGCTCATCATGCAGGGCAAGCAGCTCGACCCGGCCCAGGCCCTCAAGCAGGGTCTGGTCGATGAGCTCGTCGACCCAGAGCAACTCATCCCGGCCGCTAAGAAGTGGATCACCGAAGGTGGAACCGCCGTGCAGCCCTGGGACCAGAAAGGCTACCGAGTGCCAGGCGGCGGCCCCGAGTCCGCAGTGTTCGCGCAGACCTTCATGGGCTCGGTCGCGATGACCCACGCCAATACCTTCGGGAACATCCCGGCGCAGGAAGCGATCCTGCAGGCCGTGTACGAGGGTATGACGCTTCCGATGGACCGCGCCGGCCACGCCGAGACGCGGCAGTTCATTCGCGTGCTCAAGGACCCGGTCGCGCGCAGCATGCTGCGGACCCTGTTCTTCAGCCTGCAGGAGTCGCAAAAAGGCGTGCGGCGTCCGAAGGACGTGCCCCGGTTCGACGTCAAGAAGCTCGGCATCATCGGTGCTGGGCTCATGGGTCAAGGCATCGCGCAGGTGTCTGCGAAGGTGGGCATCGACGTGGTGCTGCTCGATCGGGACCAGGCCAGCGCAGAGCGAGGCAAGGCCAAGGTGCAAAAGACCTTGGAGCGCCAGCTGGCCAAGGGCCGGACGACCCAGGATCGGGTCGACGCCATCCTGAACCGCATCCAGCCCAGCGCGGACTATGCCGATTTCAAAGGCTGCGATCTGGTCGTCGAGGCCGTGTTCGAGGACCGCGGAATCAAGGCCGAGGTCACCAAGGCGACCGATGCGCAGCTGGGCGACGCGGCCGTGTTCGCGTCCAATACCTCGGGTCTACCGATCTCGGACCTTGCCAAGGCGAGCAGCCGACCTGCGAACTTCATCGGTCTTCACTTCTTCTCGCCCGTCGAGCGCATGCAGATGGTCGAGATCATCATGGGGGAGCAGACCTCCCAGGAGACCCTGGCCAAGGCCTGGGACTTCATTCTGAAGATCAAGAAGGCCGGCATCGTCGTCAATGACAGCCCGGGCTTCTACACGAGCCGGGTGTTCGGCACCTTCATCTCCGAGGGCAACTACCTGCTCGTCGAAGGCGTGGCCCCAGCCCTGATCGAAAACGCTGCCAAGATGGCCGGCATGCCGATGCCCCCGCTCGGCATTTCGGATCAGGTCGGTCTCGGGACCATGTACAAGGTCGCCAATCAGGCCAAACAGGACGCGGACGCAGCCGGCAAGAAGTGGGAGCCCTCGCCCGCTCAGGCCATCGTGGCTTCGCTCATCGAAGATCATGATCGTTGGGGTGCCAACCCCCCGCCGAAGGAAGATGGCACGGCCCGTCAGCCGGGTGGCTTCTACGATTACTTCGAGGGCGGTAAGCGCCTTTGGCCCGAGCTTCAGAGCCAGATGAGCAAGTGGATCGCCGCTGGCGCCGAGCAGCCGAGTGCGGACATCGTCAAGCGTCGGTACCTGTTCACGCAGTGCCTCGAGGCAGCACGCTGCCTGGAGCAGAATGTCATCACGGACGTTCGCGATGGTGACGTCGGCGTGATCATGGCGGTGGGCTTCCCGGCCTTCACCGGCGGCCCTTTCACCTACATGGACAACTACGGAATCGCCCAGTTCGTGAAGGACGCGGACGAGCTCGCCGATAAGTACGGCGAGCGCTTCAGCCCGCCAAAGCTCCTTCGCCAGATGGCAGCCGAAGGTCGCAACTTCTACAGCTGACCCTCGCAGCGAAGATGGACGGAAACGAGGCCCTCACGATGAGGTGTCGGGAGGGCTTTCGTTCGTCAGGCGATACGCTCCCCTCTCTTACTGGTAGCCGGCGGCTTGGAGAGTGAAGAGGTGGGCGTATTTGCCGTCCTCGGCCATGAGGCTCCTGTGGGTGCCGCGTTCCGTGATTTGCCCGCGTTCGAGCACGACGATTTCGTCGGCGATGCGGACGGTCGAGAATCTGTGCGAGATGAGGATGACCATCTTGTCGGAGGCGAGGCGACCAAAGCGCGCGAAGACCGTGGCTTCGGCTTCGGCATCCATGGAGGCGGTGGGCTCGTCGAGTACCAGGATGTCGGCCTTGTCGCGCATGAACGCGCGGGAGAGAGCGATCTTCTGCCATTGGCCGAGGGAGAGCTCGTGCCCGGCCTCGAACCAGCGTCCGAGCTGAGTGTCGTAGCCTTGCGGCAGGCGCTCGATGAAGTCATGGGCCATTCCTTTTTCGGCGGCCTGCGTCCACCTGGCTTCGTCTAGAAACGCATCGACGTCTCCGACGCCCACGTTTTCGCCAGCGGCGAGCTGGTAGCGCACGAAGTCCTGGAAGATAACGCCGATGCGCTTCTGAAGAACGAGTCGGTCCCAGTCGTCGAGTGGAAGGCCGTCGAGCAGGATGCGGCCGCTCGTGGGCCGGTAGAGCCTCGTCAGTAGTTTGATGAGCGTGGTCTTGCCTGCTCCATTCTCTCCGACCAGCGCGAGCTTGGCGCCGGGCCGCAGGTGCAAGCTGACGTCTCGCAGGGCGGCTTCGCTAGCCCCCGGGTACGTGAAGCTGACGTGCTCGAAGCGGATGCCGTCGCCAGGCCGGGGGCCGACCACGGCGCTGCCGCCGTCGTCCGGGGCCTCGTAGTCGAGGTACTCGGACAGATTCGACAGGTACAAGCTGTCCTCGTACATGCCGCCGATCGCGCTGAGCAGAGACGACAGCGCGGCCTGCCCCTGCTTGAACACCAGCAAGTACATCGTCATGTCTCCGAGGCTGATGCGCTTCTCGACGGTCTCGAACACGATCCACGCGTAGGCAGCGTAGAAGGCCAGGGTGCTGAGAAGGCCGAGCACGTATCCCCAGAACCCCCGACGCAAGGTCAGAGCCCGGTCTTCGGCAAAGAGCTCCTTGAAGATATCGCGGTAGCGGGCGAGCAGGACCGGCCCGAGGCCGAAGAGCTTGACCTCCTTGGCGAAGTCCTCTCTGGCGAGGACCATTTCCAGATAGTTCTGCTTCCGCGTTTCGGGCGCGCGCCAGCTGAACAGCCGAAATGCGTTCGCGGAGAAATGCGTCTCGACGAAGAAGGCAGGGATCGCCGCCAGGACGAGCACCAGGAGCGCCCAAACGGAGAAATTCAGCAGCAGGCCGCCGTAAGCGACGAGCGAGAAGCCGTTCTGAAAGAACTGGAAGCTCCGCATGACGAGGCTCAGCGGGCGACTGGAAGCCTCGCGTCTGGCCTTGGTCATTCGGTCGTAGAATTCGGAATCCTCGAAGGCTCCGAGGTCGAGCGTGACGGCCTTTTCGAGGATCATCTCGTTCACGCGCTGGCCGAGCAGAGCACGCAGAAGAAGTTGGCAGGTGGCCAAGCCTTTCTGGGCGCCGGCGAGCAGAGCGACCAGGCCGAGCTCGACGGCGACCCAGAAGAGGGCCGCGTCGCGGTCGGTGACGGCGCCGCTTTGCACGGCCTGGACCACCGAGTCGACGATGAGTTTCCCGACCCAGGCCACCGCAGCAGGCAACAGGCCGGCCACCAAGCTCAGGGACCCGAGGGCCAGGCTCAGCCAGCGGCTCGTGGTCCACACAAGCTGCAGTCCCAGCCGAAGTTGGCGGAACACCCCCAGAATCTGCGCTCCTTCCGACCCGGGGGTTCGCCTCACCGGACAGAGTCTAAGGCTGTGGAAGACGAGTGTCAGCTCGTCGGTGGAGTCGCACTGCGTACCGTGGTACCAAGTTCGTTCCATGGTCGATGGGAACAAAGGACCGCGCGTGCGGCAGATCCCCGAGGGCGACAACAGGGAGCGACTGGTTTGCCCAGACTGTAGCTATGTGGCCTACGAAAACCCGAAGGTCGTCGTGGGTGTGGTCGCAACCTGGGAGGACAAGCTGCTGCTTTGTCGGCGCGCGATCGAGCCCCGGTCCGGTCTTTGGACGCTGCCCGCCGGCTTCCTCGAGACTGGCGAAACGCCCGAAGAAGGGGCCGCCCGAGAGGCTTGGGAGGAGGCCTGCGCGAGGCTAGAGATCATCGATCTGCTGGCACTCTACAGCCTTCGTCACATCAGCCAGCTGCAGCTGTTCTTTCGTGCCCGCTTGACGTCGCCGGACGTGGCCGTGGGGCCGGAGAGCCAGGAGGTGGGCCTTTTCTCTTTCGACGCCTTGCCTCAGGAAGAGCTCGCTTTTCCATCGGTAGCCTGGGCCATTTCGCACTACCAGCAGGCCCGGGGGAAGGACAGCTTCGTCCCCTTTCGAAACCCGCCAGGTCAGACAGGCATCATGCTGCGCCCTCGGTGACGGCGGCCATTCACCAAGCCAGGGGGCGATCTCTTCGGACCAAAGGGCGAGTCTGCGGGACCTGACGAGCGGGCCGGGAGAGAGAGCGCGCCTTCGCGCAATAGTTCATGTTCGGCCCGATCGGTTTACAATGGGGGGATGGAAGAGTCCTCGGTCGTCTCCCGGATCGCGCACCGAGTCGGCGCGCAGTCCGAACGATTGCTGCCTATCCAGCGCTGGTGGGACCAGCTCGACCGGGACTTCGCGCTGCGCCGCCAAGACTTCGACTTGGCTCTGCCAGATCGGATTCAGGTCGGAGCTGCCGCCGGCTTCGATCGCTTTCTTCGCGCGGCCATCGCCACGACCGTCACCGGCACGGCCATTCCCATTGGTTACAACCCGCGGCAGTTGCGACGCTCGATGGAAGATCTGGCGCTGTACGCGGGGATGGCCGAGTCGAGCGACCCGAGTCAGTTCTTCAAGGAGCCGCCCGCCGGCGTTCGCGTCCGGGTTCGGAAGGGTCGCTGGTTCCCGCGCTTCGAGCCACGGGACGGCGTGTGCGAGGAGATCGAGTTCGACAGCCCATTTCAAGCCGTGAGCCCGCGGTTGCATTCGTCTTACTTGCGGCACCGGTCTAACCGGGTGGCGCATGCCAGATCGCTTCGGCACCGAGACGGGCCGCGGCCGACCATCGTCGCCATTCATGGGTTCACTGCCGACTGGTATCTGATCAACGAGTGGTTCTTCGCGCTGCCCTGGTTCTACCGAATGGGCTGCGACATCGTGCTGTTCACCCTGCCATTTCACGGTTCGCGGCAGACTCGCTTCTCGCCGTTTTCCGGTCATGGTTTTTTTGCCGGTGGGCCCTCTCGCTTGAACGAAGCGGTCGCGCAGGCCGTTTTTGACTTTCGCATCTTGTTGAGCTGGCTCCTCGAAGAGCGCGGCGCCGAACAGGTCGGGGTGACCGGTTTGAGCCTGGGTGGCTTCACAACGGCGATGCTGGCGGGCGTCGAAGATCGGCTCGCATTTGCGATTCCGAACGTGCCCGTCGTGAGCTTCGCCGACCTCGTCCTGGAATGGCAGCCGATCGGCTGGCTTCTGCGCACTGCACTGTCGACGATGCGCCAGGAACTGGCGGCGGCGCGGCGCCTGACCGCGGTGAGCTGCCCGCTGACCTACCCGCCGGTTCTTCCCAAAGAGCGGCTCATGATCGTCGGCGGTGTCGGCGACCGGCTTGCCCCGCCCAAGCACTCACTCCTGCTCTGGGAGCATTGGGATCGCTGTCGCATTCACTGGTTTCCTGGCAGTCACTTGATCCATCTCGATCGCGGAGAGTATCTGCTCGAAATGGCTCGGTTCATGAGTGAGCTTGGCTTTCTCGCTGCGCCGAGTCTGCCAAGGGAGCGAGCGAGCTGAGGCCGCGCGGGTGCCAGCGCGCTCGGGTCTGCTAAGACCCGGAACCAAGCTTGCAGCACATGAAAGTCGCCTACCTCACGAATCAGTATCCGAAGGTCAGCCACACCTTCATTCGACGGGAGATCGCGGCGGTGGAAGCCGACGGCATCGAGGTCTTGCGACTTTCGATCCGGGAGACTCCCGACCAGCTCGCCGATGCCGCCGACATCGCGGAGCAAGGCCGCACGCACGTCATCCTCGGGGCTGGCGCCGCTGGCCTCGTTCTGACCACTGCGGCGACGGCGATCGGCCAGCCCTTGCGGTTCGGCAAGGCTCTGCGGATGGCGCTGCGCCTCGGGCGGCGCTCGGACCGCGGCCTATTGCGCAACCTCGCGTACCTCATCGTCGCGTCCGCCACCCTTCGCGAGCTCCGGAAGCAGGGCTGCGACCACGTGCACGTTCATTTCGGTACCAACCCAGCCGCCGTCGCGCTTCTGTGTCGCCTGCTCGGCGGTCCGCCCTACAGTTTCACCGTCCACGGCCCCGAAGAGTTCGACAAGACCTGGTCGCTGAGCTTGCAGGACAAAATCGAGAACGCGGCGTTCGTCGCCGGAGTCAGCAGCTTCGGCCGGAGCCAGCTGTACCGGCGCTGTGGGCACGAGCATTGGGACAAGATTCAGGTCGTGCGCTGCGGTGTGGACGAGTCCTACATCGAGTGCTCCCCGTCCCAGGTACCCGCTTCGAATCAACTAGTTTGCGTGGGGCGCATCTGCGAGCAGAAGGGCCAGCTGCTGCTCGTCGAAGCGGCGGCCCGGCTCCGTGACCTCGGCGAGGACTTCCGGTTGCTGCTCGTTGGGGATGGCGAGATGCGCCAGGAGGTGGAGGCTCTCATCGACCGGCACGCGCTGCGCGAGGTCATCGAAATCACGGGCTGGGCCTCGGGGGAAGAGGTGCGTCGCCACATCGACCAGTCGAAGGCGCTGGTGCTGCCGAGTTTCGCCGAAGGACTTCCGGTCGTCATCATGGAGGCGCTCGCGCTCGGTCGCCCAGCGCTCACCACTTACATCGCCGGCATCCCCGAGCTCGTCGAGCCGAAAGAGTGTGGTTGGCTTGTCCCCGCAGGCTCCGTCGACGCGCTGGTGAGCGCGCTCCAAGAGCTGCTCCATGCGCCGGCTGAAACCCTGCAAGCCATGGGCGAGGAGGGGCGTCGCCGTGTGCTTGCCCAGCACGACGCCCGGCGCGCGGTGCAACCGCTGCTGGCCGCGTTCCGCCGAGGAACAGTATGATCGTCACAATGGCCGCCTGGGTCCTCGGCGCCTTGGGGCTCGGCCTTCTCCTCGTGGCGCTCGTGTTCCTGGCTGAATGTGCAGCAAGCCTTCTGCCCTTGAAGCCCTTTGCCCCGCCGAGGGACCCGAAGTCCTCCGCGGTCGTGCTCGTCCCCGCCCATGACGAGAGCGCGTCGATTTCCGGGACCGTACAAGCTCTGCGATCCCAGCTCGAGCCCCAGGATCGCGTCCTGGTGGTCGCCGACAACTGCAGCGACGATACAGCGGCACGCGCCGCGGTTTCGGGCGCGACGGTGATCGAGCGCCACGATCCGGATCGGCGCGGCAAGGGCTACGCGTTGCGTTTCGGCGTACAGTCGCTCGAGGCGGAGCCCCCGGATGTCGTGGTCGTCGTCGATGCCGACTGTCGCCTCGAGCCGGGGTCGATTTCGCTCCTGGTTTCGCAGGCGATTTCCCTGCAGCGTCCGGTTCAGGGTGAGTACACGTTCACGCCGGCGACCCCCACGCCGCTGTCGATGATATCGACGCTTGCTTTATTGGTCAGAAATAGGGTGCGGCCCCGCGGGCTTCGGCGCCTCGGGCTGCCTTGTCAGCTGACTGGAAGCGGAATGGCCTTTCCCTGGCCGCTGCTGAGGGATGCGCCGCCGCTCGAAGCCCATCTGGTCGAAGATCTGCTGCTGGGCATCGAGCTGGCGCGCGCCGGCACAGCGCCTTTTCACAGCGTCGAAGCACAGGTGACGAGCCTGTTGCCCGAGGGGCAGGCCGCGGCGATGCAACAGCGAAGGCGCTGGGAGCATGGGCAAATCGGGACGCTGTTCCAGCAGGGGCCGCGAACCCTCTGGACCGGTCTGCAGCGCCGCGACATGGCGCTTTTGGCCATGGGAGCAGACTTGATCGTGCCCCCCATGGCGCTTCTGGTGGGGCTCTGCGGCCTACTTTCCTTCGCCTGCGCCGGCTTGCTGTTCTTGGGCGGCCCCAGCGTTCCGCTCGGTTTGGCCTTGGCTGCACTGCTGTGCGTGGTCTTCGGTGTTGGCCTCGGCTGGCTGGGGTACGGCCGGCAATTGGTGCCGTTTCGTTATCTGCTCGCCGCGCCTCTATACTTACTGTGGAAGGTACCCCTCTATCTGTCCTTTTCGCTCGGTCGACGGGAGCGGCGTTGGCGCCGCACCGAGCGCTGAGTCGATTCCCGCGCGTGTGCATCGCGCTCAGTTTCCCGTATGCTACAGCCCCGAAAAACCCAGACCCAGACAAAGCGAATGAAAATCATCGTGACCGGCGGCGCAGGCTTCATTGGCGCCAACTTCCTCAACCTGCTCGTTCCGAAGTTTCCCCAGCATCAGTTCGTCAATCTGGACAAGCTCACCTACGCGGCGAACCTGGGCAGTCTTCAGCCCATCGCAGACGCCGCCAACTACGCGCTCCGCCAGGTCGACATCACCGATGCCGAGGGCGTCGACGCCGTGTTCGACGAGTTCGATCCCGAACTTGTCGTCCATTTTGCGGCGGAGAGCCACGTCGATCGGAGCATCCTCGGTCCGCGCGAGTTCATCCGCACGAACATCGAAGGCACCTTCACGCTGCTCGAGGCATGCCGTAAGCGTTGGAAGGGCAGCGATCGCCGGCTTTTTCATCACGTCAGCACGGACGAGGTTTACGGCTCACTCGGAGCTACGGGGCTGTTTCACGAGACCACTGCGTACGATCCATCGAGCCCCTATTCGGCCTCGAAGGCTGCAAGCGACCACATCGTCCGTGCCTATCACCGCACCTACGGGCTGCCCGTCAAGATCACCAACTGCTCGAACAACTACGGCCCGATGCAGTTCCCTGAGAAGCTGATTCCACTCATGATTCTCAATGCGCTCGGTCGCAAACCCCTGCCCATCTACGGGGAAGGGCTCAACGTGCGGGACTGGCTCTACGTCGAGGACCATTGCGAGGCGATCTGGACGGTCATCGAGAAGGGGCAGATCGGCCGAACGTACAACGTCGGTGGCAATAACGAGATGCGCAACATCGACGTGGTCGACACGCTTTGTCGGATCGTTGCCGAGGAAACGGGTGCCAAGCTCGACGAGCTCTTCGCCCTGAAGAAGTTTGTCACCGATCGACCGGGGCACGACTTGCGCTACGCGATCGACGCTTCCCGGATCCGCCAAGAGTGTGGCTGGGAACCGAAGGAGACGTTCGATACCGGCATTCGAAAGACCGTGAAGTGGTATCTGCAGAACGAGGCATGGGTCCGCGAGGTGCAGTCGGGGGACTACCGGAAGTGGCTCGAGAAGAATTACGGCGAGCAGGGGCGCGCATGATCAAAAAGGGCATCATTTTGGCCGGAGGGACGGGGTCCCGGCTGCATCCATTGACGAAGGGCTTGAGCAAGCAGCTCATGCCCATCTACGACAAGCCGATGATCTATTACCCGCTATCCACGCTCATGTTGGCGGGGATTCGGGACGTTCTCGTGATCACGACGCCGCACGAGCAGGGCTTGTTTCAGGGTTTGCTCGGCGATGGTCGAGGCTGGGGCATGCGCATTCAGTATGCGGTTCAGCCGAGCCCGGACGGGCTGGCGCAGGCCTTCCTCATCGGCGAGGAGTTCATCGCGGGTGACGCCTGCGCGCTCGTCCTGGGTGACAACATTTTCTATGGTCACGGGCTTCAGGATCTACTCTTGCAGAGTGCTGAGCAGGCTAGTGGGGCAACCGTCTTTGGCTACTACGTCAGCAACCCCCAGGCCTACGGTGTCGCCGAGTTCGACCAGCGCGACAAGGTGATCGGGCTGGAGGAGAAGCCGGCAAAGCCGAAGTCGAACTACGCGGTCGCGGGGCTCTATTTCTACGACAACCAAGTCGTCGACCGGGCCAAGTCGCTGAAGCCTTCTGCGCGCGGTGAGCTGGAAATCACCGATCTGAACCGTGTTTATCTAGAGGCAGGTGAGCTGAGGCTTCAACGGTTCGGACGTGGCGTGGCCTGGCTCGACACGGGTACGCCGGATGCCCTTCTTCAGGCGGCGAACTTCGTGCAAACGATTCAGGAGCGACAAGGACTGCGCGCCTCTTGCCCTGAGGAGATCGCCTTTCGGATGGGATGGATCGATTCGGGGCAGCTCGGCGAGCTGGCCCGGCCGCTCGAAAAGACCAGCTATGGTCAATACCTCGCGCGCCTCGCGGCCGGGGTGGACCGCTGATGCAAGTTCGGCCTGCGGAGCTCGACGGCGTGCTCGTCATCGACCCGGTCGTGCATGGTGACGGGCGCGGCTTCTTCGTGGAGACCTATGCGAAGCAACGCTACGTCCAGGCCGGGATCAAGGAGGAGTTCGTCCAGGACAACATCTCCCTCTCCTCGCGCGGAATCCTTAGGGGCCTGCACCTTCAACATCCGCACGGCCAGGGAAAGCTCTGCTCCGTCCTCGAAGGCGAGGTCTTCGACGTGGCCGTCGACGTCCGAGTGGGCTCCCCGAGCTTCGGCAAGTGGACCGGCGTTCACCTTTCGTCCGAAACGAAGCGACAACTCTACGTGCCCCCGGGATTCGCCCACGGGTTCTGTGTGCTGAGCGAGCGCGCGCTGTTCTCTTACAAGTGTACGGATTTCTATCATCGTGAGTGTGAGATCGGGATTGCTTGGGACGATTTGGACATCGGCATCGAATGGCCGATCGAGCAGCCACGGCTCTCGGACAAAGACGCGCACAACCTTCGACTCAAAGACATTTCTGTCGAGCGACTGCCAAGATATGGCTGACTTGCTGCTGATCGGCGCAAGCGGAATGCTTGGACGGGCCTGGGCGCGGCTGCTCGAAGCCCGTCGGAAGGGCTTCGAGGCTCCCAGCTCGGAGTCATTGGATCTCCTCGATCGAGCGAGCATCGAGACCTTCGTCAAGCTTGGGGTACGGGCGGTCATCAACTGCGGAGCCTGGACCGCCGTCGACGACGCCGAAACGCACGAGGCGCAAGCGACCGCGCTCAACGGAGCCGCGGTCGGTACGCTTGCGGACCGTTGCAGGGAGGTTGGCGCAACGCTCGTCCACTACAGCACCGACTACGTCTTCGACGGCACCGCGAGTGAGCCCTATCAGGTCGACGAGCCGCGCAGGCCAGTCAATGCGTACGGCCGGAGCAAGGCGCTCGGCGAGGAGCTCTTAATGGCATCGGGGGCGGACGCGCTTCTCATTCGGACGAGCTGGCTCTACGCGCCTTGGGGAAAGAATTTCGTCCTGACCATGCGGAAGCTCGCAGAAGAAGCAGAGCTGCTCAAGGTCGTCGCCGACCAGAGAGGCCGGCCCACGGAGGCCTCTCATCTGGCACGCACCAGCCTCGCATTGTTGGAGCGCGGCTGCCGGGGAATTTATCATGTGACCGATGGAGGCGAGTGCAGCTGGTACGAGCTTGCTCGACTGATTGCGGGCGTCGCCAACCCACGGTGTAGAGTTGAGCCATGTGCGTCCGATGCTTTTCCACGACCCGCGAAGCGGCCCGCATACAGCGTGTTGGACCTCTCGGCTACCGAAGCCGTCGTCGGCCCGATGCCAGACTGGCAAACGCAGGTGAAGGAGCTTCTGAAGTCGCTCGAGCCCACGGCGTGAGCAGCCGGCCTCGGCTCTTTGCAAGGGTGGTGGTCCGTGGAAGTTGAGAACCCGGGCAATCTCTTTGCGATTTTCGCGTTTATCATTTGGGTCCCCATCGCGATTCTGGGTGCGCGCCGCTGGTCAGCGGCGGCGGCCACGGGGTACCTTCTGGTCGGTTCGGCGTTGTTCCTTCCGGAGACGGTCTGGTTCAAGCCGGCGGGCTTGCCTCCCTTTGCGAAAGTCCAACTCTCAGTGCTCTGGACCACCGTTGGCTTGCTGTTGTTCCACCGGGATCGGTTGCGCGCGATTCGCTGGGAGCGAGGCCCGAAGATCGCCATCGCAGTGCTCTGCGTCGGGATCCTGTTCACGATTTTCACGAACCAGGACGCGGTGGTGCTGGGCTCCGCCCTCCTGCCCGGGCACGTTCCATACGATAGCGTTCACCATCTGATCACGATCGGACTGACCATCATCGTCCCCTTCGTCCTAGGGGTGGCGATGTTTCGTGGGCCGAAAGACTTGAGGGTCCTCTTTTCGACGCTCGCGACGGCCGCGCTGCTGTACACGGTTTTCCAGCTCATCGAGCTTCGCTTCAGCCCTCAGTTGCACAACTGGATATACGGTGCTCACCAGCACTCCTTCGACCAGACCGTTCGTGGAAGCGGCTTCAGGCCGATGGCCTTCATGACGCACGGGCTCGCGCTCGCCATGTTCACCCTCCTCGGGACCATGGCCGCGACCACGCAGTACAAGACAGGTGGTCGGGTTTGGCGCTTTCGCGCCGGTCGAGTGGCGCTCTACCTGGTCTTCATCTTGCTCGTGTCGAAGAGCATCGCTGCGGCGCTCTACATGCTGCTCGCTTTGTCCGCGATTCTGTTCCTTTCGCCGAAAAACCAGATGCGGAGCGCGGTCGCATTGGCCATCGTGTTCTTGAGCTATCCGATGATTCGCAGCAGCGGGCTCATGCCGGTCGAAGAGATCTTGGAGTTCGTAAGCACGAACCTCGGGGAGGAAAAGTTTAGCTCCTTGCACACTCGGTTCTCGAACGAAGAGGAGCTGCTCGCTCGTGCCATGCAGCGCCCATTCTTCGGCTGGGGCACCTACTGTCGTTCGTGCAAGTTCGACTACTGGAGCGGCAAAATGGCTTCGACCCTGGACGGTGATTGGATCATCACGCTGGGCGTTTATGGCTTCGTCGGGTTTTACGCAAAGTTCGGCTTGCTCCTGCTTCCGGTGTTCCTGTGTTGGCGCCGCATCGGCCGGCTCCCCAAAGGACCCGACGCGAGATACTTGGCAGCCCTCTCTCTCATGGTCGGGTTCTGCGCGATCGACCTACTGCCCAATGGCAACTACAACTGCCTCGTGTACTTGCTGTCGGGGGCCCTCTATGGCTGCTTGCTGGGTACGCTCCGTCAGCTCGACAGGCTAAGACAGCGTAGGCGTGTTGCTCAGCTGGCCGCGCGCGAGAAGCAGGCGGCGCAGGCCGCCCAGCCCGCTTGAACCCTCAGCTTCCGATGGCCCAGAATGGGTCAATGCTTCCCTGGCGGTCCGGCAGCGTTTGAAGGTCCGTCGGAAGGCCCACGACGATATAGCCAACGCCGTGCTGACGGCCTAGCCGGTCGGAGATTGCGTTGAGCTTCGCGAAGGACATGGCGCCCGAGTGGACCAGCACGACGACCCTGTCCGCGAGTCGGGCGGCGCGGCGAAGCGCCTGGCCATCGTGGGGGCCCGTCCAAGCCTCCAACTGGACGCCCACAGTATGCGCGGGTACGAACTGCTCATTCACTGCGCGAACGTTCGGGCGTTGCGCCAGCGCGAATTCTTGTCTCTTGGGACGAGGCAGCGGGTAGGGGCTACCTGGAGCGGGCGGGGTCAGCGGCTGCGCGCCGGGTGAGGAGTGGCTGTGAGCGGAGGGAGCCTTGGATCCGTGCGAGGGAGCGGCGGCGGCGAACCAGTCGTGGTTCATCCGTCTGGCGAATTCTTCGGCGAGAAGCTTCTCCTGAGGCGTCCCAGCCACCACGAGGACCTGCCCCTTTGCGTCTGGTGCGACGTCGTCCAAGCCCGCCACGAGCTCCTCGAGCGCGTGCGTGTCGTTCGGCCATGTGGTGGTTCCGAGGACGGGCCCCTTGCCCCAATAGGCGATCTCGGCCGGTGTCTGGGCGCGAAGGCCCTCGAACTCCTTCCAGAGGACGAAGAAGAGGGTCAGCCCGAAGAACAGCAGCGGCACGGCACCGAACACTACGACTTTCATCTTGTTTCGAGTGGCGTACTCCGGTGGTGAACCTGGATCCAAGACCACGAACCCGCTGGTCGGCTCCCGAAGCGCGTCTTCTAGGCTGGCCGTTGTGGCCTGCAGGTCGGCGATCAAGCCCTCTGTGATCTTCACGTTTGCGAGCAGCGAGGACGCTTCGCCCTCGACCTCGGAGAACGCCTCGACCCGCTTCTGGGCCTTGGTCGCCAGCTCGAAGAGGCCTTTTTGACGCTCACGGACGGCTTCGAGATTGGCGCGGGCCAAGCGCAGCTGCTGCTCCACCTCGTTATAAGTCGCGTTCTGCGCGACCATGGTGTCCCCGCCGAGCCCTGGCGATCTCGCTCCGAATTGTTTCTGCAGCTGTGCGGCTTGCTGTTCGAGCGCTTGAACGCGCGGATGGTCCGCAGACAGAGTGGAACGAGCGGCCGTCAGCTCGCTGCGTACCTGATAGTACGCGGACCTGTCGGCGGAGGTCGACCCTTTGACGACCCGGGTCTTGGGTGTACTCGCGAGCTGTGTCTCGAGGCTCCTGACCCGAGCCTCCAAGGCGCGGATTTCTGAGGTGGCCAGCTCGCTCTTTGCGCGCATGTCGGCGGCAGCTTTGACCGTCGAGCTCTGCTCCTCCGTAAGCGCTGAAATTCCATGCTGCTCACGGAAGTCGTTGTACGTATCGCGCGCCAGCTCGGCCTCGCGTTCGGCCGCCTTCATGCGAGTTCGCACCTGGTCTATTGCTTGTTGGAGACGCCTGGCTTGCTGCTCGGCGTGGTACTTCAAGAAGACGTCGGTCACCGTGCGCGCGAACTGCGCCGCACCCTCCGCGCTGTCTTCGGCGACGTCAATCCGCAGCGTGCCTCCCATGAGATCCGCGTGGTAGCGAATCCGAGCGTCCAATGCGATGAGCGAGCCGGTGAAACCCGACCTCTTGGCAATCTCGCGCAACACCGGTTGCAGATCTAGCGCGCTCGCTGCGGGACCCAGCATGCTCGGATTCGTCGATGGCATCCCCAGGATCTGCGGTGGTCCCTCGAATTTGAGGAGTGCAGAGCTCTCGTAGGAGCTCGTCATGAGGAACTTGGCGCAGATGAAGCCGAGCATGACACCCAGCAAGCTCATCAGGGCGATGCGTTTACGGCCCCCGTGCAGGGCTCGCATGATTCGGAATTTGTCGACGGGCGTGCCGCTGCGTGCGCTACGGCGCGGTTCGAGCTCGCCGTCGAGCACGGAAGAGATCTGATCCTGCGAGCTCACCCCGTCGCCCCCCTCAGTAAGCGTTCTTTCGCGCGCGAGAGCCAAACACAGTCATTGCAATAATTTGCAGATCCCACAGCAGGCTCCAGTTACGAATATAGTCGAGATCATGTTCGACACGCTTTTCCATCTTTTCAAGTGTGTCCGTTTCCCCACGCCAGCCGTTCACCTGCGCCCAGCCCGTGATGCCAGGCTTGACTTTGTGGCGGAGCATGTAGCCTTGGATCTGCTTGCGGTACTGTTCGTTGTGAATCACCGCATGCGGCCTGGGGCCCACGATGCTCATCTGTCCTGTCATTACGTTCAGAAACTGCGGGAGCTCGTCGAGTGAGTAGCGTCGGAGAATGGCACCCAAAGGGGTGATACGGGAGTCTCCCTTCGTGGCCTGCTTAACGTTATCGTCGTCTTCGGTCACGGTCATCGAGCGGAACTTGAGAACGTCGATGACCTCTCCGTTCAGTCCATAGCGGCGCTGGCGAAAGAAGACCGGGCCTGGGGAACTAAGCTTGATCGCCACGGCGATGATGAGCATTGGGATGCTGATCACGAGCAAGATGAAGGCGCCCAGCAGAAGGTCCTCCAGCCGCTTCAGCCAGCCATCCACGCCATAGAACGGGGTTTCGTGAATACTTACCGTAGGGACGTCGCCGATCGCCCCCCAGCGGGCGTGCAGTAGGTCGAACGCGAGGAAGTCGGCCGCCAGGTGCACCGAGGCGGTGGTGTCCCCTAGTCGTCGAACGAGTTCGTTGATGCGCGGCTCCGCTCTCAGAGGCAGGGTGATGTAAATGAGCTCGATCTCACCGCTGCGCGCCAGCGCGACCAAATCGTCGAAACTTCCAACGCGCTGCCCGAGGTCCTGCTCCCCCGTAGAACCTCGGCTCTCGGCCCGGTCATCGAAAAAGCCGTAGAGCCGCAGACCGAGCCAGCTCACGTCGTGCATGCGTTTGGCCAGCTGTCCGCCGAGCTCCGTCATGCCCACGATCGCGGTGGATCGAGTGTTGTAGCCTCGTTTTCGAAGCTCCCGGAGACAGAGGGTCAGGGACGTTCGCCAGACGCCGATGAGGAAGGGCGCCAGCGCGAACCAGGTGGTGACGATGACGCGCGAATACTCCGTCGAGCTCTTGCTGATGAAGGCCAGGAACAGGAGCATCGGCACCACGCCGCCAAACCAGCCTCCCCAGGCCAGCATGAGCCGATGTTTGAGAGGCACGCCGCGCGAGCTGTCGTAGAGGCGGAGGAGCTGGCCCACGAGCACGAACAGCACCGCCGCCACGGTGGCCGTCGCCCAGCTACGCTGATTCCAGCTCTCGCCACGAAAGACCGTTGGCAGCCACAAAGACAGCAGGATGATCGTGGCGTCGACTACCCTCATTAGGGGCGCGAGATCGGAGTCGTCGCGGCCCGCCCATCCGCTAGGTTTCTTGCTCGTCATCGTAAGTTGAGATAGAGGATACAGACTTAGACGGAAACGGCTCGAGTTCAACCTTGCAGCACGAGATTGACCAGGCTAGTCAAATGAACATGCTTCGGATTCTCGCGCTGGCGCTCATTTTTACGACGAGCGCATGTGCGGCCAATCACTACGTGAAGGCCCCCACCGTTCCGGAGGACGATATTGAATTCGCGCCTCCTGAAGAGATTGTCATGCCCGGCCTGGAGGAAGATCCGCCGGAGCCGCTGCGCCTGATGCCCGCAGACGTGGTCACGTTGACCACCGTTTCAGCAGACACGCAGAAGTACGAAGGCTTGATCGTCGATGGCACGGGAGCGCTGCACATCCCGCTCGCCGGCGACGTCATTGTGGGCCATCTCACACTGACCGAAGCCGAGAAAGCCATCGAGACCGCTCTGCGCCGTTACGACCGGTTTGTGCGCGTGAACCTCGTCATCTCCAAGCCCGACGGCCACGTGGCATCGGTTCTTGGTGCGGTCAACGGAGGCGGGCCCGTTCCCGTGATGCCCGGAACGAGGGTTGCCGACATCATCGCCCATGCGGGTGGGCCGCTCCGGGCCAATCCGCAATCTGGGGCGCAAGCGCCGGCCGTGCTGGCGGATTTCGACGGCGCGCGGCTGATGCGCAATGGCGAGGCCGTCCCGGTGAACATCACGCGGGCCGCCCAAGGTGACCCAAAGCACAACGTCCGGGTCCACGCGGGTGACACGCTCTTCGTGCCGTACGGCGGCGATAAGCTCATCATGGTCATCGGCGCCGTGAACCAGCCTCAGCCGCTGTCGTATCGGCCCGGCCTGCGCCTGACGGAAGCTCTCGCCCGTGCCGGTGGCTGGATTCCGGCCCGCGGAGACCGAAATGATGTCCGAATCGTTCGAGGCTCTCTGACGGCACCGCGCATCTATACCGCGAGCATCAAGGACCTGGTCAATGGCGAGGCGACCGACGTCATCCTTGCGCCCGGCGACATTGTTTTCGTCACGGAGACCTGGATTGCGAAAACAGGCGATGTCCTGACGGCGTTGGCTCCGGCCATCAGTCTCGTCCAGTCGGCCGCGTTCCTCGGTCTCGCGAACGTCATCGCGCAGTGATCCCTCGCCCGTTGATCGCTCAGCTCCTCGATCCACCCATCGTCGTGCGGGAGATGGATCCGCGTGAGGTCTCCGGCTCGCTCTTGGAAGAGGAGCGAGCCGCGGTGGCACGAGCCGTGCACAAGCGCGTCCAGCAGTTCACAGCCGGACGCGTTTGCGCTCGTCAGGGTTTGGAGGCGCTGGGGCTCCACGCTGACACAGCCATCGTCGCTGCGGAGGACCGTGCCCCGCTCTGGCCGGAGGGGGTCGTAGGCAGCATTTCCCATACGGACGACTGGTGCGCGGCCGCCGTCGCGCCCAGCGCGCAGGTCCGTGCCATCGGTATCGACCTGGAGAGCGCCTCTCCCTTGAAGGATGAGCTGCTGCCGCGCATCTGCACGGAACAGGAGAGACGCTTTGTTGGGCAGAGCGCGCATCCTCCCTTGCTGGCCAAGGTCGTCTTCAGTGCCAAGGAGGCCTTCTACAAGTGCCAGTACCCACTCTCCAAGCAGTATCTTGGCTTCCACGATGCAGAGGTACGACTGGGCGATGGGTGGTTTTCAGCAAGCTTTCTGAAGAGTGCGGGGCCCTTTTCGGTGGGCGACACCATTACCGGGCGCTTCCTCGTCGAGGATGGGCTCGTGGCAACGACCTGCGTGATCTTGGAAAACTGAGCGCGCCTCGGCTGGCCCCCCTCCGGGCTCTCCTTCAAGCTGCCCGGAGGACTTGGGCAAGACCATCGACATACGCGTTCTGTCCTCGCTTTCGTCGGTCGACGCGAAGGCTTGGGATCGCTTGGTGGGCGAAAATGACCCGTTCGTCGAGCACCGGTTCCTGTCCGTGCTTGAGGAGAGCAAGACCGTCGGGCGTGGCACCGGTTGGGAGCCCTGCCATGTGACGGCTTGGCGCGACGCCGACCTGGTGGCCGCACTGCCGCTTTATCTAAAGACGCACAGCTACGGCGAGTACATCTTCGATTGGTCCTGGGCCGAGGCAGCCGAGCGCCTGGGCTCGCCGTACTATCCAAAGCTGGTCGCGATGGTCCCAGTGACGCCCGTGACAGGCCGACGCATCTTGCTGGCGCCTGGGCAAGAGCCAGCGACGGTGGTCAGCCGCCTGATCGACGGCTGCCTGGAGGCGGCCGAAGCCAGCCGCGCCTCCTCCGTTCACATTCTTTTCCTCAATCCCGAGGAGCGGGACTGGGTCGCGCGTGATGGCCGCCTGATGGAGCGCCTGTCCTTCCAGTTTCACTGGACGAACCCAGGCTACGCATCTTTCGACGATTTCGTGTCCGAGTTCCGATCACCGATGCGCAAGAAGCTCCGTAAGGAGCGCCGCACGGCGTCGGACACGGGACTTCTCTTGCAGACCATTCCTGGTACCGAGCTGTCCGCCGACGACTGGAAAACCCTGCAGGCGCTGTATGAGGCGACCTGCGCAAGAAAGGGCTCTTATCCCTACCTGACTCCGGCGTTCTTCGAGCTCGCGTCAGCCGAGCTGGGGCAAAGCGCGTTGGTCTGTGCGGCCAAGCAGGACGGGCGCATGCTGGCGGCCTCGCTCAACTTCGAGAAGGGAAAGCACTTGTACGGTCGATACTGGGGCGCCGCCGGTCGCTACGACATGCTGCACTTCGAGCTTTGCTATTATCGGCTCATCGAGCGGGCGATCGAGCGAGGCATGACCCGCTTCGAAGCGGGCGCCCAGGGCACGCACAAGTTGCGTCGGGGGCTCATGCCCAGACCGATACACAGCGCCCACTGGATTCGCCACCCGGTCCTTCGCTCCGCGGTGGCTGAGTTTCTGCCGCGCGAGGCCCAGGGTGTTCAGGACCAGATTCGCCATCTGAGCTACCATGGCCCCTTTCGCCGAGATCTCGGCGTGGATGACATGTTCGAGCCTGAGACCGTATGACTCTGCTTTTGACCTACCTCGGCACTGCGCTCGGCTTTTCCTTCCTGTGCTCCGTACTGGAGGCCGCTTTGCTGAGCATCACACCCGCGGCTCTGGCCGGCCTCCAGCACGAGAAGCCGAAGGTCGGCGCACGTTTGCGCGCCCTCAAAGAGCACATCGACCGCCCGCTCGCAGCCATACTAAGTTTGAATACGATCGCTCATACCGTCGGCGCTGCAGGCGTGGGCGCGGAGGCGCAGTTGCTCTGGGGAAGTGACGTGCTGGCGATCACCTCCGTGGTGCTGACTCTTCTCATCCTCATCCTCTCGGAGATCATCCCAAAGACGCTGGGCGCGCTCTACTGGCGGCGACTCACCGGCTTCGTGGCAGGCGTTCTTCCACCGATGATCCTGCTGCTGGCACCTCTCGTTTGGCTTTCTCAGCAGATCACCGGTTTTCTGAAGAAGCGGAGCAAGATCGAAACTCTGTCGCGCGAGGAGTTCACGGCATTGCTGCATATCGGCGAGGAGCAAGGTGTGTTCGACAAGTCGGAGATGCGCATCTTGGGCAACCTGTTTCGTTTCAGCTCGCTCCGAACTCGGGACATCATGACGCCACGAACCGTCATGTTTTCCTTCGAGGAGAACACGACCGTGGCAGAGGCTGTCGCAGAGCAGAAGGCGCTCATTTTCTCGCGGATTCCGATCTACCGCGGCGAGCCGGATCACGTCATCGGCTACGTGCTGAAGGACCAGATCCTCCTTCTTGCGGCCCGAGATCAATTGCGGATTCCGCTGCGCGATGTGGCTCGCGATGTGCAGATGGTCCCGGACAGCTTGCCCCTCCCGGCCTTGTTCGAGCGTCTGCTGGACCACCGCGAGCACATCGCCGTCGTCGTCGACGAGTACGGGGGGGTCGACGGGGTCGTCACGATGGAAGATGTGCTCGAGACGCTCATAGGGCTCGAGATCATCGACGAGATGGACTCCGTCAAGGACATGCGCGCCATGGCTCGAGCCCGCTGGAAGGAGAGAGCCAAGAGGACGGGCATGGCGACGACCGACCCCGAGTCGGGTTCGGAACTGTGAACGGCGTTCCGTTGGCAAGCCGTTTACCGTCGACGAGGGTCCAACGTTGGGTCTACGCTCTGAAGCCCGCGAGCTGGCCCAAGTTGCTAGTGCCCATGTGGCTGGGGCAGGCGCTTGGTACGCTGGCAGCAGGGCGCTTTCGAGCGGACGGTTTCTTTCTCGGCCTTGCCTTTACCGTCAGTGGGCTCGCCTTCATCGTGCTGACCAACGACTGGAGCGATCAGCGAGTAGACGCGATAAAGCGCCGGATGTTTGCTGATGCGGGTTCTCCCAAGACGATTCCGGACGCCATCCTGCCGTCTTCGGCCGTGATTCGCGTCGGCCTCGGATTTGCGGCCCTGGCCGTGCTCAGCGCCCTCATCGCGCAGCTCCTCATCCCGAGCCCCGGCGTCTTTGCGCTCGGGCTCGGCTGCGTCGCGCTCTTTGCGGGCTACTCCTTGCCGCCGCTTCGCTTGAACTATCGCGGCGGCGGAGAGCTGCTCGAGATGCTCGGCGTCGGCATTGCGCTCCCGCTCTACAATGCGCGACTGCAAGGCGCGGGCTGGCCGCAGATCGCCTGGCCCTGGTTGCTGGGCTTCAGCTTGCTTGCGTTGGCCAGCGCCATTGCGAGCGGCCTGTCCGATGAAGAGAGTGATCGTGCCGGGGGGAAACGAACCTTCACCACGATCTGGGGGAACCGCCGCGCACGGCGTGCGACCGAGGCGCTCGTCCTGATCGGCGGCGCCAGTTGGTTGTCGGCCGCGTTCTTTTGGCCAGAGCTCGCTCCGCCCTGGTTGGTCCTCGCCGCGGTCTCTGTTCTCCTCGGCTATTTCATCCCGATGGCCCGACTGAGCCGGTCTGCGGAGACCAATGCTTTCGCGGCGCAGGGCCGCTACAAGGCCTGCCTGCACAGGGCCATCTGGCGTAGTACGACTCTATTGGCTGTGCTCTTGTGCATTCGCCTTCTCGTCGAATGAAGAACTCGACCCGACTGCAAGACCCTCTCGGAAAGCTCGCGGATCTCGACCAGCTGATCGGGAACACACCGCACGGGCCTCTGTCCCTGAATCCTGCGGTGTCCCGAGCCACGAGCCTGGTTGCGCTGGTCTCCCGTCTAGCGGATCCCCTGCAGCGCGCGATGCTCGCTGCGGGCAGCTACGAGGTCGTCGCGGCGTTGATCGACAGCTTCCCCGGTAACCTCTTTTGGGATTTTGACTACTTGCTGGCGTCCATGCATCGCGGTGCGCTCGGCGACGGTGACTACGAGGCGGGCGTTCGCAAGAGGGTCGAGCTCCTAGCCGAGCTGATGGTGCTGTACGGTCAGAGCTCTGTGATTCGGTTTCGCTATGCGCACGACTTCGTATACGGCTTCGACTGGGCCCGCTGGGTTCGGCGTGATCCGGAGCAACGCGCGCAGACCGGGCCCTTCGACCTCGCGTTCATGCGGCAGTCCAAAGAGCGAGGACGGGATCTGATGCAGCTCATCGCCAAGGGCGACGAGCACTACCACCGGCTCGCGCCTGGCCAAGTGCGCAACCCGTTTCCCTTCGCGCGGGATCCGGGGCAGGAGCTTCGCCTGTGGCGGCAGCTCGCCGCAGAGGGTTCGATCCCCGTCTGCGCCTGGGACGTGAACGCCGAGCCCGTCTGGGACCGCGACTTCGACGCGCTTCGCGAAGCGGTCGCGGGCAGGCTCGGGTTCTAGGGCTGGGCTGGCGTCTAGCTCGCCGCTGCCAGTAGCAGGACCCAGAGCAGTAGAAGACTTTGCAGGGCAATGCTCCCCCTCAGCGCAACCGCGAGCGGCGTCCGGCTTTGAACCGCGAGCGCGGTTGCGAACAGCGGAACTCCGGCGAGCGCCCATCGCGCGCCTTTGGGCAAACCGGGCGTCTGTGTGGCCACTGCCAGGGCGCTCACCGCGATTCCGACCAAGGCAACCGCTTTGGCGGAGGCGAAGCCGTGACGGACGGGCCAGCTGTTCTTGTTCGCGGCTCGATCCGCCTCGATGTCCGGTAGAGCGGATAAGATGTTGCCGCAGACGCCGAGACAGCTGGCTGGGAGCAGGACCCAGGCTGGCGCAAAGAAGCCAGCTCCCTGAAGGTAGTGGCCTAGCGACGGCAGGCCGACGCCGAGCCCGATCCCCTGCAGCAGCTCGCCTCCGCCACGGTAGCTCAGCCGAAGCGGTTCGAAACTGTAGGCCCAGAGCAGCGAGGCGGCCGCCAATGTGTAGGCCATGGTCCAGGGGCGGCCGTGGAACGACAAGATGGACGCGTAGGCGAGAAGCAGCCCCAGCATGGCCCACATCGCGGCGCGGAGCTGTCCGGGGCGGATCTTCCCCTGCACGACGACTCCCGAGCCGCCCGACAGTAGGCTGCGCTCGGTCCCATCCGCGTCGCGATCCGCCCAATCATTTCCGAAGACGATCAGCAGATGGTCCAGCACGGTCCAAAGCAGGGCTGCCGCGAGCCAGCGAAGCTCGAACAGCCGGCCTTGGTGCCAGGCCGAAGCCTGGCCGAGAAGCAGGGGCAGGGCGAGATTGACCTGCGCGAGCGGACGCGAGGCCTGTACCCAGTGTCGCAGCGTCATGCTGGCCTCGATAACACGTTTCGATCCTGCTAGGGCATCCTCGTGCCGCCTTCAATCGAAGCGACCCTGCTGCGCCCCGTGCAGTTCTTCACGGGCAAGGGCGGGGTTGGCAAGTCGTCGGTACTCAGTGCTGTCGCTCTGGCCGCTGCGCGCGCGGGCAAGCGCCCGTTGATCGTGGAGCTCGGCGTTCACTCTTCCTCGGGTCACCTTTTGGATGGACCCGCGGTCGGCTACGAGCCCGTCCGCATTGCGCCCGGCGTCGATGCCACACGCGTACTGTTCGAGCCAGCTCTGATCGACTACATCAACGAGCGCCTCAAGCTACGCCCCGTCTCGGCCATGGTCGCCCGGAACGGCTCGTTGAGACGGCTCTTTTCAGCGGCTCCGGGGGTCGACGAGATCGTCGTCCTTCATCGCGTCGCCGAGCTTGCTGCCGACCCATGCTGGGATATGGTGCTCGTCGACCTCGAGTCTACGGGGCATGCGCTGATGTTCTTCGACCTGCCGTCGGTGCTGGACGCCTTCTTGAAGGACGGTCCGCTGCGACAAGTCATGGACCGAGCGAGCGACCTCGTTCGTGACGCTTCGCGTTGCGCCGTCCACATCGTGACCGCACCGCAGCCACTGGTCGTTCGCGAGACCGTTCAGCTCTACGACACCTTGCAGTCGCGTGGGCAGCTGCACCTCGGGGGCCTCTTCATCAACCTCATGCCGCGGCAATGGCTCGATGCGAAGCAGTCCGAGCTCGTCGAGCGTTACGCGAGTCACGCGGCCGACGGGGACGAAGCATGGTCCTTCGATCTCGCCGTCGCCAAGTATTGGATGGGCCGTCGCCTCACGGCGGAGAGGTGTCTGGCAGGCCTTCAGCGCGACATTCCCTTGCCCTCCGTGATTCTGCAGGCCCACGGAGGGGGCGGCGGCCAGGTGATCGACGAGCTGGCGAATGAACTCGAGCAGAGCACGACGACATGGTCCAGCTGAACGACGATTGCCAGCTTGCGTTTTGCGTCGGCGTTGGAGGTGTCGGCAAGACGACTTTCGCAGCGGCTTTGGCCATCTCGGAAGCCATGCGCGGCCGACGGGTGCTCGTACTCACCGCCGACCCTGCCCGACGTCTGGCTGACGCTCTCAGTGTGAGCGAGCTACGAAATGAGGCCTCGCCCATCCCGCTGCCCGCCGCCTGCACTGGGTCCTTGCATGCGGCGATGCTCGAAACACAGTCGAGCGCGGACCAGGCGATCGAGCGCATCGCGTCCGATCGGGCCCACGCGGAGCGTGTTCTGCACAACCGCATCTACCGCGCGTTTTCCCGCACGTTATCGCGCTCGCACGCGTACGCAGCCATGGAGCGCATCTATGCCGCCGTGCATGAAGACCCGTACGATCTGGTCATCGTCGACACGCCACCGGCGCAGAGCGCGATCGAGGTTCTCGATGCGCCCCTGCGTCTGTCCGACTTTCTTGGGCATCGCGTCGTTCGCTGGTTCAGTCATGCAGCAGAGGCGACCGGAGCTCGGGGCGGAGCCCTGGGGCGGAGCCTCTTGCGAACGATCAGCGGGGAGTCCCTCGTCGGGGCGCTGACCGAGTTCCTTTCGGAGATGTCTTTTCTGAGTGACGGCTTTCTCGAGCGCGCTCGCGGCCTGGGGGAGTCGATGCGCAGCGATCAGACGGCCTTCGTTCTGGTCTGTGCAGCGGACCCTGCCGGTGCCAGGGCGGGCCGTTCCGTGGTCGAGGCCCTGCGCCAGCTTGGGCTGTCCTTGCATCACGTAGTCTTCAACCGGGCGTTCGTTTCGGACCTCGCACCGTCCTGTCGAGAGATTCCGGCGACGGCCGAGTCGTACCCAGCCGAGCTGAGCGAGCTCGCTCCCGTGCTCGGGGCCATGCACCGAGCCTTCGTTTCGGAGCAAGCGCGCCGAGACCGCGGAGTGCTTGATTTTTATGAGGGTCTGCAGCCCTCGGCACCAGGCTGGCGCCTTCCCGAGTCCACCCGCCCTCTAGGGCGAACCGCGCAGCTGCTCGAGTGGATCCGGAGTGGCCGACCTGCGTCGGCGCCTCCCTAGCGCGGGTGACGGGGTTCATGCTAACTCTCAATCTGTAGAGAGCGATACCGATGAAGCACGTGATCAAGCACGACCTGACTCCTGAAATGGCCAAGAAAGTCGCGGTCCAAGCCGCCGAGCGGTATACGACGAAGTTCGCCAAGTATGATGCCTGCGTCGACTGGTGCAGCGACACCGAGGCCACTATCACCTTCAAGGTCAAAGGCGTGAGTGCGGCCGCCAGCATCGATCTTCAGCCTGGGCAGATCGAAGCCGACATGCAGGTTCCGCTGCTCCTCAGGCCCTTCAAGAAAATGGCCCTCAACGCCGTCGAGGAGACCTTCCAGAAGTGGATCGACCGCGCCAATAGGGGCGAGCTCGGCTGAGCGAAAGACGCCAGCGCGTTGGTTGGCGGTGGCAGCGACAGAGCCCGTTTCGGTGCGAGTGCCGACCGAGACGCGAGCGATGCCTCAGGTTCGTAGGTGAGGGCGCTAGCGTTTCGGTGGCGACAGGTTCGTAGGTGAGGGCGCTAGCGTTTCGGTGGCGACAGGTTCGTAGGTGAGGGCGCTAGCGTTTCGGTGGCGACAGCCTCGTAGGTGAGGGCGCTAGCGTTTCGGTGGGGACATTCGCAAGCTCCAGGATGGTGCTGACGCCTCAGGCGCTGAGGAACTGCTTGAGCGAGTTTTCGCCGTGGACGTTGCGCAGCTTGCGCAGAGCCAAGGCTTGAAGCTGGCGGATGCGCTCGCGGCTCAGGCCGAACTCACGTCCGATTTCGGCCAAGGTGTGTGATTCTTTCTCGCCGATTCCGAAACGCATGCGGATGATGCGTTGCTCGCGAGGGTTGAGGGCGTCGAGCGCCCGCATCACCGTGTTGGACAGGTCTTCGTCGTTGACCGTATCCATGGGTGTCGTGCCTTCTTCATCGGCGATCAGGTCGCGAAGCTCGCTGTTTCCGTCGTTGCCCACGGGCATTTCGAGCGAGACGGTATCGCGCGAGATCATGAGAAGGTTAGCCACCTGATCGGCGGGTAGCTTCATGCGTTTGGCAATCTCGGCGGGAGTCGGTTCGCGGCCGAACTCAGCGGTGAGTTTTCGGGTGATGCCCGTTACCTTCGTCAACAGCTCGCAGGCGTGCACGGGAATGCGAATCGTGCGCGCTTGGTCAGTCGTCGCTCGTGCCATCGACTGACGGATCCACCACGAAGCGTACGTGGACAGTTTGTAACCACGCCGATAGTCGAACTTGTCGATGGCACGCATCAAGCCCATGTTGCCTTCCTGGATCAGGTCCATGAAGGGCAGGCCGCGCTTGAGATACTTCTTCGCGATGGCGACCACGAGCCTGAGGTTGGCCTCGACCATCTCGGACTTGGCTCGCTCGACTTCGGCGTGCGCGGCCTTGACGACGGACTGAAGCTCGCGAAGCGCCTTGGGGCCGAGCTTGCATTCGGCCTCGCTTGGCGGAGCCGCCTGCGCTCGATCGTCGGAGGCTTCGACGTAAGAATCGAGTGCGAGGAGCACTGCCTCGAAAGCCCCTTCGATGACGGCTTCTCGCACCGCTAGCTCACCTGCGTCCACGCGTTCGATGATCTCACGAATGTCGGTCGCATGCAGCTCCGACTCGACGATTGCGTCGTAGATGACCTGTCTGCCTTTCTCGATTTGACGGGCCAGCTCGACCTCGCCTTCGCGGGTCAGCAGGCTCACAGCCCCCATCCAGTCTAGGTAGGTCTGCACTGGCTCGGCGCCGAGCACGTTCGTGCTCTCTTTGGCTTTGGCGGGCCGACGTCGGTCACGTCGCTGGGCGCGCGGTTCGTTGACGGTGACCTCTACGCCGGCGGTCTCCAGGCGACGTAGGAAGCGACGCACGTTGCCCGGGTTGGCCCCCAGGGAAGCGATGACTTCGGCGGCCTGGTCGTAGGTGACCCAGCCCTGCGCGGAAACCGCTTCGATAATCTCGCTCATGGTTTGTTTCTGCGTGGAATTCGTGTTGCTCATCGCTCGCTCCAGCCTCCGTGCACACACTCATTGCAAGGTTCGACACCCCCAAGTGTCGGTCCTTGGGCCCCGTTTTCGGCGGTCCTCTCAAACGTTCTGAAAACCAATGCATTGGACTGCATCAAGGGTTTGGTACCATCACAAAGGAAAAGAAGCAACATTATTTATGAAAAAATCTGTTTACACTGTTACTAGATCTAGCCTCGGGCACTCGGGCCGCAGCGCAGGGAGCTGTGCCCGTTGTGGCCGGATGCACCTAGAGGTTGGGTTTCGTTGATTTCTCGGGCCTGACTGCGGTACGGCTTCGGGTGCATGAGCGGGTTCCGCGAGTACTCTGAATACGACGCCACCGGCCTGGCCGAGCTAGTGCGCAGCGGCCAGGTTCAGGCGATCGAGTTGGTCGAGTCCTGCATCGCCCAAGCGGAGCGGGTGAACCCGAGCGTCAATGCCCTGGTGCGGGACCTGTACGAAGCCGCTCGAGCCCAGGCCCGCGCCGAGCAGCCGAGCCATGCTCCGTTTTGCGGCGTGCCTTTCTTGGCGAAGGACCTCATCCAGATGATTCCCGGGGTGCCTACCGAGATGGGCTCGCGGTTCTGGCAGGGTTGGACCCCGCGAAAGCCGACGCAGCTGTATCAGCGCTGGCTGGCGGCCGGGCTCATCGTCGTGGCCAAAACGGCGACGCCCGAGCTGGGCCTGCTCCCGGTGACCGAGCCTGAGGTCCACGGCCCGACGCGAAACCCCTGGGATCTCGAGCGCAGCAGTGGCGGCTCGAGCGGCGGAAGCGCAGCGGCGGTGGCTTCGGGGATCGTGCCCATGGCCTCGGCCGGCGACGGCGGGGGCTCTATTCGCATTCCCGCCTCCTGCTGCGGGCTGTTTGGATTCAAGCCCTCGCGCGCGCGAAACCCCAGCGGCCCCTTCGCGAGTGAGCACTGGTCTGGGTTTACAGCGGAGCACGTGGTCACGCGCAGCGTGCGAGACAGCGCGTCCATGCTGGACGCGACCCAGGGGCCCGAGGTCACGGCGCCGTACTTTGCCGCAGCCGTCGAGGGCACGTTTTTGGATGCAACGCGGCGCGAGACAGACTCGCTTCGAATCGCTTTTCACGCGGAACCGGCGATGCATCATGGTCCGGTGCACGAGGATTGCGTTGTCGCGCTCGAGGATGCGGCGGGGCTTTGCGAGACGCTGGGTCATCAGGTCGAGCGCGTTTCGCCCGCCCACGACCAGGTCGCCATCAGCAGGGCGTTCGTCTCGGTGCTCGGCGCGAACTTGGCTGCGGAGATCCGCGCTGGCGAACGCGTGCGTCGGCGAAAAGCCAGTCGCAAAGATTATGAGCTGACGACCTGGCTGTCCCAGCTCATCGGAAAGGCGCTCAGCGGCGAAGAGCTCATGCTCGCCCTGAGCACTCTGCAGGCCGAGTCGCGTCGGCTGGCGCAGCTTTATGAGGATTTCGATCTGATCCTGACCCCTACGGTTTCCAAGCCTCCCATACGCATCGGCGAGCTGAAGCCCAGAGGCCTGGATCTTCGCGCGCAGCAGCTTCTGGCGGCCAGTGGCTGGAGCTGGCCCAGCAAGCTTCCACAGCTCATCGACCGAAGCGCCGAGCCAATCTACAGCTTTGTAGGATTCACACCCGTGGCGAACTTCATGGGCTGGCCGGCCATGTCGGTACCGCTCCACTGGAGCGGCGAGGGGCTTCCCATCGGGGTCATGTTCATGGCGCGGCCTGCCAAAGAAGCGCTCTTGTTCGGTCTGGCAGCGCAGCTCGAGCGCGCGCGTCCCTGGGCAGGGCGCCGGCCTCCGATTTTTGCAGATTGAGGGCCCAAAGTGGCCAGCAAATGGTAAAGTGACTGAATACTCATTCATCCTAGCTCGCTGAGGACCCTCGCCGATGAGCCAAGCACAGCGCTATCCGGTCTTGCCGTCGAAAGTCGACCCGAGCTCCGTGGCGTTCGCGGCCAACTACGAGGCGAATTCGGCGGCCCTGACGGAGCTGCGTGAGGCCCTCGCCAAGGCGAACGTGAGCGGCGGTGACAAGTACCGTCAGCGTCATCTGGATCGCGGTCGGATCTTGCCGCGACAGCGCATCGAGATGCTGCTCGACCGCGACAGCTACTTCCTCGAGATTGCGCCGCTGGCGGGCTACGGAATGAAAGGGGAGGTGCCCGGGACCTCGCTGATCGGCGGCATCGGTCTGGTGAGTGGGGTCGAGTGCGTCATCACTGCCAACGAAGCGACTGTGAAGGGCGGGGCGATCACTCCGGTCAGCATGCTGCGTTCGGGGCGGCTGTTCGAGATTTGCGAACAGAACCGTCTAGTCAACATCAACCTCATCGAGTCCGCCGGGGCCGACCTTCCCAACCAGGACAAGATCTTCGTTCAAGGTGGCGGCGGTTTTCGTCACCTGACCCGACGTTCTGAGATGCGCATCCCCACGGTCGCGCTCGTGTTCGGCAGCTCAACGGCTGGCGGGGCGTACTTCCCGGGGATGAGCGACTACGTGGTGATGGTGAAAGAGCAAGCGCAGGTGTACCTGGCCGGGCCACCGCTGGTGAAGATGGCGATCGGAGAGGAGGCCAGCCACGAGTCCCTCGGAGGTGCGCAGATGCACTCTTCGGTCAGCGGGGTGTCGGACTATCTGGCCGAGGACGAAGTCGATGCGCTTCGCCTGGGCCGGGAAATCGTCGCGCATCTCAACTGGCGAAAACCGTTCGCGCCTCCGCGGCAGCCCGTCGAGGCGCCGCTCCATGAACCGGACGAGCTGCTCGGAATCGCCTCGGCCGACGTGCGCGTCCCCTTCGACCAGCGCGAGGTCATCAACCGAATCGTCGACGGGTCTCGCTTCAGTGAGTTCAAACCTCTGTACGGCAAGACGATGCTCTGCGGCTGGGCACACATCCACGGCTATCCGGTGGGCATCCTGGCAAACAACGGCACCATTTTCAGCGAAGCCGCCAACAAGGGCGCGCAGTTCATCGAGCTCTGTAACCAGGTCGACGTGCCGCTGGTCTTTTTGCAGAACACCACAGGTTTCATGGTGGGCACGAAGTACGAGCAGGAAGGCATCATCAAGAACGGCGCCAAGCTCATCAACGCGGTGTCCAACAGCAAGGTTCCGGCCATCACCATCATGACCGGGGCGAGCTACGGCGCGGGCAACTACGGCATGTGCGGCCGTGCCTACGGGCCACGATTTCTGTTCACCTGGCCCAACCACCGCATCGCCGTCATGGGTGGCAAGCAGCTGGCCGGCGTCCTCGACATCATCCAGCGCGAGGCCGCCGCAAAGAAGGGAATCGAGATCGACGAGAAGGGACTCGAGGTCGCCAAGGCGATGACCGAGAGGTCGATCGACGCCCAGTCCACCGCCCTATACGCGACGGCCAGAGTCTGGGACGACGGCATCATCGATCCCCGAGACACGCGCACCGTCTTGGCGATAAGCCTGAGCGCCGTGCACAACGCGCCGTTCGCGGGGACGACCTCATGGGGCGTGTTTCGACACTAGGAGAGTGAGCCGAGTGAGCCGGAACATCGAAAGGATTCTAGTCGCCAACCGGGGTGAAATCGCCCGGCGGATCATGCGCACTTGCCGCCGCATGGGCATCGGCACCGTTGCCATCTACTCGGACGCCGACGCCGACATGCCCTTCGTGAGCGAGGCGGACGAGGCCGTGTGCGTCGGGCCTGCGCCGAGCTCCCAGAGCTACTTGTGCATCGACGCGATCCTCGAGGCCGCCAAGCGTACCGGGGCGGACGCCGTTCACCCGGGCTACGGGTTCCTGGCCGAAAACGCCGAATTTGCCGAGGCCTGCACGAACGCTGGCCTGCTGTTCATCGGCCCGCGCGCCGAGGCTATCCGCGCCATGGGAAGCAAGCGAGAGGCCAAAGCGCTCGTCCAAGAAGCCGGCGTGCCGGTCATCCCGGGCTATGACGGAGCGGATCAAGACCCGAAGGTGCTCGCGGAGCAGGCCAGCTTGGTCGGCTTTCCGATTCTGTTGAAGGCCAGCGCTGGCGGCGGTGGCAAGGGGATGAAGCTCGTGCGTGCGAAGAGCGAGCTCGGCCCGGCCATCGAGTCCGCTCGCCGCGAGGCCCAGAGCGCCTTTGGCGACGGTACGCTTCTGGTCGAGAAGTACATCGAGGAGCCTCGTCACGTGGAGATCCAGATCCTGGGCGACGCTCACGGGAATCTGATTCATCTGAACGAACGCGAGTGCTCGATCCAGCGTCGCCATCAGAAAATCATCGAAGAGACGCCTTCTCCGGCGCTCGACGAAGCGCTGCGTGCACGCATGGGCGAGGCGGCGCTGCGCTGTGCGAAGGCCATCGGTTACGAGAACGCGGGAACAGTCGAGTTCATTCTGGCGCCCGACCGCAGCTTCTACTTCCTCGAGGTCAACACCCGGCTGCAGGTCGAGCACGCCATCACCGAGTGCGTGACCGGTCTCGACCTGGTGGAAGAGCAGATTCACGTGGCTCAGGGCGAGCCGCTGCGCATCTCCCAAGACGAAGTCCGCGTCGAAGGCGCGGCCATCGAGGTTCGCCTCTACGCCGAAGACCCGACCCACGGCTTCCTCCCGCAAAGCGGAAGACTGGTCGACTGGCACATCGAAGCGGTCGAAGGCTTGCGTGTCGACAGTGGCGTCGAGACCGGCAGTGAGGTGAGCATCCATTACGACCCCATGCTCGCCAAGCTCATCACACACGGCGGCTCGCGGGGGCAGGCCATTCAGCGGATGCGACGTGCGCTCGCATCGCTCAGCGTCCAGGGGCTCAGCACGAATCGCGACTTTCTTATGCAAGTGCTTGCTGAAGAAGCGTTCCTGCTCGGCGAGACCCATACGCACTTCATCGAACGTCACATGGGTGCTGCGCTTGACGCCGTCCCTGACGAGTCGCTCGAGCGGCACGCCGCGACCCTCGCGGCGCTTGCCGACCAGCAGCGCCGAGACGCAGAGCGAAGCCTGGTACCGTCCGTGCCCTCCGGCTGGCGCAACAACTTCCACACGCCACAGTGGGTCGAGTACCGGGTCGGGGACCGGACCTATCGTGTGCAATATCGGCATCGAGGGGCAGGGCGCTTCGAACTGATAGACGATGACGGCAGCCGCGAGCTTCGCGTACTTCGCTGGGATGAGCCGAACTTGACCTACATCGAAGAGGACCGTCGGCGCACGGCACGCGTCGTCTTCGACGCAGACCGGCACTACGTGCACGCAGGGGGCAGAAGCGTAGCCCTGCGCGAGCAGCCACGATTCCCCGATGCACGGCAGTCGGTTCCACAAGGCGGATGCATCGCGCCCATGCCCGGCAAAGTGGTCGAGCTTCGCGTCGCCGAGGGTGACGAAGTCCAAGTCGGCGACGTGCTGCTCATCATGGAGGCGATGAAGATGGAGCACAGCGTCTTGACCCCGAAGGCCGGAAAGGTCGAGAGGATCCGGGTTTCGGTGGGCGATCAGGTGGACGCGGACGCGCTTCTGGTCGTGGTGAGCTGCTGAGCCGCAGAACGCGAGTCCGATCGGTCCGTCTTTTGCTTTTGCGCTGCATCGGGTTCCGTAGCGGAACCGAACTACAGCGTTCAGCTCAGCGGCAGAAGTTCACGGAGTCGCAGCGCTCCCCGCTTGTTCCGCAGTTCCTCGACTCGTCGCCCGGCTGACAACGGACACCGTCCCAGCAGCCCGTGCAGCAGCTGCCCGAGCGACACTGCCCGTCCCGGTCATCGAGCATGCAGGGCGTCCGATCGTTCTGGCCCGTGCAGGGGGAGTCGGCACATTCGCCGTCGCCGATGCACTGCTGGCCTGTGGGGCAGGCCGGTCCAAAGACCTCGACCTCCCTCAAGCTGACGTCCAAGGGCCCCTCTGTGTCCGCTTCGATGGTGTCGCAGCCCGCCGCGATCACTTCGCACTCCTCGTTTCGTCCGAGGGCGTAGAGCCCGTACGAGTCTGCGCTCTCGAAGCTGCCACTGGGCGGGCTCTGATCGCCCCCCTTGGGAACGTAAGTGCTGGCCAGTACCGTTTGGGCCGAGATTCCGAGTGGAACCAGGTCATCGCAGGACGGAACGATGTGAATGTCTACGCGGACCGTCGCATCCCGGGTCGAGGACCGCGTGCCGCGGACGAAGGATACGTTCACGTCGAGCGCATCGGGTTCCGACTCGGCGCATCCGCTTGCGAAAGCGGTCAGCACCGCCAGGAGCACGGTGACCCGAAGCGATCCTCGAAGGCCAGGCGCTCTCACCACTGCACCGTCGCTCCGCCGAGGGTCTTTTGCCCCGTGCTCGAGCCGCTCGAGGCGACCGCGGCGGCGGTGACGCCGCCTACCAAGGCGAGCCCGGTCGCGGCCACGATCCAAGGCCATTTCCTTCGTTCCTTCTTTCTCACCGTCGCGTTGTCCGCGGACGGCTGATACTGCGGCATTTCAAAGCCTCGCGACGCAGGCCCGGGAAGTGGGCGCGGCGCGTCGATGCTGGCGCGGAACAAGACGCCGCCTTGCCAGGTTCGCGCCGCAGCGGCGCAACCTTCGTGGTCTCCGGCTCGTGACAGGGCCACCTTGGCTTCGGTGCCTTTCGAAGTCCGCGACAGCGTGTCGTGACCCGGGCCGACGATGCACTGCAGGCTCACGTGGTCCACGAGATCTCCCGGCACCGGCGCGACCCGTGCGACGACCGTGGGGACCCCGTTCTCCGTCCGCTCCTCGATCCGTAACCCGGCTCCCCGATGAGTCGCTCGCAACTCCTGAAAGGCCTCCTGCACAGGTGGAGGCGCCAGCGGACCCAGCTCATGGTCGGGGCGCACCGCGACGAGCCGGTGCAAGTCTTTGCGCATGGCGCTCTCGTTGCCGATGCCGTGATGCACGAGGGCCCTCAGCTCGAAGAGCTGCAGGAGCTCCTCCACAGACAGCTCCGCATCGCGCGCCGCGGCGTCCAAGGCCTGAAGCGCCGCCGCGAAATCCGCTTCCTCGTAGGAGGCGACCCCGCTGTCCAGCAAGGGGTGGGCCCTGACCGCCGCCGGAAGCGCCGCGAAGAGAACGAAACCCACGAAGACTCCCAAGCCGAAGCGCATTTCCCCCAATTCCCCTTCATGACAGGTTATCGAGGAGGGATTCAAATTGCAAAAATACACTTTTAAGCAATTTTAGGCCGCGTCCAGGTCCGTCAGCATCTGCTCGGCGCTCAGCTCCGTGGCGGCCTTGCCCTCGAAGTACTGTAGGAGCCCCACCTGGTCGTAGTACGGCTTGATGCGGTCGGTGAGAAGACCGATTTCGCGCAGATTTGGAACCAGGCGTCGAAACATGAGCTGCCGGAAGACCCGAAGCCCCGGCGAGTTCGTGGCCACCTTGACCCAGGCCTGCTTGCTGATCTGGCCCTCGAACCATTCTTCGTACACCTCGGTGGCGAGGAAGCGGTTACGCATGAGCACAGAGACCTCGAAGGCCCAGTCTTCGCGCTCCCGGCGCTCCGCATCGCTGAGCTGGGTGCGAAAGTGCTCCCCGAGCGCGAGCACGCCGTAGTGGACGTGCCTGGCCTCATCCTGGATGACCCTCTTGAGCAGTTCTTTGAGCAACGGCTCCGCGGTCATCTTGTACAGCGTGCCGAAGGCTCCCAAAGCCAGACCCTCGACCATGATCTGCATGCCGAGGAACTTCAGGTCCCAGCGTGGGTCGCTGATGAGCGCGTCGATGATGACGAAGAGGTTGTCGTTGATCTGGTAGAGCTTGTTCAGCTTCGTGTCGAGATAGCGATGGAACACCTCGACGTGGCGGCCCTCGTCGACGACCTGTGTCGCGCCGTACAGCTTGCCGTCGAAGAACTGCACGGCCTCGGTGACCTGCGCCGCCGCGAAGAGCGCACCCTGCTCACCGTGCAGGAACTGGCTGAGCATCCACGCCGCCATGCTGTGATCCAAGCGGAGCCTCTCCTGCTCGGTCAGCTTGAGCCCGAGGCCTTCGAGGTCGTCGTAGCCGAGAAACTCGCGCGGTATGAGCGGCACCTCCGGGTTCTCCGGGTCGACGTCGATGTGCCAGGGCAGCTCGTCCCCATTCCACTGCTGTTCTTTGGCGCGGGTGTAGAGCTCGCGCATCTCGGGCTGGTCGTTCGGGTAAGTCCAGTCGAAGTGTACCCTGTGTGACGACTTCATCTGACTCGGCACCCCCTGCTTACCGCGTTGCAGAATCAGTCCCCGCACTCCCGAGGGCCCGAGGGAGCGGAGCACTTTGGGATTGCCCGAAGCGGAAAGGACGCTGATGGCTTCGACGTAGGGCTCCACGCGCCTTTGAACGGCCACTGGCAGGTTTTCGAGAATTTTGCTGCTGATCATGACGCCCCTCTTTCAAAGTACGTTCGAGAAGAAATCGCGGATCTTGGAAGCGTGCAGGCGCACGATGTAACGGTCGATGATCGGGATGACGGCCTCGACCATCTTGGCGACCTGCTCCGGAGGAAGCTCCGTGAGCCGGGATGAGAGCAGGTGAACCTCTTCTTGAAGCAAGCGATTCACCAAGTCCTGGTAGACGCCCAGGTCCTCGACGCTGAAGCCGAGCTCTTCGGAGAAGCCGAGCTCCTGAACCTCGCCGAAGAGCTCGAAGATCCAGGTGTCCGCCGCGGCGATGTGGACCGCACCGTTCTTTCGCGTGCCCCCGACCAGACCGAGCTCGAGAGCGCGTTCGACGTCTTTGGGTTCGAGGCCGCTCTGCTCGGCCACCTGTCGCGCGGGGACCGTTCTGCGACGCCCTTCGTCGCTCGTCAGCGATGCGCCCAAGCGCGCCTTGACGCCGGCGAGGAACGCATGTTGCCGTGCCGAGAACACATCCTCTTCGCCATCGAACAAAGCCTTTATCGCTTTGAGCGGCAGAAAGCGTTCGTGCTGGAGCTTCTTGATGAGACGGATCCGCTCGAGGTGCTCTTCGCTGTACCAGGCCATGTTCCGCCCAGTCTTTCGTCCCGCTGGCAGCAGGCCTTGCTGGATGTAGAAATGAATCGCCTGGCGCGGAAGCCCCGATGCCTCGCAGAGGTCTTTCATCCGGTAGCGCCAGTGCTCGCGGTCTAGCGATGCGGCCTGGGCGCGGGAAGTCACGAGCCCTCCACGTGCAGGCGCCCTGACGAAAGCGGGCGGCCGACGCAGGTGAGCACGTAGCCCTCGCTGCGTTCGGCGCGGCTCAGGCAGTTGGGCTCGTCCATCGCGACCTCGCCCTCGATTCGCAGCACGCGGCAAGCGCCGCAGCCACCCATCGCGCAGGAGAAGGGCAGCTCGAGACCCGCTTGCAAGGCCGCCTCCAGGAGCGTCTGGCCTGGCGCGACCTCGACTTCGTGCGCCGCGCCGCCGAGCACGAAGCGGACGGATTGAGGGGCCTGGCTGCCGAAGCTCCGGTGCCGTTCCTCGGGATGCGTGAAGCGCTCTTCGGCGATTCGGTCCGCAGGGATGCCCCGGACGCGAAGCGCTTCATGTGCCGCGTCCATCATCGGGCTCGGGCCACAGAGAAAGTACTGCGCGTCCCCGGGGAACTCGGGCAAGGCCTGCAGTCGGTCGTGCAGGACTTCAGCGCTGAGCAGACCGCGTCCACCGTCCCACTGCGCCGGAGGATGCTGTAGAACGTGATCGACGACGAGCCTCCCCGGAAACTCTTCGGCGAGCGCTGCGAGACGCTCCCGAAAAATGATGTCGTCCGAGCTTCGGTTGCCGTAAATCAGAGCGACCCGGCTCCGCGGCTCCAAACGAAGCGCCGTCTCGGCGAGGCTGATGATGGGCGTGATGCCGCTGCCGCCTGCAACCATCACGAGCGCGCGCATTGCGTCCGGTTTTGGTTCGAGCGTGAAGCCGCCGGACGGTCCGAGCACCTGAAGCAGGTCTCCGGTCGCGACCTGGTCGTTCAACGCATTGCTGACACGGCCCTCCGGCATGCGCTTCACGGTGATGTGAACGGGCGCATTCGGAACTCCGGGGCTTGCGATGGAGTAGGCACGCCGATGAGTTTCGCCGCCCACTTGGACGTCCACGCTCAGGAACTGCCCGGGTAAGAACTGAATGGGCGAGCCGTCATGCTCGGTCAGGTAGATCGAGACCGCGTCGGCGGTCTCGCGAACGACGTCGACGACTCGGACGGGGCGCGCCAGCGATGAGCGCTTGCGCGGCACCCTCGAACCTTGCTGCGGATCGGAGCGCCGGATCAAGGGCTCGGGCCGCCGGCCCCAAAGCAGGCGCCCGCTCAGCATCTCGAGGTCGCGACGTGCCGTCTGCAAAGCCGCGGTCACTTTGCGGGGCAGCACATCTTCGTATCTAATGAGCTTCACCTTGGTAGAGCCTGCGCCCTCTGCGCTCTGAGCGTCAAGTGTTACTGGACACTTTACTTCTATGAATTCCGCTACACTCAACAAAGTCCAATGATTTCAACCCCACTGACTCTCCCGCAGGAGCTCCTTTCCCAGCTGGACGCCGTCGTCGTCCTCGATGCGCGTGCCGGCGCGAATGCTGAGCATGCCTATCGCGAGTCCCATCTTCGCGGCGCGCTGCGGGTCGACCTGGAGTCCGATCTGTCTGCACCCGCCGACGAGCCCAGTCGCGGCGGCCGGCATCCGCTTCCTGTTCTTTCATCCTGGCGTCGCCGACTCGGGGGCTGGGGCATTGGTCCGGACACCCTGGTCGCCATCTACGACGCGGACGGTGGAGGCATGGCCGCCGCTCGGGCCTGGTGGATGCTGCACGCCATCGGACACCGTCGTGTCGCCGTCGTCGACGGCGGCTGGGACGCGCTCGTCGCGGCGGGCGCGCCCGTCGATGCCAATCCCGTGGAGCGGTCAGCGAAGAGCCCTTATCCAACCGAGCTCGCCCAATGGCCAGTCGTCGATGCGGCTTGGGTCGATCGCATCCGCGCAGACCCGAGCTGGCGGCTCATCGACGCGCGCGCGCCGGAACGCTTCCGGGGCGAGCAGGAACCCATCGATCCCGTTGCGGGGCACATCCCCGGGGCACGCAACCTGTATTGGAAGTCCCAGCTCGACGCGCGGGGAAGCTTCGTCTCGCGTCATGAGCTGCGCGCTCGCTACGCTTCGGTCCTTGGTGATACGGCTGCCGATCGGGTCGTCTGTTACTGCGGTTCGGGCGTGACGGCCTGCCATCTGCTCCTCGGGCTCGAGGCTGCGGGTCTGTACGGGGCGCGGTTGTACAATGGTTCCTGGAGCGAGTGGTGCCTCCAAGACCGTCCGCGTGCGTCCTCTATGTAATCCACGCCAAAGGGCTGCGAGCGCACTCGTCCGCTGTGACCACTGCGGCTGGCCATGGGCGCCTGCGGAGCTCGCCGCCGCGGCGGGGTAGGTCAGCCCACGGGGCGCGAAGGGGTCGCTCAGCTGCTCGGTGCTCGGGGGATGGCTTCGCTGTTTTTGCGCCGCGCGGGGTGCTATTGGCTCGGCGTGACTGACGGTGTCTGGGAGTTCCCCGTTTCTTTGCCCCGCAACGCTTTCAATGCGCGGGAGGCCGCGCGCGCAGGCGACATCTGGCGTGCGTTTCAGGACGCGGCCACGACCGGCTCCATCCGGGCGGGCTGGGGTCCATCTCGGTACAGGGAACACAAGACGAGCTTCTTGGTCTACCGCATGCTGGTCGTGCACCAGGGCGAGACGCGCTTTGCCGACTCGCTGCAGGCACGAACCTGGGTGTCGGACTTTCGCAGGCGCACGCTCAGCACGCGACAGATTCGCATTTGCCGCGGTGAAGCGCCTCTGGCTGCGGCCACTCAAGACTGGGTCCACGTGGATGCCGAGACCCTGAAGCCGAAACAAGCCTCCGAAGAGTTCGCGGCCTGCTACCCCGTGGTCGATCTGGAGCCCTCGGTGCATTTCCCTAGTTTCGAGGCGCATCCGGGCGCCGAAGAGGTTTTCGACTTTCACATGTGGCAGACCTGGTCCGACCCGCTCGGACATGCCAACCACCCGGCCTACGTCGACTGGTGCGACGAGGCGACCTCCCGGCGAATGCTCGGCGCTGGCTTGGATCCGGTGCTGCTCCGTCCGTTGGCGGAGCGCGTCCGCTTTCAGCGCTCGGTTCAGCCAGGCGAGTACGTCAGGATCGTCACCCGCCGCATTGGTGTCATCGGCGCTCAGGCGGTCGTCCTCCAACACCAGATCGAAACCGAGCAAGGTGCTGCGGCCGAAGCCACCAGTATTCGAAGTCTCGCGGAGCAGCATCCGAGCAGACTGATCGAGGCCTGGGACTGATGCAGCTCAGCGGAGGCCGCCGATGTGCACGCTGATCGTCCGACATCGGCCCGATGCAGCGTATCCGACGGTGATCGCTGCCAACCGCGACGAGTTCTACGCCCGTGCTTGGTCACCGCCGCAGCTGCTCGACACCGCGCCCGTCATTTTCGGAGGGCGCGACGAGCAGCAGGGTGGGACTTGGCTCGGCTTCACCGAAGCGGGCGTCTTCGTCGGACTCACCAACCAGCGGAACTTTGCCGGATACGAGCCTGCGCGCCGCTCGCGCGGCCAGCTCGTCTTGGACGCGCTTCGCAGGGAGACGGTCGATGGGGTGACCGACTACTTTCGGGCGCTCGACACATCTCGGTACAACGACTTCAACGTCATGTTCGGCGACGGGATCGAGCTCTGGGTCGCATACGGACGGGCTGCGTCTGGCAGCGTAGAGCTCGAGCGCCTAGCGCCGGGCGTTCACGTCCTTTGCAACGATCGCCTCGACTCGCCCGCCTATCCCAAAGCACATCTCATTAAGGATGCCGTGAGGGCCATCGGCGACGCTCCTTGGCCGCAAATGCAGCGACAATTGGCGGCCATCGTTGCCGATACCAGCGTGCCTTCCGTTTCGGAGCTGCCTCCGCTTTCTCCCGACGCAGCTTTCGACCTCGAGACTGAACGTCGCCTGCAGGCCATCTGTATCCGCACGCCAGCCTATGGGACCGTCTCGTCCACGATCGCCGCCATCGTCCCAGGTCGCGTCGAGAAATACTTCTTCGCCCCGGGCCCCCCGGACCAGACAGCCTTCGAAGATCAGAGCGCGCTGCTGAATCGCTGCTGATTTTCCTCAGCGACTCCGCAGGGACGCCAAGAAGCCGGCCGCCGCCCGAACCGCCTCGTGCATGTTCTGCTCGAGGCTGCGTCCACTTTTCTTACGCGGCTTGAACCCGTGATCCCCATCGTCCATCCAGGCGAGCTCGATGGCTGGGGAGAGCGCGTAAGCCTGTACCTCGTCCTGGGTCCCGAAGCGGTCCCGTGTGCCCTGCACGATCAGCGTCGGCGTACGCAGCGCCTGAAGGTGCGCCGTTCGAACGCGTTCGGGCTTTCCCGGCGGGTGAAAGGGGTAGCCAAAACAGAGGAGTCCCTCGACCCCGAGCTCGTCCGCAATCATCGAGGCGATCCGCCCTCCCATCGACTTGCCTCCGATGACCAAATCCTGAGGGGGGGAGCCAAGCTCGGAGATGACCTCCCGAAATTTTTCCTGCAGTCGGGGTGCCCGATCCGGTCCGCGCCGCCGCCCGTCTTCCCGCCGCTTCGCCATGTAATCGAACTCGAACCGAGCGACCGCGGCGCCCGCCTCGGCCAGGCCCTGGGCGAGTTGATTCATGAAGGGGCTATCCATGGCCGCGCCCGCGCCGTGCGCCAGCAGAACCGTAGGCGAATTTCCGGCCGAACCGTTTCGAAGGAGCTGCGTCACGGATACCGATCTTAGCCCCGAGGGCCTCTCGGTAAAGCGGCTCGACGGGGCGCCTGCCGAACGGTACATAGGGGCCCGTGGACCCGTCCGTCAGCCCAGCCCGCTCTCCCGCGACCGACCTCACCGGTCGTCAGCGCCGGCACTTGAGAGCGCTCGCACACCACATCGTGCCGGTCGTCATCGTCGGCAAAGACGGGGTGACCGATGGCGTTGCCCAGGCCTCGTCCCGTGCGCTCGCCGATCACGAGCTCATCAAAGTGCGCGTCCTCGAGACCGCCCCTCAGCATGCCTCGGAGACGGGCGCGCAGTTGGCTCAGACCGTCGGCGCACACGTCGCAGGTCGCGCCGGGCGAATCGTCATTCTGTATCGTCGAAACGAGGACGAGCCTCAGATCCGGCTGCCTTCTTGATGGGATGAGCGCGCTCGACGCAGACATCCAGACCTTCCTCGATGACTGCTCGGGCCTCGTTCTGTGGCTCACCGGAGCCGGCATTTCCGCCGAGAGCGGGATCCCCACCTTTCGCGGCCCCGAGGGCTACTGGCGCGTCGGCTCCAAGAATTATCACGCTCAGCAAATGGCGACGCGCGCCGCGTTCGCACACATGCCCGACGAGGTCTGGGCCTGGTACCTGTACCGCCGCGGCGTGTGTCACGGGGCGGAGCCCAACGTCGCCCATCGTGCGCTGGTCGAGCTCGAACAAGCACTCGGAGATCGATTCCTGCTCGTGACCCAGAACGTCGACGGTCTGCACGTCCGCGCGGGCAACAGCCTCGACCGAACCTATCAGATTCACGGCAACATCGACTTCATGCGCTGTAGTCGCGAGTGCCTTGGCGCCGCCATCGAGCTGCCTGCCGAACTGCCCGTCGAATGGGAACGAGGGCGGCCACTCGGTGACGAGGAACGCGCTCTGCTGCGCTGCCCCGCCTGCGGCGCCGCCGCACGTCCGCACGTGCTGTGGTTCGACGAAGTGTACGACGAGCCGAACTTCCGCTTCGAGAGCTCGCTTGCGGCCGCGGCGGAGGCCGAGCTGCTCATACTCGTCGGAACGACTGGGATGACCAACTTGCCTCTGCACATGGGGCAGATCGCGGCGCAGAGCCGGACTCCACTCGTCGTCATCAACCCAGAGCCGAACCCCTTCAGCGAGCTCGTCGAGCGCACCGGACGCGGGGCGTTCATCGTCGGAACTGCCGGAAATTGGGTTCCTAGGCTTGCCGAGCGACTGAAGTCTTGATTCGGTGCGGGGAGAGCGATACCAAGCCAGCATGAGAAAAGCTCTCGTCCTGTTGGCTCTCGGTTGCTCGCTCTTGGGCTGCAACAAGGAAAACACTCCTTCCGCGCGCTATCCGGACAAGCCGGCAGGAAAGTGCTCACGCAGCCAGCCCTGCCCAGAAGGGCAAGTCTGTCACTATGAGCCGCAGCTCAGCTGTGGCGAGAGTGGCGGCGAGGGCGCCTGCTTTCCTCGTCCGCAGGCCTGCACCCAAGACTACAGTCCCGTTTGCGGCTGCGACGGTCGAGCCTACTTGAATCTGTGCGTCGCCCACTCGCATGGCGTCTCTCCGCGGTCCGAAGGCGAATGCGGCTCCGCGCCGAGCAGTCCACGAGCGGGCGAGTGCGCGCCGGGAACCGAGGCAAGCTGTCCTCAAGGCAGCTTCTGTCATTTCAGCGAAGTTCAGGCCTGCGGCGAGGTACAAGCGGCGGGTCAGTGCATGAGCACCCCTACCGCGTGCACCAAGGAATGGGCTCCGGTCTGCGGCTGCGATGGCAGGAACTACAGCAACGACTGCGTCGCCCACTCGCACGGCGTTTCAGTGCGCCACCGCGGCCTATGTGAGGACAGCGGCGGTGTCGCCGCAGCTCAGGGGGCCGCTTGCGGCGGCTCGCAGGGCAGCAGCTGCGCGACCGGGCTGTTCTGTGACTACGCGCCCGCCGCTGACTGCGGATCGAAGAAGGCGGGCCGCTGCCAGCCAAGACCGCAGGCCTGCACGGCGGACTACGACCCGGTCTGCGGCTGTGACGGGCGCACTTACGCGAACCGTTGCTCAGCCAACGCCGCGGGCGTGTCCGTCAAGCAAGCTGGGGCTTGCCCCGCTCCTTGATGCGCCAGCGGACGAGCGCGCGAATAGCGAATATCAGTACGATCATCGGGAACGAAGGATCGTAAACGGCTCCTTTGGTTGCACACACTTTCCCACAACCGCGCAGAACCTTGAGCCTTGCCAAGTCGAATCATCGGCCCAAAAACGACCGATTCTGAAAACACCTATTGACAATAATGTAACGTCGTTAGATAAACGCAGGTCTAGATTTGCGCGGCGCCCGGAAGCTGGGTGGCACGCCCCATCGGAAAGGCTTGTGGTTATGAGTACTTGGCCGTCCTCACTAGTGGACGCCTCTGTTTGCCGAAGCCAGGCTCTGGCCTGGACTCGAAATGTCCTTCTCTTCGCGATTTTGTTCAGTGCTTCGCCTGCATTGGCCGACGATAGCCTGGACACTGAACAGCCGCTCAACGAGCTGGCTGCCGACCAGGCTGCGGACCCCGATAGCTTCACGCCTGATAGCTTCACGTTAGAAGAAGAAGAGATCGACTCGAACCTCGAGCTCGGCGGCGAGGTCCCGTCCGCCCCCGCCAGCGTAGACGGCCTTCCGCTGACCGCGCCGTTGGCGATGCCGGAGTACCTGCCGGCCGAAGCCGAGGGAAAGAGCAATTCGCGCAAGGGCGTCGTCTTCGAGATCGGAGCCGCGGTGACCTTCGAGCAGCAGTTCATTCGCGCGAACGCGCCGATCGGTCAGACCCTGAACCAAGAGTACAACTTCACGGGTGTCGGTTATCACGTCCGTGGCTACCTGGGTCGGAAGCGCTTCGGCTTCATGTTCGACGGCGCCTTCTTGATGCCGCTGAGAGCCTCCCAGCTAGGCCCGGAAGGCGACGACGTTCGGCTTCGAGACACCTACGATCAGGTGCTCGGTGGCGACGTGCTGGGGGCCTTCGCCTACCGTCGCAGGCTCGGCGAGCGCTGGACCATGCGCGTGGGCGGTGGCCCACATTTGAGCGCGTTTCGCTTCAATGATTCGGAGCTGGAACCCTTCGAGCACGTCGCTCTTGGCATGGGCGCCACCGCCGACTTCGTCTACGACATCAACAAGATATTCCACATCGGCGGACAGACTACGGTCGCCGTCGACTTCTGGGACCTCATCCACGGCGATGACCGGCCTTCCATCGGTGACGATGGCCAGCTGAAGTACATGGTCGCGTGGAACATCGGATTTTTAGCAGGAGTGCGATTTCAATGAACAGTCACAAGATTTTCATGGCGGGCGCAGCGCTCGCTATCGCCGTTGCCGGCTGTAACGCAAATGGTTACGCCGACCTCAATTCAAAGGTCGACGAGACCAGGCTCTGTCAGGAAAACAGTACCGCCTGGATTCGCTACAATTTCGACGGTGAGGGCGAGACGGAAGAAGAGCGGCTCGTCACCGAGGTCCTCATTCTCGGTCAAGCGGTGTCCGGAGACGACACGACCGGGGCGGACTGCCTCTACCTGGCCCAGTTCGACTACGAGGGATCGATCCTGCTCGACCAGGGCAGGTTCGTGCTCGACGACGCGACCCTGGTCGACGAGCTAAACGAGGAGTACGAGCTCGAGAATCCGCCGGCGGAGGGCGAGTCCTATCGCGGCACATGGTCCACCTCTTATCTCTACGACTTCATTCGTGAACCGGACAAGGGCATCTTGGCCCGGCGAGGGGCACAGAGGAGTCCGTATCCGCTGCCGGAGGGAGCGACCCCACCCAGCCTGCCGCGCGTGCCCGTGGACGAAGCCCAGCCCCTCGAGCGTGAGATTGAGTTCTACCGCGAGGGGAACCGACTCAGGTTCATCGTCGACGGGAACGCCAAGTGGTTCGAGGAGTTCGGGCCGCTCGCTGACTCCCTCGATCCCAATGATCCCGACCAGCTGACCTATTTCGTACGCATGGCCAACATCGGCCTGCTGGTTTCTCAGGTTCGCGTCATCGGCTTCGGCGCGTCCGGCATGACGGGCTACTCGCAGGCGAAAGATTTCGCGGGTTTGATGACGGGCAATCTGAATGTCGGAATCAACGTCAAGTTGGGGAAGGTTAACGCAACGCTGGACTACGCTGAGTTCTCCGACATTCCAGGGCTGAATCTGGACGGTGCTCAACTCGTCAATGTGAGCTGGTCCGGCGATGGAAACATGGATGGCTCACAAGCTCTCGCACTTTCGCAAAATGGAGACGTTCCCTTCTTCGTCGCGGACATCGACTACGGCGATACGACCGTCAAGGACGGCTTTGGTGACTCCGGAACCATCCCGATGGTTACCGATACCGATGACGAATTCACGTTCGAGGTCGAAGAGGCGCTGATCGTAGACTTCCGCGGCATGCCGGGCCTCGAGCCCGACGAGGAGTCCTAAGTTACGGTAACCGCCCCGCCGGGGCTGAGTGAGGAGCCGTTTCAGCCCCGGCCTTTGGACTTCGCCTGCAAGGCTGTAGACTGTTGATAGAGCAGTGTTTCGTGAGTGCATAGCCGATGAGCCGACCTAAAAAGAGAGCCGGAACCCCTGATACGCCCTCGCGAATCCTCGATGAGGCGGAGCGGGCCTTCGCCGAAAGCGGATACCATGGCGTTTCCTTGAACACCATTGCCGAGGCCGTTGGCATCCGAGCGCCTTCGCTGGTGTACCACTTCGGTTCCAAGGAGAAGCTTTTCTCCGAGGTCGTCCGCAGGGTCTACCAGAAGATGGCCGCCGAGCTGGAGGTCGCCCTCGGCACCGGGAACACGCCTTTCGAAGGCTTCGTCGCCGTGGCGGCGGTGCTTCCCAGGGTCATCGAAGATAACAAGGAAATCATCGCTCACCTCGCCGCTCAGCTCGTCGCGGGAGAGGCCGGCACGCAGGGTCTCGTCGAGGAGCTGGTCTTGCCGCTGATGGACCGAGTAGAGATGTTCATTCGTAGCGCCGTCTACCCGAAGATTCCCGATGATGCGCCGGTGCGTGACGTCCTGGTCCTGCTCATCATGCTCGCCGTTCTCCGTATGAACACGAGGTCCGGGGTTCCTTCCAAGCGCTTGCAGGCTGCCTTCGCCAGCGGACCAAACCCCTCGGTCCCGCTGGCCCAAGGGCTTCTCGGCGTTCTTCAAGATTGGGACAAGTACCAGTCGGGCAATCCGCTTTCAGGGGGCCTCGCGGCCGCCTTGAATCTGCTGACAGGCTCGACCGACGGCGCAAGCGCCGAATCCTGAGCAGAGCTCGGGTCGGCGTCGAGTGCGGGTGCGCGGCCGGCGGTGCCAGGGTGCGATGCAGCGGACCCGAGAGGGAGCATGCTGCCGAGGGGGCTCTTTCGAGCCGCCTCGGCTTAGCTCCGCGCAGCTTCGGGTTCCAGGCCGCCAAGCCTCAGAGCGGTTTTATTTCGGCAGGGACCGGAGAATGATCTGAATGCGCCGGTTCTGTGCTCTGCCTTCGGCGGTGTCGTTCGAGGCGATTGGGTCGAACTCAGCCCGGGAGGACGCGACTAGACGTGTCGGTTCCACCCCCTGCGACACGAAGTAGTTCACCGCACCAGCGGCCCTTGCTCCCGCCAGGTCCCAGTTGGTGGGGTATTTTTTTTCGAGAGCCCGTGTCGGCTTCCGGTTGTCCGTGTGGCCGACGATGCTAACGAAGTATGCGTTTTCCTTCAAGAACTCAGAGAGCTGCCTTGCGTACTCGACCCCGTCACTGCCCACCTTAGGGGTAGCCGAACCGGACTCGTACATCACATCTGAGGGAATCGCGACCTCTATCCCGTCAACGAGCCGCTGCAACTGAAGCTCCTTGTTCGCGAGCTGTTCCTCGAAGATCACTGTGAGTCTGTTGTAATCGGCCTCGAGGGCAGCCAGCTGCTCGTCTTGCTCTACGACGACCTCAGCCAGTTGGTCTCGCTCTGCCAGCAGCGCGTCTCGCTCTGCGACCATCGACTTGTATTGAGACTTCTTGACGCAGCCGGTTGACAGAACGAGCAAGCAGGAGAGCCAAAGCATGGCTGCGACTCCTGGACGTGAACTGTTCATGGGTAGATTCCTTTCCTTAGGGGTCACTTCTGGACCCTCGGCATCATACCTAGCTCGGAGCCATCTATATAGAATAGAGCTCCTTCGCCCGGTACAGCGATTCCCGGAAGTCCGCGGACTGTGCAGGCGTGGGCGAAGAGAGCCCAGCCCCACAACTGGCGGTCGTGCTCCTCGGGGCCGCCCCCCAAATGGAAAAAGCCGACTCCCATCGGGAGTCGGCTTCTTCTCTTTAGATTGCGAGCCGTTTTGGCTTAGTTGCCGAAGTGAACGCTCGCGCCAAGCGTGACCTGGCCGTAGAAGTCCTCGTTTGCTTGGTAGACTCCGTCCACCCTGTTGTCGCGGGTGAAGTAGATGTCGCCCTGTGAGCCTTCCAAGCGCCCTTCTAGGCTGAGCACGAGGTACTCGACCGGCAGGTAGCGGAAGGTGAGGGTGCCGGTCCACAGGTTGTCTGGGCTCGAGGACTCTTTGTTGCCGTCCAAGAACTCGCCGCGGAGGCCCATGTTGAACTGGTCGGTGAAGCCGAAGATGAAGGCCAGGCTGTAGCCCTGAAGGAAAGCCGTGTCGGTTCCGATGATGTCGCCGTCTGTGTTGAACTGCGGCCCGTTCGGGTCGATTTGGAAGTCAGCGTTGAAGAGCAGGGTGAAGACATCGCCTGCGGAAACGCTCATGACCACATCGAAGAAGTGCTCCCAGTCCTTGTTGCCGTTGAAGCCATTCGCGCCGTGCTGACCACCAATGTAGAGAGCAAAGGCGTCATCGGGCGTGAGGGAGACCTGCCAGCCCGCCGTCGGAACCTCGTTGTCGTCCACGGGCGTGCCACCGAGGACGCCGCCGTTGGTGAGCATGAGGGTGAGGCCGGCGGTGTCGCCGCCAATCCCGAAGCGAGCCCCCATGTGGTTGAAGGGCTGGCGCAGGAAGTAGAGGTAGCCGCGCGTGTAGTTGGCATTCTCCCACTCGTCTGCGACCTCAGCGCCGTAGATGGTGTCGAACCAACCTAGGTCGAGAAACAGCTTCTCGTTCGGGTACCAGCTCACGTAGGCTTGCTTCACGAAGTCCAAGGGCGTGAGGGCGGGGGACGCAGTGCCGAAGCGAAGGCCGAGGGTGACTCCGAACTTATCACCTGTGTAACTGACGTCGCCACCGGCAAAGTTCAGGCCGAACCCCATGTAGTTCGTGTACGGAGCCCCCAGGGTGTTGTAGTCCCCCGCGACTCGATACCCGTTGAAGTTGTAGAATGCGCTGGCCATCAGCTGCCAGTCGAATCCGTCCAAGGCCGGGTGCTCGTGGTGTTCAGCCGCCCGTGGGACCTGGTCCAGACTACTGTCGCCGCCGACGAGGGGCACTTCGGCGCCGAGTACTGGTGCCACCACGGGCGTCGGAAGCGGCTCGATGACGACTGGGGTCGTCTCGACCTCCTCTTCCACGACGGCGTCGACTTCCTCGAACTCCGTTGTGGTCGTGGTGACGACGCCGCCCTCGACCGTCGTCGTGGTTTCCTCGACCACGATCTTCTCTACCTGGTCGTCGGCCGCGGCCATCGTCGGCGCTGCTAGACAGCAGATCACCGCAAGGGACATAACCTTTCTCATCATAACCTCCACCTCGGCAGCCTTGCCGAGCTTCCCAGCGACTCGGACCTCTTCCGTTCGCCAAAATTCAAGAAAACACAGGGAACTTGGTGCGATGACTCTCACGTGCGCACCAAAACCAACCAATCGACGCAGGCGACTAGCACCTGCCAAATAGTAGTTCGAGGCAAGGGGCAGGGCGGACCGGGGAGCCACTCCACCCCTCACCTCGTGAGTCGTTACGAGTTCTCAGCCGGCACCATGACCTTGGCTGCTTCGCGGCTGACGGCACCGGACGTTACGTCGGAATGCACGCCCTGAAGCTCGTCGTTATAGGCTTCGACACCGCATTCGGCGATATCGAGACCCTCGATTTCGTGTGCCTCAGAGACGCGGATGCCACCAGGCACGATGAACTTGAGGGCTAGCCAGATGAGCGCACCGACGCCGAACGCGTAGGCCACGCCAGAGAATGCGCCAAGGGCCTGGACGCCGAGCTGCGCTGCGCCGCCTCCAACGAGGAGGCCAACAGGCTCGGTCGCGTCGGCAGCGTTGCCGTAGCCCACCAGACCGACGGCGAGCGTGCCGAAGATCCCGCAAATACCGTGCACGGTGACGGCGCCGACGGGGTCGTCGATTTTCATCTTGTCCAGTGCCAGGACGCCTTCGACGCAGATCATGCCCGCGACCACGCCGACGATGATCGACCAGCCGCCGGTGATGTTGTAGCAACCCGCCGTGATGCCGACGAGGCCGGCGAGCGCGCCGTTCAGGGCCATCGACAGGTCGAGCATTCCGCTGCGGAACTTGATCCAGACCAGGGCACCCAGGAAGCCCGCGGAGGCTGCCAGGTTGGTGACCAGCACGATGCGGCCCACTTCGGCGTCGATGGCGAGCTCGGAGCCGCCGTTGAAGCCAAACCAGCCGAGCCACAGGATGAGCACGCCAAGCGCGGCAAGCGGGAAGCTATGGGCGGGCATCGGGCGGACCGAGCCGTCGGCCATGTATTTGCCGATGCGGGGGCCGATCAGCAGAGCGCCTGCGAGCGCCATGCCGCCACCCACACCGTGAACGACCGTGCTTCCGGCGAAGTCGATGAAGCCCCTTTCAGACAGCCAGCCGCCGCCCCAGACCCAGTGGCCGACGACCGGATAAACGATTGCGGTCGCGACGGCCGTGAACAGGAAAAAGGTAATCAAGCGGCCACGCTCGGCGATCGCACCCGACACAATCGTGCAGGCGGTGGCTGCAAACACCAGCTGGAAGAAGAGGAACACGTAGGGTGGCAAGTCCGAATCTGCCCCGCCATTCGCAGGGAAGAAGCTGGCCAGGCCTATGAACGCGTTACCCTCGCCAAACATCACCCCGTACCCGACGAGATAGAAAACCAGCGATGAAATTGCGACAACGCTGAAGTTCTTCATTAGAACCATAACGGCGTTCTTCCGGCGGCAGAACCCGCTCTCGACGAGAGCGAAGCCCGCGTGCATGAAGAAGACCAGTGCGGCACTAACGAGAACCCACAGAGCGTTGGCAAACGTAGTCAGTTCTGAGAGTTGTTCTTCCATTTGTCTTGCACCTCGATAGAAAGACAGGCCACAGCACGCCTTGCGGCCGTGGCACGTTCGGATCTATGGCGGAGTTCCATTTCGGAATTGTTTCGTGAAGACATCTGCTTAGAAAAAACGCGTGCTGAAAACGAGCAGTTGCACTGCAATGAGGCCGCTCACATGCTCTGCGCGTGGGTGGATTCCCTCATCTTTCCTACGGAACCCCGCGTAAGCTGCCGCGACCGGAGAGCCTTCCCGGCCGCGTCGTGGTGTTGGACGTTGCCTTTGCGGCGAACGCTGGCGGCGCGAGCTACGACAGGACGACGCTGCCTTTCATCGAGGGTCTCGGTGACCGCTTGGCCATGTGGATCGACCACCATGATCATGAACGGCACGCTGATTTTTCAGCCGATCCTCGTTTCGTTCTGAGGACCAAGGCAGAGCACGGCGCCTGCCCGGAGATGGTTACGCCGGAGCGCGTGGCCGCTGCCGGTCCGGTGGATACGATTTGCTGCCACACCGATTTCGACGGGCTGTGTTCCGCGGCGAAGTGGATTTGCGGCGGGATCGAGCCTTACCCCGGGGCCGATGAGGACGCGCGTGCGATCGACACGAGGCTCGGCGAGCCTAGCGAGCGCGCGCGCGTGCTGGACCGCGCGCTTCGTGCGCAGCCCCGCGACGAGGGGTTGAGAGGCCTGATGGTTCGTTATTTGGCCGACGGAGCTGAAGACGCCGCGCTTTACCGCGAGTTCCAGGACGCTTCGAAGGGCCTGGAGGCCATGGAGCGCGAGGCCAAGCGGTTGGCGGCCCGCTATGTCGTCAGCAGCGGTCTGGCCATCTGCGATGCGACTCGCCGGCAAGGGCCCTACGACAAGACAGCGCTCCTCCTTCTCGGGCAGCGCTTGGCTCCGATTTCGCTCGTCCACGACGAGTCGACGGTCACGGTTGCAGCTCGCTTCGACAGCGGGATCGATCTCGTGCGGGCGCTGGGTTTGAACGGCGGCATGCCGACTCGTGTGAGCGTCGCGGCAAAGCACCTCGCACAAGTCGTCGACACGCTGCAAAACATGTCTTTCTCGGGCTAAACGCGCTTCAAGCGAGTGGCTTTGGAGTCTGCGACGGGACTCCGGTAAGATGATCCCGTGGACCTGACGCTCGCCGATATCGAAGCGCTTCCCAAGACAGACCTGCACGTTCACTTGGATGGCTCGCTTCGGTTGAGCACGATGCTGGATCTTGCCGCTGAGCAAGGCTTGCAACTGCCAGCCGACAACCCCGAAGGTTTGGCCGCGACCCTGCACTGTGGACAAAACGCCGGCAGTCTCGTCGAGTACCTTCGAGCCTTCGATGTGACGCTGCGAGTCATGCAGACCGAGGCTTCCCTATACAGGACGGCCTACGAGCTCGCCGAGGATGCGGCGAAAGAGAACGTCCGTTATATGGAAGTGCGGTATTCACCCATGCTTCATACGCGTGGGGGTCTCCGCCTCACGACTGTGGTCGAGGCCGTCCTGGCGGGACTTTGGGACGCCCAGCGCAAGCATGGAGTCCTCGCCAACGTGATCCTCTGTGGCATTCGAAACATTTCGCCGGAGTCTTCGTTGGAGATGGCGCAGCTCGCGGTGGCCTACAAGAACCGCGGTGTGGTCGGATTCGACTTGGCCGGAGCCGAGTACGACCACCCCGCCAAGCATCACTTGAAGGCTTTCAAGCTCGTACACGACAACAACATCTCGGTGACCATTCACGCCGGCGAGGCCTATGGCCCGCCCTCGATCCACCAGGCGATCCACGAGTGCGGTGCGCATCGCATCGGTCATGGGTGTCGATTGTGGGAGGACGGATCACTGCTCCATTACGTCAATGACCATCGCATCCCGCTCGAGTGCTGCCCCTCGTCGAACGTTCAGACAGGCGCCGTCAAGACCCTACGGAAGCATCCGCTCAAGCTCTTCCATGACCTCGGGCTTCGGGTGACCGTCAACACCGACAACCGTCTCATCACTGACACGACGGTTTCGCGAGAGCTCTGGCTCTGCCATACCGAGATGGGCCTAGATGCCGGCGACATTCGACGCATCATCATCAATGGGTTCAAGTCGGCATTTCTGCCGTTTCATCTGAAGCAGACCTTGGTGCGTACGATCTCGAAGGATCTCGAGTCACTGGGCAAACCTGACCCCGATGCGGCGGCCGATCGTGAGAGACGCGTCACGTCCCAATCCAGCTAGCGGCGCCGATCGAGTGATCGGCGTCATTCGATTGCGCAGAGCCTCGACAAGAAGCGGAGCATTTGAGACCGTAGCGGCTCCCACACATTCAGCTTCCCAGGGGACTTATGCTCAATCCGAAGAAAATGATTCCAAATCTCGCGGTAGCTGCGCTCGCGCTCACGGGCTGCGGTGATAGCGGCGGAGGTGGCGGCAGCGCTGGCACTGGTGGCGGAGCGGGCACCGGGGGTGGGGGCGGTGATATCCCCAGTGGGCCGTTCGTAGACTGGTGCGACAAGAGCGACGAATGCCTGATCAGGAATGAGTTCTGCGGGGAGGACGCGACGAAGAGCTTGCCTGAGGGTTGCGAAAACTCACTCGAAAGCTATTTCAGCTGCGTAGCTGACTTGAGCTGCGAAGAGATCTCAGCGGGTCAGGGCGCCGGCTGCTTGGAAGAGGTCGACCCAAGCGAGTTCACTCGTTGCTTACAGAGCTGACCAGCGCAGTACCGGCTTTCGGGCCGCAAGCGCCTCGTCGAGCCGACGGAGCCGCGTGAGCTCTGGGGCCTTCTTCACGCGTTCGGGATCACTGGCGGCTTCGTCGCTGATGTTCTGTAGGGCCTCGACGAACTCGTCGAGGGTCTGCAGGCTTTCCGTTTCCGTGGGCTCGACGAGCATTGCGCCCTTGACGACGAGCGGAAAGTAGACCGTCGGAGGGTGGAAGCCGTAGTCCATGAGCCGCTTGGCGACGTCCATGGTCGTGACCCCTGAGTCCTTGAGGTGCCGGTCGCTGATCACGACTTCGTGCATGCAGGTCGTTTCGTAGGGCACGTGCCAGGTCTCGCCGAGACGCGCGCGCAAATAGTTGGCATTCAAGACCGCCAGCTCCGTGGCGCGGGTGAGACCCTGAGCGCCCATTTCACGCAAGTATGCGTATGCGCGTACCATCATCCCGAAGTTGCCCTGAAAAGAGCGGAGGCGGCCAATGGACGAGGGGCGGCTCTCGAAGTCGAGAACGAAACCGTCTTCGCGCTGCTCGACGACCGGCACCGGAGCAAACGGGTCCAGGATCTTCTTGTAGCCTACCGGGCCGCAGCCTGGACCGCCGCCGCCGTGCGGGGTCGTGAACGTCTTGTGCAGGTTGAACTGCATCACGTCGATGCCGAGGTCACCGGGTCTGGCCTTGCCCATCAGGGCGTTGAGGTTGGCGCCGTCTCCGTAGACCAGACCTCCCTTCGCGTGCACCAGCTCTGCGATGGCGGGCAAGTGGGTCTCGAACAGACCGACCGTGTTGGGGTTCGTGATCATCACGGCCGCCACGTCTTCGTCGACGAATGGGGCGAAGTCTTCCGGAGCGACAATTCCGTCTTCGCCGACCGGGAAGGGGACCGCCTTCAGCCCGTTCAGCGCGCAGCTGGCCGGGTTGGTGCCGTGTGCGGTGTCGGGAATCAGAACTTTCTTCGGATCCCGTCCTTTCGCCTGATGATAGGCGCGAATCATCATGAGGCCTGCGAGCTCGCCTTGGGCGCCCGCGGCGGGGTGGAGCGAGACCCGATCCATTCCGCACACTTCGGCCAGGCCCCGCTCGAGGCGCCACATGAGCTCGAGCGCGCCTTGGACCAGGGAGTCGGGCAGGTACGGATGAAGGTTCGAAAAGCCGGGCAGGCGGCAGGCCCACTCATTGACCTTGGGGTTGTACTTCATCGTACAGGAGCCGAGCGGATACATGCCGATGTCGATGGCGAAGTTCTGCTGACTCAGTCGGACGTAGTGCCGCACGACCTCCGGCTCCGACACTTCCGGAAGCCTGGCCGGCTCTCGCCGCGCCATCGGGCCGAACGCCTCTTTGGCGTCCACGGAAGGAAAGTCCTCAGAGCCCAATGACACGCCGGAGCGGTCTGGGGCCCCTTGCTCGAAGATGAGTGCTGATTCAAAAGAAAGCCCAGAACTGGCTGACCTCGGCATGGTTCCCCTTGGCACTGAAGCTACTGGATCGAGGTGGGTTTCCGCAAGTCGCTCAAGACCCGGCGCCGAGGGCGCGGCTGAGCGCGTGCAGTGTTTGGATGTCTTCGTCGAGTCCGAAAAAGTGCGGAAGCTTCGTGCAGGCGACGGGGACGTGAGCGCAGAGGCGCTCCACGGCCTGGCGTTGCACCGTCTCGCGAAGCGAGCGGCGCCGGCCCGCTAGCGAAAGCCCTCGAATGGGCGAGTCCTCGCTCAGGGCCTCGGGGAGCCCGCGGACGACGTCGCTCTCCTCGGGCAAGAAGAGCTCAGGCAGAACCCGGTTGATGACCAACTGCAGAACGGGAATCTGGAGCTCGTTCTGAAGCGCGTCGGTCAACTCCATCGTCTCGTTGACCGGCATCTCTTCGGGCAGGGTGACGACGACCGCGCCTCCTTGAGCAGGGTCTCGAAACAGCTTCAATGCCCGTTCGGCTTCGCGTCGCAAGAGCCCTGGTGGGGCGACCTGCTCGATGACGACCGGCACACGCAGCATGTCGAGGGCGTGCCCCGTGGCCGGCGCGTCCAAGATGACGAGGTCGTACTCGGGCTCCCCTTTGGTCGGAGAGGCGTGGAAGAACGCCTTTCCGAGCATCGACCAGGCCTCGAGACCGGGGGTGCCGTGCAGGAAGGCTCGGACCAGCTTGTTCTGGAACACGGCGTTGTAGATTGCGCGGACCTTCAGAACCATCCGGCCGTATTCCTCGAGTGCGTGGCGTGGGTTCATGTTCACCGCGTCGAGATTCTCGCTGAGCGAGACGATCTCGGGTCCGATGGGCTCTGTCCTGAGGAGCTCGCTGACGCGCTCCTTACAGTTCACCATGGCCAGCAGGACCTTCTTGTCTCGGCGACTCGCTGCCAGGGCCAGGGCCGTGGCCACGGTCGTCTTTCCCACGCCGCCTTTACCCACGACGAACAGAAAGCGTCGGTCCAAGATGTCCACAGCGCGTCCTTTAGCCGTGTGATGCGGGAACAGCAACTCGGCGTGCAAAGTCGTGGCCATTGTGGAAGAACTGACGTTCCGGAGGCCGCATGCTAGCGTGCCGACGACACGACGATGGACCGCGCCGCGCATCTCAGTTACGAGAAACTCTGGACCACGGTCCTCGCTGTTACGGCCTTCCTGGTGCTGGCGACGCTTTACGTGGCTTTCGTGGTGGCGCCGGTCGAGCTGCAGATGGGGATCGTTCAGAAGATCTTCTACTTCCACGTCCCGAGCGCCTACGCGATGTACATCGGTTTCTTTGCCTCGGCCGTGGGCAGCGCCATGTACCTGTTCAAGCGCGATGCAAAGTGGGATGCGCTCGGGGTGGCCGGGGCCGAGGTCGGCACCCTCTTTTGCCTCATCGTCCTGGTTACTGGCCCCCTATGGGCCCGCAAGGCCTGGGGGGTATGGTGGACCTGGGATCCGAGGCTGACGACGACCCTTTTGGCCGGAATGATCTTCATGGCTTATCTCGCTCTGCGCTCGATGGGCGAGGCCGGCGAGGTGGAGAAGCGCTTCGCGGCTGGGCTGGCGCTCTTCGGCATCATAGACCTCCCGCTGATTCACTACAGCGTTCAGCGTTGGAGGGGCGTGCACCCGACCGTGATTACGGGCAAGGGTGGTGGTTTGGAGTCGGAGATGTACTGGGCGCTGTGGCTCGGCTTCGCTGCATTCACGGGCCTGGCGATCTTGCTGATTTGGGTGCGTACCTCGCTGGAGCGACAGCGAGGCTTGGCGGAGCGCTTGCGCTACGAAGCGCTGCATCATCATTAGGGGGGGGATCCGAATGCGAATGCTCATCTTCGTATTGACTGTTGCTCTGGCGGGTGTCGCCGCGGTCGACGCGTCCGCGCAAGTTCCCGAAGCCTCTTCCGCCTCGGCGCAAGCGGCCGAGGCGGAGCGAGCGAAGAGCGCGGCCGACGAGCGCGCCACCGAGTTCGTCGGGGTCGAAGGGGCCGAGGCGGAGCGTATTCCGGGTGGGGCGCTTCTCCTGGCGGCCTATGCTGTGGTTTGGGTGTTCTTGTTTCTTTATCTGATGCGCATTCGCGGGCTTCAGCGGAACGTGGCCGCCGAGCTGGAACGGCTCGTTGCGGCGAAGTCGCACGCCGCTGTAGATTGAGCGCACATGCCCTCGATCGCGCATATCATCTATATCCCCGGCATCTTGCTGATCGGATTCGCGTTCGGCTTCCGTATGGGGGCTCGAGCAGTCCGAACGGAGATCGCGCGCCGGGAGGAAGAACGTCGCCGTTGAGGCCTGTAGGTTAGCGCTGAGCTCATGAACAAAGCACGCACCTCCCTCTGCTCGCTTCCTGCCGCGCGACTCGCAGTCAGCTTGCTCATCGCCGCGGTCTGCATGCTGTCGACTCAGGCGGCGTCGCAAAAGAAAGCTGGGCAGTCCTTTCCGAGCGCGGACCTCGATACGGACGCGCTCATGCGTCAGCTGGCCGAGTCGGAAGCGCGTCAGTACAAGCCCGTGGGCCACAGCTCGGTCGTTTTTCGCATGCGAACCGAGGCTCGGGTGACCGCAGCGTTCAAGGCCCGTAGTCGAGAGCTGCGACGCGGCTACCAGTACGAAATCGCGGCGTATCGGGTCTCGCGAGCGCTCGGCTTGGACAATGTGCCTCCGGCAGTCTTTCGAAGCGCGACCCGGCGGGAAATTATGGATCACTTCCACCCCCGCAAGCTGGATCAATGGCCGAAGACCAAGCGAGAGCTGCTTTGGGCCGACGGGGGCACGGTTCCCGGGGCCGCCATCTACTGGGTCCACGGCCTTCATCCCGTTTACCTCGAGGCCCGCATGCCACAGTGGCAGTCCTGGCTGCGGGACGGAGGGAAGGTCCCCGCGAGCCAGCGGCAGCTCGCGCGTGACTTGTCGTCGATGATCGTGTTCGATTTTCTGCTCGGAAATTGGGATCGGTACAGTGGTGGCAATCTGAAGGTCAATGCGGAAGCAACGCGTCTCGTCATGCGTGATCACGACCGGTCCTTTTCCGCGCCCCTTTCCCCGAAGCGCTACGATCGGCTTCTCGACAAGCTTCGGACGACGGAGCGCTTTTCGGAGTCATTGGTCGGGGCGCTGCTCGACTTGGATGCGGCGTCGTTGCGCGAAGCACTCGCAGCTGGGCCGGATGAAGAGCCTTTGTTGACCGACCTACAGCTCGCCGAGCTGCTGGAGCGGCGACAGACCGTGCTTTCTCATGTGGGCGCCTTGATCGAGGAGCGCGGTGAGGCGGCCGTGCTCAGCTTTCCTTGACTGCGGGCTTCCTTGCGTCGACACAGGACTCGGAATTTCCCGCGAAAGAGGGTACCGTGCCGAGTGTTCGGTCCCGAAGTTGCATCGGAGGTAGTGTGTCGAAGATCGACGTTCTGAAGCCGGAAGAAATGGGCTCACTTCTTGGGCTCCTCGTACACGACCTGCGCAACCCTAGCGCGACGATTACCGCGAACGTCGACTTCCTTCAGGAGGTGGGGCTTTCGGACGAGGAGTCCACGGAGGCTCTGGACGACGTAAAGCTCGCCGTCGGCGAGCTTCGCCGCGGGCTCGATCTCCTCGCTTGGATTAGCCGTTGGCTTTCCGGGCAGATGCCGCTCGAAGGGGCCAACGGGGACGTCGGGATCTTCGTCAAGCGCATCGAGAGGGAGACCACACCGGTGCCGGTGACCGTGCATGTGCAGGCCGGTGAGCCTTTGCACGCCTCCGGAGCGCAGGTCGCGGTCGAGGTGCTTAGCATCCTTCTTCACAATACCCGGGCGAACTTGCCGGATGGCAGCGCAGAGATCGCGGTCTCGAACGAGGGGGATTGGGTGCTGATCAAGTTTCAAGATGCGGGGGAGCCGATCGGCGAAGACCTGAGGCAGATCGCCTTTACGATGGCAGGGCAGGGTTCCCTCAAAGGCCGCGCCGATGGGCGCTACAGTCGTTTCGTCGGTCTATTCGCTGCCGCTGTGGCTTTGAACAGCGTGGGCGGCTCGATCGAAGCGAGCGACGATGCTGGGAAGGCGACGTTTACGATTCGTCTTCGGAAGGCGACTCCGACGCATGCCCCAAAGCCTTGAGCCCTGACTCAGGCTCGTAGTACCGCCGACCCAGCAGCGCGTCTGGCAGATAAGTCTCCCCTTCGGCGAGTCCGCCCTCGTCGTGCGGGTAGCGGTAGTCCTTGCCGTACCCCCAGGACTTCATGGCCTCAGTGGCCGCGTTTCGCAGCTTCATCGGTACCGGTAGAGCTCCGTGTTCGTGCACGTCGAGCCGGGCCGCGGTCCAGGCGCGGTACGCGGCGTTGCTTTTCGGGGCCGTGGCCAGGTAGAGACAACACTGCGACAGCGGGAAGAGGCCTTCAGGCATACCAAGCCTACGAAATGCGGCATCCGCGCTGACCGTGACTTGCAGGGCCGCGGGGTCGGCGTTGCCAATGTCTTCGCTCGCGAAGATGATCATGCGTCGCAGGACGAAGAGCGGGTCTTCGCCGGCGTCGAGCATGCGCATCATCCAGTAGATGGATGCGTCCGGGTCGCTGCCTCGCATGGACTTGATGAAAGCGCTGACGACGTTGTAGTGCTCCTCGCCGGACTTGTCGTAGAGCAGGGTCTTCGTCGCTAGCGCTTCCCGCACGACCTCGGCGCTGAGGCTGCTCGTGCCCGCGGCGACGGCGTAGTCATGCGCTAGCTCCAGCGCGCAGAGCGCTCGCCGCGCGTCCCCCTGGGCGTGGTGCGCGATCGCTTCGATCGCCTCGTCTCGGACCTCGAGCGCGCTCGCTCCAAGCCCGTCTTCGTTGTCTGCGAGCGCACGAAGGAGGAGTCGCTTTAGCGCGTCCGGAGCCAGCGGCTGTAGCTCGAAGACGCGCGTGCGAGAGAGTAGCGCCGAATTCACCGCGAACGATGGGTTCTCCGTGGTTGCTCCGATGAGGGTCACAGTGCCGTTTTCGACATGTGGCAGAAGCGCGTCTTGCTGCGCTTTGTTGAATCGGTGGATCTCGTCGACAAACAGCAGGGTCTTCTTGCCGTAGTAGCTCTTTCGTTCTTTGGCGGCCGCAATGAGCTTTCGGAGCTCGGGCACGCCCCCGAGTACCGCGGAGAAGCCGACGAACTCGGCGTCGGTCTCCGATGCGATGACGTGCGCCAGCGTCGTTTTCCCCGTTCCGGGAGGGCCCCAAAGAATCATTGAGGGGATGCGGTCGGACCGCAGCGAGCGCCCTAGGATGCGGTCCTCGTCCAGCAGCTGATCCTGGCCGACGATGTCGGCGAGACGCCTGGGGCGCATGCGATCCGCCAGCGGTGCGGAGCTATCTCGTTCCCGTTCTTGGTGCTCGAAGAGATCCACGCGTTCCTTTCTCAGCGAAGGATGCGAAGCCTCTTCGGTCCTTCACCTTCGGGCGCGTTCTGTCCGCCGCCACGATCGAAGTGCTCTTTGGCGATGCGCTCGGCCAGCGCGTCGGCGATGGCCGTGAAAGCCTCGCCTGGAGCCGAGCCAGGGGCCGCCTGCACGACGGGAGTGCCCTGGTCTCCCCACTCACGAACCTGCGGATCGATCGGGATTTGCCCCAGCAGGGGGGCGTGCGCGAACTCGGCAATCTTTTGCCCGCCGCCGCTGCCGAACAGCTCGTGGGTGACGCCAGCGGAGTCCACGAAGTAACTCATGTTTTCGACCACCCCGAGGATCGGCACGTTGACCTTCTGGCACATGGACACGGACTTGTAGACGTCCTGCAGTGCCACTTCCTGGGGGGTCGTGACGATGATGGCCCCGGTGACCCGAACCTTTTGCGCCAGGGTCAGGGCCACGTCACCCGTGCCGGGGGGCAGGTCCAGAATGAGGTAGTCGAGTGCACCCCAGTCCACGTCAGTGATGAACTGCTGAAGGGCTCCGTGAAGCATCGGGCCGCGCCACACGACCGCCTGCTTCGGGTCCTCGAGCAGGAATCCGATGCTCATCAACTTCATGCCGAAGCGCTGCAGCGGCTCGATCTTCTGACCGTCTTTGGAGACGGGGTGGCCTTCGATGCCGAGCATCGTGGGCAGAGAGGGGCCGTAGATGTCCGCGTCGAGCATTCCGACGCGGGTTCCAGCCCGACGCAAGGCGAGCGCGAGATTGGTCGCGACTGTGCTCTTTCCGACGCCGCCCTTGCCACTCATGACTAGGATGACGTTGCGCACTTCGGGGATCGGGTCCTCGCTCGTCGCCTCTCGGGTCGGGACCTGCACGTCCCACTCGATTTCGACGAACTCGACGCCGAGCGGTGTCAGCGCGGCCTGGACGCGGTCCTGCAGGCCGCGTCGTAGCTCTTCAGATGGCGAGCTGACACGGATCTTCGTCCACACCCGCGACCCGTCCAGCTTGGTGTCGAGCAGTGTGCCGAGGGCACGCAGCGGCTTTTTGAAAATTGGGTCTTCGACTTGGCCGAGAGCTTGCTTCACGGTGTCGAGGGTCGGGGTCCCCATCGAGTCCTCCAGTTCTGAATTTCCTTGTCCTAGAGCGAGCGCCGCACAGCGTCAAGCGGTATGAAAAGCGCGCGAAATGGCGGCTGTGGCCAGGCTTGCCAGCCTTTGCTGGTGCACTGATTCGGGGGGCGCTCGATCTGGCTCGCTGGCCGCCCGCGAGAGGAATGAAGCGGAGCGTTTTCATACCTTGGAGACGGGTCCCTGTCCGGCGGCGTAGGCTTCGAAGGCGACGGGGCGCTAAGCGATTCGTCCGCTCTGCGAGCCGGACGGTCCGAGCTCTCGCGACGGTGCTCAGGCCGCGCCGAGGAGTTCCCGGGCCAAGGGGCTAGCGGGGCCGTTCGGGCGTAAGACGCGCTTGAGGCCGAGGTCGCCAGCCTCGTCCTTCAGGATCCGCAGCTCCTGCATGGCCGCGGTCGGGTCACTCTTGGCGGCGAGCGCATGCGCTCGCACGATGCGGTGCGAGGCGCGCAAAGAGGGGTTGACCTCGCTGTCCTGCGCTTCGATCATGGCGAGCGCGGCGTCGGGTCTGCCCCGCAGCGCCGCGAGAAGCGCTTCGATCGCCACGAGCCAAATCTCCACCGGGCTTTCGCTCGGACGGGAGATGCGGCCGATGGCGCCCTCAGCTTCCCGCAGGTCGTCGAAGTGCAGTGCGCAGGTCGCCAGGGCTTGGTTTACGAGCGCTTCCTGCTGAGGCTGGAGCGCCTGACCTGCCGCGTCCTGCAGCCTCGACCTGGCATCGTCCCAGAGCTCTGCCTTGGTCAGTGCCGTCGTTGCCATGAGCACGAAGCTCGCGTAGCGGTCCGGGCCCTGGCGCTTTATGCGGTCTAGCACTCGGTGCAGGGCGGCCAGCGAGCTTGCTCTTGCTTCGGGCTCGTCGAGCCGTTGGCACAGAACGGAGAGCCCGCGGACATCCCGCAGTTTGCGCGCGGAAGCGAGGACGACAACGCAGCCGCCGATGCCCGCAATCAGACCCGAAACGAGGTTCAAGTGCTCTCGAGACAGCGGCGTATATCGGAGTACGAGGTTCGCGGTCGCGCCGATCAGCAGGACGCTCAGAAACGCCGCGGCCGAAGACACGACGACGGTACCGATGGAAAGCAGCGAGAAGGGCACTCCCCAGTAGAGCCGCCGGAGCCAGGGGGCGGCGATGGCGACGAGGAGCGCGGCGATGAGTGTCGCAGTCATGTGCGCACCCCTTTGCTCTGCTCGTCGCGACTATGGAGAGGCATCACCACGATACGCATAGTAGTGCTTCAACACGCGACGGACGTAGCGCTGCGTTTCTTCGTAGGGCGGGATACCGTTGTGCTTCTGTACGGCGCCTTCCCCCGCGTTGTAAGCGGCCACGGTGAGAATCAGATCGCCGCTGAAGCGATTGGCTAGGATTCTCAGGTAGCGGGCTCCGCCGAGCACGTTTTGGCGCGGCTCGAAGGGGTCGGTGACGCCCATGGAGCGGGCGGTTCGCGGCATGAGTTGCATGAGGCCCATGGCGCCGGCATGGCTCACGACGTCTGGGTTGAAGTTGCTCTCGACGCGCATGACCGCGCGGATGAAGGACTCCGGCAGATGATAGAGACTGGCCGCTTCGGAAATGAGGCCGTCATACCGGTGAGCGTCTCGGGAACCAGATTTTCCGAGCGACGGACTGGCCTTATGGGCTGGCGTCTTGACGCTGGGTGCGGCCTTTCGGCTCCCCCGGACGATGACGCGACAGCCTTTGCTGGCGCGTTTGGCGTTGGTGTAGTGAAGGCTGCCATCGGCCCTTTTGCACTGATAGATGTCGGCCGAGGCCCCTGCGGCCGTCACGAGGGCGAGGCTGCTGCCAAGTATCACCGCCAGGGCTCGCCAATCCATCACGGAGCAGTTTATCGCCGAGGCCCCCCGCCCGTCAAAATGCGCCCTCCGGCCTTGCGTTTGCTTCAGCTTGCGTCATGAGATCGGGCTTTATGCCGGAAACACTGTTCGAAGGGCCCGAAAAGAAGGTGGAGCTGGTCGTGCAGCCTGGCTTTCCGTCATTGCGCTCTTTCGGCAAGGATACCTGGCTGCGCGTCATCGATGCGGCTGGTGCCCATGCGATTTCGGTCTCGCAGGAAGAGCGCTGTGATGCCTTCTTGCTGTCGGAGTCCAGTCTCTTCGTGTTCGACGCCTACATCGTCATGATCACCTGCGGGCAGACGACACTGGTCGAGGCGGTCGTCGCGATGCTCCGCTTCATCCCCGCTGACGCCGTCGCAATGCTTGTCTACGAGCGAAAGAATGAACATTTTCCGCAGCGGCAAGCCACGACGTTCGAGCAGGATGTGACACGACTGAGCGCCTTGATTCCGGGTCAGGCGTTCATCCTTGGTGAGCAGCAGGCGCACTACGTGCAGATGTTCTGCTCGAGCCGGCCGTTCAGCCCGGCGAACGACGAGCCTACGCTCGAGGTGCTCATGCATGACATCGCGGACGACGTCGCGTCCCGCTTTCAGGGAGACGTTTCGGAGCGTTACACAGAGCGACTGGGCACACTGCTTCCCGGCTTCACGAGCCATGGGCACGCATTCACGCCCGGCGGCTATTCGCTCAACGCCCTGAAGGGCGAGTCTTACTACACCGTGCACGTTACTCCCGAGAATGCGTGCAGCTATGTCAGCTTCGAGACGAATCACGACTTTCGCGAAGACCTTTCCACATTGGTCACGGGCGTCGTCTCCTTGTTCGGTCCAAGCATCTTCGACGTAATCACGTTCTTGCCGGAAGGGCCCGCCTCTCTTTCGGTCGATGGCTACGAGCTTGGTGACTGCGAGGCGCGGGTCGCCGGTGGGTACTGTGTGAGCTACCTCCATTACGAGCAGCCGTCTGCTTCCTAGCCCATCCCCGCTCGCCTGGAGCCGGCAGGCGTTCTGATCTAAAGGCGGCTCCGTGGGGAAAAGCCTGAGCATGAAGCTGACAGCGCGGGTCCAGGATCCGAATGTCTGGAGGGTCTACAAGGCCACTCTGGGCCTTGCGGTCGGGTACGGGATCGCGCTGTCGCTCATCGCGATCTATCTCGACGCTAAATCCTTTACGAAGGGTCAAATCGGGAGCCTCGCGCTGGTGTTCGGTGCGGGCATCGTCGGCTTGTCGCTCGTGATGGACCGTCTCCTCGGCCGTTTCGGTGGGCGCGCGATGCTGGTCACGAGCTTCTTCGGCTACGCGGTCACCGTGTCACTGTTCCCTCTGCTCGATGGCTTCTGGTGGCTCGCCGCCCTGCGCTTCTTGGATGGCGCTTTTTCCGTCGGCATTTGGGTGTCCGCCGAGACCATCCTGCTGTCCCGGGCGGGCGTGGGCAACGAAGCCTTCACGATGAGCCTGTACGCCTTGGCCATGGCCGTCGGTTACGTGCTCGGGCCGGGGTTTTCGTGGGTCCTGACACGCTTCGCGCCGCTCTCTGTCGGCTTCGTCGCTGCCGGGCTGCTGTCGACCCTGTCGGGGGCTTATCTCTTCTTTCGGCTCGAAGCCGATCCCCCAGGCTCAGGCAAGGAGACGGACGCAGAGCTACGCAGGCTCGGCAAGGCGCAGGAGAAGCCGCAGGACGAGCTGCAGGATGAGGAGAGGCTCTCCCGGGGCCAGTTGCTGTGGCGGATCAAGAACTCCTGCTTCGCGACCTTCGCATACGGGTATTTTCAGGCGAGTGTGGTCCTCTTTCTGCCGCTCCACCTCATGCAGAACAAGGGCATCAGCGAGGGGCAGACGATTTGGATTCCCGCCTTCTTTGCAGCGGGAATGCTGCTCTTTACCAACGCCGCCGGGCTCATCGGCGACCGAGTCGGCCATCTGCGGACGATGCGCAGCCTCGCCTCGGTCGGAATGCTCATGCTCTTCGGTTTCGTGTTTCTCGACTCCTACCCTTGGATGGCCGTTGCGGTCTTCATTGCGGGGGCGAGCCTGGCGTCGATTTCTCCGGTCAGCTTGGCGCTGCAGGGAGTCAGCGTGCGTGCCGAGGATTACGCCCGCACCACGTCTATCTACAACAGCTTCTATGCGCTCGGGATGCTCATCGGGCCCAAGCTGTCGGCCGAGATCTTCGACGCGGCAGGTGGCGCGGCCATGCTCTACCACCTTGCTGCACTTTGGGGTGCGTTCATCATCTTCAGCTTGCTGTTCCATCGAGATGACCCAGCGGTCGCCCGCAAGCGGCGGGTCCATCCGAAGTGGCCAAAAAGAACGGCGCGGCGGCCAGCTCCTTAGGGCTAGCAGCGGCGCTGAGCACTAAATCGACGCGGTCTCCTCGCAATCCGCGCCAGCCTGCTAGACTCCGTTTTTCATGCGAATCGAGTGCGACATCATCGTGCTGGGCAGTGGTGTGGCCGGTTTGAGCTTCGCGCTCGAGGCGGCCAGGACCGCGCGCGTGACCGTGATCACCAAGCGCAGCCGCGGCGACTCTGCGACGAGCTGGGCGCAGGGGGGAATCGCGGCGGTCATGGCGCCGAGCGACTCATTTGAGTCACACGTGCAAGACACTCTCGGAACCGGCGGCGGTCTCGCCCATGAGGAAGTCGTCGATATGGTCGTGCGCGACGGGCCCGCGCGCATCCACGAGCTGATGAGCTTGGGAGCGGACTTCAGCAAGCGCGCCGGCGAAGAGAATCTGGACCTGACTCGCGAGGGCGGGCACAGCGCGCGACGCGTCGTCCACGCCGGGGACATCACGGGACAAGAGGTTCAGAGGGTTCTGCTGGACGCCGCGGCTCTGTCGCCGAACATCGAGATCCTCGAGGACCACATGGCCATCGACTTGGTGGAGTCGAGCAAGTTCGGCGGCCCGCGGCGTGTCGTCGGGGCCTACGTGCTCGACGAGTTGACGGGCGAGGTCAAGACCTTCGTGGCTCCCGTGACCGTGCTGGCCACGGGGGGGGCGGGGAAGGTCTACCTCTACACCTCCAATCCGGACGTCGCGACCGGCGATGGGGTCGCGATGGCGTATCGGGCCGGCGCTCAGCTCGCCAATCTCGAGTTTTTTCAGTTCCACCCGACCTGCTTGTACCACCCCGAAGCGAAGAGCTTTCTCATCAGTGAGGCGCTGCGTGGTGAGGGCGGCATCCTTCGACTGAGCGATGGTACGGCGTTCATGGGCGAGCATCACGAGATGAAAGATCTCGCTCCCCGTGATGTCGTCGCACGCGCCATCGACTACGAGATGAAGCGCAGTGGGGACGATTGCGTGTACTTGGACGTCACCCACAAGCCCGCTGACTATCTGCGCGAACGCTTTCCGAACATCCATGCCCACTGCCTGCAGCTCGGCATTGACATGACCCAGGCCGGCATTCCCGTCGTGCCGGCCGCCCATTACATGTGCGGCGGCGTGGTGGTCGACCTCGATGGTCGCTCGACTTTGCCAGGGCTCTGGGCCGTGGGTGAGGTGACGTGTACCGGCTTACACGGGGCCAATCGTCTCGCTTCCAACTCCCTGCTCGAGGGCTTGGTCTATGGTCACCGCAGCGCGCTCGCGGCCTGCGCCGATTTCGAGACGAGCGCGGCTCCGGTAGCCTCCGATGTGCGGGACTGGGACGTCGGCGAGGCGGTGCCAAGCGACGAGGCCGTGGTCGTCACGCAGAACTGGGACGAGATTCGCCGCTTCATGTGGAACTACGTGGGCATCGTTCGAACGGACCGCCGACTGCGGAGGGCGGGCCGACGCATCGCGATGCTGCAGGAGGAGATTCACGAGTACTACTGGGCGCATCTGGTCAACCGCGACATGCTCGAGCTCCGCAACATCGCGGACCTTGCCGAGGTCATCATCAGCTGTGCGGCACACCGCAAGGAAAGTCGCGGTCTGCACTACAACCTCGATTACCCGCATTCCGGCCCGGAGTGGGAGGGCGACACATACGTTACACGTGGGAGGCAACCCTACATCATCGCTAGATGAGCTTTCGTGTTGTGTTGATGGTAGATTATTACAGTGAACGTGTTGGTCGGATGCGAATGGAGATTCATCCTGCTGCTGACTCTGCTCGCTCTGCTCGGCGGAGCGCCCGCGAAGAGCTCCGCGCAGAACCGCGCTTCCAGGCCAAGGACAGCCGAAATCGAGCGAGCGAAGCGTGCCTTCGTAGAGGGGACCACTGCCTACGAGCGCGGCGATTTCCAAGCGTCGCTCGCGCAGTTTCGCACAGCCTACGAGCTCACCGGGAGCCCGGACCTGCTGTACAACATCGCGACGGTGGCTGACCGTCTCCGTCATGACGACGAAGCGCTGGCGGCCTATGAGGGCTACCTCGAAGCACGACCGTCCACGGCGGATCGAGGCCACGTCGAGGGTCGTATCAAAGCGCTTCGGGCGTCCATCGACGCGCGCGTTCGTGCGGCCCAGGCAGCCGAGGTCGAGGCGGAGCGACTCGCGAAGGAGGCCGTCGCGCGCGATCGAAAAGCACGGGACGAGGCCGCGTACATCGATCCTGGAGCCGGGCCTTGGATCACGCTCGGCGGCAGTGCGGCTTCTTCGGCAGCTGGCGCGATTCTCCTGGGTTTAGGCGTCAAGAACAGGCGGGTCGTGCAGAATGCAGAACCGGGAACTCTGTACAAAGACATCGAGGACAATCTGCATAGCGCGCCGCGTTTGACCCGGGCCGGCGCAGTGATGCTGGGCTTGGGCCTGGCCGGCGCGACCGCCGCTGTGGTCTGGGAGATCAAGGGCGCGCGAATGGAAAAGACGCCAAGTCTCGCCGTCGGTCCGGGACGCATCGCTATCCACGGCCGCTTCTGACGGAATGTGTTAGGGTCCGCGCGCCGTGACCCCTACAGCGCGACATCCTTTCATCGGTGCGGCCGACGTGCTTACCGCCTCCCTCCTCCTCTTTGCGGTATGGGGAGCCTTGCCTGCGCGTTGGTGGCCGGTGGACGTCTTTGTTTCCGCCTTGGCGGGACTCTTCATGGTTTGCGGCGTGGCCCTGCTCGTCGGTGCTCGCTGGGCCCGACCGCTCGGCATCTTCACGGCCGTCGTCGCGCTGCTGGCGGGTTGCTGTCTGGTGACCGTGCTGGCCGCCACGGCCTCTGAGCTCGCTGGGATGTACGGCCCCGTCGGGCTTGGAAGCTCCATCATCCTTTGGGTCGTCTTTTTCTTGCTGGTTCCCTACCTGGTCATTCTCCCCAGCTCACAGCTCTTCGTCTTACTTGCTGAGGACCGAGAGGGTCGTGCTGAATAGGGCACAGAAGTTTTTGCTGTGGGCCATCCTGCTCTGGGCGGCGCTGACCTGCCTGCTGGCCCTCTCGGTGCGGAGCGCGTTTCGCCTCGAGCCGGAGCCTTCGCCGCCGCAGGGACTGTCGGACTGGCTTCGACAAGCGATGATCGCGGCCTCGAACGACGAGGTCCCGCCCGATCCCGCGCCGGATGTAGCGGCGTACCTGGGAGCGGGTCCGGTCATCGTCGAGGGCTGGGAGAAGGGCGAGCGCGTGGCCAGACACGTGGGCTCACCGAGCGTCGTCACGGCGATGAATGAGGTCGAGCCGAGTATGCGGGCCGCAGGCGCGCAAACGCACTGGACGGTGACCGTGCCGGTCGCCGAGGGCCCGCTGATTCGGGGAGTTCCCTGGCTTTCCGCCCTGAACCTCGTGCCCATGCGTGAAGGGCTAGTCGCGCGCGTCGGTAGCGAGGCGCGCTATCTGACCCCGGCCGAGCTCACCGCCTCGGGCCGCTACGACACCGGGGTCGTCGTCCGCTGGATTCCCGATCTCAGTTTCGGCATCGACCTGGAAGCGATGGTCGGCGAGCTTGCCAAGCGGCTGGGCGTACCGACCTCGGCCTTGAGCGATTTCGGCGCAGTGCGCCGCTTTTCCGCGATCACGGTGACCGCAGCCCCATATCCGAGTGCTACGCCCGTCACCGAAGACACCGTTCGGCAGGCCGCCGTCGACGCAGCCGAGTTCCTCCTTCGTCACCAGCGTGAAGATGGCGCCTATACCTATCTCTACGACGCACACGAAGGTCGTAGTCGACGAGCGCGTTACAATCTTCCGCGCCACGCGGGCAGCACCTATTTCCTGGCGCAGATGGGTCACCTCGGCAGCATGCCGGAGGCTAGAGAGGGGGCGATCAAGGCGCTGACTTGGCTGCGCAAGAAGCGGATGCGGCGCTGTGGAGCCTCGAGTCGCTGGTGTGTGGGCATGTCTTCGGATCGACGCGTCGCGATCGGCTCCTCGGCCCTCAGCGTCGTCGCGGCGGCAGAGGTGCTCGAAGCTGGCGACGATCCCATGGCGCGACTGATGGTCGTCCGTCTCACGGACTTTCTCCGCTCGCAGCAGCGCGAAGACGGCGAGCTCATGCACGTCTACGACTTTCGCAAGAGAAAGCCGGTCGATGTGCAGTACATGTATTACAGCGGCGAGGCGGCCTTTGCGCTTCTGAAGGCCTACCGGGTGCTTGGAGACGAGCGGAACCTGCGCGCGGCCGAGCGCCTCATGAAGCGCCTGACGGGCGCCGGCTGGGATTTTTTGGGCAGCCGTTACCACTATGGCGAGGAGCACTGGACTTGCATTGCGGCGGGTGAGGCACGCGGGCTCATCGACAACACGGAAGCTTTGGAGTTCTGCCGTCGCTGGGCTCATTACGGACGGGTTCTGCAATACGACGCCGGACAGACCCCTTGGGACTCGGCGGGCGGCTACGGTGTGGGTCCGTTCTTGGTGCCGCGGTTGACCCCGGCGGGCTCGCGCACCGAAGCGCTCGTGGCCATTTACCAAGCTGCCAAGGAGCGCGGGGCGCAAACCGAGGAACTGCGATCCCTAATCGAACAAGGGCTTGGCTTTTTGCTTCGCTGGCGCTGGGCCCCAGGGCCGGTCTACTTATTCGCTGATCCCGCGGCTGCGCACGGGGCGGTTCCCGGGACCCCCGTCGATGCAGTCGTGCGCAATGACTACATCCAGCACGCGGGCAGCTCTTGGATTCGCTGGGCGTCGATCTTGCAAGAAGAGCAGGGAAATATAGCCGAGCATTGACTCGAACGGCCGCCCCGTCTATTGGGTGGCTCAGCTATGAGTGCATACCTTTTCTCGTCCGAGTCGGTCACGGAAGGCCACCCCGACAAAATCTGCGACAAGGTGAGCGATGCTATCTTGGACGCTTACATCGCCCAAGATCCGAACTCGCGCGTGGCCTGCGAAACCATGGTGAAGACTGGCTACGCGATTGTTGCGGGAGAGATCACTTCGGAAGGCATCGTCGACCTCGCGCCGCTCGTGCGAGAGACGATTCGCGAGATCGGTTACACCGATTCGAGTATGGGATTTGACGCGAATACCTGTGCCGTGCTCGCGGCGGTGGAGCAGCAGTCTCCCGATATCGCGCAAGGAGTGGACCGCGGTCAAAAGGACCAGGGCGCCGGCGACCAGGGACTCATGTTCGGCTACGCCTGCGACGAGACGCGGCAGCTCATGCCGATGCCCATTCACCTGTCTCACAAGTTGACCCGGCGCCTCGCGTCGGTTCGAAAGAAGGGTGTGCTCCCCTGGCTTCGCCCCGACGGCAAGGCTCAGCTCACCGTCGAGTACGAGAACGACAAGCCCAAGCGCTTCGACGCAGTCGTCGTTTCGACGCAGCACGCCGAGGGCGTGAAGCAGCGGGACTTGAAAGAAGCCATCCTCGAGGAAGTGATCAAGCCGAGCCTTCCCGCGAAGATGATCGACCGCCGCACCAAGTTTCACATCAATCCGACGGGTCGCTTCGTCGTGGGTGGACCCTACGGTGACGCGGGTCTGACGGGCCGGAAGATCATCGTCGACACGTACGGTGGCATGGGCCGTCACGGCGGCGGCGCCTTCAGTGGAAAGGACCCCAGCAAAGTCGACCGGAGCGCCGCCTACTTTGCGCGCTATGTCGCCAAGAACATCGTGGCAGCCGGCGTCGCGTCCCGCTGCGAAGTCCAGGTCGCCTACGCGATCGGTGTCGCCAAGCCCATGGGCGTGTACGTCACCACTTTTGGCACCGGCACCGCTCCGGACGCGCAGATTGCCCGCGTCATCTCGTCGCTTTTCGATTTCCGCCCTGCGGCCATTTCCGAGACCCTGGATCTGCTCCGCCCGATTTATTCGCCCACCGCGGCCTATGGCCACTTCGGGCGGACGGAAAAGAGCTTCACCTGGGAGCGGGTCGATCGCGCCAAAGAGATCGCGGAAGCATGCGGTCCTTCAAAGAACGGCGCCAAGGTCAACGGAAGCGCCGGCGGGAAGAAGCAAAAAGCGCGTAGGTCCGCGATCGCTACCCAGGCACGCTAACGCCCGTCAGGGTACAATAGAGCCAAGCATGGCGGAGCCATCACCATCCACGCTGTCAGGTTGGGGCCGTCACTCCGTGCAGGGCAGCGAGCGGCGAGGCGAGGATCTCGAGCGCATGAGCGAAGACGCGACGCTCTGCCGAGGGCTTGGACGTTCGTACGGGGATGCGTCCCTGCCGCCGGCCGATGCGCCGCAGGCTCTGAACACGACTTTGGCCGACCGGATCCTGTTCTGCGACGAGGACTCGGGTCGGTTTCGTGCCGAGGCCGGGTTTTGCTTGAGCGAGCTCAACCGGCTGTTCATGCCGCGGGGCTGGTTCACGCCCGTGTCCCCAGGGACCAAGTTCGTGACGCTCGGGGGGATGGTCGCGGCGGACGTACACGGGAAGAACCAGCACCGGGAGGGCAACTTCGGCCATCATGTCCACGCGCTTCGAATACGCGTCGCGGACGGTCGGGTCGTAGAGTGCTCGCCGGAGCAACACGAGGAGCTATTCCGCGCCACCATCGGCGGCATGGGGCTGACAGGTCACATTTTGGAGGTCGAGTTCGACCTTCACCGAATTCCCTCGCAGTGGATCTGGCAGGAGAGCCGCCGCATTCACGACATCGACGAGTTTCAGGATCGGCTCGAGGCCGCAGCCCCGCGCTGGCCCTACACGATGGGCTGGATCGATTGTCTTTCGACCGGGCGGCGCATGGGTCGAGGCATCATGATGTGCGGACGCTGGGCCGAGGCAGCGCAAGCTCCGTCCGAACCGCCGCGCCCAGGTTTTCGTCCGCAGCTTCGGGCCGACTGGCCCTCTTGGGTGCTGGGCCGCGCGACGGTTCGCGCCTTCAACGAGCTCTACTACCGAAAGCAGCTGCGCGCGGTGTCGCAGAGCATCGTGAGCCACGAGTCTTTCTACTACCCTCTGGATGCGATTCGATCCTGGAACCGCATGTACGGTCGCCGGGGCTTCACCCAGTACCAGTGTGTGTTGCCGCGTGAGGCGGGACGAAACTCCGCGCGCCGGGTACTCGAGGTGCTGACCTCACGTGGCGGGGCTTCTTTTCTCTGCGTCATCAAAGACTTCGGCCAGGACAGCGTCGGCGTGCTTTCGTTCCCGAGGCCGGGAATCACTCTGGCGCTGGACATTGCGGTTCGTGACGACACGCAGCAGCTCGTCGACGCGCTGAACGAGCAGGTCATCGACGAGGGCGGACGCATCTACTTGGCCAAGGACTCGTTTACGAGACGAGAGCATTTCGAGGCGATGGAGGGGAAGCGGCTGGAGACCTTCCAGCGCATTCGAGACGAATGGGACCCCAAACGCCGGTTTCGAAGCGCGCTGTCGGTGCGCTTGCTGGGAGATTGATTGATGAAAGTCGCTTTTCTGGGCGCGACCAAGGGGATGGGTCGGGCACTGTCGCGCCTCATGGCGGAACGTGGCGACCAGCTCTGTTTATTGGGGCGCAATCTCGCGGACCTCGAGCGGAGTGCCGCGGACCTGGCCGCGCGCGGCCCAGAGGCTTCGGTGCGGGTTCAGCGCTGTGATCTCGAGCAACCACAGGGCTTTTCCGAGGCCTTGGAGGGCGCCTGCGAAGCGATGGCCGGGCTCGACACCGTCGTCGTCACGGCAGGGATGTTCGCCTCCCAGGAAGAGCTCGAGGGCGACCCTGCGCTCGCCGAGCGCCTCGTCCGCGTCAACTTCGCCAATACCGTCCTGTTCTGCGAGGCCGCCAAGAAGGCCTTGCTGGAGCGGGGTGGGGGGACGCTCTGCGTCTTTAGCTCGGTGGCAGGGGAGCGGGGCCGCAAACCGGTGATCATCTACGGTGCGGCCAAAGCGGGGCTCAGCCGCTATCTCGAAGGCTTGGACCACAAGCACCGGGCTGACGGTTTGCGGGTCGTGACGGTCAAGCCGGGTTTCGTGAAGACGAGCATGACCGAAGGCTTGGCTCCGCCGCCCTTTGCCGGCGAGCCGGATCCAGTCGCGCGGCGCGTGCTCAGCGCCATCGATCGCGGCGTGCCCGTCGTCTACGCGCCGGCCCCCTGGAGGTACGTCATGGCCGTCATCCGGGCCATGCCCCGCGCCGTCATGCGCCGCGTGAGCTTCTAAAGCGGACCCGAGACAGGCACACAGGCCTAACTGCGAGCCGCGCCTTCGACGAACGCTCTGATGTCGGGACGGGTCGCGCGCCATGCCGCTCCAAGATGAAGGGCGATGCTGAAGACGGCCAGGCCGACGAGTGACAAGGAGGCCGCTCCCAGCACGATCGCGGCGTCGCCTGTGACGACGTCAGGGTGCATCCGCGGGTAGACGACGCGCAGATGATAGGCGACCGAAACGGTGTTTGCGATGATCCACAGCACCTTGGCCGCCACGGCCTGCCTTATCCACCAGAAGGCCAGCTGCCTGCGCCAGCTCAGCATGAAGCTGCCGAATAGAACGAGGCTGGAGACGACGACGTTCGCTGCCGCGAAGGGTCTGCGGAGCGGGTTGGTCCCAAGAGCCTCCAGGAGCAGGACTTGTTCCGGCTCGAGGTCCTCCGGGATCGGCCGGTTGGACAGATTGGCCGAGGCCACGATGAGCCCGCTAATGGCCAGCATCGTGAGCAGGGTCGAGGTCAACAAGACCGCTACGATGACGCGTCGGTCGCTCTTCGAATCGCCCATCTGAGTATCGTCCCGCGCAAGCCTGACCCAAGGGACCTCGACTCGCCAAGGATTCCTGTTCTAACCTGGCGAAGGCGAGCGAACGACCCCAAACGAGGAGCAGATGTCCGAATTCACCGAAAGCGGGTCGAGAATCTTCCTCGAGGACGACATCCGGGATGATTTCACGGCGGACCGGATTCGTTGGCTCATTCGCCTCCGCTGGATAGCGATGGCGGGCGTGCTCCTGGCTGCGAGCTTGGTGCTCGCTGGGTTCTTTCCGGGCGTGGCCTGGCCGGTGCTCCTCGGCGTCGCGCTCGTGGGTGGGCTCTACAACGCCCGACTTTCCATTGCGCCGCTCAGGCGCGGCGCGGACCAGTGGGCGGCCGTCTATCAGGCGCTGGTCGACCTGGTCTTGCTCACCATCGCGCTTTGGGCGGCAGGCGGGATCGCCTCGCCGTTCGTCGACTACTACATCTTTCACGTGATGCTGATGGCCATTCTTGGAGGCCCGCGCGCCACGGCCGTCGCTGTGGGCGCTGCGCTGGCCGGGGTTGGCTTCCTCGCGCTGACCGAGCTGGTTCCCGTTTTGAAGATCGGCGTCTGGGCGCCGGTGGCGCCTTGGAAAACCATCGCCAACGTTGTCGCCTTCGCGACCATGCTCGCTGCAGCGACCTATATCGTCCTGAGTGCAGTTCACGCGCTTAGAGACCGGGAGCGGGCACTCGCGCGCGCGCGTGACCACGCGGAGCTCGAGTACCAAGTCATCTCCAACACGGTCGACGAGCTGGAAGCCGGTTTGGAGGTCATCGGGCCGGACGGTCAGCCAAAGTGGCGCAACCGGCTCGCGGAGCAGCTCGCGTTGGCCCCCTCTGCTGAGGGCCTTTGGCGCTGTGCGGCCGATACCCGACATTGCGTCATCGATCCTGCGGGTCTCTGTCCCGTCTGGCGGGCTAGAGACGAGGCGAGGAGCGCACGCTGCCGGTTCTCGGTCGACGACCGCGTCTACGAGATGCTCGCGTTCCCGCTGAAGTCGCGGGATGGCAAGAAGCTTCGGATCATGAACCTCTACGTCGACCGGACACAGATGGTCAACGAAGAGCGCCGCCTCCTGCAAGCGGAGCGTCTTGCGAGCCTGGGCCGAGTGGCCCAAGGGGTGGCGCACGAGCTCAACACGCCGCTGGCCACCATCCGTACGCTTGCTTCGGATATTCGGGAAGCGATTCAAGGCCTGGACGCGGATCCCGCCTTGCTCACGGACTTGGGCGAGTCATCGGTGCTGATTCGCGACGAGACGGAACGGCTCGGGCGAATCACGCGGGCCTTGCTCGCCGGTGGGGATCTTCCCAGCCCGCGAATGGAGCCTTCAGTCGCATTACTGCCGGTCGTTCAGCGTGCGCAATCTTTGGTCTTCGCCGGGATGCGCGGGACGGCCGAGCTCGTCATCGAGGAAGGTGTGCAGGCCTTCCAGGTGAGGACCGACCCTGACCGCTTGCTACAAGTCTTGATGAACCTTCTTCAGAACGCAGTAGACGCCAACCGCGAAAGTGGGGGCAAGCGAGTGTTCGTGTCCGCACTGGGTCGCGGGCCGCTCGTCGAGCTGCGCGTCGAAGACGAAGGCCCCGGTCTGGACCCGAAGATCGCCGGGCGTCTCTTCGAGCCTTTCGCTACGACTAAGCCTCCAGGGGAGGGCACCGGCCTAGGGCTCTACGCCTCTTATATGCTAGTCGAGAGCATGGGCGGCGATCTTCTCATCGAAAACCGGGTCGGCCGCGGTGCCTCGGCGCGCGTACGCCTGCCACTCGGGACCGAGACGCTTGCAAAAGATTCTGAGGTGCCGCACCGTGCCTTCGAGTCATGACGACGGGACGAGTCCTGATCATCGACGATGATGCGGCGTTTCGCTTTGCAATGGCGAAGGCTCTGCGCCGATCTGGCTATGAGGTCGAAGAAGCTGGAAGCGGCGAAGAGGCCGTCAAGGCGCTAAAGCGGCCCGATTCACCGGACGTGGCGCTACTCGACCTCAGGATGAAGGGGATCGATGGTCTCGACGTGCTTCGCTGCTGCGGGTCTACGCAGACCAGTATCATCGTCTTGACCGGTCACGGCAGTGTCCAGACGGCCGTCGAGGCCATGCAGCTCGGCGCTTATTCTTTCCTGGAGAAGCCGGTGGACGTGCCCATGCTGCAGCCGCTTCTGGAGCAGGCGCTCAAGGAGAGAGGCCGGCTCGAGGTCGCCGCGCAGGAGCAGGCCATCCCGTTGATTGGCCTGAGCGAGTCGATGCAGGAGGTCAGGGGCTTCGTGGAGACGATCGCGCCGACGAATGAAACGGTGCTGATCTTCGGCGAGACGGGAACTGGAAAGGAAGTGGTTGCCCGACAGCTCCACGCCCAGAGCAAGCGCGCCAACGGCCCCTTCGTGGCGATGAACGCTGCGGCTGTTCCGAAGGAGCTGTTCGAAAGCGAGCTCTTTGGGCACAAACGAGGCGCGTTCACCGGGGCAGACAGTGACCGCGCTGGCCTCTTTCGAGAAGCAGAAGGAGGAACGCTCTTCATCGATGAGCTCGGCGAGCTTCCTCTGGAGAGCCAGGCGAAGTTGCTCCGCGCGCTCGAGACGAAGCGCATCCGACCTCTAGGTGAATCCAAGGAGATCGAAGTCGGCGCTCGAATCATGGCCGCGACGAATCGGGACCTGCGCGCCGAGGTGCAGGCCGGCCGCTTCCGCGAGGATTTGTACTTCCGTCTGCAGGTGTTCCCCGTGTTCGTTCGGCCCCTACGCTCCCGGCTCGAGGACATCGAGCCTTTGACAGAACATTTGCTGCAGAGGCTGCAGAGGGCCGACCTCAAGCTGAGCACGGAGGCGATCGCCGCTCTGAAGGAGTACGACTGGCCCGGAAACGTTCGAGAGCTGCTCAACGTGCTTCGCCGCGCTGCGCTCTTCGCCGTGACGGATACCATCGACGGGGATTTACTGCGACGCATGATCGCGGCCAGTGTGTTCGGGTACGCGCGCCCGGAGGAGTCGATGGCCGACTACATGGCCGACGTGTCCACCAACAGCAGCCTGGCCGACGTCGAGCGAGAGCACATCGAGCGCGTGCTTCGGGAGATGGAAGGCAACATTACCCGCGCGGCGGCCGCACTGGGGATCGATCGCCGCACGCTGCAACGCAAGCTGCGCGCCTACGGGATAGAGGCGAAGTAGCGAGCGCCGGAGGGGCGCGCCACGCTGGGCTCCGGCAGACTCACGGAGGCGCGAGGCCACCCAGAGCCCGCTCGCCGGGCTGGTTCGCGCTATCGGCCCGTGCATCTTGCGGGTCGTCGAATTGCTCCATCAGGTACGCATTCGGATCGGCGACATCGGGAGGTCGCGCCACGTCCACCGGAGCGGTTCCCGTCAAGAAGACCTCCTGCACCGCGTCCTCTTGACCCGCATACGCGAGCAAGCCCGAAGTCGGATCGATCTCGGCCTGGAGGACGCCGCTCGGTACCGCGAACGAACCCTTCGGTTCTGCGCCATCGGCCGCCGCCATCACATCGATCCAGATCGGCAGTGCAGTTCGCGTTCCGTTTTCCTTCCTGCCCAGCGGCCGGGAGTCGTCAAAGCCCACCCAGACGCCCGCGACGACCGATGGGGAATAGCCGACGAACCAAGCGTCGCGGGCCCGGTTGCTGGTGCCGGTCTTTCCTGCGAGCGGGCGCTGCAGTCGCTGCGCGGCCGCGCCGGTGCCCTCGGTGATCACGCTCTCGAGCATGCTCGTCACCACGTAAGCCTCATCCGGGGTCATGACATCGCGAGCCGGCTCGGAGCGTTCCAGCGGGACCCTCGCGCCGTCGGGCGCCACGATTCGGTCGATGATGCGGGTTGGCGCCCAACGCCCTCCGGCCGCAAAGGTTGCATAGGCATTGGTGAGCTCGATGGGTTTCACGCCGCTCGCGCCCAAGGCCAGCGTCATGTCCTCTTCGAGCTTGCTGCGAATCCCAAGCTTGCGGGCGAAGTCCGCCACATCCCCAACCCCGACATCCTCGACTACTCGAACCGCCACCATGTTGATGGACTTTGCGAGCGCTTCACGCAGACGAACGGCGCCCCGGTAGTTCCACTGCTCGTAGTTCCTTGGCTTCCATTCGTTATAGACGGCCGGGGCGTCTACGACGAGCGAGGCGGGCGTGAACTTCCGGGTCTGAATCGCACGCGCGTACACAATGGGTTTGAAGGTGCTCCCGGGCTGCCGGACCGCCTGCGTCGCGCGGTTGAAGCCGCTCTGCGCGGCGTAGCCGCCCACCAGCGCAAGCACGTCGCGAGAGCGAGGATCGACGACGACGACAGCCCCTTCGGGCCCACGCTCCAGCCGCGCGACGGCGGGGTCTTCATCCTCAGGTGTTTGGGTGATGGAGACCGGAAGCAGGTCGCCCTTTTTGACGAGCTTCGAAGGCTTCAGTTTCTTCGGGTTATGGCGCTCGACGGTTTCCATTCGGAGCACGGCCACGTGCCCGGCGACGTCGAGATCGATGCGTTCGGCGCGATCATCAGTCCCGGTCACCGTCGCCACATACGTCCGACCCATGCGCAGACGCTCAGTCGGCTTGCTGGCCTTGGGGCCGCGCGCGCTTTTGCGGTAGGGCCCGCGATAGCCCTGTCGCTGATCGACTGCGGCCAGCCCACGCTGCAGCGCCGCTCTGGACCGCTCCTGAAGCCTCAGATCGATCGTCGTGTGAATCTCGTAACCGCCCTGGGCGATGGACTCGGGGCCCACCGATGAGCGCAGCACCTCGCGGGCGATGCTCAGGATCTCCGGTGCTCTGCTCGCGGTTTGGGCAACCGGAACCAGCTCCACCGTCTCCTTGCGGGCCTTGTCGATGGTCTCTTTGCTGAGGTCGGGCCAGTACACATCGCGTTTGGCGGCCAGCTGATCCAGCACGTACTTCTGTCGCCGTTCCGCGTTCTCCGGGTGGCTTCGAGGCGACAAGCGCGCGGGCGCTTGCGGAATCCCCGCGAGCATCGTCGCCTCGGCCAAGCTCAGCTCTGAAGCGTTCTTGCCGAAGTAGTACTGCGCCGCTTCCTGGATGCCGTAGCGAGCGTGGCCGAAGTTCACGTGGTTCAGGTAGAGATAAAGGATTTCGTCTTTGGAGAGCTCACGCTCCAGACGCCGCGCGAGGATGAGCTCCTTCACCTTACGCGACACGGTTCGCTCCGGGCTCAGCAAGTTCAGCTTCACGACCTGCTGCGTGATCGTGCTCCCGCCTTGCTTGGCGCGCCCGGCAACGAGGTCCGCCATGACGGCGCGAAGGATGCCCTTGTAGTCCAGACCCTCATGCTCGTAGAAGTCGGCATCCTCGGCGGCGAGCACCGCCAGCACCGCGTGCCTCGGGATCTGCTCCAGGGGGATGACCGTGCGCCGTTCGTTGAAGATCTCACCGATGATCTCGCCGTTGCGGTCGTAGACCCGCGTCGTCTGGGGGGGCTCGTAGTCGCGGAGGGCGTCGACGCGCGGCAGGTCGCGGCTGAAGTAGACGTACGCGCCCATCGCGAACAGCAGGCCTGCGAAGAGCGTCATGGTCGCCAGCTTCATGAGCCCGGCCCTCCTCGACCCGCGCCGCTTCTTCCGCGTCCGTCTTCCCCCGCTGCTCTCTCGCCTTGGCTTGCTAGGCGTTCGCTTCTTGGCGGGCCTTTGTTTCTTGGCAGGCTTACGCGTCGCCATGAACCACCGACTCTTCAATCACCTCGTGTGCATTCTTAACCGAATTCATCAGGAACCTAGCTTTTAGCTCAAGTTCTCGGCTTGGGCTCAAGGGTCGGCCCATCTTTTGGCGCAGAGCGCGAATCGTGATGGCCGCGGCGACCGAGACGTTCAAACTTTCCACAAACCCCCGCATCGGGATTGCGAATGTTCCGTCGACGAGTGCTCGCACATCCTCCGACACGCCCCGATGCTCATTCCCGAAGACAATCGCGACCCGCTCTTTGTTCCCGAGGTCTTCGGGCGTCTCGGTCGCTTCCATCGAAGCGGCGAAGACCTGAAAGCCATCGTCCTTCAGCCTCCTGAGACAGGGCTCCGCGCTGCTGTACTGGTGAACGTCGAGCCAGCGGTGCGTACCCTTCGAGACCCCTTTGGACGCTAGGAACTCCATTTCGCCCGTGATGGCGTGCACAGCCTGAACCCCGAAGGCATCGGCGCTTCTCAGCACGGCACTGACGTTGTGCGGGTCGGCCACGGCGTCGAGCACCACCGCCAAGTCGTCCGTGCGCCCGGAAACGACGTCCTCGATGCGCTTCAAGCGCTCGGGCGTCACGATCCCGGACAGCGCCCCGATCACCCGCTCGGCAGGATGACGGAGCTCCGGCGGTCCGTGAAGCTCGAACACGTCTGGACTGTCCGCACGCATCGCGCACGTTTACGCGGCCCCCTGCCGGCAAACAAGCCGACGGCCCAAGCGCCCGCCGAGAGGCTCACTTCCCGCTTGGCGCGGCCTTGGGGTCTACCGTGACCCCGACCACGAGGGTGCCGCCCTTATACGCCTGTCCGGCGATGAAAAACGGGTCTCCGGCGGATGCGACCACCTGAAGCAGAGGCAGATAGTCCGACTTGTCCGGCTTGTTGATAGAAGCCTTGATTCGGTAACGACCGTCCGGCATCACCCTCAGCAAGGTCAGCTTCACTCGGCGCCCGTTGGGCAGAGAGACCAATGTGTCCTGTCCCGTGGTCAGCTTGACCTTTGGCCGGGACAGAATTTCCATCGAGCGAAACGAGTTGAAGGGTGGGCGCCTCAAGGCCGTCAGCGACTTGAGCTGCGGGTCGATCTTCCCCGCCTCTTCCTTGGCCAGAACGACGAGAACCTCAGCTGGCACCGTCTGTGATTGTCCGAGCGCCGAGATCGGAAAGAGCAGCACCGACACCAGCAACATCCATCGAAATATGCTCATGGGAGACCCACCTCTTCGTCATTGATCCATACCACCGCGACGGGTCGCCCCGCCTGCCCTTCGACGGCGAAGACGGTGCCTGTGTTCGATCCAAAATCGATTTCTACGATTTCGCTGCCCTGTGTCGTCGGCACTCCGTAGTCGATCACACTCGGCGGGCCATTGGCCGGGCGAGCGAGCACCACGAGGAGGACGGCCGCCGCGGCAGCCAGCCCGATCGCGATCCCCCGTCCGTGTCGGGGCTTCGCGGCCTTGGCGACCAGCTTCAGCGCTGGCTTCTCCGTCGCATCTGACTTGGGAGTGGGCTCCGCCAGCTCCTTTTCGATACGCGCAAAAAGGGCATCCGAATCGAGGCTCATCAGCCGCTCTCGGGCTGCCCCGCGGACCGCCTCGCGCATCGCTTCCATCTCGGCCAGCTCCGCGGCGAGCTCTGGCGAGCCCTCGAGCTCGCGGCGCAAGGCCTCTTCTTCCTCGGGGCCAAGCTCCCCGTCGAAGAACCTCTGAAGCCTTTCTTCTTCGGTTTTTACGCTCTCCATGGCCTCATTCCGCTGCCGGCTCCCGCCCTAGGTACGGCGCGAGCGCGGCCTGTAGGTTCTTTCGTGCGTGAAAGAGGCGGCTCATGATGGTGCCCTTCGGTACACCGAGCACCTCCGAGATTTCTTCATAGCTCATGCCTTCGATCTCCCGAAGCACGATCACCGCCCGGTGACTCTCCGAGAGTGTCTTGAGCGCCGCGTCGATCGCGCTCGCGAGCTCCTTGCGCAGCGCGGTGCGCCCGGGGTTGGCGTCGGCCAGGCTGGGTACGATCGCTCCATCTCCCGCGATTTCCTCGTCGTCCCGGGCCACCGCTTCGTCGAACTCCAAGATCTTGCGCTTGCTCTTGCGGCGCACCTGGTCGATCGCTGCATTCATGATGATGCGATAGAGCCAGGTGTAGAAGCTCGACGAGCCCTGAAATTTGTCGATGTTGCGGTGCACCTTCACGAACGCTTCCTGGACGACGTCCAAGGCATCTTCTTCGTTCTTCACGACACCCACGGCTACGGCGAACGCACGACGATGATATCGGTCGAAGAGCATCCGAAAAGCCCTCGCATCGCCATCTTGTATGCGTTGCACCAAGTCATGGTCGCTTACAGCCGGAGAGCCCTCGGGGGCCTCCGCAGCCTTGGACGCACCAGGTCGCGGCTGATTCATGTAAAATCTCCGCGACTTTGAACCCGATCTTGGTCGGTCCCCACCCACACGAGCATACGGTCTATCCGTAAATCGAATCCAGGGCCAGCTTATGGGCGGCCTGACGGCCTCCGGGCTCCGTTTTTCCCTGGTTTCGCTGCGTTCGCACGGCTAGGGTCCCGCAGTGCTCGACTTGAGCTCTCTCAATGCGCCTCAGCGCGAGGCAGTCGTCCACCAGGGAGGACCCCTCGTCGTGTTCGCCGGCGCCGGTAGTGGCAAGACCCGCGTGATCACCTTTCGGGTGGCCCATCTAATCGCGGCGCACGGCGTCCCGCCCTGGCGTATTCTCGCCGTGACTTTCACAAACAAAGCTGCCGGGGAGATGCGCGAGCGGCTGACGGGCTTGCTGGGCGAGAGCGCTTCGGCCGTTCGCGTGGGGACCTTCCACGCGATGTGCGCGCGCTTCCTGAGGCGCCACGCCGAGCTCATCGGCATCTCGAAGGACTTCAGCATCTATGACGATAGCGACCAATTGGCGGTCGTCCGCAGGGTGCTTCGCGATCTCTCGCTCGACGAGAAACGCTACCAGCCCAAGGCCGTCGCCGGGCGCATCAACCGGGCGAAGCAGGAAGTGCAGGGCCCCGACGAGATGGACTGCTCCGACGCTTGGTCCGAGGTCGTTCAGCGTGTGTACGTCTCCTATGAGCGAATGCTTGCCCAGGCCAATGCGCTCGACTTCGGCGATCTCATCTACCGCACCGTCGTCGCCCTCGAGACCAACCCCGCATTCCGCGAGACTCTCATCGGGCAGTTCTCGCACATCCTCGTCGACGAATTTCAGGACACAAACGCCGTGCAGTTTCGACTCGTCCGGATCCTGGCCGAAGGCCACCGGAACCTCTGCGTGGTCGGAGACGATGACCAAAGTATCTACCGCTGGCGAGGCGCGGACCGGCGCAACATCCTCGACTTCCGGCGATCGTTTCCCGATGCGACCGTCATCAAGCTCGAACAGAACTACCGGAGCACGCAGCGAATTCTACGCGCCGCGAACGCCGTCATCGCGCGCAACAGCGACCGCGAGCCGAAGTCCCTTTGGACGGAAAACGAGGAAGGGGACTCGGTGCTCGTCGTGCGCACGATGGACGAGCGCGACGAGGGGCGCCTGGTCCTGCGTGGCGTCCACGAGCTTCTTTCACAAGGGCACTCACTCAACGACATCGTCGTCTTCTACCGTATCCATGCGCAGTCGCGCGTGATCGAGGAGTCGCTCCGGAGCGCAAACGTTCCTTACCGAATCGTGGGCGGAATGCGCTTCTACGACCGCGCCGAGGTCAAAGACCTGCTGGCCTATCTCCGCGTCGCCATGAACCCCGCGGACGATATGAGCTTGCTGCGCATCATCAACACCCCAGCCCGTGGCATCGGCAAGACCAGCGTGTCGCGACTGCTCGACTTGGCCGCGGAGCGAGGGCAGGGCGTGTGGGCGGCGCTGAATGACGATGGCCCCAGCCCCTTCCGTCCGGCTGCCCATAAGAAGCTCACGGTCTTTCGGAACTTGCTCAGGGGGCTCATCAATCTCGTCGGCTCCGATGCCCCGCTCGGCGAAATTGGAGCCGAACTCGCCGAGCGCAGCGGCTATGCGGAGATGCTCAAGAACGACGACTCCCCAGAGGCCGACGCTCGCTTTCAAAACATTCAAGAGCTCATCGCCTCCATGGACGAGTTCGAGCGCGAGCGCCCGGACGCCGGCCTGGCCGAGTTTCTCGAAAACGTGACCCTGCAGACCTCCGCGGACGAGGCCGAGGGCGGCCAGCGCGTCACGCTCATGACGGTTCACGCTGCCAAGGGCCTGGAGTTCCCCGTGGTCATGGTGACTGGCCTGGAAGAGCAGGTCTTTCCGTTCAAGGGAACCGACCCCTGGGAGGACCCGGAGGAGCTCGAGGAGGAGCGCCGACTCGCGTACGTCGCCTTCACGCGCGCCCGGGAGCGCCTCATCTTGAGCTACGCCGCCGTCCGTCGGCTCTTCGGTCAGCAGCGTGTGGGAATCCCCTCTCGTTTCATCGACGAGCTGCCGCCCGAGGACATCGAGTGCATCGGTCTGACACCTTCACGGTCGACCGTTTCGCACGCGCCCCCTCGCTCGGCGCCAGTCCCATCCTCGAGCGAGAGCTACGTGGACTATGGCGAGTCCGATGACGTCGCCGATCTAGGGGAGATTCGCCGTGGGATGCGTGTGCGTCACTCGAAGTTCGGCGTGGGCGAGGTGCAGGAAGTCGTGGCTGGCACACCCGCGCGCGTTTCCGTGCGCTTCCCGGGCTGGGGGGTACGGAAGATCATCGCCACGTATCTCGAGCCGGGGTGAAGCGGGCGGGGAGGCCTCAGCGGGGACAGCAGCGATGACGTCAGCGCTAGTGCGAGTGCCTAGCGCATCCCCTGCGGCTGATCAGGAGCCGGTCTTTTTCTTTGTGCCTGCGACCTTCTTCGGCTCCGACGACTTCGTAGAGGACGAGTCCGAGCTTGCCGAGCCGGAATCGTTGGCTGCCGAAGACTTCCCGCGGTTCGAGGGGCCGGAGTACAGGTCAGACTCCCAGCCGCCGCCCTTGAGAATGAAACCGCCGCCGCCGATCATGCGTCGGGCCTTGGACTTGCCACACTCGGGGCATTTCTTGATGGGCTTGTCGGTGATTCGCTGCTCACGCTCGAACGCGTGGCCACAGGAATCGCAAGCGTATTCGTAGGTAGGCATGGCTCTCTCGACTAGAGCCGCAAATTAGGTTCGCTTCTCGCCCTGTCAAGGCCTACTCGTAATCCTCACCAAGGGGGCTCGCGAGCTTCCGGGTCCAAAGAATGGCGTCTTTTCGGCCACCATCCTCGTCCAAGAGGGCCTGAGCGAGCAGTCCCGTCTTGCGGTAGCCCGCCGCGGTGAACGCCGTGGCCAGCTCAACGCTGTCGTTCGGAGCAAAGGAGAAGGCGGCGACGATGCCGCGTTCCTTCAGATCGTCGCCCAGCGTGCGAAGGCCGCAGACCACCGCCAGGACCTCGTTTTCGTTGCTCGGAGCCCGGAGGACCTCCACCAAGGTGTGCCCGAAGCAGTCTTGGTATTCCGCGGACAAGAAGTTGGTCTTCGACCGGCGGACGCTGACTTCGTAATAAACCCGCTCCGCGTCTCGGCCGAACGTGTCGAAGGCGCCAAGCGCCGGACCGCGGCGCCACGCTACATCACGCGCGGCGAGCGCGTCTTTTTCGCTCACGGTTTTCACCGAGGCGCCTCGAATCTTCTCGGGCACATCTTTTGCGCCTTTTTTACCGGCGTTGATCGTGCGGTCGGTCAACTTGGTCGACTCGTCCGTCACTTCAACGGATGCGGTGCGGTCGCCAATGACGCAACCACAGAGATGGCCGTCGCTTCGCTTGTAGAAGCCGGGGATCGTGCCCTCTCGCACGAAGCCTACGCGCGTCCAGGACGAGACCTCATCCTTTTCGACGAGCGTGATGACCTTTTCGACCTGCTCCTGCTTCGCGACCGACTGGATGTACAACCGCTTGGCCGGAAGCGCGCCAGCGCGGAAGTCGATCACTCGAATGAAACGCGTTCGTCGGTTCAGCACCAAGCACAAATAGGCGCTGTCGCTCCGGAAATAGAGCTCCTCGACGACGGGCTGCTGCTTCGAACGCTTCGCGGCAGGCTCTTTCAGCTTCGCGGCTTTAGCCATGCTTCAACCCCTTGAAACTATGCAATTTTCTCCCCACACCCGACAACTGTAGTTCGCATTGTCAAAGGTGTCAAAAGTGAAAGGCGGGCCCCTCTCGGAGCCCGCCTTTGCAGTGTGTTAGTCGCTTCGGCTTGGGTCTACTTCTTCAGCGCTTCGTCAATCGCCTGCTTGAACGACTCGTAAGGCTGAGCGCCTTGCAGAAGCTTGCCGTTGATGAAGAACGAGGGCGTGCCGATGCGGGCGCCGGCCTTGGTGACGGCAGCCATGTCTGCGTCCACGGCGGCCTTGTGCTTGCCGCTGTCGAGCGCCGCCTTGAAGGCAGCCATGTCGATGCCACCGATCTCCTGTGCGTACTTTTCGAGATCGGCGCGGCCAATGGCCTTTTGGTTGGCGAACAGGGTGTCGTGGAACTGCCAGAACGCCTTGTCGCCCTTCTGCGCGTAGATCTCGCGCCCAGCCTCAGCGGCCAAGTGAGCATCCTTGTGGAAGGGCAGTGGGTAGTCGCGCCAGATGAGCTGGACCTGGTCGCCGTACTCTTCGATCACTTTGGTCGTTTGCGGAAGCACGCGCGAGCAGAACGGGCACTGGAAGTCGCTGAACTCCTGGATGACGACCTTTGGCTTCGAGGAACCCTTGGAAGGGGCGTTCTTCGGCGCAGGAAGATCGTAGATCTTGTTCGCGTCCGGCTGACCCGCCGCCGGAGCGGTCTTGGGCTTCGTTTCGCCGTTCGCAATCGTCTTTGCGTACACTTGGGACTTCGGCGTGCCGCTCTTGACCAAGGCTTGTGCCTTGGCGAGCTCCTCGTCGATGACCGCGTTGAAGGCCGCAGCCGGCTGCGCCCCGCGGAGGTTCCGGCCGTTGATGAAGAACGAGGGAGTGCCTCGTGCCCCAAGACCATTCGCCAGAGCTTGCTGCTCCTTGATGGTGCTCTCGTACTTGTTACTCTCGAGCGCCTTCTTGAACTTGTTCATGTCGAGCCCGAGCTCCTTGGCGTAGCTCTCCAGGTTTTCCTGCGACAGGGCTCGCTGATTCGAGAACAGCTTCTCGTGCATGGCCCAGAAGCCCTCGTCGCCCTTTTGCGCGTGCGCTTCGAGGGCCGCTGTGGCCGCGGGACCTGCATTCTTGTGGAAGGGCAGCGGGTTGTTCATCCACACGATGCGGACGTCGTCCCCGTACTTCTTTCTGACCTCCTCGAGCGTCGGCTCGACGCGGCCGCAGAACGGGCACTCGAAGTCGCTGAACTCGACGATGGTGACCAGCGCGTCGTTGGGCCCCTTCTGAGGCTCACCGCCGGCGAGCGGCACCTTGTAGACGGCCTTTGCGTCGGGCTGACCCGGCGCTTGCTGCTGCTCTGGGGGCGCGGCCTTGGTGAGAGCGCCGGCGGTCAGGGTGGCGTAGAGCTTTTCCTTGTCGGTCCCCTTCTTCAGCAAGGCCTCGGCCCGCTCGAGCTCCTCGTCGATCACGCTCTTGAAGGCGGGAAAGGGCTGAGCTCCCCGCAGCTGGCGACCGTTGATGAAGAAGTAGGGCGTGCCGCGCGCGCCGAAGGTCGCAGCCACGGTCTTGTCCTGGTCGATCGACTGCTTGTGCACATTCTCGTCCAGCGCCTTGCGGACCTTGGCCAGGTCTAGGCCGGCTTGCTCCGCATACTTTTCGAGCTCCTCGCGGCTCAGGGCTTTCTGGTTGGCGAAGAGCAGGTCATGCACCTCCCAGAACTTCTCGTCTCCGCCCTGAGCGAGTGCCTCCATGGCCAGCGCGGCGGCGGGCTCTGCGTCCTTGTGAAATGGAAGCGGGTTGTTGCGCCAAACGATCCGCACTTTGTCGCCGTAGGTGTCCTGCACTTCTTTCATCGTCGGAAGGACCCGGCTGCAGAACGGGCATTGAAATTCGCTGAACTCGACGATGGTGACCAGCGCGTCGTCCGGCCCCTTGGTCGGCTCCTTGCCGGTGACGGGGATCTTGAAACGTTCTACCTCGCCGGCTTCCTCGACCGCTTCGACGACGGCGACTTCCTCTTCGCCGCCGACGCCCTCGTCTTGACGTGATCCGACCAAGTGACCCAGGGCGAAGCCGCCCACGGCCATGACGCAAGCCAATAATATGGCTGAACCTTTACTCATAACTTCTTCCTCCTGCCGCGAGCTCGCGGCGAGAACAAACACCAATACATTCTCGAATCGAACCGGGGGACCGTCGGTGACGACGGTCGGGCTCAGCGTGGAGGACGATCGATGCGCCGTTCGTGGCCGGGGCGAGCGTCCCCGGATGGGAAAACGAATCGATGCGTCTCAGCGCCGGGGGGGCTCCCCTTGCTTTGCTGCTGGTTCAAGACGGTTGCGATGGGTCTGATCGTCTGCTCCGACTGACCCCGGTCGTGGGCAGGCATGCAGCGCGGGTCGTCCGCGCGCTCGCACCACAGGGGAGCGTCGGGCGCTTCGGGTGCCAGGTCGGGGCTGAGCTCGAGCGGCGACAGCGCGTGCGGGCCAAGTCCGATGTCGAACGGGATGCCGCTCTCGGAGCAGCCCGCGCTCCGCTCCGAGCTCAACCGCTCACACATGCAGTCCGCTTCTGCGAGATTCGCTGACGCCAGAAGCATCAGGACCGAAGCGAGTGCCGGGATCGGGAGGGATTTGCTCATCCGGGGCAGGCTCGGAACAGTCTACTCAGCGACTTCCTGACTGCAATGTTCTTGAGATGAAACAGTCCACGGGATGGGATTAGGAGAGGAAACGAGGAGGGGTGAAACCGGAGGTAGGAACAATGAGAGTCGATTTGGAGAGAGGTCTGAACACGAGGTGCGGGAGGTTTCACCCCTCCTCGTCTATTTGGGCAACGCTTTGGCACATGGGGCTATTCCGAGACCGGGGTCGGTTCCCGCACTTTATTCGGAAACCCCGGAATTGTATTGAGCAACACCTCTTGAAGATCGCCCATTTGGGGTAGCTTGGCGAGCGCGCGCCCCACGTAAACGAGGCTCTGCGGGTACCAGCGCAAAAAATCGGGATTCGCACGCTCACGGTCGATGTAGACGAATCTTCCCGCGTCCTTCAGCTTGCGGTGAAGGCTGACCCACCAGAACTCGCTCCGGAGTTCGCGCTCGTCGAGGCCCCGGTGGGCCGCGTATCGGGCGATCAAGTCCTCCTGGAGCGGCTCCGAGAGCGCCACGTAGGAGTCACAGAGCAGGGCCACCAAGTCGTAGACCCGGGGCCCTTGCAAAGCATCTTGGAAGTCGATCACGGCCAGCGTGCCATCGGACCTCAGCATGAGGTTGCGCGACTGGTAGTCCCGGTGGACGAAGCCAAACGGCATGGCCTGCAGCTCGGCTACGATCCGGTCGAAGGCCTCGTCGACCCGCGAGCTTGCCGGTCCGGCGAGCTCACCAAACAGGCATTCGAGCCCCCACTGCCGAAAATGATCGAGCTCCCATCGCAAGAGCGCCCCATCGAAGCGGCGCTGCGTCGCGATCGAGCTGACGGGAAGCTCCGCGCAGGCGTCGTGCATCTGCGCGAGTAGATCCACCGCCGCAGCGTACACCTCGCCCCAGTGTTCCTGCGGGGTCTGTTTCAGATGGGCTTCCAAGGTGAGGTTTCCAAGGTCCTCCAGAAGAATGACCCCGTGCGCCAGGTCTTCCTGAAGGATGGCCGGCGCAGGAACACCGCGGGCACGGAAGGTCTCCGCCATCTCCAAGAAGGGCAGGCGCTCGCTCGTCCGCTGATCGCCGCCTTCGTCGCTCTTGAAGGCGTCCTCCGGTAGACACATGGCGACCATACGCTCGGGTGTTCCAGGGGGAGGCTCCGACACTTCGATGCGTGCGTACACGCGGGCCGAGGCGTGTCCAGGGAGGCGCTGCACCGTAAAGCGGGGAAGCTGAGTCCCGTAAAGGCCAGTGAGGGCCGGCGTGAAGTCCGCAAGTGTCACAGGCTAGGCAGCCTAACGCGACTCGGGCCAGTTTGCGAAAAGGGCGCTACGGTGGCGAGATGGACGCAGGGCAGCAGCCGCTCGGAGCCGGCACGGTACTTTCGGGCCGCTACGAGGTTCTCTCCCCCCTCGCACTCGGCGGGATGGGCGCAGTGTACGAGGCCCGTGATCGCGCGACCGGGCATCGTGTCGCGGTCAAGCTTCTTCGCGCGGAGCACGCTGCGGACGACGCGATGCGGCGACGGTTCAGACGTGAGGGTGCCGTCCTCAAGGCGCTCGACCACCCCGGCATCGTCGGCCTGCACGAGCTTGGGGTCGAGGACGACGGTCTCGTGTTCTTGGTGACGGAGCTCGTCGAAGGCCGCACTCTGCGGCAACGGTTGGAGGTGGGGCCTCCGGTGGGCTTGAAGGAAGTCGATCGCTGGGTCGAAACCCTATGCGAGGCCCTGCAGGCGGCCCATGCCCACGGCGTGATTCACGGTGATCTGAAACCCGACAATGTCGTCCTCGTAGGTGCGGCGGACGGGCCGCTTCCCCGACTTCTCGACTTCGGCGCGTCCAAGGTCTTGGGCTTGGACCGCTTGACGGCCACCGGGGAGCTCGCTGGCACGCCGGCCTACATGGCACCGGAGCTCTTCATTCCCAGGGCCGAGCTCGACGTGCGGGTCGACGTTTACGGTCTGGGTGTGCTGCTGTACGAGCTCCTTAGCGGACGCAGCCCGTTTCAGGAGGGCCACGTGGGGCGCGTCATCCGAAGGGTTGCAGCCGGCGACTACCTTCCCTTGGACACCGTGACCGAGGTTTCGACCGGCGTCGCGGACCTCGTTCATCGGGCGATGCGGGTCGAGCCTCACGCGCGCTTCGCGGGCGTCGCCGATCTCCTGGCGGCCTGGCGGTCGGCACGGGGAGCCAGCGCCCGATGAACGTCGCCCTGGACCCCGTGGCGCAGCTCTGTGAGAGGCATGGATACGCGGCTCCGGCGAGCTGGAAAGCCTATTGTGAGCTGACGGCCCAGTGGGCGGCACGAACTGACCTCACTTCAGCCAAGGATCCTGCGGCGCTCGCCGAAATTCTATTCCTAGACGCGATCTGTTTACTCAGCGCGCAGTGGCTGCTCCCGACGAGCTCGTTCGTCGACGTCGGCGCTGGGGTCGGCGCCCCAGCGATTCCCTTGCTGTTGTCCGTCCCCGCGCTCGAGGGCAGCCTCGTCGAGCCTCGTCAGCGCAGGGTGACCTTTCTTCGAACCGCGATCGGATCGCTGAACCTGCAAGACCGTGCGCGTGTGCTGCAGCAAAAATTGGATCCTCGGGCACCCGAGCTCGACGGCGCCCCGTTCGACATCGCCATGTCGCGCGCGACGTTTTCGGCTCCTTTGTGGCGTTCGATCGGCTCGTGCCTCGCCGACGAGGTGTGGGTGTTCACCGCGGGCACCGAGCCCGAGCCCGATGCAGCGTACGAGCAGCGACGTCGCCTCGACTACCAGGTGCCCTCGACCGGTGCACCGCGCTCCGTCTTGGCCTATCGGCCCCTGCGCGAAGGGATGATCTGAATCCGTCGGCGCATTCCCTCGCCTTGCGAAAGCGTCGTGACGCCTTCGAACTTGGCTAGGGAAAGGTGAATGACGCGGCGGTCTCTCGCGTTCATCGGCTGCAGCGTCACGACCTTGCGCTCGTTGACCGCTCGCTCCGCTTGGCGCTTGGCCATCGAAACCAGGCCCTCGTCGTGGCGTTCACGGTAGTCCCCGGAATCGACGACGACGTGCCTTCGCCCTTCCGGAAAGCGGTTGACCATCTTGTTGATCAAGAATTGGAGCGCGTCCAGGGTCGCCCCTTTCTTGCCAATGACCTTTCCTGCGTCGTGACCGGTGGCATCGAGCTCGATCTGTGCTCCGTCGGCGCGGATGTTCACGTCGACATCCAAATCCATGAGGTTGAGCAGCTCGTCGAGTATCTCGGCGGCTTCTTCAGCCTTGCCGTCTCCAGCGTACTTGGATGGATCCTCGTCCTCGACCATTCGGTCGAGAATCAATGCTCCGTCACGTGGTTTGCTCTTAGGCTCGTCCACGACCAGGCCTCTTCTTTCTGCGGGACTGCGTCCGCTTTGGGGTGGCCACCGACTTGGATGCAGTGGCGTCGTCTTCTCTGTCGGGATCGTCCGTCAATTCGGTGTGCGGCTCGATTTGAGCCTGTTCCTGATCCATCTTCCAATACATGTACCGCTGTTGGCTGATGCCGATTGCGGAACTCGTCACCATGTACAAGCAGAGGCCCGTCGGAAGCAAGATCATAAACGCGGTCATCATGAGGGGCATGACGTAGAGCATGACCTTCGCCTGGGCGGCGTCCATGGCTACGGGTGTGAGTTTTTGCTGTACGAACATCAGCGCGCCGAGCATGAGCGGGAGCACGTAGTAGGGGTCTGGGGAGGACAGATCGGTCCACCAGCCCACGAAGGGGGCGTGGTAGAGTTCGATGCTGGTGGCCAGCGTTTGATACAGGGCGAAGAAGATCGGCATCTGTAGGAGCACTGGCAGGCAGCCGCCCAGGGGGTTCACCTTGTTCTTGCGCCAGAGCTCCATCATGGCCGCGCCCTTCTTCTCGCGGTCGTCCTTGTAGAGCTCGTTGATCCGGTCGATCTCTGGTTTCAACGCCCGCTGCTTGGCCATGTTCTTGAACTGCGGCACGACGGCGGGAAGCAGAAGCAGACGGACGAAGATCGTCAGCAAGATGATGGCCAGGCCCCAGTTGCCAATCCAGCCTTGGATCGTGCGCAAGAGCCAGCTCATGCCCTTGGCGATGAAGCTGAACCAGCCGAGATCGATGACGTTGCTAGCGCCGTGTCCGAAGCCTTCGAGGGCGTCGAAGTCCTTCGGGCCCGCGTACACCGCGGCCCGAAAAGACGCCTTGCTACCGGGAGCGACTTGGCGGCTAGGGTACACCAAGGCCGCCTCGAACAAGCTGCCCTCCGGGTCGGATGGCGTCCCACCGCGATCGGTGGTGAAGAGCTCGCAGCGCTCGGCTGTCTCGCCTTCGGGGGCGGCGATGGTGGCGAAGTAGACGCTCGAGAGCGCTACGAATTCGATGCCCGGGCCCCAGCTTTGAAGCTCCTGGCCCTCTTCCCCGTTGAGAAGCAGGTCTTCCCGGTCTTCGCGGAAGGTTTCGTCGGCCTGCTGGCAGATGCCGTGGCTCAGCTTAGGTGACGGGCGGGCCATGAAGCCCCCCTTTTCCTCAGCGCGGGACACATAGTGCGCGGAGGTAAGCGTGAGACCCGCCTCGAGCGGCGTCGGGCCCTCGTTGTGGACCTCGATGACCGATTCCAGTTGATAGGGGCTCTCGCTGAGCGTCCAGGTCCGGGTCACCGAGACACTTGCTCCCTGCCAGCGGAACTTGAGCATCTCGTCGTTCGAGTCGATCAGCGTCCACCGCGCGTTGGGCGGCACCGTCACGCCGGACAATGTCGGAGCGAGCGGTAGGTATTGCTCCTTGTCGGTCGTCACGAGCTCATAAGGCTCGCCATCGACCAGGTAGCGCTTTCCCTTGATGGTAACGCTGCTGATCGCGGTGTTGAGGTCCGTGAAGGAGACGGAAAACAACTCGTTCTGCAGGGTATAGACCTTCTGTCCCTGCTGACGGGCCTGTGCTTCGGCCGAGCTCAGGGGGCGTGGCGTAGCGGCTGCAGGAGCTTGCTCTTGGGCGACGACCGGGGCGTCCTGCTCCGTTTGAGCGCTCGTGGGCGAAAGGTACTGGGTCGTGACTAGCGCGCCGAGTGCCAGGAGCGGCAGCAGCAGCAGCGCAGCGGACAGTGGCTTTCGATCAGCCATGTTCGGCGTTCCTCGTGTGGTGCGTGCAGTGGGACTCATGGAGGGCCGGCGGCGGATCGAAGCCCCCCCTGTGGAATGGGTGACAGCGGCAGATGCGCCTGAGGCCCAGCCAGGCGCCGCGTGCGGCCCCGAAGCGCTCGATCGAAATCGCGGTGTACTCCGAGCAGCTCGGCTCGAAACGGCAGCTCGGGCCGAGCAAGCGCGAAAGCGTCAGCTGGTAGAATCGGATGAGCGAAAGCAGGAGCGAGCGCGTCACAGGGACCCCTGCGCCTTCTGGAGTCTGGTTGCCGAGCGCTCTATCTCGGCGAGCGTCGAGGCGTAGCTCAACTCGCCGATTCCGCGCTTCGCGATGAACACCACGTCGTGCGAGGGCGGAAAGAGGTGCCTGTTTCGGCGGAAGACCTCGCGCACAACGCGCTTGATGCGGTTACGCTGCACGGCGTTTCCCACCTTCGTCGTCACGGTGATTCCCAGGCGGGTGCTATCGGAGGTATTTGGCTTCACGACGATCAAGAAGTGGGGCGTGTGGATGCGTCGGCCGGTGACCTGGACCTGCCTGTATTCGTTACGCTTCTTCAGGCGATCGCAAGCTGAGTACCGCTGCGCTCGCCGTTGCGAGCCTGCGGGCCCCGATGGACGATACTTGTCCGACACGCTGGTACACGCTTACTACTTCTTGTAGCAAGACACGGTGAGCCGCTTACGTCCTTTGCGACGGCGGGCATTCAGCACACGCCGACCCGCTTTGGTCTTCATACGCGCGCGGAACCCGTGCGTCCGAAGACGGCGCTTACGATGGGGTTGGTAGGTCCGCTTCACAGCAATGCTCCCGAAAAAAGGAGCCGGAACAAAGCACGCCGCCGGGAGGGTGTCAAGGCGCTTGATGGCGGGTCCGAGTTCATGCCTTCGTCCGGAATTCCGCTAAGTCTTGCAGGACCCCGGCGTCCCGCAAGCTGACGTAGCGGCCACGACCGATGACCAGGTGGTCGAGGACCCGAATTCCCAACAAATCTGCCGCAGTCGCCAGGCGTTCGGTGAGGGCGATGTCCTCGGGGCTCGGCTCCGGGTCACCGCTTGGATGGTTGTGAAGGAAGATGGCCCCCGAGGCTGCTTCCCGTAGCAACGCACGAAAGACCTCTGCCGGGTCCACCTGACACCGAACGCGGCCCCCGCGCGCCACCTCTCGCACGGCCCGGGCCCGGTTTTTGGAGTCGACGGCGATCACGAAGAACCGCTCGACCCGGCTATGGGTCCATCGTTTTCCAAAGCGTTCGTAGACCTGGCGGCTATGGCTCAGCGAATCGCCCAAGCTCGGGCCGTCGCACTGTGCACGCGCTCCCAGCTCGACGGCCGCCAGGAGCCGTGCTGCCTTGGCTGCGCCGATGCCGGGTCTCGCCTGCAGCTCGAAAGCGCTCATGTGGATGAGGGCCTCCAGGCTGCCTAGGTTCTGCAGGAGCTCCGCTGCCAGGGTCGTGACGTCCATTCCGGCCCGGCCGGTGCCGAGCAAGACGGCGAGCAGCTCCGAGTTTGACAGTGCCGATGGACCTAGTCGTTCGAGTCTTTCTCTGGGGCCTTCCATGGCGGAAACACCCGAGCAATTGTCATGCCGCCGCGACTTCCCCAGTCTGACTTGGTCGTGACCTGCCGTCCCTTGGCGGTGGCGCCAGCCGCGCCGGCGGCCGCCACTTGACCGTCGGCCCGGGCGGCACAGGCTGACGAACATGGGCCGGTTCGCATTCCTAGCGCTGGTGGGGCTCGGGACCGCGACCACCATCCTGCTTTGGCGCCCGCAGCCCAGCGTCCCAGGCTTCGACCATGACGGCTCGCTGGAGTCTCTGCCGATCGTCGCAGCGGACGAACCCTTCTTGCTGAACGGGCCGGTCGCACGGGCCGTGACCTCCGATGGTGAGAACGGGATCTTCGTCGGCACTCGGGAGGGACGCTTGTTCGCACTCGGCCCGGGTCCAGCACTGCGCTGGGTTCGGGAGCTGCGTGCTGGTGTCGAAGCGCCGATCGCGCTCGATGATGAGGGCGGGGTGACGGTCGGAATGCTCGACGGCGTGGTGCAGAGCTGGACACGGAGGGGGGAGCTACGCTGGACGAGCACACTACCTGCACCGGTGCGCGGGGGAGTGGCCAAGGCCAGGGGCTCTGAGCGCACTTTCGTGGCCGCTGGAACCCGCGTTTGGGCACTGGACGGCGCGGGGCGTCGGGTTTGGTGGTTCGAGGCCAGCGAGGAGATCCGCAGCCAGCCCGTCGTCTCAGGGGACCGCGTCTACGTTGGGGCGCGCGATGATCACGTATATGCGCTCGATGAGCTCACGGGAAGCGAACTTTGGCGCTTTCGAGGGGGGGCTGACTTCGATGCTGGCCCTGCCATCGGGCCCTCGGGCGAGCTCTACCTCGCCGGTGACGATGGCTCGCTCCACGCGCTGTCCTCAGACGGAGCGGTGCGCTGGGCGCTTCCCCTTGCTGCGCCGGCTCGTGCGCCCATCGGCATGACGCGCAACGGCGAGCTTTTGCTTCGCACGGGAGGCGTTGCGCCCGAGCTCTGGCGTCTTGGGCCCCAGGCTCAGAAGCGCTGGATCACGAGGCTCGCGTTGATCGATGTGGCGGACCGCATGGCTACGTCGTCGGCGCTGGAGCTGCCGTCGGGCCAGATTGCCGTGGTCAACGCGAACCAGGATTTACTCGTCTTGGACGCAGAGGGTCGGCCGCTTTTCAGGGTACCCCTCGAAGCAGCCGTGTCCGCACCGCTCGTCTTCGTTGGAGACACTCTGTACCTGGTCACGCAGGCGGGCGCGGTCCGAGCGCTCCGTTTCTGAGGCGGGAGCTACTTCTTTTTGCTGAAGAGCCCACCGAAGATACTCGGCCGTCTGGACGAACCGCTCGGCGGTGGCGCCGTCGACATGCCTTTGCTGTGCCGCATCATGGCTACCCGGACTTCGCGCAGCGCTTCGAGATTCCTGGGATCCAGGCTGACGACCTTCTTGAAGTGGGCGAGCGCCTTGTCGTGGTTCCCGAGCCGCTTCAGCACGTGCGCCCGAACGAAATGACCGTGGGTGTGGTCGCGGTTGAGCTTGAAGGTCAGCCTCAGGTTGGCTCTGATTTGTTCCAGGGCTTCGGGGTCGTCGAGACCGTCCCTCAGGAAGAGGATCCACGCCTTCATGGCAGGGTAGTCGGCTTCCTTCTTCACGGAAGCCAGCGCCCGGTCGACGATTTCCACGGCTTCGTCGTATCGACGGCGTTTGACCAAGACCTCGACTTTTTGAAACTCGAGCGCGGTGTTCACCACGACGCTGATCTTCCTGTCCGACTCGGGCGTTCCCCCGCCTTGCATGACCGTCTTCTGATAGTCTTGACGGGACCTCGCGTCGCTGAGAGTGTCACTCGCGACGGTAAGCAGGTGGAAGATCTCTTCCACCCAGGGTCGAACTGGCGCGAGCTCCGCAGGCATCCGATCCGGGTGCCACTTCTTGGCGAGCTGCAGGTATTTGGTGCGGACCTCGTTGGCCTCGCTCGACTCCTTGCAGCCGAGCATCTCGAAGTAGTTCTGACGGTCCATCATCGAGATGACCCGACTGACCTCCTCCCAGCGTTCTAGGGCTTCGCCGCTCAGCCCCGCTGGTGGTTCGGGCGGGAAGTCTCGTGGGGCCACGATTTCGCCCGACATAACCTCCCTCGGGACATCGTCTGTCGAAGGTGGAGTCGAGGGTCGAAAAGTTCCGCTGTGTCTCGGCGCATTCGATGCAGCGGCGACCGGTTCGCTGGTCGAGCTCGATGGGACTCGTGCAGGCATCGATCCCATCGAGATGCTTCTCTGGGCGGGCGATGACTGGCTCGAGACCGTGGCTTTCAGCTTCTGTTGCGAGCTCGGGGTCTTGTAAACCTCGAGGTTGTCCGTGACGGCGAGGAGGTAAAGGATGCGGCGAGCCACTTCGGGATCACCGAACTCCGCGATGAGCTGGCCGGCGGCGGCGGGAGCTGCCCGCATGAAGTCTACGAACGCGGCTTCGGTCGGCGCGAGCGAGAACCGGTTCAATGGGGCGCCACGTTTGACGCGCTGCTGATCGTCACCAAGTCCTTGCACGACGCGGGTGATGGTATTCGAAGGCGGAGCGTTACGAAGCGCGGCGGCGATGGTGTGCAAGGGATCGACCGACCCTCGAATGGTGGCTTCACTGTCACCGACGAGGTCTGCCTCGTAAAACGCAAACGGAGCCTGATCCCTCTGAAAAATCGAGAGCAATCCGCGCTCCAGATTAGCCGCCGGGTCGAGAAAGCGTCCTGCCGTGGGCACGCCGCCGTCGAACCGAATTCGGTCCTGGCCGTGCCGCTCGTCCTCTGGCCAAATCGCCAGGGTACCGTTCATCTGCTTTCGCATGATCGAGAGCAGCACATGACCGAAGGGTGTTGAAGCGAGCGAGCCCTCAGCGATCGGTTTTGGCGTACCGGACAAGAGTCAGCAATCCTCCCAGACTCTAATGGTGACACATGAAACAAGTGAACCACAACGCGCGATGACGATTCGGCGAGTGCGCGCGACACCTACCCGTTTCGATGTCCCGGCTCGGTTCTGATGATCGAATCAGCGCGAGTCAATTGTCCAGGAGGTGCCCTGGGGGCCGTCTAGCAGTTCGACCCCGAGGCTGGCGAGGGACTGGCGAATGCAGTCAGCTTCCTCGAAGTTCTTGGCTTTTCGTGCCTCGGTCCGCGCTCGAATTTGATCCTCGATCTGTTCGGGCAGCAGCCCCCGTTGCTCTGCACGCCGGTCGCGGATTCGAAGGAGCAGGCTTGTCGGGTCCTCGTTGGCCAGTCCGAGCTCGCTTTGCAGTGCCGCAAATCCGGCCTGTGCCGCCTCGAGCGCTGCTCTGGAAATCGTGCCCTTCTTTTGGGCTGCGGCATCGCAGAGCTCGTTCACCCCTCGAAGGAACTCGGCCAAGCGCGCCAAGGCGATCGGCATGTTCAAGTCATCGTCGAGGGCTTGGCGGAGCCCGCGTGCAAAGTTAGCGACCTCCGTGACAGCCGGTCCGCTTGCGTCGGTGATGCGTTTTTGCGGGACGTCTTCGAGACGCTGTTTCGTCTTGTACAGGTATTCGACCCGCCGTTCGGCCTCTTCGAACTGCGGAAAGCCGGTCACTTGTCCCGCGTCATCCAAGGTCCAGTCCAGGTTCAGCGGTGCTCGGTAGTGCACCGTCATCATGAAGAAGCGAATCGCCTCGGGCTCGACGCGCTCGAACAAGTCTCGCGCCGTGAAAAAATTGCCAAGGCTCTTGCTCATCTTTTCCTTGTCGACCTCGACGAAGCCATTGTGCATCCAGCACCTGGAGAAGGGCTTGCCCGTCGCGGCCTCGCTCTGGGCGATTTCGTTCTCGTGATGTGGAAAGACGAGGTCGAGCCCGCCGCCGTGAAGGTCCAAGGTTTCGCCAAGGTGCTTCATCGACATGCAAGAGCACTCGATGTGCCAGCCCGGCCGGCCGCGGCCCCAGGGGCTCTCCCAGCCCCAGTCACCGGGCTCGCTCCGTTTCCACAAGGCGAAGTCGGCCGGGTGGCGTTTGCGGGAGGTTTGCGATTGGTCGAGCCGCTCGCTCGCACCGAGCTTGAGCTGGTCCAAGCTGCGATGGCTCAGCTTCCCGTAACCCTCGAAGGACTCGACGGCGAAGTAGACATCGCCCTCTGAGGCGTAGGCATGGCCGCCGTCGATGAGCCGCTGGACCAGGGCGACGATGTCGTCGATGTGGGTGCTGACCCGAGGTTCGACGTCCGGGTCGATGTTGCCGAGCCGGTGCATGTCTTCCGCGTAGGCCTTCGCAAATTGGGCCGCCAGCTTCGTGGGCTCGACATCGGCCTCGGCCGCGCGCTTCAGGATCTTGTCGTCCACGTCCGTGATGTTGCGAACGTAGGTGACCTTCATTCCAGAGGCGCGCAGGTGGCGGACCAGCACATCGTAGACGACATAGCAGCGCGCGTGGCCGAGGTGAGCGTAGTCATAGACCGTCGGTCCGCAGACGTAGACTCGCGCGTGTCCGGGTTCGGCAGGCTCGAAGGGTTCTTTTTGGCTGCTGAGCGTGTTGTACAGGCGAAGCGACATCTCGGGCAGTCTGAGCACTTTAAGCCCCGAAGGGCAAGGCCGAGGTTTGACCCGGGAGCCCGTAACGCTAGAACGGTTGCCATGTTCGCGATGCACGAACGAGGCCAGCCTGGCTATGAGGATGCCGTTCGTTCCCTGAGTCGCCGAGGGGATGAGGACCTGGCGCGCGTGGAGCCGGACGTTCGTGCGATCTTGGACGCAGTCCGGGACCGTGGTGACGAGGCGGTCATCGAATACGCCGAACGCTTCGAGGGGCGGCAGCTGCGAAGCTTGGTCCTTGATGAGACGGCCTGGCGTGCGGAGGCCGCCAAAGCAGGGCCGGGCGTCAGAGCGTCTCTCGCGGAGGCGGCGGACAGGATTCGCAGCTACCACGAGCACCAGGTGGACCAGGGCTTTCGGTACGAACAGGGCGGGATCGAGCTCGGTCAGCGCGTGCGGCCCGTCGCCGCGGTGGCGGTGTACGCACCGGGTGGAAAAGCCCGCTATCCGTCGACAGTCCTGATGACCGCGGTGCCGGCGTCCGTTGCCGGTGTGCCGCGCATCGTTCTCGTCACGCCAAATCCAACGCCGGAGATCCTGGCGGCGGCCGAGCTGGCCGGAGTGACCGAGGTCGTCGATGCGGGTGGCGCGCAGGCGATCGCAGCGGTCGCGTACGGAACGCAAACCGTGCAGCGCGTCGACAAGGTCGTCGGCCCCGGGAACATCTACGTGGCCTGCGCCAAGCGACTGGTGTTCGGGCTGGTCGACATCGATTCCATCGCGGGGCCTAGCGAGATTCTGGTCATCGCGGATGATGATGCGGACCCAGGGGTGGTCGCAGCGGACCTGCTTTCGCAGGCCGAGCACGACGAGGCGGCCTATCCCTTGCTCGTGACCACCTCGACCGCCCAGGCCGAGGCCGTGCGTATGCAGTTGGAGGCCCAGCTAGCGACGCTGCCCCGAAAAGACATTGCCAGGGTCTCGGTTTCAAACAACGGCTACTGCTTCGTCACAGGAGACCTGGAGGAGGCTGCGCGCGTCGCGACCGCCCTGGCGCCGGAGCACCTGAGCCTTTGCGTCGCCGAGCCCGACCCACTGCTTGCGCAGATCGGCGCGGCCGGGGCGGTGTTCATGGGGTACCACACGCCCGAGGCCGCGGGGGACTACGCCGCCGGGCCGAGTCACGTGCTCCCGACCGGGGGGGCGGCGCGCTATGCGAGCCCGCTGGGGGTGTACGACTTCGTCATCCGAACCTCTCTCATTCGCTATTCGAAAGAGGCGATCACGGCGCAGGCGCCGCTCCTGGAAGCGCTTGCGCGGCTCGAGGGCTTAGAAGCCCATGCGCGCGCAGTATCGCTGCGCGCCTCTCCGGGTGACTCCGACGGTGGGGACGGCTGAGCCGCACGGTGGCGCCGCTTGCGGGAGGCCCCTCGGGCGGTTACCCATGCGGCGTGTCTAGCGAAGTCCTAGAGCGTCGGCTCGCCCAGCAGATGGGGCGATGCATCGGCGATTTCGATCTCATCGCCGAGGGCGACCGGATCATGGTTTGCCTGAGTGGCGGCAAGGACAGTTACACGCTGCTGCATCTTCTCGAGCGTGCGCGACGACGAGCGCCGATTCGCTTCGAGCTGATCGCGGTCCATTTGGATCAGGGGCACCCCGGCTATGATGGCTCACCGCTTCGCGACTGGCTGGAGCGCGAAGGCTATGCGCACCGCATCGTCAGCAAGAACACGTACAAGATCGTCACCGAGCGCATCCCCGAGGGGCAGACCTATTGTAGCCTTTGTTCACGGCTTCGCAGGGGCATCCTCTACAACGTCGCAGAGGAGCTCGGTTGTACGAAGATTGCACTTGGACACCACCGAGACGACACGATCGAGACCCTGATGCTGAACCTCATGTTCAACGGCACTTTGAGCGCCATGCCGGCGAAGCTGCGGAGCGACGACGAGCGGAACACAGTGATTCGCCCGCTTCTGTACTGCGCAGAGTCCGACATCGCCGAGTTCGCGGCGCAGCTGGACTTCCCAATCCTGCCCTGCGATCTTTGCGGCTCCCAGGAGCAGCTCTGGCGTCAACAGATCAAGCGCCTGCTCAGTGACCTGGAGGCGCAGGCTCCCCGGGTTCGCCAGAGCATGCTGGCGGCTCTCAAGAACGTGCACACTTCGCACCTCCTCGGTTAAGCTGACGCGCGATGGCGCGAATCATGCGTTGGATTGGCTTGGCCTGGGTCCTTGGCCTGGCGGTTGGCATCGGCCTGCCCGCTGGCAAAGCGTCCGCCCAGAGAGGCGTCAACATCGAGACGCTTCGACCCACGTTCGACCGCTTCGGATTCATCGGCATTCAGGGCTCCGCCACGCCCGGTCACAAGCGCTGGAATCTGGGTCTGTGGACAAATTACACCTGGAAGCCGCTCCGCGCAGAGCTGCAAAGTGGTTCCACCGAGGTCATCATCGACGACCGGGTGGAAGCCAATCTGTTCTTCCAGATCGGTGTTTTTGGCCGAGTGGCTTTCGCTCTCGAGGCGCCGTTCGTGCTCTACCAAACGGGCGACGCGGACCTCTCGATGGACGGCGAAGGCAGTCTGACGGGCGCCGCGGTCGAAGATCCACGGCTGACCACGAAAATTCGGATGCTCGGCAAAAAGACCGACCCGAACCAGGACCAGGCCGATGGACCCGGTCTGGCTTTATTGTTTCGCTTGCCGATTCCCGTCGGCAACGAAGACATGTTTGCCAGCGAGAATCAGTTCACCTTCGATCTCGAAACCCTGGTCGATTTCCACATCCTCGGCACGGGCGGTGGCGTGATGCTCGGATGGCGTTTCCGCGGTGAAGGTCGGCAGATCGCGACCGAAGATCTTCGTCAGCAGATGCTCTATGGGCTGGCTTTCAAGATCGGCGTTCCCTCGCTGAGGCGTCTTTACGGACTTGCCGAGATACGAGGCTCGACGGCGTTTCGGGGCTCGGGCACCAACACCCTCGAAGGGGAGATCGGGCCTCGCATCGACCTGGGCGACGTCAGCCTTTGGGCTGCCCTCGGGACCGGATTCATCCGCGGGATCGGAGCGCCGACGTTACGGGCGATGCTGGGCTTTTCCTGGTCGCCCAAGAGTGATGATTTGGACGGCGACGGGATTCCTGACAGCCGTGATGACTGTCCTCGGTTGCCCGAAGACATCGATGGTTTCGAAGACGAAGACGGTTGCTTGGATCCCGACAACGACAACGACTTCATTCCCGACGTCGACGACCGCTGCCCCAACGTAGAGGCGCTCGAAGGCCAGGACCTCGATGAGGATGGCTGTACTGATCTACAGTGAGTCTCTGGCGAGCCTCCGGGCTCCGGAGCTCCGCGGCCCGTAGATGACGGCATGTGCACTGCTTGTGCGTTTAGGGTGTGCCTGCACAGTCCGAAATGAGGCCTGAGAGTCGCCCGAGTACCATCAAGGCCCCGGTTTTCCGTGTTAGACGGGGTGGCTGCGCAGGCTCCTGCTCGGGATGTGGATACGATCATTTTACTTTCGGTCACTGGCGTTTGGCGCTGCGGTTCGACAAGTTGAGTATAAGAACCTTCTGACGGCGCGCGCATGACACCCAACGACTTCGAAATCACATTGTCCGACGCCGAAGTGCAGCTGACGCGCATCAAGCACCTCTACGAGCAGTGGTTTCAAGGGGTGGAGCGCATGGAGCCACTGATTGCCAGAAAGCAGCTCGATCGAATGATGCACGAGCTCCGCAAGGCGCAGCCACGCAATACCGCGCTTCGTTTTAGGTTTCAGACTTTGATCCAGCGGTACACGACCTTGCAGTCGTACTGGCAGCGTGTCGGGCGGCAGATCGAGGAGGGGACGTATCGTCGCGACTTGCTCAAAGCGCGTCGTCGCCGCGATCAAGCGCGCGCCGACCGAGCGGCGGAGCGCAAGGCAGGCCGCAGCTCCTCGAACGAGCTCGATCCGGAGGTCGATGTGAACCTGGATGCGGTCCTGGCGGAGGCCGAGGCGCATGCGGAGGTGGTCGCGAAGCGCACGAGCCCATCGAACGCGAGGGTCCCCCAGATTTTGAGTCGACCGGAGGGCGTTGCGGTCGCCCGGTTCGGCAGACCACAGTCCTCGCTGCCACCTCAGGAAGACCGAGCGCCCCTGGCCGCGAGGTCAGCGCCGACGCCAAGGAGCGGAGCAGTGGCCCAGCGTCGCTCCAAGGCGCCTCCGTCCTTGCCCAACCGTGCCAAAGGCCCGGGCGAGGCGCGGCTCCGCCAGATCTACGACGCGTACGTGAACGCGAAGAAAAGCAACAACGAGCGGGTCGACAGAGTCGACTACGAGACGGTGGCCAAGAGTATCAAGAAGATGGTTCCCAAGCTCGATCGCAAGCACAAGGGCAAGCAGATCGACTTCGAGGTCGTCGTCAAGAACGGCCGCGTTGGCCTCAAGCCCGTCGTCAAGAAGTAGCGTCGCTCAGGTCCGGGCCCTGCTCGCTGCTCGGGCCGAGCAAGAGATCGATCTCGCGTCTCAGGGGCGCCAAGGTCTCGCGATGCAGTGCGCTGATCGCGACTCCACGAGCGGTCCAGCTCACGCTCGGTGCATCGATGCGGTCACACTTGTTGTAGACGAGGATGCGCGGTACCTGATCGAGCTCGAGCTCGACCAGGAGCTTCTCGGTGGTCTCGATATGATCTTCGTGCGCCGGGTCCGAAGCGTCGATCACGTGCAGCAACAAGTGGGCATCCTGCGTTTCCTCGAAGGTCGCTCGGAAAGCTGCGAAGAGGTCTTTGGGCAGCTCGCGAATGAAGCCGACGGTGTCCGTCACGATCACGTTGCGTCCCGAGGGCAGCTGCGTCGTGCGCGAACGTGTGTCCAGGGTCGCAAAGAGCTTGTCTGCGACGAGCACGTCACTGCCGGTCAGCGCGTTCACCAAGGTACTCTTCCCGGCGTTGGTGTACCCGACGACGGCCACGGTGGGGATGCCGCTACGGTTGCGGCGCGAGCGTTGCTGGCGACGCTGCTTGCCGAGATGCTTCAGTTGAGATTGCAGGCGGGCGACTCGGTCGCGCGCACGCCGGCGACCTACCTCGAGCTTGGTCTCGCCGGGACCTCGGCCACCGATGCCTCCGGTCAGCCGCGAAAGGGCGTCGTCCTTTTGTCCGAGTCGGGGGAGCAGATAGCGCATCTGAGCGAGCTCCACCTGCAACTTGCCGTCCCGGCTCTGTGCGTGCTGGGCAAAGATGTCCAGGATGAGCTGTGTGCGATCGATGACTTTGAGGTCGGCCAGCCTGGCGATGTTGTTCGCCTGGTTCGGTCGCAGGTTCCGATCGAAGATCAATGTCTCCGCGTCAAGCTGCATCGCGCGGATCACCAGGTCTTCGAGTCTTCCGCGGCCGAGCGCATAGCGTGGGTCGATGCGGTCCCGCACTTGGATCGTTCGATCGACGACGTCGACCCCTGCAGTGCGGGCGAGCTCCTCGAGCTCTCGCAGCGACTCCTCCGCCTGGCCCGCGCTTCGCTTGTCGCAGACGTGCACCAGAATGGCTCGGCCGTCTTTGGCCACCACGCCGTGCGAGCGTGCCGCCTGCGCGAACTCCTGTTCCAGTGTGGCGATGATCTGAGACGGGTTGTCCCGTGCCTTGGCGTAAGGGATCGGTCCGACCGTTCGAAACGGCGGTTCGTTCGAGCCCGCGGGGACGGGGAAATTGTGGCCGTAGTAGAGACACAGGGCCCGTTCCTCACCAGGTGCGAGGCAAATGGCGACGACCATGTCGAGGCGGAGCCGGGTCAGGTCGACGAGGTCGTCCCGGCTCAGGGCTTCGTTGCGCAGATGGGTATGAATGAGGCGCAAGCCTCGCAGACGTCCCGGTGCCGCGCGAAGTCGGCCCACGTCGGGCAGCATGAGCTTCGAGGCGTCCCCAACGATCACGTGGTCAACCGTTCCGCGCCTGTCCACCAGCACGCCGACCTGGCGGCCGGTGGCGTGTGAGACGCCCACCATGTCGCGGGTGAGCTCCGGGGTCGTCAGGCGGTCGAGCGGCACCCGCCGCCGGTAGATGCGCTGAAGCGCCTGGGTCACCGAGGGGCTCAGGTCTTTGGTATCGCCGTGGATCTCCAAGATGCACAACCTAGGACGAATTGCGGGGTCGTCCAGATCCGCAAGCCACGAGCGGGGAAGGCCAATCCAAAAAGGGCCCCAAATCGGGCCCGCTCGGAAGCCAGGGCCGTCTGCTCAGCACAGGCTCCGAAGCTGCTTCCGAATCGCGTCGAGCTCCGGGGCCCTCAAGGTCTCTTCGAGCGGTCGCGGTCCGGGGAGCGAAGCGGCGCGCTTGCGCAGGCCCGTGGCACGTCCAGCGGCCTCGCTCAGCCTGCGGTGGAATGCCTCGTTTCGGCTGGCCTCGTTCACGAGCGCTTGGCGCACACGGGTCGCCGCCTCCACGTCCGAGCAGACCAGCAGTAGATCGCAGCCCGCTGCGATCGCTCGCACGCCGGCCTCCTCGACGCTTCCGTGCGCAGTGATGGCTTGCATCTCGAGGTCGTCGGAGAAGACCGCATCCCGAAATCCGATTTGCTCGCGCAGCAGCCCCGAGATGACCTTGTCAGACATGGTGGCCGGGGCGTCGGGATCGAGGGATTCGAATACGACGTGAGCGGTCATCAGCGACGGGATGCGTCCGACGGCCGCGGCGAAGGGGGGCAACTCGACGGCATTCAGACGCGCCAGATCGTGGACCAGCCGCGGCAGCGCCAGATGGCTGTCCGTATCCGTATCGCCGTGCCCGGGGAAGTGCTTCCCACATGCCAGGACACCGCCTTCCATGAGTCCTTCCGCAAACGCGAGCGCGTGCTCTATGACGCGATCGGGCTCATTGCCGAAGGCCCGGTCGCCGATCACCGGGTTGTCGGGATTGGTGTCGACATCGAGGACGGGTGCGAAGTCCAGATTGATTCCGATCGCGCGAAGCTGCCTACCGAGAGCAACCGCCGCACGCCTGCTAAGCTCGGGGTCTGCGTTCGCGCCGAGCACACGCATGGGAGGAAGCGCCAGCACGGGCGCTGGCAGCCGGCTCACCCTTCCTCCTTCTTGATCGATGCAAATCAGGGTGGGCAAGTGTGGGTCGTCCCCCGCCGTGCACGATTCGATCAACGCCCGGGTCTGCTCAACCGACACGATGTTGCGCTTGAACAGGATAAGTCCGCCCAAAGAGCGATCCGCGAGCCAAGATCGCAGAGTCTGCGGAACCTTCAGACCTGTAAATCCACAGACAAGCACGCTCCCCGCCATGCGTTCGGTGTCTTGCACGGCGATGACCCTAGCATTGCTCGGGCGTTGCCGGAAACCTACGACGTTGCTACAAGGGGGCATGACTCTGCCCCACTGCGGGCTCACGGTCGATTGATGGCCCCTGTATTTGATCACGATTTCGATCAACGGGAGGGCGCGGCGGCCGACGCTCTAGGCGACGACCCGCCCGAACCCGTTGTATATGCGCATACGCTTCCGCGGCGTATGGTCGACGATGATGCGGCGAAAGTCGTCCGCCGTCTGAGTCGGCACGGACACACCGCGTACATTGTCGGTGGCGGCGTGCGTGATCTTCTGCTCGGACGGCCTCCGAAGGACTTCGACATCGCCACGAGCGCACGCCCTTACGAGGTGCGCGACCTCTTCCGCAATTGCCGGGTCATCGGGCGGCGCTTCCGATTGGCTCACGTCCTGTTTTCGGGTGGCAAGGTCATCGAGGTCGCGACGTTTCGACGCGACCCCGCACAACGTTACGAGGTGCTCAAGCCCAAGTACGCCAAAGAGCTCTCGGTGTGCGCTGGCCCGCAGCCCGTTCGCCTGATTCCGTCCAAGCAGAGCAGCAGCGAGATCGAGGACACAGATCTGCTGATCACGAATGACAACGTCTTCGGGGAGCCGCATGAGGACACCATTCGACGCGACTTCACCATCAACGCGCTCTTCTATGACTTGGAGCGCGGCGAGGTCATCGACTTCGTGGGTGGCGTGGCCGATCTCGAAGAGCGTCTGGTCCGGACCATCGGCGATCCCAACGTTCGCTTCCGCGAGGATCCGGTGCGCATTCTTCGTGCGATCAAGTTTAGTGCGCGTCTCGACATGGGTTTGGATCCAGAAGTGTACGACGCCATGGTCCAGCACCGGGCCGACCTGAGGCGCGCTGCGGCCCCCCGGGTGCTCGAGGAGATTCTTCGGTTTTTGCGGGGCGGAGCCAGCCAGCGATCGATTTATCTGTCCTGGGATGTCGGCGTGCTCAGCGAGATCCTCCCGGAGGTCGCCTCGTTCTTGGACGACGAGCCCGAGGGGGCTGCACTGACGTTTGGGCGCCTCAAGACCATCGACGCCCTTGCCGCCGAGGACCGTCTTCCCAACGACGCCGTGCTCTTGGCGGCGCTCATGCTCGGACCGATCGACGAAGCCTTGGAAGGGGTCGGAGACGTTCCTGTCGCGTACGAAGAGTTCGTTCGGGAGTTCGCTTTGCGTCTTTCGTTGCCGCGGCGTCTCAAAGACAGAGTGCGGTTGCTCGTCATGGCGCAACGACGACTGAGGACCGGGCGCATTCGCTCGATCGCGCGCCGCGAATACTTTGCGGACGCCGCAGCCCTGTTCGCGCTGGATCAGCGGGCGCGTGGACTGCAGGCCCCCAGCTGGGCCAACGAGCCGAACGAGGCGCGGTACGAAGAGGAGGCGCCGCCCCGGCGTCGCCGGCGCCGCCGGAAACCCCCTGCGCCCACGCCGTAGCGCCAAAGCGTCTAGTCCTGGTCGACGGTCAGCTGAAACGCGCGCTCTTGTATGTCGGCCTCGTCGGCGTCTGGCAGTCGGTTGGCCAGATTCGTGATGACGAAGAGGACTTGCTCCGTCTGTGCCAGGAGCTCGACCGGCATATAGGCGCGCGGTTCCCGCTCCGTGTGGGGAGCCGACATGCGCGCGAGCTCGTGGCCTTGTGCATCGAGCTGGACGACGACCAATGACCAAATCACACCGTATTCGCCACGCAGCCAGACCTTGAGCCGCGCCGGCCTGGGCTCCGTCGAGAGGCTCAGCAGAACGTAGCCGCTTCCGTAGGGTTGCAGAGGCTTCGTCTGGGTCACTCGGCTCGGCAGATGCCCTATTCGTCCCGAGAGCGACACACGCGCGTCTTTCCCGAATGCGGCGCCCAGCACCCCCGGATGGCCGCCGTTTCCAGCCAGGTATCGCGCGACCGCCAGGTCCTCGATGTTTTCGTGCACAGTGTCACCACTGAGCTCAATGGCGGTTTGAAACGCCGCCCAGAGATCCGGCTCGGCCCTGAGCGCCTCCCCCTCCCAGGTACGCTGGCTCGCGAGCTCCCAGACCTCCCTCACGAACTTTCCGGAGCCATCGCCGTGGCGTGCCGCCAAGTAGGCGAGCAGCGGGGCGCCCGCGGCGCCCGAACCGGCCGCCCCCGCGATCCACGACCGGTGCGGCTCGCTCTGTTGAACGTCCAGCAGACTTTGACAGCCGAACTGCCCTACGAGCTCCCAGGTCAGCCAGGCTGCGGTCGCCTTTCGCCAGGTGCGAGCCTCGGCCGGATCCATCGCAAGCAGCACGGCCTCTGCGTATGCGTTCGTGACGCAGGCGTCGAGGGCCTCCGCCGGCACCAGGGGGTCGACCACCGCGAAGGTGCTCGCACGGTCCAGATACGACCAAGGCACCAGGTCATCCGAGTACGCTTCGGTCATGGCGGGTTCTCGGGCCAGGTAGAGGTCGAAGCCGGCTCCTTCTCCAAGGCCTCCGTCGGAAATGGGCCCCGGCCAGCCCATTTCGGCGAATTGGCCCATCGCGAGCTCCAGCGCGCGTCCGGCCGCCTCGGCGGTCTCGAGCGTGACCCCGGTTTGTGCGTGCACGGCGAAGGGCGCTCTGGCGGAGACGACCGCGATGCTAGCCTCCGCGGGCCGGTCGGCGGGCGTCGGGGCGCTCACGCGCGGACCCTTCCAGACCGGGCTGGTCATGGCGACGATCGTCTCGGCGAGCTCGCCGATTTCCGCGATCTCGCTCTGCGCGCTCGCTGAACCCGCGCTAAGTACGACGGCCGCACACAGCCAGGCGAGGTTTGCCTTCATTCCACGCATTTGACACGATCGGATGAATCCTTCTACATCGACCTCGGAGGTCCCTTATGCACGATGGCCGTTTCGACCCTGGTGGGTTCTACCAGTTCAATCTGAGTGAGGGTACGGCCCAAACCCGTGCTGGTGAACGCGTCGTCGTTCTCAGCGAGCCGGTGTTGTCGGCTCTCGTCTCCGCCGCGGCCCGGGATGGCGATCTGACGCCCCTGCGCAGACTCGGCGAGCTGCTCGGGGAACAGGTGCTCGAAGGCCTAGGACGCTCGGCGGTGTCGGAGTCGCCCGAACGAGTGCTCGGGCACGTTTGCGCAGTGACCTCGCTGTTCGGCTGGGGCCGAGTGGAGTTGGAGCGCTGGGGGGCCGTGCTGGTCATCGCCGTACAGAACAAGCCCGAGCTCGATGAAGACGAGCTCGGCGCGGCGGCCCTGCTCGGCGGAATGTTTTCTCAGATTTCACGGCGGCCGGTGTCCTGTGTTCCGGTTGGCGACTCGCGCTTCATGATGGTCGACTTCGAGATCGCCGAGACAGTGTGGGGTTGGTACAAGGATGGAGCGGATCTCGCCGCCATGGTGGGCATGCTTCAGTCGACGGGGGTTTCATGAGTGATCGCGAAAACAAGCTTCGGGCGCTGCTCGAGCGCGTGAGGGCCGATCGTCCCGAAGAGCGCAGCATGACCGCCGCAGACGCGGTGGAACGCTTCAAGACCGCAGCCGGCGCCGCGGCCCCGCGCAGTGTGGCGCCCGCAGCCGAGCAACGGCCCATGCCGGCCCCGGTCGGTCCTCCGATTTCGGTGCCGCAGACCGCGCGTGCGGCCGCAGAGCGTGCTCCCGTTCCACCGCCGACCAAGCCATTTGCGCGTACTCCGAGCGCGCCAGCGGCGGGCCTAGACAGCCCAACGCGCTATTCGTCGCAGCCTCCGGCGCCCGAAAGGCCACTTTCGAGCATTCCTGCGGCCGCGCCTCGTAGCGAGCGTCCGCGTCATAGCGAGCCTCCACCTCGAACGGCTGGCCCCGTTCCCGTTCGCCCGCAAAGTGTTGCTCCAGGACATGAACCCGTGGTCCGGGCGACCGAGTCGCCCGAAGCCCCAAGAGCGAGGACCTTTGGTGAGCTGCTCGAGCTCACGCTTTCCGTGCGGCCGCAGTAGATGCTCCTCGTCATTGACGTTGGCAACACCAACACCGTGCTCGGTCTCTATGACGCGACGCAGCTGGTCCACGACTTCCGAATCGAGACCGCCAAGGGGCGGACCAGCGACGAATGTCAGGTTCTCCTGCTCAATCTCTTGCAGCTCGCCGGGGTGAAGCCCAAGGACGTCCGCGCCAGCATCCTGGCTTCGGTCGTCCCCTCTTTCAACGACACGATCATCGATGCGGTCGACCGAGCCTTCGACCATGAAATCATGATCGTCGGTCCGGGCATCAAGACGGGCATGCCGGTTCTTTATGAGAACCCGCGCGAGGTCGGGGCGGATCGCATTGTCAATGCGGTTGCGGCCTACGATCGGGTGCACGGCGCCTCCATCGTCGTCGACTTCGGCACGGCCACGACATTCGACTGCATCTCCGCGCAGGGCGAGTACGTGGGTGGGGCCATCGCGCCGGGGATGGAAATCAGCGCCAATGCGCTCTTCGCAAGAGCCGCCAAGTTGCCGCGGAGCGAGATTTCGCGGCCTCCGCGCGCCGTCGGACGAAACACGGTTCACTCGATGCAGTCTGGCATCGTCTTCGGCTACGTCGGCTTGGTGGACGGGCTGGTGCGTCGCCTGACGGAGGAAATGCAGACCGAGGTCACCGTCATCGCAACAGGCGGTCTCGCGAGGCTCATCGAGCCCGAGAGCGAGACCATCGACGAAATCGACGAGTATCTCACCCTCGAAGGCCTTCGCCTTCTCTACGAAAGAAACTGCTAGTCCGTTCAGCGGCCGGGGCTTTGTGGGCTCTTCAAAGCGCCCCAGTCTCGCGGTGCGGCTTGACGAGGCGCGGGCGTCAGCTGGCCTGGAGCAGGAAGAAGAGGGCCAGGCCGCAGGCCGTGACCAGGACGGCTGCCGTGGCGTAGACGGCGAGCTCGCTCCGGCTGTGCTTACTCGGAGCGGGCGCAATCGGGACCGGGGTCGGAGGGCGGCTCGGGCGTGGTGCAGGCTCCGGAGGGGGCTCGTCTGCGATGGGAAGCAACTCGACCTTGCGGTCCGATTCGCCCTGAAATTCGCCGCAGCTCGTCGAGGGCCGCCTGCGGATCGAGCCCCTGTTGCTCCGTTTCGAGCATCCTCGCGGCGTACGTCAGGCTCAGCTGAGCCGAAACCATTTGCGAAACTGGAATTCCGAGCTCGACATCGAGCCGATAGCCGCCGAGCTCGATTCGGTCGCCCGTACGCAGAATCTTTGGGCGACCGACCGCGAGCAGGGATTCGTTGATGCGCGTGCCGTTGGTGCTGCCCTCATCGGTGATGGCGTAGCCTACTTCGTGCGTCCGTATGGTCGCGTGGCTGGCACTGACGGCGGTGTTCGGCAGAAGAACGTCCGCGCTTCGGCCGCGTCCCACGACGATTCGATCCTGGGCGAACTCGTAGACCAGCACCGAGCTGGAGGACTCGCCCCATAGTGACCGGACCTTGATTCGCACCCCCATCGTGGCGCTCAAGACTGCGGTTGGGCGTAGGCGAGGTCAAGGAACTCGCTCTGTTTTAGCTTGCTAAAAAGTGGACGTTTCGCTCGTCTTTTGCGACCAGTGGTGAGTTATGGATACTTCAGTCGGATACCACCAAGCGCCTCGGCCGCCGCGTGTCCCGCTCGATGAGGTTCTGGTCAAGCTCTATCCGGAAGGATACAGCGAGGAGTTCCAGGCCGACGGCATCAACGTGGGGGCCGGCGGGATTTCCATGCGCGCTTCGGTCCTGCCCGAGCTCGGCGCAACGATGCGTTGCCAGTTTGAGAACCCGTCAGGCGGGGAAGCTCTCGAAATGGTCGGGCGCGTTGTCTGGGCGCACGAGAGTGGGCCTTACGTCGGGGAGTTCGGGATTCGGTTCACGGAGCTGTCCGAGATCGATCAGGCGCGCATCGAGGCGATGATTCAGCGCTGGAGTCGGCGCTCCGCTTCGTCTCCGACGGTGACGCTGCGGCTTGGCGGGGTCGACACTTCCATCGTTGCCGAAGTGGCAAGAGAATCGGGTGAGGCACTCTCCGTGCACCATTACCTGCCGTTCCTGGCCATAGGCAGCGAGGTATACAACGCGACGGCTGGGCGGCTCGGTCACCTCGAGAACGTCGAGCTCGCGTTCGACGAAGACGACCAGACACCCAAGTTGGTTCTCAGCATCGGCTATGAAGTCGAAGAGAAGAACGCCGCGCCGAGCCCGAGCACGCCGGCGCCCTCTGGGGGCTCGTCGACGGCTCCCGAGGCTCAGGCAGGAGCTGAGCTCGCCGAAGAAAGCGCGGCGCACTCCGCCAGGCATCCCGACTCTGTGGCCGAAGATGAGGCGATGCTGGAGGTGGCCGGACGCGAGCTCGAGATGGACACGCTTCGGGACGAAGAAGCGCTGGTCCCGGCTGAGAGCGGCCGCAGCCTACCCGACTTCAAGGCGTACCTGCAGATGGCACTGGCCATGCTGAGCCAGCTCTCGGAGCGCGTTTGGGAGACCCTGACGCAGAGGGGTTTGCCGTGGCTGCGCTTGCACCTTCAACAAGGCGCACAGTTGCTGCACCGATTTTCCGTCGCCCTCAGTGACCGGATGGGCGAACGTCCGCGACGCAAGCAGGTTCCGAGGAGCCTGGCGGCGCGCGCACATCTCAAGAACACGCGTCGGGGAGGGCGTCGTACCCTAGTCCTGGCGGCACTCGGCTTGCTGGTCTTGGCAGCAGGGTTCGGAATCTATCGAAAGCTGCGCTCCGAGCCGAGCGCGGCGATGGAGGAGGGCAAAGCAGTCGTCGTCCAGGCGGACGCCGAGCAGCGTGTTGCCGAGGCCGAGCCGCCAAAGCCCCGGGCCAAGCCGCAAGCGAAGGTGGCAAAGCCACAAGCGGAGGCGGCCAAGCCACAGCCGGAGGCGGCCAAGCCAGCGCCCGCCCCAGCGCCTGCTCGCAAAGTCGAGGGCACCGCTTTTGGAGCCGACGATGTCAAGCGGGCCGAGATCTACACGTTGCGGATGAGCAATCCGGTTTCGGTGATTCGTGGTGTCATCGAAGACGATGGCTTTGTCGTGAAGATCCCGGGCGCGCTGTCGCTTTCGCGCGCCGGTCCCATCGCAGCCGCGCATCCGGACGTCGAGCGCGCCACGATCTTGAACCGGGGTGACTTCTCGGAGCTCACAGTCCGCTTCGTCGCCGGTCGCAAGCCAAGGTACCGAGTCGAAGCCAAAGGCGCGAGCGTGGAGATTCAACTCGAGCGCTAGGGCATGCTGCCCCGTCGCTTAGGATGCTCGGTAGGCTCCGCGGTTGCCGAACGTTCACGAGCAGCTCGTCGTCGACCGAAACGAGCCCCGTCGGCCGGGCTCTGAGCGCAAAAAAACTCCGCGCGCCAGGCTGGAGTACCTGGCGCGCGAAGTGGGACGTGCAGGAGGAGAGAGCTGCCTAGCCGTCCGCTTGCAGAAGCGTGAAGGAGGTATGCCCCGAACGCTCGATGAACAAGAGCGCTTGACCGTCCTTCAGCGACCGCTGAACGTCTTGTGCGTTCGTCACGGTCCCGTGATCGGCTTTGAGGATGACGTCTCCGGCGCGCAGACCCGCCCGCGCGGCCGCAGAGCCGGCTGCGACAGCTCGCACCACGACTTGCCCTTCGCCGTCATAGCCCAGTCTGGCGCGGAGCTCTGGGGTCAGGGCCTGCAAGCTCATTCCGTGCAGTCCCGAGCCTCGCGGATTCGCAGTCTGCGAGCCTGCGCTCGCTCCGTCCGCTGGGCGCTCGCCCATGACGACGTAATGAGCCTCGTTCTTACCATTGCGCATGACGTCGACGCGGACGCGTTCGCCTATCCCATGACTCAGCACGGTACGCAGGAGGTCATGCCCTTGTCGAATGCTCTGCCCGTCGATGGCGACCACCACGTCCCCCGCCGTGAGACCGGCCTGATCGGCAGGTCCGCCCGTCACGACGGAGCCGATGAGCGCACCACCTTCCACTTTTCCGCCGAAATGGGCCGCAAGCTCCGGAGTGAGCTCCTGAAACGAGACGCCGAGCCATGCACGCTTCACCTCTCCGTGCTTGATGAGCTGGTTGGCGACGCGACGGGCGATGTCAGAAGGAATGGCGAATCCGATCCCCGAGCCACGACCGATGATCATCGTGTTGATACCCAGGACGTGACCCTCCAGGTCGACGAGAGGCCCCCCCGAGTTGCCTGGGTTGATACTGGCGTCCGTCTGCAGGTAGTCCTCGATCTCGTTGGCGCCGATGCCTCCGCGGCCCTTCGCGCTGAGCACGCCCGTCGTGACGGTGTAGTCGAGCCCGAACGGTGAACCGATCGCGATCACCCACTGCCCAACGCGCGCCTCGTCAGAAGATGCGAAATCGGCTGGTCTCAGGCTGTTCGCCTTGATCTTCAGGACCGCCAGATCGGTGGCAGGGTCCGAACCGACGAGCTCGGCCTCATAGCTGCGTCCATCTTGCAACTTCACATCGATGCGGCTGGCTTCTTTGACGACATGGTTGTTCGTGAGGATGTGACCATTGCGTCCGATGACGACGCCGGACCCTCCGCCCGTCGCGACGCCGTCCCCCTGTGGGTTTGAGAAAAAGGGGAAACCCATACCCATGCCTGGGCCCTGCTTCACTTCGACTCGGATGCTGACCACCGAAGGCGAGACCGACTCGGCCACAGTCGTGAATGCGTTCTGTAACTGAACGGCGCTCGAGACGGCTTGCTCGTCAATCTTCGACTTCTGCGGTGCGGCATAGGCCGTGCCGAGCGAAACGACCACGGCGGCGACTCCCATGATGAGGATTGCTGGGTGCCTTAGCGTCGTGAGATTCATGCGGCTTGTACCTCCTGTGACTTTGGAACCACCGGGCTGAGCGATTGATTCCATCGAACGCGTAACCGCGATCAGCATCCGAAAAACTGAACGAGAATAGAGGCTTAGGACCGATGGCCCGTGCTTGCGCGGAGCCTCAGCGTCACGCAGGTGCCCTGGCCCAGGCCGCTATCGATGTCGATGCTGCCGTCATGCTGTTCCAAGATGCTCTTCACGATGGGCAAGCCGAGGCCCGTCCCCTTGCCCTTGCGGCGCGTGGAGAAGAAGGGCTCGAAGATCTGGCGCAGGTCTTCCTCGGAGATCCCTACACCATCGTCCTCGATGGTGACTAGGAGCCTGCCGTCGTCACCGAGCCGGGTCATGACTCGAATCTCGCCCCCGCCTTCGCGCGCCGCATTGCATGCATTCGTAACCAGATTGACGAAGACCTGGTGCAGCTGAGTCCGCACGCCCCGAACTTCGGGGAGCCCCTGCATGTATTGACGCTGGATCTCGACTCCCGCGTCGCGCATTACGTGCTCGCAGAAGCCCAAGGCCTCGTCGATGACCTGGTTCAGAGGGACGTCGCCTGCCTCTTCCTGCGAGGGTCGCGCATAGCTCAGCAGGTTGCGCGTGAAGGTCTTGATGCGGTCCGCGCTCCCCAGAATGCGCTCGACCCGCATCACGTCCGCTTCGTCCGCCCCGCACGATGTCAGCTGGCCGAGGATGTACTCGGCGTACACGGAGATGCTGGTCAGCGGGTTGTTGATCTCGTGGGCGATGCCCGCGGCAAGCTGCCCCAGGGTGGCGAGCTTCTCGGCCTGGATGACCTGCCCTTCGAGCTCGTGAAGCTCGGTGCGGTCCTGCCCGATGGCGATGACGCCGGCGACCCGGCCCTCGGAGTCCAGGATGGGGGCCAGCTTGAACTGAAGTCGAGCGTGACCACCACCCGCTTTGGGAAGCCGCAGGACAAACGGTCGCAAGGTTCGGCCTCGCATCGCGCTCACGAAGGCCGCGAGCACGCGGACCCGCTCCGTCTTGGCCGCCAGGTGCAACAGGTCCTTCTTGAACACTTCGTCGTGTGAGAGACCGGTGATCTGCTCGAATGCACCGCTCACCACGCGAATCCCCCGGTCGCGGCCGATGACCAGGACGGGGATCCTCGCATGCTCCAGAAGCTTCTTCAGGTAGTCTCGAAGGTGAACTGCTTCGCGCTGAATCTGCGCTGCCTCGAGCGATGCGCCCAGGTGCGAGGCCGCGATCAGTGCGGCTTCCTCAATGTTTTCGGGCAAAGGATGCCGCCCGTCGAACTCGACGCAGAGTGCGCCGACGATTTGCTCGCGACGGCAGATGGCTGCGTCGAAGCCGTCCACGAAGGGCAGGTCTCGTTCGTGCTCGGCGCCCAGCATGGGGATGTATTTGCGCCGCAACGTGACTTCGGCGAGGTTCGGGGAGGCCAGGTCGATCCCGGCACGCACGAGGCCCGCTTCAGTAATGCTGACTGCATCGATGACTTCCTCGGCGATGCGATGCGTCGCGTGCTGAACCGGGCCCGTGCGCTCCGCTGACTTTGCGGACAAGCGCATCGCGAAACGAATGCGAGGGTAGAGCTTCTCGAGGGCATGCACATAGGCGCGGAGGATCTTTTCATCGGTCGCGTAACCGGCCGTTTCCCGGCGAGCCTGGTCGACGGTCTGAAGAATCTGAGCGATCGAAGGCCGTGGCTTGCGCGAGCGTTGTGGGGTGACGATCGACTCGATGCCGGACACCCGCACGCGAATGTCGCCCGCGGGTGGTTCTAAGCTAGCGGGGTCGTCCTGTGTCATCCCTTGTCGGCCTCGTCGGAGCCGCTCGAGGCTCGGTCTAGATCGAAGATCTTCTGGCCGCCAACGTATGAGGTCGTTTCATAGCGGGTGATCTTTCCAATCTTTCGAACGATTTCCGCCATGCGCTCTGCCTCTCGGATCAGAACCTCCGCGACCTTGGCGCCCGTCGAGCCTCCCTCTGATTTGCGAAGCAAGAGCTCGGCGTAGGCCATCATGCTCGTCAGAGGCTGATTTAGCTCATGGGCTGCCGTTCCCGCCAGTTCTGCGAGCACGGCCTGTTTTTCCGTGAAGGCCAGCTTCTTCTGTGCGTCGGCCAGGCGCTGCTCCACTCGGATCTGATCTCGCAGGTCAGCGAAGATGAGCACGATGGCGGAGGGCTTGTCGTGCTCATAGATGAGCGAGGCGGACAGCTGGACCGGAATCGGTTCGCCTCTCACGTCCAGCAGGTCCAGCATCATCGGTTCCAGACGACCGCTTCCACCATGCTCTTCAGAGAGCAGGCGCTGCATCACGAGGTCGCTCGGTCCTCGGCCGAGCAGGTCCTCGAGCTTGATCACGCCGAGGACGTCCGACACGTGTCGTCCCGAAATCCGCTCCGCGCTCGGATTGAACAGCACGATGTCGCGGTTCATGTCGGCCGCCACGATGGCATCCACGCTCGCATCGATGAGCGACTCCAAAAACTCCATCGTTTTCAAAAGTTCTTCTTCGGTCTCGCGCTGATCCGTCACGTCTTCGAAAGAGATGACCGTGTGGTCCTCGGCTCCGAGCAAAGGGGAAAACGAGCAGCGGCAGATGATCCTGGTGCCGTCCCGGCGCTGCAGCGTGAGGTCGATGCCGCGCGGATATTCGCCGCGCTCGAAGATATCGGTCACGGAGCGCAGGTCTTCGGAGGCGACCACGCTTTTCAGGATTTCCTGGCTGCTGATCGTGTCCCGACGGTGTCCGATGATCTCTAGGCTCCTCGGATTGGCATAGACGAATTCGAGCTCTGGTCTCACGACGACGATTCCCATCGAGGTCGAAGCGAACATGTCGGCATATTCGTAGCTCGGGCCGTCCGGTGGGCGCAGTCGCATGCGCTGCAAGCGTTGACGGAACTCGGCCGGGTCGATCGGAGACAGGATGAAGTCGTGATAGACGCTCAGCATGCCGCGTACCCGGTCCGGGTGGTCGGCGACGAGTAGCAGCGAGCGAGTGGCCGGCGCGACCCAGCTCGAGGCCTCGGGGTGTGCGGAGTCCAGCACGATAAAAGGCTCGTTCGGTAGATGGCTGGGGATGTGCTCCGAGCGCTCCCAGTGGACGCTCCAGTCCGTGCCTTGCAGGACCTCGGTGACTCGGTCCTGCAGCAATGCGTCGGTCGTGATCAGCAGAAGCTCTGGCATTCCCTCCTCGGCAGGGTACCAGAGACCCCGCAGGGCCGCCTGCTTGCGGTTCGTCAGGCGCTGGCGTACCGAGCGAGCGTGGGAAATCCGATTGGCATCTTCGACTCGGGTCTGGGAGGGCTGACCGTAGCCCGTGCCATTCGGCGCTCGCTTCCGCAGGAACACCTCGTCTACCTCGGGGACACGGCGCGGGTCCCCTACGGTACCAGGAGCGCGCGGACCGTGGTCCGCTACGCGATCGGTTGCGCCGAGCGCCTTCTCGCCCATGACGTCAAGCTGCTCGTGGTCGCCTGCAATACGGTGAGCGGTGTGGCCCTGGAGGCGCTACGGGAGCGGCTCTCGATTCCCGTCATCGGTGTGATCGAGCCGGGAGCGAGGGCTGGCATCGCGGCCAGTCGCAATGCGCGCATTGGGGTTCTCGCGACCGCTGGAACCATCGCTTCCGGCGCCTACGAGCGTGCGATTCAAGCCGAGGACCCAGGTATCCAGGTCTTCACCCAGGCCGCGCCCTTGTTGGTGCCTCTGGCCGAGGAAGGTTGGGTAAGTGGCGAGGTGCCTCGACTGGCCGCCAGGCGTTACCTTCAGCCGCTCGTCGACTCGGGGGTCGACACCATCGTGCTCGGCTGCACACATTACCCCCTGCTTGCGGGCGTCATCGCACAGGAGGCCCAGCAGTTGATCCATCGAGACGTGGCCGTCGTCGACAGCGCGGATGCCACGGCCGCGGAGCTCAGGACCCAACTTGGGGGGAGCGAGACCATCGAGGGGGGCCCGGACGGGGATCTTCGCGTCCTCGTCACGGATCGTCCGGACGCGTTCGCCTCCGCGGCCTCTCGCTTTCTGGGTCAGGCCGTCGCCGATCTCGACGTGGAGGCCATCGATCTCTGAGCTTTGCCGGGTTACAGCATAGTCGCTATAATACGATATAGCTGTTATGCAGAAACCAAGTGGAAGTGTCGCAACCTGGAGTGAGCCCTCTCAGATCGGCGAAAAGCGTATTTTCGCTCCCGGTGAGCTGCTCGACGGGGTGTACGAGATCATGCAGTTGCTCGGCCGAGGTGGCATGGGCCAGGTCTTCGAAGCCCACGACCACCTGCTGAACCGTCGGGTCGCCATCAAGGCCGCCTGGCCGAACCCTTTGGCGCCGCCGCTGCGCAACGAAGCCCGTGCACTGGCCGCCTTTCGCCATCCGAGCCTGCTTTCGGTGCACACCCTGGGCGAGCATCGAGGGGTCGACTACCTGGTCATGGAACGCGTCTACGGCGTATCCCTCGCCGATCACATCGAGGCGCGGTTCAACCAGCAAGATCGGTTCAGCCCGGCTGAGGTGATCCAGCTCGTGAGGCCGGTCGCCGAGGGTTTGAGCGTGGTGCACCGCGCAGGGCTGGTGCACCGCGACGTCAAACCCGAAAACATCATGCTCACGCCCGATCAGCGCGTGGTCCTCATGGATTTCGGCCTGGTGCTGCCGGAGTTTCAGTTCAACGGTCGCAAGAGCGTGGCCGGGTCGCCGCCGTACATGGCCCCCGAGGCCTTGGCCGGGAGCTTGGCGACCGGCCAAGGTCACTTGCTCGACATCTACAGCTTGGGCGTCGTGGCCTATGAGCTGCTTGCAGGACAGCGTCCGTTTTTGGGCGAGACCGTGCGGGAGTTGGTCTCTTCGCAACAGCGTGGGGCGCCCAAGTCACTGGCCGAACGTCGAACGGACTGTCCGCTCGACTTCTGCCAGCTCATTCACGAGATGCTGAGCTCGAATCCGCAAGGCAGGGTGCAAAGCGCCGAGGCTGTCGCCTGGCAGCTCAAGTCCATCGCCGATGGACCCAGGAACCCCAGTCAGCCTCAACGCGACCAGCGCCCAGCCACGTCTGTGCTCATCGTCGATGACGACGTCGACCTGGCGAAGATACTCACGTTCTACGTTCGCCAGATCATGGTCTCAGCGGAGATTCGGGTCGCTCACGATGGCGACGAGGCGCTGCGCGCGGTGGAGCGGCAGGAGCCCGAGGTCATGCTTCTCGACCTTCACATGCCCCGGATGAATGGCGTCGAGCTCTGTATGCGGCTCAAAGGCGAAGGCCTGGCGCAGGACTGTTCGATCATCTCCGTGAGCGCAGGGGCCCAGGAGCACGACGTTCAGCTCCTGCACCAGCTGGGGATTCACCACTTCGTCGAGAAGGGCTCAAACCTGCGGGAGCGCCTTCGTTCCGCGCTCGGCGATGCCTGTGGACATGGCGTGCTGCGCGAAGCCAAGTGAGCCAGCACCGCGATGCTCGCAGCCGAGCCGTCTGGGCCCGGCTCACTCGGGCGAGCCGAGCGCTTCGTCCTGATTCGGCTGCGTTGACCGGAACGCCTCGAGTTCTCGCTCGAGTCGCCGAAGGCTGCGCTTCAGCTCCCGGATCTCGCGCTGCGTCGCCAGGTTGAGCCTGCTCGCTAGCTCCTCAATCCGAGCGTCCAAGGCGCTTCCGACTCGGGCTCGGAGGCGAAGTGCACGCATCATGGCTTCACGGGCGCGAGGGTCTTCGAGGACCCTGCCCCAGCGCGGAGAGCGCAGCCATCGCAGGAACTCGTCGCGGGGGGCTGACATGGAACGGCGCCTCAGCCGATGACGGACTGCAGCTTCGTTGCCAGCAGCGCGTTGCCCGTCACCTTGATCTTGCCTTTGAGGAAGAAGTCCATCGCAGAGCCGGGTCGCTCAGTCATCGCCTTCCAGTCGCCACTCGAAAGCTCGATCGTGCACTCCGCGTTGCCCGCGTCCCCTTCGCTGACTCCGGGCATGTCCTTCATATTGACGGTCCAGGTGCCGCCGTGCTCGCCGCTCACCTTGAACAGAAAGATCGCACCGACGGCCTTTGCGCGTTCGATGTCTTTGGAGATCGATTGCGGGATGTCTTGGGTAAAAGACGTTCGGGGATCTGGCATCGGTCAGCCTCAGCGGAATGCGAGCTTGAGCTTGCAACGCGTCGAAGGGGTGTCAAGCGCTCCGCTGTAGCCCTCAGAAGGGGACCTAGCTCAGCGAGATGAGCTTTCGAGATCCTGTGCGAGATACGCGAGGATCACCTCGTCCAGCGTCCTCTCCGTGAGAACGTCGTGGCCGAACGGCATCGGCGGAACCTCTGAGGGCGGATGACCTTTGAGTTCTGCGGCGGTCTGTGCCCGTTCGTAGCGCGCCGAGCCCTGAACGAGCCGGGCCGCGGCGTGCTCGAGGACTTCGGTGCTCATCGGGGCTTGCGTGTTCTCGGAGCCCCCGTCTTCGTCGTGAACGCCATCCCGTAGCGCAATGAACATGCGCTTGTGCTGATCTTGCATCAGCTTCTTGACGATGGCGGCGATGTCCTCGGAATGGACCTGCTCCTCGTAGGAGGTCTTTTCCGTCGCGATGATCCGCCCGCCGTCGGCGAAGAGGTGCGTGATGATGTGCGGGCGTTTGATGCCCGAATCCTCGGTTTGAATGTGGTACAGCTTTCCCTTATGGCGAACGTTGGTGTTGTAGCCGACCAATGGTGATGGGATTGCAGCCATCCCGGAGATCATATCGCATTCGACGGATGGTGGCATAGAAGCCGGCGGGGCGGCGGGTAGGGGAGATGTCAGGAGACAAGAAGAAGACGATGGTTCGCCCGCTGCGGGCGCGTCCCGGTGCGCGGTACGAGTGCTTCGGGGATGGTCTCTGCTGTACGGATATTCACGCCATCGGTCCCTTGACCGACAAGGAAGTCCGTGACGTCAGACGCATCGATCCAAAGGGTGCCGGCTGGGACGAGGATCACGAAGACAACATGCTTCGGACGGCGGCCGACGGTGGCTGCCGATTCTTGATGCCGGATATGCGTTGCTCCATTCACGCCGAGCTGGGTCCCGCGGCCAAACCGGACGGCTGTCGCCGTTTCCCCTTGGGGCTCGTGGCTACCCCGCACGGTGGCCGGATCACCACGGAGCACCGCTGCCCATGTCGTACCTTGGGCGACCGCCCGCAGATCGACCCCGAGGCTGTCGTCTCGTCGATTTGCGATGCCGCGGGTCGGCCCACGGCGGACCGACGAATCAAGCGGGTGCCCATCACGAAGAAGAAGAAGATCGCCTTCTCGGAGTGGGAGAGCGTCGAGCAGACCTATTTGGACAAGCTCCAGAACTGCGAGTCGTTGCACGAGGCGCTCGACGCGGAGGCTTTTCCCAAGCTCGGCAAGACCAGCTGGGAGTCTCAGGCCGAGGAGTTCATCGATGCCCGTGATGGCTCGCAGTTCGGCGTGGCCATGGCTTGGATGGGCGATACGATCTTGAGCCTGCGCAATGGGCACCAGCCTCGTCCTCCGGGGCGGCCGTGGGCGGCGGCCTTCGACCGTGCTGAAGCTCGCTCGAGCGAGCCCAGAACCGAAAGGGAGGTCTTCGCAGACTGGCTTGCGGACGAGATCTGGGGACTCAAGTGGGCCGAGGATTACAACTTCGAGCTCGCTAGGGCGGAGCTGGCCACCCGGTTGACGATTGCCCAGGACATTTGCCGGCGCCTCGTCCACTCCGGACTCCGTCCCGATCGCGCGGCCGCCGAGTCTGTCATGGTCGTCGAGCTCGTGGGGGAATCCGACTACTGGACCGAGATCAAGGAGTACATCCGCGTCTAGGAGGCGAGTTCATGTCCGGCGTCGATGACTCGGAGACGATGGCACAGCAGATTGGGCGACCGCTGCGCGCAGCCTCCAAGGTGGTGTCCCGCTGCAATCTGGGCTTGCCAGTCGTCGCCGAAGTCCCGCCATTCCTCGAAACCGGCGAACCCTTTCCGACGCGATATTGGCTGACCTGCCCGCTCGCTCACCGCCGGGTCGCGAGGCTCGAGGCCGCCGGCGGGGTTCGAGAGCTGCAAGCGCGGGTGGAGTCCGACCCGGTGTTCGCAGCCGCGCTTGCCGAAGCCCACGAGCGCTACGCCAACGACCGCGACGCCTCGGTGCCGACGGCGGCTCGACGCGCCCCGCGGGGCGGGGTGGCCGGGGCCTCCGGTGGCATCAAGTGCCTGCACGCTCACTACGCAGACTCCATGGCGGGCAACGACAACCCCGTCGGCGCCGAGGTCCGCCGCAGGATAGGCACGCCGCATTGCGAGATTGCCTGTGTGACTCAGACCGAAGCCGGTGCGCAGCGCAACCCTGCGTGGCAGGAGCCTTCCAGCGAGGAAGGATGAGCGAGCGCGCTGCGAGGCCCGGATTGCTGCTCTGCCGACGCCTACTTTGGCTCGGCGCGGTCCTGGCGGCTGTGGCGGTGCTCCTGCTCGCCGCGCGCTTGACGCCCGATCCCTTGGGTCACGGAACACACACTCAGCTCGGCCTGCCCCCGTGCGGGTTTCTGTGGATCACCGATCTGCCCTGCCCAGCCTGCGGCATGACCACAGCCTTTGCCCATGGCGTTCGGGGAAGCCTCACGCAGGCTACGGTCGCCAACCCGGTCGGCTTCGTCCTCTTTCTGCTCGTTTGCCTGCTCATTCCGTTCGGTCTCTGGGCCGCAGTGCGTGGCTGGTCTTTCGACCTGCTGATCGACCGCTTTTCATTGCACCGTTGGGCCTTGCTGCTCGCGGGCTGCGCTTGCATGGTCTGGCTCGGGCGCATCGCCGCTGCGCTGTAGCCAGAGCCTAGGGCTTCTAATAATTCAACAAGGCGCGGGTGCGTTTGAGGAGCTCTTGGCCGTTTTTGACCTTTGGGTCCGGCGTGCTCGCGTGGGCGATCTCGATGGCCGGTCGCGGGGTACCCCGGTCGCCACCCCAGAGCTCTCCAGTCTCGATCTGCGCCAGCAGACGACGCAAGACGACAGCGGCGCCTTTTTCGTCCGTTTCGGGGAGCAAGAGGCAGAACTCGTCTCGGCGTCCCCGGAACAGGTAGTCCACGGCCCGGATACACTGGTTCAGACCCGCGCCCACCGAGGCCATGACGCGGTCGGAGGTCCCGTCCTCACTCGACTGCGCCAGCTCGGGGGCGTTCGTCACGCGGACGAGCATGCAGGTGAGGGGGTGACCATACCGCTCGGCCCGCGTGTGCTCGTAGTCGAGGCTGATCAGCAGCTGTGAAGCCGTGCCCGCACCCGTGACGGGGTCGCGCTGATTCGCCGGGGGTATGCTGTCGCCCGAAGCGGTTCGATGCGTCCGCGTCGCCCGGAGCACGGTTCGAACGCGATGCTGAATCTCGAATACCCGGTAGGGGCGTGACACGTAGTCTTCGGCGCCGAGCCGCAAGCCCATGGCGCGTGCGTCCATGTCGCCCTCGCTCGTCACGAGGAGCACCGGAATGCCCTCAAGCTCCCGATCGGCCTTCAGAATCTTCAGAATTTCAAAGGCATCGGGCCCGGCGATTTGATCGTCGATGACCAGCAGATCTGGCGGCCGGCGCGCGATCATGGCCAGGACGTCCTCCCCGTTGGCAGCGCTGGCCACGTCGTGTCCCGCCGCCTCGCAGGCTTCGTGCAGAAGTCGCAGGTTGAATGGGTCGTGGTCTGCGACCAGCAGAAACGAGCTCATTGGGGGCCTCCAGCCCTGCTGCGGGCGCTCCGTCGGTGGTGTCGCGAGCCCTCCATTCAGGCCTGAGAAGCTATCACGCCTCCGGGTGAGACATCAACGTCCGTGCGAGTTGGGCGCGTGCCGCTAAGCTTGACCCCGTGGTTGCCGTCGCCCGACGCATCGCAACGCAGGTGTTGCAAAGACTGGAACAGGACCAAGCCTGGGCGGCCCCGACGCTCGACGCGGAGATTCGCCGCGCTTCTGCGCAACGGGCCGATGCGGCCCTCGCGACGCAAATCGTCTACGGAACGATGCGGGTGCTGCCAAGTGTGGACGCTGGAATTGCCCGTCACGCCAAGCGCCCGGACCGAATCGATCCCTGGACTCGTGCGGCACTTCGAGCCGCAGTTTTTCAGCTGTTCCATCTCGATCGCCTGCCAAGCCACGCAATCGTCGATGACACCGTCGCTTTGGTACGTGGCAAACGCGGTCGGCAGCTTGCTGGCTTCGCCAATGCGGTGCTTCGGAAGCTGGCCAAGGAGCGCCCCGCGCAGCCTGAGCCAGCCCGGAGCGTAGAGGTCGCGTCCTGGCTGCAAGCCGAGCTCGAGCGCTCGCTGGGGACCGAGGCGACCCGGTCTTTGCTCGACCTGAGCCAGGACTTGCCGTCGCTCGACCTGCGTGTGCGCGCCGATCTCGACCGGGAAGTCGTTGCCGAGGCGATCCGCCAGGCCCGACCCGGAAGCGTGGTGGAGCTCACGGCACTGGCGCCGCAGGGACTTCGCGTGCGAGGGTTGGGGGACCCGAGAACGCTGCCTGGCTACAAAGAGGGTCACTTTGCGGTCCAGGAGGAGGGCGCGCAGCTAATCGGCCTGCTGCTCGGTGTCCTGCCGGGCGAGCGTGTCCTGGACGCTTGTGCCGGGCGCGGAGGCAAGACCGCTCAGCTGGCCGAGATCCTCGGGACAGGGTCCGGTGAGCTGGTGGCAGCTGATCTACACAGTCACCGCCTCGAGCAAATCCCCGCCGAGCTCAAAAGGCTCCATTTGGATCCACAGCGGGTCCGTCTGTGCGCCGTCGATTGGACGGTCGGAGTCGGAGACGTCGAGCAGGGTTTCGACCGGATCCTGGTGGATGCGCCCTGCACCGGGCTAGGCACGCTTCGACGAAGGCCAGAGATCTTGATGCGCTCCACGGAGGGCGATTCCGCTCGCATGGGTGAGATCCAGCTTCAGATCCTTGTCCGCGCGGCCTCCCTTCTGAAGCCCGGTGGAACCCTTGTGTTCGCCGTCTGCTCACCGCTTCGGCAAGAGGGGGACGAGGTCGCTGATCGCTTCGAGCTGCCCGGCTTCGAACGCAGTCCGGAAGAGACGAGCACAATTGCCTCTATAGCGTTTGGACGGCAGGGGAAGTTGGTGCTAGGTCCTGGCCTCCTTGGGGCAGGACCCTGGGCGGATGCGTATCAGATGTACCGGTGGGTTAATGTGGGAGCGGACGTTGACACTTCTCGCTCTCAACGCTAGATTCCGCCGTGCTTGAAATACGGGGCGTAGCGCAGTTTGGTAGCGCGCACGGTTCGGGACCGTGAGGTCGGAGGTTCAAATCCTCTCGCCCCGACTATACTCTGACACTGCAACCGCAATATTCCACCGGAGGACTGAATGGCCAAAGCCTTACCACCAGTGAAGGTTCTCGTGGTCGACGACGACCCGGCGATCCTGGAGTTCATGCAGACCTTCCTGACCAAGGATGGCTTCGAGGTCACGACCCTGTCCGACCCACACGATGCGCCTAATGAAGTAAAGGAGGGTGGATATCATCTGGTCGTCTTGGACTTGATGATGCCCGGCATGGGTGGCGTCGAGGTGCTCGAGCGAATCCGCAAAGTCGACACCGACGTCGCGGTCGTCATCTTCACCGGTTATCCGTCGCTCGACACGGCGGTGCAGTCGATGAAGCTCGATGCAGTCGACTACCTGAAGAAGCCCTTCAACCCCGACGAGTTTCGCGAAGTGCTCGACCGCGTGATGCGCAAGAAGGGTTTGATGCGCACACCGGAGGAGAACCTCCACCGCGTGATCGGAGAGACCATGCGTGGGCTGCGTAAAGATCGCGGCCTTACTTTGAAGCAAATGGCGCGCCGCACGGGTCTGAGCGTTTCGCTGCTCTCGCAGATCGAGCGTGCGGAGTCGAGCGCCTCGATCAGCTCTCTGTACAAGATCGCGACTGCCTTAGACGTTCGGATTCAAGACCTTTTCGGCGAATACTGAGAGAGGGCAGAAAAGCATCTCCTGTCGCCGCCCCCGTCGCGGCGCGCGCCCTTCTGATTGAAACAGGCCGCGTCGCGCGACCGAGCCGTAGCATCGCGCGCCAGACTCGGTGACACAGGGCGCTCAGCCGAGCTCGTCCAGCAGCGTCAGAAGCTGCGACCGCAGAAGCTCGTCGTGCGCGAGGGGCAAGAGCGCGAGCGCCTCGGCGCGCGCGAGGTCGGTTTGACCTAGGTCCCGCAGAAGTTGAATGAGCCGGGTGCGCGCATAGAAATCCTCCGGAGCGGCGCTGGTCCAGCGCTGCAGAATCGCGGCCGCGCCCCGCTTTCGGCCCGTGGCCGCGAGCCGTTCGGCACCTGCCAGTGCGCGTGTGCGCGGCTCGTCGAGCTTGGCCGCGTCGATGTTGCTGTAGGTCGCAGCGGCTTTTTCGAGCAGGCCCGCACGCTCGTACAGCAAGGCCATGGCCGCGCTTTCTTGCGGTCGCTGCGGATCGAAAAGCGCTAGGGCCGCGGGCAGATTTCCGCGTGCCCAATACGCTTCGGCTCGTTTCATGCGCAGCGCCAGGGCGTCACTTTCGCTGAAACCGAGTGATTCGGCCGAAGCACCGGCGCGGTCCAGGGCGATGAGTGCGTCGGCGAGATCCCCTCGGGCCGACTCGAAGTCCGCGCTTCCCCATGGAACCTCGGCCAGGAGTCGCACTGCGCCGAGGTAGTCCTCCATGCGCAGCAGGGCGTGTCCGCGCAAGTATTGAACATGCGGGGAGCCCGGTTCAGGCTCCAGTACTTCGAGCACGCGGCTGAGCTGATCGGCGGCCATGAGCAGCTCTGCGTGCTCGACCCGACCCCCAAAGACGTCGCTGTCGCTTGTGGACAGGGCCTCCGCGGCTTGCTCCAGGCGCCCGCTTTGCAGCATGGCCTTCACCCAGAGCGTTCGTTGCTCGGTTGAACCGAGAGTGTCTGACAGGATGCGAGCCGCGGTCGCGGGCTGTCCATGCTCGAGCGCTAGCTCGGCGGCTTCCTGTGCGTCTGTTTTGCCGGTCGTCGATAAGGCGAGCGCGAGGCTTTCGGCGTCGGCTTCGCGTCGGGCGACGTCGACCCAGAGGCGACGGGCGTCGTGACTCCTCACGGCGGCCGAAGTCTGTACGTATTCGCGAAGCAGGTCCTGTGCCCGCAAGGGGCGTCCCGAGGCGTCGAGTAACTCGGCGATCGCCACAACCGGTTCTTGGGCTTGCGGGTCGAGCCGACGAGCGCGCTGGAAGGACGCCATCGCGGCATCTGTGGTGCCGCTAGCGCGCAGCAGTTCCCCTTTCGCGAGGGCCACGTTCATCGAGTCGGGGTACAGTCGGTTGGCGGTGGCCAAAGTGCGAGCTGCCCGCCGTGGCTCGTCGCTCAACTGGTACTCAACGGCCAACTTGCTCAGCACCAGCGCATCGTCGACGGGCGCGGCCAAGGCCGTTTCGAGAGCGAGGGCCGACTGCTCATGGTCACCTTTGGCAGCGGCAAGCTCGCCCTCCAGGAACCACGCGTAGGCATAGGCCGGAACGACCGGTCCCTGCTCGATTCGGCCGTCGACGACCCTTGGAATCGTACGCGGTGGCGGCGGCGCACAGGCTGCCACGCACAGCAACATCATCCATGCCGATCGGCGCACAAACCCAGCATACCGGAAAGCCGCCCGGAAGGCTCAGCTGAGCGCTGCGCGGTTTGACTTCAATAACAGCCACCTCTAAACAGCTACGCGAAACGCTTACATTGCGACGCGATTTCGTCTCACGGAGAAGACATGGGTCCCATTTGGATGACGCTGCTACTGGCTAGCACACTTGGGTTTTTCAGCTGGTCTGCGTACCGACGTGTTCGGCAGGTGGGAGTCGGGGTTCCGGACCCACGCTTCGCCTGGACCCCGGAACAGCTCGTCGACCGAACCAAAGCCTTGCTCGTCTACGTTTTCGGTCAGAAGAGGATGCCGAACTATTCGCTTGCGGGTTTCGCGCATGTCCTGATCTTCGTCGCGTTTCAGGTGCTGCTGCTGAACAGCATCATGCTCTGGGGACGAGGTTTCAACCCGGACTTCGACTTCTGGGGGCTGCTCAGCGAAAGCCACATCGTCGGCAAGGTCTATTCCTTGGTCAAGGAGCTGGCCGCCGCGGGCGCTGTGGCGGGCTCGGTCGCCTTTCTGTACCTGCGTTTCGTGAAGCGCGGCGTCGACAGTGGAGACCCGCGAGCGGTCAAGAACAAGCCGAGAATGACCCTAGGGTTCGAGCCGAACCTCATCCTCTTCATCATCATCACGATGATGCTGGCGGACTTTCTGTACGTTGGCGCTTCACTCGTGCTGGAGTCCCGCGCCAACGGGGAGCCGCTTCATGCGGGCTGGTGGGAGCCCTTTGGCGGCCTGACAGCCCAGCTGCTGTCGACCGTGCAGGGTGATACCTTGGTCAAGGCTTTGCAGCACATTGGTTTCTGGTGGCACGCGGCGTTCGTTCTGATCTTCCTGAACATCCTTCCCTACTCGAAGCACTTCCACGTGCTCACCGTGATTCCGAACGTGTTCGCCTACGAGCGTCGTCCCAACGCGCTGCCGAAGGTCGAGGACCTCGAGGGCAAGGTCGAGCGCGAGGAGTCGCTCGGCATCAACCGATTGAGCGACCTCACGTACACGCACATTCTCGACCTGTACACGTGCACCGAGTGCGGGCGCTGCAGCGACAACTGCCCTGCCTACATCACGGGCAAAATGCTTTCGCCCAAGCATCTGACCCTCGCGCTTCGAGATCATCTCTACGCGACCGAAAAGGAGATGTTCGGGGCGGAGGCGCTGGTCGCGGAGCCGAGTGACGCCCCGGCGCCTCCGCCCAAGCCGAGCGACGCCTCAGAACCGATCCACGCCAACCCTCCGGCGCCCGAAGGCGGCTACTTCGCAGGGGAGACGGTCGTCGATCTCGTCCCCAACATCTTGAATCCCGATGTCATTTGGGGCTGCACTTCCTGCAGGGCTTGCGAAGAGCAGTGCCCGGTCATGATCTCCTACGTCGACAAGATCATCGGCATGCGTCGCGAGGAAGTCATGATGAAGAACGAATTTCCCTCGCAGCTCCAGGGGGCGTTCAATGGCATCGAGACCAATGGGAACCCGTGGAACATCTCGGCCATGGACCGCGGCGACTGGGCCGAGGGGCTCGACATTCCCACGCTCAGTGACAAGCCCGACGCCGAAGTCCTCTACTGGGTCGGCTGCGCGGCAAGCTTCGACGATCGTGCCAAGAAGGTCGCCACGGCCGTCGCGAAGCTCCTGAAGAAGGCAGGGGTCGACTTCGCCATCCTCGGTACGGAAGAAACCTGCACCGGCGATCCCGCTCGACGCGCGGGGAACGAGTATCTGTTTCAGGTGCTGGCCGAGCAAAACGTGGAGACGCTCAACGGCTATGGAGTGGACAAGAAGACTGTCATCACGGCATGCCCGCACTGCTTCAACACCTTGGCCAACGAGTACAGCGACTTTGGTGGAAGCTACGAAGTCGTCCATCACTCGGACTTCCTGAACGGCCTCTTGGTCGCCGGTCGCCTGGTCCCGACCAAGCCGGTGCGGGGGAAGATCGTCTATCACGACAGCTGCTACCTGGGCCGCTACAACCAGGTCTACGACAGCCCGAGACAGATTCTGCAGTCGATCGAGGGTGTCGAGCTGACCGAGGTCGAGTACTGGAACCGCAACAAGGGTCTGTGCTGCGGCGCGGGTGGAGCGCAGATGTTCATGGAGGAGCAAGGGAGCGAACGCGTCAATAGCAAGCGCACTCTTCAGCTGCTGGACACCGGCGCCACGACGATTGCTAGCGGCTGCCCATTCTGCATGACCATGCTCACCGACGGTCTCAAGGAGCGGGAGAAGGAAGGCGAGATCGCCCAGCTGGACCTTGCGGAGATTCTCGTTCAGGCGATCGAGCTGGAAGAGACTCGGGAGCAGACTCCGGTGGCCGCCGAGTAGCGTTTGACAGAGCAGTGCTGCCGACCGATGCTCGCGCAGCATGCCCTTGGGGGAGATTCTGCATGGGGCTTTTCACGAGCCTCATACGCGCGCTTACCGCTGGGTCGAGACGTTCATCTGGCTTCTCGTCCTGCTTTCGATCGGCCTCCTAGCGCTGGAGCCCTTCGTCCCGGATGGGTCGCGGGGTGCTGCCCTCCTGGTCAGGGCAGACGATGTCGTCCTTTCGATCTTTGCGATCGAGCTCGTGCTGCGCATCGCCAGCTATCGGCCACCTGCGCTAACCGTGTTCGACGTGCCACCCCTCGGTCGACTCCGGACGATGGTCTCGTCGCGGCTCCGCTTCATGCTCACGCCGATGATGCTGATCGACATCATCACCGTGCTTGCGCTGGTCCCGGTCCTGCGCGGTTTGCGTGTTCTGCGGCTTTTGCGGCTGCTCCGGACCGCGCCGTTCTTCAGGTACGCGAATCCGTTTCAGGGGGTCATACGCTCGTTCGAAAACGACAGGCTTCTGTTCACGTTTGCATTTGCGGTCCTCGCTACCGAGACCATTCTGGGCGGGCTCAGCCTGTTCCTCATCGAGCGCAACCAAAACGCCGAGATCTCGAACGTGGGGGACTCCATGTGGTGGGCGCTCGTCACGATCACCACCGTCGGCTTCGGCGACATCACCCCCGTCACCTTCCTCGGCCGCGTGGTTGGGGGGGCAATGATGATCGGCGGCATGTTCACGCTCGCCTTGTTCGCGGGCATCGTGGGACACAGTCTGCTTAACGCGGTGCTCAGTATCCGAGAGGAACAGTTTCGAATGAGTGGATACGTCAACCACATCGTCGTCTGTGGCTACGAGCACGGCAGCGACATGTTGCTCGAGGCCTTGAGCAAAGAGTGGGACATCGACGAGCAGCGCGTCGTGCTCTTCGCTCCCGGCGATCGTCCGCCTAGTCTGAACCCGAGTTTTCTTTGGGTGAGGGGCGACCCGGCCAAGGAAAGCGAGCTCGACAAGGTACGGCTCACGCACGCGTCGACGGCGATCCTCGCCGCGAGCCGAGTGCTTTCGCCTCAGCAGGCGGACGCTCAGACCATTCTGACGGGGTTCACGATTCGTGCGTATCTCAGCAGGCAGCCGAGCTCACAGTTGCGCAAACGACCGCTTCACGTCGTGGCCGAGATCTTGGAGTCCGAGAATGTTCAGCACGCCCGCGCCGCGGGAATCGACGAGGTGATCGAAACCTACAAGGTGGGGTATTCACTTCTCGCGCATACGGTCGTCTATCCCGGGGTGGCCGATGCAACGTCGCGGGTCGTTTTTCCCGGTACTCAAAGTCTATACGTCGGTCGCATTCCGCGTACGCTGACCTTGCCGCTGTCTTTCGACGAGCTCAGTCACGAGATTCGTGAGCTGACCGACGTGCTCGTGATCGGCATCCGAGACCCGCAGACGGGCGAAGAGCAAGTGAACCCCCCGAAGACGCGTCGTATAGAGCCCGACATGCACGTTTTGTATTTCGCGACCGAGCCACGATTGGAGACACCATGAGCACCGAACCATGCCTCGAGCCGCTGAAGGTCCGGCCGGGCGCGCGATTTTCCTGCGAGCTCGATGGGCTTTGCTGCAGCGACATTCACGCGATCGGCCCGCTCGACGAGCAGGACTGCGAGCTGATATCCGCCATCGCCGCGGAGGCGATCGAAAAGCATCACGCGGATGACGAACCCGTTCTGATGATGCGGCAGGATACCGGCACCTGCATCTTCTTGAGCGAGCAGGGTTGCGCGCTGCACGCCAAGCTCGGCCCGGAGTTCAAACCAACCCCGTGCCGGCGTTTTCCGTTTGGTCTGACTGCCACGCCCCAAGGTGGACGCATCAACACGCGACACCGTTGTAGCTGCCGCACGCTCGGGGCAAGACCCGCGCTGACCGTCGAATCATCCCGGTCTTCGCTGGTCGATCGAGAGGGCCGCGTTCGCGCCGACCATGCGGTGGGAGACATTCTCTGGTCGCCGGAGCGCAAGCTCTCGTTCTCGGACTACGAAGGGCTGGAGTCAGAGCTGCTCCAAGCCCTGATCGCGGGGGCCCATCTTCGCGAGGCGCTGGACAGAGCTCCGTTTCCAAAGCTGACGAAACAAAGCTGGACCGACGTCGCAGCGAGGCTGACCTCTTACGAAGGGGACTCGGCCGTCGAGGTGGCGGCTGCGTGGGTAGGCGATGCGATCATGGCGCTCGTCGAGCGTGGCGCGAAGGTAGGACGGAAGAGACCGTGGGCCGGCTCGTTCGAACGTGCCCGTCAACGCGTCGCCGAGCCCCAGCATCCGAACGTCATTTTCGGCGACTGGCTTGCCGACGAGCTGTGGTCGTTGCGTTGGACCCAATGGGGAAGTCTGGCTCGAGCCCGGTCGGAGTGGGCCACTAGGCTTGCCCTCGTGCGGAAGATCACGGCCTGGCTCATGGAGGACGGCCAACGCGAGGACTTGGCTGCTGCCGAAGCGGTGACCATCGTCGATATCGTCACGCATTCGGATGCTTGGGATACCGTGCAGGAAGAAATTCCGGATGCCTGAGAACGGCGCGCGCGCTCGAGCCCAGCCAAAGGGCTGAAGCAACGGTCCTGCGCACGGGCTCGCTCGGTCTGCTCCAAGGACAGGCTAGTGTCCACTTTTGTGGGACGGACCACAGCTGGCACGTCGAGGCAGGGTCTGGTCGGTCGACGGCCCTAGTGAGGGATGTTTTTTTGTACGCGACTGGGCCTAGAACGTCTCGTATCGCGGGCGACAGTTATGATAAAAGCCCCTATGCGATACGCCCTCCTGCTTCTTCTCATCGCCGTCGTGGCCTGCGCCAAAACCGAACCGGCCGCGAGCTCGACGACCGAAACAGAAACCAAGCCCGCGACCGAGCCAGCAGCTCGGCCCGGGACACAAGACGAGCCCGAGGGAGCCGAGCCCAGCGCAGTGCCGATCAACGCGAAGCCGAGCGAGCCGGACTCCGACGAGGCTCCGGAAACTTTTGCGGACGCCCTGCCGGAGTTCGGTCCCCCTGAGATCGAGCTCCTCGAGGCAGGCTCCCCGCCGCTCAAAAAGCTCAGCTGGCAGTTCAAAAAAGGCTCCCAGGCAACCGCAAAGATCAGCAACAGCATGAGCGTCGAGATGGTCGCGGGCACGAATCGGTCGCCCGAGACTTCGGCCCCGTCGACGTCGTTCAGTGTGAGCCTCGACACGGTGGAGGTTTCCCCTGATGGCTCCGCAAAGGTGGCCTTCAAGATCGACGATGCCGAGGTCGACCGCGAGAGCTCCCACGAAGTGCTGGTCGAGCAGCAGATGACCGCTTCGGACAAGCTCAAAGGCGCGACCGGCACTTATTCAATCGACTCCACGGGTACCATCGGCGAGCTGGCGTTCGACGAGCCCGTGGATCCCCGAGGAGCTGAAATGGCCGACGACTTCAAGCGCATGCTCCGGCTCGCAACAATATCGGTCCCGAGCGAGAAAATCGGTGTCGGTGCAAAATGGCTCGTCGAGCAGGTCGTCGAGCAAGGCGGCGTCCGTTTGCGAGAACGCAGGGTCTACAAGGTCAGCGAGTTGAACGGCTCGCGAGTCGTTCTCGACGCGACGGTACAGGCCAAGGCGCCGCCTCAGACCGTGCGCATCCCCGGTCAAGGCAGCCGGCGTACGTATCAGCTACTGGGCTACAAGGCTGAGGGTAGCCAGAAGCTCAGCATCGATTTGACGCAGCTCGCCCCTGGCTCGCTCGACTCGAAGGTCCTGACGACCCAGCGAATCATCCCAGAGGGGCAAGTTGCGGGGGGAGCAGGGACGAACGCGATACAGCTGAAGATGAACGTCAACACTGTGTTGACCCGCAAGTAAAAGCCTTCGCTCAAAAGCCCATCATCTTGGCGACGGTGTAGCGCATGACCTCCGTTGCGCCGCCGCCAATTCGAAACAAGCGGGCGTCTCGCCAAGCCCTCGCGATCCCAAGCTCCTCGAGGTAACCCATGCCGCCGTGGAACTGCAGGCACTCATCCATGATTTCGGCGGTAACGTCGCCAACATAGGCTTTGCTCATGGAAGTGAGCCGGGCCGTCTCGAGGGACGGCATGCCTCCTTTGACGAACTTGTCCTCGTTATAAGCCGCGCAGGCCTGGTAGGTGAGTGCCTTGGCCGCCTCGTACTTGCAGTACAGATCGACCAACTTCTGCTGCCAGTATTCACGCTTGATCAGAGGCTTCCCGAACACCACGCGTTCGCGCCCCCATTGCACGGAACGGTCGAGCACGAGCTTGCTTCCGGCCAATGCGCTGACCGAGCCTACCAGTCGCTCCGACTGGAAGTTCTGCATGAGATAGACGAACCCCATACCCTCCTGTCCGAGCAGGTACCGCTTCGGTAGTCGAACGTCTTCGAAGAAGAGCTCAGCCGTGTCACTGCACCAATTACCCGCCTTCTTCAGCTTCTTCGAAACGCCATAGCCCTTCACATCGGTTGGACACAGAAGGATTGAGATGCCGTTGTGACCGGCTTCCGGGTTGGTCTTGACCATTAGTGTGATGAAGTCCGCCCGCGTTCCGTTCGTGATGTACGTCTTGGAGCCATTGATCACATATTCGTCCTCGACCAGACGCGCGCTGGTCCGCAGTCCGGCGACGTCCGAACCCGCGCCCGGTTCGCTCACCCCGAGTGCCGCGATTTTCTCGCCGCTCAGCGCAGGCGCCAGGAACTCTTCTATTTGTTCCTTCGTTCCGATGTCTCCGATGACGGGGGTCGCCATGTCGGCTTGAACAAGTAGCCCCATGGTGACACCGGCCAAGCCTCCTCGTGGTAGCTCCTCGCTCTTGACGACACTCATCCAGAAGTCACCGCCGCCACCACCGAGCTCTTCGGGGTAGTGCGCTCCGAGAATCCCGAGCGCTCCAGCCCGCTGAAAGACGGAGTTCGGAAAGAGCTCTGCCTCTTCCCATTCCTCGACATGCGGCAGGATCTCGGTTTCGGCGAAGGTCCGAACCTGCTGGCGAAAGAGTTGATGCTCTTCTTTGAACGGCTTAAACGGCGTCGACACGGCACACCTCGTCGTGGCTAGAAAATGAATGAGCATTCACTCTACGTCCGCCGCGCGACGCGGGGCAAGGGCCCCCGCTAGAAGCTAGTCTTTTCAGGCGCTTGGCGTCGCGGTTTCGCGCGCAAGGGACGGCGGCTCCGTCCTCGCAGGGCCCGCGGTTCCGTGTTCGCAGCTGTCTTGCTCAGTGCGCTGTACCGGGGTTCGCCGCTTGCGGTGTCGGGGCGTCGAGCTCGATGCGGATGGGCGCCATACGTTTCGGGTAAACCTCGGGCGCGAGCTCAGTGCGCAGCGCTTCGATCCGTTCGTTCAGCGCGGTCTTGCGTTTGTCCTGCCATAGGCGGCGGCGAATGTCGGCTTCGGCATCCTCGAGGCTGCGCACTTCAGCCTGCCGCAAGCCGGTAAGCTTCAGGACGCTCCAACGCTCGCCCACCGCGATCGGCTTGGAGACGAGCTCGCCCGCGTGCTTCAGCTCGAACGCGGCCTCGACCAGCGCGGGGTCCACCTGGGAGTCCTCGCGGCCGGCCACACGTCCCTCGCTCGAGAAGAAAAGTAAATCGCCGCCGCGTATCCGAGTCTCGCTGTCTAGACTGAGTTCCTTCGCACGTCGGAAGAAAGTTTTGGCGTCCGCTGTGGCGAGCTCCTCGATGAGCGCCTTGGCCGTTCTTTCATCGTCGACAAGAATGTGGCTCGCGCGCCGCATTTCGGGCTTGCTGAACTCTTTCGGCTTGGCCTCGTAGAACGCCAAGATCTCTTCCTGAGACACGTCTTCGAGGCGGAGCTTCTCGTCGAATTGCTCCCGAACGAACATCTGTACCAGCGACTCGTTTACGAAACGCGCGACCTCTGAATGCTCGCCGAAGCCGCGTCGCTCCGCCCCCTGAGTGAAAATGGAGGCCTCCAGCCGTTCCTCGGCAAAACGTTTCAGCACCTCCGGTTCGGTGAAACGGGCCCGGAGGAAGGGCGAACGGCTGTTGATGAGGTCTTCCAGCTCGCCGACCGTGATTGTCTCTTCGCCCACCTTGGCGAAAACCCGAGCACGACGGGCCGCGTCCGGCTCGCTCACTGGCTCCGCCTTCGCCGCGTGAAGGGCGCCGAGCCCGCAAAGAGCTGCACAAATCCAAAGGCTTCGTCGCATGAGCACGAAGGTTTTCACGGCGATTTCGCCCGGTCAAGCTGCTCCCTCGGCGAAGAAATCCAGAAGCGTACGGGCCAGGGTCTGAGGTCGAAGCCAGTGCACCATGTGGCCGACATCGTCGATCTCCACAAAGCGCAGCTCTCGGATCTTACCGAGTCGCGCGGCCTCGTCTTCGAGCCGATATCCTCGCTCTGCCGCCACGGCCAGGCAGGGAACCTGGATGGCCTCGAGAAGCTCGTAGAAGTCATTGGCCGAGAAGCGTCGGGGGCTCATGGTCCGGTGCAAGGGATCGAAGGACCAGGACAGAGTGCCGTCGGGTTCCATCCGGGTGCTCTTCGAAGCCAAAAACATTCCGAGCTCGGTGGGGAGCTCCGGGTTCTGAACGCGCATCCGCCGTAGAGCGGCTTCGAGGTCGGGCATTTGGCGCGGTTCTTCACTTCGCCGCTTGTGAACCCCATCGAGCCAGCCCCGCAGTCGTGCGGTGAAGTCGGTGTGACTTGCGTCAGGGGGTCCCAGGCCTTCGACGAGGCTCAAACTGAGCAGTCTTTGAGGGCGGGCCCCCGCGTACATCGCGCAGGCGGCGCCCCCCATCGAGTGTCCGACGAGGTGCACCGGTCCGGCGCAGAGCTGCGGCAACAGCTCGTCCAGGTCGAGGACGTAGTCTGCAAAGTGGTAATAGCCGCCAGCCCCGATCCATTGCGTCTGTCCGTGACCACGCCAGTCGAAGGAAGCCACCCCGTGTCCCCCGGCCACCAGAGCGCGCGCCACCGCGTCGAAGCTCCAGGCTACGTCCAGAAACCCGTGGCAGAGCACGACGTCGACCGGAGCGTCGCCCCACACGAGCACGTGGTGCTCCAGCCCATTGGCCCGTATCGTCCGCTCGCGGACGCCAGTCACGCGGTGCCCTCCGCGAAGCGTGTCGGTGAGAGCGCGGCACAGAGCGGTGGCACAGGGCGACCTGTCACGGCGTCGGCAACCAGCTCTGCGGTCAACGGCGCGAGCAGGATGCCGTTACGAAAGTGGCCGCTGGCCAGAAACAGTCCCTCGGGGCCCGCTCGTCCCACCAGAGGCAGGCCGTCTGCTGTGCCTGGCCGAAAGCTCGACCAGTGGTCCTCGATGGCCACGTCGGCCAAGGACGGCGAGATCCGTGTCGCGATCTCGATGACGCGCGCCAATCCGGCGAACGTCACCCCTCGCCGAAAGCCGACGTGCTCTTCGGTGGAGCCGCAAAGCACGCGACCGTCCGGGCGGGTCACGACGTATCCGCCCGCGCCGAACACGACGCTGCGAAACAGTGGTGGCCGGGTGCGCGCCGAGATCATCTGCCCACGCACCGGGAATATCGTTCCGCGGCGCAAAGGAAGTCCCGGTAGGGTCGTGGTCCAACTCCCTGCTGCGACGACGACATGGGGCGCTAGCAAGCTTCCCTCGTCTAGTTGTACCCCGCTCACCCGAGCGCCTTCCATGGCAATCGCGTGCACGGTCGCGCCCGAGCGAAATCCGACGCCGATGCGCTCGGCAGCGAGCGCAACCGCGTCGAGCAGGACCCGCGGCTCGACCTGTGCATCGTCGGGCATGTGCAGCGCACTCAGCGCCTCCGCGGCGCAAGCGGGCTCTTCACGGGACAGATCCTCTCGGCTCCAGCGTTCGCACCGTACGCCCCGTGCGACAAGGCGGTCTGCTTGAGCGTCGAGCGCCTCCGCCTCGACAGCGCCGAAGGCGAGCCGCGTCACGCCGCAGCGACGGAAACCGACGTCCAGACCCGTGCGTTCCAGCAGCTCTTCGGCCAGCTCCGCGTGCAGCTCGCGGCTCCGCAGACCAAGCTCGAGCGCGATGGGGCGGTCGAAAGACTCGACTGTGGGGCCGAGGATTCCACCGGCGGCACTGGAGGCCTCAGCACCTGGAACGCTTTTTTCGAGAACGACGACACGCAGCCCGCGCTGGGCCAGTCGATAGGCCACGCTGCAGCCCATCAACCCGCCTCCGACCACGATGACATCCGGGGTCTTCATCCGGCGAAGCTACCCGCTGGCTCGCGCGCCGCAAGCCCCGCGAGGCCAGCTTCAGCCGAAGATATCGCGGTACGTGACTAGGATCATCACGCCGAGCAGGAAGATGATTCCGAACGCGTGAACCGCCATTTCGAAGCGCTCGTTCACGCGGCGTCTGGCCACCAGCTCATAGCCCAAAAAGATCAGTCGGCCGCCGTCGAGGGCGGGAAAGGGCAACAGGTTGAACATTCCGAGGGCGACGGAGATGAACATCAGAATCCAGAGGAAGTGTGGTACGCCGGCCTCCGCGGCTTCGGCGACCATCTTACCCATCATGACGGGTCCGCCGATGCCCTCCGTAGTTCGGCGCGCGACCATGTCGGCCATGCCAGTCAGTTGGGCGACGGTCATGCGCCAGGGGAGGGCGATCGAGAGCTTCGCAGACTCTGCGACCGTCAGGTTCGGGGCGACCATCGTGGCGCCGACGCCAATCTGTCCACGGCCGCCGCGATCGACCGGTGTGATGATCATCGGCGGCAGGGCCTGACCTTCACGTTCGACGACGTATTCGGTGGCCTGGCCCGCCCGCGGTGCCGTGGCGTCTATCAGCTCCGAGACATTGCGGATGGGCTTCCCGTCGGCTTCTACGATGACGTCGCCTTCTCGAAGTCCCGCGAGGGCGGCAGGTGAGTCCTCTTGCACGTGTCCGACCTGCATCGGCTCGGCTGGTTCCATCGGCGGAAGTGAATTCGTGACACCGAGGCCAAAGACGATGAGGGACGCGGTCAAGTAGTTGGCGACCGGTCCGGCCGCGATCGTCGTGAAACGCGCGAACAAGCTCTTATTCGGGTAGATCTCGGGATCGTCGGGATCCACCTCCTCGTTGGGGTTCATGCCCGCGATCTGCACGTATGCCAGGAAAGGGATGGCCGCGATCTGGAAGACCGTGGGGCTGCCCTTCGGCTGGTACCGGAAAAGCGTAGGACCGAAGCCGATGCTGTAACGAAGCACGCGCATCCCGAAGGCTCGGGCCGCCAGGTAGTGGCCCCCTTCGTGGATGATGATGAGGACTGACAGCGCGGCGACCGTGACGAGAACTTTGAAGAGGACGCTATCCACGTTCCCAGCATACAGCCTCACCCCACACCGTCGAGGTCTGGCGTCGCACTGGAGAGCCATCTATTGAGGCTGGATTCCTACAAACTGTAGGTCTGCTCACCCCTGTGCGGGCAGCTCGAAAAAAAGCCAAAAGAAATTCGGTTTCCAGGTCGCGGACCGGCAGACTTTTGCGTAGTATCCCCGCCACCTAGGGGAACGGGGTAGATACTGTGGCTTCAGACAGACTCTTTGCGCGGAGCGGACTTCGCGGAGCGGCTTTCATCTTGGCTTGTGCGTGCGGAACCGCGCTGGTCACTAAGCCCCAAGTGGCAAGCGCTCAGGACGCCTATCACTGCATCGACGAGCTTTCCGATGACGAGGTCGCCTACCGGGTGCAGTACATCGAGGAAAGCTTCAAGAAGGGCAAGAAGCACGCGACAGGCTGGCGTTACGGCTGGCTCAGCGTTTTTGCGGCTCTCGCCGGCGTCGAGGCATGGCTGGCCGCGGACGCCGACGATCCCTGGGACCGCTTCGCCTTCGCGTATCTAGCAGCAGGCAGTGGTTTCGCCGCGCTCACGCATGCGGCGATGCCGGCCCCCGACGTATGGGGCGCCAAGCGCATCGGCAAGATGGACTCGTCCACGCCGGAGGCGCGTAGGGCTCAGCTCGAGTACGCGACCAAGACCATGGAGAAGTCGGCCAAGGTCGAAGGGCTCTTGGGGGGGCCACTCGGTGTCGGTGCAGGGATTGCCTACGGTGTCGCAGGCGGAACTGCCAAGGCCGTCAAGTGGACGGGGCACACCCCAGGCATCACGGCGCTCGTCTTTTTGCAGCCGCCGGTCCTGACCGGACTCGCTGCAGCGACCGCCCCGCGCCAGCAGGCGCAGGACTGGGAGAACTATCGCGGGATCGCTTGCTCCAGTAAGTACTACGACAAGAGCCGCGAAGATCCAGATCTCGACTTCAGCTTCGGTCCGAACGGCGGATCTTTCACGATCAAGTTCTGAAAGCCAGGCCGTCGTCAGAAGAAAAGGCTCCGTTTCAAACGGAGCCTTTTTTCGTTGGACCTCTCGGCGGGCTCGGGCGGCGCAGTTCGAGGCGTTACTTGTCCTTCTTGCCGGCTCGAAGTCGTGCGCGCAGGCGCCCGGCATACCCCTCCTTGTTCTCCTGTGTGGAGCGGGACAAAGCGAGGGCGTCCTCCGGGACGTCTTTGGTGATCGTGCTGCCACTGGCGACGTAGGCGCCCCTCTTGATGGTCACAGGGGCGATGAGCTGACTGTCGCTGCCGATGAAGACCTCGTCTTCGAGCACCGTCGTGTGTTTTTGTTCACCGTCATAGTTGCAGAAGATCGTGCCGGCGCCGATGTTGACGTCCCTGCCTATCAGTCCGTCGCCCACGTAGGAGAGATGGTTGACTTTGCTGCCCTCTCCGAGTTTCGTCTTCTTGGTCTCAGAGAAGTTGCCAACCTTGCTCCGTGGCCCGAGCTCGGTTTGCGGGCGCAGATGCACGAATGGTCCCACCTGCGCTCCCGAACCGATCGTGGATTCGGTCGCAACGGTGTAGGGAAACAGGACTGCGTGCGGCTCGACAGTCGTGTCCGTCAGGATGCAGCCGGCGTCGATGAACGCGCCTTCGCGTACGATGCAGTGGCCGCGTAGATGAACGTTGGGGCCGATGTACGCTCCGGGCTCGATCTCAGAGGCTAGATCGAGATGGACGCTGTCGAGATCGGCGATGCCGACGCCCCGCCGGGCAAAGTCTTCAGCGATACGCCTTCGGCCGCGCATTGCGCAGATGGCGAGGTCCAGTCGGTCGTTGATGCCCCGCAGGTCTTCGATTTGACCGGCGACGTCGACCACCTTCCCGTCCCTTGCAGCCATGGCCACGGTGTCCGTGAGGTACAGCTCGCCCTGTGCGTTGTCAGTAGACAGCTTGCCGATCGCGTCATGCAGGAACGCCGTGCGAATCGCATAGATGCCCGGGTTGATCTCGTTCACTCGTAGCTCCTCCGGGGAGCAATCTCGATGCTCGCGGATGCAGTTCACCGACCCGTCGCCGTCTCGAAGGATGCGGCCATAGCCGTGCGGATCGGCCAAGCTGGCCGTGATGAGACCCAGGTTCGCCTCGGCCTCGCTCGTCTGCTCGACGAGCTCGCGCATGAGACTGTGCGGGATGAGCGGACAGTCTCCGTAGAGGATCAGCACGCGCGTCCCGAGGCCGTTCACCCCTTCCAAAGCACAGCGCACGGCATGCCCCGTTCCGCGCTGCTCGGTCTGGACGACTGTCTGTACGCGGTCTCCGAATCGGTTCGCAAGCTCCCGCTCCACGGCCTCGCGGCCATGTCCGACCACGACGACACAGTGCGTGGCGCCTGCCTGCAAGGCGGATTGCACTACCCAGGACACCAGCGGGCGTCCCGCAATCGGATGCAAGACCTTGGGCTGGTCACTCTTCATGCGAGTCCCTTGACCTGCGGCCAAGATGATCGCGCTCCATGTTTCGAAATTTGACATAATCTGAGCTCAAGCAGTGAGGTGAGAGGCAACCCTCGCCAAAGCGGCGATGTCGTGGACATCCTCGTCGAATGCGGGCACCTCGATGATCGGAGTCTGCGCACCGACCTGTGTGTTGAGAAGGTCAATTTGACGCCTGTCGGCGATGGCCCAGGCGCGCTCGTCATCGAGCGCGCGCTGAAGCCGCGGCCGCAGGTCTGCTGCGCTGGTGGAGCTCGGCAGGTGCTTGGCCAGCTGGCCGAGCTGCTCCGCCTCGGGAATGCCAGGCTCTGGCAGCAGCGGGTGGACCTGGTTCACGACGATGGCTTCGCGGTGCATTCCGGCGTCTCGCAGCTTCTGGCTGAAGAACCGGGCTTCTCCGATCGTGAAGGGGTCGGGGCTCGTGACCAGGACGAACGCGACCTCCGGGCTTCGAAGCGCCTCCGAAACCTGCTTGGCTCGCTCTTTGAAACCGCCGAACATGGCGTTCAGGCCGCTGACGAACTCGGCGATTTGCTCCAGAAAGGCAACGCCGGTGATGCGAGCGATTCCCTTCAGCAGCACCGTCGCCCCGCGCCCCACCAAACCGAAGCTCGCTTTTCCGGCCCCCTCGAACACCTGAGCGAACCATCGCATGGCAGGTGAGTCGATCATGTCGGTGAGCCGCTCTGGCGCGGTCAGAAAGTCCAGCGCATTGGCCGTCGGAGGCGTGTCGAGCACGACGAGATCCCACTTCGGATCCTTGCGCACCTCATGCAGCTTCTCCATCGCCATGTACTCCTGGGTTCCTGCCAGAGAGCCGGCGACGTACTTGTAGATGTGGTTGTTGAGAATCTTGTCGCGAGCCTCGGGGCTCCCGGCATGGTGCTCGATCAAGGCGTCGAAGGTGCGCTTGGTGTCGAGCATCATCGCGGACAGCTCACCTTTGCAAGGGAGCCCCGCCTGTTCGAAGAGCGCGCGGGGCACGTCCTGCTCGCTCGTCTTCATCTCGTTCAGACCGAGGCTGTTGGCCAGACGGCGCGCAGGGTCGATGGTGAGGCAGAGGACCTTGCGTCCTTCCATGGCCGCCTTCACCGAAAGCGCCGCGGCGGTCGTGGTCTTGCCGACTCCGCCGCTGCCCACGGTCACGATCACGCGGTGGCCTTTCAGGACGTTCTCCAGCGACATCCGCGCGACTCTAGCAGTCCTCATCGCCTTGTCGAACTGTCTGAAATCGCTAGGCTTTGCAGAATCTTTGTCGTCCGAGAGTCAGTGCAATAGCCTACAGAAACCTACATCTTGGAAATCTAGGGATGGAACGCCGCAGCCGTCGAAGCGAGGACCCCTACAGCGCCCTGTGCTTTCAGCTGGAGCGCTGCTGCGCTCAGGGGAACCTCGACACGGTCGTCCTAGCGAGCCGCAACGGTCTTCTCGTCGCCGGCGCGGGGGAGCCGAAGCTGTGCGAGGCCCTTTCGGCCGTCGCGCCGCTTCTGGACGAGCCGCATTTTGATGGTCGCCTTCCCGAGGTCCTTCGCGGGCAGCGGATTCGCGTGCGGCCTTTGTCGGTGGACGGCGAAACGCTCTTCGTTGCCTCGGCAACTCTGGCCAAGCGGGCCAAGCAAGGCAGCGACCGGTGGCTGCAGCGTTCGGCCGTGGGCGTACAGCGCATTCTGAGGGCTGCCTAGGACCATCCAGCGCGCGGATCTCGTCGCTTGGGCCGGGCCCGTGCGCCTCGGTGGCTCTGTCCGGGGACGCCCGACTAGTTGCTGGTCATCTTGTTCTGCAGGGCGAGGATCTCCGCCTGACGGATCATCTCCCGGGCACCGCGTGTGATGAGACTGGTGGCCAGCTCGCGGCCCAAGGTTTCGGCGCGTTGCAAGGCCTCAGCGGTCGCGGGGTCGAGATAGGCGTCCGAGGTGGAGCTCAGCACTTTGTCTCCATGGAAGGATGCGACCATCCCATCGAGCTCCAGTCTGCCCGCGCTTACCCGGGCATGACCGGCAATCGGCGAGTGACAGTTTCCTTCTAACCGCTGAAGCATCGCGCGCTCGGCGGTGATCTCGAGTCGGGCGGTCTGGTCCTCGATCGTCTCGAGAATCTCGCGCAGTGGCTCGTTGTCCGAGGGGCCCTCAATGGCGAGTGCCCCCTGACCGACCGACGGAAGACAGATGTCCGGGGGCAAAACGACGGAAGGTACCTGCTCCAGCAGGCCCACCCGAGAGAGGCCTGCCGCGGCCAACACGATGGCGTCGCACTGCCCCTGCTCGAGCTTGCGCAAGCGCGTTTCAATGTTCCCGCGCAAAGGCACGAAAGTCAGATCCGGCCTCTGCTGGCAGAGCTGCACGATGCGTCGGCGTGAGGTGGTGCCGACTTTGGCGCCAGTCGCCAGTGAGCCGAGATCGCGCGCATCGGGCGTGATGAGGACGTCGCGCGGGTCTTCGCGGACCGGGACGCAGAGGATCGTCATGCCTTCGGCCAAAGGCACGTCGCCCGGGACGTCTTTGAGCGAGTGGACGGCGAAGTCCGCCTCGCCGCGAACCACGGCGGCTTCCACCTCGCTCACGAACAGGCCCTTGCCGCCGATGTGCGACAGTGGGCGGTCTTGAATCCGGTCGCCGGTGGTCCGGATGTGTACTTCCTCGATTTCGAGGTTCTCGACCTGTTCTTGCAGGCGAGCAGCCACCCATCGCGTTTGCGTGAGAGCCAGCGTGCTTCCTCGGGTTGCGATTCGCAGTTTCACTTGGATTTGCCTGTAGATGCCGTGGCAGTAACGAGTGCGGGGTTCTTGCTGCTTGCAGTCGCTTCTTGGCTTTCCGTTCTGTCTTCGAGCTCCAGCTCGAGCTCGAAGAGTCGCCGGACGGCATCGATGAGCAACGCACCATCCGCCTCGACGGCGCCTGCTTTCAGCTGCGCCATGGGCGGATGTAGAAGCTTGGCGATGAGGGCGCGGCTCATGCCTTCCAAAACGGCCTGGTCCTCGGGGCTCAGGTTGGAGAACCTGGGCAGCGCGCGTTGCAGCTCCGTCTGGGCCAGGCGGTTGAACTTCTCCCTCAGAGCGACGATGGTCGGCGCCAGGTCGAGCGAGCGCCGCCAGGCCACAAAGCTGTCCACCTCTTCCGCGATGATGCGCTCGGCCAGCAGCGTCTCGCGTTCGCGCACGGCCATGTTCTCTTCGGCGACCTGCTGCAGGTCGTCCACGTCATAGACGAACACGTTGTCCATGTTGGCGATTCTCGGGTCGACGTCACGCGGTACTGCGATATCTATGATGAAGAGCGGCCGATGTCGTCGCGTTCGGGCTACGCCCTGCATGAGCTCCGGCGTCAGAACGAACTTCGGGCTCGAGGTCGACGCGACGACGACGTCAGCCGCGGCAAGCTCCACGGCCAACTGCTCGTACGGAACGGCCCGGCCCCCACATTGCTCGGCAAGTGTAAGAGCACGGTGCTCACTGCGATTGACGACGTGCAGCTGAGCACCCATCTCCCGGAGCGAGCGCGCGGCGGCTTCACCCATTTCGCCGGCGCCGAGAAGCAGCGCGCGTCGCCCACCGAGTTGGCCGAAAATCTTTTGCGCCAGCTCGCATGCGATAGAGCTGACGCTGACGGTGCCTTCGGCGATGCCGGTCTCGGTGCGAACCCGCTTGGCGGCTCTGAACGACTGCGTGAAGCATCTGCCGAGAAGCGTCCCCACGGTGCCTGCCTCTTGGGCGGCAGCGAACGCATCTTTGACCTGACCCAGGATCTGCGGTTCTCCAACGACGAGCGAATCCAAGCTCGAGGCGACCCGAAATGCGTGGCGGACGACTTCGACGCCGCGGCGCTGATAAAGCACGTCGACCGAGCTGCCCTTAGGCAAGCGATCCGCCAGCGTCTCGGTCGCTCTACGAACCGCATTGGCCGGTTGCGCGCTCGTCGTGTAGAGTTCCACGCGGTTGCAGGTCGAAATCAGAACGGCTTCGTCGAAGTTCGGATCTTTGGCTACGTTTTCGAGCACCGCCCTGAGCTCGTCAGGTCCCACGGCGAGCTTCTCGCGCACTTCGACCGGCGCGGTGCGGTGAGAGAGCCCGACGACGATGAAGTCGCGCATCAAAGGCCCCCGGCCCCTGCTGCTGCGGCCGCGCGAAACGCATAGCCAAAGAGCACCAGCAGAGTGCAGACGAAGCCCAAGATGGTGCCCAAGGCGGCGCGGCGGCCTTGCCAACCAGCGGCTACGCGCAGGACGATCACCGCCGCGAAGATGCTCCAGGCGATCAGGCCCAGTGCCTGGCTCACGAAGAATCCGGAGCTGTCTCCTTTGAGGAGCCAAAAGGTTCCCGTCACCATGCCGAAGGTGAGCAAAGGGAAGCCTACCAAAGTGGCTTGCAGGCCCACGCGATCCAGCGCGTTCAGCGAGGGGAGTCTTTGGAAAACGCCCCCGAGCTTGCGGCGGCGTAGGAGCCGCTCTTGTACGATGTATGCCACGCCAGCCGCGAATGCGAGTGCGAAGGCCGCCAGACCGAGGATGTTGGCCGCGATATGCAGCGTCAGCATCACGGTCTTCACTTCCGCGGGGACGGGGGCATAGCTTGCTCCCAGCCCGGAGGCCAAGAACAGCATCAGCGAGATCGGTGCGACGAACGCACCCAGGACGGTTACGTTGAAGCGGAATGTCGACAGAAGAAACGTGAGCGCGATTCCGAACGCCGACACGCTCAGGACCTGGGAAATGTCCGAGAGCGGCATCTGAGCGGGCACTGGGCTTTCGTGCGCCAGGAACGCCAGGTGGGCGCCGGCGGCCGCACCGAGCGCCGTGTTGCAAAGGCGACGCACGGAGGTGGAACCCCGCGTCAATACCGCCAGGTAGAGCACGCACGAGAGGGCGTAGAGGACGGCGGTGACTATGAACAGGCCGCTTTTCATCGTCGGATCAGGGGCTCGGGCAGCGAGGCCAAGGCAGCGAAAACACTACCATGCAGGGCATTTGCACGGTAGTGCCGATGTCCCGCCGTTGACAAGGCGGCCCGTCGTCCTTAACTAAATGCGTACAACTCTCAGACAGGAGTGGAGATGGCTGGTGCAAACGTACATGCGGTGAATGACTTGAACTTCGACGCCGAAGTCCTTGAGGCTGAGGGTCCCGTACTCGTCGATTTCACTGCGACCTGGTGTGGCCCATGCAGGCAAATTGCACCGCTCGTCGATCAGCTTGCCGACGAGTATGTGGGCAAGGTCAAGGTTACCAAGCTCGACATCGATGAGAGCCCTGGCACGGCAGCGAAATTCGGAATTCGCGGCGTGCCCACGCTCATGGTGTTCCAGGGCGGTCAGTTGGTTGCCCAGCACGTCGGTGCGGCCCCCAAGACGACGATTGCCCAGCTCATGGACCGGGCTCTGTAAGCCGGCCCTAGAGACCGGTACTTCCAAAACCGCCTTCGCCGCGCTCGGTTTGTCCGAGCGCGGCTTCGTTTTGCGCGTCGTTTGACGTTTCTTGGAGCTCGACGCGAGCGACGGGGGCCACGACCAGCTGGGCGATGCGATCGCCGTGGGCGATGCTGTAAGCCTCGGTGCCGTGGTTGACGAGCAGCACCTGGAGCTCACCTCGGTAATCCTCGTCGATGGTCCCTGGCGCGTTCAAAACGGTCACGCCGAATCGCGCGGCCAGCCCCGAGCGCGGGCGGATCTGGCCCTCATGCCCAGCGGGCAGGGCGATGCGTAGGCCCGTGGGGATCCGTACGCTCGAACCGGCCTCGAGGCTAATGGGGGCATCCAGGCAGGCCGAGAGATCCATCCCCGCCGCGCCACGGGTCTCGTAGCGCGGTAGGACGGCGTCTTGGCGCATCTTCTGGACGCGCAGCGTTGGCATTACTCGGTGCGCTCGCGCTCGCGGTTGCGATCCCGGTCACCACCATCCCGGTCTCGATCGCGCTCGCCGCGATCCCGGTCACGGTCTCGCTCACCACCGCGGTCCCGGGCACCACCACGATCCCGCTCACCACCGCGATCCCGCTCACCACCGCGATCCCGCTCACCACCGCGATCCCGCTCACCACCGCGATCCCGGTCACCACCACGATCCCGGTCGCCACCACGGTCACGGTCCCGGTCACGGTCCCGGTCACGGCCGCGTTCGCCTCTACCACCCTCTCGGCTCCGGCCTTCGGCTCGGCCGCCACGATCACGGTCTCGGCCACCGCGACCGCCGCGGTCCCGGTCACGGCCGCCCCGATCCCGGTCCCGGTCGCCTCGGCCGCGACCACTGCCTTCTCGGCGCGGGGCTCGCTCTGGCTCGACGTAGCCTTCCGGCTTCTCGAGAAGCACCTTCCGCGACACGCGAATCCGCCCGTCACGGTCGATCTCGCTGATCTGAACCTCGACCTCGTCGCCCAGGTCCATCAGGTCGGGGACGTTTTCGACGAAACCCCAGTCCATGTCCGTGATGTGAAGGAGGCCATCCTTGCCAGGCGCGATCTCGATGAATGCCCCGTACTTCTCGACACGACGAACGATACCTTTGTAGGTTTGGCCGACTTCGGGCTCCGTGGTGAGGCTCTCGATGATCTCGATGGCCTTCTTGAGCGCCTCTCCGTCCGGCGAGGCGATGCTGACGGTTCCGTCGTCGGAGATGTCGATCTTTGCGCCGGTCTGGTCGGTGATCGCCTTGATCATCTTACCACCCGGGCCGATGACGACGCGGATCTGGTCGGGCTTGACCTTGAGCGTTTGAATGCGGGGCGCGTACTTGGAGAGTTCCGGACGGGCTTTGGGGAGGACCTCATTCATCTTGCTGAGAATGTGAAGTCGGCCCTCACGAGCTTGCTCCAGTGCTTCGCTCATGATCTCTTGTTTCAGACCCTCGATCTTGATGTCCATCTGGATCGCGGTGATACCGTTTTCGGTGCCGCAGACCTTGAAGTCCATGTCACCGAGATGATCCTCGTCGCCGAGGATGTCGGTGAGCACGGCATACTTCTGGCCTTCCATGATGAGACCCATCGCCACGCCGGCGACAGGAGCCTTGATCGGAACGCCCGCGTCCATCATCGCGAGGCTCCCGCCACAGACCGTGGCCATCGAGGAAGAGCCGTTCGACTCCGTGATTTCCGACACGATGCGCATCGTGTACGGGAACTCCTCATGGTCGGGGAGCACCTTGTCCAGGGCTCGTTCAGCGAGCGTGCCGTGGCCGACTTCTCGTCGTCCTGGGCCGCGAAGGAACTTCGTTTCGCCGACCGAGTAGGGCGGGAAGTTGTAATGAAGAATGAACGGCTTCCAGTACTCGTCGATGAGGCCGTCGATCTTTTGCTCGTCAGCGCGCGTTCCCAGGGTCGCCGTGACGATGCCCTGCGTCTCACCACGGGTGAACAGCGAGGAACCATGGACCCGCGGGAGCAGGCCCACCTCGATGTTGATGGGGCGAACGGTCTTGTAGTCGCGGCCATCGACCCGGCGCTTCTCGTCGAGCACCTGGCTGCGCATGGTGTTGTAACGAAGGTCTTCGTAGGACGCCTTGATGTCGTCCTCGAGACCCGCGAACTCCTCGGAGAGGGCTGCAACCGTCTCCTTCTTGATTTCGCTGAAGCGGTCGTACCGCGGGTGCTTCTCGGCGATGTTGCAAGCCTCGATGACCTTGTCGAGTGCGGCCTCTTTGACGCGGGCATCGAGCTTTTCATCGCGGCGATAGGGTTCGTGCGACCACTTCTGTTGACCGACGGCTTCCCGAATCTTCCCGATGAGCTCGAGGACGCCCTGCACGGCTTCGTGGCCGAACTTGAGGGCCTCCATGACATCGGCCTCGGACATTTCCTTGGCTTCGCCTTCGACCATTACGATGGCGTCCTTGGACGCGGCGATCATCAGCTCGCAGTCGCTCGCCGCGAGCTCTTCGTAGGTCGGGTTGGCGATGAACTTCCCCTCCACGCGAGCCACACGCACGCCGGCGATCGGGCCAGCCCAAGGGATCGGGCTGATATGAATGGCCGCCGAGGCGCCGATCATGGCCAAAACATCGGAGGGGTTGATTCGGTCCGCTGACATGACCGTCGCGATGACCTGGGTTTCGGCCATGTACCCTTCCGGGAAGAGTGGCCGGCAAGGCCGGTCGATCAGGCGTGAGGTCAGTACCTCGTGATCCCGAAGCTTGCCTTCACGCTTGAAAAAGCCGCCGGGGATCTTGCCGGCGGCGTAGGTCTTTTCGACGTAGTCGACGGTCAGTGGGAAAAACGCCTGACCAGCACGAGCTTCTTTGTTTCCACAAACGGTCACGAGGACCATGGTTTCGCCGCAGCTGATGAAGACGGAGCCGTTCGCCTGTTTGGCGATTCGGCCCGTTTCGATGGTGATCGTCTTGTCACCAACTTGGACAGATTCTCGAATAATCATCGCTCTCTTCTTTCTGCGCGATCCATTCGCGCACGGCGCATAAGCCGTCGAGAGCGGGTCTCGGTCCCCGATCCGAAGATTCGAGCGGATGCTCGAATCCTCGAAGCGAAGAGCGAATCCGTGCTCGACACCGATGCGCCACTTACAAGATAAAATGACTTCTCGAAGCTCAGCTTACTTACGAATGCCGAGTTCGTGAATGATCTTGCGGTATCGCTCCACATCCTGGGACCGCACGTAGTCGAGGAGACGGCGGCGTTGGCTCACCAGCTTGAGTAGGCCGCGCCGGGAATGGTGGTCCTTCTTGTGGGTCTGGAAGTGCTCGGTCAGGTAAGTGATCCGCTCGCTCAGCAGAGCAATCTGGACCTCGGGCGAGCCCGTGTCCGTTTTGTGGTTGCGGAATTTACCGATTAGTTCCGATTTCTTGTCGGCGTTCAGTGCCATGGTTCAAGTCGCCTCTAGGTCGCTACGGAGTCTGGCCGTCTTTATTAAGCGGGCCGGAGTATGGGCGGGCGGGTTTGAGGCGTCAAGCCGTATCGAAACCCGGCAGCTTCCTTCGCGGGGCCCGAAAAATTCACTGGTTTGACCCGGATCCCTCCCGTGCCTAACGGGGTCGACGGATCTTCACCCCACCCCTTAGGTCATTTTGTACACGCTCTTCGAAGAAGGTGTAGGGGTAGGAGAGTGTCGGTGCGCTGACTTCATCCAGTCGCTGTCGAAGGTCGTCGGGGATGTCGAAATCCAAGGCTCGCAGGTTTGCCCGTAGCTGCGGAAGTGTCGTGGCCCCGGTGATGACCGAGGCGACGCCGGGTCGGTTCGCGGTCCAGTTCAGGGCAACCTCGGCCATGCTTCGTCCGACTGCGTCGGCCACGGTTTCGAGCTCACGGACGATAGGCCAGACTCGAGGCTCACGCAGCTTGAGCATCATTGGATGGTCATCGCCCTGCATCTGCGCGAGACGTCCGACTCCGCTTGGGCCGGCTTCGCTCGGCCGGTATTTGCCGCTCAGCAGCCCGCTCCCCAGCGGACTCCAAGCGGTGATCGACATGCCGAGCTCGTTCGCCAGCGGTACGAACTCGTGCTCAATGTTTCGTTCCAGCAGCGAGTACTCGAGCTGCAGCGAGCAAATTCGCTCGTAGCCCCGCAGCTCAGCCAGGGTTTGCATACGCGACGCATACCAAGCCGGCGTATTCGACAGACCGACGTAGCGCACCTTTCCCGCACGCACGAGGTCGTCCAAGCTGCGGATGACTTCCTCGACCGGTGTAAGGCGGTCCCAGGCGTGCAGGATGTAGAGGTCCAGGTAATCAGTGCGCAGTCTGCTCAGCGAGGCTTCGACGGCGCGCATCATGTTCTTTCGGCCGTTCCCGCCTGCGTTGGGATTGCCCTCGTCTAAGTTGAAGCTGAACTTCGAGGCCAGAACCACCCGATCGCGTGATCTGCTTCTCTGGATGAACTGTCCGAGCAAGCTCTCGCTGGAGCCGACTGTGTAGATGTCCGCCGTGTCGACGAAGTTGCCGCCGGCATCCAAGTAGTGTGAGAAGAGCTTCCAGGCAGTGGTTTTGTCCGCGCCCCAGCCCCACTCGGTGCCAAAGGTCATCGCGCCCAGACAGAGCGGACTCACCCGAAGCCCGGAGGCACCCAAGCTGTGGTAGCGATCCAGCGACATCGTTCGCTGGACTAGCCGAATACGCGTGCGACGCGCTTGGCCAAACTGCTGGCGCGCTTACGGTATTCCTGCGCGCTGTGACGCATGCGGCTCGCAGACAGCCGGCTTCGGCCTGGGTAGCTGTCTTCGAACTGACCGACTCCTCGACCGTCCCTCGAGGTGATGAAGAAAGGCGGCTCCACGTAGTGGTCGTAGTGCTGCAGATTCATGTACTCGATGACGTACGCAATACGGTCTTTGTCTGAGCGGTTCTCTTTGGTGTGGTGCAACATCAGCGAAGAAAAGCAGATCACGTCTCCGATCTTGGTCGGTACGAACTCCGCGTTTTTGACTTCATGGTCGCAGACTGCGTGAGTGCCTTCCCGGTGATGGGGCAGGTGTCCCAGCCGGTGGCTTCCCGGTGAGACCCAAAGGCCGCCGTTCTCCTCGTTCATTTCGGTGAGCCCGACCCAGAACTGCAAATGCGTGTCCAGCAGCTCGTTGTAGGAGTTGTCCTGGTGCCATGGAAAAGCGGCACCACCGGGATGCTTGAAGACGACCTGGTCCCAGCGGCACCAGGTGTCCCGGACGAAAAGGTGATTCAAGACCTCGACGATGCGCTGGTCGGAGATGAAGGAACGAACGTGATCGCTGTATCGATACATGTTCTCGAAAAAGAGCATCCCACTCTTGTCGAGCACGCATTCGCTCTTGCGACGTTCGGCGGCATCCAAGAGATGCGTTTTCAAATCGGCCATCTCAGCTTCGGTGTAGAAGCTGGGGAAGAGCGTGAAGCCTCGTTCAGAGAACTCAGCAGCGTGTTTTTCGTAGTCCATCAAGACCTCAATTTATCATCTGTGGCGTGACTGGCTACCGATATCGCAGCGCTGAGGCTCAGCGCTCCGCGTGTGCTATCGCGCGAAACGAGTCCGTCGGCGACCTGGCCGAGTCGTTGTACTAACCGCGTCGAGCTGGACCTGGGATTCGAAGCGAGAAAGGTTCTGTTTCCAAAAGGCGGCGGGCTCGTTGTCTGGAAAATATCTCGAGATGGCCTGGTAGGCGTTCTTCGAGATCTTACTTCGCAGCTTCGGGTCTTCGATTTCAAGCAAGCTTGCGGCCGCGGCCTCCGGGGTCTCGGCGACCATGGCGGTCTTTCGATGTTCCATGACGAAGTTTGCGCCCCGAGCGGTCTTTCCCACCACGACCATCCCCGCGGCCATCGATTCCTGTGGCGGCAAGGCGCAGCCTTCGACGTCTGCGGAGGCCAGGAACGCTTGTGGCTCTCGCATCCGCCTCGCGAGCTCATGAATTGACAGTCCGTCGACGAGCTCGAATCGCCAGTAGTTGCCGCCCGCGGCCTCGTACGCGCGACGGGTCGCCTCGATGAACTCGGGGCCTTTGCGTGGGAAAGCGAACAACAGGCCCTGGGTTCGATTTTCTTGTGGAACGTAAGGAAAGAGCTCGTTGTCGACCACGTTCGGCACGATGTCGATCTGCCTTCCGGGGAACCTCGCGCGACAGAGCTCGAGCATGAACGGCGAGTCAGTCCACAAGGCGACTCTCGGGTCCATATGGTCGAAGTTGTTCCAGAGGTGGGTCGGGATTTGCAGGTAGGCGACGGCCGGGCCCTCGACATCATTGATGAATTCCGTCACGAAGTCCGGAACGATGCAGACGTCGTTCCGCCGCCGATCTGACCAGGCGATCACGGGCAGCTCGTGTGCGCTCCATTCGGCGCCGAACGTGTCCTTGCCGCTCGGCGTGGCCAGTACGGCCTCCGCGCCGGCCCGCCGCGCCGCCCAGCAGTGGCGCATTATATTGAGCGTTCCGCCGGAGACCGAGGAGGTGCTCATGCGTGGATCGCCGACCGCTCGTGCGATCAAGGCACGCGGACGAGGAGGGCTCTCCCTTAGGAAACTGTTGATTCGCTGTCGGATTCTGCTGCGGGAGAGGTCGGGAACGAGGAAGATGAAACGCATGGAATAAACGATGTTTCGTTAGCGGCGACCCAAAGGGCAGAAAGATCAAGAGTATAACTACGACAGGCGCAGGGTGCTTACTAGAAAAAAAGAGACTGACTCCAGCTGCGAAAAAGGGCCTTCGGCTTGGGAAAGCGATTTGTAGGCCATCCTACACTTGGCGTTTCCAATCACCGAGTGACTTGCACTAGGCTTCGTCAGATGGAGTATGAGGCATGAAGGCTACGGTTTGGTTTGCGTTCTTGAGCGCTCTTCCGGTGGCAGTGGGCTGCGGGAACAGCGATCCCGAGCCGGTGACGATTACGGCGGTTGTTCGTTCGTACGACGGCGACCCAGAGGCCAGCGAGCCGGTCGAGTTGGTTCAGGTTTGCGAGTTAGCCACGCGAAACTGCGAGACCACAGACGAAAACGGCGAGTTCGAGCTGGAGTTGCCAGGCGACACTGAGGTTGCGCTGACGCTCGTCAAAGAGGGATTTGTCGACACCTTGGTGTCCGATGTGACCGATGAGGATTTCAACACGGGGCGACCGACGGTCTTCATTCCGACGGACGGATATATCGAAGCTTTCACGGAGGCGCTGGAAACGACGTTTCCTTCGTGCGGTGAACAGCCAGAGGATCCTGTCGTCTGCGAGAATGGCATCGTGCTGATCACGACTCGAGACGGGCTCCGTCGCGAAGATGATCCCATCGCTGGCGTGACCTACGAGTTGCTCGAGCGAGAGGGTAACCCCTACTACCTAGAGGACGACGGCAGTCCAGATACTTCCCTGGACGCGACCGGAGCACTGGGTGCGGGGGGGTTCTTCGAGTTGAAAGACATCGGAAAGACCTATGAGGTGAAAGTTGCGGGCGCCGGCAGCGACTGCCGGGCGGCCGCCGCCTGGCCGGGCCGAGAACCCAACACGATTAGCTTCAAGGTACTCGACAAGTTCGTGACTCTGGCGAGCGTCGTGTGCGACTAGGGGCTGTCCTTGAGCGCGAACCCTCGCTGTGGACAACGCTCAGGGGCTGTCTTCCCAGCCCCGGCAACTACGAAGTCTTCTCGGTGAAAGCGTCGTGTGCGCAGCCAATACTCGAAGCTGAAACCGGGCCAGAGAGTGTCGTTGTGCCCGTTTTCCCGCAAATACCAGCTGCGGCATCCGGACATCCAGACCGTGTCGCCCATCTTTGCCTCTACTTCGTCGCGAAACCGGTCGACGGCTTCGTCGCGGACTTCGACGGTTCCGGCCTTTGTGCGCTGCATGTGACGGATGCATTTCAAGATGTAGTGGATCTGGGCCTCGACCATGAAGACGACCGAGTTGTGGCCCAGGCCGGAGTTCGGTCCGAGCAAGAGGAATAGATTCGGAAAGCCGGACATGGTGATTCCGAGATGGGTCCGCGCCTCGTCCTTCCATACGTTGGCAAGTTCGCGTCCGCTGCGGCCGTATACGCGTAGCGGAGCGAGGAAGTCATAGGGTCGAAACCCGGTTCCGAGAATGATGGCGTCGGCGCGTCGCCGCTGACCGGCTTCCGTCACGATGGCGTCGCGCTCAATTCTTGCGATGCGATCCGTCACGAGCTCGACGTTCGGGCGATTGAGGGCCGGGTAGTAGTCGTCGGAGATGAGAATGCGCTTGCACCCCAGCGCGTCGTTTGGCGTGCATTTTTTTCGCATTCCAGGATCTTCGAGCTGCGCTTGCCGATGCCGGTTTGCCCAGGACTCCCCGAACCTACGAACCACTTCGCTCTTGCCGAGCAGTCCGAGCGCGGCGAGCTCGAGCCGCCAGTAGATGAGATTGCGGTACATGCGCTGGATCGGGGCGACTCGCTTGAATAGGCGGCGTTCCCAAGAAGGGAACACTCGGTCGGAGCGCGGAATGATCCACGGCGCGCTCCGCTGGTAGACCTGGAGCTGTTCAACCTTTTCGGAGATAGCGGGAACGACTTGGATGGCGCTTGCGCCGGTCCCGATGACGGCGACCCGTTTGCCCCTGAGATCGTAGTCATGGTCCCATTGCGCCGTGTGGAAACAGGCGCCCTCGAAGCCGTCGAGGCCAGGGATATCGGGGCGCGCGGGGGTGCGCAGCGGTCCCGTCCCATTGACGAGGATTTGCGCACGCAGGATTTCGCCCTCGTCTGTGCGAAGGACCCAATCGGCGCCTTCTTCATCGAAGCGCGCCTCGGTGACCAGCGTTCCAAAGCGGATGTGCGACCCGATGCCGTACTTGTCCGCGCAGTGTTTCAGGTATCGAAGGATTTCCGGCTGCGGCGGATAGGCGCGCGTCCATTCTGGATTGCCCTCGAAGGAAAACGAGTAGAGGTGCGAGGGGATATCGCAGGCGCAGCCTGGGTAGCTGTTGTCCCGCCAGGTTCCGCCGACGGTGTCCGCCTGCTCCAAGACGACGAAGTCTTCGAAGCCGGTCTTCTTGAGCCGAATGGCCATCCCGAGCCCGGAAAACCCCGTGCCGATGATGGCGACCTGTGTCCTGTCCAGCTCGGTCTGTGAACCGTCAGCCACTCTGGACGTATTGTCGAACAGAGCTCCACCCGTGTCGAGCTTCGACACCGAGCGATTCGGATCGAAGTCTAGGGGGCTTCTTTGGGCGGAACTTTGGCAGCCGCGGAGACGAGCTTGACCCGGAGCTGGTCCTTCTTGTCGTGAAGCTCGAGCGTTGCCTCTACGATCTCGAAGCGACCGGTATCTCCCAGGGCGGCCAGGATCTGCTGCTCCTTGTCCATACCCGTCGGACAGGCCATGCGCGTTGCACCCAATTGGCTCAAAGTCAGCGAAGAGCCCTGCAGTGAATAGGTTCCGAAGAAGCGGTTGCAGCCACTGCTCCCGTGCACGCGATGCTCTTTCTTGTCGAAGGTCACTTCGGCAGGTTTCGGCACGTCCTCCGCGACGAACGGCTTCCCGTCGAGCCAGATGATGCGCCAGGGCGTGTCTAGGAGCTCGGGGGCCGTGCTGGGCTTCGGGCTGGGCTCGGGCGTGGACGGTTTCGAAGCTGCGGGGGCGCTGGGCGCGGCGCTCGCCGGATCTTTGCTCTCATCTTTTGGGCAAGCGGTCAGGAAGACGGTGCTCAGGAGGATCAGGACCGACGGTCTCATACGGAAGTTTGTTTCCGGTCCGAAGCCAAGATCCAAAAATCGACGATGGCTGGGCGCTAGCCCGAAAAAGGGATGCGTGCCTTCAACTGCTTGGCGCGCTCTCGAGCCAGGGGGATTTTGGGAGCGTCGGGATGGTGTAGAAGGAGCTGATAGGTCCCTGCCCCGATGGGCTCAATCGCGGCGATTCGGTCGAGCTGAACGATGAAGCCGCGGTGAGATCGAAAGAACACTTCAGGATCGAGCTCCTGCTCGAGCATCGACAGGGTCTTGTCGATGGCGAAGCGATCCTCGTCGGAGACCGCCCATACCAGCTCGTCCTTCACCTCGAAATAGGCGACGTCGCGGAGCTCCAAGACCACGTACGCGTCTCTTCGTCGCACCGCGATACGCTGCAGGCGCTCCTGCTCCGCTCCAGTCGTCGTCGTCGCCCTGCGTACACGCTCCACCGCTTGCTGTAGGCGTTCGAGGCGAACCGGTTTTAGTAGATAGTCGAAGACCCGAGCCTCGAAGGCGCGCAAGGCGCCCTCGTCATGCGCGGAGACGATGACGATGCAGAGGTCTGGCCGCTTCGCCAGGAGCGTCTCCGCGAGCGTGATTCCGTCTGGGCCAGGCATGCGAAGATCGACGAAGGCCAGGTTCGGTTGTGTCGCCTCGGCGATGCGCTGTGCGGTCGAGGCGTCGCCGGCCTCGCCGACGATCTCCACATCTTCGCACTGCTCGAGCAGGAAGATCAGCTCGTCGCGAGCAAGCGGCTCGTCGTCGACGACGATGGCGCGAAGACTCATGGTTTCACCTGTCCGCCGTGGGCCTTGGGATGTTTGGGGAGATCGAGCGTCACGAGCATTCCCTGAGCAGAGGATGATAGACGCAATTCAGCCTGCCCATCGTAGTGCTTTTGTAGTCGCTTGCGCAGCGTCTCGAGGGCCATGCCTGAGCCGGGCGTTGGTGCGTATTGAAGAGGTCCTTCGCTGTGGTCCTCGACTTCGAGCACGAGGCGTTCGCCCAGGTCGCGCCCGCGAATGCTGATGTGCCCTCTTCCCGTTCTCGGTGCGATGCCGTGTTTGACGGCGTTTTCCACGATGGGCTGCAGCAGCAGGGCCGGCACACGCGTGTCGCTGAGGCTTTCGTCGATGCTGGTCTGCACGACGAGACGAGAATCGCCGAGGCGGGCGCGCTCGATCTCGAGGTAGGCACAGGCGTGGTCCACCTCGTTCGCGATGGATGCGTCCTCCGGATTTTGCAGCAGGTAGCGGTACAGGTCGGCCAGGTCCGACACGAGCGCGCGTGCCCGATCGGGGTTCGTTCGGATGCTGGCGCGCAAAGTATTGAGGGCGTTGAACAGGAAGTGTGGCTCGAGCCGGCTGCGCAGCGCCTGCAAGGACAGCGCATCGGTGGCGGCGCGTGCCTCCACCAGCGCCACGGCGTTCGCCTCGCGGGCGAGCACCACCCGGGCGGTGCTGACGAAAAGTGCGACGCCGATCGAGACGCCGACGAGCTCGGCGCCGAGGGAGGGAAGGGCGTCGAACATCGCTTGCGCGCCCAGGTTGCTGAGCATGCCCAAGGCGACGACGGAAAGGCTCAGCAACTGGATCCCCGCGGCCGTTCCAACGGCTCGCCAGCCGACGAAAAACCGCTCTCCCCGCTCGACAAGCCGGCCGGCGAGCAGCCCATCGGCGACCGAGGCGAGGACACTCCAAGGAAAGGACTCGGGGACGACCCGCCAGACGTAGAACCCGCCTGCGAGCAGGCCGACGATCGCCCCTGCGCGCGGGCCCCCGAGGATCGCCGCGATCATCACGCCGACAGCGCGCAAGTTCAGCGTGTGACCGAGCCAGTTGAAGCCCATGGTCGCGCCCCATAGCGACAGACCCAGCCCGAAGCCCATCGCGACCCAACTGTCCCGCGGGCGTCCGAGGCCGAGTAGCCGGTTGCGGAGCGGCGGAACGAGCACGCCGAGCAGCCCAGCGGTCACGATGAGCCCGACCTTCTCGAAGAGCTCGGGGATGAGCACCCGGATGTCCACGCGCAGAGCGTAGCAGCCTTGCCGCCGCCGGCGTGGTGCGGGATTGCGGGCTGCGCTATCGTCGGGGCGATGGACAAGCGCGCGCGCTGGCTCGGCATCTGCCTTTTGATGTCCGGTTGCCAGGATCTCGAGATCGAAAAGACACGGGGGGAGCCCTGTACCCGAACGGAGCAGTGTGAAGAGGGCCTCACGTGCCTGGCTGGCGTCTGCCTAGAGGACTCCGACGCGGCGGCCCTCGATGCTACGTTCGATGAGGCCCCGGAGCCCGACCAGGAGCCCTCGGACGAGTTCTAGGCGGCGTCAACGGCCGCCGGTGGCGCCCCGTTGACTACTCCTGTTCCGTCGGGCTCGATCCGCCGAGCAAAGCGCCCGCTTGGTTGACGTACTTGAAGCCGTTTTCGAGCTTGAACACCATGCCATTGTCCGCGCGCACGGTGACGTCGACCGGACCCGAGGATCGCTTCCTCGGCGTCACGGCCTCGAGCGTTCCGTCGTTGAGGATGGCGACCTGATGGGACGTATCCGATCCGAAATACACGGTGTAGCCAATGTCCAGGCGTAGGTTCCGTCCCAGAATTCGCACGGTCTTGCCGCCTTGCAGCCCGCCGAAATCCGGGTCGACGCTCTCGAAGACCATCGCGCCGCTCTTCGTCTCACACGCGCCGCAGAGCAACGCTGCGCCCAGAGCGACAAAGCAGACGAGACTGGGTACTGAACGTATCATTGGCTTGTGCACAATTTATCACGTTGAATCGGCTCGGGCATGTTAGACACAGGAATCACGTCATTCGTGTGCTGAGCCGCCAAAAAGGTGGGGTCGTGGCCAGGCAGAGTCTCCTCGTCGTCGATGCAGATCAACGGAGCTTGAGTGTCCTAGAGGTGAGCCTCCGGAACGCCGGTTACAATGTAGCGGGCTGTACCAGCATGGCCCGCGCTTTAGAGATTCTCTCGGCCGACCGGCCCGACCTGATCCTCGCGGACACGGAGCTCGACGATGTGGATGGCTTCACGTTTGTTCAGCGGCTTCGTCAGAGCTCGGCCTGGTCGCACATCCCGTTCATGTTTCTGTCGAGCGATGGTTCGATCGAAAGCAAGATTCGGGGCCTCGAGCTCGGCGTTCAGGACTACCTCACCAAGCCGATCTACATCCGAGAGGTCGTCGCCCGGGTAGGCATCGAGCTATCCCGCAGTGAGCGTGACGACTTGGCCGCCCGAGGCGGTGCGGGCTCCAAGACCCGTTTCAGCGGCTCGCTTTCGGAGATGAGCGTGGTCGACTTGCTCCAGACCATCGACGTCTCGCGCAAGACGGGCGTTCTCTATCTGGTCTCTGCGGCCGGGGAGCGCGGTGCGGTGTTCTTCGATCTGGGTGCCGTGATCCACGCGCACGTGGGCGAGTTGAAGGGCGACGACGCTGTGTATCGGCTGCTTCTGTGGTCGGACGGCTCGTTCGATCTCGAGTTCCGGCCGGTGCGTGAGGGACAGCAAACCGTGCAGCTGTCGACCCAAGCGCTTCTCATGGAGGGCATGCACCGGCTCGACCAGTGGGGGCGCTTGCACGAGCAGCTGCCTTCGACCGAGGTCGCGCTGGAAGTCGACGGCGATGCGCTTCGCAAATCTCTTCAGGACCTGCCCGACGAAACGAACGATCTGCTGCGGCTCGTCGACGGTGCGCGTACGATCGAGCAAGTCCTGGAGGCTCGCGGTGGCGATCGTCTGGAGACCTTGCGTGCCCTGGTCGACCTGTATTTCGAGGGCATCGTCTGCGAGGTCGGCAGCCCATTGCGAAGCATCGCGGTCGTGAGGGGCGTTCAGGGATTCGACCCAGCAATCCTGACCGGGATGGGCCATGACACGATTCCGGGACCGGGTGGCGCCGCGCTGGCCGACCCCTACAAGGGCCTGGACCTGGCCCCGCCGCCCCCGTACAACCGCAACCACAAGCCCACGACCGTAGGCTTTCAGTTCGCAGCCGTTCCCGCTGCGCGCGAGCTCGGGCTACGGTCCGCCGAATCGCCCCTGCCTTCCTCGAATCCAAGCCCCCTGAATCTCGGCGCGACGACGGCTGATGCGATTCCGGCGGCGGCGGCGTCCCGAAAGCGGGGAGCCGGCAGCTCGGGCGCGCCATCGGGGCGGGAGTTGGACCACACGCCATTGACGGTGGGAGCGCACCAGGTGGACGAAGCGGCCTGGTCGGACCCTTCCGAAGGGGATGAGGATGAGCCGGTTTTGCGCAGCTCCCGTCCACCGACGCCTCTCGATCGACAGCAGCTCGTGCTCCACTCCAACAGGCCCGGCCCAGCTATCGGCGATGAGCCAAGCGACGATTGGAGACTCGAGGGCGAGCCCCACGAGGCCCAGCCGGCTCCAAACGAGGGCCTCGAGCAGCTGGCCGCCGAGCTCGAGCCCGTCGGGGCCGGCCAGGCGGCGGCGGCGCAGGCGGAGGCGGCGCAGGCGGGGGAACTCGCGGAGCCGCGCACGAACGACGCCACCGAGGCCGCAGCGACGGGGCCGGTGGCTGCCTTGGAGGGGCCGGAAGCCAGGGACGGCCTGGACCCCATCGGGCCCGCCGGGGAGAGCGAGCTCCCCGACGAAGAGGACCGGGAGACCTTGGAGCTGACGCCCTGGGACTCCACGCTGAGCGCGCTGAGGGAGGATCCGGAGGTCTCGGCGGCGCTCGATGCGATCGACTCCGGACGCGCGGCGGCTCCGTTCCTCCGCTCGATTCCACCCGCGAGACGCGATGCGGCCCCATTCGGCGCGGCAAGCAGGATCGAGCCTGTCGACTTGGCAGTGGATGATACCTGGTCCGAGTCCGAGTCCGAGTCCGAGTCCGGTCCGGGACGCGAGCCGAGTCGTCGTCCGCTGCTGTTCGCGGCATTTTTGCTCCTGGGCGGAGCCATCGTGTTTTCGCTGCTCCTGAGGCCGACTGAACCAGCGTCGCAGTCGGAGCCCGAGCCGCTGAACGAAAAGCTGGCTGACGAGGAAGAGGCGGCACCTCGGGAGCTCGCGTTCGAGCCCGAGCGCGTGCTCGTTCAAGCCCAAGATGCCGAACCGACTCAAGATGCGGTCGAAGATCCGGATGAGCCCTTGACGGCCGGCGACGAGGCTCCAGCCCAGAAGACAGCACCCGAGCGCAGCGGTCGTGCTCCGGACGAGCAGCCGCAGAGTCCGTACGAGGCACAGCTCGAACTCGCACGCGAGCACGAGCGGGGAAAGCTGGCCGTGTCGGCCTACCGACGTGCCCTCGAAATCGACCCGGAGGGGGCCGAGGCCCTCGCCGAGCTGGGGTTCTTGATGCTCCAGCAAGGGCGAAACGCCGAAGCCGCGCAACTCGCTCGCAAGGCTACCCAAGCGGATCCGAGCAGTTCTTTGGCTTGGATTACGCTCGGGTCGGCGCGACAGTACTTGAAAGATGAGGATGGGGCGATGAGCGCATATCGAAACTGCGTCAAGCACGGACGCGGCCCTTACGTAGCGGAGTGCCGGGCGGTGCTCCGATGACCATTTTTCCACCCAGCTTGGCCGATGCCGTCGGCGTGGCCATCGTAGGTGCCGGAGGTTGGGGCAAGAACCACGTCCGAAACTTCTCGATGCTGCCCGGTGCCGAGCTGCGCTACGTCTGCGATCACAACGGAGAAATTCGGAACTCGATTGGCGCGTCTTTCCCACCGGTCGAGGTCGTTTCCGACATCGCTGCGCCCCTGAACGACCCCGATGTGCAGGCCATTGTGATTGCGACGGACGCGCCCTCGCACTGCGAGCTTGCGCTGCAGGCCCTGCAAGCGGGACGGGACGTGTTCGTCGAGAAGCCACTCTGCCTATCGAGCCGAGATGCCGAGGCCCTGTGCAAGCTCGCTCGTGAGAATCAACGCATCCTGATGGTGGGACACTTGCTGCTCTACCATCCAGCGGTGGACCGCTTGAAGCAGTTGATCGAGGCGGGTGAGCTCGGTGAGGTTCTCTACATCTATTCGCAACGCGTCAATCTCGGCGTCGTACGCAGGGACGAGAATGCCTGGTGGTCGCTGGCGCCGCACGACATTTCCGTGGCCAACTATCTGCTCTGTGCCTCTCCCGAAGCGGTGAGCGCTACGGGGTCTTCGTACTTGCAGAAGGACCGCGGCGTCGAGGACGTGGTTTTTGCGACCTTGCACTATCCGCGAGGACGCATGGCGCACATTCACGTCAGCTGGCTCGATCCACACAAGACGCGCAAGATTACGGTCGTCGGGGACCGAAAGATGGCCGTCTTGGACGACACCTCCACGGACCAGAAGCTCACCGTGTTCGATAAGGGCGTCGAGCCGCCTGCGATCCTCTCGTATGAAGACGGGGTTCGGATTCGCACCGGGGACATTCATGTTCCCGCGCTGAAGATGATCGAGCCGCTTCGGCGCGAGTGTCAGGCGTTCTTGGATGCAGTTGCGAGCCGTCAGGCGCCCATCGCCGACGGCCAGTCCGGTCTGGAAGTCGTCCGGGCTTTGGAGGCCGGCGCGCGCTCCCTGCAACGCAACGGCACTCGCGTTCCGGTGGACCGGGGCGGTGCATGAGCGCGGCTCGGGTGCACGAAACGGCCGTGGTCGACCCGGGCGCTGTCCTGGGCGAAGACACGCGAGTCTGGCACTTCTGCCACATCAGCGAAGGCGCGCGAATCGGAGCGCGTTGCGTGCTCGGGCAGAACGTATTCGTGGGGCCTGGGGTGCAGGTCGGAGACGGGGTGAAGATCCAGAACAACGTCTCGGTCTATGCTGGGGTGACGATCGAGGACGAGGTCTTCTTGGGGCCGAGCTGTGTCTTCACCAACGTCCTCACGCCCAGGGCGCAGGTCGAGCGCAAGGACGAGTTCGGGCTCACCCGCGTTGGCCGCGGCGCGACCATAGGAGCCAATGCGACGATCGTCTGCGGTCATGCCGTCGGACAGTACGCGCTCGTCGGCGCTGGCAGCGTCGTCACCAAGGACGTCCCGGCGCACGCCCTCGTCCTCGGCAATCCGGCGCGCCGCGTCGGCTGGGCCTGCCGCTGCGGCGAGGTCTTGCGCGGTGACGAGGGACGCTGCCATCGCTGCGACGATCGATACCGGATCAGCTCAACTCAATGCTCTAGGATTTAGTGGCGATGTCTCAGATACCGATGCTCGACGTACAGGCTCAAAACGGGCCTATCATGGATGACCTGCTGCGGGCGGCGGAGCGGGTGATTCGCTCGGGTCAGTACATCCTCGGTGCGGAAGTCGAGGCCTTCGAACGGGAGCTAGCTAGCTACATCGGGGTCAAGCATGCGATCGGCGTTTCCAGCGGAACCGACGCCCTGCTCATGGCCCTGATGGCCCTCGGCATCGGTGAAGGGGACGAGGTCATCACGACGCCGTTCACGTTCTTCGCGACAGCTGGCTGCATCGCCAGAGTTGGGGCGAAGCCGGTCTTCGTCGACATCCGGCCGGACACCTTCAACCTCGACGTCGAGCAGGTAGCTGCCGTGGTCAGCAGCCGGACCAAGGCCATCATGCCCGTGCACCTGTTCGGACAGGCCTGCGACATGGAGCCGCTGCGAGACCTCGCGCAGGCGCATGGCCTCAGCCTCATCGAGGACGCTGCGCAGGCCATCGGCGCCAAGCACCCGATGGGTCCGGTCGGCGGGCTCGGCGACTACGGTTGTTTTTCATTCTTTCCCTCGAAAAACCTGGGTGGCTTCGGAGACGGGGGGCTGGTCACGACCGACGACGACGGGCTCGCGGAAAAGGCGAGAGTCATCCGAGTCCATGGCAGCAAGCCGAAGTATTTTCATGCCGTCATCGGAGGGAACTTCAGGCTCGACCCGCTCCAAGCGGCCTTGCTGAGGGTCAAGTTGCCGCAACTCGAGGAGTGGACTGCGGCCCGTCGGCGTAACGCGGACCGTTACGACGCCGCTTTTGCCGAGGACGTCGCCGTCGGGAAGCTGCAAACCCCGGTGCGTCGTTTCGAAGGGCACATCTTCAACCAGTACGTCATCCGCTCGCCGCACCGGGATCTCTTGCAGAAGCACCTGACCGATGCGGGCATTGCTAGCGCGATTTACTATCCGCTGCCGCTCCACCGGCAGGCCTGCTTCGCGTCCCTCGGCCTAGGGCCAGGCTCCTTTCCGGTCGCCGAAAAAGCGAGCGGGGAAGTGCTCGCGCTGCCGATTTTCGCCTCGCTCGGCAATGAGCGCCAGCAGCGCGTCATCGACACCGTCCGCGCCTTTGTCGAGACGTGCTAGGGTGCCTCCCCGGATGACCGGTCGATATCATGCTCCTTTCGCCGAGGCTGGCTCTCACGCCATCGATGCAGACCTGGCTCAACGTCTTCTTCGCGTCGCCTTGGGCCGGGGCGGGGACTACGCGGACTTGTTCTTCGAGTATTCGGTGAGCGGGAGCTACGGCTACGACGAGCAAATCCTCAAGTCGGTGGGCCGAGCCGTTTCGCTGGGTCTCGGCGTGCGCGTCATGAAGGGCGACGCTACCGGCTACGCCTACTGCGAGGACCTCGACTTCGAAGCGATGAAAAAGGCGGCCGAGACCGCTGCACAGATCGCCTCCGGCGAGAGTCAGATCGCTCCCTTGTCCGTGTCCGTTCGACGGACGCCCAAATATTACGAGGTGGCCGAAGAGTCGCTCGAGGTCGCGGGCGAGGTGAAGAAATCGATTCTCGAGCGTGCCGATCGTGCGGCGCGGGCGGTCGACCCGCGTATCGTTCGAGTGGACGCCTCGTTCAGTGAGAGCGTGCGTGAGATCCTCATTGCCAACAGCGCGGGCCACATGGCGCGCGACCGGCAGCCCATGATCCGTTTTGCTGTGCGAGTCATTGCCGAAGAGCAGGGAAACCGTCAGAGCGGTTCTTCAGGGGGCGGGGGTCGAATGGGGCTCGAGTACTTCGAGTTGAAGAGCCCCGAGTGGCACGCGCAAGAGGCAGCGCGGCAGGCGCTTCAGATGCTCGATGCGCGCGAGGCTCCTGCGGGCGAGATGGACGTCGTGCTCGGCCCGGGAGACAGCGGCATCCTTCTTCACGAAGCTGTCGGTCACGGGCTCGAAGCCGACTTCAACCGCAAGAAGACGAGCAACTACTCGGAGCGCATCGGGCAGCTGGTTGCCTCCGAGCTGTGCACCGTCGTCGACGACGCGGCGGTGAAGGATTCCCGTGGTTCGATCAACGTCGACGACGAGGGCTTCTTGCCGGAGCGGGCGACGCTGATCGAGAACGGGATCCTTCGCGGCTACATGCAAGACCGCCATAGCGCCGAGTTCTTCGGGATCGGTCCGACGGGCCACGGCCGCCGTGAGAGCTTCCGCTCTCATCCGATGCCCCGCATGACGAACACGATGCTCCTCGCTGGGCCGGACGACCCCGAGGACATCATTCGCAGCGTCACCCGCGGCGTGTATGCGCGAAAGTTTGGAGGCGGGCAGGTCGATATCTCGAATGGGGATTTCGTCTTCTCGCTCACGGAGGGTTACTTGATCGAAGACGGCAAGGTGACGGCACCCCTCAAGGGAGTGAACCTCATCGGGAACGGGCCCGACGTGATGGGTCGCGTGGTCATGCTCGGTCACGACTTCGAGCGCAGCGACGGCATCTGGACTTGCGGCAAGGAAGGCCAGTCCGTTCCGGTCGGGGTCGGTTGCCCCACAATCAAGATTTCCTCGATGACCGTCGGCGGCACGCAGGTGGGCGCTTGATGTCCGGTGAAGAAACGGGCACGAGCGAGCTCGTCGAGCTCGGCCGCAGGATCGTCGAACGCGCGCGGGAGGCAGGGGCCGACGTCGCGGAGACCAGCGTACAGAGTGGCTCGCACCTCTCGACGAAGGTCAGAATGGGTGAGCCGGAGCTCGTCGAGGAAGCAGGGTCACGCGCCCTCGGGCTTCGCGTGATGATTGGCCAGCGTGTGGCCTCGACCTTCACGAGTGACTTGAGCGCGGCCGGGCAGCAGCGGCTGGTCGAAGACGCCCTCGAGCTAGCGAGACTGAGCGAGCCCGACGAATTCGCCGGGCCGCCGGACTCTTCGGAGCTCTCTGATGCCTCGCAGTGGGTGCGTCTGGACACTTTCGACGAAGCCGTGGACGCGCTGAGCGCGGAGGCGGCCTTGACCCATGCCTTGCAAGCCGAGCAAGCCGCGTTCGATACCGACCCGCGCATCACGAACAGCGAGGGCAGCAGCTTCACGCGCGCTTCCGGTTACAGCGCGCTGGTGACGAGCGGCGGCTTCGTAGGGGACAATCGCGGAACCTATGCCTCGCTGGTCGTGAACCCAGTCGCTGACGACGAAGGCGGCAAGAAGCGAAGCGGCTACTACTGGTCCGCGGCTCGTCATCATCGGCGGCTCGAGTCCAGCGTGTCGGTCGGTCGGGAAGCCGCTCGAAGGACGATTGCGCAACTAGGCGCCAAGAAGCTTCCGACCCAAGAGCTGCCCGTGGTCTTCGATCCGGACGCCGGGCGCGCCATCCTCGGCCTCTTCGCCGGCTGCGTGCTGGGCGGCGCGATTTGGCGCAAGAGCTCGTACTTGATCGACCGTGTCGGTACGCTCGTGGCTAGCAAGCGGGTGCAGATCATCGACGACCCATTGCTGGAGTATGCCCCTGGCTCTCGTCCGTTCGACGGAGAAGGCCTGCTGTCCCGTCGAAACGTCGTCGTCGAAAACGGTGAGCTGAGGACCTATCTGCTCGACAGCTACAGCGCGCGCAAGCTCGGCCTGAAGAGTACGGCGAGCGCTTCACGCTCCTCATCGGCAGGAGTCGGGCCGTCCACGAGCAACCTCGTGCTGGCGCCCGGTGACATGACTCGCGAGCAGTTGATCGCGGACACCGGGCATGGCCTATACGTCACGAGCATGATGGGCTTCGGCTTCAATGCAGTGACTGGCGACTTCAGCCGCGGGGCCTCGGGCTTCTTGATTCGCGATGGTGAGCTGGCCGAACCCGTTTCCGAAGTGACGATTTCGCTCAACTTGGACGAGCTGTTGCAACGCATCGACGCAATTGCAGATGACCTGAAGTATCGCACTTCGATTACTTCTCCCACGTTCCGCGTGTCCTCGATGACCCTGGCGGGCAGCTAGCGGCCGCTCCGGGCAGCGCGCGTTGCAGGCTGGCCGGCGCGCCATCACGCTTGCGTCTATGACGCGCCGCCGCACTCGACCGGACACCTCGAGCGTACCCGGTTACATCACTCGCGAAGGCTACCGGCGCCTCGAAGAGGAAGCCGACCGGCTGTGGAACGTCGAGCGACCGAAAATGGCCAAAGCGGTTCAGGTTGCCGCTGCGGAAGGCGACCGCTCCGAGAACGCGGAGTACATCTACAGCAAGAAGCGGCTCGCCGAGATCGATCGCCGGCTCCGATTCCTAGGGACCCGTCTCAAGGTCCTGACCATGGTCGACGAGAAGCCGCCCGACGATGGGCGTGTTTACTTCGGGAGCTGGGTCACCGTCGAGGACGAAGAGGGCAATGTGACGACCTACCGGGTCGTGGGTCCCGACGAGATCGATGCTGCCAAGAGCTGGATCAGCATGAACTCGCCTATGGGCCGGGCGCTGCTGTCGCAGAGCGTGGGAGACGAGGTGAGCGTTCGGCGCCCCAAGGGGGAGCTGTTGTACGAAATCGTCGAGGTCGGCAACAGCCCTCCCGCGGATTCAAAGTCGCCGATTTTTGTCTAGCCCTGCGCTTGGTCTTGGATTAGACGGCCGAGGAGCAGCTCGAATCTTGCACTGGGGGACGCGGCGGGCGGACAGAACTTTCTGACCTTTGGGAAGCTGCCAGCTCAGCCCGACCTCGCTTGCCGCTTGGAGGAACGCGTGGAAACTCGACCGAACACAGTCATGGCTGGTCCGATTAAAAGGTGGCTTGGCGGCCTAGTTCTCGTCGTTTTGGGGAGTGTCGTTGGGGCGAGCCCGGCCGGTGCGCAAGCCGTTCCCGACAGTGTCTCCGTCGACGTGGAGGGACCGAAGACGAAGCTAGTGAATCAGCCGACCTTCTCGAACCCAACGAGCGCCCTCACCGAAGAGCGCGACGAGGCTCAGGAGGACGGCCGAAAAATGGACTGGAGCCTCAGCCTCGGGGGCGCAGCCAATACTGGGAACACCCAGTCGTGGAATTTCAACGCGGGCACCGAATACCATCTCTCTAAGGGCGATCACGCGCTCACGCTCACGTCGCTCTTCAATTTCGGGCGAGCCAACGTGGACCCCGCGGACCCAGACAGCGCATACTCGACCGTTTCGAAAAAGCTATATGTCACCGCTCGGTACGATTACTTTTTGACCGAAAAGGATGCGCTCTGGTCGTCCCTGGCAGAACGCTGGGATCCGCTTTCCGGGTTCGACACACAGCTGCTCGGCAACTTCGGTTATCTACGGGCGTTCATCAAGAAGGAGAAGCACTACTTGGCGGGACGTCTTGGCTACAGCTACACCTATGAGAACTTCCGGAGCCCGCCGGCGGACGTGACGGGCGACTCACACATTCAGGGCTTGCTCGCCGCGCTGGACTACGAGAACAAGCTCAACGAGCACGTCGAGCTGCTTTCGAGCCTCACGACCATCTACAACTTGAACCGGATTGACGTGCAAGACGTTGGCCCCTTCGAGGACATCCGCATTTACTTCACCGTCGCGCTGCTCTCCAAAATCGCAAAGAAGCTGGCCTTCGAGGCTCGCTTCCTCCTCCTCTACGATCGCGTGCCCGCTGCAACTTACAAGACCGACACCACGACTATCTTCGGACTCGTCTACACGCTTCTTTGAGCGGCTCGGCGTTCGAGGGACGCTAAGCCCGAGGGGCTTCCGCTTCCATGGCCTTGCGCGCTTCTTCGACCATCGCGTCCACGTAGTCTTCCAGTGCGGGGCAGGCAATCGGTGCATCATGCAGCACGGCGCGGGTGTTGGAGTCGTCGTAGATCACGTTCGTTCGCAAATGGTCGAGAAACGCGCGTGTGGTGTGCGTGAGCCGCTGCTGACCGGGTGCGAGCATCAGGCTCGCGGCCAGGCCCAGGGGACCTGGTTCTTTGGGGCTTGGACGCCCGGTGGCCTGGGCGAAGAGCTCGAACGCATGCTGTACCGTGACGGGTTTCGGATCGACGATGTGAAACGTCTTGCCTAACGCGCGCTCGTCGTTGGTGATGAACAGTCCGGCCTTCACCACGTAGTCCACCGGAACGGTGCTGATTCGCACGCTCCCCCGGCTGGGCGCTGGGATCCGAAAGTCTTCGGGGGTGCTCAACAAGAAGCGCAGTAGCAAGTAGGGGCCGTGAAGCTCCTCGGCTTCGTCGAGCGGGTGACCCACGAGCAAAGCGGGTCGCAGGATCAGCACGGGTAGCCGCTCGCTGACTTCGCGCACCATGCTCTCGGCAGCGAAGAGCGACTCTTCGATGACGCTACGAAAGCCAGCCTCCGCGCTGAGCTCGTCCTCTCTGACGAAACCCTCCCGCTTGCCGGACACCGTCGTGCTGAACCAGAACACGAGACGCTTCAGTTCCGCCGCACACTCGGCGAGCTCCAGGACTTCGGCGGTCGCTTGGACGTTGCCCCTGGCTTCTTCGCGTGTGCCGGCCGGGTCGGTCACGGACGCACAGTGGTGGATGACTCGAACTTCCCGGCTGAGCTGCGTGAACTCCTCACCGCTTAGGCCGAGGTCGATCGCTTTCGGATCGCCCTGCAGGAGCGAAACACGCCTTCGCTCGGCTGCGGGAAGCCGCTCGAGGAATTCCTCGGCACGCTGAAAGTGGCTTTCCAGGACCAGACAGCAAATGCGCTGCTGCTCGTCCCGTGACAGCGCGTGGACCAGATGCCTGGCCAAGCGGCGCTCTGGAAAGCCGGTGACGAGGGTGCACGTGGATGGACTGCTCATGACGGCTCCTCAGCGTTTTGAAATCGCTCACTCAGTTCGCGATGGACGGCTCGGACCCTTTCCCGCGTTGCCTGCATGTCGCCGTCGTTGTTCACGACGTAGTCGGCGACGGCCAGCTTGCGCTCGGCCGGCAGCTGTGAGGCAATTCTGGACTCGGCCTCTTCTAGCGTGAGCCCGTCCCGAGACAGCAGCCGCTTCCGCTGAACGCTTTCCGCGGCGTGGACGACGATCAACGCGGCAAAGCGCTCGTGTGTCTCGGTCTCCACCAAGAGGGCGGCTTCGTACAAGATGTACGGGGCCGGGCTATTCTGCAGGCCTGCGATCTTCTCCGCTCCCGCGACCGCAATGAGCGGATGCATGATCGCGTTGAGGGTCTCACGCCCGCCTGGGTCCCTGAACACGATGTCCCCCAGAGCCTTGCGGTCCAAGCGGCCGTCGGGACCGAGCACGCCCTCTCCGAAGGTGCTCACGACGCGAGCGAGCCCAGGCGTTCCCGGCTCGACGACCTCCCGGGCGAGCTGGTCGGCGTCGATGATCGGGATGCCGAGCTCGGCGAACATCGCAGCCACCGTGCTCTTGCCGCTCGCGATTCCGCCCGTGAGCCCCACCACCGGTTTCATTTTGGCGATTATTGGGGATCGCCTGGGTCGGGCAAGGGGATTGGCCCTGTGCTAGGTCCGGCCCATGCGCGCCGTCATTCAGCGAGTTCATCACGCTAGCGTGAGCGTCGAGGACGAGACCGTCGGGGCCATCGAGCGTGGCTTGCTCGTCTATCTCGGCGCTGCCGCCGGCGATGGCCCCAACGATGTTCGCTACACCGCGAACAAGATTGCCGGCCTCCGCATTTTCCCAGCCGAAGACGGGAGGATGTCCCGGTCCGTTCTGGACTTGACCGGCGCCGTGCTCGTGGTGTCTCAGTTCACTCTGTTTGGAGACGTTCGCCGGGGCCGGCGCCCCTCGTTCGATGGGGCGGCAGAGCCAGTCCTAGCCGAGCAGCTCTATCTCGAAGTCGTGGAGGCCCTTCGCCATATGGGTCTCCGGGTCCAAACCGGTCGGTTCCGGGCGAGCATGGCGGTCAACTCGAGCGTCGACGGACCGGTCACGATCCAGATCGACAGCCGAAAGCTATATTAGAAGTGCACTCTCTAGTGATGCGTTCTCACTGCCGCCATACTTCGTACTGGATGTTCCGTTTTCTGGGGCGGCCGGAGGGCCGGTGCTGAGCTTCTTTCGCGACAGACGCGTGTGGGTCGCATCGGCGCTGATCCCACTTGCGCTGATCCTCGGAGCTTGGTTCTGGATCAGTCGTCATGCGGCCGGGCTTGCAGCCCAAGCCGTGCAGGATCGGCTCGGTCTGCCCGTGGAGATCGGCGACGTCGACATCGGGCTTTCAGTCAGCTCGGTCCAAGACGTCGTCGTGCGCGGTCGCGATGACGTCGTGCTGCAGATCCAGCGGGTGGATGTGGCCGTACCGCTCTGGACGGTGATGTTCGCGCGGCGGCGTGCCCAGGCGCAAGCGCGCGTCCGCGGTAGCGAGGTCAGTCTCCGCGACGCCGACGGCATCTTGGCGCGCGTCGACGACTTCGCTCTGCAACGCGATGGCGCACGCTTCGTCGCGACGGCCCACGCTGTCGTGTCCGGGGATCCCGATAGCGACTACGTGCAGCTCGGGCCCTCGAGGCTCGAGCTGCTGCGCGGTGGCGACGGCTGGTTACTTCTTGGGCTGGACTTGACGAAGGGCCGCGCTCTGTGGCTACGAGAGTCCGAGGCGGAGCGGCTGATGCGCCGCCTTCGTCACGCCAGCAAGGCCTTTGGAAGCTCGTCACCGCGGCGCGAAACACAGGACGCGAGCGTGAACGCGGACCCCTCGACGCGGCGAGGTCCTTCTCTCTGGCTCGATCGGATCAGTCCCAACGCGCGCATCCACGTGTCTTTCGACGAGGTGGAGAGTCTGACCGGGGGAAAAGGACCCAAACGCCTGAACGATCTGTCTTTGGCCGTGTCGGGACTGGGCGATGGCTGGTTCCAGGTTCGCGCGAGCGGACGAACGGGCGAGGGCGGGGCGGTACGCACGGACATGCGCGTGATGCCGACTCTGGCCCGAGCCGAAGGCAGCGTGTCGTTTGATGAGATCTCTGTGGCGCTCGTGGCGCCTCTTCTTCCGGAGATTCCTTGGTATGACACCGAGACCGGTGCGCTGGACGGGGAGCTCGAGCTGTCCATCGAAACGCCAGACCGCATTCGCATCGAGGGCCGTGTGGACTTTCGCGACCTGTCCGTGTTTTCGGAGCGTTTGGCTGCCAATCCGGTTCGCGACATCGATGTGTCCTTGGGCGGGCACGGGCTCTGGTTTCCCGTCGATCGACGTCTGCAAATCGATCACGGCTTTCTTCAACTCGGACCGGCCCGCGCCGTGCTGTCCGGGGAGCTCGAAAAGACGCCCGAGCACTATCGCGTCGAGCTTGAGGGGGAGGTCCCGCGTGCGCCCTGTCAGCACGTTGTGGGCGCCATTCCGCCCGACATCCTAGGGTCTTTCCGCGGATTCCAGTGGTCCGGAAACTGGGCCGCGACGGGCCGGGTTGCAGTCGACTCGCGCGACCTCGAGGCGACCGCACTCGAGATTCGAGTGCGCAATCAATGTCAGTTCGAGCGTGCCCCCGCCGAGGCGGACTTGGAGCGCTTTTTCCACCCATTCGTCCATCAGATCGAAGAACCGGACGGCGAGCTGTTCGAGATGACGACCGGTCCGGGCACGCACAACTGGGTTTCCCTCCCAAACGTGAGCCCGTTCCTGATTCAATCCGTCATCAGTCACGAGGACGCGCGCTTCTTCGATCACGCCGGATTCGCGCCCTGGGCCATTCGGGACGCGCTTGCGCGCAACTTGTCGGAAGGGCGCTACGTCGTCGGCGCGAGCACCATCTCGATGCAGCTGGCCAAGAACCTCTTCCTCCAGCGGGAAAAGACGCTTTCCCGCAAGGCCAAGGAGGTGATTCTGACCTGGTGGCTCGAGGACATGCTGAGCAAGGACCAGATCCTGGAGCTGTACCTCAACATCATCGAGTACGGGCCGGGTCTCTACGGCTTGAAGAACGCGGCGCGGCGCTACTTCGGCCGCCCACCCGCGGAGCTAAGCCCCGCCGAGTCCGCGTTCCTGGCTTGCATTCTGCCTTCGCCGAAGCGCTACTACATGTACTACGCGCGGGACGGTCTCACGAACACGATGAAGACCAAGATGCGACGTCTCCTCGAGCACATGGCCAAGCGTCAGCGGATTACGGAAGAAGCGCTGGCCTATGGACTTCAGGAGATCGAGGCGTTCGACTTCCACCAGGATGGGGAGCCGCCTCCACCAGCACGCGTCTTGCCGATTTACTTCACGGAGCTCGAGCTCGAACAGGCCGATCCGTGGGAGATGACCCCGTTCGGAGCCGAGCTTCCATCGCCGCAGACCCCGGCCTCGCAGGCTCCATCGCCGCCGGACCCAGCGTCGCAGACGCCGTCGTCGCAGACGCCGTCGTCGCAGACGCCGTCGCCGCAGACGCCCTTGCCGCGGGCACCTTTTCGTCGGACCCGGCGAGAGCTCCGCTGAGCTAGCCTTGCTGTAGCTTCTCCAAGACGCTGGCGTCTTCGAGTGTCGTGACATCGCCGACGCTGGCTCTTCCTGCGGCGAGATCCTTCAGCAGGCGTCGCATGATCTTTCCGCTACGGGTCTTTGGCATGGCTTCAGCAAAGCGGATTTCGGCGGGCCGAGCGAATTTTCCGATGTCCTCGGCCACGACCCGCATCAGGTCTTCAACTAGCTCGTCCGTGCCTTCGATCCCGTTCTTGAGCGTCACGAATGCGACGAGCGCCTGGCCCTTAATTTCGTCGGGTCGTCCCACGACGGCTGCCTCGGCGACGCTGTCATGGGCGACCAGCGAGCTTTCGACCTCGGCGGTTCCGAGCCTGTGTCCGGACACGTTGACCACGTCGTCGACGCGCCCCATTACCCAGAAGTATCCGTCTTCGTCCCGACGTGCGCCGTCTCCGGCGAAGTAGATCCCGGGGAACTTGGAAAAATAAGTCTCCTGGAACCGCTGCGCGTCGCCCCAGACGCTGCGGAGCATCGACGGCCAAGGCCGGTCGATGACCAGCAGACCACCTTCGTTGACGTCGGCTTCCGAGCCGTCTTCACGAAAAATCTTTGCCGACACGCCGAACATGGGCAGGCAACAGGAGCCCGGCTTGGTCGCGGTCGCCCCTGGCAGCGGCGTGAGCATGATCGCGCCAGTTTCCGTCTGCCACCAGGTGTCGACGATCGGGCAGCGGTTTTGGCCGATGAGCTCGCGGTACCACATCCAGGCTTCCGGGTTGATCGGCTCGCCCACCGTGCCGAGCAACCGCAGTGAGCTGAGGTCATGCTTGCCCGGCCAGTCGTCGCCCCACTTCACGAACGCGCGAATCGCGGTAGGCGCCGTGTAAAAGATTGTGACTCGGTGTCGCTCGATGATGTCCCAGAAGCGGTCCGGCTTCGGGTGATTGGGCGCACCTTCATACATCAGGATCTGCGCCCCGTTGCACAGGGGGCCGTACACGATGTAGCTGTGTCCGGTCACCCAGCCCACGTCCGCCGTGCACCAGTACACGTCATCGGGCTTGAGATCGAAGACGTACTTGGCCGTGAGGGCGACATTCACCATGTAGCCGGCGGTGCTGTGCAGAACGCCTTTGGGCTTTCCCGTGGTACCGGACGTGTACAAGATGAACAGCGGGTGCTCGGAATCGACTTGCTCGGCCTCGTGTGAGGCCTCCGCCGCAGCCAACTGCTCGTGCCACCAAAGGTCCCGCCCTTCCATCATCGTCACGTCGTTTTCGGTGCGGCGCAGGACGATGCAGTGCTCGACCGAGGGGCACTGGCCGAGGGCAGCATCGACCTGCGGCTTGAGCGGCAAGACTTTGCCTCGGCGCCAGGCGCCGTCCTGCGTGAGCACCAGCTTGGCCTTGGCGTCATTGAGCCGGTCACGCACCGCATCTGCTGCGAATCCCCCGAAAATCACCGTGTGAATGGCTCCTAGGCGGGCACAGGCGAGCATCGCGACCGCGGCTTCCGGCACCATGCCCATGTAGATGCCGACCCGGTCTCCGGCCTCGACGCCGAGGGACTTCATGGCGTTGGCCAGGCGGCAGGTCTCCTCGGCCAGTTCCTCGTAGCTGAGCCTTCGCTGGTCCCCCGGCTCGCCTTCCCAGAGGATGGCCGTCCGCTTCCCGAAGCCAGCCTCGATGTGCCGGTCCAAGCAGTTGTAGGCCAAGTTCGTGCGTCCGCCGTCGAACCAGCGGGCATTCGGCGGGTCCCATTGAAGAATCGTCCGTGGCGGTTCGTACCAGTGGAAGTCCCGTGCTTGCTCCGCCCAAAAGCCCTCCGGATCGTCGATGCTGCGCTCGTAGAGCTCGCGATACCGTTGCATCGAGGCGATATGCGCCTGTTTCGCAAACGACTCTGCGGGTACGAAAGAGCGCTCTTCGTGTGACACGCTTTCGATGGTTGGATCGGTCATTTTCTTACCTCGCGCAGTGCGGTGGATGTAAACACGACGCTGCCCAGCGGTCGAGTCCTCTACGAGGGTCTGGCGAGCGGCGGGGATTATGCCAAAGTGGTCGCGCGTTGATCATCAGGGGGTATTCGGCGTGATTCGAAGTGTTGTACTCGCCGTCTTGAGTTTGGCGTTCATGGTGGTCTCCGCGCGAGGCGGCGCGCAGCAAGCACCAGCGCCCGAGGGAGAAATTGGCGTCCTCGTCGTCGAAGCGGCGAACGAGGCTACGCAAGGGGCTGCCGTTCGCGTCGATGGTGAGCCGGCTGGGAACGTTCCCTATCGCGTGAGCCTTGAGCCGGGTCGCCATCTGATCCAGGTCGGACGGCGAGGTTTTGTGACCTTTTCGAAGTGGGTCGACGTCGAGAAGGGGCAAGTGCTCACCGTTGCGGTCGCGCTCGAGTCCAAGGCGGCCCAGACCGGCTCCCTCACGGTTACCGCGGATGTGACGGGCCTTCCGGTCTTCGTGGATGGACAGCAGCGGGGCGGGACACCGCTGGTGATCGACGGCCTGAGCGAGGGAGAGCATCAAGTCGAGATTCGCAGCCCCGGAGAAGGATACCGGGCCTTTTCGGAGTTGGTGCGAGTTACGGCGGGCGGGCGCACCAGCATCGACGCAACGCTCCGAGAGGCGCCGGATCTGGGCAGCCTCCGCGTGATCACCAACATCCCAGGCGCGATGATCAGCCTGGACGGTCAGGAGATCGGCCTGGCTCCCACTGCACGGGGCGGCCTGCAGCCCGGGGACCATCAACTCATCGCGCGCGCCGAGGGCTACGAGCCGGTCGAGCAGACCGTTTCGGTCATTGCCGGGCGCGAGCGGGTCGTGTCGATGCGCCTGACGACTCCCACGACCGGAGACTTGCGAATCTCTGTGAACTCGAACCTGGACGAGGCTACGGTATTCATCGATGGCGAAGACTACGGGGCGCCGCCGATCGTGCTGCAGCCGGCCGAGCTCGGGACACACACGATCGTCGTGACGGCGCCCGGTCATCGGGACGTTCGGCGGACCTGTGTGGTGGAGCCCGGACGCAACTGTGACGTCGACGCCCAGCTTTACGCTCAAGGCATCCCAGTGCGGATCGAGGCCAACGTGGCAGCCGCTCGGCTATTCGTGGACGGAGAGTCCCGAGGGCCGGTTCCCTGGGAGGGCGACCTTCCTGAAGGGGCGCATGAGATCGAGGTTCGCGCCGAGGGCTATCGAGCACACCAGGAGCAGATTAACCTGAAGCCATCGAGGAGCGTTCGCCTTCTTCAGGTGATCTTGACACCCGAGGCCGTGGCCGGCGTCGAAGCCCGACGTAAGCGAGAGTCCGAGCAGCGAGAAGCCGCCGACGAGGCGGTTTCGCACACGGCGGCGCCGCTACCGCAAGGGTTCACGGCCCTCGACATGTCGCTTGGCTGGCCTTACTTGGTCGAGCTCGGCCTGACGACGGGGATCACCCCGTATCTGGACCTGGGCGTGTCCGTCGGGACTTTTGGCAGGCTCACCGACTTCTCGTTGCATACGACTGGGGGCTATCGCGTTGCGGATGCTTTTTCCGTGGGTGGACGATTCGAGATCGGTGGTGGCGTGGGCCCCGCGCAGAACGACGCCATGGGACGTCACCCGACCAACGACTTCTTCTTCAGCTTGGAGCCCATCGCCTCCGTCCACTTTCCCACGGTTGGCGCCCTGTCACTATGGATGGCGATGGACTTCAACAGCGATAGCTGGGATTTCTCTGGTAACGACAGTGAGCTCTTCGTGACGACCAAGAGGCAAAACCTCGTTCGCGGCCGCTTCGGCGGCGCGCTCGACTTCAATGTCCGCTCGAATTGGGTCGTCTGGACGGTCGTCGAAGGGATCGTGGCGGGTAAGCCCCGAAGGGTGCTGGGTGATGTCTTTGGCGGCGGCCGGGAGGATACGAAGATCTATGGAAGCCTTGGTGCCACCTACAAATTCGGCGTCAGCGGCGGGGGGCGCTGACCGACCATGAGTGAAGGGCACTTCATCGTCATCGAGGGAATCGATGGCGCGGGAACGACCACGCAGTCCGCTCTGTTGACGGAGCGTCTCGTCGAGCATGGCTTGGCTGTGCACGTCACGCGGGAGCCCAGCGACGGACCCGTAGGCGTCCTGATCCGTCAGATCTTGACGGGGCGGGTAGTGGTTCCGGGACGCCAGGGCGCAGCGCCTCCGTCTTGGCCGACGATGGCCGCCTTGTTCGCGGCCGACAGACTGGACCACCTCGAAGCCGAGATCATTCCGCAGCTCCGCGAGGGAAAGACGGTCATCTGCGACCGCTACGACTACTCGTCGGTCGCGTATCAAACCGTGAGCAGCGGCGGCGGCGACGAGGTGTCTTCCTGGGTTCGCGCCCTCAATCGGCGGGCGCGCCGTCCCGACCTGAGCCTTGTGCTCAACGTCGATCCCGAGGTTGCCCGGAGGCGTAGAGACGCTCGCGCCGCCAAGCCGGAGATCTACGAGGCCGACGAGATGCAGAAGAAGCTCGCGGCGTTTTACGAATCGATCGACGAACTTTTCCCGGGGGACGCAATCAGGTATATCGATGCAAACCGGAGTGCGCAGAGCGTGGCCGATTCGATTTGGGCCGAGGTGAGGACGCTCCGAGGAGAAGCTGGATGAGCCGCGTTTTGATTTTTGGACTGCTGATCACTATCACGGCTGCGCTTTGGGGCTGTGATCAGTCGTCGCTCCGCGAGGAAGTTCTGGACGACTCGACCTTCGAGACCAGCGGCGGTGAGCGTGGACGTGATCCTTCCGAACCGGACATCAAGTGGGAAGAGAAGCACGCACCGCTACCGGGCGAGCAGCCGAGGACCCAAATCGAGCCTGGCTCGGCACCCTTTGGCTTGGGGACGATCAAGCGCGGAGAAATCGACCCGGTGTTGCAGGCGGGGCTGGGAGCCTATCTACAGAAAGTTCGCATCGAGGCGGAGTTCGATAAGGGACGATTCCTCGGTTTCCGAATCCTGAGCTTGTATCCGAACGACCCGATCTACGCTTCGGTCGATCTTCGTCCTGGGGACATCGTCACCATGGTCAACGGTCTGCCGATCGGTCGCCCAGACCAGGCCAGCGTGGCCTGGGACACGCTGCGAACCGCGGACGAGCTAGTCGTCCAATATTTGCGGAGCGGGCAGCCGAAGACCTTGCGTTACGGCATCGTTCAGTAAACTCAGGAAGCTCCTTGGCCCGCCGGACTTCGGACCTCCTTGATTCTCGGCGGATCGGAGCCCATCGTCCTGCGGCTCGATGTCTGCTTTGAAGAGATTCGCGACAGCAGCTTGGCTCCTGCTCGCCTACACAGTTGCTGTCGTTCTCTGGGGCGCGCTCGTCCGCGCGACTCTTTCGGGGGATGGCTGCGGCGACCACTGGCCTCTCTGCAACGGTGTGGTGGTCCCGGTCGATGCGTCCCGAAAGACGCTCATCGAGCTCACGCACCGGGTGAGCTCCGGGCTCTGCTGGGTTTGGACCTTGGGCATGTGGCTCCTGTCACGCCGCTTGTTCGTGACCGGACACCCGAGCCGCCGCGCGGCGGGCTGGAGCCTGTTCTTCATGTGCACCGAGGCCTTGGTCGGCGCGGGGCTGGTGCTGTTCAAGATGGTGGCCAGCAATCCGTCCACGGCCAGGGCCGCCTGGATGTCGCTGCATCTCGTGAACACCTTCCTTCTGTTGGCGGCCCTGTCATGGTTGGCGGTAAGCGCCGGGCGCCCCGAGGGCGCCCGCTGGGTGGCCTCGGGCCGTCTGAAGCGCCTCTTGGGGGCGGCGGCGGTGCTGGTGTTGCTGGTCGGGGTCAGCGGCGCCATTGCCGCCCTGGGGGACACCCTCTTTCCGTCCGAGGGGCTTGCGGAGGGCCTTCGCCAAGATCTCTCCCCCACTGCACACGCGTTCGTGCGCCTACGTCTGTGGCACCCTCTGCTCGCGCTGCTGACGGCGGTCTACCTGACGCTGCTCGCGCCCTGGTTGCTGCGGCAGACCGAGCATGGCCCGAGACGGCGGCTGTCGATTGCCCTGATGGGGCTCGTCGTGGCGCAAATCGCGGCCGGCCTGCTCAACGTGGCCCTGCTTGCCCCCGTCTGGCTACAGCTCCTGCATCTACTGCTTGCCGACGCCATCTGGATCACCCTAGTGCTCCTCGCACTTTCCTCACGGCGACCGGCCGCGGATGCTAATCTGGGCCCGTGACCGACCAATACCTGGGGCAAGAGGTCGCCGGACAGTTCCGCATCCGCGAGAAGATCGGCAAGGGCGGAATGGGAGCCGTGTACCGGGCCGAGCAGCCCGAGATGAACCGGAACGTCGCCATCAAGATCCTCCACGCCCGGTATCTGTCCCGTCCCGATCTGGTCTCCAGATTCCGGCGTGAGGCCCGCGCGATGAGTCAGCTCTCCCACCCGAACACCGCCCGCGTCTTCTTGTACGGTCAGCTGGACGACGGCGCCTGCTACTTCGTGATGGAGCACCTGGTCGGCCGCAATCTCGCGCAGACCGTGCGCGGGGAAGGAGCGCTCAAGCCGGAGCGCGCCGTTCGCATCATGGCGCAGGTCTGCGGTGCTATCGAGGAAGCGCATCAGGCCGGGATCGTTCACAGGGACCTCAAACCGGAGAACATCTTCCTGACCGCGCAGGGGGGCATCGACGATTTCCCCAAGGTCCTGGACTTCGGGCTCGCCAAAGTCACCGAGCGCCAGATGCGCCCGGGCTCGATGGTCCTGACTCAGCAGGGCATGGTCTTCGGCACCCCCGAGTTCATGAGCCCCGAGCAGGCCAACGGCCAAACGCTGGATGCCGCTTCCGACATTTACTCGCTGGGCGTCATTTTGTACGAGCTGCTTACCGGCAAGCTGCCCTTCGATGCGAAGGAGCCCATCGACTTCATTCAACTCCACGCGAAAGCCAAGCCGATTTCGCTTGCCAAGCGGCGGCCGGGCGCGGACTTCCCAGCCGGGCTCGAGGCGGTGGTCATGAAGGCCCTGGCGAAGAGCCCCGCGGACCGATTCGCCTCCGCCGCTGAGTTTGCACGCGCTCTCGAGGCTTTATTGGACCCCAGTCGGGCATCGGAGGCAGAAATTTCCGAGCCTCCGGCCCCCCGGTTGCCCTACGCGCCCCCCTCGGTGCCCGCTTCGATGCCTTCCGTCGCATCGGTGCCGTCCGAGCCGCCTGGGCCGTTTTCCTCGGGCCGAATTCCCTGGATCGTGTTGGGCGTCGGCGTCGCCCTGGCCCTCGCCGGTCTACTGGCCCTTTGGGCGGCTACCGGCTCCTGAGCTTGACCTCAGCCGGGGCTGACCCTAACCCCGAGCTGGGAATGGCTTGACCGGCTCTGGACTGGGCGTCAGAGTCCGCCCGCTTTTCAGCCCGAGAACCGACATGACCGTTGCTACCCAGCCCGCCACCATGATGCTGACGCTGCGCGACCTAGTCGCGCTCACGAAGCCCCGCATCACGCTCATGGTGCTCGTCACGGCGGCTGGGGGGATGTGGCTGGCGCCTGGCAGCCTCGACCTGCCCTCCGTTTTCGTCATGCTGACCGTGACCGGCATGGTCGTCGGCGCGGCGAACGCGCTCAACTGCTATCTCGAGCGGGATAGCGACCGGCTGATGACCCGCACGGCAAGTCGGCCGCTCCCTGACGGCCGCTTGGCGCCCAAATGGGCGCTGCTGCTCGGCCTCTTGATGGGGACGGTCTCGGTGCCGGTCTTGGCGGTCGCCGTCAATCGGACGACTGGCATGCTCGGCCTGCTGGCTCTCGTCAGCTACGTCGCGCTCTACACCCCCATGAAGAAGTGGACGCCCGCGGCACTGTTCGTGGGGGCGCTACCCGGCGCGCTGCCTCCGCTGATGGGCTGGACTGCCGTGACCGGCAGCATCGACCTTCCCGGGCTGGTCCTCTTCGGCATCCTGTTCTTCTGGCAGATCCCGCATTTCATCGCGATTTCGATCTTCCGTCAGGAAGAGTACGAGCGCGCTGGGTTGATGGTTCTGCCTTCAGTCCGCGGCATTCACGCCGCCAAGGTTCAGTCCGTGGCCTATTGTGTCGCCCTCTGGGCCACCTCGGTGCTTCTCGGGCCGCTCGGGGTGGCGGGTGCCCTGTACATGGCGACCGCGGTGCTAGGCGGGGCTTGGTTCCTGGCCACAGCGCTTCGGGGCTTCCGCGCCGAGGACGACCGTGCTTGGGCCAAGCGTCTCTTCATCGTCTCTCTGGTCTACCTGACCGTTCTCTTCGCCATCCTGATGATCGATGCGACTTAGAACCCTCGCTCTGCTCCTCGTGCTCTCGTTTGGCTGCTCGAAGAAGGGCCAGAGCGAGCCCCTCACCGTGCTCAACGCGATCCCCGAGTTCCAGCTCGTGGACCACGCGGGCGAGCCGTTCGGGCGCGATTCGCTCCAGGGACACCTCACCGTGGCCGATTTCGTCTTCACTCACTGTCGCTCCAGCTGTCCGAGGCTCACCGCCCATATGCGCGGCCTCCAGGAGCGCGTTTCGGACGTTCCGGACGCGAGCTTTCTCTCCGTCACGGTCGACCCGGAGAACGACACGACCGAGGTGTTGAGCGCATACGTCCGAAAAAACGAAATCAAGGACGACAACTGGCGCTTCGTCACCGGTGAAGAAGAGGCCATTCGCGAAGTGGTGCTGCGGGGCTTCCGAGTCGGTTTGGACGATCAGGCGAGCGTGGCCAAGGGCGGTGAGGAAATCTCGCACTCGAACCACTTCGTTCTCGTCGATCGCAGCGCTCGCGTCCGGGGTTATTACCGCGCCGATAACGACGGCATCGAGCGCCTCGAAAAAGACCTTCGCAGCTTGGCGAACGAACCCGACGCGCTTCATTGATAGTGGTCGGCTTCGGTGTTAAGTGCGGGGCATGAGCGAGTTCTTGCCAGTCGCGAAGCGCTTGAGCGTCGTCAAGCCTTCGGCCACCGTCGCCGTATCGGACAGAGCCCGCGAGCTACGGGCGCAGGGCGTAGACGTGCTGTCCTTCAGCGTGGGCGAGCCCGACTTCGACACGCCGACGCACATCGGTCAGGCGGCCAAGGAAGCGATCGACGCCGGCCACACCCGTTACACCGCTGCTCGCGGGATTCCCGAGCTTCGCCAGGCGATCTGCGAACGCTCCGCGAAGCGGCGTGGCGGGATCGCGCACGAGCCGAGCGAGGTCGTCGTTTCGGTCGGCGCGAAGCACACGCTTTTCAATCTCGCGCTCGCTCTGTATGACGAAGGCGACGAGGTCATCATTCCGGCTCCCTACTGGGTCAGCTATCCGGAACAAGTTGCGATCGTCGGCGCGAAGCCTGTCATCGTCGAGACCGACGCCGCGTCCGGCTTTCGGATGACGCCTGAAGCGCTGGCTGCCGCGATCACGCCTAGGACCAAGGCGCTCGTGCTCTGCTCTCCGTCGAACCCCACCGGTTCCGCATACACGGCCGAGCAGCTGCGCGCGCTGGCCGATGTGGCGGCCAAGCATCAGTTCTGGCTCATCGTCGACGAAATCTACGGCGAGCTCGTGTACGAGGGCTTCGAGCAGAAGTCCATCCTGGAGGTTGCACCCGAGCTCAAAGACCGTGTCATTATCGTCGACGGGGTCAGCAAGACCTATGCGATGACCGGCTGGCGCATCGGTTGGATGCTCGGGCCGGCCCACGTCGCCAAGGCTTGCGACAAGATTCAGGGCCAGGCCACGACCAACCCTGCGGCGCCGGCCCAGTACGCCGCGATCGCTGCGCTGCGCGGCACGCACGAGCCTATCGAGGCTATGCGAAAGGCCTTCGAGGAGCGGCGCGGCATCATCGTGTCAGGCCTCAATGCCATCGAAGGCATCGACTGCCGCACGCCCGAGGGCGCGTTTTATGCGTTTGCCAGTGTCCAGGGTCTCATCGGTAAAATGGCCGGGGCCCAGACTTTGGCGAACGACCTAGACGTCGCGAGCTATCTCCTCGAGGAGGCCAAGTGTGCCGTCGTCCCCGGGACGGCTTTCGGTGCGCCCGGTTTCGTGCGCATTTCCTATGCGGCTTCGAACGACATGATCCGCGAGGGTCTTCGCCGCATCGGCGAGGCCGTGTCAGCCCTCCGTTGAGCTGATGGGCCAGCGCAGGTGCGTTGCGGCCAGGGCGGCGCGCGCGACCAGGGCGATCCCAAGGACGCTCATCACCAGCGTGGCCGGTGTCCGAGGCGCGTATCCTGCGCACAAGAGGAGCGTGAGGGCGATGCCGAGCAGCCGTCGCTCGGGCGTGCGCGCCAGGCACGCGGCGCAGGCGACGGCCCAGCCAGCGCCGAGTGGCACGGCATACAGAATCACCTGGTCTTCGGGCAGCAAGTTGAGCCGGAAGGCCCCATAGACCGCCGTCGCGAAGTCTTGCCCCACGGAGCTCCGCCAGGCGAGCATGGCGACGGCCCAGCCCATCGCCAGCAGCGCGCCTAGCAACCGGGCGAGCTTGCCACGTCGCTGGTGCAGGGGAACCCCCGATGCGAATGCGATCGGGATCGGAAGTAGCAAGTACGCGATCTCTCCGCACCAGCGCAGCGCATTGGAGAGTCGCTCGGTGTGCGCCCAGAACGCTTGCGTGCCCACGAGCGTGACCAAAAGAGAAATCAGACCGCAGAACGTTGCGGTCAGAAGCAGGGCCAAGCAGCCGACCAGGGCTGGCGTCGAGCGCCAGCGCAGCCCCGCCAGGATCAAAAAGAACATGATCGCGTGGGCCAGGCCGGCCACCATCAGGACGAGCTCGGGCCGGGTCGCGGTGCGGGGCATCGCCGTCATCAGCATGACCACGGGAATGAACGCCCCGCCGAAGGTCGCGAGGCCGATGCGGCCGGAAAGGCTCAGGCCGCTTCGTCGCGAAGCCAGGGCCCCGAGACAGAAGGTCAGCGCCACCAGGCCGCTCATGACCGTCAGATTGCTCGCGAACGCGCCCCAGCGGTCGAGCTGGACCAGTGCCTCCCGGGACCAGCTAGCCTCCCAGGAGCGGAGCAGAATGCGATTGATCAGCAGATCAGCGACGGCGGCCGCGGCGGCCATCCAGGCCAGCGGTGGGGTTTCGGCCAGGGACGAGGCCCTCGCACGAGGAATTTGTGCAGGCGGAACGGAAACCACAGTTGAATGCACGCCGTTCGACAAAGTGTACACGACCCTACGCGGGGCCCCATGGCCTTTCAATGGCTTTCCGCCACTCCGGTTGCGCGGGGCGCCGTCTAGAGGCTAAAGAGAGCCGTCCAATGAGCCAAACCCGTTCCGACTGGACCGTCTCTGAAGCCCGGGCTTTGCACGATTTGCCGCTGACCGAGCTTCTCTTCCGTGCACAGGCCGTTCACCGCGAACATCAGCCGCGCAACGCGGTCCAGCTCTGCTCGCTCCTGTCCATCAAGACCGGCGCTTGTTCGGAGGACTGCTCTTACTGTCCGCAGAGCTCCCGGTATGAGACCGAGGTCGAGGCAGAGCGCCTGATGGACGTCGAGCAGGTGCTGGCGAAGGCACGTGAGGCTAAGGCCGCCGGGGCCACCCGGTTCTGCATGGGCGCGGCATGGCGCAGTCCGAAGAAGGGCAGCAGGCAGTTCGAACGCGTGCTGGACATGGTGCGCGGCGTGCGTGAGCTTGGGCTCGAGGCCTGCACGACGCTCGGCATGCTCGACGAGGAGCAGACCCAGGCTCTCAAAGATGCTGGCCTCACCGCCTACAATCACAACCTCGACACCAGCGAGGACTTCTACGGCGAAATCATCACGACCCGGACCTACAAGGACCGGCTCGACACGATTGCCCGCGTCGCCGCGGCCGGGATTTCGGTTTGCGCCGGCGGCATCATCGGCATGGGCGAGAGCGTCGACGACCGCATGGCGATGCTCGTCACGCTGGCCAACCTGAGCCCGCAGCCCGAGAGCGTGCCGATCAACGCGCTCGTCGCCGTCGAGGGCACGCCCTTGGCGAATCAGAAGCCCGTGGATCCGATGGAGCTCGCTCGCATGTGCGCGACCGCGCGCCTGATGATCCCGAAGGCGCGGGTGCGACTTTCGGCCGGCCGCTCGGTGCTCAGCCGGGAGGCGCAGCTGCTGTGCTTCATGGCCGGCGCCAACAGTGTCTTTTTCGGCGACAAGCTACTCACCACCGGCAACCCCGACCACGATGCAGACCTCAATCTGCTCCGCGACACGGGCCTGTCTGCGCTGGCGTAGCTGGTCCTCGAAGCCGCTCAGTCCTCCGTCCCTCCTCGACGATGCGCTGCAGCGCCTCGTGGAGCCGAATGCCTGAGCGACTCCGAGTCCTTCGGAGCTCTCGGTCCGCAAAATGCCTCTGGCTGCCCCAGGGGGCGAGAGTTTGCCGAGTGTATTCTATTAAAACTCAATAATATCAAAAGCTTGCGAGTTTGCTGAGCTTTTTGTTGTTTTTGAAATTGATTTTCAAGAAGCCTAGCCTTATAAATCAACGAATATGCTGGTTTGTCACTGTCACGCTGTCTGCGACAGAACGATTCGCCGCCACGTCGCCGATGGTGCCCGGAACAGGCACGAGATCCGCCGAGCCTGCGGTGCCGGTGGTGGATGCGGCGGCTGCCGTCCCGTGATCGATGAGTTGATCCAGGAACACGGCGCGGGTACCGAGGGTGCAATCGAGTCGCGCGCCGACAGTTGAAAACGGCTTTCAGACTCAACTTCGACCGTCTAAGAAGTGTTTGCCCGCACCGAACCCCGACTCTAAGCTCGGCGGATGCGAGGCGATCCAGACATCATCACTATGCTCAACGAGGTGCTGACCTCCGAGCTCACTGCGATTAACCAGTATTTCATCCATCACAAGATGTGTGCGGATTGGGGATATGGAGCGCTGTCTGACAAAAAGCGCGCCGAGTCGATCGAGGAAATGAACCACGCGGACAGGGTCATCGATCGAATCCTCTATCTAGACGGCACGCCGAACATGCAGAGGCTCTTTCCGGTGAAGGTCGGCCAAAACGCGGTGGAGCAGCACAAGCTGGACCTCGAGCTCGAGCTCGAAGCCGTCAAACGCCTCAATGATGGCATCGCGCTTTGTCGTGAGAAGGGCGACAACGGCACACGCGAGCTCCTCGAGCAGATCCTCATCGACGAGGAAGAGGGCATCGACTGGCTGGAGGCGCAGCTCCACATCATCGAGGAAGTGGGCAAGGAACGATACCTGGCCGAGCAGATTCACAAAGACGGGAACTGAGCGCCGAACAGGCTTTCCGACGACAGCTAGTTCGAGTGATAAGAGGACAGCCCTTTTCGGCTGTCCTCGGCAATTGAGGCGCTCTTCTTAGCCGGCTCGTGACCCAGGTCGTTCGCGACCTGGCCTCGTTTCGTCAATCACCGCATCTGCGTGCTAAGAGTCTCCACGATGAACGTGCACCGGATGGCGGGACAGAAGGCAACTCCAGAGAGCCTCATCGACGTAGAGAAACTGCTCGAAGACTACTATGAGCTTCGTCCGGACGCCTCGGATGAGCAGCAACGGGTCAGTTTCGGCACCTCTGGGCACCGTGGTTCCTCTCAGCGGCGGAGCTTCAACGAGGCGCACGTGCTCGCGATCACCCAGGCCATTTGTGAATATCGCGCGGCCAAGGACATCACCGGGCCCTTGTACATCGGCAAGGACACGCACGCTCTGTCAGCGCCAGCGACGAAGACGGCGATCGAGGTCTTGGCCGCCAATGGTGTGAGCGTCTGCATGGCACCGGAAAACGAGTACACGCCTACACCTGCGGTTTCGTTTGCCATCCTCGCGCACCACCTGGCAGGGACGCGGCGCGCGGACGGGATTGTCGTCACGCCTTCGCACAATCCGCCACAGGATGGCGGCTTCAAGTACAATCCGCCTCACGGGGGTCCCGCCGGCTCGGAGGTGACTTCATGGATCGAGCGACGCGCTAACGAGCTCCTCGCCTCGGGGCTGCGGGGCGTTAAGCGGACCGACTACAAGGCGGCGCTGCGCGCGGACAGCACGAGCGAGCACGACTTCATCTCGCCCTATGTCGAGGCGCTGGGCGGAGCGATCGACATGGAGGCCGTCGCGGCGGCGTCTCTTCGCATCGGCGTCGATCCGATGGGTGGAGCCGGTATCGCATACTGGCCGCGCATCGCCGAGCGCTACAATCTTCGCCTTTACGTCGTCAACGACGCGGTGGACCCGAGATTTTCGTTCATGACGCTCGACGGAGACGGGAAAATCCGCATGGACTGCTCCTCTCCCTACGCGATGGCGAGCCTGGTCGATCTGCGCGACCAGTACGACATCGCCTTCGCGAACGATACAGACTTCGACCGGCATGGCATCGTGACGCGTAGCTGGGGCTTGCTGAATCCCAACCACTACCTCGCCGTCGCCGTGGACTATCTTTTTCGTCACCGCCAGTGGCCAGCCACAGCCGCGGTCGGCAAGACCTTGGTCAGCAGTGCGATGATCGATCGAGTCGCCGCAGATCTGGGCCGCCGTCTGGCAGAGGTGCCGGTGGGCTTCAAATGGTTCGTGCAAGGTCTGCTCGACGGGACGTACGGGTTCGGCGGTGAGGAGAGCGCCGGCGCGTCGTTCCTTCGGCGAGACGGGCGCGTCTGGACGACCGACAAGGATGGCATCCTGCTGAACCTGCTCGCCGCGGAGATCACCGCCACGACCGGCGCCGACCCGGGCGAGTACTACGCGCAGCTCACCAAGAAGCATGGCAAACCGGTCTATGCTCGCATTGACGCTCCGGCGACGCCGGAGGAAAAGGCGGCGTTCAAGCAGCTGTCCGCCGACAGTCTGAGCGCCGAACAACTCGCGGGCGAGCCGATCACCGCGGTGCTCACCCGAGCGCCCGAAAACGACGCATCGATTGGCGGGCTCAAAGTCAGCTCGCAGAACGGCTGGTTTGCGGCGCGTCCCTCGGGCACCGAAGACGTTTACAAGATCTACGCGGAGAGCTTCATCGGCCGCGAGCACCTGGCGCTGATTCAAAAAGAAGCCCGGGAGCTGATCGAGTCGATGTTCCGCACCGTTTCCGGTGCTTGAGCCCACCGGGCAATCGTGATTCACTGCGCGGCGTGCGCACATTGGTGACCGGTGGCGGAGGACGTCTAGGCAACGTGCTCGTTCGCAGCTTGCTGCAGCGCGGGCACGAAGTCCGCGTTCTCGAGCCGAGCCGCGGGGAGTCCTTAGACGGTCTCAAAATCGAAATGATCGAGGGATCTGTGCTCGACCCCGGCACCGTGGAGCGAGCCGTTCAGGGAGTGGACCTCGTCTTTCATCTTGCGGCGATGATCGATTTGCAGCCGAAGAAACATCCCATGATGCACGCGATCAACGTCGACGGGACGCGCATTGTGGCCGATGCCTGCCTGAAGGCTGGCGTCCGGATGCTTCATACGAGCTCGCACGCGGCGCTTGACCGAGAGCCCCTCTCGGAGCCGCTCACCGAAGAGAACCCCCTCGCACTGGACAGCAAATGTCTGTACCACCGAAGCAAGGCCATCGGAGAGCAACTCGTGCTCGACCGATGTGGAAAGGGACTCGACGCGGTCGTCGTAAATCCTGGTTCGCTCATCGGTCCCCACGACTACGAACCTTCCCTCATCGGGAGTGTTTTGCTCGACCTCTACTTCGGCAGGGTCCCCTTGCTGCTCGACGCGCTCACCGACTACGCCGACGTGCGCGACGTCGCTGACGGCATGATGAACGCCGCGAAAACGGGTCGGCGGGGCGAGCGCTACTTTCTCACCGGCGACGTGATCCCGGCCGCGAACATGGTGCGGCTCTTTGGCGAAGTCAGCGGACGAAAAATGCCCCGACGAGCGCTTCCTCTCTGGGTGGGCTGGGCCGCCATGCCCTTTGCTCTGGCCGCTGCTGCGCTCACGAAGAAACCCGCGCTTCTCACCCCAGACATGCTACGCGCCAGCGTCAGCAATGAAGTCGTCTCTCACGAAAAAGCCGCCCGTGAGCTCAATTTTCATCTCCGCCCTTTGCGGGACTCCTTGACCGACGCCCTTGCTTGGTACGAACAACGGGGCTGGCTTTGAGGGTCGCCAGAGAACAGACTGATAGGAACGCAATACGCGCGACCCCTGATCCGAGCGCGCGGCGTCGCCGACCGGCCCTGCCTCGACGCTCCGCGAGTTCGACGACATTCAAGACTCAGTGGTGATTGGGTCCGGCGACGTGATACATATGGACGAGCCATGGGCGGACAAGAAGGCCATCGCCATCAAGACCTAGAGGACGTGATCGATCAGATCACCGAGTCTTACGACAGCGATCTGGAGATCAACAATCTGGACAGCGCAGCCCTGCCGAATCGGCGGGCGGTCTGCACGGCCTTCGATCACATCAAGTCAGTGCTGTACATGGGCTTCTACAGCACGCGTTCACTGAACCGCACGAATCTGCGCTACGGGATCAGTGAGCATCTGTATCCGGCGCGCGAGATTCTCATCGACCAGATCGAGCGCGCGGTGCGGTATGAAGAGCGAATGGGCCGGCGCCCGGGCAAGCACCCGGAGGGTTGGAGTGAAGACATCGTGCTTCGTCTCCTGGCGCGTCTCCCTGCACTTCGTAGCACCTTGAACACCGACGTCCGGGCCGCCTATGAAGGCGACCCTGCTGCCGCGAGTATCGAGGAAGTGATCTTCAGCTATCCGAGCATCGAGGCCATCACGGCATATCGCGTCGCGCACGAGCTCGAGCAGTGGGCCGTGCCGATGATCCCTCGCATCATTACGGAGCATGCGCACAGTGAGACGGGCATCGACATCAATCCGGGTGCGCGCATCGGGGAGAGGTTTTTCATCGATCACGGCACAGGGGTGGTCATCGGTGCCACCGCCGTCATCGGAAGAAACGTGAAGCTCTATCAGGGTGTCACGCTAGGCGCGCTCAGTGTGTCGCGAGGCGAAGCCACGGGCCCCGATCAGAAGAGGCATCCGACCATCGAGGACGACGTCACCATTTACGCAGGCGCTTCGATTCACGGGGGGGATACGGTGATCGGTGAAGGTTCCGTCATCGGCGGAAACGTTTGGTTGACCAAGTCCGTGCCGCCGGGATCGAAGATTTTCGGGCGAGGCAAGTGATTGCCGCGATCGCTCGCTTCTAGCTCTGAGCGAGCTTTTCCTGAACCTTGTCGTAGACGGCCTGCAGGTTGGTGAGCTCATTCAGCTCCTCCTCGGCGATCGTCACATCGTAGGCTTTTTCGACGTCGGCGACGATCTCGATGGCCATCATGCTGTCGATACCCAGGTCCGCGAAGTCGGTTTCGGCAGGCACTTCGTCGACTTCCGCGATCTCGATGATGATCTGCCTGAGCCCGTCCATCAGATCGCCCGACATAGCCCGCCCTCGCTCACTGTTTCCCATTGTTTCCGCTAGGTTCGACATAGCGACGCCGTTATATGCGGTCCTAGGGCAGTGTGGTCAAGTATTCCCAAATTTGGCCGTGCGGCCTGTTTTTCATCGTGCAGATGGACTCCAAGCTCAGCTTGCACGCGCTTGCTGCCCCGCGTTATAGGGCTCGCCTACGGATATGAGCTGGATTGACGAAAAAGCCCACGCGGCACTCGAGCGCGTGCGGCAGGTCCAAGCGAGGGACGTTTACCCTTATTTCAGGAGCTTCGAGACCGGTGGGCTTCATACGAGCATCGACGGCAGCGAGATCGTCAATTTCAGCTCCAACGATTATCTCGGGCTGACGAACCATCCAAAGGTCAAAGAGGCGGCCAAGCGCGCGGTCGACGTGTTTGCCTGTGGCCTGGGGTCGTCTCGACCGCAGGCGACGACCACGGCTCACGTGGAGCTCGAGGAGCGGCTGGCGCAGTGGTTCGGCTTCGAGAAGTGTCTTCTGTTCACCACGGGCTACCAGGCCATGCTGGGCACGATCATGTCCCTCGCGGACAAGGAGACTACGCTCGCGCTCGATAACCTCAGCCACGCGTGCATCCTGGACGGCACCTTCTTGGCTGCAGGCACACCCATGCGAGCGCCAGAGGTCCGCTTCTTCAATCACAACAGCTCTCGCGCGCTCAACCGCGTGCTGAGCAAACGTGAACGCAAGAACGCGATGGTGCTCATCGAGGGCATCTACTCGCTCGACGGCGACGAGGCCAAGATCGAGGAGTTCGTCGAGGTTTGCAGTCAGCACGACAATACGGTGATCGTCTGTGACGACGCGCACGGAACCGGCACCCTCGGAAAGGGTGGCCGGGGGATCATCGAGAAGTACCAGCTCGAAGGTAAGATTCCGGTCGTCATCAGCACCTTTTCCAAGACCTTCGGCGGCATTGGCGGAGTCCTGCTCGGCAGCGCGGACGTCGTCGACCACATCAAGCACTATGCGCGCTCGTTCCTGTTCAGCGCCTCGCTGCCCGTTCCCATCGTGACCGCTGCGGCCACTATCCTGACGATGCTGGAGGAGGAGGGCGAGGGCCTCGTGGCGGAGCTTCACGAGAAGGCCGACTACATGCGCAAGGGGCTCACACAGATGGGCTTCGATTTAGGCGCGAGTAACACGCACATCATGCCCGTCATGTGTCACGACGAAGCCAAATCCCTCATGACTCATCTCGCGCTTTTGCAAAATGGCGTGATGATGGTTCCGATTACCTACCCAGCCGTGAAGCAGGGAGAGGAACGTCTGCGGCTCAACGTGACTCGCGGTCACACGCGCGAAGACATGGACAAGGCGCTCGAGCTCTTGCAGCGCTTTGGTCAGCAGTTCGGCATTCTGGCTGCTTAGAAGAGGGCGCGCGCGCTCGGTGCCCGCGTCGCGGACGAGGCCTAGTCGTAGAGAGGCAGCATCGACGATGTAGCGCGGCAGGGCGGCATTGCACCCGTTCCGCGCTCCGTGCGCGAGTTACTTTTTTTCCGGGTAGTAAAGGCTCACCGTCTCCGCGACGCATGCGGGCCTGTCCTTGCCCTCCACTTCGACGGTCACGCGCACGATCGACTGAATCGCGCCCTTGGACTCTTCGACGGACACGATTTCGGCGCCGGCTCGAACGCGCGAGCCTACGGGGACTGGTGCCGGAAAGCGGACCTTGTTGCAGCCGTAGTTGACCGCGAAGTCGAAGCCGCGCACTTCCATGATCTGTGGCAGAAAGAAGCTGACGAGCGACAGCGTCAGGTATCCGTGCGCGATGGTCGCTCCGAACGGCCCGCTCTTGGCCCGTTCTTCATCCACGTGAATCCACTGATGGTCGCCTGTGGCGTCTGCGAACTGGTTGACCCGATCCTGCTCGATGCGGAGCCACTCACTGTAGCCCAGCTGCTTGCCAACGGAATCTTTTAGCGCGTTCGGGGTCTCGAATACTACAGTCATCGTCTGTCTTCTCGTCTCGGGTTTGCGGACGGGAGATTAGCTTGTCTGCTAGGCCGCGCCAGTGGCTCAGGCCGGGAGCACGGCGCTCTCCTCGATCATCGTCCTGCCTGCGCTCATCTCGGTCACTCCGCCCGACATGATGAAGGCCATGAACTGGGCGCCGTCCGCGTCCAGCGCTTGCACGCGCTCTTTCGGAACGACGACGAGATTTCCGGCGAAGTTGTAGGACTCGGGCAGATACACGGCCACGTGGTCGCGAAGTTGCGGGTCCTCGAAGCGCTGGCAGGTCATGAAACCGAGCACCTTCATGCCGTGCTGGCTGACTTCCACGAGCACTGGTTGGTCGAACTTGCGACGGTCGCCCACGAAGGCCCCGAATAGGTCTCGCAGCGAGTTGTACAGGAGCTTCACGATCGGCACGCGTTGCAAGGCCGACTCGATGAGGGCGATGAGCCGCCGACCGACGACGTTCCCGGTCAAGTAGCCGATGAGCGTGATGGCCGCGACGGCAATGAGCAGACCAAGTCCGGGCACGGATGCCCCCAGCCAGTTGTCGAGCGTGGTCACGAGCCACCAGACGATGCCGACAGTGATGGCGACTGGAGCGAGGACCAGCAGACCTTGGGCGAAGCTGCGAGTGAGCAATCTCATGAGCGCGTTTCTAACACCCACTTGCGCTCGGTGCATTTGGGCTCAACAACCGGGCTGGTGGGCGACTTCTTGCGGCCTTGGCATCGCCTCCCGACGGGGATCCGCCACATGGTCCTCGGCACGTTCTTCTTCAGCGTGATGAGCGTGTTCGCCAAGTTCGCGGGTCAACGCCTGCCTACCATGGAGCTCGTCCTGGCGCGTGTGCTCGTGACCCTGGTCATGAGCTGGTGGGCGATCCGGGCGGCGGGGGTGCAGCCCTGGGGCCACAACAAGCCGTTGCTCATCGCCAGGGGTTTCGCCGGGTTTGCTGCGCTAAGCTGCTATTTTTATGGGATCACGCATTTGCCCCTCGCGGATGCGACGGTCATTCAATTCTGTAACCCGATGCTGGCAGCGCTCATTGCGGTTTTTGCGCTGGGCGAGCGGCTGACGGGCGCGCATCTGCTCGCGACCCTGGGCAGCATCGTCGGCGTCATCTTGGTTGCGCAGCCTAGCTTCTTGTTTGCATCGGCTCACGCCCTCGACCCGATCGCGGTCGCAGTGGCCGTGCTCGGCGCCGTCTTCTCGGCTCTTGCGTACGTCATCATTCGACGCCTGGGTGAGACCGAGCACCACCTGGTGGTCGTCCTATACTTTCCGCTGGTGACCGGCCCTGCCTCCCTGCCCATCCTCGGCCTCGAGGGGCTGGTCTTGCCCCGTGGATTCGAGTGGCTGTTCCTGCTGGGCATCGGCATCTTCGCTCAACTGGGGCAGTTGCAGATCACCAGGGGGTTCGCTCTCGAAACCGCAGGGCGCGCATCGGCGGTCACCTATCTGCAAATCGTCCTGGCCTATATCTGGGGCATGCTGCTGTTTCAAGAGTTCCCCAATACCCTGAGCATGATCGGGGCGACGCTCGTCATCCTGAGCGTTGTCGGGCTCGTGGCGGGGCGCAGGAACTGAGCCGCTCAGCGACGAGAGCTGTGTCATCAGTTTCGGTGCGAGCGTCAGTGTCAGCGCGCCCGCGCAAGCGGCAGCGTTGCTGTCAGTTCGGGCAGAGCCGGGACGCCCTAGAAGAGCGGGGCGAAGGGGTCTTGTTCGAGGTTCAGCTCCGCGAGCGACTCGGCGCCGTCGAGGTTTGTAATGAAGGTGAGGCGCAAGCCGAGACCGCCGTGCACCGTGGCGATTTTCGCTCCGGTGCGCAGCTCCTGCCAGCCCTCCCAGCTCGTCGCCAGGCCGCCGATCGGCAGAATCTGCACCCACATGCGCCAGCGTTCTGGCAAGCCTTGCTCGTCCGAGGTCCAGAGGTAAGCGTCTCCCGGCGTGACCCCTCCGCTGCCATAGGTCACGAGGAGGCCTTTGTCGCCATTGGGGAGCGTGACCGTCTCGCGGCGGACCCCGGCGTCGAAGAAGCTGCGAATCGGATTCAGCCAGAACGCGTCGTTGATCCAATACTGGTAAGCCCGCCGAAGCATTCGCGCCTGGGCGTTTCCGCTCAGCTCTTCGTTGCCCTTCCAGGCACGGCCGCTTTGGTCCGCGGTGCGCAATAGGACCCGTCGGTCGCGCCATCTGACCTCCACCAGTCCACGCTGCCGATCCCAGACGTAGTGGTGCATTTTGTGAAACGACCAGCGCAGCGCGCCAGTACGTTCCCATGCGTCCATGTCGACTGCGGCCTGGATCTTCTTGCCCAGGGCGTCGGCCTCAGCTCCCGCCTGCCCCTGCGGTCTGGGCTCGTTGGCCATCCAGCCCGCCAGCAGCGCGAGCAGCAGCAGCGCGATGAACGCAAAACCAAGGATTTTCAGTAGACGTACCATGTGGAAGCGTTCGGCTTGCCCCAGTCCTTGGGGCCATGCCTGAACGCAGGTTACTCTGCTATGCACAATCAGCGCAAAGCGCTATGAGAAGGTCCTATGGCTCACTCCCCAGCAAATCCGGCTGATCTTCCGACGATTGAGATCCAAGAACGTGGTGCGCCGCGTCAAGGGCAGCCACAGCTGCTCGATCGCCGCCTCTTCATGCAGCTGCTCGTTTTTCGGATTCCTCAGGGCTCTTCGCCTTCGGCACAGCAGCAGGCGCTGGCCATCGCGGTCGCCGAGGCCGACATCCCCTCGGTGATCTACGCGGACGTCAACGATCCCCGCAGCGTCGGCCTGCTCACGTTCGGCGAGGACCCGAAGCTGTTCGTCGAAGAGGTTCGCGCGCTTTTCGACCGGGAGTCGCTTAGAGACTGGTCGGTGCGGCCGGAGCTCACGATGCTCGGCCGGTCCTACAGCAGCGGCTACGAGGATGACCTCGAGTTCTGGCTGATCGAGCGGCCCAAGCAGACCGTGTTGAACGAGGAGTGGAACTGGGCCGTCTGGTATCCACTCAGGCGGAGCGGCGCTTTCGAGAAGCTCGAGGGCCGCGAGAAGGGTGCGATCCTGCGCGAGCACGCGACGATAGGCCGTGCCTACGGCGCCGAGAACCTCGCTCATGACGTACGCCTCGCCTGTCACGGTCTCGATGCCAATGACAACGAGTTCGTGATCGGTCTCATCGGGGCTGACCTGCACCCGCTTTCGCACGTGGTGCAGAGCATGCGGGGCACGAAGCAGACCTCGGAGTACATTCAGCAGATGGGACCCTTCTTCGTCGGGCACGCGGTGGCCCGTTACGCCGGCAAGGAGCTGAGCAGCGATGGCGGGCAGTAGCTTCGGGCAGCTGTTTCGCGTGAGCACGGCCGGCGAGAGTCACGGCGCCGGCAACGTCGTCATCATCGACGGCTGTCCGCCCGGCGTCCCACTCGATGTCGAGGACCTGCTGTCCGATCTCGCGCGGCGCCGGCCGGGGCAGAGCAAAATCGTCACCCAGCGCAAGGAGGCCGACGCGCCGGAGATCCTGTCCGGCGTGTTTGAGGGGGAGACCACCGGCACGCCGATCGCCATCCTGGTCCGCAATCAGGACCAGCGCTCGCGGGACTATACTGACATCAAGGAGCTCTATCGGCCCGGCCACGCCGACTATACCTTCGACGCTCGCTTCGGCAGGCGTGACTACCGGGGTGGCGGCCGGAGCAGCGCGCGCGAGACGGTGGCTCGGGTGGCGGCTGGGGCCGTGGCCAAGAAGCTCCTCTCCCACGCGTTTGCCTGTGAGATTGTGGGCTACGTGCGCCAGGTGGGCGACGTCATCGCCGAGGTACCGCAGACCGTGACCCTGGAGCAGGTCGAAACTCTGCCCAACGGTGAGCCGAACATCGTGCGCTGCCCTGATCCCGCGGCCGCGCCGCAGATGGTCCAGCTCATCGAACAGGTGCGAAAGGCACAGGACTCGATCGGTGGCATCGCCGAGCTGGTGGCTCGTAACGTGCCGGCTGGTCTCGGGGACCCGGTGTTCGACAAGCTGAAGGCGGACTTGGCCAAGGGCCTCTTCAGCCTGCCTGCGGTGATGGGTGTGGAGTACGGTGCCGGCTTTGCAGTGGCCCGTCTTCGCGGGAGCGAGAATAACGATGTCTTCGAGACAGACGCGGACGGCCAGGTGCGCACGCGCACGAACCGCCACGGCGGTATGCTCGGCGGCATTTCGAGTGGCATGCCCATCGTGATTCGAGCGGCGGTGAAGCCCACGAGCAGTTTGCCACGTGAGCAGCAGACCGTGACCTCCGAAGGCGCCTCTACGACGATCCGGACCAAGGGTCGCCACGATCCCTGCTTGCTGCCTCGCTTCATTCCGATGGCCGAGGCGATGGTTGCGCTCGTTCTGGCGGACCACTGGCTGCGCTGGCGCGCCATCCGCGACTGAGACCGCGCGGGGATCAGCCCGTCATCGGGCCAGGACCCACACCACGAGCGCAAGCGCCAGGGCAACCAGGGTGGCCGTCCAGAAAATGCTGTTGCCCTTCGACCGCTCGGTGCTGCCGCTTCCGACCGCGCGTCGAAAACCGTGCACCATGCCGCCCATCACGCCATGGGTTTCGCCCAGCTCTGCGCTGTACGACTGACCCTGGCTCTTCTTGCTTCGTTTAGCCTTCGAGGCGCTTTTCTTTTGGTACTTCTTGGACACGACGGAGCGATACTACCGGGCTTCGGCCCGTCCATGGAAGGGCTTTGTTGCAGGGGCTCGGAGCCCGTACACGGGGACGGGTTGGCGATCGATCGCACAACGCGCATGGGCCTGCTCGCAGCGCGCGAGCAGGGCGGGCTGAGCGTCGGGCCGGCGGTGCGTGAGCCATAGCTGCTGCGCTGCGGCTGCCTCGGGGTGTTCTAGGGCTCCCAAGGCTAGGGCGCGACTCCGGAGCAGGTCCTCCTGTCTCGGGGCGAGCTGAAGTCCCCGCTCTGCGGCGCGCAGGGCGGCCAGATCATCCCCCAGGCTGCCTCGCGCCTGCGCGAGGTCGCGCCAGACGCGCCAGTCGCTTGGGGCTGCCGCCGTGACTTTGTCATAGGCCGAGGCTGCCTCCGCCCAGCGCCAGGTACTGGCGTAGGCGTCGGCCCGGGCCCGGTCGATGGCAGGATGCGGTCCGAGGTACCGTTCGGACGCGTCTGCGTGTCCGAGGGCAAGCTCGGTGCGGTCCTCAATCGTCGCGAGCCGCGATAGCAGCAAGTGAGCCTCCGCCTGTGCCACCGAATCGTTCGCTTCGGTGGCCAACTCGAGAGCCCGTTCGAGGCTCGTCCGCGCAAGGCCCGCGTGCTCGCTGCTGTCTCGTAGAAGCGCGCGGCCGTGGCTGAGGAGCCGTGGCAGCCGCGGTCGAGACGCACCTCCGGTGGCGGGGTGCTGCTCGGCCCCGTCTCCTAGCCAAACGCTCGCCTCCGCAACCAGGGTGACCGGCTGCGGGTTGCAGGCGTCCAGCACGGCTCCGTCACGTGCCGAGGCTCCTGCCGCGAAGGCTCGACCACGTTCAGAGCGGCCCGCTCGACAGGCCTGCTGTTGGAAAGCGAGCCCGTGCTTCCGATGCAGGACCTTGGCCTGCACGCCAAGCGGCTCCACGAGCTTCGGGGGTAGACGCATCCGGTAGCGAGCCAGCCTCGCCTCGTCTACCGGTAGGGTGCGATCGAAGGCCGCTGCGTGGAATCGGTGCACCCGATGCAGGCTTTCGGGGCTTCCCTCTGAATCGAGCAGTGTGGACCGAAGCACGAAGACGCCGTCGTCGTCGCGTGCCTCGGCGCTTCGGCGCGAGCTGGCGACAAGCAGACCGTTGCCGTCGCGAACCTCGACCTCCACCCAGGTGTCGTGCATGTCCCGGGCGCCGCCTGGGAAGCGGTGTCCGGTCCTCGTGTTTTCGAGCAGCAACTCGAGGGTCAGCGATTCGCCTCCGCTTAGCGGCACCTGGCGGAGGGTTTCGTAGCGATGCCCGTCGACGGATACGCTCGGAAGGTCGACGAGGATGGCACCCCTGAGCATTTCGGCGATGGCGGTCTCCTGCCTGGGGTCGTTCAACTGTGCCCCCATCGCGGAATGCGAGGCCGCCCACCGGTGGCTGCTCACTCGCTGCTCGTCGCGCCCAGCCAAGTCGCCGAGCCGCGTGCGCTCGTCTTGCATGTGGCAGTCCTGGCAACTTTTTCTATTCGACGAGGACAGTCGCTCCCCGACGCCGGCTCCGGCCGTGGACGCTTGCCAGTCCGCCAGGTCGTCGATGCCCGGCAGCTGATTTGGATTGCCCATGTGAGGTCCTGTGAAGGAGCGGTGGCAGCTACCGCAGAGTTCAGCCGTTCGTAGAGCCGGCATGGCGAGACGCGCTCGGTGGGCCTCGATTTGCGACGGGATCGCAGGGTCCGGGATGATGACCGCGGCAGAGCTCAGGCTGTAGCTCGCGTTGCCGTCGGTGCGGCTGTCTTCGATGCTGTGGCAGACCAAACAGGTGATGCCAGCGTAGGCGAGGTCGTCGTCAGGCTCGACCGGCTGGTCGATGGCTCCGGACAGCAGCAGCAGAGGGTCGTGGCAGCCTGCGCAGAATCGGCTGGCTTCGTTTCCGCGTGCCTCGCGGAAGGCGTCCACGCTGGCGCGATACCAGGGATTGTCGAACGAGGCATGCGCGTGGGCGCTGCTCATCCAGTGACTTCCGACGTCCTCGTGGCAGCTCACGCAGTCCTTCGTCTCGGCGAGTCGTTCGACATCGACGGCGCCTGCTTGCAGCTGCGAGGGCAGGAACGAGCGCCCGGGCGCGTCCAAGACCGGAATCGGGGCTTGTCGACACGCGGTGCTGGTAAAGATGAAGCTCAGGAGCAGCCAGGCTGTCAGGACTCGTCCCATGCCCATATCGACGCATGGCGCATCCTGGGGATCTGATCCGAAGGTTTCTTCGCACCCTGCGCGGGCGCTAGAGCGTACCGACCGCTACGAAGAGCTGGGTGAGCAGCGCGTCCGCCATGAGGATAGAGATGGAAACGACGACGACGGCTCGGGTCGTCGACTTTCCGACGCCTTCGGTCCCGCCGCGGGTCTGTAGGCCGAAGTAGCAGCCCAGCAGTGCGATGAGAAAGCCGAAAAACGGGGTCTTGGAGACGCCGCTCACGAAGTCTCTGAGCCGCAGACTGTCGATGGCCGTCGTGATGAAGAACTCCATCGTGATGCCGTAGGAGAGGGCGGCGACCATCATCGAGCTGAGCATCCCCAAGATGAAAGCGATGAAGGTGATCAGGGGCATGATTGCGATGCCGGCGACCATCCGCGGGACAACGAGCTTGCGGATGGGGTCGGCGCCGAGCGCTCGGATTGCGTCGATTTGCTCGGTCACAGCCATGGAGCCGATCTCGGCGGCCATTCCAGCAGCAATCCTGCTTCCGACCACGAGCGCGGTTAGCGAGGGAGCGAGCTCGCGCGCTTCCGAGACGGCGATGACGCGGCCGAGCGTGTCCTTGGCGCCGTAGGGCTCCATGGACACCGCGAACTGAATGGTCATGACGATACCCACGAAGATGGCCGTAGCCGCCGCGATCGCGATGCTGCGAACCCCCAGCTGCTCGAGCTGGTAGATGAACTCCTGGAGGTCGAACCGCGTCGAAAACAGGGTGCGAATGCTTCGGCCCGCAAGCAGCGTGGCTTCGCCGACCTGCTCGACGAAGGCTCGCAGCATCTGGATCCGGTAGTCCGCCCAGCGAACGATGCTGCGGCGACCGCTGGGGCTGGGCTCAGCGGTCATGGCCTGTCCGGCGGGGTGCGGAAACCGACCAAAAGGGCGTCGAAGTCAGGGGCCGCGTCCTCGAACGCTTGGCCCGGGGGTGTGATGAGGGCGAAGTCGTACACGCAGCCATCCTTCTTGAGGACCTGGAGGAGCATCTCTCTCGGAACCCCGTCGAGCTTGGCTTGCAGGTGGGTCCGCATGGCTTCCCTGCCGTCCATGGGAAGGGTCTGCTGAGAGATGACCTTCTGATCAGTGAAACCGATCAGAAGGTGCATGGTCAGTGCCTGAAGAGGGATGTCGAAGTCGGGATTGCACTTGGAATCGACTTGCAGGACGGCTCCCTTGGCTGGGCTGTGCCACGACAGGTCGTTGTCCTTGTTGACCCCTACGCGCTGCCATTGGGGGCCCGGCACACCGAGCTGGTAGCTAGTTTCCGGACCGCGGAAAACGTTGCCTTTCAAGCTTCCGGTGCTCGCACAGCCCAGCGTGACCAGACTCACGACGACCCAAGCTCCCAGCTGTCTCCCCACGGTGGCTGACTCTAGCAGCCCCGGCATCGTTGTCGATTTTGCAGAACGAAACGAAAGGCTTGCACCTGCAGTCTGATTTGAGACTGAGCCTCACTAAGATATGATGAAGACGTGTACTTATGCGTGCAGTGCGGTGCGTCCCTAGAGGACGTGGCGCGATTTTGTTCGGCGTGCGGGGCGACTGTTCAGGAGAGCGGGGGGACAGAGGCCAGCGACCCTCTCATCGGGCGCATGGTTGGCGGCCGCTACCTTCTGCAGGAAGTCGTCGGTGTCGGCGGTATGGGTCGTGTCTACAAGGCCGAACAGTCGACCTTGGGCCGTACCGTGGCCGTGAAGGTCATTCACCCACACTTGCTGAGCGACGAACAGACGGTCGCGCGCTTCTATCAAGAGGCGCGCGCCAGCAGCCGGCTCAACCATCCCAACAGCGTAAGCATCATCGACTTCGGCCGGACCGACGACGGGATTCTCTATCTGGCGATGGAGTTCCTTTCTGGAAAAGACCTAGCGCTCGTGATGCACGAGCAAGGCCCGCTGGCGGTCGACCGGGCGGCCAAGATTCTGATTAGCACCTTGGATGCGCTCGGCGAAGCCCATGAACTGGGCATCGTTCATCGCGATCTGAAGCCGGAGAACATCATCCTGAGGCCGCTTCGCTCCGGCGACGACCTCGTGAAGGTCGTGGACTTCGGTCTAGCTACCATCGTGGGCGGCGACAGCTCAATCACGAAGCCGGGCCTCGTCTGTGGAACGCCCGACTACATGTCGCCCGAGCAGGGGCGCGGTGACGGGGTCGACGGACGCGGCGACTTGTATGCGCTGGGTGTCGTGCTCTTCGAGCTGTTGACCGGCCGTCTGCCATACGTCGACGACACTCCGACCCGGGTCGTGCTCCGCCACATGAACGACCCGATCCCCGACCCACGCGAGATCAGTCCCAACCGCGCCATCCCCGATGTCCTGGCCGAAGTCACCATGAAAGCGCTGGCCAAGGAGCCCGAGGACAGGTTCATCAATGCCCGGCAAATGCAGCAAGAGCTCCGCCGCGCCGTCGAAGGGATGGGCGCGGGCAGGGCGGGTCAGTCCAAGTGTCCGAACTGCAGCGCGGCAGTCAGCGCGAACCAGAACTTCTGCGGGGAGTGTGGGCAGCGCTTGACCGGCCAGGAGCGGGTCGCTGCGAGCTCGCACTCTCTGCGCCCGTCTTTCTATCCACCACTCGGCTCCCAGCGTCCATTCGTCGGCCGAGAGGTCGAGCTCGCACGAATGTTCGAGCTGCGACGCCAGGCCGCGCAAGGCGCACTGTGGGTGCACTTGTCAGGCGAGGCTGGCGTCGGAAAGACGCGCTTCCTCACCGAGCTGGCAGAGAAGGCGGCGGTCGAAGGGGACATCGTCGTCGGGGCCGGGGCACACGCGACTGGCGCGCCCGTTCCGTATTCCGCCATTCGTCGGGTTCTTTGCGAGCTCCTCCAGGTCGACGAGTCGGAGTTGGCTCGGATGGCGACTCAGGGGAACACGATTGGGGAGCCGCTCGCGGCTGCGGGAATCGCCGAGATCGTAAAACCCTCTGGGTTGCTGGGCGCAGGGGGCCGAGCACGGACCGGGGCGGTCGCTGAAGCGCTATCATACGCCATCAAAGACGCCCGCGGGCGTTCCTCGAGCGGGCGCGTCGTCGTGTTGATCGACGACCTTCCCTACTGCGACGGTCTGACCCGACAGGCGCTCGTCGAGCTGACGCGCGTGCTCGGGACCGAGCCCGTTTTGCTCGTCAGCGCCGGCGACGTGGATTCCTCCGCCGAAGTCGCCGATCAGATCAAGCTCCAAGGCTTCCTGCCTGAGGAAGCGGAGCGCTTCTTGAGAGGATCGGCAGAGCTTCAATTGGTGTCGCGCTTGGCGGAGATTTGTGAGGCGGCCAATGGGCAGCTGCTTCCGCTTCATCTGGAGCAGCTCGAAGCCCTCGGCATCGCCGGCTCCCGGGACGATGATGGGATTCCCCGGCTCGCCGACGCGATCATCCAGCGAACCGAGCGGCTCAGCGTACAAGCGGGTCGTCTGCTTCAGGCTGCGGCGGTGCTCGGCTGGCGAGTCGAGCTCGATGCCTTGCGTAGCGTTGCGCAGAACGAGGAGCTCGAGGGCCTGGATGAGCTTGCCGGTGAATCCCTCGTGCACCTCGATGGAAACTGCCTCGACATCGTGCATCCCTTCATCGCGGAGCTCGTCGAAGCGTCGATCCCCGCCGAGGCACGCAAGGAGCTGCACCGACGTGCCTACGGGGTCACGACCGAGCGCCGCGCGGCCGAGGAGGTGCGCGCGGCCCATGCGTTCCATGCGGGCGAGCCCATGACCGGACTCGTCCTGCTCGAGCGGATGGGCGATAGCGCGATGGACCGCGGCGACCATTCGGGGGCCGTGTTGGGCTACCAACGAGCCCTGGAGCTGGCTCGTAGGGCTGCACTCGAAAGTGGCGATATCGGCCTCGACCAGGCGATTTCGACTTTCAGCCGAAAGCTCGCCGAGGCTCTGGCTCGCTCGGGGGACCCCGCCGGGGCGGACGGAGTGCTCCGCGAAGCGCTGGACCTGACCGCGCCCAAGAGCCCCGAGCGCGCCAAGATGCTTCTTTCGCTCGGTCGGATCGCGGCGCGCCGAGATCGACCGCGCGATGCGATGCGTCACTTCGGGCGCGCGCTCGAGCTGGTGGCCGAGGTCGATCCGTCGGTCGAGTCGCATCTGCAGGTGGCCATCGGTCGCATTCGTCGAATCGACGGGCATGCGCCACATGCGGCGAATGCCTACCGGCGCGCGCTCGATTTGTTTGAACAAGCGGGGGCCGCTGCGACGCTGTCGACTCGGACGCGCCTGGAGCTCGCGGATGTCTTGACGGCGGCAGGCGAGCACGGGGCAGCGGCGCGAGAGCTCGAGCAGGTTGAGCAAGAGGGCCTAGAGCAGGGCGCGATGAGCCTGGTGGCCCGCGCCGTCGGCATGCTCGGCTCCTTGGATGAGCTGGCCGGCCGCACTGTCGAGGCGCAGCGGCGTTACGAAAAAGCGGCCGACCTCGCTGCGGCGGCAGGGGATGCACCCGGATATCGCCGCTGGCTTTCGGCCAGTAAGACCCTCCGCGTGAGCCTATAGCCCGGTACGGTCTCCTGCGTTTTGCGCGGGCGCGGGGCGGATTTGCGGGCCGATGCGGGCTGGACCCGGCGATGCTACCCTCCGCCCCATGCGGGCCGCGCTATGTTGCTTGTTCTTGATTGCCGCCTGTGATCAGTTCGGAGAGTTCGAGACGGATCCGAACCAGATCTATCGCGGCCAAGTCGTCGGTGCCGACGACCCGGAAAACTGCCCGGACGGCATCGACTGTTCGTTCATCCGCCGTGGATTTTCGAGCGAGGTCGAGCTCGACATGAAATTCGATGCGAACGAGACCTACACGAAACCTGGCTCGCTCACGACCACGGGTGAGGCCTGCGGTCCCACGTTCGACGATACGGAGCTGCTGCCCATTGCTCCTCTGGCCTTCGATCAACTCGGGCTCTACGAGTTTCCTGGCGGAGGGCGCATCAAGAACTTCATGTTCGTCGCCCGTCCGCAGACCGGTGCCCTCGCAGGTCGTGACGCGATGGTTTTCGTCTCTCTCATCCGAGGCGGTCACATCGAGGTACGGGTCATCGCCGGACCCGGCCAAGTCATTTGCGACCCGAACGATTGCGCAGAGATTCTCTCTGGCCGATGCGACTTTTTCGGCTATTTCGACCTCGAGAAAGAGGCAGTGAATTGAAGGTTCTCGGCATTGAAAGCTCCTGTGACGAAACCGCGGCCGCGCTCGTGAACGAGCGGGGCGAAGTCCTGATCGACGTCATCGCGAGTCAAATCAAGACCCACGGGCCGTACGGGGGTATCGTCCCAGAGCTGGCTTCCCGAGCACACATGCAGGCCATCGTACCGGTGATTCAACAAGCCTTGCAGGAGGTTCCGGGGGGCTTGCGCGGAGTCGACGCCATCGCCGTCACGCGCGGCCCCGGACTCGTGGGCTCTTTGCTCGTGGGGGTTCAGGCGGCCAAGGCCTTGGCCTGGAGTGCGGACAAGCCAATCGTCGGGGTCAATCACTTGGATGGGCATCTGTTCGCGGTCTACCTGCACAGGCCCGACCGAGAGGACAATCCCGCACCGCCCCAGATGCCGTACGTCGCCTTGCTCGTCAGTGGTGGACACACGGCGCTCTACCGGGTCGAAGGCTTCGAGCAGGTCGAGCTCATCGGACAGACCCGCGATGATGCCGCCGGCGAAGCCTATGACAAGGCCGCGAAGCTACTCGGCCTCGGTTATCCGGGGGGACCTCTCATCGACCGGCTTGCGGCCAACGGAAACCCGAAAGCGGTCCCGCTGCCGATGCCGATGGCGTCCCGCCAGACCACGGACTTCAGCTTTTCTGGCTTGAAGACGGCTCTGGCGCGACACGTACAAGCGCACGGAATCCCAGAAGATCAAGCTCTGGCGGATTTGTGCGCGTCTTTTCAGCATGTGGTAATCGAGAGTCTGGTGCGCAAGTCCTTGCGGGCATGCCAGGAGCAGGCCGTACCCAGGCTGGTCATCACGGGCGGCGTCGCCGCCAACCGAGGCCTTCGGGCGCGCGCCAGAGAGGTGTGCGAGCAGAGCGGCATCTCGCTTCACGTTCCGCCGCCGGTTTCTTGTACCGACAACGCGGCGATGATCGCCATGGCCGCCGTGCACCGCTTGCAGTCCGGTCAGCAAGACCCGCTCTCGTTCGAGGTCTATTCGCGTGACCCGGAGCGTCGCCGGGGCAAGTTCCGGCGCGATGGCACATTGGTGCCGCGTAAGGCTACGTGAGACCTGTTGTGCACGTGAGACCTGTTGTGGAGGAAGCGTCTGCCGAGCAGGAAGCCGTCTCGTACGTAGCGGTTGCGCTGCCCGTGCCCCTTCGCAAGTCGTTCACCTACCGAGTACCCCAGGCGCTTGCGTCCGAAATCCATCTCGGAAGTCGCGTGGCCGTGTCCTTCAATCGACGGAAGCTCGCCGGTTTCGTCGTCGCGAGACCAGATCGGCTTCCAGAGGGGCTCAAGCGCGCCCTGCCGGTTGCGGGGCTCCTCGAAACCGAGCCCGTGTTCACTGCGGAGCTACTGCGATTTCTCACCCAAGCCGCGAAGTACTACATGCATCCTCTGGGTGAGGTCTTGCGGGCTGCGGCGCCGGCGCTCCCCACCGGGGCCATGAGCCGCCTGAGGAAGCTTGGCTTCTTGGACGCGGCAGAGCATCTGCCGGGTCAGCGCGTCGCGCGGCACAGCACCTGGAAGCTGCGCCGTCTCGTGGAGGGGCCGTCCGAGCTGCGACTCGGTGCGCGTCAGCAGGCGGTCCTTGCCGCCATCGACCCCGTGAAAGGTGCGCTGCTCGAGGACCTGCGGCCGATCTGTGGCGAACCGAAGGCCGTCTTGCGTTCGCTCGCGAAGAAGGGGCTCGTCGAGATCGAGGAGGTCGAAGTCAATCCCGATCCTTTCTTTCGGACATCGATCGAGCGAGACGAGCCACCGAAGCCGACCGAAGCGCAGCGGCTGGCGATCGACGCGATTTGCGAGGCGGCCCAGTCCGAAGCTGGCGATGCCTTTTTGCTGCACGGCGTCACGGGGTCTGGCAAGACCGAGGTTTACCTCCGAGCGATCGACAGTGTCCGGCGTTCGGGTCGCGGAGCGATCTTGCTCGTTCCCGAGATCGCTCTCACCCCACAGCTCGTGACGCGGTTCCGCGCACGTTTCGGCGACGAAATCGCCGTGCTCCACAGCGGGCTCAGCGTGCGACAGCGGGACGACGCCTGGCAAGCCCTGCGCCGTGGGCGTCTGAGCATGGCCATCGGCGCGCGGTCCGCGCTGTTCGCTCCCGTGCGCGACCTGGGTCTGATCGTCGTCGACGAGGAGCACGATCCCTCGTTCAAGCAGGAAGAAGGCTTCCGATACCAAGCCCGAGACATGGCCTTGCTGCGCGCGCAATATGCCGGTGCGGTTTGCGTTCTCGGAAGTGCGACGCCATCGGTGGAGAGCTATTTTCGTGCCTGTCAGGGGCAATTGAGACTGCTTTCGCTTCCAGCGCGCGCTACGGGACAGCGTCTTCCCTCGGTGGACATCGTCGACCTGCGACGCCATCGAAGCGGCCCCGGGGGACATCGGTTTCTTTCAGGACCGCTGTATTCGGCGCTCGCCCAATGTCTGGACGCCAAGCAGCAGGCGATCTTGTTCCTGAACCGAAGAGGGTTTTCCCCGAGCGTGCGTTGCGCGAGCTGCGGAGCGCTCGCCGAGTGCCCAGCGTGCAGCGTCGCTCTGACCGAGCACCGCGGGCTCGGCTTGCTGCGCTGTCACTACTGCGACTTTCAGAAGCCGGTCGCTGGGGCCTGTGTTGGATGCGGGAGCCCGGAGTACGAGCGGCTCGGCATTGGGACCGAGCAGTTGCAAGACGCGGTGGCGCAGAGCTTCCCGCAGGCGCGGGTGGCGAGGCTCGATCGAGACACAGCCAGCGGACAGGGCGTCGAGGAGCTGCTCGACGAGATGCGCGCGGGACAGATCGACGTGCTCGTCGGAACGCAGATGGTGACCAAGGGTCACGACATTGCGCGGGTCACTCTGGTCGGCGTCGTTTCCGCCGACCAGAGCCTCGCGTTTCCAGACTTCCGCGCATCGGAACGGACCTTTCAGCTGTTGGCCCAGGTCGCGGGCCGTTCGGGGAGGGCCGACAGGCCGGGCCGGGTCGTGCTTCAAACCTTTCAAGCCGAGCACCCGGCCGTTCGCTACGCTGCCGCACACGACTACGAGCGTTTCTACGCTGAGGAGATCCAGCTTCGTGAAGAGCTGGGCTACCCTCCCTTCTCGAGGCTCGTCGCCGTGCGAGTGAACGCGGGAGGCGAGGACGAGGCCCGTGCGGCCACCGAGCAGCTCGCCCGCGTCGCCAGAAGCCAGCCCGCGGTCAGTTCCGGCGCCGTCCAGCTCCTCGGCCCGGCGCCCGCACCCCTAGAGCGCCTCCGAGGCCGCTACCGCTACCGCCTCCTCCTCAAGTCGGCGGACAGAAAAGCCCTACGCGAGGTCGCCGCTCAGCTCGCCGCCCACATCGATCAAGGCCTCTCCCCCGCTCGCGCCAGCCTCGATATCGACCCCGTCTCGATGCTCTGAGAGGAATCCATTTCCGCCCTCAGAACGATTCCGACGCGACCCCTCTGAATCCTCCGTGTCCCGGAAATTGCGCGAAAAACGACCGCTGCATGTTCTGCTGTTGCGCTGCCGACTCGCCGGACCCATCTTGCGATGAAGAGCTTCGGGCGCTAGGAAAGCCCAATCGTTCCCAGTGCTTGAGCATCCCGTTGCTCGGAGGTCTCGATGGCGATTCGACCCATTTTGCAATACCCCGACAAGCGTCTTCGTATTCCCGGTGAGAAAGTCGAGGAGTTTGGCCCGGACTTGCATGCGCTCATCGACGACATGGCCGAAACCATGTACGCGGCGCCCGGCGTAGGTCTGGCGGCACCGCAGATTGGCGTCTCCATGCGCCTCTTCATCGTGGACGTGGCCGTCGACGAGGAGGAGCCGAGCGACTTGAAGGTGTTCATCAATCCCGAGATCCTGCAGACCGAAGGGGAGACGCTGTTTGGCGAGGGCTGCCTGTCCTTTCCAGGCGTGCGAGAGGACGTGACACGGGCCGAGCGCGTCAAGGTCCGTGCACTGGACCGGGACGGCAAGCCCTTCGAGTTGGAGGCAGACGGTCTACTCGCGATCGCGATCCAGCACGAGAACGACCACCTGGAGGGCAAGCTGATGATCGACCGCCTGAGCGTTTTGCGGCGTCGACTCGTTCACCGCGCGATGAGCAAGCGCGCTGCCGCCGACGCGGCACAGTAGTCGCACCGTGCGCGCGATTTTCTTCGGAAGCCCGGACTTTGCCGTCCCGTGCCTGGAGGCCCTCCACGACATCGGCGATGTGGTCGCCGTGATTACCCAGCCCGACCGACCGGCGGGGCGCGGCCTGTCGACCCGTGCGCCGGCGGTGAAGCTACGCGCCCTCGAGCTCGGCTTGCCGGTGCGACAGCCACGCAAGGTACGCACCGCCGCCTTCGCCGAGTCGCTTCGCGCGCTGCAGGCTGACGTGGGCGTCGTGGTCGCCTATGGCCGCATTCTGCCGACGGCCGTCCTCGAGGCGCCGCGCTTCGACTGCGTCAACGTGCACGCGTCGCTCCTCCCGCGTTGGCGCGGAGCTGCGCCGATTCAGTGGTCAATCGTGCACGGCGACGCGCAGACCGGCGTCACGCTCATGAAGATGGACGAAGGCATGGACACGGGTCCGATCCTCTCCTCGGTCGCGACCCCCATCGAACCGCGCGAAGATGCTGCCGCGCTGAGCGCGCGCCTTTCGCAGATGGGCGCCGCGCTGCTCCGTGAGGAACTCCCCAAGTACCTGGCCGGTGCGCTGCGCCCCCAGCCGCAGGACGAGGCCCTGGCCTGTCCGGCGCCTCTGCTCCGCAAAGAGGACGGGTGCATCGCCTGGAGCAAGACCGCGCGGGAGGTACACAATCACATCCGGGGAATGAACCCTTGGCCCGGCGCGTACACGGAGCTTGCCGGCCGACGCATCAAGGTGCACCGTGCATTGCCGATGACACTGGATCCTGCTGGCGCGGCACCCGGAGAGGTCGTGGCGCTCGATGAGAACATCCTCGTGGCCTGCGCGCAAGGCGTGCTCGCGATCGCCGAGCTTCAGGAAAGTGGCCGGAAGCGAGTCGACGCGCGGGCCTTCATTGCGGGGCGGGGGATCAGTGTCGGGGACCGCTTTATCGATACTCGCGCCACAAAAGAACGAACGGAAACATGAAGATCTACACCAAGACCGGCGATTCCGGAGAAACCGGCCTGTTTGGCGGTACGCGCGTCTCGAAGGCGTCCTTGCGCGTCTCTGCGTACGGAGCCGTCGACGAGCTGAACAGCAGCCTCGGTTGGGCACGGGCCGCCGCGGAGGAACCCGAGATTCTTTCTTTGTTGCACGAGATTCAGACCGAGCTCTTCGAGCTCGGATCCGAGCTCGCGTCGACGGCCGAGCGCAAGAAAAAAGGCGGGGTGCCGAGCATCGATGAAGCGCAGGTCGTGACGCTCGAGCGCGCCATCGACCGCTGGGAGGCCGAGTTGAGCCCACTGCGGTCCTTCGTGCTCCCTGGCGGATCGGAGCTTGCGGCCCGGTTTCACGTTGCGCGCTGCGTTTGCCGGCGGGCGGAGAGGGCGCTCGTACTGCTCGGCACACAGGAGACGCTGCGAGGGGAGCTGCTCCGCTATCTGAACCGACTGAGCGATCTGCTTTTCGTGTTGGCGCGCTACGCAAATCAGGCCGCCGGTGTCCCCGATATTCCATGGGAGCCCTAGCGTCTGCTAGAACCTCGGCGGGGAGATTCGCAGCATGGTGGGTCATCATTGGACGAGCGAAGACATTGCGGACCAGAGCGGTCGAGTCGCCGTGGTCACGGGCGCGAACAGCGGCATCGGCTACGAAACGGCGCGCGCGCTGGCCGACAAGGGTGCGACGGTCGTCTTGGCGTGCCGGAACGCGGCGAAGGCCCAAGCTGCGCTCGCACGCATTCACGCGGAGTCTCCGCGTGGCACCGCGGTCTTCATGCCGCTCGATCTCGCCAGCCTGCAGTCGGTGCGTGAGTTTGCCAAGCGTTTCGACGACGCGTACGGCCGCCTCGACATTCTGATCGCCAACGCTGGCGTCATGATGCCGGTGCAGCGGGAAGAGACCGCCGAGGGCTTCGAGCTGCAAATCGGTACCAATCACTTCGGTCATTTCGCGCTCGTGGGGCAGCTCCTCGACAAGCTGCTCGCCACCCCTGGCTCGCGGGTCGTCGTCGTCAGCAGCATGGCGCACCGCTGGGGCAACATGAACTTCGACGACCTCAACTGGGTGCGTCGGAGGTACGACCGCGTGCGAAGCTACGGTCAGAGCAAGCTGGCCAACCTGCTGTTCGCTAACGAACTGACGCGCAGGCTTCACGATCACGGCAGCCGCTGCCTGGTCGCCTCCGCGCACCCAGGTTGGACCGCGACGGACCTTCAGCGGCACACGCCTCTCTTTCAACGGGTCAACCCCTACATGGCGATGGAGCCCTGGCAGGGCGCGCTACCGTCGCTGTACGCAGCCACTTCGCCCGACGTGCAGAGCGGCGCGTACTACGGGCCTGGTGGATGCTTCGAGCTGCGCGGCTATCCGAAGAAGGTCAAATCGAGCCGAGGCTCCCAAAGCAGGAGTGTCGCGTCCAAGCTCTGGAGGCTGTCTGAAGAGGCCACGGGCGTTCGATACCTTTCGGCGAGCTGAATGTTGATGCGTTTTCATCGAGTTTCAGAATGCTTGGCGTGGACCGTGACCCTCGTCCTCGTGTTGACGGCCTGCTCCAAGAAGTCTGAGCCCAAGCAAGCTCCACCCGAGCGCGTCGTTGCCACGAGCCAGCCCGCGGCCGATTGGCTCGGTAGCCAGGTCTGCCTCGAGTGTCACGAGCCGATCGTACGGAGCTGGGCGAAGTCCCATCACGGACTCGCCATGCAGACCGTCAGCGAGCAAACGGTGCTCGGTGACTTCGATGACGTGAGCTTCGACTACTACGGCGAGACCACGCGCTTCGTACGCGACGCTGGAGCGTTCGTGATAGAGACGGCTGGGCCGGACGGCGAGCCCACTCGCTACGAGATCAAGCACACCTTTGGCGTCGCGCCTCTTCAGCAATACCTGGTCGAAACCGAGCCCGGACGACTTCAAGCCTTCCCGATTGCTTGGGACGCTCGAGCCAAGACCGAGGGCGGCCAGCGCTGGTTTCATTTGCAGCCCGACGAGCACATTCGGATCGGGGATCCGCTCCATTGGACGGGTCCGAGCTTCAACTGGAACAACGCCTGTGCCGCGTGCCATTCGACCGGTGTTGCCAAGAACTACGATCGCAAGTCGCGTCGCTACGCGACCCGATTCGCCGAAATCGACGTGAGCTGCGAGGCGTGCCACGGACCCGCTTTGCGTCACGTGGCGATGGCTCGGGCTGGCGAGCTCGTCGAGGGCAAGGGTTTCGTCCATTCGTTGCCAAAGCACGTGCAAAGGTTGTGGAGCTTTGCCGAGGGGCGCGACATCGCCCAGCTGCAGTCCGCGCCGAGGACCGATGAGCTCGAGGTTTGTGCACCCTGCCACAGTCGGCGCGCGGAGCTGGGTGCGGACGCGGGCGGTTATCACGACCGGTACCGGCTCGAGCTGCTCGACCCGGTCTTATACTTCGATGACGGTCAGATCAAGGACGAGGTCTTCGTCTACGGCTCGTTCCTTCAAAGCAAAATGCACGCGGCCGGCGTGGTCTGCTCTGATTGCCACGAGCCGCACTCGCTCGGTTTGCGTGCCGAAGGAAACGCCCTGTGCACGCGCTGCCATCGCGCCTCGACATACGACCGTGAAGCGCATTCCCTCCACAAGCCGGGAACGGCAGGTAGCGATTGTGTCGATTGCCACATGCCCGAGCGCACGTACATGGGCGTCGACGACCGGAGCGATCACCGTTTCGGCATTCCGCAGCCTCTGGTTTCGGAGGCCGTGGATGCGACGGACGCCTGTACGAGCTGTCATGAAGGCAAGACGCCCAAGTGGGCAGCGAAGCACATCGCGGCTCATTTTCAGCCACGGGACAAGCCGGCTCACGTCGCCGCCCTGGCTGCCGCGCGACGGAATGAACCGGGCGCGGCCAAGGCGCTCATCGAGGTGGCCACGTCCGAAGAGCAGCCGGACATCATCCGAGCGACAGCCTTGGAAGAGCTTGCCTTGCTGCCTTCGCCCAGCTCGCCCGAGGCGCTCTCGAAGCTGTCCAAAGACGAAAGTCCCCTCGTGCGGCGGGGGGTCGTTTCGGCGGCCCAGGGGATGCCCCCGGCTCTGCGTGCGCCCATCGTGCGCCCGCTGCTGAGCGATCCCGTCCGCGTGCTGCGCTTGGCCGCGGTCGCCGCCTTGCTCGGCGTGGACCAGCAGGACTGGACGGAGGCGGACCGAGGCGCCTTTGCCAAAGCGCTCGAAGAGTACCGTGCCCTCCAGGAGTTCACGGCGGATCGCGGTGAGGGCCTCAGCGATTTGGCCCACCTGGCGACTTTGGAGGGAGACTTCGAGCAGGCGCTGTCACTGCTGCGGCAGGCCAACGAGGTAGACCCAAGCTTCACGGCTGCCTATGTGAACCAGGCCGACGTCTATCGAGCGACGGGGCGCAATGCCGACGCCGAGGCCGTTCTGCGGCGTGGTATGACTCGAGCCGCAGACCCATCGGCGATCGAGCACGCCCTAGGCCTGACGCTCGTTCGCATGCAGCAGCACGATGAGGCGCTCCGCCGCCTCGCGGCCGCCCACGAGCAACGCCCCGAGGTCCTTCGCTATGGCTATGTCTACGCAGTGGCGCTCTTCGATCTCGGCCAGAAGGAAGAGTCGATTGCGGTCCTGGAGCGTATGCACGACGAGGCGCCGGGCAACGACGAGATCCTCGCGCTACTGGTCAACTACCTGACCCAAACGCAGCAGCGGGACAGGGCTGCGCCCTACGCAAAAAAGCTTCGTCAGCTCGTCCAGACGCGCTAGAAGTTCAGCATGCGCTTCGTTGAAAGGAAGTTCATGTGCCTCTCGGCGCTCGCTCTGCTGTGTAGCAGCGGGGCGAAAGCCGAGGATCGCGCGTCGAGCTATCCACATCTGAACTTCGGCATGGACCTCGGTGTCGTACTCTGGAACGACTTCGACCGGGACATCGTGCGGCCAGGTGCGGCCTTGGACGCGCGAATCGGCTGGGACACAAAGTACCTCGAGCCCATGGTCGAGCTGGGGTTCCGCGCCAACGGAGTCGAAGTGAGCGAGATCTCCGGCGGCTCGCCGCAGGCAGATCGTGAACGGCTCAAAAATATCTTCGTTGGGCTCGGCGCCCGCTTCAAGGTGCCGAACCGCTCGATCGTCACCCCATTTTTCGACGGACTCTTCGATCTCAACTGGTGGAGCTTCGTCGAGACCCGGATCGTCTGTTCCTATTGGTACTGCACTGCCGTCGACGACTTTCGCTTTGCGCCAGGTTTTCACGGACGCCTCGGTCTCTTGTTGCGCGTGTCCCCACAAGCTTACATCGAGGCGGGTTGCGGCCTGGGCATGTCGTTCGCCGGTGACTTCTTCGACGAGGCGCGATCGTGGCTCGAGCCCTTCGCCGGTTTCACGTACTCGTTCCCCGCCGGGTACGAAGACCGAACCTCGTTGTATTGAGGTCTAGGTACGGCCGACTACATCTGCGGCACATAACAGAGAAGCCGACCCGAAGGTCGGCCCCCCATTAGTCCGGACCGTGAATGCCGTGGGATTATGTTGAGGCGAATCCCTACTTTGCTAGTAGGTGGGAGCTGGTGCCGCACGCTTCAGGCCCCCCGATGACGCTAGCCGGGTCCGCACACCACGCACGTTGATAGCTCCCGATTCGACCTAGTCAGGGATTCTCTACTCCTCCTCACGAGCCTCACAGAGGGACTGCAGCTCAGTGTAAGGCAGTGCCGGAGCCGGTCAACCATCACTGTTTGACGGGGCTAGCCTTGAGGGCTGCGCGCCCGTCCTTGACGTAGACCGTAAAGCGTACCGAGTTTGTCGAGTGACGTTTCATGACTTGATCACTGGTGGCACGAAGCTTGCGAACGAAGCGCTCGAAAGTCAGCCCTGAAATGGAGCCGCCGCAGTCCTGCTGGGTCTTGACGAACTGGTTGAAGACTTGGCGGAAGTGGATCTCTTCGTTGTCGCCGCTCGCTGCGCCCATGAGCTCTTCGGGAATGTTGGCGACGGTAGTCGATTCCTCGGAATCGAACTCTGAGTACTGATCGATGATCGAGCCAGGGCTCGTCGCCTGATCGATGAGCGCATTCTCGGAGGGACCCCACGGTTGTGCGATCGGGCGAGCGCGGGCCACGGCATTATCGAGCGAACGAGCGCCAGGTACCTCAGGCTTCGCCGGGGCCGCCGGCCTGGTCGGAATCTTCGCCGCTGGCGTCTGGGCGACGGTTGTCAGCTCGAGGACGCTCTCGTCCTCGCGCGCGGCCGAGTGGCCACCGGCGTTCGACAGGGGAAGGTGACGGCGGGTGGTCGGCTCCTCATTAGGAAAGCCAAAGTACGAGCCGGCCGCTTCGTCGCGACTTTTGCTCAGCATCTCGTCCAGGTTCACGGACGGGTGCCTCTGGCCGCCCTCTTGAATCCCAACGCCCGCGCGCAGCCCGGCGTTGATGTTCTCCGCAATCTTGCGGTACTGACGCCGCAGCTTGTCTGCCGGCAGGCTCGTCAGCTCGTTGCGGGCCAAGGCCCCGCTCGAGCGCCGCAACAAGCGAATCGCCTTGCCGTGCTCTAAATGCATCCAGAGCAGTCCGAGGAGCAGCATGGCCAGGGGTATGCCTGCCACGGCGGGCCATGGCACCGCGTCGATGTCTTCCTGGTAGCTGTTCGAGAAGAGCGCGCCAGTGCCGACGGGGCTCCTACGGCGACCGATGATGTATCCCACGCCAGCGTGTGCCGCGCTTCCGCGGATGGGCACGAACAATGCGCTTTTCCCGTCGTCGAGAAAGATGGCCTCATCGGGGTCGTGTTCGGGGCCGAAGGACTCGAAACCGCTGGTCAGCTCCGAGCGGGTCGGAGCCTCGTTGTCGCCCCGGTGCATCGCGATGAGCTCGTTCCGGAAGAAGAACGCGATCGTCGAGCTCGGAAGCTTCTTCCCGAGCCGCTGCGCGAGGCTGTCGTCGATCTTGATCCCGTGGACGATCGCTCCGACATAGCGGGCGCCATCGAAGACCGGACGGGCAACCATGCGATAGATTTCGCCGTTGTAGATCCAGACATCATCTCGCAAGTATCCACTCAGTGCGTCGGCAACGAGCGGCATCTGCCCGAGGTCGTGCTCGGAGACGTCGGTCTTGTCCAAGTCGGCGACCACCTGTCCGTCGTTGTCGATGGCGAACAGCAGATCCGCCTTACCTTCTTCGAGTTGGTCGTTGAGCTCATTGAGCTCTTGGCTCAGGCGCCGCCGTGCGCTTTCCGGAGCGCCTCTGCTCCGCCGGCTAGAGCTGCGAAGTGTCTGACGCACGACCGAGTTCGTGGTGAACGGAGCCAGGGCGTCGAGTCGGAGTCGTGCGTCGAGTCGAAGCCACAGCTCGGTCTCGACTCTGTCGCGGCGCAACTGCTCGCCAAGTTGATAGTTGGATTCTCGGCTCGCGGCGGACTTGTTCAGCAAGGCGGCCGTGAGCGCGACACCCAGCGCGACTGCGAAGATTACGTACCAAAGGCGCGACAACATGCTACTCACCTCCGCTCTGGCCGAGGGTCAAAGGCTCCAAGTCGAGCTGGACGCCCTCTTCGACGACGATCTTATGCGCAGCGACTTGCTCGGGGCCGCGCAGGAAGCGCAAGGAGTAGGGGCCTGCCGGGACGCCATCGAAGCGGAACTTCCCGTCGGCGTCGACTGGTGCGCAGGCCACGAGCTCGCGCATCGAGTGAAGGTAGCCGTCCACATGGCCGTACAGCTTGTCGCGCAATCGCCAGGGTCCACCGTCGGGCACGGTAATGGTCCGGGTCGTCTTTGGAGCCGACTCGAGCGGGGTAAAACCGGGCAAGCCGTCGACTGCCAACTCGTGCGTGAATGGATCGAGATTGTGCACGCGCGCTGTCTCGCCCGTTCTCGTCGCAAGCGTCGAGGGACTGAGCGCCCCACCACGAAAGGAGTACGTGCAGCCGATCGGAGGTCCGAGCGGCTTGCCCGTGAGAATGGCGAGTACCTCGTTCTCGTCGTTCTCTTGTTGCCGTGGTGGCAGAGCGCCGTTCCAAACCTTCCAGTAATAATCAGCGCTGGCGTCGGCCTCCGCTTCCGGGCTTGCCGGGGAGACGGGCTCCAAAGTCACCGAGCCGACTATCGCGTCGGCAGAAGTTACCGAAAGGCCAATGAATCCGCCGAGTACAGTCACCGCCGCGAACTGCAACCAAGTCACCGTGTGTGTCATTACAACTGTATTATTACAGCTTTAGTGGTTGGCGGGTAAAGAAAAAATTGCCCGAACCTGATCAGCTGACTGTCTGAACAGGCGGGGGCGCGTAGAAGTCGACGACCTTCACCGGCTCCGGATAAAGACGCGCGCGCATCGATTCGACCGTGGCCGCGGGGTCTCCCCCGATCTCGGTCGCGGTGGGTCTGTCGAAGTACAGCTCGATGTCCTGCGCGAGGAAGTCACGCATCTCGGGGTGCCGAAAGCTGCCTTTCCATACACTGCGAAGGTGAGCGGCGAGCTGCAGAGGCGGGACGTTGAGAACGCGAAGACAGAAGCGATCGTCTCGATCGCCAGCGAACGGGAAGACGCGCGCACCGAACCCCCAATAGGGAATCGTAGAGACCAGCGCGGCCAGGCACGGTCCCTCATAAAGGACTTCGCCCGCTTCGATCGGCGCACCTACAGGTTGCCCGTCGTCACCGAGACGTTCGGCGGGCTCACCGCGGTTCACTATTCGGACGTTCAGCTTCGGGCGAACAATGGCCTCTGGGATGGTCAAGCCCGCCACCGAGACCGCATAGGCGAATGCCCCCTTGCCGTACTTGCCAATCCACGGAACACGCTGCACGGCTGCCCGAACCTGATGGAAGTGCTTGAGCCCCAACGCGTCCACGCCAGCCCCTGCGAAAGGCGTGAGCATGTCCTGCACCTCGAGCAGAGGCAGTGACTGGGTGCCGGCCCGCTGGACCCGAGCCAAGTCCGCCAGCACACCGGCCCTCTTTCGGCCCGAGCCGAGCACCCAGGCTAGGGAGTTACCGGTCCCGAGCTTGAGTAGGCCAAAGCGCGGCGGGGTTCGGCCTCGGGATTTGGCCTCACGCGTGATCCAGGTGACCATCTGTACGAAAGTTCCGTCTCCACCGCCCGTGAGAACGACCGGGTAACCCTGCGCGACGACTTGCTGGGCGATGGCCCGCCCTTCGTCGAGGTGGCGTGAGACGAACAAGTCGCCGCTCTGGACGAGCTGGTCCAGAACCTGAACGAGCTCGTCGGTGACCTGCTTGGCGTTACCGTTCACGACCACGGCGACACGGTTCGCTTTCGACAAACCCCTCGCCGTCTGTTCCTCGACCACTCAAGCCCCCTATCCGGCCACCATGGCATCTTACCCCAGCGACGGGCGCACGTGAGGATAACCGGGTTTTCGATTTCAGTACCAGCCAGTTGGGTGCGCGCTCGGCAAGGCCTGCTATAAACGGCGTCGTCGTGGCCGAGTGGCGGAATTGGCAGACGCGCCGGATTCAAAATCCGGTGTCCGCAAGGACGTGTCGGTTCGAGTCCGACCTCGGCTACCAGCAGGGATGACAAGGCAAACCTCGCCTCTTTGAGGCGGTCATTTGCCCGCCCAGGCGCTTCGTCACGGACGCGACCTCAGCGGCCGTGTGCTTCCATCAGCTCCTGCAGCTCGGAGGGCTTGTCGTCCTCTGGCCGGCCCTTCGCGATGACCTCGATGAGCTCGCGACACTCTGGCTTCTCTCGTAGATGCTCGACGAGCAGGTCCGAGGCCTGTGTGAACGCCCGTTCGTAACGCAGCGCTTCGCGAACGCGCGTTGCGATCCTCTCGCGACCGGCCTGTAGGTCGTTTTCTAGCGCCTCGCTGTAGCGCTTGAGCTGGTCGCGTAGTTCTTCGATCTGCTTGCGGCGTTCCGCAGCCACGTCCTCGCGTGCGCGTGCACGGTTCTCGTAGTCTTGTGCGATGGAACGAAGCACTTCGACCTGTGCCCTGGCCGCCCCCAGGGCCTCGGCGCCGCGTCGAACCTGCTCGAGGTTGCGGCCGGCGACTTCGACCTGACTCTGAGCGAGCTGGAAATCGCGCTCCGAGTGCTTGCGCCTCAGCCGGAGCCGATTGATCTGCTCGCGCTCCGCGCTTGCCTCGCGCAGCGCACGGGACTCTTCGCCGGCGAGCTCTTCGACTTTACGGCCGATCTCGGCGCGAAGGGCCCGACCACGCTTCTCGATGGCCTCGAGCCGTTTCGAGTGGCTTTCCAGCTCTCCTTCGAGCCGCGAGGCACGCGAGGCCATGTCCCAGATCTGATCGGCGGCACCTTGAACGTCGCTGGGTGCTTTGCCGTTCGGATACGCCCGTGCCACGGCCCGAAGGAAGTTGGCTGCCGTGCGGCTCCACTCGACCACGCCCGGCGCCGCCACAGAAGGGGGAGGGGGGGCCGCAGGGGTCGAGTCGGTACGAACGTCCCAGGCGCGCGAGGGCAGGGCTCGCTGCATCGCCTTGAGCTCTTCTTGCAGATGGTGTCCGTCGCGAAAGCGGTCTTCGGGTGCCTTCTGAAGCAGTCTGAGCACGATTCGTTCGGCCGTATCGGGAATCTCGCTGCGATACTTGCGCGGCGACGAAGCCTGTGCCGTTCGCTGCATCTCGAGGAGCTCGTCGCGGTCGGAGGAACGAAACGGCAAGCGGCCAGTGAGCATTTCGAAGAACAGCACCCCGAGCGCGTACAGATCGCTTGCTGCGACAGCGTCTTCGCCTCGTGCCTGCTCCGGCGACATATACTCCGGTGTTCCGAAGACGGCGCCCTTGGGAGCGAGTCGCGGGTCTCGGGCCAGGGCGGCCAGGCCGAAGTCGAGAATCTTCACGAAGTCCTTTCGGCCTCCGCGTGTCGTCAGCATGATGTTGTCGCTCTTGAGGTCGCGATGAACGACACCGAGGTCGTGGGCACGCGCAAGGGCGGCGCACATCTGCTCGAGGATGTCGACCGCGCGTGGGATGGGCATCGGCCCCTTGGCGATCTGCGAGGAGAGGGAGTCGCCCACCAGGTACTCCATGACGAGGTACAGCTCGCTCTCCTCGGTCTCGCCCACGTCGTGGATGTCCACGATGTGGGCGTGGTCGACGCGGTTCGCCGCCCGTGCCTCGCGAACCATCCAGGCTCGCAGGTGAGTCTCGCCTCGGAGGTCTGGACGGATCAGCTTCAAGGCGACCACGCGATCGATGAGAACGTGGCGTGCCCGGTAGACGACACCCATCCCACCCTCTCCCAGTCGAGCCTCCAAGCGGTAGCGGCCTGCCACCACCTTTCCAAGAAATGGGTCCTTGAACTTCTTGGAGCGCCCAGAATTGCCGATCATTCCCATGCTTCCCCCAGAGCGAACGTAGCCCCCACACTCTACACAACAATAACCGCTGCACTCAACAATTGCGTCAAAATTGTAACGTGGATCTGCTGACAGCAGAGGGTGACGCGGCTTAGACTGAAACAGGTCGGTCACCGACGGAGGGGGATGTGGGCGAAGAGCGACCCTTGCTCGGGCCTTACGAGATCGAGCGACGCTTGGCGACAGGGGGGATGGCGGAAGTTTTCGTCGCGCGCCGAGAGGGGCCGCACGGCTTCTCGAAGCGTGTTGCCTTGAAGCGCATCCTGCCGCAGTTCGCCCAGGACCCCGACTTCGTCTCCATGTTCGTCGACGAGGCGCGCCTGGCCGCCCGCCTCGAACACCCGAGCATCGTTCAGGTATTCGACTTCGGGCAGCACGGGAGCGACCTGGTGCTGGTCATGGAGCTGATCGATGGCGCCAATGTCAGCCGTCTCCTGCGGGCGGCCGGGAACGAGATTCCCATTCCATGGGACGTCGCCCTGCACATCGCCTACCAGACAGCCCAAGCCCTCGACTATGCACACCACGCGACCGACGAAAGCGGCGAGCCGCTGGAGTTCGTTCATCGGGACGTGAGCCCCGCGAATATCCTGCTCACGGCCACAGGGCACGTGAAGCTGACGGACTTCGGGATCGCCACGGTGCGCAGCCGTGCGCCTACGACTGAAGACGGACAGGTCCGGGGAAAACTCGGTTACATGTCTCCGGAGCAGGTGCTCGGCCATGAGCTCACCGGCAAGAGTGACGTCTTCACCTTGTCCACGGTTCTCGCCGAGCTGCTGATTGGAGAGCCACTCTTTCAGGGCGACAGCGAGCTGAACGTACTGCTGCGGATTCGGGACACGGACCTTCGGGTGCTGGCCCGGTGCGAACGACAGATTCCACAAGACCTGCGGCAGCTGGTCCTGCGAGGCCTCCAAAGAGACGCTGCGGAAAGACCGAGCGCGGGCGCTTTTGCAGAGGCCTGCGCCGAGATTATGCGCCGTCGGGGGATGGGACACGGTTCCGACCGCCTCTCCCGCTTGCTCGCGGAGCTCAAGCTGACCTCCGTCATTCCCCCCTCGGGGCTCGGAGAGGTCGAGCTCGACGTGCGCATCGGCAGTGATCTCCTACGCCACGCCGGGCCTGAGCTGCCGCAGCCCGACCAAGTCACTTCGCCCGCCATTTACAGCGTGCAATTGACCGACGGAAGCACGATGGGGCCCATGAGCTACCCGCGGCTCATCCAGTTGATCACGACCGGCATCATCGACAGTCGCTCCTGCAAGATCGCCAAGCTCGACGGGACCTTCGTGGATCCGAAAAGCCTTCCCGAGCTCACACGCTTCGTGACGTCGCCAGGCCTTCAATGGAAGCTCGAGGAGCTCTCCGAAGCCGTGAGCCACGGGCACTTACGAGCCGCCAGGCTGTTGCCGGTGTTCCACGACATCGTGCACAACAGGGAGACGGGGGTGCTTCACTTGTGGCAGGGCCGGCGGCGCAAGAAGGTGTACTTCCTCGATGGGCGACCGGAGTTCGTAGCCTCGACGGACAAGTCGGAGCTTCTGGGCGAATATCTGGTCGGGACAGGTCGCTGCCTGCGCATGGAAATCGAGATGGCCTTGGCTCTGCTTCCCAAATATGGCGGGCGACTGGGCGATGCCTTGGTCGGCCTCGGCGTGCTTCGTCCCGTCGAGCTTTTCCGCGCGATCAGCGAGCAGGTCCATGCTCGGCTGCTCGAGGCGTTTCGTTGGCGTCGCGGTGAGTGGGCGTTCGTGCGCGGAGCCAAGAGCCACGAAGAGACCTTTCCCATCGGGGTCGACCCCCACGAGCTGCTCAGAGACGCGGCCGCGGAGGCCCACCTCGAGGAGATCGAGTCCGTGCTGGATCCCCTCCGCGAGAGACTTCTCGAAAGAACGGCGGACCCGAAGCTGCTCAGCGCGTTCCGAGTGCCGGTCGAGTGGGATGCCGTGCTGAACGAGATCTCCGGAAACGTCACGCTGGGAGCTATCCTCGCCCGGCGGGGCCGTGATGCTCGGGATCTGCAGCCCGCTTACAGGGCTCTATACCTAGGACTTGCATGCGGGCTGGTTCGGACCAAGGTGAGCGAATCGCAAATTCCCCATCGCGACCCGCACTCCCCCTGAGCTCGACGTGTCTTTCTACGATTTGATCAGCCCCCGCACGGAGCCATCTCCGATCCTGGTCGAAGTTCCGCATTCGGGGCTTCAGATTCCCGAAGAAGTCGAGAGAGAGATCCGCGCCAGTCCATCTGCCGTGCTGCGCGACTCGGATCTTTACGTCGATCAGCTCTATGAGCGTGCTCCCGAGTTCGGCGCCGTGATGGTCGTTGCGCGCACCTCGCGATACGTCGTCGACCTCAACCGCTCGCCGGCGGAGATCGACCTCGCCGCCGTGCCCAGGCACCCCCAGGCTCGTGCCATTCCCGCGCGCGGTGTCGTGTGGCGCGCGACGACCGACGGAACCCCGCTCTTGCGTGCGCCGCTACACGTGGATCAGTTCAATCGGCGCATGAAGCTGTTCTACGAGCCTTATCACTTGGCCCTACGTTCGAACGCCGAGCGCATTCGCCGCGAGCACGGACGGGTTCTGATCTTGGCTGCCCACTCCATGCCCTCTAGGGGACGAAGACTGCCGAGTGGCGGGTACGTGCCGCGTGCTGACGTCGTTCCCGGCACCTGCGGCCGCTCGACCGCGGACGGCCGCATCATCGATTTGATCGACGCACACTTCCGCGACGCCGGTCTGAGCGTTAGGCACGACGACCCCTATCGTGGCGGCTGGACCACGCAACGATACGGCCTACCGCAGCAGCAATGTCATGCCGTGCAGATCGAGCTGAACCGCGCGCTCTATGTGAATGAGGAGACGAGCGAGCCTAAGAAGGCGGACTTCAGCAAGCTCCAGACGGTGCTGAGCGAGCTCATGGCCAAGCTTGCCCACACGATGCGTTCCTCTCGTGGCTGAGCGGGCCGATCAGTTGGCGACCGGCTGGTCGACGAGCGAGGAGTCCTCCGAACGGATCTCCAAGCGGTAGCGGCTGTTTGCCGTCTGCACGTAGTACGTGTCCTCACCGCAGAGCTGAAGTACGCGCTTCACCGGGGTGGTCACATACTCGTGCAGGCCATCCGCAAACTCGATCACGACGACGGACCCTTTTCGCGGAGGGCGTAAAAGTCTTCCGACTACCGCGCGTCCGGCCTTGCGGCCCACCTTTCGAAGGACGACCTCCACAGAACGGAGGCTAGCATACCCACATCCGTCCGAAAAGATGTCGCGGAAAATTCCAGTAAGTTTGTGGTGCTACGCGCAGATCACCGCGGCGGCTGTGCAGCCGCACGCGGCAGATTGCCGCGGTATTTGCGCAGGGCTTAGACAAATTTACCAGTAATTCCGGACGCTGCAGGCTCGGCACGATCGCTGCATATGGCGTCGCTTGTTATGGCCACCACGACGATGCAATCCACTTCATTCCAGCAGTATCGCAGCGCGCTGAGTCAAGTCAGCCTGCTCAGTGTCGACGAGGAAAAGCAGCTTGCCCAGGCTTGGGCTCAGGGAGACCAGGCCGCCGGGACCCGAATCATCGAAGCGAGTCTGCCTTTCGTAGTGTCACTTGCTCGCAAGTACCAGCGCTGGGGCGTGCCCATCGAAGATCTCGTGCAGCAGGGCAATCTCGGCTTGTTGAAGGCAGCCGCCAAGTTCGACCCGGACAAGGACTGCCGCCTGATGACCTACGCTTCGTACTGGATCCGAGCAGAAATTCGCGACTACGTCGTCCGCACGTACCGAATGGTGCGACTTGGAACCACACGAACCGAGCGCAGGGCAATGCGCGCGTTCCGGACGAGTGATATCGAGTCGGCCGACGCGCTTGCTGCCGAAAGTGGGATGCCTGCGGCCCGCGCCAAGAAACTCTGGCCACTGCTGTCCAGGGGCGACGTCTCACTCGACGCGAAGCTTTCCCCGGACGCGCCGACCGCGCTAGAGCGGATGGACCACGGCGGACCGAGCCCCGAGGAATACGTCGCCGACCACGAACGAACGATTCAAGTGCGCGACTCCGTGAAGAAAGCCCTCAGCGTCCTGACTGAGAGGGAGCAGAAAATCGTGCGAAGCCGAATCCTAGCGGACGAGCCGGACACCTTGGCGGCTCTGGGCCGGGAGCTGGGCGTCAGCAAGGAGCGTGTCCGTCAGCTCGAGGTCCGCGCGCGGGAGAAACTTCGTAGCAAGCTTCAGCACCTTCAGGACGCCGCCTGAAGGCACGCCTCATGTTCTTCGATGAGCGGGCCAGTCGAGTCCATCCGACTGGCCCGTGCATGCGCGCTCAATCGGCTTCATTCCCCGAAAACTCGGCGTGGCGACGCATGCCGGAGTACTTGACCCAGGGGCGTCGTTTCGCTCAAGGTGCGTGACCGTATGGCATGGACGCTCAAGGCCCGTAAGGGCTGCTCGGCTTTCGCAGGACTCTTGGCGATGCTCGCGCTCGCAGGCTGCAAGCGCGACACCGGGGAGTGCAACCTGACCGGGCTGACGCCCGACGGACGTCCCGTCGAGGGCCCGGCCGCGTTCGACATCGCCTACCGTTCGGACAATGGGCTGCCGATGTACGAGGGGCAGGCCATCATTCAGTCGAGCTGCGGCGACGGGCAGTTCTGTCACGCGACTGGGGCGGAGGGCGAAAATCGCCGCGGTGTGCCGAAGGGGTACGACTTCGATGTGTTCCTGGCCGACGTGGCCTGCGATCCAGACCTCGATCTGGGCTGTAACAATGAGGAGCTGAAAGTCTGCGAGGAGGGCGACACGTCGGCCTTCTGTACGGAGCTCGAAAGACTGGACGACAACCGTGCACGCTGCGCGAACGAAGGCGGTTTGATGATCGCGGAGATACGGCGTGGCTACATGCCTCCGGGAGCAGCGGGTGACGCGGTTCGAAACAACACGACCTGGCTGCAGGGGCCCCGCGCAAACGACCCGACCAGCGCCGGTCCGGGCACGGCGCTTCCCGGCATCGATTCGTCCGATGGGCAAGAGATCGTTCGCAACTGGTTAGCCTGCCAGGCCCCTGTCGTCGGGCGAACCGAGCCCGCTCCGATGGCAAACCTGGAGCTCAAGTCCTGCGACAGGAGCGTGGACGAGAGCAACGGGGTGAATTGCGTGTTTGCTGGCCCGCTGGGCCAAATTCCCGACCCGACCTGGAGCTCCATCTACGCGTCGCTCATCTTCACACAGTGTCTGAACTGTCACGCACCGCTCAACGGCAACCAGGATCTGAACCCCGACAATCCACTCGGCGGGACGATTCCCGGCGGCGCCGACGCCAATGGGCTCGCGGCGCTCGACATGAGTGGCAGTGACACCAGCGACACCAGCAACTGGGCCGCCGAGGCGCATGCAGCCGTGGTCGCCGCCGCGGCTTCGCCGGACGGCGAGTGTTTTGGGGAAGGAACTCTGGTGATCCCCAACGATCCGGCCGGCTCCATTCTCTTGCAGAAGATCAAGGCGGAGCAGACCTGCGGGGAGGAGATGCCGCCTGTGAATGGCGAGCCGACCATCGTCACGCCGACCATCGAAGCGGTCGAAGAGTGGATCAATCTCGGAGCGCTCGACAATTGAGCCCGCATAGCCTTTGCCGCTTTGCGCTGGCCGCGCTGCTTCTTGCGAGTGCCTGCAAATCCGGCCCTCCGTGTCCCAGCATGCCGACCGGCGACGCGGTTCAGACCATGGCTGCGCACCAGGCGCAGACCTCCCGCTGGACTTCGCTCAAAGCCGAGGCGCGCGTGACGCAATGGGGCGACCGGGGGCGGATTCGCGGCACCGTACTGATGTTTTTGGAGCGTCCGTCGCGCGTGCGCTTCGATGTGATGACGCAGCTCGGTCCCGCGATGGTGCTGACCAGCGACGGGGAGCAGTTCCAGCTCTCCGACTTGCGGCAGAGCGTCTTCCTGCAAGGCCCGACCTGTCCCTACAACATTCATCGTCTGCTGGGCATTTCGATGGATGCCGACAATGTCCTGCGACTGTTGACGGGTGACACGCCTCGGCTCGAGGCGAAGAGTCAATCGATGCAGTGCGAGAACGGAAAATACATCGTCACGATCGAAACCTTCGACGGTCGTACTCAGCAAATCACGTTTGCCGTGAATGGGCAGGACGAGGTGACCGGTGAGCCGCAGCTCGAGCTCCGCCGCTCGCGCGTGCTGTCGGCCGGGGGCGCCCTCGAGTGGGAAGCTACTTATGGTGACTACGCAGTCGTCGACGGGCGCTCGTTTCCCCGCCAGGTACGCTTCGTCGACGAGGTCCACGACTCGGATACATCGATCCAGGTGAAATCGATCACGGTCGATCCGGGCGTTCCGGCCGATGCCTTTCAGCAGTCGATCCGGCCCGGCATGCGCCTCGAGCAGGCCCCGTGTCCATGAACAGGCGGAACGCCGGGCAGTGGTGCTAGAGTCCGGCGCAATGGCCGAACCGGTGCTGAGCGTCAGGAACTTGGTCACCGCTTTCGAGACGGACGAGGGCTACTTACGGGCGGTGGACGACGTGTCGTTCGACGTCTCGGCGGGTAAGACGCTTGGCATCGTGGGTGAGAGCGGATGCGGGAAGAGCGTGACGGCGCTCTCCGTGATGCGACTCATTCCGAGCCCAGCGGGCCGGATCGAGGCCGGGCAGATTATGTTCGGGGGCCGCGATCTCTTGGCCTTGCCGGAGCGACAGATGCGCGCGCTCCGGGGCAAGGAGATCTCGATGATTTTCCAAGAGCCGATGACCTCGCTCAACCCCGTGTACACGGTGGGCGTGCAGATCATCGAAGCCTTGCGCCTTCACGAGTCCCTCAGCCGGGCGCAGGCGCGCCGGCGCGCCATCGAGCTCCTGGATCTGGTCGGCATCCCGGCGCCCGACGAGCGAGTGGACTCGTATCCGCACACCTTGTCCGGAGGCATGCGTCAGCGTGCCATGATCGCGATGGCCTTGGCTTGCTCGCCGCAGCTACTGATCGCGGACGAACCGACCACCGCGCTCGACGTCACGATTCAGGCGCAGATCCTCGATCTGCTGCGCTCGCTGCAGAGCGAGCTCGGGATGAGCATCGTCTTCATCAGCCACGACCTGGGCGTCATGGCGGAATTCGCCGACGACATTGCGGTCATGTATGCGGCCAAGATCGTCGAGCACGGCGAGACGGCTTCGCTTTTCGCGAACCCGCGCCACCCCTACACGCGCGGGCTGCTTCAGAGCCTGCCGAGCGCACGAAGGCGCGGTGAGCGCCTGTCGACGATTCGCGGCATCGTGCCAGATCTTCGTGCTCTACCTAGGGGTTGCCGCTTCCAAGATCGCTGCGACTGGGCCACCGAGCTCTGCCGAGCACAGGAGCCCGAGCTACGGCCGCTGGGCTCCGGGCAGGTTTCCTGCTTCAACGCGGAGGAGCTGTCTTGACCGGGCAAGCCATCGTCGCGGCCGAAGACTTGAGCAAGTCCTTTCCGGGACCGCATCGCGGCTTCGGGCAGGGCCGGGCCGAGCTTCGCGCCGTCGACCGGGTGACGCTGCACGTGATGCCGGGGGAGACCCTGGGCCTCGTTGGGGAGTCCGGCTGCGGGAAGAGCACCCTGGGCCGACTCCTGCTTCGCCTCTACGACCCCAGCGGCGGCACGATTTGCTTCGAGGGCAGAGACATCACGAGCCTGTCTCAAACAGAGCTACGCCCGCTGCGGCGAAACATGCAGATCATCTTTCAAGACCCCTACAGCTCGCTCAATCCGCGCATGACCGTGCAGGCGGCCATCACGGAGGCGCTCAGTGTTCATGGGCTCGTCGACGGCGGCTCCGGCGCGGAGCAGCGGGTGGCGGAGCTTCTCGAGCGGGTGGGGCTCCGCCCGGAGCAAATGCGCCGCTATCCGCACGAGTTCTCCGGGGGCCAGCGACAGCGCGTCGGGATCGCCAGGGCCCTCGCGGTATCGCCCAAGTTCATCGTCGCAGACGAACCGATCAGCGCGCTCGACGTCTCGATTCAATCCCAAATCGTCAATCTTCTGCGCGACCTTCAAGACGAGCTCGGGCTGAGCTACCTCTTCGTCGCGCACGATCTTCACGTCGTCGAGTACATCAGTCACCGCGTCGCCGTGATGTACCTGGGGCGGATTGTCGAGCTCGCCAGCGCGGAGCAGATCTACCTACAGCCCCGCCATCCCTATACCCGGGCCCTGCTCAGCGCGGCCCCGACCCCGGACCCGACCAAGCGCAAGAAGCGCCTCATACTCGAAGGCGACGTTCCTAGCCCGCTGAGTCCGCCGAGCGGTTGCACCTTCCACCCTCGCTGTCCCATCGCCGAACAGGGCTTATGCGATCGCGAAATCCCAGAGCTCAGATCGCTTGGTAATGGCCACCAGGTGGCTTGTCACCTGGCGGAATAGCGGTGTGGTGAGCGCGCGCTGTCGGTAATCCGACACCGTGCTTGACCGACCTCGGCGGCCTAAGTAGATCACTCGGAGTGTTTCGCAGTGCGGGATGGTTGGGGGTCGGGCTGCTCATTTGTTGTGGGTGCGGTGCATCTTCGGCGAATCAGGCAGACGCGGAGCGTTCCTATCGGGAGTTTCAGCTCGCGGCCAGCCTGCGCGAGGAAGGTCAGACGGCTAGCTCCATCGACCACTTGCGCCGGGCGCTCGAGCTCGACCCGAGCAACGCCGAGGCGCAGCTGCTCCTTGGGTTCGTCCAGATGGAGCGCCGAGACTTCGTCTCCGCCGAAGAACACCTGCGACAAGGGATCGCGCTCCTCGAAAAGAAGGATCGCAAGGGCTCCACCTTGGCGGAGGCCGAAAACATCTATGGTGTATGCCTGACCGAGCTCGAGCGCTACGACGAGGCCAAGGAAGTGCTCCGAAAGTCGGCGACCGACGAGCTCAACACCTCTCCGCACCTCGCCTGGGGAAACCTCGGAAAGGCGCAGTTCTATTCTGGCGAGCTCCCGGAAGCCGTTTCTTCGACGATGGAGGCCGTCCGCTTGGAGCCGCGTTTTTGCATCGGCTTCTACACCATGGGCGAAGCCCTGGCGCGGATGCAGCGCTGGGACGATGCTGAGCGGGCCCTGGTGCAAGCCATCGAAGCGGACGAGGAATGCGAGGGGTCTCCGCAGCTTCAGGGCGCTTGGCTGCTCCGCGGGGAAGTTCGCGCCGAGCTCGGCCACCGGCAGGACGCGGTCGCCGATCTCGAGCGGTGCGTCGAGCTCGGGCCTTACACGAATCACGGACGGATGTGCCAAAAGCTGTTGGAGGGGCAACGCTGATGAGCAACTCGGTGGGGAGCTATTTGAAGCAGGGGCGTGAAGCGCGCTCCTTGTCGCTCGAAGAAGTGGCCAACATCACGCGAATTCCACGCAAGACTTTGCTGTCGCTCGAAGCAGACCGCTTCGAGGAGCTACCGGCCGGCGTCTTCGTTCGCGGGTACATCAAGGCGTACGCGTCCACGGTCGAGGTCAGCCCAGACGAGCTCGTGGCGCGCTTCGATTCGACGCGGCCGGAGGCCTATAGCCCGGCGCCGCTGGCCTCGGTGGGCCCGTCGCGTGGCGTGGGCGGGCTCGTACTCGCCATCACGACCGCCGTGCTGTTCGCCATCATCGTGACCACCTTCGTGCTGATTCACCGGCCGCCTGCCCAGACGGAACCGATTGAGCTATCCTCCTCAGCGCCTTGTCCGCCCGAGTCAGCCAAAGCCGTGCGTTCCTGTTGCGATCGGTCGATTATCGCGACACCGACCGGATCGTCACACTCCTGACCGAGGACTTCGGCAAGATCGGCGCTGTGGCGCGCGGCGCGCGCAAGAGTCATCGCCGTTTCGGCGGCGCGCTGCAGCCCTACGTGCTCATGCAGGCAGAGCTGCGAAAAGGCCGCGGCGAGCTCGAACACCTTCAAAGCGTCTCGGTGAAGCGTGCCTACCTGAACATCCTACGAGATCTCGACGCGGTAGCCGCCGCTGGGGCGGGACTGGCCTCCATTCGTGAGCGCCTTCCCGACCACGAGCCCGCACCCGAGATTTTCGAGACGACCCTGGGGTTCTTGGACGCCCTGGACCGTGGTTTGCCGTGTACCGAGACCTCGCTCAGCTTCCAGATCCGCGTTCTCGCGTTTCTAGGGTTTGCTCCTGTCCTCGATCAGTGCGTCCGCTGCGGCAAACTGCCTCCGGCGGGCAGCGCCGCGCAAATCGATGCGGCCCGCGGTGGCATCGTGTGCCAGGTCTGCGGGGGCGGGAGCAAAGTTCTGAGCGCCGCCTCCTTGCGCAGGTGGATCGCGGTCCAAGCCACGAGCGATTATGCGGAGGGCTCCTGGCCCGACAAGGAGCGAGAGCAGATTCAAAGCGTTCTCGCTTGGCTCGATGCGCATCATGCGACAGTCTCGGTGCGCGAGCGGACCAGGCCGGTCGCGCCGACATGGGAAGGGCCGAGACGTTGAGCAGTGTGGACGAGCCGCGCGAGTTGCGTGCGCCAAGCGGAGCAAGGGTCATGGAGATCGATTGGGCCGATGGCCACGCTGCGATCTATCCGCACGAAGTCCTGCGGGGGTACTGCCCCTGTGCGAATTGTCAGGGTCACGAAGGGCCCATCGAGTTCGTCGAAGGCGGCGACTTGGAGCTGGTCGATGTCGTTGAAGTGGGCAACTACGCACTGCGCCTGGTCTGGGGCGATGGGCACCAGACCGGCATCTACACCTTCGAGTTCCTCAGAAGCCTGTGCGCCTGTTCATCGTGCGCACAGGGTGACCTGAGATCCCGCTCTTTTTCGCGCGCATAGAGAAGCTTCCTGTACCCGCGAACTGTTACCCTGATGCTGGGGTGACACTGCGAGCGCTCATCGTTGACGACAGCAGTGCAGTTCGCGCTTTCGTGAGGGCTGCACTCGAAGAGACCGGCGTCGCGGACCTTGAAGAGGCCGCTACCGGGTTCGACGCGTTGCGCAAGCTTGCGGCGGGCGAGTTCCAAGTCGTGCTCGTCGACATCAACATGCCCGACATCAATGGGCTCGAGCTCTTGTCGTACATGAAGAAGAGCCCACGTCAGCAGCGGGCCCGCAAGATTCTCATGAGCACGCGGCTGGCGGGCACAGATGCAAAGCGTGGCCGCGAGCTGGGGGCCGACGCGTTCCTGCAGAAACCTTTCGACGTCGACGAGCTCCGCGCCATCATGCTCGACTTGCCCTCGCCACCGGCCTCTTCGGGGCAGGGGGGGGCGGCATGAGCGACAACGTGCAACAAGAGTTTCTCGCCGAGGCGCAGGAGCTGCTCGAGGCACTCTCGCGCGACTTGCTTCTGCTCGACGAGTCCCACCAGCAGGGCGCTCCAACGGAACCTGCGCTCGTCAACGAAATCTTTCGCAGCGTGCACACGCTCAAGGGCATCGCCGGCATGTTTGGCTACAAGCACGTCGGGACCGTGGCCCATGCCTTGGAAGATTTGCTCGACGACATGCGTCTGGGGCGCGTGCCGGTGTCGCGCGCCCTGCTCGACGTGCTCTTCGACTGCGTCGAGCGGTTTCAGCGTCTGCTAGCCCTGGACAATCCGGCGGCCTTCGAAGAAGAGCCCAGCGTCAGAGCCTTCGTCGACGCGATTGCGGGCGTGACCGCGCCACACGAGATGGAAGAGGGCGACCCCCTCGATCTCTATGCGATCGACCCCGAGGTGCTGGGGGTTCTGACCGAGTACGAGGAGCATCGCTTACGAGCTTGCATTCGCGAGGGTCTGGACCTCTACCGGCTTCGGGCCGGCTTCGAGCTCACGGCGATCGACGACTCCATCGAAGCCCTGCGAGCGACCGCACAGACGGACGCGGAGATCATCACCTACCTGCCGAGTCTGGAAAACGGCGATCAGGACAGCATAGAGCTCATCGTCCTACTCGCCAGCCGTGTGTCCATGCAAGACCTGCAGCTCCGCTTTGGGAGTCTCTACGGCTCGGTCGAGAGGGTTCCCCTGCGGGCAAAGATGCCGACCGCTCACCCGAGTCCCGGTTCGTCGGCCGTCGAGTCGAAGAGCGTTTCGGTCAACGGCGAGGAGCGGTTGGGGCAGAACAGCCTTCGCTCCGGGGCCAACTCCGTTCGCGTGGACATTCGTAAGCTCGACTACCTGATGAACGTCGTCGGCGAGCTGGCGCTGGTGCGCAGCTCGGTGAGTCGCGTCATCGAACAGCTCAAGGCGGAGCCGAGCTACAGGCAGTCGGCGATCGATCTCGATCGGCTCGGACGCGGCTTCGAGCGTCATTTGGCAGAGCTCCGCACCGGGATCCTCGACGTTCGCATGGTGCCCCTCGGACAGGTCTTCAACAAGCTCGGTCGAATCGTGCGTCAGGCGGCGCGCGACGGCGACAAGAAAGTACGGCTAGTCGTTTCGGGTGCCGACACGGAGGTCGACAAGCTCATCGTCGAGGAGCTCACGGACCCTCTCATGCATCTGGTTCGCAATGGCATTGATCACGGGATCGAGGGGCCCGCTGCGCGTACTCAAGCCGGTAAGAATCCCCAGGGAACTCTCGCGCTAAATGCCTATCAGAAGGGCAGCAACGTCGTGATCGAGGTCGAGGACGATGGCCGCGGAATGAGCCCGCATCAGCTCCGCGACATCGCTGTGCGACGTGGCTTGTTGACGGAGGAAGCCGGGCAGGAGCTTAGCAGCCAGGAGATGCTCAACCTCGTGTTCTTGCCCGGCCTTTCCAGCCGCAACGAAGCGACGAACCTGTCTGGCCGCGGTGTCGGCATGGACGTGGTCAGGACCAACATCGTCGGCCTGGGCGGCATGATCAACGTCGCCAGTGAGCTCGGCACGGGCACCAAGGTGACGGTGACCCTGCCGATTACGCTCGCGATCATCCGTGCACTGCTGGTGAGCGTCGCCTCCAGGGTTTACGCGCTCCCGATCACGATGGTCCGGGAGGTCGTCCCCTTCGATCGTCACCAGGTCCGCACAATAGAAGGGCGCGAGGTCATCACGCTACGCGGACAAACCTTGGCGATCTGTGATCTGCGTCGACGCTTCGGTTTTTCGTCAGCACCCGAGGAGAAGCAGTTCGTGATCGTGGCATCGATGGGAAAGCGTACGCTCGGTTTCGTCGTGGATGGTCTCGATGGGCAAGAGGACGTCATCATCAAGTCTTTGGGAAAGAGCCTTTCCTCGGTTCGCGGTTTCGCCGGCGCCACGGACATCGGGGAAAAGCGGGTCGCGCTGGTCATCGACGCGCCTACCTTGTTCGCCGAATACTTCGACGGGCCTGGCGCACGGCGGATCGCGGAGGCCAGAGCATGAACGGGGCGGGCGCGAACGGGCAGACCTTGGCGCCGGCGGGGCAGCCCTCAGATGGCGTGCTCGCGGTCCTGGGCTTCAGCTCGCGAGGAGAGAGCTACGGCTTTCCACTGGCCTCGGTTCACGAGATTCTTACGCCACCGCCGATCACCGAGGTGCCTCTCTCAGCGGACCAGGTTCTCGGGGTGATCACGGTGCGAGGGCAGATCGTGACCGTGCTGGACTTTCGAAGAGTCCTAGAGGGCCACCGGGGGGCGAGAGGGAAGGCTGGGGCGATCCTCCTCGTCGACAGCTCCGAAGAGTTGATTGGCGTCGCGGTAGACGGCGTGAGCCAGGTGTACCGTCTGAGAACAGACCAAATCGAATACGCCAGCACAATGAACGCAGACTTGCCCGATCACGTCGTTGGGATCGGACGCGTCAACGAAGAGGGTGAACGGGAAACGATGCTGGTGCTCGTCGACCCCGTTGCGCTGCTGGGGACTGATTGGTGAAAGGTCGAGCCCATACGAATACCCTTTCCAAAGACCTTCTGCGAGTCGAGGTGGCGGAGGTCATGTATGCCATCGACGTGTCCCGCGTGGCCGAGATCATCAACCCCTTGCCTATCGTGGACCTGCCTCGGGAGCGAGAGCTCGTCCTCGGTGTCGCGGAATACCGAGAGCAGGTGTTGGCCGTCGTCGACCTGCGCCGCTTTTTCGGCGTTGCGCCGGCCCAGCCGAGCAAACGGACCAAATGGGTCATCGTGCGCATGCCGCAGCGCCTAGTCGCGTTCGTCGTCGACGCCGTCGTCGACGTGTTTTCTTCGCAGCAGCAACCGTACAGGTCGGTTCCGCGGCTCGACTCGAAACACGAGACACGGGGCATCAAGTCTGCGTTGAAGCACCGGGGTGAGCTGGTCTTCCACCTGGACGTGGATCGGCTGACGCGGCCCGCAGCGGCGGCCTTCAGCAGTGGCTTCCCGTCTTTTTCGCCGGAGCGCAAATGAGCGCGGACGCGATCGAGGTGCAACTGGGCTCGTCCGACCCCGAAGTGCGGCGACGTGCGGTTCAGCGTCTGAGCGGTCGTCCCCTGCTTCATGATGACTACGAGGCCATTCTCTCCGCCTTGAACGATTCGGATTGGCGAGTGCGTCGCGAGGCGATTGCGCTTGCGAGTCAGGTGACTCACAGAGAGACCCTCGTGCGCGCTCTGCTCGAGCAGATCCTCGACGGTGGGAGCGTGGAGTTTCGCAACGCCGCCATCCAGGTCCTCGGACGGCTTGGGCGAGGGATGCCTGAGGCGTTCACTGCGGCGTGCGAGCGAGCGGATGCGCGGACGCGGCGATTCGTCATCGAGGCCATGGGACAGACCTGTGACCCGGCGCTACTGGACGTGCTGCAGAGCATCGTCCACTCGGCAGACACGACCGAGGCCGCTGCGGCCGTCGAGGCACTCGTCTCGATTGCGGGTCTTCGGGCCGAACGGATCTTGCAGTCTTGTCTGGACAGTCCGGACCTATTCCTGCGCGTGGCAGTCGTCGAGGGGCTCACCCGACTCGGTGCAAAGGTGCCCTGGAGCAGGTTACGGCTTGCCTTGGATCACAGCCTCGTAAGGCGGATCTCCGCCGAGCTTCTCGGCCGCACGGCGCATCCCGAGGCGCTCGAGTGGCTGCTGGCCTTGGCGGGGGATCCTGCGACCCAGACCAGCTCGGCGGCGTTTCGAGCGCTCGCCGAGCTAGGCTCGTCTTCGCAAGAGCTCCGGCTTGCCGTTTGCGAAAGACTGGCCGCCGGTCCTCGTTTCGTGCGTCGTGCGCTCTACGATGTGCTCATGAACGGGGACTCGTCGACACGCGAAGCCGCCGCCTTCCTCGCCGTGCTCACCCGAGACGAAACCTGCCTCGAGGCCGTCGTGAACGCGATCGCCGACGACTTGGTCTGTACGAACACGATCGAGCTGCTGCGCGACTGGGGCACGGAGCTCGTGGAGCCCCTGCTGCTTTTGCGCGGCGCCGAAGCGCGAGTCTGGGCGATCGCGCTCGGCTTGGCCGCCGAGCTCGCCCATGCACACGAAGCCGAGCTCGTTCCGATGACCCTGGAGCGTCTGCGCCACGCGCTGGACCTGGCCCTGCAATCGGCGTCGGAGCCCGTCCGAACCGCAGCGGTGGCGGCTCTCGCGGCCTGGGGGAGTGCGGCGGACTGCGCGCGTTTGGCAGACTTTCTCCGGAGCCAGTCTGAGAGCCTTCGGAACGCTGCGCGGAGCAGCTTGATCGAGCTGAACGAACGGATGCCCGAGGCCGTGGACGCCGCCTTGCAGGGCGTCGAGCTGCAAGGCCCGGGTGCGCCGGACATCGCGGCCGTGCTGGCGCGACTGAGCTCAGCGACCGCGGCCGAGACCTTGAAGCGCGGCCTGCAGAGCTGCGAGGCCCGGACGCGCCGCGCGGTGGTTGAGTCCTTGACGATGTCCCAGGGGAGCAAAGTCGCCGAGCTCGTCGGCTACGCAGTGGCCGACGAAGACCTGGATGTGCAGATCGCGGCCGTTCGAAGCCTCGGTCGAATGAATTTCGCCGAATCCGAGATCCCGTTGCGCACCGCCTTGGTCTCGCCGTTTCCGACGACCCGGGCCGAGGCCGCTCTCGCCCTGGGCCGTCTAGGCGCAAGCGGTGCGGGGCCGGAGATCGCTCAGCTTCTCGACGATACGGAAGCGGTAGCTGTCGCTGCAGCGGTGGAAGCGCTCGGGATGCTGAACCATGCGGACCTCGAGTGCGTCGCGGACGAGGCGCTGTCCCATGCGGACGAGGAAGTCTTCAAGGCGGGTCTGAGAGCGAGCGGCAAGCTGCCAGCGGAGAAGGCCGAGGCGCGACTGCGGCAAGGGCTGCGGCATGCTGCCTGGCACGTGCGCCTCGTTGCTGTCGAGCTGCTCGAGCGGCTCGACAGTGAGTCTTCGAAGAGGCTCATCGAGAGTGCCTTGGCCGAGGAGATCGACCCGATGCTGAGGCAGGCCATGGCGACGAGCCTGGACCGGGGACGCTGAGGTGACGTTGATCCGCGAGAGCGGTCCGCCTTTGGACTTGGAGCACTTTCGCCTGCTTCGCGACCTGATCAATGAGTTTTGTGGCATCTACTTCGCGGACGATCTGCCGACCATCGTCGGACGACGTCTGCGTCCGCGCCTGCGTGCGCTCGGCATGGAGCGCTTCGAGGAGTACTACCGTTACCTGCGCTTTCACCCGAACGCCGAGGCAGAGTTCGAGCAGGCCGCCGAGGCCCTGACCATCAATGAGACCTATTTCTTCAGAGAGGCCTATCAGCTTCGCGCGTTCGCCGAAGATGTGCTTCCCCAGCTTCACGCGCGCTCCGCGGCCAAGCGAGGGAGAAAGCTCGACGTCTGGAGCGCAGGCTGCGCGAGCGGTGAGGAAGTCTACTCGCTGGCGATGCTGATCGATGCGAGCGGCCTCTTCAACGACTGGGACGTGCGCGTCTTCGGCAATGACATCTCACGCCGCGTGCTGGGGCATGCACGTCAAGCGTGCTACGGCCAGGCCAGCTTTCGGTCGATGCTTCCGGAGTTCGAGCACTATTTCATCGAGGGACCCGGGGGCAAGCAGGTTCATCCGAAGATTCGGGCCATGTGCCACTTCGGGCACCTGAATCTCATGAACGAGCGGCGCCTGGCCATCGTCGGGCGTGCGGACGTCGTTTTCTGCCGCAATGTGCTCATCTACTTCGATCAAGCGTCGCGCATGAAAGTTCTCAACAGCATCTATGAGCGCTTGGAGCGCGGTGGCTATTTGTTTCTCGGTCATAGCGAGTCATTGCTGCAATCGAGCACGGCGTTCGAGATCGTACAGCTCGCGACCGACATCGCGTACCGTCGCCCGGTTCCCTATACCCGACCGCCACAGAGAGGTCCGAGATGAAGCCATTGCGTGCACTCGTCGTGGACGACTCGCCGGTGAACCGCCGCATGCTCGCCACGCTTCTAGAGAGCATGGAAGGCATCGGGCGCGTCGACGTCGCCGGAGACGGGGCGGAGGCCTTGCGTTTCGTGGATGCGCAGCCTCCGGACTTCATCACCTTGGATCTGGAGATGCCTCGGCTCGACGGCTTCGAGTTCCTCGAGCTCCTGATGGGGCGTAAGCCGCTGCCCGTCGTCGTGGTTTCCGGTCACTCGGCCAAGGAGCACGTCTTTCGGGCCCTCGAGCTCGGGGCCATCGACTTCCTTCCCAAACCGTCTCACGAGGACTCGGGCGATCCGGTGCAGATGCTGCGCGAGCAATTGGCGGAGAAAGTCCGCATCGTCCGGCAGCTCTCTCCGCTGGCCGTGCAGCAGCCACGCGGACCCGCGAACCGCTGGCTGACCGACTCGCTTGTCCGCGAGTCCCGCCCACCGGTGAGACGCTCGGCCGACTCGGACGAGCCCGCCAAGGTCATCGTCATTGGTGCCTCGACGGGAGGCCCCCGAGCACTCTTTCATCTCCTGCAGAAGCTGCGCCACGACGTCGACGCGGCGGTCGTCATCGCCCAGCACATGCCGCCCCGCTTCACCCGGACCTTCGCGACGCGACTCGACCGCGAGACCGCGTTTCGGGTCAGCGAGGCCGAGCGGCTCGAGCGCCTCCGCCGGGGACACGTGTATGTCTGTCCAGGGGGCCGCTGCGTCGAGCTGTTCTCCTCGAACAGTGGGCCCGCAGCCCGGGTCGTCGAACCGGAGCCTGCAGAGCGATGCCTACCCTCCGTGGACCAGCTCTTTCGAACGGCGGCCAAAACACTGGGCGGTCGTGCGATCGCTGTCGTGTTGACGGGCATGGGACGAGACGGTGCCGATGGCGTCGTCGCCATCTCGGAGCGCGGCGGACGCGTCCTCATCGAGTCTCCCGAAACTGCGGTGGTTTCCGGGATGCCTTCAGCGGCCCAGGCCACCGGGGTTCCGCACGATCTGCTGCCCTTGGATCGGCTTGCGCTGGCCCTGTCCGAGCTCACGATCCAAGGGGTGAAGTCGCTCAATAGTTGGAGCTGAGGTCCCAGTGTCCTTACGATCTAGAGGAGATGTCTCAGTTCTACGGCCTAATTGTCGAGGACTCCAAGATGATGCGGCACATGCTCGCGCAGGCTCTATCGCGCATTCCGGGAATGACCGTAGTCCAGGCAGACAACGGTTTCGCTGGGATCCGGGCCCTGGCCAGCCAGACCTTCGACATCGTACTCACCGACATTAACATGCCGGTCATGGACGGTCTCAAGTTCGTTCGCCACATCCGGACGACGCCGCGGCACGCCAAAGTTCCCATCATCATCGTCTCGACCGAGGCAGCGCCCATGGACCGCGATCGGGCCCTGAGGCTCGGGGCCAATGCTTACATTCAGAAGCCCGTTCAGGCGCCCGAGGTTCTCAAGACGGTGCAGAAGCTTCTCAACCTTTGAGCATGTCCGACCAGCCAGACGACAAAGCTGGTCTGGAGCGACGTGGCGTCTTGCACCCGGAGGGAGTCCGGGCCTTGAGAGAGCTCGCCGCGGGCCTCGCGCATGAGGTGAACAACACGCTCGGTGTCATTGTCGGAAACGTGCATCTTTGTGAACGCCAACTTCCGCCGGAGCATCCGGCTCGCAAGTTCCTCGCCGAGATCGGCCGGGTGACCGATGAAGCCCAGCTGACGACGAAGCTGCTGGCCACGATGGCCAGGGGAGCCTCCGCGGCCACGCGGCCGGTCGTGATCGACGAGGCCGTCGAGCGCGTGGTGAGTCAGGCCGATTGCTCGATCGTGCTCCAGCTAGGTGCACCGAGCGTCCAAGTCCGAGGCGATCTTTTCTTCATCGAGGCGACCCTGTCCTCTGTGCTGGGTTTCCTGTGTGCCGATCGGCCGCACGCGGGCCTGAAAGTCCGAAGCGGGGTCATCGAGGACCAGGTCGAGCTTGCCATCGAGGACGAGGCTGGCCCTACGCCGACCCCGGCCGAGCTTTACAACGTCTTTGCGCCCTATCGGAGTCTCGCGGGACGAGGCCACGCCGGCTTGCGGCTGACCCAGCTTGCCGAGCTCGCGCACCGCTTCGGCGGCCGCGTCGACGCGGACATTCCCGAGGCAGGAGGCCTGGGCCTCTACCTGCGCTTACCGATTGCTGGACCACGAGCCGTCTGAGAGCCGGAGGTTCCTCCAGCTGCAGCTCATTCGACCGTCCAGGTGTGTCCCTTGCGCAAAAGCGCGTGCAGACTGGGCTGACCAAAGCGCTCTTCGGCAAGCTTTTCCTGCCGCCGCACATTCTCGTTGTAGACCTCGGCGCCAGGCTCTCGGTACAGCACGCCGAGAGCGACCAGCTCGGGCAGGTCGGTCAGCATCCAGGCGAGGGAGAGCTGGGTCTCGTCATGGACCACGATGTCGTCTTCGGTGATTCCGTCCTGCCCGAGCGTGACCACTTCGAGAGAGAGTGTCTTCGGATTGAGGCGAAGGCCCTTTTCGTCCTTGTCGCCGAACAGCATCGGCTTTCCGTGCTCCAGCCAGAGCTGATGAGCGGGACCCGTCTTACGGTCCGTGATCCGATCGAACACGCCGTCGTTGAAGACCGGGCAGTTCTGCAGGACTTCGATGAAGCCGGTACCGGCGAACTCGCGTGCGGCGCGCAAGACTTCGGGCAAGCGCTTGCTGGTGTCATAGCCGCGGGCGACGAACTTTGCGCCGGCGCCCAGGGCAAAACGAGCGGGTACGACGGGCTGATCGATCGAGCCCAGGGGGCTCGAGGGCGTGACCTTTCCCACCTGAGAGGTCGGCGAGTACTGGCCCTTCGTCAGACCGTAGATTTGGTTGTTGAACAGAATGATCTGCAGGTCGATGTTTCGCCGCAAGACGTGGAGCAAATGGTTTCCACCGATGCTCAGGCCGTCGCCGTCGCCCGTCACCACCCAGACATCGAGCTCGGGGTTGGCGAGCTTGAGGCCGGTCGCGACGGCGGGCGCCCGCCCGTGAATCGTGTGGAAGCCGTAGGTATTCATGTAGTACGGGAAGCGGCTCGAGCAGCCGATGCCCGAGATGAACACCGTCTTCTCTGGCGAGCCCCCCAGCTCCGGGAGCGTGCGCTGGACAGCCGCCAGGATTGCGTAGTCACCGCAGCCTGGGCACCAACGAACCTCCTGATCGGAGACGAAGTCTTTCCTTGTGTAGGTCTTTTCCGGGACGTTCGGGCTCATCGTTCCCTCCCACTCAAGCGTTTCTCGATGTCCGTGACCAGCGCGGCGATGCGGAACGGCTGTCCCGCGACCTTCGTCAAGCTTTCCGCTGCGACGAGGTATTCGGCCCGGAGCAGCTTGACCAGCTGACCATTGTTGAGTTCCGGGACGAGCACCTGATTGAAGCTGCCCATGAGCTCGCCGAGGCCTTCGGGAAGTGGCCAAATGTTGCGCAGGTGAAGATGCGAGACGCGCTTGCCGCTTTCGCGGAGCGTCCGCACGGCTTGGCTGATGGACCCGTACGTCGAACCCCAGCCCACGACCAGAAGGTCACCGCTGTCTTCGCCTTGATCGATGCTCGCTGCAGGAACGTCTGCCGCGACGCCTTGAATCTTGGCGGCGCGCAGGTCGGTCATGGTCTGATGATTCTGCGGGTCATACGAGATGTGACCGCTGTCCGCAGACTTCTCGAGGCCACCGATCCGATGCTGCAGGCCCGGCGTTCCGGGAACGGCCCAGACTCGAGCGAGTGTCTGCTTGTCTCGCAGGAATGGATGAAAGCCGTCGGTCTCCTGGTGAAACTTCACGGGGAAGGGCTTCAGGGCGTCGAGGTCAGGCAAAGGCCAGGGTTCTGCGCCGTTGGCGATGTAGCCGTCGGTCAGGAGCATGACGGGCGTCATGTACTTGGTCGCGATTCGCACCGCCTCGATCGCGAGGTAGTAGCAGTCCCCGGCCGTGGCCGCCGCGAGCACGACGAGCGGGGCGTCGCCGTTTCGACCCCAGACGGCTTGAAACAGGTCGGACTGCTCGGTCTTGGTGGGAAGGCCAGTGGATGGGCCCCCGCGCTGAACATCGACGATGACCAGGGGCAGCTCGGCGGAGATGGCGAGGCCAATCCCTTCGGACTTGAGCGCGACGCCAGGTCCCGATGTGCCGGTCACCCCGAGCGCGCCGCCGAAGCTGGCGCCCACGGCTGCGGCGACCGCAGCGATTTCGTCCTCGGCCTGGAAGGTCGTGACGCCGAAGTGCTTGAGTGGAGCGAGCTGATGCAAGAGCGTGGAGGCCGGGGTGATCGGGTAGGAGCCATAGACCAGCTTGAGCCCGGCCAACTGAGCGCCCGTCACCAAGCCCCAGGCCGTGGCCTCGTTACCGGCGATGTTGCGGTAGACGCCTGGCGCCAAATTTGCGGCGGGGACTTCGTATGCGCCGATCCCCTGCGGTAGCTCGGCGTTCTCGCCGTAGACGTGGCCAGCGTTGAGCGCCGCGATGTTGGCTTCGGCCAACTCTGGCTTCTTGGCAAACTTCTGCTTGAGCCACGTGACGGTAGTCTCCCGGCTCCGACCGAACAGCCAGTACATGAGCCCGAGCGTCCACATGTTCTTGCAGCGCCCTGCGTCCTTCGAGCCAAGGCCCGTGTGCTGCACCGCAGCCAGGGTCAGCTTGGTGATATCGATGGGCAGCACGCGATAGGGATCGAGCGTGCCGTCGTCGAGCGGGTCGCTCTCGTAGCCAGCCTTCTTGAGGTTGTTGGCGTTGAACGCACCCGTGTTGACCACCACGAGGCCACCCCTCTTCAGAGCCTCGAGATTCACCTTGAGCGCCGCGGGGTTCATCGCGACCAGTACGTCGGGCTCGTCGCCAGGGGTTCGGATGTCGTAGGCTGCGAAGTGAATCTGAAAGCCGGACACACCGTAGGTCGTGCCGGCCGGGGCACGAATCTCCGCGGGGAAATCCGGAAAGGTGGCCAGGTCGTTGCCAGCGATGGCGGTGGCAGTCGTGAACTGACTGCCTGTGAGCTGCATGCCGTCGCCAGAGTCACCCGCAAACCGAATGACGACAGAGTCTAGGGTTTCACGCGGGTTCGGTTCCACCTGCGCCGTAGCACTCGTTTTCATGTTCGATCGAGGATTCTAGTCCTGCCGATACCCAAATGTATCGTGTAGGAGTGCCAATCCAGCGCCCCTTCTAGGGCGAGACTCGGCCCTGAGCAAGCGCATTACGGCGGTAAGTTACATGGACCGACATGTTGCGCCAAGCCTGGTTTTGGGCCCATCGTTGGCCATGGTCGAGGTGAAAATCTGTGGGCTGAGATCCGTCGAGGGTGCCCTGTATGCGGTGGATGCGGGTGCAGATGCGCTCGGCCTCAATTTCTGGCCTGGATCTCCCCGTTGCGTGGATTTGGCCACGGCTAAGGCCATCGTAGCTGCCGTTGGAAGTCGAATTCAGGTGGTCGGCGTCTTCGTCGACTCGACGCCTGAGGAGATCCAGACCCTCCGGCAGAGCGTTGGCTTCTCCTGGGCCCAGCTTCACGGCGACGAGCCGCCGCAGAGCGTCGCCGCGCTGTTGCCGCACGCATACAAGGCCATCGGCGTCAAAGGGGGCCAGGCCATCGAGCTCGCCAGGCGCTACCCGGGCCCACAGATCTTGCTCGACGCCAGTGTCCCTGGAATGCCTGGGGGGACGGGGATGACCTTCGATTGGGCCATCGCGGCGGAGGTGGCCTCGGAGCGGAAGCTGACGCTCGCGGGCGGCCTGCACGCTGGCAATGTGGCCGAGGCCGTGCGTTGCGTGAGGCCGTTTCGAGTGGACGTGGCCAGCGGGGTGGAGAGTGCGCCCGGGCGCAAGGACCCCGAGAAGGTGCGAGCCTTCGTCGAAGCAGCGAAATCGGCCTGAGGTCTGCAATGTCCTTGTACGGGGCTAAGCGTGCCTATATTGTCGGTTGATGCAGAGCATAGACGTCATTTCTGCCAATCTTCCGCTCCTGCGTGAGCTCCGGGGCCGGCTCGGTCAGCTGGACCTTGCCGAGCGGGTCGGCGTTTCGCGCAGGACCATCGCAAGACTGGAAGGAGGAGAGGTCGCCGATCCGGGTGTCGACCTGGCCCGACGGCTCGCCGATGCGCTCGGTGTCACGCTTTCCATGCTCAGCGAGACCCAGCTGCGTGCGGCGACCCTCCCGCTCCCGAAAAAGCTCTGTGACCGCTTATCAGGCCCAGAAGGCGCCAGACTCCTCGAAAAGATGATCCGCGCCACGGAGTAGGGGGACCCCTGGGGGGAACCCACGGAAAGCGGACGCTTCTGGCTCGAAGGCGGCAGCCAGCGCAGTGGGGTCGCGCTCTTTGGCGCCCTCATTCCAAGGGGGGCGCTGGGGATCGCTCGTCCTCGTTGCGCTTTCGGCGGCTGAGGCTGGTGGTCGCGGCCCGGGCGATCAAGTCCCTCAGGCTGTCGTCGTGCACGCGACTCAGGGCGCGGCCCAGCTCTTCGGGAAGGGCGGCGAGTCGTATCGGCTCGGGCTGGGGGGCTTTGGCGCGAGTCGGGCGTCTTCGTAGCTCCGGAAGCTTGCCGACTTTGAAGCGCAGTTGCTTGACGCCGGCCTCGGGCGCGAAGGCCTGGAGTCGTGTCAGGAGGTCTTGGCTCAGGTAGTGCAGCTCGTGCGCCCAAACTGAGGAGCTGACGTGCACGATGAGCGTGCCGTGCGACAAGTACACGGGACGCGCTTGTTTGACGATGCGTTGCGGCACGGCACGATTCCACCAAGCGAAGATCCTGGCCTGGTGGAGCTGCTGAGGCGCTGGATACACATTGTGCATCAGCTTGCCGAGGGGCTCGAGAATGCCCTTTCGGCGGCGCTTCTTATGCATGAAAGCATGCCCGGTAGAGCTGCAGCAGGTCTTCCTCGGTGCAGGCTCGCGGGTTGAGCTGGTGGCAGGCGTCCGCGAAAGCCAGGGCGCCGAGCTTTGGAAGGTCGGCCTCGAGGACGCCTTGAGAGGCGAGGTCGCCTGGGAGTCCGACCGCTTTACGTAGGGCGCGGATGGCGCCGGCGCATTCGAACGCCAAGGTCTCGTCGTCGTCGGCACGGACGCCGAGCTCCCGGGCGACGCGGGCGATGCGGTCCGGCACGGTGGCGCGGTTGAAGTCGAGCACCGGTGGCAGGCAGATGGCGTTGGCGAGCCCGTGATGGAGCCCCTTCTCCGTCGACAGGGGGTGGGCGAGCGAATGGCAGGCGCCAAGACCCTTCTGAAACGCTACCGCACCCATCATGGCGGCCTTGAGCATGTCGCCCCGGGCTTGCAGGTTGTCGGAGTCGTGAACCGCGGCTTCGATCGAGCGGTGGCAGAGCGCGATCCCGCCCAGGGCGATCGCGTCGGCCATGGGATGATCGCCGATCGCGCAGTAGGCCTCGATGCAGTGCGTGAGCGCGTCCATGCCGGTGGCCGCGACCATGTTTGCCGGCATGGTGGCGGTCATGACGGGGTCGAGAATCGCCACATTCGGCATGAGCAGGGGCGAAAAGATGACTGTCTTGCGGTTGCTGTGTGCAAGCGTGACGACGCCGCTTCGTCCCACCTCGCTGCCGGTTCCTGCCGTTGTCGGGATCGCGATCATCGGTGGGAGCGGAGCGACGATTCGCTCGCTGCCACCGTTGCTGTCGTCATAGAGCGACAGGGGAAGTGGGTGGGTCGCGCCGATTCGGACCAGCTTGGCGACGTCGAGGACGCTTCCTCCACCGACGCCGAGTACCAGGTCGGCCTTGAACGCGCAGAACGCTTCGGAGGCTTCCAAGACCTCGGCCTCGAGCGGGTTCGAAGACAGGCCCAGGAATCGCGTGTGGGCGATATCGGCTTCTCTGAGAACCTTTTCGACGGGTTCCAGAAGGCCGGCTTTTTCGACACCGGGATCGCTGACGATGAGCACTCGCGAAGCGCCAAGCGCGCGCGACTCTTCCGCGCATCGGGAGATGCACCCCTCGCCGAAGAGCACGCGGGTGGGAAAGCTCCAAGTCACGAAGTTCGAAGGCTCGCTACTCATACTTGGTTCATGCTCATCAGGGTTCGCACCGCCTCCTTGGCTTCCATTTGTCCATCTAGCACCGAAACGAAGAACGTGAAGATGGGTGTTTTCAGGCCGAGCCGCTCGGCCTGTGTGATGAGATGTCGCGCAACCTGAACGCCTTCCACATAAGCGCCCACCTCTCTGAGCGCTCGATCCACTTCGGTACCCCGGGCCAGGGCCCGGCCCAGGCGGAACTCGGGGCGTTCGTCTCCGGCCACGGCTGCGATCAAGTCGCCCAGCCCGGCCAGGCTCATGAAGGTCTCGCGCTTCGCCCCAAACAGCTCGCTCAGGCGGGCGGCCTCGTTCATCCCGCGCGTTGCCAGAATGGAGACTGCACCCGGATCCGCCCCCGCCTCGACCGCGTAGCCCAGCACCACGGTCAGTAAGCCCGCAGTGGCGCTCGCGAACTGCACGCCCTGCACGTCTCGTGTGTCGTCGATTCGCAGCGTCTCTCCCGCGATTGCCATCCGTACCATGCGCGCGACTTCCGGGAAGGCCGTGCCGACAATCGCGCCTCCGGGGCGGTCTTCGGCGAGCGCGTCGGCCACCAGTGGCCCGGCCAGCGCGCCCAGCCGGCGAGCGGCGGTGTGCTCGCGCAGCACCGTCGTGATGGGCTTCAGCTCGGGGCCGACGAGGCCGCGGCTCACGTGCACGACGAGGTGGCTGCCGTCCAGGTACTGACCCAAGCGGACGGCGAGCTCCTCGGCATTGCGCGCCGGAGTCGCGACAAAGATCAGCTCGCGGTCTCGGACGGCCGAGAGGTCCGTGAGGGTTCGCAGACCTTCGAGCTCTTGGTGGCGACGGCTCTGTAGCCACACCTCGTGTTGGTTGCGTACGCAGGCCTTGGCGATCGCGCGGCCGAAGGTTCCCGAGCCAATGACGCCCACTCGCAGTGTCATGCGAGCGCTCTCAGTTTGGAGATTTCAGTCGCTGCCTGCATCTGACTTTCGTCCGCGATGGCCTCGGCGAAGTCGACGAGGCGATTCTGATAGTAGAGGAGCAGGGAAGGGTCGTGGATGGTGATCTGGTTCCCGTCGACCGTGGCTGCGGTCGAGCTGTGGTAGTCGTTCCAGAAGGCGAGGGCGTGCGTGAGCAGCTGCTCGGGCGCGTCTTCGCGCACGACGGGGCTCACCCGAACGACGCCCTCGTTTTGCAGCTCGAGCAGCCGATCGCGTGCCTCGCCGAGCTCGCGGTGAAGGGTATCCTGGTCGACCGAGATTTCGTTCCGCAGACGAACTCGAGCGAACAAGTCGAGGCCTGGCGTCGCCTGCACCAGGTTGCGAAAGAGCACGTGTGCCACGACCTGGGTGCTCATGAGAATCGTTTCTTTGCGGTAGTGCTCGCTCAGCACTTCGCCGAGCCCGCTCGTGTACGCCGCGTCCCGCGCAGCGTCGAGACACGGCTCGCCGCGGTGTAGCACGTAGCTGCCGGGGTCGATGATCTGCCCCTTCGGACCGATGCTGTGGCCCAGCTCGTCGACGGCGTTGCCGAAGGCGTCGATCGGCGCACCGAAGCGAATGATGCACGCGCCCCGCATGGACACTATCTTGCGAAAGAAGGCAAACCAACGGTCGATCTGGGAGAACTCGTCGTCCTCGATGATGTAACGCGCCTTTCCCTCTTCGGTGAGCCAATCCCGGATGAGGGTCTCGGCCTCGAGAACGAGTCCGTAATTGATGGTCGTCGGCACGAACCAGACGGGGCGGTCGATTCGCCGAACGCGATTGTTCGTGAAGGCTTCGACGGCGGAACCGAGAAGCCCGAGCTTGAGATTGCGCTCGATCATCCCGGAGCGGCTGCGTGTGCCCCCTGGAAAAAACAGCGAGTGATAGCCGCGCTCGATCATGACCTGCGAGTAGGTCTTGAGAACGTCTTTGTAGAGCTGTACTCGAATACGTCGGTCTACCCGGTAGGCGCCGAGGTTGTGCATGAAGAAACTGATGATCGGGTTGGTGAAGAGATTCTTCCCGGCCCCGTAGACCACCGGTGGCAGGCCGCTCACTTCCAGGGCCTGTCCGAGCACGATGGAGTCGAGGTTCGAGCTGTGGGTCGGCACGAAGACCAGAGCGCCTTCCGATTGAAGTTTGCGCAAGTGCTCCAGCTCGCCTTCGACCTTCAACACGCGCTCGAGCACGGAGTACGCGTCCGAGCTGATGTCTGTGATCCGACTGGGCTCCATGATGCCAGATACGAGCCTCGGGATGGCCCTGCGCGCGAACTGGTAGACGCGTGGGTCGAAGTTGCCTGTCACGTCGCGCGCCATGTCGCTGACCATGTCATGAAGCACTTTGCGCTGGGCCGTATCGTCCATCTTGCCGATGCTGCGGATCATGGAGCGCCAGTAGCCGAGGCGATCCCGGGCTTCTTCGTCGTTCTGAGCTTCGAGCCTGCGTGTTTCGTGGTACGCCGCGTCGTTGAGAGACATCTCGAGCCGTGTACGGTCCGTTTGGTGACGCTCGGCTACGCGACGCACCACGTCGTCTACGATGTCCTTGCGTTCACTGTTGAACCAGAAGATCGACGGGTCGCTAGGGCGGGGCACGTAGGCGCGCAGACGCGGTAGCTGTAAGGGCCTCTCGGAAAACCACCGCTTGAGCATCGTTCAGCGTCCCATCTCAGACAGCCTCGAAGTACCGCTGGAGCTCCCATTCGCTCACGGCCTTTCGGTATTCTCTGCACTCCCACTGGCGAGTGCGAACGTAGTGATCGACGAAGTTTTCGCCGAGCACTTCCCTCGCGACCTTGCTTTCCCTTAGTCGTTCGACCGCAATCTCCAAGGTGCCTGGAAGCTCCAGCGCCGGGTCGATCTGCGCGGTTGCGTCGCCCGATATCTGGGCCGGAGGCTCGACCGCGTGCTCGATGCCGTACAAACCCGAGGCCAGGCAGGTCGCCATCGCCACGTACGGGTTGATGTCGGCCGCGGTCTGACGCTGCTCGATGCGGGCAGCATGGTCGCTCGGTCCCAAGATGACGCGTGCGCTGCACGTGCGGTTCTCGACACCCCAGGATGCGCTCAGGGGTGCCCAGAGGCCGGGTACGTAGCGCTTGTAGGTGTTGACGAAAGGTGCGTAGAGGGCGGTCAGCTCCGGAGCCAGCGTGACTAGGCCGCCAAGGTAGTGACGTCCGGTGTCGCTCAGGGCGTCACGGCCGGCCGCGGCGAAGAGGTTGACCTGCCCTCGCTCGTCCCAGAGGCTTTGATGCAGGTGGCCACTCGAGCCGGGAAGCGCCGCGTTCCACTTGGCCATGAACGTGACCGAGAGGTCATGACGATGGCAAATCTGCTTGAGCGTGGTCTTGAAGAGCGCCGCCTTGTCCGCGGCCGACAGGACCTCGTCGTAGTGCAGGCAAGCCTCCCACACGCCCGGGCCCGTTTCGGTGTGCAGCCCTTCGAGCGGGATGTCGTAGCCCTCACAGGTCTCGAGGATGTCGTCGACCAGGGCCTGGTGCTGGCCTTCGCGCAGCCAGGAGTAGCCGTACATGCCCGGGCTCAGCGGCTCCAGGTCTCGAAAGCCTTTGGCGTGCAGGGTCTGCGGCGTCTCGCGGAACACCCAAAACTCGAACTCCGCCGCGAAGCGGGGGCGGTAGCCGGCGTCCTGCGCACGTGCCGTGACCTGCTTCAGCAGGTTGCGCGGGCAGGCGGGGTGCGGGGCGCCGTCGGGCGTGTAGAAATCGGCCACGAAGTGCGCGGTGTCCGGCGCGCTTGGGAGGACCCGAAAAGTCGACAGGTCGATTCGAGCGAGCGTGTCGGGGTATCCGGTTTCCCAGCCCGTCACCCTCGCGTTGTCGTAGAGCTGGTCGGCGACGTCCCAACCGAAAATGACGTCGCAGAAACCAAATCCCTTGTCGACCGCAGACCAGAACTTGTCCAGGCTGACGTACTTCCCGCGCAGCACCCCGTCGACGTCGAAGCCCCCGACCTTCACCTTTTTGATAGATCGACTTTGAAACTCGCGCCTCAGTTCTTCGGTCACTCTGTTCTCCTAGCGCTGATCATACCTGGGATTGCGAATCGCGAGCAGACGAATTTCACTCATGTCCTCCATGGCGAAACGAACTCCCTCCCGGCCGATCCCGCTGTCTTTGACGCCACCATAGGGCATGTGATCGACGCGCCAGCTCGGAACGTCGCCGATGACGACTCCGCCGACCTCGAGCTCGTCCCAGGCCCGTTGAATCTTGTCGATGTCCCGAACGAAGAGCCCTGCCTGCAGTCCGTAGCGGCTGTCATTGACTCGCTGTAGAGCCTCGTCGAAATCGGCAAAGGGTTCCAGCACCGCGACCGGGCCGAAGACTTCGGAGGCATAGAGAGGCTCGTCCCTCGGTACGTTTTCGAGCAGGCTGGGCGCAATCATTTTGCCTTTGCGGGTTCCGCCGCAGAGCAAGGTCGCGCCGGCATCGACAGCGCTTCGCATCCAGTCTTCGATTCGGCGGGCTTCCTTTTCCGAAATGATCGGCCCGACGAAGGTCGCTTCGTCGCGGGGATCGCCGAGCTGAAGCTTCTGGGCGTCTTCGACGAGCCGGTCTCGGAGCGTCTCGTAGATCGATTCGTGAATGACGATGCGCTGGACCGCGATGCAACTCTGGCCGGACTGATAGAATGCGCCGACCCGGACGCGTTCGACGACATCGTCGAGGTCGGCGTCGGCGTCGACGACGACGGCTGCGTTGCCGCCCAGCTCGAGGACGACTTTCTTTTTGCCAGCCTCTCGCTTGAGCTTCCAGCCCACGCCTGGTGAGCCCGTGAAGCTCAGTAGCTTGAGTCGCGGGTCGGTCGCGAAGGCCTGCGCGTCCTCGACGCGGCAGGGGAGAATCGAAAATGCCCCCTCGGGCAGGTCGGTTTCGGCGAGTACCTCGCCGATCATCAGTGCACCGACAGGCGTGAGGCTCGAGGGCTTGAGGACGAAGGGGCAACCGGCGGCGATGGCCGGGGCGACCTTGTGCGCGACCAGGTTCAGCGGGAAGTTGAACGGTGTGATGAACGAGCAGGGGCCGATGGGGACGCGCTTCCACATGCCGCTGAAGGAGACGGCGCGCGGGCTCAGGTCCATCGCAAAGACTTCGCCGTACATCCGGCCTGCTTCCTCGGAAGCGATTCGGAAAGTGTCGATGAGCCGGGCGACCTCACCCCGCGCATCCCGGATGGGTTTGCCCGCTTCGATGCACAGCGCTTCGGCGAGCGGTTCGGCCCGTTCCTCGAAGCGGGCGACGCAGTGAGCGAGCACATCGCGCCGAGCGTGCGCCGGGAGCTTGGCCATCGGTCGAGTCGCGCGACTCGCGGCTTCGATGGCACGGTCGATCGCTTGCCGGTCCGCAAGTGTGACCTGGCTCACCTCGGCATCGCTGTACTTGTCCGTGACGGGCATCGACGCGCCGTCGGTCAGCGGCTTGCCAGCGAGGTAATACGGGTACCGCTCCTCGAGCATGTTTCTACTTAGACGGAATCCAGCGATGAACCAAGCCCAAACCGAGCACGAAGATGACGGCGACCGAGGCATGACCGCACAGCGCATGCGGTCCGCTGTGCACGGGGCAATGCATGTTCAGCAGCAAGTTTCCCGCCAAGCCTGCGGCAGCGGCGGCCATCAGGTTGCCGAAGGTATTGCCCTGGTCGAAGAGGCGGAGCAGGGCGTAGACCGGAAGCCCCAGCAAAAGGCCGATTCCCAGGCACGCCATGAACATGAAGGGGGGCGCATCGGTGGCCAAGGGGTTCGATGCGGCGGCGGCTTCGGCCCTGGGCCACAGGGAAGCGATGAGCGTCGCGGTGACCGTGAGTCCCGCCACCGCCTTAGCCTTCCAGGGCGCGAGCGGCGGCAGGTGGAGTGGTCGCGTGGCGAGAAAGCTTGCGATGAGTAGCAGCAATAGATACGCCGCGAGGGACATCATCCGCGGAGTGCTGCGCGCCGATTCCGCGATCATGGGTAAGCTGCGGGAGGCGATGAACGCGATGAGCGCAAACGCTGCAACGACCAGCAAGCGCCGAATCCAGGTGGCGCGCGTTCGCACGAAGCCCGCGAACCTCCTGTCGTTCGCATCGCACTGCTGGCGCACGCAAGCGTATAGGCGGTCGAGCTCCTCGGAACCTGGCCCCGCCTCGCTCTGCGCGAGGTCTCGTAGCTGTTCGGCTATCTCGGCGTCCCAGTCGACCGGTAGCGTTGCGCGTTGCTCTTGCTTGTCGTCTGAGCTCATTCTCCGTTACCTAGTTCCGAGCCCAACAATTGTTTCAAGGTTGTGTAAGCGCGATGCGCACGCACACGCACGGCGCCTTCTGAAGTGCCAATGATTCTTGCGACTTCGGCAAAGGGGCGCTCCTGAAACCAGTGCAGCTCCACGACCTCGCGCTGGCTGATCGGGAGCTGCTCGAGAGCGGCGTGGAGCAGTCGACTGCGCTCACTGAGCTCCAGGGGCATGAGCTCGGCCTGCGGAGCGGGGCGGCTGTCGACTTCCACGGAGCTCGGCTTTCGCCGCTTCTGCCGTCGCCAGTGCTCGCGGACCAGGTTCATGGCAATGGTCATGATCCAGGGCCGCAGCCTGCTACCGCGGCGAAAGTCGTGGCGGGCACCGTGCAGGCGGAAGAAAGTCTGCTGAACGATTTCTTCAGCGAGCACCTCTGAGCCCAAGTGTCGGCGCGTCAGCCGCAGCAGGATGGGGCCGTACCTTTCGAATAGCAGGCGAAAGGCAGTCTCGTCACCATCGACATACGCATCCATGAGCTCTTCGTCCGTGGCCTGGGTGTCTACCATCGAGACGTCTGACCTACTGCAACCACAGGCCTAATGCGACCAGAGTGAACAGCAGTCCCAGGAGTGCGCCGATCTGTGCGAGGCGCTTGCTGCGGTGCGGGTCGACTTCCTCGATCACCAGTGGCGCCACGCTGGAGACTTCCCAGGTGCTGCTGTCCTCGCGTCGGCTCGGGCCCGTGGGCTCGGGCAAGGCCTGCGGACCGGAGCCCGTCAGCACCTTGCCGGTGGGGTGGCTACGGACCGTCGGAGGCGGGATGGACGAGGCCACAGAGGGCACGGGGATGGATCCGACGCGCAAGCTCTCCATCCATGGTGCGATGTCCTGAGTGCTCGGGTTGCGCTTGGCCGATTCGATCTCGAGCCACTCGAGGGCGGCACGCATCGCGCGTGCGTCGCCGTAACGGTCCGCTGGCTGCTTCGCCATGGCTTTGCGGATGACGTCGGGAAGGCTCGGGATGTCGCTGAAGTCCGGGCTCGAGTCCCAGACCGTCGGTGGAGCCCCGGTGACCATGTGGTGCAGGAGGACACCGACGGAGTAGAGGTCGGCCTGGTGGTGAAACGACCGGTGACCGAAGAGCTCTGGCGGCATGTACGCGACGGAGTGCTGACCGGAACCCGTGTTCCGGTTCGACGAGCTCGCTTCCGGGTGTGCGCGAAGCAAGGGGCCGATGCCGAGTCCGAGCAAGCGGCTGCCGAGCTCCTCGCCGCCACGCCTCGTGAGGATCACGTTCTGCGGGGTGAGGTCGGCGTGAACCAGACCCTTGGCGTGCGCGGCCGCCAGCCCGTCGAGCACGTTGCTGGCGATCCGGAGCACTGCCTGGGAGCCGAGTGGCTGCGCCTCGATCGCGGAGGTCAGGACGATGCCGCGCGTGTCCTCGAGTGCGAAGTAGGGAACACCCTCGGCGATCGCGGCATCGAGCACTCTGGGCACCGTCGAGCAGCGCAGCGCGCCCAGGGACTGAGCGAGTCGCGCGAAACTCTGCGCGGCGCGCTTGCTGCGCCGCACGTCCATCGGCAGGACGCACAGCACCACGGCCGAGCCTTCGACGTTGGCTCTGTAATACGAAGCCAGTCCCCCCCAGGGCAGTCGCCCGTCGATGGCATAGCGCCCCGCGAAGAGCTCGTCTGGCGGAAGCTCGACGCCATCTGGCGTTGGGAACATGAGATCAGAATACCCACAAAGCAGAGCCCTCGCGACATTCTCTGGCACTCAGGCCTCGCTCAGCCAGGAGGCGAGGCGTTGCGCGAGGAGGAGCGTCGTCAGATGTGGGTCCGAGGCGGGCATCGACGGCATCAGGCTGGCGTCGGCAATCCACAAGCCCTTCAGGCCGTGCACGCGCCCGTGAGCGTCCGTGACGGCGAGAGGATCGTCGGCGGGGCCCATGGCTGCGGTGCCGGCGATCTGCGGGCCGAGCGTCCATCGCCTGCGAATCCAGTGGCGAAGTCTCCTGCGGGAGCCGAGCACGCGCGCACTCGGAAGCGAGAGCTCGGCGAGCTCTCGCATCGGGCTCGAGGTCGCAGCCAGCCAAGCGAGCTCGAGGGCGTCGGTGGCCAGCTCGACGTCGTCGGGGTCCGCAGGCCGGCTCCCAATGACGATCCTGGGCTTTCGACGAGGGTCCGCGTCATCGAGTCGAATCGAGTGCGTCTGACGAGGCTTGCTCACGAGCGCGTGGAGCGACAGGAGCTCCATGGGCTGCCCCGCCATGCGGCGCCAGGAGCCGGGCTGAAGCCAGACTTCGCCCTGCGTGTGACTCCCGGACGGACTCAGCCGAAGGCCGGTCTGAAACCGCGGGTCAGCGATGGAGGATCCGCCGTGGCGGGGTAGGAGAGCGATCTCGACGACTGGCTGCACGAGCAGCCGCGACCCGACGCCCTGCAGTTCTAGGACCGGGTTCAGCCCGAGCCGCCGGAGCTCGGCCGCTGGTCCGATGCCAGAGCGAAGAAGCAGGCCTAGGGTGGAGGAGACGCCCCCGCACAGGACGACCCTGGCGCTGTGAACGGTTTGTACGGCGTTGCCGACTTGGAGCTCGAGGCCGTCGACGCGCCCGTTGGCGACTCGCAGTCGTCGGGGGATTGCGCGCTGCAGCCTGGGTCCGGTTGGTTCGAGCGGCTCGCTCAGCGGGAGCGGCCCGCAACCAAGGGCGCCGGGCGCATTGAGATCTTCGCAGCGCTCGAACCCGAGCTCGGCGCAGGCCTGCATGAACGCAGCTTGCCAGGGTCTGAGCTCTTCCTCGCGATAGCGTTGGATCTGGACCGGGCCGCTTCGGCCATGCCAGGGGTCATCGAAGTCCAAATCGGTTTCGAGTGCGCGTAGCGCCGGCAGGCAGCAAGCCCAGCTCCACTCCGGCAAGCCACGTCTGGCCCAATCGTCGAGGTCGACTGGCCTGGGCCGCAGCGCGATCCTTCGTGGCTTGCGGGCCGTGGGACTCGGCGGTCTGGGCGGGTCGGGGTCCAGTTGCAGGACTCGCTCCCCGCGGGCAGCGAGCTTGTCCGCGATGAGAGTCGCTCCGGCGTCGCGGCCTACGATGAGTGTGTCGGCGAGCCGCACTGAATTTGCCCAACAGAAGATTCCGCCATGTTCGCGGGGCGAAAGTAGCAGCTCGGCGACCCCGTGACAGCTCCTGGCCGGTTTGCTAGGCGCCACGCATGGAAAACCTTCGAGTAAGCACAGCCCAGCATGTCTGCGAGGTCGAGATCTCGCGACCGCAGACCAAGAACTCGTTTTCGACGGAGATGTATGCAGGCTTCTCGGAGGTCTTGCGAAAGGCCGATGCCGACGATGAGGTCCGAGTGCTACTGGTGCATGGCGCCGAGGGCAACTTCTCGAGTGGAAACGACCTGAAGGACTTTGCGCAGAATCCGCCGACGACAAGCGATAGCGGTCCCTTCGAGTTCCTGCAGGCGCTCGCCGTGTTCCGTAAACCGATGATCGCCGCCGTGGACGGCTTTGCGGTAGGCATCGGCGCGACGATGCTGCTCCACTGCGACTTGGTCTACGCCACAGAGCGCGCGAAGTTCGTGCTGCCGTTCGTGAACCTCGCCCTCGTTCCGGAAGCGGGCTCGACCCTTCTGCTGCCGCAGCGCGCAGGCCACCGTCTGGCGAGCGAGCTTCTTCTCTTCGGTGAGCCCTTCGACACCCGCACCGCCATCCAGGCTGGCCTGGTCAACCGCGTCGTGCCTGGCGACGAGCTTCTCGCGTTCGTCAGGAAGCGCGCGGCCCAGCTCGCCGCCAAGCCCCCTGCAGCGGTGCGTGAAACGAAGGCGCTCCTCAAGTCCCATGACGCCGAGTCGCTCGATCGCTGCATCCGCGTGGAAGCGGAGACCTTTCTTCGTCTGCTCGCGGAGCCCCACGCCCAGGAGGCGATCCACGCCTTCCTCGAGAAGCGGAAGCCGGATTTCGAGTAGAGGGGGTCGAGGAGTCGATTTGCTCCCGTCGATCTCCTTGTCTTCGAAGTCTGCGCCGTTCCGATCCTTTGGGCTAGCTTTCGCGTCGGACTTGGGGCTGCCCCGCATCGTCTGGTGAACTGCGGACCAAAGACTGGTACCTTTCCGTCGTAGGATGAGACGAAGTCTTCCAGCTGTGTGTCTGCTCGCGATTGCATTGTGGACCATTCCGGGGTCCACCGCGCGTACGGAAGCAGAGCAAGCCACGGTCATCCGGATGGCCACGCTCGCCCCGGCGGGCTCCTCCTGGATGAAGGTGTTCCAAGCCTGGGACCAGTCGTTGCAGAAGGAGACCGACGGACGGCTCAAGTTTCGCTTCTACCCCGGAGGCAGTCAGGGCGACGAGCGCGACTTCGTCCGCAAGGTTCGAGTGGGCCAATTGGATGCGGGTGCGGTGACCTCGACCGGCCTCAGCATGCTCATCCGACCCGTTCTGGTTCTCGTCGTGCCGGGCCTGCTCGACACCTACGAAGAGCTCGACCGGGTGCGGGCCAAGATGGACTCTCACTTCGAGGACATGTTCGAAGAGGCCGGCTTCCACTTGCTCGCCTGGGGAGACGCAGGGAAGACGCGCATCTTTTCGGTCGATCGATTGGAAAAGCCATCTCAGCTCAAGTCCATGCGGGTCTGGGCTTGGAAGGACGACCTCATTTTCAATGAGCTCTACGAGGTGATCGGTGCCAACCCCATCAAGCTCGGAGTTCCCGAGGTCTACCCCGCGCTACAGACCAGGATGGTCGATACGGTGGCAGCTTCGGCGCTCGCGGCGGTCACCTTGCAGTGGTACTCCCGCGTCCATCACGTGACCGCGCAGAACACCGCCATCATCGTTGGCGCGATCTTCATGCGCAAAGACAAATTCGACGCGCTCGAGCCTGATTTGCAGGAGGCCTTGATGAAGACGGCCGAACGCATGGGGATCGTGCTCAACAAGTCCATCCGCCGCGATGACCAGAAGGCGTACGACATCGTTCGCGAGCGCGGCATCAAGGCCGTGGACGCGGGTGCGCACAAGGCCGAGTGGGAGGACGCGTTCAGGCAGGTTCGGGAGCGACTGACGGGGCGCGTTTACTCGAAGAGCTTGCTGAAGGCCGTGGAGCAGGCGGCTCAGAAGTGAGCGCGAGCGTCAGTTCAGCGCAGCCTGCTCCACGGCCTGCAGAAGGCTCTTGCTGTAGACCCTTCCGATCAGCTGCTGACGCGTCTTGGCGGCGACGTCGTCCCAGGCATCTCGATGCGCCCCGATATCGACTTCCTTGAAGCCGCGCTTCAGGAGCGTCTCATAGGCCCTTGCGTCGTCTCGGTGCACGATCTTGTCCGAGGCTCTCGCGGCGCGTTCGGCGGTCTGCCGCAGGATGCGCTGATCTTCAGGGGTGAGCTGGTCGAACTTGTCCTTCTTCACGATGGAGCCGCCGATGACGATGTTGATATTGTCGTCGGCCATGTAGTTGAGCTTCGTGTACCACTGAAACGCGATGGCGGTCATCGCGGAGGAGGGGACCGTGTCGATCATGCGGGTCTGGAGCCCTCCATAGACCTCCATCGCCCCGACACGGACGGGGTTGGCGCCGATGGCATTGATGTAAGCGGAGAAGACGGGATCGTCCTTCCAGGCCCATGGGCGAAGGTGCTTTAGGTCCTTGGGCTCCGCGAAGGCTTTGGTCGAGAACAGGCGATTCTTGCCGCCGTCTCCCCAGGCGAGCAGCTCGAAGCCAGCTTCCCGGAAGAGTTGCTGAAAGCGCTCCGTGAGCTTCACTTGAACACGGTGCAACTGCTCGTACTCGGTGAGGAGCTCTGGCACGGTCAGGACGAGGACGGGGCGGACGAGCATTCCCAAGCCAGTCGTGGTGATGCCGGCGGCATCGATCTGACCGGCGCGAATCTTTCTGATGAAGTCTCGCTCGTCGCCCTGACTTCCACCCGAGTAGAAGCGCAGCTCGACGCGGCCCTCCGTTTCTTCTTTCACGGTGCGATCCCAGGCCTTCAAGACCTTGCCGAAGGCGGAGCTGGCCGGGGCCATCGTGGCGTATCGAAGAACGACGGGTGAATCCGCGCCCGCACGTGAGGCCTGCGGAGCTCCAGGGACGAGTAGCGCGGCTATCGCCAGGCCGATGATGAAGAGGTATCGCGAGTTTCTCACCGCGTAAGGATACACGGCCGGAGCCTTCGCGCAGCGCCGGATTCGCACAGGGCGAAGCGTTGCAGGTGAAGTTCTTGCGCCGAAACCCGAAAACGACGAAACGGCGCGCAGAGGATGCGGCTGCCTAGCCGCCTCGGAGGTAGCTTCGAACTGAAGCGGGCAGCTCGCGCCTGCTGAGGGCTCGGGTCAGCGACCAACGTGCCTCTTCGGGGTCTTCGACGAAGTAGGTTTCGTTTCCCTCGCGGTACGCGATGGGAAGACCATCGCGTAGAAGGATTCGGTTCTTGGGCGTTGCCGGGATACGGCGTCCAGGCGTCAGGATCCCAGCCAGGTTCAAAGGATCGGCTGCGCTGATCGAGACGAGCTCTCCGTTCTTCTCCCGTCGGCGTGCTTTGCGAAGCTCGGTCACAGCTTCGGGCAGGGCGTATTGCTCACCGGCGAAACCGGCGACGAAGCGGCCCCCCCGAATGTGCCCCTGGGCTTCGAGCCGCCGGTACACCCGCAGCAACTCGTACCAGCGTGGCAGCTCGCCCTCGCGGTCGAGAAGCCGGCGGAACACGACGCCCCAGCGTCGCAGAAGTGTCCAAGCGATGGCTTGCAGGTCGTGTTCTTCGGGCGCGTCAGCGAGGGCGGTCCAGCGTCCTGCCGATTCCACGCTGTACGCCGCGTGGGTTCGTCGTCCCGGTCGCGGTCGCTTCGAGTGGTGCGTCAGAAGCGCGCGCAGCCCGGTGAACCCATCCGCGCTGACGAGCCCCTGGGAAACGAGCTCCCCGAGCGCGCGCTCGGCCTGGGTTCGGATGAGGCCAGTCGACTGTACGAGATCGTCGAAGAAGCTGGCGCCCTTGCTCTGAAGCGCCTCGAGCACTGCCCGCGCTTCGCTCGAGGTGGCCGCCTGACTCTGCGGCCGGAAGCGCCAGGTCTGCGCATGCTCGCGACGGGTGAAGCTGATGGGACTGGTGCGAATCGGTCCGCCGCTTCCGCCGTTCGAGGGGCTTCGGCGACTCCAGCTCACTCGGCCCGAGACGCAGAGCATGTCGAGCCAGCTCGGGTCGTAGCCCTGCATCCGTACCGGGAAGATATCACCCTCCCAGGCCGCAGCGCCCGCCTCCAGCCCCTCGAGCTGTTCGACGATGGCGGCCAGGCCCTCGGGCCCCTCCATGCGACTGTCCTCGGTCGCGTGCTGCCAGCGCAGCAAGAACCTCAGGAAGTCTGCCGCGCTCACCGCTTCGATTTCCTTGCGCAAGCGGCTCAGCGTGTAGCGGTGGATCCGCGCGAGTAGGCCGCGTTCACACCACTCGGTTTCCTCGGACTGCGGCCGAAACGTTCCCCTAAGCACGAAGCCCTCGTTTTCGAGCGCTGTGAGCGCAGCCTCCACTTGCGCCCTCTCGAGTCCCAGGGGAGCCGCGAGGCTCCGCGCCGAAGAGATCGCCGTGGCTTGCAGCCTCGCTCGAACCACTTCGCGCACCGCGTCGGACTCGGACCAGCCCTCGCTCGCGTGTCGAGCGGGCACGGCGATCTCGGCCATGAGCTCGGCGCTCGGAAACGCGGCCCGGAGCATGGGCAGCCGCTCTGCGGCTACCCAGAGCTTCACCGAAGCGTGCACGAGTCGGGTCGCTCGCCCGGCCTCACTCAGACTTGCCAGCCAATCCTCCCAGCCCGCTTCGTCGGCCTCGCGTTCCGTGAGACAGGCGTGCATCAGCAGGGCGTCGTGCATTTCCTCTTCGTCGCGTGGCTCGGGCCAGGCCTCTGCCGCTACGCGCTCGATGGCGTCCGAATCCAGGGCGCCCAAGTCGGAGGCTCGGGAGGGGTCCAGCCAGCGGCGGGACATGACAGCCTGCGTCCGGCGCTCCTCGAGAGGTGCGTCGTCCAAGAACGCATAGGGCTTGGCGTTGAGGATCTCCTGGGCCAGCGGGGAGGGCTCGGTCAGGTCGCGCGCGAGCACGGTAATCTCGCCGCGCTCGAGGCGGCCGAGCAGTGTCTCGAGCCCTTCGATGTCCATCGCTTCGTGCAGGCAGTCGTGCACGGTCTGCTGTACCAGCGGGTGGTCGGGGATCTGACGGTCGCCCGCGATGTTCTCGAGACAGGCCACCTGGTCCGGAAAGCACAGCGCTAGCAGGTCGTCGGCCTGCATGCGCTGAAACCGGGGCGGCACCTTCCGGCCACCGCGAAAGCGGAGAATGGCCAGCGCGCGGGCCGCGTTCCAACGCCAGCGTGTTTGAAACATCGGCGCGTCGAGCAGGGCCTGAACCAGGACCTCGCGCGCGTTGCTCGGTCGCAGGAAGCGGAACACGTCCTGCAGCGGAAAGCTGTGCATCGGGCCCAGGGACAATACGATGGCATCCTCGGTGGCGGCGGCTTGTAGCTCCACATTGAAGCTTCGGCAGAAGCGCTTGCGCAGGGACAGGCCCCAGGCCCGGTTGACCCGGCTACCGAAAGGCGCGTGCAGGACCAGGTGCATTGCACCGGTCTCGTCGAAGAAGCGTTCGAGCACCACGGTGTCCTGCGTGGGCATGGCGTCGAGCGAACGACGTGCTGCCACCATGTATTCGGCCAGCTGCAGGGCCGCCGAGTCCCCTAGCATCGCTTCATCACGCAGCCACTGCACTAGCGCTTCGGGCGTGTCGCTCCTTGTGTCGATGCCCAACCTCAGCGCGTGGATGGAGTCCGACAGCAGCGCGGTCCGTGATGGGGCTTCACCGAACCAGAAGGGAATGCTCGGAGGCTTGCCTCTGGCATCGGCGACTCGGACCAGGCCGGGCTCGACCCTAAGGATCTCGTACGAGACGTTGCCGAGCTGAAAGATGTCCCCAGCCATGCTTTCGATGGCGAAGTCTTCGTTTAGGGTGCCGACGCGCAGACCCTCGGGCTCCAGCCGTACCTCGTAGTCGAAGCTGTCCGGGATCGCGCCTCCGTTCGTGATGGCACTGAGGCGTGCGCTCCGGCGCGGGCGGAGCAGTCGGTTGACTTCATCGTGGTGCAGGTACGCAGCCCGACGGCCGCGGTTCGTGGCGAAGCCATCGCAGAGCATGCGAAGCACCTGTTCGAAGGTCTCTCTCTTCAACTCGCGATACGGCCAGGCTCGACGGAGCATCGCGAAGAGCGCGTCCTCGGACCATTGTTCGCGCGCCGCGCAGCTGGCCACGATCTGCTGGGCCAGGATGTCGAGCGAGCCCGGCGGGACGCTGATGCGGTCGAGCTCGCCGCGGTGGACGCATCGCATGAGCGCCGCGCACTCGGCCAGGTCGTCGCGGCTGAGAGGGAAGAGCCGACCCTTGGGCAGGCCGCCGTGCCAGTGACCCGAGCGCCCCACGCGCTGCAAAAAGGTAGCTACCGAGTGTGGGGAGCCGAGCTGGCAGACCAGCTCCACGTCGCCGATGTCGATGCCGAGCTCCAGGGACGCGGTCGCCACGACGACGCGCAGCTCACCGGACTTCAGCCGCTGCTCGGCGTCGAGGCGATGTTTGCGCGACAGGCTGCCATGATGTGAGGTCACCGCTTCCTCCCCGAGGCGCTCGCTCAGGTAGCGGGTCGCGCGCTCTGCGAGCCGACGCGTGTTCACGAATACCAACGTCGTCTTGTGCGCTTTGATGAGGGCTGCGAGCCGGTCGTAGATTTCCTCCCAGACCTCGAGTGACATCACGGTTTCGAGCGGCGACTGTGGCACTTCGACCGCCAGGTCCATCTGTCGCCTGTGTCCGACGTTCACGATGCGGCAGGGCGGGGACGCGTCTTCCTCCGCTGCGGCGCCAACCAGGAAGCGGGCGACTTCTTCGATGGGGTTCTGTGTGGCCGATAGTCCGACACGCGTGATGTCCTGCTCGACCAGCTCGACCAGGCGCTCGAGGGACAGCGCCAAGTGCGCGCCGCGCTTGTCCGTGACCAGCGCGTGGATCTCGTCTACGATCACCGTCCGTACCTGCCGGAGCATTCGCCGTCCCCCCTCGCTCGTGAGAAGGATGTACAGCGACTCCGGGGTGGTGACGAAGATGTGCGGCGGTGTCTTGGTCATCTTCGATCGCAGGTGGGAGGGTGTGTCCCCAGTACGCACGGCCGTTCGGATACCGACATCCGCGTAGCCCATTCGTTTCAGGGTCTCACCGATGCCTCGAAGCGGGGCCTGAAGGTTGCGCTCGACGTCGTTGCTCAGGGCACGAAGTGGGGAGATGTAGAGAACCTGCACGGCGTCAGGCAGTCCCTCGGGGCTCAGCCCGCGCCTCACCAAGTCATCGATCGCGCACAGAAAGGCGGCGAGTGTCTTGCCCGAGCCGGTGGGCGAGGCGATGAGCGTGTGCTTGCCTTCGCGGATGGCCGGCCAGCCCTCGACTTGCGGCGGAGTGGGGGCGCCAAACTGCGCCTCGAACCAGGCCACTACCGCTGGGTGGAAAGCCTCGAGCGTCATCGCGCTTTGGATCTAGCGTCGGTGTAGCCGCTGTCCAGAGGTGTAGGTTCTGCCGAATGTGAATAACTCCGCCATGGCCGACGCTAAACGTACACAACAGCCTGGACGTTGGGTGTAAGGGGACCCTATTGAGTCAGCTTGGCAATAGCATTTTCACAAACACACCATGAAGGGTCGGACCTCCTCTACCGAAAGGTGGTGGCTCATGGCTACATGGAGCACGAGTCCATTGCGCACGAGGTCGTGAAGGTCAGCGACCGACTGCCTCGCGTCCGTCGGGTCCTGGACCTCGGCTGCGGTGATGCTGAGGTCATGAGACGCTTCGGTGCTCACAGGGAGGTCGATCAGTACTTCGCCGTGGACCGCAGTCGTCAGGCGCTGGATCGAGCCAGCGCCTGGCTTCAGGACATCGCCGTCGAAGTCCAAACGTTCCAGGCAGACATGCTGGACTTTCTTTGGGGGACGAGCCTGAAGTTCGACCTGATCCTGATCGGCTATGCGCTCAATGGCTTGGATGGCGAGGAAAAGCGTGCCTTGCTGCGTCTCGCGAGAACGCGGCTGAGCTCGGACGGGGTGCTGGTCGTCTACGATGTGTTCAAGCAGTCGGGCCAGTCCCGTGAGGACTGCCTCGATGGGTACGCCCACATCATCGAAGAGGATTGGACGGAGCTGCACGCTTCCGAAGTCGCGGCCATCAAGACTCACATCGACCGGTGCTGCTACCCCGAAGACCTCGGCCAGTTTTACCGGCTGCTGGCGCGAGCCGGCCTGCGCCCCGATCCAGACCTCAGCTGGAGCGGACAGAACCCGTATCACAAGCTGATCTGCGCCCGGCCTCTTTGAGCCGGCTCAGCTACCCGTGCGTTGGCGATTCGGCCGCGGGCATAGCGATGCCCCGAGGACGACGGCCTGGCGCACGGCTTCGGGGTCCCGGAGCGAGCGCCGGAGCTCCGCTTTGATCGAGGACGGTCGCACGGCTTTGCTCGAGACCACTGGGCGCGGCTTCGCGACCGCCTCCCGGGAGAGTGATTGCCGTGCCGCGGCCAGGACCTGAGCCTGTCGCTCTGGTGTTTGTGCCGCCGCCATGACCGCGGCAGCCACCAGCCAACGAGCGTCGGCATCGACCCGCACGCCCTCCGTCAGCCGCTCGGACAGTTTTGTGACCTCTGCTTCTTCGCGCTTCCCGTAGGGCAGGCCCGGAATGCTGGCGAGGCGAAACCCCGCCAGCTCGGGCCAGGGCTCGCTCAGCATGAGCGCGACGAGCTCGTCGGCCGGGTTCGTGAGCGCATGTTCGGACAGGCCGACCCAGTTCCCGCCGAGGGGCAAGAAGAACAGCTGCGCGTTTGGGTGCATTGCCTCCCAGCGCGACCAGAGCGCATCGCCTTCGGCCTCGTAGCCGAGCTCCGCGAGCGCGACACAGGCCATGTAGAGCCGCAGCCGTGCCGGCGGCTGCTCGGCGATGAGCCCCCGCTTGGCCAAGATGGCCGAGCCGCGCTGCGGAGCGCGGGGGCTCGCGAGGGTGTGCAGCAAGGACTCGACGTACGAGGGCCCGAGCATGAGCGTTGCGACCAGGTCGGCGAAGACCTCGGGGAGCCAGGGACCGAACAGCATTCGGACGGAGCTCACCTGAAGCTCGAGCTCCGTCGACGGTGCCGGGAACCGTCGTGGCAGGTCCAGCCGGCCATGCAGGTCGAGGGCGAGATGCTCGATGTTGAAGAACAGGTCTCGCGCCACATCGTGCACGATACCGGGCCAGCCCCAAACCTGTCGGCCAAAGCCCGATGGCACGCTGATGGGCGCGATCGAGGTCGAAGCCAAAGACTTGCGGTCGAACGAGCCGCGCACCGCAACCGGCGTGCGTTCAGCCAGGTGCACCGGCTGCGTTCGCGCGAACGCAATGAACGGCGCGTAGCTCGCGTCTGCGATCGCGTCGACATCGGACAGGACCGAGGCCGCCGAGCTCAAGCGTTGCTCGATGAGCCCCCGCATGTTGGCCAAGACGGCTTCGAGTTCCCGAAACGTTTCGGTCTGTGCCAGCACGGTCGCCATGCTGGGCTCCGTCCGCAGCCCCTGAGCGATGCGCTCGAGGCTGGGCAGGAGCTCTTGGCGGAGCGGCTCCGAGAGCTGCACGACGCGAAGATGGTCGCGTCGGTTCGCTTTGGGGTCTGCCCCGATGAGCTCGATGAGCGCGACGGCCTCGCCGCGGGCCCGTGCGAGCTCCGCCTCGAACCTGGCGACGGCTTGGGTCTCTTGCGCCTCGCGTCGTTGAGGGCCTCGCCGTTGAGGGCCGCGCTGTTGAGGGCCTCGCCGTTGAGGGCCGCGCTGTTGAGGGCCGCGCTGTTGAGGGCCAGTCCGTTGAGGGCCGCGCTGTTGAGGGCCGCGCTGTTGAGGGCCGCGCTGTTGAGGGCCAGTCCGTTGAGGGCCGCGCTGTTGCGGCGCGCCTTCGGAGTCCGGCCGAGGAGCGGTGGAGGCTTGGCGCTGGCGTCGTGTCTCCGGACGCGGTCCCGTGCGCTCGGCCGCGGGCTTGGACGTTTCGGCCTGCTCGCGCCGCCTGGCCTGCTCCTTTCGGCGCTCGACAAAGCGCTTGAGCAGCGGGTAGAGAAGGTAGACCAGCACGGCGATCGTGCCGAGCGAGTCTTTGAGCCACTCTTCCATCGCTGCTCAGCGCTTGCCGGTCTTGGGCTGCCAGTAGGTGACGGGGCGCGCCAGCGGGCCCTGTCCCCGCCGCGCGATGGCCTCGGCGAGGATGAGCCGCGCGACGAGCCGGCGCGGGCGTCGCACGAGCGAGGGCAGTGGCGCCCTCGTCGGCTCAGCTTTCATCGTCCGACTCGCTCGTAGCCTTGCCGATGGAGGCACGCATGTCGGTGTCGGCCGCTACGTTTCTGAGCTGGTAGTAGTCCATCACGCCCAAGTTGCCTTCGCCGAGCGCCTTGGCCATGGCCTCGGGGATGCGAGCCTCGGCTTCCACCAGCTTGGCGCGCATTTCCTCGACCAGCGCCCTGTTCTCCTGTTCGGCCGCGACGGCGATCGCACGGCGGCTCTCAGCGCGGGCCTGGGCGACCTGCTTGTCGGCCTCGGCCTGCTCGGTTTCGAGCTTCGCGCCGATGTTCATGCCCACGTCCACGTCGGCGATGTCGATGGAGAGGATCTCGAAGGCTGTGCCGCTGTCGAGACCGCTGGCCAGCACGTTCTTGGAGATTTGGTCTGGGTTCTCGAGAACCTGCTTGTAGTCTACGGCCGAGCCGATGGTGGAGACGATACCCTCGCCGACGCGGGCGACGACCGTCTCCTCCGTGGCGCCACCGACCAGTCGGTTGATGTTCGAGCGGACCGTGATGCGGGTGACCACTAGAAGCTGAATGCCATCTTTGGCGACGGCGGTGATCTTTGGCGTGGTGATGACCTTGGGATTGACGCTGGTCTGAACCGCGTCGAACACGTCGCGGCCCGCCAGGTCGATGGCCGCGGCTTGGCTGAAGTCGAGCGGGATGCCCGCCTTGTCGGCGCTGATGAGCGCGTTGACGACGCGCTCGACGTTGCCGCCGGCCAGGTAGTGCGACTCCAGCAGGTCCGCGGAGATGTCGAGACCGGCTTTGACCGCAGTGATACGAGGGATGACGATCCTCGCCGGAGGTACCCGGCGGAATCGCATGGCGATGAGGCTGGTCAGACCGATGTAAGCGCCGCTCGACCAGGCTGCGATCCACAGCGGGAACGGCACGAGCCACAAGATGATGATGAGGCCGACGAGGGCCAGAAAAAAGACAGCGCCTATCCCAATGATGTTGCCCATGTTCGTTCCTTCAGCCTTGCCTTCCTTCGGGTTCGACGCTTGGCCCGAGCGCCGGCTGGATGACCAGCGCGACGACGACGCGCATGCCCTGCACGTCCACCACCTCGACCTCCGCGTCGTTCGGGATGTACTCGCCGTCGGTCACGACGTCGACCTCTTCTTCTTCGAACCGCACCCGGCCGATGGGCCGCAGCGGCGTGACGGTCACGCCCCGACGCCCCAGCAAGGGTCGTTGGTCCTTCTGCGAGCGATGGTTCTTGAGCTCCTCGTCGAGGACCAAGCGGCGGCCCGCCTTGGTCCGCGGAACGATGTAAACCATGGTGATCGCGAGCAGCCCTGAGATCACACCGACGATCGCGCCCCATAGCGGGCCCAGCTCGTACCAGGCCCCGATGGCGCCGCCGACGAGTGCCACGACGCCCAGCGCCCCTGCCACCCCGAAGCCCGGGAGCACCAGCAGCTCCACCAGCATCAGGAGAATGCCCACGACCAGCAAGGCGATGATGCTCAGGGTATTCATTCCGCTTCCTCAGTCACGCGCACGACCAGGGTCGGCCCGTCCGTTCCGATGACTCGAACCCGCGTGCCGCGCGCGATGAACGAACGCTCGCTTCGCGCATCGTATCGGGCGATGCCGATGGTGATCTTTCCCGCGGGACGCAGGTCCGTCAGGGCGGTTGCAAAGGAGCCGACGAGCGCCGTCGAGGCCGTGGTTGCGCTCGTGAAGCCGGTTTCCGCCTGCTCGAGGACCAGCCGATGTCCGAGGGAGGTCTTCGGAAGCAGTCGCGCAAAGAGGAGCGCTAGTGCCAGGGCCCCGAGCAAGGAGAGCATCACGCGCGTCATGGCGCTGGCGAGCAGGCCCGTCTCGAACGAGACGTCCAAGGGAATGCCAATGAGCGCCATCACCAAGGCCGCCAAGAGGCATGCGAAGCCAACGACGCCAGGGATGCCAAACCCCGGGACGAAGAAAATCTCTACCAGGATCAGGATCACCCCGACCGCGAACAGGACCGCTTCTTCCCAGCCGACCAGGTTCACCACGGCGTGACCGCCGAAGAACAGGCCGAGCGAGATGAGCCCCGCCACCGTGAAGGGCCCCACCGTGCGGGTGTAAAAGGCGATCATCAGGCCCAGCATGCCAACCGAGAGAAGCAACCCGCTGACGGTGGGCTCCGTCAGCCATCGAGCGACTTCCTCTCCCCAGTTGAGCGTGCTGATTCGAGTCTGCGGGTCTTCGAGTCGCAAGAGCCCCATCAGCTCGTCGAGGTTCACCGCTTCGGCGTCGGCGATGCCGAGCTTGATGGCCTGGTCGGTGTCGAGCGTGAGCAGCTTGCCGGCATCGACCACCTCGTCGATGACGACCTCCCGGTCGACCATGGCTTCGGCGATGTCACCGCGGCGGCCGTTGGCCTCGGCGGTCGCGCGCATCTCGGCCCGCATGTACGACACCATCTTTTCGCCGGCGGCCTCGACTTCTCCACCGCTCGCCTGAACGGGCGTTACCGCGCCAATGGTCGCGCCCTCGGTCATGACGATGTTGTCACAGGCTAGGGCGATGAGAGCGCCAGCGCTGATCGCGCGTGGGTCGATGAAGGCGACGGTGCGTGGCTTTGCTTCGAGGATGGCGTCGCGGATTTGGATGGCCGCGTCGACCCGACCGCCGAGCGTGTTGATCTCGAACACAAAGACCGCGGCGTCCTGGTTGTCTTCGATGGCGCGGCGCACGAAGGCGGCGAGGCCGAGCTCGACGGTGCGGTCGATTCCGATGACGACGACCTCGGACTGCGCGGGGGCGTCCAGCGGCAAGGGAGTCACGTCGCTCGGCTTATTGGTGCTCGGAACCGGGCGGTAGCCCTTGGCGTCCGCGTCGGGCTTCTGGCCGAGGCCGGCCTGCGCGCTGCATATGATCAGCGCCGCGATCATGAAGCCTCGAAAACCTCCCCGGGGGCGCCAGCGCCTTTCCACAGTGGGCAACCTAGCTCCCTTGGGAGCCCAGCTCAATGCCGTACTTCTTGAGAATGCTGCGGGCGAGCGCGGACTTGTGCACCTCGTCGGGGCCGTCGTAGATGCGGGCTGCGCGTTCGTGACGGTAAAACCAGGCGAGCGGCGTGTCGTCGGTCATGCCGAGCGCTCCGTGGACCTGAAGGGCGCGGTCGAGCACTTTTTGCAGCACGCCGGCCGCGAAGAACTTCACTGCGGAGATCTCATTGCGTGCGCCCGCGGTTCCATCCCGGTCGATCTTCCAGGCCGCCTGGTAGACCATGAGTCGGGTGGCGTCGATTTCTGCACGGCTTTCGGCGATCCAGTGCTGGATGGCCTGCTTGGTGCCCAGGGGCTTGCCCGGGGCGAGCTCCCGCCGGACCGCGTGCTTGCACATCATGTCGAACGAGCGCTCGCAGATGCCGATCCAGCGCATGCAGTGGTGGATGCGGCCGGGGCCGAGGCGCTCCTGGGCGATCAAGAAACCGAAGCCCTCTTGCCCGAGCAAGTGGTCGACCGGCACGCGGCAGTCTTCGTACGCGACCTCGGAGTGACTGCTCCAGCCGAAGCCCTGCTCGCCCATGACCGGGATGCGACGCAGGTGCTGAAAGCCCGGCGTGTCGCAGGGGACGATGATCTGGCTAGCGCGCATGTGCGGCGCGGCCTCCGGGTTCGTCACGGCCATGACGATGGCGAAGTCGGCCAGATGTGCCGAGGTCGTGTACCACTTTCGACCGTTGATCACGTATTCATCCCGATCCCGCTCCGCGCGCGTGTCGAGCCAGGTCGGGTTCGAACCGGCGCGGTCAGGCTCGGTCATGGAGAAGCAGCTCCGGATGTCGCCGGCGGCCAGCGGGCGAAGCCAGCGCTGCTTCTGCGCTTCGGTTCCGAACTTGTGCAGGATCTCCATATTGCCGGCGTCCGGCGCTTGGCAGCCGAACACGTAGTGCCCGAGCGGGCTTCGACCGAGGACTTCGCTCATGTGTGCATGCGGCAAAAACCCGAGGCCCATGCCGCCGTATTCCGAGGGCATTTGCGGGGCCCAAAGGCCTGCGGCTTTGCAGCGCTCCCGAGCGACATCGAGGGCGGGGAGGGCGGTTTCGAAGTCGCGGCGTGCTTCGGCCTCGAGCGGGTACACCTGCTCGTCCATGAAGTCGGACACCTTGCCCAACAAGTCTTCCCACTCCGGTGGCGTGTCGAAATCCATCGGGAACCCTTCTCCTGGACGAGTCATGATAAGCTTGGCGACTCCGGAATGCGAGGACGTAGATGATGCCGCGGCCACCGGAAAACGCGGGTCCGGTGAGGACTGCGCACCAAATCGACGAGGATGCGCTGCACGCATGGTTGGAGGCGCACGTCGAAGGGTACGCGGGGCCGCTTCAGTTGATGCAGTTCAAGGGTGGGCAGTCCAATCCGACGTACTGGCTCGCCGACCAGCAGCGTCAGTACGTGCTCCGTAAGAAACCACCCGGTCGCTTGCTGCCCTCTGCTCATCAGGTGGACCGCGAGTATCGGGTCATGAAGGCACTCGGGCCGACCGAGGTGCCGACCGCGAAGATGTACGGGCTTTGCCGGGACGAGTCGGTCCTCGGCACGCCGTTTTTCGTGATGGAGTACGTTCCGGGGCGCATTTTTTGGAACGTTCAGCTGCCGGACGTCGCGACCGCCACCGAGCGAGCGGCCATCTACGAGGAGCTCGTGCGCGTGCTGGCCGCGATTCACAGCGCGGACGTCGCCCGGCTCGGGCTGTCTGATTACGGGCGGCCGGACGCCTACGTGGCGCGTCAGGTGAAGCGCTGGACCGCGCAGTACCGGGCCTCGCAGACTCGAGACATCGCCAGCATGGACGCGCTGATCGATTGGCTTCCAGCCAACGTCCCCGACGACGACGCGAGCTCGCTCGTTCACGGCGATTTCCGGCTCGACAACATGATCTTCCACCCGACGGAGCCTCGCGCGCTGGCCGTCATCGATTGGGAGCTGTCGACCCTCGGACACCCGCTGTCGGATCTGGCTTACGCGTGCATTCTCTATGACATCGCCCTGCCCAAGCTCGGCGGCCTGCTGGGGGTCGACTTCGAGGCCACTGGCATTCCGACCGAAGAGGCCTTCGTTGCGCGCTACTGCGAGCTCACCGGACGGGACGGCATCGAGGACTTCGCGTACTACAAGGCGTTTTCGCTGTTCAGGTTGGCCGGTATTGCGCAGGGCGTCTACAAGCGGAGCCTACAGGGCAACGCGAGCTCGGAGACGGCGTCGATGTTCGGCGCGGCGGTGCCATTGCTGTCCGGGGTCGCGTGTCGGCTGCTGGGGCTCGAGTGATGCGCCTGGGGGGCGGCCCGAGCTGAGATGCCGGCTAATGGTGTCCGGGACCGGCCTCGTGGCTGTGCCCGTGACAGCCGAGCGTCGCGGTCGAGGGGTCGACGTGGCAGTGATCGTGCCGATGACTGCTGCCGCCGGCATGCAGCGGCGCGGCCTGGGTGTCTTCGACCGGGCGCGTCGTGCTCGGTGCAAGGTTTTTGGAGCAGCCCGTGCAGAGCTGCAGTGCGAGCAAGGTGGTGCCTGTCGTGAGCACAGAACGGAGCCTCGGCATCCGAAGCAGGCTAGCCAAGCGAGCGTGTCGGCATCCATCCTACAGGTTGGCGCAGGTCGGCGCAGGTTGGCGACGAGCCCCTTTGAGCTCGCCCTATGGCAGCTACGCATTCATCCAGGTAGGCTGCGCGCCATGATCGAGCGCATCGTACTCATCAAGCTCAAAGGCGAACACTGCAATGAGGCCGCGCGCGAAGAAATCGTCGCGCATACCTTGGCGACGCTCGAAGGTCTGCCCGGCGTCCGCAAGCTCCGCGTGGGCGTCCCCGCCGACGAAGACTCGGAAAAGAGCTGGGATCTCAGCCTCGTGCTCCACTTCGACTCCCTCGAAGCCACCGAGCAATTCCGAACCCAGCCGGACCATCGAAGCTATGTGGACGGCTACCTCCGCCCCCGCATGGAAGTCATCAAGGCCTGGAACTTCAGTCTAGCAGCACCCGCAGACTAGCTCTCCGAAGGCCAAGGCCATGCTCCCTAGAGGATTTCGAAGTGGAAGTCTTCGATGACGGGGTTGGCCAGAAGCTTTTCGCACATGGACTTGATGTGCTGCTCGGCCGAGGCTCGGTCCTCGCCTTGAAGCTCCAGCTCGATGAATTTGCCCACGCGCGCAGTCTTGACTTCCTCGAAGCCGAGGGAGCTCAGGGACCGACGGACCGCGTCGCCCTGAGGGTCCAGGACTTCGCGCTTGAGGGTGACGTAGATGTTGGCCTTCATGAGCGGTCTCCGAGTCCCAGGTTCTTGCGGATGCGCGGCAGCGGGTCCGAGGTCTCCGGGACGAAGGGCACGCCGCGGATTTGGTCGCACGCTTGGATGTAACGACGCGAGGCTTCTACTCGAACCTCGTCGGGGATCTGCGGGACCGGGCCATCGCCCTTGTACCCCTGAGCGGCGAGCCATCGCCGGACGTACTCCTTGTCGAAGCTCTCCGGGTCCTCGCCGGCCAGGAAGCGTTCCTCATAGCTGTTCGCGTACCAGAACCGCGACGAGTCCGGCGTATGGATCTCGTCGATGACGACGATCTTGCCGTCCGGGGTCTTCCCGAACTCGTACTTAGTGTCGACCAGGATGAGCCCGCGGTCCGCGCAGACCCGCTGCCCGTGTGCGAACAGCGCCATCGCGTAGCCGGCGGCCTCGTCGAAGTCCGCCGCGCTGAGCCGGCCCATGGCCAGGATCTCCTCGCGGGAGGCCGAGACGTCATGCTCGCCCTGTTCCGCCTTCGTGCTTGGTGTGAGAATGGGCTCGGGCAGCCGCTGGTGTTTCTTCAAGCCGTCGGGCAGCGCGTGCCCGCAAAAGACCCGCTTGCCCTGGCTGTAGTGCGTCCAGATGCTCGTCGAGGTCACGCCCGTGATGTAGGCGCGGACGACCATCTCCACCGGAAGCGGCTCGCACTCGATCCCCACCATGACACTCGGGTCCGGCACCTCGAGCACGTGGTTGGGAACGATGCCCTTGGTCTCCTCGAACCACCAGGCTGCGACACTGTTCAAGACCTGCCCCTTGTAAGGTAGTGTGCCGAGCACTCGGTCGAATGCGCTGATGCGGTCCGTGACCACGATGTAACGCTTGCCGTCCTTCGTGTAGTTGTCTCGGACCTTGCCGTGATAGGCCTTGCCTAGCGAGGCGAAGTCAGTTCCGTCCAAGGTCTTGCTCAGGCCTTCTCGCAGTATCTCGGTGCTCACCGTCATCTCATCTACTCCCCAACACGCGATCGATGATCGCGTCCGCATGCGCCAGTGCGTGCTCTAGGTCGAACTGTCGCTCAATTTCCTCGGACGAAAGCTTCGCCAGGACGTCTTCGTCCGACTTCAGAAGCTCCCGGAACTCCCCTTGCCCCTCGAACGCCATCATGGCGTTGCGCTGCACCAGCACGTAGGCCTCTTGCCTTCCGAGCCCCTTGCCGACGAGCGCGAGCAAGACGCCCTCGCTCGCCCAAAGTCGCCCGGTCTTCTCGAGATTCTCCATGAGCTTGTCCGGGTAAACGACCAGGTCCGCGATGACCGCTCGCACCCGGTCGAGCATGAAGGCCAGCGTGGCCGTCGCGTCGGGCATCATCATTCGCTCGACGGAGGAATGACTGATGTCGCGCTCGTGCCAGAGCGCGATATTCTCGAGCCCGGGCACGACCGCCGCGCGCACCACCCGCGCCAGACCGCAGAGGTTTTCGGTCAGGACCGGGTTGCGCTTGTGCGGCATGGCGCTCGAGCCCTTCTGGCCCTTCTTGAAGTGCTCCTCCGCCTCGCCCACTTCGGTCCGCTGCCAATGACGTACGTTCGTGGCGAACCGCTCCACGGCGGCCGCGATGAGCCCCATCGCGTTGAAGAACGCCGCATGGCGGTCACGCGCCACGACTTGTGTCGATGCCGTCTCCGGACGTAGCCCGAGCGAGGCGAGCGCTTCCCGCTCGATCTCCAGCGTCAAATGCGCGTAAGTCCCGACCGCCCCGGCGATCTTGCCGACCGCGATCTCTTCACGGGCGGCACGCAAGCGGGTGCGCCCGCGATCCAGCTCGGCGTAGTGTCCCGCCAGGATGAGACCGAAGGTGACCGGTTCGGCGTGGATGCCGTGCGAGCGGCCCATGGCCGGCGTCTTGCGGTGCTCTTCGATCCTCGTGCGCAGGGCCTTCAGAACGGCGTCCATCCGCTCGAGGAGCTTGTCGGCCGCCTCGACCATGAGAAGGGCCAGCGCAGAATCGAGCACGTCCGAGCTGGTCATCCCCAGATGCAGCCAGCGGGCCGGCTCGCCGGCCAGCTCCTCGGCATGCGTCAGGAACGCGATCACGTCGTGCCGCGTGGTCCGCTCGATCTCGTCGATGCGCGCTGAGTCCAACTTGCTCCGAAACGGGGCCACCTTGTCGGCGGTTCCAGCGGGGACGCGACCGGCCTTTTCCATCGCGCGGCAGGCGGCTAGCTCCACGTCCATCCAGGCCTGAAAGCGCCTGGGCGCGGACCAAAGGGTTTCGAAATCTGCAGGGGTATAGCGGGGGATCATGAGGGCGCCGAAGCTAGCAGACGGATGCGGCGGATGCGAGCCAGCCCGCCGGGCCTCAGGGGCGCGCGCTAAGCGATGTAGCCCCGGCGCCGAAAATAGGCGACCGCGTCGCGAAGGGTCACTTCGAGCGGGCGGTAGCTCGCGCCCAGCTCTTGGACCGAGCGTCGGTTGGAAAAGAAGCTCGGCTTCAGGCTGTATTCGAAAAAACTCTCGGACAGCGCGGGTTCGGAGCCCGTGGCGATCGCGTGCTTCTCGAGCCTGCGCACGATTTGCCTCGCCAGGGGCTCGGGGACCTTCATGAACTTGCGGTCGATCTGGGCGGCGCGGGAAACGGCCTCGACGAACTCGCCCTGCGTGAGGTTGTGAGCGGTCGCGATGTAGCGGCGGTTGGCGCGGCCTCGCTCGGCCGCCAGCACGTGCACTTCGGCGACGTCGCGCACGTCGACGAAGCTGGACCCGCCATCGACGTATAGCGGTGGCACCCCCTCGATCGCTCCGCCCCGCATGGCTTTGGCGATGGCACGCGGAGCTTTCGTAAAGGATGTCGTCTTGAGCACATCGACGATGATCTGTCCGGAGGGCGTCGGGCCGATGTCTCCGGGCCCGAAGATCATTCCCGGGCAGACGACACGCACGTCCATGCCCCAGTGGCCGAAGTCCTCGGCGAGCACGCGGCTGTGGTACTTCGCGCGGCTGTACGGGAAGGTGAGATCCCAGGCATCGTACGCGGTGTCCTCGTCGCCGAGTCTTCCTGGCTCGGGTCGTCCGAGCGCCACGATGCTCGCCGTGTAGATGACCTTGCCGACGCCGGCTCGCCGGGCCGCCTCCAGCATGTTGAAGGTGCCGCGGATGTTGACCTCGTACATGGGGGTCGGGTCCGGCATGAAGGCCTTGAACATGGCGGCCGCGTGAAAGACCGTGTCCATCCCTTCGACGGCCCGCTTACAGTCGCCCCGGTCCAGGATGTTTCCCCGGACGAGCTCCACGTCGAGACCCTCGAGGTTGAGGCTGGTCTCGTCCGGCAGCGCCAGGACTCGGACGTGCTCGACGCCTCGGTTCAGCAGTGTTCGCACGATGTGCGTTCCGAGAAAGCCACAGCCCCCCGTGACCAGGACTTTTTCCATGGTCTTCTATTACAACATTCGGGGCTCATTGACCCGCAAACGTTCCGAGGGTAGCGGAATAGGCATGACGATCCTCGTTCTGCCGGACGTCCGCCAGCTACTCGGCGCGCGCAACCCGCGCGAGCTGAACGTGGAAAACCGTTGGGCCTCGGTGGCGATGATGCTGCGAGACACGGCGGCGGGTCCCGAGGTGCTCTTCATTCGGCGCGCCGAGCATCCGGACGATCCTTGGTCCGGCCACATGGCTTTTCCCGGCGGCCGCAAGGAGGAGCACGATCTCTCCCTGCTGCACACGGCCCAGCGCGAGACCCTCGAGGAGGTCGGGATCGACCTCCGGCGCCACGCAGAGCCCATCGGTCAGCTGGACGATCTTCAAGCTGTGGCTCGAGGCAAGCCGGCCGGCACCGTCATCCGCCCCTATGTGTTCGAGGTGCATGCCGATGTGCCTCTGCGGGTCGATCGGACCGAGGTGGCCGAGGCGATATGGACTCCGCTCGCGCCGCTGTTCCGCGGAGAGGCCGATACGGTCCGTCCCTACGCGTGGCAAGACCGCACGATCGAGTTTCCGGCCTATGACGTCAGCGGACGTGTCGTATGGGGCCTTACCTATCAGATGCTCCGCTCGTTCTTTCGCATCGTCGATGCCCGGCTCTAGGGCCCCAGGGGCTAGCCAGAGCGCCCCCCGGTGCTAGGTTCGCGGCTAAGGAAGACCATGCCTGAGGCTGACGAAAACCGACTCGTACACTGCATCAAACTCAACAGGGAGCTCCCGGGCCTGGCGCGGGCGCCGTTTCCGAACGAGCTCGGGCAGCTAATCTACGAAAAAGTCTCGAAGGAAGCCTGGGACCAATGGCTGCAGGAGAGCGTCCGATACATCAACACGTATCGTGTCGACCTGTCCTCGCGCGAGGGAACGGAGTTCATGATCAAGCAGCTCCGCATTTGGCTCGGCCTCGAGGAGGGCGACCTTGCGCAGACGGCCTGGGTTCCGCCCAAAGAAGAGGCCTAGCCGGCCCGGGCTATTGAAAATTCTGCACGGCCCAGACTTCCCCGTCCGCAGTCGTGTAGAAGCCGCAGGCGACCATCGAGTGTCGCGCGTTGGTCATGTTGATGTAGTGCCCGTGCTCGCTGAATGGCTCGCCCGGCCCTTCGTTCCACATGGCTTGTAGACATCCCTCGATGACGCTCCTCGTCGAGCCCCAGCCCGGGCACTCGTTCTGACCGAAGCCGCTGCTGGCGCAGATTCCATCGCGGAAACCGGCGTGGGGGCTGCGCGTGCTGTCGTACTCGGCGTGCTCATCGGCGCAGCTCTCTGCCTCGGTCCAGCGTTGTAGCGGCGGCAGGCACTGGCACTCCCAGCGGAGCTGGTTGATCCGGCGCACGCAGTCCTCGGCAGGGTCGCCCGTGCTCGGAAGCGGCTCTGGGGCGCAATCGGGAATCGGGCTCTGCAGTGCCCCCGCGTCGCAGCTCGCGTCGAAGTCGGGCGGGCTGCCAGCATTGCCGCCGAGATTGTCTTCCTTCGATTCGTCACCTGCAAGTCCCTCCGGCTCGGGCAGGGCATCTGCGCAGGCCATTACAGTCATGACGCACGCGGCGCCGAAGAGGGCTGTCCAGGTATTCCGAAGCATCCTCTAAGCAAGCTAGCAAGCCTGTCGCGGCAAGCCATGCTGCCGCGCGTTTGAAACCGCTTCTGGTGATGCGCGTTACAGACTTTGGAAGCGCGAGGGCTCAGCGGCGCCACTCGAGGGCGACGGCGAGTGAGGGTCCGCCGACGTTGTCGTCGTAGTAGTTGTTGGAGCTCTGACTTCCATCGAAGCGTCTGATCGTGGCGTAGCCGACCGCGGGTGTGACGAAGAGGCTGCCGTGGCTGCCGTTTCCTTTGACCAGAAAGCGTGCTCCGGCGTCCGCGAAACCGTAGAGCGCCTGCGACCCACCGCCGCCGCTGAAGACCAAAGTGATTCGTCGATGCACCGGTGTCGAGAGCGAGCCCGTCACGGCGCCGAACTTCACCTCCCCGTCCCGAAACATGGCCCGGGTGCTGACGCTGACGTTGATTCCGTCGATGGAACCAAACCGGGCGGTCTGGACGAGCGTAGGCCGGAAGCTGCTGTATAGGCGGTCCGTATTCCCGCTGTACTCCGTGTATTCATTGCGGAGCGCGCCGACACCGAGGCCGAGCGCGAAGAGTCGATGGTCGAATCCGACGTCGACCCATCCGTCGAAGACGGACTGGTTGCCCGCGTCCGAAATGAGTCCGCCGACCGCGCCCAGCATCGCTCGCACGTACACCGGCGCCTCGAAGCGGTAGGTGAGCTGCGCGTCGCCCAAAATGGCAAAGGCCAGATCGTCGTTGATGGGGAGAAAAGGCCGAGCCGTGAAGCCGAGGGACAGGCCCTCGGAGCGAGGGCGATTGACCAGGCGTCCCGTCGGCTCGGCGTCCGTGACGTGAACGGAGCTGCCTAGCGCTACCGTTTCGCCCATGTCGAGTCGCACACGGGCATGCTCGGGCGCGACCTCGATGACCTTGCCCACCAGCAGGACGCGCTCGGTGCGGATCATCTGCCCGGCGACTTCCTCTTCGACGGGCTCCGTGACGGCGAGCCGGTCTCCTTCCTCGACGCCGTCCCTGAGTCCCAGCGTGACTAAGAAGGAGTCCTTGTCGACCGAGATGACCTCTCCGCTCGTGCGTCGACCGAGTGTCGATGGAGCGGCCACGGCTGCGGCGACGGGCTCGCCACTGACAGCTACCGCAGGCAGGCTGAGGCTCGAAACGGGTCGCAGGACGACTTCGTGCAGCTCGACGAAGACCTCTCCATTTCGTTCGAACAGACCCACGATGGCGCTCGGGGCCAGGCGCCGCTCGAGAACGACCGAGGCGTCGCTGGGGTCGCGAATGAGTAGCTCCTGGCCGCAGGCCAGGTAGCTGCGTCCGGAAACCGTGAGCTCCTGATCGACGAGGCAGGCGTCCTCCGCGGCCTGCGCAGCGCCGGACCGCGTGAGCGCGAGAGCGCCGAGGAAGAGAAGCGCGTGAGTGATGAGCCGTTTCATGGGGAGGCTCTATAGCAAGTTGCATGCCCGCGAGCAGTCGCGTTTTCGGCGCTCAAGCACGGGACGCACAGCGGCCGGCCTCGGGGCGCCTCTGGGCAGCGTTTACGTTCGCTCGATGGTCGCCTGCAGCATCGAGCGATGACCCCGTGGCGAGAGCCGCTGTGTGCCCCACGTGCCACACTCGGGTTGCGATTCGTACACGACGCGGTCTTTGGCTTGGCCGCTGCGCTGCTCAAGGGAGGAAGCGCGCTCGGTCTTCGGCTGCGGGCACGGAGCATTGCTCGTATTTGCCGAAGACACGGTAGCGGCTGCGCGCGACGAGCTGGTACAGCAAGTCCGTGATGAACCCGGGAAGAATGCGAAACCAGCTCAGGGCCTTCCACGGGTAGGGCAGGAGCCGGGCTGCGCGTAGCACGCCCTTTGAGCGAAGGTACACCCGGCCGTCTTCCAGATAGACCATCGTCTCGAGCTCCGCGGGGATTTGCGGATATCTCTGCCGCGCTGCCCGGGCCGTCTCGCCTTGAAGCGGGGCGAAACAAAACTGATGCGCGCGATCGATTTGCAGAAGCTTCTGGACGAGCCCGTTGCACATGACGCACAGACCATCGAAGAACAGCACACGCGCCGGGAGCTTCTGCGTTGGGGTGGAGTCGCGCATTGACTAGGCGCAACTTAGTGTTGCTTTGCGCGCGTGGCCAGACCGCGCCCGGCGTGACTGCAACCGTTTCCGGGGGGCCAGCCACAGCTCGCTAGCCGATTTTGCTCCGAAGAGGCATCCTTAGGACGCGAAAGCGAGGTCCCCATGGGACAATGGCAGAAGACCGCATGCATTCTTTGCGAGTGCAACTGCGGCCTGGAAGTGGAGCTCGGCGGCGACGGCGGACGCGACTTCGTTCGCATTCGTGGAGACAAGGACCACCCGGCCTCGAGAGGATACGCCTGCGAAAAGCCCCACCGGCTGGGCTACTACCAGAACGACCCGGACCGAATCACGGCGCCTTTGCGGCGCCGGGCCGACGGTAGCTTCGAAGAAATCGATTGGGACACGGCCATCGCCGAAGTGGCCCAGCGACTGGCGGCGACCCGGGACCAGTTCGGTGGCGAGTCGATCTTCTATTACGGTGGCGGCGGTCAGGGAAACCACCTCTGTGGGGCTTACGCGGCGGCGACGCGGCGGGCGCTCGGATCCCGCTATCGCAGCAACGCTCTGGCGCAGGAGAAGACGGGCGAGTTCTGGGTCAACGGGCACTTGCTCGGGGCCGGCGTGCGCGGTGATTTCGAGCACTGTCAGGTCGGGCTCTTCGTGGGGAAGAACCCATGGCAGTCGCACGGCATCGCACGTGCCCGGGTGACGCTCAAAGCGCTCAGCAAGGATCCGAGTCGCACGCTCATCGTGATCGACCCGCGGCGTAGCGAAACTGCGGAGCTGGCCGACATTCACTTGCAAGTCAGACCCGGCAGAGATGCCTGGCTTCTGGCCGCGCTCGGCGGCGTGCTCGCGCAGGACGATCTCGTCGCGGTCGATTGGCTCGCGGAGCACGCCACCGGGGTCGAGCCGGTACTAGAGGCCCTGCGCCAGGTTCCCGTCGACGCCTATTGCAGGACTGCCGGGCTTGCCGAGGCCCTGGTCCGGCAAACGGCGGTTCGGCTCGCCGAGGCCGAGAGCCTCGCCGTGTTCGAGGACCTCGGCATCCAGATGAACCAGCACTCGACCCTGTGCTCCTATCTGAACAAGCTCCTCTGGGTCCTCACCGGCAACTTTGGCGAGCCCGGCACCCAGTACGTGCCCAACACCCTGGTCGATATCACCGGCGGCGCGACCGCCTCGAAGACCAAGCTCAGCCCCGTCGCCGGCGCGCGCATCATTTCGGGCCTCGTCCCCTGCAACGTCGTTGCAGACGAGATCCTCAAGGAGCATCCCAAGCGTTACCGGGCGATGCTCGTCGAGAGCGCGAACCCGGCGCACTCGCTCGCCGACAGCGTGCGCATGCGCGAAGCGCTCGGCAGCCTGGACACCCTGGTGGTCATCGACATTGCGATGACCGAGACCGCACGCCTTGCCGACTATGTTCTACCGAGCGCGACCCAATACGAAAAAGCAGAAGCCACGTTCTTCAACTTCGAGTTTCCCGAGAACTACTTTCACCTGCGCCGCCCATTGTTCGAGCCCCCGCCTGGGGTGCTCCCGGAGCCCGAAATCCATGCGCGGCTTTGCGAGGCGTTGGGCGCGTACGCTGAAGCAGACCTCGGGCCACTTCGCGAGGCCGCCGCTGCCGGGCGCGACGCCTTGATCCGGGCCTTCCTCGGCTCCGTGCTCACCAATCCCAAGCTCGCGCCGTACGCGCCCGTGATCCTGTACCGGGTCCTCGGACCGACCCTGCCCGAGGGTGCTGAAGGCGGCGCCGTCGTTTGGGGGGCCGTGCATCAGTTCGCGATGAAGCAGGGCGATGCGCTGCGACGAGCAGGCTTCGAGGGCTCAGGCTTCACGCCGGCCGAGCGGCTCTTCGACGCGATCCTCGAAGGCCCCTCTGCCGTCATCTTCTCGGTCGATGAGCCAAACGGGAGCTGGCATCGGCTGGGCACGCCCGACGGCAAGCTTCACGCGGAGATCCCTGAACTCCTCGAAGAGCTTCGCGGCCTGCAAGGGGAAGACCCTGAAGCCGCACGCGCAGAGTTTCCCTTCGTTCTCTCGGCGGGCGAGCGTCGCTCTTTTACCGCCAACACGATCCTTCGAGATCCACAGTGGCGAAAGAAAGACGAAGATGGCGCCTTGCGCATCAGCCCGGCGGACGCCGAATCGCTCGGTCTCGCGGACGGAGACAGGGTGCGGCTCACGACCAAGCGCGGGAGCGTAGAGGTGACCGTGGAGATCTCGGACATGATGCAAGCCGGGCACATCTCTCTTCCGAACGGCCTGGGACTCGACCACAGCGCGGACGGCGGCGACCGTGTTCGGACGGGTGTCGCCCCGAACGAGCTGACCGCGAGCGAAGACCGGGACTGGTTGGCCGGGACGCCCTGGCACAAGCACGTGCCTGCCCGGATCGAGGCCTTGCGCTGATGTCATGACGAGATCGTGCCGTGCGTTACGAGCTCGAAAATGCGCCTCCGGCGCCGTGCCGCGGGCTGACCTTTACAATTGCTGACATTTCGACGGCTTTCGGCCCGTTTTGCCAGGATTTTGACGCTTGCCCGCCAACGGTTTACGGCCATGGTCCGGGTCGGAAATTGCGCCCTGATACTGGGTGAATAGACTGTCAGTAAGCCTAATGTATTAAGGCAAGAAAAGAGGCATTCTCATGAGAGCTCGCTACTCAATCGTTTCACTTCTCGCTTGCACGGTCCTGCTGAGCGCTCCGTTGAGCGGCTGTAAGAAAGACAAGACCGGTGCGGACAGCGAAGGCACGAGCGGCGCAGAGGCCAATAACAACAACGCGCCCGAGCCCGTAGTTTCCTTGTCGGGTGATTCGCTCGCCGATGAATGCGCGCTTCAGACCGTTTACTTCGCGTATGACTCCGCTGAGCTCGACTCGGCGTCCCGCGCTGAGATCCAGCGGGCGGTCGAGTGCTACCGCGACAAGAATGCGACGGTCCGACTTCGTCTCGTTGGCGCGACGGACCCACGCGGCACCGAGGAGTACAACATCGCGCTCGGTGAGCGACGTGCTCGGGCCGTCCGTGGATACCTGGTCTCGCTCGGTGTGGCAGCCGACAAGCTTTCGGTGAGCTCGGTCGGAGAGGAAATGGCCTCCGGTACGGACGAGAGCGGCTGGGCTGAGGACCGACACGTCAGCCCGTCTTCGAACTAAGTGCGGCATGTCCGCCCGCGTAGGGTAGCCCAATGATGCTTTCAGCCGTTCTTCAGGCGAGTACCGCGGAGCACAAGACGCTCGATCCTTGGCAGCTCGTGCTCGAGGCCTCCCCGGTGGTCCAGCTGGTGATGCTCATCCTCGTCGTGATGACAGTCGTCTGTCTGTACATCATCGGCGCCAAGCTCATTCGTCTGAACAAGGTCACCGACCAGAGCCGCAACTTCCTGGAGCTGTTCTGGTCGGAGGACAGGTCTCGCGCATGGAACGCCAAGGCCATGAACGACATCCACGGACAGCTCACGCGCTTTAGTCGCTCACCCATCGCGACCGTGTTTCGAGCCGGATATCGCGAGCTCGCGAGGATTGCCCGCACGGGCACCCCGAGCAAGGCCGACGTGGACAACGTGGAGCGTGCCTTGCGCCGTGCGCAGGATGCCGAGATGATGCGGCTCGAGAACAAGGTGCAGTTTCTGGCCACCACAGCCTCGACGGCTCCGTTCATCGGGCTTTTCGGCACGGTCTGGGGCGTCATGAACTCGTTCATCGCGATTCATGGCGAAAAGAGCGCCGGGCTCGACGTCGTCGCCCCGGGAATTGCCGAGGCGCTCATCGCCACGGCAATAGGGCTGGCGGCTGCCATTCCCGCCGTGATGGCCTACAACTACTTCGTGCGGCGCATCCGGGTCGTCGAAAGTGAGACGGCCGCTTTTGCGAGTGACTATCTGAACATCATTCGTCGTCACTTGTTGAGGGAGTAGCGATGGGATTCTCGAAAGGCGGTGGCGGCGGCAGGGGTGGGGCGGCGCTGAGTGAGATCAACGTCACACCGCTCGTCGACGTCATGCTGGTGCTGCTGATCATCTTCATGGTGGCCGCGCCCATGCTGACCACCGGCGTCGAGGTCGAGCTACCCAAAGCCGAGGCCCCGCGGATGGACATCAACGAGGACCAGCCGATCATCACGGTCCAGCGCGATCAACGTATCTTCCTCTTCGATCAGGAGCTCAACCTCGAGCAGCTCAGAGAGCGCCTGGCCACGGACGAGCGGATCAAGAAGGTAGACGAAGTGTTCGTCCAGGCCGACGAGACCGTTCCCTACGGCGCAGTGGCCCAGGTCCTGGCCTTGGTGCGCTCGGCGGGGATCGGGAAGATGGGGCTCGTCACCGATCCCCTGACGTTGGAGTCGAAGTAGGCGACTCGATGGATGCCGACGCGCAGGAGTGGCGTTCGCTTTCCCTGTTCGAGACCGAGCATCTGGACGGGCGCGAGATCCTCGGTGGGCTGGGTTTCGCGGCCGCCGTCTTCGTGGCGATCCCTGCCTTGGCGCTGCTCAGCGCGTTGATGCTGGACGGACTGCAGTCCTTGATGGGCCCCTCGGTCGAGGAGCTGCCGCCTGCACCCTTGGAAGTGATCGAGACGCGCTTCGTCCGGCTTGGTAAGCCCCGGGATTCGAGGCGACTTCCGAGCAAAGACATCCCTGTGGAACAGGCCGCACCCGAGCCCACGGCCCCCAAGCCCACGCCGACCGCTCCCGCTCCCGTGCCCAGCCAGGCCAAGCCGGAAAAGGGTCTCGCGAAAGCGAAGGAAGAGCCCAAGCAGGAACCGGTCGAGGATTTGCTCGAGCAGCTAGGCGAAAGTGCAGGGGCCATCTCCGATCTTTCCCGGGGGCCCGAGCTCGAGGGGCACGAAGAGGGAATCGCCGAAGGCACCAAGGCCACCGGCGACGAACGCGAGATCTACCAGGGCAAGCTCTACCAGTACTTTCGGCGCGGCTGGAACGTGCCGACGTCGATTTCCGACGAGGCGCTGAACGAGCTGGCCTGTGTCGTGGCGATTCAGGTGACCGAGGATGGCCGGGTCGGCGGTTATGAAGTGACGCGTCCGAGCGGCAACGATGTGTTCGACGAGTCCGTCCTTTTGCGCATCGCGCAGGCAGAGGACGCCGAGCTGCCGGAGCCTCCCGCATCGGTCGCGCCGATGGTGCTCGGGCAGGTCATTTCACTGCGGTTTTTCGGCCGCCATGCGCGTTGAAGCTTAGGGGTGAGGGATGTGTAAAAAGAATCTCAGGTCGATGCCGAGCATGTTTGCCGGCTTCGTAGCGTTTTCGTTCCTGTGCATGGCGGCATTGGGCGCCAAGAGCCAGAAGGAGGCGCCGGCGCTGCCCGACGAAATGATCGTCGTGGACATCGACGCGCCGGAGCAGGAGCTCTTCCGCATCGGCATCCCGGATTTCGTCGGGGAGCCGAGCACCACGGGGCGCGAGGCGGGCGACATACTGCGCAACGATTTCCGGCTCATGCCAGGCTATCGGGTCATCGGCCCAGAGTCGCTCCGGCACGACTACCGCAGCGAGGGGCTCGACATCGATCTCGGGCCCTGGGCTGCGCTCGGCGCCAACGGTGTGATCAAAGGGAAGCTCGAGCAGCGTGGCGCCCAGCTCGCGGTCGAGCTGAGATTCTATCAGTCGACCGGCGGTGCGGCGCCGGCGCTCGTTCGTCAGTACAGCGGAAGCCCGGAGCAGCTGCGCGGATGGATGCACAACTTCGGCAACGAGGTCATCGACGCGCTGACTGGCAAGCGCGGCCCGTTCGGCACCGAGATCGCTTTCGCGCGCAAGCTAGGGCCCGGACGCAAGGATGTGTACCTCACTCAGATGGACGGCTTCGGCGTAAAGCGCGTCTCTGGGGGGCGGGCCGTGTCGATGCTGCCGGCCTTCGGTGGGGGCTCTCTTTGGTACACCAAGATGAACAGTAACGGCGCCATGTACATCACCAACGGCCGCGCCGAAGGAAGGCGAGTGATCAGCAGCGAAGGCGTCACCATGGCTCCCGCGATCTGCGACGGGCGCATCTACTTCACCTCGACGCGGCATGGGAATTCCGAGATCTACAGCGCTTCGATGAACGGAAGCGACGTGCGTCGCCTGACGAACAGTCGCGCCATTGACGTCAGCCCCACTTGCGGCCCGGGTGGCAAGCTCGCTTTCGTGAGCGATCGGCACGGAAGCCCGCAGGTCTTCACGATGAGCCGAGACGGAAGCGACGTGAAGCGCGTGACGTATCGTGGCAACCACAACCAGACCCCGGTTTGGTGCATGGACCCGGACACCCCGCTCATTGCGTTCAGCGGCCGCGATAGGAACTTCGACATCTTCACGGTGAACCTGAAGACCCAGGAATACACTCGCATCACCCAGGGCCAGGGCGACAACAAAGACCCGGCCTTCTCCCCACACTGCCGAATCCTCGCCTTCGCCTCGAGCCGCAGCGGTGCCCCGGGGGTCTACCTCGCCGGCCCCGACGGCCAGGACCAGAACCTAGTCGTCCGTGGTGCCGCCGAAACCGTTCGCTGGCGGCGGTGAGGTCTGGGACGAAATGGCTCCGGCTCCTGCTGGGGTTATTGGTGCTGTGCGCGCTTGCCCTTGGGTACGTGCTGATCGGCCAGGCGGAGCGACTGCAGGACGGGCTGCTCGGTCAGACCCCGCTCGAGTCGTCGACGGTCCGAGCGCGCGAGGAGCGTCAGGAAGCGCTCGCGGGCGACGCGGGGAGCCGGATTCTCTTCGGCGATGTTCACGTGCACACCTCGATCTCCGTCGACGCCTTTCAGTGGGGGCTGCCGATGATGGGCGGGGAGGGTGTTCACCCGCCGGCCGACGCTTGTGACTTCGCGCGCTACTGCTCGCAGCTCGACTTCTTCGCCCTCACCGACCACGCCGAAGCGCTCACGCCGCGCACTTGGGCCATGAGCAAGGAGTCCGTGCGGCAATGTAATGCCGTCGCAGACGACTCGAAGGAGCCGGATCTGGTTGCCTTTACCGGATTCGAATGGACGCAGATCGGACGCACGCCGCAGACCCACTACGGCCACAAAAACATCTTCTTCAAGAATACCGGTGAAGAGCAGCTTCCCCCGCGACCCATCGCCACGCCTGGAATCGCGGTGCAGGCCTTCACCGATTTGCGCACGGTTCTGGCGAATGTGCAGATTCCCATCCGCGCGTTCCCGAACCAGAAGCCCTACAACGACGCCGGCGCGCACTTGTCGGAAATCCGTTCACTCGGCAACTGTCCCGCGGACGTCCCGACGCGCGAGCTTCCGACGGACTGCCGCGAGCTCGCAGCGACGCCCGCCGACCTGTTTCGGAGGCTCGACGACTGGGGCTTCGAGTCCTTTGTCGTTCCTCACGGCACGGCCTGGGGTCTCTACACGCCGCCGGGCTACAGCTGGGACAAGCAAATCGCCCTCGGGCAAGACGACCCACTGCGTCAGCGTTTCGTCGAGGTCTTCTCCGGGCATGGGAACTCGGAGGAGTACCGCAGCTTTCGCGCTCTGGAGCAGACCGAGGGCGGGGAAGCTCGCTGCCCCGAGCCGAGCGAAGACTACGAGCCATGCTGCTGGCGGGCCGGTGAGATCATCCGCGGCCGCTGCGAGGACACTTCTTCGGACGCGTGCGAGAAGAAAGTCGAAAAAGCACGCCGCGACTACTTGGCCGCCGGGGTCGCCGGCCACCTCAGCATCCCGAGCGCCGATATCGAGCACTGGGGCGACTGCGGCCAGTGCCGCGACTGCTTCAACCCGAGCTTTTCGTACAGGCCCGGTGGTTCGGTGCAGTACATGCTCGCTCGGGGTAACTTCGAAAACCCAGGCGAGCCGAGGCACATGACCCTCGGCTTCATCGCGTCGAGCGACAATCACAGCGCGCGCCCGGGCACGGGCTACAAAGAGCTTGCCCGCCGTCAGATGACCGATGCGCGCGGTCCGACTTCGCCCGAGTGGAAAGACCTGATCTGGGGCGCCTATGACGCTCGGGAGACCGAGTCGCGGTCCCTTTCCCCGGAGCAGCTCGATTCGACCCTGGCCTATCGCCGGCTCTGGTTCGAACGTCAGGCCTCTTTCTTTTTGACGGGCGGTCTCGTCGCCGTGCACGCCAGCGAGCGCAGCCGTGAGGGCATTTGGGAAGCCATGCAAAAGCGCAATGTTTATGGCACCAGCGGCGACCGCATCCTCCTCTGGTTCGACATGCTCAACGCGCCGCAGGGACCGGCGCCGATGGGTTCGAGCCTGGCGTTCTCGCAGTCGCCGAAGTTCCGCGTCCGCGCCGCCGGCGCCTTCGCGCAGTTGCCCGGATGCTCCGACGAAGTCCTGGAGTCTCTCGGAGCGGAGCGTGTGGATCGAGTCTGCGCCGGCGAGTGTTACCGGCCCTCTGACGAGCGTCGCGCCATCCGCCGAATCGAAGTCGTTCGTATCGTCCGCCAGGGCAGCGAGGAGGAGCCCATCGAAGAGCTCATCGAAGACCCCTGGCTGACCCTGCCGTGCACGGGGCAGGCTGAGCTCTGCGAGGTCGAGTTCGAGGACCCCTGGTATGTCTCGCTCGATCGGGACGTTCTCTACTACGTCCGCGCCATTCAAGAACCGACGCCCGCCATCAACGCCGCCGGAGCTCGTTGTGCCGAGGGAGAGTGTGAGCTCTGCTTCGGCGACTACCGCACGCCTGCGGACGACGACTGCCTGTCGATGAACGAGGAGAGGGCCTGGTCGTCCCCCATCTATCTAAACCGCGCGATGGACCACTAGTGTCTGCTCCACACTTGTCGTGTCCCGCCTCATTCTAGGCCTCGCACTGCGACTTGGGGAGCGCGCTGATCTCGTTGAGCTTCTTCTTTGCTTCGGACGCCAGCGGCGACTTCTGATGGTTCTTGAGTAGGGCCTCGAGCGCGGTCTTGGCGTCTTTGCAGTCGTGCACTTGAAGGAAGGCCTCCGACATCTGCATGAGCGTGTCGTCCACGGTGTCGCCGCTACGGTAGTCCGCGAGCACTTTTCGGAACTCCCCGAGGGCCGCGGCGGGTTGACCTTGGCGAAGGTAGCTCAGGCCGAGCGCGTACTGGGCTTCATCGGCCTTGCCGTCGTCCGGGTAGCGGCGGAGGTACTCGCGATACAGGGCGCGAGCCTCCGAGTGCTTGTTGACCTGCAGGGCCTCTTCGGCCGCCTTGAAATGCGCTTTCTTGCTCGAGGGGACCTCGGACTCCTCCAAGGCCACGTCCATGCCGGCAGCCCGGGCCACTTGGTCGAGCCGCGCGCTGAGGGTCGCCGCAGCCTCGGCGTCTTGACGGGCCAAGATCTCGATCTCGTGACGGAACTCGGCGATCCGGCCGTCGAGCTCGTCTTGGCGAGCTTGAAGCTCCTCGATCTGAACGCCCTGGTCCGCGCTGTTGCGGCGCAACACGCCACTCGCTTCAGCCAGTGCGGCATCGAGCTCCTGCCGCCTGACTTCGAGGTCTTGCTCGAGGGCGGCCAGGCGCTGCTCCTGCGCCGCGATGTCACTCTGCATCTGCGCGATGCAGCCGCTGGTTCCGGTCGACGAGAGCATTGCGACCGCGAGCCAAAGGCCCGCGCCGAACATGCCCCGATTGAAAACTGTCATGGGTCCCATCACTTCGCTCGCTAGTATAGCCGGCTGCATACTGCTCGCACGTTTCCGCCGGAAAAGCTCCGACGCGCGTTTTCTGGTGGCCGTCTCGGCGACTGGTTACCCTCCCTTTTCGGCTCGCAATGCGGGACTTTTTAAAACAGAACGCGAGTTGGCTCGGCGTCTCGCCCGACGTTCAAGTCAAGCTGATCAAGTCCGTCTTGATTGTGGCCCTTTTCCTGCTCATGCGGACACTCGCGTCGCGTGCGATTCGTAGGCACTCGGCCGACACGGTGCAGCTGTATCGCTGGAGCCGCGTGCTCAACACGACCACGGGGATCCTCATCCTCATCGTGCTCGCGGGCACCTGGCTTTCGGGCTTCGGCTCCTTGGCCACCTTCATTGGCATCGTCGGCGCGGGCCTGGCCGTGGCCATGCATGACACCGTCGCGAACATGACCGGCTTCCTGTTCATCCTGGCTCGCCGTCCCTTCGAAGTGGGGGACCGCATCGAGATCGGCGGGACCAAGGGCGACGTCATCGACATTCGCCTCTTTCAGTTCAGCATGCTCGAGATTGGCAATTGGATTGACGCGGACCAGAGCACGGGGCGCATCATGCACGTCCCAAACGGCCTGGTCCTGCGCGAGAGGTTGGCCAACTTCAACAAGGGCTTCGACTACGTCTGGCACGAGATCCCTGTCTTGCTGACCTTCGAGAGCGATTGGCGCAAGGCCAAGCGCATTCTCGAAGGGATCGTCTGGGCGGACACTTTTCGCGTCGCTGAGGATGCAGAGCGGCAGGTTCGGAGCGCCGCCTCGAAGTATCTGATCTACGCCGGCAAGCTGACGCCCATCGTGTACACGAGCGTCCGTGATAGCGGCATCTTGCTCACGGTGCGTTACCTGACCAGCCCGAAGACCCGCCGTGGCACGGAGCAGCAGATCTGGGAGTCGATTCTCGAGCAGTTTCATGAGCACGCAGACATCGACTTCGCCTACCCGACGATACGCTACTACACCTTGCCCGGTTCACCGGCGGCCGCGGGCGACTCGGCGAACGTGACGAGATAGAGGCCCAGCGCGATCGGCGCGGCACCCGCGACCTGAAACCACTGCAAGCGCTCGTCGAGAAAGCCGATGGCAAGCAGGGCCGAGAATAGGGGCACTAGATGCGTATAGAGCCCGGCGCGGACCGGACCGATGCCGTCTACCGCCAGATTGAACATCCAGAGCGCGATCGTGGTCGGAAAGACGCCGACGTAGACCGCGGCCAGCCAGGCCGAAGCGCGCGTGGGCATCGGCTGAATGTTGACGCTCTCCCAGACGTAGAAAGGCAGCAGGGAGAGCACCGCCACGACGAGAATGGCCGCAAGGAAGACGAGTGGCGGCACGCTCGTCGGGCGGAACTTGACGACTACCGAGTACAGCGCCCAGCAAATCGCCGCCAGCAGCGCCAGCAGGTCCCCGCGGTGAACGCCCAGCTCCACGATGGCCATCGGATGCCCCCTAGAGATCATGAGCACCACCCCGGCCAAGGACAGCAGGATTCCGGCGAGCTGAGTCGTACTCATCCGCTCCCGCAAGAGCAGCCAGGCCAAGAAGGGGATCATCACCGGGCTCAGCGACATGATGAGGGCCGCGTTGATGGCGGTCGTCGTGTGCAGCGCCAGGTACAGGACCGCGTTGAACAGCGCCATGCCGACAAGCCCTGCCCAGAGCAGGACGCCGAGCCGGGCGCGCAGCGTGGGCCAATGTGACCGGAGCTCTCGGCTCGTGAAGGGAACCAGCACGGCCAGCGCGAAAACGTTGCGCCAAAAAGACAGGCCAATGGGGGGCACGTCCTCGTACAGCGCGCGCCCCAGCACGGCGTTACTCCCCCAAAAAAGCGCGCACAGGACGAGCATGGCGACCGCGACGCCGGGGCGGATGGGGAAGCTGGGTGTGGGTGCGGACTTCACCTTGGGCCGCATCATGGCACACACCGGGACGCCGAGGCGGATTCGCAGGGCCGAAGACGCCACGAACATTGCGGCACCTTGGTGAGCGCCCTGCGGACATGCTTCGCAGGGCGTTTCGCGTTCGGGTCACGACTGCAGTGACGGCTTCCCGCGTAGCTCCTCTGCCATGAAGCGCTTCACCTCCGCGAGGTCTTCTGCGCACCGGTCTGTCTGCCCGCGACGCTCGTCGAGGCTGTCGATGTACTGGAGCAGGCCGACCTCGTTGAAGGCGTACATGGGCGTATCGTGGAGTTCCTCCGCAGCGGCTTCGACGGCCTCGAAGTTGCAGGTGCGGGCGTGGTACAGGGCGCAGTGCGGGCTGTTGTCGATGAGGAGCAGCCCGGGGTCCTGGTTGAGCAGGAGGCCGTTGTGATTCGCGAGGCTTTCGGGAACCAGCCGGCGGTGCAGGGCTTCGAGGTCCATGCCCGGGTGTCGCTGCTGGAACTGGTAGAAGTGCTGGTTTGCCGTCGAGGAGAGAATCCAGGTCGCGAAGTACCGTCGTGGCTCGCCCAGCCAAAACGCGGTCGGGTAGGGCGGCGTGTCCTGGTGCGGACTTTGGCAGCGTCCGGTGAGGTAGGGGTTACTGCTGTACGCATGCTCATTCGGTGCACGCTGGGCCAGTGTGTGGTTGCTTCGGTTGACGGGAAGGTCCGGAAAGACGATGAGACCGAGCTCTAGGATTTGCGGGCGCAGTTGCTGGAGGAAGCCGTAGGCGGAGCCGCTGTAGGGATAGCGTCCGCGCAGCCCGGCGGGGACATCGATGCGGGCGCCCAGGCGGCGCTCGCGGCCGTCGTCGAGCCGGTAACACTCCGTTTCGACCTGGCAGTCCTGGGCGATGTCGTCGAAGCTGAAGGGGACGCGGGGCATGGTCGGCTCGGCGCGCATTCTGACGGATTGACGGAAACCACCGCAAGCGGGGCGCTCGCTGAAGCACCGGAGCACTTCGGACTGCAGCCGCTTCGGCTGTGAATCTGCCCCCCTCCTCTATTGGCTCTCAGCACCCTCCGCGCACCAGCCCGTGAAGGCGTCGGCTGTGTTCTCGAAGCCTTCCCGTTTGGCCAGCTCCCACGGACGCTCGCACTGCCTCGTTCGCTGGCACCACCGATACCCGGCGGAGCCAATGCAACCCTGCGCGTCACGGTCGGACCCCGACATGGGACTTTCAGCGGCCGGCTCGCTCTCCTTCGTCTCAGTAATCGACGATGGCTGATCTGGGGAACCGGTGGGGCATCCACAAACGAACAGCGCCGCACACAGCCCGAGCGCCGGAAGGAGTCCCTTCGTCGTAGTCAGAAGCAACTTGGTCCTCGAGGTTCGCGGCCCCGGGGCTCGGCGATTGGCCCACCGGACACGCGTTTGGGATGGTTTACCCCGTCGCGGGACTTCTCCCATGCGCACGCAATTGGGAAGTGGGAAGCGCCCGAAAACACTGGAGCCACCGATTGGATTTGAACCAACGACCTACGGTTTACGAAACCGTCACCTGAACCTTGCTCAAGCTGTTAGTTGTTGATTTTCCTTGGGTATCTGACAGCACGAACCTTGTCAACCTTGGTCATATTGATGGGTTTTGACCGTTGTTTGGTCATGGGAATGGTCACGGAGTGGTCATGGTGAAGAAGAGAGACAAGGAACCGACGGAGCCGGTGGCCCCCGAGCAGTTCAAACGTACCGTGGAAGAGGCTCTTGCCGGGCGCGAGCCGCGACCGCTCTCCAAAGAGGAAACGGCAGAGCTGAGGCGATCCCAGGAGTTTGGAAGACAGCTCAGGGCGGCTCGTCGCGAAACTGGCAAATATGAGGGGCTGGAGCCCGACCAGGTCGACACGTTTTGGGACGCGGCAATCAGCGGCGTCGCGAAGGCCGCGCTGTTTGCCCGGGACAATCCGACATATGGACCAGTCGTTGAGCTGGGGTATCGGCTGCAGGACCTGCTGCTGGACTTCGAGACCGAGGAAATCGCGTTAGCGGCCGTAGAGCAATTGCAGGCTGACATCGTCAGGGAGCTTGAGGTCGTCTACAAGGGCGCCCTCCAGCGGAGTGACGCGCGCAAGGACGAATGGCCCATGCACCAGGCGGCGCCGCTCGATGAAGCCGAGATCGAGATTCAAACTTCCGAGATTAAGGAGCGCTTGGGAGCGTTGGGGATCGACCTCGACCAGCACGATAGACGGGACGATCTCCTTGCTGTCCTAGTCACAGCGGCCGACGACATTCGCCGGTATCGGACGTCCCAGGAGAAAGCGGACCTCGACGAATACATCGAGCGCGAGGGGGCATTCAGAGGACCTCGGCAGGCAGCGGCTGCGAACCTTGGGCAGGTCCTTCCGGACTTGCTTGAGAACGTTGCTGTGTCGGACGGGGAAGCACCGTTGCGGGGCCTGAAGAGCCTCCGCGGGCGAGCCATGATGCAACGCCTCGCATCGGTCAAAAGGGTGCATTTGCGGGACCCAGAACGAGCCGAGCTGATTCTGCGCATGCTAGATGGTGAGTTGCGGGCGCAGCTCGATGGCGACCTGCGCGAGAACGCAATGCGCGAGATCGGTCGTGTGATTGAGCACAGCATCCGGGAGCAACGAAGCCGCGCAGGGTGAGGTGGCGGCTGGCCGACTGCCGAATGAGGGGTGGATGTCATGGTCGCGAGCGAGGAGCGCTCAGAAGAAGGGAAGCGCGAAAGCGGCAAGGACGAGAAGCTGAGCACCAGTCTGGGCACGCTGCTGGGCGGGGCACTGCTCTTCGGAGAGGGGTCCGGAGACCTTGGCAGGCTGTTGAGTGGTATCGATGCAGTCAAGCGGTGGAGCTTGCGCTCGGAAGAGGAAGACAATGAGAGTGCCGAGGATCAATCGGCTCAAGCGCTCGACCAAGAAGGCTCGGCTCATGACTCCGGCGAGCCCCAGGACCGTAGCCCGCCTCCGTGCTGCAAGTACGCTTTCAAGACGCGTCGCCGGTAGAGGTTCGATCGCCGCTGCAGAACCCAGGCACCCCACCGGACGTTCGACAGACTCCTCTCGTGCTCGCAGCGATCGCGGTCTCGCGGCGAGGATGCGCAGCGAGACCGTGTTTCGCTCGGCTCTGCAAAAAAAATGAACCTACGCAGACCCGACCAAAATATCCTTTAGCTCACTGCGAATATCCCTCTCGGCACTGATTTGCCAGAGGATATTCGTTCTCCGCGAGCGCGACTAACCGCGCGGTGTTGTTCACGATCAGACGCGCGAGCGTGCGAAAAGGCACGAGCCAATTATCCTCTGCGGAGGCTCAGAGGATAATTGCAACTCGTCGCCAACAACGACTTCGTCGGGGCAAAAACGGTTGCGCGTGGCATCGACATGCGCTCAGATTCGGCCCGAAAACATGGGATTGAATTCACACGAGAGCGTGCCGGCGAGCAACAAGGCTGCGTGTTGCATTCGTTGCGAAGGGACCAAGTGATGGACCGGCATCCGATGGCGAAACGCGCGCGTCGAGCTGCTGCGGAGCACATACGACTCCACGCGCCATGGACTTGGTTTTGTGGACTTACTTTTGCCGCGCCGATTACCACCAACCAAGCGGAGAAGGCGTTTCGGGTCTGGCGTGGCAAACTCGCTCGCGAATTGATCGAGCAGCATTTCGCATATGCGGTCTCGTCCGACCTGCAGGCCTGCGGTCGTCCCCATTTTCACGTCCTGGTGGCTGTTCCCCCACTCTGGGAGACGCCGCTCGATCCTGCATGGGCACGACAGATGTGGCTGCAGATTCCGTTCCCCACCCAGACAGCGTTTGCAGACTGGTACGACCCGAACCGGTCGGGTGCGAGGTACATGGCCGTGGGCCATGAGAACACAAGTTGGGGAATCGCCTGCCCGCGCACCGGCGACTGCAAACGCCGGACCTGCGTGTTGGATCCGGGAGGATGATTTCGACCCTGCATGGCGAGTGCGGATGCTCGGCTTCGCATTCCCTTGTGGGGGCCATAGACGGCGATCAGACGTCGTAAACTGTTCCAACACCGCCGTCATCGACGGAACAGCATGCGACTTCGGTGGACTTCCCGGCATCTGCGGGGGTGGTGCGTGTGAAGACGCAATGCTCTGCGCTGGCGTCGATTGCGATGACGGAAACGAGTGCACCGAGGATATTGCCTGCGATCCCACGGATGGCCTATGTGACTACGCCAACGTCGCCACCGGCACCATCTGCGACTTCGGAGGTGCTGCCGGTGTTTGCAAGGAAGGCGACTGCTCGGCGGATTACTACTGGCGAACCGCAACCGCGCTGGAGGGTGAACCGGGGCAGGTCTCTCGCTCTGACGTTGCTTTCAAGCCGAACGGCGACGCGGTTGTCGTTTGGGCTCAGACAGGGCGACTCGGCGTACAGACATCTGGGCGGTCGAGTACAGTCGCGTCCCTCGGTTGGGTCTAGTCCGCAGCTAATCGGTCCGGCTGGGCCTTGGCGACGCGCGGCGGTCCCCAGATCGCATTCGATGCCGAATGGAGACGGGATGGCCGTGTGGCGGCAAGCGCGAGGTCATCGGCTGCTGCTACTCGTGGAACATCTGGGCCAGTCGGTACACCGAAGACCCAAGGTTTTCAGGCACGCACAACCGATCGGCGACAGGCGGGGGATGGGCGACTGGAGAACCGCGGACTTGCCATGAACAGCAGAGGCGATGCTGTAGCAACCTGGGGCCAGCGTATTTCCGGAATCCCGGGTAGCTCGGACGATATGGGCAGCCGTCCACACCGAAGCAGCAGGCTGGGGCGCTGCAGGCCCGATCGCAGATGGACAGCGCACGCTCGCACCGCGGCCTGTAGGTATAGACGCCTATGGCAACGCGATCGCGGTTTGGTCAGACGACTACGATATCTACGCGAATCGGTATGAGGCCGGACACTGGTTGGGGAACGGCCGTGCTAATCGAAAACAACTCCGGCGACGCAGACGCGACTGACGTCGCCGTGGATGCTGATGGAAATGCAACAGCCGTTTGGTCTCAGGCATCTAGCCATCTTCACGAACCGATACACGGTTGGACAGGGGTGGGGTTCTGATCAGCAGGCTCGAGCTGACGCCAGACTCGGGCGCAAACCAACCCAAGGTCGCGGTCAGATTCGGCCGGAATGTCATGGCCGTGTGGGAACTAGGGTTGATCGGCACGGGTCAATACAGCGTTCGGGCTAACCGGTACATACCAGGAGCCGGATGGGGTGTCGCCGAACAGATCTCTGACTGGGGAGACGTTAGCTACGGCAGTGTCCCGGAGCTTGGCGTGGACCGCTTCGGAAGCGCGATCGTGGTCTGGAACACGCACTACGACGGGCGCCATGCCACGTATGCAAACCGCTTCACGGAAAGGTTCGGTTGGGGGATCGTGGAACACATTGATGACACGAACCCCGATACCAACGATCAAACCTCGATGGACGTCGCGGTTGACGTTGACCAGCAGGGCCGAGCAATTGCGGTCTGGCGAAGAGGAATGAACGCGGATCGCGACCTCTGGGCGAACCGCTTCGATGAGTCTCCTTGCACGCTACCCAGCGATTCCACCCCCTCCTAAGCGAGGACTGCGCGCGAAAGGGGCGAGGCGTCGGCACCCATCAACCGCTAGGGTATGGGACTGCTGAACGTGACTACATACACGCTCTCCCAACACCGGCTGTGCGTCGTCAAGACCCGAATCTTGGGGTGGTGTAGCGGAGCGGGCTCTACGGAGTCTGGTCTGGCTCCACGTTGGAGCGCTCCAGCCATTCTTCGAGCTTCTTCCGCGAGAAGCGGACGTTGCGCGGCCCAAGGCGGATGTGCGGAATCTTCTTGCGACAAACCCAGGCGTAGACGGTTTCCTTCTTGACGTTCAAGAGCTTCGAAACCTGCTCGTAGCTGAGATACTCGTCTCGTTCTGATTTTTCTTGGTCCATGCCGATGGACCTTACGCACGAATCGGTCGAGCACCTCTGCAGTGTTCCGGGCCAGATTGCTGCAGAGGTCCGCGGCAACGGCGCTAATCGATGTACCCGGAACGCCCGGCGCTGACGTACTCCTGCCATTTGGCGGCCGGGTCGGTCCTCGTGATGGGATTTCCAGCCCAATCATGGTCGCTGACAGGCAAGCCACGCCAACGCGTGCGCCGTAAACGTCGGCCCCCGAAGAGCAGCTCTCCGGGGGCCTCCTACTCGGACTAATGGGTATCGCGCCTACGACCTGTTCTTACTTCCAGGATCAGGTCGTAGCCAACCACGACGAGCCCAGTCTTCAACGAAGCGGGGCTCGGGCCATGACAACCAAGGGTTGAAGTCGGCAGACTCGCAAGGCCAGATTCGACCACCTCGCCCTTCGTGGCTCCAACCGAATTCCACTTCGTGGTCGCACCGAGAGCAGCGAACCTCGTACCGCACATCGATTTGCTCGCGTTCGCTCTCCTTCGTCCAGTCGGCCTCCTCCGCGTTCTCCGTGCAGTACCTGCAAAGGACGGCTTCATCCTTGTCGCCGACGAACGAGTCCGTCATTTCTGGTGGATTGAGCTTCTCTGCGCGGTGCTCGTCGTTCAGGACGAAGACATGGCGATGGTGTTCCTCGGTTTGCGCTCGGCGGCAGGCCGCCTCGTCGCTGCAACCGCACTCGCACGGGAGCACTTCACTCACCGTTTCTCGTTCGACGGTGCGTTCCACGAATGAAAACTCACTCGCGCCACAGGCTTCACACATATAGCCGGGATCACCACCTTCGCGGAGCGCCGCTTCGGATCTCCCGTATCGCTCCGCGACTTGATCGGCACCTTCAGTCGCACTCAGTTGCGACCGCTCTTCTAGATTCTTGAGCATCACTGCTCCTCTCTTTGCGCATGAAATCGAACCGGCCGCCGTCCCGCGCGCGCACGTCGACCATTGCCCGTATTTCAATTCGCGCTCAAAGCATCGCAGCCAACGCTGTCCTTCCGGGTCCAGAAGGAGTGCTAGTGCGCGTCGACGATAACAAAGGCTCATGCGGCCAGAAAATCCCCGATCAGGGCTACGTTTGTGTTCTTCCTCACGCTTCACGGTGTTTCTTCCTCGTGCTCCGCGCATCAGCCGCATGGCGCGGCTCGGTTGAGTGGTTGCCAGCTGTCGATCGCAACAATGCGTGCGCGGCCACAGCGGCGTGAACGGTTCAGGTTGAGCCCACTTAGGGCTTTCGGTTCCTGTGCAGAGGTCTTCAAAGTTGTAGAAACCATGTCGGAAGTGGACCTTGCCGGGTGCCCAGAAAGGCTTTGCGGCGAGGGCTCCCGTGGGCTTGCTGGGCTCGCGGGCCGAACACCCTGGCGACGCGAGGACGCTTTGGCCATTGACGAGCCGACTCGGTAGTCTGTGAGACGGGGGGCCGTCATATGGAAGCGCGCGCGAAGACGATTGGGGACATTCTTTACTCGCGGGATCAATACATCGTCCCGTTTTTTCAGCGAGAGTATTCGTGGAAGAAGGAGAACTGGACCCGCCTGTGGAGTGACGTCCTGGACCTCGTGAAGGACGGGGGGAAGAGCAGGCACTTCATTGGCCCGCTGGTGTGTACGCCCTTTGAGCCCTTTCCTGGGGAGTCGAAGTTTCAGCTGATCGATGGCCAGCAGCGGATGACCACGCTGTCGGTCTTGCTTGCGGCTCTCCGAGACGTGGCCCGCGAGCGTGGCGAGGAAAACGTTGAGGCCGAGATCAACGAGGACTTCCTCGTTCACAAGCGCGGGAAGGGCTGGGACCGTCTCAAGATCCTTCCCCGGGCCGGAGATCGGGAGGTCCTTCGGGGCATCATCGAGGGCGACGTCACAAAGGAGATGAAGCGTCAGCGTCTCTACCGTGCCTATCGGTATTTCCGACGAATGCTGGAACGACACGTTGAAGGCCTGGAGCAGGCCCGCCCTGAGTTGCGACGCTTCCTGGCCGCTCTAACGAGGCAACTGTCGCTGGTTGTGATCACGATCGATGGGGAGAACCCGTACGAGATCTTCGAGAGCCTCAATTCGACGGGCTTGCCCCTTGAGGAGTCCGATCTGATTCGGAACTACCTGTTCATGCAGGTCCCGCTTTCCGAGCAGGACTTCTTCAACAACCAGACTTGGCAGCCATTCGAGGACCTTTTCGAGGCCAGCGATACGCACGGCGCGCTCAACGCGACGGACTTCTTCCGCAACTACATCATGAGGGAGGGGGCCTACTCGAAGCGGGGTTCGACCTTTGCGGACTTCAAGGCCGCGAGAGTAGGGAGCAGTACGAACAACTCGTTTCGTTGCGATCTTAGCTGCATCCTAGGTGTCGCCGATTAGACTGAAGAGCATGGGCGCTTGGCTCTTTCAGGGGAATCCGGACACGTTCGACATCGATGCGTACGTGGCCAACCACAATACGATCAGCTGGGCAGTGAGGCAGGAGCATCTGGCTTCAGAGATGCAGCCTGGTGACCGGGTGTATTTCTGGCGGGCGGCTGGGGCCGCACGGCGATCCTCCGGGATTGTGGCGTCGGGTCGCCTTCTGGGTGCACCAGAGCGACGTTCAGACGACGCCGATGCCCTTGCCTATTGGCAGGACCCAACTGAGGCCAGGGCGGAGCGACTGCGCGTGCAGGTCGAGTTGGATGCTTCGGCCGGCTCTCACTTGCTGGGCAAGGGCATCCTGTTGGCCGACCCCGAGCTGGCGAAACTGCGTATCCTGCGGTTGCGCAATGAGACGAACTATCGGCTCACGGACGACGAGTCGGCTCGGCTTGAAGAGCTTTGGCGCGACGCGCGCGCAGAGCGTCCGACAGCATGGCTGCTCATCACACTGGATGATGAGGATCGGCAGCACGCTGGCAATGCGGGCTACGAAGACGATGTAGAGAACGTTTATCGCTTCGACAGCAAGGTTCCAAACCACCGTCAGCTGAAGGCGGGGGACTTCGCTGTTCTCCGCTCATCGAGCGACTTGCTCGGTGTGGCCCGCATCGCACGCTTGGAGTCTGCTGAGGGGACCAAGACGCTCCGTAGGTGTCCCGAGTGTCGAAGGACGAGCCTGAAGCCCCGCAAGACGCGAAGGCCACGCTACCGGTGCGACCAGTGCAAGGCTGAATTCGATGAGCCCGAGACCGAAGAGGTGCCGGTTACGAAGTACGCCGCGCACTTCGATGGTAGCTTTGTGGGCACTCCGGGCGCCGCCACGATCGCGGAACTGAGGGCCGCCTGCCCAAACTACAATGGCCAGCTTGCGATGCAGCGCATCGACCTCGACCGGGTTCTGACGCAGCTGTCTGAGGTGAATGCCGATGTCCGCGACCTTCTCCTCGGAGCAGTGCCCAGTCCAGATGATGGATTGACCGCAAAGGCGCTCTTGCGGGCGGCAGAAGATGCTGACAGCGCAGGCGACTTCGACCCGCACAGTACCGAGGACGCGCGAGAGAAGGCGCTGTGTGCGATCACGCAGCGCAGAGGCCAACTAAGGTTCCGGGAGGCTCTGCGGGCCGCCTATGGAGGACGCTGCGCGGTCTCAGGGTGCGACGTCGAAGAGGCGTTAGAGGCGGCTCACATCGTTCGCTACAACGGGAAGCAGACGAATCACGTCCAGAACGGTCTTTTGCTTCGAGCCGACATCCACACCTTGTTCGACTGTGATCTGATTGCGGTGGATACCGAGCGGTGGACGGTGATTCTCCACCCGAGTCTTCGGGCCAGTTCGTACGCCGAGTATCACGATCGTCCGCTCACGGTCCCAGACTTGGAAGCACTGCGGCCGAACCAAGAGGCTTTGGAGAGCCGTCGCCGGCGCGCAGGGTTCTGAGCACGTCTCGACCTCGTGGGTGGGCGTGGCGTCACAGGGGCTCAAGGGGCGACGTCGCGCTTGAGATTGACCGGGCCGCTTTACGGAGGCGAGCAGCCAACTCTGCTAGATTCTCGAACAGCGAAGCCGTGAATAGGCATCCTCGTTGTTGTGAGTGTTGTGGCGATGGGAAACAAGACCGATCGTGAGAGCAAGCAGATCGACTTAATGCGTGCGGCCTACGCCCGTTCGCTCGGTGGCGTTCTGGAGCGCCTGGGCTCCGCTTTTGATGCGAGCGAGACGCGGATGCTGGAGCTGAAGGACTCCGACGCTTCCGCGGAGTACAAGCAGTTTCTGCGGGACGAAGAGTCCCGGCTCGTGCAGGCGATTTACGGCACGGCATTCACCGTTTGCCAAGCATACATCGCGGCAGTCGTAGCAAACGCGCGGCAGCTCAGTCAGAGCCTCCCGGAGAATCGATCACCCAAGTTCTTGCCCGTGGACGAGCGGATGCTGCGGAACGCCATGGGCAGCGACCTCGCGGGAAGAACGGGCTACTCGAAGATCGAGGTGATTCACGCACTGGCAAACTACTTCAAGCACTCAGACGAGTGGGCGAAGGACCAGTGGGATAGGCCATCCGACAAAGGGAGAGGCTACACCGTGAAGGTGCTGCTGGCTTGTGGGCTGCAGAACAACGGCAAGGTTCTGGAAGAAGGAGCACGCCTACTCGGCCTCATGAAGGGTCAATGGCTGCCAGACCTGGACAGTATCTTCTCGGAGTGGAGTCACCGAGTGGCCCAGGCGGCGAAGGCGGAGTTGATGGCTAAGCGCTAACGAAGCGCCCGTACGTGCCCGGATCATTCAGGCGCGGGAAACAAGTCGAAGTGCTCGGGTTTGTGCCATCCTCCAACGTTCGCGTAGTGCTCCGTCATCGCCGACGACACATGACCCATGACGCGGATCAACTCTTCAATATTCCCGCCGTTGAGCCGCCAGTTCGTCGCGAAGGAGTGCCGCAGGCTGTGGAAGGTAATCACATGCGTTCGTCGGCCATTGGCTGGACGCTCGAATCCAGCAAGGTCGAGCACATGGTGCAGCGTCTCTCGGAACGCAGGGTCATACTTGCTTCGGGTGTTCCCGGCTCGATTCGGGAAGACCAGACCCAGTTGGCTCTTGGGACACCTCTTGTTCCAGGATTCAAGAACCGGCAGCAGATCTCCGATGATAGGCACATACCGCTGCGATGAGCGCGTCTTAGTCTTGCCTTGATAGCTGCGGCGGACGTGAATGGTGCGACGCTCGATGTTCAGATCGATGTCGGTCCAGCGGAGTCCGGCCAGCTCTCCTGCTCTCAGTCCGGTGAACAGGGCGGCGTGGTACAGAACGTACGGGATTTCGGAGTAGGGGTCTTCGACCCGGACGAGCCCCTTGGCGGCTCTGAGCAGCCGATCGGCCTCCTCCATGCTGAGGCGCGGCGCGTCTTCGTCCTCGTCTGGGTCGACCCGGGGCGTGCGGATCTCGGGCATGCTCGCGAGCCAACCCAGGGCGACGGCCTTTTTCAGCATGGCTCGCAGCAACGCGAGCTGGTTTCGGATTGTTCTGGGGGCTAGATGAGCCCGGTCCGAGACAAACTGGTCGATGTTTTCCGTTCGAATGAGCCTGAGGAGGCTCAATCCGAAGACGGGGACGAGATGCGCCTGGAGGATGGACTTGTCGGCCTTGGCGCTCCGCTTGGTTGGAAGCACGTGGGTCTCCCAGTAGGTGGCTAGCTCGTTGAAGCTGCGGTCCTCGGGTGGCTTGGGGCGGATGCCCTGCCGGATCTCGTCTGAAGCAGCCTGATGAGCCCTCAGCTCGCGGAGGGCCTCGTCGTGGCTGGCGAAGACCTTCGAGCGGCGCTTGCCGTTGTGGTCGTGCCAGCGGATGCGCCAGCGGTTCGGTCCCAGCTTCTCTGGTTTTGCGATTCTCGGCATGTGCTCACCATCTCGTGAGCAAGGCCCAGAACCCTCTGCACCTAGACGACTAGGTTCGCTGCAGAGGTTTGGTCATGAGTGGTCACCGGCGATGGTCACGCACCCTCAAAACAACCGCTAACCCTTGGAAAACACTGGAGCCACCGATTGGATTTGAACCAACGACCTACGGTTTACGAAACCGTTGCTCTACCAGCTGAGCTACGGTGGCAAGGGGCGACGGAGTAGCTCGCTGAAAAGCGGCTGTCAATCTCAACAGGACGAGCGCCCCGAGGCCTAGAGGTCGTCGTCGTCGGAGTCGACGATCAGCTCGTCTTCTTCCTCATCCTCGTCCCCGTCGTCGTCGTCTTCGTCGTCGTCCTGTTCGTCCGGGGCGCTGTACTTCAGGTCCACGTCCGCGTCCGAGAGTTGGGATTCCAGGAGCTCGAGGAGCTCGTCCAGGTCTTCGCCTGACCATTCGTCGAGGATCTCGGAGACGAAATCGTAGAAATCGCCGCTGTCGATACGGCGCTCGATTTCTTCGATGTCATCATCCGAAAAAACACTCACCAGGTCTTCCCGGAGTGTGTCGATCTCGCCCTCTTCGATGGCGTCCGTCACAGAGAGGCGAATCTGCCTCATCGCGCGCTTATCGAGATAAATCTCCATCAAATCCTCTAAACAGCTCGAATTGGCGCTACTATAAGTGGAGGCACCTGCCTGTCAATCTTGTCTGCCAGCGATCGTGCCTGCATGCTAGGCGCGTGTTTCGTTGCACCCTCGGAATCTGGGTCCTGGTTTCGTCTGTGCTCAGTGCATCCGCAACGCATGCAGACTCCGCGCGGAGCGCTGACACCGGTATCGAGATTGACGCAGGCATGGCTATCCCGGTTTCGACGAAGCGGATGTGTCCTCCAGATGAGCAGTGCGTGTTCGGGGCCGGGTTCGCGCTGGCCGGTTCGGTCTTCCGGCGCTGGGAGCCGGGCATGAGCCTGGGCTTCGCCTACGAGTTTTGGCTGCAGACCGCGAACGACGTCTACGACCTGAGCGTATCGCAGACCTTCGCGGCCGTCTTTCAGCACAACTTCCGTTCCAACCGGCGACTTCGGCCGTATTTGCGACTGCGTGGCGGGCTTCTGCTCTTTGGGGAGTCGTTCCGGGTTGCAGCCCTCGGGGGGCTCGCCGAGCTGGGGGCCGGGGTGGAGATCGACGTGACCGATCACACCGCCTTCACCTTCAATGTGGGCGGAGCCGTTCTGCGCACGGGCTCTTTCACGACCCCGAATGACGATGTCCTCCGGGGCACCGATGGCGCGATCGATGCCGCGGTCCTGCTGCGCTTGGGCTACGTTTTTCTACTCTAAATCCCGCGGCCAAAGCGGGGCCCGCGGGACCCGGCCGCAGAGATTTCGACTCTTTGCTTTCGGCTGTTACGATTGAAATGTTGTGAGGTCGACATTTTTCGTCAGGCTAAGCGGCCGGTGTGACCGTATCCATCGTGCCAAAGGGGGGCTATGAACGGTCCAAGGCGCGATGACGACCTGGAAAGCAGGCCGACGGAGGCCCCTGCTGGCAGCGAGCTCCCATTGGAAGCGGCCAATGGGGAACGTGCCGCGTCCGCGCGTACCGCCACACGCACGCCAACGCCCCAGGGATTGACGTACACCGTCTATGGGCGAACCAACGTCGGGCTCGTCCGCGAGCACAACGAGGACAACTTGCTTGTTGCCGAGCTCGGGTCAGAAGCGGAGCCCTTGCCCTCTCACGAAGAGTTGAGCGGTGAGGTCAGCGACCGGGGCCTGGCGCTCGCCGTCTGTGACGGCATGGGTGGAGCGGCGGCCGGCGAGGTCGCGAGTCAGATGGCGGTGACCGCCTTGTTCGAGGTTCTCAGAGGTGAGGATTCTCCGGCAGACCGTGATGCGTTTGCCCGCCGCCTCGTCGACGCCGTCGAAGAGGCGGGCACGCGGATTTACGAGGCCGCCAAGAAGGATCGCACGCAGCGCGGCATGGGAACGACGGCGACGGTCGCCGGGCTCATCGACAAGGTGCTGTTCGTCGCCCAGGTCGGGGACAGCCGCTGCTATCTTTTGCGAAAAGGTCGGCTGCACTTACTCACCAAGGATCAGTCTTTGGTCAACCAGCTCATCGAAGCCGGGCAACTCACCGAGGACGAGGCTGACGCGTTCGAGCACTCGAACATCATCCTGCAGGCGCTCGGAACGACCGAAAGGGTCAGCGTGGACTTGACGTTCGTCGAGCTTCGCCGCGGCGACCGTCTGCTCGTGTGCTCCGACGGACTGAGTGGTCTCGTCCATGCGGACGCGATCGAGGAGGAGATGGCTTGCATCGCCTCGTTGGACCGTCTAGCCGAGCGCCTGATCGAGCTGGCTAACTTGGCTGGCGGTCATGACAACATCACCTGCATTGTCGCCGATTTCGATGGGGAGGACCTGCCGGAACCGGACGAGGTTGCTCCGTTCTACCAGCAGTATCCTTTGCCGCGGCCCGACAGGGACGAGGCGATTAGTGTTCGGCCGCCGATCATCAAGAGCATGCTGCCCAGGCCCATGCCTGCCGTGCGCAAAGTGCTTCGCGAGCGCGCAGTCCAGGCGAATCGCGCAAAGCGCATGTCCCTCGGAAGCGCGGCGGCCGTGGCGCTGCTGTGTGGGCTCCTCGCGTTCCTCGCCGTGACCGCGCTCGACGAGGCGCCCAGCTCGCCGCTCACGAGCGTCCTGGAGCCGCCTCCACCGCCGGTCTACGTCGATGCGGATGCGCCCGTCGAGGTTCGCGTGAGCAGCTCCGTCGAAGACGGACATCTGTACGTGAACGGACGAAACTACGGACCCATCCCCTCGGGCGAGTCGGTGCTTCTCGAGCTGATTCCGGGTGCGTACCAGTTCGAAGCTAGAAAGGGTGAGGCCGCGCCGGTGGCGGCAGTCGTCCTCGTCGAGCCTGGGCTACCGCGAGACGTGTTGCTGACCCCGTCCCTCATCGCTGACGAGCATGATCGGGGCTCGGAGCTACCGGAAGAGCGCTGACCATCGATGATTCGCCTTCGTCAAACCAAGGGTGCAGACAGCGGTCGAGAGTTCGAGTTCGTCATGGCGCGGGTACGGATCGGCCGGGTGCCTGACAGTGAAGTCAACTTCGATCCGGAAGAAGATCTGGACGCTTCGGGGCGCCACGCGGAGATCCGGCGCGAGCAAGGTGGATACTGGATCGTGGACACCGACAGCCGAAACGGGACCTGGCTGAACGGCGAGCGAATCAAACGTGTGCAGCTCCGTGCCGGGGACGAGCTCGAGTTCGGCCGAGGCGGGCCGCGCTTGGTCGTCGTCGAGCTGGCCGAGCGTTCGATGGCGCCGCGCATCGAGCCTGTCGTCTCGATGCAGGCGCCGTCTGTTTCGGAACCCGATCCGTTTTCCGTGCCGGTGACGGTGACCACCAGCTTCGAGCAAATCACTGGCGCGCTGGCGGCCAGCTCGCAGCCGTCCGGCTACTTGGGCGGCATGGGGCCAGCCACTGTGGCATTCACGGGGCCGGAGGAAGATACCCTGCCGCCGCCCGCGCCGGTCCGGCGGAACCAGCGATCAGTCGTGATGAGGCGCCGCCGGCGCCGGGCTTGGCTCTGGCTGGGTGCGGCAGCCGCAGGGGCCCTAGTCCTCGGGGCGGTGATGCTCGCCGCCCCGGGCCCCGAGCGCTTGAAGCCCGAGGCTCCGCCACTGGTCGCCCCGGCGCCGCTGGCGGAGGACTTGCGGCCGGCGGTGCGGCAAGTGATCGGCGAGGATGCGAAGGGTGTGCGATCGACAATTTGCCTCGCCTTCGCGGTGATGGAACGGCTGTACGCGACGACCGCGTCTTGCGTCGCGCTCATTCAGAGAGGACAGGCGGGCGGCCTTCGGTACGTCGTTCAGGGAGGCTCGGGCGAGGTCGCCAAAGTCCGACGCATGTGGCGTCATCCGGATTACCTGTCCAATCTCCGCAGCGCCAACGTCGGGCTCCTGGAGGTCAGCGAACCGAACGAGGCACACGTCGACCTGAGTTCCGCGGTCTCGACCGGAGCTCCGGAGCCAGGGGACCGTGTTTGGCTGTTCGAAGCTGTGGAGCCCAGTGTCTCCGCGACGATTGCAGGCATCGGCCGTCTAGAGGGTGACTCCATTGCGGAAGCGGGCCTGCTGTTGCACGGGGCAGCGGCCTCAGATGGTTCTCCGATTGTCGATGCGAACGGGACCGTGGTGGGGATTCACGTCGCTGCGCATGGCGCGCTCGAAGGCTACGGCGTTCGCGCCGACCGGATCGAGGGACTGGTCCGAGGTTTGCAAATGACGGCTCAGCAAGCCGACGTCAGCCGCTAGCGACACTCAGGGGCAGATGTGACGGCTCAGCAAGCCGACGTCAGCCGCTAGCGACGCTCAGGAGCTCGGCGGTGATGTCCGAGATCCGCGCCTCGCCACGTTTCACGGTGGCCTCCAGTGGCTCGTCGGTTCGAGCCTCGGTTCTGGCGTAGACGTAGTACTTGAGCTTCGGTTCCGTTCCGCTCGGCCGAAGCATGGCTCGATGGCCGCCCTCGAGCTCGAAAATCAGAAGGTTCGACGGGGGAAGCGCGGTCCACGGTCTCGTGCGGCCTTGCATCGTTTGGGTCCCAGTCTGCAGGTCGATGAGGGCATGCACGGGCACGCCGCCCAGCGTTTCGGGCGGGTGGCTACGGTAGTGCTTCATTAGTTCTTGCATTCGTTCCGCAGCCCAAGGGCCTTCGAAGCGCTGGGACGTTTGACGCTCCGCGTACAGGCCGTGGGCACGCCAAAGCGCGTTTCGCGAATCGATCAGAGTCTTTCCCTCGGATTTCAAGCGTGCGCACAGGGCGGTTAGGCACAGGGCGGCGCTGATGCCGTCCTTGTCGCGCACACAGGAGGTCGCTGCGTACCCGAGTGCTTCTTCGTATCCGAACACATATGCGAGCCCGTCCGTCGTCAGCTCCAGCGCACGGTTTTGAATCCACTTGTGGCCTGTGAGCGTTTGCTCCCAGTGAGCGCCGTGTGCCTTTGCCACTGCGCCGAGCATCGGCGTGCTCACGATGGTCGAGAGCACGAAAGGTCTGGCCTTTCCTCGGTATTGCGACAGTAGGTCGTCCGCGAGCAGAATCCCGATGTCGTTCCCGCTCAGGGCTTGGTAACGCCCCTCGTGGAGCACGGAGGCAGCGAGCCGGTCGGCGTCCGGGTCGTTTGCGAGTGCCAGATCGGCGCCCCGCTGCTCGGCGAGCGCCAGGACCCGGTCGGTCGCCCCGCGCTCCTCCGGGTTTGGAAAGGCGACGGTCGGAAAGCTTCCATCAGGCTTCGCCTGAGAGCCGACGCTGTGAAAGTCCGTCCAGCCGACGTGCCAAAAAGCCTTGCGAATGACCGCTTCGCCGACGCCGTGAAGCGCGGTGTAGGCGACCCGAGGTCGCGTCGTCCGTGGCGCGCGAACCTCACGGCTGATGCACTCGACGTATGCGTCCAGCACTGTGTCCAGCTGCCCGAGCCGGTCCTGGCCGGCACCCTGTTCCAGATCCATGCGGGGGATCCGGTCCGCCGAGGGCGCGGTGTCGATGGCTTCGGCGATGCCGCGATCGTTTGGGGCGATGATCTGCGCTCCGTTCTCCCAGAACACCTTGTAGCCGTTGTATTCGGGCGGATTGTGGCTCGCGGTGATCATCACGCCCGCCGCAGCACCGGTGCTCAGCACCGCAAAGGCGAGGAGCGGGGTGGGGACGGGTGAGGTGAACTGCCGGACCCGAATGCCGGCGCCGAGCGCGACCTCGATGGCGTCTCGCATGAAGACGTCACTCTTGCGCCGGGCATCGCGGGCAACACAGATTCCTCGTTCAGCCGCTTCGGGAACCTGGCGCAGGACCCAGTCGCACAGACCGGCAGTCGCGCGCGTGACCGTGACCCGGTTCATTCGCGAAGGACCCGCGCCAAGTGGTCCGCGGAGCCCAGCCGTTCCGAATTGCAGAGGCCCCGAGAAGCGTTCCTTCAAGGCTTCGCTGTCCTGTTCGCGGATCAGCTCCGCTAGCTCCCGGCAAGTGTCGGGGTCCGGGTCTTGCGCGATCCATCGTTGTGCCCGCTCGATCAGATTCACGTCAGTGCGGCCTGGTCTTCCCCACCTTGGATGTAGGACCTTTCCTTGTACCACATCGCGACGGGAACGAAGAGCAGCGCCGTCGCCGCCATCGCAGCGGCGAAGAATAGGTAATAATAGGCGCCCTCCAGCTTGCTGCTGCCGTCCGGGTTCTGGATGAAATAGTTCACGGCCGACGTGAAAAGGTTGCCCAGGGACACGCTCATCAAGAAGGCTCCCATCACGAGCGACTTCATCCGTTTGGGTGCCTGTGTGTACGAGAACTCCAGCGCGGTAATCGAGACGAGGACTTCAGCAGCGGTCATGATTACGTAGCAGCCGATCTGCCAGGCGATGCTGACCTCGTGTCCTGCATCGAGGCGGGCCTCGAGCCATGCCGGCAGCAGGAAGGCGGGGACCGTCAGGAAGAGTCCCATGCCGATCTTGCGCAGCGGTGTCAGAGGGAAGACCTGATCCAAGGCTGGATAAATTAAGCGATTGAAGAGCGGGATGAACAGCAGGACGAGAGCGGGGTTGAGCCACTGAAACTGCGACGGCTCCCAGTGAATGACGAAGTCGAGGTTCATCCGCTTGGCCTGAAGCACCCAGGCGCTCCCCTGTTGATCGAACAGGGCCCAAAACATCGCGATGAACAGATAGACGATGAACAGCTTGCCCAGCGCCCGCAGGCCAGTCCGGCTCATCGCCTCCCGCAGGAACGCGGTGCCGCCCGGGGGAATGTGCACGAACTTGTTTCGACCCGCCCAGAACACGAGCGTGGCCAGGAGCATGAGTACGCCGGGGATGCCGAAAGCGACTCTGGGTCCGAAGCGATTGAGCAGCGGTTCGGCGAAGAGGATGGACATCAGCGCGCCGACGTTGATGGAGAAGTAGAACCAGCCGAACACGCGGGTGAGCAAGTCTGCGTTGGTCTGACCAAACTGATCGCCCACATGAGCGGACACGCAGGGTTTGATGCCTCCCGAGCCGATGGCGATGAGGCCGAGCCCAACGGCGAGCCCCGTGCGGGTCTCGTCCATGGCAAGGGTCAGGTGGCCCAGGCAGTACACGCCGGACAGGAGGAGGATCGTTCGATACTTGCCGAGCAAGGCATCTGAGAGCACGGCGCCGAGAATCGGAAAGAAGTACGCCGCCGAGACGAAGCTGTGAAACCAGGTCTTAGCCTCCGCATCGCTCATCAGCGCCAGCCCCCCGTCGGCGCCGCGCAGGAACTGGGTCATGAAGACGACCAGAATGGCGCGCATTCCGTAGAAGCTGTAGCGTTCCGCCGCCTCGTTGCCGACGATGTAGGGGATCCCTGGCGGCATTCCGGTGAGGGGCTCTGGCGCCGTTCGGTAACGGTTCATTCAGGACCCGCCTAAACCAAAAAGGGACGGCACGTCTACTTTAGGGGCCCGTCAGTCGGCAGGACCAGGAAGCCGCATAAGGGCTGGAAATTTAGGCCTCTGGTGTGACAAAGGGCTGTGCATTAGTTCAATGATCCAAACAGACGGCTCATCTGATGTGGGCTTGAGTGTGTGGTTTTTCTCGGTTTTCTGCTCCGAAGATGCTAGTAGGGGCCTGACAGAGCTCACCCGAGGGATCAGCACCCTTCGAATGGTGACAGAAGGTATTGGAGGAACGCGTGACGCATAGCGATGATCTAAAGAGAAGTCATTGCACTCGGGGTTGGGTCGCGACGCTCATGGCCGGTTTGGCTATAGGCGTTGTCTTCGCCTGTGCCTCGGATGTACAGGCTCAGAGCGCCCAGATCGATCTCAACCACTTTCGACCCTCGGAGCTGACCACCGACGGCTTTGCCCTCAGTACGGCCGATGGGCAGGGGCATCTGCGCTTCGGTTTCCAATTCTACGTCGACTACTCCGATGATCCCCTCACGTTCTATGAGGGCAGCGGAAACAATCGAAACGACTTGAATTTCGTCGACAGTCAGCTGTCCGGCCATTTCCTCTGGTCGCTGGGCCTCTGGGACCACTTGGTGATCTTCATGGACCTGCCATACCACTTCAAACTCAAGAGTGGTCTCGACGCCGCTGATGAAGCTGGCTTTGGCAGCATGCTTCCGAATGGCGGAGGCCTCGGGGATCTGTACCTCGGCGCTCGTGGAAATCTGTTTGGCACCCGCGAGAACGCCTTCCAGATCGCCTTGCAAGGCACCCTCACGTTCGACACAGCCTCAGCCGCGGACAGCAACCAGAATTACCTGGGCCAAAAGGACGGCGGCGCCGTGCTCGGTGGCTGGATCGAGTTGCTCATGACCTTCAACGCCGGCGATCGGGTCCGAATCCCCATCAACGTTGGTTACAAGTTCAACCAGGACGTCTGGGTCGGCAATCCGGATACCCGGACCGAGTTGTACGTCGGCAATGAGTTCACCTACGGCCTCGGCCTGATGATCGAGCTCATCGACGACCGCCTCTCCCTCATCGGTGAAGTTTGGGGCAAGAATGCCCTGAACGACGGCGGTAGCAGCGGCCTGAACCCCAAGTTCACAGACCGAATCACCAGCCCGATGGAGGCCCTCGGTGGTTTGAAGTGGAACGCGAAGTTTGGCCTGGCGCTCGGCGTCGCAGGCAGCGCGGGCATCATCCGCGGTTATGGTGCTCCCGACTGGCGCACGATCGGCACACTCGGCTTCACGATGCCTGAAAAAGAAAAGGATTCCGACGGCGACGGCATCCTCAACGACAACGACCAGTGTCCGGATGACCCCGAGGACATCGACGGCTTCCAGGACGAGGACGGTTGCCCCGATCCCGACAATGACGCCGACGGCGTTCTCGACGTGAACGATGGCGCACCGATGGATCCGGAAGACATCGATGGCTTCCAGGACGAGGATGGCGTGCCGGATCCGGACAACGACGGTGATGGCATTCTCGACATCAACGATCGCTGCCCGAACGAGCCAGGCGGTGCAGAGAACCAGGGCTGTCCGGATCCGGACCGCGATGGTGACGGCGTGCCGGACCGCATCGACAACTGCCCCGACGAGATTGGCACGGTCGAGAACTTTGGTTGCCAGGAGAAGCAGCTCGTCGAGATTCGTACCGACAAGCTGGAGATCCTCGACAAGGTCTACTTCCGAACGAACAGCCACAAGCTCCAGTCCCGCAGCAACGCCATGCTGAACAACGTGGCCGCGGTCCTCGTCGCGCACCCGGAAATCCCGATGGTTCGTATCGAGGGTCACACCGACCACACCGGCAAGCTCGAGTACAACATGAAGCTCTCGCAGCGACGTGCTGAATCCGTGCGTGACTACCTCATCAAGCAGGGTGTCTCGCCAGACCGCTTGGAGGCGGAGGGCTTTGGTCCGACGCAGCCGATCGTTCCGGACGCCAAGACTGCTGAAGAGCTCGCGCAGAACCGTCGCGTCGGGTTCACCATCCCGGCGGTGACCGAGGTCATCGAAGACATGACCGAGGAGCAGAAGGAAGAGCTCAAAGAGGAACTGACCGAGTAAGGTCATCCTAGACTTGAGCGACGGGTCCCAGGCGCAGCTTGGGGCCCGTTGCTCGTTTAATGCGCCTGGGTTTCGCCTTTGAAAACGTGCAGAACGGCGCCGTCGCGCTGGGTCAGCTCGCAGCCAAGGGCCAGGGCTGGGCCTCGAGCTTGGGGGCTAGCTCGCCGAGACGCCGGCGGGCTCGGCCGATGCTGATGCGGTCGGTTGGGTTTCGGCGGAGGCATTGGGAGATGAGGTCGCCGACTTCACGCGTGGATGGGCGGGCTTGCAGTGCCACTACGGGCGGCGGGTCTCCGTCGTGCGCGACGTGCAGGTTGATCAACGCCGTCTCTGCGAGGTCATCGAAGAGCGTCTGGCCCGTAAAAAGCTCGAACACTAGGCAGCCGAAGGAATATACGTCCGCCGGGATGGGCTCGGCAGTCCCAGAAGGTGCCCAGACCTCCGGCGCTCCATAGTTCGCGGTGCCGCAACCCGGCCGTAGGTGCTTCCCGGCGAGGCCGAAGTCCACCAGTACCGGCACAGCGGGCCTTTGGGACGGGTCACCGGATGCTTGGGCTCGGACGATGATGTTCGAAGGCTTCACGTCCAGATGACCGATCCCGACGCCGTGCATCGTTTCGAGGCCGGCGCTGACGCCGAGCAACAGCTCGGTGGCCCGTCGGGTGCTCAGATCCCGCATCTCGAGCATGCGCTCTAGGCTCGGCCCCTCGACGAGCTCCATGACGAGGATGGGTTTGGGGCGTGCGCCGGCATCGAAGGTCACGAAGTTTGCGATGTTCGGGTGCTCCGGAAGCGCCAACAAGGTGCCGGCTTCCTCGCGAAAGAGCCTGAGGAACTCCTCCTCCGAAAGGGTTCGTGCAGCTCCCGCAGAGTAGTCCGGCACCTTTAGTGCGAAGAGCAAGGCGTCTTGTGCCCGCTGCTCTTCGACTCGGCGGGCTACGAACACCGACCCGACCGCGCCCGTTCCGACGGCGCGAATCAGGTGAAACCCTCCGAGTATGCGACTGGGCGGTACCCAGCCCGGCAGGGCAGTGTTTGTGAGCGCGATCGCCGGTGCGCTGCTGAACGTGCGGCGCGGCCCATCGAGAGGAAGGGTCCGTAGATACCGCAAGACGGACGCCGTGAGCGTACCAAAGGCACCGGGAAGCTCCTCGTGAAGGATGACCGAGGCCGTGGCGTAGGCCTTGTTGATTTCTGACACGGAGGACCGCAATGCCCGCTCGACCTCTCGCCCCATCGCGCGGACCGCTGCCGCGGAGTCCTGACTGGCTTTGAGCACGGTGCTGCCGAGCCGCCGCTGGGCCCCGCTCACGAGCTGAGCCAGGGTTCCCACGGCTTCCTCCAGATTGCCCAGTGGGCGCCCCGTCGAATGCTCCGCGACTTCAGACAGGGAGGCCGACCCCGTCACGTGGCGCAGCGCCTTGTACAAGCGCAGCAGCGCGCCACGCAGCGCCTCGACACGGGCCGAGCGCGCAGCGGGGAGCCGATTGGCGAGCACCTGAAGTGCGTCGAGGGCACTGCGCAGGTTCCCTCGGTCCGGCGCTTTGTGTGCGTTCACCGCGGCCTGGTGCAGCTTGCCATAAGCGCTCAGCGCGCCTTTGATTTGTGGCACCATCGACGCTTCGCCCATGGTGCGCAGCCCTTCCGCGTCGGTCAGTCGAGACGCGGTCGCGACGATGACATCTGAGATGTCGACGATCTCTTCGCGCACCAGGGCATCGCAGGTTCGAGCGGTCGCCGCGAAAAGCGCTCGCCGGAGCCCGTCCTCGGGGGCGCTCTTGATGCGACTCAGCAAAACCCGCTGCGCGACGAGTCGCCGCTGCCGCACCAGTTCTTGGCGCGGGTCTACCTGCGGACCGTCGGCATCGACCAGGTGCAGCAGAGCCCGTAGCTGGCTGAGGCGCGCGGTGAGCTGCGGAGCGGCCTCCTCGGTGGGTGGATCGCCCTCCCGAATCACTAGCCAATTATTGATGCGCTGAAACAAGTCTCCGAGCCGATGGTCTTGGCGGCGCCGGGCGTCGTCTTTGGGGTCGAGCCGGAGGAGGTTGCTCAGTGTGTCCGACTCGAAGAGCGCGGCATCGAGCTCTCGAAGCGCGATGAGGGCCTTGGGGGCGAACGCGGAGCCTTCTTGCAGGCAGTCCTCCAGGGCAGTGACTCTCTTCCCAGTGGCTTCCAAGATCGCGGCTGCCGAGCTCGCGGCCGCCGAAGCGCCGTGCTCGGCAAAGGCGTCGAGCGCACCCATCAGCAGCTCGTCCAGCGTCGGCTTATCGTCGCGGCGACGTTGGCCGAGCTCGTCGGCGAGGCTGCTCATCAGCACGATGCGCCCCTGGTCCCGAATGTTTCCCGAGGCGATGAGCTGGTGAAGCCGATCCTCGGCGCGCCTCGCCGCGCGATCGGCGAATCCAGGCCGCACCCGCTCACGGCGTAGGCCGACCAAAGCCTCCGCCGTCTGCAGTCCGTCGACACGAACGAGTTGCTCTAGCAAAGCCTCCGCGGTTTCTGGTTGGCTTTCGGCGGCCCGCCGGAGCCCCGCGATCATCTCCGCCGCGATGCCGTGATCTTGCTGGAAGATGACCGACTCGAGCACTGCCCGGCAGGCCGCGAGCCCTCGCTCCGGCTGGACCGCGATGCTCGAGGCTAGCGAGGCGGCAGCGCGTCGCCACTCCGTGATCGAAAACTCCGGATCGAGGTGACGCTGAATCTCCTCATGAAAGACCGGCATGCAGCAGACCAGCAGACCTCGGGCGGAGGCCACGTGCCGCCACACCAGCGACTCCCGATCCGCGAGCAGTCGGTCCCAGGGATCTCTGAGCTCTTTGGTACAGAACACGCGAATGCCAGTGTCGTCTCCCACCGCAGCCCGTCTTGCGGCCTCGCGCGCGGCGCGTTCGAGCAGGCGCGCGGCGAGACGTCGCGACGGAAGCGAGCCCGTAGAAGGCTCCGTCAGCCACTCCTTTGCCAGGTCTTGCCGAGAGATGAGGGCCAGCGCTAGAGGATCGACATTGGTCGTCGATCCGATCGGCAGGTGCAGTGCGAGTGCCACGCGTGCCCGCATCGACGGTCCTCGCAGTGCCTGCTGGGCTCCGAGCGCAAGCTGCGTGGCCAGAGCCACGAACGTGGTCGCGTCGCCGTTCTGAAGCCTCTGCAAGACGATCCGCCCGAGTCTTCGCTTGCAAGGGCCACTGGGTAGGGCGGCCGCCACTTCGTAGAGGGCGGCGCCCGCCGCCGCTGGGGAGAGCCAGTCCAAGTCCTCGACCAGACCCTGTTCGACCGCATACTCGATGCTCTTCAACAAGGCGTCGGGGTCGAGCCCTTCGAGCGGAATCGGACGGCGCTCATCGATGACCGTGCGTGCGAGCGTGGCCATCCCTTGGCGCCAGGTCGCTTCTTGCGACTCGCGGTCCCCCAGTCGGTGCAGTCGGGTGAGGCCCGCCAAACGGTCCCGCGTTGCCGTTCGCATCTCTTCTGATTCTAACGAACCAAACAGGCAACAGCACGGTTGACAAGATCAGGGTGAACCTCTAGCTCAAGACTGCGTGCTTCAGCTGTCCTTCGAGTTCGCCGATGTGATGCCGACTGCGGCCGCGGGGCCTGTGGGTGGTGTGGGAGAACGTCGTCTGTCGGACGAGCTCGACCGCGCCTATGCGCGGGCATCGGAGTGGAGCCGCGAGCTCGGCTCCCGTCTGGGCCGCCCGGTGAGACTGGTGATCACCGACAACCGCAGCACCATGCTGTCTGCCAAGCCCAAGGCAGATCGGCTGGAGCTGCGCATGCACCACATGTTCTTGTCGGCTGGCGTCGAAGTCCTGGACGCGGTAGCCGCCTACGTCGGAAAGACCGACGCAGGGGCGGCCAAGCGCATCGACCGCTTCATCGCCGAACACCGGGACGCGAAGGTCGCCGCGAGGGTCGAGGATCGACTGCTCAAGGCGCAGGGAGACGTCCACGACTTGCAGGTCATGATGGACGATCTGGCCTGCAGGCACTTTGGTGGTGCTTTGGACGTTCGCATCACCTGGGGCAGGCGGGTCAAGCCGAAGCGCGGCCAGCGCTCGATTCAGCTCGGCACCTATCTTCCAAGGGAGCGGCTCATCCGCATTCATCCGGCGCTCGATCAGTCCTGGGTCCCGAGCTTCTTCGTCGAGTCTGTGGTTTTTCACGAGATGCTGCATCACGACATGCCGGCGGTGGTCCAAAACGGCCGGGAGCATCACCACACGGCGGCGTTTCGAAAGCGCGAACGAGCCTTCGAGTTTCACGCCGCGGCGCGACAATGGGAAAAAGACAATCTCTGGAGGTTGCTCCGCAGGCGCTGAGGAGGCTACGGACAGCGTATGGCTCGTCGTCGAAGAGTGAGGTCCATTTCGGTCCCCATCGTTCTCGCCTCCATCGCGGTCGCGCTGGCTGCTGCGCTCCTGGTGGGCTGGCTGATTCTGGTCGGCCGGGAGATCGCGCGTTCCGAGGACATGACGGGGGACGTGTGGCTGCTCGTGCTCGGGGCCATCGCGTTCGTGCTCATCATGGTGGTGCTCGTTCTGTTCACCGTGTCACTGGCGCGCGGCATCCTCGAAGTGCGCAAACAGGACAGTTTCATCGACTCGGTCACCCATGAGCTGAAGAGCCCATTGGCTTCGCTGCAGCTCTGTCTCGAGACGCTCGGTCGCGAAGGCATCGAGTCGGCCCAGCGAGAGCAGCTTCACATGATGATGCGCGATGACGTCGACCGGCTGCGCTCTTTCATCGACGACGTGCTTCAGGCCAACCGGCTGTCCTTTACGCGTGCCGGCCTCCTCAACCTCAGCGATGTATCGCTCGCGTCGCTCGTCGGGGAATGCGTGGACATCGTACGTGTTCGTCACAAGCTCGAGGCAAGCGAGGTCCGCGTCCTCGTCGAGCCGGAGCTCTCGGTGACCACCGACCGCGCCGCGCTCGAGATCGTCGTCAAAAACCTGATCGACAATGCCGCGAAGTACTCCTCACGCCCGGCGCGCATCGAGGTGGTGGCCAATCGTGCTCCCAAAGACCGCCTGCTGATCGAGGTGCGCGACCATGGCATCGGTATCGATCGCAAGGACCTGAAGCGCATCTTCCACCGCTTCTACCGTGTGGAGGACCACGAGGTGAGGGAACGCAAGGGCACCGGGCTCGGGCTGTTCGTGGTTTCGGCGCTGGTGCGTCAGCTCGGAGGAAAGGTGGAGGCGCTTTCCGAAGGAAAAGGACAAGGGGCGACGATGCGCGTGTGGTTACCCCTGGCGCCAGTGACGGGTTGAGATGAACGACGAAGCTCCACAGAGACTTTTGATCGTCGAGGACGAGAGCCATATTGCGGCGGGGCTGAAGCTCAATCTCGAGCTCGAGGGTTACCAGGTGGATGTGGCCGCCAACGCGAAGGAAGCAGGCCAGAGGCTCCTCAATCCGCAGGGCTATGACGCCATCGTGCTCGACGTCATGCTTCCGGACCTCGACGGCTTTGCGCTGTGCCGGCGGTTTCGCGAGGCCGGTAACTTCACGCCGGTGATCATGCTCACCGCAAGGTCCTCGCCCGAGGACCGGGTGCGTGGGCTCGAGGCCGGGGCCGATGACTACATGGTCAAGCCCTTCGAGCTCGGCGAGCTGCTCGCGCGCGTCCGTTCGGTGCTGAGGCGTCAGCGCTGGGAGCAGGATGTGGGCAATCACCCCAAGTCCACCAAGCTCGTATTCGGCCGGGCAGAAATCAACTTTGACACTCACGAGGTCACGGTGGCCGGGGAACCGGTGCAGCTGACCCAGCTGGAGCTCGATCTCCTCTACTACTTCGCCACCAACGCGGGACGCGTGCTCAGGCGCGACGAGCTGCTGGAGCGCGTTTGGAAGTTGCGCAACTACGGCAACACGCGGACGGTCGACAACTTCATTTCGCGTCTTCGGCGGCGCTTCGAAATCGATCCGAGTGACCCGGTCCATTTCGTCTCGGTGCGCGGGGCTGGTTACAAGTTCGTGCCATCCGGCTCGTGATCCTGTAACGACGACTCCTGATCGTCTGCTTTTACACAACTATGACATTAGCCGGACGCAACCGTGACGGCGCTTTTGCGGCACTGGGATACCTTGACGCTCATGAATTCGGCAAGCCCCAGCCTCGATGCGAAGCCTCAGCGCGCCACACGGGCTCAGATGTGGTTCCGCTCCGCACCGATGACACTGTCGCACATCGCCGTGCTCGGAGCCTTTTGGTCGGGGGTGACCTGGCAGGCCGTCGTGCTTGGCGCCTCCCTCTTCCTCATTCGGATCTGGGCCGTGACCGCGGGCTATCATCGGTATTTCTCGCACCGAACCTACAAGACGAGCCGCGTCATGCAGTTCTTCCTCGCCTTTTTGGCGCAGACGAGCTCCCAGAAGGGGGCGCTCTGGTGGGCAGCGCATCACCGAGTGCACCACAAGCTCTCTGACCTGCCGGGGGACGTCCATTCACCGGTTCAAGACAGCTTCTGGTATGCACACATCGGATGGCTCTTCGATGATACGGGTGAGACCCGCTGGGACAAGATCCGGGATTTCGCCAAGTACCCCGAGCTCGTTTGGCTCAACAAGTACTGGGTGGTGCCTCCCATCATGCTCGCCGTGGCTTGCTGGCTCATCGCAGGATGGCCCGGGCTCTTCATCGGCTTCTTCCTGAGCACGGTGCTGCTCTGGCACAACACTTTCCTGATCAACTCCGTCACGCACGTTTGGGGCAAGAAGCGCTTCGACACGACCGACGAGAGCCGAAACAACTTCTTCACGGCGATCCTCACCTTGGGGGAGGGCTGGCACAACAACCACCACCACTATCAGTCTTCGTGCCGCAACGGCTTCTACTGGTGGGAAATCGACGTCACTTATTACGTGCTCAAGGCGATGAGCTGGGTCGGCCTCGTCTGGGACATTCGCGAGGTTCCCGCCCATGTGCTCGAAGAGGGGCGGCTGCGCGATCGCGGGGAGTTCGAGGGCGGCAAGCCTCGAGAAGATCAGCCCGCCAAGCCCGGGGTTTCGCTCGCGGCCTGAGGCGATCGCTAGGGCGCGGGATTAGAGTACCCACCCCATCCAAGGTCTTTCAGCTGCGCGGGGACCTACAAGAACCAGCGCAGGATGTGGGCCCACCACGGGGCAGGCTTTTCAACGGGTTGGAAGTAATGCTGCTTGCTCATCATGCCTCCAGCTTCGGTTCGGGGCTGACGAAACCTACATCGGAGTATATCCGGAATGTTTCCGTTTTGTAATACTTTGATGCAGCGCGGCGTCGGCGCTTAAGCATTGAAAATCATGTGGGATTTCTGGCACCCTCCAGGGCTAGGAGTCCAAAATGACCCAGCTTCAACTCGTTTCAGCGTCCGACACGGACTGGAACCGTATCACTGAAGATATGGTTTCTCAGCTCCGGAGCCGCTTTGCCAGCGGGTTGACCCGGCCGCGCAAGTGGCGGATGGCACAGCTCGCCGCCTTGCGGCACTTCCTCATCGAGCGCGAGCATGACCTCCTCGAAGCGTTAGAAGCGGACCTGCGGAAGCCAGCTCTGGAGGCGACCCTGGCCGAAATCGGCCCGATCATGTCCGAGGCCAAGCTGGCTGCCAGGCGGCTCCGGACCTGGATGAAGCCGCAGCGGGTGCGAACTGCGCCACTGGCCAAGCCTGGGCGCAGCCGGGTGCATCCAGAGCCGCTCGGCGTCGTCTTGATCATCGGTCCCTGGAATTACCCGGTCCAAACGATCTTGCTTCCGCTAGTTTCGGCCATCGCCGCTGGCAATTGCGTGGTGATGAAGCCCTCTGAGGTTTCCAGTCACACCTCTGCCGTGCTCGCCCGCTGGCTTCCAAAATACTTGGACAGCCGGACCATCAAGGTCTTCGAGGGGGGGGCCCTGGAAACGACGGCGCTGCTCGCCCAGCGCTGGGACCACATCTTTTACACCGGCAATCCGGAGGTCGCACGCATCGTCATGGGGGCAGCGGCCAAGCAGCTCACGCCCGTGACCTTGGAGCTCGGCGGAAAGAGCCCGTGCATCGTCTCGCGCGACGCGGACCTCGACGTCGCGGCGCGACGTATCGTCTTCGGTAAGTTCTACAACGCAGGGCAGACCTGCGTCGCTCCCGATTATGTGCTGGTGGAGGAGTCGATCCACGATGCGCTGGTGACGCGACTGTCTTCGACCGTGCGGGCCTTCTATGGGGACGACCCACAGCAAAGCCCGGACTACGGTCGCATCATCAACAGCAAGCACCACGAGCGTCTCGCTCGCCTGCTGTCTGGAGCACAGATCGTTTCCGGGGGGCAGACGGACCCGACGGACCGCTACATCGCGCCCACGATTCTCCGGGATGTCAGACCCGAGGACCCGGTGATGCGAGAGGAGATCTTCGGTCCGATCTTGCCGGTGATTTCAGTCTCGGACCTCGATGCGGCCATCGCCTTCGTCAACGAGCGGCCCCTGCCGCTCGCGATCTATGGCTTCACGCGCAGTCGCAGCAATCAGGAGCGGATCCTCGAGCGCACGCGCTCGGGCGGAGTCACTTTCAACCACGTCTGGCTGCACCTAGCCGTTCCCGATCTTCCCTTCGGGGGCATTGGTGAAAGTGGCATGGGCGCCTATCACGGCCGCACCGGTTTCGAGACCTTTTCTCATCGAAAAGCCGTGCTCACGAAGCCGTTCCGCCCCGATCCCTCCGTGCTCTATCCACCCTACCGTGACTGGAAGCACCGGGCGCTGAAATTGCTCAGTCGTTGCTTGAGTTGAGGGGTTGCCCCTCGCCGCTGGATCCGACGCTCGGCTTGGGAACGGGCTCCGTGCTGCTGTACCGTGCCCGCCCTGGGCCTTCGGTGTATGCCTTGAATCGCTTTGGCAGCTGCAGCAGGTTCTTGCGGACGGCAGGTTTGATGATCGCGACGAACATGCCATCGCCGATGTCCACCAAGGCGCCAAACGACAGCAAGGTCTGCTTGCCGTCCTTCCAAGGTCGCACGCGCAGGAAGCCCCAGCCGGCTCGGAGTGTCCCGCTCTGCGTGGGGTCGAGTCGGAACAGGACTAAGTCTCGCCCTGGTTTTTTCGTCATGCGCATCACGTAGCGAACGTCGATGGGACCCTTCTGTTGCCGAATGGCCAGGTCGACTTCGTGGCCTGACTCCCGCGAAGGCTCGGTCTCGGTCGCGGCGGGGATGACTTCCTTGTAGTTGGCGAAGTCGGTGACAGCGCGCCAGGCGACCTCTGGTGGCACGTCGATGACTTGCCAGCTTTGTCCCCCGAACAGCTGCAGCTCGCCGCGCCGCTCCTCTGTTTCTTTGGCGACGAGCGCGCCAGTCTCGAGGAGCGCTTTGTCTTCCTTGCTGAGAGAGGCGCCCGTGTCCTTGGCCACGGCACGCGCTTGGTGCGTGATCACGGTCGCGAAGAGGCAGCTCAAAAGCACCGACGAAATTGACTGCCGCCGGGATTGCTGTCTATTGGGGGGCTTGCTCATGCGTGCTGTGCCGTACGTGCTCGTGTTTGCGGCTCTGGCCGTGGCTTCCGTGGCTCGTGCCGCTCCCGACATCGACGTACCATCTGTCCTGCTCGCGGACACGCCCATTGTTATCACAATCGACGAGCCGGGCGCATACGCGATCTCGCTGGATGGAGCCTTGCTGAAGCAGGGCATCTCTTCTGGTGACGAACATGTATCTTTGGAGATTCAGAACGTGGGCCAGATCACGCTCGATTTCCGTTTGGGCGGCGAGCTTTCCAGCTACTCCGTCAGGGTTCTGCCTGGCTGGGTCTCTCTGCTGCCGCCGCTCGTCGCGATTGTGCTGGCGATGCTCTTTGGGCATGTGATCGTGGCCTTGGGGCTCGGTGTGTGGCTCGGGGCGTTCTTGCTGACGGGCTACTCGCCGCTGAGCTCCTTCGCGAGGCTGCTCGACACACACATCGTCGGCGCGATGGCCAGTCGCGGGCACGCGTCCATTCTTCTGTTCAGCTTGCTCCTCGGAGGGATGCTCGGGCTCATCTCGCGAAGCGGCGGGGCGCGGGGTCTCGCTCAGTGGGCGACCGTCAACGCCTCGACTCGCAAACGCGGTCAGCTCTGGACCTGGTTTTTGGGGCTCCTCATCTTCTTCGACGACTACGCCAACTCGCTGCTCGTCGGCTCCTCGATGCGTCCGGTGACCGATCGACTTCGAATCAGTCGGGAGAAGCTCGCCTATCTCGTGGACGCCACCGCGGCGCCGGTCTCCAGTCTCGCGCTGGTTTCGTCGTGGATCGCCGTGGAGGTTGGCTACATCCAGGATCAGTTCCAGTCTCTGGGCCTGCAGCGCGACGCGTACCTCACCTTCATCGAGACGATTCCCTACCGCTTCTACCCGATCTTGATGCTCGCTCTGGTCGCCTGGGTGGCCGTTCGCGACCGCGACTTCGGCCCGATGTTGGCGGCGGAGCGGCGTGCAGTCAGAGATGGTCTCCCCTCCCGTCCAGGTGCTTCGCCAGCGTCCGACTTCGACGATGAGATGGCTGCCGAGGACACGGTCCCGCGTCCGATGCTCGCGCTGCTTCCCGTGCTCGCGTTCATCGCGGTGGCCATGCTGGGGATTTATGTGGACGGACACGATAAGGCCGTCGAAGCAGGCTTGCCCCTGACCTTGCGCAGCATCGTCGGGACGGCCAGCTCGACGGCGGCGATTCTCTGGGCTTCAGGCTCAGCCTGTCTCGTCGCGATGCTCTTGTCCTTGGGAGCTCGCGCCCTCGACCTGCGACAGGCCATCGACGCCTGGCTGGGCGGAATGCGTTCCATGCTCCTGGCCTGTGCGATCCTCGTGCTGGCCTGGGCGCTCGGTGGCGTGTGCCGAGATCTGCACACGGCGTCGTACCTCATCGGCGCGGTCGGCGAGTGGCTCACGCCTACCTGGATTCCTGCAGTCGCGTTTCTCTTCGCCGCGCTGACCAGCTTCGCGACCGGCACTTCCTGGGGGACGATGGCGATCCTGTTCCCCCTGGTCGTTCCGCTGGCATACCAGGCGGCTCCCGGCGAGCCGCACATCCTGCTCGGAGCGATTTCCTCGATTCTGGCGGGGTCGGTCTGGGGTGACCACTGCTCGCCGATCTCCGACACCACAATTCTCAGCTCGATGGCTGCGAGCTGTGACCACCTCGATCACGTTCGCACGCAGCTCCCCTATGCCTTGCTGGTCGGTGCAGTGAGCTTGCTCGCTGGCGAGATTCCGGTCGCGGCCGGTTGGTACGGACCCTGGGTGGGCCTTTGCGTCGGTGCCGGGCTCATGCTGCTGACGTTCGAGCTGCTCAGCGAGAAGGTCGAGCCCTAGCAAACGCAATGGACGTTTCCGCGCGCGCTCTCTCTAGGCCTCTGTGAAGGGAGACCGTTCAAGGCAGCTTGTCCTCCAGGATGCTGACTTGGAGCTCAGCACTTTCGATTTGTTGCCGAAGCCGCCTCTTGAGAGTCTTGCCGCTTCCGCTTTCCGGCATGGAGTCCGTGAAGGCGATGCGTCGCGGCAGCTTGTGCGAGGCCAGCCTTTCACGCATCCAGTTCTGCAGCTCGGTCAGGTCGACCGCCTGCCGTGGGACGATGACCGCGACGACCTCTTCGCCGTAGTAGGGATCGGCCTGGCCGACGACCGCCACGCTCTGCACCAGAGGGTGGTCCGCGATGACGTTTTCGAGCTCGGAGGGATAGATGCTGTGTCCGCCGCGCAGAATCAGATCCTTCATTCGGTCGACGACGCTCAAGCGGCCCGCCTCGTCGACGAAGCCGATGTCTCCCGTGTGAAGCCAGCCCCCGCGCATCACGTGCCGAGTCGCGGTCGGGTCGTCGAGATAGCCGGCCATCACGTTGGGCCCGCGCACGAGCACCTCTCCGTGCGAGCCGCTGGGCAGGGCGGCGTCCTGCTCGTTCACGATGCGGATCTCGACATTCTTGACGGGCTTGCCCACCGATCCCGGGACGGCGACATCGTCGGGGCCGTTGATCGTCGAAAACGTCGCTTCGGTGAGCCCGTAGCCCTGTCGAACTGTGGCGCCTAGGCGTTCCTCGGCACTGAGGCGTGCGACTTCGACCAGAGGCGCTCCCGCGCTCAAGCACCAGCGCAAAGTCTCTATGGGCCGAGTGCCGCTCTGATTGGCCCAGGCCAGGAACATCGTCGGGACGCCAGGGAGCCAGGTCACGCCGTGCGCCTCGCAGAGCTGCAGCGTGTGACTTGGCGAAAAGCGGGGTACGAAGATCGAACGCGCGCCCGCGCAGAAGGGTGCCAGTAGCGTCATTCGAATCCCGTACGAGTGCGTCAGGGGCAGCGTCCCGAGCACGCGGTCTTGTCCGCCGAGTCGCAAGCTGTCTTCCACCAGTGCCTTCGTGTGCCGCAGCAGCGACTCGTGCGTGATGCAGACACCCTTGGCCGCTCCGGTCGTGCCCGAGGTGTAAAGGATCATCGCCAGGGATCCCGCCGGCATGACCGCGGGCGCGATCTGCGCGCGCGCTTCGCGGCGTGCCTGCTCGACGCTGAGCAGCTGCGCGTCGCTGCCCGCACGGCTGAGCGCCGCTTCGGCCTCTTCGTGCTTGCTGTCATCGCTGAGCAGGGCCTTACAGCCCGCGTGCTTCAGCACGAACGCGAGCTCGCGCTCGGTCGCCCCCGATGTCATCGGCAAAGTGGTGCAGCCGGCGTACACCGCGCCGAACCAGGCCGCGACGAAATCCAGTCCGTTCCGCGTGTAGATCAGCACTCGGTCGCCGGCTCCGAGACCGAGCTCTCGAAGCCGCGCGCCCACGCGTCCCGCCTCCCGATCCAGGGCCGCGAAGCTCAACGCTAGGTCATTGCGCCCCGCGTCGACCATGGCGATTCGCTTCGGCTCGCGCCGCGTCCAGCCATGCAGAAACTGACCGACGTTGCCTTCCATGGCAGCGACCCTAGCATGCTAGGCTACGCCGCATGCCAGAGGTCAAAGCCGTACACATCGCCGGCTCCGGCGGTCCCGAGGTCCTTGAAATCCGCGAGGCCAGGCTTCCCGAACCCGGCACCGGCCAGCTGCTCGTGCGCGTCGCGGCAGCGGGCCTGAACCGCGCCGACTGCCTTCAGCGTCGCGGCTTTTATCCGGCCCCGCCCGGGGTTCCGGCGGACATCCCCGGCCTCGAGTTCGCGGGCGAAGTCCAGGCGCTGGGCCAGGGCGTGAGCACTTGGAAACCCGGTGACCGGGTCATGGGCATCGTCGCCGGCGGCGCCATGGCCACGCATGTGATCACCGTGGCCGACGAGCTGCTACCCGTGCCCGATTCGCTCTCACTCGAAGAAGCCGCCGCGGTTCCGGAGGTCTTCTTCACCGCCTACGACGCGATCGTGCTTCAGGCGCAGCTCAGCCAGGGCGAGGCCGTGCTCTTTCACGCGGTCGCCAGCGGCATCGGCACCGCGGGCATTCAGCTCGCTCGCGCCTGGGGCGCGACCTCCGTCGGAACTAGCCGCACGGCGGACAAGCTCGAGCGATGCACAGAGATCGGCCTCGACCACGCCGTGCTCGTGCAAGAGGGGGATTTTGCCATGCCGGTCAAAGCGCTGATGCCCAAGGGCGTTGACGTGATCCTCGACACGGTCGGAGCCGCCTACCTCGGCCAGAACGTCAAAGTCCTGGCCAAGCAGGGCCGCCTCGTCATCATCGGTCTGATGGGCGGCGTCAAAGCCGAGCTCGACATCGGCACATTGCTCGCCAAGCGCGCTAGCGTTCGAGGCAGCGTCCTGCGCAGCCGCAGCCCCCAGGAGAAGGCGGCTCTGACCGCCAGCTTCGCCCGCGACGTACTGCCACTCTTCGAACAGGGCAAGCTGCGACCCGTCATCGATGAAGTTCTCCCGATGACCGAGATCCAAGACGCCCACCGTCGCATGGACGCGAACCAAACCTTTGGCAAAATCGTCATGAGCTGGGGGACGGGGCCTGGCTGACGTCACCGGCTACTGAGAGCCCGGGACGCGACCTCGTAGATAGGCGCGCATCATCGAGAGGAAGGCCTCTCGCTCCCCGGCCTGAGTTCGACCGTCGCTGAACAGGTGGCGGTGGATGCGCGGGGCGCCGTGGTAGCCAATGATGTGGAGCGTGCCCCAGAGCAGGAAGCGACGGGGGTCGAAGCTCGCGAGCTCGCCTCGGCGCTGCGCTTCCTCGATGAAGCCGAGCGCGTATTGAATCACGGTCTTGGCATGTGTCTGCAGCAGGTCTTCGTCGCGCGTTTCGTGATCGAAGGACTCGTGCAAGAGCATGGCCGCGAGCTCGGGCTTGTCGGCGAGTAGGTCCCAGAAGGTTTCGGCCCGTTGCACGATGACGTCTTCGGGCGAGCGGCCGACGGTCTCGGCGAAGCTCATCATGGCCAGAGTCGTGACCTCGCCGACGACGTGCTCGACGGTGGCCTCGTAGAGCGCACGCTTGCCAGCGGGGAAGTGATGGAAGACCGTCGCGGGCCCGACGCCGGCTCGCGAGGCGACGGCGCGCAGGCTCATGCCTCGGTATCCGCTTCGGGCAAGCTCCTCTGCGGTGATGCGGATCAGCCGCTCCCGGGTGTCGGCTCTGTCCATTCGGAAGAAGGTCACCCAGCCCCGTAGGGAGGTCAAGTCCCCGGCAATGCAGGGAAAATTCTCGTGCTTGACCCTCGGGCCGAACATGTGTTCGGCTATGGACCGAACACATGTTCGGCTCGCCCAGGCGTTCGAAAGAGAGGTGCGTAGTGCTCAGCCTTGGTCTCGCTCTTGGCCGTCGCCGTCTAGGAGAGGCGCGGCCGGTCAAGCCAGCCCACAAGCGCATCAATCCGCGCCCGCAGCGCCTCCGGAGCTGGTTCAACCTGATTCCAGTGAAGGAGCTCGAGCAGCGCGCACCGGAAAAGATCCTCTTCCTCGACTCCTTCGTCACCGTCGAGGAGCGGCGTGACGGCGATGCGACCTCGTACCGGGTCCTCTTCGAGGGCAAACACGAGATGTCTGTAGTGGTGTACATCGGCATCCTCTTCGTCTGGTACGGCGAGGATCTACGGACGCCCGACCGTCCCTTCCCGCGTCTCTTCGAAAAGCTCTACGACTCCGAATACGTGTCGAGCAGCCCCAGCTTGTTCGAGGACACGCACGTGATGGACTTCGTTGAAAACGGTTCGGACAACCTGCATTTCAAGGTCGTGCACCTCTGGGAGCATTCGAGGATCTACGAACACCAGGTCTTCGAGGACCGGATCACCCTGAAACAGGACACGAGGTTCCACTTTGGCTCCTGCTCGAAGCGTTGGGCCATTCGGATGATGTCCAAGGTTCTACCGGAGCTCGTCCTCACACACGACTACGTGTACCACGGCCCCGGCTTGGCTGTCGTCGGTGCGCAAGGCTCCGGAACGCCGAACATGCACGCCCTGGTCAGCCTGACGCCGGAGGGCGAGAACCGCACCCGCGTCTACGTGACCATGGCGATCGACCCCGCGACCTTCCCCGGCTGGGCAGAGCGCGCATTCAAGCGCGTCTCGCAGGGGCGCGCACTCTGCGATCTCCTCGCGCAGCTCATGGCGAACTACATCAAGAACGAGTTCGACATCGACGCGATGATCTGGGCGAATCGAAAGGTCCTAAGGCACCCCCGCCTTCTTCCTTCGGAAAAGCAGCTGCGAGACGTCATACGCTGGGGCGAGACGTTCTATCCCAAAGACTTCGAGCGCCCCGAACCGCAATCCAAACAACCCCAAGACAAGCGCTGGCACGACTTGGACGCCCTCGACAACATCAGGCCAGGTAAGGTCCACCGCTACACCGTCGCCGATGAGGAGCTCATCGCGCGCCTGGACGGAACTGGGCAGCTGCAGGTGTACGACGCATTTTGCCCGCACCAGGGAGCGCACCTGGGGCACGGCGCGAGGCTGGACGAAGACTGCCTGCGCTGTCCCTTTCACGGGCTGTACTTCGATCCAGAGGGCCGGTGCATCGGGCCGACGGTTCGCCGCAAGGACAAGTTCATCAAAAACCTACGGCTCACCACGATAGAGCACCAAATCAGGGACGGACGGGTGCAGGTACTCGTGTAGCTTCCGAATAGAGGGCCCCCAGGGCTTCGCAACGGGGAGCGAAGGACTCTTTGCGACCGGCTTTTCGGAAGAGCTGGTACATTCGGGCCATGCGACGAGGTGCTTTTTTCTCGCTCGGGCAGCTCGTGCTCGCTTTGTGCGCGCTCTGTGGGCTCGCGCATGGATGCTCCGACGACGCCGATAGCGCGGGAGACGCGCTCGAGGCGTACTGCCCCATCGACGCGGTCGAGGTCGAAGCGCGCATCGACGGACTGATCGACAGGCTGACGCTGGAAGAGAAGGCTTCGCTGATGCACGGAGTGTTCGTCCTTCCCGTCGACGGGACTTGGCAGAGCACATCGATCCCGGACAAAGGCATCCCCGGCTTTCAAATGCTCGACGGACCGAAAGGAGTGGGTGGCTCGAGCACGCTGGGCCTCGGCAATGGCCCCAAGACGACGGCGTTTCCCGTCGCGCTCGCGAGGAGCGCGACCTGGAGCCCGGAGCTCGAAGAGCGGGTTGGGTCCGCCATCGCCGAGGAGGCGCGCGCGGTCGGCGCGGACACGCTGCTCGCGCCCGGGATGAATCTCGTTTGGCACCCGCTGTCGGGGCGCAATCAGGAGTACTACGGCGAGGACCCTTTCCTGGCTGGCGAGATCGGGCTTGGGTTCGTGCGCGGCGTGCAAGGCAAGGGCGTGATCGCGACGGCGAAGCACTTCACGGCGAATCACATCGAGGACACACGGCTGGACGTCAACGTAAACATCGATGAGCGGACACTGCGGGAGAATTTTCTGCCGCAATTTCGAAAGCTGGTGCAAGAGGGGCAAGTCGCTAGCGTGATGAGCGCGTACAACCAGCTGAACGGCACGTACTGCAGCGAGAACCGCATGCTGCTCGGTGACATCCTCAAGGAGGAGTGGGGCTTTTCGGGCTATGTGGTGTCGGACTTCTTTTGGGGCACGCACCGCACGGTGCCCGCCGCTCTGGCTGGGCTCGACGTCGAGATGCAGACAGGGATCATTTATGGAAGCCCGGTCGTAGAGGCGGTCGGCCGCGGCGAGCTGGAGTCTGCGAACGTGGACGAGCACGTTCGGCGGATTTTGCGCGCGCAGCTCTGCTACGAGCTCGACAGCAAGCCGCCAGCCGTGGACGAGTCCAAGCTGGAGACCGCGGAGACGCTTGCGCTCGCCCGTGAGGTGGCCACCCGTTCCATCGTTGTGCTTCGCAACGAGGACGATCTTCTCCCGCTTTCCAAGACGCAGCCAGGGTCGATTCTGTTGCTCGGCCCCTTGGCGGACCTCGAGAACATTGGAGACACGGCCGGAAGCAGCGGCGTGAGCTCGAGCGAGGTGGTGACCATCGCCGAAGGCTTGCTCGCGAGAACCGATGTCGCCGCCCGCATCGAGCACCTTCCCGGCGAGCTCAGCGAGCCCGATGAGCAGCTCGAGGTGTCCGCTGCGGACCTCGTGATCGTCGCGCTGGGTCTCACTGACGAAGACGAGGGGGAAGGGCAGACTCGGTCGCCGGCGCCGATGCTCGGTGCGGGAGACCGCGACAGCTACGGTTTGCCCGCCGAACAGCTCGAGTTTCTGAGCCGCGTATTTGCGTTGAATCGCAACGTGATCGTGCTTCTCGAAGGCGGCTCAGCCATCGATATGTCGCCTTGGTTCGCCGAGGCGCGCGCCGTGCTCATGGCCTGGTACCCGGGCGTGCAAGGCGGTCACGCCATTGCAGACCTGCTCTTCGGCGACGCCCAGCCGTCGGGAAGGCTTCCGGTGTCGTTTCCTGCGCGAATCGGGGACCTTCAGGCTTTTCCGGGCTCAGCGCTAGACGTGACTTACGAGCGCTATCACGGCTACCAGCGACTCGATAAGAACGCGGTCGCTCCCTTCCTGCCGTTCGGTTTCGGCTTGAGCTACACGCGCTTCGAATACGAAGGCCTGACGGTCGATTCTCAAAGCGATGCCGCCGGCGATCGGCTCGAGGTCGCGGTAAACGTGCGCAACGCTGGCCAGCGCCAAGGGCTGCAGACCGTGCAGGTCTACGCGGGTGCGCTGAGCCCGAGCGTGGACCAACCCGTTCGCAAGCTGGTCGGCTTCGAGCAGGTCTCGCTGCAAGCGGGCGAAAGCAAGCGCGTCGAGATCGAAGTGCCGGTGCGTGAGCTCACGTACTTCGAGTCGGGCACGGGCTGGGTTCTCGATCCCGGTACGTACAGAATCGAGATCGGCTCCAATGTGGCGCATCTACCCGTCTCCGCCGACTTGGACCTGCCTTAGACGGCCCGAGCGTTAGCCGGCCAGGGTGCGTTTCACGTAGTTGGGGAGCGCGAATGCGGCCTGGTGCAGAGCCTCGTTGTAGGACTTGCAGCCAGGCACCACCGCCGCCTGTCGCTCTGCGATGGCCTCGAGGGGGCTTCCCTGGTCCGAGCACCAGGACCAGCTCCAGGTCCCGGTCCCGTAGAGTGGCACGGGCCCCAGATATGGATGCACTTCAGGAAACACGCGTCGCAGCTTCGACTGGGTGCTCGCGAAGATGTCCGTCATCAGCAGCGGCGACTCGCTCTGCAAGGCCATCACACCAGCGGGCTTGAGCATGCGCTTGCAGCCCTCGTAAAAGGAGATGTCGAACAGGGCCGCGCCCGGACCGACGGGATCGGTGCCGTCGAGCAGGATGACGTCGTACTTGGCGTCAGCGCTCTCTTTGACGTACTCGACGCCGTCGATGAAGCGCAGATCGAGCCGAGGATCGTCCCAGGCGCTGCCGATACTCGGTAGATGGGCTTTGCAGGCCTCGACGACCTGCGCATCGATCTCGATCATGACGCACTGCTGCACGCCCGGATGGCGCAGAACCTCGCGCACGGTGCCGCCATCGCCGCCGCCGATGACCAGCACGCGTTCCTGAGTCTGGGCCGTCGTCAGGGCAGGGTGCGCGAGCATCTCGTGGTAGAGGAACTCGTCGTATTCACTGGTCATGAAGACGCCGTCGATCACCAGAACCCGGCCGAAGCCGAGGGTGTCGATGACTTCGATTTTCTGAAAAGGGCTCTGGGCGCTGAAGAGTCTGTCTTTGACCCGCAAGCCTAGACGCGTGTGCTCGTCGAATACTTCTTCGTACCAATCTTCCATCGTTGATTCCAGGGCGAGCTTCTAACACGCCCCAGCTCCCGGGTCTGTCCTACGTGTCCCCGGTCGACGAACAGCCGTCCAGCGACCGTAGCCCCAGCTCGAGTTGCCGGGCTCGCACCGGGGGAACCCGAAGTGGCCGAGACTGCTCCGCCAGCCATAGCTCAGGTCCGCTCGCGCCGAGCGCCGCCAAGGCGGCCGAGCGAGCGAGCTCGGGACGGTTGTTGGTTTGCGAAAGGTGCATGAGCACGACTATTTGCAGCGACTCGCGGAGCTGCGAGAGAAGTGCGGCGGCCTGGGCGTTGGACAGATGTCCGAGTGAGCTGGCCACGCGCTCTTTGAGATGTGCCGGGTAGGAGCCTTGCTCGAGCATCTGCGGGTCGTGGTTGCTTTCGAGGAGCAGCGTGTCGCATCCGCGCAAGAAGTCAGCGAGCTCCTCGGGGACCTGCCCGAGGTCGGTGACGAGCCCAATCGAAGCCTGTTTCGTCTCGAAGCGCAGGGCGACCTGCGGTGCGTCATGCGGCACGGTCTGCGTTCGCACCCGAATCTCACCGATGCGGCAACGCTGCCCCACGAGCACAGAACGTCTCCGCACGCTGTCGTGCAAACGCGCTCCCTGCAGGGCGCTCGCGGTGCCGTGCACCGGGCAGCCAAACTGGCGGGCATAGCGACTGGCGTGTCTTGCATGATCCCCATGGGCGTGCGTGACCAGTACGGCGTCGATCGTCTCTGGCAGCTCTCGCTCGAGCTCTTCGAAGCGCGCGCGCAGGCGGCGAAAAGACAGCCCCGCGTCCACCATGATGCTCGTCTTCGCCGTCTCCAGGAGCAGCGCGTTGCCTTCGCTTCCGCTTCCGAGGATCGTGACGATCACAGTCGACCTACAGCACAGTGGCTTGCCGTTGGCAAGACCAAGGACTTGCCAGACCCCGAAATCGGCGCGAGAGTCCACGCGTGGACGATTCTGAGCAGCCCTACGATTGCCTGTTGGTCATTTCCTTCGGCGGTCCCGAGAAGATGGAAGACGTGATTCCGTTCTTGGAGAATGTGACGCGCGGCCGCAACATTCCGAAGGAACGCCTCGCCGAGGTGGCAGAGCACTATGCGCACTTCGACGGCAAGAGCCCCATCAACCAGCAATGCCGCGATCTGATTGAAGCGCTGCAAACCGAGCTCCGGGCGAACGACATAGAGCTCCCGATCTACTGGGGAAACCGCAACTGGACACCGTACTTGGCCGACACCGTCCGCCAGATGCGCGACGACGGCCGCAAGCGCGCCCTGGCTTTCGTCACATCGGCGTTCAGCAACTACAGCGGCTGCCGCCAGTATCTCGAAAACATCAAGGCCGCACAAAAGGAAGCGGGCGAGGGCGCGCCGGTCATCGACAAGATTCGATCCTTCTACAACCACCCGGGCTTCATCGAAGCCAACGTGGACTGCTTGCTCGCCGCGCTCGAAACTCTGCCGAAGGACCGGCGCGAGACGGCGCGCGTAGCGTTCAGCGCCCACAGCATTCCCGTCGCCATGGCGGAAACCTGCGACTACGTGGAACAGCTCGAGGAGACCGCGCGGCTCGTGGCCGATGCTGCACGCCATGAGCGCTGGCAGCTCGTGTACCAGAGCCGAAGCGGCTCACCGCACATGCCTTGGCTCGGGCCCGACATCCTCGAGCACCTCGACGCGCTTCGGCAGCTCAACATGAAAGACGTCATTGTCGCTCCCATCGGTTTTCTGTCCGATCACATGGAGATCATGTGGGACCTGGACCAGGAGGCCAAGACGTATGCCAAAGAGCTTGGCATGTACTTTCTTCGGGCGGCCACGGTCGGCACCCATCCGCGCTTCATCCAGATGATTCGCCAGCTGATCGAAGAGCGAATCGGTGGCTCCAAAGAGCGCCTTGCGCTCGGCAAGCGTGGACCGGCGCCCGACACTTGCGCGCCCGATTGCTGCAAGTATCAACCGCGTGTTTCGCGTCCCCCGAGCGAATCTTAGCCTCGCGCCGCGGCGTCTCTGCCCGTCCACATCATCATAGTGTCGCGATTGGCCGCCCCGGAACGCCCGGAGCTGGCGACCAGCGGCCTCGCTACTCCGGGTCCTGAAAACGCGCCTCGCGTCGCTCCATGTTGGCTCGCACGGCCTCCATCTGGTTCGGGCTGCCAAGGAGCTTGAGCTGGAGCGCCGTTTCGAGCTCGAACGATTGCGCGGCGTCGAGCGACTGGCTCTCGTTGAACATCTTTTTTGCCAACCGCATGGCATGCGGTGATTTGCTCGCGATGAGCTTGGCCGTGTCGCTTGCGGCTGCGAGTGGATCATCCACGACTTTGGTGACCAGACCGAGCTCCAAGGCTTCGCTGCCCGAGACGATGCGCCCCGTGAACGTCAATTCCTTGGCGACATCGAGCGGCACGAGCTTCGTCAGGGTCTGCGTGATCGACATGTCCGGGATTAGCCCCCACTTGATCTCCATGACGGACAGCTGCGCGTCAGGCGTCGCATAACGAAGGTCCGCGCCGAGCGCGATCTGTAAGCCGCCGCCAAACGCCATTCCGTGAATGGCTGCGATGACGGGCACGGGCACCTCCTGCCAAACCCAGGCGACCCGCTGCGCGAGATTCGCCGGGCTCGCGCCACTGCGGTCGAGGAGCTTCTGTGCAACTTCCTGCGAGGACAGGAAGGCTTGGAAGTCCAAGCCCGCGCAGAACCCCTTGCCCTCGCCGTGAAGCACCACGGCTCGGATGCTCGGGTCGACGGCCAGCTGTAGCCCAGCGCCGACCAGGCCTTCGAACATCGGAAGGTCCAAGCCGTTGCGCTTTTCAGGGCGGGAGAGCTGAACGTAAGCAACGGCGCCATCTTTGCTGACTTTCACTCGTTCGGACATGAGACCTCCAAGAGACATTCTCATAGCAGCCTCTTTTTCGCATTGAAACGAGCGCGGCACCGGACGAGTTGCACGGTCCCCGGCGGGAACCGCGAAGCTGATGCCGTGGGGACAGTGTCGATCTTTTCTACTCGTCTTGGCCACGACCCTGATCGTCGGCACCAGGCATCGTCGGCGAGATCGTGTTCACCCGAACGGGCATCCCGGACCTGGTCTGGCTCATCGCGGTCGGATACAACCATCGTGGCAGACGGCCCTCGAGCGTCGGCCCTCAATCGTCGAGGATCAATCGTCGAGGATCAATCGAACACGACGGTCTTGTTGTCGTAGACGAGCACCCGGTCTTCCAGATGCCAGCGGACCGCTCGTGCGAGCACGACCTTTTCCAGGTCGCGCCCCTTGCGTACCAGGTCCTGGACCGAGTCCCGGTGTGAGCATCGGACCACGTCTTGCTCGACGATGGGCCCCTCGTCCAAATCGGCCGTGGCGTAATGAGCGGTTGCGCCGATCAGCTTCACGCCGCGCTCATACGCCCGATGATATGGCTTGCCGCCCATGAACGCCGGCAAGAACGAGTGGTGAATGTTGATCACCCGGCTCGGGTAATGAGCCAAGAAGTCGGCCGACAGGATTTGCATGTATCGGGCGAGCACGATCAAATCGACGTCGGTGCCATCGAGAATCTCGCGCTGCGCGGCTTCCTGCTCCGGCTTGTTCTCCTTGCTGATCGGCAAGTAGTGGAACGGGATCTCGAACTGCCGTGCGACGGGCTCCAGATTCGGATGGTTGCTGATGATCAGGCCAATTTCGGCCGGCAGCTCGCCCGAGCGCTGTCGGAGGATGAGGTCGTACAGACAGTGGTCGTATTTCGAGACGAAGATGGCGATCTTGTTGCGCCGATGACCGTCGGCCAGTCGCCAGCTCATCGAAAAGCGCTCAGCCACTTCCCCAATCGCGCCCTCGAGCGTGCGCCGGTCCGTGTGAAGCTCCGACATGTCGAACTTGATGCGCTGGAAGAATTGTCCCGCGACCGGATCGCTGTGTTGGTCTGCGTCCAAGATGTTGGCGCCGTGTCCGTACAGCACTTGCGCCAGGGCGGCGACGATCCCTTTTCGATCGGGGCAGCTGACGAGCAATGTGGCGGTCTGTTGCACGAGGTTTCTGTTTAGCGGTTCATGGAGACGAAAGCCAGTCATCGTCCGGGGGATCAACGCGCGTGGCGCTCGGGCAATCCCCCGGCGGCTCAGAAATCCTCGGCGTTCTTGTATGGTGGCGTGGCGGGTGCCGGGAGACCTGGCCGGGTCTGGGATCCGGGGCGAGGTTGGCCGGCGCCTGCGGAACTCGCCGGCGGGGGATTGCCCGAGCGCCACGCGCTGTGGGTCCGTCGTGCAGGTGGAGGTTGGCCTTGCGCAGGGGACCGCAATGCGCGCGACCCCTCATCCGAGCACGCCGCGTCGCGGAACGGCCCCCTCTCCACCTCCAAAGAGCCCAGTGGCGCCCCCGGCGGACACCCAGCGTTGGGCTGCGGCTTCGAGGGGGCCTGGAGCGACCGTGGAGTGCCCCCGCGCGAGCGGCGCGGGGGCCGACTAGTGCCGGCTGAGGGGTTGCCAGTCATCGGAGCCATGGGACCGCAATGCGCGCGACCCCTCATCCGAGCACGCCGCGTCGCGGAACGGCCCCCTCGAAGCCGTGGCCCGACGCGATGACCCAGCGGGCCCCGCGCTACTGGCTCAGCCGCTCCATGGCATCGCCGAAGATGAAAACCAGCTGCGCGAAGCCAGCTCCCGTTCCGAGCACTGCGCCCAAGGCGATGAGCTTCCACTCGTCGGTCTGGAACGCCGGCCGGAGGATGCCTTCGTAGGTCTCGCTATCCAGGCCCGACATGCGTCGCTCGAGCTCGCCTCGAAGGTCGACCGCGTGTCCGGCGAAGGTGTGAAAGAATCCGCCCTGTTTCGGCAGCTCCGCCTCGATGCGCTCCAGGAGCTGACTTCGGATGTGCGTCCGCTCGGCTGCGGGGACGAGCATGTCCGCCATCGGATGCTGCTCGTACTTGTGGATCAGCGCGGAGATGTGCTGCGAGATGATGCCTGTGAGCTTCTCGCGTCCGGGTCCGCCCATGACGGACTCGACGATGTTGTCAGCCGTGAGCACGCGGGTCGCCACAATCTCGCCGAAGGCAGCGGAGACCTCTTTCTGGCGCTTGTGGAAGAGCCCCTGAATCGTGAACGGCCCGATCTTCACGGGCTTCTGCGGGTGGAAGACCATCTTGATGGCAATCCAGTTCGTCGCGTAACCCACGAAGAAGCCCGCCGCGGGCAGGATCCACCAAGCTGGGTACTCGACCCAGATGAGCATCTGGATGACGCCGAAGAGGAAACCGAAGTAGAGACCAGAGCGTTCGACCCACTTGAACTCTTTTTTGCCAACCGCGTAGAACATTTCGCCCATCAGCTGCTTGCTGCGGTCGACGGCCTGAAGAACGGTGTCTTCGAGGCTCAGAATGTCATCGATGTTGTCGGCCATCTCGTTCGTGATGGCGCTGATTGCGGTCTGGACCTCGGTCTGCACCTGCTCCCGGATCTTGTTCTGCATGAACTCGCCGGCGTTGTCCCACATGGCCTTGGCACGGGTCTCTGCGACCTCAGCGATGATCTGATCGCTGATCTGCTGCGTCGCCGGCCTGAGCTTTTCGCCCAGCGCCTCTGGGCTGAAGGTCGTATCGAACAGCTCGCGCAGCGTGATCAGGTTACCGACGATCAGCTCGTTGGCCGTCTTGGCCAGGCGCATGGCATTGGCGGGTACGACGCCCTGCCAACCGAGGTAGGGTTTGATGCCGATGAACTCGACCGGATAGAACATCATCTTCACGGCGAAGACGTTCGTGATCCAACCGACCAATGCGCTTATCACCGGTATTAGGAGGACAATCCAGTTCTCCTGGATGCGGCTCAGCAGCTCCATAGCGCGCCGCTATTGGTCGCTTTTTTGCTCTTGTCAATCCGCCTCATAAACGTGCATCCAGTACAAGAGCAGGGCGATGGTTTTCCCATCTTCGATGTGACCTTCGCGAATCATGTCGCGAACCTGCCAGCTTGGGGTCGGAAAGACCTCGATCTCCTCGTGCGGGTCCAGGGCTTGCTGGGTTTTGCTCAGCTCCGTGGCTAAAAAGCCATACATGCGCTCGTTGAGTACGCCGGGGGATGCGAAGAATTCCGTCAGCGGGCTGATGCGACCGGCCCGGTAGCCGGTTTCTTCCTCGAGCTCGCGGGCAGCGCAGGCATCTGGGGGCTCAGGGGGCTCCAGCGTGCCCGCAGGCAGCTCCCATAGTGTCTTGCCGATGATACGTCGGTGGTTGCGAATCAACACGATGCGCTGATCATCGAGCACGGGCAGGATCACAGCGGCGCCGGGATGCTCGACTACGTCGCGCGTGATCTCCTCGCCCTCCGGCGTGTCGAACCGCAGCCTAGCGACGGTGAACTTCGTCGTCTCCAAGAGGACTTCGCGTGCCTTCATCCGCGGATGATGGCCGACAATTTCGGGCGGATCACTTCCAATTTGACGGGATCCGCCCCGATCGCCATTGTTGTGGCGTGCGACTCGCGCAACAATGGGCGTCACCGCTGGGGGTGGTGCTTGCAGGGCTTGTGCTCCTGGGGGCTTGGTCACTGCTCTACGGGCCCTCGCGGTCGCGGGCAGAGACGCGCAGGGTTGCCAAGGCGGCGACGGCGGCCAACCGTGCTGCCGCCGCGGCTGTTCCCAAGCAGCGCATGGGCCCGCGCCTGCTTGAGCCGCCCTCCAACGACAAGCTCGGCCTGGCGATTGCGATCGAGGACCGCGACGGACAGTCGTTGCGGGCCTTCCATGAAGCCCTGAAGCGAGCCCGTGACGGCGAAGGCCAGGCTCGCATCGCCTTTTACGGAGCTTCTCACGTCGCCAGCGATTCCTTCACTGGTTACATCCGCCGCGAGCTTCAGGCGCGGTACGGGGATGCAGGCCACGGCTTCGTCCTGCCGGTGCACCCCTGGCGCACCTACCGGCACCGTGACGTGACGATCGAGAGCGACCACATGCGCTGGAAGACCCACCGGATCCGCGTCGGCGATGACGAGGTGGAGCGCGTGGGTCTGGCGGGCGTTGCGATGGAGACTCGACGCCCGGGTTCGTATGGACTTGTCCGGACCGCCGAAGAGGGGGAGCACGGGCGAAGCGCGAGCCTTTTTGAGCTCTATTATCTAAAGCGGCCGCACGGAGGCGAGCTCGAGGTTCGTATCGACGGTCGTCCTGCGCAGCGTATTTCGACCCATGCCAAGAAGGTGGCGCCCGGCTACGCGACCTTTCGCGTGGCCGACGGGCCGCATACCTTCGAAATCCGCTCAATCAGTGACAGACCTGTCCGCATTTTTGGCGTGGCGGTCGAGCGTGACCAGCCCGGCGTCGTCCTCGACACGTTGGGGATCAACGGCTCACGTGCGCGCTACCAGTTGCTCTGGGACGAGGCCTTGCATCGCGAGCATTTGCGGCGCCGAGACCCCGACCTGGTCGTGCTCGCCTATGGGACGAATGAAAGCGGCGACGACTTGCCCATCGGGCAATACGAGAAGAACTTGAGGGCCGTGCTCGATCGCGTCACCGACACGGTGCCGGAGGCCTCCTGCTTGCTGATCGGTCCCTCCGACCGGCCGGTCGAGGTGGGTGAGCGAGTGTTCGAGGACCGGGCGCGCACCGCCCAGCTCGTCGAGGTCCAGCATCGCGTGGCGCTCGAATACGGTTGCGGCTTTTTCGACCTGGTCGCGTTCCAGGGTGGAGCGCTCGCGACCGTGCAGTGGGCGGCCCACGACCCGGCGTATGCCGCGCAGGATCACATCCACTACACCAAGCTCGGTTATCAGCGTCTCGCTGAAGTGCTGCTTCCGGCCTTGCTGGATGGGATGACCGAGGACGAAACCGCAGACCGCTCGGAGAGGTCCTCCAAGTAGCTCGCGAAGCCGGCCAGCAGGGCCTTGTAGAACATGTTGCCGATGACCTCGTAGCCGGCAGGCGTGGCGTGGCGGAAGTCGCCCATGGCCAGCCGCGGCCGTGCCTTATACCAGCGACGCATGCTGTCCTCGCCGCCCATGGCTTCCCAGGTGTTGTAGAAGGCGCAGCCGGCGTCGAAGGCGGCTCGTCGCTGAGCGGAGACGATCTTCGGGATGCTGGGCAGGGTCTGGATGGGTCCCCACTCCCGGCTGGCCTGATCGAGCGGCGCAAAGGCCAGGCAGGCCAGGTCCTCTCTTCCCTGGCGCAGGTGCTTCAGGACGCTCAGGTAGTCTTCGTAGAAGGCTTCTTCGCTCTTGTTGTCACTGGCTTCGTTGCCGCCGAAGCCGAGGATCAGCAGATCGGTGCCTCGGCGCTCGATCTGTTCGGCGATGTGTGCTTCGTCGAAGTTGATCAGGCGATTGGCGCGCGCACCGACGAGGCCGAGCGAGTCGTAGACGACGCCGGGCACGTCCCGCTCGAGCACCAGGCCGTAAAGATGCACTGGCCCGCCTTCGGCGTAGCGAAGCTCGATCGAATGGGGACCGTCCGGAGCCTGCACCGTGTACACAGCACTTCCAAAGGACTCGGCCGCGGTGGAAACCAGAGCCCTTTCGCCGTCGTCGAGCTCGACCGAGAACGTTCCGCCCCGGGGTCGTTCCTCGTAGTGAACTTCGAACCGCGATGCCTTCGTGCCGACGGCTCCCCCCTTGGCGGTGCTCACTTTTGCGCGTGCGCCGCGTCCGCCGACAGAGGACACCCCCCCGTAGCCGTAGAAGCCGCGCTTGTCCTGTCGTCGAACGACCTCGCGAATGCGCCAAGCGTCGTTGCTGCTGTGGCGTACGCCGCGGTGCTTGTAGGGAAGGTAAGACTTGGCGGCGAGCACGAAACCGTGCCCTGCGTCTCCGAAACGCTGTTGTAGGCGTTCGCGCACGGTCGAGGTGATCAGGTCGGTCGCGATGCTGCTGTCACCGTAGTGTGCCACGCGCGTAATCGCGTCGTGTTGGCCCCTCGCGGTTCGTTCGAGGGCTTCGTAGAAAGGACGCATGCCTCGTCCGCTCGGGTCTTCGATGAACGTCGAGATGCCCGCATACGCAGCGGGCTCGATCTCGACGGCTTCAGCCGCATCATGTGGGGCCGAAACCGAATCCGGGCTTGCGCTGAGGTTGGCCGCCACGGCGTCTCCGACTTCCGCGGCCAGACGCTCCCGGTCTTTGTCGGTTTCCGCCGACCCGCGGTAGGAGCCGCCATGGCCGGCGAAGGCGGGAAGCTCGCCGAAGTGCTGGAAGAGGCGTGCGATGGGGACTCCGTCCCCTTCTTGCCATGGGCGGAACCTGGACAGGTCGGGGACCAAGTACGGCGCGAGCAGGCCGAGCGCGGCAAAGCCGGTCGCCACCAACAGGTGTCTCAGAGGGCTCATGGTTTTGGGGGTGCTGCCTGCCATTAGAACTGGAAGTAGATGTAAGGGACGACCTGTCCGGTCGCGATCCAACCGAGGACGAGACCCACCGCGGCCAGGGAAAGGCCCTGCGCAGGAGCCGGCATGCCCTTGAACGATTTTTCGATCGACTCGAACCAGTTCTTGGGCAGGTAGTGCAGGACGAACGAGCCGATCAGGACGAGCCAAATGGTGCTCGAGATCTGCGTGACCGTGTACGTTCCGCTGCCGAGCTGCGCCGTGATGTCGGCGGCGTTCTGCAGGCTCGTGGCGCGGAAGAGGATGCGTGAGAAGACGACGAACTGCAGGGCCCAAAAGACCTTGAACGCATGCAGTGACCAGCTGTCCACCGTGTCTGCCGTGCGACCCGAACGCCGGTAGAAGTAGCGGTGAAGTACCATCGCGTTGGCCTGCAGAAGGGCGTAGAGGACAAAGGTCCAGGACGCCCCGTGCCAAATGCCGATGAGAAACATCGTCAGCCAGAGGTTGAGATAGGCGCGGCCCGGACCCTTGCGTGAGCCCCCGAGCGGAAAGTACAGGTAGTCACGGAGCCAGCGCGAGAGCGTCATGTGCCAGCGGCGCCAGAATTCTGCCGGACTGGCGGACTGATAGGGCCGGTCGAAGTTCTCCGGGAGCTCCAGGCCCATGAGCTTCGCCGAGCCGCGGGCGCAGTCTGTGTAGCCCGAGAAGTCGCAGTAAATCTGCATGGTGAAGCCGTACAGGGCAATGACGACCTCGGAGGCCGTGTAGAGCTCGGGCTGGTCGAACACCCGGTCGACGAGGTTGACGGACAGGTAGTCGGCGATGGCGACCTTTTTGATCATGCCCGTGCCGATGAGAAAGAGACCCTGGGTGACCTGTTCCTGACGCAGCGTGATCTTGTGGGAGAGCTGCGGCAGCAGCTCCGAGGCGCGCACGATTGGGCCGGCGACGAGCTGCGGGAAGTACGTGACGAAGAAGGCGAACTGGAGGAGGCTTCGGGTCGGCTCGAGCTTTCCACGATAGACGTCGATCGTGTAGCTCATGGTTTGGAACGTGTAGAACGAGATGCCCACCGGGAGCAGAACGTTCACGAAGGGGACGTTGCTGATCTTCCAGCCGAACAGTACCCAGAACACGTCCGCCGTCGCCTGTGCGGCGAAGTTGAAATACTTGAAGAGCCCGAGCAGGCCGAGGTTGATGACCAGGCTGACGATCAACCAGGTCTTGCGCGTTCGTTGCGCGGAGCTTGCGTGAATCCGCAGCCCCGCCACGTAATCGACGACGGTCGAGCCGAGGATCAGGACGATGTAGGCTGGATGCCAGGCCATGTAGAACAGGCAGGACATCAGGAAGACGAAGAGGAGCCGCAGCTGTTTGTAGCTCGCGAGCAGCCAGAACCCCGCCACTGCAAACGCGAGAAACAAGATGTAGTCGAAGCTGTTGAAAAGCACCGGTTCCCTGGGCCGTCCTGAACCGCGTCTTTGTAGCCGCAGGCGCCCGGAAACGCTAATCGCTGGCACGGTGAAGGGCTAGTTATCGGGTTCGCTGCTTGACCGGGATGGGACTAGGAAGGACCCTCTGTTCTTGGGGGGCGTGGCTATGAAGATCGCGGGTTCGGTAGCGTTGGTGACGGGGGGAGCTTCGGGCTTGGGAGAGGCCACCGTTCGCGCATTCGTGCAAAAGGGCGGCCGTGCCGTCATTGCGGACCTAAACGCTGAGAGGGGTGAAGCGCTTTCGAGCGAGCTCGGCGATGCGGCCGTGTTCGTCAAGACGGACGTTTCGAACGCAGAGCAGGTGCAGGCGGCCGTGACCCTGGCGACCACGACGGGCCGATTCATCGCGGCCATCAACTGTGCGGGGATTGGTGCCGGTCAGCGCACCCTGAACCGCGACGGCAGCCCCCATGACCTCGAGATTTTTCAGAAGGTGATCACGATCAACCTGATCGGCACCTTCAATGTGCTCCGTCTGGCAGCTGCCGCCATGGCTCAGAACGAGCCGGTTGCGGGCGAGCGAGGCGTGGTCGTCAACACGGCCTCGGTGGCGGCTTTTGACGGCCAGATCGGCCAGGTCGCCTACTCCTCGTCCAAAGGGGGGATCGTAGGGATGACCTTGCCCGCGGCCCGCGACCTGTCGAAGGTCGGCATTCGCGTGATGACGATTGCCCCGGGCACCTTCGATACGCCGCTGCTCGCGGGCCTGTCAGAGCAGATCCGGGCGAGTCTCGCGGCAACCATTCCGCACCCGAGCCGCCTGGGCGAGCCCTCGGAGTTCGGCCAGCTCGCGTGTCATATCGTGGAGAACGCCTACTTGAACGGCGAGGTCATTCGCCTAGATGGTGCCCTCCGCATGGCGCCGCGCTGAGGAGGCGCTCATGAGCCCCTGTTGCCGGCATGCGAGGTTGCGGCCTTGAAGGGCCCACCGGACTCGGGTCTGGCGGGTTTGCTCTATGTGCCGGCCCACAGACGTCGACGAGTCTGGGGTCTCGCTCTGCCGATCATCGGCGGCATGCTCTCCCAGAACGTGATGAACCTCGTCGATACGGGGATGGTCGGCACCTTGGGCAATGCCGCGCTGGCGGGGGTGGGACTTTCTGGCTTTCTCAACTTCCTGCTGTCCTCCATGGTGCTTGGGCTTTCGGCTGGTGTGCAGGCGATGGCATCTCGGCGGGTGGGAGAGGGGCGCTACGACGTCTCTGCGGTCCCGCTGAACGGCGGGCTTCTCGTCGCCGTGCTCGTGACCGTCCCCTGGTCGGGACTGTTGATCGCCCTTGCGCCCAGGTACTTCTCCTGGCTCACGGACGATCCCGCCGTCCTTGGCGAGGGCATCCCCTATTTGCGAGCTCGGCTCGTCGCAATGCTGGCCTTGGGAATGAACTTCGCATTCCGAGGTTACTGGAACGCCGTGGACAAGTCGGTTCTGTACATGCGGACGCTCATCTCCATGCATGCGCTGAACATCTTCCTCAACTGGGTGCTGATCTTCGGCAAGCTCGGGGCCCCTGCATTGGGTGCGACCGGCGCAGGAATTGCGTCAGCGGCGGCGACCTTCTTCGGGGCTGCAAGCTACGTTTACCTGGGCTGGCGTCATGCGCGTCCGGCTGGGTTCCTGCGCGGCCTTCCGAACTTCCGCACCTTGCGCGAAACGCTCCGTTTGTCGGTTCCGGCCGGACTACAGCAGTTCTTCTTTGCAGCTGGGATGACGGTGTTCCTGGCTCTAGTCGCGCGCATGGGCACTGCGGAGTTGGCGGCCACCAAGGTGATCATCGACCTGATTCTGGTCGGCATCTTGCCTGGGTTGGGCTTCGGGCTCACTGCCGCCACGCTGGCGGGTCAGGCGCTGGGCAGGCGAGACCCCGCGGACGCCAAACAATGGGGCTGGGACGTGGCCCGGCTCGCGGTGATCGCCGTCGCCATCCTGAGCGTTCCGGCGGTCGTCGCGCCACAGTTGTTGCTCGGGGTATTCATTCACGACCCGCCCACGCTGCAGATGGCAAGCGCGCCGCTCCGATTGGTTGCCGCCGGACTGTTTCTCGACTCCTTCGGTTTGGTCATGATGAACGCACTCATGGGCGTCGGGGACATTCGCCGCGTGATGATCGTGGCGACCAGCTATCAGTGGCTGCTCTTCTTGCCCGCCGTCTACATCCTCGGGCCCCAGCTCGGGTACGGCTTACTCGCCGTGTTTGCGGCCCAAGTCGGTTATCGGGGGCTCCAGGGCTACACCTTCGCTCGAATCTGGCAGCGCGGCCGCTGGCAATCGATCGAGCTGGCGTAATGGGAGGGAGACGGCCCCTCCGGTCATTCGTTCAGGCTTGGTTCCGGGGCTCGGAGGTTTTCGATGTTTCCGTCCCAGTTTCGGCCGTCGAAGGTCATGAGCTCGAAGGCGCTCGGGTCGACGTCTGTTAGGCAGCGGATGTTGACGCTGATCTTGTCGGGGTGGGAGCGCGGCCGGTAGAAGGAGTGGATGCCGCAGCGCTGCGACAGGTGGCTTGCTCATGGTTCGATGGCCTCGCCGCTTGCCCGGTCGAGGACCATCCAGGGCACTCCATTCACGCGCACTTCGATTTGCTTTCCGTCGATCAGCAGCAGCGGCGGCTCGGTGATCGCGCCGAGCTCCGCCTTCCAAAGCGATTTGCCGCTGCCGACAGCCCGCGCCGTCACGAAGGCGGGGTCCCCTGCCTCCGCCTCGTAGAGCACGCCGTCCATCAAGACGCTGGGGGCGCCCTTCCTCTCGATCGCGGCCGCCGGCTGGTTTTGCTCGATCGCCCCCTGACCCAGCCAGGCTCCGAAAACAGCCAGAGCGACCAACGCTAGAAGTCCCAGCACCACTTTTTTCCCGGATTTGCGCTGATTCGTCACGCCGGCTTCTTAGAAGCCGGTCCGCGGCTTGGCAAGGGCGGCTAAGCGGCCGATTCCGCTCGGTTGGCACAGCTTGACCCAGCAGCTAGCCTGAATTCCCTGGCATTTTCTGGGCACGTGATTTGCATGACCATGGTCTGTGTGCGTGGTGCGGTCGAGCGTGGCTGCAGATGGAGGAGATGTGATGACCTGGGTTCGATGGATACTTAGTTTTGCGCTGCTCGGCGCATTGGTTGGCTGCGATGAAGACAAGCCCGTGGCTTCAACGGACGCCGGGCTGAGCCGGGCTCTGAGCTGCGAGGACCTGCTCGAAGCGATTCAGGCGGATGCAATCGCCAAGGTGGATCTTCAAGCTCGCTCGCTGGAGGACGGCCGATATTACGCAGTGGGCCGGGGCCTCGGGGGGCCGGCCGTGGCCTTAGACGACGTGCTCGAAGGTCAGCCTGCACCCGGGGTGGACGCTAGTGCCGAGGATGGGGACAGTGCGCCCGCCGGGTACTCCGATACGAACCGGCAGGTCGGCGACGTCGATGAGGCCGACATCGTCAAAGTCGGAGACGGTGGCCGCAAGCTCTACGTGATCCGCGGCAGCGGCTTCTACGAGTTCGATGCCTGGCCGGCCGCGCAAATGGCGCGAGTCGCCGACCTGGAGATCGAAGGCTACCCGATCGAGATGTTCGTCGATGGGGAGCGTGCCGTCGTGTTTTCCAGCGTGTACGGGCTGCCGGGGCTCGATACCATCGACGACTGTGGCGGAATCGGGATCGGACCCGAGCCGCTCGCCGACATCGCCATCGACGCCGACTACTACTGCGGCCGCTCCCACTTGAAGGTGACGGTCCTGGACCTCTCCGCAGAGACGCCCGCGACCGTGCGGGAAATTTATCTCGACGGCTACTACAGCTCGTCCCGTCGACATGGCGACATCGTTCGCGCGGTGGTGCAGACGAGCCTGCTGTACCCGGCCGCCGTGCCCGATTTTTGGCGCTATGTCACCGACGACTATCAAACCGAGGCGCAGGCGGAGTTGGCGCGAAGCTGGGCCGCCGAGGCCAAGGCCGCGATTGCCTCCACGACGCTGGAGCAGTGGCTGCCGCGCGCGGCCGAGAAGATCGACGGCGAGATCCAGGTGCAGGACGTCCAGTGCGCCAACTTCTACTCGCCGACGCCTGGCCTGACCGACTACGGGCTCACGCAGATTGTCGGCTTGAATGCGACGGCTGATGGACCCGTGCAGATGACCTCGGTGCTCGGCCAGGCCTCGCAGGTCTATGCCAACGCGGGTGTCATGGTGCTCACGCAGCCGGATTGGACCTGGTTCGAGCGGGGCTCGTCCAGCGATCGTACCGCTGTTCATCGTTTCTCGGTGTCGGATGCATCCGCAGAGACCGGCTACGAGGGGTCCGGCTTCGTCGAGGGCTACGTTCAAAATCAGTTCTCCATCGACGAGCACGATGGGGTGATACGTCTCGCGACGACCCGTAGCACCGCGCAATCGAAGCGAGACGAACCGACGGGTGAAGTGCTGATCTGGGAGCCGCCCACGACAGACAACCTGATCACGACGCTGGCTCTGAGCGACGGCAACCTTCAACAGCTCGGCTCCACCGGTGGGCTGGCCGAGGGCGAGCGCATCATGTCGGCGCGATTCGTAGGCGATATGGGCTACATCGTGACGTTTCGCCGAGTCGACCCCTTGTTCGCCGTCGACCTGAGCGACCCGGCTAACCCGAAGGTCCTCGGTGAGCTCAAGATCCCGGGCTTCAGTGAGTACATGCACCCGCTCGGCGACGATCACCTGCTGACGATCGGACGCGACATCGACGAGGACACACAAATCGACAACGGGGTCGCGCTTCAGATCTTCGACGTTTCCAACCCCATCGACCCGAAGCTCGAGCACAAAGAGCTCGTTGGCGAGGGCTATTCAGAGGCCAGCTACAACCACAAGGCCTTCAACTACTTCGCGGACTACGGCGTTCTTGCCTTTCCGTTCGTGTCGTACTCCAGCCGGGTGTCGAGCACGCTCGAGCTCTGGGACGTGACCGTGGAGGGCGGCATTCGACGCATGGGTGCGGTGGACCACTCGTCCCTCGTCGAGAACGCCTGCGTGGGCTGGGTCGACCCGGAGGGAGGTCTCGCGATCGAGGCTGACTACTTCGAGAACACCTGCGGCTACACGCCGCAGGTGAACCGGGGCGTGTTCATCGCGGGTGACGACGAGAACGTCTACGTCTACTCGATCAGCTACGGCGGCGTCCTGGTCCACCAGCTAGACGCCCTCGAGACGGCCCTGGCCAGGGCCACCTACGAATGATCGAATGGCTCAGGCGGTTTTCTCGAACTCCGCCTGAGCTTCTTCGAGCTCCTGCTGAGTGAGGGTCCACTTTTCCCAGGTCTGGTCCAGCTCGGCCTGGGCGGCGCTGAACTCACGCAGGAGCTCGTCGCGGCGCCCCGCGTCTTCGTAGAGCGAGGGGTCGCTCAGGACCTCGTTGCGCCGTGCCTGCGCTTCTTCGAGCTCGCTGATCTGCCGTTCGAGCTTTTCGGTGAGCGATTTCAGGGGTTTCAGACGCTTGCTCTTGGCGGCGCGGAGCTCTGCCTCGCGTCGTTTCTGATCCTTGCGCGTGTCGCGCCCGCGCTGCGTCTCCCCCGCGGCCGGAGCCGGCGCCGGACCCTGTAGAATCGACGAAGCGCCCGTGTCCCGGCAGGACCAGAGGTAGTCGTCGAAGTTGCCCGCATAAGCCTCCACGCCGCCCTTGTCGACCACCCACAGCCGCGTCGCGAGCTGGCGGATGAAAGCACGGTTGTGGCTAACGAACACGAGCGTCCCTTCGAAGCTCTCGAGCGCGTCCGTCAGGCTTTCGCTCGTTTGTAAATCCAGATGGTTGGTGGGCTCGTCCATCAGAAGAACGTTCCCGGGTCGGACCAGAATCTTGGCGAGCGCGACTCTGGCGCGCTCGCCGCCCGACAGCACCGCGACCTGCTTGCTCAGGTCGATCTCCCGAAAAAGCATGGCGCCCAGAACGGCGCGCACCTGCTGGTTCGAGCTCAGCTCGCTCGATCTGGCAACCTCATCGTAGACGCTGTGCGATGGGTGCAGCGCATCGGCGTGATGCTGGGCGTAGTATCGAAGCTCCGCCCGTTCGGCGCGCTGGACCTTTCCCTCGGTCGCGCAGAGCTCGCCCGCAAGCACCTTGAGAAGCGTCGTCTTGCCGGCGCCATTGGGGCCGACAATGGCGATTCGGTCTCCGCGATCGACGTTGATCGACACGTCCTTCAGCACCGCATGTGAGCCGTACGAGACGCCGAGGCCCTCGGTGCGGATCGGAACCCGAGGTCCGCGTTCTGCCGGCGGGAACTGAAAGTGCGCCGACTGCGTCCGTTGCTGCAGCTCGACCGTTTCCATCTTGTCGAGCGCGCGGATCCGGCTCTGCACCTGGGCGGCCTTCGAGGCCTTCGCCCGAAAGCGATCTACGAACTGCTCGAGGTGCGCCCGCTCCTTGGCGAGGTTCTTGGCCCGGTTCTCGAGGACCGTTCGCTCTTCTTCGCGCCGGCGCAGATACTGCTCGTAGTTCCCGCGGAACGAGCGGACGCCCTCGGGCTCGAAGCTGACAATGCGGTTCACCTCCTCGTTCAGGAACTCGCGATCGTGCGAGACCAAGATGAAGGCTTGCGGGTAGCGCTCCAAGAAGCCCGAGAGCCAAGCGACCGAGGGCATGTCCAGATGGTTGGTCGGCTCGTCGAGCAGAAGCAGGTCGGGGCACTGAAACAGCAGCGAGGCCAGCACGGCGCGCATCTTCCAGCCACCGCTAAACTCGGTCATCGACCTGCTGAGGTCGGACTCCCGGAAGCCGAGGCCGTGCAGAATCTTCTTGGCTTCATATTCGGAGAAGCGAGATTCGATCTCAGCCAGTCGATGGTGGGCGTCGGCGACGCGTGCGGCCGCCTCAGTCATGGCGTCGGGGTCCGCGTCGGCTTTCTGCAGTGCGCTGAGCTTCTTTGTCAGCCGTTCTAGCTCCTCCGACACGCGTACGCGGTCGGGCACGCTGTCGAGAACCAGCTCGAGCACGGGCGCATCTCCGACACCCCCGACCTCTTGGGGCAGGTAGCCGATGCGGATCTCGTCGCGCTTGTGGAGCGAGCCGCCGTCAGGCTCCGATTGCCCCGCGAGAATTCGAAACAGGCTGGACTTGCCCGAACCGTTCGGGCCGACCAGACCAATCCGGTCGCCTTGGTCGATCTGCAAGGACAGGTCGTCGAACAGCGTCCGCCCGCCGAGGGTCAGGGAGAGATCAGCCAGCTGTAGGACGGTGCTCATTTCGAGGCTGCGTCGTGCGAGCCCGGGCCGGGCGAGAGAAGTGTCGAACGGATCTTGATTTCATTGAGCAGCGTCCGGTGCACCGGGCAACGCCCCGCGATCTCGAAAAGGCGCTCACGCTGCTGGGCGTCCAGAGGTCCCTCGATTTGCAGTTCCTTTTCGATGACGTCGATTCTCCCGGTTTCCGTCTCGCAGTCCTGGCAGTCTTCCGCATGAATCCGGCCGTGGCGAAGCTTGACCCTGACTCTTTGCAGTGGCCAGCCCTTGCGGTCTGCGTAGTGTTTGAGTGTCATCGACGTGCAGGCGCCGAGGCCGGCCAGCAGCAGCTCGTACGGGGTCAGACCCAGGTCCGAGCCGCCTTTGGCCAGCGGCTCGTCTGCGCTGATGCCGTGGCGGCGCGCGCGTACGGCTTGGAGAAAGCCCGTGCTGTTTCCTTCGACGAGCACATCTCCCTCGGGCAGGTCTTCGACGAGCAACTCTTCTGGCGCTTCCTCGGGTAGATAGCGTGTCGCCCAAGCTGCGAGCACCGTGCCCACGTACTCGGAGTCACGGCGACGTCCCAGCATGTGATCGGCGCCGTCCAGCGAAACGAAGCTCTTGGGGTGTCTCGCGGCCAGGTAGATCTCACGTGCGTTGTCGATGCTCACGATCAGGTCCTGCGGAGAGTGGAAGATGAGCAGCGCTTTGCCGAGCGCGGCGATCCGCTCCTCGTTGCACCAGTTCTCGAGCTCGTCTAGAAATCGCTGGCGTATTCGGACGGGACGCCCTCCGAGCTGGATCTCCGCCTCGCCCGTTTCGGCGATCATCGGAAAGGACTCGCCGAGCATCGTGGCGAGATGCTCGGGATCGGCGGGTGCTCCGATGGTGGCTACGGCCACGGACTCCTCGATCTGCTCGGCAGCGGCTAGGACCGCCGCGCCTCCGAGACTGTGCCCGATGAGCAAGCTCGGAGCCCGATCCCTTGCCCTCAGAAAGTCTGCCGCGGCCGCGATGTCCGCTACGTCTCTCGCGAAGCTCAGCTCGGAGGGCTCCCCCTCGCTGTCGCCGAGTCCCGTGAAGTCGAAGCGCAAGGTCGCGATCCCATGTTGTGCCAGGCTGGCGCTGATGCCCCGGGCTGCCCGGCTGTTCCTCGAACAGGTGAAGCAGTGCGCAAACAGGGCGTACGCGACCACCTCGCCCGCCGGAAGCTGCAGCTCTCCGGACAGTCGCTGCCCCGATGCGCCCTCGAAAACCACGGCCTCAATGTTCAACATGGACGACTCCCTCCTGAACCCTAGGGTGTCAGCAGAGGCGCCTTCGGCCAAGAGGTCGGTGCTCGTGCGCGTCTTTACTCAGCCGCTTCGACTTGCCCTGCGGCGTCCGCGCTCTGTGCCGGGCTCTCGTCGTAGCCGAACTCCGCGAATACCTCGGCCAGCTCCTCGTGAACTTCTTCGCGGCTGAGCCCGAAGTACTCGAGGGTGTAGTCGCGCGGATTGTCCCACTCCCGGTGGGCGACCATCGCTTCGTCGAGCTTGGCTTCGAACTCTGCACTGACCTCCATGCCCAGTCGCTCGTACAAGCGCAGGATGGTCTCCTTCGGGTTTGCAACGAGGTCTTCGTAGCGAATCACCAAGAACTGCTTCGAGGGAATCAGCTCTCGGCAATGCAGCGCGTATCGGTAGTACTCGTAGCCGAGCTGCTTCAGAGCTTCGATTTCCTCCCCGTCCGGAGGGATGTTCGGCGAGTGCGAAACCCAGGCTCGGTAGAACATGTTCAGAAAAGACGGCAGCGAATCGTACGGATTGCGAATCAGGTACACGAAGGTCGCGTCAGGGAACTTCTCGTACATCGCCTGGATGCGCGTGGCGAAGAAGACGTTCTTGTTCAAGAAGCGCTTGCCGCCGGCTGCATACACGTGCCGCTTGATGGTGCTTTCGTAGTCATCGAGAAAGGCCTGACGCTGTTCCGGCTCTTGGCGGTCCAGCCAAATTTGCTGCTCGAGATCATCGATGAAGGGAACGAGCAAGGCCGCGGTGGGCGACTGCAGGCCGAAAAGGAACGTGCACTCGTCTTCCTCGGGCTGGGACAGGCTCAGCTCGTGCACGCCTTGCCAGCGCTTGGCGAACGGTTCGTTCAGCCAGTCGTAGATTCGGCGCAATCGGGAGCCGACGCGCGTGTCCGACAGCCCGATGAGCGCCTCGATGGCCTTGGTGGTCGTAATCGACGTCAAGATCGTCTGGTACAGCTTGACGGTCGTGAACTCCCTGTCGTCCATGCTCATGAGACGGTGCGTGAGCGTCGTCCCGCTGCGCGGATTGGCGAAGATGAACACCGGTCGGTCGATGCTCTGCTGTCGGTACCGGGGGTACAGAAAGTCGTCGAGACGGCGCAGCAGGGACACCGCTTGGCGAAAACCAATGTAGTTGGGAACCACCAGGGTCGCGGTCGTGGCCAGGCGGCCGAGGGTCGGCTTCTTGAAGAGCGTCTGCTTGAGCTCCTTCAGGGCTCGTTTGTTCAAATACATGGCGTCGTTCTTCTTCTGGGGACATGCCCGCGCCGCGGGTACTTCCGTTGTCGCAAATGTAGGTCCGAAGCGCAGCGTTGCTGGCAAAAACGGCTGAACGGTCGGCGGCCAGGGCCCACCGGTCCACAGGAGCAGGTAGGCGGTACTGATTTCCGTGCCGGGCTGCAGTCACGGCCGGCTATTCGTCAGTGACGCAGCCTACAGAGGCCGATTTTACGTTCTTGATATATTTATAAAGCGTGCCTCGGGTCGCCTTGAGCGCTGGCGCCTTCCACTTGGAGCGGCGACGAGCCAGCTCCTTTTCGGGCAAGTCGACGTCGATCGAACGCGTCTCGGCGTTGATGCGGATGAGGTCTCCGTCTTGTACTAGGGCGATCGGACCACCCTCCTGGGCCTCGGGCGTGATGTGCCCGACGATGAAGCCATGGGAGCCGCCGGAGAAGCGCCCGTCCGTGATGAGCGCCACGTCCTGACCCAACCCAGCGCCCATGATGACGGAGGTCGGCGAAAGCATCTCGGGCATGCCTGGGCCACCCTTGGGACCCTCGTACCGGATGACGATGACGTCCCCCTTTCCAATTTGCCCCTTTTCCATCGCCGCGAGCATGTCTTCCTCGCAGTCGAACACCCGAGCCTTGCCTTCGAAGTGCAGCCCTTCCTTGCCTGTGATCTTGGCGACCGAGCCTTCCGGCGCGAGAGTTCCTCGCAGAATCGTGAGGTGTCCGGTCTTCTTGATGGGGCTCTCCCAGGGGTAGATCACTTTCTGACCCTCTTGGAGCCCGGGGAGCTCAGCGAGGTTCTCGGCGAGCGTTTTGCCTGTCACGGTCATGCAGTCCCCGTGGAGCGCACCCTTGGAGAGCAGGTACTTGAGTACGGCCGGCGTTCCGCCGACCCGGTGTAGGTCTTCCATGACGTACTGGCCGCTCGGCTTGAGATCGGCCAGCAGCGGCACCCGGTCGCTGATCGTCTGGAAGTCGTCGAGGCTGAGCGGCACATCGACCGCGCGGGCCGCGGCGATGAGGTGCAAGACCGCGTTGGTCGAGCCGCCAAGCGCCATGATCGTCACGAGCGCATTCTCGAATGCTTCGCGCGTCATGATGTCCCGGGGTTTGATGTCCCGTTCCAGCAGGGTTCGAATGGCCGCGCCTGCCGCCAAGCATTCTTCCTGCTTTTTCCGGTCCTCAGCCGGTGTGCTGCTGCTGTAGGGGAGCGACATGCCCATGGCTTCGATCGCAGAGGCCATCGTGTTGGCGGTGTACATGCCACCGCATGCGCCCGGTCCAGGGCAGGCGTTCTGCACGATGTCGAGGCGCTTGTTTTCGTCGATCTTGCCTGCGAGCAGCTCACCGTAGGACTGAAACGCCGAGACGACGTCTAGCTTCTCGCCGGCGCTGCCATGGCCTGCCCGGATGGTGCCCCCGTAAATCATGAGGGCAGGGCGGTTCACCCGCCCCATGGCGATCAGGCAGCCGGGCATGTTCTTGTCGCAGCCCGGAATGGTGATGTTTGCGTCGTACCACTGCGCATTCATCACCGTCTCGACCGAGTCGGCGATGATGTCACGCGATTGCAGTGAGTAGCTCATGCCATCGGTGCCCATCGAGATGCCGTCCGAAACGCCGATGGTGTTGAAGCGCATGCCGACCAGGTCCGCCTTCACCACACCGTCTTTGACGACCTGCGCCAAGTCGTTGAGGTGCATGTTGCAGCTGTTGCCTTCGTACCAGACGCTGGCGATTCCCACCTCGGCTTTGTCCATGTCGCCACGGGTCAAACCCGTGGCGTAGAGCATGGCCTGAGAGGCGCCTTGTGAAGGTCGCTGCGTGATTCGGGAACTGTATTTGTTGAGCTTCTCTTTCATGGGGAGCCGAGCTTATAGCGCGATGTGGAAGCCGTGCCTTGACTCCTCCGCAAGCTACCCCTACCTCTCTTCAAGAACATTTGAACAAACTGAGCTTTCGAAATGGCATCGATGGCGACAAGAGGGGAAAATCAAAGCGATTCCGGGGTCTTATGGCGTGACGCAGAGATCCGCGTAGCCGACGCAATGGGGCAGCTCATGGAATTCTGGGGCTTTCGACGCCACCTGGGTCGGAGCTGGACGATCCTGTACCTATCGCCGCAGCCGATGAGCACGCAGGAGCTCGCGAAAATCCTTCAGCTCAGCCCGAGCAGCGTGAGCCTTTGCCTGGCCGAGCTGGTCGAGTGGGGCGCGGTCCGCAAGACCTGGCAACCCGGGCAGCGACGGGACTACTTCGAAGCGGAATCCAGCGTCTGGAAGCTCCTCCGCCGAGTGTACGAGCGGCGCGAGCTCCGCTTGATCCGCGAGACGCGCGAGGTCTTCCGAGACGCAGAGCGATGCCTCCGCCAAGCCGGACCCCATCTCGGGCTAGCGGAGCGCGCGCGAGTCGAATACATGGTCAGACGACTTTCACGACTTTCTGCGCTATCACGGGCCGGCGAAAGCCTCGTCCGGGCCCTGGTAGCCGGGCGGGTCGTCAATCCGGCGATCCTGCGGGTCGCCGAGGGGTAGAAAGATGAAGTGGGCAAATCAAGTTAGAGCGGACGGGCTGCGATGTCGCTGATCCACGCGGCGCGGGCCGGAAGCTCTTCGGAAGTGCTCACGAGTCTGCAGGCGGCCTGCGACGCGCAGGGGCTTGGTGACCTATCGGCGCACCTCGCGGACCTCGCCGACTTGGTGAGCTGGGACATGGCCGAAGTGGAACGCGCCATCCGGACCCTACCCGAGGGTGGAAGCGTCGTTCACAAGAGCGCGCATCACCTGGTCTCGATTGCCGGCAAGCGACTTCGTCCCATGTGCGTCGCACTCGCATCTCGTCTCGGCACCGGTCCTTCGGCGACGACCACGATCTTCGGAGTGGCCGTCGAGATGGTCCACTGTGCCACCTTGCTTCACGACGACGTGGTCGACTTGGGCGACAAACGCCGTGGCGAACCGGCAGCGCGAACTCTCTACGGGAACGCCGCTTCGATCTTCGCCGGCGACTGGCTTCTGGTCGAGGCGCTACGGCGGGTTCGCTTCGCCGAAGTTCCCGGCGTCCTGGAGCGCCTGCTAGACATCATCGACGAGATGATCTTCGCCGAAGCGATTCAACTCGAAAACCGCGGCCGAATCGATGCTCGGATGAGCACGTACATGCAGGTCGTCGAGGGAAAGACGGCGGCGCTGTTTCGCTGGGCCATGCTGGCGGGCGGGCGCGCGGGCGGCCTAAACCCGGAGCAGTGCGACTCGCTCGAGAAGTACGGCGCCGATCTTGGCGTGGCCTTTCAGCTCGTCGACGACATCATCGACTATTCGGGCGATGTGGCTACAACGGGCAAGTCGGCGTTCGCGGATCTGCGCGAAGGCAAAATGACGCATCCGGTCATCATCGCGCTCGAACGTGACCCGTCGTTGCGGGGGGTCATCGAAGAATTGGTGTCACAACCCGCGGCGCAGACGCCTGCCGCACTGCGCGGGCGGTTCCTGTCGGGCTTGAAGCACACGGGTGCACTCGAGACGACGCGGGCGCTGGCAATCGAGAAGGCCGATGCGGCTTGTCAGAGCCTTTCGGGCCTGCCAGACAGCCGCGCGCTCAGAGCTTTGTTCACCGTCGCGCGCACGACGGTACACCGGGAGTCCTAGGAAGGAAAATGCGACCCATGTCTGATCAATCCCAACCCGTGACCAGTCGGATCCCCGGTTTTTACAAGGAGCGCGTCGAGCAGCGACTGCAGATCATGATCGAGACCGGGCTCCTCGGACCCGAGTCCAAGGCTCACCTCGAGATTGGGGGCAAGCTCGACGTCGATGTGGCCGATCGCATGAGTGAAAACGTCATCGCGGTCCACGGCCTGCCGCTCTCGATCGCGCTCAACTTCCGCGTTAACCATCGCGACGTGCTCGTGCCCATGGCGGTCGAGGAACCCTCCGTGGTTGCCGCCGCTTCGAATGCGGCTCGCCTCGTTCGCATGACGGGCGGCTTCATCGGCGAGGCGACTCCGCCTGTCATGACCACGCAGGTGCAGTTCGACGAGGTCGAGCATCCGCAGGAGGCCAAGCGCCTGATCGAAGAGAGGCGTGAGGAGATCTGCGAGCTGGCGGATGCGGCGATTCCCGGCATGGTCCAACGCGGCGGGGGCTGTCGCGATATGGACGTTCGCGTGCTCGACGAAGAGAACGGCGTCATGGTCGTTCACCTCTATGTCGACGTGGGCAATGCCATGGGCGCCAACGTGGTCGATTCCGTCGCCGAAGCCGTTGCTCCGAAAATCCAGGAGCTCATCGGCGGCAGCATCGGCCTTCGGATTCTGAGCAATCTGCCTCTGCGCCGCCGCGTTCGGATCGACTGTGATGTGACGACCGATGCCATTGGCGGTCCCGAGCTTGCCGACGGCATCGCCAAGGCCAGCCGTTTCGCAGAGCTCGACCCCTTCCGCGCCGTCACTCACAACAAGGGGATCATGAACGGTATCGACGCCGTTGCGGTCGCGCTAGGGCAGGACTGGCGTTCGATCGAGGCGGGAGCGCACGCGTTTGCCGCCGTCGAAGGCCGGTACAAGCCGCTGTGCGTGTGGACCCGAACCGACAAGGGTATCCATGGGGCGCTCGACATGCCTCTGGCCGTCGGCACGGTGGGCGGGTCCACTCGGGTACACCGCGGAGTCCGCGCTGGCTTCGAGCTGATGGGGATCGAAAGCGCCACCGAGCTTGCTTGCGTGATGGCCGCGGCGGGTGTGGCTTCGAATTTGGCGGCGCTCAAAGCGCTGGCCGGCGAAGGGATTCAGCGCGGTCACATGCGCCTCCACTCGCGCAAACGCGAGGTCCAGCAACGGGCTGCACAAAGTGCTCAGACCGTCGAGCGAGGCGTCAAATGACCGAGCCCCGATCGTCTTCAGGAGCCGCCCCGGGGTCCGGGGCGATGTTCGACCAAATCGCAGATCGCTACGACTTGCTCAACCGCGTGATGTCGATGGGCGTCGACCGCAGCTGGCGCAAGAAAGCCGTCGAGGCTCTTGCTCTGCCACCGGGCGCCGAGGTTCTCGACCTGGCGACGGGCACCGGAGATCTCGCCATGCAGATTGCCAGGCAGCACCGCGATGCGACGGTAGTGGGCGTGGACCCCTCCGTCGGCATGCTCGAGATCGGCACCGAGAAGGCCCGGCGTGCGGGTCTCGCAGAGCGGGTTCAGCTGCAAGAGGGCGACGCCCAAGCGCTGCCCTTCGCAAACGACCGCTTTGACGGCTGCAGCATCGCGTTTGGGATCCGCAATGTGCCCGTTCGTGCGGTAGCGCTCTCGGAGATGGCTCGCGTAACCAAGCCCGGCGGCCGGGTGGTCATTTTGGAGCTTTCGGATCCGAAGGTCGGCGTCCTGAGCCCACTGGCCCGTTTCCACATTCACCAGGTCATTCCGCGCATCGGTGGCATGCTCTCCGGCTCTAGCGAGTATCGGTATCTCGAGCAGTCCATCGCCGCGTTTCCGCCCCCCGAGGAGTTCGCGGACCTGATGCAGTCCTGTGGACTGCGCGTGCTGGAGCTCCTTCCGCTCACCTTTGGCGCTTGCACGCTCTTCGTTGCCGAGCCGGAGCGCGACGCATGAGCTCGCAAAGTGCCGCCGTCGCCAGCACCCGACTCGTCGAACGCGAGGCGGCCAGGGCTTTCATTCAGAAGGCTTTGCAGGCGCGGGGCGCTTCTTCGAAGAGCAGCACGCTCGTCATCACGGTTCAGGCGCCCGTCGCGCCGCCCGACGCCTTGCTCCGCGCGGCTCCGCAGGAAGCCAGCGTTCTATGGGACCCACCCCGCGGTCCGGCCTGCTCGGGTTTGGGTGTCGCGCATCGCCTTGCTGCGCCGGACGTCAACTCCACGGGTGATTTCTTCGACGAGGTCCAGCACCTCAGCCAGCCGGATGGACCGAGTCCGCGCGTGTTCGGCGGGGCCGCGTTTGCGCCCGGTACGACTCACGCGGAGCCCTGGCGGGGCTTCGGCGATGGGTTCTTGCTGCTGCCCAGGTGGACCTATCAAGTCGAGGATCGAGCTTGGCTGTCACTAGCGGTTCGCGCCTCGGAGCATGCCGAGCCGTCGGAGCTACTCGCCGAGCTAGAGACGCTCTGGGACCATTTGGAAAAGCCGATTGGCGTCATTCCAGGGCCGCTGTCGGCGCGGCGCGTGGCCGAGGTCGATGCCCAGACCTGGGCGTCGAACGTCGAGGCGATTCGAGAGCAGATTCGGCAAGGGGTATTCGAAAAAGTCGTCGCCGCTCGCCATTGCGTCGTGGAGCTCGATGCTGGGGTCGATCCGCTCGATGTTCTTCGTCGCCTCGAGGAACGCTTTGCGGGCTGCACGCGCTTTGCGCTGTGGAAGGACGGCGCCACCTTCGTCGGTGCGACACCGGAGCTTCTGGTTTCGAGGCAAGGAAGCCTCGTGCGCAGTGAGGCGCTGGCCGGGTCCACCGAGCGAGGTGACGCTGCCCGTATGCTCGCAAGCCAAAAGGAGCGTGCGGAGCACCAGACGGTGGTGCGTGCCGTCCTCCGAGCCTTGGAACCCTTCTGCCGGAACCTGGAGTTTCCGGATACGCCGACCGTTCGGGAGTTGCCGAACGTTCTTCACATGCACACGCCCGTGCAAGGCACGTTGGCGAAGCCGACGAACATCCTCACGCTGGTCCAAGCTCTGCAACCCACGCCGGCCGTGGGTGGGGTGCCCACGGATAGGGCCGTGAGCTGGATCGTAGAGCACGAGGCCATGGGTCGCGGCTGGTACAGCGCGCCGGTCGGATGGGCCGATGCCAATGGCGACGGGGAGTTCGTCGTGGCGCTGCGTTCGGGGCTGCTTCGCGACGGAAAGGCCTGGGTTTACGCGGGCGCTGGCATCATGGCGGATTCGGACTCGGCCTCCGAGTATGCCGAGACCGAGCTCAAGATGCAGGCGCTCCTAGGAGCGCTGCATGGAGACGGTCCCTGATCTGCAAACCCAGTGGGCGAGGTTCATCTTCGCCGCGCTGGTCCAGGCCGGCGTGCGCGATGTGGTCATCAGTCCTGGCTCACGTTCGACCCCTTTCGCACTGGCCGCGCTGAGCCAGAGCGCACTTCGTTGCGTGAGCGTCATCGACGAACGCTCCGCGTCGCACTACGCGCTCGGGCAAGCGAGGGTGAGCGGCCGGCCTTCGCTGCTTCTGTGTACCTCTGGAAGCGCCCCTGCGAACTACTTTCCCGCTGTCGTGGAGGCCTGCGAGGCCGGGCTCCCACTTCTGGTGCTATCGGCGGATCGCCCACCGGAGCTGCTGGGATGTGGGGCGAACCAGACCACGGAGCAGCAGCAGCTGTTTGGGTCCAAGGTCCGCATGTTCGGGCACTTCGGAGAGCCCCGGCCGGACTTGACGAGCCTTCGCGGTGCACGACGGCTGGCTGCACAGGCGGTCGCTCGGACCCTGACGCCCGTCCCCGGCCCCGTGCACCTCAACGCGCAGGCGCGCAAGCCCCTCGAACCGCAGGAGGTCACCGATACCAGGGCCCGGCAGATGGCCTTTGCCGTGAGACGATTGCTCGACGAGCCGCAGACCGTCGAGTTCCTCAATGAAGGGGTTTGTCCCGTCGCGGTCGCTCAAGTCGCCGATGCGCTGAGCGAAGCCCAGCGCCCCGTGATCCTCTGTGGACCCGCGCCCGTCCAGGACGCGGATGCACGCCATGCTCTCTTCGAGCTTGCCGAGCGCAGTGGGGCGGTCGTCGCCGCGGAGGCGACGAGTCAGTTCCGATTCGGCCCGGGTGCCGCGGCTCGGGTGATGGGAGCCTTCGATGCGCTATGGCGCTCCGAGCTCGGGCGGGTGCGGCTAGCGCCGGATTTCGTTCTGCAACTCGGCGCTAGCCCCGTCTCCAAAGGATGGGAGCTCATGCAGGAGGAGCGACTCATTCGACGCGTTGTCGTGCATCCCTGGGCCTGGGCGGACCCGGGCAGCCATGCCGAATGGATAGTTCGCGCCAAGCCGCTCCGCTTCGTGGAGGCATTGAACGAAGCGCTGTCCGCGCGGTCGATCGAGCGTGCGGAGTACGCCAATCGGTTTTTGCGCGCCAACGAAATCGCCATGTCTGCATGCCGCGAGCGCAGCGAGGCGGATTTGACCCAAACCAAGGGACTTCCCCAGGCTGCAGTCGCCCAGTCGCTGCTCGAGCTGGCTCCCGAAGGCTCTGCCTTGTTCGTTGGCAACAGCATGTCGATTCGGGACATCGAGGCTTGGACGGGCGCAATGGACAAGTCTCTATCCGTGTTTTCCCAGCGTGGGGTCAGCGGCATCGACGGGCTCGTCTCGGCGGCCGCCGGTGTGGCGTCGTTGGTCTCCTCGCCGACGAGCTTGCTCATCGGCGACGTCAGTTTCTTGCACGACCTGAACGGCCTTCACGCGGCATCCAGGGCGCAACGACCTCTCGTCATCGTCGTGGTCAACAACGGCGGCGGCCGAATCTTCGAGCAACTCCCGATCGCCTCGACGAATCGAGCCGAGCTCATGGCGTACTTCACGACACCGCAGCAGGCGGACATGGAGGCGGCAGCCGCCGTGTATGGCTGTGGGTTTGCCCGTGCGCAGAGCCCGACCGAGCTTCGGCAGGCCCTGAGCAGGGCCTATCAGACAGATGGCTGCACGGTGATCGAGGCGCGCACGTCTGGAGAGCCGGTCCAGCAGAACCGCGAGCTGTGGTCGCTGCTCGAGCGCAAGCTGCAGTACGAGCGAAGCTGATGTGGATCCTGCTCCATGGGTTCACGGGCGCGCCCCGGAGCTGGGACCTGGTCCGCGGGGAGCCGGTCATGTCCTCCGCCGAAGTGCACACGGTTACGTTGCACGGTCACGGGCCCGACTGGCGTGAGCGCGTCTCGACGGACTTCGAGGACGAAGTGCGGCGAATCGCCGAGCCCCTGCGGGCGTTGCCGGCGCCTCGCTTTGTGTGCGGGTACTCGCTCGGCGCGCGCGTGTCTCTCGGCCTCCTGCTGCGCTATCCGGAGCTTTTCGAAGCGGCCGTGCTGATCGGGGCTCACCCCGGTCTGTCCGATCAGGCCAGCCGCGCCGAGCGCCATGCGAGTGATTCGAAACACGCCGAAAGGCTTTGCATCGACGGGGTCGACGCCTTCGTCGACTTCTGGGAGGGCCTTCCGATGTTTGCCACGCAGCGAAGGCTCGACGCGGCCAGACTGCGCGCGCAGCGTGAGCTGCGACTGAGCCACGAAGCCGAAGGACTGGCCAGCTCACTGAGGACTTTGGGTCTCGCGCAGATGCCGGACTACGCGCCTCACTTGGGCGCGCTGCGGATGCCGATCACCCTGATGGCCGGCGCGCTCGACTCCAAATTTTTGGGGCTCGCTCGCTCGATGCTCGAGAAGCTGCCCTCAGGACGCCTCGAAGTCGTCGCAGATACGGGTCACAATCTGCCGCTCGAGGCTCCGCACTCGGTGGCCCATGCACTAAGGGAGGCAGAGCTGCGGGCGACCGTGGCCAAGTAGGGACATGAAGGCAGCCGTGAAACCAGGATCGATTCAAGCATGGATACTCGCCGCGCGTCCGGCCACGTTGACTGCGGCGTTCGCGCCAGTGGCCGTGGGCACCGCTTGCGCTCGGCACGTGGACGCGATGCGCTGGGGGCCGGCGTTCGCGGCCTTGCTCGGCGCCTTTTTGATTCAGATTGGTGCAAACTTCGCCAATGACGCCTTCGACTTCGAAAAGGGTGCCGATGACGAGCGTCGCGTCGGGCCCCTTCGCGCCGCTCAGGCGGGCTTGCTGACGGCGGGGCAACTCCGTCGCGGGATGGTCCTGGTGTTCGCCGCGGCCACGGCCGTGGGCGTGTATCTCACGGTCGTCGCGGGCTGGCCCGTAGTGCTGATCGGTCTCGCCTCCATTGCCGCGGCGATAGCCTATACCGGCGGGCCGTATCCGCTCGGCTACCACGGGCTCGGCGACCTCTTCGTCATGCTCTTCTTTGGTTTCGTCGCGGTCTGCGGCACGACCTACGTGCAGGCCCTGCAAGTGCCAGCCATCGCCTGGCTGGCTTCGGTGCCGATGGGCGCGCTCGCGACCGCGATCCTGGTCGTCAACAACGTACGGGACATGAAAGGCGACGCCCGAGTCGCAAAGCGGACCATCGCCGTTCGGTTCGGCCGGCGCGCAGCCGAATGGGAGTACGCGGTGCTCTTGTTGGCCAGCTATGTGGTGCCCGTTCTCGTCGCTGGACGCGGGGAGGCGCGCGCCTGGGTCTTGCTGCCGCTCATCACGCTCCCCTGGGGATTCATGCTGTTCTCTTCTTTGTTGAGAGACCGTGGGCGAACCCTGAACCTCACGCTCGTGAGCACCGCACGTTTGCTTTCGGTGTTTGGTGTGCTCTTTGCCATCGGGATCGCCGTGCGGTGACTTTCTTGAAGGCTCAGCTGGAGGAGGTCCACGGACCGCTTCGCGGCTCGATCGTCGCGAGCGGCGCCGAACTGAAGAGCCGCGACTCACTCCTTGTGCGTCTGCAGGACTCCGCCGGGCTCTGCGGCTTTGGGGAAGCTTCCCCGCTGCCCGGGTATTCGCCAGATAGCTTGGCGCAGGCGCGAGAAGAGCTGTCACGCGTATGCGCGCAGGGCGTCGAGCTCGATCCGGTCGCCGAGGGTCTGGCCCGCGTCGAGTCCCTGCTAGCGGCTCTGCATTTGAAATCCCCCGCGGCACGCTTTGCCGTGGAGACGGCGCTGCTCGACTGGCTGGGCAAGCGTCGAGGCCTGCCCGTGCATCGACTGCTTGCTGGAGCCCCGAAGCATGCCTCGTTGCGCATCGCCCGCCTGGTGCCGCATCGTGACGCGGGTGGCTGGCTCGACTGGGTGCAGACACACGTAGGGCCCGCGGCGACGGTGAAGCTCAAAGTGGGTGTTGCGTTCGACGCCGAGCTCCGCGCCCTGCTCGACCTGCGTGCGGCCTTTCCGGCGCTGCGAATCCGGCTGGACGCCAATCGTCAGCTTCCGGCCGAACAAGTCATCGCGGCCTGCGAAGTGCTACGCCGTCTGAGGCTCGAGCTTTTCGAAGAGCCGGTCGCGTCCGAGCAATGGGCAGCAGTGCTGGCCCTGGGTCTACCTTTCGCACTCGACGAGTCCCTGCGTAGCGACGTGCCTTGGCGGGATTGGGTCGCCGTCGGCTCGATTTCAGCGCTCGTGTTGAAACCCAGCGTGCTCGGTGGCGTCTTGGCCTGTTGGCGGCTTGCGGAGCAGGCTCGGTCGCACGGGCTGAGCTGCGTCGTCTCCCACTGCTTCGATGGGCCCATCGCGCGTGCCGCCATGGCCGAGCTCGCGCTCGGTCTCGACTCGAGTCTGAGCCCGGGCCTCGACGCGCACCCCGCTCTGGAGCTCTGGCCGCGTCACCGGATCGCGGCCATCCGAGGCACAGAGATCAGGCCGCATGAACAAGCCGGTCTCGGCCTGTCCTTCGAGGAACCATTCGATGCCTGAGCTTTCCATCCTCGCCGCGGCGCGGGAGGCTCCCGGCCGTGACTGTCTGATTGCCGCCGAGCGAAGCTATTCGTACGCGCAGGTCGCGGAACGGGTGCGCTGCGCCATGCAAACCCTGCGCGCGCTCGAGCTTCCCGAGGCGGCCCGGGTCGGCATTCGTCCTCGCTTGGACCTCGACTCGCTGCTCTGGCTCTACGCTCTGTTCGAGCTCGGTCATCCCGCGGTCCTGATTCACCCGCGCCTGTCCGAAAGCGAGCAAGCGCAGCTCGTCGGCCGCGCTCGTGTGGCCCATCTCATCGAAGGCCCCGTTCCCGAAGGCCCTGCCTCGCTTCGCCCAGGTGCGCCGGTGCCGCCCACCCGCTGCCTCGCCATGGTCCAGAGCTCGGGCACTTCCGGCATGCCCCGCACGGCACTCTTGTCGCGTCGTGCCTTCCTGGCCTCTGCCCGCGCGCACGAGGCGAACCTCGGTTGGCGGGGCGACGACCGCTGGCTCCTGTGCATGCCACTGGCGCACATTGGCGGCCTTTCAATCGTGACGCGCTGCTTGATCGCTCGAAGCTGCTGCGTGATCGGATCCGAGCCGAGCGGGCGCTTTGAGGCGGCGCAGCTCATCGACGCCTTGTCGACGCATCGCGTGACGCTGCTGAGCGTCGTGCCGACCATGCTGCGACGCATGCTCGAGAGTGCGCATCCACGCTGGGCGCCTGACAGGGCGCTGAGGGCCGTACTGGTCGGCGGCGCAGCATGGCCCAGGTCGCAGCGTGAGGCGGCCTGCGAGCGCGGCGTCCCTGCGCTTGCGACCTACGGCTGCACCGAGGCTTGCTCGCAAATGAGTACGCAGACCCTGGAGCAGTCGGGTCGCCCTGGTTCGGGAGCGCCCCTCGAGGGCATGCGCTTTCGCATCCAGCAAGGTGAGATCCAGGTCAGCAGCGACACGCTGATGGACGGCTACCTCGAGGCCGACGATCCCTTCACGACGGACGGCTGGCTTCGGACCGGGGACGGCGGACTGTTCCTGGAGGACGGGCAGATTGAGGTGCAGGGACGGCTCGATGACTTGATCATCAGCGGCGGCGAGAACGTCGCGCCTCAGGAGGTCGAAGCCTTCCTGGAGACGCTCCCCGGGGTCCGGGCGGCCTGCGTTTTCCCCGTCCCTAGCGACGAATGGGGTCAAGAGGTCGTGGCCGCGCTCGTCGTCGACGAGGCGTATGAGCGCGCAGCGTTCTTCGAGCAAAGCCGCCAAGCCCTTGCGCCTCACAAGCGCCCTAAGCGCGTTTGCACCGTCGATTCACTGCCGTTGAACCGCTCGGGTAAGCTGAACCGGCGCGAGGTCGCCGCTCGCTACGGGTCTGTCGTCGCGTAGCCGCCGATTAGAACGGGGCGTAGTAGCCCTCGAAGTATTCCGGGCAAGCGTCCTCGGGACCGTTCAGGCGGTCCTGGTCGTCGCAGATCGGCTGGAAGATCCCCGAGCCGGCTCCAATCTCGAAGCAGTCGTTCTCCGAGAAGCAGTACCAGTAGTCGGTAACCGCTGCGGCGCAGTCACCGCCGACGCTCGCGGCATAGTCGTAGAGCGCCATGATCGACTCGACTTGTTTGCAGTCGGCGACCGAGTCTTGCTGACCGCATTCCACGAACTTCATGCAGTACGCATCGAGCGCGGCCTGCATCTCGCTCGGTGTGACGCCACCACCACTTCCGCCGGTTCCGGTGCCTCCATCGCCTCCGGTTCCGGTCGCGCCGGTGCCTCCATCGCCTCCGGTTCCGGTCGCGCCGGTGCCGCCGTCGCCTCCGGTTCCGGTCGCGCCGGTGCCGCCGTCGCCTCCGGTTCCGGTCGCGCCGGTGCCGCCGGTGCCACCGTTTCCGGCATCACCAGCGCTGTTATCACTACTGTCCCCACACCCCGTCAAAGCAAGCATGGCCGCCGCGATTGGGGGAATCGCTTTCTTAGGTTCAAACATCAAGACCCTCCAAAGAACACACACCTCGGTCAGGACGCCCGAACGTACCAAGGCACATCCTCAACTGGGAAGCGCTTTTACGGATAAAAGCAGTACTCCAAAGAGGTGAATTCGCGCTTTCAGTGACAAAGAATACATGGGCGTCATCGCCAGTGCGGGCTGGCGCGCGATTCTCTGGTAGGGTCCGCGCTCATCGAGGGGAGGTTATTCATGGCAGAGTCAGTTCAGGCGTCTCACATTCTTCTGATGTACGCGGGGTCCGCGCGGTCCTCGGCGACTCGGAGCAAGGAAGAGGCGCAAGCGCAGATTGGACAAATCAAGACGGAGCTCGAAGGGGGCGGTGACTTCGCAGCCCTGGCTCGACAACACTCCGACTGTGGCTCTGCTGCCGCCGGAGGCGACTTGGGCTCCTTTGGTCGAGGGCAAATGGTCAAGCCGTTCGAGGACGCTGTGTTCGCGCTGACCGTCGGCGACACGAGTGACATCGTCGAGACCGAGTTCGGCTATCACATCATTCACCGCACGGGCTGATCGCGCACAAACCGTTCGATGAGGCTCGCGTAGCCATCGCGATAGCTCGGATATGCGAATGCGTAGCCGGTTTGTTTCAGGCGGCGGTTGCTGCAGCGCTTGTTGAGCGAGGTCGTAGGGGCGCTCTGCGGGGGCTCGACACCCATCGCTTTGCTCATCCAGGTCACGACTTCGCGCATCTGGCAGGGGACATCGTCGCTCCCGACGTAGCAGGTGGCTGGCGCCTGGAGGCGCATCAGGTGATGGAGCACGCCGGCGCAGTCGTCGAGGTGTATCCGGTTCGTCCAGCGTTCCGGGTCGTAGGGCGCGCCGCTCCGCACACGCTCGAGCAAGCGCGTGCTTCCCTTGCCGTAAATCCCGGAGAAGCGAACCGCCGTCGCGGGGATGGTTTGTCCGGCCGCTGCGGCCTCGGCTTCGAGCAAGACCCGTCCGTTGAAGCCGCTGGGCTCGGTCTCCGAGCCTTCGTCGACCCATTCGCCCTCGCTCTGTCCGTAAACGGCCGTGCTCGACACGAAGAACAGACGGCTCACGGGGCGCCGCTGCGCATGCAGGCGCTCGAGCAGCCGACCTAGCCCTTCGACGAAGATGGCCCGATAAGCTCCTTCATCGCGGCTGTCCGGCGTGGGCATGTAGAACACGTAGTCGAACTCCGCAGGCGATCGGTCCGGGGACTCGGCTGCGGTGAGGTCGAGCTTCCAGGGCCGAATGCCAGGCTCCAGTGCGCCAATCGTTCGGCGCGCGCCCCAGACTTCGCAGCCCGCGTTCAGCAAGCGGCGTCCAAGGGCATTTCCCGTGTCTCCACAGCCCGCGATTAGCACTTTGTCAGTCATGATCTACCCGCTGAGCCGGTTTCCGCCCGCGCTCTTGGCAGAGTATGCGTAGTCGTCGGCCCGCTTCAAGAGGCTGGCGGGCGTATCCCCCGGTCGTCCGATGCTCAGTCCGGCGCTGGCGGTGACCGGTGCATTCGGATCGAACCTCAGTCCAACCTCACGGATGGCCGCCACGATGCGGTTGGCTGCGATGCGCCCTTCTTCGTGGTTGGCGTCCGGGAGGACGACGACGAATTCGTCGCCTCCATACCGACCGGCCACATCGATCTCTCGAATCGATCGCTGCAAGGCCTCCGCGACGTCTCGCAGCAACTCATCGCCCTCCAAGTGTCCACGCAAGTCGTTGACTCGCTTGAATCCGTCGAGGTCGAGCATGACGACCGCCATTGGGCGTCCACGGTTCAGCCAGGCCAGTCCCTCTTCGATGCAACTCAAGATGTGGCGACGGTTCCAGAGCTTCGTCAGCGGGTCCTTGCGTGACAGCTCGGCCAGACGAGCATTCGCTTCGACGAGTTCTTGCTCACGCTCGTTGACCCGATGGACGAGCGTCGCGACGATGAGCGCCGTGAAAAGAAGCAGTAGCGAGAGCCCAAAGGCCTGGGTCAGCGCCTGGGACGCCTCCGGTGGATGCTCGCGAACCCACTGCAGGCTGTCGGCGGCGTAGGGGAGCTGTCCGCCCAGCTCGAGCAGGACCACGCCCGTGTACATTCCCCCTGCCAGCACCGATAGGAGGAACCCCATCCGGGGGGTGACCAGCAGGGCGTTCACGATGACCGCCACGAAGTACAGCGAGACGAGGATCGTGCGCGAGGTGCCGGTGCGCTGGATGATGAAAGTGAAGATCGCGATGTCTAGGACGCCGCCAATCAATGCACGCCACTCGCCGCCGAGGTCGCGCCAAATCATGGCTTGCTCCACGACGGCTACTCCGGCGTAGGCCGCGAAGATCCAGCGGTGGGCCGCCATCGGAGGAAAGAGCAAGGGCAGCAGCCAGATCCCGACGCCGGCCAGCAGAAACCGGAAGAGGCCCACACCGAACAGAAGCTTGTGCCTGAGCATGGAGATCAATTCACCTGCACTCCACATTCTACGTTAACCCTTGCGCGTCACTAGCTTGACTCGTGCGCACAGGCATGTCATCCGGATATCCGGATAGGTTGATGGGTCTTGAGCTTGCCAGTTCCGTCGAGCTTCTCGCCGCGCTCGGCGACCCGACGCGCGTGCGCCTTCTCTCCTTGTTGCAGGAGCAGGAGCTCACGGTGGCGGAGCTGACGGCGATCACGGAGCTGAGTCAATCCCGGGTCTCCACTCACCTGGGCAGGCTTCGCGAGGCCGGGCTGGTTCTGGACCGCCGCGACGGTTCGCTTCGGTACTACCGCATGCAGCCCGAGACGCTCACGGCGGAATCGAGGTCGCTCTGGGCCGCTTTGAGTGACCATCTATCCGACACCGTGCTCGAGAGCGACCGGGAGCGCCGCGCCGCCGTCCTCCAAGCGCGTCACGGGCAGGGCTGGCTCGAATCGATCGCAGGGCGAATGGAGCATCACTATTCGCCGGGTCGCGGTTGGGAGGCGTTGACGCGGGGACTGCTCGGCTTCGTTGACTTGGGCGATGCGCTGGACCTGGGCTGCGGGGATGGCATGGTCGCGCAAATGCTCGCCCCTCAGGCTCGCCGCTACGTGGCCTTCGATCGCAACGAAAAAGTCCTCTCGGCGGCCCGAAAGCGCCTCGCGGACATGAATCAGGTGAGCTTCGAGCTCGGCGACATGCACGAGCTGCCCTTTTCCGACGCGAGCTTCGACTCGGTGCTCGTGCTGCACGTTCTGACCTACGCCCGCGATCCGGAGGCTGTGCTTCACCAGGCGGCAAGGGTCCTGCGCCCGGGCGGACGATTGTCGCTCGTCACCTTGGCTCGCCACCCGCACGCCGAGATTACCTCCCAGTACGGCCACATCAACCAGGGTTTCGAGCTGAAACAGATTCGACGGTTTCTTCGCGACCTGCGCGTCGAGCAGTGCGCCGTGACTTCTCGTGAGCGGCGTCGTCCTCATTTTCGGGTGATCACCGCCCATGCGCGCAAGCCTCAGGCGCGCGAGTCTCAGGAATGACAGACATGACCAAGCCTTCAACCAAGGACACGCTTCGAGCGCTACTGGATGAGCGTATTCTCTTTTTCGACGGCGCCATGGGCACCATGGTGCAACGCGCAGGACTCGATGAAGCAGACTTCCGTGGCGCGCGTTTCGCGGCGCACCCGGCCGACCTCAAGGGGAACAACGACCTGCTTGTGCTCACCCGTCCCGACGTGATTCGCGAAATCCACGACGCCTACCTGTCGGCCGGTGCAGACATCATCGAGACGAATACGTTCAGCTCGACCTCCATTGCGCAGGCCGACTATGGCCTCGAGGAAGTCGTCTACGAGCTCAACGTCGCCGCCGCGCGTATCGCCAAAGAAGCCTGCGTCGCTGCAACCGAGACCACGCCCGACTGCCCGCGTTTCGTGGCAGGCGCTATCGGCCCGCTCAACAAGACCCTGAGCCTCAGCCCGGACGTCAACGACCCGGGCTATCGGGCGATGACTTTCGATCAGGCGCGGGACGCGTACGCGGAACAGGTGCGCGGACTCATCGATGGCGGCGCGGATCTGCTCCTCGTCGAGACCATTTTCGACACCCTGAACGCCAAGGCCGCCCTCTGTGCCATCGACAACGTGTTCGAAGAGAAGGGTGTTCGTCTTTCGATCGTCATTTCGGTCACCATCGTCGACAAAAGCGGCCGAACCCTGTCCGGTCAGACGGTCGAGGCGTTCTACACGTCCATCGAGCACGCGAAGCCTCTGGCAGTGGGCATCAACTGCTCGCTCGGGGCAGCAGAGATGAGGCCATTTCTTCACGAGCTGTCCCAGATCGCAGAGTGCTACGTGCACTGCTACCCGAATGCCGGCCTCCCTAATGCGTTTGGCGGGTACGACCAGACGCCCGAAGAGATGGCCGAGCTGATCGCCGGGTTTGCCAAGGAGGGGATGGTCAACCTCGTCGGCGGCTGCTGTGGCACGACACCCGAGCACATCGCCGCGATTCGCAAATCGGTCGCGCCCCTTAGGCCCCGTCCGAAGCTCGATCGGAAGCCGCACTATCCACGCTTCGCCGGGCTGGAGCCGCTCACGATTCGGCCGGACACCAACTTCATCATGGTCGGAGAGCGCACCAACGTCACCGGCTCGGCCAAGTTCCGCAGACTCATCAAAGAGGACGACTTCGCCGAGGCCGTTTCGGTCGCCCTTCAGCAGGTGCGTAACGGCGCCAACATCATCGACGTCAACATGGACGAGGGCATGCTCGATTCGGAGAAGGCGATGACCCGCTTTCTCAATCTCATCGGTGCGGAGCCGGAGATCGCGCGGGTGCCCGTCATGGTCGACAGCAGCAAGTGGAGCGTGCTCGAGGCCGGCTTGAAGTGTCTGCAGGGAAAGTCCCTGGTGAACTCGATCAGCCTCAAGGAAGGCGAGGCCGACTTCATCCACAAGGCCAGGCGCGTCCATCTTTATGGCGCCGGGGCCGTGGTGATGGCCTTCGACGAGGATGGGCAAGCCGACACCATCGAGCGCAAGGTCGAGATTTGCGCGCGCGCCTATCGAATCCTCGTCGAAGAAGTGGGCTTCTCTCCGACCGACATCGTTTTCGACCCAAACATCTTCGCCGTGGCCACCGGCATCGAAGAGCACAACGAGTACGGCATCAACTTCATCGAGGCGACACGTCAGATCAAGGAGCGTTGCCCCGGGGCGCTCGTGAGTGGCGGCGTCAGCAACCTGAGCTTTTCCTTCAGGGGCAACGACGCCGTCCGTGAGGCCATGCACTCCGCATTTCTGTACCACGCCGGGCAGGCCGGCATGGACATGGGGATCGTCAACGCTGGCCAGCTCGAGGTGTACGAGCAGATTCCAGAGGCGCTGCTCGAGCGCGTGGAGGACGTCCTCTTCAACCGTCGACCCGACGCGACGGAGCGACTCGTCGCCTTCGCGGACACAGTCAAAGGAAGCGGCAAGAAGAAGAAAGACGACCTCAGCTGGCGCGAGGCCTCGGTGGGAGCCCGCATCCAGCATGCGCTGGTCAACGGCATCACGGACTTCATCACGGAAGACACCGAGGAGGCACGGCAGCACTGCGCTCGGCCACTGGACGTCATCGAAGGGCCCCTGATGGACGGCATGGCCGTGGTCGGAGACCTTTTCGGCGAGGGAAAAATGTTTCTCCCGCAGGTGGTCAAGAGCGCTCGCGTGATGAAAAAGGCCGTCGCCTATCTCGAGCCGTTCATGGAGGACGAGAAGAGCGAGGGCAGCGCTCAGGGCAAGGTCCTGCTCGCCACCGTCAAGGGGGACGTGCACGACATCGGCAAGAACATCGTGGGCGTCGTGCTCGGTTGCAACAACTACGAGGTGATCGACCTGGGCGTGATGGTTCCGGCCGACCGAATCGTCGACACGGCCCTGGAGCAGGGCTGCGACATCATCGGACTCAGTGGTCTGATCACGCCTTCGCTCGACGAGATGGTGCATGTCGCCGGGGAGATGCAGCGACGAGGGATGAGCCTGCCCCTGCTGATCGGCGGTGCAACGACCAGCCGTCAGCATACCGCCGTGAAGGTTGCGCCGGAGTACCGCGGCAGCACCGTGCACGTCTTGGACGCCTCGCGCGTCGTGAACGTCGTGTCCGCCTTGTACGACCCCGAGAGAGGAAAAGTCTTCGACGAGAAAAACCGGGAGGAGCAAGCCAAGGCGCGGCGTCTATTCCAGCACAAGCAGTCCCGGCAGATGGTCTCTATCGAGATCGCTCGAGAGAACCGGATTCCCATCGACTGGCACGACCGGGATGTTCCACAGCCAGCCTTCACCGGGCGCCGCCTCGTCGAGGACATCGAGCTCGAGCAAATTGAGCCGTACATCGACTGGACGCTCTTCTTTTCGGCCTGGGACCTGAAGGGAAAGTTTCCGAAGATCCTCGAGCACGAGCGCTACGGGGAGGCGGCACGCGAGCTCTACGAGAACGGCCGCGCGCTGCTCGACCGGATCATGGCTCAGAAGCTGCTGAAGCCGCGTGCCGTCTACGGCTTCTGGCCGGCCAATCAGGATGGAGACGACATCGTCGTCTGGGACGAGGCGTCGCGCAGCAAGGAGTGGGGTCGTTTCCACATGCTCCGTCAGCAAACCGTCAAGCCGGACGATCAGCCGTATTTCTCCTTGGCTGATTTCGTGGCGCCGACCGACAGTGGGCTTCCCGATCACATCGGGGCCTTTGCGGTGACCACGGGCATTGGTGTCAGCGAGCTCGTCGCGGAGTTCGAAAAGGATCACGACGATTACAACGCCATCATGGTCAAGGCCTTGGCGGACCGTTTGGCCGAAGCCTTTGCCGAGATGCTTCACGCGCGCGTTCGGCGCGAATGGGGCTACGGAAGCGACGAGCAGCTCAGTAGCGAGGAGCTCATCGCCGAGAAATACCGAGGGATTCGACCAGCGTTCGGCTATCCGGCATGTCCGGATCACAGCGAAAAGCGGACACTGTGGAAGCTTCTCGCGCCGCAGGAGGCCGGCATCACGCTGACGGAGCACTTCGCCATGAGCCCCGCCGCCAGCGTCAGCGGAATCTACTTGGCGCACCCTCGCTCGCGTTACTTCGCGGTAGGCCGCATCGATCGCGACCAGGTTCGGGACTACGCACAACGCAAAGGCATGGATCTGGCCGAGGCGGAGCGTTGGCTCCAGCCCAATCTGGGCTACACGTCAAAGCCCTAGATTTGCCGCACTGCGTCATTGGGTTTACAAACGACGAAGCGCTCATGGCTTTGTCTCGCCTCAAAGGCCTGCTCCCGATCACCGTGAAGGTCTTTGATCCGGAGGAGGTCACGACCCGGAGTCACCGCGAAGTCGACCCGCGCGCCGTCGGGCTGCAGCCCGAGGATGTCGAGGCCATCTGGAGCTCGGTCGTTCAGTACTACAATTTGGGGCTGCACCCAGCTTTGGCAATGTGCATCCGTCGACGCGGAGAGATCATCCTCGACCGCGCCATTGGTCACGCAAGGGGCAACAGCCCAGACGATCCGGAAGGCACCCCGCGGGTCAAGGCCACCCCCGAGACGCTTTACAACATGTTCTCTGGCTCGAAGTGCGTGACCGCCATGCTGGTTCAGCTGCTTCACGAGGACGAGCTGCTTCACATCGACGAACCGGTGGCCACTTTCATTCCGGAGTTCGCCAAGAAGCGCAAGCAAGGTATCACCGTGCGCGACATCCTCACGCACCGCGCCGGGATTCCCGCGCTTCCGACGGAGGCCGCGGATCTGAACCTGCTCAGTCAGCCGGGGGAGCTCGTCAAGAGCTTTTGCGAGATCGAGCCCACGCACAGCCCCGGGGCGGTTCCCGCCTATCATGCGGTCACGGGCGGCTTCATCCTCGGCGAAATAATTCGGCGGGTGACCGGCGAGAACATCCAGGAGTTCTTGCGGAAGAAGGTACGCGAGCCTTTGCGCTTGAAGCACTTTGCGTACGGCGTGCCGCCCGAGCAGCTCGACCGGGTTGCCGTCGAAGCCTTTACCGGCCCCGCGCCGACCTGGCCCGGCAAGCAACTCGTCGACAACGCGTTCGGGGTCTCCATGCAACAGATCGTCGATTTTGGAAACGACCCTCGGTTTCGTACAGCCGTCGTTCCGTCCGGGAACATCATCGCCACCCCGGAGGAAATCTGCCGCTTCTTCGAGCTGCTCCTTTGCGGCGGTAGCTACGAAGGCACCCGCATCTTCGCAAGTCGCACGATCGAGCGAGCGACCCGGCCCCAGGGCGACCCGAGCTTCGACCGCACCCTGAAGCTGCCGATCGCCTACTCTCAAGGCTTCATGCTCGGAAACCGCGTTTTCAGCTTCTACGGCCCGCGGACGCAAAAGGCTTTTGGCCACCTCGGCTTCACGAACGTGCTGACTTGGGCCGATCCCGAGCGAGACATCAGCGTTGCATTCCTGAACACGGGCAAGCCGTTGATGAGCAGCAAGATGGTCGGCTGGTTCAATGTCCTGCGCGTCCTCGGTGCGCGTGTTCCACGGGATCGGGCCTGAGCATGCAGGGGCAGAACGCGGCCGTTCAGTACGTGCTGCCGCTCACCGTCGCGATGATCATGCTCGCGATGGGCCTGGGCCTGCGACCCGCGGACTTTCGACGCATCGCGGACAAACCGCGCGCCGTCGTCGCGGGGCTCGTCGGTCAGCTTCTCCTGCTTCCCATCCTCGGTTTCGCCCTGGCCTACGGGTTTCGCTTGCCACCGGACCTAGCGGTCGGCCTGGTGTTGCTGACGGCATGCCCGGGCGGAGCACACAGTAACCTATACGCCAGTCTCGCTCGTGCGGACGTAGCACTCTCCGTCACGCTCACCGCGTTGTCGGGCCTCGTTACGATTGTCTCCATTCCCTGGGTGCTTCACCTGGCGACTTCCGTCTTCGCGGCCGGAGGACAGGTGCCCCAACTGCCGATCGGCCGCACCATGGTGCAGATCTTCGTGGTCATGGGCTTTCCCGTGGCGCTCGGAATGCTCTTTCGCGGCAAGTGGCCACACTTGGCCGCTCGCTTGGAGCTCGGGGTGAAGACCATCGCGATTGCCCTTCTCGTGTTGATCGTGGTCGGCTCGATCGCGCGCCAGTCCGACAACGTCGCCGCTTTTGCCAAACAGGCGGGAATCCCGGTGCTTATCCTGAACTTGGCCGCGATGGCGGTGGGATGGCTCGTCGCCCGTCAGCTTCGGCTTCCCGGGGCGCAGAGGCGCACCATCGCGCTCGAGGTCGGAATCCAGAATGGCGCTCTGGCCTTTGCTCTGGCGGCAGGGCTTTTGAGTTCTGTATCGGTTGCGATACCTGCGATTCTGTACAGCATTTTGGTCTACTTTACCGGCCTTCTAGTCGTGGCCGCGGGTCGAAGAGAAATCGCAAATACAAAATGATTATAAATATTTACGTCCACAGAGCGCACGGGACTTGACCTGCCTAGAACATGTTCTAGGATTCGCCTTCTTGCGTGTCGCGAGGGATGCCCTTGCGTCTTTCTATTGATCGCTCGACCGAATTTGGGACGAAGGACCGAGAGAATGGGTTTTGGAGAACAGCCTGAGGAAGCCATGACGGAAGCCGAGAAGTACAGCGACGTAGATATGTGTGCGCCGGAGACCTACGACGAGCCCTGGGAGCTCTTCGCTCACCTCCAGCAGCACGACCCGGTCCACTGGGACCCGAACAACGAGCTCTGGTACGTCACCCGGTACGATGACTGCGTGGCCGTGGCCCGCGACCCTGAGACATTTTGCTCGACCGAGGGCAACCGTCCGCACCTTCCGCCCGATCCCAGCATGATCCACCAAGACGGAGAGTCGCACAGCAGGCAGCGTGGCCTCGTCTCCAAGGGCTTCACGCCGCGCCAGATGCGCAAGATGGACGAGCACGTCCACATGCTCGTCGACGAAATGGTCGACGAGATGATCGCCAAGGAAGAGTGCGAGGTCATCGAGGACTTGGCGGCCAAGCTTCCGATGCGCCTCATCGGGGACATGCTCGGCGTGCCCCGCGAGAAGCACGAAACTGTCCGCGGCTGGATCAGCAAGATGGTGGGCGGCGGCCAGGGTCCGGCCTACGTCGATGACGACGTCAATGACGCCTTCGACGCGTTTTGCGAGCATCACATGGAGATGATCGCCGAGCGTGAGGCAGCAGGGCAGTCCGGCGACGACCTGCTCACGATTTGGATGAACGCCGAGCTCAATGGCGAGAAGCTCGACGAGTCTCAGCTGCTGTTTGAGCACGTGCTGCTCAACGTCGGCGGTGCAGAGACCACGCGTAACGCCATTTCTGGTGGTATGGAACAGTTCGCGCTGAAGCCCGAAGACCTGGACTATCTTCGCGAGAATCCAGACGGCATGTCCAACGCGATCGAAGAGATCATTCGCTTCGTTTCGCCCTTCCACAACATGTTCCGCACCGCGACACGCGACGTGCAAATGCATGGAAAAACCATCAAGGAAGGCCAGATGGTCGGCATCACCTGGTCGGCGGCCAACCGCGACCCGGAGCACTTTCAGAATCCGCACGCGTTCGACATCAAGCGGGACTTCGCCCAGTTCAACAGCAAGCACGTCGCTTTCGGCTACGGCTCGCATTTCTGCCTGGGCGCGTCCCTGGCCCGTCTCGAGCTGCGCGCCGTCCTCGAAAACCTGTGCAAGAAGGTCGGCCGCATTCGGGTTCCCGAGGGTAAGCAGGTCACGTGGTACAGCTCCTCGTTCACGCGAGGGGTCGAGCACTTCCCGGCCATCCTCGACCCCCGCTGAGGCGATGCCATGAAATTCAGCGTCTCGATCGCGATGGCTCCTCCTGAGCAGTACGTCCCCGTCGCTCAGGAGGCGGAGAAGCTAGGCTTCGACGCCATCGTCTTGCCGGATTCCATCTTCTATTCGGAAGAGGTCAGCCGCCCCTATCCGTACACGCAGGACGGGAGCCGTATGTGGGGTCCGAAGACCCCTTGGATCGAGCCGCTGATCGGCGCTGCAGCGATGGCCGCGGCGACCAAGACGATCCGCTTCTACACGAGCGTCGTGAAGCTTCCGGTGCGCCATCCCGTCCTGGTGGCGAAGCAGGTTGGCTCGCTCGCGGCGATCTCGAACAACCGCTTCGGTTTCGGTGCCGGGCTCGGCTGGCTTCCCGAAGAGTTCAAGTGGTGCGGCACGACCTTCGAAACGCGCGGTAAGCGCATGGACGAGTGCCTCGAGATCCTGCGTCTCATCTGGACCGGTGAGATGGTCGAGTACCACGGGGAGCACTACGACTTCGGAAAGATTCAGATGAGTCCGGCTCCAACGGAGCCCATTCCAATTTACATCGGCGGGCACACCAAGCCCGGGCTCAAGCGGGCCGCCAAGTACGGCGACGGCTGGTCCTCCGCGATGCTGACCAGCAAGAGGTTCCTCGAGCTGCGCGCGCAGATTGAAGAGTACCGCAAGGAATACGGCCGGGATCACCTGCCGTTCGAGTATCAGGCCGTTCTCACCGATGCCTGGGATGCAGATGCCTTCAAGCGCATGGAAGACGCCGGAGTGACGGACATCATCACCGTGCCTTGGCTGATGTACGGGACGCCAATGGACGGTGGGACCCTGCAGGGACGCGTCGACGGCTTGAAACGCTTCGCAGGCACGGTTATCGCGCAGATGTAATGCTGGGCGACCCGCGTATCTTGGCGCAGGCGGCCGCTGGACCCCTTGGGGACGGCGATGCGCACACGCTCGCGGTGTTCGGCCTCGAAGCGCTCTGTGAAGCTGCGCGCGCCCGTCGTGATCGGGCCTGGGGTTCAGTGCTGACCTTCTCGCCGAAGGTCTTCCTCCCGATCACGAACCTTTGCCGGAACCGCTGTGACTACTGTTCGTTCAGGCGTTCGCCGGGTGACCCGGGGGAGTGGACCATGAGCCCCTCGCAGGTGCGGGACTGGTTGCTGCGGGGACGGGAGCAAGGCTGCGTTGAGGCGCTTTTCTGTCTGGGCGACACACCGGAGACGGGCTTTCGGGAGTATCGGGCTCTCCTGCGCGACTGGGGTCACGAGAACACGGTCCAGTATCTGCGCTGGGCCGGCGAGGAAGCGCTGGCGCTCGGTCTCCTGCCGCACACCAATGCAGGGATCTTGTCGCGCGCGGAGATGGAGCGACTGAAGCCGGTCAACGTGAGCCTGGGTCTGATGCTCGAGAACGTCAGCGAGCGGCTATGCGAAAAGGGGATGCCCCACTACCGCGCACCGGACAAGCGTCCGGCCAAGCGCTTGCGGATGACCGATGAGGCCGGCGAGCTGAGAATCCCGTTCACCTCGGGACTGCTCATCGGCATTGGTGAGACCATGGCGGAGCGGGTGGACACCTTGCTGGCCATTCGCCGCTCGCATCGCCGCCACGGCCACATTCAAGAGGTGATCGTACAGAACTTTCGCAGCCATCCGGACACGGTGATGGCCGCAGCGAACGACCCGGCCGAGGAAGAGCTGCTCCAGACGATCGCGCTTGCCCGACTTCTTTTGGACGACGACATCAGTGTGCAGGCGCCACCAAACCTGAGCCCCGAAGCGACGACTCGCCTCATCGGAGCTGGCCTGAACGATTTTGGCGGCATCTCCCCCGTGACCCCGGACTACATCAACCCCCGACACCCCTGGCCCAACCTGGAGCCCCTAGAGCAGGGCTGTGCGATCGCTGGCTTCCGCTTGCGTCCGCGGCTCCCGGTCTACCCAAGGCAGCTTGCCGCGGAGGGTTTCATCGACCCCGGACTCAAGGACATCGCCGGGGAGCTGGCTGACGCCCTCGGGCAGGTGCAGAGCATGGATGGCTTGGCTAGGCGCGCGGGGTCGATGCGCCCAAGTCCTGCGAGGACGGCATGAGCGAGCAACTGGAACACTGTCTTACAAAGGTGTCGCCCGATGTTCGGGCCATTCTCGAGAACTGTCTTTCGGACGCCAGGCTCAGCGTCGAGGATGGAATCCGCCTGAGCCTGGCGCGCGGCCAGGACCTGCACGCCCTTTGCTTGGTGGCCGATGAGATGCGCCGTCGGCAAGTCGGAGACTCGGTCTCCTACGTCGTCAACCGGAACATCAACTTCACCAACGTTTGCATCAAGAGCTGTAAATTCTGTGCCTTTGCAAGAGGTGTGCGCTCCGAGCAGGGCTACTTCCTGCCGCAGGACGAAATCGCGCGCCGGGTTCGCCAAGCCGTCGACATGGGCGCAACCGAGGTTTGTCTTCAAGCGGGACTGTCTCCGAATCTGACCGGGGACAGCTACATCGAGCTTTGCCGCGTCGTCAAAGAGGCCGCGCCCGAGGTGCACATCCATGCGTTTTCCCCGGAAGAGGTGAAGTTCGGCGCAGCCCTGCAGCGGGTCCCCGTGCCGGAGTACCTGCAGCAGCTGAAAGAAGCGGGGCTCGGGTCGCTTCCAGGAACGTCGGCCGAGATCCTGGACGACGTGCTTCGCAAGGACATCGCCGCGACTCGAATCACGACGAGCGAGTGGATCGAGGTCATTCGCAGCGCCCATGAGCTCGGCATCCCCAGCACCTCGACGATGATGTTCGGGCACGTCGAGTCGGTCGAGCAGCGGATGCGTCACATGGACTTGCTTCGGGGCTTGCAGCGGGAAACCGGTGGCTTCACCGAGTTCGTGCCGCTGTCCTTCGTGCACGAGGAGTCTCCGCTGTTCGTCAAGAGCGAAGTGCCAGGCGTTCGTCCGGGGCCTTCGGGCGATGACGTGATTCGCCTCTATGCGATCGCGCGCTTGATGCTGGGCCCAGACATTCCCAACTTGCAGGCATCCTGGGTGAAGGAGGGACTGCGCATGGCGCAGCGCTTGCTGAGCTCAGGCGTCAATGACCTCGGTGGAACGCTCATGAACGAGAGCATCTCGACTTCGGCGGGGGCGCGACACGGTCAGCTTCTGACTCCTGCGACCTTGCGCGCGCTCATCCGCGATGCTGGACGGGTCCCCGTGCAGCGCAGCACGGACTACCGACCCATTCAGGTATTCGGCCCCGATGCGGCGAACGATCCGATCGAGCCGCTCGATGGAATCGAGGAACCGGACGCGGTCTTCGGCTCCTACGAAATGCTCACCCATGACGAACGCTTCCGCTACGAGCCGCGTAGTCTGCACGTCGTTCGCTGAGCCCTGGATGGTGGACATCCTCTGACCGGGACCCCGTGCCGCCAGGGGCTTTTGGGGCGGCTCATCTCGCAGACAGGCGTTCGAGGTCTTGCACGGTATCGACGTCGAATGCGATTCCTGGGCTTTCGAGGGTTCGGCAAGACAGGCCGAGGCCCCGTGCCCGTGCTTTGTGTCGGGCGAGGCTATCCGGATGACCCAGACAGCTCGGGAGCAAGGACGGGCTCGCCACCGCGATGGCATTGGTGCCCATGCCGGAGTCGTCTGGCACGAGCACGATCTGCGTCTCATCGAGCGCTCGAAGTACGGCGTTGATTTCGCTCGACGTCACGTGCGGAAGGTCACCCATGCAAATGAGGGTGCGCGCTGCGCCTCGGGCTTCTAGCTCTAGGAGCGCAAAGTCGACGACGTGTGCGAGGCCAGCCTGCTGCGTGTCGTCTTCCAGGCTCAGCGCGCCGGCGGCGTTCGCCTCGGCGCGAACCAGCGCGGAGTCGGAGACGACGGCGACCCGTTCGACCAGCGGTGCGGCCTTCGTGGCCTCGAGCACGTGCCTGAAGAGCTGCCGGGCGAGCCGGACGCGCTCGGCTTCAGGGAGCGCTTCAGAGAGCCGCGACTTCGCACGCTCGAAGGCCTTGACGGGGATCAGGGCCCAGGTCGTCATCGCAGCGCCTGCGACAACTGAAGTAGCTCGGTGGCCAGAGCCGTGCGGGCTTGGGCGTCTGCGAGCAGGATGTTCGTTTCGAGGACGGGGTAGTCCGCTTGGAAGGCGTCGCCAGGGTGAACGATCATCGCGTCCAGAAGCCCGCCATAGTGCTCCGCGATGGCTCGAGCGGAGGCAGGGCGGCCTTCCAGTGCCGGGATCATCGAGGCCAGCGGACCCTTGACGGCCCGAGCACCCACGATTGGGCTCACCGCCACGACCGGTGTGCCGCTCATGGCTTCCTTGACGCCCTCGAGGCGGAGAATCGGGTCTATCGACACGTAGGGGTTCGACGGGCACAGCACCAGGAGCTCGGCTCGCTCGAGGGCTTCGATGACCTCGGGGCTCGGCCGCGCCGAGCCTGCTGAGCTGATTTCAGCGACCTGCGCGGTTGCACGCTCTTTGACCAGCCAGTCCTGGAAGGGCAGCGTCCGCTGGTCTTGGGTTCTCACTTGGGTCGGGCTCGGATCGTCCGACATCGGCAGGATGGATCGGCTCACATCGAGCTGAGCGCAGAGTTCCTGGGTCACCCTCGTCAAGGTTCGACCGGCCCGCAGGGCCAGCGTTCGATACAGGTGCGTCGCGAGGTCTCGGTCGCCGAGCTGAAACCAGGCGTCGCCGCCCCGCTTCTTCGTTTCCTCGAACACCGCGAAGCTGTCCCCTTCGATACCCCAGCCCCGCTCGAGGGGGGCAATCCTCGCGAGCGTATACATGACGGTGTCCAGGTCAGGGCTGATGCGAAGGCCCCAGTGCTCGAAGTCGTCGCCGGTGTTGACGACGATCCTCAGGGCGCCCTCGGGCAGAACCCGGTCCAGCCCATCGACCAGGCGTGCTCCACCCACTCCGCCAGCCAGGGCGACGACCGAAGACCAGGGCTTTGCCGCCTTCGTCATGCGTACAGGTCTTCGTCCGCTTCGCGAACCAGGCATTGTCCGTCAGCATCCGTCGACTCGAAGCGGAGGCCGCGGACCAGCGTCACGGGCCGGCTCTCGTCGGCCTGCCCGGCGACCAGGTCGGCGGCGGCGGCTACCGCATCGGCCAGGCCAGTCTCGGTGAACTCGAGTCTGCGCCCGTGTCGGTCGTGAGCGCCTCGGCGGTCCCAAACCCCCGGCACGCCCGAAAGCCCGATCGCGAAGCCGATCGTTCCATGTCGAAATGGTCTTCCCCAGGAGTCGGTGAGGATGACTCCGATACGGACCCCGAACCGGGCCTGCAGCCCCTTTCGGAGTCTGGCCGCCGTGGCGTCGGGATCCCGGGGCAGGGTGAGCACCCAGGGGCCGCTTCCCGCGACGGCGTCTGGAGGCGCGGCGTTGCTCGAATCGATGCCCGCGTTGGCCGACACGAAGCCGCGTCTGTGGCGCGTGATCAAGGCGCCGGGCTTCTTACGGGAGACGGCCTGGCTCTCGGAAAGGATGAGCTCGACCAGGGCGGGGTCCTTTTCGACCTCCTCGGCGAGCCGCCTTGCTTCCTCGCTCGGTGTCACGGTCGAGAGGTCCACGAAACAGCCCTCGGCACGAGACACGATCTTGCTGGCGACCACGATGACGTCATCGTCGTGCAGCCGCATCGAAGCCGCTTTCAGGCTCCCGGAGATGATTTGGGCCAGATCGTCGCCGGCAAGGATGGTCGGCAGGCCCGGCACGGCTTTCACGACGAGCTCGGGCCCGACGCGGACGCCGAAGTTCGCCGCCTGTTCGCTCACTCGGACTCCGGGAGCCCCGTGATTCGAATGCCGGAGCCGCTGCTCTTGTAACGCTTGTTGATGTGCAGGAGCACCGGCGTCAGAGACTCGAGCGCAATCGAGTTTCTGAGCACGCCGGCGTCAATCGCGCGCAGGCCGAGGCTCTCGATCAGCGTCATCACAGTGGCGCGCGCTTCTTGGTCATCCGAGCAGACGAGCACGTCGCAGTCGAAGTTGTGCTCCGGGTCCCCCAAGTGCTCCGAACTGATGTGGTGCAGCGCCGCGACCAGGCGGGCGTCTTCCCCAAGTGCAGCCTTGGCTTCGAGCGCGGCGGACTGACCCTGCGGCAGGTGTACCGAGCGCACCTTGGGCGGTTGAAGGGGCACCGTGATGTCGACGACGATCTTGCCGGCCACGGCCTCCCGGATGGACGAGAAGGTTCGCTCGTGCGCGCCGTAGGGGACCGTGACCACGACGAGGTCCGCGTTCTCGCAGGCGTGCAAATTGTCGCCGCCCTGAATGTTCACTCCGAACTCAGTACTGAGCTCGGCCGCTTTGCTGCGGCCCCGCTCGGCGTCTCGCGAGCCGATCAGCAGCTCGTGTCCAGCCTTGGCCCAGCGCACCGCGAGGCCCCGGCCTTCGCGTCCAGTTCCGCCAACGATTCCGACCTTCATTGCAACCTCACGCGTTGAGCTCGGCCATGAACCGAAGCGTCTCGATGTCCTTGCTGCCGACCATCAGCGTGCCGACGGGCGAGTCTTTCCAGCGCTGAAAACGATCCCGAATCTGCTCCTTCGAGCCGACGAGGTTTACGGCGTGAACCATCTCATCGGGTACGGCCGCGATGGCCTCTTTGCGATGCCCCTCGAGGAACTTGGTCTGGATCTTCTCGCAGGCTTCCTCGAACCCAATCTGGCAGAAGTAGTCCTTGTAGAAGTTCTTGCTCTTGGACCCCATGCCGCCGATGTACAGAGCGAGCTGCATCCTGCAAGGCAGCATGACCGCCTCTTCGGGCCCAATGGCCACAGTGACCGTCGGCGCGATGTCGAAGTCCGCCAGACTCTTTCCGTTGCCCGCGCGCTCGAATCCCTTCTGGAAGTTCTTCATGAGCACATCCGAGTGCTCCGGATCCATGCAGGTCAGCAGGCAGCCGTCGGCGAGTTCCGCGGACATCTCCTGGGACTTGGGTGCCATCGAACCGGTGTAGACCGGGATGTCTGCTCGCCCATGGATCATGCTCTTCAGAGGTTTGCCTTGCCCGGTCGAACCCTCTCCGTTGTAGGGGATCTGGTAGCGTGAGCCCTCGAACTGGAGCGGTTCCTCGCGAGCGAAGATCATCTTCACGATCGTGACGTACTCGCGCAGCCAGGTCAGGGGTTTATCGAACGGCACCCCGTGCCAGCCTTCGACGACTTGAGGTCCCGAGGTGCCCAAGCCCATGATGAACCTTCCGCCGGAAATCATGTCGAGCGTCATCGCGGCCATCGCCGCGTTGGCGGGTGAACGCCCTGGGCACTGCATGATGCCCGCGCCGAGCTTGATCTTGGAAGTGTGAGCGCCCAACCATGCCAGCGGAGTCAGGGCGTCGTTCCCCCAGGATTCAGCCGTCCATACGGAATCGTAGCCGAGCTTTTCACACTCCTGGATCTTCTTCACGTCCACGAGGTCCTGAACGGTGGTGTTGAGCTGGGGACCAGCGTAGCCGAGCACGACGCCAAGTTTCATGGGTACCTTCCTTCTGACGCCAGCCGGAATTTCGGCGGCCCGAGACACTATCCGCAACTAGAACACATTTCAATTGGAGGCGGCCGGACTAGACTCATCCGGGGTAATTCTGACCCTTTCGACATTGGCGCCTCCCGTCGTGACGACGCGAATCGCGTGCGCTCCCGAGGTCATACGGGCGTGCACGACGCGACTCCCTTCGTCGAAAGTTCGGAAGCGAGTCAGCGGCTCGCCATCGAGCTCGAGCGTGACGCTGCCCTGGCCCTCTCCCCGGAGCTCGATCCGGTAGCTCGCAGAGTCCGGCGCGATGAGCATCCAGCTGTACCACTGGTCATCGGCTTTGTTGCACCAGGGCAAGTGACGCTCCCACCAAGAGGGGTTCGGGTGTTCGACTCGTTTCCAGTCGGCGTCCTCCGTGCTCAAGGTAGCCGGCAGCCTGCGTCCAAAGCTGGGCTCCGTCCGGAGACGAGTCGCAGCGCGTCCGATGCTCCGCATGATCGGATACGTGCGCGCGTTGGCAAAGTCGTAACTGGGCCAGTACTCGTAGACGCCCCACACGTTCATGAAGCTCCCAGACTGGTCCCAGGCGCGTATGGCGCGATCGTTGAACTCTGCAACTCGCGGATCCCTGAACTTGGCCCAGTTCTGCAGGGGCATCTGGGTGAAGTCACCTCCGACCGACCAGCCCGCCTCGTAGGCCACCACCTGCAGGCCGAACGCACGCGAGTAGCGGGCTTGCGCTTCGAGCTGACGTGCGTAGTTGGCATCGCCGACTTGGCCTTCGGCTTCGCCGCTGTCGAAGCCGCTCGTCATCATCGCGTTCGCACTGTGGATTCGCACCTTGTCGATGAGCAAGTACTGCCCTTCCTCCTCGTGCGCGACGAAACGAATCGTGTGCTTCCCAGCGTCGACTTCGAATGGTGTGCTCCCCCAAACCTCTTTGAGCCCGACGCGCTCCCGCGCCCAGCCGCCAATCTCGAAGCTCTGTGCGGACGGCCTAATGTCGACTTGGCTTCGAGCGCTGACCTTTTCATCGTCCACGTAGATGTCGAATGGCAGATAGCCGGGGTAGGGCTCCCCCCGCCCCGTCGCATTGAAGGAGAGCGCGTAAGTGCCGCGTTTCGTGAACTGCAGCGTCTGCCGGATGCTTCCCGGGCCCCGGAACACGGCTGCCTGCTTGCCGTCCGTCGGTACGGATGCGTCGAGGACGCCGTCGATGCGCGTGGCTCCGGCCGGCCGGATGATTCCTGCCTGACCTTCGAACGTCCAGGCCGAGCCCGAGGGCTTCATGCGCAGCGTGTCATCCTCGAGCATCGGGGCCTCGAAACCATTCTCTGCCAGCACGATCCGGTCTTGGGTTCCGGTGTTGTTCGCGAGCCCGTAGTAACTCGCTCCGCCGGCTCCCCAGAGGTAGTAGCTGACCGGATGCGGGTCGGTGACATACTCGCCGGCGCGGTTGTTGAAGTAGCCGTCGATGAAGTCGAGCGAGGACAAGGCCGTGTCCTGGTAGTTGTCGTACTGGTACGGCAGCACCATGCGCACGCGGGTTCCGATGGATGCGTCGCCCCAGACCTTGCGAAAGATCTTGCTGCATTGGACCGTGCGAAGCGCGTGCCAACGTCGCACCGCCGTGCTGTGCTCCGGGTCACCCGCTCTTCCGTCGTAGTCGATCGCGAGCCATTCTGCCGAGCGGGCTTGTGCGGCCTCGACGGTCTTCCGTTGCGCGACTCCCGTGGAGGCGAAGGCCCAGTTCCAGATTTCGTTTCCGACCTCCACATAGACGCGCAGGTTGGGATTGAGCGGAGGGTACTGAGGGGATGAAGTCGGCTTGGAGTAGGGCTCTACGCCATCTGAGCCGTAGCGAAGCAGCCGTGCCAGCTTTTCGAAATATTCGTCGTTCGCTGCGACCGGCGTGGTGAGATACAAATCCTTGCCGGTTTCGTTCGCCAGCATGACTAGATATTCGAGGTTTTCCTGGTCTTTGGGGCCAATGAAGAACGCATGGTCCGGCCGGGTCCTGTCCGCCCAGGTCTCTCCAGAGTCGACGTTGGCGCCATGCAGCGTCCGTAGCGTGGAGAAGTGCGTGGAAACCACTTCTGCAAATGGCCGGTAGACGACCTCGTCGCTCCGGTGGTGGGCGTCGCTTCCCGGCATCAGCGGACGCATCAGTCGAATGTTCGTGACCCCGTCCTCCCGGCTGTCAGGGCTACGCTGCGCCTCCTCGAAGATGAGCATGCTGCGAGATCCTTCGAGGGTCATCTGCGAACTCGTCGTCTGGCTCGCGGCGTCGTAACCGGCCCCTTTGGGGAGGTTCATCTCGAAAACGCCGTCCTTCGTCCGAAACACCGGATCGTCACAGCAGTGCTGGCGCGTGGTGGCCTGCCCTCGGAACCCGAACAAATAGGTGCCTGCGAGCTCCCTGTCGGACGTGCCCATCTCCGACATCACCAGCTCCACCCCCGACTGGGTCGGCCAGCCATTGGCGTCGACCTTCTCCTCGTTCTCGCCGTAGCGGCTGCTCTTCATCAAGTCCGCCCAAAGGTAGAGCCCCCAGTGTGCGAGGTTGAGGCCTTGCTGAGCGACCGGGTCAATCACTTCTGCCGGGGTGCTCGGACTCTTCCACCAGAGGCTCACAGCTGCCTTCGCCTGTGCTTCCCGGTATTCGACGCGGATGTCGATTGCCTGTCCCGCCTTCATGGGCAGTGCAGGGGCCTCGAAGTCGCCTGCCTGCTCCCAGCGGTCGACCAGCGTCCGCCAGCTGGGATCGCCTGGCTTGCGTACGAAAATCCGCACCCCATCGTCGGCGCGACCGAAGAGCGTGTACGGCTCGCTGAATCGTGGGCGCAGCTGACCCGACCAGCGGACGGAGAAGCCGTCCTGAGGAAACGACCGCAGGCGCTCCGAGCGCGAGCCTCCGATCGGGCTCTCTGTGCCCCAGTCGAAGTCGATTCGCACGTCGCGCCGCGTAAATGCAGGTTCGCCCTGCAGCGCCGGATTAGCGAAGTAAGAACCCTCGATGCCCGAGGCCACGTAACCGCCGCCAATGGCGTCGGGGGCCACTGCTCGCGCGCGATGCACGCCGGAGCTGAGGCTCAAGAAGAATGCGGCCGCAAAAGCGGCCGACCGTGGTAGGGGTCCTGCTGCTGCCCGGGGTTTCGATGAAAGCATCTGGCCCCAAGCTAGCAGCAGCGCGACGGGGCGTTCAAATGGAACGCTTTTGTCGCCGAGGTGTTAGGCGCGCTGGCTCGACACGGACAGGACCTCGCCGGTCATGTAAGAGCTGTACTCGCTCGCGAGGAAGATCATTACGTTGGCGATTTCCCAGGGCTCTGCACCACGACCGAAGGCTTCTTTCTTCTGCAGCTCTTCTAGAAGGCCAGGGGGCGTCACCTTGGCCAAGAAGGGATGCATCGCCAGCGAGGGCGCCACGCAGTTGATGCGCACGCCGGCCTCCGCGGCCTCGATGGCCGCGCAGCGCGTGAGCGCCATGACGCCGGCCTTGGCCGCAGCATAGTGAGCCTGCCCCTCTTGCGCACGCCAGCCGAGCACGGAGGCGTTGTTGACGATCACGCCGGCGCCCCGCCGGACCATGTGCTTCAGTCCGGCCCGCATCGTGCGAAAGGTGCCGTTGAGCGTGACGTCGAGGACGACGTTCCACTGCTCGTCCGTCATCTCGACGAGCTTGGCATATCCACCGAGACCGGCGTTGTTCATGAGCACGTCGACCTGCCCCATCTTGTCGACGGCGGCCTCGAACATGCCCTGCACTTCCTCTTCCTTGGTGACGTTGCACAGAACGGTGTGCGGCTTGAGGCCGGTCTCGGCCTCGATCTTGTCCGCGGCTTCCTGTAGTCGGCGCTCGTGGATGTCGCTGATGGTCAGGGCCGAGCAGCCTTCTTCGGCGCAACGCTGCGCAGTCGAGAAGCCGATACCCGTGCCGGCCGCTGCGGTGACCAGGACGGTCTTGCCTTCGAGCAATTTGTGTCCGTTTACGTAGCTAGCTGTCTTGCTCATCGTGGTTCCTTGGGCAGTCCGAGTCCTCGCTCGCCAATGATGTTGCGCTGAATCTCGTTCGATCCAGCGTAGATGGTGTCGGCGCGCGCGAAGTAGGCCCACTTCTGCGTGCGCGTCATTTCATAGGGGCCGGCTTCGAGAATGTTGGCCTCGGGGCCCAGAAGGTCCAAAGCGAGCTCCCCGAAGTCGCGGTGCCAGTTCGACCAGTAGAGCTTGCTTATCAGCGCTTCACGAGCGAGGTCGGCGCTCTCGTTCTCGAGCACGCGTAGCGCGTTGATGCGCATGATCTTGAGCCCGATCCAGGCGTCCGCGAGTCGTTGTCGGATGATCGGATCCTTGGCCGCGCCGGTCTTTTTCGCCAGCGTCACTACCTCGTCGAACTCCTGCTGAAAGAGATATTGCTGACCCAGAGTCGAGGCGCCTCGCTCGAAGGCGAGGGTGCCCATCGCGACGCGCCAGCCATTGTTCACGCCACCGACCACATGGTCTTGGGCCGCCTTGGCACCGTCGAAAAAGACCTCGCAGAACTCTTCGCCGCCGGTCATCTGCTTGATCGGTCGCACCTCGACGCCGGGCTGGCGCATCGGCACCAGGATGTAGCTGAGCCCTTTGTGTTTGGGCGCCTCGGGGTCGGTTCTGCAAAGCACGAAGCACCAGTCCGAGTGCGTCGCGCCCGAGGTCCAGATTTTCTGTCCGTCGATGACCCATTCGTCGCCAACGAGCGTGGCCTTGGTCTGCACGCCTGCCAGGTCCGAGCCGGCGCCGGGCTCCGAGTAGCCCTGGCACCAGATTTCCTCGCCGGAGACGATCTTTGGCAAGAAGCGCGCCTTCTGCTCCGCGGAGCCGAAGTGAATCAGCGTGGGGCCGAGGAGCGTTTCGCCGATGTGCCCGACGCGCCCGGGCCCGTTGGCTCGGACGTACTCCTCGTTGAAGACGGCCTCTTCTTTGATGGAGCATGCGCGTCCGCCGAATTCCTTCGGCCAGCCGATGCAGTTCCAGCCTGCGGCCCCCATGGCCCGTCCCCATTCGAGGCGCTCCTCCACGTAGGAGTCCTGGTCGCCCGATGCGCCCCGGCCCCTCAAGTCCTTGTAAGGACCTTCGAGCTGGCTCTTCAGCCATGCGCGCGCTTCGTCACGAAACGCCTCTTCTTCTTTGCTCAGATGCAGTTCCATTTAGAGCCCCACGATGTCGGCAAGGCGAGCGCGGTGATAGGTCGCGTCGCCGAAGAGCGCCTCGGATGCCTTGGCGCGCTTCAAGAATAGATGTGCGTCGCCCTCCCAAGTGAAGCCGATGCCTCCGTGCACTTGGACGTTGTCCCCGGCGCACTGGAAAAACGCATCGGAGCAGAAGGCTTTTGCTGCAGCCGCGGCTTCGGGAAGATCCTTGTGGCCCTGTCCCGCGAGCGCGCTGGCGTAGAATGCGGCGGACCGCGCCGACTCCAGCCGCGTCAGCATGTCTGCGCAGGTGTGCTTGATCGCCTGAAAGGATCCAATGGGACGGCCGAACTGTTTTCGGACCTTTGCGTACTCGACGGACATGTCGAGGCAGGCCTCCGCGCCGCCCACCTGTTCGGCCGCCAGGGCTGTGTTGGCCAGGTGGAGGACGCTCTCGCAGACGTGCCAGCCCTCTCCCTCCGCACCGAGCAGCGCCGAGCCGGGCAGACGCAGGCCGTTCAGGCTCAGGCTCGCGAGCCGCCGAGTCTGGTCGACGGTTGGCACCCAACTTCGGGCGAGGCCCTGGCTATCGCCGGGGACCACAAACAGGCTGACACCTTCGCTTCCCCGACTTCCTGAGCAGCGCGCTGCCACGATCAGCAAGTCGGCTGTATGGCCGTCGACGACGTAGTGCTTCTTGCCGTTCAGGACGATTTCATCGCCGTCCCGCTCATACGTCGCTTCGATGCCGTCAGCGTCCCAGCGGCCGTTCGCCTCGCTGAACGCCAGCGTGGCGGTCAGCTCGCCGGCGGCGATGTCCGACAGGTACTTCTCTTTCTGCTCGTCGCTGCCGCCGAGCAATAGGGCGTTGGCACCGAGGCAGATCGTCGAAAAGAAGGGAGCACACAGCAGCGCACGCCCCATCTCCTCCATCAGCGGATGCAGGTCCAGGTAGCTCATGCCGAGCCCGCCGTACTCTTCGGGAATGGTAAGTGCGGTCCAGCCAAGCTCCGCCGCGAGCTGCTCCCAGACCTCGGGGTCGTAGCCACGTTCGGTCTCCATCGCGGCGCGGACGCGCTCCGGCGAGGAGGCCACCTCTAAGAAACGCCGCGCCGTACGCCGGAGCTCGTCTTGTTCTTCTGAGAAAGAAAACTCCATCGATTCTCCCTAGTTCACTTTTCGTGGTTCACGCTTGCAGCGGAGAGAAATGCGGGCGTTTCGCCCCCGCCGTGCAAGACCAGGTTTGCGCCGTTGACATAAGAGGACAGCGGAGAGGCCAAGAACAGGCAAGCCCCGGCGACGTCCTCAGCTGTGCCTAGTCGCCCGAGAGGCACCGTGGCGGCGACCCGGGTCACGCCTTCCTCGCTGCCGTAGTGAAGGTGGGCCTGCTCGGTTCGGATCATACCCGCCGAGACGGCATTGACCCGCACCTTGGGTGCCCACTCGATCGCCAGGGTGCCGGTCAGGTTGTTGAGCCCCGCCTTCGCCGCGCCGTACGCGGCCGTGCCGGGGCTGGGTCGCATGCCCGACACGCTCGAGATGTTGACGATCACGCCTCCGGTCTCTTGAGACTGCATCGTCTTGTTCGCACGCTGCGCGCAGTGCAGGGCTGCGAGAAGATTGAGCTGGATGACCTTCTCCGAGAAGCTTGCCGAGGCGGTCGCCGCGTCGGCGAAGGGTGCACCGCCCGCGTTGTTCACGAGCACGTCGAGTCGGCCAAAGCGCTCTACGATGGCGCCGACCATGCGATCGACCTGCTCCGCGTCACGGACGTCCGCGCTGAAGAACAGGGCGGTCCTTCCACCCGCCGAGGGCAGCTCTTCGGGCTCTCGGCGGCCGCAGATGGCCACGTCGGCGCCCGCCTTCAAAAAGCCCTCGGCGATCCCACGGCCGATCCCGCGGCTCCCGCCGGTGACGAGGACGGCCTTGCCCGAGAAGTCCAGCGCTTCGCTCATGCGCCGTACACCTTGACGAGCGGCTGCGCCTTGTCGAGCAGCCCCTTGACGGCCGGTCCGATTTCGGCCGGATCCCAGCGGCGCCCGATGTCGACCGACTGATCGCGCCGGTACCCGTCGAACGCGGTGATCGTACCGCCCACGACTTCCCAGACCCGACCCGTCACGTTCGCGGACTCGCTGCTTCCGAGCCAGGCGACGAAGGGAGACACATTGGCTGGGTCGTTGGCGTCGAAGCCCTGCTCAGGAGCCTTCATGGCGTCACCAAAGGCGCCCTCGGTCATCCGAGTGCGAGCGATCGGGCAGATCGCGTTCGAGGTGATGCCATAGCGACCCAGCTCGGCGGCCTGCACCAGGGTGAGCGTTGCGATTCCAGCCTTGGCGGCCGAGTAGCTCGACTGTCCCACGCTACCGAGCACGCCCGCGCCCGAGCTCGTGTTGATGATGCGTGCGTCGACCTTCTCGCCGGCTTTGGCCTGAGCACGCCAGTACTCGGCGGCGTGACGTGCCACGCAAAAATGACCCTTGAGATGAACGCGGATGACGGCGTCCCACTCCTGTTCGCTGCAGCTGACGAACATTCGGTCGCGCACGAAACCTGCGTTGTTCACCACCACGTCGAGCCGGCCGAAAGTATCGACGGTCTGCTGGACCAACGCCTTGGTCTGCTCCCAATCTGCGACGTCTGCGCCATTGGCTACTGCCTCGCCGCCCATCTGCTTGATGGCGGCAACGACCTCGTGTGCGGGCCCTTCGCCGCCACCCTCGCCGCTGTTGCTCACGCCCAGGTCGTTCACGACGACCTTGGCGCCCTGGCGGGCAAACTCGAGCGCGTGCTCGCGTCCGATGCCTCGCCCTGCGCCTGTCACGATGACGACGCGCCCTTCACAAATTCCGCTCATGAGTATAACCCTCTTCAGTCCGAAGCTTTGTGTCGCTCCGGGGAGGCGGGTAGGGTGAAACATGTTTCACTTTTTTCAAGGCCGCCCCATGTTTCGCGTGCCAAACCGGGGCCAAGGCCGAAAAAAGGCCCCGACGCGTCCGAGCGCCGAGGCCTTCCCTTCATCGGGCCGTCGCGGCCGTCGAGCTCAGGAGAGGCGTTCGACGATGATCGCCATGCCCTGGCCTCCACCGACACACATGGTTTCGAGACCGTAGCGTCCGTCGTGAGTCTGCAGGTTGTTCAGGAGCGTGCACATGATGCGCGAGCCGGTCATGCCGAACGGATGGCCGAGGGCGATCGCGCCACCGCTCATGTTGAGCTTGTCGTGCGGGATCCCGAGCTCACGCATCGACGGAAGGACCTGGGCCGCGAATGCCTCGTTAATCTCTGCCACGTCGATGTCCTTGATGCTCAAGCCAGCGCGCTCGAGCGCTTGCCGCGTAGCATCGATGGGACCCAGGCCCATGATCTCCGGGTTCAAGGCGGACACGCCGGTGGAGACAAAGCGCGCGAGCGGCTTGATGCCGAGCTCCTTGGCCCGGGTGTCGCTCATGACGACGACCGCCGCGGCCCCGTCGTTTAGTGGGCAGGCATTGCCGGCTGTGATCGTCGCCTTGTCGCCCATCTGTTCGCCGAGCACCGGCTTCAGGCCTGCGAGCTTCTCAGCCGTGGTGCCCCAGCGAGGCCCATCGTCCTTGTCGATGACCTTGCCGTCGGGCGTGGTCACCGGCGTAATCTCGCGGTCGAAGAAGCCCGACTTCTGTGCTGCCTCGGCGCGCTGCTGTGAAGCTGCAGCAAAAGCGTCCTGATCTTGGCGGCTGATTCCCTTGTACTGGGCGACGTTTTCTGCGGTCTGCAGCATCGTCACGTAGACGTCGGGAAGGCCCGAGCCTGGCTTCCAGTCGCCACCTTCGCCCTGGGCGTACTTCGCGGTGCGTGCCTGCGCGTCGGCGAACTTCGGGTTCATGGTGTTGGGCATCCCATCGGCCTTGCCCTGAGCGAAGCGACTCACACATTCGACGCCGCCCGCCACGAAGACGTCGCCTTCGCCGGCCTTGATGGCATGGGCAGCCATGCGAATGGTCTGAAGCGAGGAGGAGCAGTATCGGTTGATGGTGACGCCAGGCGCGTCGAGGCCCGCCAGCACGGCGGCGTTTCGCGCGATGTTGTAGCCGCTCTCACCGGCCGGCTGCCCACAGCCGAACAGAACGTCTTCGACCGTCTTCGGGTCGAGATTGGGCACCTTGTCGAGCACGGCCTTGATGATGAAGGCGGAGAGATCATCGGGGCGCATGTTGATCAGGGAGCCCTTGAAGGCTCGTCCGATCGGGGTGCGGGCGGTGGCGACAATTACGGCTTCGGGCATCGTTTACTACTCCTCGATGAACATGGACGGCTTCGCCTGGCGAAGCTCCTCTTTGAGCACCTTTCCCGTCGCGTTTCTCGGCAGCGGCGAGGTGCGGAGCTCCCAGTGCGCCGGTACTTTGTAGTATGCGAGGCCGTCGGCAACCCAACGTTGCAGCGTCTCCGGCGTCACCGAATCGTCCTTCGGCACGACGATCGCTTTCACTTCCTCACCGAATTCGGCGCTGTCGACTCCCAGCACCGCGGCCTCTTTGACGCCAGGGTGGGCCTCCAAGCGCAGCTCGATCTCGGCCGGGTAGACGTTCTCGCCCCCGCGTAGGATGAGATCGCGCTTGCGTGACGCGATATGCAGGCGCCCCATGGCGAGATGGCCGATGTCGCCGGTGTTGAGCCAGCGCCCCGACTTGATGGCTTGCGCAGTGGCTTCGGGGTTGTTCCAGTACTCCTTCATGACGAGCGGGCCGTGCAGGTGAATCTCACCCTCGGTCCCGTCGGGGACGGCGCTGCCGGCCGTGTCGCGGATCTGCACATCCACGACCGGGACGGGGCGCCCGACGGAGCTCGGGTCGGCGTTGAGCTCCTCGCCTGCGTTGAGCGTTGCGAACGCGGTGCCTTCAGTGAGTCCATACCCCACGCCCATGGTGAACTGACACTGCGGCATGAGCTCCTGAATCTTCGCAAGTGCCGACGCTGCAATGGGTGAGCCGCCACCGCCGACAGAGCGCAAGGAGCTCAGGTCGTAGTCGCGTACCCTGGCGTGGCTCAGCAAACGATGCAGCACCGTCGCGGTGTACCCCCAGCCCGTGACCTTCTCGTTTTGGATCAGCGACAGCGTGGTTTGCGGGTCGAAGCGCCCCATCGGCCAGACGGTCTTGGCGCCTCCGGCCAGGGCGGTGACCGCGGCGCAGTGCAGACCCGAGACGTGGAAGAGGGGGCTGGTCACCAGGATGGCGTTGGGCAGCGCTTCGAGCTCGGCTTGCTTGGGATTGGCCATCTGCAACCGCGCCCCATGCCAAAAACTCACCATGACCATGTTGGTCACGTTTCCGTGTGTATGGACGACGCCTTTGGCCCGGCCGGTCGTTCCGCTCGTATACAGGATAATGGCGGGCGACGACTCCTCGATGGCCTGCGCGGGGAGCTCGGCGCCCGAGTGTTTCTCGACCAGTGCCTCGAAATCGTCTTCCACGATCAGAAGCGGCACGCTTGGGCTGCCCGCTCCGAGTCGATCCGCCCGCTTCCGATCCGCGATCAACACCTTGGGACGACTGTCGTCCAAGGCATGGCCGATCTCGTCTTCGGTCCACCAGCCGTTCATGCCGACGCAGATGGCACCGAGGCTCACTGTCGCCCAAAACGAGATGATCCACTCGGGGCAGTTGGCCGCCAGAATCGCGACACGATCGCCAGGCCGAACGCCGAAGTCCTCCACCAGAGCGCGCGCGGTCGCTGCCACCAGGGCCTCGTGCTCCGCGTACGTGAATCTACGCACGCGCTCTCCGTCTGCGAACACCATGTACTCGGCCCCGGCAAACTCCCGCGCCCCTAGCAGCAAGTCGCGAAGCGAGCGTGCCCTGTTCTTGAACACGCGGACGCGCTCCCCCAAGACCTCTTCCTCGCAAAGCTCGAACGGTGCGCCTGGGGCGAGCAGTTGGGCTTCGACCGCTGCCAGCCGGCCGCTCTTCGTGGCCTGTCCCTGATTCATCAGGCTTGGACTATGAAGCTTTTCGCTGCAGGAGGCCCGTCAACCAGTCCTCCGCCGAGCTCAGGTCGCCAAATACTTTCACCGGAACCGGGATGGGCGTCACCCAGGTGATGGCCGTCCACAGGCCACGCTGTAGCCGGTTCGAAAAGACCAAGGCTCCGCCTCGGCAGTTGGCCGTCAAATGAAAGCGATCGCGATCGATCCAGGCCACGATGGCTTTGCGATGCGTAGCCGGTAGACTGCCGACCTGCCGTGCGTCGATGACCACGGCATACGGAGTCCCCGAACGAGCCCAGCCCGTAAATCGGTCAAAGTGCGCGTCCCACTCCGCCTTTTGGGGGACGCCCTCGTAGGTCGTGCGGTAGAGCGGTGCATTGCTCTCATCGAACACAACGCGGCCCTCCCTCGACATGTCTTTCACTCTAACGCGGCCCTCGGCCCGGCCGCTACTTATTGTGCGTTCCTGTACGCGGCCCCTTCGGCCGACCGGCTAGAGCGCGTAACCGCCGTCCAGGAGAATCGTTTGGCCGGTTACATAACTAGCCTGCTCCGAGGCTAGGAAGACGACGGCGGCAGCGACCTCCTCGGGCCGGCCGAAGCGCCTGAGTGGCGTGTTCTTAAGAGCAGCGTCCACCCAGGTCTGGCTCAGCTCTCCGCGCTCTACCAGCTTCGGGAACATACCTGCGTCGACGACGCCGACCCCTACGCTGTTGGCGCGCACCCCATATCGTCCCTCTTCGCGGGCGATGGCGCGTAGCAAGGCCTCGATCGCTCCCTTGGGGGCGACCGACAGCACGTCTCCCGGCGGAAAACGTCGTAGCCCCGCTGAGCTGATGAACACGAAGGAGCCCTGGCTCGCGCGCAGATGCTTCAGCCCAGCGTGAACGACATGAAAGAATCCATTGACGTCAGCGTCCATGACCCGCCGCCATTCGTCGGGAGTCACCTGACTGACGTAGGGTTGGTCGATGTGGGTGCCGGCCGCGTGGACGATCGTGTGAATGGTCCCGTGTGCTTCGGCGACTGCGTCCAGGCAGGCCGCCACCGCGGAGGGATCATCGAGCGAGAGCGCATGCGTCGTGCAAGCGGATCCGAATGCGCGAACGTCCGCCGCGACCGACTTCGCGGCCTCTTCGTTCGACCGGTAGGTGAGCGCTACGGCCGAACCGTTCTTGGCGAGCGCCCGGGCGACCGCACCGCCGATCCCCCCGCTGCCGCCGATGACCAGAGCGACTCCGTCCGCAAAATCACACATTGACCAACTCCCGAAGCTCGAATTTCAACACCTTTCCCGTCGCGTTGCGAGGTAAGGCCTCGACGATGCGCACCCGCCTAGGCACCTTGAAGTTCGCCATGTTCTTTCGGCTCCAGGTGATCACGTCGTCTTCGCTCAGCGAGCTGTCGGGCGCCGCAACCACGAACGCCATCCCCACCTCACCCATTCGCTCGTCGGCCACCCCGATGATGGCCACCTCGGCTACACCAGGCATTTGAAGCAGGGTATTTTCAATTTCGGCCGGGTATGCGTTGAAGCCGCCGACGATGAACATGTCTTTCAGGCGGTCCGTGATCCGAAGATTGCCCCGCTCGTCCAAAGATCCGACGTCGCCGGTGTGCAGCCATCCATCTTCATCAATGGCCTCGGCGGTCTCCGTCTCGGCGTCGAAGTAGCCTTTCATGATGTTGTAGCCGCGGACGAGGATTTCGCCCGACTCGCCGGCGCCTTGCACGAGCCCGTTCGGGTCGACGATCCGGACCTCCACGTCGGGAATGGCACGGCCGCTGGTCGTCGCGATGGTCTCGGCGCTGTCGTCGAGCCGGCACATCGTCACCACGCCGCAGCTCTCGGTGAGGCCATACGCTGTGACGACCGTCTCGAAGCCCAGCTCGTCTTTCATCCGGTGAATCAGCTCCACGGGAATGACGGCGGCACCGGTCACGGCAAGCCGGAGGGACGAGATGTCGTACGAAGAACGCTTCGGATGCATCAAGATCGACTGGTAGAGGGCAGGAGGCCCGGGGAGCATCGTGATGCGGTCTCGTTGAACACGGTCGAGCACGGCATTGACGTCGAAGACCGGCTCGGGAAACACGGTGGCTCCCATCATGAGGGCCGACAACCAGCCCGCCTTGTAACCGAAGCTGTGAAAGAAGGGCATCACGATCAGGTAATGATCGCCCTCCCTCAGCCCGACGATGTGGCTCCAGTCCGCGAAGACCCGCAGGTTTTGAGCGTGCGTGCACATCGCGCCCTTGGGTTTCCCAGTCGTCCCGGAGGTGAAAAGGATGTCTGCCAGGTCCTCGGACTGAACCGCGAGCGCCCGCGCCTCGGCCTCGTCTGCGGAGACTTCAGCGGCCTTTTGCAGGAACCCGCTCCAGCTCAGGGTGTCGGGGGGCGATTCGCCCCGGATGACCACGATGTGCTCCAGATTCGAGAGCTCCGCGTCCGCGTCCCTCAGCAAGGCCACGTAGTCGACGTCGAGAAAACCGTTGACCGTGAACAGGAGCTTGGCTCGGCTCTTGTGCAGCAGATAGGCGGCTTCGATCCCCTTGTACCGCGTGTTGATGGGAACCATCACCGCACCGGTCGAGTGGATGGCGAGCGCGCATGCAATCCACTCCCACAGATTGGGGGCCCAAATCGCGACTCTATCGCCGGGCGCGATTCCGAGTGCCATCAGGGCTCGGCTTGCCTCCTGCACGCGAGCGGCAAGCTCCGCAAAACTGAGCGTTACGTCCCCGTCGACGATGGCGGCTCGCCCGCCGAGCGTCTCGGCTTGTTTCCGAACGAGCCTGGGGATGGTTTCGAACTTGAGATCGCCGCGCTGTGATGCGTCCATGTTGGCTCCGCGTTGGGGAGCTAGATACCTCAACAGTCACGCAAAGCAATCTCAGCCCACAGCCTCGCACGTCGACCGACAAGTGTGAGCTTGGCGTGGGCCTTGACGTTGGCATTGACGTTGGCAGTGACGTTGGCATTGACGCTGGCCCTTCGCTTTCTGAATACTTCTCCAATATGGTCGCGAAGGCGCCGGTCTACGAGAACGCAGCACTAACGCTGAACGCGATCCGTGAGCCCGTCCTCTACGCAGACTTCAGGGCACCGCGGGAGGTAAGCAGCGAGGACGTGCAAGCCATGCTCGACCTGAGTGATCGCTGCCTCTCGCGCAAAGGGGCCTTCGTGCCGCTCATCCGGCTGCGCAAGGGCACGGGCGTCATTTCGGCGCAAGCGCGCACAATGTTCGCCGACTGGATCGAAGCTCGAGCCCAGGAGCTTCGGCGCCCTGACGTCTGTTTGGTGATCGTGGTCCCGGAGGCGATCTTTCGGGCCGTGCTTCGGGTCGTGTACCGCTTTCGGGCGGCGCCGATCCGCACGATCACCGTTCCCGACATCGATTCGGCCGTGCACGCTGTCCGCGACGAGCTCGCCGAGATGACGCAGCCCCTCACGCCGGAGTTGGAGCAGTTTCTCGCTTCCATCTCCGAGCCGCGCTCCGCTGCGAATGTCGCCCAGGGCTGAGCGACTGTAGGCGTGCGCGCACACCTTGGCCTTTCCCGTGAAGGACGGCTCGACCGGCTCCGAAACGCGTGTGAGCCAGTGCGGCGCCGGGCGACCCCGCCGGCTTGACCGAGCTACTGAAACGCGTTTCACTCCCCGCCCCGAGAAAGGACCTGAGAGTGGCCCTAAAGCTTGAAATAGTCGATGGAATTGCCGAAATCATCGTCGACTACCCACCGGTCAACGCACTTCCCGTCCAGGCATGGTTCGAGATCGCCGAGCTCGTCACCAAGGCTGGTGACAACCCCGACGTCCGCGCGGTCATCCTTCGTGCCGAGGGTCGAGGCTTCAACGCCGGCGTGGACATCAAGGAAATGCAAAACACTGAAGGCTTCGATGCTCTTCTCGGCGCCAACAAGGGCTGCTGGACCGCCTTCAAGGCCGTCTATGAGTGCAAAGTGCCCGTGATCACGGCGGTTCACGGCTTCTGCGTCGGCGGTGGCATCGGCCTCGTCGGTAACTCCGACATCATCATCGCTGCCAAGGGAACCAAGTTTGGCCTTCCCGAGGTCGACCGTGGCGCGCTCGGTGCGGCGACACACCTCGCACGCCTGGTCCCGCCGCTCAAGATGCGCGCCATGCTGCTGACCTGTGAAAACGCCACCGCCGAGGAGCTGCACAACTGGGGCTCGGTGTACGCGGTGGTCGAGAAGGACGCCCTCTCAGCCAGGGCCCGCGAGGTCGCCGAGACCTTTAAGAAGAAGAATCCCTACGTGGTTCGCACCGCGAAAGAATGCCTCAACAACATCGACCCGGTCGACGTGAACCGTTCGTACCGCTTCGAGCAGGGCTTCACATTCCAGCTCAACCTCGCCGGGGTGGCAGACGAAGAGCGAGACGCCTTCGTCTCCGACAAGTCGAAGAAGTAAGGAGTCGAGATAGTGGATAAACGCATGACGGTCGACGAAGCCGTCGCCGGCGTGACCGATGGCATGACCATCGGCATCGGTGGCTGGGGCTCGCGCCGCAAACCCATGGCTTTCGTTCGCGCCCTCGTTCGCAAGGGCGTCAAAGACCTCACGGTCGTCGCCTACGGCGGGCCGGACATCGGGATCCTCTGCGCCACTGGCCAGATCAAAAAGGCGATCTATGGCTTCGTCTCTCTCGACTCGATTCCCCTCGAGCCCCATTTTCGCAAGGCGCGGCAGCAGGGCAGCATCGAGGCGGTAGAGCTCGACGAGGGTATGTTTCGCCTGGGATTGATGGCGGCGGCCCAACGCCTCCCGTTCCTGCCTACGCGCGCCGGCCTCGGTTCGGATGTTTTGCCCGCCAACCCCCTGCTCAAGACCATCAAGTCGCCCTACGAAGACGGTGAGGAGCTCGTTGCGGTTCCTGCGCTCAAGGTCGACGTGGCTTTCGTTCACATGCATAGAGCTGACGCTGAGGGCAATGGCCAGTGTTTAGGACTGGACCCTTACTTCGATAACTTGTTTTGCATGTCCGCGGACAAGGCCTACATGAGCTGCGAGCGCCTGGTGCCGCGTCTCCCTGGCGACGAGCCCGTTCAGACGATGCTCATCAACCGGATGATGGTACAGGGCGTCGTCGAGGCGCCGAACGGAGCACACTTCACCGAATGCCCGCCGGACTATGAGCGCGACGAGAAGTTCCAGCGCGAGTACGCGGCCACGGCTAAAGATCCGGCCGCCTGGGACGCGTTCCGAGCCAAGTATCTCGACGTGACGGAAGAGGAGTACCAGAAGGCGGTGGCGTCATGAGTCTAGAGGCAAGCCGGTCCGACATTTGTGCCGTCGCGGTCGCCGAGTGCTTCCGCGGCGACGGTGAGATCATGGTCAGCCCGATGGGCACCACGCCTTCACTCGGCGCTCGGCTGGCAAAGGCCACGTTCGAGCCCGAGCTCGTGATGACCGACGGAATGAACCTCATCATTCGTAGGGTGCTTCCCCTCGGCACCAAGCCGTCCGCTGAGGACGTCGAGGGTTACATGCCATTCGGCACGGTGTTCGACACGCTCTGGTGGGGGCGCCGCCACGTGATGATGGGCGCCTCACAGATCGACCGCTTTGGCAATCAGAACATCGCCTGCATCGGTGACTGGAAGCAACCCAAGTCCCAGCTCCTCGGCGTGCGTGGGGCCCCGGGCAACACGATCAATCACACCACCAGCTATTGGGTGCCCAATCACTCGACCCGCGTCTTCGTGCCAAAGGTCGACATGGTAAGCGGCGTTGGCTACGACCGCGTGGCCGCGCTCTCGCCACAGAGTCGCCGCTTTCATGAGATTCGTCGCGTCGTGAGCAACCTAGGCGTGTTCGACTTCGGCGGTTCCGAGCACCAAATGCGTGTCGTGTCGCTCCATCCGGGCGTCGAGCTTGCCGAGGTCGTCGAAAGCACGGGTTTCGAGCTCAGCATCCCCGATCAGCTGCCTACGACCCGCATCCCGACTCGAGACGAGCTTCGCATGCTGCGAGAGCTCGATCCCAAAGGCTACGCGCAGAAGGAAGTTCCGCAATGAGCACCAGCAAGGCCAGCACGAAGAAGACTCGTAAAACGGCATCAAAGAACGGCGCGCCCAAAGCGCGTTCCCGCAAGAGCTCGGCCGAGGCGAAGTCGGTCAAGTCGAATGGACCCAAGTATCATCCGACGCTCAAGACTGCGATCTGCGATCTGCTCGGCGTTACCTATCCCATCATCCAGACCGGCATGGGCTGGGTGTCGGGCGCACGGCTGACGGCGGCCACGAGCGAGGCGGGCGGCCTCGGCATTCTCGCCGCCGCGACGATGACCTTCGAGGAGCTCGAAGAGGCGATCGCGAAGCTTCAGGACCGCACCAGCAAACCCTTCGGCGTCAACCTGCGCGCCGACCAGGCTGATGTCATGGACCGGGTCGGCCTGCTCATCCGGCGGAAGGTCAAAGTCGCCAGCTTCGCGCAGGCTCCCGGAGAGCGCGTGATCAAGACCCTCAAGGATGGCGGCCTGGTCTGTATGCCCACCATCGGGGCGCGACGTCACGCAGAGAAGGTCCAAGCCTGGGGCGTGGATGCCGTCATCGCGCAGGGGCAGGAGGGCGGCGGTCACACCGGCTACGTGCCAACCTCTATTCTCATCCCCGACGTGGCGGACGCCGTGGACATCCCGGTCGTCGGCGCGGGCGGCTTCCGCGACGGCCGCGGTCTGGTCTCTGCCCTTGCGCTCGGTGCCTCGGGCATCGCCATGGGCACACGCTTCTTGCTGACGCAGGAAAGTCAGGTCCCAGACCACGTCAAGCAGATCTACCTGAAGACCAAGGTCAACGGCACCGTCGTCACCAAGGCGGTCGACGGCCATCCGCAACGCGTCATTCGAACCGCGCTCATCGATCATCTCGAAAAGGCCAGCGTCTTCACTCGCTTCCCCAAAGCCGCGTTGAACGCGCTCTCTCTGATGAAGGTAACGGGCACCAAGCTCCCCGAGCTCGTCCAAGAGGGCCTTGCGATGAAGCGCAACCAGGAGCTGACCTGGGCGCAGCTTGCCATGGCCGCCAACGCCCCGATGCTCACGAAGGCATCCATGGTGGACGGCAAGGTCGAGGCCGGGATTCTTCCCACTGGCCAAGTGACCGGCGTCATCGACGAGCTTCCGAGCGTGGAGCAGCTCCTGAGCCGCATCATGAAGGAAGCGACCGACACTCTGACTCGCCTCGGCGCATAGGCGTTTGCGATGGATTCTGAACTTCACCGAACAGGAGAACGCCTTCCGCGCGGAGTGTCGCGCTTGGCTCGAGGCGAACGTTCCCAAAGAAACGCTGCCCTCGGGTGACACCCGTGAAGGCTACGCCGCCCACCTCGAATGGGAGCACATGCTTTTTGACGCTGGCTGGGCGGCGGTTTCCTGGCCCAGGCAGTACGGCGGCCGGGAGGCGACCCTTTTCGAGTGGCTCATCTTCGAAGAGGAGTATTACCGCGCACAGGCGCCACATCGCGTGACGCAAAACGGCATCTTTCTTCTCGCGCCCACCTTGTTCGAGTTTGGGACCGAGGAACAGAAGGAGCGCATCCTGCGCCCGATGGCGCGCGGCGACGTGAGCTGGGGCCAGGCCTGGTCCGAGCCCAACGCCGGCAGCGACTTGGCCTCGCTCAAGAGCACCGCACGTCGTGTTGACGGAGGCTGGCGTCTCAGCGGCCAGAAAACCTGGTCCACGCGAGCGGCATTCTGCGACATGGCCTACGGGCTGTTTCGGACGGATCCGGAACAGCAACGACACCGCGGGCTCACGTACTTCATGTTCCCGCTTCACGCTGAAGGCATCACGGTTCGCGGCGTGGATCGTCTGGACGGAGACGAAGGTTTCGCGGAGATCTTCCTCGAGGACGTGTTCGTTTCCGACGCCGATGTCATCGGTGCGGTCAACCAGGGCTGGATGGTCGCGATGGCCACTACCAGCTCCGAGCGTGGGCTGAGCTTGCGAAGCCCCGGGCGTTTCGTGGCAACGGCCTCGCGGCTCATCGACCTCTACCAGCGGAAGCGCGAGACTGCAGACCCCGTCCTTCGGGACCAGGTGATTCAAGCCTGGATGGATGCCCAAGCGTATCGCTGGTTCACCTTCCAGACGGTGACCCGCATGATGCAGGGCGAGTCCATCGGTCCAGACTCGAGCATGAATAAGGTCTTCTGGTCGGAGATGGACGTGCGCACGCACGAGACGGCACTCGCCCTCATTGGCGGTGAGGCCCTGGAGCTGGACGAGGGCTCGGCCCGTGCCGTCGATGGCGGCCACTGGATGAAAGCCTTCCAGTTTGCGCTCGCGGGACCGATCTACGCCGGCACCAACGAGATCCAGCGCAACATCATCTCCGAGCGCGTGCTCGGCCTGCCCCGGAAGTAGCCCCATGCATTTCGCTTTCACAGACGATCAGAAAATGCTCCGTGACACGGTGCGCGAGGTGCTCCAGCGCGAGTGCCCGCCCGAGGTGGTGCGAGCCGTGTGGGAGGGAAGCTGGGACGGCGTCCAGTCGGTTTGGAACACCCTCGCCGAGACTGGCGTGCTCGGGATGGCCGCCTCCGAAGAGGCTGGTGGCATGGATATGCAGGCGGTGGACTTCGTCCTTCCGCTCGAGGAGACCGGCTATGCTGCGCTCCCGGGCCCCGTTGCCGAGACCCTCGCCATTGGCATTCCACTTCTCGAAACCATCGGTACGGATGCGCAAAAGGACCGCTGGTTGGCGCCTGCGGTTGCAGGCCAGGTGAAGCTCGCGGTCGCATTCGATGGGCAGTCGATCCTCCCGCATGCCAGCGTCTCCGATGTCGTGCTCGTGCAACGGGGAAAGGTCGGGTTCTGCGTGCCGGCCGCCGAGCTGAACACCTCGAGCGAGCAGTCCGTCGATCGCAGCCGCGACTTGGCGTCGATCGAGGGGGCCCCGGACGAGGCCCATCAGGCTCGAGCCGATGTCGACTCGGCTCGCGCGTTTGCGGCCGCTCAGGAGCGCGCGGCGCTCGCGGCAGCCGCACAGCTCGTCGGCTTGTCGAGGCGCATGCTCGACATGACCGTCGCGTACGCGAAAGACCGCGTCCAGTTTGGTAAACCGATTGGGGCGCAGCAGGCCGTGAAGCATCGGCTCGCGAACGCGCTCATTCAGCAGGAGTTCGCACGCCCGCTGGTGTACAGAGCCGCCTGGGCACTGAGCACAGGGCAGCCCGACGCCGAGCTCAGCGTCTCGATGGCGAAGATCTACGCCGGCGAGGCCGCGAAGTTCGTGGCCAAGGAGTGTCTGCAGGTGCACGGCGCGATCGGCTACACGATCGAGTGCGACCTGCACATGTGGATGAAGCGTGCCTGGGCGCTAGCGGCGAGCTATGGCGATGCCGCATATCACCGCGCAAGGGTAGGCCGCCACATTCTCTGAGCTCATGGTTGCCCTTGCCTTGGGCTAGGGCGTCCCTAGGAATGAAGACAACGCGAGGTTCTCATGGCTGAAGCATATATCGTTGACGCAGTTCGTTCTCCCATCGGGAGAAAGCGAGGCTCGCTGAGTGAAGTACACTCGGCCGATCTCGGGGCGCACTCGATCAAAGCCCTCATCGAGCGCACGGGCATCGATCCCGCGGCCGTAGAGGACGTCGTCTTCGGCTGCGTTGACACCATTGGCACCCAGGCCGGTGACATCGCGCGCACCTGCTGGCTGGTGGCCGGCTATCCGGAGCACGTTCCCGGCGTGACCATCGATCGCCAGTGTGGCTCTTCGCAGCAGGCAGTGCACTTCGCGGCGCAGGGCGTGATGAGCGGTACACAGGACGTCGTCGTGGCCGGCGGCGTTCAGAACATGAGCACGATTCCAATTGGCGCTTCCATGATTGCGGCCAAGGAGTTCGGTCTCTCCGATCCGTTCTCCACTTCGCCGGGCTGGAAGGAGCGATACGGGGACGCACCCGTGAACCAGTTCTATGGCGCCGAACAGATTGCCAAGGACTGGGACCTGTCCCGGGACGAGCTCGAGGAGTTCGCGTTCCAGAGTCACCAGCGTGCCATCCGAGCCCAGGACGAGGGCCGTTTCGATCGGGAGATCGCGCCGTTCGGAAGCATGACCGCGGACGAGGGGCCGCGTCGGGACACGACCCGGGAGAAGATGGCCAGCCTTCCGGTGCTAGTCGAAGGGGGCCGGCTGACGGCCGCCGTCGCGAGTCAGATTTCAGACGGCTCAGCGGCCCTGCTCATCGTGTCTGAAAAGGCGCTCAAAGAGCACGGGCTCAAGCCGCGTGCCCGCGTCCACCACCTGAGCGTGCGTGGTGAGGACCCCATTCGCATGCTCTCGGCGCCGATCCCTGCGACCCAGTACGCGTTGCAAAAGAGTGGGATGAGCATGAAAGACATGGATCTCGTCGAGATCAATGAGGCCTTCGCCCCCGTCGTTCTGGCCTGGGCCAAGGAGCTGGACTTCGACCTCGGCAAGGTCAACGTCAACGGCGGTGCCATCGCACTCGGACACCCTCTGGGGGCGACCGGCGCCAAGCTGATGACTACGCTGCTCCACGAGCTCGAGCGAACCGGTGGTCGCTATGGTCTTCAGACCATGTGCGAGGGCGGTGGCCAGGCGAACGTGACCATCCTCGAACGCCTCTAGTCGCGCGTTTAACCGTCCTTGACCGTCCTTGAGGGAGATGGTGTCGAATTACTCGACACCCTCTTTGGGCATGGCACCCTGAGGACGGGTGTAAATTGACTTCTGATGCTTCTGATCGCGATTCGTCCCCGGCCGCGCCGCCACGGCGCGAGTCGCTCGTTCGGCGGCGCGGTGATCGAGAATCGGGGGCTGAACGGCGGCAAGCGGCGCGCTGGCCTTCGGATGTCGAGGTCGAGATCGTGGCTCCCGTTAGCCTGAGAGCGGTCGCCGAGGATGTCGGCATGTTCGGACTTCGACTGGCAGTGTCCGGTTGGCTCTCCACCGGAACGGTATGCGATCTCCGCATCAAGACGAAATCCGGGCGCCTGATCGCCAAGCGCGCGCGTGTGATCTGGGCACGCCGGACCGCCGAGGGCTGCGTCGCGGGCCTGCGTATCGTCGGCTTCACGAGCTCGATGCCTCCCGAGAAAAGATAGTGAATCGCCCTGAAAGGGGACTATCCTAGCGTGAGCCGAGAGTCTCAACCCGATCGTTCGGGAGGCGGGACTGCCGCCCGAGGCAACGCTTCCGCTAAGAAAAATCCAGCAATGGCGGCACATATCGAAATGTGGATGACGAAGGTTTTTCGCCAACTCGCTGATACAAGACAACTAAATGAAATCTAATCACATTAGATTTCCAACACTTAGCGAATGACAGCGAAAAATGCTTGATCTCTTATCTAATGTAATTAGAAATCTCGGTTCTGTTGTTCCTTCTAACGTGAGGTATCCGAGATGAGACGAAGTCGTGTGTCGAGATTGATGGCCACTTTGCTGGCCGCTTTTGCACTAGCCGCTTGTGGGACTGAAACCAGCGGTGAGGTGGGTAGTGTGGACCTGTCGTTGACGCTAAACGGCGCCGAGGTGGACAGCGTTCAGTACGTCGTTACTGGTGGCGCGCTCGGATCACCCCTCGAGGGCACTCTTGCCGTCCAAGGCGATCAGGTGTTTGGTGTGATCGCAAACCTTCCCGTGGGCACGAACTACGTGATCACGCTTACCGCCTACAACAATGGTGAAGTCGTCTGCGTAGGCAGCTCCGAGCCCTTCGACATCGTCGCAAACCAGACGACTCAGGTTGACGTGGTCCTCACCTGCGGTGAAGAGACGACGGTTGAAACTGGAAACGCGCAGGTCAACGGCTCCTTCAACGTCGTGGGTCTGAATGTATGCCCAGTGGTGCACAGCTATGTCGCCATTCCCGACGCGATCGAGGCGGGTGGCAGCAGCGATGTGCAAATCGTGGCAAGTGACTACGACGGAGACGCGCTGAGCTACAGCTGGACTGCGACCTCCGGCAGCTTCGACAACGCGGCCAGCAGCGATGCGGTATACACCTGTGGCGCCGCCGGCGATCAGGTCCTCACCGTGGTGGTCAGCGACGGCGAAGCAGGCTGCGACCAGACCGTGGAGATCCCCGTCGGTTGCGGCGGCACGCCCCTCTGTCAGGACGTCGTTTGCGGGCCCACGGGCAACGACTGCACCAGCTCCGCTTGTGATGCGGACACTGGCGAGTGCGTAGAGTCGAACCTCGCGGACGGCACCGACTGTGGCGATGGCGGTACCTGCGAGGCTGGCGTCTGCGCCGTGGACCTCTGCGCGGGTGTCGATTGCGGCACGGGCAACGAGTGCACCACTTCCGCGTGTGATGCCAGCACCGGTAGCTGCAGTGCCCCGTCCAATGTCGAGGGCTCCTGCAACAACGGAGCGGGCGTCTGTCAGGACGGTACTTGTGTAAACGCCGACCTTTGCGACGGCGTCAACTGTAATGACCAGGATCCCTGCACTGCTGACGTCTGCGATGCTGGCACCGGGCAATGTGTTGAGGGTCAGCCGGCTCCGGATGGCACCGCTTGCGCCGGAGGCACCTGCCAGGCTGGCGTCTGCACCGTGGCCGCGCCCGGTGCGCAGACCGTCGAGGCGAACGTCAACTGCCCGCTTCCCCTGGGACTCGGCGTGGCTGACGTGAATATCGACCTCGAGCTCTCGCCATTGGCCGCTTGGACTCCAAACGGTACGGTGACGGTTGGCTTTTCCGCGACGGCGCTCCTTCCTGCGTCCCTGGGTGACCTGCTGATCGGTCTTGGCACCGACCAGATCAACATCGACAGCCTGGTGGCCGACCTGGCGGTGACGGGCGGAACGCCCAGCACCATCACGGTCAGCGACGCGAACCGCAGCTTCGACGTCGACGCCAATGACGACGGTGTAGCCGAGGACGTCACCATCATCATCGCGGTTCCGAACACGGACGTGACGAACGATGGCGCCGCTACGGTGGACTTCACAGTCGACTTCTTCGAGGTTCGGCTGAGCGGTGTGCCGCTTCTCGGCAACTTGGTCGTGACCAGCGACCCCAGCGACCCGAACAACGTCGTCTGCGCGTTGACGAGCAGCACGGCTAGCTTCGCTGTCAACTAAGTAGGGGTACCTTCCCTGACACTGAGATGAGACCCGCGGGCTTAGGCCCGCGGGTCTCTCTCTTTAAGAGACACACTCCTCCCTCGCGACCGACTCCAACGAGTCGTCCGCCCCGCGACGAAGCTCGCGGTGCCGAGCGGCGGCCCCGGTGTGGCTCGAGCTTACGGGTCACTGTCCGGGGGATCTCAAGCAAGAACGCGAGGGTGCACTCATGAGAGCTAGAAACTGGCTAACCCGAGACCCGACTCGCTTGAATTACGGTGAAGGCCAGGAGCTTAAAAGGCAGGACCCGTAGGCCGAGGCCTACGGGTCCAAGTGGTGTGTGTGTAAGGAGAGCTGTGATGCAATAGCCCTCAGGGACTCTTTATCTAATACCATTAGATAAGATGGCAAGAAAAAAAACAGCTATCTTCTAAGGCGATGAAAACACGTGAGAAATTGTCCGCCAAGAGTACCCAGGCCGAGGCTTGGGGCATGATGAGCCAGCTCGAATGAGGTTCCTGGAGCTCGCGAGGGCAGAGCCCGAGGGACTGGCTGTGATGGCCGAGGACGCGCGCCGTACCTGGGCGGAGCTCGTAGAGCGGATGTACCGGGTGGCTCATCTACTTCGAGGTGAGCTCGGGCTGGCCGTAGGTGACCACTGCGCCATCCTCATGGGAAACCGCGTTGAGTATCCGGAGCTTCTGCTCGGCTGCGCCGTGGCGGGCGTTTGGGTGACTCCGCTGAACTGCCATCTCAGCGCGGAGGAGATCGAGTACGTGCTGGCAGACTCGGGGGCCCGTATGGCCTTTGCCGAGCCAGCCTACGAGCAGAGGCTGCCGAGGGGCTTTCGGACGCTCCTTGCGGGCCCGGCGCTCGAGGCTGCCCTGGCTGTTGTCTCGTCCCAGCCCATTGCTCTGGACGGCCCGGTCGGCGGCACGATGGTCTACACCAGCGGCACCAGCGGCCTTCCAAAAGGTGTACGGCGTTTTCGCGCCGCGAGCGCGACAGCCGCGCTTCGGAGTTGGGGTGCGACGGGGGAACTCTACGGGCTGGACGGCGGCACCCCGCATCTCGTGACCGGTCCGATGTACCACGCCGCTCCTGGCCTTTTTGCCCTCTACGACCTCATCAACGGTGCTCCGCTCATCATGATGCCCCGCTGGGACGCGCGCGCCGCCCTGCGTCTGATGAGCACACACGGCGTCGGCCACACGCACATGGTCCCCACGATGTTCGTGCGGCTCTTGCGCCTTCCCGCCGAGGAACGGCAGGCGTTCGATCCGAGCTTGCTCCAGCTCGTCCTACACGGGGCAGCGCCCGTGGCTCCTGCCGTCAAGAAGGAAATGATCCAATGGTGGGGCGATGCGCTCGTCGAGTACTGGGGTGCCAGCGAGGCAGGCGTGTTCACCTTGGTCGGCGCCGAGGACTGGCTGGCTCATCCCGGCAGTGTCGGCCGGGCCATCCCCTCGTTCGAGGTCTTTGCAGGTGACGAAGCGGGGCACGCGCTTGCTCCGGGTGAAGTTGGCCTCCTCTACTGCCGCCACCGCACCCGGCCCGACACCTTCGAGTATCACAACGACCCCGCCAAGACGGCCGCGGCGTTCGTTCGGCACGGCATGTTCACCGTCGGGGACCTCGGTCGCGTGGATGAAGACGGCTGGGTGTACCTCGAGGGCCGGCGAACCGACTTGATTCTTTCGGGCGGAGTCAACGTGTATCCGGCCGAGATCCAGTCCGTTTTGCTGGGACACCCCGCCGTCTGCGACGTGGCGGTCTTTGGTGTCGAAGACGAAGAGTGGGGCGAGAGGGTCTGCGCGCTGGTCGAGCTCGCCGATGGTGTCACGCCGAGCAAAGCCCTGGCTGCGGAGCTCGGCGCGTACGCTCGCGTTCGACTCGCCGCCTACAAGGTCCCCAGCCAGATCGACTTCACGGCGGCCTTGCCGCGGCAGCCGAACGGGAAGATCCGCCTCCACGAGATCCGGAAAATGGCCCAGTCCCTTTCATAGGGCTCTGTTCTGTTACGTTCACTACCCGTTTCCCTTTGGAGTTCGCGGTCCTGCGAGTCGTCTCCTGCGCAGAGACGGCTTGACGTGACCCCGTGCTCCAAATAGAACGTGTTTCACTTCAACTCTACCCCGAGATTCAATCATTTGGAGGCCGGAATGGCTAAGATCAGCAGTTGCCAGGAATTCTTCGACACGCTTCAGGACCGCTTCGAGCCGGAGGCCGCCAAGGGCGTGACAGCCGAGCTCGTGTACGACTTGAAGGGTGACGGCGGCGGCCAGTGGACGGTCAAAATTGCGGACGGCTCGCTCGCAGGCGTGGAGCCGGGCGGCATCGAGAAGCCGACCCTTACCGTCATGATGGACACGGACAACTTCATCCAGCTTCAGAACGGCGACCTCGACGGCCGCAAGGCGTTCCTCACCCGCAAGCTCAAGGTCAAGGGCAACATCGCCCTCGCCCAAAAAATGCAAAAGTTCTTCCCCCAGGGCTAACCCGGAAAGAAACCCATGAGCGAAGTCTTATCGGCACCGTACGTTCTCGAATACACGTACACCCGTAGTACCGGGCCGGTGGTTGGACGCTTCCTCGAGAACCTGCGTTACGATGTTCTCGAGGGCGTGAAGACCGCGGACGGCCGTATCTTATGCCCACCCGTCGAGTACGACGAGCTCGGGGAGCAGACGACCGGGGAGTTCGTGCAACTCCGCCCCAGTGGCACGGTCAAGTCTTGGAGCTGGGTCGAGCAGCCTCGACCCGGCCACCCACTCGACCGGCCGTTCGCCTGGGCGCTGATCCAGATAGACGGTGCCGATAACGCCATGGTTCATGCGGTCGACGCAGAGAAGGCCAAGAGCATGCGTACGGGAATGCGAGTGCGGCTGCGCTGGGCGCAGAACAAGACCGGCACGATTCGAGACATCGCCTGTTTCGAGCCGATCAAGTCGTTTACGCCCGGCCCGGTCCATCTGGACTTCGCCGTCAAGCCCGGTGCGCACTACACGGCTTACCTACAAGGCCTTCAGCAGGGGAAGTTCGTCGGGGGCCGCTGCGCCAAGGACGGCAAGGTCTACGTACCGCCCCGTGCGGCCGACCCACTCACGGGTGCGCCCACCAACGAATACGTCGACGTTGTCGACGTCGGAGTCCTGACGACCTTCACGGTCGTTCGCATTCCGTTCGAGGGGCAGATGCTGAAGCCGCCGTATTGCTTCGGAGCCATCGTCCTCGACGGCGCCGACATGCCCATCTACCACCTGATTTCCGGCGTCCCTTATGAGGAAATCCGAATGGGGATGCGCGTCAAAGCCAAGTGGAAGCCCAAAGCAGAGTGGGGTCCAAGCTTGGAAAACATTCTCTACTTCGAGCCGACCGGCGAGCCGGACGCTCCATTTGACAGTTACAAGGAGCATCTCTAGTGCGAGACGTCGCGATTGTTTCTTTTGCCCAGCTGCCATCGGTACGCGATAGCGGCGCGGCCGATGAGCCGGAGCTGGTTCAGCCCGTCACCTCGGAGGCCATGTCCAAGGTCGGCCTCACGCAGGACGACATCGGCTTCACCTGCTCCGGAAGCAGCGACTACCTGGTCGGGCGCCCCTTCTCCTTCGTGGCCGCGGTGGACGGGCTCAAAGCCTGGCCGCCGATTCGCGAGTCGCACGTGGAGATGGACGGCGCCTTCGCCCTCTACGAGGCCTGGGTGCGATTGCTCCATGGCGACATCGATACGGCGCTGGTTTTCTCGTTTGGCAAGTGCTCGCTCGGGCCCATGCCTGACGTCATGAACCTCCAGAATGACCCCTACTACGTGCAGCCGCTCGGACTCGACGCGATCAGCGCGGCCGCGCTTCAGGCGCAGGCTTTGCTCGACGCGCGCAAGGCGACGGAGCGGGACTTCGCCGAGGTGGCCGTTCGGAATCGAAAGAACGCCAAGGACAACCCGAACGCTCAGATCAAGGGTGACTTCACGGTCGAGGCGATCCTGGAAGAGCCCTACATCAGCTCTCCTCTGAGAAAGAGCTTCTGTCCGCCGCTTTCGGATTCGGCCGCGGCAGTGGTTCTGGCCTCCGGCGACAAGGCCCGTGAGCTGACCAAGAACCCCGCCTGGATCCGAGGTATCGATCACCGAATCGAGGTGTCTGGCCTCGGACAACGTGATCTCACCACCTCCACCAGCGCCAGACTCGCCGCCGAGAAAGCGGGAGTCGGCAAGGGCAAGGTGGATATCGCGGAGCTTCACGCGCCCTTCGCGCCACAGGAGCTGATCCTGCGCGAGGCAATGGGACTCGGAGATGGGGTGAGCATCAATCCGTCCGGCGGCGCGCTCGCCGCCAACTCGGTCATGACGGCCGGTTTGATCCGCTTCGGTGAAGCTGCGCAGCGTGTCCTCGACGGCAGCGCTCAGCGCGCCGTCGCGCATGCGACCAGTGGTCCCTGCCTGCAGCAGAATCTGGTTGCCGTTTTGGAGGGGAAGAATGGCTGAGCGCTGCGCCGTCATCGGCATAGGACAAACGAAGCACCGGGAAAGCCGGCGTGACCTATCGATTCCCGGTCTCGTTCGCGATGCTGCGCTTCGCGCGCTGCAAGACGCGGACATGACTTTCAAGGACATCGACGCCGTTGTCATCGGTACGGCGCCCGACATGTTCGAGGGCGTCATGATGCCGGAGCTGTGGCTCGCGGACGCGCTCGGGGCGGCAGGGAAGCCGATGTTCCGCGTGCACACCGCGGGCTCGGTGGGCGGCTCGACGGCCGTCGTGGCCTCTCATCTGGTTCAGGCGGGCGTGCACGACAAGGTGCTCACGCTGGCCTTCGAGAAGCAGAGCGAGTCCAATGCCATGTGGGCACTCTCGCCAGCCATTCCCTTTCAACCGCAGTTGGTAGCAGGCGCAGGGGGGTACTTCGCGCCTCTCATCCGCAGCTACATTGCGCGGACGGACGCCCATTTGGATGCTGGCCCGATGGTCGCGGTCAAGGACCGGGAAAACGGCTGCCTGAACCCGAACGCTCACCTTCACCTGAAGCAGACGCTCGAAGAGGTGAAGGCGGCGCCGATGCTCTGGGACCCGATTCGCTATTCGGAGACTTGCCCGTCCTCGGACGGCGCGGTCGCCATGGTGCTCACGAATGAGAAGAACGCCGGACGGGTGAAGAACCCAGCCTGGGTGCTCGGGACCTCGGTGCGCACGGAGCGAACGTTCTTCGCAGGGCGCGACCAGGTCAACCCCGGCGCGGGTAAGCAGTGCGCCAAGGACGTATACGAACAAGCCGGCATCCACAATCCGCTGAAGGAGATCGACTGCGCTGAGATCTACGTGCCGTTCTCCTGGTTCGAGCCGATGTGGCTCGAAAACCTAGGCTTCGCCGAAGAAGGTGAGGGCTGGAAGATGACGATGGAGGGCAAGACCCGCATTGGTTCGGAGATGCCAGTCAACATGTCCGGCGGCGTCATGTGTACCAATCCGATCGGTGCCAGCGGTATGCTTCGCTTTGCCGAGGCGGCCCGCCAGGTTCGTGGCACCGCTGACCGGCACCAGGTCGACGGCGCCAAAGTGGCACTCGGCCACGCGTACGGCGGCGGTTCGCAATTCTTTGCGGCATGGGTGGTTGGCTCGGAGCCCCGCTAGAAGGTTCTCTATGGAATACAATATCGCAGACCTTTTCGAAGCCATCGTCGACGTCGTTCCTGACAACGAGGCGCTGGCTTCTGGAGACGTTCACTACAGCTTTGCCGAGCTAGATCGACGCGCGAATCGCCTCGCGCATTACCTGCAGTCGCAGGGGATCGAGCCCGGGGACCACATTGGTCTTCACCTGTACAACGGGCACGAGTTCGTCGAGGCCATGCTGGCGTTGCTCAAGCTGCGAGCCGTCGGCATCAACATCAACTACCGCTTCGTGGGCCCCGAGGTGCGGTACATGATCGAGGATGCCGACTTGGTCGGTATCATCACACAGCGGCGCTTCATCCCCATCATCAACGAGGCCAACCAGGGTCTGAAGCCGCTCAAGGCACTGGTCGTCATCGATGATGGTAGCGATGCGAAGAGCGACCAGGAGTCGATCGAGTACGAGACGGCCATGGCACAGGGGTCCGAGGAGCGCGGTTTTGGGCCGCGTTCGGGCGATGACCTCTACATCATCTACACCGGCGGCACGACTGGTATGCCCAAGGGCGTGATGTGGCGCCACGAAGATCTCTTCTTCGCGGGCCTTCAAGGCGGCTCTCCAGGTGGGGATCCGGTCGAGTCTCCAGAGCAGCTCCTCGAGCAGGTCAAAGAGGGCTGGTACACGGTCAACATGCTGCCCTGCGCGCCCTTCATTCATGGCGCCGCGCAGTTCACCTCATGGATTTGCTTCTTCACCGGCGGCAAGCTTACGCTGCAGCCGGGCCCGAGCTTTGATGCCAAGCGCATCCTGTCTCTGGTGGCCGCGGAGGGCGTTTCCACGTTGAGCATCGTCGGTGACGCGATGGCCATCCCCCTGGTCGACGAGTTGAAGGCCAATGAGTACGATGTGTCAAACCTCGCGGTGATCGCGACCGCGGGAGCGATCATTTCGAAGTCCGTCCAACAAGAGATCGAAACGCTCCTGCCGGACGTCATGCTCGTCAACAGCTTCGGCACCAGCGAGTCGGGCGACCTCGGTCGTGCGGCGAGCGACGAAGACAGTCACGAGGGCCGGCCATCGTTTTACATGGGCGAGGACGTGACCGTGCTCGACGAAGATGGCAACCCGCTCGAGCCGGGCTCCGGCGAGATTGGGCGCGTCGCGCGTTCGGGTCGCCTTCCCCTCGGGTACTACAAGGATCCAGAGAAGACCGCCGACCGTTTCAAGGAATTCAACGGCAAGCGTTGGGTGCTTCCGGGAGACTTCGCCACCATCGAAGCAGATGGTCGCATCACATTCCTCGGTCGCGGTAGCAAGTGCATCAACAGCGGCGGCGAGAAGATCTTCCCAGAGGAGGTCGAGGAGGCACTCAAGGCACATCCGGACATCATCGATGCCCTCGTCGTCGGCATTCCGAACCCGCGCTTCGGGTCGACGGTGGCCGCAGTATTCAACACGAAGGGCCGCAAGGAGCTGAGCCTCGACGAAGTTCAGGCGCACTGCCGTCAGCACATCGCCGGATACAAGATCCCACGCCAGGTCAGTATCACCGAAACGGTCGAGCGACTCCCGAGTGGCAAGCCCGATTACCCCTGGGCTGAGGCTATCGCCCGCAAGGCTGCCGGTCTAGAGTAGAGAGAGTCATGAATCAGACAGCAACACAGCAAGAAGAGCTCTTTCCAGGTTATGCCCGCGGCTGGTTCGTGGTTGGCCTCGCCAAAGAGCTGGAGCTGGGCCAGGTCAAGCCGATCAAGTATTTCGGTCGGGAGATGGTCATGTACCGCTCAGAGAGCGGTAAGGCGATCGTCCACGATGCGTTTTGTCCTCACCTCGGTGCGCATCTAGGTCATGGCGGCAAGGTGGTCGGAGAGACGGTCCAGTGTCCGTTTCATGCCTGGCGTTTCGACGAGACGGGCAAGTGCGTCGATGTGCCCTATGCCAAACGCATTCCGCCGCGGGCCTGCGTCAAGAACAACCCCGTTCTCGAGCGCAACGGGCTCATCTTCGTGTGGAACGCGCGTGAGGAGGGCGAGGAGCCCAACTGGGAGATCCCCGTCATTCCCGAGTACGGCGGGGACGATTGGACGGACTGGGACGCGCACCTGATTCCGATCAAGACCCAGCCTAAAGAGATTGTCGAAAACCTCGCCGACAAGGGCCATTTCGGACCTGTTCACGGGACCTGGGCCAAGGACTTTGGCAACAAGTTCGAGGGCCACATCGGCCGTCAGTTTGTGAGCGGCGTCGCCTATCCTCGCGGTGGTGGCGAGGACAACTTCAAGCTGGAGTCCACCTATTACGGACCAGGCTTCATGCTGACGCGGATGGAAAGCGTCCTGCCGAACATCATGCTCCTGACCAATACGCCTGTTGACGAAAACAGCATTCACGTGCGAATTGGAGCCATCATCAACCTCTCGAACATCAAAGAAGGTAAGGAACAGTTCGAGGCTGGCTACCGCGACAACATCGTCGTTGGGTTCAAGGAAGACATCGCAATCTGGGAAAACAAGAAGTACCGGAACAAGCCGATGCTGTGTGATGGGGATGGTGACGTAGGCGGGCTTCGTCGCTGGTACCAACAGTTCTACCGGCCTCAGTCCGAGGTCGGATTCTAGGCACCGGAGGACCATGGACGATCGAGCCAAACGCATCGTGGAAACAGCCGTCGCCCTCGCGGAGCGTGACGGCTACCAGGCCGTTCGGCTCAGAGACGTGGCCGCAACCGCGCAAGTAGCCCTCGGCACCGTCTACAAGCGCTTTGCGAGCAAGGAAGAAATTCTGATCGCGGCGCTCGAGCAGGAGTGCGACAAGCTCGTCGCCAGGCTTGGCAAGAAGCCCATTCCTGGCGACACTCCTCAGGAGCGTCTGGCGGAGGTCTTCGGGGCAGTGACGCGTGGCTTTCTCCGAAAGCCCAACCTCGCCCAGGCGCTCATTCGATCGCTTGCCTCCGGTGATCCGAACATCACAGAGAGAGTCGCCAGCTTTCACGCGGTCATCACCGCTTTGGTCATGGCCGCGATCCGCGGCGAGGCGGCCACCGCGGATGCGCAATGGGGTGGCGAGGCGGACGAACGAGAACGACGCGTGGCGTCCATCCTTCAGAATGTTTGGTTCGCGGCGATGGTCGGCTGGTCGGGAGGCCTGCACGACGTCCAGAAGGTGCTCGAAGACGTCGGCGACGCGACCGAGCTCCTGTTCGCAGCGTAGCGGCGACCGGCGCCGCCGCCGAGCCACAGGGCTTCGCAACGGCCCCCTCGGAGCCTGCAGGCGAACGGAGTAATGGCGCCGGCCCCCCATGCGACCGGCGGCCGCCTGGGCGCGCGGGGCCCACGTCATACGCGCGGGCCCACGCGGCGGCTTGGTGCAGACTCAGCGGCCCTTGAAGTCGGGCTTCCGCTTTTCGGCGAAGGCACGCGGGCCTTCCTTGGCGTCTTCACTCATGAAGACCTTCATGCCGATCTGCGCTTCGATGGGCAGCGCTTCCTTTTCGGGCAGGCATTCGGTGTCCCGGAGGGCCTTGAGCACGGCCTGGACCGCGACGGGGCCATTGCTGGCGATTCGCTGAGCCAGCTCCTTGGCCTTGTCCAAGGCACCGCCGTCGGGCGTGACGTAGCCAACGAGGCCGTAGTGTTTGGCCTCCTCGGCCTTCATCGTGCGCCCGGTCAGAAGCATGTCGGCGGCAATCGAGTAGGGGATCTGCCGGCGAAGACGAACCGTGGAGGCACCGAGTGGGAAGAGTCCGAGCTTGACCTCGGAGACGCCGAACACGGCGCTCTCACCCGCCACCCGAATGTCGGTCGCTTGGAGGATCTCGGTGCCCCCCGCGATGGCGAAGCCTTCGACTGCGGCGAGCAGCGGCTTCTTGAGCGTGAAGCCCTTGAGCAGCGACTTGACGTACGAGGGGTCGTGGTCGCTTTCCTCGTATTGCTTGGCCACGGACTTCTTGTTCATTGCCTTGAGGTCGGCTCCGGCACAGAAGTTGCCGCCAGCACCGGTCAAGATGGCGACACGGATTTCTGGGTTCTCGTTGATCTCGTCCCAGGCCGCTTCCATTCCAGACAGCATGTCAAGGGAGAGGGCGTTGCGGGACTCGGGCCTGTTCATCGTCAAAATGAGGACGTGCCCGTCGCGCTCGACCAACAGGTCAGGGGAGTTGCTCATGTCTTTCCGCTCCTACTACTCGTTTAGTTTGAAAACACGCTCAGCATTGCCGCGCAGGAACTTGGGCCAGACTTCGTCTTTGAAGGGCACCTTCTGCATGTCGGTGAAGATGCGCTCGAGCGAGAGACCCATCGGGAAGTATCCGGCGTACATGATCTTGTCAGCGCCGCGGGTATTTGCGTACTTGATGATCGCCTCCGGATAGTGCTTCGGGGCGAAGGCGCTCGTGCAGTAGTACAGGTTCGGGTATTTGAGCATCAGTTTGACCGCGAGGTCGACCCAGGGCTCGGCGCCATGGCGCATGACGAACTTGAGCTCGGGGAAGAACCAGCAGACCTCGTCGATGAGCTCGACTTTCTGTGGGGCCATGGGGATGCGCGGTCCGGGCACGCCCACGCAGAGCGACACGGGGATGTCCAGCTCGACGCAGGCGGCGTAGATGGGGTACCAGCGCTTGTCGTTGATGGGGACCTGCGGGCAGAGACCCGCTGGAAAGCCCGTGACGCACTTGATTCCGTGCTCCTTGTGCAGCAGCTTGATCTTGCGAACCTCTTCCATCCCATTGTTCGGGTTGGCGCCGTACGAGGGGAAGAAGCGTTCCGGGTGCTTTTTGCAGGCATCCAGGTTGGTGGAGTTCGGCCCGGAGATGCCGAGCATGGCCTTTTCGACGGCCCACTTGTCCATTTCCTCCAGGCAGTATCCGATCGGGTCTTCCTTATCCCCAATTTGCGGGATGTCCTTGAACATGTACTGCGCCGGCATTTTGAAGACCTTGCGACTCTCCTCATCGAGCAGCAGAGGCTTGATGAATTCGTACCAAGCTGAGGGGTCCTGATCGGGGATGTTGAGCATCAGGTCGATGGCTTTTAGGCCGCCTGGAATCGACATCAAAAACTTCCTTTCCACCTGCGGTTTTCGGCCCTAGGCATAGAGGGAACCCGGCTGGACATGCCAGGAGGGCTAGGCTAGAACGCGTTCTATCTATGGCCCGTCGTTGACCCTGTGTAAAGCAGGGATTCAACGGCCTGGTCTAATGACAGGTCACTGCGGCCGGCAGTGACACAGGAGGAATCTGTGGACGGAAACTCGAACCCCATTCCGACGCGCGAGGAGCTCATCCAGCGTGCACGGGAGCTCGCCCCAACCCTGCGTGAGCGCTCGGTCAAGGCAGGCGAGCTACGCCGGATTCCTGAAGAAAGCATCGAGGATTTTCATCGCCTCGGCTTCTTCAAGGTGTGCCAGCCCCGTCGTTACGGTGGCTACGAGATGAACCCATCCATCATCTTCGATTTGCAACTCGAGCTGGGGCGAGGCTGTGCCTCGAGCGCTTGGGTGTATGGCGTTCTGAACGTTCATTCGTGGCAGTTGGCGCTGTTTCCCCCCGAGGCGCAGGACGAGGTCTGGAAGGACGAGCCGAAGACCCTAATTTCGTCCTCCTACATGCCCGTCGCGGAGACCGAGTGGGTCGACGGTGGGGTGAAGCTCTCCGGTCGCTGGTCGTTTTCCAGCGGCTGCGACGCGAGTCAGTGGGTCTTCCTCGGTGGCTTCGTCCCCACCGAAGCGGGTGGCCATCCCGATATGAGGACATTCCTGCTGCCACGCTCCGACTATGAGATCGTGGACAACTGGCACACCTCGGGTCTTCGTGGCTCTGGTAGCAAGGACATCCTCGTCAAGGACGTCTTCGTACCGCACCACCGGATGCACAAGTTCAGCGACGGTTTCAATCAGGATAGCCCCGGCAACGAGCTGAACACGTCTCCGGTTTACAAGTACCCGTTCGGTCAGATTCACGTGCGCTCGGTTTCGACACCGGCTGTCGGCGCGGCACTGGGGGCTCTCGATATCTACCGCGAGTACATGGGGTCGAAGGTCTCCCAGGCTACAGGCGGAAAGGCCAAGGAGTCTTTCACGAACGCCAAGGTCGCGGCCGACGCGGCGGCTGCGCTGGACCGAGAGGTACTCGTCCTGCGTCGCAACTTCGAAGAGATGTTTGGTTACCTCGAGCGTGGCGAGAAGATCCCGATCGACCGTCGGGTCCGCTTCCGCAACGATTCCGCGGCGGCCGTCAGCACCGCTACGAAGGTCGTCCAGGACCTCTTCATCAGCTGTGGTGCCCGAGCGGCCTTCATCGAGCACCCGCTCAACCGCCACTTCCAGGACATTCACACGATTCGGCTTCACCACGCCAACGGGCCGGACACGCCGGCAGCCAACTTCGGCACCGTGCTGTTTGGTGGAAAGAATTCGGACTTCTTCATCTGAACACGTGGCGCCCAGGGCTCCGTGCCCGGGCGCTTTCGCATAGACGGATGTATCTCAGCACTGGTCTATGAAGCGGTGCCGGAGTCGAAAGACGCCGGCATCGCGGTATCAGCGCGGAGCTCTTGGGTGGAGACCTCGGCTAAGATGGACGACGCTAAGCGAAAACAGAAGATCCAGCAGTTTGGGGACGAGCTCTACGAAGCACTCCGCGCTCGCAAGACACTTGCGCCGCTGACCGAGCGCTGGCCGGACATCACGATCGAAGACGCGTACCACGTCTCGCTCCGCATGGTCTCGCGCCGAGTCGACGAGGACGGCGAGCGGATCATTGGCAAAAAGATTGGCGTCACGAGCTTGGCAGTGCAGGAGATGCTTGGCGTTTTTCAGCCGGACTTTGGATATCTCACGGACAGGATGATGTTTCCAAACGGCGGACCGATGCCGATCAGCGAGCATCTGATTCAGCCGCGCGCCGAGGGCGAGATTGCCTTCGTACTGAAGAGCGATCTGGTCGGACCTGGAGTGACGAACGAAGACGTGGTGGCGGCGACCGATTACGTCGTCCCCTGCTTCGAGGTCGTCGATAGTCGTGTCCACGACTGGAAAGTGAAGATCCAGGACACGGTGGCGGACAATGCCAGCTGTGGCCTGTTCGTTCTGGGGGAGGGCCGCGCAGACCCCAAGGTTCTCGACTTTCCCAATCTCAAAATGCGGGTCTTCAAAAACGGGAAACCGCTCAGCGAGGGCTTGGGCTCGGCGGCGCTCGACTCCCCGCTGAACTGTGTCAGTTGGCTCGCCAACACTCTGTCGGGGTTCGGCATCAGTCTGAACGCCGGCGACGTGGTGCTGTCCGGGTCACTGGTTCCCCTCGAGCCGGTTGTGCCCGGAGACGAGATGAGGCTCGAAGTCGAGGGAATCGGAACCGCTTCGGTGCGGTTTACTTAGGAGATGAAGCGATGGCGAGGAAGATAAAGGCGGCGATCATCGGCTCCGGAAACATCGGAACCGACTTGTTGTACAAGGCGCTGCGCAGCGAAGTGATCGAGCCGGTGTGGATGGTCGGCATCGACCCGGCTTCTGAGGGGCTTCGGCGCGCCAAGGACCTCGGCCTGAAGACGACGGCTGAGGGTGTCAAGGGCCTGGAACCTCACATCGAGGACGACCGCATTCAGGTCGCCTGGGACGCCACTAGTGCTTACGTACACGAGTCGAACAACGAGATCGTGAAGAAGCATGGCGTCAAGATGGTCGATCTCACGCCCGCTGCGATCGGCCCGTTCTGCGTTCCGCCGGTCAATCTCGAAGCGATGGTGGGCCAGGACGAGCAGAACGTAAACATGGTCACTTGCGGTGGGCAGGCGACGATTCCGATGGTCGCGGCCGTCAGCAGGGTGCAACCCGTCGAGTACGGGGAGATCATCGCAACGGTCTCTTCCAAGTCGGCCGGACCTGGAACGCGCAAGAACATCGACGAGTTCACGAGGACGACCGCGAAGGGCGTCGAGGTCGTGGGCGGCGCGGAGCGCGGCAAGGCGATCATCATCATCAATCCGGCAGAGCCACCTCTGATCATGCGCGACACCATCCACTGCCTCACCAAGGACGCCCCCAAGCAGAAGGAAATCATCGAGTCCGTGCACGCGATGGTGAAGGAAGTTCAGAAGTATGTGCCCGGCTACACGCTCAAGAACGGTCCGGTTTTCGACGGGAACCGCGTTTCGATGTTCATGGAGGTCGAAGGGCTGGGTGACTTCCTCCCGAAGTACGCCGGCAACCTCGACATCATGACCGCAGCCGGTCTGCGCACGGCCGAGCTCATCGCGGAAGAGATTTTGCGCGCGGAGGCAGCATGAATCTGCAAGGTAAGAAGGTGAAGCTTCACGACATGTCCCTGCGGGACGGTATGCACCCGCAGCGCCATCAGCTCACCGTGGCCCAAATGGTCGAGGTCGCGACGGCGCTGGACGAAGCGGGCGTGCCGCTCATCGAGGTCACGCACGGCGATGGTCTCGGCGGTGCATCCGTCAACTACGGCTTCCCGGCGGCGACCGACAGAGAATACCTCGAGGCGGTCGTTCCGAAGATGAAGAACGCCCAGGTGTCGGCCTTGCTTCTTCCGGGGATCGGCACCGTGGACCATCTGCGAATGGCGCATGAAATCGGCGTCCATACGATTCGCGTCGCAACGCACTGCACCGAAGCTGATGTTTCCGAGCAGCACATCATGCTGGGTCGGAAGATGGAGATGGACACCGTGGGCTTCCTCATGATGGCTCACATGATCCAGCCGGAGCAGCTTCTGGCGCAGGCCCAGCTCATGCAGGGCTATGGGGCGAACTGCATCTACATCACTGACTCTGCCGGGTACATGTTGCCCGACGACGTGTCCGCGCGGGTGGGCATGCTTCGAAAGAAGCTGGATGCCGACGTCGAGGTCGGTTTTCACGGGCACCACAACATGCACATGGGCATCGCCAACTCCCTGGCGGCCATCGAGGCGGGGGCCGATCGGGTCGACGGCTCTGTGGCAGGCATGGGCGCGGGTGCCGGGAACACGCCGCTCGAGGTCTTCGTGGCCGTGCTCGACCGTATGGGTGTCGAGACGGGCATCGACATGTGGAAGCTGATGGATGTCGCTGAGGACATCGTGTACCCGCTGATGACGCACAAGGTCCGCGCGGACCGCGACTCTTTGACGCTCGGATACGCGGGTGTGTACTCGTCGTTCCTCCTTCACGCGAAGCGTGCGGCGGACAAGTATGGCCTCAAGTCGACGGACATCCTCATCAAGCTTGGCGAGATGAAGACCGTGGGTGGCCAGGAAGATATGATCGAGGACGTAGCCCTCGACATGAAGAAGGCGGCCGAGTCGGCCGCAGAGTGAGGAAGTGGCGTGACCGACGAGCTCGAGACGTTTCGGAGCGAAGCGCGCGCCTGGATTCGCGAGAACGCGCCGAAGTCCCTCTGCGGCACCAGCGGCAGCGGTCCCTTCGAGGGCTACTGGGGTGGCACCAAGTGCGAAGAGACGGACCCGGATGTTCTGCTCTGGCGTGACCGCGGCATCGACAAGGGCTGGACCGCGCCGAGTTGGCCCAAAGAGTACGGTGGCGCCGACCTCAGCAGGGCGCAGGAAGCGATCATTCACGAAGAGCTGAAGTCGCTTGGCATCCCTCGCCCCGTGGCGGGCCAAGGCCTATGCATGTTCGGTCCCGTCTTGCTCGAGTACGGGACGGAGGAGCAGAAGAAGCAGCACCTTCCGCGCATCGCGCGCGGCGAGATACGCTGGTGCCAGGGCTACTCGGAGCCTAACGCTGGATCGGATCTCGCCAATTTGCAGCTGAAGGCCGAGCGCGACGGTGACGAATACGTGCTCGACGGTCAGAAGATCTGGACCTCGCACGCGAACGTCAGTGACTGGATCTACTGCCTGACGCGCACCGATTCGAATGCGCCGAAGAAGCAGATGGGAATCTCGGTGATCCTGGCGGATCTAAACACACCCGGCATCACGGTGCGGCGGATCGACCTGATCAGTGGGTACTCCCCGTTCTGCGAGACGTTCTTCGACAACGTGCGCGTTCCCGTCGGCAATCTGGTTGGCGAGGAGAACAAGGGCTGGACGATCGCCAAGGCGATCCTTGGTCACGAACGTTCCTCGATTGGGCGTTCCATCGCGCGTCAGCCAGGCTCTGCGCAGCGCGAGGTCGTGGCGCGTGCACGCAAGCATCTCGGCGTGGCAGAGGGCGCGATTGCCGACCCACTCCTACGTGACGAAATGGCTCGGCTCGGCATGCTCGAGCAGGCGTTTCACCTGACGCTTGCTCGGATTCAGCAAAGCGCCGAGAGCGGCACTCCCGGGCCAGAGGGCTCGATCACCAAGGTCGTCGGCACCGAGCTCAAGCAGATGCGCTACGAGCTCGGGATGAAGGTGGCTGGCCTGCAAGGCCTCGGCTGGGAAGGGCCGGGCTTCGAAGAAGACGACTTGCAGTACACCCGTGACTGGCTGCGCTCGCGCGCCAGCACCATTGAGGGTGGCTCCTCGGAGATTCAGAAGAACATCGTCGCCAAGCGTGTCCTTGGCCTGCCGGAGAAGAAGTGATGAGTGCCGAGCACGCAGCGCCTTACCTGCTCCTCAACGATGAGCAGCAGATGCTCTCCAAGACGGCTCGGCAGTTCGTACGGGAGAATGCTCCGGCCTCCCGCCTTCGCGGCTTTCGCGATCGCAAGGATCCGGTGGGCTTCTCCAAGGAACTCTGGAGCGAAATGGCGGAGCTCGGCTGGCTCGGTCTGCAGATCCCCGAGGAGTACGATGGGCTCGGGCTCGGCTTTTTCGACCTCTGCGTCATTCTCGAGGAGACCGGTCGGGAGCTGATGCCGGAGCCGTTCGTGTCGACCCTGCTCCTCGGGACGCAGGCCCTGCTGCTCGGCGGCACGGCGGCGCAGAAGCGTGAGCTGCTTCCCGGCATCACTAGCGGTGAAACCCTCGTCTCGGTGGCCTATGAAGAGCCTGGTGCGCGTGCTGAGAGGGGACGGCCTCGAACCGTAGCGAAGCTGTCTGGCGACGGTTTCGAGCTGACCGGGGAGAAGGTCCATGTGCTCGACGGGCATTTGGCCGACGCGGTCATCGTGCATGCTTCGACCGGCGAGACTGGAAGCAGTCTTTTTATCGTGGACCCCGCACAACCGGGCGTTCAGGTTACGCGGCAGACGCGGATCGATGGCCAAAACGCCGCCATCTTGCGATTTGAGGGGCTGAAGCTGTCCCGCGAGAGCCTCGTCGGCGAGCAGGGCGCAGCGGCTCCTTTGCTTCAGGCCGTGCTCGACAGGGCTGCTGTGGGCTTGGCTGCGCAGATGCTCGGCGGAGCCGAGCAGGCCTTCGAAGACACGCTCGAGTACCTCAAGGAGCGCGAGCAGTTTGGTGTGCCGATCGGTTCGTTCCAGGCGCTCCAGCATCGCGCGGTAGCGGTCTATACCGAGATCGCGCTCCTGCGTTCGACCGTGCTTGGTGCCGCTCGAGCGATCGACCGGGACCCGGACCAGGTTCCCCGCATGGCTGCTTTGGCCAAGGCGATGGCTTCCGAGACCTTCATGCACGCCGCCAAGGAAGCCATCCAGATGCACGGTGGTATCGGCGTCACGGACGAGCACGACATCGGTCTGTACATCAAGCGCGCGCAGGCGACCTATATGACTTTCGGCGAGCCTTCCTTGCACCGCAAGCGCTGGGCCTCGCTACACGGATATTGATTAGGATCAGGCCCTCGAGCGGAGCAAGAACTATGAAGAGATTTGAAGGTAAGAACGTCGTCATCACGGGCGCGGCTGCGGGCATCGGTCAGGCGACCGCCCTCCGGATTGCGGAAGAAGGCGGCAACATCGCACTGATCGACGTCAACGCGGAGGGTCTCGCGCAGACCAAGAAGTTGGTCGAAGCGCAGGGCGTGAAGTCTTGGATCTACGAGTGCAACGTCGCTGACGGCGCGCGTGTCAAAGAGGTCATCGACAAGGCCGCGGAGGACATGGGCGGCTTCGACACGCTCTGTCACTGCGCCGGCATTCTCCGCACGTACCACACGCACGAGATGACTCACGAACAGTTCCACGAGATCATCAACATCAACCTCAACGGCACCTTCTACGTCAACCAGGCCGCTCTTCCGCATCTGCTCAAGAACAAGTTCAGCGCCCTGGTGAACACGAGCTCGACCTCGGCCCTGGGCAGCCATCCTTGGATGGCAGCCTATGCGGCTTCCAAGGGCGGCATCATCTCGATGACGCGCGCGCTCTACCAGGAGTACGTGAAGCAGGGCCTTCGCGCGAACTGCGTGGTTCCGGGGGGCATTGCCACCGCGCTTCACGGGGACTTCAAGGCTCCTCCGGGCGCAGACATGGAACTGCTCAAGGGAGCGATGCCCTTCGTCGGCTTCGCCAAGCCCAAGCACGCAGCCTCGGTGATCGCCTTCCTGGCCTCCGACGACGCCCGGTATATCAATGGCACCGAGATTCGCGCGGACGGCGGCGCTCTCTCCTGAGCTAGCGAGCCTGTAGAGGCTCAGCACCGCGTTCGGGGGCGTTCGGCCTGGCGCAAGTGTGCGCTGGCAGTACGCCCTGAGCGTTTAAGCGCCTCCTCCGCCAGGCGCCTGTGTAAGGTCCTGCCGTGCGTTCGCGCTCCGACACCCTGGGTGCTGGATGAACCAGCACCGTCGGCTTGGAGCGCATCGCGCGGGTGCCCTGGCGGGATGCTCGGCGTTCGTCGCGCTTCAGTCGCGTTCGTAGTGCCAGCCGTCTGGTCGCATCCACAGTCGATGCCGCGCACCGCGTGCATTCAAGTCCCTGTCGCGGTAGCCGGCGTCGCCCTGGTACAGCGACACAAAATGATCCTCGTGCGCGACGAGTCGCGGCACGAAAAGCGGGAGCCGTTGCGCCCGCGCTGCCTCCAGGGCGGTTTCCGTGTTCTCAAAGCCTTCGAGCCAGCGCAGCGTGACGAAGGTTGGTGGCGGCAGTGAGATCTCGGCGCGAGCTTGAGCCGCGAGTGCGTCCACGGGAGGGGTCCACCAGTGTTTGTCGATTTCCTGGTCGTCCACGACGACGTGCTCCGTCTCGGGTCGAACCAAGAAGAACCAGGTCCGGAAGCGCCTGGGACGCCCGGGTGGCGTGGTCCAATGAGACAGGGGGACGAGGGCCTCGGGCGCAAGGACAATCGAGGTCTCCTCCCGAGCCTCGCGAACCGCTGCCGTGCGCGCGGCGGGCTCTTGGTAAAGGTCCGCGTCCGGGGGAGCGTCCTCGGGATCCACGCGCCCGCCTGGAAACGCCCAAGCCGATCCATAGAAGACCAGCGTGCGGCTTCGGCGCACCAACAATACCTCCAGGCCGGCCTGGCCGTTGCGAACGCAGACGGTGGTGGCTGCAGGCCGTATCGGCGCGTCTGTGCTGTGCATTTCGCCGCGAATAGGATAGCCCGGGCGCGGGCTTGGCTCTACTGCTGGAGGCCCTCATCAACGGAGAGACGGCGAAAAAAACGGGAAGCCGAGCACAAGGCTTCGCTTCCCGCTTTTCGTTCTATGTCTTGCGCAGGAGAGACTACTTCTTCTTCGCAGCCTCGCGCTCAGCCACCTCGGTCTTGACCTTTTCGAGGATGTTGCGCGGGACCGGAGCGTAGTTGCTGAACTCCATCGAGAACTGGCCGCGACCGGAGGTCGAGGACCGTAGGTCGCCGATGTAGCCGAACATCTCGCTGAGCGGTACGTCAGCCTTGATGCGGACGTTGGTGTGACCCTTTTCCTGGGACTTCACGATGCCGCGGCGGCGGTTGAGGTCGCCGATGACGTCGCCGACGTTGGCGTCAGGAACGAAGACGTCGACCTTCATGATGGGCTCTAGCAGCTGCGGGCCGGCTTTCGGCATGGTCTGCCGGAAGGCCGCCTTTGCGGCCGTCTCGAAGGCCATCTGCGAGGAGTCGACGGCGTGGAAGGCGCCGTCGTTCAAGCTGACCTTGAAGTCGAGCAGAGGGAAGCCGCAAAGCGGTCCCTCGTCCTTCATGACCTTGAAGCCCTTCTCGACCGCGGGGATGAACTCCTTGGGGATCTTGCCGCCGATGATTTTCGACTCGAAGACGAAGCCCTCGCCCGGCTCGGCCGGTTCGATGGTGTAGTCGATCTTGGCGAACTGCCCCGAGCCACCAGTCTGCTTCTTGTGTGTATAGCTGTCGCTGATGGCCTGGGTGACGGTCTCACGGTAGGCGACCTGCGGGGCGCCGACCTCGACCTCGACGCCGTGCGTACGGCGGAGAATGTCGACCTTGATGTCGAGATGGAGCTCGCCCATGCCCTTGAGAATGGTCTCGCCGGACTCCTGGTCGACCTCGACATGGAAGGACGGGTCTTCAGCGACCATCTTGCCAAGCGCGACGCCGAGCTTTTCGCTGTTGCCCTTGTCCTTGGTGCTGACGGCGATCGAGATGACTGGGTCCGGGAAGACCATCGGTTCCAAGGTCGCTGGGTTCTTCGGATCTGCCAGCGTGTGGCCGGTGCGGACGTCCTTGAGGCCGACTAGCGCTACGATGTCGCCGGCCTGCGCGCTCTCGACGATGGTGCGGTCGTTGGCGTGCATCTCCACCATCCGGCCGATTCGCTCGGTCTTGCCGGTGAAAGTGTTGAGGAGCGTATCGCCCTTGTTGATGGTGCCGGAGTAGATGCGGGTGAAGGTCAGCGCGCCGAAGCGGTCCTCCATGATCTTGAAGGCGAGCGCCCGAACGGGCTTGCTGGGATCGACCACGGCGACTTCGCCGGTTTCTTCCCCTTCGAGGTCTACCTCGGGCTGCGGGTCTACTTCAGTCGGGTCGGGCAGGTAGTCGACCACGGCGTTGAGCACCTGCTGAATGCCCTTGTTCTTGAACGCAGAGCCGCAGAAGGTGGGGAAGAAGGCGAGGTCCCGAGTTCCCTTGCGGATGCAGGCCTTGAGCGTGGCGATGTCTGGCTCGTTGCCCTCGAGGTAGGCCTCCATGGCCTCGTCGTCCTGCTCCACGGCGGTCTCGACGAGCTCCATGCGGTACTTGTCGACCAGCGGGCGCATGTCTTCGGGCACTTCTTGGATCTGAAAGTTCTCGGGCAGGCCCGAGTCGTCCCAAACATAGGCTTTGCGCTCGAGCAGGTCGACCACGCCCACGAAGTCGGCTTCGGTGCCGATGGGCAGGACCATCACGAGCGGCTTGGCTCCGAGCACGCTCTTGATCTGGTCCACTACGCGATAGAAGTCGGCGCCCAGTCGATCGAGCTTGTTGACGAAGATCAGTCGAGCGACGCCGGACTCGTTGGCGTAGCGCCAGTTGGTCTCCGATTGTGGCTCGACGCCGCCTGAGCCGCAGAAGACGCCGACGCCACCGTCGAGCACCTTGAGCGAACGGTAGACCTCGATGGTGAAGTCGACGTGTCCCGGGGTGTCGATGATGTTCAGCTGGTGATCGTTCCAGAAGCAGGTCGTCGCTGCGGACTGAATCGTGATTCCGCGCTCCTGCTCCTGTTCCATGAAGTCCGTGGTGGCCGCACCGTCGTGGACTTCGCCGATCTTGTGAATCTTACCCGTGAGCTTGAGGATGCGCTCCGTGGTCGTGGTCTTGCCCGCGTCGACGTGGGCGAAGATGCCGATGTTTCGATATTTACTCAGGTCTTTCATTCTTTTCGCTCATGCGTTGGGTCGATTTTCACCGCCCGGCTAGCCGTGAACGACTGCTTGCGCAAGCCAACGGCCGCTGGGTAAGGGTCGTCTAAGCTGAATCGGCAGCGGAGGACCCCGATGAAGCTATCATCTTGCACACTCGTGGGTGATGTATCCAGGGGTCAGCCGCCAGTTCGCGACGATTGAGGCGGGAACGATAGTCGCGGTAGAGGGTGGGTGCAAAGCGGCTGCAAATCTAGAGGGCAGTCCGTCAGCGGTCGTCGCGAGGAGAGGTGCCTCGGTGTCAAAATCCGACAGAGACACACTTTTTTCGTAAAACGGTACCGCTGAGGAGGTAACCCTCCGGGAGCCCACGAGGTGCAGCTTTGTCAGGAGTCGAGCGCGGCACGTACGAATGGGAGATACTCGGCTCTCCAGAAGCGTTCGCGTACGAAGTCCTCCACGTTTTCTGGAATGTCGGTCCGCTGGGCGACCCCGTCTTCGCAGGCCTGCTTGACCACGCGGGTGGCGACCCTCATGGAGGTCTCCTGAATGTCATCGACGGGGGGGTAGATCAGGCCACCCTCGACGTAGTTTTCGATGGTGTAGTCAGCCAACGCCTGTGCGGCGGCAAGGACCATCCCGTCCGTGATCTTCTTTGCGTCGCTCAGGATGGCGCCAAACCCGAGTCCCGGAAAAATGAAAGCGTTGTTACCCTGGCCGATCGGGTGGGTGACTCCGCCCATGCGCACCGGCTCGAATGGGCTTCCGGTGGCGACGATGGCTTGTCCACCGGTCCATTGAAAGATGTCTTCCGGCTTGGCTTCCGCCGAGGAGGTGGGGTTCGAGAGAGGGAAGATGATGGGTCGCTCGGCGTTTGCCGCCATCGCTTTCACCGCCTCCTCGCCGAACGCGCCCGGTTGACCGGACAAACCGAGTAGGACCGTGGCCTTTGCGTTGCGGATGGTTTCGACGAGGTCCGGGACTTCGCCCTCGAAGCTCCAGTCTTCGATACGAGCGGGATCCTGGGCGAAGGTCCTCTTGTACTCTTCCATCTTGCGGCTGGTGAGCAGCAGGCCCTTGGAGTCGAGGACGAGCACGCGCGACTTGGCTTCTTCGACACTGAGACCAGCGCGAATCAAGCCCTCACGAATGGCCCAGGCCACGCCGATACCGCCGGCCCCTGCTCCGTGAATGACGACGACCTCCTCGCAGAGCTTTTCGTTTCTGAGGTGGCAGGCCGCGAGGATGCCCGCCAGCGCCACGGCGCCGGTCCCCTGGATGTCGTCGTTGAAGGAGGGGCCGCGGTCCCGGTACCGTTCGAGCACGGTGAACGCGGCTTCTTTGGACAGGTCCTCCCACTGAATCACGGCTTGCGGCCAGCGGTTCCAGACCGCGTCCACGAACCGATCGACGAAGCGGTAGTAGTCTTCGCCTTGGAGGCGACGCTGCCGGACCCCCAGATAGTTCGGATCGTTGATCAGGTCCATGCGCTCGGTGCCGACGTCGAGTGCCACGGGCATGGTGTGGAATGGGCTCACGCCCCCGCCCACGGTGTACAGGGCCATCTTGCCGATGGGAATCGCCAGACCTCCGTACCCTTGGTCACCGATCCCCAGAATCGCCGAGGAGTCGGTCGCGACGATCATGCGAACGTCTTCCATGGGGTAGCAAGACAGAGTGTGCTCTACCCGGTCGATGTCTAGCGGGGAGAACGAAAGACCCCGCGGGTTCTGATACAGAGCACTGAACTGCTGCACCGCGGCACCCACGGTCGGCGTGTAGACAATCGGAAGCATCTCTTCGAGATGTCTTTCGAGGAGCGCGTAGAAGAGGATCTCCTGACGCTCCTGAAGGGCCCGAAGGTACTGGTACTTCTGGATGTCGCTCTGCTCCGCCACGAAGCCCTGGTAGACGCGCTCAATCTGCTGATCGAGGGTATTGATCTGCGGCGGCAGAAGCCCGCCGAGTCGCAATGAGACCCGCTCTTCGTGGCTGAACGCCGTGCCCTTGTTCGTCAGTACGAGTCTCAGAAGCGCAATCCCGTCGAGGTACACTTCCATGTACTTGCGACCGTGCTCGTCTTGCTTGAGGTCGAATAGGCGGCTGACGCGCTTCCGGGGCATGGTTTTTCTCTCTGGCTAGGCCGCCTCGATCGCCACGATCACGGCGTCCGTCATGGCCGCAGTCGACAGCGACTGAGGTCCGCCGCCGAGGTCCGCTGTTCGAAGCCCGTTGTCGAGCACCTTCTGCACCGCATCTTCGATGGCCTTGGCCTCCGTGTCCAGGTCGAGGCTGTGTCGCAACAGCATCGCCGCGCTCAGAATGGTTCCGAGCGGGTTGGCGATGCCCTTGCCTGCGATGTCCGGAGCCGAGCCGTGGATGGGCTCGTACACGCCGAGCTTGCCTTGGCCGAGTGAGGCGCTCGGTAGTAGACCCAAGGAGCCGGTGAGGACTGCGCCCTCGTCCGAGAGGATGTCACCAAACATGTTGCCCGCGACGATCACGTCGAACGAGCCTGGCTCGGTGACCAAGCGCATGGCGGCGGAATCGACCAGTTGGTGGTCGAACTTGAGGTCCGAATTGGCCTTGGCGACTTCGAGCGCCACCTCGCGCCAGACCTGCATGGTGCACAGGACATTAGCCTTGTCGATCGAGGTCACGTGGCCGCGTCGCTTCCGGGCGATCTCGCAGGCCAGCTCGATGATGCGGCGGATCTCGTTTTCGTCGTACACCATGGTGTCGAAGCCGCGGCGAACGCCGTCCTTGACTTCCTTGCCCTTGGGCTGACCGAAGTAGATGCCACCCGTGAGCTCGCGGACGAATACCAGATCGACGTTCTTGAGCCGTTCCGGCTTGAGCGGGGACGCGGCCTCGAGTCCTCGGAAGAGCTTGACCGGGCGAACGTTCGCGAAGAGTCCGAGCGCTTTTCGCATGCCCAGCAGCCCCTGTTCGGGCCGAACCGTGGCGGTGGGGTCGTCCCACTTGGGTCCGCCGACCGCGCCGAGCAGCACGGCGTCCGAGTTCCGGCACGCCGTGATGGTGTCGTCCGGCAGAGGGGTCCCCGTCTCGTCGATGGCGATGCCGCCGATGAGCTGGCTCGAGTAGCTGAACCGGTGACCAAACTTCTTGGCCACGGCATCCATGACCTGACGCGCGGCCTCGGTGATTTCCGGGCCGATACCATCGCCCGGGAGGAGTGTGATTTTTGCTTGCATGCGAGATTGCTCGTGAATGGGCCCGGCTTAGGGCGGCGCAGCATGAACTACGCCCGGAGCCGAGGCAACGCTTAGTGCGGAGCGCGCTGCGCTTCGATGTCTTCTTCGACGACGGTCGGGCCCAGAGTCAGGCCATACTCTATGCTGTCCACGAGCGCCTGCAGGGAGGCCTCGATGATGTTGCTCGACGCTCCGACCGTGCTCCAGCTGTCGTGTGCCGATTGGCTGTCGATCAGTACGCGCGTCGTGGCGCCGGTGCCACTGGCGCTGTCCAGAATCCGTACCTTGTAGTCGCTGAGGTGCATCTGCGCGATCCTCGGAAAGCTTGGGCGAAGCGCCTTGCGAAGTGCGGAGTCGAGCGCGCTCACCGGGCCGTTGCCTTCGCCGGCCGTGTGGACGACCTCGTCGCCGATGCGAACTTTGACTGTGGCCTCGCAGAACATCTCGGCGCCCTTTTTTCGACCCACGGTCGACTGGAAGTCGAGAACCTGAAACGGGGCCTGGTAGTCGGGCTGGTGGCGGGCCATGAGCAGGGCGAAGGAGGCCTCCGCGGCTTCGTACGCGAAGCCCTTGGACTCTAGCTCTTTGACCTTTTCGAGCACTGCGCTTCCGTGGGTGCTGCTGGTCTGCAGACCGAGCTCTTCGGCCTTGCTGAACACGTTCGCGCGGCCGGACAGCTCGCTGACCACAACGCGCGACTCGTTTCCGACGCGCTTCGGATCGACGTGTTCGTAGGACTCCGGGTGGCGGCGGATCGCCGAGACGTGGACACCGCCCTTGTGTGCAAAGGCGCTCCGGCCGACGTAGGCGGCGTGGTCATTTGGATTCAGGTTGGCAACCTCCGCGACGTAGTGCGCTAGGTCGTACAGCTGGGAAAGGCTTCCCTCGGGGACGGACTGCAGGCCCAGCTTGAGCTCGATGTCCGGGATGATCGCGCAGAGGTTTGCATTGCCACAGCGTTCCCCGTAGCCGTTGATGGTGCCTTGCACGTGACGCGCCCCCGCTCGCACGGCGGACAAGGAGTTCGCGACGCCACACTCTGCATCGTTGTGTGCGTGGATTCCGAGGCGGATGTCGGGAAGGGCGTCACGGACGGCTTTGACCATCTCCTCGACCTCCCAAGGCATCGAGCCGCCGTTCGTGTCGCAAAGCACGAGGGTGCAGGCCCCAGCGCGCGCCGCCGCTCGCAAGGTTTCGATGGAGTAAGCCGCATCTGCCTTGTAGCCATCGAAGAAGTGTTCTGCGTCGTAAATAACAGTTCGGTCGTTCTTCGCGAGATAGGCGACCGTATCCTCGATCATGCGGAGGTTTTCGTCGAGGTCGGTGCGAAGGACCTCCGTGACGTGCATGTTCCAAGTCTTGCCGAAGATCGTGCAGACCTGGGTCTGTGACTTCAGCAGGGCTTCGACTTGAGGATCGTCTTCGACGGCCAGGTTGGAGCGGCGCGTCGACCCGAACGCCGCGATGGTGGCGTTCTTCCACTCGAGGTCCTTGGCTCTTTCGAAGAAGTCGACGTCCTTGGGGTTCGACCCGGGCCATCCACCCTCGATGAAAGTCGCGCCGAAGGCGTCGAGGTGTCCTGCAATGCGCAATTTGTCATCGCAGGAAAGGCTCATGCCCTCCATCTGCGTCCCGTCGCGCAGAGTGGTATCGTACACCTCTACGACGGGCCCCGGGCCGTTTGCCTCACTTCTCTTCATGCGCGCGGATTTGCTCTTCGAACCCGAGGATGTATCCGAGTTGGTCGATGCCGTTGAGCAGGCAGTGCTTGGAGAACCCGTCGATGTCGAACTCGGTCTCGAGGCCGTCGGGGCCACTGAGGGTTTGACTCTTCAGGTCGATGTGAATCTGCGTGTCGCGGTCGCGCTGGACCTTCTGAAGGAGCTGGGCGTGAGTGTCGGCGTCGACTTCGACGGGAAGCACCCCGTTCTTGAGCGAGTTGCTCTTGAAGATGTCGGCGAAGCCGGTGGAGACGATGGCGCGAATACCCCAATCGTGTAGCGCCCAGGGCGCATGCTCGCGGCTTGAGCCCGAGCCGAAGTTGTTGCCCGCGAGCAGAATCTGAGCGCCTTTGGACTCCGGGTGGTTCAGCACGAAATCCGGATTTGGCTTGCCTTCGCCGTCGTAGCGCCAGTCGCAGAAGAGCTTCTCTCCCAGGCCTTCTTTGGTCGTGACCTTCAGGAAGCGAGCCGGAATGATCTGATCGGTGTCGACGTTCTCGGCGGGAAGCGGAACCGCATGGGACGTGAGTGTTTCGAACTTGGCCATCGGTGTTTCTCTCAGGAAAGAAGTAGGGTGCGGACGTCGGTGACTTCGCCCGTGACCGCGGCAGCGGCCGCGGTCAGCGGGGAGGCGAGGAACGTGCGGCCTCCCTTGCCCTGTCGCCCTTCGAAGTTGCGGTTGCTGGTGCTGACGGCGTACTGGCCGGGCTCCAGGTGGTCGCCGTTCATCGCGATGCACATCGAGCAACCTGGCTCGCGCCATTCGGCCCCAGCGTCTTTGAAGATCTGGTCCAGTCCCTCGGCCTCGGCCTGGTCCTTGATCTCGTGGGAGCCGGGGACGACCAGTGTACGAACTCCCTCGGCGACTTTGCGTCCACTGAACACGCTCGCTGCCATGCGCAGATCGCTGATGCGAGAGTTGGTGCAGGAGCCGATGAACACCACGTCGATCTTCTGGCCGAGCAGCGGCTTGCCGGCCTCGATACCCATGTAGTCGAGCGACTTTTTGAAGACGGCCGAGGACGCCCCATGCTCGTCCTCGAGGGGTACGGGCTCGGTGATCTGCATGCCCATGCCCGGGTTGGTCCCAAAGGTGATCATGGGCTCGAGCTTGCTGGCGTCGATGGTGACGGTGTAGTCGTAGCTGGCACCATCGTCGGTGCGCAGCTCCCGCCAACGCTCGACGGCGGCATCCCAGTCGGCCCCCTTCGGCGCGCGCTCGCGGCCGTTAAGGAACTGGAAGGTGGTCTCGTCGGGCGCGATCATGCCCGCGCGTGCACCGGCCTCGATGCTCATGTTGCAGACCGTCATACGGCCTTCCATGTCGAGCGCCCGGATGGCGGGGCCGGTGTATTCGATCACGTGGCCGGTCGCGCCGTGCGTTCCAATCTTGGCGCAGAGCGCGAGGATGATGTCCTTGGCCGTGACGCCGGGCATGAGCTGCCCCTCGACCCGCACTTCGAGCGTCTTGGGCTTGCGCTGCAGCAGGCATTGGCTGGCCAGGACGTGCTCGACCTCACTGGTGCCGATGCCAAACGCCAGGGCGCCGAAGGCGCCGTGCGTGCTGGTGTGGCTGTCGCCGCACACCACGGTCATCCCTGGCTGAGTCAGCCCGAGCTCGGGTCCGATCACGTGGACGATGCCGTTGCGCTTGTGACCGAGCGCGAAGAGCTCCACCCCGAACTCCTCGCAGTTGAGCTCGAGCTGATGCATTTGCGCTTTGGCCTGGTCGTCGATGACCACGAGGCTCTTCGGTAGGGTCGGGGTCGAATGGTCCATCGTGGCCACCGTGCGATCCGGACGCCGGACGCCGATGCCCCGCGCACGCAGACCCGAGAAGGCCTGTGGGGACGTCACTTCATGGATGAGGTGCAGGTCGATGTAGAGGACTGCCGGGCGCGCAGGCTCCTGACCCACGACGTGGCTGTCCCATACCTTCTCAAATAGCGTTCTTGGTTTCATAACTTCTTATTCAAGTGGGTGGCCAGATGAAGCTCGCCCGGTCAGGCGGCGCTTCCGGTGTTCCTCTGTGCTTCCGAGCTGGCCTCTTGGATTGCGAGAATGCGATTGATCGCGGCGATGTAGGCCTTCGCGCTCGCCACGATGACGTCCGTGTGAGCGCCGTGTCCGTGGTAGACGCGGCTCGTCGTCTTGTCGTGCTGTGGGTTGATCTTGTCATCCGGCGTTGCGTTTGCATCAGGCTGAACCCGTACGCTCACCTCGCCCAGCGCATCGATGCCCTCAGTGACCGACTGAACGTTGTACTCGAGCAGGTTGCACGGCACATGAATGATGTTCTGTATGGCCTTGTACACCGCGTCGACCGGTCCGGTGCCGACCTCGGCCTCGGTTTGGACCTTGCCGTCGGGGCCTTTGAGTCGAACGGTGGCCGTCGGCATTCCCGTGCCGCAGCCGACCTGGATGGCCTCCAGCTTCCAGAACTCCTTGGGCTGGTGGAGCTCGTCGCTCACCAGGGCGATCAAGTCCGCGTCGGTGATGTACTTCTTCTTGTCGGCGAGCTTCTTGAAGCGGGCGAACGCCTTTTGGAGCCCGTCGCCGACGACTGGATAGCCGAGCTCAGTCAGTCGGTTGGCGAAGGCGGCCCGACCGCTGTGTTTGCCGAGCACGAGCTGCGTCTTCCCTGCGCCGACCGTTTCGGGGCGCATGATTTCGTAGGTCTCTTCGTGCTTGAGCATCCCGTCCTGGTGGATCCCAGCCTCGTGGGCGAACGCGTTCGCACCGACGATGGCCTTGTTGGGCTGGACCGCCATGCCGGTCACCTTGCTGACGAGGCGGCTCGCCCGCGTGAGCTGCGTGGTGTCGATCTGAGTCTCGATGTGGAAGAGGTCGTGACGCACGTGCAGCGCCATCACCACTTCTTCGAGGGAGGCGTTTCCGGCTCGTTCGCCGATGCCGTTGACCGCCACTTCGACCTGTCGCGCGCCGTTCCGGATCGCGGCGAGGCTATTGGCGACGGCCAGGCCGAGGTCGTTGTGACAGTGCACGCTGATCACGGCCTTTTCGATGCCGGGGACATTTTCACGAATCATCGCGATCCGCTCTCCAAACTCGTCGGGGATGGTGTAGCCGACCGTGTCCGGAATGTTGAGCGTGGTCGCGCCTGCCTCGATGGCGGCCTGCAGGGCCTCGTAAAGGAACTCCATCTCCGTGCGGCCGGCGTCTTCGGGGCTGAACTCCACGTCCTCGCAGTAGCCGCGCGCATGGCCAACCATCTCTGTGATGGTGCGGAGCACCTGGTCCTTGCTCATTCGGAGCTTGTGCTCTCGATGAATGGGCGAGGTTGCGATGAAGGTGTGGATCCGCGAATGCTTTGCCGGACCGACGCCCTCTGCAGCCCGGTCGATGTCGGGCTTGTGGGCCCGCGCCAGGCTGCAGATGGTCGGTGGCTCCGGAGAAGGTCGACCCTCGACCCCCGTTACGCCCACCGCCTCGGCGATGGTCTTGACCGCACGTAGGTCATCAGGCGAAGCCGCTGCAAAACCAGCTTCGATGACGTCGACACCCAGCCTGGATAGCGTCTTGGCGACCTCCAGCTTCTCTGTGGAGGTCATCGTGGCGCCAGGGGATTGCTCCCCGTCCCGGAGGGTTGTGTCGAAAATACGTACGTGTTCGGGTTGCATGGCTCCTTCTCCAATCTCGGTGCGGCTCGTGCCCAGGAGCTTCAGGGCACGTCGCTCGCCTGACTACTCTCCTTGTTTGATCTCGACGGGGTCGACGAAGGGCATCATCGACCGAAGCTTTGCGCCCACCTGCTCGAGGCGCTGTTCCTGCTCGGCGCGGCGGATCCGGTTGAACTCCGGACGGCCGTTCTTGTTCTCTTCGATCCATCGTTTCGCGAAGGTGCCATCCTGGATCTCGGTCAGGACCTGCTTCATGGCCTTCTTGGTCTCGTCGCCGATGACGCGCGGGCCGCTGACGTAGTCACCCCACTCGGCGGTGTTCGACACCGAGTAGCGCATGTAGTTGAGGCCGCCGCGGTACATCAGGTCGACGATGAGCTTGAGCTCGTGCAGGCATTCGAAGTACGCCAGCTCGGGCTGGTAACCCGCCTCGACGAGCGTCTCGAAGCCGGCCTTGACGAGCTCCGAAGCGCCACCGCAGAGGACCGCCTGCTCACCGAACAGGTCGGTTTCGGTCTCTTCGGTGAACGTCGTCGTCAACACGCCCGCCCGTGCGCAGCCGATTCCGGCGGCGTAGGACATGGCGAGCGCGTCGGCCTGCCCGGTAGCGTCCTGGTGTACGGCCAGGAGCGCCGGCACGCCGCCACCCTCCTGGTAGGTCTCACGGACGCGGTGTCCGGGGCTCTTCGGCGCCACCATGGCGACGTCGACGTCCTTTGAGGGCTCGATCGTCTCGTAACGAATGTTGAAGCCGTGGGCGAACATCAGCATGTTGCCGGCTTGCAGGTTGTTCTTGATCTCTTCTTCGTAGATCGTGGGCTGCGCCGTGTCTGGGGCGAGAATCATGATGACGTCGGCTTCCTTGGCGGCGTCGACCACGGACTTGACGCTGAGACCGGCGGCCTCGGCCTTCGGCTTGCTCTTGCTGCCGTCCTTGAGGCCGATGCGGACGTCCACGCCGCTTTCCTTCAGGTTGAGCGCGTGAGCGTGGCCCTGCGAGCCGTAGCCGATGATCGCGACCTTCTTGCCGCGGATCAACTCGAGGTCCGCATCCTTGTCATAACGAATCTGGGTCATGGGGTTGTCCTTCAATTTCTCCAAAAGGGGTTAGGCAGCCGTACTGCGGGAGGCTCGAGATGCTTGCACCGTGGGGTGGGCTAGATCGTGCTTTTCGGCGCCGCGCGTCATCGCGACGGTGCCCGTCTGAACCATCTCCAAAATCCCAAAGGGTCGGAGGACCGAGACGAGGCCGTCGACCTTGTCTTGCGGGCCAGTGATTTCGACGGTGACGCGCTCGGGCGACATGTCGATCGCGCGTGCTCTGAACACTTCGCAGATTCTGAGAACTTCGTCCCGCTGCTCGCGGTCGCAGCTCACTTTGATGAGCGCCAAGACGCGATTGATCGATTGCTTGTGGGTGATGTCGTCGACCCAGAGCACGTTGACGAGCTTGTAGAGGTTGGCCTCGATGCGTCTGGCGGTGTCTTCGTCCGCGTCGCACACGACGGTCATACGCGAAACGCCGGGCTCGTGCGTGGCACCCACGTTGAGCGAGTCGATGTTGTAGTTGCGGCGGCGGAACAGCGAGGCAACACGGTTGAGGACGCCGGGCCTGTCTTCGACGAACACGGCAAAGGTTCTTTTGACGGTCTCAGGCATTAGTCGTCCTCTCCGGTTTCGAAGATGGGGTTGTGCTCGCGCTCGCCAGGCTTGGGGCGCTGGATCATGTCGTTGAGGTCGGCACCGGCGGGAACCATCGGGTAGACGGCGTCTTCTTGCTCGACGCGGAAATCGATGAGCACCGTTCCATCGTGCGCCTGGGCGTCGCGCACAGCCTTTTCGACGTCGGCTCGGGTCTCGACGCGGATGCCCTTGAGCCCGTGAGCTTCGGCGATCTTGGTGAAGTCCGGGCTTACCAGCGGGGTGGCCACGTAACGACCGCCGAAGAAGAACTGCTGCCACTGGCGGACCATGCCGAGAAAGCCGTTGTTGATGATGGCGATGTTGACTTTGATGCCTTCCTGAACGCAGACCGACAGCTCGGCTTGCGTCATCTGGAAGCCGCCGTCGCCGCAGATGACCCAGACCTCATCTTCGGGTTTGGCGAACTTGGCGCCGATGGCGGCGGGCAGGGCGAAGCCCATCGTGCCGAGGCCACCCGAGGTGAGAAGCTTCCGCGGGTAGTCGTGCTTGTAGTACTGGGCTTCCCACATCTGGTGCTGACCGACATCGGTGACGACCAGGGCCTTGCCTTCGGTGAGCTTGTAGAGGTCGAAGATCACGTGCGCGGCGTAGAGCTTGCCCAGGTCGGGCAAGTTTTGAATGTCGCGCACCGAGGAGTCGCCTTTGAGATCGTTGATGTAGTCAATCCACTCATGGCGTTCGCGCTTTTCGATGTGCGGGAGCAGTTGCTGCAGGACTGATCGCGCATCGCCGACGATCGGCACGTCGACCCGGACGTTCTTGTTGATTTCGGCAGGGTCGAGCTCGATGTGAATTTTCTTGGCGTTCTGGGCGTAGGTCTTGAGGTTGCCCGTGACGCGGTCGTCGAAGCGCATGCCGATGGCGACGATGAGGTCCGCTTCCTGGATGGCCTTGTTTACCCAGGTCTCTCCGTGCATGCCCATCATGCCGAGGTTGCGCTGGTGGGTGGCCGGAAAGCCACCGAGGCCGAGCAGGGTGCAAGCAACCGGAATATCAGACTTTTCCACGAAGTCCGTGAGCGTCTGCATCGCCTGGGACTTGATGACGCCATAGCCCGCGAAGATGATGGGTCGCTTGGCGTTGTGAATGAGCTCGACCGCTTCTTGGAGCTGTTCGGGAAGCGGCGTGTAGTCGGGCCGGTAGCCTGGCAGCACGATGGGCTCGTCGCTCCAGGTGAAGGTGCAGGACTGCTGCTGGGCGTCTTTCGTGATGTCGACCACGACGGGGCCCGGACGACCTGAGCGGGCCACGTAGAAGGCTTCGCGAATCGTCTCCGCGATGTCCTCGGGGCGCGTGACGAGATAGTTGTGCTTAGTGACGGGGATCGTGCAGCCGGTGATGTCCGTTTCCTGGAACGCGTCGCTGCCGATCAAGTGGGAGGGTACCTGGCCGGTGATGCAGACCATCGGGATGGAGTCGAGCATGGCGGTCGCCAGGCCCGTCACGAGATTGGTGGCACCTGGACCGGAGGTCGCGATCGCCACGCCGACCTCACCGCTGGCTCGAGCGTAGCCATCGGCCATGTGCGAAGCGCCTTGCTCGTGCCGGGTGAGAACGTGATGAATCGGGTACTGAATCATCGCGTCGTAGGCCGGCATGATGGCGCCGCCCGGGTATCCGAAGATGACCTCTACGCCCTCACGAACCAGCGACTCCCAGATGATCTGAGCTCCGGTCAGCTTTTCGCCGACCCGATTCTTGAGCTTGGGGTTCGCGGGTGTCACAGCGGTCTCCTTTTGTCTCGGATGGGTCCAACTAGACGATTCGACGCCTGGTTCAAGCCGTTCGCAGCGCACAAAAAAGGTGCCGGGTCGAGTGTGGACCGGGCACCTAGGTCGTGCATCGTGCGCTCTGCAGGCGAGCTACGAAACGCACTCGCGCGCTTCATGTAGCATGAATGTGAAGTCTTGCAGTGTGGCTGTTTGTTCACGGTTTGAGCTTCAACGAAAAAACCCCCGCATCCTCGATGCGGGGGCCAGAGTCTTGTTTTGGGTGTGTGCTACTCCTGGTCCCCGCCTATGGCTGCGTAACTAGCAGCAGGCTAATCGTGAGGCCGACTACGATGCTCTCCCGGAGCGCGTTGCTCACGCTCGGCGATTCGGCAGAGATAGATCGGCTAGAGACCATAGGACCAGCATTGTGGTGTCGCGCCCGTCTTGCGTCAAGGGGACGCTGACTGGCTCCTAAGCCCTCGAAACCACCAGGCTTCTCCGTGAATACTCTAAGCAGGACTGACGGGGGAGCGTCGCGGTCTTGTGCTCAGAAAGCATTTGTTTTCAATATCTTAGCTGGGTAGAGGGTGTCCCCAGTGCGGACTTGCTGGCTGGAGCCGGCGGCGAGCTCGAGGATGAAGGCGGTCGCGTTCTGGCAGTGGGTGTTCGGGTCGCCCGCGGGGAGATCCCGCCCGATGGCGATGACTCGTTGCTCGGCGGAGACGAAGACGGCGTCGATAGGGAAGCGGACGGCCTCGTTGCGGATGCAAGCCCGGGTTGGGGCGGGGAAGACCAGAAGCAGGCCCTCGTCCGCGGCCAGGGAGTCGTGCTTGGCGAGTCCCGTGCGTCGTTCCTCGGCGCTGGCGGCAATTTCAGCAAGGATTTCGAGCTTGAGCTCGCCCGCCGGACCACGGATTTGAAGCTCGAGCTGTTCGAGCCCCAGAGCGCTCTCGCCGCATGCGGCGCACAGCAGGCTCGGGAGGATGACGAATATGGCTTTCACGGTGATGGGAGGAGGGGACAGCTATCAGAGCGATTTCAGGAAGGCGAGTAGGGCAGCCCGTTCTTCGGAGCTGAGCGCGGATACGGCGTTGCGGCTGCGGCTCGCTTCGCCGGCATGCGCGCCGATGGCCGCCTCGATGCTGCTGGCTCGGCCGTCGTGCATGTACGGTCCGGTCTGACCGAGGCCCCACAGAGGCGGGGTTCGAAAGTCGTGGATGCCTGCGGCGCCTTCTTCGATTCCGAGGACGCCATCCTCGGCGACGTCGTGGAGCAGGAGGTCGCTGTAGGGGTGGACTTCGGCGCCGTCTGTGGTCGGGAAGCTGGGCACATGGCAGGAACCACAGCCGACGGTTTCGAAGATCTGCTCGCCCTCGTCTTCACGTGCGGGATCGGTCTTTGTCCGAGGCGGGGGCGCGAGCAGAGACAAGTAGCCGGCGATCGCGTCGATGGACTCGATGTCGATTTCCGGGTCTTCCGCTTCGTCCTCGTCGTCGGGGTGGCCGAACGAAAGGCCCGGCTCCATCGGGACGGTGAGCCCCAGCTCGTTGCTCAGCGCGTCGCGCACGAACTCGCGCAGCGAGGGCACGTTGGCTTTCCAGCCGAAGCGGCCCAACTCGCCGTCGTTCAAGATGTGGGCGCGCCCGGTGATTCCGTCGTTGTCGAGGTCCTCCGGGTCGGCGTTGTCTTCGATGAGCTGACGTGGAATCCGTTCGACGAGGCCCAGCCCGAAGAGCGCAGGAGTCTGTCTTGGCTCGAAGAAGCTCGCCTCCGGGTCGGGTTCGGGGCGCCCTGCGAAGTTTGCGTGCCGGGGCAGACCGGTGCCGTCTCGGGGTGCGCGAAACTCGCCGTCCTCGAAGACGCCCTGGCGCATCGCGTCGACGCCGGATGGACCCGCGCCGCCGATGACTGGATCGAAATGACAGGCCCGGCAGCTGTCGCCGTTGAACAGCGGCCCGGTGCCTTCATTCCAGGGCACGTCCCGATCGAACAGTGCGCGTCCGCGCAAGAACAGCTGCTGGGCTGGTTCGTCGAGCGCGGCGCTGGGCCCGCCCCAGGCGCCGACGTCAGGAACGGCTGTCCCGGGGGGCAGCAAGCCCTCGGACGTTTCTGTCGCCCCGCCGAGCGACGCGAGAAAGGCGAGCAGGTCTCCTTGCTCTCCCTCCGAAAGCTCTGCGTAAGCGGTCGCGGAGGCTTCGGCCTCGCCGCCGTGCCAGCGGATGGCCTCGTCGAGTGTGCCGGCTCGACCGTCGTGCAGGTATGGCGCGACGGCAACCACGCCCCACAGTGGTTGGGTGCGAAACTCCGCGGGGCCGGCCCCTTGCATACTGAACCGATCTGCGAGGGCCTCGCCCATGTCGTGCAGGAGCAGATCGGTGTAAGCCGGGACCGGGCCGCGAGGCCCTTCGAGTGAGCGGCTATGACAACTGTCACAGCCCAGGCTGCTGAAGAGGTCGCTTCCGCGGCGTGTCTGCGGGCTCGGTTCGTCGGGGGTCGGCGGAGCCAGCAGCATGGTGAACGAAAGCAGATCGAACAGGTCCTGGTCCGAGAGCTCCGGATCGGGCGCCCCGTCGAGATCGATGGTGTCCGTGTCCGGGATGACCGCCTGCTTCAAGATGAGCGCGGCCGTGGTCCTGGCCGCACCACCCAGCCTCATGGGGAGCAAGGCGCGACGCGAGGCGGACAGGGGCTCGGTCGTGATGCCCAGGTGATTGAACAGCGGTCCCCGGAGGAAGATCTCCAGGCTGGAGGTCTGTGCCTTGCGGCCGAACCGGCCGACGAAACCGTCCACGATGTTGGCGCGGCCGCTGATCCCGTCCGCGTCGAGGTCGTCTGGGTCGGTCCTGCGTAGGATTTCTTCCTCCGGAATCTCCAGGAGCAGCCCCGCGCCGAAAAACGGAATGGGGTTCCTCGGCGCGATGACGTTGGCTTCCATGTCGGAGGGTTCTCGACCGAGCTCGAGCGAGTATTGGCGCTGCACACCGTTCTTGCCTCGGGGCACGACCGTGTCGTCGAGAAGCTTGCGTCCGACGAGCGTGAAGTCTCGGTAATGGCCGGCGCTACCGCCTAGGACGGGCTTTTCGTGACAACCGCCGCAGAAGCTGACGTTGAATGCCGGGCCGAGACCGGTTGCTGGCGTGAAGCGCCGGAGCGCGATTTGACGGCCGCGTTCGAAGGCGGCCTGCTCGGCCGAGCTGACCGTGGGCAATGGGTCGCCCAGCTTGGCAAAGAGGCTCGGGTCGGCGGTCGCGTCGTCGGCGCCACCCCCGTCTCCGCAGGCCGCGAGCAGCACGGCGGCCAAGCAGATCCCGAAGAGCCCATGTCCGAACCCCGTCATTCCCCGCTCTCGATCAGCAAAGCCACACCTCAAAGCAATATACCCGGGTCCACCACTTGGACAATCTGCGGTACGCTGCGCTCATGATCGACCACTTGAGCTTCTACACCACGCACTTCGATAGGGCGAAGCTGTTCTACGAGGCTGCCTTCGGGCCGCTGCGATACGCAAAGAACAGGGAGCTGCTGGCGTCCTGGGACCCGGACTGGCCGACGCGGCGGATGTGCGCCTTCGGCCCTGGCGACGAGGCTTGCTTCTGGCTCATCGAAACCAGAGAAGCGGCGACGCCCCGGCACGTGGCCTTCAAGGCGAACGACCGCGCCTCCGTGAAAGCCTTTTACGAGGCTGCGCTGAAGCAGGGTGGCCAGGACCATGGCGCGCCTGGCTTGCGGCCGCAGTACCACGAGCACTATTTCGGCGCGTTCGTCATCGATCCTGACGGCAACAACGTCGAAGCCGTTTGTCACAGCCCCCAGTGAGCGTGAGGCGCCGAGACGCATGGAGATTCTGTCGAGCCGCTTTCTGATTCACCCTCGCAGCTACGAACGCAGCGTGGCATTTTACCGCGAGGTCATCGGGCTACAGCCGATGCGCGAGTTTGGGCAGGAAGCAGGCCGCGGGATCGTCTTCTTTTTGGGCGGTGGCCACTTGGAGATCACGGGACGCACGAATTCGTCGCCGTCCGAGGCCACGGAGCTCTGGCTTCAGGTGCGCGACGTCAGAACCGCGGAGGCCAAGCTGCGCGATGCGGGGGTCCCGATCACGGAGGGGGCTACGAAGAAGCCCTGGGGGCTGGTCGAGCTGCGTGCGCTAGATCCGGATGGGCTCACCTTGATTTTCGTCGAGGTGCCAGCGGATCATCCGCTTCGCCGAGATGCCCGCTCGCTGTAGCCGTTCCGGCCGGCTTCTCAGGCGTCCCGCGCGTTGGCAATCGCGGCCGCGACGGCTTTGGCGTCGAAGCTGATTTCGCGCAGCAGACCGGTAGGTGGGTTGCCGAAACCCACGAAGTAAGGACCCGGGTATTCGGCCTCGTCAGCCAGGTGCTCGGGGTAGCCGCGCTCGTTCAGGTATCGGCTAGCGTTCTCTAGGAATGAGTCGAGCCCCGCTTTGTACCCGGTGGCCAAGACGACGGCGTCGAGGTCCAGGCGACGGCCGTCGACGAGCTCGACGCCTTCTGGATGGAATCGCTCGATGCCGGGCACGACGGACAAGTCGCCACTCTTGATGGCGTCGATGGTTCCTACGTCGATGAGGGGAACCCGTCCGAGCTTTCGGATCTGCGAGATGGGCCCCATTTGCGGGCGCTGGATGCCGAACGCCGCGAGGTCGCCAAAGATCATCTTCGAGGTGGCGACCGCCAGACGGTCGGCAATCCCCGTGGGCAAATACGAAAGAGCGATGCCCACGATCTGCGCGGGAAACCGGCCTGCGATGTCGCGTGCCACGAAGTGAATGGGGCCGCGGATGCAGATGTGGGACTCGGCGCCGTGCTCGACCAGGTCTAGGGCGATCTCCGCTCCCGAGTTGCCCGCCCCGACGACCAAAACCCGCTTACCCTTCCAAGGAGCTCCGTTCCGATAGTCCCGGCTGTGCAGAATCTCGCCATTGAACTGCTCCTGCCCGGGCCAGCTCGGTCGCTGCGGGCTGTGGTTGTAGCCGGTCGCGATGACCAAGCTTTCCGCCTCGAACACGTCTTTGGAGGTTTCGATTCGCCAGCCGCCGTCGAGCCGTGCGGCCCTGCGCACCTCTTGTCCAAAGAGCGGGCGGACAGTGAGCTCGGCCGCGTAGTCGTCCATGTAGTCGACGACTTGCTGGCGGGAGGGATACTTCGGCGTGCCGGGTTTCCAGCGCTTGAAGGGGAGCTGCGACAGGTCGCGGTAGGTGTGTAGATGGAGCCGTTCGTAGTGCTGGCGCCAGCGAGGGGCGACCTCCGCTTCACGCTCGAGCACGACGTGCTTTATGCCTTCCCTTCTGAGGCATGCGCTGGTTGCGAGGCCGGCCGGGCCAGCGCCGATGATGAGGGTGGGCGTGCGGGTCGGCATCTCAGGTTCTCAGTTTGTAGCCGCGGTGCAGCAACACGCCCGAGGCTAACACAAGGACGAAGAACGAAGACAGGACCACGGCGGCGCTTTGAACCGGAGGGGTGTCCGAGACTCCCAGAAACCCGTACCGAAGGCCGTTGACCATGTAGAGGAGCGGATTGAGCCGGCTGATGAAGTTCCAAGGCTGGGGAAGCAAGTCGATCGAGTAAAAGACGCCTCCGAGGAATGCCAAGGGGAGTAGAACGAAGTTCGGAAAGATGGCGAGGTGGTCGTACTTCTCGGCCCACAGGGCCGCGACGATGCCCATCATCGCGAAGGAAGCCGTCACGAAGACGGCGAAGAAGACGCTCCAGCCCAGGCTGTAGAGCGGAAACCACGTGAAGAACAGAGCGACCGCGTAGACGAGCGATCCGACGAGGAGCGCCCGGAGCATGGCCGCGCCCACGTATGCGAGGAGCATTTCCGCGGCACCCAGCGGCGCCACCAGCAAGTCTACGATGGTGCCATTAATCTTGGTCTGAAAGAGACTCGAGGACGTATTGAGAAACGAGTCGCGGACCATGGTCATCATGACGAGTCCCGGCACGACGAACTGGATGTAGGGGACGCCAGAGATTTCGCGCAAGCGCGAACCGAGCGCGACGCCGAAGACGAGAAAGTAGAGGCTCGTCGTGATGAGAGGGCTCAGAACGGTCTGCATCCATACCTTGCTGAAGCGGCTGACTTCTTTCACGAAGAGCGTCTTGAGCGCGATGGCGTTCATGCCGCCTCTTTGCCGTCAGCGCGGCGAATCACATCGACGAAGATGTCCTCGAGCGACTGGCCCTCGTGCCGGGTAAGTAGCTTGTGCCGGTCTTCGAGGAGAAGAAGCCGGCCCTTGTGAACGATGCCGATGCGGTCAGCGAGCTGCTCCGCCTCCTCGATGTAGTGCGTCGTCAGGACGACCGTGGTGCCCTGTGCTCGCAGCGCACGGACTTCGTTCCAGAGCTCCCGTCGCAGCTCGACGTCGACGCCCGCGGTGGGCTCGTCCAAAAAGAGCAGCTTCGGGTCGTGAACCAGGGACTTGGCGACGAGCAGACGGCGCTTCATCCCGCCCGACAGGGTTCGCGTGTAGGCGTCGCGCTTCTCGTCGAGCGCAAAGGTCCTGAGGAGTTGCTCCGCTTTCTTTCGATTGGGGCGGACGCCCATCAGGCCCATTTGGATCATCAGGCTCTCCAGCGGTGTGAAGAAAGGGTCGTAGTTGATCTCCTGCGGAACCAGCCCGACCAAGCGCCGGGTCGTTCGAAAGTCCCGCACGGTGTCGAAGCCCATGACCTCGATGTGCCCTTCCGTCTGGCGCGCCATGCCCGTGATGCAATGGATGAGCGTGGACTTGCCCGCGCCGTTGGGACCGAGCAGCGCGAAGATTTCGCCTTGGTGAACCTGCAGCGAGAAGTCGTCCAAGGCCTTGAAGCCATCGTACAACTTGGTGATTCGCTCACAGGACAGAACGGGGGCGCTCATGGGGCCCGACTATAGTGACCGTTGACCGCGTGGCCAGCTCAGCCGGGCGCGTGACGAAGGTGAAAGGACTTCGGGCGGGTCAGCTGGGCGAAGCCGAGCGACGATAGGCTACAGCCCCGGCCGGAGTCCTTGATGCCCACCCAGGCCAGCTCCGGGTCGAGGTAATCGCAACGGTTCATGAACCAGGTGCCGACCTCGACGTAGTTTCCCAGAGCCGTCGCGCGATCGAGGTCGCTCGTCCAGATGGAGGCCGTGAGCCCGTAGCGGCTGTGGTTCATGAGCCGGACGGCCTCCTCGTCTCCGGACACGGGCATGATGCCGACGACGGGGCCAAAGGTTTCCTCGCTCATGACGCGCATGGCGTGATTCACGTCGAGCAGTGCCTGGGGCGCTAGGTATGGCGCGCCGCGCCGAGCCTCGGGGAAGTGCTCGCTGTCGATGAGAGGCTTGGCGCCCGCAGCGACGGCCTCGTCGATGTGCGCCATGACGGTCTTTGCGTTACGGGTTCGCACGACCGGACCGAGACTGGTTTGCGGGTTCCGCGGGTCGCCGAGGACGAGCTGCTCCGTGGCGTTCACGAAGGCCTCGACGAAGGGGTCGAAGACCTCCCGCTGCACGTAGATGCGCTCGATGCCGCAGCAGGACTGGCCCGCGTTGTAGAAGGCGCCTTCGGAGAGGGAAGCCGCACTCAGGCGGACGTCGGCATCGCTGCAAACGTATGCCGCGTCTTTTCCTCCGAGCTCGAGACTTGCGCCGGCGAACCGGCCAGCCAAGGCACCTTGGATTGCGTGTCCGCCTTCGACGGAACCCGTGAAGGCGACGAACGCGACTCTGTCGTCGGCGACGACCTCGGCCACCTGCTGATGCGTGAGCTGCAGCACCTGGAACACCGCCTCTGGAAGGCCGGCCTCGGCCGCCGCAGCGAGCATGCGCTCTGCGACGAGTGGCGTCTGTTCCGAATGCTTCAGCAGTACCGTGTTACCGGCCAGCAGCGCGGGGACTAGGCTGTTGACGGTGGTGAGCCAAGGATAGTTCCAGGGGGCCAGAATCAACACGATGCCCAGGGGCTCGTGCCGGATGAACCGCGTAAATCCCTGCCGCGCGCTCGGCTCGACATCGGCGAGCGCATCCCGACTGAGCTCTATCATCTTGTTGCCGCGCTCGAGCCAAGCTCGAACCTCGCCAGCCCCGTCCCGGATCGGGCGACCGATTTGCATCGTGAGCTCTGATGCGATGGCGTCTACGTCGCGCACGGCCAGCTCGACGAAGCGCTGTACGAGCGCTTGCCGCTGCTCGAGTGGCGCGCGCTTCCAGTCCTCGAAGGCCTTGGTGGAGAGGCTCAGCGCCCGCTCGATTTGGCTCAGGTCGGCGAAGCTTCGCTCTGCCACGACGCTGCCATCTACCGGTGAAATTGTCCGAAAAGTCCCGCTCACACCTCTCTTATCGCTTGCGCGAACGCTCCGGGCAAGACAGGAGTTCGGCATGTCGACGCCCAGTTTAGAGGGGACGGTGCTCATCACCGGTGCAAGTGGGTTCATCGGCTCTCGCCTGCGTGACACCTTGGTCGCGAGCGGTACCGATGTGGTTGCGGTCCGACGCGAGGGCTCACCGGAGCCCAGCCTGGGGCGCTCGGTCATTGCCGATTACAGCAACCTGCAGGGGCTGACAGACATCGTGGCCGAGGAGCAGCCGGACTACGTGCTCCACGTCGCCGGTGTGACCAAGGGGCGCACCTACGACGACTTTCGCCGTGGCAACGTGATGCCGACGAGACACCTCCTGGCGGCGGTTCGCGCCGCGCGTCCCGATCTGCGCAGGTTCGTCCATGTGTCCTCCACGACGTCCTACGGGCCTTCCTTGCCGGACGCCCCGATCCACGAAAGCGATCCCCCCAAGCCCATCGAGTTCTACGGGCAGAGCAAGCTCGAGGCCGAGCAGCTCATCGCGGCGGAGGCGGGCGAGGTGGCTTGGACGATCGTTCGCCCCGCCGGGGTCTACGGGCCGGGTGATGCCGACTACTACAACCTGTTCAAGAATGCGATGCGTGGCTGGAACGTCTACTTCGGCAATCGCGGTCGCTGGATGTCCGTCATTTACGTGGACGACTGCGTCCGGTCGATCTTGGAAGCCGCGAAGCACCCCAGCACGGTGGGCAAGGGGTACTTCGTCGCGGCCGAGGAGCCAGTCACCTGGGAGGCCTTCCAGGACGCCATCGTGGACGTCGTCCCGCGTCAGGTGCGGACCCTGGACTTTCCAGAGGCCTTCGTGACCATGGGCGCATTCGCCGGCGAGCTCGCCACGTTGTTCGACAGCAAGCCTCGTTTGCTGAACCGGCAGAAGGCCAAGATGGGCGCGCAGCAGGCTTGGACCTGCGCCGTCGATGCCGCAAAGAAGGATTTCGAGTTCAGCACCGAGGTCGATCTGTCGGAGGGAATCCGCCTGACGCACGACTGGTATACACGCCAAGGCTGGTACTGAGTTGGGTCCAGGACAGCCCTCGGGCGCTCCCAGTCGATGAAGAAGCTAGGCATGGTCGCGCTCCTCGGTGAAAAGGCTCGAGCGCGCCATGCGCACCAGCTCGCGGACGTGACGCGCGCGGTTCGCTCCGAGGTCGGGGTCTTTAGGCAGAAGCACGGCGAGCGTATCGATGACGGCGATACTCCCGACGACCATGGTGAGGATCTGGACGGCGTAGGCCTCTGGGTCGACCTCGGCTCTGACGAGGCCCCGGTCCTTGGAGCGGCCGAGCTGATCGGCAACAAGCTCCACCCAAGGGCGAACGAACGCTTGCAGGAGCTCCTGCATCGGTTCGGGCCGGTCCAGTATCTCTCGAAGGAAAACGCGCGCGCGGTCGGGTTCTTCGAGGAAGAACGCGCAGAGGGATTGCACGGTCGCGTCGCACCGCTCCTGGCGTGACGCCTGGAGCAGGAGGGGAGGGAGCTTCGCGCTCCAATGCTCGACGATTTCGCCGAACACAGTCTCCCTCAGCGCCTCCTTCGAGTTGAAGTGATAGAGCAGGCTCGGTTTGCGGATACCTACCGCGTCGGCGATTTGCTGGACCGAGGTCCCGTCGTAACCGCGCTCGGCGAACAGGCGTGTTGCTTCTTTCAGGATTCGCGCTCGCACCCGGACAGGCTACCATTTGGTCGGCATGTGTCTACCATGTGGTAGGTGAGGCCTGCCTGGCCCGGCAGGCCGTCGAAATCAGGCCCGATGTCGGCGCAAACGTCGCGATCTGATAAGCTGTACATACAGTATGTCCCTGTTCGACGAAGCCATTGCGAGGTTTGATGAAGCCAACGCCCAGGACCCGACGGCGGAGCTCGTCGACGGCGTCACGCGGCCCCGTGAGTTGGTCTATGGCGAGCGGATGTCTGCCTGTCTCGCGGGCTTCGCGCCGGAAGCGCCCGAGCCCGTGCGACTTGCGGCTCGCAGCCAGCACCTGTGCCGCTGGCGCATCCCACGTACGAGCTACCCCGAGGGGCGCGCGGGCTATCTCAAGTGGCGCACCGACCTTCACAAGCTACATGCCGATCTCGCTGCACAGATCCTCAAAGAGGTCGGTTACGACCAAGCCACGATCGCACGCGTGGGTAGCCTCCTTCGAAAGCGCGGGCTGAAAACAGACCCTGACATGCAGCTGCTCGAAGACGTGATCTGCCTCGTTTTTCTCGAGAACTACTTTCATGATTTCGCCAGGAAACACGACGAGGCCAAGCTCATCTCGATCCTGCAGAAGACCTGGCGCAAGATGAGCGACAGAGCGCACCGGACGGCGCTGGCATTGAAGTACGCGCCAGAGGACCTCGTGCTCATCAACAAGGCCCTGCGTGCCTCGCCCACGGCCTCGGCCTAGAGCGGAAAGCTGCCCGCTGCGATCGCGTTCCAGCGCTCTGGGCTGAGCGGCTCGTAGCCGTCGCTCGTTCGCACGAATAGCGGATCGCCGACTTTCGAGGGATCGACGCCTTCGCTTTCGAGCTGCTTCTTCTGAAACTTGAATGTGCCGGTGGTGCTCAGTTGGTCGACCACGCGCACGAAGCGTGGCTGGGCGTAAGGGGGGAGGTCTGCAACGACGCTGGCGAACTGCCTTTCGTCGAACCTGCCCTTGGGCACGACCGCTGCGAGACCGGCTCGGCCCTCCATGTGGGGGACTGCGACGCCCACGACCGCCGCCTCTTTGATGTGGTCACTCTGGCTGATGATGTCCGCCACCTCGGCCGTCGAGACGTTCTCGCCCTTCCAGCGGAAGGTGTCTCCGATGCGGTCCACGAAGTAGAAAAAACCGTCCTCGTCCCTTCGTAGCAAATCACCCGAGCGGAAGTAGCGATCCCCCTTTTCGAAGACGCCTTGCAGGATCTTGGCCTGGGTCGCTGCCTCGTCGGTGTACCCACGAAACTCGAGCCCCGCGCTGCTGATCTTCGGGATCCGAATGAGCAGCTCGCCGACCTCATGGACCCCACAGCGAATGAAGAAGCCGCGCGGGTCTCTAGGGTGTGCATCCTCGGTGACGTCGTAACGTACGAGCTCGAGCATCCCAAAACCATTGAACGGAACGCGGCCTACCGACCCGCGCTTGCCGCTCAGGTTGATGATGAAACCCGGGGCTTCCGTGGCGCCATAGAACTCTCGGATGCGCGGAATGCCGAAGCGGTCCTCGAACCGGGGCCACACGTCGGGGCGCAGCCCGTTGCCCACTGCAATCCGGATCCCGTTGTCCCGTTCTGCGGGTTGCGGGGGAAAGTTCAGCAGGTAGCGGCATAGCTCACCGATGTAGAGGATCGCCGTCGCGCCGTATCGCTGGACGTCATCCCAGAACGCGCTCGCGCTGAATGACTGGCGGATGGCCATGGGGGTCGCGGATGCGATAGCCGAGCCCGCTCCCAGCAAGAGGCCGCTCGCGTGATAGAGGGGCAAGACGCAGTACAGCTTGTCCTCGGGCTGGAACTCGAACACCAGGGTCGCGAACCCGACCCCCGCGAGCACCGCTCGCCGGTGGCTCACGCGACAGGGCTTTGGCAGGCCCGTCGTTCCGGAAGTGTAGATGTAGACGAAGTCCCCGTCAGGTTCGATGGGGGCGGGCGGGTAGGCGGTGGCGGGCGCTGCGCGCAGGCTCGCCTCGAAAGCCTCAGTACCGTAAACCAGCACCTCATCGAGTGAGACGCATAGCTCTTCGCAATCGCGAAGCGCCGGTTCGAGCGCGGCCTCGACCAGCACGGCGCGTGCGCCGGACGCCTCGATGGCGTGCGCGAGAGGACGCCCGCTTAGATGACTGTTGATGAGCGCCGTGGTCGCGCCGAGCCGAGAGACGCCGAGTACGGCCGCGAGATAAGAGGGCGAGTTCCGCCCCAGCAGGGCGACCACATCTGTGCTGCGCACACCCGCATCGCCCAGCACATGGGCCAGCCGCGACGTCGCGTCGGCGAGCTGCGCCCAGCTCAAGCGTTCCTCGCCCATCTCGATGGCCAGCGCGTCCGGTGCGGACCGAGCGTTTTCGAGCGCGATGTGGAGCAAGCTCTCCCCGCGCTTCAGGCGTGTGCTCAGGAGTCGAGGCAGCATCTTGGCCAGCACCCTGGGTCCAGCGGCGAGCTCCGCTCCCACGGCTGCACGCCAGGACGGGGAGGTGAGGCGACGGAACATGGAGCTCAGTCTACGCCCTGCGCCTTCGGGGCGGAGGCCCTTTTTCCTGCCTGCGAGCCCGCATATGGTAATCTGCGGCCATCGTGCCTACTTGGGCTCAGCTAAAGGAATACGTTCAGTCCACCTACGAAGTCGACGAGGTGAACGAGGACAGCCTCAGGCTGGTCTTCGAGTACGATGACGGCCGATTGCAGGCCGTGATCATTTCGCACTACGAAGCCATGGGGCGGTCCTGGTGCGACTTTTCGTCCGCTTGTTGCCGAGTCGATCAGCTGTCGCCCCGCGAGGCGCTCGAGCGAAGCTTCAGTTTAGCGGTCGGCTCTCTGTGTCTAGACGGCGAGGTTTACGTGGTCCGTCACACAGTTCAGCTCGACAACTTCGACGTCCAGGATATCGGGGTTCCGCTGCAGGCCGTTGCCGGCATGGCTAATCGGGTCGAAAAAGACCTGCTCCTCGCCCGAGGCGCCTGAGCAGCCTTTCGGGTCATGGGTTTGCTATTTACGGGGTCAGACGCTTCTGGCATGGTCGACCTTGGTTGAGATTGAAGGCCGCGTGGCCTACAGCCTTGGATTGGCCACATCCCTTCGTTGACTGACTTGCTTTGGCTTCTTCCTCCACCTCGACAGGAGACTTGCGAATGAGATTCTTTGTTTCTTCGGGTGCCACCCTTGCTGGCATCGTAACTCTTTTGGCCTTCACATCGTGCGGGGACTCCGGCGGGAGCGACGAGATCTCCGAGTGTCTCGCGTCCGAGTGCGGCACGGTGCGTGAGGGCTATGCGAAGGGGCAGCTTCTCGCGCCAAACATGGATCCCATCGCCGGCGCTCGCGTTTGGACGAGCGAGGGTTCGAGCAGTAACGACGAGGTCGATGAGAGCTGCTTCCCCGCGCCGAGCCAGGCGAAGTCTTCGGATTGCACCGATAGCGCTGGCGTCTTCGAGCTGAAGTGTGACGGCGGCGAGTTGGAGTTCCAATACGTGGCCGGCGGTGTTTCGGGCACACTGAGCTTCCAATGTGGAGACGTTCCGCAGAAGGTGCGCATTCGGGAATCGGCGGCCGCGCAACTTGCCGTGATCACCGGGGAGTTTGACCGAATGCAGGACGTGCTTGCCAAGCTGGGCTTCGGCGTGGTGGATGAAAGCGGAAACTTGAGCCAAGGCACTGAATACTTCTCGATCTACCGTGATAGCGATTTGGACAGTCTCGCGGGATACAAGTCGGCGGCAGACTTGCTCACCGATCCGGCCGAAATGGAGCGATACCGGCTCATCTTCATCAACTGCGGAGAACACAATCCCGAAGACCCGAACTCCCTGCCGATTGAGGACCTGCTGAAGCAGAAGGCCGTCCGCGACAACATTCGCCGATACGTCGACTGGGGTGGCAAGATTTACGTCACCGACCAGAGCTACGATTTCCTCGAAGCGGCATTCCCCGAATTCATCGACTTTCTCGGGAGCGACGGAACTTCGGCCAACTCCATCGAAGCCTCGAACGTCGCCGAGACCGGGGAGGCCGGCTTGACGGTCACAGCGTCGGTGAACGATGAACTCCTCGGGGAGTGGCTGGATGCCAGGCTCGTCAACAGCGGCGTCCCCGTGTACGACGAGAAAGACGCATGTTCGACGAAAGACGCCGACAACGTCAACGCGGTGATGGGCGCGCGTCAGGCAGACGGAACCCTTCTGGTCGGCGATTTTGGCTCCGGCTGGGCCGTTGCCGAAGGCGTACACAACGGCAAGGACGTCAAGGTATGGATGGACGGACAAGCCACGTTCTACCCGGACGACTCTGGAATTCCCGTCAAACAAGACGTGCCGCTCGTCATGACCTTCGAGTTCGGTGACGAGGGCGGCCGCGTCCTGTTCACCTCGTATCACACCAGCGCGACCTGCTCTTCGCAGGGATTCTGGCCGCAAGAACGCGTGTTGCAGTACCTGCTGTTCGCAATCTGAAAGGGCCTGCTACGCGGTCGCCTGGTGCAACACGCGGTTTAGGCCCGCTTGTGCGAGGCCATCCAACTTGCGTAGTCGGTGAAGCGTAGCACCTGAAGCCGCTCGTCGAGGCGGTCGGCAAGAGCCCGCATTTGCTCGACGCTCATCGCCTTTCCCCGGACGGCCTTCGCGGCCGTTTGCCTGGCGTCCAGGGAACGCGTGTTCGGGAGCTCGCTCGGTTCGTCGCCGACGCCCAGGTAGGCGCAAACGCTGTGCTCGGCCACGGCGATGGCGTTTTCACGGCTGTCTTTGATGTTGCCTTTGCCCGTAAGCACGTTGCCGAGCCCGAAGACTCCGGGAAGCCCACGGAGCTCTCCGGTTTCCCGGTCGGTAAAGGCGTAGAGCTCGCCCTCCGTGGGCACGCCGTCGATGGCCTTGGGGACGCTGCCGATGGAGCTGATCACCATTTTCGCGCGCACGTCGAACAGCTCGCCCTCGACGTCTCGGACCCGGCCGTCTACGAGCTCGGTTCGCTGAAAGCGAAGCCCGGCTAGCCGAGCGCCCTCGACGATGGGCGCCACGGGCCTGCAGAGTGGCTCGAACTTCACCAGGTACTTTCGCATGACCCGGTCCATGATCTTGGCGCGTGCGATGCGAAGCTTTTCGAGCTCTTTGTCGCTGGGAGCCTCAGCGCTCGCCAGCGGCATGTCCTCTTTGCGACGACGGTAGTAGAGGGTGCAACCTTTGACGCCGAGCTCCTCGGGCTCGATGCCGTGTGCTTCCAGCGTTCGAGGGATCCCTTTGAGCTCCATCTGCAGCAGGTCCACTTCGATGCCACGTTGGGATAGCGCGCGCTTGTAGAGCTCGAGGTTGACGATCTTCACGACGTCGATGGACGCCAGCCCCCCGCCGATGACGATGCTGCCGTCCACTGGCTCGAACCGGGGCCCATCGTAGCCCGGATCTTCGTAGTGATTGAACCAGTAGACGAACGGGTTCTGATAGACGAGACCCTGTCCCTCGAATGCGTCGATCCCCTCCACCGGCAGAGGCCGGTCCCGCCAGGCGCCATTGGCCAGCACGACGGCGGTGAACCCCAGTGTCTCGTAGAGGGTTTCCCAGGAAAGGTCCTCTCCGATTCGAGTCTTCGGTACGAAGATGATGCCGTCGCGGTCGAGGTTTTGGTCGATGCGCTCGTATTCCTTCTTCCGGAGCTTCTCGTGCCAGCGCGGCAGACCGTCCTCGATCTTCCCGTAGGGACGCACGCCCTGCTCGAAGACGACGGCCAGGGCTCCGTGTTCGGCGCAGGCGAGCGCCGCCTCCGAGCCGGCGACCGCACCGCCAATGATCGCTACGACCGGAGTTGCTTCGGTCGCGTTACGCAAAGCGCTTGTTGACCCCACAGCCCCAGTGTCTACTTGGTTTTTTCGCGAGGGACAACCGTGGTCTCTACATGAAGCGCGAGGTCCCCTGGACGCCCTCGCTGCCGAGGTCGTCGCTGTAGCGGTACTCGGGATCGAGCAGCGCGTTGATGCGGTCCATGACGAGGTCTACGGCGCCCTGAAACTTGTCTCGGTGTGTGTGCTCGGCTTCGGTGGAGAAGGGCTGGAAGTCTTCGCCGATGTGGAACGGCGAGAGCTCTTCGTACGGGATCGGTTCACCGAACCGGTAGACGATGCGCCCCTTGTTGGCGACCGGCGCCGAACCCGGATACACCCGGTCCGAGCCATTACAGCCGACCGGGACTATGGTCTTCTTGTATCGAAGCGCGATTTCGGCCAGGCCGATGTGACCGCGAGGCAGTCGGATCGAACGCGTCCCTTGAGGAAAGATCAGCAGGTCGAGCCCGAGCTCGAACGAGCGCTCATTGAGCTCGACGAAGCGTTTCATCATGGTGGCGAACAGCTCGTTCACGCTCGTCGCGTAGGAGCTCGCTGCCGGATCGAATTCGATGCCGAGCATGTTTCGAGGACGGTCGAAGACCGCGCGCGGCACCGCCGAGACGTCTACCGAGGAGCCGGAGCCGTCGGGCTCGGCTTCCGCGTCGACCAGCGCTCGGAGCGCGGCGTACTCCTGTTCGTTGGGGCGACGCCCCATGGTCAGCGCGAAGTCCTTCGTGATGATGTAACCGCGGGAGACCGTGGGCAGGTTGTTGGTCAGCTCCATGAACATGCCGACCGCTGGCTGCTCGTAGTACTTCCCCTTCACCCAAACCGTCATGAAGCGGTCTTGCAGCCGCCAGACCTTGTACATGAACGGGAAGTAGTTGTACCGGTCGGTGTGGTTCATTGCGAAGATGACCGGCCCGGGCGGCACGCGGTCGAAGTCCTCGAACTCGATGCGGACGCCGGGAAAGGCGGCGTAGTTCGGTCCGAGCAACACGCGCGCCACGATTCTCTGCGTGAGCGGCCGGCGGTAGAGCCGGATGCGATTCAGGCGGGGGAGGTCGAGCATCGCAACATTAGGGTCTGTTCAAAATCCGAGGTCTTGTCAATTACGAAGCACGAGGCGCTCGGCAACCCGGGTGGCCAGGGCCATGATGGAAACCTGCGGGTTCACGCCCACGGCCGTCGGAAAAAGACTTGCGTCGGCCACATAGCAGCCGGGCAGGTCCCACAGCTGTCCGCTCAAGTCCACGACAGACCGGGCCGGATCGCTGCCCATTCGGCAGGTGCCCATGAGATGCACGGTAAAGAGATCGAGTGTCGTGGCTGAGCGCTGGCTCCGCTCGATTTGTCGCAGCTCGTCGGCCTCGTATGCGATGTGAAAGTCACTGAACGGAAGCAACACCTTGCTCGCGCCCATCTCGAAGTGGAGCGTCGCGAGGTCCCGCACCCCTCGCAAAAAGCGCTGATGGTCGTGCTCGGTGATGCTGTAGTGGGCGAGCGGGCTGCCAAAGGCGCGGCGGACTCTGCCCGCGTGCGAGTCCTCGACCAGAACGCCCGTCATCACCATGCGGTGGTAGTCTTTCATGAACTCGAAGGCTTCGGCTCCGAGGTAGGGCAACTGAAGGGCCGTCATCGCGGGAGAGACCGCGTTCTCCGCAAAGACGATGCCGTCTTCGTGCAGCTCACGAATCTGGCCCCACTGGCTCACCCCCTGCGATGCCTTGACGTCGAAGGGGTATACGGCGATGACCTTCGCGTTCGGATGGCAGAGGAAGTTCTTGCCCAGCTGCCGGCTGGGCCGGCCGAGTCGGTGTCTGAGCAGTAGGAACGGAGTTTGGATCGCTCCGCAGGCGACCACGACCGCCTTGGCCCTCACCCTGATCGGGCGGTCCGCGGTCTGGCTCAGCGGGTCGATCGCGCGACCCATGACGCCAACGCAGCGTCCGCCTTCGATCCAGAGCTGCTCGACGCGCACCTCCGTGAGGCAATGAGCGCCGGCCGACAAGGCCACAGGCATGTAGTTGAGCATCGTGGACTGCTTGGCGCCCGTAGGGCAGCCCATCACGCACAGGTTCGAGCCCACACAGCGGTCCTGGGCGCGGAGGTTTTCGTCGTAGCGCCAGCCGAGCCGCTTGGCGCCCTCACGCATGAGCCGGCTGTCTTCGCCGATCGAGGCAGGGTGCTGCGGTTTCGCGTGCACCCGCGCCTCGACACGCTCGAAGAGCGGTAAGAGCGCCTTGGCACCCAGATCCGGCTGGCCCGTTTGCCGTTCCCATTCGTCGAGCACCCGCTCGGGGGGACGCCAAGTCATTCCGCCGTTGATGACGGTGCTTCCACCCACGCATCGACCTTCGGCGTAGGGAATCGGCGGTCTGCCGAGGATCACGGTGGCCGCAGAGTCCCGGTAGAGGCGAGGAATCGTCTCGCAGAGGTAAGGGCTGAAGCTAGACGTGGGGTGGTAGCCGCCTTCTTCGAGGAACAAGACCTGCCGGCCCGCCTGCGCCAGCTCCGCGCCGACGACGGCGCCTCCTGCGCCCGTGCCGACCACTGCGACGTCTGTCTGCAGCTCGGTACCGTCTGGGTCGTAGTCGGCGTAGCGCAGGTACGTCATCGGCGGGCCTGCCGCGGATGGCGAATCTCGTGCGTCCCTTCGGGCTCTTGCCCGCGCGTCCAGCGCCGACGCAGTTCGATCCGGCTCTGGATGAACGCGGTGGGCTCATAGCCGATGCCACGATGCGCGACGTCCTGGTCGAAGTAGGTCGACAAGATCAGCGCGCGAGGGGCCAGGGTCAGCAGACGAACCGGCAGCCAGCGACTCGCCATGATCTCTCGCAAGTGCTGGCGCACGACATCGACCGGCCGTGAGCTCAAAGGGCGCAGCCCTCGCAGTCGCCACAAGGGCGAGCAGTCGAGCAGCAGGAGTCCGAGCAGGATCAATCGCACGGACGCGCGAGGCATGTATCGAAGTGACACCTGCACATGGGTCACGACTTGCTCCAGGGTGCCCGGCTCGCGCGGCTTCGGTGGCATGATGGCGTCGGCGAACGCCACGAGACGCCGGCGGCTGGCCGGGCGCAACGCCAGTGGCGCGGCGAGCTGCCAGCCGTCGTCCGGATGACGCCGGGGGATGCCAGGTGTGTCGGGGGCGTCAGGGGGCGGGGGCTGCATCGGCGGGTCGCTGGGCCGCTGGTCCGAACAGCTCGGACAGTCGGTCTTCGACCTCAGTGTAGAATGTGTCGATGAGGCGGCGTGCCTTTTCTTTGTCGCGCTCTCGGATTGCCTGTTCGACGGCTTCGGCCATGTCACCGAAGCCAGGCCCACGGGGCAGTGTCTGAGGGCGGAGCTGACAAACAGCCCTCGTCGCCTGCAGCATGGGGTTTAGTAGCCATCTCAGGCCAAGGCTGTGCGCGCTCGCCAGTAGAGCGGCGTTCCAGTCGAGCTGAGCCTCACTCAGCGCGGCCGCCTCGTTTTCGAGCGCCGCCGCTCGAACCTCGTCGGTGGCGAGCCGGAGCGCATGGAGGTCTTCTTCCCGTCTCCGCTCGCAGGCAATGGCGACGACGTGACTAAGCAGCAGGCGTTGCGTGCACGCCAAGTCCAGCAAGACGCGGGCCTTCTCGGCGTCATCCTGGCCATATCGGACGAAGGGGGCGAGGAGCTCGAGCGAGCCCATCTCGCGGAAGCATTGAACCGTGGTGCCCTGACCCTGACGAACCGTGACGAGGCGGGACTGCTCCAGTCGGCGGATGGCTTCGCGAAGCGTGTTGCGGTTCGTCGCGTGGAGCGCGGCGAGCTTGCGCTCTGGCGGCAGCCGAGATTGGGGACCCCAGTTTCCAGTCAGGATGCCCCGGAGCAGGGCCACGTAGATCTCCTGCGGGAGAGCAGCCATAGAGCGCGGATCCTAGCCAAGTCTCCATGTCGTCGTTGTAAATTGCAGCATTCCGTTGGGCTGACTTCCTGCTGCCGGAGTGCTAAAAACCACAAAGCAGCACCGGTATCTCATGTGATACTGACAAAGCGGTCTTGGTTCGGGATGTTGGCAACCAGGCCGTCGAGCCTTAAGGTGCGCGCGCAGAGGAGATTGAGTGGCGAAACGCAGCCCAAGAGGCAAAAAGAAAAGATTCGAGCGGAACTTCGATCAAGAGGACAAGCGCGACGACCATATCAAGCTGAATGGAGTGGTGTCGCAGGTTTTCGCTGGGGGGCAGTTCGAAGTGACGGCCGAGTCTGGAGCGACGGTACGCGCACAGCTCTGCGGCCGGATGCGAAAGTTTCGAATCCGGGTGATTCTCGGTGACCGTGTGACCGTGGCGCTCTCTCCGTACGACTTGACCCACGGAATGATCGTTTTCCGCGACAAGTAACGTGTACGAAGGCGCCTTTCGAATTTTACGGGCGCTAGGTGACGGAAGCACGCTGACGCTGCCCAGCTTGATTCGCCACTCTGGCGAAGCGCGCTCCGTTGTGCGTGAAGTGCTGAACCGCTACCCGAAGTGGTTCGAGCAAGGCGACGAGGGTCTCAAGTGCACGGAGCGTGGACTCGCGGCTTTGGCCCGCGAGCTCGTGGCCCGAGGCGCGGCAAGGCCCAAGGCCGAGACTTGGATCGATGCCTACGCGCAAGTGGCTGCCCAGCGAGGGCCGGCCAAGGCGGAGCTCGACCAAGTGTACGCGACGACGGACACCATCGTGCGCCGCGCAGAGCTGCTTCTCGATGCGGGCGAGCACCAGCGTGGGCTGGCGTTTCTGGGCGACGACGACCTGAGCTCGGCCGCCGTGCAGTTCGCCGGAGCGGGGCGGCGGACGACGGTCCTCGACACAGACCGCGACATCCTGGACCTCCTCGATCGAGTCGCCGAGGAGCACAGCTTCGACCACGTCGGCATCGAGCATGACCTACGCGAGCCGGTGCCCCGTTCCCTTCGCGGCCGGTTTGGCGCGGTATTCACCGACCCACCCTATGCATTGGAGGGCTTCAGGCTCTTCGTCAGCCGAGCCGCGAGCTTGCTCAAGCCGGACGGACGTCTCTATGTGTGCTTCGGCCACAGCCGCCGTGCGGCAGAACGGGCACTGCAAAAGCAGCGGGTGCTTTGCGATGCGGGTTTCGCGGTAGAGGCCGTTCTCGAAGACTTCAATCAGTATCTGGGTGCCGAGTCCATCGGGGCCCGCAGTGCCCTGTGGAAGTGCGCTGTCACGCCGCAGACCCGTTCGCTCGTGTCGGGCTCGCAAGAAGGGCCGATTTACTCGAGTCGCTAGGCCAGCGCGTTCGGTGACGATGTCGCAATCCGGAGCGTCCGGATCCCGCAAGCGTCGAGCGTCCGTTACTGGGCCCTTCAGCGCAGCGGGGTCGTGATTTCCTCACACCAGCGGAGGAAGTCGGCTATGACCTCCTCACGATTGATCTCGTTGAGCGTCTCGTGACGCGCTCCCGGGTAGAGCTTCAGACGCACGTCGTAGATGCCGGCACGCTTGTAGGCCTCGTAGAGCCTGTGCACGCCTTTGCCTTTCTCGCCGACGGGGTCTTGGTCTCCGGAGAACAAGTAGATCGGGAGGTCCCTTGGCACTCGTGCGATGTTTCGGCGATCGGTGAGTTTGCTCAAGGCGTCGAGAAAGTCGACCCAAGTTTGATTGGACACCGTGAAACCGAGCAGGGGATCGGCGACATAGATGTCGACCTCTTTCGGATCACGGGAGAGCCAGTCGCTGTTGGTGCGTGTCGGTGAGAACTGTTTGTTGAAGTCGTCGAACGTGAGCTTGCGCAGCACCGGGCTGGCAGCGCGTTGGCCGAGGCGAGCACGTTCGATGCGTGCCAGCAACCGGGCGGCCAGGGCCGTTGGCCCCGGGCGGCCATTGCTGGCCGACAGACACGCCGCAATCATGTCGCCCGGGTGCTCGAACATGAGCTGCTGCACGATGAACGAGCCCATCGAGTGTCCGAGCGCGATGATGGGCAGCTCGGGGTAACGCCTCGCCAGCTCCCGGTTGATGGCGTGCGTGTCGGACACGAGCACGCTCCAAGAGTCCTGGTCCGCGACGTGCCCCGGCGGGACGTCTCCTTGAATGCTGAGGCCATGGCCGCGGTGGTCGTGGGCGAAGCAGTGATAGCCGGCTTTTCGGAGCTTTTCGGCGAGCCGCTCATACCGTGCGCCGAACTCGGACATGCCATGGACGACTTGCACGATGGCCTTCGGGGAGTCGCTCAGCCAGGCGTTGACATGCAAGCTGACGCCGTCCGAGGTCTCGAAACTGAAGTCTGCCGAACCCATATCGGCCGTATACCTCAGTTCTACTCAGATTTCCGCTATCGGCGTTTGCCCGGCTGGCGCCAAGCCTAGAAAGTGGTGCCAGAGCTCGATCCCCTTGTTGCTGTAGTCACCGAGCGCATCAACCAGACCACTACGTTTGGTTTCGTCGATGAGCGGCGCAGGGAGCAGTGGGTCCAGGACGACTTCGCGGATGCCTTTGCGGCCTAGAAGAAAGGCTTCGCGAACGGACTCCTCGAGCGGAAGCTCCGTGATGCGCTGTAGGCTTCCGCGCAGCTCTCGGCGCAGCTCGTCGTATTTGCTCTCCAGCCTGGGCACGTCCCACAGTGATCGCGCGTGCTGCTCCTGATCGTCGGGCAGCGCGTTCATGCGAAAGACGGAGGCGCTAGGCTCGAGGCCGAGCGAGACGAGCTCTTCACGAACACCCTCAATCCCAACCGTCAGGTTGTTCGGGCGCAAAAAGAGACCCGTCTTGAGCTCCTGGAAGCCCAAGAAACGCAGCGCTTGCGTTCGGCGCCTTAGCGCGGGTCGGTCCGTCCGCGGCAAATCGGCGGTGAAGACGCCGATCCACGAATCGTCCCATAGTCCGACGCGCGCGGAGCTGGTGCGCCAACCGTGGACCTTGTCGTTGACAGCCCGCGCGGCGGGGCCGAGCGAGTAGGCGCCTCGTTTAGGCGACTCGACGAGACCGTCGGCACGAAGGCGTACGATAGCGACGCGCACGCTGTTCTCCGCGATGTCGAACACCGATGCGGCTTGGACGATGAGCTTGACCGGGAGCGTCTCCCGGTACACGGAGAGGGCGGCCGAAAGCACTTCGAGCACGACTGACTTTGCACTGACCTTCGACACCGGTTGGGCCCATCACAAGCTAAGACGAATGATAAGAGAGACACGAAATAGAACGTGTTTCATTTTCTGTAGCGCAGGCCTGAACGCGGTGCCAGGTTTAATGCGGGCCCATGACCAGGCTAAGCGTAAACGTCAATAAAGTCGCGACCCTACGCAACTCTCGCGGCGGCACTGTGCCGAGCGTGTTGCAGGCCGTGCAGACCTGCGTCGAAGCAGGAGCCCGCAGCATTACGGTGCATCCACGCAAGGACGAGCGCCACATCCGTCCAGACGACGTCTACGGCATCGCCCAAGCGCTCGCCCCACGTCGCGGCCAAGTGGAGCTGAACATCGAAGGCGACCCCCGTCCCGATTTTCTAGAGATGCTCGAGCGGGTGCGCTTCGATCAGTGCACGCTCGTGCCGGTCCGACCCGGCGAGATCACCAGCGAGGCGGGCTGGCCAGCGGATACGCCGAGTGATTCGCTCAGCGAGGTCATCGCGCGCTGTCACGCAGCCGACGTCCGTGTGAGCTTGTTCGTAGATGCGGCGCGCGCGCCAATCGAATGGGCTGCGACGCTAGGGGCCGACCGGGTCGAGCTTTACACCGAACCCTACGCTCGCGCGTTCGAAGAGGGGGGCAAGGCCCTGAAGGAGTCGCTGGACGCGTATCGACGTGCGGCCGAACATGCCCATTCCCTGGGACTCGAGGTCAACGCCGGCCACGACCTCGACCTCGACAACCTTCCTGCTTTTCTGGAACTTCCCCACATCGCGGAGGTGTCGATCGGTCACGCGCTGATTTCGAGGGCCCTGTTCGTGGGCCTGGAGCGTGTCGTGTCCGAGTATCTCGCGATCACGGGAATCGATTGACATCCGCGGCCCTCTTTCGAAGAGTGCGCCTCTGATGAGCGAGCGAAAGTACGACAACCTCCTCACCGCGGTCGTCAACGCGCTGCGGGATCAGCGTTCGGGCAGGGGTCGTGTCCAACCGGTGCCCGAGCACGTCCGCCTCGAAGGTCGCACCTGTCTGGTCACTGGCGCCAATAGCGGCCTCGGCAAGGCCATCGCGATCCACCTCGCTGCACGCGGTGCCCGGGTCATCATGGCCTGTCGGAGTGGGATTCCCGAGGCCGGCGAAGAGGTGAAGCGCGCCAGTGGGAACGACCAGGTCGAGATGATGAGGGTCGACCTCAGCGATTTCGACTCCATGACGGCATTCTGTGACGCCTTGCGCGACCGCGGCGTCACGCTCGATCTGGCCGTGTTCAACGCCGGCGTCGTGCCGAACGCGACACGCACGAACAAGCACGGTCTCGAGCTCATGTTCGCGGTGAATTACCTCGCCAAGTTCGTGTTGCTGCATCGTCTGCTCGGCGACGGGGTGATTCCGAACGCGGTTTTTGGGCAAAACTCGAGACCGGAGGATCCACCACGAATCGTCTTCGTGTCCTCGGAGACGCATCGAAGTGCGGACCCGATCGACTTCGACCGCTTCGGGGAGCCTGCGCAGTACGGAATGAAAGACTCGGTGAAGTATTACGGCGCGAGCAAGCTGCACCTGACGACATACGCACGTGAGCTCTCTCGCCGGCTCAATCCCGAAGAGCGCACCGACGTCTGCGTTCACGCGCTGTGTCCCGGCGCGGTCAACTCGAACATGGCGCGCGAAGCGCCGGCTTGGTTGAAGCCGATTCTCAAGCCCGTGATGGCGGCGTTCTTTCAGGACCCGATGAACGCCGCCGAGCCGGTCGTGTACCTCGGATGCTCGCCGGAGATGGCACACGAGACGGGGCAGTACATGCACATGATGAGACTCAAGGAGCCTTCGGACGAAGCGATGGATCAGGCGAACGGCGCGCAGCTCTGGGCCCGGAGCGAGGCCCTGTTGCGCGGGCACGGGGTACTCTAGATGGACGACGAACGAGACGCGCTCGAAAAAGCCCTGATGGACGGCAGTCTCTGGGCGAGGTTCTGCGACACCCTCAAGATGGCCGGGAACACGATCATGGGGCCGAACGTTCCAGCGGATCCGCTGAGTCGGGCGGAAGGGTTTCGGTACCTGACGCGCATTACGCAGGCCGCGCTACAGGTCTTCGTCGAGCACAACGACCCCTTGGCGCCCGTCCTGCTTCGCGTGGTGCACGAGACGGCGAAGATGGGCGCCGACAACCCCGACAACTACTACCAGAATGCCGCGATCAGTGGTGAGCACGAGTACCGGATATGGGGCAAGCGCGGAACCGTGCACTACCTCGCGTTCGCAACCCAACACGGTAACTACGGTGAAAGCCGTGGCATGCCGCCTACGGGGCATCTCGACGCTGCGGACATCGATATCGCTCCGGACGGCAGCTTCGAGATCGTCTGCAGCGCAGAGAAGAAGCCGGGAAACTGGCTGCCGATGACGAAGCAGACGGGTACGCTCATCGTCCGGCAGACGTTTCTCGACCGTCAAAACGAAGAGATTGCCGACATTCACATCGAGTGCATCGGTCAGGACGGTCGGCCGTCACCGTTCGATCCGATTCGCTGCGCCAAGGGATTACAGACGAGTGCGGGGCTGGCGCTCGGCGCCTCGATGCTCTTCGCGAGCTGGACCGAGGGCTTCAAAAAGCACACCAACAAGTTGCCCCAAATGCCTCCGGAAATCTCGAACGCTGCCGGTGGCGTCCCTGACATCGCCTACTACCACAGCTACTGGGAGCTCGCGCCGGACGAGGCCCTGGTCATCGAAGTGACGCCTCCCGAGTGTGATCACTGGAACTTCCAGCTCAATAACTACTGGATGGAGTCACTCGACTATCGGTACTACCCGATTCACGTGAACAAGCACACGGCCAAGTACGGAGCTGATGGCAGCGTGCAGGTCATCGTTGCCGCCGAGGACAAGGGCTTCGACAACTGGATCGATACGGTCGGCCACAGCTACGGCACCATGCTCTGGCGCTGGGTGCGCGGCAGCGACAACCCGGAGCCGCAGACGCGGGTCGTCAAGCTGGCCGAGCTATGAAGCTGCCCCCCGGCTAAGCCGCCGGATGGCGCGGCGCTCTTTTACGCCAGAGGGCTCGGGAGCACGGCGCCTGAGGCTGCGGCAGCATGCGCGTGTCCCTCAGCGTGCGAAACGCTTCTTCAGCTTGAGGAACGGTGTTTCGTAGTAGCGATAGCTGAGCTCGGCCACGGCCACGGTGCCCAGGGTTGCGAGCGGAAAGACCAGGACTCTCGGTAGCCCACGCTCCGCAAGCGCATCCGTGAAGTGTCCAACGAACATGTGAAGCAGATACATGCCGTAGCTGAGTACTCCGATGCGGACGATGGGGCGCCACTTCAAGATCGGCGCCAAGACGTGGTCCTCGCGAACGACGGCGCTGGCCAGCAGGGCCATCATGAGAAGGTGGATCGTCAGCCGGGGCCAGCCTTTGATGTCCGCCGGCATGAGCTCCAGGCTGGTCAGCAGGACGATGCTCAGAATCGCTGGCGTTACCCGATGCCCGAGCAGGCTAGACACGCGGCGAAAGCCCTCGGGGCTGTGCAGAAGATGAGCGAGCCATACGCCGAGCAAGATGGGCGTGAAGGTGGTCTCCCGGAGCATGGTCGGTTCTTCGGGCCCGAAACCAAGGGCTGCCATCTGCGTATCGAGCACGCCGAAGTGGATGAGCTCACTCAGAAGCAGAAGGGCGAACAAAATCCACATCGGCTGGCGGACATATTTCTGAAGTGGCGGCCAAAGTACGTAGAACTGCTCCTCAGCGGAAAGCGACCAGGTGATGCTGAGTAGATTCTTCACGACGACCCAGTTGGTCGTATAGGTCAGCAGGAAGGGGAGCGCGTCGCGCATGGTCTGCGCCGTGTCGCCCTCCGGACGGAGGCCTAGAAATAGGGCTGCGCTCGCAATGACGACCCCATAGTAGAGCGGCATGATGCGCAAGGTTCGACGTGCGTAGAACGCTTTGAGCGAGATCTGCCCGTTCCGGTCGCGCTCGCGCAGGAGCAGCGTGACGATGAGAAAGCCGCTCAGCACGAAGAACATGTCGACGCCGAGGAAGCCCCGGGTGCTGATGAGGCCTATCTGCAGGCCGCCGCTGCAGTGATGCCACAGGACCGCCAGTATGCTGAAACAGCGAAACCCGTCGAGCGAGCCGAAGGTACGGCGGCCACGGTACGCCTGGTATTCGGGCATGCCGGAGTTGCGATCTGCACTGAGCACCTGGAAGTCGAGCATGCAGTTTACTCTATAGCGCTCCGGCGACTGCCGCCCCCGGCTATGCTGTGCAGATGACCGCTGACCCGTGCCCGAACAGACCCTGGTTGACGGCGATGGCAGCTTTGGCGCCCTCGACCTGCCGTCCTTCGGCTTGCCCGCGGATCTGCCATGTCATTTCGCACACCTGCGCAAGGGCTTGGGCCGGAACGGCTTCGCCGAAGCAAGCCAAGCCGCCGCTCGGGTTGACCGGCACACGTCCGCCGATTGTGGTCACGCCGTCGCGAAGCAGCTTCTCAGCGTCACCCGGGGGACAGAGACCAATGTCTTCGTACCAGTCGAGCTCGAGCGCCGTCGACAAGTCGTACACTTCGGCGAGGCTCATGTCTTCGGGACCAAGGCCAGCCTCCTCGTAGGCTCGCTTCGCAATGCTGGCCTTGAACTCGACCTCGGGTCGGTCCGTGCCCGCCGAAGAGTCCGTCGCCAGGTTGGGCATCTCAATGATGGTGTTCGGGAACACCGGCGTCACCGTAGAGACAGCGGCAACTTTCACTGGCTTGCTCGCGTGCTTCCGCGCGAACTCCATGCTGGAGACGACGAGCGCGGCGGCGCCATCGCTCGTCGCGCAGATGTCGAGCAGGTGCAGCGGGTCCGCGACGACCGCCGAATTGAGAACGGCTTCCGCCTGGACTTCCTTACGGTAACGCGCGTTCGGGTTGTGCAGACCGTGTCGGCTGTTCTTGACCTTGACCTGCGCGAAGTCCTTCGCCGTCGCGCCGTATACGTCCATCCGGCGCCGTGCCCAGAGGCCAAAATAGGTCGGGTTGGTCACGCCCTGTATGTGGAAGCGAAGCCAGTCCGGGTCCTCGGGTCGCCGCCCTCCGCTCGGCGCGAAGAAGCCCTTCGGTGCGGCATCGGCCCCGATGACGAGTGCCACATCACAGAGTCCAGCGAGGATTTGCGCGCGGGCCACGCTGAGTGCCTGGGCCCCGGTGGCGCAGGCGCCATAGCTGCTCGAGACACTTGCCCCGGACCAGCCCAAGGCCTGCGCGAAGGTCGCGCCGGCGACGTAGCCCGGGTAACCGTTGCGGATGGTGTCGCCGCCGGCGACGAACTGGATTTCTCGCCAGCTCAGACCAGCGTCGGCCAGCGCGTCCTGGGCGGCCTTGACGCCGTAGCCGACGAAGTTCTGGCCCCACTTGCCCCAGGGGTGCATCCCGACACCGAGAACTGCGATTTCCTTGCTCATCATTCACCCGCCTCGTCCATGATGGCCTTCCACTTCCAGGTCATGTAGACGTGCTCGTCGTCCTGGTAGAGCTCGCGGAGCACGAGCTCCATCGGCATGCCCAGCTTCAGGGCATCGACGCCGACGCCGTCCGCGACCTGTCCGAGAATGGTCACGCCTTCTTCCTCGAGCTCGACCGCTGCAATGGCGAACGGCTCGAACGGCTCTTTGGCAACGAACGGGGCCGGTGGCTTGTAGTTCGCGCTGGTGTACGACCAGAGTTTGCCTCGGCGACTCAGAGCCACCTCGGCGAGGTCGGCGCGGTCACAGGCGGGGTTTCGGCAGAAGGTCTTTTCAGCCGGAAAAAAGTATGTCCCGCAGGCGCCGCAGCGGGTACCGAGCAGCTGCGGTGCTGCTTCGTTCATGGTGAAAAGGCCTTCGACCGCCGGAGCTTTGGTTTTCTCAGTCATGAATCGCCGGTGAGCACTAGTACACGTTTCATTTCGCCACGCAACTGGCCCCGAGGGTGCGTCCGAGACCGCGAAAATCGATTAAATTCGCTGTGAACGGGCTCAGCTGGCCTTGGCGTAGCTCGCTTTGGTGCGTTCCAGCGCCTCGGTCAGCTCCTCGTGAAGAGCCTCGAGACTCGCCTGGGCGTCCCGCACCGTGTGACGAGGCAGACCCTCGATTTCTTCCAGCAATCGCTCGAGCTTGCGCACCGTGGAGCTGGCTCTTCGGAGCGCTTCCACTTCCTCGGCGCCCTCGGGCTTCGGATGGAAGATGGGATTGAAACGCTTTCGAAGCTCCGTGACGGGGGCGCCTTCCTCGAACACGGCGTGCTTCAGCTCCTCGACGAGCCCTTCGTCGACGTCGCGAGACGGATCCTGGTCGTTGCTCGGGTGCTTCTGCAGGGCACGGGCGAAGTAGTCGACCGCGTCGCAGGTGGGAATGGCCTCGTTGAGTCCATCGCGCGCCAGGACGCTGGGCGCGTGGCGACGCAGGGCCACGAAAGAGCCTGTGAGCTTGTCGGCCGTCGCACGCTTGATCTGTAGCTCGTTGGCACAGTAGCTGTAAAAATCCTCATAGCCCCACTGACTGTAGGCACCCTGGTCGCGGACCTCGACGAGGGCCTCCGCCATGCGAACCCAGGAGCGCTTGAACTCTCTGGCGCGTCGGACCGCCCGCACCCGAAGCCCGTCTTCCCCCTGGGCCTCGAGGTTGTCGGCAAGCTCTTCCAGTCTATCGTGCGTCGACATGGCAGTCCTATATCACTGAAGTTGGCGCCGGAGCAGGGCTTGGGGCGGCTGCGGCAGACTCAAATCCCCTAAACCCGCGCTTTTTGCGCCGGCCTTGCTATAGATCCGCGGCTGTGGGGGTCCCGTCATCAGATCTGCCTGCCTCGCGTGAGGAGATCCGCAAGCATGCCGTCACGGCCATGCTGGCCGAGGAGCTCGTGCGCGACGTCGCCACACGGCTCGGAGCGAAGAGCATTCCCGTCATGCCGCTCAAAGGTGCTTTGCTGCAGCGCTGGCTCTACGACGACCCCAGCGAGCGCCCCACTACCGACGTGGACATGTTAGTCGTGCCCGGCGAGCTTGCGCGGGCCCATGCGATCCTCGTGCGGGCGGGCTACCGGGAAACGGGACGGCCCAGCGTCGGTGCGATCGAGCTGAGCAACCCGTTTCTGCTGACGCTCGACCTGCATCCGCACTTGTTTCATCCGACCCGTTACAGACTTTCGACCGAAGGGCTCTTCGCACGCAGTATCGTGGACGAAACTCTGTTCGGCGTACCGGTCCACATTCCGAGTCCCCTCGACGTCTACGCTCATGCGATCGGAAAGTTCGGCAGCGACCACCTAACTGCCGCCGCTGTCTTTCAGCTCGAGGAGATCGCACGAATTGGGCACCGCCTACCGGAAGCCGCAAGCGACATCGCCGCCCATCTCAGTTGCTGCGGCATGCGCCGCGTGGCTCGCTACGTTCTTCGGTTGGTTTGCGAAGCGACGGACGACGAGCTGAGCCGCACCGTCCTCGACGCACTGCCAGCAGATCCACTGGGTCGGGGCATCGCGGCCCTAAGCCGCACTGCGTTGGCTTTGCTACCACCGGCCTCGCGCACCGGAGCCATCTTCGCCCACCTTCTCAACGACACCCTCCCGCGCGGCCTCCGCTCCGGCTTCTGCGCGATGAACTCGACGCGCTCCACCCGCTCACGCCCCTGAAATCACAACGGACCGACCGAAGTATGGCCGTGCCCAAGAAAGCGTGCCCCTTGGCATCCCTGGCCTCTGCTATGACTTGAGTCCCAGCATGCAGGTTCCGGGAGCTCGCTTTTCACCAGTCCCGCACTGACTTGCTACGACTTCGAGCGGCCCGCGATCGTCCAAGACAGCTCGGCGTTCGCAAGGCCCAAAGTCTAGTTCCTTGCAGCGAAGTAGTTGTTTAGGACACGTTAGGCACATCCGGACATGTCAATTGGCTTCCCTTTGAGGGCCCGCCCGGGAGACATGTGGTCGCGACAGCCTCGAGCGGCTCCCGATAGACGATACGAGGCGCCTCGTAGGCCTCGCGCTCGGTTGCACTCGTGCTCTTGCTCTGATTCCCTTGATTCGTCACTTTGTTCCTCGTCGCTAAAGTACTCTGAGTCGGACGACTTCGCGAGTCGCTGCATCCAGGCGAGCCCGCGCCGTAGGGTACATGGCCAGCGGATCGCCATGATAGGTGTGGGCGGCGCCCGGACAGAATCCTACCGAAGGGCCTGCGTCTCCGAGCGAGGCGATTTGCTCGCGCACCGCTTTGTTGGTTTCCCGGATCTCCTCGAGTGCGGTCGATCCCTGCCAGATTTGAGCGACGGACTGCTCATGAAGATTTCCTACGGCCACCCGCCACTGAACGCAGGGCAAGACGTTTCCAAACGGGTCGACCGTGAGCGTCGAGGCGCCGGCGCCGCAGTGCTTGTTGAGGCCGCCGGTGCGACTTTCCCGTAGCTCGGCGGGATCGAGAGGCTCCGCCGTTACCCCGCGTTTGGCTTCGAACTCTTGAAAGGCCTCCCGATGGGCCCGCCTTCCCGATTCGGTCGCCTCGATCTCTAGCGGACTGCGATCGCCATCGTCGCGGGGTTTGACTTCGGTATCGATGGCCAGGATGACCCCGAGCTCGTCGGCGAGGGATAGTAGGGCGGCGACCTCGTCTTCGTTCCAGCGCGTGAGCACGCAGTTGGTTTTTACCCGAAGTCCGGCCGACTTCATGTGCCCGATGTTGGCGATCAGCCGGTCGAAGCTTCCTGGCACGCGGGTCTGCCGGTCGTGGGTCTCGGCGCGGGCTCCGTGGATGCTTACGTCTATGATGAAGGGGTCAATTTCTTCGCGGATTCGCCCCGCCACGCGTGCGTTGATCGCGTGACCGTTGCTCTTGATCCGCGTGACAAAGCCGAGTTTCCGGGCGTGACTGCCGATCTCGTAGAAGTTGGGGTGTGCTAGCGGCTCACCACCGCTGAGTGTCAGATGCAGCACCTGCATGCTGGCCAGATCGTCTAGCAGCGTCAGGTACTGATCCAGTGCGAGCGGAGTGCCGTCTAGGGCGAGATCGTTGTAGCAGAACGTGCAGTCGAGATTGCAGGCATAGGTCAGCTCGAGGAGGGCCGTCAGGAGGCGGTTCTCGTTCCAAGCGCGCTTGACCGTTCGAGAGAAGTTCATAGGGGACGAAGGGCTCCGGCCTCGGTAAGCTCGGAAATCAGTCTTTCGGCGTCGGCCCGGGCTCGCTCTGGCGATACCTCGTACTCGGTGGCGATTGCCTCGCCAATCTGGTCGAGCGTTTTCCCGGCCCTCAGTCGTTCGACGATGAACGCACCCAGCTTGTTGACGACGACAACTTCCCCTGCCTCTTGGAGGATGAAGATGCCTTCGTCGTCGAGCACGCGAAATCGTGCATGGGGCTCCAGGCTATAGCGTTGCTTGGGGGTCGGGGTACTCATCGTTCAAAACGCTCCAGAAGCTCTGGTCTTTGGGGAATGAAAGAATTTGCAAAGGCGCTGCATCGACGATTTGTGCGGCGGTTGCCCACAAGCCTTCGCTCAAGCCTTCGTCGGTGTTGATGTACGGACAGGCCGCAATGATGCGTGAGACGGCCTGTGCCTTCGAACAGGGCCGCAGGCTTGCTTCTTTGCCCTGGTGCAGCCCGAGAAGAGCCGTCAGGGGATAGTTGCTTCGAGGTCTGGGCATGCCACCGAAGTCGCCGGCGAAGGGCATCGCGTGAATGGTGAGGCGGTCTCCGTCGAAGCCAAGCGCGTTCAGCTCATCGCTCAAAACTTGCAGGCCCCGCGCGTCCGCCAAGCTGCAAAGCGTGGACTTTCCTGCTCCCGAGCGGCCGCAAAAGAGGAAGCTCCGTCGACCGTCTGTAAAGGCGCCGCTGTGCAAGACCAGTCTTTCCTCTGAAAAGAGGCGAAGGCTTGCGAGGCAGCGGAACAGGTTTTCGAAGCCGGCGCTGAACCACTCGTCGTCGAGGCAAGTGCGCAAGCGTGCGCGTAGTGATGGACGCTCGATCGTCGCCGAAAAGCCGGGGCCGGACATCCGCGTTTCGTGCCCGTGATGCGTGACGTTGACTTCATACAGAAACCGTCCGCTTGGGCGCTGAGCGAACTCCGTGGCTTCACCGCGCTCGACCTGGATGGAGATTTCGCGTTCAGATGTTTGAGTGAGAAGCGGGCCGAAGCGGCTTCGGACGACTTCGCGCTGTGCAGCGTTCGCGCCGTCCAGCGTGTACACGCTATCCGCAAAAGTAATGCGAAGGGCGTCGGAACTCACGACTTCCTCCGCAAGCGCTGCTGTAGTGCGCCGAGATAGCATCCGAACGCCTTGGCACGCTCCGGCAGGGGTACGGACTGCGTGACCGAGCCTTCGAGGCGGTCAATTTGGATCGCCGGGTCGGCGGCCGTAGCTCGGTCGGCTCGGGTGAGCGCAATCCAGCCGTGCCGTCCGAGGGCGTAGCCGAGGAAGCGGTGGACGTTCCAGTGGTCGCTTCGGCGGACCACCACGACGTCGCCGGGAAGGTAGAAGCGTTGCTTGCGGACGGTCACGTGGCTCTCGTCTGCGAGGCCGGGCATGCAATCGCCGCGCACGCGGAAGCGCAACGACTCGCCCCGATGCAGGCCCAAGTGCCTGAAGCTGGCGCCACCCCCATCCATTGCGGCCAACCATACCAGAGAGCTGCGGTCTGCCCAGATGAATGAGGCGCCGGGGCGATCTGATTTGATGAATGAAAATAAGGCTTGACAACCATGAGGCGGAATCTTTACAGTCTAAGTGACGGTCAGGGACCGATCGAAAGTTACGCTCCTGGGGGGGAGATACACACCACTCGGGCGGGGTTCACACCTCGCCCGAGAACTTTTAAGCCTTCAGGACTGGATGGCCAGCGGGACGCCGGTTCAGTAGTGCCAGGGGAACTTGCTGTAGTCCTGGTCGCGCTTCTCCAAGAAGGCATCGCGCCCTTCCTGCGCCTCGTCGGTGCCGTAGGCGAGTCGGGTGGCTTCGCCGGCAAAGAGCTGCTGCCCCACGAGCCCGTCGTCGATGAGGTTGAAGCCGAACTTCAGCATGCGCATGGCCGTGGGGCTCTTGCTGTTGATGGTCTTGGCCCAGGACAGAGCGAGCTCTTCGAGCTCGGCGTGCGGCACTACGGCGTTCACCATGCCCATGTCGGCGGCCTCCTGCGCGGTGTAATCCAGGCCGAGGAAGAAGATCTCTCGCGCCTTCTTCTGTCCCACCTGCCGCGCCAGATAGGCAGAGCCGTAACCGCTGTCGAAGCTGGCGACGTCGGGATCGGTCTGCTTGAAGCGGGCGTGCTCCTGGCTTGCGATGGTCATATCGCAGACTACGTGCAGGCTGTGGCCGCCCCCGGCCGCCCAGCCCGGGACGACGGCGATGACGATCTTGGGCATGAAGCGAATGAGTCGCTGCACCTCGAGGATGTGAAGCCGGCCCAGGCGTGCAGGATCGATGGCTCCGCCTTGGGCGCCTTCATACTTGTAGCCGTCTTTGCCGCGGATGCGCTGATCGCCTCCCGAGCAGAACGCCCAGCCCCCGTCTTTGGGAGAAGGTCCATTGCCCGTCAGCAGAACGCAGCCCACGTCGGAGGTCGTTCGCGCGTGCTCGAGCGCTTGGAATAGCTCGTCGACGGTCGCCGGCCGGAAGGCGTTGCGGCATTCGGGGCGGTTGAATGCGATGCGCACCGTGCCCTGGTCCTTCGCGCGGTGGTAAGTGATGTCTTTGAAGTCGAAGCCGGGCACTTCCGCCCACTTCGAAGCGTCGAAAATCTCCGAAACCATGCTGCTGTCCTCGTAAGCTGGGGCGCATGCGGCGCCGGCGGGAGCCTACTCGGTAAATTCGGTGAGAACAGCGAGAATCATGCGGCTGCAGAGCGTGCCGACTTGTTTGCGACTGAATTTGCCGTCGATCCAGCGTTCCAGGATCGCGCCGGTGCCCGCGAGAAACATGTCGGCCAGGGCGGCGGCTTCGCGTCCGGAGACCCCGGTGAGCTCTCTCAAGCCGTTGAGCCAGGGTTCGACGAGCTCGCGTCGAACCGCCCGGCCCAAGGCCCCGATCTCTGCGTCCTGCTCGGGCGAGAGCAAAAGGAGCCAGCCGCCCGCGCCCCGCGCCTCGATGGTGTCGCAGCAGGCCTCGATGAAGCCCCGCGTCATGGTCTCCACGTCTCCTTCGCCTTCAGTATCCGGCGCGCGGCTGTCGAACTCTTCGTGGAAGTCTTCCAGCACACCCTTGATCAGCGCCTGTCGGTTCGGGAAGAACTTGTAGACGACGGGGCGCGTGATCCCTGCTGCCGCCGCGACGTACGGAATACGCACGTTGTCGACGCCATCGCTCGCGATGATGTCTGAGGTGACGCGCAACAGCTGTTGGCGACGGTCGATCGGGCTGAGCCGGACGCGGGCGTCTTGGGATTTGGAAGGCGGCATGGACAAAGACGAAGGGCCCCGTGAGGGGCCCCTGAGTGTCGCTTTCGCTTGCTTAGCTGTTCACCAAGGCCATGACGTTTTGCAGGCTCATCGCCAGGGTCATGTCGCCGTCGATCTTGATCTGGCCGCCCATGAACGCCTGCATTGGGTTCAACGTGCCGTTGACCATGGCCATCCAGTCTGCGGCGCTGACGCTAATCTTGGCGCCGGCTTCGTCGCTCGGGCCTTCGGTCACGAAGCCGTTCGTCGTTCCCTCTTTGAGGTTGAGGCACCAGGTACCTCCGCCGTCACCCGACAGATCGAACTGGTACACGGCGTTCGGGGCGGTCGCCGCGGCCGGATCGGCACTGGCCTTCTCCGCGAACACCTTGAAGAAATCGGATGGGGTCTCCATGAATCTTGCCTCTCTAGTTTTGGGGGAGCTCAAATGCTCGATGTCGGGCCTCGAGCGGCTCATCGCCGGTTTCGGCCCGTATTCGCATCCTTTTACCCGAATTCAGCCGGCCGCGCACCCTCTGGAGACGGCTGCGAGCGCGGACCTCAATCTTCGACGAGAGACAGGGCTTGGGTCGGGCACAGATCGACCGCATCCTGGGCGGCTTCGATGAGATCGTCCGGTGGATTTGGGTTGATGACGACGAGCGAGCCGTCATCGGCAAACTTGAACAGCTCCGGTGCGGCCCCCACGCACTGGCCATGGCGAGCACAGACCTCTTCGTCTAACACGATCCGCATAGTGTTGTTTCTCCTCCGTGGCCGAACTCTAGGGGCAATTGCACATTCCACCAATTCGAGGGCAGGGCGGACTCTTCACGGGGAGCGCTGTGTTGCTGACCGAAAGACGCAGACTAGTCTTGTCGGGTGATGTCCTTTCGTCGACTGATTTCGCGCTTGCTGGGACGCTCCCAGAATGAAAAGGCCAAAGTTCCGCCCCTGCCCGAAGCTGAGCTTCGCGACTACCAGCGTAGTGAGCTCGCCTCGTTCGATGGCTCCGATCCGGGCCGACCGCTTCTCATCGGCGTCCGCGGCGAGGTCTACGATGTGAGCCGAGGTCGCTCCTTCTACGGTCCAGGCGGGCCCTACGGTATGTTTGCGGGCAAGGACTGTACGCGCGCTCTGGCAAAGCTGTCCTTCGACCCGGAGGACTTCACGAGCGATGTGGACGGGCTCAGCGAGGATGAGCTCGACAAGCTCGAAGAGTGGATCGAGATGTTCGGCGACAAGTACCGTCGCGTCGGTCGGCTGATCGAAGACTGATACGCGGCGCCGCAGAACCAGTAGTCCTCTGTGCGTTGAGGACCTACCTCGGCCAGGCCCCGGCCAGGGTGGATTTGGCATCGCTGAGTCTGGGTCGGCATTCTGTAGAGATGACCTGGGGGATTCGATCCGCAGCCTTGCTGTTCGCGCTCAGCTTACCGGCCTGCTTCGATGCCATCGCTCTCGAACCGCCTGAGCTCGGCTTGGGCGGCGGTGCAGGGGACGGACGTCGCTTGCGTGGCGCGGCGGGTTACGACGGCGGCGCTGGTGCCGGCGGTTTTGCAGGCGAGGGCGGCATGGCTGGTGCCGGCGGAACCGGCGCCGGTGGTTTCGCAGGTGAGGCTGGCGCGGGCGGTGTAGCGGGTGCCGGTGGTTTCGCAGGTGAGGCTGGCGCGGGCGGTGTAGCGGGTGCCGGCGGTTTTGCAGGTCAGGGTGGCGCGGGCGGTATAGCGGGTGCCGGTGGTTTTGCAGGTCAGGGTGGCGCGGGCGGTATAGCGGGTGCCGGTGGTTTTGCAGGCCAGGCTGGCGCGGGCGGTATAGCGGGTGCCGGTGGTTTTGCAGGCCAGGCTGGCGCGGGCGGCGTTGCCGGCGCCGGAGGCACGACCGGGCCTCAGAGCTGCCCGGCGCTCTGCTCGAGCTATCTCGACTGGCGGATCGCCGAGCTGCAGTGTCTGGGCTCCGCACTGAGTCTGGCTGGTCTGCCGGTCACGAGCGAGGGGCGCTGCAGAAGCGTTCGCGATGCCCGCGGCTGCGAGCGTTGCCTTTCGGCGCTCGGGGCCTCGAACCGCGTCTGCGAAGCGGCCGCGTTGATCTGCGGCCTTTGAGTCAAAGTCGACAGAGACTCCAAAGCGTTGGAGCATGTTTGCGATGATTCAGGGGAGGCTGCATGGAGATCAATGGCATTGCGCACGTGTTCTTGACGGTGGCCGACTTCGATCGGTCGCGGGCCTTCTATTCGAAGTTTCTCCCGTTCGTCGGGATGAAGCCGGTCATGGACGTTCCGGGGTCGTACTACTGCGTGGGCGGCCGCACCGGGCTCGGCATCCGGGAGCTACCCGACCATGTCGAGCCACACCGCTTCAACCAAGAGCACGTTGGACTTCATCATCTTTGCTTCCGCGCGCGCTCACGTGAAGCCGTCGACGAGGCGTATGAGTTTCTGAAAGAGCTTGGGGCTCACATCGTCCACGCGCCCGAGGAAGCGGTTTGGGCGCCTGGGTACTATTCGATCCTCTTCGAAGACCCGGACGGGATTCGCTTGGAGGTCAACTTCGTGCCTGGCAAGGGGCTCCTGAACGAAGCTGCTGGTCATTAGCACTCAGACCCCCCAAAACGAAGCGCCCCCGCTGGCGATGCGGAAACAGACGCATCGCGCTGTCGTCGGGTCGCCGGCCTCCGCCGTGCACTCGTTGTCATCGCAGCAGTCGATTCGGCGTAGAGATCGTCGCGGCCAAACTAGAACGAATGGATGGTTTCTGGGGTTGGCAAGCTAGCGGAGCGCCGCCCATTGAACGAAGGGTCTGAAGGAGAGCAGAAGAACTCCCATGAAGCTGATCGCGCCGGCGATCCAGAAGGCTTGGTTGAAGCCGACCTGCTCGGCGAGCGCACCGAGAAAATACGCGAAGCAGGCATGGCCGCCATTGAAGGCGCCGTGCACGATGGACATCACCATGCCGCGCGAGGAAGGGTCCGTGCGTTGCAAGCCGAGCGCCGTCAGGGCGGGGTAAGCGACGCCGTGGGCCAGCCCCATGAGGGCGCCGACGAAGAACAAGCGCTGCGCCCCGAGCACTGCCAATAGACCCGGGACGAGCGCGTAGAAGCCGATCGACACGATGGCTGCGCGTTGCACCCCAACCCGGTCGATGAGACGACCGCCGAAAATACGAACCGACAGTGCGACGAGCGCGAAACCCACGAAGAAGCTGCTGACGTGTCGAACGCCGTGCTCCAGGGCGAAGGGTTGCTGTAGCGTGAACAGGGCGGTGAACGCCGCGGTCATGGCGAACGTCGCGCCGTATACTTCGAGCATAGACCAGCCGAGCACGGGTCTAGGCTTGTGGCCTAGGGACAGGCGCGGTGGCTCGGGCATCTCAGGCTCCCGCAAGAAGAGACCCAGCACGGCGGACCCGGTTGCCGCGAGCGCCCCGACGGCGAACACGGTCTTCCAGCCGAGCGCATCCGCCAAGTATTCTGCAGTGAGCGGGGCGACGGCGTTCATCCCGAGGTTTGCGGCGCCGAAGAGACCGATCGCCTCGGCCAAGCGATCTGTAGGTGCGAAGTCGGCGGCCAAGGTGCCCGCGGAGTTGAACGTGAAGACCATCCCCATACCCCACAGCATCTGGATGGCGTAGAGCAGCGGGCCTAGTTGTTCGACGAATTGAAAGCCGATGCCGCTGCAGACGAGCAGGAGGTTCCCGACGATGATCCAGGGCTTTCGGCCGTACCGGTCAACGAGGCGACCGACGACCGGGGTCACACACACGGCGGCCAGGCCCTGCACCGCGACCACGCGCCCGATCTCCTGCGCGTCCAGTCCAAGCTCGGTCGCGAAGAACTTCGGGAGGATCAAGTACGTCGACCAGGCGAAGCCGAAGAACGATGTCGTCACCAGAAGCAGTGAGAACTGCCGGGTCATGAGCTGCTTTCGTTCGTGCTGATCCATCGGAATTAACAGGCCGGTCGACGAGAAGAGTGCGCGCAGTACTACCCTCGCCGTTTCAGGTCAACGCTCACGCCCAAAGGCTGAGATCGGGACCGCGAGCAGGCAGTGCTGCGGTAATCGGACAGTCAAGCTCGCTGGCCCGTCCGCTCGTGGGGATTGGGGGGAGCGGGCTTCCCTGGTAACTTCAGGTTGTTCCGACTTTGTGCCCGACTGAGTAGTCGCAAGTTCACCAGCAAGGTTTACCGATGCGTGTCGCTGATGTCATGAGTGACCGACCCATCACATTGAACGTGGATGCCGTCGTGGCCGACGCGTTTCGTTTGTCGTCGGCGTTCGGTGTGCAGCACCTGGTCGTGACCAGCGGGAGACTACCGGTGGGCATGCTGTGTGTCCGGTGTGACCTGGCGGATGCTTCTCCCAGGCGAACGGTCGTCGACTTCATGACGCGTCCCGTGACGATTGGCGCCTACGAGACCGCCGAGCGCGCGAGCTTCACCATGTGTCAGGCAGGCGTCGGCGCGCTGATCGTCCGCGGTGGTGACGGGGGCTGGGGCATTGCCACCCGCGGCGATCTAGTTCGCGCAGGTTTTCGCTGCGGTACCGAAGAGGGGCTCTTCTTCTGTGCTGCCTGCGGGAGTTACATGCATGTGCATCCGGTTCCGGGGTCCGAATGGGTAGCCTTCTGCATCGATTGCTGGGACCGCGCGGGACCACCTCGTCTGTTCGACGACCTCGGCGTTTCGGACTGAGCCGGGCTGACACTGCAAGCTTTTGGCGCCCTTCTCACGGGCTGCGATACTGGCGCTTCGGTGAGCATGAGAGTCTTCTTGACGGGTGCAACGGGCACGGTGGGTAGCGAGGTCTTGCGGGCCCTCGCGGGGGGCGCCTTCGAGCTCGTCGCGGGTCTGCGCGCCCCTGAGGGGGCGTCCTCAGATTTGCGAAACGCGGCCAAGCTGGTTCGCCTGAATTACGAGGACGCGAGCATCGATCCCGCGACGTTCGAGGGGGTCGATGCGCTCTTCTTCATGACCCCGCTGATCGAGGCGCAAGTGGCAGGTTCCGCGCGGGTGCTTCGTGCCGCACGTGAGGCTGGCGTCAAACACGTCGTCCGGCTGTCCTCTCGCTCTGCCGGATGGGACCAGGGCTCCGAGCTCCGCGAGTGGCACCGCGAGATCGAAGCCATGGTTCGAGACTCCGGCTGCGATTGGACGATTCTTCGCCCCTGTTCTTTCTTTCAAAACTTCGCCACGTTCCAGCGCGACAACATCCGGAAGATGTCGGCCATCCTGCTCCCGCAGGGGGACGGCATGATTCCGTACGTGGACGCTGCGGACATCGGGGATGTGGTCGCGGGCTGTCTGGCCGAGCCGGGCAGTCACCGAGGACAAACCTACGTGCTGACCGGTGCCCGAGCGTACGGCCCCAAAGGGGTCGCTGCCGAGATCGGCCGCGTCATCGGCCGTCCGGTGATGTACATCGAGGTCGACCCGGAGCAGGTAAGGGAGACGATGCTGAAGGCGGGCCACCCAAGCTGGCTCATCGAGGCCGGCCTCTCGGTGTTTGCGCACGCCAAGTCGGGGCACGAGGCCTCGGTGGACCCCGCGCTGGGCCGCTTGCTCGGACGGGCGCCGGGGAGCCTGAGCGAGTTCGTGGAGCGCTCCCGTGCCGTCTGGCTCTGAGCGGCGCCACGTCGATTATCGCTTGTCGTCATGGCTGTACGCGAGGGCGCTTGGTGCCGTTCTGCTGACGGCATTCGTCTCCCTGGCTGTGCAGGCCCCGGGGCTTTTGGGTGAGCGGGGGATCACGCCCATCGCGGACTTCGTCGCCTCGGCGCGGCGCGCCGGTCACAGTGTCTGGGAGCACCCGAGCTTGTTCTGGTGGGCCTCCGGCGACGGAGCCATCACGGCGATTCTGTGGCTCGGTGGGCTTGCCTCGGTCGCGCTGCTGCTCGGGCTCTTGCCGAGGCTGGCCTTGCTGCTGGCCTGGGGCGCGTATCTGTCCTTCGTCAGTGTGGGCTGGCCCTTTCTCTCCTTTCAGTGGGACAGCCTGCTGCTCGAGACGAGCTTCGTGTCGATGTTCTTCGTGCCCTGGCGGGCTTGGGATCGGCTGCGCGGGCACAGCAGTCCCCATCCGCTGGCGCGCTGGGCGATTTGGTGGCTGCTCGCCCGGCTTGTGTTCCGCTCGGCCTACGTGAAGCTTGCCAGCGGAGATCCGAGCTGGGCCCAGCTCAGCGCGCTCGAGTACCACTACTGGACGCAGCCCTTGCCGACGGCTCTGGCCTGGTACGCGAACCAGCTCCCCGCCTGGGTTCAGAAGCTGTCCTGCTTGGGGATGTTCGTCATCGAGTTCGTCGCCCCCGTGGCCATCTTCGTTCCGCGAGTCTCCTTCCGGCGCGCGGCGGCGCTGTCGTTGATCGGGCTCATGCTGTTGATCGCGGCTACAGGCAACTACGGGTTCTTCAATGCGCTGACTGCCGTTCTGGCCTTGTCTCTGCTGGATGACGGGATCCTCAAGCCGCTGTTTGCTTTCGGCGCTGAGCCCGAAGTGCAGCAAGCGAGAACCGGCCTTCGATACCACGCAGAGGCCATCGCTCCGGCGCTCCTCATCGTGTTGAGTGGCTTCATCTTCGTCACGGGAACCTTCGGTCCCGGACCGTTGCGGTCGCTGGTCCCCGTCTACCGCTGGAGCAGCTTCAACAACTACGGGCTGTTTGCGGTGATGACCACGGAGCGCCCCGAGATCATCATCGAAGGTAGCCGCGACGAACAGAGCTGGGAGGCCTACGAGTTTCGTTACAAGCCGGGCCGACTCGATGGCGCTCCGGTCTGGGTCCAACCCCATCAACCGCGGCTGGACTGGCAGATGTGGTTCGCTGCGCTCGGCGACTTTCGCCGAAACCCATGGCTTGCAAGCTTCATGAAGCGCCTGCTCGAGGCGGAGCCGAGCGTGCTCGAGTTGCTGGAGCACGACCCATTTGACGCAGAGCGCCCCATTGCAGTGCGGGCGGTCATCTATCGGTATGGGTTCAGCACCGTGGAAGAGCGACGGCAGGATGGAGCTTGGTGGCAGCGTTCCGAGCCGCGACTCTATGCGCCCGTCCTAGGCGTCCAGTCTGACTCAGTTCCCTAGACAGATGGCCTTTCGGCTCGGACATGACTTCAGCGGCCGTAGGTGAACTGGGCGCCGATCCAATAGGTGCGCACCTGGTAGTCGCCGGCGCAGGCGGTGCGGACGACTTGATCCGAGGAGCACAAGTCGACCGTCTGGGGGGGATTGCTGCCGGGCACCGTGGCCGGGGAATGTTCAGCGGCGTAGTCCTTGTCGATGCTGTTGCCGCCAAAGGCGAAGGCCCCGCTGATGTCGAGCGCGACGCGCGCCCAGTTGAAGCCGAGGCCCGCGGACACGAAGCCATTGAACCCGGGCGGGGGCGTGAAGTACTGCGCCCAGTCCGCGCTCGTGGCCGAGCGGGCCAGATTGAAACCAGCTCGCACGTCGAGGAGCTCGCTCACACTGTACTCGGCGCCGACCTTTCCGCTCAGCACATTGTTCCAGCCGAAGGGCACCGCGATTTCGAACGGGAAGTCGCCGCTCGTCGAGACGACCTGCGCGTCATTGCCGTGCTTGTCGGCGGCGTGAAACTGCATGCGGAACTCGAACGCGAGGAGCAGTTTCTTGATCGGCCAGACCGCGAAGCCCGCCTGAAAGGCGTGGGGTAGGACCCAATCGGCCTCCGCGTCGAGCTTTGGAAGTGGGAAGCCGGGAAGCTGCGTCTCGGTCGTGCCATTGAGCTTGATCTTCGAGTACATGCGGTACATCGCGCCGATGCTCCACTTGTCGTTCGGCTTGTAGGTGATGCCGAAGCGGGGCGAAGGAAAACCGACTCCGCCCAGATCGTTCTTGACTCGCCCGTAGCTCGTCGTGCCGAACACGGCGCCGATGTTCTGATAGAGGCTTGCAACCTGTTTCGAGAACGGAAGCCGCAGGGCGATGCCGATGGTCCATTGATCGTTCAGACGAATGGACGGTCCAAAGGCGACCTCTCCGACGAAGAAGGTGACGTCCAAGTCCTCCGGCTGGCCCGACTGGTTCGGAACGCCGTCGACGTCTTCCACGTTACTGAAGGATGAGCCGTAGCCGGTTTCCACGTAGAGGCCGCCGCCGAACACGACCCGTGGCGCAATGCGACCGGCGATGAAAAAGGACCCGAGCGGACCGAGCCCGACCCCTGAGTCGATGCTCGGATTGTCCGGTCCGCGAACCGGCGCCGTTTGGTTCACGAACAGCATGTTGAACATCACGCTGGTGCCGAAGGTCTCAATCCCCTCCAGGTTCGCCGGGTTCAGGGCGAGCGCCGCTGGACGCTCGAGGTAGCTGGTCCCCGTGAGCCCCATGGCAACGCTGCGCTGGTCGTACGCGGTGGGCTCGGGATTGGCCCGCGCTGTCGACGCTACCGAGAGCAGTGTAAGAAAGACAACCCAACGGTATCGCATCACGACTCTCCTAGACACACAGCAGCCACACACACACAGGGCAGCCAAGTAGCGATATGGAGGATACACGCCGCAGCCGTGCGCTTATAGAAAATACCACTGCGCTCCGCCATGGCTGCGGTGTGGGGTTTCTCACAGAAGCCGCATCGGTCTCTATCCGGCGGAGGTAATCTCCGAGGGGCATCCGACGCCCGTGCCACCTAGGCCACAGTAGCCCGCGGGGTTTTTCGCAAGGTACTGCTGGTGATAATCCTCGGCGTAGTAGAGCTCCGGCGCCTGACAGATCTCGGTCGTGATGCGCCCGTGGCCGGCGGCCGACAGTGCGCGCTGGTAGGCGTCTCTCGATTCGGTGGCGGCTTGACGCTGTGCGTCATCGAAGACGTAGATGCCCGAGCGGTACTGGGTGCCGACGTCATTGCCCTGGCGCATCCCCTGTGTCGGATCGTGGTTCTCCCAGAAGATCGCGAGCAGGTCTCGATAGCTGATCTGCTCGGGCTCGTAGACGACCAGTACGACCTCGTTGTGGCCGGTTCGCCCGGAGCAGACCTCGCGGTAGCTCGGGTTCGCGGTGAAGCCGCCTGCGTAACCCACCGCCGTGCTGTAGACGCCCGGAGCTGGCCAGAACTTCTTTTCCGCACCCCAGAAGCAGCCCATGCCGAACATGGCGCGACGCGTGTGCTCCGGGAAGGGGGGGGCGATGGGCGCGTCCAGGACGAAGTGTTTCGGAGCGACAGGCATGGCTTCCTCGCGTCCGGGCAGGGCCTCGTTCGGGCTCGGCATCTTCGGTTTTGCGCGTCCGAAAAGCGGCATAAGAACTAGTGTGACAGAGGCTGGGGGCTTGGGTAGTCGTCGCGCTGGTTTTGCGATAGGTGAAGGCTATGAACCCGGAGGCCGTTGCCGAAATCGCCGAGCGGCTCGCTTCTTGTCGAAGCGTCCTCTTCGTGACCGGCGCTGGCATCTCGGCGGACTCGGGCTTACCGACGTACCGCGGGATAGGCGGGCTCTATGAGCAGGAGCATACCGATGAGGGCGTCCCGATCGAGGTCGCTCTTTCCGGGGCGATGTTTCAGCGTAAGCCCGAGCTCACTTGGAAGTACATTCACCAGATCGAGTCGTCTTGCCGGGGGGCAGGACCCAATCGAGCGCATCTGGCCATCGCGCAGCTCGAGTCCCGCTTCGAGCGCCTGTGGACGCTCACTCAAAACGTCGACGGGCTTCACCACAGCGCGGGAAGCAGCAACGTCATCGACATTCATGGCGATGTTCACAAGCTCCTCTGCACGGCCTGTGGGCACCGCTGGGCTGTCCCAAGCTATGCCTCGATCGAGATTCCGCCCGCTTGTCCGCTGTGCGGCGGGCTCGTCCGACCGGAGGTCGTGCTCTTTGGAGAGATGCTCCCCGTGTCCCAGGTGAGGCGCCTCGAGCAGGAGCTGACGAGGGGCTTTGATGCCGTCTTTTCGATCGGAACGACGAGCGTCTTTCCGTACATCGCCGAACCGGTCATCGATGCGCGCCGTCGCGGAGCGCTCACGGTGGAAGTCAATCCCGGGCGAAGTGAAGTCTCCGGGCTCGTCGATTACCGCCTTCAGGTCGGGGCGGCCGCCGCTATGGAAGCGGTTGTTGCGGCCTTGCTGCGGGAATAGACTCGCCCGATGCGCGAGTGCGATTACCGGTATGGCGAAGACTACACCGAGACCGCGCGCCTGCGGGACGGCACCCGTGTCACGTTTCGCTGCATCCAGCCCGAGGACAAGCAGATGTTGCGAGCAGGCTTCGAAAGCCTGTCTCCGGAGTCGCGCTACCGACGGTTCATGACGAGCAAGAACCGGCTGACCGACTCGGAGCTCGAGTACCTCACGGAAGTGGATGGCGAGGATCACTTCGCCATCGTCGCCGGCGTTCGCCATCGACTCAGCCCCGATGAAGGCATGGGCGTGGCGCGCTTCGTGCGACTTCCGGGGCAGCCCTTGGTGGCCGAGTCGGCGGTGACCGTGCTCGACGCGCACCAAGGCCAAGGGCTTGGCACCGCACTGCTTCAGCGCCTCATGGAGGCCGCGTACGAGCGTGGAGTTCGATGGTTCCGCGCCGAGCTTCTCGGCGAGAACATCGCCATGAGGAGCCTGCTCGAGTCCATGGGGTCACAGACCCGCACTGAGTCTGGCGGGGATGGCGTCGTGGTCATCACGGTCGCCGTGCCGCCGCCGCCCGCCAGCGCGGAGGAGCGAGGACCTTGGTTCAAGCGCACTGCGCTGTATCGGCTTTTGGTATCGGCCGCCGGGGAGCTCGTGTCGGTCGAGCCGAGGGTGACCTTGCCGCCGCCGCCCCCGACCCCGGAGGAGGACTAGGCGGCCGGTTCGACCTCGCCGTAGCGGTGCTCGGTTTCCTTGCTCACCAAGCGGATCGCGGCGCGGCGCGGCAGCAGGCGGCGCAGAAGCGTCGCTGCAAAGCGGTTTCTCCCTCCGGACACGCCAGTTGGGGTGCGTCCCAGATCGCGAAGCGCTTGCTCGGTGACGTCGTCCGGATCCATCGGGCGACCGAGCCAGTTCTGCGGCAGCTTGGGCGTGGAGGATTCGTAGTTGGGAGTCAGCGTCGCACCGGCCACGCAGGCCAGCACGTCCACGCCGGCCCGCCCGAGCTCGCGCCAGAGCCCCTCGGCCAGTACCATGTCGTAGGCCTTGGACGCGGCGTAGTTGGCGACCATCGCCGTGCCCTGCATGCCGCTCATCGAGGACATCAAGATGATGCCGCCCCGGCCACGCTTCACGAAGCGCTTACCGAAGTAATGCGCGAGTGTGAGGGGGCCCCGCACGTTCACGTCGACGACCTTCAGGTGATCCTCGAGCTCGCACTCCAAGAAGGCGCCGATCGGCGCGTAGGCAGCGTTGTAGACGAGCAGGCCGAGGTCTAGCTCGTTGGTGAGCTCCGAAATTCGCTGTAGCAAGTCCTCGGCGCCGAGGTCGACGGACGCCGTCCGAACCTGCACACCAGACTCGCGCCTCAAGCTCTGGGCGAGCTCCTCGAGCGGCTCCGGCCGGCGGGCGAGGAGCAGCAGGTCGAGTCCTTTGCGGGCCAGCTGACGCGAAAACGACGCCCCCAGGCCTTCCGAGGCCCCAGCGACGAGCGCCCAGGTCCCGTAACGTTCCGAAAACGATTGATCGATGGACGGCATTGCTAAGCCTCCGAGCGGACGGTCCGCGTGAACGGAGTCTCCGTGTTGTACATCCGGTAGATGATGTACACGGGCAACAGCAGCCATGGCGCATTCAGCGCGAGCACCAGCAGCGGGTGCGGAGTTGCGTGGGCGCCCATGAACTCTTCGCCCAGGATGATGGTGACGTTCGTGATCATGACCGAGGCGTAGATGATGCTCGGGATGCGAATCCAGTTCTTCCCTTTCGTCCAGGCGTAGATCGCGAAGACGTAGAACGGACCGAAGAACAGGGAGTCGATCCAAATCGTCATGCGCCACCAGGCGGGCCGAGCGATGAGAACGGGGTCGAAGTTCCGCCCGTACCAGTGGATGACGTCCACCGCGGCCGCCGGCGGCCAGAGTGGGTACTCCCAATTACCGCTGATGTCCGGCAGGACGATCTGCTCTACGTCGACGACGTACGTGATGAACAAAATGTTGATCCAGAAGAACACCAAGACCGCAATGTCGCCCTTGCGCTCTGAAAGTGGAATGACTCGCTCCATCCAATACCCCTCAGCTCTCGAAAGCGTCGGGACCTTACACGACGGGTCCCAAAACGCCATCCGCTCGTCTGCGCGCCGCTGGAACCGCCCATCCGCCTCCCGCTGGGGCTCGCCAGGGCTACTTTCCGGGAGCCGGTGCCAAGTCGTAAATGCGGGCCTTCCTTCGAGGGTGCACTTTCACGGGTAGGCGTTGGAGGGTGCGAACGAAGACGCTTTTTCGATGAGGGAAGTCTCCGGGACCCAGCTCGACCCATTCGGTACGCTCGAGAAGCTGCTCCATGGCGATGCGTCCCTCCATGCGGCCGATGGGCGCCCCGAGGCAGAGGTGGATGCCGTGGCCGAAGCCTAGATGCTGGCGGGCGCCGGCGCGTTTAAGGTCGATCCGCTCGGGGTCGGGCCATCTGCGCGGGTCGCGATTGCCCGAGGCCCACAGGAGCATGACGCGCGCGTCCCTGGGGAGCTTTTCGCCGTGGATCTCGACAGGCATCTTGGTCTTGCGGAAATGGCCTTGGAAGGGCGACTCGAGGCGGAGGACCTCCTCGATGAAATTGGGCACGAGCTCGGGGGCGGCGCGGAGCTCGTGCTGAACGTCCGGGTTCTGGGCCAGGAGCCGGACCATGCTTCCCATCAAGCTTGCCGACGAGTCGCTGCCGGCGATGATGATTTGGAGGACGGTCGCCGCGGCCTCGTCCTGACTCATCTTGCCTTCGCGCACGGCGTCGATGAGTGCGCCCATCATGAAGGCGGGTTGCGGTTTGCGGGTCTGCGCTTGGGCGAACTGCGTGCGGCACCAGCGCATGAACCGAAGGCCCTTCAGCGTCTTCCAGGCGAGCTCCCATTTGGTGTTCACGCCGCTGAGCAGGGCGATGGCCTCGTCGGCCCAGGCCTTCACGGTCATGGCGTCGTCCCGGGGGATCGACAGGATGTCTAGCGTGAGCGCGATGGGGATGCGGAACGCGAAGCGGTCCATCCAGTCGAGCTCGCGGGCGGCGAGGACATGGCGCATGTGCTCGTCGACGAGGTCACGAACCTGCGGCTCGAGCACTTGGATGAAGTTCTTTCCCAGGCCAGCGGTCGCGATCTTTCGCTGGACTCGATGAATCGGCGGGTCCTGGATGGCAAGCACGTCGGGCGGCGTCATGGGCAGGCGCGGGGGGACGAACGTCGAGAGCCGTCCGCTGCCACCTGCCAGGAGTATGGCGACGATGTTGGACGAGAACCGATCCGGGTCCATCGTCACCTGCTTGATGTCGTCGTAGCGGCTCAAGTAGTAACAATCGGCGCCCTTGGGTTTGAAAACCGGCGCCTCCTCGCGCAGCGCCTCGTAGAAGGGATACGGGTTTTCGATCGTTTCGGTGCTGAACGGATCGAAGTCGGTGACGGCCATCGTGCCCCTGGGGCATTATCCGTACAAGACGAGCACAAGATCAACTTGGTTCACGAGAGGCGAGAGAAAGTCCACAGATGAGCCCTCGGGATGACTGAGAGGGGTGCGCACATGGAGTCGACGACCTCAGACGAAGATTCGATCGCTTACGACCCAATCTACGACCCATTCAACCCCGAGCTCATGGCCGATCCGTATCCGTTCTACGAGCGGCTCCGGGAAGAGCATCCGGTTTACTACAACGAGAGGATGGATTTTTTCGTGCTGTCCCGGTACGACGACATCTATCGGGCGCTGCGCAAGCCCCAGGTCTTCTCCTCGGCGCAGGGCCTGACGCCGGAAAAGGACGAGATCAGCAAGCTCGGCATCCCCCCGACTTTCATCATGATGGATCCGCCCCAGCACACGCGCTTGCGGCGGCTGATCACCAAGGCCTTCACGCCCGATACGGTGAAGGCGCTCGAGCCCAAGATTCGGCAGTTCGTCGTCGAGCGCATCAGCGCCATGAAGGCGAAGGCGGCCGACGGCGCGATGGTCGATCTCATCAAAGAGATTGCGTCCCCGCTTCCGACCATGGTCGTCGCAGACATCCTCGGCGTGCCTTCGGAAGACCGAGCCCAGTTCGACCCCTGGTCCGACGCGATCACGTCGGCATCCGCCGATTTTACGCTGGACGTGCAAGCAGCCATCGCTGCAGTGCAGGGCTTGGTCACGTACTTCGGCGGCATGTGCCAGGCGCGCCGCAAGAACCCGACGGGTGACATGATCAGCAAGCTCACGCAGGCGGAGATCGACGGCGACCGCCTTCAAGACTGGGACATCCTCGGCTTCTGCTTCGTCATGATCGCTGGCGGCAACGACACCACGACGAACTTCGTCGGAAACAGCACCGAGCAGCTCGACAAGTACCCGGAGCAGCGACGAGAGATGATCAGCAATCCGTCCTGCATCCCCAATGCCGTCGAGGAGCTTCTGCGCATCGAGTCGGTGGTGCAGGGGCTATCGCGCACGACGACCGAGGATCTCGAATACTACGGCACGAGGATTGCGGCGGGGAGCAAGGTGCACAACCTGTACGCTTCGGGAAACCGAGACCCGAGGAAGTGGGGCGAGGACGCCGACGCTCTCGATATCCACAGAGAGATCGACAAGCACCTGTCTTTCGCTCAGGGACCGCACTTCTGCATCGGAGCGCACGTGGCGCGGCTCATGAGTCGCATCTACTTCGAGGAAATGGGCGCCAGGATTGGCGAAAACTACGAAGTCGACTGGGACCGGGCCGAACGGAGGCAGTCTGCGTTCACGCGCGGCTATACAAAGCTGCCGATCCGTATCAAAGGAGCCTGATGATACGAGTGCGGTTTGAGCCCGCGGGATTCGAGGTCGACGCCGAGCCCGGCGAGGCCATAATCGACATTACTGACGCAAACCCGGCCGCGGATGTTCCATTCTCCTGCCGTGCGGCGAGCTGCGGGACCTGCCGCGTGCAGGTCGTCGAGGGCGGTGACGCGCTCTCAGCCGCGGAGATCGAAGAAATCGAAGTGCTGGATATTTTCGGCGACTCGCCGGAGGAGGTGCGGCTCTGCTGTCAGGCGAGGCTCCTCGGGGGTGCGGCGACCAAGGTTACGCTCAAGGTCTGTGACGACTAGCGCGTCGTTCTGACGCGTGCTTGCCGGGTAGCGGTCCTAGAGGTCCGCGCAATCTCGTGGGAGGCGCGATCGTGCGAGGCTCAGCGCTGGCCTGAACGGCTCCGGACCAGGTTCAAGAGGAAGGTGATGCTGTCGTAGTAGTCACGCCAAGCGACCACCTTGCCGTCACGTAGCTCGACGACCGAGTTCACCGGAAGCTCGATGGTGAATGGACCGAGGCTCAAGTCCTCGGTTCGCTCGACGAACACCCGGTCGCCGTCGACGGCCCATCGAGCATCGCGGTATGCGTAAGCGCGCAGGGCCCGGACCAAGAGTCGAAGTGCCCGTTCGACGGTTTTTTTACCGCGCAGCAGGGGAAGGGGCGGTGAAAGCCAGACGACGTCCTCGGCGAAATGGGTCAGGACGGAATCGGCATCGAGGCGGCAGAGGGCGTCGAGTGTGTTTCTCACCAGAGTCAGGTTCGGGCTGACGTTGAGTTTGGTGACTGTGTCTACCATGGTTCGTCCACCTGCGCGTCGCTCTCACGCCCTGTCTTCAGGAGCCGAGGCGCGTCCTCGCGCCCTTTGCCTTCGTTGCGAGAAACAAGAGTACCGCCGCGCCGATGAGGGCGCCAATGCCGATGACCCAGGCCAGGCCGACCGTGCCGGCCGCGGGCCAGAACAGAAACACCAGACCGAGCACACACAGCACGGTGCCGAGGGTTTGCATGACTCCGCGCAAGCGATCGAGTCGAGCGACTCGGCGGGACCTCCAAAGGATGCTGCCACCCGTGAAAAGGCCCCAGGCGCCGAGCACCAGTGTCAACGCACCTTCGCTGAACCTAGGCTGAATGAGCAAGAGCGCACCGAGCGCGAGGCTCACCAGTCCTTGCGCCAGGAATTCGCGACGATCTCTGGCCGAGGCCGCGCTGAACAGGCCGACGGCACCGTCTGCGATGAGAAAAAACCCGACGCCCCGGGCCAGCAGCTCGAGTGCTGAGCTCGGCGCGAAGATGAGGTAAAGCCCGAGCCCCGCGATGATGAGACCCCGAAGCAGAAAACCCCACCAGAGGTCGCTCAGTTTCGATTCGACGCCTTCCCTGAGGTCGCTGACGCGCTCTTGCACGCCGTGCTTCACGCTCTGCGCGCCCTCTTCGACACCGTGTCTCAGGGCTTCGACGCCCTCTTTGACGCCCTGGGCCGCGTGCGCGACGCCTTCCTTCGCGTGCTCCACGCCCTCCTGCATGCCCTCTTTGACATGGGAGCCCATCTCTTTCGCGCGCTTGCCTGCTTCGAACCGACGATCGTCCATGGCGGTCTCCTAGGTGCCGTGGCCTCGGCACACGAGGAGTGAAACACCTTGTCCCAGAAATGGGAAGGGGCGTCGCACGGTCTTGACCCGGCGGGCTGAGGCGACGATGCCTGCGCAGCCTTGTTCGGGCGGGCGGCAGCACCGGAAAGGACTCCTCTCGGCTGTGGTGCTGCGACCTTTGCTGCAGGAACGGCAGGAGTCCACGAGGGGGGCAGCGGAGGGAAAGTGCGTTTTAGCCGAGGGTGTGGCGTTTGAGGGCGCGGCCGACGAAGCGGACTTTTTGGCCTAGGGGGAAGCGGCCCAGATTGGTTTTGACGGCGCCTTGGGTGAAGGCGCTGCGGCGGCTGTAGTCGATGTTGACGTCGACGATGACCGGCGAGCTCTGAGCGGCGATGGCCAGGGCTTCGTCGATGACGCGCTCGACTTGTGGGTCGCTCTCCATGCGCAGGTAGGCGGCGCCTGTGGCCGTGGCGACGCCTTCGAACCGAATGTCGCCGATTTCGGTGCAGGTCTTGTACTTGAGCGGGATGTGTTGGAACTGGGAGATCTGCGCGAGCTCTCCGTCGTGGAAGATGAAGAAAATCGCCCCGAGCTCGTTCACGGAGGCCGTGAGGACCTCCATGCAGGTCATCATGAAGGCACCGTCGCCGATGATCCCGCAGACCTGCTTGTCGGGGTGGGCGAGCTTGGCCGCGATGGTGCCGGGGGTCGCGTAGCCCATGCAGTTGAAGTCGGTGGGCGAGATGAAGTGTTTGGATTCGTAGACGGGAAACTGCTCGGCCGCGAGGAAGGTGTGGTTGCCGTCGTCGACGACGAGGTAGGCGTCGCGGTTCAAGCGCCTTCGGAGCTCGCGAAAGAAGATCCCGGGGCTGACTTTCTCTTGGCTCGGTTTGTCGGTCCAGCTCTTCTGGTAGGCGGTCTTTTCTCGCTGGATGCTCTTGCGCAGGCTGCCGCTTTCGTGCCGGATGTTTTGCTTCGACAGCGCGCTGGCGAGGTCCTTCAAGAACGCGTCTGCATCGCTCGTGATGGAGAGGGTTGCGGGATAGTTCTTGTTGAAGACTTCCGGGTCGATGTCGACGTGAATGAGCTTATCCGGGATCGGCATGCCGTAGCTTCCCGTCGCGACCTCGGCAAAGCGGACCCCGACCGCGAGCAGGCAGTCCACGCCCTCGAAGGCCTTCTGTGCGGCGGGCACGGCGGAGGCGCCGAAACCAAAGCCCGCGTGCAGGGGGTGGTCGTGCGGAAAGACGCTGAGGCCCTGCAGGGTCGTCGAGACGGGAGCGCCTAGACGCTCGGCGACTTCGATGCTGGCCTGCGTGGCTTCTCGCGCACCCCAGCCGAGGTAGAGCCCGGTTTGCTCGGAGTGCTCCAGGATATCGACGGCGCGTTGCACGAGCCCGGGTTCGGGCCTCGGCGGGCTGTACTTCGGCCTGTAGGCTGGAAGCTCGGAGACTTCGGCCGGAAAGAGCTGGATGTCGACTGCGATTTCCACGAACACCGGTCCTGGCACGTCGGATGTGGCGATTTCGTGGGCCCGGTAGATGGTGGGCACCACATCTTCGTGGCGGTCTACGAGGAACGCGGCCTTGCTGATCCCGTCGAGCACTCGGAGCTGATCGATCTGGTGCAGCTGGTAATGGCGGCCGGAGTCGCGCCGGATGCCGCCGGAGATGATGAGCATTGGAATGCCGTCGAGAAACGCCTCGCCAATGCCGCTCATGGCATGGGTCAGGCCCGCTGCGGGTACGATCATCAGGCATCCGATGCTGTCCGAGACCCGGCTCATCGCCTCCGCCATGAAGCTTCCGCCCTGCTCGTGGGTCACGAGGATGGGTTGAATCTTCTCGCTCTTTCGAAGCTCGTCATAGAGCTCGGTGTTGTGCGTGCCCGGAATCCCAAACGTGTAGCGGACTCCGACTTCCTCGAGCGCACGCACCGCCAGCCATGCACCGGTTCGTTTCATGACTTACCTCACGCCTTTGCCGGTCGAAATCGCCCGGGCGGCGACGCGTCCTGAATACACGCAGCCCCCGAGGAAAGTGCCCTCGAGCGCGCGCTTGCCGTGCATGCCGCCACCACCGAAGCCGCAGCTCTCGCCGACGGCGAACAAGTTCTGCAGGGGCTTGCCCAACTCGTCCAAGACGCGTGCGTCCAGGTCGACCTGCAAGCCGCCCAGGCTCTTTCGCGTCAGAATCTGGGTTCGAATCGCGATGAGCGGCATAGCCGCTTCGTCGAGGATGGGCGCCATGTTGCAGGTGCGCAGACGGTCGCCGAGGTATTGTCTGGTGTGTGCGATGCGGCGCAGCTGATCGTCGTTCTGAAGCCGCTCGCCGCGGGCGATGTTCGCGTCGTAGTCGGCAATCTCCCGCGCTAGCAGTAGGGCGTCGACGTCGCGGCTGCCGGTCAGCGCGTTCATCTTGTCAGCGAGCTCCGGCACACTCCGTGCCGTCAGGAAGTCGGGGCAGTGCTCGATGAACTCGCTGACCTGCTTCGCGTTGCCGCGTAGCAGCCGCATGACGAAACCGAGCATGTCTTTGTCTCGGACGGCCGGGTTGAACTCTGCGCCTGAAACCGCGAGCTCCTTGTCCGCGATGCGCCGGTTCATGATCTGCCAGCTGTACTTCTTCTTTTCCCGGCAGATCCGGTCGACCAGCAGCAGGGTGTCGTATGAGCCGACCAGCGGTGGGTCCACGAAGCGGCGTCCTTCGTAGTTGACCCAGAGCGGCGACTTCGCGGGGACCAGGCTGAGGCCGTGGTCCGGGAAGAGCGGATTCCAGTGGCGGACGCCGGCCGCGTAGTTCCACATCTTTTCGAGGTGCGTCACGTTGGCGCCGAGTGATTGCGCGAGGTCGAGCAGCTTGCCGTCGGCCTCGGGCATCGAGCCGTTGAGCAGCGGCTCTGGCGCCTCGCCCCATTGCTTCCGCAGCATCGGGCGCACTCGCTCGAGGTCGCCAGCGATTCCGCCTGCGGCGATCACCGTGGCATCGGCCCGTGCCTCGAAGGCTCTGTCATGGGCCATGCCCTGACAGCCGGTGATGACGCCTGCCTCCTGGCAGAGAGCCTCGACCTGGTGGTCGAAGTACAGCTGCAGCCTGCCGGCCTTTTCGTGCTCGACGAGGCGCGGGATGAGTGGAAGGACCACGCCTTCTCCGGTCCCCCAGACGATGTGAAAGCGCGGCACGGAGTTCCCCGGGACGAAGTAGCCGCGCTCCGTCCAGTTCACTGCGCGGAAGTACTCGACGCCCCGCTCGGCGAGCCAGTCACGCACCTCTTCGGTGCAGCGGTGTACGTAGGCCTCGGCCCAGCGGTACGGCCAGACGTCGTTCGGGTCGAGCTCGCCGTAACGAACCCAGTCTCGCATTGCCAGATCGACCGAGTCCTTAATGCGGTTCTTGCGCTGCTCAGGGGAGTCGACGAAGAACATCCCTCCGAAGGACCACATCGCCAGTCCGCCGAAACGCTCCCGGCTGGCCCGGTCCAGCAGCACGACCGTCTTTCCCGCGTCCAGGAGCTCGAGCGCAGTGACCATGCCGGCGAGCCCGCCGCCGATGACCAGCACATCTGCTTCATACCGTGCGCTATCAGCCATTCAGGCTGATGAGACTACCAGCCAATCCTGTCGGATTTGCGAAAATCGGGACTGAACCGGGCTGCTGCACTGCTTGGACACGATGAAGTCAGTCCGGGCACGACGGGAGAGCTACGTCGGTCCCTGACTTCCGGAGCCAGTCCCGGGCGAAGCGGCGATGACCGTGGAGGATGCGACCGCGAAGAGGGCCAGCCGTGCAGACCCTGGCCTTCGACGTCCGAAGTCCGAAATGGCGAAACTCGGGGAAAATGGCTCGGCTCGAAGTGCGCTATTGACATTACGAACGGTCGTGCTATTCATGGGCCATGGGTAAAGGCCAAGAGACAAAGCAAGCGATTCTGGGAGAGGCCTTGGACCTCGCCAGCACCGTCGGCTTGTCGGGTCTGACCATCGGCAGCCTGGCGAGCGCGACCGGCATGTCCAAGAGCGGTCTGTTTGCTCATTTCCGCTCGAAGGAGCAGCTGCAGGTCCAGGTGCTCGAGGAAGCCCGTCGTCGCTTCATCGACGTGGTGATGGTGCCCGCGCTCAAGCAGCCCAGGGGTGTACCGCGGCTCGTCGCGATGATGAAAAACGCTCTCGGGAACTGGGAAAAGGACTTGCCAGGGGGTTGCGTGTTCTATGCGGTAGCGGCCGAGCTCGATGATCAGCCCGGGCCAGCGCGGGATTTCTTGATCAAGACGCAGACCGAGCAGGCCGAGACCATCCGTCGAATGGCGCAGGCCGCCGTCGAGGAGGGCCAGCTTCGCGAGGACCTCGACCTGGACCAGTTCGTCTTCGAGTTCGGCGCGATCTCGGCCGCCTACCATCATTTCGGTCGCCTCTTGGGCGACCCACGAGCCGAAGAGCGGGCGCGAAAAGCGTTCGACTCGCTGCTGGCTAGATCCAGATAGGAGAAGAACCATGAGCACCGTAGCAAGCACAAAGACTTCCGTTTTGATTCAAAAAAGAACGAACGTTCGAGCTAAAAACACTCCTCGGCAGGTCCTGCTCCGCGCGGGCTTCGGCACCGCCGGCACACTCTTCCCAGACCTCACGGCGCGCCTGGCTGCACGCCTCTTCCTGCGCACGCAGCGTCGTCGCCCTAGCGAAACGGAGCGCGCTGTCCTTTCGACCGCCAGGCGATTCGAGGTTGGGCCGATGGCAGCCTGGTCCTGGGGGCAGGGGCCTGTCGTGTTACTCGTCCACGGCTGGAATGGACGCGGCAGCCAGCTCGGCAGCTTCGTCGAGCCGCTGGTCGCGCGCGGCTACCGTGTCGTGACCTTCGACGCGCTCGGTCATGGCGAGTCTCCCGGCAACGAGATGTCGCTCCCATGGCTCGCGAATGCGATCGCCGAAGTCGCGGAAGCGGTCGGTGGCCTGCATGCGGTGGTCGCCCACTCGTTAGGCGCGGCATCGACCACCGTGGCTCTGTCCGAGGGCCTGCGGGCAGAGCGCGTCGTGCTCATCGCCCCTCCTGCCGAGCCCAGAAGGTTCCTCTCGGTGTTCGCCAATACCGTCGGGCTCCCGGAGACGGCCGAAGACCGTGCCGTCGTGCACATCGAGCGGCGCATCGGTCGAACAATGACCAGCGTTCGCGCCCCCGCATTGGCGCGAGGACTGAGCGCACCGCTGCTCGTCGTGCATGACGCTGAAGACCGCATCGTACCCTGGCAGTCCGGTCGCCGGATCGCCGCCGCCTGGCGCGGCGCCCAGCTCATGACCACCCGTGGCCTCGGCCACTTTCGGATCCTGCGCGAGGCCGCAGTGGTCGGCGCAGCAGTCGCCTTCGTCGATGCTTCTGCATCGACGGAGCAGGCTGCATGAGAGTCCCAGGACTCATAGTCTGCCGGGGAGCGACTCAGAACGTGGACCCGGAACAAACGAAAAACGGCGCCCCGTGGGGCGCCGTCGTTCAACACTTCGCGAAGAGGCCGCTAGAGCTCCGGGGAAGATCCGCTTCCGCAAACTGGGAGGGCGAAGTCCACGGTGTCCACGCTCGTGTCATCCTCAGCCTCGACGGTTCCAGCATAAGTGGCGCCGTTCGGGCAGGAGATCGTGTTATCGCCCTCCGAATCGATAGCCCCGCTGCAGCCCGTGACGGAGCCGTCGACCGCAACAGCGCCTTCCGCGTTCACGGCTTCGACGTTGATGGTGTAGTCGGACGCCACGCCGGGCTCGCAGGGTTCCACCGGCTCCCAGCGGACGATGAGGGCGAACTCACCACCATTACCGCCAGCCCCGCCGTCGCCACCAGCGCCACCGTCGCCGCCAGCGCCGCCGTCACCCCCGTTACCGCCACAGCTGCCACCGATGCATCCGGCGTTGTCGTCACCGCAACCCGTCATCATCATCAGTGCCGTGCCGAGCATCAAGGCCATGAGAATTCGCATTTGTCCTGCTCCTCTGTTCAACCGAAATGGTGCTGACGAACTTGACGCCAACCCCCCAATTTGGCGCTTGGGCTTCCCAAGCGGTGCAGAAACTAGCACATTTTCTGCTCGAAACGAAAATCCTATGACAGCGTTTTACGACCGTTGATCGTAGGCTGCAGCGACCCCGCCCCGAACGCTGGGGCTGGACAGACCCGATCGTTGCGCGCATCCGCAAGCGGCTCTATCTCGCTTCAATGCTCGAGCAATGGGGATTCACGCGGGACTCCTTCGGGGAGTTTTCCGTCCTTTGGCGAGGGCGTGCCGGCGTGCCGGTGCACTGGGCACACGCGACTGGCTTCAATGCGGCGACGTATCTGCCCTTGCTCGCGACCTTCGATCCGTCTCTCGAGGTCTGTGCGATGGACGCGCGAGGTCACGGGATGAGCCAGGCGCCGGCGGAGCCGCGCAAGCTGCGTTCCTGGAAGGTATACCGACGCGATCTGGCGCGCTTCCTGCGGTCCTTGGGTCGACCGGCCGTCTTGGCCGGCCACTCGCTCGGGGCGACGGTCAGCCTGGAGCTCGCGGCCGAGCATCCGGACTGGGTGCTCGGTCTGCTGCTGGTGGAGCCTCCGCTGGTCGACCCGCAGCTTCGTCTTCAAGCGACGGTCGCCAAGCACCTCGGACTGTCCGCCCGGCTTCCGATCGCGCGTGGGGCCGCTGCGAGACGGGCAGAGTTTCCGTCGAGAGAGGCGGCGATCGAGAACTACCTCGGCAGGGGCGTGTTCAAGAGCTGGCCTCGGGAGTTCATCGAAGCGTACGTGGACGGCGGCACCGTGGAGACGGCTTCGGGCACTGTACGGCTGAGCTGCGAGCCGGCCTGGGAGTCACGAACGTTCGCCAAATGGAGCACGCACCCGTTCAGGGCGGTGAAGCGGCTCCGCTGCCCCGTGACTTTGATCTCCGGCGCGCGTGACGAGCGTCCTCTCAGTCCCCAGGCGATCGACAAATTTGTCGAGCTGTGCCCCGAGGCGCGCTTGGTCTCCGTGCCGGAGGCCGGCCACCTCTTGCCGATGGAACGTCCGGACCTCGTGCGACACGAGCTCGCCGCGCTGCTGGCCCGAGTCAAAGTTTCACAGCTCTGAGAGCTCGTGCTCGAAACCGCCTGAGAGGATGGGGAAGCGGCACCAGGTCTTGGGATCGAGGTTCTTGTCGTCGACGTGGAATGAAGGAGCGTAGCGCTCGCGCTTCCACTGGTTGCGTGACCAGAGGCGGAAGAAGCGTTTGACCCAGACGAGCAAGGTGGCCCGGTCGTATTCTGGGAACTCGCTCTGCAGTACTTCCAGGCAGTCCGCCGGGGAGCGCTTGTCGCCGATGGCCAGGTGCTCGATGGCGTCGAGCACGGGGTAGGGCATCAGGTCCTCTTCGTCGGTCTGATGCCGCTCCTGAGGACGAAGCTCAGCGGTGGGCGTCTGCACGTTGATGGCGTTGAGAGCAGGGATGGGACGCATGCCCGTCGGGCCGATCTTCTCTAGCCAAACGAGCCAGTTTCGCAGGAACGCTTTGTCGATGCCGCCGATGGGGCTCAGGCCTCCGGCCGTGTCGCCATCCATGGTCGCGTAGCCCACGGCGGCTTCCGAGCGGTTGCTCGTGGACAGGAGCAGCGAGCGCCGCATGTTCGCGAGCATCCAGACGCTCGGCGAACGTACCCGCGCTTGGATGTTCTGAAGCGTCAGGTCGTGTGTCTCCCAGTTCAAGGTCTCCCCGGTGGCCTCCGAGACCAGGCGCACGTAGTCGTCCACGATGTGCTGCACGTCGAACAGGTAAAACGTGGCGCCGAGAGCTTCCGCCAGGCCGCTGGCCGCGTCCTGCGTCGTCTTGGAACTGTTGTCGGTGCGCTGATACGCGCAGCAAAGCAGGGCGCTGACCCAGTCCTTCGCGCCGCCCCGAGGGGCCTGGTCGAGCTTACGCGCGAACTCCTCTTCGCCGAGCTCCTGCAGCGCCCGGTTCACCATGAGAGAGATGAGGGCTGCCGTGGCCGCAGAGTCTGCGCCGCCGCTCAGGCTCAGCACGAAACCGCGAGAGCGACTCTTTCTGAGGTAGTCGAACAGCGCGAGCGTGATGGCTCGCATGAACTCTTCTTCTTCGGCATACGGGCTTCGTTCCCATGCCGACAAGCGCAGCTCGTTACGACGTATCGCGGCGCGAGGCAGGCGGAAGTCGACGTCGACGCACTTGTTGCCGGGGTCGGTCGTGTCGTCCTTGAAGCTACGAGTCCGGACCTGCTCCGTACGCGAGGCCTCGATGTCCACGATGGCGCTGGTGATGCGCCATTCCTCGAAGCCGAGCCGTGTCGAGCGAGCCAGGAGCTTTCCGTTCTGCGCGATATAACAGCCGCCGTCGTAGATGATTCGGCCAGCCTCGTTGCCGAGCAGATTCGAGTAAAGATAGGTCACCGCCAAGGACCGAGACCCCTCCAGCACGAGGCGTTCGCGGACTTCGTGCTTACCGAACGCGAAGTGACTCGCGCTCGGGTTGAGGATGACGTCCATCGCATGGCTGTCCGAGGCGGCGCGCCGCTGAGCGACCCAGGCGTCCTCGCAAATCTCGAAACCGATGCGAACGCCATCGAGGTCGAAGAACACGTCGCCGAACGGATAGCGTACGCCCTGGTATTCGACTTCGGTGACCCGGTTGTTCGGCCAGGGCTTGAACCAGCGAGGCTCGTAGTGAAGACCTTCCCCGGCGAGGTACTCCTTCGCGGAGAATCCCGTGATCTTCCCATCTGCCATCAGACATGCGGTGTTGTAGAGGCCTCCACGCATCCGAACGGGAACGCCGACGCTCACGACCATGCCCTGGGTCTGTGGCACGAGCTCCAGCAGCATGGCCCAGGCCCGCTCGCTCAGGTCCGGTCCGAGAAATGCGTCCTCGCAACCGTAGCCCGTGACGCACAGCTCCGGCAGCAATAGAAGCCCGACCTGCTGCGCCCGCGCCTCCGCGATGACCGCCTCGATACGCCGCTGGTTCCCCTCCCAGTCGAGAGGCGTCTGATTGAGCGCAGCCGTCGCAACCTTCACCGGAATCATGAGTGCACTTCTAGCATCGGGGACAGGCTCTCCCTAGCTAAGTTGCTGAAATGACGCCGCTTATGCGGCAGTTATCGCAACGCCAGTTGCCTAGGGTGCTGCGATGTTTGCCGGAGTATCTCTGTGATTTCGAGATGTTACTATGGGGAGAGTGTCCCCCTTCTACCAGGAGCCGCCCAGCTTGGGCAATCAGTACGATGCGGATCCGTTGCTGCGTGAGTACATGCATCGGATCTTGCCAGCCGAGCTGCTGGCGCGTTTCGAAGACGAGTATCGCGAGCTCGGGGAGCTGGCAGGCGGGGAGCTCTATTGGGAGTCGCTGGCAGACCTGCGCAATGAGCCGGTGCTGACGACTTGGGATGCCTGGGGGCACCGGATCGACCACATCGAGGTGACTTCGGTGTGGAAGCGTGCGCAGAGGCTGTCGGCGGAGCTCGGGCTGGTTGCAGCCGGCTACGACGTGGACCTCGGACCGTACGCGCGGGTGCATCAGTTCTTGATGAACTACCTGGTGCAGGCCTCGCTCGACACCTATTCCTGCCCGCTCGCGATGACCGACGGGGCCGCGCGGACGCTGCTCCAGTCTGGGAACCAGACGCTCATCGAGCGGGCGGTTCCCAGGCTCTTGTCCCGAGACCCTGAGACGATGTGGACCTCGGGGCAGTGGATGACCGAGCGGACCGGGGGCTCGGATGTGGGCCAGAGCGAAACGCTCGCCCGGCGTGACGGGGACGGCTGGCGGCTTCACGGAACCAAGTGGTTCACCTCGGCGACGAACTCGGACATGGCCCTCACCTTGGCGCGTCCCGAGGGCAACCCGGCCGGGAGCCGCGGCCTCGCGCTGTTTTACCTCGAGCTGTGCGACGAAGAAGGGCGCCTGCAAAACATTCGCATCAACCGGCTCAAGGACAAGATGGGCACGCGAAAGCTGCCGACGGCCGAGCTCAGTTTGGAGGGCGCGCCGGCCACTGCGGTGTGCGGCCTCGACAGTGGCGTTCGGCACATCGCGCCGATGCTCGGGATCACCCGCAGCTGGAACGCCGTGGCCGCGGCCTGGGGCGCACGCCGGGCCTTGGCGCTCGCGCAGGACTACGCGCGACGCCGCAAAGTGTTCGGAAAGCAGCTCATCGAACAGCCGTTGCACGCGGATACCCTGGCCGGGCTGGAAGCCGAGGCGCAGGCCGTCTTCTTGCTGGCGTTTCGGGTGGTCGAGCTTCTAGGGTGGGTCGAGGCCGGCGACGCGAGCCCGCAGGAGGAGCGTCTTCTACGACTGCTCACCAGCATCGCGAAGCTGACCACCGGCAAACAGGGCGTGGCTATTGCCTCCGAGGTCGTCGAGTCCTTCGGTGGCGCCGGCTACGTCAACGACACCGGCCTCCCGCGTCTGCTGACCGACGCGCAAGTGCTGTCCATTTGGGAGGGCACCACGAACGTGCTCGCCATCGATGCGCTTCGAGCTCTGCGCGAAGAGGGCGTTTGGGCGGCATACGTCAGCGAAGTCGAGGCGCAGCTGGCACCCGTTCAGGACAAACGGCTAACGCCGCTGTCCGAGCAAGCCCGCGGCGCCCTGCGCCTAGCCGAGCAATGGCTCGCCGAGACCCGCGCAAACCGCGAAGCCCTGGAAGCTGGCGCCCGCCGCTTCGCCCTCAGCCTCGGCCGCACGCTACAGCTCGCCCTGCTGGTTCAGCATGCGCAGTGGAGCCTCGCCGAAGGCGTTGGCGAGCGCGCGCTGAGAATCGCCTCTCGCTTCGCCGCGGAGACGGGGACACGCTCCCACTTGCTAAGCGTCTGAAATTACGTCGCTCCTGCGGCAAAGATCGCAGCGCCTCCAATGACACCGACCCTTGTCCCTTGGACAAAGGTGCTGCGATCTTTGCCGCAGGAACGCTTGGATTTCGATGGGTTAGCTGGGGGGAGCGTGTCCCCTTAGCACTGAAATTCCGAGCTCTGCAGCGAAGACCACAGCCGGTCTTCTCTTTGTTTCGCCCGCGTGGCGCGGGTGCTGCGATCTTTGCCGTAGGAACCTTTTGGTTTCGGGTGCTTAGCTAGGGGGAGCGTGTCCCCCAAGGCCTTCAGGTTTCGGGTGCTTAGCTAGGGGGAGCGTGTCCCCCAAGGCCTTCACCGTCTTTCATCGATGGGCATCTGTAGGCCGCTGGGCACGGCTGGTGGACGCTTCGGTTTGCGGCTCTCGTCCTTGAGCGCTGTTTCGATGAAACGTGTGATCAGTCGCGCGTCTTCGTCTGTATAGGGAAGCTCGCTTTGCTCGAGCTCGTGGATGACCGCCTCATCCAGTTGGCGAAACGTGCCGTTGTGGAAGTAGGGATCCGTGAACGCGATATTCCGAAGTGTGGGCGTTCGGAATCGTCCTCGGTCAGCTGGGTCATCCGTCGCTTCCGCACGACCTTCGTCGATGATTCCCTCTAGCCCTGGAACGTTTCTGTCCGCGAACGTCTCTGATTCGAACAGAGGAGGAACATGGCAGGTGTCGCAGCCCATGTCAGCGAAGCGGAACATGCCTTCGATTGTGTCGTCGCCAAGCGCGAGCGCGTCGCCATCGACGTAGCCATCGTACAGGGAGCGAGCCGAGATGAGCGTGCGTTGAAACGCCGCCAACGCTGCCGCGAAATTTTCGACGGATACCTGGGGATCGTTCGGAAACGCGGCCGCAAAGAGATTCACGTACTCCTCGATACCTGCCAGGTCGGCCATCACGTCCTCAGGATCGCGATTGAGTTCGTCTTCCGTGAGCAGGGGCAGAAGGGCCTGTTCTTCGAGCGTCTCGGTACGTCCATCAAGAAAGAAGCTCGAGCGGAACGCCATGTTGAAAAGGGTCGGAGAGTTTCGCCGTAGCACATTTGGCCCACGTCGATCTGGTCCCGCAACGAGACCTGCGCTGTGGCCGACCGACTGAGGCAAAGTGTCACTCATCCCCCACAGCTCGCTGTGGCAGGTGGCACAGGCGGTCTCGCGATCGATTGACAGGATGGGGTCGTAGAAGAGCAGTCTCCCGAGCTCGATTCGGGCCTCGGGAACGTTCTTCATCACCTCCGGGAGTGGCGGGAACTCAGTAAGAGCCCAGGGAAGCTCCGGTGTTGCGGGCTCCGTAGGAACGCTGCCTCCTGTGCCCCCAGAGCCAGCGAGACTAGCTGAGTCGCCGCAGGCCGCTATCAGTAGTGCGGCAACGACGGTGAATTGAGCGCAGCGCGCTAGGGACTGCATGGCGCCGGGTCCAGCTCCTCGATCCACTGACGAATGAGCTCCGCAGCTTCGGTGTGCGTGACCGTTCTTCCCACCGGAGGCATGACTTCCACAGGGTCCGTCGACACGACTCGGCAGAGCAATAACGAGGCAGCTGGATCGAGTGGAACGACGTCGAACTCCAAGGTGCATTCCGCGCGGCCGGCCGCGGTGGGTCTCTTGCAGACGCCCCAGTTAAAGGGATCGCCCGTCACGGGGTCCATACTTTCGTAATCCAAGAAGAGCTGATGCTCCTCGGCGTCTCCATCCGGTGCATGGCAGTGCGAGCAGTTGGACGAGAAGTACGAGCGAGTGCGTTCATGCACATCGGCGCCTGAGTCCTCATCGAAGGGGTCAACGTACGTGAGTCGTTCATCTGCGGGGGGCGGCGTCGTGTCGAGCCATCCAAGGGAGGCGAGGTGGTCGATCTGATTCTCAGGGCCTTCACCGTAGTCGTTGTTCATGTTCAGCATCCCAGTCGAAGGACCGAGCGTTCGGGTATCGGGCGTCGTCCCGTGGCACTTGCGGCATTCGCCATTGGAGGGGATCCGATACGCTTCGACCGTTTGAACCTCTCCCTCCATGTTGATCCAACTCACCTCGACGTTCTTGCCCGTGGTGAGGCGAACCGCGTCGCTTGGATCGTCTCCGTACACATAGGTGTAAACTTTCCAGCCCGACTCCTCGTGAACTAACAAGCGCGTCTCGATCAGCTGCAATCCGAGCGAAGGGTCGCGTTCATCCACCGGGTACGCGAACGTCTTGACGTAGATGGTTCCAACCGGACTCAGCCAGCGCTCGGTGGCGGAGTACTGAAGCGTCTTGCCGTCAGGGACACTGACGAAGCGAAGCTTCTCCGCGTAGTCGGAGAACAGAGGTGACGTCACTTCGTAGGGTACGACGCCTTCAGCTGGCACTTGGTTCGGGATGTCGGCGAACAAGTCCCATGCGGATAGTTCGTTCGGGATCCCTGAGACGGCGCCTCCAGAACCACCGTCGCCGCCAGCACCGCCGCTGCCGCCAACACCAGCGGCGCCACCAGCACCGCCGCTGCCGCCAACGCCAGCGGTGCCGCCAGCGCCGCCGTTCCCGCCACCAGCTCCAGCGGCCTCGTCACCACAGGCTACGGACACGCAGAGCAAGAGCAGTATCAATACATCATAGATATGTTTCATCGCCTGCGTGTCCTTGCCAAATAGGTCCTTATGGAATCGTCAACTCAGGTCGTGTGCACACGTGGCCCTCGTCGCTGGTCGTGCTGTTGTCCGCGATGCATTGTCCGAGCTCCAGGAATCCAACTGCGGTACCGCACTGGTTGCTCGTGACGTCACGGAAGGTCGGCACGTTTGTTTCTCCGACACAGATCTCGGGATCTGTGACTTCGGGAGCGACGTAACCGTCCCATAGGACGTCTTCGAGGGAATCCACCATGAGTGCCGCGGTTGCGATCAGCCCGAGGTCATCCTGAGGATCCTGACCGTTCTCGCGAAAGATGTTTCCATTCAGGAACATCTGGGTGGGGTAGGGGTCGAAGCCCTCGGGCCACCCGGTCAGGCAGTCCTCTCGATCTCCGTTGATCTGGCAGAAGACCACGGCGCTTGCGATGAGCACGCCGGTTGAGACGTTGCCCTCGATGACGTTGTCCCGCATCTCGAAGTTCTCCCCGGACAGGATGAGAGCGCCGGTTCCGGCCGGAACCCCGGCGACGATCGATCCCTCAGCTGCGAAGTTCGCGCGGTTATTGCAGTAGATGTCGTTGTCGCGGACGAGGACGTTGTTCCCGGTGAGGCTGAGACCCGGAAGTTCGAATGCCAGGACGCCGCTGGTGTTGTCATAGGCCTCGTTCTCGTAGACATCGACATCCTGCGAATTTTCAATCTCGATGCCGGCGACATTCGCAAAGGCTTTGTTGTTCCGAATCACACCGCCGATGCACTGACCGACGTAGATCCCGGCGTCAGATGCGCCGATGACCTCGCTGTATTCAATGAGGACGTTGTTGGCGGCCCGCGGAAAGATTCCGTACTTCCCGTTCTCCAAGACCGAACCGGCGTCCCAGGTGACGAATACCTTTCTGAAGACGGGATCGTCGGCCCGAACGACGACAGAGTCTTGAGGCGTATTCTTGAGCCACAGGTTTTCGATGGTGAACCCGGGCGTCGTTACCTCGATTCCGTCGCCATCCGGTGCCTCTGCGTAGTCGAGAACGACATCATCTGGGGACGGGCCTATTCCCTTGAGGGTGAGCTGGGCGTTGTTGCTAACGAAGAGGGTCGATCGAACGTCGAAGGTTCCCTCCTCCAGGCAGATCACGTCGCCGGACTCTGCATCTTCCAGTGCGGTTGCGAGTGCATTGGTGTCATCGCCACCGGAGGGCTGCAGGGTCGTCGTGCAGTCGTCGTCCCTTGTCTGAGGTGCACCTTCGATGGAGTACTCCCCAGTCCCTTCGAGATTGGTGCAATCGCGTGGTTCTACTCCGCCGCTTCCACCGCTCCCACCAGCGCCGCCGTCACCGCCGACGCCACCGCTGCCGCCAGCGCCGCCATCACCGCCGCCGCCATTGCCGTCACTGCTGTCGCCGCAGCCGAACGCGCCTACTGCGGCAGCCAATACCACGCACACAAGAAATCTAGCTTTCATCACTGGTTCCCTTCTGAACACACACACAGCCCCGAGGTGACGCAGCCACGAGGCTGCTTCGGTGATAGGGCGTTCATTATGTATCACCAGAGCAAAACTGTGGAAAGTATGTGAATCCAGTTACTTGTCACCATGTAAACGATGCCGGCGTGGGGAGGTCGTCGCCGCCGGGCCGGTGGCTGAAGAGGGCGGAATTTTGGAGAAGGACTGCCGTCTGTGCCGGTCGGCGTCCAGGACGGGAGGCGCCGCGAAGTGTGCTCGGGCGCGACGAGCAGTCTCGCTTGCGGTGAGGTTCACAGAACACAAGCGGTCGTCGTGCTCAACGGCGGGCCGCGCTCCCTCAGCTGGGTGCTCGGAGCCCGGCTCCGTGTTTGGGCTGCCGTGGGATAGCGAGTCCGCTCGTCACCAAACTGTCGCAATTCCGGCGCAAACTTAGCCCTCACCCCGACGAGACGGGGCAGCCAGGCCGAGATAGACTACCCTGAAACTTGGACCCAATGAACATGCCCGCTTCCAACGGTACAGACGCTCAGCTCTCGGACGACACCTCGAAGACCGCGCTGCTGCAGCCCGGGCTCAGTCCGGAAGACCTCTCGGCCCCCGAGTACTATCTCAACCGCGAGCTAACTTGGCTCGCGTTCCTGCAGCGCGTTCTGCAGGAGGCCAAGGACCCCCGCACGCCGCTGCTCGAGCGGGTGAAGTTTCTGGCGATCACGGGCTCGATCTTGGACGAGTTCTTCATGAAGCGCATCGGAGGGCTCAAGCAGCAGGTGGCCGCCGGTGTGCACAGGCTCACGGTCGATGGACGAACGCCCGCCCAGCAGATCACGGAGGCCTACGAGGTCGTTCGCCCGATCAACCAGCAACAAGAAGCGCTCTGGGTTTCGCTCCGCCAACAGCTCAGCGACATCGGCGTCCATCTAACGCCCTACAAGTCGCTGTCCGAGGAACAGCAGGACTGGCTGCGCGCTTTCTACATCGACAACGTGTTCCCGCTGGTCACGCCTCAGGCGATGGACCCGGCGCATCCGTTCCCTTTCGTATCGAACCTGTCCCTCAATCTGCTGGTCACGCTTCGGTACCCAAAGGACCCGATGCCACTGATGGCACGGGTCAAGGTTCCGACGGGCGCCGGGGTCCCGCGACTGATTCAGGTCCGGGACACTTTTGTGTTCGTGTCGCTCGAAGAGCTCGTCGCGGAGAACCTGGACTTGCTCTTCCCAGGGATGGAGATCGACCGGGTCGAGCTCTTTCGCGTGACACGCAATGCAGACGTCGAGAGCGATGAAGACAAGGCCGAGGACCTGCTCGCGCTCATCGAGTCGGAGCTGCGTGAGCGAAAGTTTGCGCCCATCGTCCGGCTGGAGGTTCAGGAGGGCATCGCGGACCCACACAAGGGGCGCATCGCTGCCGAGCTCGGGCTCGACGAGCATGCCGATGTGTTCACGGTCGACGGCTTTCTCGGGCTCGGCGACCTGATGCAGCTCGCCACGCTGGACATCCCGGAGCACCGGGACCCGGACCATCGGCCGGTCGATTCGCCGACGCTCGAGGGACGCACGAACATCTTTCATACGATTCGCGATCACGGGGCGTTTCTGGTCCAGCACCCGTACGAGTCATTTGGAACTTCGGTGGAGCGGTTTCTGCGGGAGGCGAGCGAGGACCCGAAGGTCCGCGCCATCAAGATGACGCTCTATCGAACCTCGCCCCGCTCGCGTGTGGTCAAGCACCTGATCAGCGCTGCGCTAAATGGGAAGCAGGTGGCGGTCGTCGTCGAGCTCAAAGCGCGCTTCGACGAGGCCGCGAACATCGCCTGGGCCAACGAGCTCGAGCAGGCGGGGATTCACGTGACGTATGGCGTGGTCGGACTCAAGACCCACTGCAAGGTCGTGCTCGTGGTCCGCAAAGACCACAATGGGCTTCGTCGCTATATGCACATCGGGACCGGGAACTATCACGCGGGCACGGCCAAGCTCTACTCGGACATCGGCCTTTTTACCTGCGACCCGATCATCGGGCGTGACGCCACCGAGCTATTCAACTATCTGACCACGGGCATTCGCCCTCGCCGAGACTACAAGAAGCTCCTGCCCGCGCCCAAGCACCTGAAGCCCGCGCTGCTCGACAAGATCCGGCGTGAGATTCGCTTGCGGGAGCGCGGTGAGCCCGGGCTGATCCAGATCAAGACGAACGCGCTCGAGGACGCGGACATCATCCGCGCGCTCTACGAAGCCTCTTGCGCCGGGGTCCAGGTCGACCTCCTCGTTCGAGATTCCTGCCTGCTCCGCCCGGGGCTGCCTGGCGTGTCGGACAACATCCGGGTGATGAGCCTCGTGGGACGTTTTCTCGAGCACTGCCGCATCTACTATTTCCACAATGCCGGCGACGAGGAGTACTACATTGGTTCTGCGGACTGCATGACACGGAATCTGGTGAGCCGTGTCGAGGTGCTCGCCCCGGTGGAGCCGAAGCCGCTGCAGGAACAGCTGCGCACGTTCTTAGACTTCCAGCTCAACGACCAGCGCCAAGTCTGGGACATGCAATCGGACGGCAGCTACGTTCAGCGCAACGGCGGCAGCGAGGCCGTAGGCGCGCAGGAGGAAATGGTTCGCTGGGTCGAAAGGAGGTCCAGCGAGGCCCAGCGACTCAGACGCCGAAGCGCGCGGGGCCCCGGCGGGGCAGCCCTCGACGAGGACTGAGTCCCAGCGCCGCCGGGTTCGGCGCCGGCCTCACGGATCGGGCGTCTCTGCCTAAGGACGTTCGAATCGGTATTCGTCCACGTCACCGGGTGCATTACACAGTTTGGCCTTCCAAGCCCTTGACCGTCACAGGAGACGTCTCTACAAGTGATCATTCAAGACAGATCTCGCGTGTCAGGGCACGCACCCCCCCGCGAGCCCCTGACTACGCCGTGTCGAGAAGGCGCAACCCCCCCCAAGCGCCTGGACGACCAAACCCCGAGGCCCCCGCGCTTTCAAAAGCGCGGGGGCCGTCTCTTTGGCAGGACCGAGGGAGAGCTCGTCGCGGATCATGACTGAGTAGGGGAAAGTCCAGGCGGCAGGAAACGCCCGCAGACTTTCGTTGTCGTGTCGAGCGAGCGAGGGATGAGCTACTCGGCCCAGCTGGTCTTGCCGATCAATGGGACGCGGGGAGCCTCTCGCTTGGCTACGCGCGAAGTCCGGACTCCGGGTGACGAGCCTCGACGAGCGTCACGGCCTCGGCGAGCGTGCCGGTAGGAAGCTGGCCATCCACTTGTCGGGACGCTAAGACCTGCCGGTCCATGGAGCGCTTTTTACAAAAGCTTGCCGAGGCTCAGTTCCGGCGCCCGTATCTGTTCCTGTCCGTTGCGGTCCTGCTCTCCGTAGTTTCGTTCTTCTTCGTACGAAATCTCGGCGTGGACAGTCGCTTCATCGCGCTCTTGCCCGAAGATCGGGCGAGCGTTCAGGACCTGGAGCGTGTCCGGGACCGGGTCCGCGGTCTTTCCACGATGACCATCGCGGTCGAGTCGCCGTCCAAAGACGTGCCGGCCATGCGGCGCTTCGTCGACGATTTGGTCGCCCGTCTCGGGCAGATGTCCCCGGACGAGGTGGGTGATGTCGACTGGAACGTCGGGGCTTACAAGACGTTCGTCGAAGATCACAAGCACCTCTACGCGGACGAGGACCTACTCGTACGCCTGCGGGACGCGCTCGAGGAGCGCCTCGACCGGGAGCGCCTGAAGAAGAACCCGTTCTGGATCGACCTCGAGGGCGACGACGAAATCGAGAGCGTCGAAGATGTCCTGGACGAGCTCGAAGCCGAGACCCAAAGCGCGGAGGACAAGTCGGACCGCTATCCGGACGGGTACTATCAGCACGAGGACAAGGACCTGATCGCGGTCTTCAGCCGGACCGACGTTGGCGGGGATGCGTATGCGGCGCGCCGCGTGATCGACCGGGTGCAGGCGGTGATCGACGAGATCGATCCAAGCTCCTACGCGCCCGACATGCAGGTGACGCTTTCCGGCGACGTCATCATCGCGAAGGAAGAACAGCAGGCGATTGCGCGTGAGCTGATCCTCGCGACGTGCATCACGATCGCCGTGGTGCTTCTGCTCATCGTCCTGTTCTTCGGCCGATTCCGGGCGCTTTCACTGCTGGGCGCCGGACTGATCCCGCCCGTGCTCATGAGCTTTGCCTTCGCGGAGCTGACGGTAGGCTCCTTGAACACGTCGACCGCGTTTCTCGGGAGCATCATCATAGGCAATGGGATAAACCCCAACGTCATTTGGCTATCGCGGTATTTCGAGGAGCGCCGGCGCTGTAGCAGTGTGTCCGACGCCTTGCTGGTCTCGCACAAGGGCACCTGGCTCGCCACGATGATCGCTTCGGGTGCCGCGGCCTTGGCCTATGGCTCGCTGATGATCACCGACTTTAGAGGCTTTCGGGACTTCGGCATCATCGGCGGAGTCGGAATGGTCCTCTGCTGGCTGTCCGCCATGCTCATCCTGCCGGCGGGCACGGCGGCCTATGAGCGCTTTCGGCCGTTTCCTCCGTGCGACGAAGAACGGATTGTTCGCTCGGGGCGTTACGCGGATGCTTTCGCTGCGACGGCCAGGCGCTTTCCAGGTCCGGTGATGCTGGTTTCTGCCCTGATCTCCCTGGTGTCAGTGGCAGCCGTCGTGCATGCCGTCATCAACGATCCCATCGAGTACGACTTTCGTACGCTTCGATCGGTACGCGAAGAGGGCGATTCCGAGGCGCGCCGCGTTCAGCAGAAGGTCAACAAGCTCGTGAAGTCGCACGAGCAGGGCCGCGGGATTGCCGTCCTCTTGCCGAGCGTCGATGAGCTCCCAGGGATAGAGGCGCAGCTCGATGCGATGGATCCTTCGGTGCACGGGGGCTACCACACGCTTGAAGACTTTCTTCCCCAAGAGGTCGAGCGGAAGATCCCGCTGCTGGCCGAGATACGCGAGCTCTGCCTGGACATGCAGGACTACGTCGAGGACGAGGAGACGCTGCAGAAGATCGAGGACAACATTCCGCCCGAGCAGCTGCTCGTGCCGACGCTCGAGGACTTGCCCGACGAAGTGGCTCGTCGTTTCTCAGAGCGTGACGGCTCGCGGGGGCGCATCATGACCGTGGCCGAGGCGGAGAATCACTCCATCTGGGACGGCCGTTACCTGGTGCGCTGGGCAGACGGGCTGAGGGGACTGCGCCTGTCGGACGGTACGCGCCCACCGCTCGCCGGGCGCGCACCGGTCTTTGCCGATGTCATCGATGCCGTTTACGACGACATGCCCAAGGCGATCACGGCGGCGTTCTGTGCGACGCTCATCCTGGTCATCGCCTCTTTCCGCAGACCAGGCGACAGCATGCTCTCGATCATGGCCCTTCTGATGGGCATCGTCTGGATGGCAGGCACCATGGCGCTCATCGGCATGAAGCTCAATTTTCTGAACTTCGTGGCCTTTCCAATCACTTTCGGCAACGGGGTGGACTACTCCATCAACGTCATGCGCAGGTATCGGCTCGAAGCGGACGCGGGAACCGCTGATCCCATTTCAGCCGCAGTCGAGCGCTCCGGTGGAGCGGTCGTTCTGTGTTCGCTCACGACCATCGTCGGCTACACCTCGCTGTTCGTGAGCGCCAACCAGGCCATGAACTCTTTCGGTCTGGCCATGGCCATCAGCGAGGTGACCTGCCTCCTGGCCGCGGTCTTGACGATGCCCGCCTTGATGTTCCTCTTGCGGGGGCGCAAAGCCGCCGCGAAGTGAGCCGCGTTCGGGTCAGTTGGCCGGCGTAATCGCGGCGATGACTGCGCCGCCCGGGTCGCTCAAGACCAGGGCGCGCCCGACGTTCGCAATGTCGCTTGGCGGCCACAGTACCTTCGCGCCCATCGACCTCGCGCAGGACGCGGTCGCGTCGCAGTCGGCGACGCGCACGTAGGGGAGCCAGTTGGGTGGGGTCTTCGCGTCGGGGCTCCGCATCAAGCCGCCGCGCGGTGCATCGCCTTGCATCAGCACGTAATAGTTCGCGTTTCCGTCGGCGCTCATCTCGTCATGCTGGTAGCCGAAGACGCTTTCGTAAAACCGCAGTGCCTCGGCTTCGTCGCCCGTCCAGAGCTCGTTCCACCACCAGCTCCCGGGACCCTCTGCCTCCTCCGGGTCGCCTTGCTCGCCCTTGAACAGCGCGAACACCGCCCCTTGCGGATCGTGAACGACGGCCATGCGACCTACGCCGCTCACGTCGAAGCCGTCGTGCAGCAGCTCACCGCCTCGGTCACAGATTCTGTCTGCGATGCCGTCCACGTCATGGACCGAAAGGTACGAAAGCCAGAAAGCGTGATCGCCTTGCTCGGCCTGCAGCGGCAGCAGTCCGCCTATGCCTGTGTTGGCGCACTTGATCAGCTGGTACGGCGGGCCTTCTCCAATCGGCATCGGCTCGATCGTCCAATCGAACAGCTCGGTGTAGAACGACCGTGCACGGTCGATGTTCTCGGTGAAGCACTCGAACCAAACGAATCGACCGTGCTGATAGGACATGGCAGCGTCTCCTAGCTTGAGCTGAGCGGGTTGAGCTGAACGGGGTCACCAGAATTAACAGATTCCTCCGTCGGCGAATAGGGGCCGTGCGGCGGAGCTGCCCCTTTTGTCCCGGTGTGATATTTTGCATGCGATCATGACGCCGAGCCGAAGCGATCGACCGACACGCGGGCGCATGAGCACGCTGGGACGCTTGAGTGCCATCGCGTTTGGCATCATCGTTGCTTATCTGCTCCTGTGGCCGGTTTCGATCGAGCCAGTGACTTGGGAGGCGCCGGAGGCTCCGCCGCTCGAAGGGCGCTTCGCCGTCAACGATCTTCTTGCCGACGTGACACTGATTTCCACGGGCAATGACTTCGGCCCCGAAGACGTCGCGGTCGATCGAGAGGGCCGGGTTTATGTCGGTACGCAGCAGGGTAGGATTCTGCGTTACGCCAAAGCCGACGACAGCTTCGAGGTGTTTGCCGAAACGGGCGGCCGACCTTTGGGCTTGGACTTCGACAGCTCTGAAAATCTCATCGTCGCAGATGCACACAAGGGTCTTCTCTCGGTGGACCCGCAGGGCAAAGTGACCGTCCTCTGCACGGAGGTCGACGGGATTCCCTTCGTCTTCACCGACGACGTCGACGTGGACGAGCAGGATGTGGCCTGGTTCAGCGACGCGTCCTTTCGGTTTGGCCCGGAGCGAGTCCGGCACGATTTCATCGAGAGTGCCCCGAACGGACGGCTCCTCCGGTACGATCTGCGCTCGGGTGACTGCGAGCTGGTCCTCGGGGGATTGTTTTTCGCAAACGGCGTGGCGGTCTCTGCGGATGGCAGCTACGTCCTCGTCAACGAAACGAGCCGCTACCGGGTGCGCCGTGTGTTCGTACGCGGTCCGCGTGCAGGTGAAAGCGACATCTTCATGGACAAGCTTCCTGGCTTTCCGGACGGCATTTCGACAGGCGAGGATGGCTTGTTCTGGCTGGCGTTCTTTGCCCCCCGTAACGCGACTCTCGATCGACTCTCGGGGCGTCCACGGCTGCGCGAGGTCCTGCAGCGACTTCCGGTCGCACTGCAGCCGCAGCCAGAGCGCCATCCGTTCGTGATCGGGATCGACGCGCAGGCGCGGGTCGTCTACAATTTGCAGGACTCGGCCGGGGAGCGTTTCGCTGCGACCACGAGCGCGGAGCAGGCCGGGGAGTGGCTTTACATCGGGAGTCTGAGCGAGCCCAACTTCGCGCGCGTCGCCTTGCCTTCCGTGCCGCGGCAGTGAGCTCCGTTCGCATCGGTGGTTGACAGCTCGGTTGGCGCGACGCGGTTCGGGGACGAGGAGATCGGGAGCACGATGAAGTATATTGAGGGCGCCTCATCATGCCGGGTCAGACCGTGACAGTTTCCATCGACGACATCCGCCGGGCTCATCGGCGCATCAAGGCCAGCATCGTACGCACCCCGTTCGAGCTGTCGGAAACTCTGTCGGCGGTCACTGGTGTGAAGCTCTACCTGAAGCACGAGAACCAGCAGTTCACCGCCGCGTTCAAGGAGCGCGGCGCGCTGAACCGGCTGCTGGACCTGAGCACGGCTGAGCGCGAGCGCGGCGTCATCGCGATGTCTGCCGGCAATCACGCGCAGGCACTCGGCTATCACGGTCGGCGCCTCGGCATACCGACGACCATCGTCATGCCGCGAACGACACCCAATGCCAAAGTCGAACAGACCCGTGCTTATGGCGCCGAAGTGCTTCTACATGGCAGCCAGTTCGACGAGACCCGTGCCTTCACGAATGACCTGGCGCAGGAGAGGCAGCTGACGCTGATCCACCCTTACGATGATCCCGCGGTGATTGCGGGGCAGGGCACGATCGCGCTCGAGATGCTGCAGATGGGTTACCCCATCGACGCTCTGCTCGTGCCCATCGGCGGTGGCGGCCTGATTTCCGGAATCGCAGTCGCGGCCAAGGCGCTGCGCCCGGATCTTCAGGTCATCGGGGTGCAAACCGAGAGGTATCCTGCGGCGCATCATGCCTTCCACGGCCTCGACCCGAACGAGGTCCCGAACCGGGATACGGTTGCCGATGGAATCGCCGTCAAGTCACCGGGCGCGCTCACCATGCAGCTCATCCGGCGTCACGTCGACGACATCGTGCTGGTGCACGAGGAGGACATCGAGCAGGCAATCTTCATGCTTGCCGAAGTCGAGAAGACCGTCGTCGAGGGCGCGGGGGCCGTGGGCCTGGCCGCTTTGCTTCGGTACAGGGCACGGTTCGAGGGTCAAAGCCTCGCCACCATTCTGTGCGGCGGCAACATCGACATGATGACACTGTCGTCCGTGTTACAGCGCGGCATGATGCGCAGCCATCGCCTGGTGCAGCTCAGAGTCGAGGTGCCCGATATTCCCGGTGCGCTCGGCAAGGTCACTCAGATCATCGGTGATCTGGACAGCAACATCATGGAGATCAGTCACCAGCGCGTGTTCGGCGGCTCCTCGGCCCGCTCTGCGATTGTCGACATGGTGCTGCAGCTTCGCGGTGAAGAGCAGGCGGAGCAGGTGCTGGCGGCCCTGGCACGCCGGGGCTTCGACGCAGAGCTGGTCTAGCCGGACGCCCAGGCCCTGGGAGTACCGATGGACGGTGCTCGTCACGAGCTCGAGGCGGGAGCGGTCATTCGGCGGCCGAGACGACTTGCGGCTCGTCTTCCTGAACAGCAAGTGGGTCGAACTGCCTGGTCCATTGGCGGAAGGCGTGAATGGGACCGTCGCCCTCGGCCAGCGGCGGCCGTTCGATGCCGATCTTGTTACGCCAAATTTCGAAGTCCTGCGCGACGTCGTTCTTGTAGCCGCGCATGGTGGCCGCGAGGATGATGCGGTGAAGCGCGGACTTGGGCACGAAGCGCAAGAGTGGGTTGATCTTCTCCGGGTGGGCGATGTGCTTGAGACTGATGGCGAGGCGGAGCTTCATGGTTCGCTCGTCCATACAGCTTCCGAAGACGAAGTGCCGGCTCCGAAGCCCGAAGGCCGGGACCTCGACCTCGACCACGGAGTAGCCCAGACCGTACTTGATGATCTCGAACTGGGCGCGGATGTCGTCGCGGCGGGCGAAGACGCCCCCGTTCCGCTCCATGACGTACGTTGCGCGAAGCAGCGGACCGTCGGTCTGCAGAGGCACGATGATGTCGGTGTTGTTGTAGCCGTGAACGATCCCGAAGTGGCCGAAGTCCACACTGTTTTCGGCCGTGTCGTAAGGGTTGGCTTCGATCTCGAACTCGTGATGACGCAGTGGCGTCCAGCCCTCGTCGTCGAGCTCTGGGATGGTCCACTGGGGCTCGCCGCCGTTCTGCTGGTGATAGGCCATGATGAGCCCGTTCATCTCTTGGACGTGCCAGATCCGAAGCCGGGCTTTGCGAGGGGGCTTGCTGCCGTATCCGGTCTTCACGCAGGCCCCCTCGGTGTCGAAGCAGAACCCATGGAAAGGGCAGCGAATGGATTCGCCCTCGACGCTGCCGCCATAGGCGAAGTGGGCACCCATGTGAGGGCAAAACGCATCGCTCAGGCAGGCCTTCCCCGACTCGGTCCGAAAGACCACGAGGTCCTGGCCCATGAACTTGACGGGTTTTACGTCGCCCGCTCGAAGCTCGTCCGAAAAGCACACCAGGAACCAGCCAGTCGGGAACGCGCGCAAGCGGTTGGAGTCGCGAGACACGAACGTTGAAGCTTGGGGTGTCATTCGAGCGTGTTTAAGAACGAAACTGAGCGCGCGCAAGCGGACCGCAGTCTCAGAGTAGGGCGTGGGTTCGGAGCGTGGCCTGGGATCGGTTCAGCGTATAGAAGTGTATTCCCGGGGCGCCCCCATCGATGAGCTTCTTGCACTGGCTGGCTGCGAATTCGACCCCTGCCGACAGGGCCGCGCCTTGGTCTTGACCGGCCTTTTGCAATGATTCGCGCAGCTTGGCCGGGACCATGGTCCCGGGCGACAGCGAGGCGATCCGCTCGAGGTTGGCCAGATTGAGCAGGGGCATGATGCCGGGAATGATCGGAACGTCGATACCGGCGGCGCGGAGATTGTCTATGAAGCGCCAGTAGACCTCATTGTCGAAGAACAGCTGCGTGATCAGGAATTCGGCGCCTGCATCGACCTTGCGCTTGAGGTTGTCGATGTCCGCTTGCAGGCTGGGCGCCTCGTGATGCTTCTCCGGGTAGCAGGCCCCGGCGATGCCCAGGGTGAACCGCTCCCGGATGAACGCGGTGAGCTCGTTGGCGTATCTAAAGCCGCCTTCGACGGGCGTCCACTGCGTCGCGCCTTTGGGCGGGTCGCCGCGCAGTGCCAGGATGTTTTCGATCCCTTCTTCCTGAACGTGACGCAGCGTCGCGTCCAGCTCGTCCTGCGTCGTCCCCGTGCAGACGAGATGGGCCATGGTCGTGAGCCCGTAGGTCTTTTGAATCTCGATCGCCAGGTCCGCCGTCCGCTCGCGCGTGCTGCCTGCCGCTCCACACGTGATGGAGACAAAGCCCGGCTCGATGGCACGCAGCCGCTCGATGGCGCGGAAAAGGCTCGTCCGTCCGTCCTCGTTGTTTGGCGTAAAAAACTCCAAAGAGAACACGGGCGAGCTGCTCGCGGCATACAACTCAGCGATTCGCATGGCGGCTATCTATGAGAACCATGGGGACCTGTCCAGGGCTGAGCTCGACAGCGCGGCTCGGCGGCGCCGACGCCGAAAGGCGAGCCCGAGGACGATGCCGTCCACACAGAGTTGCCAAGGGTAGGGCATGACGGTCGCACCGGCGCTCAGGCTGCAGCTGCCGCCTTGCTTACAGCCGCCGCCGGCTGCTCCGCCGTTGGCCGAGTTCTCGGCGTCCGCGCCGCACACGCTCTCGGCCCAAGCGCCGCCCGCCCCAGCCACGCCGCCGCCCGCTCCAGCCACACCGCCGCCCGCTCCAGCCACACCGCCGCCCGCCCCGGCCGCTCCGTTGGGCGAGACTTCGTCCGCGCAGTCCGCAGTTTCGGCCGGGCATCGCAGCGCAAGGTCGGCGCACTGATAGTAGATGTCGTTGCCCGGAACGACATAAGGCGGCTTGTCGTACATCACCTGAATCACCTGCAGCGTGCATCGCTCGCATTCGATGTTCGGAAGCTGCACGCTGACCTCGTAGTACGGGTCATTCGTGGCCTGGTCCTCGATTCCGTCGAGCAGGACGCTGTCGTTGCCGTAGCGCTCATTCATGCTGGCTGGGTCGACGAAATCGTCGTCCCCGTCCGCGTCGAACGCAACTCGGAAGTGGCCCGGATGATTCACGTACTCTTCCCAGCGGACCAGGATGGTTTGTCCGGGCTCGAAGACGGTGACGTTCTCACTGCGCTCTCCGTTCAGCACCCCGCAAGGGCCTTGCTTGAGCACATTTGGGCCGTAGCGGGAAACGGGGAGGGTGAGCCCGAGGTGGGCGCTCGCTGAAACCGTCCAGAGGCAGAGCAGGAGGCCCGCCCCCATGAGCGCGAAAAACGTCCTGTACATCATCAGAGCCTTACGCGTTTCACCCGGCCTTCAGCCCATCACGGAGACGGACTGTGGCTCGATGTAATAGAGGACGCGCTTCTCACCGGGCGCACGGAACGGGTATTCATCCACGTCCATGTACTTCTTGGCCATGCGATCGATGTGAGCCTCCGCTCCCTCGTTCGTGATTTTGCTGACCCGGCCGCGAATCATCAATGTGCGGTATGGGTTTTGCGGGTCGGAGACCGACAGGGCGACACGGGGGTCGCGGCGGATGTTGCGGTCTTTGACACGACCCTCGGCCGAGTTGACGAGCAGGAGCGGCCCATCGGTGTCGATCCACACGGGGCTCGACTGCGGAGATCCGTCCTCCATGAGTGTGGACAGGTGAGCGAAGGCCGGCTTGCTCAGGATGTCTGCGTAGGCGTCTGGGACCTGCTTCATGGAGAGGGTTCTATCACGGCTTGCACAGAAAGCGCAGTCACCGCCCGTCGCTCAAGGGCCCGAGATCGTACGGTGCCAACGGAACCTCGGGCTCTGCGACCTTGTCGAAGGGCAAGAAGGTGCTGGCGTCCGCCTCGACGACCGCTTCGGGCTTGGGCTTGCTCCAGTACACGTCGCCGCACACCGACATGCAAGGGCTGGTGGCTGGGTCTCGCACGGTGTTGAGCAAGGCGACGACGCCCGGCTCGTCCGTGACGAACGCGCTCCCCGCCCAGCGGAAGGCCGGGTTGTTGCGCTGGAGTCTTCCTGTGTGGTCGCGCTGCCAGGAGCGCAGCGCCAGCTTGAGGGTTCCGCCTTCTTCTTGGCCCATCTGAAAAACCTGAATCCACTGGTACTCGTGACGGGCCTGGCTCGTTCCATGCATCGTGACGAGATAGATGTCACCGGAGCAGTCGGCCAGAAGGGCCATGCCGCTCGCGCCCGCGAAGCATCGCCCCAAATCGTCCGTCCCATTGTTTCCCGTACATGGAGTCCAGCTCCCGACGTACTGCCAGCGTGTCGAGGAATCGATGACGTCATTCGAGCTCAGAAAGAACCAGATGCCCGCCTTGCCGCTCGCGTCGCCCGACACCGCCACAAGGAACTCTCCCGTGTCGAGCTGGATGAACGCTGCGGACGCAGCGCTCCAGCGCCGTCGCACCGAAAGCATGGGCTCCCCATGTGTGCCGTCGATGCTGAAGCCCGAGACCAGCTGCGGCTTGCCGTGCGCTGCAAAGTGCAGGAAGTACGCGGCGGCGTCATTCCTTCGGCGAGAGTCCATCGCCACGACCATCGTGTTTCCGTGTGCTTGCGCCCCACCTGGGTGCTCGAAGTATTGCCGCAGGTTCATCTTGCGCAGGACGGTGTAGCGCCCGCCTGCGAAGATAGAGTCCCGCTCGGTCTCGAACGTACCCTCTGCGTATGAGAGCCCGCCACGGGATAGGTTGTCGGTCAGGATGACCCGTCCCGTTCTCGTTCCGTCCTCGTGGACCAAGTCGGCGAGCCGTGCGACGCCCTGAAGGTGGTGATGGAGCACACTCTCGCCGGTCTCGTATCCGGCGATTTCAATGCGTGCGTCGCGCCCGGAGATGTTGAGACCTCCGGTGGCACTGTCGAGACTGCTCAGCAGATCGTTCACGCACGGAGAGCAGGCGTCTTCCCCGTAGGCGCAGTCCGTTCGAGCGCGCAGCACACGCTGGGCCAGCGGGTCAGCCTGGGGAGGCACCTCTTGACTCGAGACGCGCGCGCGAAAAGGTGGGGAAGCCGCGGTGTTCGCAGTGGACGCCAGCTCGCATCCCGCGGTCCCAATGAGTAGGGCCATCGCACAACAAGCCCATTTCGCCATCCGTCGAGCCTAACCGCGCACGCTTGCTCGGCACAATGGCACAAGCGGGTGCTTTGTGAAGAACATCACAGTCGGCGTTTGCGTTCAGCCACGGGCGCAGAGCCGCGGTGGAGCAGCGCCGACCGCAAGGACTCGCGAGCGTGATGGCGCTCACCGGGGTCAACTCACGTTCATTGGCGGTCTGAGGATGGCCGATTGGCACTCGGTCGCTTCGGCTTCGACGCGTCGGTTGCGTCTCATGCCGGCAGCCGGAACGCCTCGAGCGACCGAGCTGCGCCCGGGGATCCGGGCAGGCGTCGAGCGGTCCTCCGCCATGCAAGAGGGGAGCGAAGGGGCGGAATCGCCGAGGCTGCACGGCTCCGGACGATGGGTTCGTGGGGGCAGCGCTCCGAACAGCCGTGGGCACTCGCGCCTTGATGCGCGCGCTGACCAGCGTCTGCGCCTTGGCCTACGCCCGACGGGCAGTACAGCTCGCCCAGTGCAAGTGTTTCGCTCCCGTTTCGTCTCCGTAAGAAGCGCGCAGCTGCGCTGATTGACCCTGGTCAGGCCCCTGCGCTGGGCACATGTTACACACACATGTCCGAAGCAGTAGATGGTCTCATGGGCCCCATGGACGAGGAGCGCTTGCTTTTCAACTATGCCCCGCTGCCCAGAACCTACGACGAAGTGTTCGACGGGAACGGCAGAGCTCGCTTCGATGCCGCCCAGGTGGTCGCGGAGCTGGACCAGCTTGGACGCACGGAGTTCTTGACCCGTCAGAAGCTCGCCGAGGGGGCGCTGTTCCGAAGTGGCGTGACCTTCTCCGTGTACTCCGACGCACGCGGTCAGGAGAAGATTTTTCCGTTCGATCTGATTCCTCGCATCATCGCGGCCAGCGCCTGGAAGAATATCGATCAGGGGATCAAGCAGAGGGTCGCGGCCATCAATGCATTTCTCGGCGATGTCTACGGCGAGCAGCGCATCCTACGGGACGGACCTCTGCCCAAAGGGCTCGTCCTCAGCTCTCGTGGGTATCTGCCCCAGCTTCGAGGTATCCGCCCTCCGGGGGACGTGTTCATTCACATTGCCGGCATCGACCTGATTCGCGGCCTGAACGGGGACTTTCTCGTTCTCGAAGACAATCTGCAGGTGCCGTCGGGCGTGAGCTACGTGCTCGAGAATCGTGGCGTCATGAAGCGCATCTTTCCGGGCGTGTTTCGTCGAAGCCGAGTGCGCGCGGTGGACGGCTACGCGGCCCGGCTCAAGGACGCGTTTCAGGCCGTCACGCCACGCCCAGGTCATGAGCCAAGGATCGTGGTGCTCACTCCTGGACCTTACAATTCCGCGTACTTCGAGCACAGCTTCCTGGCTCGGCAGATGGGCTGCGACCTGGTCGAGGGCAGCGACTTGGTCGTCGAGGACGAGTGCGTCTTCGTCAAGACGACGCGTGGGCCCAAACGGGTCGACGTGATCTATCGTCGGATCAACGACGACTTTCTCGATCCGAAGGCCTTCCGTCCCGACAGCGCCCTCGGCGTTCCCGGCTTGATGGCCGCCTACGCCGCCGGGAACGTGGCCCTGGTCAATGCGCCTGGTAATGGGGTAGCGGACAACAAGGCCATCTATCCTTTCGTGCCGCACATGATTCGCTTCTACCTCGACGAGGAGCCCATTTTGCAACAGGTCGAGACGTACCTTTGTGCCGTCGACTCGGAGTGTCAGCACGTGCTCGGGCAGCTCGGCTCTATGGTGGTCAAGGCGGTGGATGGCTCGGGCGGCTACGGCATGCTGTTTGGCCCGACGGCCTCGAAATCCGAGATTGAAGAATTCGCGGAGCGGCTTCGGGCTCATCCGGAGGGCTACATAGCTCAGCCGGTGATCGAGCTGTCGACTTGCCCGACCTGGGTCGACGGCGCGGTGAGCCCGCGGCGCGTCGACCTGCGTCCGTTCGCCGTGACTGGCGCGGGCACCTGGGTCTTGCCGGGCGGCCTCACCCGCGTGGCCCTCAAAGAAGGTTCCTACGTGGTCAACTCGAGTCAGGGCGGCGGCTCGAAAGACACTTGGGTTTTGGAGGAGGCATTCACGTGATCTCTCGAGCTGCGGGCAACTGTTTTTGGCTTGGCCGTTACGTGGAGCGGGTGGGCAGTATGGCGCGTCTGCTGCGGGTTAATCGGGCTTTCGTCCCGGGCGCGAGTCTTCCGAACCTTCAGCGCTGGTTCCCACTGGTCGTCGTGTCCGGTGAGCAGGAACGCTACGAGCGTTTTCACGGCAGGGACGAGGACGACGAGACGGTCCAGGAGTACCTGACCTGGGACACGCGTAACCCCGCGAGCCTCTTGCAGTCGGTCAAAGGCGCCCGAGAGAACGCCCGAACGGCCCGTGAGATACTCAGCTCCGAGATGTGGGAGACGATCAATGCCCTGTGGCACTGGCTGCAGTCAGGGCCGGGCCGGCGTCTCTACCGCAGCGATCGGGACCGCTTTTACCAGCATGTGCGGGAGATGTCCGAGCTGTTCCATGGACAGGCCGAGGAGACCATGCTCAATGGCGAGCCCTGGGCCTTCATGCGACTCGGCCGTCATCTAGAGCGTACGGGGCAGACCGCGCGGCTCATGGACGTGCACTATCACACCTTTCCCGAGGGCGACGAGCCAGACGATCCGATTCGACTCGCGCGTTGGTCCGCGCTGCTCGCCTGCTGCTCCGCCATCGACGCCTTCAAAAAGCACTCGCACGGCACTCCGCAAGCCAAAGAGGTCGTCGGGTTTCTCCTCTATGAAGAGGACCTGCCGAGGTCGATCGCCTGTTCGTTGCGCCAGGCGCGACATGCGCTGGTTCAAGTACGCGGCTATGGCGACAACCGTGTCGGCTCGGCCTCGAGCTCGATGCTGGAAGAGCTTCTGACTCACAACCAGAGCCGTGCCGAGTGTCCTTTGGTGGGCTCTGAGCTGCACGAAGAGCTCACCTACTTGGTAGATTCGCTCGGAGAGCTTTCCGACTCCATCGAGGAAGAGTTCTTTCACGCGGTCGTTCTCGAGCCGAGGGCCGCGGATGGCGACTCGTTGCGTCCATTTTCGGCCGAAGGCATTCTTCAGCAGTAAGCCGCCTCGATGCGAGCGCAAGTAAATGCAAATCTACGTAGACCATCGAACCGAGTACCGATACGAGCAACCGGTGGTGCTCGGTGAGCACTCGCTGTTCTTGCGACCGCGCGACAGTCAGAGTCTGCACGTCGCTTCGTTCTCACTAGAGACGGAGCCGGTGTGCAAGATTCGCTGGGTTCGGGACTGCTTCAACAACGTCGTCGCCGTCACCAGCTTCAGCCCCGAACCTACGTCCTCGCTGCTGTTTCATTGCCGGATGCGCTTCGAGGTCACCGAGGACAATCCGTTCGACTTCATTCTCGAGCCGCGGGCCGCCGAGTTTCCGTTTGCCTATGACGAGCGAGAGCGCAGCGCTCTGTCGCCGTATTTGGAGACGGGGCTCACGGCGGAGTCGGCCGCTGTGGCAGCATGGCTTCCGGAGGTGCTGGGCGACCCCGGGCGGACACGAGACACGACCACCCTTCTGACCGACTTGAACAGAGCCGTCCACAGCAGCATTGGGTACACGCGGCGCGACGAGGAGGGCACACGAAGCGCGGACGAAACGCTCAGGCTGCGGAGCGGCTCCTGTCGCGACATGGCGGAGCTCTTCATCGCGGCCAGCCGGGCGCTTGGTTTGGCCGCGCGATTCGTGAGTGGGTACCTCTACGAGCCCGCCGCTTCGTCGACTTTTGGCGCGAGCCACAACGTGGCGACCGGCTCGATGCATGCCTGGGCCGAGGTCTATCTGCCGGGTGCGGGCTGGCGCGGTTTCGATCCGACCAACGGTATCATGACGACGCACCATTTCATGACCTCGGCTGTTTCCAACCGGCCAGATTGGGTCAATCCCATCCAAGGACAGTATCTTCACCGAGGTCCGGTCGCTTCTCAGATGTCGGTCGTGCTCAGCGTGGGAGCCGTAGAGACGTGAGCTCTTTGCAGGCGTTCGCCGAGGCGGTCGAAGTCCTGCTTGGCGAGCAGCGCTTGGAACTCACCATGGGCGGCGAGCCCACGTTCATTCCGAGGCAGCCCGACGCGCCGGAGTGGAACGATGTCGCCCTGGGTCCAGCGAAGCTCGGCTACGCGCGGAGGCTGCTCGGCCAACTGATCGAGCGCCTCTATCCCGGAGCCGTCGTGATTCAGGCCTCGGGCAAGAGGTACCCGGGCGAGTCCATTCCTCGCTGGGCGCTGCTCGCCTTCCACAGGCGAGGCGGCCCGCCGCTTTGGCGCAACCGCGAACTGCTTCTGCTCGAGGATGTGCCGGGCGCCAACCGCCGTGAGGGCGCGCAGCGCTTCATCTCGGAGCTCGCCGCCCGTCTGGGCGTCACAAAATACGTTCTACCCTGTTTCGAAGAGCAGGATCCCGACGCTCCACGGGCATGGGCGCTACCGCTCGACCATTGTGAGGGCGAATGGCGAACCGATGAGTGGCCGTTCACGGAGAGCGGGCTGCCTCTGATCGCTGGCGACGGCTCGGCGGGTTTTCGCCTTCCGCTGGACATGCTCGGCGAAGACCAACTTCACCGGGCGCTCACCGTGGAGGTGACGGCTGGCGCGCTGCAGGTGTTCATTCCGCCGCTCGACTGGGGGGCCTTCGAAGAGCTCGTCGGCCACATCGAGCACGCTGCAACCAAGCTCGGCATGCGCGAGATCGTCCTGTGCGGGTATCGTCCGAGCGCGCATCCGGAGGAGGTGACCAGCTTGGGCATCACGCCGGATCCCGGCGTTCTCGAGGTCAACCTCCCGCCGACCTCATCCTGGACCGAGTACGATCGACTGCTTCGGATCGTGACCGAGCTCGCGGCTGAGCAGGGGCTTCAGACCACGCGCATGCATTTCAATGGCCGGGTGCAGGGGACCGGGGGCGGCGCACACGTGCTGTTTGGCGGACCTCGCCTGGAGGCCAACCCCTTCTTTGCGCGTCCCGATTTGCTGGCCAGCATCGTGCGGTACTGGCAACGGCACCCGTCCCTGAGCTACTTCTTCAGCGGTCAGTACGTGGGTCCGGGCTCACAAGCACCCCGTGCCGACGAGTCCTCGCTGTCGAGGCTCTACGAGCTGGAGACAGCCTGCTTCGGGGCCGACGAGCTGGGCCGAGGCGCGGACCCGGACATGCTCGACCGGCTCTTCTTGAACCTCTTGGCGGACGCGGCCGGCAATACGCATCGCACCGAGCTCTGCTTGGACAAATTCTGCAACCGAGGTGCTCCGGGGGGAGAGCAAGGCCTGATCGAGCTCCGCGCCTTCGAGACCATGGCTGAGGTTGGCGACCAATCGCTGAGCGCGCTTTTCGCGCGCGCCATCGTCGCGATGCTCGCGAGGACCCCGCAGACCGGGCCGTTCCTGCGGCACGGCTCGCGTCTTCATGACGCGTACATGCTTCCGAGCCGGCTCTGGGAAGACCTGGGGGAGATTTGCCGCGACTTGAAGGAAGCGGGGCTCGACTTCGATCGCGAGTGGCTGCGGAGCGCCTTCGAGTTTCGCTTTCCAGTTCTTGGTCGATTGGAGTCGGAGCAGAGCACCGTGCTCGTCCGGCAGGCGCTCGAGCCCTGGCCTGTGCTCGCAGCCGAAACGCGTGACGGCTCGACCTCGCGGATCGTCGACAACTCGACGGACCGTCTCGAGCTTTCTACGAGCTCCACCGACGGCACGGTGGTGACCGCCAACGGCGTGCTTCTGTCGTTCGAGCCTCTGAAAGGCAGGGGGGTTGTCGGGCTCCGCTACAAGTGCGCGGACGGCTGGCCTGCGCTGCATCCTCACGTTTCGGCGCAGGTGCCGCTGCGACTCGAGTGTCTCAATGCGCGCAATGAGGTCATCGCGTCCGCTTGCTACCACTTCTGGAACCCCGACGGCAAAGACTACGAAGGTCGGCCGGCGGACCTGGCGGAGGCCGAGCTTCGGCGCACGGCCCGCTGGGTCCAGCAGCCGGAGGAGATCGGGAAGCTTCGGCGTCCGGTGCGCGGGGTCTACAGCGACGAGAGCGCATGGACCCTCGACCTCAGGCGTCAGAGCCGCTGAGAGCAGTCGACCCAACCGCGGTCGCGGTCAGTGTGAAACTCCCTAGGCGTCGACGAGGCGGACGGCTGGTGCAGGGACGGGGAGGGTGGGAAGCTTGTCGAAAGCGGTCTTCAAGCTCTCTTGCCAAGCTCGTCGCAGGGCGCGCAGGTAAGGGTCGTCCTCACCGAAAGAGATTTCGCTGCCCGCGCGGAGGCTCCCGGCCGGATAGAGCAGCAGGTCGATGGGGGGGCCGACGCTCGCGTTGCTTCGCATGGTGCTGTCCATCGAGACGAGCGCGCAGCGTGCGGCGACCTCTAGGCTGAGCTTGGGCGCGATGATTCGGTCGAGGATCGGCTTGCCGTACTTTTCTTCGCCGATCTGAAAGAAAGGAGAGTGTCGGGAGACGGGGATGAAGTTGCCCTGCGGATAGATGAGGAAGATCGAGTGTGGCTGACCTGCGATCTCGCCGCCGAGGATGAAGCTGGCCCCGACGTTCAGGCTCGCGTCCTGAAAGGCTTCTTTGTTCTTCTTCTGTTGCTGGCGGCTGATGTTCCCTAGGTACTCGGCTGCCTCTGTGATTCGGCGGACGGACTGCAGGCTCACCGGCGCCTCTTCCTCGAGGTCGTGACGCACCTTGTTGATGACCGCCTGGGTCGTGGCCAGGTTGCCGGCGCTCAGAATCGTGAAGACCCGCTCGCCGTCACCGAGGAAGCGGTGCATCTTGGAGTACGTGCTGATGTAGTCTACGCCTGCATTGGTTCGCGAGTCCGAGGCTAACACCAAACCTTCATCCACCCGAACGGCCACGCAGTAAGTCATTCACTTCCAACGGTAGGTGACCCGGCCGAGGCCGTCAATCCAGATGTAGACTGGCCATTTGACTCAGGCAATTGCGCACCCCGAGCACGCAAGATGGTACCCGTCCGAAGCCGCTCACGCCACTGCCGCTCAGAGTGGCCGGCAGGCTCGGACCTAGCGAGGAACTCACGGAAGACGCGCAGAAAGGCATCGGGATGACTCTCGTGGGGGAAGTGTCCGGCCCGGTCGAAGACCTTTAGCTGACTTCCAGGCATCGCCGCATGCACGAGGTGTGCGTGTTGCACCGGGACGATCCCGTCCCGGGCGCCCCAGACGAGCAGGGTGGGTATGTCTGCGGTCAGGTAGCAGCGGTCGAGCAAGGTGACGGCCTGTCCGCGCCAGTCGACGACCGAGCGCAGCGTACGGACAAAGGCGCGTCTGGAGGCGCCGTCCGGCAGCGCGTCGAAGACGCGCATGAGCGGCTCTGCGTCTTCGCCTAGGTCGGTCCCGAACGCCCCCAACACAGACAAGGCGGCACGCCCGAGCATGCGCGCGCCGGGAAGGTGAAGCAGTGGAAGCACGAAGTCAGCGTTCGGTGCAGATGCTGCCCGGAGCAAAGGGTGGACCTCGCGTCCCGCCCCGCCGCAGGAGACCAGCACCAGGCGTTCGCACAGAGACGGATACTGATAGGCGAACTGCATCGCGACCCCACCTCCGAGTGAGTGACCGACGACTGTGACCCGTTCGACGTCCAAGAAGGCGAGCAGGTCGCGCATGGCGTTGGCGTAGGCCGCGACCGAATAGTCGGCGCGCGGTTTGTCCGAGCGCCCATGGCCGAGCAAATCGGGCGCGATGACGGTGTGCTCGCGCACGAGCTCCGGGAGCACGCGATGCCAGCTGTCCGAGGAGTCGCCGATTCCGTGAATCAGCAGAAGCGCCGGGCCGCGACCTCCATAAACGAATGCCCGCCGGTATCCGTGAATGCTCGCGAAGCGAACCGAGTGTCGCGCCGGCTGCGGCATCACAGAACCTGTGCGCAGCATCTGTAAGAGAGTCACCCGTCAAGAATAGCGGTGAGCGGCGCCTTCTAGGTTTCCGTATGCCTCCTCTTAGGTTTCCAAACGGTTAAATCCACCACGCGCAGGCTATGCGCTTCACTCGCCGAGCTCCTCGCGAGGACCTCAGAACGCAAAGCTCACACCCAGGAAAGTGGCCTTCGAGGCGCGGCTCACCCAGGGGGCCCATTTCGAGTCGGGGAGGAAGTAGCGGTAGAGATCGAGGCCGGTCGGGATGAGCACCATGAGCGCGACCCAGTTGGGGTTGAGCTGCGCCGCATCGGCCATCCCTTCGATGTCTCCGACGGGTGGCTTGATTTGAAACCAAGTGGACAGGACGTAGCCGACGGACAGCGAGAGGTTGAAGAACAGCATGCCCTTCTGCATGGGCGAGCGGTGGTTGCGAATCGGCCGGTCGAGCGAGAGGATGAGCTCCGAAACCAGGTGCTGAACGTTGAACCCGGCCGAGGTGATGAGATAGACGCCGGACCTGCCGCCCTTGAAGGGCTCTCCATCGTCATTGAAGCAGCCGAACTCGTTGCAGTACATTCCGTGAGAGATGCGAAAGAAGGGGATGAAGCCCGCGTACTGAAGGCTCTCGAATTGGGGGGTATTGCCGTAGGCCAAGTTCACGAGGACGTGGCCGAGCTCGTGGGCCACAAAGGCCGAGGCGACGCCTGCCGTACCGAGCCCGACGGCGCGCCACTTACCGCCCTTGCTGTTGTCCAGCCAGGGCCGTTTGAGCTGTGGCTTGCGCTTGGCGCGCGCGGTCACGGAGCTTGGGGACGGGTAGGGGGCAGGCTGGTACTGCAGCGAGGAAGACTCGCGCTCGAAAAGATTTGTCGCCTGTGCTCTGCCGCTCGCGGTCGGCAGTGACGCGAGAAGTAGCGCACCCAGCAGCCAGGGCACGACTCCCCTTGGGCCGCGCGCGGAGTGGCAGAGAGTTTGTCGGCGAGCTTTCAGGGCGGGTTCCGCAGGGCGAGAGGCTTGGGAGGCGAGTCGCCACATAGCACAAAGAGTCCGGAGTCCCAGACCGATGGGCCCGCGCCGCTTTCAGCCCGAGGGCGCGTGACGGCCTGGCCGTTCCTGTCTTACTCCTCACCCATGTCGACGACTCAAAGCGGCAGTCGATCGCCCCGAACCGGTGTCGCAACGCTCGGAAAGCCGCGCTCCTCCAGGAGCTGCTTGAGCTTGCTTCGTGGTGCATCTTCGCCGTGCACGAGGGCGACCTGACGCAGCGGCCCCTCACGCCGGACGGCTTCGGCGAAGTCGAGCAGGTCGTCCTGGTCGGCATGGGCGCTGAAACCGTTGAGGACGACGACCTCGGCCCGCCGCTCACGCTCGACCCCGAAGATCCGTACCTCGCGCCGCTTCTCGACCAGACGCCGCCCGAGCGTGTGCTGCGCCTGAAACCCGACGATGAGCACCGTATTTTTCGCGCTCCCGATCGTGGCCGCCAAGTGGTGCACGACGCGACCAAACTCACACATGCCGCTGGCCGAGATGATGATCGCCGGATCGTCACTGGCATCGATGGCCTTGGAGTCTTCGACCGACGAGACGTAGTGAAGCCCGGGAAAGTCGAAGGGGGAGTCGGCTTGGCTCAGAAGCTGCTGCGTATCCTTGTCGTAGCAGTCCGGGTGCAAGCGAAACACGTCGGTGAGCTTCACGGTGAGCGGGGAGTCGACGTACACAGGAACCTCCGGCAGGCGGCCTTGCTGCTGTAATCGCTTGAGCGCGTAGATGACCTCCTGGGCACGCTCCAGAGCAAAGGAAGGCACGATGACTTTGCCACCCCGATCGACGGTCTTAACGACGGCTTCATGAAGAGCCTCGTCCATCTTCTCGATGGGATCGTGCAGGCGGTCCCCGTAGGTGCTCTCCATGAGCAAAAGCGAGGCGTTGGGCGGAATCTCGGGGTCGCGAAGGATCGGCATGTGGCGGCGCCCGAGGTCGCCCGAGAAGACCAGACGGCGAGTCTCCCCGACGACGTCCAGGTCCAGCGCGACCATGGCGCTCCCGAGCACGTGGCCGGCGTCATAATAAGTGAGTCGGACGCCCGGAGCGATGTCCTGTGCGTGATGATAGGGCAGGCCTACCATGAGACTCAGGGTGCCGAGGACGTCGCTCTGATCGTAGAGCGGCTCGACCGGGTCCATGTGGGCGCCACGCTTCTGTATCGACCGGTTGATGTAGCTGGCGTCCTGACGCTGGATTTCCGCCGAGTCTTCGAGCATGACGGCGCATAGGTCTCGAGTCGCCGGGGTGCAGTAGATCGGCCCTCGGAAGCCGAGTCTGTAGAGTCGCGGGAGCGCGCCACTGTGGTCGATGTGCGCATGGGACAGGACCATCCGATCGATGTCTCGAGCCCGGAAGCCGAGCTCCTGATTCCTCGCGTTGGACTCGGTTCGTCGTCCTTGAAACAGCCCGCAGTCCAGCAGAATGCGGCCTGCTTCGCTGTGCACGAGATGCCGGGACCCGGTGACGTCGCCACCCACGGCTCCTACGAATTCAACGCTGACGGACATGCAGTCTCCATTTTTGCAGGGCTCGCATGGGCTGACCGACGAGTAGCGGCGTCAGGCTGAGCGTGCCGATGAGAAGCCAGCCGCGGCGCCCGGGCTCGACGGTCGCGAGCACCTCGGAAAGGATGGGCACGTACACGGCGGCGAAGAGCAGCGCGACGCACAGGGCCAGGGCGGCCCAGATCCAAGGGTTCCGGGTGACTTCGTTGACGAGCACGCCGGACCTGAAGGAGGCCATGTTGAAGACGTGGACGAGCTGCGAGCCGGCCAGCGTCAGGAACGACACCGTGACCGCGCTGCGCAGATCCATGCCGAAGACCGAGCGGGCGACGAACAGCGAGACCAGCACGCCGGCGCTGATGACGATTCCATAGCCGATCAGGCCTGCCCAGTGCCGCCGCGTCAATAGAGCCTCTTCTTTGGGTCGTGGCACTCTTCGCATGATCCCGGGGCTGGCCTCGCCCATGCCGAGCGCGAGGGCAGGGAAGACGTCGGTGACGAGATTCAGGAAGAGGATTTGCATCGGGAGGATCGGCAAAGGGGCGTTGACCGCGGACACCAGGCCTACGGTGATGATCTCGCTGAGGTTACAGGAGAGCAAGTAGAAGACGAAGCTGCGAATGTTTCGGAAGATCGTTCGCCCTTGTTCGATGGCGACCACGATCGTGGCGAAGCGATCGTCCTGCAGGATCATGTCCGCGGCTTCCCGCGCGACCTGCGTCCCTCGCTCGCCCATCGCGACTCCGATGTCCGCCTTTCGCAGCGCGGGCGCGTCGTTTACCCCATCGCCGATCATGGCCACGACCGAGCCGCGATCTTGCAGGAAGGTCAGAAGACCGAGCTTTTGCACGGGCTCAGTTCGGGCGAAGACGCGGCTTTCGGTGAGCCGCGGACTCCTCGCCGGGTCCGGGTCGTTCAGGAGCTCACGCAGCTCCGGGCCGGTCACGGCGGGGCTTTCGTCTCCCTCGGGCGTGATTCCGACGGCGCGGGCGATGCTTCGAGCCGTAGGAGCCTGGTCGCCGGTGACCATCACGACGGCGATCCCGGCGTCCCGGCACTGCTCGATGGCTTCCGGGACGTCTTGGCGGGGAGGGTCGCTCAGCGCGATGAGCCCGAGAAGCGTGAGCTCGGCGTAAGGAGCTTCGGGAACCTCCGCAGTGTCGCGAGTGGCGATCGCCAGCAGACGGAGCCCCTCGGAGCCGAGGCGTTCGTTCAGCGCTTGCCATCGCCCGCGGCGAGCCTCGTTCATCGGCCGCGCTCCGAGGTCGGTTTGCATCATGCGGCAGGCCTGTAGCACCGCCTCCGGAGCCCCTTTGACGATGCTGCGGATGCCCGAGTCGAGCGAATGGAAGGTCGCCATCATTTTGATGTCCGGGTCGAAGGCCTCTTCGCCGACTCTCGGAAACGGGCTCGTCCGCTCTTGCTGGTCCGGAACGAGCCGCCGTGCTGCGTCCAGCAGGGCGAGCTCCATGGGATCGCCGACGCGTGTCTCCTCGCCGTGCTCGTCCGTCCCGATGAACGCATCCGTACATAGCGCGGCCTGGCTCAGCAGCGCCTGGGCCGTGCTCGAGCGACGCGCCTGCTCGGCCCCATTCTTGCCCTTCTTGCCTTTCTCGCCCAGCTCGCTCAGGACCGGGTCGGCCTCGCCGCTCGCTGCAAAAGCGATTCGCGTGACCGTCATGCGGTTTTCCGTCAGGGTGCCCGTCTTGTCGGTCAGGATGACGTCCGTGCTTCCAAGCGTCTCGACGGCCGAGAGCTCTTCGACGAGCGCGTTCCGCCGAGCCATCCGCTGCACGCCGCGGGCCAGAGCGAGGGTCGCGACGATGGGCAGGCCCTCTGGCACGGTCGCCACGGCCAGGGCGATGGCAGTCTCGAGCATCTCAGCGAGCGGCTTGCCTGCGAGGGTTCCGAGGACACCGATGAGCAGCACGAGGCCGGCACACAGCCAGACCATGACCCGGCCCAAATGGTCGATCCGCTGCTCGAGTGGCGTCTGCTTGTCCTGCACGGTCTCGACCAACTCCGTGATCTTGCCGAGCTCGGTGCCGATGCCCGTGCCGACGACGACGGCCTCGGCACTGCCCTTGGTGATGGCGCTGCCCTTGAACACCATGTTGCATCGGTCGGCGAGCGCCGAGTCGGCCGGGAGGCTTTCGACGGTCTTGTGGATGGGCAGCGACTCCCCCGTGAGCATCGACTCGTCCGCGTACAGACGCGAAGCGCTGAAGAGGCGGGCGTCGGCGGTGACGACGTCACCTGCTTCGAGGAGCATCACATCACCTGGAACGATCGCTTCTGCGGCGACCCGTTGCACCATCGCGCCACGACGGACACGGGCTTTTCGCGTGCCCAGCTTGCGCAGCGCTTCCGTCGAGCGGACCGCCCGCAGCTCTGTCACGAAGCCGATGACGCTGTTGATCAGGATGACGGCGACGATGGCCATGCCCTCGAGCAGGTCGCCCAGGGCAAAGGAAAGGGCCGAGCCCGCGATCAGCAGGTACACGACGAAGCTCCGCAGCTGCCGCACCGCGATCCGGGACCAGGGTGTCGTCTCCGCCTCGGCAATTTGATTGCGACCGAAGCGTCTACGTCGGGTCAGCACGGCTCTGTGCGAGAGGCCGATCTCGGGGTTCACGCCCATCTGCCGTGCCAAGCGCTCGGCGTCCGTTGCCCAAGGGGGCTTCGCACCAACCCCCTCGGCTGTCTCGTTTGGGCGGTCTTCGAGCGGCGTGTGCATCGGATTCAAGAGCTGGGGGAGACGGGCTCCGGGCGTCGGCGAGCTTGCATGAAGGGTCGGGTCCTGATCTTCACTTGCCGGTCGAGGAAGAAGTCCTCGAACTTCGGTTGGGATTGGCTCCGAAGTTGCTGCGCGATGGCGTCGGCGCGGGAGGTGTCGATGGTCATGCCGTGTTCGGCGAGGTCTCCTTGCAGCCGGTGACAGAGCTGGTGAATCCTGCTCAGGCTGGAGAGGTAGGCGCCTCGCCAGATTCGCAGATAGGGCCGGTGGTCCATCGGGTTCATCGACAAGAGCTGGCGGAGCGTGTTCGAAGGCAGGATCGTGTACGAGCTGACGCCGGGGTTCTTGCGAAGAACGCTGTTCCGTTGTCTTTCGAAACGCGTGAAGGACATGGTTCGGATGTCCTGGTCGATGTTGTAGAGCACGCCGCGGCGATGGGCGACGCCCGGAAGATCCGAGACGTAGGGGACGAAAGGGTCGAGCGTGAAGATGAGGGTCGCGCCGCGGTCGACGGCTTCGGCAAAGTCCGAGGTTCTCGTGATGGCGCCATCCTCGTAGTAGCGTCCATCGATTCGCACGGCCGAGAAAGCCGGATTGACGCTGAGTGAGGCTTGAACGGCCCTGCTCACGGGGATGTGGTGGTTCTTGTCGGTGCCGAACAGGACGTGCCGACGGGCGTCCTGATCGGACGTCCCGACGTACAGCTCGACCGGAAGGCTGCGGAAGTCGTTGTCGCTGCCTGCCGCATCGAAGAGATTTCTCAGCATGACCTCGAACCCGGCGGAATGAAACGGAGGCCCGACCAGGCTCGTGTATTCCAAGAACAGCGACTCTGCGCTCTCCCGGCCGCGACCGCACAGAACGTCCCACAATGCGCGGACGCTCGACTTCATGGCGCTGGCGAGCCGCCAGCCCATGCCCTCGAGGTTGAGGTGAGATAGGCGCAAGAGGCTGAGGGTGACCTCGGGCATCCGCCCACCGGGCACACCTGCGAAGGAGGCCATCGCCTCGTCCACCGTGTAGCCCACTGACAGCAAGCTCGTGACGACCGCCCCGGCGCTGATGCCAAACATCATGTCGAAGTCGTTCACGCTGGCATCCAGCAGACAGTCGTCGATGCACTTCAGGACACCCATCTCGAAGTAGATGCCGGTGATGCCGCCACCGGAGGCGCAAAGGGCGGTCTTTCCGACCTTCCTGGCCTTGGTCAGTTCCCAGCTAGTCTGCAGTAGGCGCTCGGGCAGTGGCGCATCGCCGGGCGAGCCGGCTGAGCCGGCCGCTCCGATGTCCCGTAGGACGTGGCGCACGCCGGCCGCCCCGAGCTCGACGATGAGCGTGTCGACTCTGCGTGCATCGGGTCCCGACACGAGGGCGATGATCCGGTGAAAGCCGTAGCGCTGTTCGACGTCTTCCTCGTGGTCCAGCTCCGTCAGGAGGCGTCGAACCGCGCTCACGCGCTCCTCGAAGTCGTCTTGCCAGCGTACGTCGAGTACCACGAGGTTCACGTACATCGAGTTGAGCGTCTTGCTCGCCTCGGCGGTGTCGTACGTCGGTAACCACTGAAGCTCGGTTCCAAGATACGCCACGACGGGCTCGGTGTCCGAGCTCAGAAGCCGGGCGCCCTGGGTTTGGGCCATCGCGTCGATGAGCGCATCGAAGACCGAGGGCTCCGGACCCATGTACAGGATCGTTCTCAGGTTCGACTGCGGAGCGTATTCGCAGGGACGGGGACGCGTCATCGGGACCTTTGAAGGTTCGTGGTTACTCTTGGGTCAGTACGAAGCTCACCCGAGAGCACTCTCTGGTAGACCGTCTCTTTGAGGTTGCTCGGCCGATCCAAGCCCATTCTAGCCAAGTAGGGCAAGACATCGTCCCCTGGGCTCCCCTGACTCAGACCATGGGCGACCGCATCGAGGGCACTGAGGCGCGAGCCCAGCTTCTTTTTCAAGCGCTTGAGAGCGGCGCCGAGAACGACCTCCTGCTGGGTCAGATCCGTTCCAAACGGAAAGGCCGGGAAGAGCCCCTCCTTCTCCAAGTCGTCGAATGCGGCATCCAGGTGTTCGGGCGTGTTTCGGCGAGCACGCTCGGGCAGCTCGTAATCTCGGCGCAGTTTCGAGGCTGCCTTGGCTTCCTGCACGAGCTGCTCTTGAAATCGGGCGTCGGTGATGAGCAGAAGCGCCTCGATGACTTCCTCGTCTGTCTTGGCGCGGAGGTCAGCGATTCCGTACTCGGTAATGACGAGATCTCTTTGGTGCCGAGCGATCGTCGTGTGTCCGTAGTTCCAAACGATGTTCGAGCGTGGCTCGTTGTCGTCCATTCTCGTGGACCGGAGCTGTAGGATGCTCCTGCCGTCGGGAAGCGCGTGGGCCATCGCGACGAAGTTGTATTGACCTCCCACGCCGCTCACGACGCGTCCGTCTTCGAGGGCATCGCTCGTCGCCGCGCCGAGCAGGCTCATCATCATCGTCGTGTTCATGAAGCGGGCATGCCGGCGCTGCAGCATGTCGATGGCCTGATGCCCGTAGAGTTGATTGACCCTCCGCACGCTGCGCATTCGAATCCGTCTGCGCTCTTCCTCAGGCAGCTCCCGGAGGAACCGGTAAAAGCTCGCAGGGCCGAGGAAGAAGCCAGCATGCGCCACCGCCCCATGCTGGAGCTCGTCTCCAAGCGCTTCGGCCATGACGGCTTGCTGCGTTTCCGGGTCGTCGAAGTCGGCCGCGACGCTCTTCCCGGAAGGGAGCCGCAAGGCCTCTCCCTGCAACTCGACGCCCTCCTTCAAGACTCCGAAGTGAAGCAGGTACTGCAGGTCGGCCGCCGTCGGTCGAGCTCGGATGGCACCCTCGTCAATCAAGAGGCGCAGGGTGTTCTCCGTGACTCGGTCCCCTTGCTTGCCTTCGTTGATTAGCCTTTGGAGCGTCAAGTCGTCGTAGACGCGGCGTCTGAGTATGTTCGCCCGATAGAGCTCGGCGAAGACGTCGACGAACATCTCGGTCGCAGCGAACAAGCCCTCGTCGAATGGCTCGAGGCTGCCGATTCGCTCAATGACGTCGCCGCAGTGGTCTTGGACCCCAAGCCGGCGCAGAGCGCTGCGGTAACTGCCATTGTCCTGGTTTCTCAGCTTCAAACCATAGGCCAGTGCGTCGCCAAGCGACCCGATGCCGATCTGAAGCGAGCCTCCGTCGCGAACGAGTGTGCTCGCGTACATCCCGATCGCGTAGTCCGTGCGCGAGACCGACAGCTTGGGTGGACAAAAGACCCGGTAGTCCAAGGAACGCTCGTCCACGACGAAGTCGAACACGCTCGGATCGACCTGGGCCTCGCCGTACATGAAGGGAAGCTCCTGGTTGACCTGAGCGACGAAGACCACGTCCGTCCGGCCGCTCAGCGCCTCGATCAGGTCGGGCGTGACGTCTGCATTGCAGCTCAAGCTGTACTGGGTACGGCCGTCGACCTCGGCCTTGCTGACCTGCTGCATGATGACGTTGACGCCGCGTTCGATAAGGTCACGGGCGACGTACGTGTAGTTGGTGCTGATGTAGTCCCGCTGGGCTTGCGGGTTCGACAGGAACTTCCCTGCGGGAAAGTAGAACTCGCACACCCGGACATTGCTGGGGAGCCGCTCCTTGGTTCTGGCGAGCTCGAATTCCAGGTCTGGATAGTTGCCGAACACCCGCTCGACCATGGGCTCGAGGAAGCGCTTCTCTAGGTCGCTCTTGCCCTTGGGGAGCTCCAGCGTGAGCGCGCTGTAGAGTGTCAGGCGGATGTCGGGGTCTTTGAGGGCGCGGCGATAGAGCGCGTTGAGCAGATGGTTGGGTTTGCCCGCGGCCAGTGGGGCTGCAACACGCAGGGTCTTGCCTATGCGTTTGATGATTTGCCCGACGCAGATCTCGGGTGAGTCGAGTCGCTCCATATTTCCGTCCGGTTGCTGTTGGCAGGGGCCGTGCAGACAAGGGCACGCTCCTCAGGGGGGGATACTGACCCAGCGCTGGCGTTCGATCGAGACGCGACGCGAGGAATTGTGAGGCTCCGAGTCAGGCCTGGCGGACGACCAGCACGGAGCAGGGGGCGTGGCGAACGACTTGCTCCGCGACGCTGCCGAGGAGCATGCGAGGCACCCCGCTGCGACCGTGTGAGCCGACGATGAGCTGGTCGATGTCATGCTGCTCGGCGAGTTCGACCAGGCCCCGCCAGGCGGAGCTGTGTCGCGCAGCCACCAGCTCGACGTCTGCCACCCCCGGGAGCAGTGCGGCGCGTTTCTCCGCAAGTGTTTGCAGAATCGCGGCTTCGATCTCCGAGGTGATGGCTTGGTCGTAGCCGACGGGATCGCTCCAGACCATCGGGGGGATCGCCGGGAGCGGATCGAACACGTGCGCGAGAACGACGCTGCCATCGAAGGCCTCGGCCATGATGTTGGTAGTCCGCAGCACTTCGTCGGACATGTCCGAGAAATCGATCGCCACGAGAAAGCGCTTCGGTGTCATGCAGGTCAGCCTCCTTGAGGGTGGCGCCCCGTGCAAGGGCGCCGAGGGTCTTCGAGCCTCAGTCTAGTTCTGAGCAAGAAGCTGACCAACTTCGCAGTGTTCGGCTCGACAAAGCTGGCTTCCGGACGCGGCTTGTAGAATGGTACGCCTATGGGTCCGGGTCGAAATCATACGCGTATCGTGCTCACAGGCGGTCCCGGTGGGGGCAAGACCACGGCGGCCGACCTGTTCAGGCGCGAGATCGGCGACCGCGTCGTCGTCGTTCCCGAGACGGCCACGATGCTCTTTGCGGGCGGTTTTCCGCGCGTCCGCGAACCTGCCGCGCGGCGCGCGGCCCAAAGCGCGATCTTCCACACGCAGCGGGCCATCGAAGAGATTCAGGGCTCTTTGTTCCCGGGTCGTATTCTATTGTGTGACCGGGGCACGCTCGATGGCGCCGCCTACTGGCCCGAGGATTCGCCGAACGGTTTCTTCGAAACGATGCAAACCAGTCTCGAGTCGGAGCTCGAGCGCTATGACGCAGTCCTGTTTTTCGAGTCGGCGGCCGTTGGGGACATCCTCATCGAGGGTGGCAATCCGTCCCGCATCGAAGACAACGCCGAAGCCAGGCGCTTGGACCAGCGTTTGCGGGACCTATGGTCACAGCATCCGGGCTACCGGTTCATTCCGCACACGAGCTCGTTCTTCGCGAAGCTTCAACATGGTCTTCACGAGCTCGAGACGCAGCTCCGATAGCCGGCCGCGTCAAGCTTGCAGGCCTCGGCCCTCGAGCTGCGGCAGCTCATGCGGGAGCGCGTCGACGGCGCGCGTCTCGTCGAACCAAAGGTACGCGTCGAACTGCCAGGGAAGCGCGGCCTGAAAGTAGTGGCTCTGGAGCTCCGTCTCGGGCCTGTAGATGACTCCGATGGCCCGCTCCAGGCGAGGGGATGCTAGCTCCTCGCGAACGCTGTCGCGTGCCGGGTACCGAAGCGGAAGCAAGAACGCGGGCACGTCGGTGTCGTGGCAGAGGCGCTCATAGCTGCGCAGATGCGATGGCCGGACCTGCTTGATCTGCATGGGACCGTTCCACTCGCTCGCGGCCGCGACCGTGCCCACATGCGTGCCGAAGCCGACGTTGAAGGCGGCCTCGGCGAAGTGCTCGCGGCAGAGCTGGCCGATGTTGTGCTCTCCTCGCGCCGCCCCCATTTCGGTCGCCCGCGCATCGCCCACGTGCGAGTTGTGCGCCCAGACCACAGCCTTGGCGTCGGGACCGCGGAACTCCAACAGTCGCTGCAGCGTGTCGAACATGTGCTGGTCCCGCTGGTTCCAGGACTCGGCCCCTCCGTAATAGACGGCGCGATAATAGCGCTCGGCGGCCGACACCAGATGCGCGTTCGAGCTGGCGTCGAAGAAGCGGTCCCCATCGGCCCGGGCGTAGTCCAGCCGGCGTTCGAGCAGGTCGCGCAAAACGGTCACGACCGGGCGTTCGCACTCGGCGTATCCCCGGCTGACGACGCTGCGCCCGTAGAGCGCCGGATCGCGCTCCCAGGGCGACAGGCAGGCGTAGCGCTGGCGCGCCACCGCAGCGGCCTCCGGATCCACGTCGTCGAGATAGTGAAGCACGGCATCGCGCGACTTGTAGAGGCTGTACAAATCGAGACCGTGAAAGCCGACTCGCCGACTAGGGTTTCGGACGAGGTCGTTGTGAGACTTGAGCCACTCGATGAGCTCGACAACCTCCTGATTGCGCCACATCCAGGTCGGAAAGCGCGTGAAGCTGGGCTCGTCGCGAACGGGGAAGTCGAGTGAGCGGACGTAGTGATCCACGCGCGCCGCATCGGGCCAGTCACCCTCGACCGCGACGAGGTTGAATCCGCGGCGCAGCACGAGCTCGGTCGTGATGCGGGTCCGCATTCGATAGAACTCGGAGGTGCCGTGGCTGGCCTCGCCCAGAAGGACCACGCGCGCGTCCCCGATTTGCTCGAGCAGCGGACCGAGATCCAGATCCTCGATGCTGGCGAAAGGCTGGCAGGCCTCGCGAATCAAATGCGCCGTCGCGCTCTTCTTGCTCGGAATGGCCGGGACCGCGCTGGGCTGCCAGCCACCGGCGCCGATGAGAGGCACGAAACGTACCCCGCCGAGGTCCTCGGTTTCCGTCTCCCCGTCGGCAAGCTTGGTGACGCGGAGGAGGCGCTGATCTCGCAGGTCCGGGCCGACTGGAATGACGATGCGGCCGCCAGGGGCGAGCTGTTCCATCAGGACCGCAGGAACCTCCGGGCCGCCGGCGGACACCAAGATGGCGTCGAAAGGAGCCTCTTCGGGCCATCCGAGCGTCCCGTCTCCGCACAGCACGTGCACGTTTCGGTATCCCAGCTCTTTCAGGCGCTGTTCCGCGTGCTTCGCGAGCGGGCGATGGCGCTCGATCGTGAACACCTCGTTCGCAATCTCGCCCAGCACGGCTGCTGCGTAACCAGAGCCCGTTCCGATCTCCAGCACGCGGTCAGCAGGCTGGAGCTTCAGGGCGTCCGCCATGGCCGCCACGATGAAAGGCTGAGAAATCGTCTGCCCTTCTTCGATGGGGAGCGGCGTATCGTCGTAAGCGAATTCCTGCAGGTCCTCCGGAAGGAAAGCCTCGCGCCGCACGATGCCCATCGCTCGAAGAACGCCGGCATCCTGGATGCCGCGGGCCTCGAGATGACGGGTCACCATGCGACGGCGCTGTTCGTTGAAGTCCATGCTCGCGGTGCCCTAGGTGCGGACCTTGATCGACTTGGCCTTGGATGGCTTAGCTTCCGTTCTCGGAATGCTCACGTTCAGAATTCCGTCCTTGAACTCGGCTGTCACCTTCTCTTCGTCCGCATCCTCGGGAAGCCGGAAGCTCCGCAAGAAGCTGCCATAGCTGCTCTCGACTCGGTGGTACTTCTTTTCCTTTTCCTCCTTCTCCTCGCGACGTTCGCCACGAAGTGACAGCACCCGGTCTTCCAGTTTGAGCTCCAGATCTTTCTCTTCGACGCCGGGTAGCTCGGCCTGGATGTGATACGCCTCGGGTGTCTCAGCCACGTTGCAGGAAGGCGTCCAGTCCGCGAGCGTGAACGATTCACGCTCACCAAACGGCCAGCTTGCCAACATGTCACGCAGGCTTTCCTGCAGAAATCCGGTCGAAGGATCCCGACCTCTTCTCATGAGAGTCATGGCGTTCTCCTTTCTGGCCCAAAATCTGTCTGGGCCCTACACATCATGTTGGTGAGCAAGTTTCGCGCCAGTTCCTCTTTTGTTTGTGGCGTGCGATTTTGATCTGGCCCAGATCCTGCTTCACACAGGAAATCGACATGGAAATCAAAAACATCCTCGTTCCCACGGACTTCTCGGAAAACGCAAACCTTGCGTTGGATTATGCCTTGAGCCTCGCGAAGCGCGCCTCGGCCACGGTGCATGTCGTGCATGTTCCAGCACTTCCGCCGTATCTGTGGATGGATGGCACATATGCTGCGTCACCCGACCTCAGCAGCCGGATTCTCGCCGAAGTGCAGCGCGCGCTCGACGCCTTGGAGCCGAAGCTCCAGCAGTCGGGCGTGCCGTTCGAGACGGCGCTACGCGAGGGACTGGTCCATGACGCCATCCAAGCCTACGCGGACGAGAAGCAGATCGACCTGGTCGTGATGGGCGCGCACGGACGAACGGGCCTCAGTAAGCTCGTTTACGGTAGCGTGACGGGGCGCGTGCTCAAGACCTTGCGGACCTCGGCCATCATCGTGCCCCCGCAGGGTGCCGAGCCGCCGCACAGCATCGTCGTTTCCTATGATTTTTCCGGACCCGCCAGGCAGGCTGCGCGCTGGGCGAGGACCCTTCACGGACTATTTCACGGCCCACTTTACCTCGTGCACTCCTATGTGGACGTATGGGGTGAGTACGCGGACCGGGGCGGTTCCGTGAGTGAGCAAGCCGAGCGGCGTCGCGAGGCCCTGCGACGAGGGCTCGAGGAGATGCTCGAAGCGGAGGCCGCCGAGCTCTTCTCGATTGATGCGCAGACCACCCAGACTCGTTTGATCACGGGCGATCCGGCCGGCGCCATCATCGACCTGGCTCGGGATGTGGACGCCAAGCTCATTTGCGCGGGCTCGACGGGCAAGGGTGGCGTGGAAAAGCTGCTACTCGGCAGCGTCGCTCGACGGCTCCTGCAGGGGAGCCCGATTCCCGTGCTCATCACGCACGGGGAGGAGTGACACGGCGATGCGGAGGGTTTCGTTTTTTGGGCTGGCCCTTGCCTTGGGCGCCTCGCTTCTGTTTGCAGCTTGCCAGAAGCGTAGCTTCGACGAAGCGCCATGGCTCGGGCGTGGCGAGGCCGCCTTGCGGCCTTTCCAGAAGTCGTTGAAAAAGGCTCTGCTGGCGGGCCTACAGAAGGGGCCGGCGCAGGCCATCGACGCTTGCCGCTTGGAGGCTCCGCGCCTTGCGGCTGCGGCGAGCAACGAGGACGTCCGGGTCGGCCGCACGAGCCAGAAGCTCCGGAACCCTGCCAATGCACCGGAGCCCTGGATGCTCCCGCTCCTGCAGGCCTACGAGGATGAGGTCTACGACGGGCCGCGCGTCGTGGAGATCGACGCCCGCACGGTGGGCTATGTCGAGCCCATCTATCTGCAGTCGCTATGCGCCAGCTGCCACGGTTCGAACCTGGCTGAGGGGGTTCGACAACAGCTTCATGCGCTTTACCCCGACGACGAGGCGACCGGCTTCGCCGTCGGAGATTTTCGAGGTCTGTTCTGGGTGAAGATGCGGCGCTAGCCGTACCGCGTGGCTCCAGCTCGCGAGAGCCGAAGAAGCAGGCCTGACTTGCAGGAGAACGGGCAGGAGAACGGGCAGGAGAACGGGCAGGAGAACAGGCAGGAGAACAGGCAGGAGAACGGACTACGCCGGTGCCTACTTGATGCCGGTGGCCTACTTGAGGAGGCGCAGCAGGTCGACGTAGCTGACGATGCCGAGCAGGTCGCCGGTGTCGGCGTCGGTCACGGGAACGGCGCCGACCCGGTGCATGAGCATGAGCTCCACGATCTCGGAAACCTCGGTTTCGGGGTCCACGCGGACCGGGTCCGTGTTCATCAGCTGTCCGACTGTCGCCTCGCGAGCCTCCGCCAGGGCGGCCGTCGGGTCGTCTGTCTTTTCGACGGAAAACCGCCGAAGATCGCGGTCGCTCAGCATGCCGACGAGCTCTTGCTCGCGCACCACGGGCAGGTGGCGGAAATCGAGCTCGTAAAACAACCGCATCGCCTCCTCGGCGCTCATGTCTTCTTTCGCGACGACCGGGTTCTCGGTCATGATGTCGTTTGCAAGCACAGGCGACCTCCCTCTTCGGCTTTGTGCCGTTTCTTTGTCATAGGAGATGAGCGGGGAGCGTACCAGTGTTTGTTGTGTAGAACTAACTCGCTGCCTTTTTTGCGCGGGACGCAAAGCATGCGCCCTTCCGGTGCTGATCGCGTGCGATACCATGGTGTGGGTGTACGCATCCGTGAGGCGAGACAAAGCTGGCCCAATCGATGCATAGTCAGAAGCGGATGCAAGCTTCAGACGACAACTCACGCTTCGTTCGCAGGCTGGAGACCCTCGGGCGGGGGGACGTTGCCGTCGCCGGGGGCAAGGGTGCCAATTTGGGCGAGATGCTCTCGGCGGGCCTTCCCGTGCCCACGGGGTTTGTCGTGACGGGCGAGGCGTATCTACATGCGCTCGACGCTGCGGCGGTTCGGGCGAAGCTCGGGGAAGTCCTAGACGCCACCGAGGTCGAGGATTCCGATGCGCTGAAGCTGGCTTCACAGGAGCTGTCCGGCCTCGTTCGCAAGGCGGCCGTGCCCGATGACGTCCGCGATGCCGTGCTGCGCGCCTTTGCCGAGCTGGGCCCGGACGCGCGGGTGGCGGTGCGCTCCTCCGCGACCGCCGAGGACACCGCCGAAGCGTCCTTTGCCGGGATGAATGCCTCGTTCACCAACGTCACGCAGGAGACGCTCATAGAGCGCCTGCTCGATTGCTGGATTTCGCTCTGGGGTCCGCGCGTCATCGCCTATCGCCACAGCCTCGGGCTCACCGACGAGCCGACCATCGCGGTGGTGGTTCAGAAGATGGTCGACTCCGAGGCCTCGGGTGTGATGTTCACGGTGGACCCGATCACGCAGGACCCTGCTCGCATGCTCATCGAAGCGGCCTATGGTCTGGGAGAGGTAGTCGTCGGCGGGCAGGTGGAGCCGGACACGCACGTGCTCTCTCGTCCGCCCAAGCCTGTGGACGGACAGCCCGGCATCCTCTCGACCCACATCGGCACGAAGAAGCTCAGGATCCTGCGACGTCCCGACGGTACCGAAGCCCGTGAGGATGTCCAGGCGGCGGAACGAGAGCGCCGCGTTCTCGACGACGCGCAGCTATTGGAGCTCGCCAGGCTTGGCCTTCGTATCGAGCAGCATTACGGCAGCCCACAGGATATCGAGTGGGCGCTCCAGGGCGGCGACTTCTACATCGTGCAATCTCGACCGGTGACGACGCTGACGGCGAAGCCGGGCGAGGTTCTGCTGAAGGGCCTGGGCGCATCACCGGGCCGGGTGGCCGGAACGGTCCGCGTCATGCACGAGCTGGAGACCGGCGCGCACTTGGACGGGAACCAGATCCTGGTCGCCGAGATGACGAGCCCCGACTGGGTGCCCATCCTTCGGTACGCAGGCGCCTTGGTCACCGACCAGGGCGGGGTGACCTGTCACGCCGCGATCGTCAGCCGGGAGCTGGGCATTCCCTGCGTCGTGGGCGCCGGGGATGCGACCAAGAAGCTCCGCAACGGTCAGCTCATCACGGTCGACGGGAGCCGCGGCGAGATCCGGTCCGGCGATCAAGTCCAGGCCAAGCCGAGTGGCGCGCAAGCGCAGCCCGCGGCCGCCCCGTCTGCGTCGGCGGCGAGCACGGACGCTGCGGCGAGCCTCGAGCCGCTCGGGACCCGGCTTTACGTCAACCTGGCCATCGCCGACGCAGCTCAGCGTGCAGCCGCGCTGCCGGTCGATGGGGTCGGGCTTCTGCGCGCCGAGTTCATGATCACCGACGCGCTCGGAGGCGAGCATCCCAAGGCCCTGGTCGCCCGCGGCGGAGCCGAAACCTTCGTCAGCAAGATGGCCGAGTCGGTGTCGGTCATCGCCCGGCCGTTCTTTCCGCGTCCGGTCATCTACCGAACGCACGACTTTCGCACGAACGAGTTCAACGCCTTGCAAGGCGGCGAAAAGTACGAGCCGCACGAAGAGAACCCGATGATCGGCTATCGCGGCTGCTATCGCTACGTGAAGGATCCTGAGCTGTTCGACCTCGAGCTCGAGGTGCTCGCGCGTGTGCGCGAACAGTCGCCCAACGTGCACATCATGATTCCCTTCGTGCGCACCCTCTGGGAGCTCGAGGCCTGCCTAGAGCGCATCGACAAGCATCGCCTGGGGCGCGACTCCGGGCTCTGGCGCTGGGTGATGGCCGAAGTGCCTTCGATCGTCTACCGCATCCCGGACTACGCCAAGCTCGGGATCCGCGGCGTTTCCATTGGCTCGAACGACCTCACGCAGCTCATGCTTGGCGTGGACCGGGACAGTGAAATCTGTGCCGAGCTCTTCGACGAAGCGGACGCGGCCGTGCTGTGGGCAATCCAGCAAATCGTCGAAACCGCGACCGAGCACGGGCTGACCTCGTCGCTCTGCGGTCAGGCCCCGAGCAATCGCCCGGAGTTTGCCGAGAAGCTGGTCCGTCTCGGGATCACCTCGATTTCCGTGAGCCCGGACGCGGTCTCCCGAACCCGGCAGGTGATTGCCTCCGCGGAGCGCAGAATGCTGCTCGAAGCGGCCCGCAGCAGCGGCCACCGCTAAGTCGCTGAGGCTCCCTCAGTCGCCTGGGGCGGGGGAGGGCCTCTGTGGCGAGAACCGGTCCAAGGCGCTTCGGAGCGCCCGGCTCGTCTCGGCTTCCGTTCCCGTGCTGTCGATGCGGACGAACTCTGTCTCCGGAAGCTCGCTGACCGGTTCGAACTTCTTGTCGAACTCTTCCAGCAGCTCCGAGCGTGCGTCGCTTTCCTGGGGCCCGGCCGTCTCTCTGGCGAGAAGCCGCTCGAGGAGCACGGCTTTGGAGGCGACGCATTCGAGCATCAGAAACGCGGCCCCGTGGCTGCGGGCCAGGTCGCGCGCCCTCGCGCGCATCGAGCGGGAGCGAAAGCTGGCGTCGATGATGACCGGGCGGCCCGAAGCCAGGATCAGCCCAGCCTGTCGCCAGAGCTCGTCATAGGTCGCCTGAGTGGTCTCGGCCGAGTAGGCGCCGGCCCAGGCTTCGTTCGCGATCGACTCGGTCGCGGCCTTGCCCATGAGATGTTTTCTCGTTCGATCCGAGCTGAGCACAGGCGCCGAGAGGAGCTCGGCGCCGCGCCGCGCTACGCTGCTCTTGCCACTGGCGATCATCCCGCCCACGGCAATCAGAGCTGGCGCGCTGGCTGGAGGACGCTCGAAAGCGAGCGACAAGAGAAAGTAACGCCGTGCGTCTCGGTGCGCCCGCTCGCGTACGGTGGTCGGCATGCTCGGGTCCTTTTCGACCACGGCCGAGATCTTGCCACGCACGAAGGCGCGGTAGCTCTCGTAAAAGTTCACGACGCTGTACAGGTCGTAATCGTTCGCGTGCCGCGCGTACTGTGCCAAGAACCGCTCGGCCAGGTCGGCGCGCCCGTGCCAGGTCAGGTCCATCGACAAGAACGCGATGTCCGCGCACACGTCCCCGTAGCGAAATCGCTCGTTGAACTCGATGCAGTCGATGACGGCGATCGACTCGTCCGCAAGAAAGTAGACGTGCTCCAGCCGCAGATCCCCGTGCCCGTCGCGGACCCGTCCGGCGCGGATGCGCGCTTCGAACAGCTCCTCCCGCTCCAGGGTCTTCAGCTGCCATTGCCGGATCTCCTCGGCCTGGGCGGGGCTCAGGTACTGCTCGATGCAGTCCTCGGTCTGGGCGAAGTTCTCTTCGACGTTGGCCCGGATGACCGCCACCGAGCCGTGCCGTTCGGTCTCCTCGTCGCATCGCGCGCGCTGGTGGAACTCGGCCATGTGCGCGGCCAGAGCATCGATCCGCGCGCCCGTCAGATGGCCGGACTGAAGGAGCAGGTCCGCGCGGGCCTCGTCTGGAAGCCGGCGCATGTGTACCGCCCAGTCGACCGGCTCGCCTCCCGCGTTTAGCCGATGACGTCCGCGATCGTCCAAACCGATGGGGACTACACCCAGATAAACCGCGGGTGCGAGTCGCTGATTGAGCTTCAGCTCGGCCTCACAGGCGGCGCGGCGCTTGGCGAGTGTGCTGAAGTCGAGGAAGCCGTAGTCGACGGGTCGCTTGACCTTGAAGACCTCGTCTTCTCCGATGAAGACCCAGGAGATATGGGTTTCGATCAGTTTGAAGCCGGCCTCCTGTAGGTCCGAGACGAGGCGGCTCATGTCCGCGAGCCTCCGGGACGGCGCATGTGCGCAAGTCCGCCCGTCCGCGCGCGGTTCATTAGACGAATTTCTCGCGCTCGAGGTGTCGCGAGGCGCATAGCCTGCGCCGAGCCTCTGCGCCGACCGCTGGATCTGCGGCCAGGTTCGGGCAGCCTTGGGGCACGGGGCTTGCTATGCCTTGCCGACAACAGGAGCTTGAGGAGCAGCAGATGGCGAATTTTGACATGCAGGTGACCGAGTACATGAGCAGCCCGGTGGAGACGATTCCGGTCGGGTCGAGCCTGGTGGAGGCTGATGCCCGGATGACGGCGAGCGGAATCTCCGCGCTTGCTGTGCTTAATGCAGACGGTAGGGCCGTCGGCGTCATCTCTAGGACCGACCTGCTCCGAGCCGCCGAGTACACGAGGGGCCAGGCTTTCGTGCTTCCGGACCGGCCGGTAGAGGAGCTGATGATGTCTCCGGCCATCGTGGTCTCGCCGGACGACAAGGTCTCGACGGCGGCCCGCGCGCTGGTGAAGAACCGGGTTCATCGCGTCTTCGTGACGAGCCCGGGCGGCATCGAAGGGGTTCTTTCGACGCGAGACCTGATGCGCGCGGTCGCTGACAAGCGTCTCAAGACCCCGATTCATGAGATTGCGGCCAACTCCATCGTCAAAGTGCAGTCGAACGATACCATTGCCTTGGCGTCGGATCGACTGGACGTGTCCAACAAGCAGGGGCTGGTCGTCGTGGAGGGGGCGTACCCCGTCGGTATCTTCGATCAGCGCTGCGCGCTCGACTCGAGGCGCTTGCCGCACGACACGCCGGTGGACCAGGTCATGGACGTGCGCTTCCTCGTGTTGCCCCCGGGCATGGGCCTCGGCCGTGCCGCTGCACAGGCCATCGCCATGAACACCCGACGCATCCTGATCGAGGACGAGCGCGGGGTCTCGGGCATCGTCGGTGGTCTGGACTTCGCCAAGGTCATGAGCACCTGAGCGCCCGAGCGTCTGATTCGCACACTAGTCGCTGCGATGCTTGGCGCTCGAGCGCGAGCCGAGCATCGCAGCGATGGCGCCGAGCGCGAAAGCCAGGACGATCCACAGGCCGCCAAAGTCGAACAGATGGGCGTGCAGCTGCCAAATCGCCAAGCTGCCCAGCAGGCCGAGCGCGTAGGCCCACCAGGGCTGCTCGCGCCAGCGGAGCTTCTGCTTGCCTCGGAGCACGGCCAGGAACGGAACCCAGGACGTGGCGGCCACGTACTCTCGGTACGGTGCACCGATTTCGGCCATCAGTCGTCGGTCCTGGTGGATGCCGCCGAGCAGCGCGAGCACTAGGAAACCGAAGAAGAAGACGAAGCTCACCGGGTGCACGGACAGCAGGCAGTGCGCCCCGGCCCAGCTGGCGATGCCCACGAAGAAAGGGTGGCGCGTGACCTGCTGGATGCCCCGTGGCCTCGCGCTACGATGAGCGAAAGCTGCCATCGGGAGCTGCGGATAGAGGAGCACCCCGGCGATGAAGAGCGTGAGGCCCAGTACAGACACGACGATCAGCGCAGCAGAGATCGGTGGGATGGTCGGGAGAAGCCAGCCTTTGGGGCCTTCGAAACGATGAAGGGCCACCTGGTGAACCAGGGCGGCAAACGTGGCGAGGGCGATGCTGCAGTAGAAGGCGATGAAGCCGGTCTCGCCGAGACGGGCCAAGAGGTGCTTCCGGGGCACGCGCATGGAGAGGAGCATGTGCGTGCCCCCAAAGAGGAACCACAAAAGCGCAGTCATCCAAGCGGCGTGCATCTCGGACAGTCTAGTCCATGGACCGCGAGGAGCTCAGTTGCACGTCCGCGCGGGACCAGGCCTCATCGAACTGCGCTCGTACCGCGCTGGCTTCTTTCGTCTCGCCCTGAGCCTCCAAGGCCTGGGCCAGACCGTAGAGCGCCCAGCCGTTGTTCGGAAAGACCCGCAGGTCTTCGCGGTAGACACGCTCTGCCTCCTTGGGCTTTGCTGCCTGCAGATAGACGGCCCCGAGCACATTGCGAGTCGAAGTGTACCAGCTCGGCGGCTCGTCGTAGTTCTGCTCGTCCTGCAGGGCCACTGCCTTCTTCAGTGCGCCGATTGCCTTGCTCCACTGCCGGCGCTTGGCCGCAATCTCCCCTTCGAGCAAGAGCGTCGCGATCTCCATCAGGCTGCTGGCCGTGTTGATGTCCCAGACGGTGACGGACTCCAGTTGCTCATTAGCGGCGATGGCCTTGGCCGTGGCGAGCTCCGCATCGGCCTTGTCGAGCTCTCCCCTCGCGGTGAATGCAAGTCCGCGTGCGTAGTGCCAGACGCCGGTAGGGTAGAGCAGGTCTTCGTCAGGCTTGGGCTCTGTGAGGATTGCCTCCCACATACCGAACTGAGCCATCACATAGACCGGCGTGATCCAATAGTGCTGGAGCGTAGACAGCCCCGGCTCGCGCATCGCCGCGGCCGGCACGTGCGCCTGCATCTTCCGGGCCGCGTCCATCGCCACCGCGCTGCGCCCTTCGAGCGAGGCCGTGCGCGACAGGAAGTGATAGTTGTGCGGGTGGTAGGCGAGGGGGTAGATGCCCTGCGCGCGGCACTGCGTGATGTACTCCTGGTCCGCCGCGACCGCCGCCATGTTGGCCTCCGAGGCCTCGTGGTACTTGCCGACGCGGATGTAGACGTGAGCGGGCATGTGCACCAGATGCCCGGCGCCGGGCGTCAGTCTTGGCAAAGCCTCGGCAGAGGGCAGGGCGCGGCCGGGCTCCTGCGAGGCCTCCATCAAGTGGATGTACAGGTGATGGCCCATCGGATGGTTGGGAGCCCTGGCCAGAATGTCTTCCAGCCGCGCTTGAATCTCCGGTGTCCAAGGGCGCGCTTCGCCGCTCTGCAAGTCCCAGAAGTCCCAAGGATGGAGGTCCATCAGCGCTTCGGCGGCGAGCACGGAGGCATCGATGTCGTCCGGGTACTTCCCGCTCAGCGCTTTCATCGCCTCCGCATACGCCTCGTTGAGCGCGGTCCGGTCTTCCATCGGCGTCTTCACGTACCTTGTCGACAGAGCGGCGATGTAGTCGCGCTCCGCGGGGCTTGCCTTCGGGGCCAGGGCCTGGGCGCGGCCGATGGCCTCCCAGGCCTGCGCGCCGGCTTCGGGCGTCATTGGCGCGTTGATGTTCGGCCCGAGCACGTAGGCCACGCCCCACCAGCACATCGCGCAGTCCCCGTCGAGCGCCGCAGCGTGGCGGAACGAGCGCTCCGCCTCGGCATGGTTGAAGCCGAAGGACAGGACCATCCCCTGGTCGAAGTAGCGCTGGACCTCCGGATGCTGGGTCGTGATCGGATGCGTGTAGCTTCCCAGTCCCTCGAAGAGCGGCGCCTTCGGCGTCGCCTCGGCCGCAGCCGTTGCCGCGGTCTGTGTCGCGGTCTCACTCTTCTTGCACCCCAGCGCCACACTGGCCGCCAGAGCGAGCAGCCAAACCCCTCGCATTGCTCACCTCCGATGGAAATGTCGGCCCCAAGCCTACCGAACACGTCGCGTGAAGGCGAACGAGCAGCAGGTTGGGTCGGCCCGCGATCTTGCGAGGACCGAGGAACCGCGGGCACTCGAGCTCCGCAGTGTCCATCTCCGTTCGGCGATGATCCAGTAGTGCGCGCCCTCGACCGAGGGCGGTCCGGCGAGTTGCTGCTTGCATGTGTAGGGCGCGTCGCTGGAGCAGATCGAGACTCCGCTCATGCAATACGCGCATCATTTGCGCGGTGAACAGCTTGCAAGGCGATGCGCAAGAAATGCGTTCGTGTCGCGCGAGTGACGACTATGTAAATGAAAGTCAATGTCGCATGTTTTGCTACCTGCTCAGGCGTTCGCTGTGTTGTACTTGTGGGCCTTGGAACGCAGTCAAGTGAAGGAGGGTAGGTGATCATGCATCTAGGAAACACATCCAAGTTCGGAATCAGGACGACCTGCGAGACCCGAACGTCAGACGTAAAGGACTTGCCATCGCGCGCATTCGGTATCGTGCTCGCGGCGTTGTTGACGGTTGCTGCAATCCCGGAGCACGCCGTTGCTCAACACGGTGGCGGTGGAGCCCTCATGCCGGCCGGCACCTTGGATCCCGCCAGCGTTCCAAAGTACGTAGAGCCGCTCGTCATCCCGCCGGCAATCCCTCGGACCAGCGTACTCAACATGCCCAAGAGCAAGAAGGTCGATTACTACGAGATCGCGGTCCGGCAGTTCCAGCAGAACATTCTGCCCGCATCCATGAACAAGCCGAGCACCGTGTGGAGTTACGGCTCGGTCAATCATCCAGGCACCTTCAACTACCCGGCCTTCACCATCGAGGCCAAGTGGGAGCAGCCGGTTCGCGTGAAGTGGATCAACGAGCTGGTGGAGGATCCCACAGCGTGCAGAACGAGCGCGGACCCGGCCAACGATCCCGCCTGCAACTTCCTCCCGCACCTACTGCCCGTGGATCAAACACTGCACTGGACCAATCCGGCCGAGGCGCCGTGCAAGATGGGCAGTCCGAGGACGGACTGCCGCACGAACGAGGCAGAGCCCTACCTTGGACCCGTTCCCATGATCGTGCACGTCCATGGCGCAGAGACCTACGAGTGGTCCGACGGCTATCCGGAGGCCTGGTACTTGCCCGCTGCGAACAACCTCGAGGACGGCATGGGCGGCCCGTACACCAGCGGTGGTTCGTTCTTCGGGACCTTCAACGGGGAAGCCGACAAGTTCTTTATGGACGACCCGAACAACTGGCCGGATGCGAGCTGGGGACCCGGCCAGGCGACCTTCCAGTACCCCAACACACAAGAGGCCACGACGCTCTGGTACCACGACCACAGTCTCGGCATGACGCGCCTCAACGTCTACGCGGGGCCAGCGGGCTTCTATCTTCTGCGCGGAGGACCTGGTGACGCGGTCATCGGCACTTTGCCGGGGCCAGCCCCGGCGCTCGGGGACCTGCCTGGCGTCGACTACTACGAAATCCCCATCGTGGTGCAAGACCGCTCCTTCTGGGACAACGGGGAGCTCTTCTACCCGGACAATCGAGCGTTTTTCGAGGATCTGGCACCGGAGCAGCTTCAGATTCCCTTCATCCCGGAGCAGACCATCGATGGCGAAACCAGCGACGTGTCGCCGATTTGGGTGCCAGAGTTCTTCGGCAACACCCTGGTTACCAATGGTAAGACCTGGCCTGCGCTCGATGTCGAGAAGCGGCGCTACCGCTTCCGCTTGTTGAACGGTTCGCAGTCGCGTTTCCTGGTCATGCAGTTCAGCACTTCTCAGGACGGTGACCACACGAGCCCGGCGACCAGCGTCGGCGTTTGGCAAATCGGTGCGGAGCAGGGCTTCCTGCCCGCGCCCGTCAACATCGGCGCCGGTGCCACGAACGGCGTTCCCGGCGGCATTCTTCTCGGGCCCGCCGAGCGCGCCGACATGATCATCGACTTCTCTAACCTGCCCGAAGGCACGATCATCTATCTGCGCAACTTTGCCCCGGACGAGCCGTTTGGCGGCGGGAACGTCGGTCTGGACTTCGACCCTGCAGATCCGAACACGACTGGCCAGGTCATGAAGCTCACCGTGGTCAAGCGGAAGAAGAACGACAAGAGCACGCCGGCCGGTCAGTTGGTCTTGCCGGCGCCGCCGGTGCTCGGTGCGCCAGGCGCTCCGCCGCGAACCATCTCGCTCAACGAGCTCGAGTCCGAGACCGTTTGCGTTACGGAAGACGAGGATGGCAACGTCATCGAGGTATCCTGTGTCGGAGGAACTGGAGAGCCCTTCGGGCCCACCGAGGCCAGGCTGGGCACGCTCGTTGGCGGGGAGGGCAACCCTCTCGGCTGGGCTGACCCAACGACCGAAAACGTCATGAACCCCGGAGACGTCGAGCAGTGGGATATGTACAACTTCACCGCCGACGCCCACCCGATTCATATCCACCTCGTTCAGTTCCTAGTCGTGGAGCGACAGCTGCTCGCCGTGGACGAGAATGGCGAGACCATTCAACCGGCCGTGCTCTGTGAGAATGAAATGCAAGACGGCTGCGCAGGCCGGGGTCCGGTGGTTCGCACACCGGAGGTCTGGGAGACCGGCTACAAGGACACCGTGATCTCCTATCCAGGTGAGGTCACGCGCGTCAAAGCGGAGTACCCGCTAGCTGGCCTATTCGTCTGGCACTGCCACATCCTCGAGCACGAGGACAACGAGATGATGCGCCCGTACTGCGTTGGTAACACGGCGGCGTGTCAGCAACACAACACCCCCATGCCGTAAGTCACGACCCATCCGGGGAACGACAGGCCCGGGGCTCGAGCTCAGCTCGGCCTCGGGCCTTCGTCTTCGTAGAGTCTTATCAAGGATTCGTAGGCACGGGTTCGGAAGCGTTCACGGCGGAGATCCGCTGGCGCACAGCCGGTCGCGGTTCCTTGTCCAGGCCGTGCTCGTAAGCGACGATCTGAAGCTCTGAGCCGAAGAACTCCAGCAGCTCTGCAGGCTCAAGCAGAAACGCCGGATTGCTCGGTCGGCCAAAGCGCTCGTTGCCTCTCGCGAAGGTCTCGTAAAGCAGGACCCCACCCGATGCCAGAGACTTGGCGAGGCGCGGGAGCAGGGGACGGTGCAGATAGTTGGTCACGACGATGGCGTCGAAGCGCCGGCTCCCGAGCGGCCAAGGGCCTGACTCGAGGTCGGCCTGGATGAGCTCGACGCGCTCGTCTGAGGCCAGGTCTGCCAAGCCGGAGAGGTCGATGTCGACCGCCACGACTCGGTATCCCAAGCCGCTCAGATAGCGCGTATGCCGACCGCGCCCGCAGGCCAGCTCGAGCACCGTGCCACCCTCGGGGATCAGCGGCGCAAAGCGCATGATCCATGCGGACGGTCGCTCTTCGGAGGGTTTGGGCTCTGAGCTGGACATGACGACGAGATCGGCGCTGCGATTTTCTCCTGTCGAGGGTAGCATCGCTTTCGTGTAGGAGAGGAAGCCATGCCGGTGCGTCTGAGAGCGTTGAGAGGTTTGCCCTTCATTCGGCGGGCGCCGACCGAGAGCGGCGAGGAAGTCCCGCTCCGCGTCTCGCCGATGCGTCCGGCGCACGTGCTCTGGTGGCAGTCGCATGTGCAGCCGATCATCGACGAAGACTCCGAGCGCGCTGACAAGGACTGGAACTGGTTGCTCTACGCTTCCTTCGCGGCGGTGGCCGGACGCGTGCTTTCACGCGAGCCGGCCGGATTCACCGTCGGTCTCGTCGACGAAGACAGCGACCGCTTCATTCCCTGCGCCCTGGTTCAGCTCCTGGGACGGGTGCCCGCTTTGGACAAACGCGACAAGGACAGCGCGTTCGTCTGGTTCCTTTCCACCGCCCCCGACGAGGCGCTGCTGAGCATCGAGGAGCATCCCATCGCCGAGGATCGCATTCCCAAGCGCCTCGGGGCCATTGCGCTCGACGTGGCGGTGACCCACTCGCTCAATGAGCGGCGGCGAGGGCGGGTGGCGCTTCACGCCGACGAAGACGGAGGCGAGCCGCTGCTGCGCTGGTACCAGCGCCAGGGCATGAGCGTGCTGCCCGCCAGCAGGCGCCTTCCCCAAGGTCCCCGTCGTCTCTTAAAACCGAGCGACGGTCGCTACTGCTACTACACGGTCTCCGGCGCCCTAGAGGCCAGCCGCAGTCTTGACCCTTTGCGCTGAAGGACCCGCCCATGGCCACACCGACCGCAAAGTTCATCGACATTGCCGCCCGGTACGGGAACGTCGACCCAACGAACCTCGAGGACGTGCAGCGCTGGTTCGCCCAAGAGCTACCCAAGCTCTCGCCGTCTGAGCTCAAGCGAATCTTCGAGGAGTTGCTGCGCAGTGACGGCGCGCGCACCGAACGCGCTCCGGTCCGGGTCTACCCCAGGCGAGCCCCGCTTCCGTCGCTACGAGAGAGCCCCCGGGTCGAGCTCCCGTTGCTCGCCGAGAGTTGGGCGCGGCTACACAGAAGACTGCTCGCACGCCTGTGGCGTCGCTTGACCCAGGCTTGAGCGCCCGCGTTTTGGAGGAGCCGGCTCAGTCTCAGCCGGCTCAGTCTCCGGGGGGCGTGCTGGACATGGTCACCAGCGTGTCGCCGTCCAAAAAGCACAGGACCCAGAGCAAAATTCCGCCAGCCGCGCCGAGCCATCCTCCCGCGAGCCCGCCGATGCCAACCGCTTCAATCAGGGCTGCCCCGGGCAGGGCGTCAGTCAGGTCGACCACCACACTTCCCATGAAGAGCAACACAGCGACTGAAGCCAGGACGAGGAGAATGCCAACCATACCGGATAGGCGCAATGTAACAAGAACGTCACGCAATGACACAAAATATTCACTGGACGCATGTCGAATTGTCGTTGCCGGCTTCCGACGGATCGGAGCGCCCGGGGACTCGCCAAGGGCCTGCAGCTCTGCGACCCGTTCTACTTTACCTTTCTCGCCCACTTGCAGGCGCCGTAGGCCTAGGGCTTGTAGGCCAGCTCACAACCGCCGACGCGGGCCGGGCGAGCAGTCTCCGCTGGGCCCATTAATGGCCAGAATCGTTGGGCGATCCCCCATCGCATTTGTCAGAATTGAAAACGAAGGTGGGGGGAAGACGACATGCAGGGGGCCAGGCACGACTCTATCGCGGAGCAGTTGAAAGAGATCCAGAAGCTTCAGGACGAGCGCGTTCACGAGCAGGAACAGGCGCGGCTGAGAGCTGCCGAAGAGGCACGTAGACGCGAGGAAGCCGAGGCCCAGCGCCGCCGAGAAGAGGAACAAGCGAGACTTCGCGCCGAGGAAGAGGCGCGCCTGGCTGAAGAGCGCCGACAGCGCGAAGAGGAAGAGCGTCGCCTGCGCGCTCAGCAGGAGGCCGAGCTTCGTGTCCAACTCGAAGTCGAAGCCAAGGCCCGCGCCGAGGAGCAGGAGCTGGAGCTAGCGCACAAAAAGGAGATGGCGGCGATTGCAGCCATCGAGCGACGCAAGGCTCGCGTCAAGCGCCTCTTCGCCGGCGGCATCGCCCTCGCCATCGCCGGGAGCGCCGCGGCTTACTTCTTGGCCATCAAGCCTGCGCTCGAACGCAAGGCGCTCGAAGCCCAGACGGCGGCCCTGGTGCAGCAGCGTGCCCTCGAAGAAAAGGCCCGGGCGGAGCAGGAGATTGCCGCGACCCAGGAACAGATTGCGCAGACGCAGGAGGAAGCCGCTCGGCTCGAAGAGGGGCTTCAACGGCGCGCGGAGCGCCAGAAGGAACGGGAGCTTCGTGAACAGCAGGCCCAGGTCGGCAAGCGCCGGCGCGCAGAGAGCACGAAGCGAGCAAACAACTGCTCTCCCGACGATCCGCTCTGCGGTCTCAAGCTCGACTGAGGCGCCAGACAGTCTAGTGCCTGATCCCCAATCCTAGTGTGCGAGAGAAAAGCTCCGCACCCTAGTCGGACAGCGCGGCTTCCTGAGTTTCCCGGATCTCTTGTTCGAGCTCGGTCACTCGGTCTTCGAGGACTTCGACCCGCTTGATGAGAGCGAGCAGGTCTCGTTGAAGTGCGACTTCTTGCTCTGAGTGTTCGGACACGGTGGCCTCATTCGGTTCGAGTTGCTCGCCTCTTCTAATAATACAAACGCGCGCGCTTGACTACGGCGCTTCGAGCGTGCCGCGCCCGGTTCGTGGCCGGTCCGTGGCCCGGTTGTACGACCACGCGCCTTCGAAACACGTTTGACATCAAAGATTGGCACTTTCTTACGTTCTTGACACATTTGCTGTGGCAGAATGACCAGAGCCGATGGCAAAGACGGATTGACCGGGCTTCCGGAAATCAGTCGTCACGGCGAAGGAGTCGGGCAGTGAGCAAAAGTAATCGACCCAAGCCGTCCAACGATATGATCATGCTTGCGAAGGCCATTCGCGAAGAGCTCATAAAGGCCGGCTATGGCCAGCAAGACGTGATTAACTTCGCCAACCAGATCCTCGAGCTGGTTGCTGAGGAGCTCCGCGACAGCAGACACAGCACCGCGCCTCCCCCCAGTTTCTCCTGAGCAAGGACGACTGACTGCCTGCAAGTGGAGGCGGCTTGCGGGCCAATCGACAGCGAAAAGCCAGCGCTTGAACCCGTCGGCGTAACGTAGTCCAATGACCCTGGCGGAGGTGAAGCCATGACCGAGTCCAAGAAACCCGGAATCCGGTTCCTAGATTTCGACGACGAGGCCAATGGGATCCTCGCCTACGCCATCGAGGGTGACCTCAGCGACGAGGAAGTTGCCCCCGTCTGGGCTCGCTTCGAAGAAGCCGAGGAGTTCGACCAAAAGATCCGCATCTACGCCGAGATGTCCGTGTTCCCGAAGGCCGCCCCTTCGCTCGTCTTCGAAAAGCTGAAGCGCCTGGGCGCCATCATGTCCACCGTCGAGCGCATGGCCATTGTCGGCGACGCTGGCTGGATGGAGCTTTACGCGAAGATCATCGACCCCATCACCAAGCCCGACATCAAGCACTTCAGCACCGAGCAACGAGACGAGGCCATGGCCTGGCTTCGTTCTTGAGCCCCGAACCGCGCCTTTTTGCCGAGTCCGAGCGACCGTTACCCAAGTCGCCGCGCCCGTCCCATACTCCGTCCCATGCACCGCGTTCGGGGTTTCATCGATCTCGTGTTCGACATGGTCGACGGCACGACCCGTCTCGTCGAAAAGACGCACGACGAGGTCGTCGCGCGATCGGTCCGCCGGTTTGCTCCAATCGAGCCCGCCAAGAGCACGGCGCTCGTCGTCACCGGCGTTCAGACCCGCATCTCCCGAGCGGTCTTTCAATCCATTCGCCTCGTGAACGGGATCACGCGCCTCTCGGTCAACGCAGCGGCCGCGACCGTCGAGCTCGCCCTGGAGGCGACTTCAGACCCCGCAAGCCAGGAGCTCGCCACGCCGATGCGCTCGAGCGCTGCGGGCTCTCTCACCTGGTGCGTCGACTTCCTGCAAGCCTCGCTCAACGGGTTCTTCGGCGACTACCTGAACGAAAGGAACAGCCGGCTCGACCTCGGCATGAGCCTGCGGCACGAGGGTCGCTACTTGCCCGCTACGCGCCAGGCCTTGGCTGGCGCCTTCCCGGAACCGACGAGCAAGGTCTGCATCTTCGTGCACAGCCTGGCTGGCACGGAGTGGCTCTGGAGCCAGTCCGCGGAGCGGCACTACGGAGATCCCGACGTCACCTTCGGCTCACGTCTTCGAGACGACCTCGGCTTCACCCCCATCTACCTGCGCTACAACACCGGCCGACACATCTCCGAAAACGGCCGGGCCCTCGCGAAGCTGATCACCGAAACGCTCGCGGCCTACCCGGTACCCGTCGAGGAGATTGCGCTGATCGGTCACAGCATGGGTGGCCTGGTGGCCCGAAGCGCCGCCCACTACGCGCGTCAGCAAGGGGAGCCCTGGATCGGACAGCTCCGCCACGTGGCCTGCGTCGGCTCGCCGCACCTCGGCGCTCCCCTCGAAAAGGCCGCGCACCTGCTGACCGCCGCTCTGCACAAGATTGATGCCGCAGGCACGCGCGTTCCGGCCGAGCTGCTCAGGCGGCGAAGCGCGGGCGTCAAAGACCTACGCTACGGATACACCGTCGACGAAGAGTGGGCGGGCCGTGACCCCGACGCCGTCTTCGCCGACGCACGCCGCAACGTCCCGCTCGTCGACGGGGTCGGCTACTATTTCCTGGCCGCGACCCTCACCCGCGATCCCGGGCACCCGCTAGGCCGGGTGCTCGGCGACTTGCTCGTTCGACTCCCGAGCGCGACTGGCGTCGCCCCCGAACCTGCGCGCCGAATCCACTTCTCCGACGGCGCCGTCGTTCCCGGCCTCGACCACATCCAGATTGCGAACCATCCCGAGATCTACGAGGTCTTGCGCGAATTGTTCGCCGCCTAGTCGAAGGAGGCTAGTTGCTGGGGACACCGCGCTGTAAGCTGTCCCCAGAGGACCTCATGGACACCAGCACTCACGAAATCGCTAGCGACATCTTCCGAATCAGCAGTTTCGTGCCCGACATTGGCCCCAGCGGTTTCACCTTCAACCAGTTCCTCATTCGCGCCGACGAGCCAATGCTCTTTCACACGGGCCCGCGCGCCATGTTTCCGGCCGTTCGAGCGGCCGTTGCAAAGCTCATCCCGGTCGAGTCACTCGAGTGGATCGCTTTCGGCCATGTCGAATCGGACGAGTGTGGGTCCATGAACCACTGGCTGGAGGCAGCCCCGCGCGCCACAGTCGCGCACGGGGAGGTCGGCTGCATGGTGTCCCTCAACGACCTGGCCGACCGCCCGCCGAAAGCGCTTCAAGACGGACAGGTCCTGGACCTCGGCGGCAAACGCGTTCGCCATCTCGATACGCCTCATGTGCCGCACTGCTGGGAGTCTCGACTGCTCTTCGAAGAGACGACTCAAACCCTGTTTTGTGGCGATCTTTTCACGCATCTCGGTAAGGGCCCGTCGCTCACGACGAGCGACATCGTCGGTCCGGCCGAGCAGGCCGAGCTCATGTTCAAAGCCACCTGCCTCACCCCGACCACGGGGCGCAGCATCCGTTCGCTGACTGAGCTCAATCCGTCGGTCTTGGCCCTGATGCACGGCTCCTCCTTCAACGGGGAGTGCTCCAAGGCGCTCGAGGATCTGGCGACGCTCTACGAGGGAATGCTCCGCAGCGCTTCGAACGACTGATTCCGAGCCTCGCGCAACGATCAGCGCCCGTAAACGAGTGTCTTGGGCCCTTCCTCGAAGGCGACCTGCATCTTGCCGTCCTCGAGCAGCGCCAGCACCACGCCGTCGCCAAACTTCTTGTGTCGCAGCAGCTCGCCGACCTCGTATACACCCGACAGAGCGTACTGAGTGAAGTCGGCATCCGAGCGCCCATGCACGGCTTGCGCCCAGGTTTGACGTTCCTCGTTCTTCGCGGCCCGCGCGGTCTTGCGGGCAGGCGCCTTTGCCGTCGTGCGCTTCGTCGGCTGTGCCAGCGACTTGGGGCCGCGATAGTTGTGGTGGCCCCGGCAGGTCAGGCACTCGACGCGCTTGATCTGCGCCCCATCCATGGCGATCACGCGATGCCCCAGGTCCAGTCTGCACTTGGTGCAGTAGGCGTCGACTTCGCTTCCAGCCGTAATCGGTTTCGACATTCGGCTGGCCCCTTACCACGGCGATGCCCCCGGTCCAGTTGGGAGACGGGACCCGCCGCCGCAGCCTCGGAACCCAGGTCTTTTCCAAGCCAAGGAGCGGCGCAGCGCGGCTTGCCGAGCCCTGCGCAGTGGGCCGGATTTGGATCGCCGCCCATCTCTGCTGATACTGTAGCAATGAAGGTATTGGGGGGATTTCTTCTCGCGTCCATGCTGCTCGGCGGCTGCCTGGCCAAGGCATCGCAGGCCTGTGACGATCTTTGCAGCGTGCCGGACGAGTGCTTTGCGGCCTTGGGTGTGCCCGAGCCTGGGAACCGTGGCTGCCGTGCCGAGTGTTTGGCCGGGGCAAAGTCCGTGGGCGTCAGTTGTATCAACGCCATCGTCGATACCATCCACTGCCTCCCGAGCTGCGACCCCGCGTCGCTCACGGACGAAGACCGGCTGGCCTGTCAGGACGAGGCGCAGCTGATCAGCACACAGTGCAACTGAGTCATACGACTCCGCGCGTCTAGGCCTTCAGCCAGGCGTACGCCTCGCGCGAGCCAGCTGGACAGAGCGCTTACATATCGCTCTACGAGGCTAAGCGCTTTGCTCGAGCCAGGACGAATGCCGGCCGCATCTGGGGCGACAGTGACGAATTGCCGACGCTTTGTGATGCAGCTCACGCATTGCGCGTTCCGAGTCTCGTCAGTGCCCGAGTTCGACTCTGTCGTCTTTGGGGGAGGTCGCGCGCGCTTTTCGAACGGAGCGCCATCTGCAAGCCGTGACCCGACTCGTCGCTGCATGCTGGAGCCTACTCGACGGGTTTGCGCGTGATTGGATGCAGGTTTGGAACGATCCCGCGATCGCCAAGCAGAAGTCGGGCGCGGAGCTGCGCGTCGTCGAGCAGGTGAACATCCACTTCGGGCCGGGCCAGAACCCAGCGGACCTGCTGGGGGCCATCCAAAGGTTCCGGGAGGGGATCGAAGAGTTCCAAGAGCTTGGGGCTGCGGCATACGAAGTGAGAGCGGTGGCTGCATGGCTGAAGGGCCTGCGCGGCAAGCTCCCTCGAGTCTCGCCGCGCCTGCTGCGCGCTGGCTCCGCGTCTGACAGCATCGCGCCGGGCAGCTCGTGAGGAAGCGCAAGCACCAGACGGATCCCTGAGGCGGTTCCGCGCGTTGCCTTGCTTCGTCGCACAGGCGTTTCGTCGCAGCTCCGCGCTGGACGTCGGCCCAAACGAACTCTAGGATCACCCAGCATGCTTTCCCTGAAGTCCAGAGCCGGTCCCATCATGCGCGGGGCGCTCGCCGCTCGCGGCATCTACCGCTCGGTGCGCAACCCGAAGGGGCTCGACGGGGCTCTGGACCTGCTCTCCGCGACCCGGGGCGAGGCAATGGTTCGGGACATGGTACGGGCCATGGAGCAGTCGGAGCGTGGACGTCGGGCCCTGCGCGAGCAGCCTCGGCTGGGGTCCCGGGAGCTCTCGGGTTTGCTGGCCTTGCCTCCCGGTTCGCTCGGCCGAGAGTACGGGCAGATGATTCAGGAGCTCGAGCTCAACCCCTACGGTCTGCCCGACGAGGCCTCGGATTCCATGGAGACTTGGGTGCTGGCCCACATGCTCGAGAGCCATGATCTTCTTCACGTGGTTTACGGTGCGGACACGCTGCCCTGGGGTGAGCTGGTGCTGGTAGGACTCTACATGGCGCAGATTCCCAACCGCTTTCATGCGCTGAGCACCCTTACTTCGCTCGGCATCCCTTTCTTTGCGCACTGGGAGCTGCTGCCGCTCAGTCTCGAGGCGCTCTCGCGCGGCTTCCTGCTCGGACGCGAGACGGAGCCTTTCCCCGGCTACGACTGGAAGTCTCGACTCGCCACACCGTTGACGGAGGTGCGCCGCGAGCTCGGCATCCCCCAGGACGTCGAAGAGCGCATACGCGCACCGAAGACCGTGGACGGCTTCAGCGACGCGGGCTAGCCGCTCACGAAGTCCCGCGCCGGAACATGCGATCGTAGATGCGCTCGAGCATCGTATCGGGCAGGGCGCGCTTCATAACGGGAAGTACCCAGACGCCTGGCCCCATCACATAGTTGGGCTTGAGCTTTTTCGCCTGAATGACGTTCCCGTAGACGCGCTCGGCGAACTTCTCTGCGGTCCAATACGGAAACGCGGCCTTGATCGCATCGCCCGGAAACTTGAAGTGCGCCTTGTACTGCCCGAGCAAGGGCTGCGGAAAGGAACCCCAGAGCTCCGCCTCTTGCTCCTCGGTGACGTCCAGCATGTCCGTCTGGACGCCGCCAGGCTCGAGGCAACTCACCTCGATGCCAAAGGGTTTCATCTCGGCGCGCAGTGCCTGGGTCACCCGCTGGAGCGCGGACTTCGTGACGGGATAGGAGCAACCTATGGGAATCGTCAGGTATTGCGAGGCCGACCCGACGTTGATGATGCGCCCCCGTGAGCTTCGACGGATCAGTGGTAGGGCGGCCTGGGTCACACGAATCGGCCCCCAGAAGTTCACGTCGAACAGGGCCTTGAAATGCTCGATGTCGATGTTTTCGATCCCACCACCGGCGTTTCCCGTCGTGGCCGCGTTGTTCAGCAGAAGGTCGAGCGCGCCGCCGTCGAGGCTGGATTCGATCTGCGCGAGGGCGCTCTTCACGCTTTGTCCGTCCGCCACGTTGCAGCGCACGGCGCGGGTGCGTGCGCTGCAGCCCGAAAGCAGCTCGTCTGGTGTCTGTCGGTTGTAGCCGGCAAAGCAGCGCCAGCCCTCGTGATCGAGTTTCTGAACCAGGGCCTTGCCAATACCCGTCGCGGCGCCTGTGATGAAAGCGGTGGCAGTGCTCATGGACTTTCGTTCCTCGTAGGCATTGTCGATTCAAGACATGGCGCTTGTGCGTCTGAGCGCAAGCGGTAGGCCTGCCGCCAAGATCACCGCGGTGGTCGTCAGGGAGGCGCCGGGGATGAACGGCATCAAGAGCAGGCAGCTGCCGGCTCCGAGCACGGGAATGACGATAGGGATGCGGAAGCCCGACCAGGGGGCTGCGTCTCTGCGTTTGATGATGACGAGGCTCAGGTTGACGACGAAGAACACCGTGAGAAGGAGCAGGCTGGTGGTGCCCGCGAGATAGGAGAGGCTGCCGGAGAGCGCGAGGACGAGGCCGACGGCCAGGACGACGAGGACGGCCCAGTGCGGGGTCTTTCGACGTGCGTGGATCACGCCGAGCCACTGCGGGAGCAGGCCCTGGCGGGACATGCCGTAGAGCAAACGCGAAGCCGTGATGAAGTTGAGTAGGCCAGTGTTGGCGACGGCGAACAGGGCAATCAAGCCGAAGACCCGGTCCGAGACGGCGCCCCGGCTGTGCTGGACGACGGTCAGCAGAGCGGCATCCGACTCGGCGAGCGTGGCAGGCGGGACGACGCTGGTGGCGATGATGACGACGATCAAATAGATGACGCCGGTAAAAAGGAAAGCCGTGAGGATGGCCCGGGGCAGGTTGCGTTCGGGCTCTTTCACTTCTTCGGCGACGTTGACCATGTCTTCGAAGCCGATGAAGGCGAAGAAGGCGAGCGCGCCGCCACGGGCGATGGCGGTCCAGCCGACGTCGCCGCCTGTTTCGACGCCTTGGGGGATGCTGGCAGACGGTTCCCGGTAGAGGAAGAGCGCCCCCGCGACGATGACGATGAGCAGCCCGCTGAGCTCGACCATGGTGGCCAGGATGTTCACGGCCGACGATTCGCGGATGCCTCGGAAGTTGATGACGGCCAGGACGATCAGGATGGCGATGACGGCGACGGCTTCGGGCAAGCCGGGAAGCAATCCGCGCATGTATCCGGCAAAGGCGACCGACACGGTGGCGAGGGACAGGACGCACGACCAAAGGACGACCCATCCGACGAGCAGCGCCAGGGCGGGACGTCGAAAGGCTCGTCCGGCGAAAAAGGACTCACCGGCGCTCCGCGGAAAGCGTCCGCCGAGCTCGGCATAAGCCAGGCCGGTGAGCGCGGCGACGAACAGCGCAACGCAAAAGGCCTTCCAACTGGCGCCCCCGGCAATGCCGGCGACCTTGCCGACCAGGGCGTAGATGCCGGCGCCGAGGATGTCGCCGATGCCGTAGATCGTGAGCGTCCAGAAGCCTAGGACGCGTCGGAGCTCGGGGGGCTGTGTCTGTGGCTGACTCAGGGCGGTACTCTGTCGGTCATGCGAAGCGGTGCTGCGCGAGCGGTCTCGCGGCTACGCCTGCGTGTGTCGGGAAGCTGGCCGGAGCAGCATCCTCGCAATGGCGAGGGCGAGCAAGGATATGGCGACCGCTCATGCGGACCGCCTCTTGAAGCGCTAGGACGGCCGCCGCGTCGAGCCTGACGGCCAGCTAGCAACCGCCAGCACGGCCTGGCCTCGATGAAGGTCCGTATCGACAACTGCGGAGAGCGCGGCGGAACGGGAGCAAGTCGTACAGGCGCAGCACTCGGCGCTCCGACCCCCCGGGCGCGTGGACTCTAAGCCTCGCGGGCTAAGTCATCACCCAGGGATCCAAGCGCTTCGGCGTGCGGGCGTCCGAGGCGTGACTGTAGGCGCGCGAAGATTGTGAGGTTCTGCGCCGTCGCACAGGCTTCCGAACATGGCGCTCCTTCTTTTGGGGTAGTATCGCCGTGCGACTTCGTCCCTTCGGACCCACGCAATGAAGCTGCTTTTCTTATTTCTTCTCTGTGCACTGAGCGCCTGCGGAGACGCTGGAACCTCCGACGTGCCGCTGAACGCTGGGGGGGCGGGCGGACGAGAAGGAACCGTGCACTCGAACACGGGCGGGGACGGGGGCACGGGGGGCACGGGCGGAAGCTCCGCGTGCCGCGGCGTCATCTGCGACGACGGCGACGTGTGTACCGACGACGCCTGCGACCCGAGGAGCGGCGAGTGCGAGCTCCGCCCCGCAATCGACGGAACCCCCTGTGACTTCGACGGTGCGCCCGGCCTTTGTGCTGCGGGTGTTTGCGAGGATGCAGCGCTCTGCGCGGCCCTGCTCTGCGACGACGGTCTCGAGTGCACCGAGGATGTCTGCGATCCCTCGAACGGTTCTTGCGCCGCGGAACCGCTGCCGGACGCGAGCTTGTGTGAGCATGGGGCCGGGCGGTGTCTCGGTGGTGCATGCATCGAGCCGCATTGGGGCCAGCCCATGAGCTTTGGCGTGTCTTCGATCGCCGGCACGCTTTCGCCAGCGCCACTGGCCGGGGCGGACGCGTCCGGGCGGACGACCGCCGTTTGGCTCGCACAGAGAACGGACAGGAGCTGGACTGTCGTGGCGAATCATCACACGCCGGGGTCCGGCTGGGGAGCGCTCAAGTCTTTAGCGATCGGCAGTACGAGCGACGCGGACGCAGTGGACTTGGCGGTGAGCGCGAACGGCGAGGCCGTCGCGATCTGGATGCAACATGACACGCCGCCATCGATTTATGCGAACCACTACAAGCCCGGCACCGGCTGGGGAAGTCCCGTGCTCGTCGAGAACAACCGCGCGCTGATCAGCAAGGACCCGCGGGTCGCCATCGACGCGTCCGGCAATGCGATCGCCGTATGGCTGCGTGCCGGGCGTGTCTATGCGAATCACTTTAGCTCGGCGAGCGGATGGGGGAGCCCACTGCAGGTTGGGCTCGACGCGGATGCTGGAGCGTCCCCACGCATCGGCATCGATGCAGACGGCAATGCCACTGTGGTTTGGTTTCAGTCAGGGGGCCTCTACGCGACTCACTACAGCGCCGAGCTCGGCTGGCAGGATCCGCTGCTCATCGAAACTTTGGCGGTACCCCTGACCGGCGCACCGGAGCTGGCCGTGAGCGCGGACGGCGATGCGGTGGTCGTGTGGATCGGGCTGGAGCGCGGCGCGAAAAACCTCTATGCCAACGTCTACGCTCCGAGCAGCGGCTGGCAGGAACCGCAGCGACTCGAGCAGGGCGCCGGCCCGGTCTTCTCCGCGCAACTGGCGATGGATCCGAACGGCGAAGCCATAGTGGTGTGGGATCAAATGACCCAAACCGGACGCCAGGTGTTCGCACGCCGATACGACGCGGAGCAGAGCTGGGGGCCGGTCTGGCCGCTCGAAGAAGACGGGCTCGGTGACGCGGTCGCACCCATGGTGAGCATGGACGCCCAGGGCGCCGCGATTGCCGTCTGGGCTCAATCGGACAGCTCGCAGTACGGCTTGCGCGCGAGCCGCTTCCTGCCGGAGCTCGGCTGGCGAGCACCCGAGCTGATCGCGCCCATCGGCGACGAGTCGCTCGGTCTGTTCAGTCCCTTCGTTTCGATCAATGCGGGGGGTCGCGCTCTTGCCCTCTGGGTCGTTTTACAACCGCCGCGCCATTACGAAGTCTGGAGGAGCCACTTCGAGTAGCGCGACGGTATCTGGCTCGGGGCTCACAGCAGGCTTTCGCCCGCGAAGGCGGCACCCCTAGGGATCAGCAGAGTGACTTGAGCCGGGCGATTTCCTCGCGGAATCCGGTGGCGATGTCGCCGAGGTCGGGCACGAGCTCGGGGCATGCCATGGCTCCGAAGCACAGTCGGTCCATCGAGCTCATTACGGTGATGTTGAGCCCGGAGCCCTGCTGGGCGGGTCCGAGCGGATAGATGCACAGGAGCCTCGCGCCAGCGAAGTAGAGGGGTTTCGGAGGGCCCGGGACGTTCGAAATCACGAGGTTCCAAAGAGGCGGGACGTGATCGGCCAGGTGGCTGCTCGAATAGAAGGAAACCAGCTGCGTGAGCAGCCAAGGGATGCTCACGTTCGTGACGATGTCCGTGAAGTGCTTGAACACGTCTCCGCCGCCACCGCCGGCAGCTCGTGCATGGCGCTTCTTTTCCCGGCTGGTTTCCTCGTGGATCGTGAGCAGCCGTTCGACCGGATCGTCGCTCTGCACGGGAAGGTGCGCGCGAATCATCGAGACACGGTTGCCGGCTTGGTCGTCGCCCTCCGCCCGTATGGCCACGGGTACGGTGACGACGAGCGGGCGGCTCGGGAGGCCTCCATGGTTCAGCAACCAGGACCGCAGGCTCGCGCAGCAGGCAGCGAGGACGACGTCGTTGAGGGTGGTGCCGAAGCCGTTCTTGCAGGCCTTGAGGTCATCGATCGCCACGTCAGTGAGCGCGACCTCGCGGTTCGTACTGAGGGCGCCGTTGAAAGCCGTGGGCGGGGCTTCGAACAAGCGCGACCTGTGCGTTTGCTCCCGTGCACCGGTCTCGGCTTCGACATTCACGCGATGGCGGTGCGACAGGGCCCGGCCCGCGAAGGACGTGGCCACGGCAGCGGCTGCTTTGGCGGCGCGGCGCGGCTTTCCGACGAGAGTTCTCAGCGTGTCCGCGGCCAGCCAGGCGATGCTCGGCTCACGGTCGGGGACCCAGGGCTCATCGGCTGGACGGACTGGACCAGGCTCGGGCGTCGTGTCGAAGAGCTCCCCGATGAACGCCACCAGTCGTCCACCATCCATGGCCGCGTGATGGAACTTGCTTACCGCGGCGAGCTTGCCGCCTTCGAGGCCTTCGACGAGCACCAGCTCCCAAAGCGGCTTACCCCGGTCGAGGCACTGGCTTGCATAGCTGCCAACGAAGGCCTCGAGCTCGCGCATGCCGCCGGGGGCTGGCAGGGAGCTGCGAATCAGGTGCGCGTCCAGGTCGAAACAGGGGTCGTCGATCCAGTGCGGGTCGCCGACCTGCATCGGACCTTGGACCAGGCGGCGTCGAAGGCTCGGGAACAGGTGTATCCGCTGCTCGAAGACCTTGCGCGTCACGTCGAACGGCTGCGTACTCGACCCGGCGGCTGGCTCGAGAAGCACGACGCCCATGGTGTGCATGGGCATCTCGGGCGTCTCCGCATAGAGCATCGCCGCGTCGAGGCTGGAAACGCGAATCATGAGAACCCTCCACCCTGAAGAAAGTCGATATCGTGCATGAACTTTGCCATCTCTAGAAGGTACTGGCTTCGGTTTAGATGAACGCTGTGGCTGCCTGGAAACCAGTGAAGACGGCAGTGTTCCCAGTGGTTCCAAAGAAGCCGAGAGTGTTTGGGTGGCGCCAGCCTGTCTCCGGCACCGCCGACGATCATCAGGCGCTCGCCGGGCAGCACGGGTGGATAGCTCAGTGGGCAACTCACCGCGACGAGGCGCCTGGCGTCCACGGCGCTCAGACCCGCGGTGGCCAGCGCAGCGCGCATCAGGCTGCCGACCGGTTGCCACTCCAGCATGAGGTCGGCCAGGCTCACGACGGGCACCGTGGGAAGTGCAAAGGCGAGCCGTGCCTCCACGCTGGCGAGCATGGAGGTGATGAAGCCGCCGAGGCTCAGGCCCGTCACGCCAATCTGCTCGACACCACGCTCGCGCCGAAGCCAGTCGAAGAGGATCCGGAAATCGAAGACCGACTGCGCCACGGCCTCGTTGGTTTGCGAGGGGCCACCGGCAAAGAAACCGTGCCCGGAAAATGGAGAGAAGCGGGTCTGGCGCGGCCCGTGAAAGGGCAGCGTGAACAGAACGATGTCGCAGCCCATGCGATAGAACCAGGGGAGGGCGAAGAACCATTCGTTGATGAGGTAGTGCTCCGCGGTGAAACCATGGATGGCCACGATGGTCGGGCACGGCCCTTCCCGATGCCGGATCATGCGCGCGCGACCGATTCGGTTGGCCTGGTGACGCAGGTACGACTGCTGCTGTGCGTAGTGGACTGGCTGAAAGGGGCTGTCGAACCGTAGCACCTCGCAGATGGCGTCCTCGGGCTCGAAGCGCGGGAACCAGCGGCCTCTGCTCACCCGCACCTTCACCCCTGGTGGCGGATCATGGAAGAACTGCTTGCGGTCGCCCGACTCCGCGAGCTGCGCGTAGAAGCTTCCCTCGCGCATGGCCCGGCGGAGCGCGAGCGGATGATATCCCACTGGAATCGCCATCGCCGAGACCATCGACGCGAAGACCCCACGCACCAGGTGATCAAACGTCGCCGTCGCCCGCACCTGCAGCCGCTCGCGAAAGTCGAAGTCGAACCGCTCCCCTCGCCGCGCGAAGTCCTCCTCCAACGTCTCCCACCAATGTGCGCTCGGCATCCCAGCAGAATACCAGGGTACGGGGGCCGAGATCCTAAGCTTCCGAGATCATTCGCTTTCAGAACCGGAGATGGCGTTGCGCGAAACCGAGTCGGCGAATCGCGCTCGAGGCCTGCGGGGACAGCCTAGTGTCCAACCGCCGCTCGAGCCTCGCGATTGGACAGAATCAGCTCGGCGGCCTTTTCGGCCACGGCGACCACGGGGGCATGGGTGTTTCCGGATGGGATCAGAGGAAAGATCGAGGCATCCACCACGCGCAGACCTTGCAGCCCGTGGACGCGTAGCTCGTTGTCGACGACCGCTTCCGGATCACTCGCGGCGCCCATCTTGGCCGAGCCGACTGGGTGGTAGACGCTCATGCCTTCCTTGGCCCAGAAGTCGAGAATCTCCTCATCCGTCTGAACGGAGGGGCCCGGAATCAGCTCCTCGGTCGCCTGCTGAGCGAAGGGTTGCGCAGCGTAAATGCTCCGCTGCAACTTGAAGCCCTCGATACTGAGCTGCCGGTCGCGCTCCGTCGACAGATAGTTGTGAATGACCTTCGGCGCCGCCTTGGGGTCCGTGCTGCGCGCATGGACGCTTCCGCGCGAAGTCGGGCGAACCACACAGACGGTCGAATTCACCCCGGAATGCTCGGACGCGACCATGTTGCCCTCTTCATCCATGCCACCCGAGCCCGGTGTGAAGTGGAGCTGAAAGATGGGTCGCTCGCCGTTGGCCGGCCGGATGAAGGCGCCGACGTTGGCGGCAGGAAATGCGAGCGGACCGGTCCGCGTCAGCATGTACCGGAGGATGTTCAGCAGCACCTTCGGGAACTTTCCGTCCTCGCCGAGTGTCTTGCTGGTCGTCACTCCGTGCTGCACCCAGACCTGCACGTGGTCCTGAAGATTCTCTCCGACGCCGAGAAGCTCGTGCTGCAGCTCGACGCCGATGCTCTGAAGGACTTCAGGGCGTCCAATGCCGGACATCTCGAGTAGCGGGGGCGTGTTGTACGCCCCAGCACAGAGAATGACTTCCCGGGCAGCGCTGGCCTGTTGACTGCGGCCCTTCTTGTCCGTGTACTCGACGCCAACGGCGCGCTTTCCCTCCAGAAGCACTCGACGGGCGCTCGCACTGAGCTCGATCTGCAGGTTGGGACGTCGGCGCACCTCCTTGCTCAGGAAGGCATCGGCCGAGCTCCAGCGCCGCCCGTCCTTCATGTTCACCTGCATGTATCCGATACCCTCCTGGTCAGGCCCGTTCAGGTCATCGTTGCGGGGAATGCCCAGGCTCACTGCCGCATCGATGTATGCTTGTGAAATCGGGTACTTCGTCGCGACGCTCGTCACGTTGAGCTCGCCGTCGTGGCCGTGATAGGCGTTGCTTGCGTCCGTCTCGAAATGCTCCGACTTCTTGAAGTACGGAAGAATCTCGTCGTACGACCAGCCTTCGCAACCAGGTAGCGCCGCCCAGTCGTCGTAATCCTCGCGCTGCCCACGCGTGTAGATCATCCCGTTGATCGAGCTACAACCGCCCAGCACACGTCCGCGCACGACGCTGATCTGGCGACCGTCCATATGCGGCTCTGGCTCGGTCTTGTACAGGTTCGTCACGCCGTCGTCGTACATCAATCGGGTGAAGCCGATCGGCATCTTGATGAGAGGGTTCTTGTCGTCTTTTCCCGCTTCCAAGAGCAGAACGCGGTTGCCCGAGCTTTCGGAAAGCCGGTTTGCCATGAGGCAGCCTGCGGACCCTCCTCCTACGACGATGTAATCGAATTTCTGCTCGGACATCTCAGCCTCCCATGAGTCGTTGGTCGCGAATCATACACGCTTGACGTTACGCTGCACGCGCTCAGCCTGCGGGCTTCAGCCAAAACGCCCGAGGGCTAGAACACGAAGCTTCCCGAGCTCGGGTCCCAGCGCAAGCGCCCCCCGTAACGCCTCCGCATGTCCCGCTCGATCTCGCGCTTCTGCTTATTGCGGACGCCGAGCATGATCCCGCTCGTGATCATTCCGATCGCGCCGAGCCCCATGAATGTCCCGCCCAGGCCCGCCAAAACGTTGCCGGCGGAGTTGCAGTTCCATTCGTCGTTGCCGTTGCTGTACTGGTTCCAGTCGCACTGCGAGGCCGCGGCACCGGCCAGAATGACTCCCAGGGCGAAGCCGGCGCTGGTCCCGATCAATGCATTGCGCACGACTCGACTCCGTCGCTCCGCCTCCTCGAGCTCGTATCCGGGCGGGATGACGTAACCGGGCGGGCTCATTTGGCCGGGTGGGACAGTGACGATCGAAGCGTCGGGCGGTGGCTGGGTTGCGGTCTGTGGGCTTGGACCTTGGGCGAAGGAGCGTCCTTGGGACAGCAGCAGGCATGAGGTGAAGAGCACGAGAACGAGCAGTGTGCGCATGGGATCTCTCCTTGTCCTGCGGACTCTAGCACCTCATTGGACGAGGACGGCCTCCATGTCACGCTGGATGCCAGATCGACCTGTTCCGGAGCGGAGCTCGAGGCGCCGGCAGGGGCAGACAAGGAGCAGCGGATGAGCGATACCGATCCAATCCAACTCCAGCGTGACGGCAGGGTCGCCACGATCGAGCTCAACGACCCGCCCTACAATCGGCTCGGCCTGAGGCTCATCGACTCCCTGCAGCAAAGCATCGACAAAGTCGCGGCCGACACAGACATCGGGGCCGTGATCCTGCGCGGCGCGGGAGGCCAGAACTTCTCCGTCGGTGCGGACATCCGAGAGTTCGGCGCGGCAGCCACAGCCGAGCGCAGTGTCAGGGAGATCATCGCGCAGCGTCACGCGCTGATCCGGCGAATCGAGACCATGCCCAAGCCGGTCCTCTGCGCCATTCGCGGCGCCTGCATGGGCGGCGGTCTCGAGATTGCGCTCGGCTGCCACTTTCGGATCGCGGCCAGCGACGCGAAGATTGGGCTTCCCGAGGTCGAGCTCGGCGTGCTGCCTGCCTGGGGTGGGACCCAGCGGCTCACTCGGCTGACCGGCAAGGCGCGCGCGCTGGACATCATCCTGCTCGCCCGCAAGCTCGGGGCCGCCGAGGCCCTGCGCGACGGGATTGTCCACGAGGTCTGCGAACCACAGGAGCTGGACGCTCGCGTCGCTGTGCTGGCGACGGAGCTGAGCGCAAAAGCCCCGATTGCGGTCGCGGGAATCCTCGAGGCCGTCCTCGCGGCCAGCGAGCGCAGCCTGGACGAGGGCCTCGAGGTGGAGTTTTCGGCTCTAGAGCGCGTCATCGCGTCCCAAGACATGCAAGAAGGCGTGATGGCGTTCTTCGAGAAGCGTGCACCGTTGTTCAGGGGCGAGTAAATTCACCCCGAAAACGGCTCCTTTGAGCGGGTCATCGGCGACGAGCCGTTTGCAGGCACCCGCGGAGGTTCTTTTTTTCGGAATCGCGGCTTCCCCATCTTGCGCTGGCGGCACCCTGCCTTCATGAAGCTGGCCGTGATTTCGTCCGCCAAAGACTATGCATCGCGCGCGAAGCAGGCTGTTGCGGGGGCCGCCCGCGGTCGCCTGCTCCGCGGTGGCTACGCCACGCCTTCTCAGCGAGGGGAGGCGATGGAGAGAGACTTCCTGCTCCTCGATTCGATGGAAGCTGGCCTTGCCAAAGCCTCGATGCGCGGTGAAGGCTATGCGCGCATCGCGGCGTACGTCGGGCTCGAGGGGCCCGCGATCGAGCGGGAGGCCATGGAGGCCTGCCTCTCGGCTTTGCAGGCTCGACACCCGTACCTGCGGCGCACCGTCGTCAGAACCCCGCTCGGCCTCGCGCTCGAGCCTTTGCGGGGTCCGCTTCCGATTGTCGAGCACGAGCTCTCGAGCTCGCTGCAACCGGAGACGCTTTGGCGCACTATCGAAGCTCGCGCCTTGCGTGCAGGAGATGCCCTCTTTCGCGTTCACCTGATTCGCTTCCCGGAAGACCCGGCGCGCACCGCTCTGATCGTCGAGGGAGAGCACGTCGTCGCTGATGGGGCCTCCATGATTGCGCTGACCTGCGAGCTCATCGAGCAGCTTTCGGTTTACGCCACGACCGGGGCCCCTCGCAGCATGCCTCCGCTTCCCTTGTCGGCCTCCGTGAACGCTCGGTGTGCGGCCGAAGTGGGCGGTCATGGCGAGGCCCTGAGACGAACGGGTCAGCGAATGCTCGGCACGCTGCCGCGCTTGATCAAACAGCCTCCGACGACGCTCGCCCGGGACACTTCCCGTGGCATCCGTCAGTGTTACACCCACGCCGTTCGAGTGACCTTGTCGCGAGAGGAGACGGAGCGACTTTACCGGACCGCCAAAGCCGAGTGCGCCTCCTTGAGCACCGTCTTCGGCGCCGCCATGAGCCTAGGCATCGGCGCCAGGGTCTTTTCCGAATCAAGCGAACCGAACGCGGAGCAAGAGCGCTACTTCCGGCTCTCGTATTCGGTCAGTCTTCGGCATCGCTACGCCGATCCGATTGGCAATCATGAGCTTGGCGCCCACGTATCCGGCGTCGACCCATCCATTGGCCTGCTTCCGGCGGCCTGGGCAGATCACGACCCATCGAGGCTGTGGGAGACTGCGCGCAAAATGAAAGCTGAGCTCGCCGAGGAGATGGCCCCGGGGATCCATGCGCACTGGCTTCTGAACTTCGTGTCCGGCCACGCCATGGCCCTGCCTGCTCACATCCCCCAGGTGAACCTCTTCTGCTCCCTGGTCCTCACCGACTGCGGCCGGTTCACCGTCCCGAGTCGCATTGGCGCGTACACGCTCCAAGAATTGCGCCCGCTCGTGAACGGGCGAGGCTTCAGCTACCCCTACATGGCGGTGACGCCGACTCCGGAGGGTGGGCTCACCCTCAGCCTCTTCGCCCCGGTGCCTGCGCTGTGCGTCGAGGACCTCGAGGCCGTGCTCGAAGACGCCGCGGCGCGTCTTCGGGCTGCGTTGCATGTCGGGAAGCCCGCGGCCGCATCCAGCCAAGCCGCCTGAGTCTTGCCCCGGGCTGGCGCTCGCTTCATGAAGTGCTTCGTGAAATTCCATCCTTCGCTCGCCAAACGCTACACATCGCTCGCCAGTCGCGCCGTGCGTCGCGCCGTGAAGGAGCGGCTCGATCGGAACCGCTGCGTTGGACCTGCGAAGAGGGGCGAGGCAGGGGAGGAAGACGCTCTGCTTCTCGACGCGATGGAAAGTGGCTTCGCCAGAGCGTCCATGCTGGGTGGTGGCTTCGGACGAGTCGCCACCTACGCTCGGCTCCGAGGGCCCGCCGTCGACTCCGAAGCCTTGGCGGCCTGCCTGGCCGCCCTTCAGGCTCGGCATCCATACCTGCGCCGATGCATCGCTGAGACACGACGCGGCCTGGTCTTTGCGCCATGCAAGGCTCGCATTCCCGTGCTCGAGCACGAGGCTTGTAGCGACCTGGACATCGATCGGTTTTGGAGACGCATCGAGTCGCGCCCCTTGCGAGTGGCCGAGGCGCTCGCCCGCGTCCACCTGATTCGCTTTTCCGACGATCGCGCTCGCACCGACCTCATCGTCGAGATCGAGCACTGCATCTGCGATGGCGCCTCGCTCATGTTCCTCGCCTCCGAGCTCGTCGAGCATCTCGGCATCCACGACCAAACCGGAGCCCCGCCACGCCTCGAGCCTCTGCGCTTGTCTGCTTCGGTGAACGCGCGTTGTGCCGAGCGACTGGGTGGCACCCGCAAGGCTCTGACGCGCTTGGGTCAGCATTTGCTCCAGGGCACCTCCGGCGGCATGCGGAAGATTCCGGCGCTCGTTCCGCGCAACACCCGCTTCGGGCATGCCGATTGTCACACGCAGATCGTCCGCTCGACCTTCACGTCCAAGGAATCGAAGCAGCTTCGCACAGCGGCCAAGGCCAGAAACGCCTCGGTGAGCGGCGTGCTCGGCGCGGCCTGTTCCCTCGGCATCGCCGCACTGCTCTTTGCCGATCAGGACAAGAAAAAGAAGAACTACCTGACCCTGTCGTACGCGGTCAGTCTCCGGCACCGCTACGGCAGCCCCATCGGAAACGAGGAGCTTGGCCTTCACGCCACCGGCGTCGACCCGTGCCTGGACTTCTCGCCGGAGTCCGCGAGGAGCGAAGCCCCGTCCGAGCTCTGGTCGGTCGCGCGGCGACTCAGGCGTGACCTGCAGGAGGTCATGCGCCCGGGCCGAGACGCCCACTGGGCCTTGGCTTTCCTCACCGGAGCCGCCATGGAGTTCCCTGTCCGCGTTCCCAAGGTCAAGATGCCTTGCTCCATGATCCTCACAGACTGCGCCCGCTACGCGGCGCCGGACCGTGTCGGAGGTTTCGCCCTCGAGGACCTTCGCCCTTTCGTCAATGGTCTGTCCTTCAACAACCCCTTCGTCGTCGTCACGCCCACGGTCGAGGGCGGCCTCATGCTGAGCCTCTTTGCTCCGGTACCCGCATTTTCGATCGAGGACCTGCAAGCGATAGTCGACGGTGCCGCCTCGCGAGTGAGGGCCGCGCTGCGGGCCCAGCCGGCCGTGTCTTCACGGAGGTCGGCGTCCCGAGTCCGCGAGCGCGCGGCATGATTCCTCTCGCTCGTTCCGGTGGCGTGGTCACGGGACGAACGCTAACTCGCGACGATGCTGTAGCTCCTCTGGCCAAAAGCGTTTCCGCGACCCGTGCCGTCGAACCGCTATGCATCCTTTTGTGCATCCCAGGCCTTGCCCGCAATGAGTGGTCGCACTCTTTCAAGCTCCTGAAGAAGTGAGCCTTGACGCATCCCTCTTGGATGGGCGATGAACTTCGTTGAGTCTTCCTTCTGAGGAAAGGATTCGATGGAAGGGCCCAAGCACTCAGAGCTGTCTGCCGAGGAGCTCTATCAGCGCACCGATCCCGAACGACTTGGTTTCGAAACGACGGTCGAGCTCGAGGACCTGTCGAGCCCGGTGGCGCAGGAGCGAGCCACGGAGGCCGTTCAGTTTGGCGCGGACATGGCGCTCGAGGGCTACAACCTCTTCGTGCTCGGGCGCGAGGGCACGAGACGTCATTCGTTCGTGCGGCAGTACCTCCGGCAGAAGGCCGCGAAGGAGCCGGCGGCTTTCGACTGGTGCTACGTCAACAACTTTGACGACCCGAGGCAGCCGAAGGTCATCCGCCTGCCCGCCGGCCGGGCGCGAGCGGTCGAGCACGACTTGAACCAGCTTCTGGAGGATGCGCAGACTGCGATTCCCGCTGCCTTCGAAAGCGACGACTACCGAACCCGACGGCAGGCCATCGAGGAGGAGTTCAAGGAGCAACAGGAACAGGCTTTCGAGGAGGTCAAAGCAGAGGCTGAAAAGCGTGGGGTCGGCATCATCCAAACACCCACCGGGGTCGCGTTTGCGCCACTGCTGGACAACGAGCCACTGAGCACGCGCGAGTTCGATCTGCTGCCCGAAGAGGAGCAGACACGGCTGGAGCAGGCGGTCGACGAGCTCGGAAAGAAGTTTCAGGCCGCCTTGCAGGCCGCGCCACAGAGAATGCGAACCGCGCGCAACAAGATCCGGGAGCTCGATCGGGAGGTCGCGGCATGGGCCGTGGGAAGCCTGATCGAAGAGCTCAAGAAGAAGCACGACGACTGCGAGGGGGTCGTGACCTATCTACGGGCCGTCGAAAACGACATCGTCGAGAACATCGCGCTGTTTGGTGCCTCCTCGGAGGAGAAGTCTCCTCTCGAGCAGGCCTGGATGGAAGGTGTTCCAGCGCGGCTTCCGAACGAGTCGCCGGCAGCCAGGCGCTACGCGATCAACGTCTTCGTGGACCACGAGGCCCAAAACGGGGCGCCGACGGTCTTTGAGGATCATCCGACGCACCAGCGTATGTTTGGAGACATCGAGCAGGTGTCGCAGATGGGCACGCTGGTCACCGACTATCGCTTCATCAAGGCTGGCGCGCTGCACAAGGCCAACGGTGGCTACATCGTGCTCGATGCGCGCAAGGTCCTTCTGCAACCCTTCGTCTGGGATGCGCTCAAGCGGGCCCTTCAGTCCCGGGAGCTCCGGGTGCAGTCGGTGGCGCAAGAGTATGCGCTGGTGAGCACCGTTTCTCTCGAGCCGGAGCCGATTCCTTTTGCGGCCAAACTCGTTCTGATCGGAGACCGCAGGCTGTATTATTTGTTGCAAGCCCTGGATCCAGAGTTCACCGGCTTGTTCAAGGTGGCGGCTGATTTCGAAGACGAGATCGACCGGAGCACGGAGAACACTGGGCTCTACGCCAGGATGCTCGCGACAGAGGCCCGACGGGAGGAGCTCAGGCCCTTGGATTCCGCTGCCATGGCGCGCGTCATCGAAGAAAGCGCGAGACAAGTCAGCGATGCGCAAAAATTGTCGGGGATCGTCGAGCCCGTGGCGGACATCGTGCGTGAAGCCGACTACTGGGCGTCTCGGAATGATTCCGCGGTCATTGGGCTGAGTGAGGTGGAACGGTCGATCGCAGCTCAGGAGCGCCGCGCCAGTCGCGTGCGAGACCAGCTTCAAGAAGAGGTTTTGAGAGGAACGATACTGATCGAGACCGAGGGGTCCAAAGCCGGTCAGCTCAACGGCTTGTCGGTGATCGGCCTCGGCGGGTACTCGTTTGGGCGTCCGAGTCGGATTACGGCGCGCTTCTCGATAGGCGCGGGCAAAGTGATCGACATCGAGCGAGAGGTCGAGCTCGGTGGGCCGATCCACAGCAAGGGTGTGCTGATTCTGTCCGGCTACCTCGCTGCTCAATACGGCCGCGAGCAACCGCTTTCGCTGTCCGCGAGCCTCGTGTTCGAGCAGTCGTACGGTGCTGTGGACGGGGACAGCGCCTCCTGCGGCGAGCTCTGTGCGCTTCTGTCGGCCTTGGCAGACGCGCCTATCAAGCAAAGCCTGGCGATCACCGGCTCCGTCAACCAGAGCGGAGAGGTACAGGCGATCGGCGGTGTGAATGAGAAGATCGAAGGCTTCTTCGATCTCTGCAAGGAGCGGGGGCTGACCGGAGAGCAGGGCGTCCTGATTCCGGCCAGCAACGTGAAGCACCTGATGCTGCGGGAGCGGGTGCGTCAGGCCGTGGCCGAGGGTCGATTTCACATCTACCCAGTCAAAACGATCGACCAGTGCATGGAAGTGCTTACGGGCGTTGCTGCTGGGCACAGAGACGCAGAGGGCAACTTTGCCTCGGGCACCATAAACCAGCGCGTGACGGCTCAGCTCGCGGCGCTGGCCAGCAAGCGCCGTTCGTTTGCCAAAGACGGCAAAGGCCGGGGCGAGTCTTGAACGCGGCCCGCACCGAGGTCCGTCGTCTGACCGTCGTCCTCGGCGGCGGCGAGACCGACGCCCAGGTGCTGACGATGCTGAATTCCGTTTTGGACGTGCTGGCCTCTGAGGTGAGCGGGCTGTTTCTCGAGGACGCCGATCTCTTTCGGATCGCCCAGCTTCCGAGGGCGCAGGAGATCTCTCGGCTGACGTCCCGCGCGCGGCCGCTCCGGATCAGTGAGATCCAGCGGCAGGTTCGGGTGCAGGCGATCAGGGCCGAGCGTGCGGTGCAACTCAGCGCGGAACGCGTGGGCCTAAAGTGGTCGTTTCAAACCACGCGGGGCCGACTGAGCGCGGCGCTGCACGCGAGACAGGACGTCGAGCTGCTTCTTTTGAGCGCGGCCAGACGCATGTTCGGAGCCGCCGCAGAGGCCCAGGGGCTGTCGCGGAGGCTGGGCCTTGCGCGCCAAGAAAGAGAACGACCCATCGTGGCCGTCTTCGATGGCTCCGAGCCCGCCGAGCGGGCGCTACGGACCTCGGTTCGTCTCGCGAACAGCACCCATCGCCAGCTCTTGATCCTCCTGCCGGCCGACACCGAGGAGGCACTGCGAGAATGCCGTGCTCGCGCGACGGTCTTGCTGGGCGAACGACCTGCGGGCTTCTTGACGATGCCGAGCGCAGAGATCGGCGTTCTCGCGAAGGCGATGCGTTCCAGGGGAGCCGCCCTTTGCGTCATCGCGGCCGACGAGGCGCTTCTCGAGGAGGCCACGCTCGAACGGCTGCGACAGTACTCGAGCTGCCCGGTGCTGATCGTCCGGTGACCAGGCTTGCGTGGAGCTCGGCCTCAGACTGGCGGACAGTCCACGTAGGTCCAGGCGCATAGTCCGTCGTCATTGCGAACGCAGGGACCGGGGCCGCCGAGGGTGCCGTCCTCACAAAGGAAGTTGGGCGCGGCGAGACCGGGTCCGCACTCCTGGGGCGTGCATGGTTTGCCGGCCTCAGGGCAGGGGCCTTCGCTCTTGACGTCGACCTCTGCACAACGCGCCTCGCAGGCGTTGCCGTAGGTGATCCCGTTCACGCCGCAGACTGGAGCGTAAAGCCTCGTGCAGACGCAGGTGCCGCATTCGCCTTGTTGAGCGACTTCGACACCGTGACACCAGGCGTCCTGCTCCCCACAGGCATAGGTCACGCCATCGGTGCCGCATACGGGATCGTAGGCAAAGCAGGCGATGGCACAGGACGGCTCGCAGGTCTTGGTCGGCGGGTAGCAAATGAGGTCATCCTGGCAGTCACCATTGTCAGCGCATGCCCTCCCGCCACACTCGCCGTCGCGAGCGACCGCGACGCCCTGGCAGCTGGCTTCACAGGCGTTGCCGTAGGTGTTTCCGTCTGCCCCGCATACGGGCGCGTAGATGTCTGTACAGATGCACGCCGGGGGCTCCCCGCAGCGGTCCCCGGTGCAAACTTGGTCGAGAACACAGTCCTCGTCCGAGATGCAAGGCGTGGCCAGGTTTGGCCTGCAGGACTCTCCCTCCGGTCCCAGCAACAGAAGCACGAACGGCAACATCAGTGCGATGCGGACGCTCAGCTTCAGGGGATGGGGGCGGCTCGTGCCGACAGGCGAAGTCTTCGGCATGAGACTCATGAGAGCACGTCTCGCCGGGCTTGTCACAGGCGGCGGCGTAGGCCTGCAAGCGAGGTCCGACGAAGGCTGTAACGAACAGACTTACACGGTGCGGAGCTTCAGGCGTTCGCCGGGCTTCGTCCCGGGAAGTGCCGGGTCGTGGGGAGGGTGGCGAACGACAAAATGGATGCCAAACCGAACGCCCAGCGGTACGCCGACGGCTGCTCCGCCCCGCCGAAGACTTCGACGACCGCGAGCAGGCCCGCCATGCCGAGGGAGTGCGCCAGGCTGGTCGTGATCGCGAGGACGCCCGAGGCGGCGCCCAGGTCCTCCCTCGGTACGCTGCTGGTGACCACCTGCGCGCTGGCCGTTTGCGTGAACGCCAGGCCGGCACCCATGACGACGAGCGCCACGACGAACCAGCCGTACGAAGAGTCCGCGCTCATCAGCGCCATGTAGCCACTTGCCACGGCGATGCCCGTCGCTCCTAAGCGAATGAGGAACCTGCTGGGCCAGCTCAGGCCGAGGCGCGCCGCTAAGGGACCGGCCAAGCTCATCGACAAGGGCCTCGGCACCAGGGCCAGCGAGACGAGCGCCGGCCCCATGTGACGAATCTTCATCATCCACAGAGGCAAAATGATGAAGGCGCCCATGTACAGCCCATTCAAGACGGCTCGACTGAGCAGGGCCGCGGCCGTGTCGGGCTGCTCGAATAGCCACAGAGGCAGTACCGGCTCTTCCGCCCGACGCTCGACCCGAATGCAGAGCAGGCCTGTCACTAGGCTGACCGCGAGCAGGCCGAGGATGCGCGCGGAGGCGAGCCCCCAGTCCGCGCTTCGATTGACCGCGACCAGCATGCAGAAGATCGAGATGCCGATGAGGACGGCCCCTTCCACATCGAAGCGCGCCTCAGAGCTCGAGCGCTCTTCGTCGAGCACGAGGGCCGCGAGCACGAAGGCCGCTAGCGCGAAGGGGAGCTGCCCGAAGAACAGCCAGCGCCAGCTCAGCGACTCCACGAGGAAGCCTCCGACGATGATCCCGAGCGTCGGGGCGAGCGCGGAGGTGCTCGTCCACCAGCCCAGCGGGATGCTGTGTTCCTCCGCCGGGTAGGCGCCCGCCACGAGCGCGAGCCCTGCCGGCATGACGGCGGCCGTGCCCGCGCCTGTCAGCACACGGGCGGCGATCAAGGTCGCCAGCGTCGGGGCGAATCCAGACAGAGCCATGCCGACCGCTGCGATGGCGAAACCGAGCAAGAACGTGCGCTTGCGGCCGAAGCGATCAGCGGCCCGGCCTGCCGCGGGCGCGAGCAGAGCCGTGACGACGATGGGCGCAAAGGTGACCCAGGCCACGGCCGCGACCGGCGCCTGCAGGTCTTCGGCGATTGGTGCGATGGCGATGGTCAGAATGGTCAGAGTGAGATTGACGGTGAAGGTGGCCAGCAGGACGGCCATCAGCACCAGCGCACGATGCTTCATGAGAGTGCCACTCTCGGCTGCACCCGCTCGGCTTCCTGGCTAGCGATTTCCGTCACTGTGCTTACGCTCCGCGCCGACTTTGGGCTTGCGCGGCGATTGCGTCCAATGCTCTGCCCGGCTCGGCAGCGCAGGGGTCTTCCGGCCCTGGGCGAGACCAGGCCAGAACGGGTGTTCCTGCACGAGCGCCAGGCGAAGAGCAGCCAGCAGTATAAGAATCGTGATCGAAGCCACGAGCCTCGCGCACATCGAGCGCATTCGCTGGGACACGACCAACCGCGTGGCCTGCGGTCAAAGCGACTGAGCATCGTTCGCGCGGGCCCGGACCCTCAAAAACGTTCGGTCTTCCGCCCGGTTTTGTGAACGACCGAGTAGAGGTCCTTACGGCGATCGGGCCAGGTTCTGACGCTCCCCGTGCCCTCCGTGCGACGCAGAAGGGCGAGGTCAAGGTCGTGGATGATCATCGTCTCCGCGTTCGGCGTTCCCTCGGAGGCGATGCCATCCCGAGCGAAGTGAATGTCGGAGGGGGTCAGGATCGAAGCCTGACCGTAGTGGATGTCGGCGCCTTCGACTTGGGGAAGATTGCCGACGGCACCGGCCATGACGACGTAGATGTGATTCTCGATCGCTCTGGCCTGCGCGCAAGAGCGCACCCGTATGTGACCCGAGCGAATGTCGGTGTTGTAGGGGACAAACAGCACGTCCGCACCCTTGGCCTTGGTGATGCGCGCCCACTCGGGGAACTCGATATCGTAGCAGATCGGTATCGCAATTTTACCGCGATCGGTCTCGAACACGTCGATGTCGCGGCCGGCTGTAATGCCCCACCATCGCGCCTCCGAGGGGGTCACGTGTGTCTTGTACTGTTTGTCGATCCGACCGTCACGATGAAAGAGATACGCGATGTTGTAGAGGCGCTTCTTCTCGACGGCTAAATGAGTGCCAGCGATGATGTTGATGTTGTACTGGATCGCCATGTCCGTGAAGAACGAGACGTACCGCTCCGTGAACTTGTCCAACTCGCGTGCCGCCTGCCCTGGGTTCGGCTTGGGAACGAGGGCGAGCAGCTGCGTGGTGAGAAGCTCTGGAAACAGCAGGAAATCGACGCTGTAATCCGCCGCGGAATCGATGAAGAACTCGCATTGGGTCGCGAACTCCTCGAAGCTCGTTACGGGGCGCATTTGGTATTGCACCGCAGCGACGCGCATCGAGGCCGAGGTCCTGCGTCTCGGGTCAGGGGGGACGAACGAGGGATTGCGCCACTCCATCAGCACTGCGTGCCCGTTCGAGGCTGTGTCGCTCGGCAGGTAGTCCTCGATCACTTCTCGTGCGACGAAACCGTTTGCAATCTGAGCGAGAATGACCGGATCGCGGATCTCCTTGCGCAGAACCTTGGCCAGGTATTCCTGCGGTGTCATTTCGCTGGCATGTCGACTGTAGTTGGGCATTCGCCCGCCGAATACGATGCCTCGCAGGTTCATCTGCTCAGCCAGCTCCTTGCGCGCGTCGTAGATGCGGCGCGCGAAGCGCTGCCCGCGAAACTCCTTATCCACAGCGATGTCGATCCCGTAGAGCGTATCGCCGTCGGGATCATGAGTGCGGATCATGCCGTCTTGGCACACGTCCTGGTACGTGTGGTTGGCTTTTAAGTCGTTCAGCGTGACGATCAGCGAGCTCGATGTCGCCACCACCTGACCATCGACCTCGACACAGAGCTGCCCCTCCGGAAAGAGGTCGAGCTGGTGCGCGAATTGCTGAAGGTCCCAGGACTCGAGATCCGGATATGCGCCGCGGTGGACGCGCTGGACGTCGCGCAGGTCGGACTTCCGGAGCTGCCGGACGATGACGCGAGCCTCGCCTCGGGTCTGAGAGTTTGATGTCATGCGGCTCGCTAGCATGGGCCAACGGCTGCGGCGAGCCCGCCAAGCAGGTATGCGCGGGGCCATGGCACGGACGGGCGTGCAGGGTGGGGGCGAGCCAAACGAGCTCGCCAGAGGCCGGTAGCTCCCCTTCTGGGGGGAGGAACGCCAGTTCGCCTATGGCAGTTACCGCGAAGGATTGTCGTTCACTTTGCGAGATTCCGCGCTTAGCCTTACAAGATTAGCTGTGATTCCCGAGGACATCGACCTAAGCGAGCTGCGGCGCCAGCTTTCGACTCGATTTCGTGGGGCGGCCCCTGCAGGCTACGTCCGCGGAAAAAGCGATATGCGCGCCGCAATCGTCGACACCTTGACGTGCTCGGAGCTGGAGGCCGAACAGCTGGTCGACACGCTGGAAGCTCGCGGTCTCATCCGGTACCAGGGGGACGCTCGGGAGGAGGTCGACCGACTCGAGCATCACTGGGACTTGGGCGAAGATTGACGCCGGAGGGACCTCGCCCGAGAAGAGGCAGGCCGTTCTTCGGTTAGACGTTCAGGTGGCTTTCGAGGAACTTCATCGAGGAGCAAAAAGAGGGAGTGTTCCCAAAGACACTACGCAACATGTGGATCGTGGTCTCGATCTTCAATCCTCTGATGAGCTTCCTTTCCCTGGGCCTGCTTCCCCTGGCACCGCATCGAAGACCTGGGCGGCGTTCGACTCATCCTCTAGCGATCCAGAATTCCGGCGAGCTGTGGAAGGTGCCTAAGAAATGAGCCTCGACCCGAGCTATCTATTGCTCACACTCTTGGTCAGCAGCATCGGCTTCGTCCTTTTCGTCTATGGGAAGAAGCAGCGTCGTCCGTTGCAAATTGGGGGAGGGCTTCTGTTACTGGTGTACCCCTACTTCGTGCACAATCCCGTGTGGATTGCGATCATCGCAGCGGGCATCGTCGCTGTGGTCTGGGTGGGGGTCCGGCTGGGGATCTAGAGCGCCCCGGAATCGACTCGACTTCGGCCTTGCGTCATTGCGGCCGGTTGAAGACCGAGACCGAAGACGATAGTGTTCGAGTGCCTTGTCGGATGTAAGCGTACTTGGTGCGGGAGCCTTTGGTACGGCTCTTGCGCTCTATTGCCACGAGCTCGGGCATCGCGTTCGAGTCTGGGCATATGATGAGGGCTTGCCCCAGCAGGTGGCGGCGTCAGGAGAGAACTCCGTATACCTGCCGGGTTTCCCCATTCCTGCGGCCGTCCATTTCACCAATGACATGGAGGACGCGCTCGAGAGCGCAGAGCTGGTGCTACTGGCCGTGCCCTCGAACTTCATGCGTCGAGTCACCACGGAGGCGGCGACCCACCTGCCGGTGGATGCCTTGGTGGCTTCGACGGCCAAGGGCATTGAACGAGACAGCCTCGCGCTCATGAGCGAAATCTTGGCGGACTCGATTCCACAGCACGCGGGAGGTGTCGGCTATTTGTCGGGGCCCACGTTCGCGAAGGACCTGGCCTCGGGTTTGCCGGCGGACATCACTTTGGCTGCGACGAACATCGAACTCGCGCGTCGCATGCAGGCCATCCTTCATTCGCCGCGGTTCCGGGTCTATGCGAGCGATGATGTGATCGGCGTGCAACTCGGTGGGGCACTGAAGAACGTGGTCGCGGTCGCTTGCGGAGCGACCTTTGGGCTCGGAATGGGCGCTTCGGCGGTTACCTCACTGATGACCCGCGGCCTCGCGGAGCTTGCGCGCCTGGGAGTCGCCCTCGGTGCGAACCCTCTCACCTTTCTGGGACTCGCGGGAGTCGGAGACTTGACGCTGACCTGTCACGGAGAGCTTTCGCGCAATCGGCAGCTCGGGCAGAAGATCGCAGAAGGCCGCTCCGCGAGGGACGTCATCAGCTCCCAAAAGGCGGTGGCCGAGGGCTACTACACCGCGGTTGCGGTTCATGCGCTCTCAGAACGCACCGGCGTGGACATGCCGATCTGCGAGGCTGTCTACAAGGTCTGCCATCAAGACGTGCCCATCCAAAAAGAGGCCGCACGCCTCATGAGCCGAGAGCGCCGAGACGAGCTCGACGGCATCTTTCCGACAAAGGCGTAGCTCGCCCGAGGCGCTGAGCCATGCGCGTCGAGGTCCATGCCATGCTGGTGGATCGCCCGGCGGCGAGCCGCCGCGCGGGGCGATTCAAAGCTGGACTCGAGCGTAGATGGGCAGATGGTCGGAAGCTGCCCGTGCCGGGCCTGTACGCAGAGCCTCGACTTGTCGCAGCGCAGACCCGGCAACGGGACTCGTGATTGGCAGTGCGACCGCAAAGGGTTCCTTCGAGTTTTCGGGCCTCTGAGCATGTTATCTCAGCAGCTTCAGCAGCTCACGGGCCGCAGCCTCCGATGATGCGGGGTTCTGGCCCGTCACGAGCTTTCCGTCCACAACCACATGAGAGCTCCAGTCCTCCCCTTTCTCATAGAGGCCACCCTTTGCCTTGAGCATGTCTTCCACTAGGAATGGCACGACATCTGTCAGACCTACGGCGGCTTCCTCCGTGTTGCTGAACCCGGTCACCTTGCGGCCAGAGACGAGAGGTTTGCCGGCTGCCCCCGTCGCATGCCGTAGGACGGCGGGCGCATGACATACAGCGCCAAGGGGACGGTCGCTGCCGACGAAGTTTTCGATCAGTCTCCGGCTATCGGCGTCTTCCGCCAGGTCCCAAAGAGGACCGTGCCCACCGGGATAGAAGACTGCGTCGAATTCGGAGGCATGCACCGTGGAAAGCGGCACCGTCGTGGCCAGCGCGTGCTGCGCGGCCTCGTCCTTCTTGAAGCGCCGCGTCGACTCTGTCTGCGCATCGACTGCATCGCTCTTGGGGTCGAGCGGCGGTTTGCCCCCCGCGGGAGATGCAAGCGTGAGCTCCGCCCCCGCGTCTCGCAGAACGTAGTAGGGGGCTGCAAACTCCTCGAGCCAGAATCCGGTCTTTTCGCCCGTGTCGCCAAGCGCGTCGTGCGAGGTGAGGATGATCAGAATTTTCATGGTTTGCTCCTCATTCTAGTTGTCCCGCCGGGCCGTGTCGCGCGAGACGAGTCATTACGGCCGTCGCGTCCTCGGCAGATAGCAACTGCAATGGCCCTGTCTGCGCCGTGGCCTTTGGCGCCGAACAGTTCGAGCGCATGGACCACCCGGACGGCACGGTGCGTCATGCTCAGGTAGAGATTGGGGACTCATTCGTCATGCTGGGCAAGCCTCAAGGCGCTGGCACGCCGGCCTCGTTGTATCTGCACGTTACCGGCTGCGATACGGTGTACGAGCGATGTGGTGGCTCGGCACCCGATTGCTTGGGTGGCGGCGCTGTGAATCGCTCGCGTTTGTACGAATGCTGTTGGTGGGATTCGTAAATTCGCGCGCATGAGAACTGGACTGGTGCAGACTGCCGTAGGCAGTCAAACAGTGGTGGAAGCGGTTGGAATCGAAAACTGCGGATTTCGGTGCAAATCGGGCAACTGCGGGAAATCACGAGGAAAAGCACTTTAGCTCTCCTCTTTCGAGGCGCCGATCATCGGGAGAAGCCCGGGCTCGTCGTGAACGCGAGCACCCCGGCACCATTTCGGGAGCGCAATTGCGGGGTACGAGCTTGCTATTTCGACTCGTCGGTTCGTTTCGGCACCAGTTAGTCGAATTTGGCAACGTTCTGCGCGACCCGTGGTCGGCCTTGGGTGCCTTCCCCGCGCACGGGATGGTGTGGGCTATGGAGAGCAGGACATTCGAATAGGATCCGACCCACTACTGAGCACGGCGCACTCGTTGGCGATCGTTGCTTCGAAGTCGGTGTAGCATGTGCAGTCGCCGTTCCAGACGGCAGTGCCCGAGATCGTGTCGCCGTCGATGCTGCCGCTTATCGGGCATGGGCCTGGGTTACAGTCGTTGGTCGACCCGCTGAAAGAGCCGCCGCTGATTGTAGCGAGGTAGACGAAGTCGTTCGGGACGCAAGAGGTCCGAAACGGCGGATCGCCCGTGCCCGGGTCGACCCGAGGGAAGTGAATCTCGAGTTGCGTCCCGGTCTGGATGACTGCAACTCCGGAGGGCTTGGCATCGAACAGCTTGTCGACGTCGAAGCAGGCTGCGGTGCCCAGCCAGGCTGTGGTGACAGGGTCACCGGGATCCCCGTCAATGGTGACTTCTGCTGTGGCGACGAGAGTCGGTTCTGCCACGCTCGTGGCCGTGACCGTGAAGGCGCCCGCCGCGCTGCCCGCAGTGAAGAGTCCGTTCGGGTCGATCGTGCCGCCGGTGGCGGACCAGGTCACGGGTTCATCGACTCCGACAAGTTGGGCACTGAATTGCTGGCTGGCCCCGGACGCGAGGGTGACCGTGGATGGCGAGACGACGAGGCCGCGGACGATGAACGCCTCTTGGCAGATGAAGCCGCCGGTGAGCGTGCCCGCACCGACCGCAAGTCCTATGCAGGCGTCGACCTCGATCGCGACCGTCGCGCCATTTGGAGTCAACGTGAGCTCCACGACCCCTGAGGCATCGGTGAATTCGGTGGCCCCTGCCGGGGTTGCGCCGGTCGCGAGCACGTTGACCACCATGCCCGAACTGAACTCGATCGGTTCCTCGCCGAAGGCAAATCCGACGATCATCTCGAGGAGCGCCGGTTCGCCGATGGCGGGCGCCTCGGGAAACGAGGTGCTCTCGAACACGACCTGCACGCAGAGGTCGCGCTGAACGGAAGTCCGATCGAGGCCATTGGCGAGAAGCAGGTCTTCGGGGAGCACAGACTCGGCGCGGCGCTGCCAAAGCAAGGCCGTTTCGGCTTCCGTGAAGCTCTCTTGCCTTTCGCAAAGATCGTTGGCGCGTGCGATCGCGTCATTGAGCGCTGCTGCGCCCAAGGATTGGCTTTCGGAAAGCACGTCATTCAAGTCGACGAGCCCGCTGGCGAAGCTCGCCGCCAGGAGCCAACGGCGATATTCGCTGAGCGCGCGTTCTAATGCGGCGTCGCTCGCCACGCCCGCCTGAAGGGCGGGTTTGACGAGCTCAGCGTACCAACGGCGCACGCTCGATTCGAGGCTTGCGTTGTCGGATTTGGATGCTGCTTCCAGCGCTTCCGCGACGAACGCGTCCGCGCTGCCCCGGGGAAAGGCTTGTTTGAGGTCGGCTGGCGTCGCCGAGCCACCACCGCCTCCGCTGAAGTGCGTGATGGGCAGCATGAAGGCGTTCGCGTCGGCGGCGGCAATGCCAAGCGCGAGGTCGTCGCCATCGCCGTCATAGGTAAACGCGGCGAGCAGCTCTTCGCTACCAAAGCTTGGTGCTTCAGGGAGCGTCACCGTCAGAGTGGCCGTTCGAAAGAGCTCGAGGCCGCTCGGCTCGAAATGCACGCCTGCCAACAGCCCTCCGGACATGGGCAGGTCGTCAATGCTGAGGATCGGCGTGAGCGAAATCTCGGTGTCTTCGAGCACGGTGTCGGGCGGGACCACGAGACTGTACTGGGTACCGTCTGCGGCTGTGACCGCGACGCTCCCACCATCAGGTCCGATCGACGCGCTCGTCCGTCGATCCGTATCGAGCAGTGGCGAAATGGAGGGCCCCTGCTCGGAGCCTCCGCCATCGCTGCCGCATCCCGTGGAACCGAGGACCGTAAGCGCGACGATGAACGCTAGGTGTAGGGCGTGTGCGGCAATCTCCGCGAAAGATCTGCTCATTGTGTCCCTGCTTCTACCCCCGAAACGCTCCCATGGGAAGGAGCGAGGGAGCGCGCGTGACGTTGCGTCCACCCGGTTCTCGCGACTTGTCGAGCTTGCGGCGAAGCTCTTGCAGCGCGGGAAGTGCCCTGCGGATTCAAAGCTCGTCAATCAGAGCCAGCGCATCAAATCGCTTGTCAGGCGGTTTCTACACGGAAACTCGACCGCTATGCCGCCCACCGCTAGATAGCGAATGCCTGCCTCATCGAGGGCTCGAAAGATCTCAGAGAGGAGACCGGTCGATACGAAACGCTCTTTCGGGGAGCCGCGGAGGGCCTGCCGCTGCTCGACTGGTTGAGGAAGCGAATCGGTCCGCTCGAAGCAGCTCACGACCTGGACTCGATGCGTGCGAGCGCGGACCTCGGACTTGCCGAAATGCCTCTGCGCGTACGGAAGTGATCGAGCTGATGACGCACAACGCGAATGGCGAAGTCATCGATGCGTACACGTCGTGGGAGTGGTCGACGCTGTGCGACGAAATCACGAAGCTCGAAGTCGATCTAGAGCGGACCAAGCTCGCAGTTTTGCCACTGGCAAAACGAGAAATACCCGAAACAGCCGCTGTTTCAGGCCAGCTTTTTGCCAGTGATTTTGCCACCCGAGATCAAAGCGAAATGATCTCGAATGGTTATCGGTGGAGGCGGTGGGAATCGAACCCTGCTCACAGCGATACGCTAACCCTACGCGGACACTCGGTTTTCCCGCGTATCGCTGTCAAAGGCACGTAGTTCGACCACTTACTCTCTTACCTTGCAATACCCTGGAATCCCCCTGATTGTCCCGGGCTCTGGTCACTATTTGGTCACTGACTTCGTATCGCTCGGGCTCCATCAATCACTAGCCTGTGTCGCACCGAGACGTAGTGGTGGGGCCGTTCACTCGTCGAGGAACCGCGTCTGGAACTCCCTAGGCGTCATCACCTCGATCCCCTCGTACCCAGACGCACGGAGTAGGGCGCGATCTCTAGACACGACGCAGGCAGCGTTACCTGCCGACGCGCAGGCGAGGAACTTCAAGTCGTCCTCGTCGCTGCAGGCGTATGCCGGAATTGGAACTTGCTCCACGACGCGGCGATACTCCGCTAGGATGTCCACGGTCACCAGCAGCTCAAGTTCACCCTCTGCCCAAGCGGCGAGGATCCTTGCTGGAGGCCCGGCGAAGAAGATGCCTGACATCAGGACGTTGGTGTCGAGGACGACTCTCATCCGCGACGACGGAATGCTCGGACTGCTTTCTTGATATCGGAGCGCTTCACTCCGGCCTTGCGGGCCTGACTTGGACCTTGCGGGCGAGCGCCAGGAACTCTCGCCTGTCGGGCGCGTCGATCTTCTTCAGAATCACGACGTCGCCCTCACCCATGACGACGAACTGAGCACCCGGCTCGAGGCCGAGCTCCTTGCGAACCTCCTCGGGAATGACGATTTGCCCCTTGCACGAGAGCTTGGTGGTCGCGATGTTGCCCATGAGTGGTCTCCTTGGCTTCTTACTAGTAAGACACCAGCGCTTCGCCGAGGTTTCCGCAATACAAGGAGCGCCGCGCCTTCGAGCTTGCAGTGGCGCCTCAGAAGATGAGGCGCGCGCGCGCGCCGATCACCGCAATCGCGCTGACCTCGGGATTGTCCGCAGGGCGAACCAGCACCTGGAGGTCCGGGGTGACGGCCAAGTGGCGGAAGACCTGGGCTCGATAGTAGATTTCGATCGTGTACTGGTCGCGCAACTGCGAGCCGTACGTCTTGGCCGAAGGACGGCCCCAATTCAGCCCGAGCCCGAGTATATCCGCCTTCTGCCGGAAGTAGATGCCCGTTCCTGCGGCCACCACGTACTGAAGAAACCTTCCGCCGCCTCCATTCGAAGCACCCACACGGGCAAAGGGCAGCCACTGTTGTGCGAAGGTCCGGCTCGCGGAAACCGCAGCGCCCCAGCCGCTCGGCACTCCCGCTTCGGCTCGCTCGTCCACGTACCAAAGGGTGGCGTGAACGTGGTCGGAAAACGCGCGATCCGGTGATTCGATCCATCCGAGCTCGAGGTGCGCGAAATACTCGGCATCGCGGAAGAACGTTCCGAAGTTATCGAGTGGACGCTCAGGATTGCCGTTGGCGTCCGCGAAGCCAAGCAGCAGGTAAAAGTGCTCGATCGGGTTGATCCGAAAAGCGGCGCCAAGCCCCTGATTCGGCACAGCGATGGTCGGGTTGTTGGCGAAGTCGAGGTTGAGGAAGTCGGTCCAAGGGTTGGCTAGGGTATAGAGATCCACATAGTCGGTGGTGTCGACGAAGCCGAGCACGAACACGATCCGTTCTTGCCACAACTTCTGGACCCAGTAGAAGTTGGACAGAACCCAACTGACATCACTGAAGGTCGTCGCTGTCAGTCCAGCGTAACCGAGCTCCGGGCCGAGCGCCTGGGGTGCGAAGTCAGTTCCAATGCGATGACGATTTTCGACCTTGTAGATCAGGCCCCCATCGTTGTCGTTGTCCCGTCCTACGAATTGCCAGTGGCCGTAGAACCGAACGACTCCGCCCGCGGCGGGCTCAGCGATCGAGCGTGCCAAGGCCTCTTGAAAGGCGATGTTGTAATCGCCGCCGTAGGTGAGGCCGACGATGTCGCTCATGTTCTCCTTGAAGTCGTAGTAGGGCTGCAAGAATCGGCGAAGGCGCCCCGGCGGAATGAGAGGAGCACTCTTATCGAGGACCTTCTGATCGTCCTTGAGCTGGCTCGGAACGCTCCTTGGGCCGGCGGTCGGCATCGCGTTTTCGGTCCCGCGCTCATCCGCCGCGGCGGGCGGCGGTTTGGTGAGATGGACAGCAAGGAGCATCGCCGCGATCGTCGTGATCCGGTGTCTCTTCATCAGAACACCACCCGGAAGCGTCCACCCCCGAGGCCGACGTCGAAATCGATTTCCGGTGCTTCACGTCCCCGTGCGTAGTACCGGCTGGAGCACGCGATCCCGCGGTAGGCTTCGTACGCCAACGCCGCTTCCCGCGGGGCGGTCATCGTTTGGAGCGCGACGAGAGTAGGGGGCGCGATGTACATCGCGGCAGTCAGACCCCTGCTGAGACCGGGCCACTGGGCTGCTTTCACGGTGCCGCCCGTGACGCCATAGATGAGCGACACCGCCACCCCAGAAGCCCCGCTCGTGAACGCCTGAACCTCCGCCGCACGCTCGAGGGTCTTCGTGGCGTAGCGAAGCTTTTCCTTGCGTGAAGCCTCGCTGTTGCCTTCCAAACGCCGAACTCGCTTGGCCCCCCAGACATCCGGCGCAGGAATCGAAACCTGGGTGAGCGCAGCAAAATAGGCGCCGCCCGCGAGGTAGGCCCAACCGAACCTGTCCGATCGGCGCTCCTCGCGCGCAGCGTCGACGGCGAGATAGGTCGTCGCGCCTCCAATCGCGAGCCACGCGCCCATCCATCCATAGCGCCAGCGCGTTGCCTTTTTCTTGCCGTTGTCGAGCTCCCTTTGAATCAGGTCGATGCGGTGCTGCACTTCGTCGTCGCTGAGCTCGGCAATGCAGCTGAACGTGTCCTGGGCACACGTGACCCGAGGCGCCACGATTGCACCGGTGATTGTCAACGACAGACACAACGCGGTCCGGGAGCGCTTCGACATGAGTTCTCGACTGTCTACTTCAGAGATGTGCGGAACGCACTCGCACTCTGGCGCTCGAGTGCCAGCGACAACCATTGACCGTCTGACCTTGGCATCGGGCCAGGACCCGACGATAGTACGCAATCTGCATGCGCAGAGCGGCCGAACGTTTGGCGGGTGGCTAAGGAAGGGCAATGAAACGCGGATTCGACTCGGCAGAGCTCTACGCAAGCACGAAGGTTCCCTTCGAGGATGCCTGGCGATTCATCCTCAAGGTTGGAGTTGCGGCCCACGGATACGGTTCCACTTCAACGCGGCTGGAGACCTTCCTTTCGAGCCTGTCGACCAGACTGGGTTACGAGGGCGTTTTCCGGTCGACCCCATCTGACATCGTTTTTGCCTTGCGTGAAGACCCTGGGTCGCCTCAGCGCGTCGAGGTCATTGCCACGCCGCCCCCAAATGTCGATCTGGACAAGCTTGCCCGCTTGGGCGACCTACTGAACGAGTTGGGAGCAGGGACAGTGTCTCTCGCGGAAGCCTCCGCGCGCCTCGATGCGATTGCTCAGGCACCGCCTCCCTGGGGATGGTTCGCGTCCATGTTGGGCTATGCCTTTGCCGGGCTGGGCCTGGCACCGCTTCTAGGCGGGGGATGGTCCGACACCCTCTGCGCCACGCTGCTCAGCATGATCGTCTATGGGGTGGTTGTGCTGTCGGGACGTCTCGGAGCTGCCGCGACCGCGTGGCTGCCGTTCTCGTCCGCGTTCGTCGCGGGCGTTCTGGCAACGATCGCGAAGCTCTGGGCGCCAGAGCTCAATCTCGTTCTGGTTATCCTCTCGGCCGTCGCGATCATCCTTCCGGGATATACGATCAGCCTCGGCGCCATGGAACTGGTCGCGCAGCACGTCCTATCTGGAACCGCAAACCTGACGAGCGGGCTGATCTGCCTTGCCAAACAGGTCGCCGGCGGCTGGCTTGGCGTCGCCGCGGCAAGCTCTATCGTGGCTCTCGCGGCAGCCGGACCGAGCACGCCTGTCGACCCGGTTTGGTTGTGGCTCCTCTTTCCTATCTTAGTCCTTGGGCTGTGCTTGGCGTTCCAGACATCGCGCCGGGATCTGCCTTGGGCCGCCCTGGTGTGCGGCGTCGCCTATCTAGGGATCGTGGCAGGGAGCTCGATCTTGAACGCCAACCTAGGAAATCTAGTCGGCACCATCATTGCCGTGGTCATTGCCAACCTCTGGGCGAGGCAAACGGGACGGCCGACCTCGATCGTGCTCATTCCAGCCATCGTCGTGCTGGTCAGCGGCAGCATCGGTTTCCGTGGCCTCGCCGCCATGACGGAAGGAGAATGGCTGTTGGGCGTACGGCAGTTTTCTCAAATGTTCGTGGTGGCTCTCACCATCTTCGCCGGAATGCTGGTCGGCTACACACTTGTCCGTCCGGAACCCAGCTTATGAAACTCATACGGAAAGATTGCCCAACCCAAGTAGCTACTATCCAGTCGACCAGCTTGTCACCCCGCGACGC